>CP067996.1:0-6464 GCA_045159875.1 cyanobacterium endosymbiont of Rhopalodia gibba | reverse complement strand
TAATTTAATGACTATTTCTTCATTAATTTTAACGGTTGAATTATAGCTTATGTTTAAAATTTAAAGTAAATTATAATATTCTTATCTTTTTTTTAAAAAAGATAAGAATATTATTTAAATCTAAATACTATTGTTAACTATCAAATAGTTCATATATATCGATTCTTTAATCATTAAAATAAATCTTGTTCAAGCTGTTTACTTAATTCTAATTGACCTTCATTGCGATTATCATCATAGATTATTAAAGTGTTTAAGTTTTTATGTCTTGATAATTTTTGAACTTTTCTAATATCTCCTTGACTTTTATCTAAAGCTAAAGTAATTGATGAGTGACGAATACGATGGGGAGACATTTGTTTAGTAATTTTTGCTTTTTTACAGTAAAAATTAACAATTTTATAAATACCATCTCCTGTTAATCTTTTTCCAATAGATCTTGCATCTAAAGCAATGAATAAAGGTGAATTTTGATTAATATTTTTATTTTTACGACTTTTTAACCAATCAATTATAGCTTGAACTGTTTTTGGTGATAAATCTACAGCTTGTTTTTCATTATATCCTTTTCCTAATATCCATAATTTATTGCTTGATACTTTAAAATCTCCTACGTTCAATAAACTAACTTCATTACGTCGTAAAGCGTTTGTCCATAATAACAATAATAATGCAAAATCTCGTTTTCCTTTTAAAGAAGAAGTTTTACATAAAGTCAAGACTTTTTTAAATTCCAAGAAAGAAATTCCTGATGTGTCTCGATAAGGCTTAAATTTTTCTAAAGATACTACATCTTTTAAAGAAAAATGACATAATTCTAAACGATTTGCTATTGAAACAAAAGATTTTATAGTACTAATTTTACGATTAATAGTAGTGGGAGCTAATTTTAATTCTTGCAAATATTTTTTGTAAAATAAAATAATTGCATTTGCTTGTGCTTGAGTAATTTGTAAAAAATTATTAACTGATTCTTCAGAAATTTCACTGTTAGATATTGCTCTAAAAAAATAACATAAATCTTTTTCATACTCACGACGAGTTATCTCTGAAGATTTATCTGCTAGCCAAAGAGAAATAACTTGAGAACTTGAAAATAAATCAATACTAGAATTAATTCGTATAGTCATAACAATTTTTTGTGGTAAATAAAAGTATTTAGTTATCTTGATAAAAATCAATATAATAATTAATATTTAAGTTAAATTAATAATTTATTTAAAATTTATTCAATAAAAGATTGAATATTCTAAGTCAATTAATATAAATTATTTTTATTTATTTTTAATAGGTGCTATATGTTTTAATTAAATTTATAGTAAATATTAAAAATAAATTTTTTTTAAAAAAATAACTTTAATATATGATTAATTTTTAAAGTTTTAATAAATCTTAAAAAATTTAATAAATATATCTAAAGTTAAATACTGTTTAACATAATAAATTTTAATTATTAAAAGTAAAAAATTCTGCAATTGTCTAAAATAAAAAGTATTTTAGACAATTAAAAAAATTTTTATTATTTAATTGTTTAAAAATTAATATTTTTTAGATATTAATATTGTAGTATTTAGCTTAAATCTTTCAGTTAAATAACTGAAAGATTTAACTTTTAAATTAATTGACAAAAAATTTTATTACTGTTAGTCTTTTATAAAAGAAATTTATTATCTATACAATCGAAATAATTTTTTTGGGAGATAAGCAATAAAAAAAGATAAACTGTCAATAATCCAATTTTTTTTAGATCAAACAATAAATAATGAATTTAATTAAAAAAAATAATTGAAAAATTTATTCTCTATAATCTATACTGACAAATAAGAGGTTAATATTTTTACTAATTTATTTAAATAAATTAGTAAAATTTAATTTTTTGATAAATCTAGTATAGGGTAATTTCTATATTAGAATTTATAACATAATTTGTTTTTAATAAGTTTAATTTTTATTAAAAATTTACTAATTTTATTTTAAATAAAAAAACTATGACTTTAAAAGAATTAAAAATTGGAAATATTGCTATTGTTAAAAAAGTTATAGATAATAATACTCCGACAGGAAAAGGTTTTAAAACTCGACTTGAAGCTATGGGATTAATACCTGGCAAACCAGTTCAAGTAATACATACTGCATGGTTAGGAGGACCTTTAGTAGTACGAGTAGGTAGTACAACTGAGATTGCTATTCGACGAAGTGAAGCTGAGTTAGTAGTTATCGAACTATTATAATAACTAATTGAAAACTTAAAAATATGACAATTTTTAAAAAAACAGAAAACACTATTTTTTCAGAAAAAAATAGTAAAAAACGTATTAGCTTTGTAGGTCAACCTAATACAGGAAAATCAACTTTTTTTAATAGAATTACTAATGCTGGAGCAAGTGTAGCTAATTGGCCTGGACTGACCGTTGAACTGTTGCAAGCAGAAATTAATCTAAATGGTGAACTAATTGAATTTGTTGATTTACCTGGAATTTATGATCTTGATGGATTTACAGAAGATGAAAAAGTAGTACAAGAGTTTTTAGAAAATTATCCAATAGATTTAATTGTAGTAGTTATTAATGCTTCCCAAATTGATCGACAAGTAAGAATTGCATTACAGATAAAACTTTTAGGATTTTCTACAGTAGTAATTCTTAATATGGTAGATGAAGCTAAAAGTTATGGAGTATTTATAAATAAAGTCAAACTTAGTGAGCGCCTCAAAATACCTGTTTTTTCTGTCAGTGCTAAATATGATATTGGGTGTGATGTAGCTCTTGATGGTATTATTCGTACTTTAAATCAGAACCCTCATAAACATAAAGTCAATCATCTGATTGAATGTCTTAAAGCAAATCCAATAACTGAATTAGAAATAGAATCAATACTACAAGAAACTGTTCAAATGCCACCTTTGACCCAGAGAACTTTTACTAATCGTTTAGATAAATGGTTATTACATCCAATTCTTGGACTTCCTTTATTCTTTTCAGTTATGTTTTTAGTATTTTGGTTTCTCTGGTCAGTAGGTATTCCTACTGCTGGTCCAATAAGTGTTGGAACTGATTGGTTTCAAAAACAAGTTTTAGATTTAATTATTTCTCCTTTTCCCGAAATTATTCAAGATTTCATTACTAATGGCTTATGGAATGGATTTGCCACAATTTTATCTTTTTTACCACTCGTTTCTTTATTTTTTATAGTTATGTCAACCCTAGAAGATAGCGGTTATCTTTCTAGGTCAGCTTATTTGATGGATGCCTTAATGAAATATCTAGGACTTGATGGTCGAGCTTTTGTCCTACAGATGATGGGATTTGGCTGTAATGTACCAGCTATCATGGGAACGAGAGTCATGCGATCACGTACGATGCGTTTGCTTTCTATGTTAATTATCCCTTTAGCTCTTTGTTCAGCACGTCTTCAAGTATTTGTATTCATTTTAGCAGCTATTTTTCCTAATCAAAATGGTGTTTTTGCTTTATTTGCTCTTTATATGATTAGCTTTTTTGTAGCTTTTGCCGTTGCTGCAATTTTAAGTCTTAGTAATCAATTTAAAAGTCAAGATCCTTTTGTCTTAGAACTACCTCCTTATCGGTTACCTACTATTAGACAGATAATCATGAAAGTTTGGGGAGAAATCAAACAATTTATTACTAAAGTAACATTATTTATGCTTGTCGGAACAAGTTTAATTTGGTTATTAACAGCATTACCACCAGGAGCTGAAGGGTTAGATACTTGGGCTGGTCAAATAGGAAAAATTTTCTCTCCTATTATGGATCCTATTGGTATTAATCCTTTTTTAACAGTTTCTTTAATTTTTGGTTTTGTCGCTAAAGAAGTACAACTTGCAGGTTTATCAGTAATTTATGGATTAAACAATGATGCTTTAGGTGCTAAACTTGGACAAGATCTTACTTTTTCTCAAGGATTTAGTTATTGTTTATTTAGTTTATTATATATTCCCTGTCTAACTACTCTTAGTACTATTTGGGGTGAATCCCGTTCTATTAAATTTACTATTATGTCAGTTTTATTTTCTCTCATAACAGCTTGGATTACAAGTTTTATTTTTTATCAAGGAACACAATTTTTAATTTTTTCAGAAATATTAAAATAATTTAAACTTTAGAAAAATCTTTTGTATAAAAATACAAAATAAATAAATATATAAATATTATATTTAACAATCAATATGTAAATATCGAATAACTAATTTAGTTGAATCGGAATAAATTAGTTATTTGATATTTGTTAAATACCTGTAATAACTTATAGTGATATTGAAAAATTTTATTTTCAATATCACTATAAGTTATTACAGGTATTTAGAAATTTAAAATCAAAAGTTGGTATCATGTATACCATATTTTAATTTTTTTGAAAATACTCTAAAAAATTTAACTTAATCATTTAACTATAAACTGGGACCGTTATAAAGTATAATGGCCCAGAAATAGTTAGAGACACACTTATATCGTGTGCCCCCTTCAAGCCTAAACAATCTTAGGGTAGCATATAACAATGCTGTTTGTCTCTACTAACTTTAGTTATTAATCTTATATAGAGACAATGAACACCATTAATTACAGCATCCAAAACCCTTACAAAACTAATAAAAGTTTCCTAATAGACCCCTTTACTCCTCTCTATCAAACTTCTGACGAAGAAATACCACAAAATGAATCAGTAGAGAATTTAATCCATTATGCTTGGTCACTTGAAGAATGTATACCTGGAGATTTTGACTTAAAAACAGTTATAACAGAAATTAAAAGTCAAATATTATCTTTTGTTCGTACAGGCTTATTAGCCTACAAAGTCAAATTTCATAAACTCTATCGCAGAGTTCATAAAAACTTTAAAACATTTTGTGAAAAAGCATTAGGGATCAGTCATTGGCAGATTAATCGAAAAATTGAAGCTGCTCGTGTAGTAATGGAATTAGCTCAAGCAGGATTTTCTATTCTTCCTACTTGTGAAGCTCAAGCTCGTCCTCTCACTAAATTATATGGAGCTGAATTATGTAATAAGTGGAAAATGGTTGTCGATAGCCTTGAGCCGCATACAATTACAAGTAATCAAATCAATGAGGTGCTAGGTGTGGAAACTAAAACAACTAGTTTACGACTTCCTAAAAAGTTATATGAACAGATAAAAAGAAAAGCTCTTGAAATGGGACTTTCTATAGAACAGTTCTTAAATATGATACTTGACGACGACCAAAAAATAAGTCCTGTTGAAGAAGAAATTTTAGTTAAATGGGAAGAGGATTTAGAGACTTTTGCTGAGTATGAGATAAAAAATATTCAAACTCAAGAAGAAAGTATGCCAATTGGCACACTTTCTGAAAAAGATGAATCTTATACTTCTTCTTCTCAATTACAACAAGATTCAGTAAAAACTTTTCATAAAACAAAAAAATTAAACCATTCTAATTTAGAATATAAAGATTTAATTTCAGTATCAGAACAAAAAGACTATGTTTTTCCAGTTAAAAAAACTAAAAACTTTAAAAATAAAAAGCCACTTCTTGAAGTACTAAGTCTTGATAAAAAACATAATCTAAAAAATAAAGAAATTAAAGAAAAAACTAATTCAGATAATGAAAATTTGAACAAAAATTTTTCTAAAATCGATGATTTCAAACAAAATGACTCTTAATTTATTAGTTATTATTGATTTATAAATTTAACTTTAAAAATGAAAAAAGTTTAATAAAACTCATCAATATAATTTAAATTATATTGATGAGTCTTATTAAATTAAATTAATTCCTTAGAATCAAAATCATGAAAATTATTGGACAATTGACGATAGGTCCAAACTGCTAATTGAGCTCCAATAATTGGACCAATAACATATAACCATTGATCTTGCCATAAATGAGAAATTAATGCTGGTGCTAAAGATCTTACTGGATTCATACTTGCTCCAGTTATTGGTCCCATAACAGCTGCTTCTGCAGTAACTGCTAAACCAACAGCTATTGGAGCAAAACCTGCTGGAGCTCTACGATCTAATCCTGAACCTAAAACAACAAACATTAATATAAAAGTTAGAATTATCTCTATCATTAAGGACTGTAACCAATTTTCACTTGATGGTAATGTAGCTCCCATGTTAGCAACGTTACCAAAAATTATTCGTAGTAACAGTGAAGCTAAAATTCCGCCACTAAATTGACCTAAAATATATGGAAGTACTTTATTTTTAGGAAAAACTTGACTACTCCAAAAAGCTAAAGTAACTGCTGGATTAATGTGAGCTCCACTAATATGTCCTATCGTATAAATAATAGCTGTTACTATTGCACCAAACACAAAACAAATTCCAAGGTGAGGAATAATACCTTCTGTAATTGTGTTAACTATAATTGCTCCTGTTCCAATAAAAATTAAAACAAAAGTACCAATTCCTTCAGCTAAAACTTCTGAAAACAATTTTGGTTGTTTTGACATTGACTTTGACAT
>CP067995.1:0-3058178 GCA_045159875.1 cyanobacterium endosymbiont of Rhopalodia gibba | reverse complement strand
GTTGCTCTCAACCGCGCATTTACCAATATACATTGGGTCCCTAAAAAATGTCAACCCTTTTTTAAAAATTCTTTTTTTCTCTTCGTAAGTCTCTTTAAACAAAGATTGTTGAGCTTGATAAAAATAAAGGAACTTCGTCACATAGTATTTAATACAAGCATTCATCTCTAATTTCCTCCACGAATAAGAAGGAGTCATCACGCTGCATCTGTCTTAGGCGATGTGTAATTTGCTGAACGTAAGTTCAACGCGACAGAGGAGTTCGGTTGTCATTCTCAGTATCTAATGTAAAAGTTATGACAAAGCTGACAATTATCTGAAATAGTATTTGCCAAGAATCGAGACTTTAATAATCATCAGAGAACAATAGAAGATTAAGACTTATTTATCTTTCGATCTCCAATCAAAATAAAGTTTTTTTGGATAGAAACATAATAGGTATAGAAAAACAATCAATAAATACTTGCAAATGAACTGTACTAATCTTTAGTTTTATTTTCTTTTAATAGAACTTATCAAAAAGTTTTTAAATAAAAAATTTTTAGTCTCCAAATATCTGATGCGTTTTGCTGCAGACATGATTACAAATTTTTATAAAAAAAATAGCTCAAACTAATTTCCGTAATTTGTTCTTTACCGGCAAAAAAATACGCTAAGAACATTACTACGCGGGGGATAAGCTCTATTAAATAATTGTTGCTGACTAGATAAAAAAATATTTTATAACAACGAAAACCCGCTGCCAATAAATAAAATTCTTTAATAGTTCGGTATTAAAAACTATAAAGAATGGTTACGATAATCAAAGCTTTATCTCTTTTTAAAGAAGCTCAGTATTTTTCATTAGTTTAGTTCACGAAATGGTTCGCTAAGATGAAGATGATATTTTCTTTTTACAACACTAAATTTTATTTAATGCTGTTGATAGCATAGAACTACTGCTTTTTTATCTATTCTAAACTGTCTGTAAAGCTTGCAAAAAGGAAAGTTAGCTTTGGAATTATAAAAAAATTACATTGTAAATTATACAGAAGCTATATAGGTAAGCATGTAATACTTGCCTCTCGATTTGTAATCTTATTGAAGATCGCTGATAATTTTCTGTCCCATTGGAGAAATTGCATAACCTAAAAATATTTTAACTGCTTCTGAAGAAGGTTTTCGGTAAATATAATAGAGTGATTGTTTATAAGGATATTTGGGGACTTCAGGAGTATAGCCATCAATGGGAATAGTTCGTATTGTCTGTTGAGTCGTAATTTGAGGATAGGTTTCATAACTAATGCCATCGGTGCCTAGATTTTGTAAAATAAAAGTGGGGGTCTCTTGAGCGGTCGTGGCGATGTCGGGAGTGTTACCAAAATCCCTTCCTTTTAAGATTAGCTGTTCAAAGATTTGACGTGTGCTACTGAAAGAAGGGTGATTAATCACTTGAATGGTTCCTGGATATCGTCCTAAAGCTGACCAATTAATGATTTTTCCCTGAAAAATATCAATTACCTGAGCTTGTGTTAGCCCATGATGAAAAGAATTTTGAGACCCAATTACGATGGCGAGCACATTCCTAGCCATAAGAATGGCAGTTAATCCTTGGGATTTTTCATCACTGGTGAGATGACGAGATATTGCTGCGATATCAATATCGCCCTTTAATAGTAACTCAATACTTTTATTCGATTTCTGTGTGTTTACAACTACCTCAGTTTCTGGAAATTGTTGTTCAAAACCATTTTTTAGGGCTTTATTAAGTAATGTCATAGTAGTCGAGCTGCTAATTCTAATAAGAGTTCCTGGAGGAACTTTTATCGGAAAAAAGAAAGTTCCTGAATCGATAAGAGAAGGAGGTGGTGGCAAAGGAGAACCGGATCTAATTGCTTGATTTTTAGAAAATATGGTCATTCCCAAAAAAATAATTTGGCGGGGTTCGCCAAATTTTTGAATAAACCACCTATAAACTCCTCCTAAAATTCCGGCAGTAATCAGAAGAAGCGTAATGATCACGAAGGCCTTATTTTTTTGTGACATAATTTGTCTCTAATAACAACTTCTGACCAATTGTACTTAAGTAATTCAGTTCTGTCCCGACGAAAGTTTAACATAAAGGACTTTATTAAAAATCCATAACTACTAAGAAAATTTTAAATCTTTTTGTTGTAAAAATTAAGACTTTTATAGACTAATCTTGCTAGATTAGCAGTTAATAACTTCCAAAATTTAATTTTTATAAAAATCAAGTTTTGGACTGTTCAAAACTTGGAGCGGGTCTAAGTTACAGTGGAAAGAAGCGCTAAAAAATAGAAATCTGTCATTCAGTACGACATGACCGCATCTGCCACTCTTAACATTGAATTCAGGTTGTATAGTTAGAATCATTAACTTAGTAATCCGCCAGGATTATATGCACATAAAGTCTAATTAACATACACTAGCTGTTTTAGTTATTCCCCTATTCCTATTGACCCAAAAAGAGAAACTTTTTTAAAAACTTGAATGAGCAACGAAACTTATCTCAATCATCCCACCTTCGGACTACTTTATAGAGTGTGTCTATTAGATAATAATCAAGAGTTATTTACAACCTTGTATGCTCAACGTTTATTTTTCTTATTAAAAATCTTGCCCAGTGATATGGTTTTTGAACCAGTAAGTCGTTCCGGTGCTAGACTATTGGTAGAAACTCGTGTGCGCGACCTGCAGCGTTTAGGAGCTTTTCAAGATTATCAAGAACTTCAGATAATTTATCAGCGAACATTTTTCTGATTATTCGGTATATTTACCTCTAATCCAAAACTATAATATTTTTGTGAGTCAATGACCATTGCTCAACGTCTTAATCAAATTCGTCAACAAGTGCCTTCTCATGTTCGTTTGATAGCTGTCACTAAACAGGTGTCCATTCCTCAAATACGAGCAGCTTATGAATCAGGAATACGAGACTTTGCTGAAAGTCACCTTCAAGAAGCTATCTCAAAACAAAAAGAACTCAACGACTTAAAAGATATTTGTTGGCATTTTATCGGGCATTTACAATCAAATAAAGCGAAAAAAGTAGTTTTACACTTTGACTGGATTCATTCGGCTGACAGTCTTAAAATTGTTCGGCGTCTTAATCAACTTGCCGCGGAGTCTTCCCTATCTCGTAAAGCCTGTCTTCAAGTTAAAATTTTATCCGATCCTAATAAATATGGCTGGAAAGAAGAAGAACTTTTCACAGGCTTATCAGAATTAGAGAACTGTAAAAACTTAAAAATAAAAGGTCTGATGACAATTTTACCTTTAGGTTTGCCTGAAACAGAAATTTTAGCTACTTTTAAAAAAGTAAAAGACTTAGCTCATAAAATTAAAAGACAATCGAACTTAGAGATTGATCAGTTATCAATGGGGATGTCTGGAGACTATTTACTAGCCATACAAGCAGGAGCAACCATGATTCGCCTAGGGAGAATTATATTTGGGGAAAGAGATTAAATGTGTTTGATGTTTAACTTCCTCATTTCCCTAAAAAATTGGTTATCAACATCTTTGGATTTATTTAAGATAAAAAATTCACATAATCTAAACATATTCCTTCTATTTCACAAATTCTTTACATTTTTTAGAGATGTTTGTTCGTTGATATCTTAAAATGTAAGACAGCTGGTCAAAGATATCCTAAAATGTAAGACAGCTGGTCAAATAATATTTTTCTAAAATCTATAATGGGGGAACATATTATTGAACTAAAACGACTAAGAACATGTTATTAAACCAAAGCAACTGAAATAATAGAGCCATCTGGACTCAAAAGAACTGGCTTTGATGACGTCGCTGGACTTAAAAAAGTTCACTCGTTCTTAGAATGAACTAAGTAGCGCAAAAGTGACCGAATAGCGCTCTTAATCTAATTCTAAGCCAACGGGCACAATACTGTTATTTAACCTTTATTCCCCTTGTTTGGTTAACCCTTTGTAAAAAAACGGAAATTTTGAATATGTCTTTGACAGAGAAACTAAAAAGAATTGTGGGTATTGATGAACCTGTATATGATGAGTACGATCCCTATGATTCAGAAGATTATAAAGAAATAGATGAAGAGCAGCAACTCCCTTCCATAGGGAAAGACTATACTCAACCGTCATCACGCAATCGTGATTTAAATCTAGCCTCGGATTCACAGATGGGGACGAATAGGAGTAATGTTATCGGAATGCCGGGGATTACCAATAGCATTGCTGAAGTAGTAGTAGTTGAACCTCATTCATTTGACGAAATGCCCCAAGTCATCCAAACCCTACGGGAGCGTAAGTCTGTTGTTCTTAATCTAAACGTGATGGATCCCGAAGAGGCACAAAGAGCTGTAGATTTCGTAGCAGGTGGAACTTATGCTATTGATGGACACCAAGAAAGAATAGGTGAAAGCATTTTCTTGTTTACACCAAGCTGTGTTAAGGTCAGTACTCTTTCGGGGATGGTTCATGATGTACCAGAAGTTCCCACAACTTCTGCGCGTACTTCGGCTCCTACCCCTAGTTGGGGAACTGATGCCAGCCGTCTGGTTCAATAATCAGTAAAGACGTAAGGTCCTATTACGTTGATGTTATAGTAACTATAATGTTTTGGTGGTAGCTAGATCGTTAAGTTAAATTCAATTAAAACTTGTGTCTATTAGATTAGGTATCATCGGCGGTGGGGTGATGGCAGAAGCTATCATATCCCGCCTTTTAAATAAAAAACTTTATCAACCTCATGAGGTGTTAGTTAGCGAACCTAACCGACAACGACGAGAATTTCTTGAACAAATATATCGGGTTCATATTGTTGAAGATAACCAAACGGTAGTTGAGTCAGGAGAGGTGTTACTGTTATCCATTAAACCTCAGGTGTTAGATGAAGTTTTGGCTTCATTAAATGTAATAGAACGTTCTCAGCCTTACCCTCTGGTTATCTCTATTCTAGCTGGGGTTCCCTTAATTCGCTTAGAAACAAGATTCCCTAAATATCCAATACTGCGAGTAATGCCTAATGCACCGGCGACCATTGGAGTAGGGATGACCGCGATCTCTCCTGGACAAATGGTTAACCCCAACCACTTGACGTTAGCAACTACACTTTTTGAGGCTGTCGGAGAAGTGGTACAAGTACCAGAGTCCTTGATAGATGCAGTTACAGGACTATCGGGATCAGGACCTGCTTTTGTAGCAATGATGATTGAAGCTTTAGCTGATGGAGGAGTATCTGCTGGTTTACCGAGGGTAATTGCTATTCAACTAGCGTTACAAACGGTGCTAGGAACGGTACAATTGATAAAAAACACTGGGTTACATCCAGCCCAATTAAAGGATAAAGTCACTAGTCCAGGAGGAACCACTATCGCAGGAGTGGCTCAATTAGAAAAGGCAGGATTTCGTTCAGCTATTATTGAAGCAGTACAGGCAGCCTATCGACGATCCCAACAATTAGGTGAATAAATGGGTAGTTGATTTAGAATGAAAAGTAAAAAAGCAGACTATTTTGTTTCCCTGATTTCGTGAGCCTTTATTAAAATTAGTTCTGGGTTAACTAGATTAGTATAAAAAACAGATTTAATCTTTTTCTATTGTTCTAGCGACACTCTCGCTACACTACTTATAGGCAATGGTCTTTGCAAAGCAAGAGCGATGACTATATTTATCCCCTTGTCTTTGCATTTGCAGTATTTTCGGCTTCATCCGTTCCCAACTCTAAAGCTTTTGTTTGGTCCGAATACTTTCATTATATATAGTTACTTTCTTGTTTGTCAATTTTCCGTAACTATTTTATTTGTTTATTTCTCTTTTGAGAGAAGACCATAACTTTTTTCTCTCTTGGATGATCTACCTAAACATTGTTTTTCTAGTTGTACTATCTGAATAATTTTATCTATAACTATTAATATTTCCAACTCTTGAGCCTTTTAGCTTTAAACATAATACCTCTAAATTTTAGATAAATTTTTGAAGGTACAAAGCAACCTTGATAGTTTCTGCTATTTATACTATTAGCTGGATTTTTAAACAAGCTGGTATCTAAGCAATCCTCTCTTTTAAATACTTTCCTATTTTAGGAGGAGCTTTTTTAAGTGCATTTACGTAGTTATTTCAATTATTAATAATAATGACTTATAATTTTGTTTATTCTTATCCTCCTCTAATTTCAGGGATTCTAATTAGACGCTATAAGCGATTTCTAGCTGATATTGAACTTGAAACAGGAAAAACTATTACGGCTCATTGTGCCAATACAGGGACAATGATAGGAGTGAGTAAGGTTGGAAGTCATGTTTATGTTTCTAAAAGTGATAATCCTAAACGAAAATTAGCCTATACTTGGGAAATGATTAATGTTGAGGGAACTTGGGTTGGAATTAATACAGCTCTCCCTAATAAAGTAATTAAACTTGCTTTGGAACAACAAAGTTTACTAGAATTGGCAGGACAATATACCCAAATTCATTGTGAAGTTCCCTATGGGAACAATAAAAAAAGTCGGATTGACTTCCTTTTAACACACAATGAAAAAAAGTCTCCCATTTATATAGAAGTAAAGAATACAACTCTTAGTCAAGGAACAACTGCTCTCTTTCCTGATACTGTCACCAGTCGCGGACAAAAGCACTTAAAAGAATTAATATCACTTTTACCAGATGCAAAGCCAATCATGCTCTATTTTATTAATCGGAAAGATTGTCATTTTTTTGCCCCTGGAGATAATTTTGATGCTACTTATGGAAAACTTTTAAGACAAGCAGTCAATGAGGGAGTAAAAATATTACCTTATCGTTTTGAAGTTACTCCTGAAGGCATTCGCTATTTAGGACTTGCAGAATTTTTGACATCTTCCCCATCCTAAAGTTAAAAACAATTTTCAGGTGAATTATCTCAATTAACTTCAAACTGCTGCATTCATAATAGTCAGAGAAAGTGTAGCATTTCTCTCCGTATAGACTTGATGGAGCCCCCAAATGTGGTCGTAGCGCATATAGTTGTACATCTAGAAAATTAGTTCAACACAGTTACCTTCACTTTCAAGTTTTCAACTCGGTCCGTAAACTATATCCACTAAACTCTCCACTTTGATAACGGGGGCGTATTCTAAAGCAATTTGAATAATTTATATAATAGTTTGCCACCTAATCCCTTGTATTCTTACTATTTTGTGTACCAATTGTTAGTGTTTATAATGAGTTATGTTAATGGAATAGTTTTCAATTTAATAATTAGAAGAAAAGAACTTTTAAGATTAAATATAGACTAAAGCCTGATTTTCTACAAATGAAGTCTGTCTTCAAAGCCTAATTGTAAGCTGCTGAAGACAAGCTTATGTTGTATTGTTTGACTCTTCTAGGACTTAGATTGTGTTACAACTTAAGTCCAGTAAGTCCATTATTTGTTTTTACTGTCGGCTGTTGATTTTGTATTTTTACTAGTAGTTTTACTTTTGGTTGATTTGCGGGTTGTCTTTTTTTTAGTTGTTGCTTTCGTGGCTAACAATTCCAACGCTGTTTCTAGAGTTAAAGTATCAACTTTTTCTCCTTCGGGAAGACTAGCATTAACTTTGCCATGTTTTACATAGAGGCCATAAGGACCCTCATAAAGGTTAATGACTTCTTTGTCTTCAGGATGGATTCCCAATTCTCGTAGTGGTTTTTTAGATCCTCGACCTCCTCTTCTAGTTCGTTTTGGTTGGGTTAATAATTCTAAAGCTCGTTCTAGGTTAACCGTCAAGATATCATCCTCTCCTTTTAGGGAACGATAATCTTTACCTTCTTTGCCCTGATCATGAACTATATAGGGACCGAAACGTCCTAAACCAGCTTTGATTTTAGCTCCTGTATCAGGATGATTCCCTAACAAACGAGGAAGAGATAATAATCCCACAGCTTTTTCTAGAGTGACATCTTCAGGTTTCATTTCTTTAGGTAAAGAGGTGCGTTTGGGCTTTTTATTATCCTCGCTAACTTCTCCCAATTGAACGTAGGGACCATAACTCCCAATAAAAACATAGATAGATTCTCCTGTTTCAGGGTGTAACCCTAATGCTTTAGGACCTTCTATTTTTTGCTTAAGAATTATGGATACCTGTTCAGGATTCAGATCAGCTGGAGTTAAATCCATGGGAATTGAAGCGGTAATCACTTCTCCTTCTTGTATCACCTCAATATACGGTCCAAATTTTCCAAGTTTAACAGTGACCTTTAGGTTGTCTAAGTTAACAGCTTTGGCAACCGCAGGATCTATGTTTTCAATACCCAGTTGGACCAAATTGTCTAACCCCTTCTCTCCAAGATAAAAATTTTTGAGATAGGGTACCCATTGAGTTTCTCCAGTAGCAATTTCGTCGAGGGTATGTTCCATTTTCGAGGTAAATTTTGTATCTACCAAATCATGAAAATGTTGCTCTAATAGACTCACCACCGCAAAAGCGGTAAACGTTGGAACTAAGGCTTTACTGCGCATTTGAGCGTAACCGCGCTCAATAATTGTCCCAATAATACTGGCGTAGGTACTCGGACGACCAACTCCCTCACTTTCGAGGATTTTCACAAGAGATGCTTCTGTAAATCGAGTAGGGGGTTGGGTTTCATGTCCTAATACGTCTAATTCCTGACAAGTAGGATGATCTCCTACTTGTAGAAATGGAAGGATTACTTCTTGATTTTCTAAAGCTGCTTCAGGATCATCAGACCCTTCAACATAAGCGCGGAAAAACCCTGGAAAATCAATCCGTTTACCTGAAGAACGAAAACCTACGTCTTCTACGTCGAGACTAATAACGATTTGGGTTAAATTAGCATTAGCCATTTGACAGGCTACAGTACGCTTCCAAATTAAGTCATAGATGGAGAACTCATTGCCTGATAATCCTGTTTCTTGAGGAGTGCGAAACTCATTTCCTGCTGGACGAACAGCTTCGTGTGCTTCTTGGGCTCCCTTACTTTTTGTTGTGTATTGACGAGGCTTCGGACTAAGGTATTCTCTGCCATATTTTTGTTCAACACAGTTTCTCGCGGCGTTAATAGCTTGATCCGATAAATGGACAGAATCTGTTCTCATATAAGTGATATACCCTTCTTCATAAAGTTTTTGAGCAATCCACATCGTATCCCGCGCTGAAATTCCTAATTTTCGGTTAGATTCCTGTTGTAGAGTAGAAGTAGTAAAAGGAGGGGCAGGTTTACGAGTTGTGGGTTTTTCTTCTGTATTGCTAACAGTCCAATGTTTTCCGTCTAAGCGGCATTTAAGAGTATAAGCTTGATCTTCATCAAGAAGAACTACATCCCGTCCCCGAATAATTCTTCCAGTATTGGGGTCGAAATCGTTGGCTGTAGCAATTTTTTTGTTCTTTAGGGTCACTAATTTAGCATTAAAGGAGTTCTTATCTTCTGTTTCTAATAAAGCTTTGAGATTCCAATATCCTCCCGATTGGAACGCTTGGCGTTCTCGTTCCCGTTGCACCAATAGACGAACTGCTACTGATTGTACTCGTCCAGCAGAAAGACCACGAGCAATTTTTTTCCAAAGTAACGGAGAAACTGTATAACCCACTAAACGATCTAAAATTCGTCTTGTTTCCTGAGCATGAACTAAATTCTTATCAATATCACGACAGTTCTTCAACGCCTCTTGTATGGCTTCACGGGTAATTTCATGGAAAACCATACGCTTGATAGGAACTTTGGGTTTGAGTAGCTGCAGCAAATGCCAACTGATACTTTCCCCTTCACGGTCCTCGTCAGTGGCAAGAATTAACTCATCTGCCTCTTTTAAAGCAAATTTAAGTTCTTGAACCACTTTTTTCTTGCCTTTGGGAACAACATAAAGTGGCTCAAAATTATTCTCAATGTTAATTCCTAAGTTTGACCAACTTTTCTCCTTATATGATGCAGGAACTTCCTCAGCTGAGGCAGGGAGATCTCGTACATGACCCATAGATGCCTCGACGCGATACCCTTTGGGTAGATAGTTTCTAATGGTACGAGCTTTAGTCGGAGATTCGACGATAACAAGCGTTGGCATAATAATAGTTCAGTCTAATCGAGCGAGTGTAGCAAATAAATCAGGTCTGTAACAGAGTCTTAATCAGCTCATAGTATCTGTGACTCCTATGTTAATCAGCTTATAGCATAAAGAATTGACTTGCCTTTTGAACATTTTTGGCTCCAAGATAAGTCCATTAATTAGGATGATAAAGAATCTCAGTAAATTTTTTCATCCATCTTGTTAGGTAATTTAGCATGACTTTCTGAATGATTGACTCAATTTATAAGGGGTCATGGGTGAGTCTCTCTATATCTGAGTGAAAACGATCCACAATCTATGATGCGTAAAAAAATCAATGGTTAGGGATGTTATTTCTAAATCCCTTGAGGACATGGATATAGTCAATAATGCCTAAATTGTTTATAGATACTAGAAGTGTCCATTGTAAACGAATATTGCAGACTTCAAGAAATTTGATTAAAATCGAAGACGAACTGTTGACTAGAATACAATCATCATGTGAACAAGAGCCATAATTCATGGAAAAACAAGACGCTAGAATTGGATTTATTTCTTTTTCTTAAATCTAAAAAGGTTGTTTAGCCGTGTTAAGTTGCACTCTTAGAAGAGATTACTTTTAGTCAAAATTATTTACAAAATTCGGGCGACAATTGCTTTTCCAATTTCTAAAGAAGCAGTTGCTGCTGGAGAAGGTGCGTTACAAACATGCAAAGCTTGTTCATCTTGAATAATTAAAAAGTCATTGACTAATTCCCCATCAAATTTCAGAGCTTGGGCGCGAACTCCCGATTTGCTGACAATTAAATCAGAGGCCGTTACTTCAGGGATGAGTTGTTGTAGACTGTGAACAAAAGCAGCTTTACTAAAAGATCGGATCATTTCTTTTATACCTTCATCAGCGTGTTTGATTACCAGCTTCCAAAATCCTGGATAGGTCATAACTTCAGCAAAATCTTTGAGGTCAAAATCTAGTTTTTTATATCCTTCTCGCTTCAAACTTAACACTGCATTGGGTCCAGCATGAACGCTGCCGTCAATCATTCGGGTGAAGTGAACACCTAAAAAAGGAAATTCAGGATTAGGAACAGGGTAAATCAGATTTTTAACTAAATAACGTTTTTTAGGTGTTAATTCGTAATATTCACCCCGAAAAGGAATGATTTTGATTTGACTATCAATTTCTGCCAATTTAGCTACGCGATCACTATATAATCCAGCACAATTAATAACGAAATTAGTTTTAATTGTTCCTTGATTCGTCTCTAAAACTTGTCCATCAGAAGTTTTAATGATTTTTTTAACTTCTGTATTAAGACAAATTTCTCCCCCTTGCTCTTGAATTAGTTCAAAATACTTTTGACTTACTTTTGTGTAGTCAGTAATTCCTGAAGTAGGAACGTAAACTCCAGCTAAACAGTTAACATAAGGTTCTATTTCCCTTACTTCTTCAGAGCTAATCTTTTTGACTTTTAACTTTTTTTCTAAACCACTCTGATAAAGATTATCTAACAAGATAAGTTCTGTTTCTTTTGTGGCAACAATAACTTTTCCACAAACTTCATGAGGAATATTATAGGTACGACAGAAATCCACCATAGACTGATTACCAAGAGAAGTAAATTTAGCTTTAAAACTACCAGGTTGGTAATAAATTCCTGAGTGAATGACACCGCTATTTCGTCCAGTTTGATGAAAGGCAATACAGGCTTCTTTTTCTAAAACTATAATCAAAGCATTAGGGTATTTCTGACCTAATAGCATCCCCGTGGACAGTCCGACAATACCTCCACCAATAATTGCGAAATCATACATAATTTTTTAAACATTAAAAACAGTCTTATTTTATCATTCATTATCTTTTCTGATAATCACAGAAAGATATCAGAAAGAATGTCAATTTATTAGTTTTTAGAATTAACTTAATTCTATTGTTTGTTATTCGATTTCGGATTTCATTCTCTCTAAAGTTAAATTCATTTGATAAAACATTTGCTGTGGGGTGATGCCAAATTGTCCTAGTTGAGTTTTTAGTTGTTCAACAGTTATTTTCGCCATAAAATCTTCCGATAGCTCAAAGCGTTTCATAAAAATTTTATATCTATCCATAAGGGATTCCATTTTATCAATAAAAATTTTTTTACCCTCCCGATCAAACTTTCCGTATTCCCCTCCTAATTTCATTAAAGATTGATAATCTTCAAATAACTGCTTCGCTTCTTGTTGAACAACTTCAGAATCAAAAAATCCCATTGTTATTTCATCTAATTTTAAACAACGTCAATCAACAATCCCGTCTAACAACAGGACCTCATACTTTATTGTAAATGACTCTAAACTTCCTGAAAACTACGGGTTTCCGTATTATCTTTAGTAGTTAATTGAGATACTAACAACTGTAGGATATGTATCCCCATAACAATTGCTTAATAAAGATTATAGCTTGACTACTAGAGATTATAAGCTTAGTAATTAATTTTATTGAAATACTCTCTCCTTCAAGAAGGAACTGTTTTCCTATAAACGGCAGTCAAAAACAGTAGATTAAATAAATTAGGTCAATTATTATTATTTCATCAAAAATTTTATGAAAATTCTAGAAAAGTTCTTAAATCAAGAAAAAAGCCGTAAGGTGGGGATTATCTTAGCTTTACTTGCTACTATTGTTCCATGGCCGATTGCAGGACTTCATAAATTTTATCTGGGACAACCTGTCTGGGGAGTCATCTATTTTCTATTGTGGGATAGTCCTATTGCCCGCATTGCTTGTGCAATTGATGTAGTATTGTATGTTGTACAAGGACAAGAACTTTTTCAAGCTCAATTTAACGGATTATCATTAAGTCATATTCAATCCGTTAATCTTAATTCTACCATGACTAAGCCGGTACAAGTTGAGGCGATCGCCGAAGGATTACGTGAACTGGATCAATTACGGGAAGAAGGGTTAGTTTCAGAATATGAATTCGAACAAAAACGCCGTCGACTCCTTGATCGCATTGTTTGATCTTATATAAAAGAATATTTATCAATATCTATTTAAAAATTTTATGAATATATAACTCAGTCAATTTTATTATGTCTTTAATTTATTTAACTTAATTTATCCTGTCGTGTTTGTTAACTTTTTATAAGTAGTCAGACATAAATAGTACTTTACGAAGAGATGTCAATAAAGTATATTTACTATTGGTTAACACTGAAGAATTAGAAAATCTCCTAGTATAATTAATTTTTAATAAACTTGGGGCTAATAAAGGTATTGGTTTAGGTAAATATTACAATAATTCTTAACCCAGTCAAATTATATTGAGAATTGTCTATTTAGCTTTTAGTCAATTAACCTTCTTAGATTTCTTATGTTTGACCAACAATATCTCGATTTCTAAATCATATTATTCTGAGCATAATTCAATAATTTTTATCATTGCTACTGTTAATTTATGTTTTAATGCCCCGCCAGATAATTAAATGTTTTCTATCTTTTCATTTGTTATCGACCTAGATTATACACAATTCTGAAAAATAAATGGATAATAATTTAAGATATATAAACCTTCCTTTTAGTATTTTTATATATTGTTCTTTTGTGGCTTAACTAATATGAGTAGTAATCTAACTTTCAAACATTGTTGTTATTTGACAGAAATTTTTTAAATTTTTTCTCCAATTTTTTATCTTATTAGTTGAGCAATATAATACCAATATTTTTTTTATAAAATCCTTCAATACCAGTCAATATATAAATTTCTTCCATAAGAAGGATAAATCATATCTACTTTGCTTAGACAAATGAAATAAAGTGATAAAATAAAAAAAGATGTACCAAAAAATAAGTCTATACTCTGTATTTTTTCGTCCTAAAATTATAAAAATTAACGATTGGAATTAATAAATTAACTTAATAATTAATATAGCGTATTTAAGTTAATTATATTTTTATTGATCTTGTTTTTAGAATCTAGAAAACAATACAAAGTATAAAATTATTTCCTTACAGCGGAGGAAAGTCTTCTTTGATTTAGGTAAAACAACTTAATTTTAGAAAAAAAATATTCAAGTCTACTAAAATTAGATGATGTGCGGACTCACAGGGAATGATAGCTGTTACGGTTGATATTTTTATTATTTATTGTTAAATATAAAAACTTAATCTAACTTTTGAACGATAGACAAATAGAAAAACTTATCTTACTTTTTTAACAAAAGTGTTTATATTATGAATATTACCATAGACTTATGTTGTCATAGATAATTAATAATTTTATAAAGTCAAAAAAGTTAGACAATGGAATCTATAGAACTAATATCCATATTTTATATCTCTATTCTTGTGATTAAAACTTTAGTAATAACTATAGATAAAAAATTAAATAATATTTAAGCTATTGATTTAATAATCGATGAAAATATAACTAACTAGTTTATTCATTGCTGTTACTAGGAAGCACCCAATTGATAAACGCTACTAGTATATACAAAAAGTTAAAAACCTATAGTCTGATAAAAAAAAATAAAAAGATAATAACAGAATATTTTTCTAACTTGGATTAAGAAGTATTAAGCCGAATAGAAGACCTCAGTACTGTTCAAAAAAGTCTAAAAGAAATTAGTAGTCCTTTTTAAGGAGAGTATCTATCACAACAGACTTTTTTTTGTAAAACTTTTTGGTGTAGGTTGACGGAAGAACTTTGATCACTAAATACTGTGACTGACGAAGAGGACTTAGGGGATGAGTGATAAACTTCTCCTGTCTCTAACTCTAAAGCTGTTCGTTTAAGATGGTTAGAAATTCCTTCAACAGACAAAATGACAATGGCAATATAAATAAAATAAAGATGAAGAGGACGTAACTCAAAAGTGGGAAAGCAAATTTGAATACGGGAAGACTTAGAAGACTTTCCTGCCATTTTTATAGGAAAACGACTAGCTAAAACTTTACCATTCAAACCTAAATAATCAGCAAATTTTCTAATTAGTCCCCTGACATAAATCGGTTCTGGCAAACCCTTGAGAGTACCATTTTCGAGTGACTTTAACAATCCTAGAGATATAAAGGTATCAGCGGCGATTGCCTCAAGAGAGATATCCTGTTCCTGACGAGCTTGATAGAGTTGATTTCCTATATCAGCGAGAATATCATGTTGTACTTGTTCGAGATCATAAGATGAGGTTTTATCCCATCGAGGCCTAGATAGAAATGGCTTAATTTCTCTCAGGGAGGAAATTCCCGGTGGATCTACTCGGTATTCCATTTCTGTTAGTTCCCTCGTCCGATTTTTCGTTACCCATAGATTTAAATAAATTTTAGCCACTAACCCTCGCCAAAAGGTTAGACTCCCTTTTGTGGGAGATATTTCAGATCGCTTTACCTTAGATAGTGAGTCTGACGATGGATTAACAGAGAGCTTTTTCCTAGACATAATGCTCAACTGAGCTTTTGAGATGTTTCCGTAATTAGATAGGGACGAGATTTCAGAAAATCAATTTCATCGTTTGTTAACAAACGATAATGCCCGCTGGGTAAATTAGATTCATGGAATGACTCTGAATCTACGGTAATAGAACCGATTGCACTGCGGTGGAGTCGTAGTACATTACACCCCATCTGTTGTACGATACGACGGATTTGACGGTTTCTTCCTTCAGTCATAACCACTCGTAAGTGGGTTTGCTGATGAGAGCAACGATGAATCACCTTAACCTTGGCTGGTAAGGTCTTTTTGCCCATAAGCATAACACCTTCACGCCATTGTTGTAAGCGTGTTTCTGGAATTTTTCCAGAAATAACAACGTCATAAGTTTTCGGTAAATGATAGCGAGGATGGGTTAAGTTGAGAGTTAGTTCTCCATCATTGGTCAAAAGTAAAGCTCCAGTTGAGTTGAAATCTAGTCGCCCGACCGTATGGATACCTGTACCCTGACAGAGGTTTTTTGGCAGTAAATCAAAGACTGTAGAACGACGTTGAGGGTCGTCACGGGTAGAAACGACTCTTTGAGGTTTATTGAGTAAAATATACAGAAAATCGGGCCGTTGGGCTGGTCGAATAATATGTCCATCCACTTCTAAGCGATCATATTTAGGATTTACCTTTTCACCTAACTGAACCTGACAGCCATTAAGCTTTACCCGTCCGGCTAAAATTAATTTTTCAGCTTTTCGACGAGAGGCGATTCCCCATTGGGATAAAATTTTTTGAACCCTTTCTTTCATGTGGTTTACCTGTTTTGATGAGACCGAACTTTAGTTAAAAAACTTAAAATACAGCCTTCTATCAACAGACTTTTTAACTCAATTAGATAAAAAACTCTACCCTCTAATAATTCTGCTCAAGAATGTAACACTTAAGTCAGTTTATTATTTCTTAGTTAGTTGAAAACTTTTATTAGAATGAAAGTAAATGTAGAAATAGTCTTGGTAAGATTTTACTTTTGACTAAAATACACTATTCTAGGTAACTTTCGACTTTCAAGTAATCGAAATGGCAAGATTAACTTAATTTTATCCTAAATTATTGACTTATGTTTCCGATTAATCGCCCTCGTCGTCTACGTCAAACTGTCCAACTGCGCCGCATGGTGCGAGAAACAATTTTGACAGCCAATGATTTAATTTACCCTTTATTTGTCGTTCCTGGGAGAAAGATTGCCACAGAAGTTAAGTCTATGCCAGGAGTTTATCAACTCTCGGTGGATAAAATTGTTGATGAAGCTAAAGAGGTTTACGATCTAGGCATTCCATCTATTATCCTTTTTGGTATTCCCAGAACTAAGGATATCGCAGCGACAGGGGCTTGGCATGATCATGGAATTATTCAACAGGCGGCTACTGCTATTAAAGAAGCAGTTCCCAATTTAGTAGTTATTGTCGACACCTGTTTATGTGAGTATACCGATCACGGTCACTGTGGCTATCTAGAAGTGGGGGACCTAACTGGACGAGTCCTTAATGATCCTACTCTAGAGTTACTAAAGAAAACGGCAGTTTCTCAAGCTAGAGCGGGGGCTGATATTATTGCCCCATCAGGGATGATGGATGGACTTGTCCAAGCGGTTCGACAGGGGTTAGATGAAGCAGGATTTAATGATATTCTTATTCTTTCTTATGCTGCTAAATATGCTTCTGCTTACTATGGTCCTTTCCGTGATGCGGCTGAATCTTCCCCCAGATTTGGAGATCGGTGTACTTATCAGATGGACTCAGGAAATGTTCGAGAAGCCCTTAAAGAAGTGAAATTAGATATCGAAGAAGGGGCGGATATGTTAATGGTTAAACCTGCTTTATCCTACATGGATGTAATCTGGCGTGTTAAAGAGATAACTTACCTTCCTGTAGCAGCTTATAACGTTTCTGGAGAATATTCTATGGTCAAAGCAGCAGCCCTCAATGGTTGGATTGACGAGAAAAAAGTGATTCTAGAAACTCTAACCAGTTTTAAACGGGCAGGAGCCGATTTAATCCTGACTTATCATGCCAAAGATGCGGTACAGTGGCTAAGAGAAGTTTAAGAGTAAAGAGAAAGGTGACAAAAAGGAGTTTTTATCTTTAAACTTCTAACTCAAAACTCCGAACTCTATAAAAATACGTTGTCAAGCTTAACATTAAATTTAGATTAAGGAGAAAACTTGTGACTCGTCAATCCGCCCCCAGTTTACAGCTTTTAATTGGTGGCATCATTGCTGCTTTATTGGTTGTTATTAGCTTTAATTCATTTATTGTAATTAACCCTGGTCAAGCAGGGGTACTTAGTGTTTTGGGAAAAGCCCAAAATGGGGCATTATTAGAAGGAATACACTTTAAGCCGCCGTTAGTTTCAACCGTGGACGTTTATGATGTAACAGTGCAAAAGTTTGAAGTTCCTGCCCAAAGTGCTACTAAGGATTTACAAGATCTCACCGCTAGTTTCGCAATTAATTTTCGTCTTGATGCTGTACAAGTAGCTCAAATTCGCCGGACGCAAGGAACGTTACAAAATATCGTTGCAAAAATTATTGCTCCCCAAACCCAAGAATCTTTTAAGATTGCAGCAGCTAAACGTACTGTAGAACAGTCCATCACTCAACGTAGTGAACTAAAACAAGACTTTGACAATGCTCTCAATGAACGCTTAGCTAAATACGGCATTATTGTCCTTGACACAAGTGTTATCGATTTAAATTTTTCCCCTGAATTTGCTCGCGCCGTTGAAGAAAAACAAATTGCTGAACAACGAGCACAACGAGCAGTTTATATTGCCCAGGAAGCTGAACAAGAGGCCCAAGCAGATGTTAACCGTGCTAAAGGAAAAGCAGAAGCCCAACGTTTACTAGCAGAAACTTTGAAAGCCCAAGGTGGGGACTTGGTTCTTCAAAAAGAAGCGATTGAAGCTTGGAAAGAAGGGGGAGCAAAAATGCCTAATGTGTTAGTGATGGGGGGTAAAAATCAAGGAAGTGTCCCGTTTCTATTTAATTTAGGGGATCTACAAACCCAATAACCTTTGCTTAATATTGTCTAGCTTCCGCGCGGGAATTCCTGCGCGGAAGCTAGACAGTCCGTATTTGTTAAAAGATAGAAAAGGATTTGCAATGTCTTGATGTCAGGACAAAAGCATGCTCAGAGTTTGACCCAAAAATCAGAAAACCTAGAATAAAACAAGTTTAGTCCTATATTCGGGCAGAAGATAAGAAATTAAAGGACGGACCTGATCAAGTTAGCTAATGGAAAGGGGTACTGCTAGATTACGGATTACGTTAGATAGTTGGTAATACTGAGAAGCAAAGAAATAAGTAAAAAAAATTTTCTGGTAATGTAAAAAAATATATTCACAGCTGATAGATATTCGGTAGTACTGACTGTAGAGGTGTTTGGGCGGAGGTAGATAAATTGCAATATTTTTTATCTGAAATAAAAATTACTAGGAAAACAACCTTTTGTTGTAAGGTAGAGGAACCAGAGTTGTATGCTTATACGAATTGTCAGGCAAAGTATTAAAACTTAGTCAAAAGCAGTGCAGTGATTACTGCACTGCTTTTGACTATCTCTCATCCAAAATTCTTAGCAATTTCTCATATAGAATACCGTACAAAGAAAGATACAATCTTGTTATGAGGCAGACAATGAATGAACTTATAAAATTTTGTAGCGTTGATCAACGTTCTAACTATAGTACGTAGTACTATCAATTAAGCTGCCATATCTCCTCAAAAAGTCATCTTAATTTAACTAAGGGGACTGAAAATTTGATTTAGTAACACTTGGAAAAACTCTCTCGCAATGATTTTAAGTTAGTTTAAGCTCACGTAACTTTTCCGATTGAGGTCAAATAATTCCACTCATATTCACCTAAAATCTAAAAACTTCACCTAAAATCTAAAAACTTGTGTATTTGTACACTCATTCGCCAGTCGGAATGTTGCAAAATAAAATCATAAATTAGTTGTTTACTTTCAGAACTATTCCATTCTGGTTGTAAATACTTAATCGTACCCGAAAATATTTTTTTAGCCTCTTGCTGTCCCCATTCTAAATCTAATTCTGATGCAATAACTACTTTTAATTCATTAACTTGACTATAAATACTTTCATTGGGTGGACTAAACGGTTTTGGGGAAAAGGTTACCCAATCGAAACTACCACTAAATGGATGTGTTCCTGATGTTTCTAAGTGAACTCGTAAGCCTAACCTCCTTAATTCGTCGGTTAAGGGATCTAAATTGTGAATCAAGGGTTCTCCCCCTGTGATAACAACAATGGTAGGATTAGCTTGTTTTGCCAACTTTGCTAACTCTTTTACAGACCTTCGTGGATAGGGTTTAACTGGCCAAGACTCTTTTTGATCGCACCAGAGACAGTGAACATCACATCCAGCTAAACGAATAAAAAATGCACTTACCCCCATCCATAATCCCTCTCCTTGGATCGAGTGAAAAGTTTCTACAATAGGATAAGTAATTAAGGTTGATGCGATTACTTTCATTCAAAATAACGGTAAATTGTCTATCTACTATTATTAGCAGTTTTTCCGAAAGATAATTATTTTTATCAAACAATAATTAACGAATTTATTTTAGATATTGACTAATGTCTATAGTCCTATAATTTATTGTCTGTTTAACTTTCTGATGTGATTATCTTTAATGACAGGAAGTTTAGCTGGTGATAAATTCTTTTAAAAATTACCTTAAGTTGCATAAATTAACCCAAACTTTATCCCCGAAATACTTTCTCTTTTTAATTTAGCTAATTTTAGGTTTCTTCAGATTAACAAATCAATTATCTATGAGAAAATTAATTCAAAGCATACGAAGGGTGCTCTTCAATTCTTTAAACTAAATTACCAAATGAATGAATAAAAATTTAAAAATATTAGTTACTTTACTTTGGAAAAGCTGTATATTGACAAATTAATTATAACATTAGCTATCTAAAAAAGTTAAAAATTTAAAATAATTACTATGTATCATAGTACATCAAAGTTTATCAATTTTTTAAAATATAAGGAGGCTAAATTCTAGTTTAAATACTCCATGATGAATCTTGAACAAGAGATATTTTTTTTGAAAAATGTTATTTTTACTGTCTTTTTGTATTTTATTAATTTTTAATTTATAAAAGCTAGTATTTTACTAATAAAGTGAGTAAAAATACCTTGTATTTTCTAGGTAAAGTTTGCCGAGCCAGCACTTTTTTTATATACTATCTATGATAAAAATTGATAAAAAAAGTTTTAAAGGTTGAATAATTAGACTTTTAATGACTTCATTATTAGCTTAATTATTTAAATTATCTTAAGCGCAAGATTAAATAACATTGTTAGAAGGTATTGATAATAGATTAAAGCCAGACAAAAGAAGCGATTTAAAAAAAATCTTCAGTTGTCAACTCTAGAATATTCTAATTTGACATTTTATTGAGTTAAATCTACATGAGCAGTTTGATGTAACTATTTTTTTGACAAAGCCTTTTGTCTTAACAGCACTAAAATAGTGTAGACTATATTTAAGTGACTCAGTTTCTAATTCACTCTCACTGACCATTACTGGACTTTGAACTTTCTCTCGATTAATTTAAACGCTTTTTAAAAGCTTTATTAAACCATTACTAATTTAACTTTGTTATGTTAACTTTAACAAATTTTAAAGTTGAAGATTGTGATTTATCTGATGATACTTTGTGCCGCTATTTAGCTACTCCAGCCATTGCGGTAGATACAGAAACCATGGGCTTAATTCCCCAACGTGATCGTCTTTGTTTAATCCAATTATGTGATTCCGATGGATTTGTTACAGCTATTCGCATTAGAATAGGACAAACAGAAGCTCCCAATTTAAAACAGTTAATGGAATCTGAAAAAGTTATTAAAGTTTTCCATTATGCACGATTTGATGTAGCACAATTACTATGCTCATTTAAGATTACAACTAAACCAATTTTCTGCACTAAAATTGCTAGTAAATTAGCTCGTACTTATACAAATTCTCATGGATTAAAAAGTTTAGTACAGGAATTTGAAGGTATTGAACTAGATAAGAGTTCCCAAAGTTCAGATTGGGGAAATGCCTCTAATCTATCCGAAGTACAATTGAATTATGCAGCGAATGATGTCCTGTATCTACTATCCATTCAACAAAAGTTAATGGCTATGTTAAAACGAGAGGGAAGATGGAAATTAGCCCAGAGTTGTTTTGATTGTATCCCCATTTTTGTAGATTTAGATCTTGGACAATATAGGAATATTTTTGAACATTGAAATTTTAATAATAAGAAATATTAAACTGTTGACTTATAGAGTGTTGTCCATATCTATATTATTAGGATAACTTTTTTAAAGTTGAAAGAATTTATCGCTAATGATGCTTATCAAATGCCAGGCTTCGCGTTAGGATGACAATGACAGTAATTTTTAAAATTAGGTAGACCGAGGTTAACTATGGAAGCAATGGCACTCACGAGAGATAATGTGGAACAAGTATTGGATGAGATGCGCCCCTACTTGATGGCTGATGGTGGTAATGTGGAACTCGTCGATATTGACGGTCCCATCGTTAAACTTCGGCTAAAGGGGGCTTGCGGCTCTTGTCCCAGTTCAACTATGACTTTAAAAATGGGAATTGAACGACGTCTAAAGGAAATGATCCCTGAAGTTGCCGAAGTAGAGCAGGTTATGTGAGATAGTCTCTGAAAGACCCCTACACCTTAATTAGAGAACGGTAATGGGGGTTTTTGATTACTCAAGACCATTTATGGATTTATAAGCAAAATAGCTCTTTTTTTCCTACGCGCTGCAAGATTAACCAAACTAAAATTAACTTTTATACATTAGTATTCGTTAGATCTACTTTGATTTGAGTTAGATTAGTCAAAGCCAATTTAGTTCTATAGAAATAGACTTTTACCAATTGAGCATTTCTCAAAAGAAACTCACTCAAATTTGCCTCACTGGACCTTGAATAATTTAAGATGGCTTTATCTTCAGATTGGCTGATTCAATTGAATCAGCCAAAAATTTTTCCGAGATACATTGGTCTCACCGAATTTAGTCCCACTCACTTCAGTTACTAAAACATTATCTTCTGCTAAATCTTTCAAAGAGTCTAGATTTCCTCCCTAACGTCATTGGTTCGTGCAAATGATTGAAATCAGCAGTGTAAAGACAATCGAGGAAATCCTGAAGCTAAGCCAAAGTCTGGAGATAAATTTCTTCTTTAAATTAGTTTTCAAATATTATCACTAACTTTATATCTAAAGTCAATTTTATCTAGTAAAAATAGTTGGATAATCGCTTTTGATATAAAAACTTGCTCAATATCCGTTCTAAAACGGGATGTTTATTGGGGCAAAATTACGTTCTTATAATCCTTTTGCTTTAATAGCAAAGAGGACAGAGGAAGTGACTTCTAAGGTTTTTATACCAGTGATAGAGTATTAATTTAAGGGTTAAAAGACAACCAAGGATGAAAAAATAGACTTTGTCTATAGAATAGATAATCTTGGAAGAAAAGCCAATCGTCAACCCGCAGTAAGAGGGAGGTGGGTTTAAAATTATCTTCAACTTTTTAGAGAAGACTCAGGTTAGATAATCTCTTTATTTTAAAAATATAGTATCGGGATGCCATCTCTTATCTCAAATTCCAAGTGATTCTTAAAAAGAGAGGTTCCCCATCTATTAAGGCACATCGATAATATAAGGAACAATTGCTTAAATTTGACGGTTTATACTTTTTGAGATAGAGTTTCCCCTTTTAAAAAAACACTGTCAGAATAGTGATTATCATCAGTTACTAAGATGAAATGAACTGTGGAGAGTGTGGAGATCTCAGATAATCGCTAGCAAGACAAAGTTCTCTACAATCATGTTATGTCTCCATTAACATAAGATGGTGAAGGTTGAAGGGTTAAGTTAAGATAGGAATTAACTGATTTACGATAGGTGTCTTTAAAAATTATGTCGGGTAAAAGTAAGGAATATAATGACTTTTAAGTCCCCAACACTGAAAGATTATCCCTCAAATAGTTCGTGGCGAAATACCTGGCAGCGATTTTGTCGTAACCGCCTAGCTTTATTAGGGTTAAGTTTATTAAGTCTTATTATTACTAGTGTCGTTGTTGGTCCATTTTTCTATCATGTCCCTATTGATACTATTGACTTTACTCAAGCGTCTACTCCCCCAAGTTGGCAACATCCTTTTGGCACTAATGATCTTGGGCAGGATCAACTTGCACGAGTGTTATTTGGGGGGCGTATTTCTTTAACTGTGGGAATTACGGCTATGGTGGTGGCGATTTTTTTAGGAACAGCTATTGGGGTGATTGCTGGGTTGTATGGGGGATTAGTAGACAGTGTATTGATGCGCTTAACAGATTTGTTTTTATCTTTACCCCAGTTACCTTTATTATTGCTGGTAGTTTATTTATTTCGGGATACCATCAAAACGATTGCTGGACCTGAGTTAGGTATATTTATCCTAGTGGTGATAGTCATTGGTGGACTAAATTGGATGTCTGTAGCACGACTTGTGAGAGCAAATGTGTTAAAACTACGGGAAATGGAATTTATGAGTGCGGCAACTGCCCTGGGTGCTAGTCCCTTACGATTAATCTCGGTTCATATTCTACCCAATGTCTTTAGTGTTATCATCGTTGCAGGGACTCTGGCGGTAGGAAATGGAATTGTTACCGAATCTACTTTAAGTTTTCTAGGATTGGGATTTCCTCCCGATATACCAACCTGGGGACAAATGCTGTTTCAAGCAAAAGATTATTTAACTTGGTCACCTCATATGGCTTTTTTTCCAGGGTTAGCGATTTTTACAACTGTTTTAAGTATTAACTATGTTGGAGATGGTTTACGGGATGTCTTTGACCCTAAGACCCGTCGTTAAGTTTTTGTTAATGCTCTCCACAATTGACAACAGAGAATGTTATCCTGGGAACTAACTGTGGGTACGTAGCTCAGCGGATAGAGCACCAGGTTCCGGTCCTGGGTGTCGGGGGTTCAAGTCCCTCCGTTCCCGTTTGTTTTAAAAATTTATTACATGAAAATCTAAGTAATTTTGAATCATCGAGTGTTTTTAAAAAATTAGTAATTTCGAGACTAATGTTCTTATTTTTGCTGATTTTATATTCTTCCAAGCATTATTCTTCTCCTGTTATTCCCTGTCAATTAAAGCAAGATATAAAGACAAAGAGAATAATATATATAGAATTTGAATTCTACTCTTTTGTACCGAGTCTAATCAATTAGTATCTCATAACTTCTAAAAATCTTGTTGAAACTGTATTCTATAATTTTAAAATCTAATAAAAAAAGCGTTCTGTCTTCAAAATTTTGTATATTAGTCATGTTATAGTACAATTTATAAAGGATTTTGGGTAGGTATTCCTATTTGACGGGGAAATTGTCGGGAAGTTGTAGATATTTTTTTAATATAAATAAGGTTGCGAATACTCTGAGTTAGTGGAGTTTTAATGTTTTGGATTGATATAATTTCACCTCCTAATTTTTCTAAAGTAGATTTTAGAGTTAACTTATCTTCATCGTGCCAATGTCCTCTGTATAATACGGCTATCCCTCCAATTTTTAAGAGGGGCAAAGCATATTCAGTACAAACAGAAGGTGTACCAACAGCACGAATTAAAGCTAAATCATAAGTTTCTCGATATTCTTTCATCTGTCCAATAGTTTCTGATCTTCCAATTAATGTTTGACAATTATTAAACTTTAATTTGTCTAAGATAAAGTTAATAAACTTAATTTTTTTTATTTTTGAATCAAGAAGAGTAACTTGTAAATCAGGATAGATTGTGGCTACTGGAATCCCTGGAAATCCTGCCCCTGTACCAATATCAATTACTTTTAAAGTGGACTTAATATTAATAATTTTTACATCAATACCCACCAAAGAATCCCATAAGTGTTTTTCCCAAAAATCATTTGGTTTAGTAATCTTAGTCAGGTTAATTTTACGGTTAGCTAATATAATTTCTTGATATAATTTCTCCCATTGTTCAAGTTGTGATTTAGTGGGTTTCCAATGTAGAGTTTCTTGCCAGATTTCGTTAAATTCAGGTAATGAGTCAGAGAGCATAGATCGTTAAGTTTTAGTTTGTAAAAAAGTTATTTGATGCATGTTGTCTATCCTAACAATATTGATATTTTTTCCTTTTAACTAAATATTTTTTTTCTAATTTTACTAAGATAAAGAGTAGGCAACTAAATTTAAAACGGATAACTAATTGATTTCTATTTAACACTTATATATCAGAAATACATCATGAAAATTATGTAATGCAATAATATAAATTAACTTTAATTAAAGTACTTTTAGTGTAATCACTGCTCCCCATAAAATCAAGTCATAAAGACTATTTTCTTAAAAATTGATATTTTATGATTGGTTTTATCCGGCAAAAGACCTCATTATTCAAGTAATACTAACAATGGAAAAAATAAAAAATCTTAGAAAGTCTAGACATAGGAAAAGCAAGAATGGTAATTTTTTGTCTAAATACTATTTTTTAAAATAGATTTAATAAAGTGACAAATATTATTATATGCTATCTCTTTTTCTTTCGATCACGATAACAGTAGTAAAATTCTCATTAGGGAAAACTATATTACTTGCTCTTTATTCACATCCGTCCGTATAACAACCATAGCGATGCTGGTATTTATATTTGTTTATTTGGTGTGGACATCGTTAACTCCGTCTTCTGTCATAGCCATAAATTTTTTCTCCATTACAAAGTACGGACAATACAGAATTTATATTCAAGGTACACTCTTGCCTAAACATTAATTCATTTTACTTATTGTTTTAATTCAGTTAAAAAACCTTTTTTGACAGTTATCCACTCAGAATTATATACTCTTTTTGGGAAAGTGTCAGAACTTTTCATTGAAAATATCCTAGAATAACGACAATACGAATACAAACTTTTTTGAAGTTTACCACAGCCACCTTAAATTTAGGACTGAGAACATCCATCACCCTCACTAACCCTAACCAAATTAACTCTTGTTTGATATTTTTACAGGTTCCTGTGTCAAGAATCAGGTCGAAAGTTTAGAAACAAATCCTAGTACCTAATACTATTTCTTGTGTTATAAAATCATTAGTTTTAAAATATTTTTTCAATATTCAGGAAAAAATTTAAATTTTTTCCTGAATCAATCAAATTGATAGTGTTTTAGGATTATTTTAGCAACTCCTTTAGTGAAAATTACATAGAATTAATTGTCGTTGAGTTTTCAATCTAGCCAACTATTGCTCTTACGTATCATATTCATACCTTTGCGTTCAAATAAAAAAGTAAACTTTCCCACTCGTAGAAGTTATTTTTCCACAGTAACTTTAAATCAGTTACTGTGGAAAAATAAAGTTAATAATATCTCTTAATATTTGATTGTAGCTATAATCCCCCAATTTTTATGGACTAAATAAGTATTATATTTCAATACTCAAGTTAATAATAATTCGTATAATTTCTCATAGTTATCAATCTAATCTGCACAAAAAAAATACCATGGTAGTTCATATCTGTTCCAATTCAATCGAAAAATTATCTTGACAAGTCTTGGCAAAAAGACATGAGTGAGTTCAGCTTGGATTAGTTCGTTATATGATTTTTAATTTTAAGGAACAATCAACTTACTTAAATGGAAGATTAAGGCAAAAATTTATCTAAAGCTGCTTTTAATTCTTCAATTTCTTCATTGATATTACCTTCTTGTGCCGCACGTGCCACACATTCACTTAGATGTTCATCTAAAATCGACCGAGATACTCGATCAATTGCTCCTCTAACTGCTGCCAATTGGATTAAAATTTCCGGACAGGGACGATTCTCCGTTAACATTGTTTTTACTCCTCTAATATGTCCTTCAATACGAAAAAGGCGGTTGTAGATTTTCTTTAACGATTCGTTGCTATGGACATGAGAACGTATCCCATGATAATGATTTTCATTATTCATTTGTATAACTGATGACTCTATAGTTTTTTCGTGAAGGTTATTTCTTGAACCAGGGACTTAATTTGTAACTTTCAAAGTAGTAAGTATAGAATACATTTATTAAGATAAACACCCTAATATTCTAGTCTAATACAAATAACTCCTGAAACTGTTGGCAACAGTTTCAGGAGTTATTTGTTCATAAAATTCAAAAGGTTGATGAATCCAAGGATTATTTTCTAAATATTCTACATAGTAATCAGGTTTAACGGCAGAACAACTTTTGTACCAGAGGACAGCAGAGCGAATTTCAATTATCTTTTGATTACAATCATAGTTATGTAACCATTGAGTCCCTTCTTGAAGACTCATACCAGAATCGACTAAATCGTCGACTAATAATATCCGATGTCCTAATGATTCTCCTATCATGGCTAAGTGATTAGACATTTTAATTTTTCCTCGTGTTTGATTGTTTTTATCTAGGTATGAACTAACATAGAGAATAGCCAAAGGCTTTTTATAAAGACGACAAAGAATGTCCCCAATTCTTAACCCTCCTTTAGCTAAACAAACTATTTGGTCAAATTTCCATTGAGATTGATGGATATGAACTATTAAAGTTTCAATATATTTATGATATTCCGTCCAAGAAATATATAGATCAGACATGGGCTAAGCTGTAGTAACATAACGCATAATATGTACTATTATACATAGCAAATTTCTAAATTAATTCCGAGGTATCTTTAATGTCATTAACAAAAAAAAATCATTAAATATCTTATGCTAATGTTTCAATATTCGCAAATTTAAAAAATTATTCCTATAACTTTGATCTAAGGCAGATATTAATAAATAGGTGAAACAACAAGTAATTCTCATTACACCTAAAGGATACTTAACTATCCTCAGATAATTTAACTTAGTCAATAGAGAATTTAAGTGGACGGAAAAAAGCTAATTTTTTTCAGCTATTTTTTTTAGCAATTTATCATTAGTAAAAATAGTAGTTCTTGTCAGAAAAACATATTTAGCTTTAGTTCGTAAAACTTCCTTCTAAAAAAAATATTATAAATACGATATCTCCTCTTCTTCTAATTAATTAGATTCATCGAAAATTTTCTTACTATAATTGCAATTTATTGCTATAGCAAACATACTGATTTTGATATTCCGTTTTTAAGATCCTTTCAAAAGAAAATACTATCTTGTTGAGTAAATATAATGTTTGCTTTTTAGATACTTATTTTTTTTAAGTAAACTCATATTTTGAGTCATATAATTTTTTATAAATATTATTTTTATTTAGATTTTTTTTGTATAAAAGTAGATATAATCAATGAAATAAGTTTATCCAGATGTATTTTTTAAAATAACCCTTCGAGCCTATAAGACAGATACAGTTAATTGATTTTCTTAAAAATTTAAAAATAATCTTGACATTTTAAAGTAAAAATTGACAGAAAATATTTTTTTAACCAAATTATTACAGTAAAGTTACTACAATATTACTAATTGACAAATAATAACAATAGAGTAATTTTCAAGCAAATTACTCTATTATCTTAAACAATTAAGTATTTATAATAGTTAATATTTAACTGATTTATAAAATTAAATAGTTTTACTTTTAACTAAAGTTTTCCGATTAAGAGACTTTAAAGTTTTATTTTTTAGCTAGAATCTAAAAAGTATAGCTTTCTAAGTTACTAAAATAGTATCGAGTAAATCTATTACTTAATAATAAAATGATATGTTCTGCATTAGATTTTTATTTAACTTCTTTGTTTTTATCTCTTTGATATGAAATTAAATTTTATAAAAATAAAAATTAATTTTTATTAATGCTCTTTCCAAAAGTAGTAACTACAATACAGACGATATAATAGTAAGTTTTGTATTTAAATTAAATAATTTTAAACTTAATATTTTTATCTACTGTAAATAGATTCAACAGCAACTTGTCTTTATTGTAGCTTAATCAATAGAAAATTTTATTAAAATAACAAAATTACTATAAAAAAATAACTTTAAGTATAGAAGGTTTTCTGTTAATTGTCTTTATATAAAAAAATATTTACAAATAAATTTATAGAAAATTAAAAATAAAAATATATAATTAAAAATTTATATTAATAACTATATATAAAATTATTTTATATATCTTAATAGCTTAAGATTGCGCATAAAAATATTATTTAATGTAAGTAAATTTAGATAAAAAATTAATATGAAATTATAGAAAAAATAAAAGCTTAATCAAACAAAAAAGTTAATATTTATAATTAAATTTTTTTCAAAAATTAAAAATTATATGATTAAATTATAAATAAATTAATTTTGCAAACTTAAGTAGCAACAGATATATTTATTATTATGAAATAAGTTAAGACTCAATTAGCTTCTTATTTAAGAAGCTAAAAAGCTTTAAAAATTAATTAGTAAAAAAAATATCAAAGTTAAATAACCTAACATATTTAGAATGTCTTTAAGTAAACCTAGATCTAGATATCAAAGCTGTTAAGAATAACTAATCAATATTAAAAGTATATTTATAGTAAAAAAAAAATTAGGACAAGTATTTAATTAGATAAGATATTGTCTATTTTATCTCAAAAATAGATTAAAAAATAGTAGAATATTTCAATAAAAAACTGAAATTAATAAAAATAAAAAATTTATAAATTTAGCGGTTCAAAAATCTACTATTTTATTAAATCTAAGATTTATTGATTTAGTATTTTATTAGTTAGTTTTACACGATTCCTATTTAGATTTTTATGTTTTTAAAATTTTATTAATTAAATTACTCTCCTAAAACTTAATAAAGTTGAATTTTATGTTTTTCTCTCTGAGAACGTAATAAGATAAGAAACAGTATTTAATAGAAGATGAGTTATATTATAGCTATAGAGAAGTCAATTCTCTAAAAAATAAATTAAATTACTAAATATTTCTCATTTATTCAGTAAATTACTGCTAATGAATTATTATATATATATTTACAGCCAGAGTAATAATGATTTTTTACCTTGATTTAACTTCTATATATTTATCCAGCATTGTTTGGTATAAGAACCTCTCAAAGATTCAGATGAATATAAATAGGGAAGCCATGAATATTCTGATCTTTAATAGCTTACTAATAAATCAGCTCTAACAGCCTGATAGCTTAGGCTGTTTTATTTACTAGCAACCAACTCTACTTAGGATAACTCTAGGAAAACTTTTACAAAGTCTATCGTTTTACAAATTACTTTGTCAACTCTAGTCCTCTTTTCCTTTATCATGGTTTTTGGTATCCCAGTAGCCTATGCCTTTTTCCAAAATTTAATATTACTCTAAATCTTTACCTTAAATATTGAATCTGTTATTTAAACTGTCCACATTATCATTATAGAGATTTTAAATTGATTTTTAAATACAATACAAATGTCCTCACTGACAGTAGAAATTACAGATAGGGACATTAACTGTCAATCATGGATAAACTAATAACTGATGTAGAAGTCAACATCTGTTGACCTCTACAGATAAGAAATAACCCTTACACCGACCTACTCAACTAAATATCATGACAACATTCGAGGGAACTTTTACTCAAGCTCTATCTACCTTACGCTTTGCCGTCGTTATTGGTCGTTTTAATGAACTAGTGACCGAAAAACTTCTATCAGGTTGTCAAGATTGTTTAAAACGGCACGGCATCAATGTTGAGCCTGACAGCACTCAGGTTGATTATATTTGGGTCCCAGGGAGTTTTGAAATCTCTTTGGTAGCTCGTCAACTAGCTCTGTCTCATCGTTACAATGCCATCATTTGTTTGGGGGCTGTGATTCGAGGACATACTCCTCACTTTGATTATGTGGCTGCAGAAGTTGCGAAAGGGATCGCAGCAGTAGGCTTTCAAACAGGCATTCCGGTAATTTTTGGAGTTCTAACCACTGACACTATGCAACAAGCTTTAGAAAGAGCTGGAATTAAAAGCAATTTGGGCTGGAATTATGCTCTTAATGCCTTGGAAATGGCTAGTTTAATGGCAAAAATTCACCAAGAAGTACGAGCATCAACGTATCAAGGTGATAATCCCTCTAAATTACCAGTTGCTTCACATAGTCACCCGATGATTAATGAGTCTTTCTCAGAAATTTCAGAACAACTAGAATAATTTTCAAGACTGACCAATTAACTGATACTTTAGAAAGTCAAAACTCCCCGTCGTCTTAGTAGATTAACGGGGATATTGATTAATATGTTTATACTGAGGGGATGAAGAGGTCAAACCATTAGGCTGCTTCAGCATCAGCTACATGAAAGAAGCTCAAATGTAAAACTGTTCTTTTCCAAGGATGAGCTTGTACTTCCCTAATTAAAACTTTGCCTGTCCAAGATAGATCGGGTATCTGAACTTCGATGATGGTCTCATTAACGGAAACCTTTCTTAAGAGGTTAACTGCTTCCTTCGCATTAACGACTAAGGACACAGAGTTTGCCCCATCATGCCCATATAAACTGCTAGGAATTAATCCTTCGCGACGCAGGGCATTAGGCTTACTGCCTTCAGGTCTTTTTTGACATTCAATACTAAGAGACATAAGATAATTACTCCCTAAAACACAATTGTTGATTGTTAGTCAAATGTTGAATTAACGGGTTTTCCGTTGACATTAAGTAACGCCCGTTTCGGTCCGTGGATCGGATCCTCGACAATGATTGTTTGATCACGACTTGCTCCCAAAGAAATGATCGCAATGGGAGTTTCCATTAGCTCCGCTAAGAACTTAAGATAGCTTAAAGCAGTTTGGGGAAGATCATCGAGAACACGACAATTAGTGGTCGACTGTTGCCACCCTGGTAAAGTTTCATAAATAGGCTGACACTGGGCGAATTCTCTAGCGTTGCTAGGAAGATGATTACAGGTTTTACCATCGAGTTCGTAGGCAATACAGACTTTAATCTCCTCCAATTCGTCAAGTACATCAAGTTTAGTAATAGCTAAACAATCTAAACCATTAATTCGTACTGCATAGCGGCCGATCACTCCATCAAACCAACCACAACGACGACGACGACCAGTAGTAGTTCCAAATTCTGCGCCACGATTGCCTAATAATTCCCCTATTTTTCCGTGTAATTCCGTCGGAAATGGTCCTTCTCCCACACGAGTTGTATAAGCTTTGGCCACTCCAATTACCCGATCTATAACAGTCGGTCCAACTCCAGCTCCCACACAAGCTCCTCCTGCAATAGGATTAGAAGAAGTTACATAAGGATAAGTGCCGTGATCTAAGTCTAACAGAGTTCCTTGAGCCCCCTCAAACAGGATGTTTTTACGTTTTTGGATGGCTTCAGCAATTTTGAGGGAACTATCCACTACATAAGGACGTAGTTGTTCAGCATATTCCAAATATTCCTCAATAACAGCTTCAGGATTAAGAGGGGATAGGTTGTACAGTTTTTCTAAAATGACATTTTTATAGTTAATCGTCCATTCCAATTTTTCCTGCAAGCGATTAGAGTTCATTAAATCAATGACTCTAATGCCTATCCGTTCCGACTTATCTGCATAGGTCGGTCCTATTCCCCGTCCGGTTGTCCCTAGTTTATGTTTACCCCGTCTTTTTTCAAATGCCATATCAAATAGACGATGATAGGGCATCGTGATATGAGCAGTTTGAGAAATAAAAAGGTTTTCAGTTGATACTTCTAGGGACTGGAATTGTCCCAATTCTTCGAGTAAGACTTTAGGATCAATAACTGTTCCTGAACCAATGATACACTCTGTGTTCGGGTAGAGAATCCCTGACGGAATCAGATGGAGTTTGAAAGTTTTTCCCTGAACAACAATGGTGTGGCCGGCATTAACTCCCCCCTGGGGACGTACCACCACATCGGCTGAACGGCTCAATAAATCAGTAATTTTCCCTTTTCCTTCGTCGCCCCACTGTGCGCCGATGACAATTACGTTAGCCAAGAGTTTATAAAAAAAGCTAAAGTTCACACAAACTGTCATTATCTCTTGTCAAAGAAGTTTCTGTCAAGTTAAGATTATTCAATTAGTTGGCTTTTAACCAGTTGATTTGCTAACTTATCAAAAAAATAGCCCGTTTTTACCGATAAAAGTGTCTATTATAGATTGTCAAGATTTAGGCCTTTTGATAACATCGCTCCTCGTCGGTTTTCCATTCTATAGATTTTACTCGAACAAAAGTCATAAATTTACTATTTGTACATACAGCGGTTTTAAGTAAATTCCTTAGCGCTCAAAACCCTATTTTTTTTCTTAGAGATAACAAAGTCTTAAAAACCAAAACAAAGTCAAGAGTAATACTTTGCAAAGAACAAACACTAAAATATATCTCGGACAAGAAAAAGAGAATAGTTGTAAAAGACTGAGATATTATGAATATGATATACAAACGTTAGGATAGTTTCTTAAAAAAGATCTACACATTCCTTGACTATTTCAAGCACGGGTAATATTTGTTTAAGTCAAGTGTTTATAACAGTCCACTAATTCTCAATTTTGTTTAAATCTAGATATTTAGGTGCTTAAGACATTTATTGAAATAATATTAAGATTTTACTCAAGGGAGCTTAAATTATCGTTCATCATCAATTTAACTGTATTTTCTTTACTTATTAGTAATTGCCGCATAATTTTTTACCCTATTTGCTGGATCTAGCTATGAGTTAAACATATCATTACTTATTTATAAGAAGTAAAAAGCTCTGATTTTTTTGTTTTCTCTATACTGCCCTAATTGTTTTTTAGTACAAATCATAATTGCAAATTATAATTATTGAGTTGAATTGTCTCCATTCCTCCTCATAGCTATCTTTTTCTTATGCAGTTGGAAACGATGAATTTGAAGTTCGTCTAGACAATAGCATAAATAATTCATTTTAAGGTAATCTAGATGATAGTTAACTTTTAATGGGATTTATTAAGTTATCCAGAACAATACATTCTATCTATAAATATTATGCAATTAATTCTTTACAGTAAACCTAGTTGTCATTTATGTGAAAGACTACAAGAAAAATTAGAACAGATTAAAACTCTAAATATCAACGTAGAAATCAGAGATATTACAACTCGTGAAGATTGGTTCGAAACTTATCAATATGAAATTCCTGTTTTGTCTCAAGAATGGGGGGGAACTGAAAAAATAATTCCCCGTCCTTCCCCCCGTATTTCTGTTGCTAGATTGGAGCAGTTGTTACAAAAAACATACATCATAGAACAAAGTATAAAAGATACCCTTTATTAATTACTCATTGTTGTAAAAATATCATTTTTAGGTAATTAGTTGACTAAGATTAGCTTAATTAAAGTAATTAGTTAACTATTTTTGTCTAACTTGTTAAAAGTCAGATTAAACTTATATTATTGAGAGTTTTGATGGTAGTGATTTCTTCAGGAGTGTTAATCACTAGTCAGCAGGAAAAATTCCTAACAATCGCTCAATATAACATTCTTTCGTTACACACCTTAGAATTTAAGGTAGGAAGTTAATGGATTTTTCACGACAGACAATGCTTGAGTAGTCAAGCATTGTCTGTCGTAACCATATCGCTAGTTCCCATAGACTTTGTAGCTCTCAAGAGTTTTGCATTAGGGAAAACTTTTTCTGGTTATTTATTTATTAAGAATAACGACATTGTTTTTAATAATATCAATAACTTAACTATTTAAAAGTAAAAATAATTCTGGTAATCTTTTTTGTCTCTATTCAATTATTTGAAGTTAGATTATATTCATTCGGGTCAAAATATTTCTTGTATTGCCCTAGAAATCACTTAAACTAAGAGTAGTTTAATCAGTCTCTTCTTAAGAACTTTAAATTTAGTTTTCTTAATTCTTGCTTAAGCAAAAAACTAAATTTAGACATAAATTTTCTCTTATTTGGCTATTCAGTTAAGGGCTCTTATCTATATGAAACTTTATTAACTTTAATATATATGATTAATTGACTACTTCTTAGTCTAAATATAGGAGTTTGGGTAACTGTTATCCTTGAGTTAATGACCTTAGAAGAAATTTTTTTTCTAAGCTCTTCTTAAGATAATTCTATTTTTATCTTACCGTGACAGATCTACTATCATAAAAATATAGATAGTAACTATTATTTTTTTATTTTCTTATTTTCTTTGGCAATAGTTCTAGTCCCTTGGCTAGAGTAAAGTTGTTCTATCTGTCTTAGTATTTCTTTACAAGAATTTTACTCTTAATTGGCGTGAAAAGAATAAAAAATAGAATAACTGTATTAGTTGCTGTAATCTGATATTTTTTATTAAATTTTTTTTACTAAAACTACCATTTTTTTTGACAAGTCTTCTATTAGTAAATGGGGTAATTTTCTGTTAGTCTAATCTATTAGAATTTATACTACTATTCGCAACTGTTTTTTGTTAGCAGGTTCCATTATAAGTGTTATTTTAATAAACCTATATCGTGAAAGACTATAGAGAATAAGATTATGTCACTATCTTCGTTTATTAATAACATAGATATTATTTTTTAGATAAGATGGTTTCTTTCTGTCAACAGTTATTTTAATAAAGGCTAATACTCAGTTAAGTTCATTGATTTACTATTAATTAAACTAATGGACTTAAATATCTATCAATACAGGAAAATAGTTAAATTAAATTAATTGAAATTAAAAACATATTTAAATATTTAAATTTTAATAAAAAATAATATAAATCGTAAGATTTATTGATTAAAATTTAGTGCTATAGATATCAAATATTATCTAATTTATTTATTAAATAAATATTTTTCATAAAAAATTTAAATAATATTATTATCTTAGCTTTCAATTAATATTTTTTTTATGACAAAAAATATTAATTGAATATAAAAAAATATTAATTACTGTAATTAGTTTTATTAATTTTACTCTGATAAAAGTTTTTTATTAGCCTCGCAGTAAAGCGTATTAATTTTTTTAAGATTTAGTTGAGCGAAACTAAAATTTTGTAAAATAAAATTATAAATTTAAATTAAATCTAATTTAAAACTACTATAGTAAATTATTAATTTTTAGGTTGATTAAAGATAATATAAATGACTACAATCTATTTACTGCTTAAGGTATAATTTAATTTTTGAAATATTTAAAAACCAAAAATCGACTACTAAAAAAATATTCAATTTTTTTTATTAAGAAACCCTATAAAATTTTTAAAATCTAAAAATAAATGAAATAAAAGTTAGCGTGATTAGTTGTTTTTGTAACCTATTATTTAGGGGTTTAAAATTTAAACTATTATGTCAATTTTTTTACTTGAATAAGTACTGATATGAGTTAATCAAAAAATTTTTTTATTTATTATCTTAATAGATAACTCTACTTTTTGCTATTTTCAGACAATACTTTTACTATTTATTGTTAGTATTTTTATTGAAAATAATTATTATTAATAATTAAGTCAATTATTAATAATAATAACAAAATTATTGAATTTTACAAAGACTACGTTAATTCAGATTTTATATTACTGATAACTAAGAGATTACTCATGATTTTTCTTAAAAATATCTTTTACAATCAATACTTTATAACTTTAATATTAAATTAAATATTTTGTTGACTTAACTAATAGCAGCTTTTATTTAGATAGATTTATTTAAACAATATAAAAATACTAGTTACCCCAAAAGATGAAGCCGTACTCTGTGAATTTTATTTCTAAAATTAGAAAAACTAAAAATAAGATGAATTAACTAAACCTTAAGTTGAACATAGTTTTATCAATCGTTGTCTTAGAATTTCTTACACAACTAAAAGTATATAATCACTTTCATATATTTAATCAAACTCTTTTCAAATTCAATACATTCTTAATCCTATCGAATAATTAGGAGGAAAAATAACGATGCTATTCTACAAAAAATAAGTATTGGCTTATCAGAAAAAATAAAGTATTATAGCTAGTATTTTTACTATGTGTCGTTTCGTTCAAAAACTTAACTTAATCTGAAAAAATATTTTATACGTTGGTAACTTACACACAATGAGTTTTAAACTCAAAAATAAAAATATTTGAACTTAGTCAACTAAAACTTTTAGACCTAGTTTTCATTAACTCAATCGGGTTTAAGCTAGCTGTGTTTCATAACTTTGCCGAGTGACTAAAGAAAAACTAGTTCATGTAGATTGTCCCAATAATCGAGCAACAAATATTATGTTTACCTGAGCTGTCTACTACGTTAATTTTTTTGCTTTCTTTGACTTTTGAACGATGGACAAATAAATAATTTCTGCTCAAGTATGAAATAGAAATGCTAATACAATAGCTCTAGCTAAGGGCTTGTGTAGTCATAAATAATTTATTAGCTTATAAAGTAATATAAGTCAGGAAACTCATGAAATATATAGAGTTTCAGATCACATTTTTTCCTTCTTATTCTTCTGGCATAAATTTTATTAAAGACTGTCATTTAAAAATTAAAAGACATCTACAAATTCAATAGTTTTTTATTCTTTAAAAACTCAACTAAGCCATCAATAAAAATCATTTATTAAGCTATAAATACATGATTAGTTAGTATATCTACTACTGTTGTTATAGACTAATATTGTCATGTTACTATTTGTAAAAATTTTCTATATCAACTTGTAGCTAATAATATTTACTTAAAAGTTTCTTATTTCCTGGTAAATCAAAAGGTCTTAAACACAATTCAATAATTATTAACTATCAATCAATAAAGTTGCATAACTTCAGTAATAGACAATTGAGAAGTTACATTCAAAGTCAAAGAAGAAGTGTGTCCTCGGGAAAGATGAGCAGCTGCAGCGCAACCAATCATTGCAGCATTGTCAGTACATAATCTTAGAGGTGGAAAATGAATTTTCAAATTATGTTTAGCTCCCAAGGCTTGTAACTGTTTTCTCAGTTCACTATTAGCCGCAACGCCTCCCCCAACAGCAATAGAATGAAGACCATAATCTAAAGCACAGGCAATAGTTTTTTTAGTGAGTGAGCGTGCTACAGTTTCCTGAAAACTGGCTGCTATATCAGCTACAGGCAATGGTCCATTATCTTCCTTTTCTAATTTTTGAACTAACCGTAATACTGCTGTTTTCAAACCGCTAAAACTAGAATCATAAGGATGATAGCCACCTTCTGGTAAAGAAATCCGTCCTTCTGGGAAAAGAAACGCCTTAGGATTACCCATTTTAGCAAGATGATCAATAGCTGGTCCCCCTGGATAGCCTAAATTTAACAAGCGTGCGACTTTATCAAATGCTTCTCCGGCTGCGTCATCACGAGTTGTACCTAATTGTTCATAAACTCCACAATCTTGAACTCGAATTAAGCTGGTGTGACCGCCTGATACCAACAAGGATAAAAATGGGGGTTTCCAAGTAGATTCACTTAAGTAAGTTGCGTAAATATGTCCTTCGAGGTGATGAACGCCAACAAAAGGCTTTTGGTGTACAAGAGAAAGAGTTTTAGCTGTTGTCATTCCTACCATCAATGCACCCACTAATCCTGGGGCGACAGTAGCGGCAACACCATCAATTTCTTGCCAATTAATTTGAGATTGGGCTAACGCCTGTTCAATACAAAGATTGATTTTTATTAAGTGTTCGCGGGAAGCCACTTCAGGCACAATACCACCATAGATGCGATGTAGAGGAATTTGTGAGGCCACTACACTACTCCAAACATTACAATCATTTACAATTGCAACAGCAGTTTCGTCACAACTTGTTTCAATTGCCAACACTGTCACCATTTTTTGCTAATTCGTAAGGAAAGACTACTTTTTTTTTATTCTTTTTACTTTATTCACTTGACTAACTAGTCAGAAATAAAATTCTGTCAATACATAGTCAATCCTCTCATCTCATGTGCAAAAAGTTAGGTTTTTAATAAAAGGAAACATTTCTTTATGAAAAGAATTGTTGACTTTAATTTTAATAGTAACTTTTGAGTCCAATTCTACCCCTTCCGCCTCCACAGATACTTTATATCAGCTGACCTATGTTATGTTAAAACACGATGAGTGTCATGTGCGTACCACGTGGACTTGAAGGATATTCCCTTAGATTACTTTGAACTAGGCAAAAAATTTTACTCACTATTCCTAGTATATTTTTAAAATACCAGATTAAGCGGTTAAGTTAGCTGAGTTTATTTAATTAATATTAGAGATCGGGAAAATACGGAAATAAAAAGAATCATTACTAATGACTGAAGTAACATTAGTAAAACACTAAGATACTCTACTTGGTCTGTAGTTACTTTTGGTTAATTTAGCACTGGAGAGTTAACTACGATCAACAGTAAAATTTCTATTTATCGTAGTTAATTAACAACTCATTGCACTTGTTGAGCCGTCCCTATTATTTAGGAGAACTATTCATAGAAGTTTTACCAAGTTTATTACTATTACTCTACCCTTGTTTTAACAACATCATTATTGACCTTTACGTCCAATCTATTAATTTAATTCAAATATTTCTATCATATTTTTTTGATAAAAAGACTAATAAAATCTGACTGATACTAGTTTTCTTCTTAAATTAAGACTAAAATTTTATAGAATATCTTAATCATGGCTGTTTTGAATCAGTTCTTTTTTTGTAAAAATTATCCAATTTTCTTGAACTTCTGCGATCAGATTGCCTGGGAGAGAAGAAATGCGTGATCGTCTAGGAGCATTAATTAAAGTTGTTAAGGCTTCTATCTGCTCAAAGTTTGGATTTTTAAGACTTATCTTTAAAAGAAATCGACGCATAACTCGCCTTTGCAATGCAAGAGGAATTGACTGTAAAATTAGACGATTTAATTGAGTTCCATCTTCATTAAGTGCTTTTTCTAAGTTTATTTTAGCACAACTTTCTAAATATTCAGTTTCTTCCTTTATTATCTCAGCAGTTCTAGCTAAAGCTATTTCAACTTGAGGATTAAAGTTTTTTTTAAAATAAGGGATTAATTCTTTTCGGATACGATTACGAGCATAATTTAAATTTTCGTTAGCTAGATCTTCCCAGATCGGAAGATCAAACTTTTGACAAAACTCCCAAATTTCCGAACGATTAATAGTTAATAAAGGACGAACTAAAGTTATATCATCTGTCAGAAAACGTTGCCAAGTTAAAGCACTTAGTCCGTCATTTCCTGCACCACGAACAAGATTATAAAGTAAGGTTTCAGCACGATCACTTTGGGTGTGTCCTGTAACAATTATAGGAAAGTCGTTTTCCTGTGCAATTTCTATTAGTGCTTGATACCGCCAATTTCTAGCCGCTAATTCAGTTTCTTTAAGTTGGGAGGCGGTTTTTAAATAAAAAGGAATTCCCCATTTTTTAGATAATTGTTGTACAAAATCTGCTATTCCAGTATCATATTTCCAGCCATGATCACAATGGGCAATCGCAATCTTCCAAGTCCATTTTGATTGTAAGTCAAGTAAAAGCTTGAGTAAACATAATGAATCTTGACCTCCTGAAACTGCAATTAAAATACATTTTTTTTGAGGTAATAGATTGCGTTGTCGTAATGTTATATGTAAGCGAGCATGGAGAAGAGTCCACATATATTTTAGAAAAATAAAAAGGAACAGGTAAAATAGATAGAAAGATATCAAGAAAATTTTTAGGTCATAAAAAATAGAAATACATTGAAAATGTACAATGAGTCTGGAAATTATCGAGCACAAACGACATATACTTCTTATTGAGTAATAATAATATTCTATATAAAAACTTAAATAAAAAAGTTACAATTCTAGCAAAAAAATTACTCAAATAAATTGCTTACTTAACTTGACAATATTTTAAGTATCAGTTTATATGAGCTATATTCTCGATATAATTTCTCCATAAAATTCATGGTTGACAGATTATACAGAGCTTTAGTATTTAGTAAATTCATAACAGTTAAAATTACCGTCCGAGAAGCAGCATGAGTTGAAGTTCTAAAAAACAAACTAGATGAACTTTCTAAGTTAAGTTGTAACACATTATCCCAACAGTTTTCATCTGTAATCTCCTCATCGCCTTGATTAGTTTTGTGAATAATAGACTTCAACAGTTTAAGTATAAAGTATTTTTAAATAAAACTCCTTATGATATTTTATTTTATTTTTATGTCATTTCAGAAGAATAGATTATTGTCGTTTACAATGTACTTTTAGGATAAACACTTTTAGTCTAATCTTTTTATTACTTGTAAACTTTCTATACGTTTTTGTGCTAAATTATTCATATTTATTTTTTGAAAAATAGCCTCTACAAAGACTTTATTTAGTCGGTAGCCAATGGAGGTATTTTTTTAGATTATTAATTTTTATTGATAAAAAAATATTAAATAATATTAAAAAAGATGATTCAAAAAATAAAGTTTATAACTATAAAATTAAATGATAAAGAATATTTATCTTAGCTTAAAACTGTAAAATAATATTATTCAATTCAAGCTTTTTTTCTGTTTTTTTTTAAACTATTACTATAATTAAGCATAAAATCAGGCAATATAATTTTGATTATAGTCACTTAGATTAAATATTTAAAAAAATCTATTAATCTATATTTAATACTTCTATCTGTAATTAGTTCTTTTTCAGATGTACACGATATTACCCTAGTAAAATAAAAGAGATAAAAATTTATTTTTTATCGGGCTAATTTTTAAAAAATTAAATTACTGTATAATTTTATTTCCTATAAAAAAATACTAATCCAGGGAATGTATAATGTTTTTTTTAAAAAAGCTCTAACAATTTTTAATTGGAAAAATTTAAATCACTGTATAGGGTATTTATGACATTATTAAATTTTTTTAAGGTAAATATTTTCTAAATTAAATTGTCTATCAGTAGATATTTAAACGAAAACTATTAGACCTGTCTCTGAAGAAATAAAAATAAATATTACTGTCCTCATTAAAAACATAGTTGATGACTTACCAGAAGTAAAAACAGAAAGATGATCCCCTGAAGTCGGGTTGTCAATAGCATGAGCAGTATTTAGCCTAAACAATGCTAAATACTGTATTTTAAGTAATTTAAAACATCTCTATTAAGGCAAAACTAGCAGTTATTTTTTTTGCTGTAATTATTATTATAATTTCCGTCCTCCTTTATTATTTTTAAGTAAAAATAACCTTTGCTTAAACTTTTTGTTTTTTTTGTTAGCAATTCAACCTTACCAGGAAAAGGGATACTTACTCCGTTAACTAATTTACCTAGTTTTGTTGCCATAAGTTACCCAATTCAAAACTGCTGTTAGATTATCAAAATTTTTTATTAATTGTATTTTTACTGTGTTAAAAACTACTTTTTTTCTTGCTAGTTTTAGATATATTAGGTCTAGTTTATATAGATTTACAATTAAGTAATTTAGTGCTAAAAGACAGTAAAATCTATATCAGAAAATTTGAGAAAGCTTTTCTGATATAATCTGGAATAACTCTCGATATTGAGGAATTCATTTCCCACCGCAATAAATGTATTTAACAGTCAATACGGTTTTCGCCTAATTATGATATTTGCTAAATTTGTGGAGTGTAGTAAATAACCTATATCTAATTAAACATTCGTTAACAGGTGCAGTCATCTAATGGATATTTTACTTAATATATTGAAGGTCAAATAGCCATTGCATGATTCCCTTGAGTGAAAAGCATTTTATCTACCGTTGTTGTCACAATTTTAATATTCTTCTCATTGAAATTTCTTTTTACTATTTATAGTAGTAAATGTATTTTTGGCTTTAGTAAAATGATAGGTTTATCTAATAAATATACTTTTAAAGATTTTAATGTTAAAAGTATTCTAGATTGAATGAATACTATTTGAATAGTTACTTTAACATCTGCTGTAGGAAAGTTACCTTTAGCACTTGCTTTTTGTGTGGACGACACAATCACATAACTTCAGCTATTCATGGTAGAGAAAATAAAGAAGGGTCAACCCTGAACTTTTCGCATGAACATTAGCAATCACCCATTCATCAGATTTATACGCGATAGCGGTGTCATAATAATACAATTGGAGGAAAAAGACTAACAGCCAGCCCTATGTCAAAAATAGAAACTAGAACCGAACCCATGGTACTCAACATGGGTCCCCACCATCCCTCAATGCACGGAGTATTACGTCTGATCGTAACCCTAGATGGAGAAGATGTGGTAGACTGTGAACCCGTTATCGGTTATCTCCATCGAGGAATGGAAAAAATAGCTGAAAACCGTACTAATGTTATGTATGTTCCCTACGTTAGTCGGTGGGACTACGCGGCAGGGATGTTCAATGAGGCAATTACCGTTAATGCCCCTGAAAAACTAGCAAATATTGAAGTTCCTAAGCGCGCTCAATATATCCGTGTCATCATGTTGGAACTTAACCGTATCGCCAACCATTTATTGTGGTTAGGACCATTTTTAGCAGATGTTGGCGCACAAACTCCATTTTTCTACATTTTCCGTGAACGGGAGATGATCTACGATCTTTGGGAAGCAGCATCAGGGATGCGGTTAATCAATAATAATTACTTCCGTATTGGGGGTGTTGCCGTTGATCTTCCCTATGGTTGGATTGATAAATGTGAAGATTTCTGTAAGTTTTTCGAGCCTAAAATTGATGAATATGAAAAATTAATCACTAACAACCCTATTTTTCGTCGCCGTGTCGAAGGAATCGGTACTATTACCCGTGATGAAGCCATTAATTGGGGTCTATCAGGTCCTATGTTAAGAGGATCTGGGGTTGAATGGGATCTACGCAAAGTTGACCATTACGAATGCTATGACGATTTTGACTGGGACATTCAATGGGAAACTGCAGGGGACTGTTTTGCCCGTTATCTAGTCCGTATCCGGGAAATGCGTGAGTCGGTCAAAATTATCTATCAAGCGCTAAAAGGCATACCAGGAGGTCCTTATGAAAACCTCGAAGCAAAGCGAATGATGGAAGGGAAAAAGTCCCAATGGAATGATTTTGACTATCAATATATCGCCAAAAAAGTTGCCCCCACCTTTAAAATTCCTGAAGGAGAACATTATGTCCGCCTGGAAAGTGGTAAGGGGGAAGTTGGCATTTTTATTGTGGGCAATAATGATGTTTTCCCTTGGCGCTGGAAAATTCGTGCAGCTGACTTTAATAACCTGCAAATTCTCCCCCATCTTCTAAAAGGAATGAAGGTAGCTGATATTATGGCCATTTTAGGCAGTATCGATATTATTATGGGGTCGGTAGACCGTTAATGGTTTTCTAATGATAGTTAATTTTTGGAGGAGGTTAATCTCCTCTCTTTTTTTGTTTAATTTATTTACTAAAGTTTAGAGACTCTTTCCAAACTAAACATTAAGTAGGCTTTGTTAAACGTATTATAGTTTTTTGGGCAATTTTTCTTTTTTGTCTTTCTGCTGTAACGTCCCAAAATATTTTTCTGAGGCGTTACAGTTTAATACACACCCAATATCTTAAAATTTTCTTTATCAACAGCCTATTAGACTCTATGTTTAGATTAGTGAAAAAGTTGCGCTCTACATCTTAATTATAATATTTAGTATTTTATGACTGACACCTCCGAAACTGTCCAACTGCCAACCAGTGAAAGTGCCATTGCTTTAGCGGGAATTGGGGATGAAAACCTAAAATTTTTGTCCAATTATACTGGGGCTAATCTAATTTTAAGGGGTCAAGAGTTACAGATTTATGGGAAAGAAAAATCTGTAAAACGGGCAATACAGGTGGTGCTATCACTTCAACCCTATTGGCAGGAAGCAAAAGCAATTTCTCGTCCTGATTTAATGACAGCTTTCCAAGCAATAGATACAGGACAAACTGAAGAATATAAGAACTTACAACAATCAGTTTTGGCCAGGACTCGACGGGGAGAAATTATTTGTGCAAAAACATTTCGTCAACGACAATATATTAAAGCAATTCAAACTCATGATATTACTTTTTGTATTGGACCGGCGGGAACTGGAAAGACTTTTTTAGCAGCTGTTTTAGCTGTACAAGCATTATTAAATAATAAATGTGAACGTTTAATTTTAACTCGTCCTGCAGTGGAAGCAGGAGAGAAACTAGGGTTTTTACCAGGAGATTTGCAACAAAAAATTGACCCTTTTTTACGTCCTCTTTATGATGCATTAAATGAGTTTATTGACCCGCAACGAATTCCTGCTTTAATTGAACGAGGAGAAATAGAAGTTGCGCCTTTAGCTTATATGAGAGGACGAACTTTAAATAATGCTTTTGTGATTGTTGATGAAGCTCAAAATACTACTCCTGCTCAATTAAAAATGGTCTTGACACGCTTAGGATTAGGTTCAAAAATGGTAGTGACTGGAGATATCACTCAAACCGATTTACCTCGCCATCAAGATTCAGGATTAGTGATAGCAAAAAAAATTCTAACGTCAGTAAAAGGCATTGCTTTTTGTCAATTTTTTCAGGGAGATGTAGTTCGACATCCATTAGTTCAAAAAATTGTGGAAGCTTATGAAAGGTTTGACACTTAATTAAACCGCATCATTCAATACTGTTTTTATCATCTCGACTACGAAAGCAGACCTTATGGAGATAAATAACTATTGAATCCTACAAAATATAAATAAAATTTTATCTTGATCCTACCAAAGTATTTTGTGATTCAGATGAGCTCTATTTAAAGATCAAAATAGCATTGCTACTGTGTTCTCAGACTTATAGCATTTATTATAAAAACAAATATACTATTTTTGTTCAAAAAAAGACCCAACTGCGACCATCGTCATTGTTTATGATAGGTCAGTGTATCAAGCCCTCGAAAAAAAAATTACTTTTCTCTCTGCTGATAACTATAATGTTTACCTCCTGTCATTAACTTAGGACTGGAGTATGGCATTTACTCTTGAATTTTCTAGGTATAATAACTATTTGTATAACTCTTTTAAACAATCATAGTTAATTGATTTTTCTGCGTTATTGGACTTGAAGCAAGGTAATTTTATTCTTTTTTAACAAAGTGACAATGAGCAATTGCTCGATTCAAAACAATTACCTGTAAGAATTAGAAATAAGCATAACTTAACTAAAGATATTCCTTATTTGATCAAAACTTTTGAATAGCATATATTAACAGTCCTTTAACCTTCTTCTGAACGACTTTTCTTGTACAAACCTAAATAATAATTTCAACACCGCCCGCAGTTCAAGGATTTAGCTAGGATTATTGCAGACAATATTGGGCTATAAACTAACACTTATATAACTCATATATTATTACTATTAGATTAACTTGGTGAGGGTTTAAGGCAAAATTATGATGTTGTATCAAAAATGTTTCCCTAGTTTTCATCCCTCAACTCCTGTCTTCCAATCGAATATTATTGGACAGGAGCGGTTAAGAGAAACCAAAAAATTATCCTCTCGACTAGGTTTATCTCCGAAAGTAAACAAAAAACTAAGAATTTCCCTTAATTATATAATTAAGGCAAGATAAGTCATGACCAAGCAAGCTAAAGACACTTTGAGCAATTGAGATTATTCAAACGTCGGAAAAATGTTCACTATATATAATGACTGTAAAAAGTGTTAATTTGAATGAAGAATCCCCATTAATTTTGTACAAACTCCATGACTTCAGCCAATACTGACTCGAAATATAGTGATAAAACTTTAGAGGCAATGAAAAACTTTGCTGAACAATATGCAAAACAGACTGACACTTACTTCTGTAGTGAACTATCGGTAACAGCAGTGGTTATTGAAGGACTGGCAAGACATAAACAGGAATTAGGTGCTCCTTTGTGCCCTTGTCGTCATTATGAAGATAAAGAGGCTGAAGTAAAAAATACTTTTTGGAACTGTCCATGTGTTCCCATGCGCGAACGCAAGGAATGTCATTGTATGCTGTTTATTACTCCAGATAACGATTTTGTAGGAGATCAACAACATATTGACATTGAATATATCAAAGAGGTTCGTGATAATATTGGTTCTTAAGCAAAACCATGTCAAGGAAGCAATTTTGGCAAGGAGTTGATCAATTTAACCATCGAGAATTCTATAGTTGTCATAATACCTTAGAGGCTCTATGGATGGATTCTGTAGAGCCAGATAGACAGTTTTATCAAGGTATTTTACAACTTGCTGTTGGTTGCTACCATTTTGGGAACCATAATTGGCGTGGGGCGGTAATTTTATTAGGAGAAGGCATTCGACAGCTCAGTTCTTATCAACCTGACTATCAAGAAATTGATGTATCTAGTTTACTAGGAGAAAGCCAAAAACTATTACATTATCTCCAACAAACTAATTCTAGCGAAATTGCAGTAGTGGCTAAACAATTCGAGAATATTTCAGAGAACGACACTCAACGTTTCCCCTATATCCTTACAGTGAATCATCAATAAAAATCTCTGTAATGAAGTGCTTGCTAAAATAAAGAGTAGAAAATTAATAGGATAAAGAATCCTCTTATAAGAGGATTCTTTTAACAAAACTATCAAGAAGAAATAAGCCACTAAGCGTCAATTAACTTCTACATTTAGTGTTTTTGCTTAATTTAAGTATTTTGGTTCTAATAGTTTACTCGATATGTTTTGAATTTTATTAAGACAATCAGGAATCAGGTTTCATTGTATTGATATATCGATTAGGAGCAGTCTAAAAAAGAAAACACTAGTTAGTTGAAAACCCAGAGATAATTGAACAAATTTAGGTCAGTTCAATAAATATTATTATAATAGCTATTACTTTACCTGTTCCAGAGAACCCATATCTGACGTAATTTGTCAATGTGTAACTCACTGGAAGCTTAAAAAATCCTCAAGTTCAAGACAAAAGAAAATCTAGAGATAAAAAATAGTTTTGGTTACATAAAATATGCTACTATGAGCTGACATACATTGGAGAGGTGGCTGAGTGGTTGAAAGCGGCTCCCTGCTAAGGAGTTATGGGGTAAAACCCATCGAGGGTTCGAATCCCTCCCTCTCCGTTCCGTTTTTAAACTTGTGTAACTTTGACCGTTAAAACGCAGCAACTCATTGTTAACTTTCAAAACCTTGTTCAGGATTCATCTGCTTTTTGAAGTCAAACCCTCAGAGAAGCACTTTGTATGAGAGTTAACTGCATGATAATCTTTTTTTTAAAAAAATTTTTTGAAATCTCCCATCTCCCTAAATCTAGCTCTTATCTTGAGCAGTAGCTTATCGGTTAGTTGTACTCAAAGATACAACCGAAGGATTAATTCCTCTGTTTCTAATGGACTAAAATTAGGGATTTCATTACCTGTAATTTGTAATTTGTCTTCAATTGTTCAAAATATGCCCAAAGCTATCATATTAACCATCGATGAAATTAAGGCTTGTGATGGGGTTAATGATAAGCCTGTCACTCTCATTACCGAAGACATTCAAACTGAGTCTACCGCAAGCGTATTAGCTATAGCAAAATAGTAGTGTATCAAGTACAGCTGTTACTATTCCGGTTAAAAATAATGTAATGTTAGTCTCCTCAAGTAGCACCAGTCGCGTTTTTACTGAACAGACGAAACCCGATGATTTCCAGAAATTCTAGATTATAACTGTTCCTTTTGACACCTATCAAGCTCGAGTTTTAACAGCTTTAGCCAATGAAAAAGGATTTAATACTATTGAAACAGTAATGACTACGGAGTTAGGTTTGAACGAAAATTTGTCTTTGCGTTTGAAAAGTAGGGGGGAAAATGACAGATAAACGCAAGCCCATTTGCATTCGTTACGATCCTAAAGCGGCTGTCCTCGACACTCAGGCGGCTTACAAACAAGGGTTAACTATACTATTGCTCGATGGGGTTTACTTAGAAAATTTTGTTTAGTAAGTTAGTCAAACAGCTAATAGAATATCCATTTCAGCAGAAGCTTTAGGAACAGTTTCCGAAACCGATAGTGAAACCTTAGAAGCTTTTACCACTAAGTGGAAAGACACAACAGATAATAAATGTACTGCCTTCACACCACATAGTTGGGATGCTACTATTTTTCTAATGTTGACAGCAGAAGCGGCAGATACCAATACAGAAGAAAAAATTCGAAGTAAAATCTATGAGGTGGCTAGTGCTTCTGGAATAAAAATTACCGCTCTTTGTAAAGCAATGGAGTTAGTTTGCACTGGAGAGGACATTAATTATCAAGGAGCTAGTGGTAGCGTTGATATCGACGAAAATGAGGACCTAGTCGGGATTGATGATGTCTGGACAATTAGGGAAGATGGAATTACCGAAGTGATTGATAAAATCAATCCTGTCAATGACACTGAAGAATAAAAAGCTCATTGACTACGCCACTTTTCCTTGAACAACAGGGTATTTCAGAGGTTTTTTCTGATCTCATCGGTTTTGGCTGCCATAATATAATCGTTCTTATGAAGTCCAGCAATCGCATGAGTCCACCAGGACACAGTAACTTTTCCCCACTCTGTCAATAAAACTGGATGATGCCCTTCTGATTCGGCGAGATCTCCAATGGACTTAGTAAAGGCAATTGCTTGTCGAAAGTCTGGAAATTCATACGATTTTTCTAATTGTAACTGTCCTTGTTTTTCGATGATGTGCCAATCAGGAATCTGTTTTTTTAATTGTTTTACTTCTTCTAGAACAACAGAAGGAGTATCAGCACTATAAATTTCAAGTTCTTGTTTTGCAAGATTGCTCATTATGTACTGTTCCAGTTCTTTATAGTTTTTTCATTGTCAACAGTATAACTAAATTGACCTATTTACAAGAGCGAAGAAATTGGATTTTTACACACACTTTTAGCCAAGACTATGTCGATTCAGACAGATAGGGTATCCTCATGATACAATCCGTATGGTTCTAAAACAGCATCAGGGAAAACCAATTGTGGTTCAAGTATCTGTATCCTCCTCTTCTCCAAGCATTTCCTTACTTCATAAAGGGAAACAAATTTTAAAGGACTGGCTTAATCAATTAGCCCAGAGAATTATTGAGGGCACTCGCATTACTAGATCAGAAGCCTTAACCCTCACAGAAATTGAAGGACAAGAGAATATTTTGTTACTATGCGAGGCGGCTGACTATATTAAACAGGCCTGTTGTGGGACAACAGTGGATCTGTGCAGCATTGTTAACGTGAAATCGGGGAACTGTTCGGAAGATTGTAGCTTTTGCTCCCAGTCTATTCATCATCAGGGAAAAAACTCCCCCATTTACGGGTTAAAGTCTTCCGAAGAAATTCTTAACCAAGCTAAATCTGCAGCAACAGCAGGGGCAAAGCGATTTTGTTTAGTGAGTCAAGGGCGAGGTTCTAAATACCAAGGAGCAAACTCCAAAGAATTTGAGCAAATTTTAGAAACTGTTCGACTAATTGTTACCGAAACAAATATTAAACCTTGCTGTGCTTTGGGAGAAATTACTCCTGAGCAAGCCCGGTCCTTGAAGGCGGCTGGAGTTACCCGCTACAATCATAATCTAGAAGCCTCCGAAAACTTTTATCCTGAAATCGTTACCAGCCACAGTTGGCGTGATCGGATTAAAACCGTTAAAAACATTAAAGAAGCAGGTATTCAAGCTTGTACAGGAGGCATTTTGGGCATGGGAGAAACCTGGGAAGATCGGATAGATCTTGCTTTAGCCTTGCAAGAATTAGAGGTAGAATCTGTTCCGATAAATCTGCTTAATCCCAGAGAAGGAACTCCCCTAGGAGAACGTTCTCCACTTAAGCCCTTGGACGCGCTCAAAGCGATTTCTATCTTTCGCTTTATCCTACCTCAACAAATCTTGCGTTATGCTGGAGGACGAGAAACAACTATGGGCGAATTACAAAGTCTAGGATTAAAATCTGGAATTAATGCTATGCTAATTGGACATTATCTCACGACCGTTGGACAGCTTCCAGAACGAGATATTGCTATGGTTAAATCCTTAGGACTACAAGGGGGTGAGGCTCCAATTCCTGGTGAATATCAAACACAATCGCAAAAAATTAAAACCCCTCGCTACCTCAAAACTACCCCTGATTTAAGGTGTCTGCTACCAATGAATTTCTCTGGGCAATAATTGGTCTATTGTTAACGATTTTCAGTACATTTGTGCAAGCCTTTATGTTGGGCTTGCCGTGGAATTGGGAACAACAAGGTGTTGAATCCATACCTCTGGGCGTAACCTTTCAAGTAGGAGCCGTGTTGTTAACTGGGTGTGTAGGAGGAAAAAATGCTGGTATTATATCACAGATTGCTTATATTTTTCTTGGTTTATTTGGATTACCTGTCTTTGCTCAAGGTGGTAGCCTGAATTACTGGCAAGAGCCTAGTTTTGGTTATCTGTTGGGGTTTATCCCAGGAGCTTGGCTATGTGGTTTGATGGCATTTCGGACTAAGCGAAGATTGGAGTGTTTAGCCTGGAGTGCTTTTTGTGGATTATTGATGATTCATTTATGTGGCTTAGTGTATCTAATCGGGTTATCTTTTCTGAATCCTACAACAATCTCTCCTAAAAATTTGCCTGAGTTGATCATGAATTATTCCACTAATCCCTTGCCTAGTCAGTTAGCAATTACTTGTGCCGTCGCTGTAACGGCTTTCATTTTACGTCAACTATTATTTTATTAGAAAACTTCATTTGAGCAGAAATTAGGGTTAAAAGTTATCCTAAATATGGCAAGCGCACATGAAAAAAAACAGTTTTTTTTGGCTGGTTAGCCTAGCTGGTTTAATAATTGATCAAATAACTAAATATTGGGTTACTCAGTGGTTTACAAATTTAGGACAAACTATCCATATCTGGTCAGGAGTATTCCATTTTACCTATGTTATTAACACAGGAGCTGCGTTTAGTTTTTTTACCGGAGGAGCGAGATGGCTACGCTGGCTTTCGTTGGGAGTTAGTTTGGGCTTAATGGTTTTGGCTTGGTGGGGGAATAAAATGAGATTTACAGAACAATTGGGTTATGGACTTATCCTAGCAGGAGCATTAGGAAATGGAATAGATCGTTTTTGGTTTGGATACGTGGTTGATTTTCTTGATTTTCGATTAATTCAGTTTCCAGTTTTTAATTTAGCTGATGTTTTTATCAACTTTGGGATTATTTTTTTATTAATTGCTAGTTTTTCTGAGCCATCATCTTCTCAGCAGTCAGACTTTTAAGCCTTAGAGATGCTTTGTAAAATACATTTTAAGAAAACTATAGAAAATATTAGCGTAGCGTGATACACAATAAAAATAGACTGAATGTGTTGCGGAAGTAAAAAGAAAGAGGACCTAAATTAGTCAAATTTATGCCCCGGTTGACAGTTTTCTAGCCAGTGTATGCTAAAATAGCCACTTGTTAACAATGTCGTAAGGGGTTTTAAGACTAGGATTAATTAACTAAACAACTGGGAAACACTTGCCCGTAACTAACTGCTTCAAGGGTAGAAATGGTTAAGAGAATTGAGTAAACCAGTAGTCTCTGATGTGCGATTATAGTGGAATATACTCAATTAAAAGGGAACAGACAACATTTTTAGATTTAGAGACGGGATTTATCGTTTATGGCACAGCATACTAGGTTAATAGATTCGCTCAGATTACTTGGCTCTGAGTTCAGAAAGATGGTTGATGCTTGGAAAATCGCTCGTCATAGTGAGTTTATCTTTGATCTTTCTGCTAATCATCCTGTAAAATTACAATCTTTTCCTAATTATCTAAAAATTTACTGTAAACTAAGAAAATTAGTCTCAATTGCAATCTATGGGTTATTAGTTATTTTTAGTGTAAAGCTCTATGAATTTAATAGGCTAACGGTTAGCTAATAACTTATCATTGAGTTAATAGAAGAAAAGTAGAGCTTAACTGACATTTAATCGTGTCTCTTAGAAATATAAATTTTTTATCTTGACTTTTTCCTATTTATCGTTTTTTTAAAGTTATTATTTAATATTCTGCTAAATCAGTTAGCTTAGGATAACAGTAAGAGTGTTGGTACTCTTCACAGATTAATAATAGTCATTAACTAATGGAGAGAAATGTTTATGAATATTTTTGGTATTGGACTCCCAGAAATGGCATTGATTTTTGCGATTTCCTTATTAATTTTCGGACCTAAGAAATTGCCAGAAATTGGACGGAGTTTAGGCAAAGCTATTAGAGGCTTCCAAGAAGCCTCTAAAGAGTTTGAACATGAGTTTAAGCATGAAGCCCAAAAATTGGAAAATTCTGTCACAATGAAAGCCCAATTAGAGGAGAATACGGCAGACAAACCATCTTCTTTAAAGAATCTTACAAAAGAGACGATTAATAATACGCAAAAAGAATAGACAATCAAAAAATTGTCGTCTAATTTGTTGAGTAGCTTGAATAAGCTAGAGAAATGTTCTAAGAGGAAATTTTAGATGAGTGAACAAAGTCCCTATGAGGTCCTGGGAATTAATGATTCAGCCTCATTTGAAGAAATCCAAGAAGCTAAAAATCGTTTGAGTCAAAAGTATCGTGAAGATAATAAAGTAGTTGAAAATATTGAAGTGGCTTATGATGCCATTATTATGGAGCGTCTTAGAATGAGACAAGAAGGAAAAATTAAAGTACCAGATCGTATCCGTTTCCCAGAAAAATCACTAGAAATACCGTCACCTCCTCTTTCCTTATCCTTGGATGATTCTCTTCCGTGGTTACAAAGTTTTATTGATATACCATCTTCTAATGATATTCTTTGGACGACTGGGATATTCGCAACTTTAGCCACCTTTGTTATCGTTATATCTTCCAGTAAAATTCCTTTTATTTTGGTGTTAGGAGTTTTTGCAAATATCTATTTTCTCAATCGTAAAGAGCAAAAGTTTGTAAGGGCTTTTTTTATAACTATCATTGGCTTATTAATCGGTGTAGGGTCAGGAACAGCTGTTATTAGTTTGCTCAGTAGTGCTAATTTTAATATTTCTTTAGAGTCAGATAAGCTAATAGGCATTGTTACATTTGTTATGTTTTGGTTGATTAGCAGTTTTGTGCGTTAGAAGAAATAAATGTGACGTAGTTAAGATAATTATCTAAAATCATTAACTTCTTCCTAATAAGGGTGGTTATTACTATTTTTAAGTAATAAAGAAGATAGAATCTTAGATAGACAAAAATAAATTAAAAGAAACTACTATAAACTATGATGGTTAGAGCATAAAAGTTAATTAACTTAAATGACTAAAGCTCTTCTAGGCTAGCTGTGACAAAATTCTAATAAACAAGAGAGAAAAATCATGAATTACAATACTTTTAAGATTACAGTAACCATATTTTTATAAAAAAAATACATAAGAGGATAGAATTTAATAAGAATAAGACTAACACTTTTAAATTATTCATTTAACTTATTTCTATAACAATAGATTTTAAAATAACTGGGATAAATTAGATAAAATTTTTAGTAGTTTTAGTAGTTTTATGTATTTTTAATATTTTGACTGTTTATAGGATTAACTACCTCTTTATAAGAGCAATATAACAATTATTATAAAGTCGTTTATCTCGGATTTCGAATCTACCAAAATTTTCGGTTATGATGCCCTCAAGCGGGTAAAAGGCTTCTCACCACCGGAAATGCACCTCCCCAACAACCCCTATACTCTTTTTGAATATATAAAAGCCCTTAAAGAATGCGGTTATCGTTAGTTACTGGTGCAAGAAAACTCAGTAGAACGGTTAGACGGGAAAAATTTATACCATCATGAGAATGATAAATACATTCCTAACTGTTTAGTAGCGCGTAATTCCTACGGAGAAACCATTAGCATTACCGCCTTGATTAAAACCCAAGGGTCTGACACTAAACTCTTTGCTCAAATGCAGCCCTATTATGAAGCCAAATCACGGGAACGGTATAAAATTAGAGATATTGAGATTCCTTATTGTGTTTTACAAATTGCTGACGGGGAAAATGGTGAAGTCATGATGAATGAGTTTCCCAATAAATTTAACCCTGTTTGGAACCAAATCAAAGAAGAAGGGGATGTCGTCGGCTTCAAAGGCATTGAATGATATATTGAACTCCTTAAAACGACAGGGCTCAACTCTGACGATTATCCCACTTGTCAAGCGGTAGGACAACACAAAATTTGGAACAAGATTGACCTAAATAATGTCACTCCGGAGTCAGTTGCTAAAGCTATTGAAGAGTTACAAGTCACTGATTGTCGGTCTCACATAGATGGGGCTTCTTGGACTGACAATTTAAGTTGGGTTAATGGCTACGAAAACGTTTTAAAACCTATGAATCGACTCAGTACTGATTTTCTGTGAAAATCAGATTTTTTAGTCCAACAAGATCTTTGTGTCACTAAAACTGTCGAATATCAGGAGGCGTTACTCTATACCTTATTAGTGGAAACTAGTTATTTTCGCTATTGGGGACAGGGAACTTGGACTGATTATGCTCGTGAACTTTATAATCGTGGACAAAGATTAGTTGAATAATTTAAGATTAATTTTCTCCATAAATTCAAAAGTCCTAATTGATCAAGTGGTTAGTTAAGACATTTTAGGGCTTAAAAGACACTAAGAAAAGAAATGGATTGTATCTAAGAAGATAGTTTACGGCAAAATAAGTAGTTGAAAATAAATAAAATTTACGTTAATTTTTTATATCTCACTTTTAGATATTACCATTTATAATAACCTCCTTTAATTTATTTACTTTCGGTGTGAAAACAATCTATTTTTAAAGTTTTTACAAAAAAATTATTACTCAACTTATCAACTAAATTTACAATAAAGAAAATTATCATGAGTAATTTCTAATTTTCTTGGCTGAGAATAAAAATACTAATTAACTAGTTATAACAGCTTTTTTTTTGTAGAAATCATTTTTTTGATAAAGTTATCATAATTAATATTTATTGTTAAAAATTTTATATAATTGAGTTATATTACTAGGACGATTAAGGCGTTCTTGAAAAGTCATTATATCTTATTAATAAGCACTCAGAATTAACTCTAATTTTTATATAAGTAAATTTTTTAAAAAAATTAAACCGCTATCAGAAAATAATCGAAATTACACTAAATCTAGTAAAATTAAGCATAATAAAGATTATTGTTCATTTAACAGAGATAATTGTCTGAATAAGCTGAAAAGCTATTTATAATCTATATAGTTTTACGCTTAAGCTATTGCAATTAATTTTAATTTAAATGAACCCAAGAATCATAATAGAAACTTAATTAAATAATTACAACAATATAAAATTTCTCTAGTTATTTTAAGGAATAAAGAAGTATATTTTTAGGTACAGACTAGTCTAATTTTTGTCTTTCCCCAAACTTCGTTTATAAAAAAAACACATGTTCGATAGCCAATAGCGGTTGTGATTGTCACCTTTCAAGACATTGAGAATGTCAATCAAATTTAGATATAATTAGTTTAACTTCAAACTCCAAAATTATAGGGAATAGCTCGATATAAGTGACTTCATCGCTATTGCCTACGACAATAAATTTGAATCAGTAAATTAGAAATGAATTTTGAGATAAAATCAATTAATTTCAAGAGAAACTAAGCAGTTTACTAAAACTTTTTCTGATTTGTCAATTTCCATGATTTTAAGAGTTACATTTAACAATATTTTTAATACTTTACCATAAAATTTATATTTTTGTCTCTAAAATATTCTACTAGAAATAAGTAAATCTCCTTCTTATATCCGACTAGTCGATTCTCTCAATAATTCTATGGCTAATTTCAGATATATATTTTACTTTTTATTATATACAGGACAAGTAGCTAATACATATGAGTTAATTAAATCAAAAATAAATATTATTAATTTGTCTACTATTTCAGGTTATTTATTTTTTATGACATGAGTCATTCTAAGTTTAATTGAGAATAAACTTACAAGTTTAACTTAAATAATTCCAGCTTCAAGATAAGTACAATAAGTAATAATGACTTCATAGTAATAATTAATTTTTTGCAGAAGTTAAATAAATTTGCGGTATAAATAGTCGCCTAAACTATTCACTAATATTAGTATGATTAATATCAAAGTTAAAAGGATAATAATCTTTTACTGCTTAGGTAATCGTGACGAGCTAATAATTTTAAATTTAATAGTATAAAGAATAAAAAATATTTCTTAAAGTAATAAAAAGTTCTATTTTTTAAAAAAAATAGAACTTTAAAAAATACCATAAAATATTTATTTTTAGTAGCTTTTTATGGTTAAAAATAGCTATATTTATTCATATTTATCCTCAAATAGTAAAAGTTTTTCTATCACTCTTTATCTTAACTAAGATAAAGAGTGATAGAGTCAAATTAATTTAAATTTATTTATTTTATACCAGTAATTTTAACAATATAAATATTATTTGTATTCTGTTATTTATTAATTCTTATTGGATTCTTAATTATCCAAAATAATAGTTGACGTTACTTTTTAAGTAAATAAAAGTAACGATTCTTTCTTTGTCTTTATATTAGTAAATAATATTTCAATTTTTTAGTGTATTACAACTAATAAAATTAAATATACAATAGTGATTAGTTCTTTCAAGGAAAAATTATTGGTTTTATTTTCACAATACTTATTTTTTAAATTAGAGATATCTTATGAGAAAGATAATATTTTTTTTTCTATAAAAAGAACTAATTTTTAAAAAAATATTCTGAACTAGCTGTAACAAGATGTTAAAATGCAACAGCTAAAAAATATATTTTTAATGAAAAATTGGGAATTATTAGCTACTAATTTATCATATTTCTTCTAGAAGGTCAGGGAGAATATCTTTTTTCTCTCTTTATGATTAGATATTTTAACTAACCCTAACCAAAAATAAGTTTTTATCAAAGACTCTCAGTTATTTAAGTTTAATTTCTAAAGGACGATTATCTTTGATAGTAGTCACCTTAACTATGTTAAATAATGCGATTTGTATAGTACAAGGCTAAATTAATTTAATGTGAACTAACTCAAACTACTATTCCATCTCCTTGAACAAAATTATCTAAATTAGATTCTCTCTAGGAGAGTATTGAAAACTGAATTTACTATAAGTTTTTCTGGCAAAAAATAAATTTTTTAAAAATGAACATAAACAATTATTACCTGTTACTGTCTATTTCTACTAAGTATTAGAACAGGAGTTATAGTCTTGTTTAATAACATTACTCTTGCTAGACAATTTAAGACTATATATTAATTTAAATCTCAGCAGAAAAAATAAACTTTTTCAAATGAAGTTATGCTTGAAATGTCTAATTACAAGATTTTTTAGAGATTCTTGTCGAGAAGCTAGTTGATACTTTAGGCAATTAAACTTTAATCTTAAACAATTTTTATACAAATAAAAATATATATAAATTATATACATTTTTATTTATAACTTAAATAATTTTGAAAAAAAAGACAATTAGTATAGCATAAAATAATTAATTTTTATGTCTTTATTTTAAAACTAAAAATAACCTCAATTTTATCGAAATAAATTATAGTTAATATTTTATAGTTAATATGTTTTAAGTTAAAAGTACTTTTTTTGGGATACATAATTGTCCAGTCCTAAACTAGATTAACTAGGTTAATGATTTTTATTGTTATTTAGCTTTTAAATTATTTAATGAACTGAAAATTCTAAGAAATATTATCGAATTACAATAATATAAACAGGAATAATAAAAGTAACTATTCTTATTTGATTAAAGCAATTTTTAGTGGCTGATATATTTTTTATTATTCTTTAATTAGCTGTGACAATAATTGCATATTCAGTAAATATCCTTCTTGATTTCAGTTAACAATATAAATTATTGCAACTTCCATGTAGTCTAGCGATCATTTTTCTGTTTTTAGGTATAATCCTCAGTTGGCTAATTAGTAAGATTTATAATTAATTTCAAGCCTAAAGTTAACCCGAGATGAAATTGAACAATTTTAGTTATCTACACAGATCATGATTAGGGAAATCTTAAGGACTTTGTTAATATTAATGTCACAAGTGAGCCATCGGAGAACATTCCACAGTTATGAGCCAATCTACTAAATCCATCGTAATTTCCCCTTCCATTCTCTCAGCTGACTTTAGTCTTCTAGGAGAAGAAGTCCGAGCTGTAGACAAAGCAGGAGCTGATTGGATTCATGTTGATGTCATGGACGGTCGTTTTGTCCCTAACATCACTATTGGTCCACTGGTTATTAAGGCGATTCGTCCATACACTAACAAGCCTTTGGACGTTCACTTAATGATTGTTGAACCTGAAAAATATGTTGCTGATTTTGCCCAAGCTGGTGCTGATATCATTTCTGTTCATGCCGAACATAACGCTTCCCCTCACTTACACCGTACCCTAGGACAAATTCGAGAATTAGGTAAAAAAGCTGGCGTAGTTCTTAATCCTTCTACTCCCTTAAACTTAATCGAGTACGTCTTGGAACTATGTGACTTGGTACTGATTATGAGTGTTAATCCGGGATTTGGCGGTCAAAGCTTTATTCCCGAAATGGTAAGCAAAATTAGTACACTCCGTCAGATGTGTGATGAGCGCGGACTAGATCCTTGGATTGAAGTTGATGGAGGTTTAAAACCAGACAATACTTGGCAAGTGTTAGAAGCAGGTGCTAACGCTATTGTTGCCGGGTCAGCGATATTTAAAGCTCCCAGTTATGACGAAGCCATTGAAAAAATTCGAAACAGCAAGCGTCCTCAGCCAGAATTAGCAGCAGTTTAACCTGTAAGGTTTGAGTTCATGCTTGTATGTCCTCAAAAATGATAAAAGGCGATCAGATTGATCGCCTTTCTGATTAGGATTAACTCTCCATTCGATTATTTTGCTTCATGGCCTGTAACTCTTGTAGAAGAACATTAATTTCGGCTTCTAGATGCAAATATTGGAGTTGCTGTATTGCTTGATAGAATTTGCTCAGTTTTCTTACTGAATTTGATTCTATCTTTGTTTGTGACCGCGGCTGAGTTGAGGAACTAATAGGGGTCTGATAGTCGGGTAAAGACGAACAAGTAAGCGTTTGAATAGTCATCTATCGTTTGATTAAGTAAAGTTAATTATTATCTACTAACGTAGTTCGAGCATTATAACTTAACAATGGATCAATCTAGGTCCTGGTAACATCAATTATTTCAATTTAGAGGATTTAATTTATTATTTTTATAATACGTACAGTTATCAAGTCACCTTTAGTATTATAGGCTTCAATCATTTTATTAGTGTGATTACTGAAGCTTTGTGAAGAAGGTTCAAAATCAAACAAATGGTTAAATCCTCCAATTCTAAGCCATATATTTTTCGATATTTTAACTTTAAAAAACACATTAATTATCTATTTCATCAAACTCTAGTTTAATTAGAATGATATTTTTTTCTGTCATGAAGACATAAATCATATCATAAATTGACTCATAATAATAGATTAAAATCCGCTGTTATGTGCATAACATATAACAGCGGATTTTTTGTTTAGATTAAATTATTTTAAATTTAAAATTTCATTTAATTTATATCTAGCAGTTAAAATGTTTAACTTAGTTTAATGGATAAGATTCTTGACTTAATAGAACTGACCATTCCCCATTATTAGATTTCAAATGAGATAAAAATAAACTAGTATTTATTAGAATCTGACTACTAGAAAATTTCATTAAAATCATAAAATAACTATCATAGCGTTAGTTTTCCTAGAGTAGAGAAAAGCATCTCCTTCAAAATTAATTTTTAGAAAGCATCAACTATCAACATTATGAATAAAACAAGTAATAAGGTGAAAAAAAATAAACTATTTAAATCTTTGAGATTTAAATTCAAAAAATATAGATAAAATATTTTAGACATTAAAAAAGTTAGCAATTGATAAAATTGCTGTAATTTAAGAATAAAAAAATTATTATGTAGTACTAGTAGATTTATGTACAGTAGTGAGTGTAAAAATTATATAAACAAGAAAATTTGGCACGATAGTAAAATAACTATAAACTTTGCCTAAAAAGGTTTTAATTAAAATAAAAAAAAAATCGTAAAATACTTTAAATACGTTAATATAACAGGCTAAAATAGTAGTAACTATAGCACTATTTAAAAATAGTAGTGCAGCTTTTTTTGTAAAAAAAATAATTAAGTAATTGCTATTAATTATTCTAATATTTTAGAGTTAAAATTTACGCTAAAAGGCTATTAAGACAGTATAAAAGAATACTTGCATTTATTGAAATAGAGCTAGAATATTTCAAATTTATAGTTAATTGTAAAACAATAAAACAAGAAACTTTAAAACAATTTTTTAGCTTAATAAAAAATATTAAATAAGATTAAGGTATCTATTAGTTTTTAATTTAATTATGATTTTAAGCAAAATAAAATAGCTTATTTATATAGAAATAACATTTTTTAAAAAGTACAAATTATACATATTTAAACATATAAAAAATAATCGAATAAAAATATTAAAAAATATTTATTTATATTAAGCTAAATTCGGTAATATGCTAAAGTCATAGAATTTATTTTTTAAATTGCATTTACAATATTTTACTGCCCTAATTAAATAGTTTAAAAAGTTACTTTTCTTTCATTAGCACTAATAGTTAGTTATCTAACAAAACCTCAACTATTAGCACCAATTAAGCTCTGAACGTTGATACAGAAGATTATAATCTATAAAATCTTACTTCGTTCAGCGGAAATATAGGCTATATAATTTTCATCACCGCTTAAGTAAGATTAATTTTAACTCATTTTTTTGTTGAAGTCAGAAAGAGAAACTAAATAAATTTGTTGCAAATTATAAAGATAGGTGCTAAATGTTGGCCATCACTAGGAATATAAGCATGGATTAATAGGTAATAACTATATCCATTAATCCATGCTTATATAAGAACTAACAATCACCTCAAATAATCACTTCAGTGACTTCTTATTAAATTAGTAAAAAATACCTAGAATACATGGACCTTATCCATCCATTTAATTTTAATTAGATTCAAGTTAACTCTTGAACCTAATAGAAGTTTGCCAAACACAAGTAAGTGCTAAAAAATGATATTTTTACTGAAATAAGATTAAATAACAATTACAAATTTAATAAATTCTAGAAAAAAACTTAGCAACAATTACGCTTTTCTAGAGGTCGTTTTAGAGTAAATACTATTAGTCTTAACTTGTGATTTAAAAAAATCTTAAGCAAAGCTAAAATGCCGAAATATATGAACCTAAATACAGAGTGAATAAAACACAAAATAATCGTCAAAAATAAAGGGAGCAAAACTGATATTATATGAGTATAAGATAATTGTTTATTCAAAAATAATATCGCAGCTATTAATAGAACAAAGGTATTTAATTTCAAAAGTTATCTTTTCAAAAAAAATAAAAGTTAAATTAAGTCAGTAAAAATCTAGTTCTTTGATTTAAGATAAATTGTTAGTTTATTGAGATTAAAATAAGTTGTAAAATGATAATATAGGATCAATAATTTTACAACATACGGTGATCTTAATTCTACTTTTTAATATTTTGTCAACCTTTCTCAATTTGAAGTTTTATAGTAATATAATTTACATATAACTGGCATCAAATGCTAAAATAATAGCTCTTAAAGCCAACTATAATTTTATTTATTTTAAACAATTTAAACTAAACTTTAGTCCTTTGACTATAGATAATATTTAGTAATCATTAAAAGGTTTTGAGTGAACCTAATATATAGCGATCACTTTATCCGTACCAAAAAGTACATATTCCGATATGATTTTTGATTCATAACTTCCACTTGTTTGTCAATAGGGTAGTCATATACACTTGTAGCACATGCATCCGCACTTTTTGGAGACCAACATTATGCGAACCCTTCCACGGACTTCGACAACCGAGATGGAAGTTACCAGTATTCGCTTAGAACGAACTTTAAAACAAAAACTCAAAGAATTAGCAGGAAATCAGGGTTATCAAGCATTGATCAGAGATATTCTTTGGAACTATGTGCAACAGAAATCGGGAGATTACCGACCTCAATTTTCTAAAATGGATATTCGTGCTACTATCGAAGCCTCTGCTAGAAAAGATGAAAGCTGTGTTCTCACAGGTAAACTAATTCCAGAGAACGAACTTATGTTATTGGGATTGACCATTCACGGAGATTTAGTCCCTTTAAGTATAGAGAGTATCACTAATCATTAACATACTCCCCCACTAAGATCTGTGATTCCAGTGGGGGATTGTTTCCAAATCATCGTTAGGAATTTTTTGCTCAACAGAACAGCTTAGGTTCTTAATGTCTCCATCTCTTTAATAACTCAGAGATCGGACTCTCCTAAGACATTTTAGTTAGTTTACGAATGTTTCACACTCCTGAAAAAATAATTACCTAGATATTATGACCCTTTTTTAGAATATTTATCGATTGATAATGCTCTAGTTATAATACTGTTTTATAGTTAAGATATTGATAAATTCTAATAATTAATTACTTTTGAGTTCTTATATAATATTTTATGTCTAAATCGTTAGATTATATAATCTAATAACTGTTATATTGAATTGACATAAAAGTATTTTTAATCATTTTATTTTTACATTATATTGACATTTTTTAGTAAAGTTTTGCTACATAATCAACCAATATTTTCTTATTATTAGATAACTTGTAGTTTGTCAGTTTATTTTTAACACAATAACTATGTTTTTTAAATCGAAAAAACTACTTATTCTCTAAGACCTTAATGTAACAGTTTTAAGATGATCTATAAACTGATTGCCAAGAGCTATTAGCAGCTAACTGACAAGGTTATAAATGTAACTTTTTTACCCAAGGGCTGTCTTAATTTTTAGCTAATGTAGAGTAAAACTTTTATAGCTCATCTTTGATGAGTATTTTCGTTATGTTTTAGATAAAACTAATAGATTTAAACAATAGGTTTAATTATTCTCCGCTAACTTTGAAAATCAGTTCTAGTTGAGATTAATTAACAAACTTAATAGATTCAAAAAACTAATATTTTAAAACTTAAAACCATGACAGGAATTATCACCCCCTTAAATCATTACTTAACTAACATCAAACCAAAGTCTACAATTGTAAATTTTTTAAAGTAGAATGGGTTCTATAACATTATTAGCATTAGCAGATGGAGAGATTGATTTTACTAAATTAATAGCTAGGAATTACTTTTTTGAGCATATTCAGTAATTACTAATTGCGGATTTAAATAAAGCAGTATAATTATTTTGTTGTTATATTGAAGCGATAGAAAATGATATAAAAGCAGGACAATGTAAAGTTTGGAGTCTAGTATCAATCTTTGGTGGCAATAATATTTTAGTCCTTTTGTTACTACAGATTTGTGAAGCTATTACTAAAGCTGATATTAATTATGGTGAACAAGAATAGATAATATTTAAAAAACTGACTAAAACATTTTATCATAAAAATAATAGTAATATAAATTAAGTATTATATTAATAATAATTCAACAAAAGTTTTACAAGGTTTAATAAAATTAACTGTTTAAACAACATAATTGAGAGTCATTTTTTGTGTGCAAAAAATGTAAATAATAAATAAATATCTATATCTATACAAATAAACAGTCTCTGATGATTTGAGATGAAACGTTATCACTAATAATAACTTTTCCAATTTCTGTCGGGAGAATAAAACGAACTTTACTAGCTCTCACTTTTTTATCAGCCTGTAAAACATTAATAACTTCGTCAATTTTTAACATTTTAGGAAAAGCAGTTGGTAATCCTACTTTTGCAATTAAATTATCTTGCCGTTTAGCTTCTTCTTTAGTCCACAATCGCAACTTAACAGCAATTTTGCCTGCCGCTACCATTCCCATTCCTACTGCTTCTCCATGATTGATTATTCCATACCCAGTTAAACTTTCTATCGCATGACCAATAGTATGACCGTAATTTAAAATAGCTCGTAAGTCTGCTTCTTTTTCATCTTTATTGACCACATCTATCTTCGCTTGACAAGATCGGGTTATAATAGTCTGTAATAATTTATGACTTAAACTATCTAAATTATCAAGGATCGTGACTTGTTCTAATTGGCTAAACAAATCTTTGTCCCAAATAATTCCATATTTAATCACTTCCGCCATTCCTGCACGGAATTCTCTCACAGGTAAAGTTTTCAATACGAAGGGATCAATAAACACTAAACGAGGTTGATAAAATGCCCCGATCAGGTTTTTTCCTTCGGGATGGTTAACCCCTGTCTTGCCCCCAATAGAAGCATCTACCATTCCTAAAAGGGATGTAGGGACCTGAACAAAATTGATTCCTCTAAGCCATGTAGCCGCTGCAAAGCCTGTCATATCACCAATAACTCCCCCTCCTAGAGCTACCATGGTTGATGACCGTTCGAGACGATTTTTTAGGGCAGTATCATAAACTCGGGCAATCAGATCTAGAGTTTTATAAGGTTCTCCAGAAGGGATCATATGATTAAACACTTTAAATCCCGATTTGGTGAGAGAGTCGACTACTATTTTCCCATAATGATAAAAAATTTCTGGATTAGAAATTAGAAGAATTTTTTGACCGAGGTTAAGGTGTTCAAGATAATTCCCCAATTGACTGAGAATGTTTGAGGCGACCACAACTTGATATGAGGTATGTGGTAATTTAACTTCAAGAATTGAAGATATCACGGATCAACTATTTCCTCTTGTAAGTATCGTCAATATCTATTAATTGTAAATGACAATGTCATAAGTTGGACTAGATCAACGACAAAAGATTCTGACTGTTAATCAATCAACTCTAAAACTAAATAATAACTAAAATAGTGATATTTGCTCTCAATTAAGTTTGATAATATAACACAAATATGGTTATTCATATTACTTTTTTTAACGTACGTACAGGTTATCCTAATCATTCAAAAAAGGTAACTAAATATAGGTATTTCTCCTATAAAAGTTGAGATTAATTAATTGTAATTATTGCAGCTACTATCTAGTAGCATTTCTTTAGAAGAAATATTTTAATTTAACTTAAAATTAAAATATTTTACTGATACTAGTTGATACCAAAAGAGAGTATTAATTTATTAGAGAATAATAGCTCATCAAAAGAAGTTTTTGTGCGGAAGAAGTCTGATATAAATTTATTTGGTAAAAAAATAACTTTTTATATTATGCTTAAAAACTTAATATTTTTATCATTAATAACTCTTTTCTCTTGTAAAGAGATAAAGAGTTAGAAAATTTTTATAGTAAACAGTTGTATGTATCTCAACTCTATTAAACTACTATCTTTTAAAACTTTTTTTTTATAAAAGAAGGTTTTATTGAAAATAAGACACCCTAAGTTAGCCATGATTTACATGAATAAAAATTAAAAATAGAATGTATAAAATCTTTTTTTAAAAATATTTAATAAAAATTTTAAACTAAAATATAGAAATTATAATAGTTCCCCTTAACTCATAATTTCATTTGAACTTTAGAAGAAAACTCTAGTGAATTTCACTAAAATTGATTTAGCTAATTTTATTTTTTTAAAAGCTAATTTAATAATTACTAGTCTTAGTGACTTAGATTTAAAAGAAGCAAAATTAAATATGGCTAATCTTCAAGAGGATGATTTACAAAGTGTTAATCTTGCTCTCCCGGAATTCAAAGATATTAGTTCATATCAGAAAACTCTTTTAGAAGAAATATTGCTATCAAATAACGATGTTGATTGAGGAGCATTTTCGAGTACAATAACTCCATAATCATCATCATCAGGAGTTGTCAAAAATGTCTACTTTTGCTGTCTGTGCTTTTGTAGGATATCTCATGGTATTCACAGTGATCGCCTTAGGATTATATTTTGGTCTACGGGTTGCCAAAATCATCTAAGGATCATTAGTAACCAGTGATTTCTAATCATTGGTTACTAAAAAACTATATTTAAAGTCTTGCTCTTTGAGGGTTACTTTATTGTGATACACAATTTCTAAAAATAGCGGTTAGTGTAAAGAAAGACTAATAAAAATTAGTTAATATAGTGTGTTAATTAACAGAAATTTTAATAGTTATTTTAATAGGTAAAATTAGAGTTTAAAAATTAAGATCCCTTCGCAACCCAAAAAGATACGGCTGCTTAAAGTTAGTAACTATTGGGTAAAAATTCTATAAACAGACAATTGTAGAGAAATTTTTACACAATGTTTTGTGGAAAAGGTGTAATTTGGTTTTAAAGAGATTTTTTATATTCTGTTAGGATGTTTTATGACACTAATTAGAATATTTTGAATGTTATTTTGTTTTTCACAGTCACTTATTTTTCTATTCTTTGGATAGGATAGCAGCTAATGTGGGAAAGTTATTAGAGGTTAGTTCGATTCAACTTCCTAAGTCAAAGTAGATATTGCTGATAAATTTAATCTGATTAGTAATACGCTAATCAGAAGTAAAATGCAAAAAACTTCACCAAAAATAGAACCAGAATTAGAAAACATACTAAGCTAAAGTTTATAAATTTTTTTAAAAATTAAAATTTTTATTAAAAATTAACTCCAATATAATAGGTTCTCTTCTAAAAAAAATTTAGCAGTGATGTTAGACATTATAGCTAGTTCTTATGCTTCTCTTGAACAAGAGAAGTTTTTTAATTTTTTTCTGTTTAATACTCAGCTTAAATTCCCACTCTACATCAGCTCAATTTTTATAGAGAATTAGAATCAAGCATATAAAAAATACGGCATAGAAGAGCCTAAAAGCAACATCAGAACAAACTGGACAACTTCGTCAGTTACTTTTGTAAACCGGACTATAATTTGTCCTAAAAATGTTCGCTAAATTAGCGGTACTATCAAGTGAATAATTAAACAAGCTATTTTACTTAATTTAACAGGGGATTTAATAATATTTAACTCTAAAGTAACTTTATGCTTTTTTTTGATAAGCGATGATGACTAACTCTTCTTTCATTGGCAAAAGAAATGCCATCACGTTCAAGATGCCAAAGAAATCTAACGGTTCACTTATCCTCTGTAGCGATATCATCATTAATAAATAAAAATCATCAAGAATACCTTAGACCAATTTTCCAAATAACATTTTAAGAGTTTATTTCTCTTACAAAGGTTGAGAAAAGTTAGTATATCAATGAATATAATTGTTGTTTGTCAATTCCATCACTGCTACAATATCTTGATGATTGATTGTTTGATGAATAGATTCAATAACTATTACGACTATAGTCGTAATACGAGATAAATTACTTAGCGTTTGAAGTGCGAAAATATTAAAAATTATAATAAACAATTAAATCGAACCATTCTCGTGAAAATATTCACAAGGATGAACTACGTCTACTTTACTAAGTATTTTAGTCAGACTGAGGCGGGATAGATTCGCAGTCTACGGTTAGGTTCTTCTCCAAAACTATCAGATTGTAAACGGTAATGTTCTACCAATTCATGTTGCATTTTTCTCACTTTAGATGATCGCGGTAATAATTCCACAGGTTGTCTTTTAGGCAGCACAACCCTTTCTACTGCTAATCTAGCTTCTTCTAAAGCCTCTAACTCATCATCATTGCCTAAACTCTTAAACAAGCGTAAATCGGCTGTTTCAGGAAACTTTAGCTCATCCATACCTAAAATTCGCTGCAAAGTTCGGGTAATTTGAGGAATTGTATTAGACTTTACCCCATGAATAGGAATTTGACGAACCTTAACAATTTGACACAGTTTAGATTGGTTTCTAACGTGTGATCTTAAGGCTACCACCACATCAGCATCACGTAAATCCTTAGTTAACACAATCGGAAGATTGAGAATGTCGATTACTTGTTCAATCTGTGATCGTCCAATACCGTAAGGGTAAATATATACAGGAAAATCCTCGCCATTCGGACCTGGAGTACGGACCTTATGATTTGTTGACTCTGGTTGATGCCAGGAAGCATCTAACAGACGATCAAATTCTGAAGCTAACCCTTCCTTTTGTTGGCTGAGGAAAGGGACGATCGGACTCATCTGCCCTGATGTACGCCATCTTATAGGGCGTTCTGGTGCTGCTAAAAAAGAATGGACTCCCAAGGCATTATTAGGTGAGCTCTCAGAGGTTTCCTGGGTAATTTGAATCCGTCCGTAGTTGTCGACCGTTCTGATTGGGGAAATCGGTTTGCCACCACGCAGGAGAAGATCGACGGTTTTAGAAACATCTTCATGAATCACCCAACGCTGACGTTCTAACATTTCAATAGCGATTTCAAAGGTGGGAGGAGCTTTCCGTTCTAATATAGTTTTTTGCGAACTCCGTCGCCTAGCTTCCTCATCTCCTAGTATTACTGCCTGAATACCGCCAACTAAATCAGAAAGAGTCGGATTTTTAGTCAAATTTTCAATGCGATTACCGTGGGCAGTTCCCACTAATTGAACTCCCCTTTCAGCAATAGTACGGGCGGCTAATGCTTCAAGTTCAGTTCCAATTTCATCAATAACAATGACTTCTGGCATATGGTTTTCCACTGCCTCAATCATCACTTTGTGCTGCAATTCAGGACTAGCTACTTGCATCCGTCGGGCACGACCAATAGCAGGATGGGGAATATCTCCGTCTCCGGCAATTTCATTAGAGGTATCGATAATCACGACTCTCCTATGTAAATCATCGGCTAATACCCGTGCAATTTCCCGTAAAGCAGTGGTCTTCCCTACCCCAGGACGACCTAACATCAATAGAGATTTTCCTGTTTCCACTAAATCCTGAATTAAGGTAATGGTCCCAAAAACAGCCCGTCCCATACGACAGGTTAAACCGATAATCTCTCCACTGCGATTGCGAATAGCACTAATACGATGTAGAGTGCGCTCAATTCCGGCCCGGTTATCGCCACTAAAATGTCCAATGCGCTCAATACTATAATTTAAATCTTTAGCAGAAACGGGAATATCTCCTAGACACAATGCTGTATCAGGAAAACGTGCTTCAGGCAACCTTCCTAAATCCATTACAACTTCAATTAAATTATCATGCTGAGGATATTCTTCAATTTTAGCTCGAATAGTGGAGGGTAGAATTTCTAGAAGCTTATTGAGATCATCAATCATTTGCATTCGTTTAGAGTAATTTAAAAAATATCTGCTTTGGGGTCTAACATAGTTTAGAGAACGTCGTCAATGGAAAAACATAAAAAATATATTAAAGATTAGGCAATTTTAGGGGTAATACTAAAGATTCTGCAATTTTTAAGGCTTTTAAGAGTAAGTCAGGTTGATTTTCTAAAGCTAATTGGACGTTTAAGTTTATTGATTGGGTTTCCAATTGTCTTACTATAGGGGATAGTATTGAGCGAGCATAACTACCATAAGCAATGCCAGACACAACTAAAGTGGACGACATTAAAGGAGTTAAGAGTCCTATTTCTCTTAATTTAGAAACAGTGTGATGATTGGTTCCTCCTGCCAGTTGAACAAATCCAGGTATTTGGGCATTGAGAACTTTTTGAGCTAACTTAATCGCTTCGTGGGTGGTTCCTTTCCCAATATCCCCACTCATAGGCCGGCCATCAGTTTGCCAAATCAAGGGAATGGACAAAGGGGAAATCATATCATAAAGATAATAGAGATAGTCAATTAATCCACACCCATCGGGACAGCTAATAGCAAGTAATTTAAGATGACCAATCCAAGGAGCTATCGCCTGCCATAATTGTTTAAATTGGTTTTCTCGTCCTACTTGAGTATGAATTTCTATGGCATCAATACCCATTCCTTGAATAAGGGGAACTATTTCTTTTGGAGAGACTAAATAGGAGCGGGTTTTAACCAATTGATAAGGACAGACAGGAATACAACGACCACACCCATAACAACGGCTTTCTACAACCCCAAAACTTCCTCGTTCAATTTCGATAATAGCTCTAGGAGGACAAATTGTCTCACACGGACGGAAACAGTCTGAGGGACAATGTTGAGCATCAAAGTAAGCTTTCCGAAAGTGAGGATCCTCTCCATCATTTAAACTTACCATTAACCATGGTGTTCTCTTTCTGGAAAATACCTGAGATTTTTGATTATTTTCTAATCTTTTAGCTGTGCTTAACGCTTCCTTGGCAGCAGTAACTACAGCAGGATCAGCAGCCACATCAATACAGTCAGCCCCGGCTAAGGCATAAGCTAAAATAAGAGTCCGAATGGCTGGCAAGTCCTGAAAACTCGCCCCGCAAATTAGCTTAAACCAGTTTCCTGCTTTGAGGGATTGTAAAGGATAGGATGCGCTCACTTTTAATATAGTACTTCTTAGTCCACTTTTTATATTAGAAAATTTATGTAATATTCTTAAATCCCTCTTAGAGATAGGGATAACAAAAACTTAATCAAGAAAACACTGACTTAAAGAAGATTCTTACCTCATCAAACAAGGAGGTTAAAGGTAGAAAACTATTACCGATGAGAAATGCTGTTAAGACTGCTCAAAAAACCTCATATAATAACGATACATATTAACACGGATTACCTTTTTACCTTGTAGAAGGGTAGCAAAAAGTTCAGTTTACGTTCATTAAACTAAAAAAACTATAAACTGATTTCTATTATTTTCATAGTCAGTCATTGAATATCAAGTCAGGCATCGCTAGATAGGAACCTAGATGAAGTTTACAGTTATTCAACTTTTGGTTATGATTTCCCTGATTTCGGGTAACTTAACATCATTAGACATACCATGTAAGGAAAGAACAAACAAGTGTTTAGTTTAGCTAAAATATTACAATTTCTCTGTTTAATTCCCATTCTAGGGGGAGCTATATTCTCAATCCTAACAGTTTTAACAGCTCAACACTTTTTTAAGAATTCGAAGCTGAATGTCATCTACGATTATACCCCACCCTTAACCGTTCTTAAGCCAGTTAGAGGACTAGAAAAAAATTTAAAACGCAATTTACGTACCATTGCCACTCAGGATTACCCAAATTATCAAATTATCTATTCAGTTCAAGATCCCGAAGATCCTGCTTTTCCTATTCTGAAAGAAATCCAAGAAGAATTTGGTTCGAATCGAATTTCTCTAGTAGTGAGTGCTCTTGAAGCAGGAGCTAATGGAAAAGTCAATAATCTTTTAGGAGCTATCAAAGAAGCTCGTCACGACATTATTGTTATCAGTGATAGTGATACTAATTTACAACCGAATTATCTTAAAAAGATTGTGGCTCCTTTGGATAATCCTGAAGTAGGATGTGTCTGCACTTTATTTAAAGTGATTAAAGGTGATCACTGGTTTGAAAAAATGGAACTTCTGACTATCAATGCTGATTTTATCCCTAGTGTTATTTTTGCTGAAGTAACAGGAGCTTCTATTGCTTGTTTAGGTCCTTCTATCGCCATTAGACAATCTACTCTAGAAACAATAGGCGGATTAGAAAGTTTAGCAGATTACCTAGTGGAAGATTATGAAATAGGACGGAGAGTATGGAATTCTGGTAAAAATATAGTTTTGTTACCTTATATTATTGATGTAGTTGTAGATTTAAAAAACTCGCGTGATTGGTGGACTCACCAAGTATATTGGGATCAAAATACTTATTTGGCAAAACCTTTTCCTTTTATTGCGACTATTTTTATTAGAAGTATTCCCTTTGCTTTATTATTTGCCTTAATTAGAGGAGATATAATCGGGCTATATATTTTAATCGGAACTATAACTATTCGCCTAATAACCGCAGGAATAACTTCCTGGAAAATGGAAGATGCTGAGGGGGTTAAAAGTCTCTATTTATTGCCGTTTCGCGATATACTAGGCTTGGCATTCTGGGCATTATCATTTACTCAAAGAACAGTGATATGGCGTGAAGTAAAATTCAAGCTTACCAGCCACGGCAAAATGGTAGTCCGTCATTAATCACAAGTAAGTAAAAGATTATTGACAAGTCAATAATCTTTTACTTATAAAAAAAATAAAAGGTGTTTATGAACACTTAAGATCATCTTCAATACTATAGCTAGTAAACCTATTTTTTAGTATATTAAAAATTGAAATAGTTTCCCAAATACTGGTAAAGTGCTGTTCAATAAAACTTCTACAGCATCTATCGTAAGTTGTACCTTGCTACGCAATTCTAGTTCTTCTCTTCAGAAGAACTGAATTTAGGATAATACATTCAATGATTAATTACTTCATGAACAGCATTTTTTAGACTTCGCTTAATGAATTCATTGCTGTAGTTCAGTTTCAGCCATACAAGTATCGTTAACAGTAATCATGGTACATTCCACAGGAAAATTTTTGAGTCTGGATGAAGAATGAGCGTTAAACAGTTAATAGGTGAATTATGCTAAGTATTAAAAATATACTTATTAACTATTTGATTTTCTCCTTGAAGAGAAGATTGATCAATATATAAATTTTATTCTCTCAAAATAAACCAATTTTTGCTAAACTCAAGTTCTTTCTCTTGAACATATCATTTGATAAAATACATAAAATGTTCTCACTCATTTAGAGTGTTCATAATTAAAATAGCTTTTACGGAGGTAGGTTGCCCATTAATGAATTTCTCTTTAACTTTGCGAGGGACATTGTATCCTCCTTAATAGAATCGGAAGATAATACATTCTCATTATTGCTCCAGTTTATTCAGGATTTTTAAAAAATACAAGGACATTAGAATATGAAAATAGTGATTACCTCTTTTATTTATAGTTTTAAACTTTGATTGATAATTAAAAATAATATACTTCAATTATCTGTTAATTTATCAGATTTTTATTTAAAATTTTTTAAATAAAAATACTGAGTTCAAGAGTGCTTTAATAATTGCCAATTATTGAGGACATATACCTGAGATTTGAACTAAGTACTGACAAGTACATTTCCCGTTTAATTTATAGCTTTTTTGTTAAATTGTGATGATTAATATTCAATAATTAATTGGTATAGTCTATAGTTCCTAAACTGAACTCACTTTTACTAGCGATTGGCAGTAAAAAATAACTTTAATTTTATCTTACTCATACCAATAGCCAATAGAACAATTAATGTTAAAACCTAATTTTTTGAGTTCTTTCGACTTTTTTGAGTTACTCATCCATGCATATAACTTTCTTTGTTAACTTAGCTTCCCTTGCTTTTGGGTCTGTAAAATTTTTGTAAAAATTATCTAATTTATGAACTATCCTGCTAGATTTATTCTCAATATCTTTCAGAACTTCTTTGGTTTAAAAAAAAACATTGGTTGATTAATTTATCAATTTAACTATTGATAAATTAATCTTTTTTTAAAGAAAATATTAATTTTATACTTGTGGATTTTATAAAAATTATGATTTTAAAATCTTCGTTTATCTCCTATTAATTAAGAATTTATACTACTGTAATTTTTAAAAACTACTTATATATACATAAATAATTTAGCCAAATATCAAATAACAGTCTCAACTTATAATTTGTAATTATTTTTTTAAAAAAATCATAATATATTACATAATTGCTTACAATTTATCTATTTACAATATTTATATTAAGCATTATTTTGATATAAATCAAATAAAAATATATCTTATTCTTTTTTTATTAGAAAATTTTTACATGACTTAACTGATTTAGCGAAAGATAACAGCTTGAGTATTTTTGAGAGCCAATCTCAAAGATGGGTAATACTCACGCATAAAAACTAAATTAACATTTTAATTAATCCCAATAACTTTATCCTAAATGTTGGCAGAAAAATTCTTAATCTCAAAACCTAAGGGAAAGATTCCCTCCTTGAGGATTAACATGTATAAACCACTAAACTTACCAATAGCTTTTTTTAAAACAGTTTGAATGACTGTTTCATAGGTTAAATTACAATAAGTTACAAAAAAATTAGGATACTTATATAGATCTGCGATTTTAATATAAAGTCTCACAACAGCTACCCCATTGTAAGAGCAACTCAATACTAGCCTTACCAATTCCTAATACAGCCTCGTCACTAAGGTGGCTTGACCTGTAAAGATTAAAATTTTACTATCCTTAGCTAATTTAACCTGTTTCTATTTCCTAATACTTTATATTCAAAAATATCTTGGAGATTTAAGAATCGATATTTTCTCAAAACTATCGCCTGTTCAATAATCTTAATCGTTAAGATAGTAAATATCGGCTAATGTAGCTGATATATTGAGTGATATATTGAGTAATATAAATTGTATATGTTCCCAATTCGTTATCTAGAACTACTCACAGAGCTAAGATCTCCGATGGTTTTAAGAGCTTTCATTAAGATGACATGGAGCTTAGAATACTGTTGATAATCGTCTGATACATCTTTCCACCTCTGGTTCCAATAAAGATTAACGCTTTATTCCGAATGACAACATGCTCAAGAGTTACCGGTCCTTGTTCGGATAACTCTTCAATATCTCCACGTTAGGCAAATACAAAAGTTTTGAGATTACGATGCAAGGATGCAATCACGGAAAATCCTGTTGATTGGAAGACTTAAGAGGTTTTGAATGTTCAATAACAAAAGCTTAAAAAACTTCCCTCATTTTTGTAAAAATGGTTCTTGACTTAACTGACTAATTTAATCATTTGTTGATAGAATTTTTGAGTACTTTCCCAAAAACAAAAAATACCATAATCTATCAATACCAGGCTAATAGTTTGTTCTCAAACATTAGCAGTAAATTTTTATGCGCAAAAACAGACTAAATAAAACTAAAGCATAATGTAAGAGATAAAAACCACGCGATTACTGTAAATTTTTTACGTTCGTCCTCAACCAGTGGAGGTATCAGCGACATCTGGGTGCGTATGCTCAACCTATTTGTAGAGAAAAATTATATAAAGAACAGTTTCTACTCATGGAGATAGTACACTTGCATAAGTAACTTGAGTTTTTAGTTCATTTATTATCTAGAAGTCTGACAAGACTAAAAATTTGGTTAATTTGAGAAAATGGGTGACGCAGGCTGGAGAAAACCCTCCTTTTTAAATAGTCGCTAAATTCAGATTATTCCCTTTAAAATAGAGAATATTATCTATTTTACTAACTAATTTTTTTTTCTAATTTTAATTGACAGACCTCTAGTGCAAAATACAAACAATATTTAGCTACTTTTTGATTGCTCCGCAAACTTCCTATAGTTTCTTAAAAATTTCAGTTAAATGTTAAATATTAATTTAATCATCATTAGTTAATAGAATTTTTCAGTAATTTCCACTCATTTATTTACTTTTAGTGTGCACTAAAAATTCTGTCACTTTAATTTTTTTAAACTTATTTTTTGGTGGTGTACTAAGGTAATGGAGTTCAGAGAACATACTGAAGATAATCAGTCATCTTTGCTGAAATACTCCATAAGCCCTCAAAGGAATTAGAGAAATTGTTGCTCTAAGATCCAATATTGCTCTACTATCCATGGACAGTTCTTACAACAGAGTAGTTCTTTGTTAGACTTCCTTTAAAATCCACTTATTGGTTCATGCTATAAGGTGAGGTTAACTGCTAGGATTTTAGAGAAAATAAGAAGTAATTTGTTCATTACCCAAGTTTATCGATTCTAACCGATAACATTCATCTTAAAACCGATTATGAAGAGTTTAAAAGCGCATGTTCAGCTACAAGCAATAATCTACCAAATTCAACCAGAAACAGCCAATGAGTATCTCGAGCTTAATATTGCTCGGAACACCGGTCTCATTTCTTCTCAAGAGTACACAGAAACAATATGGATGATAACTGCTGCTGTTGCAGAAACTGAACGGTTATGGATCAATCATCAATTATTTTCTCAACTAGTGACAACTCTAGTTAACGAATATTATCTTAGTTTTATTGTTTCAGATTAACTAATTTACCCCCACAGATGCTACTATATCTATGTCCTTTTACTTAGCCTAAAAACTTCTGTTGAAGTAAAACATCAGAAGAATATTTTAAGATTTGCATTTCATAGTAGTACTCTAGTATGTGCTAAGATGAACTCCTTGTTGAGAATGACTTGATATTAAGTGTAGTGTCTCTTTCTTGGTCAGTTCTAAAACCATGTTCCTGTCAAACTATAACAACTCTTCTATTCATTTAAAGAAGATAAAATATATCTTGATTACTGCTAATCAAAGTCATTATACTGCCGATTTTTAGTCAGTTTGATAGCCAAGGTAATTTAGAGGACTAAAGGTTAGAATCGGTTTTGGTTGACAAAAACTGACAAGAAATTTAATTAGGAGTTTAACTCTATCTCTATTACAGAAAAGTAAACTTAAGATAAGGTATTTAATTGAGATTAAGTTTAAAGATAACTTAGAATATACATAGGAAATTTCTATAAGAGCTACTGTTGTTCGTACCTCTAAAGGCTTCCAATTAGAAACTACTAAAATAGAGTTAGTTAACGAGTATATAAAAGATGTTAACTAAAAAAATTGTTGATAAAAAATAGAAATATTTATTAATTTTGCTTAAGATAGAATTTCTCTGTTAGCAAAAAAACCTTATAATAATCAGCGTTTATAGAAAAGAAGATATTAACTTTTCCTCTTCCCAAAATTATTTTTATTGATTACAGAAAAAGTCTCTTAAATTTTGAATTATGAATCTTGATTCAGCCAATTAATCGCATTTTATATCAAAAACTTCTTTAGGTCTATCACCAAATATAATTTTCAGCTACTGGTAATCATAATTTTTGTTAAAAAAATTATGACCGGGCGATTTGTAGGAGTTAACATAAATAATAATTAGAAAACATAAAAGGTGAAAACTTATAGTCAATTTTCTTCCTAATTTACTATTTAAGATAAGAATTCTTGAAAGACTTTACCTGCTTTGAATTGACGATAAAAATTTAAAGTATCCTGTTGCTTGGATTCGTCTCTGATTGAGATTTAATCTATGATCTAGATTAGATATATTTTTGAGAAAAAATAAAGTATTTACCGATTAGTTATCTTTATACCAAGCTCAAGAAAGGATTTTAGTATCAATAGGAAACAGGAATTAATGTATACTCATTCCTAACTATAATAGAGATTATTTCCTAATTAGTTAATCTAACTTATCTATTTCTTATAAAGAACACATAAATAATGCACGAAATTTCCCGCTATTTAGCTACATTGTCTCTCAGCCTCATTCTAGGACAAATTACTGTTCCTTTGACTCTTGCTAACCCTCCTCGTACTCCCGATAAAACCATTAAATGTGGAATATTGATTGTTGGGGGAGGACTTGCCGGAACAGCTGCAGCTTATGAAAGTTTACTGGACGGGAAAACTGTCTGTCTTACTGAAATTACTGACTGGGTGGGAGGGCAAATTTCGGCTCAAGGAACTTCAGCTTTAGACGAACGACAAACCCAGCGATCACAGTTAATTTACCCCCGTGGTTATCTAGAATTGAGAAAACGTATTAAACAGCATTATGGCAAGCTCAATCCTGGAGACTGTTGGGTAAGTGAATCCTGTTTTTTGCCAAAAGACGGTCATCTCATTTTAATGAGGATGTTAGAAGATGCAGCTAATAAACACAATGGAACTATAAAATGGTTTCCTTCAACAGTCATTAAAGATATAAACATTGGTAAAAACCCTCGAGGAGGAACAGGAGAACAAATTTTAAGTATGATTGCTATTCAGCATCAATCAGCTGATGGTCAACCTCCTCTTAATACTTATCCCCTCTCACAAACCATTGAAGACGCTTACCGTTACGAAGACTCTTCTCGCTTTAACAAAATTATTATTCGTTTTATTCCCGACAAAAATAACAAAAAAGAACCCGCAGACTGGTATGTTATAGAAGCTACAGAAACAGGGGAAATCATCGGTTTAACGGGTATTCCTCACCGTTTAGGGATTGATCCTCGTTCCTATCTTGAACCTTCTTCATCAAGCGTTGCAGGTAATCCTTACTGTACTCAAGGGTTTACTTACACTTTTGCGATGGAAACCATGAAGGAATCTCAAACGCACAAAATGCCAAGTTTCTATTCACAATATGCCCCTTATTATAGTTATGAATTAGAACGGTTAGCTGACTTCGATTTAGTTTATACTTATCGACGAATTTGGAATCAAAAAAAAGGAAACCTCAAAAAGTTTGGGGGGATTAGTTTTACTGTTCCCACTCCTGGAGATATCTCTATGCAAAATTGGACTTGGGGTAATGATTATCGTCCAGGCAATCCTCAAGATAACCTAATCTATACCCGTCAACAATTGCAAGAGACTGGACAACTAAAATCTGGACAATGGATGGGAGGACTAAGGACTGAGTCCCTACGCAAAGGAGAAGAAAACGCCTTAGGATATTTTTATTGGTTAATGAAGGGAACTACAGATTCTCAATTAGGAGAAGGAGTTAAAAAAATTAATACGAATCATAGTTTTTTATTAGGTTTTGAATCTCCGATGGGAACTCAACATGGGCTATCTAAATATCCTTATATTCGCGAAGCAAGGCGCATTATTGGGCGTAAATCTTCCGCTTATAAAAATGGTTTTTTTATAACAGAAATTGATATTTCTAGACGTAATTATCAAGATGAATTTTACAAAAAAACTCTTTCTCCTGACACTTATCGTCGTCTTCATGCAACTATTCGACGATGGGAAGGTTTCGGAATTTTGAATGGAAGAATTGATCCCACTGACGTAACAAGACGGAAGCGGTCTACCATTTATCCTGACTCGGTAGGAATAGGTCATTATGCTATTGATTTTCACCCTTGCATGACTGAATTTCCTGCAGAAAAACCCAAAAACACTGAACGAAAAGGAGAAAGACAAGGTGCTGGACAAGCTTACCCCTTTCAAGTACCTTTAAGGGCAATGATTCCCCAAAAACTTGATAATTTGTTGGTAACAGGGAAGAGTATTGCCGTGAGTCATATTGCAGCTGCAGCTTATCGAGTACATTCGTTTGAATGGTCTTCAGGAGCGGCCGCTGGAACCGTCGCAGCTTTTGCTTTAAATCAACAAACTTTACCGTATCAAATGCTTAAAGAACCAATCTTTCGTTCAGAAAAATTAAAGAAATTGCGAAAAAAATTGGATAAGAATAGTAACTTTACAAGTTTTCCAGATACTTCTATTTTTAATAATAATTGGGATAATTGGAAATAAAATTAATTAAAATTATAGAATTCATTAGTGAGAGGGACTTAGTTTAGATTGCTATGAAAACGATTGCCCTAACACCCTCTACTATAATGTTTAGTTTATTAACAGTTTGATTGCAGTTCTGATAGCTTGGTTTATATTACTGTTTGCAGTGGAAGTGAATGGTTTGTCGTTCTCTGCTTTTATATGAAAATATGAACGGCTGAATAATTATTAATAATGAATTGATCAAGTCAAAATGTCTTAATTCGTCCCTGAAAATTCTAAATTCTTAAGAAACTACTACCAAAAACCGTTAATCTAGATTTAAAGACAAGGACGATTAGGAGTACGGTGGTGACCTTTAAGATTGGTTTACTAGGTTTAGGAACGGTAGGGGTAGGAACCGCCCAGATATTGCTTGATTCCTCAGGGCGAAATCCTCTGTTGAAAGAAATTGTTGTCAGTCAGGTAGGGGTAAGATCGCTAGAAAAAATTCGTCCAATTAAATTTTCCCCAGGAGTAATCACCACAAACCTAGAAGCCATTGTTACTAATCCTGAGATTAACATCGTGGTGGAATTATTAGGGGGACTAGAACCAGCACGAGCATTAATTTTACAAGCAATTAACCAAGGAAAACACGTTGTTACCGCCAATAAAGCGGTTATTGCCCGTCACGGGGACGAGATTTATAAAGCAGCCAATCGTGCAGGGGTGTATGTTCTTCTAGAAGCATCTGTTGGTGGCGGAATTCCTATTATTAAACCTCTTAAACAGTCTTTGGGAGCAAACCGCATCACCAGTATTATTGGCATTGTGAACGGAACCACTAATTATATTCTGAGCAAAATGACTACCGCCGGAGCTGATTTTAGTGATGTCTTAATCGAAGCGCAACAGTTGGGCTATGCTGAAGCTGATCCCACTGCCGATGTAGATGGATTGGATGCGGCTGATAAAATTGCCATTTTAGCCTCTCTAGGATTTGGTGGACGGATACAACGCGAGAGTGTCTACTGTGAGGGAATTCGCCAAGTGAGTACAATCGATATCGCCTATGCAGATAAATTAGGGTTTGTGATTAAACTTCTGGCAATCGCCAAAGGATCACAAGGAACAGAATCGCAGATCCTTCAACTACGGGTTCATCCTACCTTAGTGCCTAAATCCCATCCCTTAGCCAGTGTTGACGGAGTAAACAATGCTATTTTAGTTGAAGGCGATCCTCTCGGACAAGTTATGTTTTATGGTCCAGGGGCAGGGGCCGGTCCTACAGCAAGCGCAGTTGTTTCAGATATTATGAATATTGTGGCCATACTCAAAAGCAATAATCATACCCAAATTCTTGACCCTTTATTGAGTTGTACTCATCAGCATTATTGTCAAATTACCCCAATAGAAGCCATTGAAACTCGTTTTTATGTTCGTTTTCTGACTAAAGACGTCCCAGGAGTAATCGGTCATCTCGGAACGAGTTTTGGGAACTATCAAGTAAGTTTAGAGTCTGTAGTCCAAATTGGGTTTAAAGAGGAACTATCAGAAATCGTGGTTGTTACTCACTATGTTTGTGAAGGAAATTTCCGAACTGCTTTAGATGAAGTCCGTACCCTAGAGGCAATCAAAAGCATCCCTAGTATTTTACGAGTTTTGTAGTGCTGTGAGTAGTCAGCTGCTGTTAATCCTCCTAGTCTCTGTAATTCCTCCTATTTTTAATTTAGCCCAAACATCATCATCTCAACTGTGTCCTACTCCAGTTTTATCTCGTCTGCAACATCATCAAGTTGTTTCAGGAGAAAGCCTATCTAGTATCGCTCAAAATTATAATTTAATTCCCGAAACTTTAATAAGACTTAATCCAAATCTAAAAAAAAGATCAGTTCGGGTCGGGCAGAAAGTTCTAATTCCTCCGTTTAATGGAATTCGAATAGAAGTTCCTAGTGGAGCGACTTGGAGCGATTTAGCTACAGCTTATGGTATTCGTGCTGATGTACTTTTTGAAATTAATGGTTGTGTCAAAATTCCTACTGTGGTATATATTCCTGGGATAAATTGGCAGATTGGAGAAAAAACTAGGCAAAAAGACTATATGGGACTTGAGAAATATCCCTTACCCTTCCCTGCTAGGGTAGGGTTAACCTATGGATGGCACCGTAATCCAACAACAAGGCAATCTTTTTTTCATGGAGGAATCGATTTATTAGCTCAGGAAGGAACTTCAGTCCTGGCCGCTGATACCGGAAAAGTAGTATTTGCCGCTCAGGAAGGAACATATGGGTTTTTAGTTGTAGTAAACCATGGTGATGACAGACAGACCCGTTATGCTCATTTAAATCGGTTTCAGGTAAAGATAGGTCAGACAGTTCAAGGAGGAGATGTAGTAGGACTTGTAGGAAAAACAGGACGGCCAGACTTATTAGAATCTCATCTACACTTTGAAGTTCGTTATAAGTTCCCCGTAGGTTGGGTTGCTCAAGATCCAGTGACTCATTTACCAAAACTTTAAGTCGTATCCGTAACAAAAAGTTTTCAGTAGAGGTAAAGAATCGAAAACAGGGAACCGTTTTTCTTCACTTTATGTCTTTTGTATGAAAACGTTTTAGATCGTTATCTGTTCCCCATCCCCGTTGACATATCACTTAATATCTACTGGAACAAACAGTCTTAATTTTTGTAGATATTTCCAAGCGATTCCTTCGGGATCTTTACTTTGACTCCATTGAGGAAAGCTAGGATCGCTTTTTCGTCTTCTAATAGTACTTGGGGTCGTGTCCAAACGCTTAGCTAAATCTACTTGGATTAAAGATAATTCAGAAGGTATTTTAGCCGATGCCTCTTCGGTTAATGAACGTTCTAAGTGCGTCTGAGTAATTGTTTCCAGTTCCAGATTAGCAAATATCTTAGTAGCGGATTGGCTTAATTTTTGTTGTTCTTCTTCAAGTTCAGCTAGTTGAGGAAAAACCCTTACCGCTGCGTCCGAAAGTCTATCTTGCTTAGTTTTGGGAATTTTTAACATGACATCAGAGTCAATGCTGTTAGCTATGGGGTCAACATCTTCTGACTCTTCAGGCTCACTGTTGTCAAAAATACTACCTAGAGTACTAGCGGTAATGAAATAATAAACCGTACCTTTATCCGATAATTCTTTGCAATAAGCCCCGTATTCCTGAGCTTTCTTGGAAAGAAATCGGTTAGAACTTCTAGCAGAGAGATTAGCTTTTAAGGACAAATCCATTGGAGTGAGACATCCCTGGTTTACTTGTAGCAACTCATTAAAAACCGGGTTAATCTGAAAACACCACTGTTGCCATTGGTAATTATTCCAAGCTTTCCAGAGGATAGTTAAAACCACTACCCCTAAAATCCATAACCAAGCTTTATACAAAATAACGATCCCTGCCGCTAGAGGAAGGACAAGAATGAGAAAGGCGGCTGGATTACCATCAAATACTTTTCCAGTCATAATTTCTGGTTATCAATCAAAGTGCATGACAAAACCAATGCCATTAAGGACATCGAGTTTTGTCAATATTTAAGATCTAAATGTTGAAGAACTTTATATTAACAGTATTCTATCTGAATGTCGTCAGAATGTATTCTCAACTCGTTGGATGGTTTAATAGAAGTATTTTTATGACATTTTTAGCAATAGCAAAAGCATCTCTTTAAAAGTGATTAGTTATTAATATTTTTAAGATCCACAATGTGTTATAAATAAACTTTTTAAGCTGGGGACTAAGCAGATGAATAGTTTTACTTTTAAATAGTTCTTTTTTAGGAAATTAAAATAAAATTGAGAGATAAATAAATAGTCATTTATCACGCTACAAAATTAGAGATTATGAATTTAAATAATTTAATAATTATTAAAGGTTAGATTTAGGAATACAGCCAAAAGTGTATACAGTTAATTTTATTATTTTCAGCTTTATTGCCTATAATAAACTATTTTTAGATTTAGCTAAAAATATAAATTTACTTTTAGAAGCTTGTTACTATGTTACATAGTATTATCATATTAAAGTTAATCCTATTATTATTTATACGAGAGCATATTTAGGCTCAAAGAAGTTATTAAAATATATCAAAAGAAAAAAGACTTTAATTAAATGTCCTAATTTATCGTAGTTTAAAAAATAATTATCTAATAACAAAATTGCAAAAAATTACAGTGTGATAATTAGTTTTAAAATTTAACTGCCAGTATATGTAATACACATTCTGGCAGTTAATTAGTTACTGTACTAGGACTAATAAGCTTGAGATAAAATTTTTACAGAGAATTATTGCAGAAAATACTTTGTGATTATGAATTTAATAGAGAAACATTTATTAACTTTTTGAATTGAGCGCTAAAAGATAATTAGTTTTATTTTTTGCGTCATTCTCTGAAATCGTCATTAAATCTAGGCTTAAAAGTGATTGTTTAGGTTTCCTCTTATTAAACTAATGTACAATACAAGAGTAGTAACAACACTTGAAGAGTTAATCATAATCTCAAGAGGTTATATATGTCCGGAAAGAAATATCTTATTATTCAAGTGATTTATCATTAGCAAAAATAATTATGTAGCAGGATGGTACGAAAATCTCTAAAAGAAGCTATTAAAAAAATTAGAGAGAGGTATCTCTTGTCTCTTGATACTTTTTTATCGTAACCAACTATTTTCATTCTTTATAGACATTAAATTATAATAATAATTCATTTTGCAGACATTGATTGAAACTTATCTAATGAAACATTATGACGATCAGTTACAAATTGAACAAAAGAATTTCTTGTTAAGATGCAAACAAAAAAAAGATTATCGTTAATAACGTTATTTTTAAAAAAATTGTATTGGAAATTAAATAAATTTTTCTTTACATTTTATTCATATAAATATATATATAATTCTGTGAAGACTAACCTTATTCTAATATTTCTTGTCTAATCTCTAAAAAATATATCCTACTGATTGAGATAGTAATGGCAGGGGAAAATTTCCTAAGAGATAAGTAAAGAATAATTATTGCAATATCTTGTAAGGCTTACTATAAACTCGACAAATAAGTGAGTAAAAATTTCGTGTGTTATCTCTTCCCAATCTACTCTAGATAGATTCTAATTTAGAACAGATTACGCCAAGCTAATCTTCGATTAAATTTATTAATAAATATTAATATCAATGTGTTAAAGAAGTGTAATCTATGCTAGAAAGCAGCGATCACACTTGTTTTGATTTACTGTCAATTTTCTTGGTAAATTTATTCTAACTTTCTGTCGTTTAATTTATACATCTTTACATATCTTTTCAAGAAGATCTTATGAAACCGAACTTAGAAGAACTCCGGAAATGATAATCAGCACAGTCGCAGAATTATAAGTCGTAATAGGAATAATAGTAGCCACCATGGTAGGACCGTTATTTACATAACGACTTATCTCCTCAATTTTATCTTTGTTATTTACAATTACCTATGTAGAAGCTTTTAAGTCATAAACAACTTTTTTCTTCAATAAATGAGTGTCAACTTGTTCTTATTTCCAACTGATTTTCACTTTTTAATCAAATTTGATGATCAACATTGTTTTTTACCTGTTGCATTTTTTTTAAAAAATAGATCACAGACTTTAAAACAACCCCTTTCACATCGGGAAAGGGGTTATGGAAATTATGGAATAGTAATTATTTAACAGGAGTGAACGTTTTCTCCTCAACTGTAATGGGATTAGAGTTTATCTCAGGACTATTCGCTTCAGATGAGGGAAACACCTGCCAGAATTTACTCACATAATCCTCCCAATTATCGAGGATTATCTGTCCTTTTTGGCTACGTGTCCGGTCAACATGGGATTGAATTAACCCTTTTAACTGAAATTTTCCTGCTTCAGTGCAAATCCTTTGAATTTCCACAGTTTCAAAGTTTACTTTTTCGGGAAAATTTCCTTCTTCATCTAAGAAGTAACCTATTCCTCCAGTCATTCCTGCACTTACGTTACGGCCAATAGTTCCTAAGACTACGATCACACCTCCTGTCATATATTCGCAGCAATGATCGCCAGCACCTTCAATAACTGCTTTTCCGAGAGAGTTACGAACCCCAAATCGTTCACCTGCACGACCATTGGCATATAAAAAACCACCGGTTGACCCATAAAGGCAAGTATTACCAATAATAACGCTATCTTCTGGCTTATAGTTACTTTCTTGGTGTGGAACAATCACAATTTCTCCTCCGTGCATTCCTTTACCAACATAATCGTTGGCTTCCCCTTCAAGGTATAAAATCATGCCAGGAAGGTTAAATGCACCAAAACTTTGACCAGATGTCCCTTTGAAGTTGAGAGTTAATTTTCCTTTAAGTCCGGTATTCCCATACTTCTTAGCAATTACCCCAGAAATACGTGCTCCAACCGTGCGGTCGGTATTGACAATCTTGATATTTTTTGTAACGGAACGGTGTTCATCAATCGAAGAGATGATCTCTTTGTCAGCTAAAATGCGATCATCCAACACCTCTCCATTACTGTGAACTGCTTCATGGTTTAACCAACTGCGATCTTCTTTTACATTAGGAAGTTTAATTAGGCAATCGAGATTTAAGGTTTGAGTTTTGGTTAATTTTAGTTTTTTGCGAGAGATTAAAAGATCTGAACGGCCAATCACTTCATTTAAGGAATAATAGCCTAATTTTGCTAAAATTGATCGTATTTCTTCAGCAATAAAGTAGAAGAGATTAGTTACATTTTCAGGAACTCCACTAAACCGTTGACGCAACTTTTTCTGTTGAGTTGCAACCCCTACCGGACAGTTATTGGTGTGGCAAATACGGGCCATAATACAGCCCTCAGCGATAATAGCAATAGAGCCGAAACCGTATTGTTCAGCCCCCATTAATGCTGCCATTATTACATCCCATCCGGTTTTTAAGCCCCCATCAGCACGTAAGATGACGCGATCACGCAATTGATTTTTTAACAACATTCTATGAACTTCAGTAATTCCTAATTCCCAAGGACATCCCGCATGTTTAATAGAACTTAAAGGTGATGCACCCGTTCCCCCATCATGTCCCGAAACTTGAATAACATCAGCGTTAGCTTTAGCAACACCTACTGCAATGGTTCCAATCCCAATTTCTGCTACTAATTTCACTGAAACCTTAGCCATAGGATTAATCTGATGTAAGTCAAAAATCAACTGTGCCAAATCTTCAATGGAGTAAATATCATGGTGAGGAGGAGGAGAAATCAGAGTAACACCAGATCTAGACTGCCGTAACATGGCAATGTAGGAATTGACCTTTTGTCCTGGTAACTGTCCTCCTTCCCCTGGTTTTGCCCCCTGGGCCATCTTAATTTCTAATTGCTTCCCGTTCATTAAATATTCAGGAGTTACCCCAAACCTTCCTGATGCAATCTGTTTAATAGCAGAACTTGCTGTATCTCCATTTTTTAATCCATTGAGGTGAGGAAATGTAGGAGAATTTCCATTAGCATCTACATCTGTGAGCGTGGTGAAACGTATGGGATCTTCTCCTCCCTCCCCAGAATTAGATTTCCCTCCCAAACGGTTCATAGCGATCGCTATAGTTTCATGTGCTTCCCGTGATAAAGCCCCTAAGGACATTCCCCCAATGCAAAACCGTTTAACAATGGCTTCTACTGTTTCCACTTCTTCAACAGGAACAGAAGGGCGATCACTGTTGAATTCTAATAGATCTCGCAAGGCAGTAATGGGACGTTCTTCAAGGTATTTACTATACATTGCATAATGATCATACCCTTTGTTATTTCTGCCATTTATCCCTTCTTTGTAAACTGCTACTGCTTTATGAAGAAATTTAGCCATTTTCGGAGAATTCATATGGTATTCTCCTCCAGGACGGTAGTTAATAAAGCCGAAGTTTTTCAGTTTTTTATCGGTTAAATTGGGGAAGGCGCGACTATGAATAGCAATAATTTCCTCAGCTAATTCTACAATACTTAACCCACCAACACGGCTAGTGGTTCCGTCAAAAGCTATTTTAATTAATTCAGGGCTTAATCCGATCGCTTCGAAAGTTTGTGCTCCATGATAGGAAGCCAATAAGGAAATTCCCATTTTAGAGATTATTTTCAATAAGCCTAATTCAACTGCATGGCGGTAGTTTGCGAATGCTTTATCGAGAGTAATAGATTCAATTTTCCCGTTCCCTATTAATTTCTGAGTTTTGGTATCATTCCACCATTGACGGATAGTTTCGAGGGTTAAATAAGGGCAAACTGCTGATGCGCCATAACCTACTAGACAAGCAAAATGATGGGTGCTCCAGCATTGTGCCGTATCTGTCACTAAAGAAGTTTGTAGACGTAACCCATGTTTAATTAAATAATGATGGATGGTTCCTACCGCTAATAAGGGAGGAATGTAGCTAGTTGTTTCCGCAACACTGCCCATTTCCGAAGTGCGATCACTTAAAATAATGATTTTTGAACCGGTTTTAACCGCTTGGATGGCTTCATAACACAACCTATCTAAGGCAATTTTAAGTCCTCCAGGACCGGCAGTCAGATCAAACAAGGTAGATAGTTGCGTTACCTGAAATTCAGAAGATTTGATCTGCTCTAATTCCGTCTCATTGAGTAAAGGACTTTCAATTTTTAACAGTTTTGCATCTTCTGGCTTTGGATCTAATAAGTTTCCCCGTTCCCCTAATAACATTTCCAAAGACATTACCAAACTTTCCCGTAACGGATCAATGGGAGGGTTAGTCACTTGGGCAAACCGCTGTTTAAAGTAGTCGTAGAGTAGATGAGGTTTATTTGAAAGAACGGCTAATGGAATGTCATCCCCCATACAGAATATAGGTTCCTTTCCTTCAGTTGCCATGGGAACCACAATCATTTCTACATCTTCGGCCGTATATCCAAAAGCTGTTTGTTGTTGCAAAAGTTGGCCAGGTTGCTCGAGAAGAATATTCTTTGAGAAGGGTTGGGGAATAATTTTTTTACGAAAAGTCTGCAACCATTCCCAGTAAGGATGCCGTCGAGAAATACGTTTTTTAATATCCCAATTCTCAAGAATTTCCTTAGACTCTAAGTCGGCGGCAATAGTTTGCCCAGGTCCTAATCTTCCTTTTACTACAATGTCTTCTTCTGGTAAATCAACGACTCCTGCTTCGGAACCAACTACCAAATAATCATCTTTGGTAATGCAATAACGAGCCGGACGTAAACCGTTACGATCTAAACAAGCTCCTACAATTTTGCCATCACTGAATGTAAGTAAGGCTGGACCATCCCAAGGTTCTTGAAAGCCACTATAATATTGATAAAAACTAGTTATTTCGGGATAATCTTTTAAATCAGGTTGGTTTTGATAAGCTTCAGGCACTAGGATCATCGTCGCTTCGAGGGGATTACGACCAGTCCGAACCAATAACTCTAAAGCACTATCGAGGTTGTAGGAGTCACTGTTGTCATTATTGACAATAGGAGTTAACGCCTCTAGCTCTTCCGCCGTCCATCCTGGAATTTCTAAATGAACTTCTCTGGCTGCCATAGAATTAATATTCCCAATGAGAGTATTAATTTCTCCATTGTGACCTAACAAACGCATGGGTTGAGCCAAAGACCACTTTGGCATGGTATTAGTGCTAAAGCGACGATGATATAGAGCAAATCGACTGTTATAGTTAGGGTTTTTCAAATCTTCATAGAATTCTCCTAAAATCGTACTACGAACCATTCCCTTATAGACAAGAGTCCGACAACTAAAAGAACAAATATAAAAGTCATCTGCGAGTCTCTTACCGATCCCTGACCGCACTATGTATAGTATTCGCTCTAATGCATCTCCCGATAACCCGGCTGGAGAAGCCACCATTACCTGTTCGATGTGGGGTTGATTTTGTTTAGCCTGAACTCCTAAAACCTCAGGTTTAACAGGAACTTCTCGCCACCCCAATACCTTTAAATTAGCTGCGGATACTACTGTTTCAACGTAAGCACGATCTGCTTCTCTTTTAATTTTATTCTGAGGCAGAAAGACCATCCCAACCCCTAATTGCTCAATAGGTGGCATAGTTAAACCTTGACTTGTAAACCAAGAAACTAATACATCACGGGGAATGTCCGTCATAACCCCCGAACCGTCTCCTGAGTCATTATCCGCACTACAGCCCCCGCGATGTTCTATACAGCCTAATGCAACAATTGCTCGTTGAATAAGTTTATGGCTTCCTTTCCCTTTTACGTCAGCAATCAAACCAACCCCACAGGCATCTCTTTCTTCTACCAGCCATTTTTGACCACAATACGGAGACAATGGTTGATGAGTTAACTTGAGGGGGTGGTTGGTCTTTTTCATAGGGCTACGCTTATACATATAAGTTGAAAATACGAAAATACGGTATTTTGGTGTTTAAAACTGCAGAATTTGTCACTAAAGCAAGTTTAGCGAAGAGCTCACAAAAACATCATGTTTAGGATGTGGTTAACAACAATTTAGTGACAACGGAACAAAATAAATAATCTTCCCACACTTCTAGTTGTAGAGGTATTCAAAGATCCTTGATCTCTATGCTATCGAACTCCTTGACCTCTATGCTATCGAACCTTAGCCATGACAATGCAATCTGTTAATGATAATTTAGCTTATCCAGATTCTAGACTAACTTAAATTACTAAGTTAAATTTTTAATAGTTTTTTGAAATTAAAGCAAAATTGCAATAATAGAGCTAATTTCTAGGAGATGCAACATTTGTTCCTCTCAGTGCGTCGAGTGAAAAAGAAAAAATACATCAATCACCGAAGATACCTAATGACTAGTAGAAATTCTAAATAAACTTCAAAATCTTTAACTCCAACCATTTCCCACTGAAATCAAATCCTTGAGGGAAATAAAATCTATTTGTTCTTCTCTAAGACGTAAACATTAGAATATCTATGAAACTCACACTTCTGGGCAAAACAGCTACTATCATCGCCTTTTGCTTCACAGGTTTTACACCTCATATTCCTACTAACGCTTCAACTTTTGAGCAACAAGAAGTTAATCAGGACAATCTTGTCGCTATTGCTAGACCCTATGGTAACAATAAATACGACTTGCTAATCATACATCAAATTCCTGGTCAGCAAAAATGTTGGAGCGAAAGTGGAACCAATCCGATTTTAGTCAATCCATTGCTCCTTAACTTTGATTTTACAGGAAGTTGCGAACGTAGTACAGATAGCAACGGCTATTCTATCCGCATTGATGAACAAGATTATGGTCTAGATTATCTCCTACGTATTATAGAATACGATGGAGAACTGGTACTCGTCGGAACCCATCGTGATGATCCTAGTCAATCCGAAATTATCGTTGGAAGAAGTAACGGAATAGCTAATGGATTTATGCGACTTGAGCTTGATCCTGGTTGGAGATTCACAAAACGGACCTATAACGGTAGAGTATTAGGTCATGTGTATCTTACAGGAGATAGTTCAGCTATAGAAGAACAATCTACTTTAATGGCTACTAACTCCTCTAGGTCCAGACAGGACACTCAAGAAAGCATACCGATGCGGGAGATGACTTTCACTGCAGACAATCAACCCGACAGTCAAACCTCAACTGCCTTCAAACCCTTATCCTCAGTATCTGTTTCTCAAAAATCTTCCTCTTCCCCTATTGCTCTTACAACTCTTCCCTCATCGAGTACCCTATCTCCACCCCCTCAACCTCGTTCATTCTCCACTATTACTGAACCTTTACCTAAGTTTTCCGACTTACCCCCCCTAGCACCACCTCCTCAAAATAAGAGTAATTCTATAGTTCCACCTCCTCAATCTTCAACAAGCACTAATTCGCGACGTAAAGGGTTATCTAATGTGGTCGGTTCTTTGTCTAGTGCTTCTCTTGAAAGATACCGTGTGATTGTCGCTACAAACACTAATCATCAAAAGGTTAAAGTCCAATCACTCTATCCTGAAGCGTTTCCCACTTCTCATAACGGAAAGTCCGTCTGGCAAGTAGGATTATTTAGTGATCGTGATAATGCTGAGGAAGTCCATCGCACTTTAGAAAATGCTGGACTAAAACCGACTATTATTCCTTAAGTAGAAAAATAAAGTCATCATTGGGCTAGCAAAGTTCATCGAATTCTTTGACATAAACTTTATTTTTACTTAATCATTTAACTCGATTGACATTAATATAATGGGGGCGTGAGTTAACATTTAGAGGTGATTAGACTATTATGTATACTCCGCCTCTTGCTCGTTTGATTGAGCAATTACGACATTTACCAGGAGTTGGACCCAAAACTGCCCAAAGACTTGCCTTGCATATTCTCAAACGCCCAGAAGCAGAAATTAGAACCTTAGCAAATGCTTTAATTGAAGCCAAAGAGAAGGTTGGACTATGTCAAGTTTGTTTTCATCTTTCTGCTGACCTCGTCTGCGAAATTTGCCGCAATCCTCACCGAGATTCCCAAGTCATCTGTGTGGTAGCTGATTCTTGTGATGTGATTGCCTTAGAAAAAACTAGAGAATATAAAGGGAAATATCATGTTTTAGGGGGTGTTATGTCTCCGATAGATGGTATTGGCTCTGAACAATTATATATTCAACCTCTCGTTAGACGAGTTAGCCAAGATAGGGTAAAGGAAGTGATTATAGCTCTTAGTCCTACCGTGGAAGGAGAAACGACCACTCTCTATATTGATCAACTCCTCAAACCTTTTACAAAAGTTACGCGCATTGCATTTGGATTGCCGATAGGAGGAGACTTAGAATATGCTGATGAAATGACTTTAACACGGGCATTGGAAGGACGACAGGAATTAAAATAATTGGTGATTGTTTCTTTTTCATCAAAAATAAGTGCATGGATGTAGTCGTAACGGGAATCGGGTTACAATTATGATTAATAAAATGGTGTAGATAGCTATTAAATATTTTCTATAACGTAGTTAAGTCACGACTACAAGGTATTGATTATATTTACTCCTATGTAACGAGTATTCGTTTAAATGATGACTGAAAAGCAAGGTTAATCCAGTCTAGATTTTCTCCTAATACTTTTATAAAGTATAATAAAAGAGCGACAGCTTACACATTAGGTTTGTCTGTAACGATCACCACGATAGCAATAGGTTTAATGGACTTACGTTACCGACAATTACTTTCTTATGTTAGCTAATCGCAATTAACTTCTTTAAGTAAAATCTTTTATTTAGGATTTAGTTTTAGTGGATAAGATAGGGCGCTCATTTATCATAGTTAAATCAGTAAACTAACATTAACAAAAATTACATAATGATTTTGATAAAGAAACATAAATATTCTATTGTATTTAAATAGTGCAATGTAAAAATACACTACTGAGATGTAACTAGTTCGTGGGATTTTAATGGTACTCTATTTAGAGTCATGAAGATTTATAGTCAGTAAATACAGAATTATCAATGTTCTTTTAATAGACTTGTTACTAAATTGCTAACTACGAAAATTAGGACGATAAAGTTGGAATTATAAGCAAGTAGCTTGAACGTTCGCACTAGATAAAAGTTGTCAACTAAAAAGTTAGATATGACAAAAACTCTGGAAGATCTTGAATACAGCTTACCTGTTTTTTAAAATGGCAAGACTATTGTTAATCTATAGTTAAATGGCTCATCGTTAAAAAACACTAGAGGTAAAGACTTGTTAATCACACCTATACTAATCTTCTTTAGGGAGTGAAGTTGTATTATCTGTTTTTTGTTCTTTGTTTTTTTGCTTATTTTCATTGTCTCTCTCTTGTTCTCTTTTAAATTTGGCTAACAAATTAGCCACCTTTTGTCGAATTTTATGGTGTTTTTCTACTCCTTCATAGGCGTAGCGGTTAAAATCGTTTTGCACGATTATCTCTTCAAGATATTTAATACGATCACTAGTATCTGGATGAGAAGACAACCAAGCAGGAAGATAGGTTTTCTGTTCCAGCTCCATAATCTTCATTAAATTCCGCACTCCATCAGCCGCATAGCCCGTAGCCGCTAGTAGTCGCGTCCCAAACATATCCGCCTGTTCTTCCATTTTTCGACTGTAGTTAAGGACAATAAGATTTTCAGCTAATCCCCCCAGATAAGGAATATATTGAACTACACTGCTGATTAATGAATTTTGAGTCATTTGTTGGAAACCGTGAGAGAGAACGGTATGAGCTAATTCATGGGCAATTAACCCGGCTATTTCCGCTTCAGAGTTAGTTTTAGCAATCACTCCTGCGTTAACAAAAATCTTACCCCCAGGCAAAGCAAAGGCGTTGATGTTTTCATCCATCACAATATAAAACTCGTACTCAAACTCATCCCGTCCCGCAACAGAAGCTAATTTTTGTCCAATTTCATTAATAAATTGATTAATTTCAGAATCTTCTACTAAGGTTAATCGTTTTTTTAATCCTTGGGCATAATTTTCTCCAATAATTTTTTCTCCTTGTATTAATAAATAGGTAGTTTCTAAAGTAGAAAGGGGGGCAAATACATTTCCCATTAAAACCACGCTAATACTGTCTAAAATAGCATTTCCTACCACATTCCAAGTTATTTTCTTCCGTAATCTATTCTGATATCTGACTAAATTTTTGTCTGCTACTTCCTTGAATTCAGATGCACGAAAGTGATCTTGATTAAATAGAAAAAACTGACGGGCAGTTAAAGAGGCAGTTAACCAATTTTTGGCTTCTTCATCAGCTTCAATTCTGGCTGCCACCAATGAAGCTTCATTTGGATAAAGAGTCGTCGCACTATGTAGAATTTTTAAAGCTTCTTCTGACTTTTCGTCTCTTTCGAGAACTCTAGCATAATGGAGATAACCGGGGATAAATTCAGGATGGTTTTCTGTCAAAAGTTTTAATGCACTTAGTTTCTTACTTTTATAGATGGGATTCTCTTCTAAACTTTCTTGGTATATTCTCCAATAAACACGACCTCCAGGTAATAAATGTTTGGATTCATAAACTGGTTCAGGGATAATTTCTCGGTTAAGTTTTTTTTCAGCTTCAAATGGATCTTTAATTTCTCGATAGAATCGTTCAGCAAGTAAGGTATCTCCGCAACGATAGAGATGATCCGCTTTAGCTAAAATTTGATAGTGGACCATTTTATCGGTTAATGTGCTATTTTTTTGAATTTTTTCGATATTTTTAGTTATTCTCTCTTCTAGTTCAGGATCAGCATCAAAGGGTATTTTGTTGATTGCAATGACTTGATTCAATGAAACATCTACGATTTTTTTGACAACAGTTTCCCCTTCTGTTTCTGCTTTGATGAAAAAGGTAAATTCAGGAAAAGCTATTTTACAATCCATCCTAGTCACTTTTTTAGCTGAAGTGGAGGTTTTTATCTTAAGTCTAGTTGATTGGGGGTCAGAGAACTGTTTTAGCTTAGTTTTTTCTTCTGAGACGATCACTCCTGAAACTAAATTTTGTTCAAACTTAGATAATGATAAATAATTATTATTATCTCGGAAAAAGGACAAAGAAGACTCTAATTCCAGTTTTTCTAGTTGAGATTTGTCCAGAATAAAAAGGACTTCTTGAGCGACTATTGTCGAAGTCGGTATGACTACACCTATCGTGATTAATAATAAACACCCGCGTAAACTCATCACAATACTTTTTTTCATTAAACAGCTATCTACTAATTATAAAAATTCTAGATTTTTTTTAGAAAACCTATCAATCAAAGATTAATTAGACGTATGTAATTTTCGAGTACACTTCATCCAAAAAATAAATTATTTTATGCTTTAGTCTCACTCTCGACAAGTCAATTAATAACAAAGATTATATCAATTCATATAGCAAACCTCTTTTATAAGATCTTAGAAGGCAATCTTGGTTCTACATTTGCAAAATACGGTCAAATCGAACATATTTATGTATATTATTACCGATAAACTAGTTGTTTTAAAAGACGTGCCCTTGTAGAAATGTATATAGAAGCACAAGGCTCTACTTTCAGAAACACTTTAGATGGTGTTAAATGGATAAGATGTCCGATAACGATTAATTGCCGTGAAAATCTTGAAAATAATCTTAGAAACAGTTTTAAATAAGTCATTATCATAACTTTATCGGTTGCTGATTAAGCATTAGTTCCTAAACCAAAGGATAGATTCATCTATGTGAAAGTAAGTTTTTGTTGTTACCTCTTAAGCTAGTCATCTTAAAAATTCCTGTTATAGTAGCAGATTTCAATTAGGTAGCTTACACTGACAGCAGTAAGTAAATTAGTCAATTATATTTTGGTAGGTTACTCCATTCATAGTTTGATTAAGTTCTCTGGAATTCTTAAATTTGCAAATATTATCTATTTTCCACCAACAGTTTTTGATGAAATTCAACTCAAGAGAGTAAGGAAATAGAAATAAGACTTTTGTTTCTATAAATTCTATCGGTTTTCTAACTTTTATCGTTTTATAAGCTGGTGAATTGTCCATGACTACATAAGCCCCTGTCCACAGGGGTATCAGCACTTCGTTACATGAGTGAGAAACGCTTCTTTATTTGTCCATCGTTCAAATATCAAAGAGATGAAAACTTGATGTAGTGGACGCTTCAATCAGCGTAATATTTTGTCCTCAATTATTTGGAACATTTTCTATAAGTCTATTTTCCCTTAGTTGCTTTAACAAATGGATAGATCATGCCTAGCTTAACTCCAGTTTCGTTAATAAAAACTAGGTTTAAAAGTTTGAGTTGTCCGAGTGTATTCCAATATTTCCGTTTTAACGATTAAATCTTATCTGTATGTAATAAAGTATTTTTTGGGGTTAAGTTAAATTTTTGAATTAAACGATACATGATAGGCATACTAACTGTAATACTTAGTTGTTTTATATAAATAAGTACTTGATTTTTGTAAAATAGTATTTTTATGTTATTCTAACCATTGTTCTGCAATATCAAGTTTTTCTACCTCAATTAAAGATGGGTTTTCTTAGCTATAAGAAAATAATCTTATACTTTTTATTGTTTCTTGACGCTTGAGAAAACAATTTAAAAAACTATAACTGACTTGAAAATACTGTTTTTAGTAAAAATCTTTATAGAATACGTTTTAATTTTTCACACAACTAACATTTTTTTATTTCTTCATTTTAATTTATCTGAATAAAAACTGCTATTATACCAATTGCCTAAAGTCTGGCTACACATTTTTCTAGGGTCCAATTGTAGTTGAACTTTACAGTATGAGGATCTATCGTCCAAGTTGGTAAAATTACAGAATAAAACCTTTATTTAGACACTTGGGTTGAGGCAATAGAAAGTAGATATACTTATCGAGGTACTCAGCGTTTCTTTGACACCGATGTTTATGATTTATGATCAATTTAGTGGCTATAACTTCCTGTATTTATTTTTTTATTCTACTAAGAAAATTTCAATAATTTAGCTTAACTTCTTTGTTAACTATTCTAGAATACTCATAAACTAAAAACTCATTTACTAAAGTCTATAATTTTTTATAAACTCTTCTTCTTAATAAGAAACCAGCAAATATGATTTGGTAACTTTTTAAAAAAATTTTACTTATTATTTTTTACTGATAATTTTTCTGGACAAAAATACGTATTTAACTCAATGTTTATTGACTAATTTTAGCTATCTTATATTTATTCTTGAAATTTGCTTTTATAATATTTTTCCGGTTAGTAGTTTAATAAATCCACAGATATATAACCATTCACTACCCTGGCTTACCACAGCAGTTGTTCTTTTTTTAAGTAAACTTTGAACTTTGATTTTTATTAATTTTAATTAAACTTTAGGTTTGTCAAGAAAATATATATATACTTAATTTTTTAGATTTTTTCTTTTTAAGATTTACTTGTTTAAGATATTTTTTTTTATAAATCTGTATCTCAGACTCTGACAAAAATATCTTATCCTTTTTTATTTAATTCTTAATTTTTTTTTAAAATTCATTAAATTGTTTGATAATTTTCTGACTCTAATCATAATTTATCCTTAGAGCAGGTGTACTTTTTTTAAAAATTTATCCTTTGGAGATTTTTTTTAAAAAATTAAAATTTTTAGTTGTTATGTATTTTTTAAATTTAAATGGGCTAATATGTAGAGCAAAATAAAAGTTTATAAAGATATTTTTGTCTAGATTATTTTTGTACTATTATAAATAGGTTTTTATGACCAAATTTAGTATGATTAAAGTAAATTAAAAATTTCTATAAAAAAAATAAGTCTTAGAAGTTAATAGATAAAAATGAGTAATTGACTTTAAATAAAATTTATACAACTTTAATTAATACCTTTTGTCAGTAGCTTATTTAAAAATATTTCCGTTCAACTACCTTGATGAATTATATGGTTTTAAATCGTCACCTCGTAATTTTTATAAGTTCTTATGTAATGTATTTTTTAGACTATAATATTCAATTTTCTTTTTCTTTGACTATGGATAATTATTTTATTTGTTTTGTAAAACTTATTAAATAATCCTATGAGCCTCTTTTTTTTTAATTTTTTTTTAAAAAATTGTTTTTATTATCGTATCTCCTAAAAAGTTTACTCCGTCTAAATTTATTGGAGAAGATTTTGGGGTGATGAGCAACTTTTCTAGTCTTTACTTATTTAAGTAAATTAGCATAATTTTATCAAGACTGACATCCGGAAGTCGCTCTTTTTTAACTATTTTATTAGAGAACACTTATTTAAGGAAACTTAAATAATAGCCTTTGGTTTAAACTGTCCAATGTAAATTACTCATAACTATAAATATCTCTTACTCAAGCATTCGTTCGAAAGCTTAGACGCTGCAGTAATATTATTTCTCTTAATCAGACTAATAATCAAATATTTGGTGGAGCCCTTAGTTGCGTCCTGAATTCGCATTATGACTGGCTAAGTTAGTCAAAAGGGTTTGATATGGCTCTACGATACTTACAGAGTGATATTAATATAGCAAAAGACATATCTATTCCAGTTGTTATTCTAAATAACTAAGTTAAAATACGATAAGGTCAACAATTATCTAAAATAGTAACTGGAAAGAATTAAGCATTTAATGATTGTTAAAAAATAATAGAAGACAAGTCCAATTGACTTCAAATCAAATCTAGAGAAAATTTTTCGATTAAATTAAGCATAAACAATTAGTCGAGTAAAAAGGTGAACAAAATAGTTACAAGCACTTTTATTTTTAGAATATTCAATCTGAGAGATATTTTTAAGTTTGCCGTTAACCGTGTCAATTAAAGAACACCTATAAAATGGAATATTATTTCTCGGTTTTACTAACCTTTACTTCATTTTCTGTTGTTAATAATAGAGTAATTAATCAAAATATTTGTTAATAGATCTTTTCAGAAGTCTCAAAATAATTTGTAAATTTAATTCTGCCTTAACTCAGAAACGAGTTTATAGTTATTTGTATTGTCCGAAGTTAACTTAACAATCAATGATTTGCCACTATTGTGTGTAATGAAATACATTTTAGCTCCCTAATGCTATTCAGAGAATTTTGCCTCCTATAATGCTGTTATTTCTCAACCTCTTCATGAATTTCTGTAAAACTTACATTTGAGAAAAATGTTATCGAGGTTAGTGATTACCCTAGAATCTCTGTTCCTTTATTCCATCAGCTTAATCAGGATCCTCTAAAATTTTTTACTTAAAAAGTATCAACAAATATTATTCAAAATTCTGGTTTTCGTTGGGATCAACGGCTGTTGACCCCCAGTGATCTTATTGAGCAATAGGTTGTTTGTCCTGTTCTTTAGCTAAAAATTTTTCTAGTTCCGTCAACGCATCAGCATCAACTTTCGTTTGCATAGGACAGAATTTAGGTCCACACATTGAACAAAACTCCGCTGTTTTGTAAATATTTGCGGGTAAGGTTTCGTCGTGGTATTCCTTAGCGCGATCAGGATCTAAAGACAATTCAAACTGACGATTCCAGTCGAAATTATAACGAGCTTTTGACAGTTCATCATCGCGATTTCTTGCCCCTGGACGGTGACGAGCAATGTCGGCTGCATGGGCAGCAATTTTATAAGCAATTAATCCGTTACGAACATCCTCTGCATCAGGTAATCCTAAATGTTCTTTGGGAGTGACATAACATAACATTGCTGTACCATACCAACCAGCCATAGCAGCCCCGATTGCTGAAGTAATATGGTCGTAGCCTGGAGCAATATCGGTTACTAATGGTCCTAAAACATAAAAAGGTGCTTCGCTACACTCTTCTATTTGTTTTTTTACATTAAACTCAATTTGGTCCATAGGAACATGGCCCGGACCTTCTACCATCACTTGGACATTGTGTTCCCAGGCACGATGGGTTAATTGCCCCAAAGTTTTCAATTCAGCAAATTGTGCTTCATCGGAAGCATCATGAGTGCAACCAGGACGTAAAGAATCCCCTAAACTAAAAGAAACATCGTATTTTTTAAAAATTTCGATGATCTGGTCAAAATGAGTATAAAGGGGATTTTGCTTATGATGGTGTAGCATCCACTTGGCAATGATACCGCCACCGCGAGAGACAATTCCTGTTAAACGATTTCTAACTAAAGGAAGATATTCAATCAATAATCCTGCGTGAATAGTCATGTAGTCCACACCTTGTTGAGCGTGCTTTTCGATGATATGCAGAAAATCATCGGGGGTAAGGTTTTCAATATTTCCGTGAACGCTTTCCACTGCCTGGTAAATAGGGACAGTCCCGATAGGAACAGTAGATGCTTTGATAATGGCTTTACGGATGGTGTCTAGGTCTCCTCCCCCTGTAGACAAGTCCATTACGGTATCTGCACCGTATTTTACTGCTAGGTTGAGTTTAACTATTTCCTCATCCACATTGGATGAGTTCGGAGATGCACCAAGATTAGCATTGACCTTGCATGTAGAGGCAATACCAATACACATCGGTTTGAGATTCGGGTGATTAATGTTGGCGGGAATAATCATCCGCCCCCGTGCAACTTCCTCTCGAATTAACTTAGGGGAAAGGTTTTCTTGCTTAGCTACATAGTCCATTTCCTCAGTAATTATACCTTGACGAGCATAATGCATTTGGGATACATTGCTGTGGTCATGACGCTTAGCAATCCATTGTGATCTCATATTTATTTATACCTCAAAAAATAGCTTCCCTACGCCGGCATTACCCAGTCTCAGGTTCTAAGGGTCTCTCTCAGCCTGGTTAAATCAGACACCCCTAGCTCTGACACTCTGCTAACTAAGTCAGAGTGGATTCTTGGGCTGAATCTTACCTATACTGGCAATGCCAGTATAGGTCTTATAGTTTCATGTCTAGTCCGACTACACTTTTTACAGCAAGCACTCTGATGGACTATTCCCCAAGCGTAAATTTGGATATGTCCTACCCTATTTGATTTCTGATTTGATCTTTACCGTTTAGTCTTGTGCTTTTGGCTTTTCTACCAGTGATGATCAAAGATTCAAAAATTAAGATTGCAGAGCTAGGACATTAAACTAGTCTCCTCATCACCTTAGAGCTCACCTACTCGCAAACAGCTTAGCATATTATATCTCAACTATCTATTCTTTAGAGCCACAATTTTTCAATAAGTGTTAATCTTAGACATTACACTTATTTCTATTGATCGGGTGATCAGGAAAAAGGTACATAATTTTTTTTAAAAAAAAGACCAAAATAGTAAATATAATTCAATTCTCAAACAATATTTTTTATATTTTTAAAATACTACTTAACTGGTACATATTATCCTAGTTTTATTTTGAAATAAACGGCTAACAATTATTTAAAGAACAGTCCATTAAGTCCAAGTAGTTATTTTTCTATAAAATGGACTATTAGTATTAACAATATTTTGAGATAATCACATTTTAAACAAAACTTTTTGACTTGTATAAGAATACAAGATTCCTTTGTATCTATTGATAAAACTTTTATAATTAGCTGATTTTAATATTTTATTTTTTTTTATATTTGTAAAATTTAGAAACATTTTGGTCAATTATTCTCAATCTATTTATAATACTGCAAACATCTAATTACTAGGATTAAAATTTTATTCGTTTCTTGTCCATCAAAACCCATCATAAAAGGGGACAAAATAAGAGTTTTAACTCTAACATAAAAACTACTAGTTATCTCAATCAGTTCCTTGTCTAAACATTAGGTATAAATGAAGATAAATCTGATTAAAAATTGTCGAGACTTACTCAGTTTTTTGCTTCTTATTTCTCCTTCAACTATCATCTCATTCAACGAGAAAAGACATTTAACAAGGATTATTTAGTCCGGACTGTAATCTACAGCTTTGTTTTTGGACTACGCCAATTATAGCACCAAATAAAATTTACTATGGAATTGACTCAAACTAAAAATATGGTAAGTATAAGAATTAAGAACAAAACTTCAATAAGTGCTAAGATTACTGTATTAACTCCAGAATAAAACATAATTTTGCGTCCAATTAGATTAGTTTGGGCAACTAGTAAAAATATATAAGAGCAAAAGGTTATGGGTGTTATCTCGATAAAATCGCACTGAAGCAGGTTAGCGTTTGGCGACTAAATTAGTTAGCAATAACTAATTGTTTCAATCTATTAATTTTTAATTTAACCAATTGGCTATGGAGCTATCAGATCAAGAAAGTAAAAATTATTAATCAAGAGATGCTCAATTGGTTAAACATTTATCCTCAGATGATTGAAAAAATTGCTACTAAGTTAGACTGTTGCAGTCGCATTTATTAAAGACAGCCACCGTCACTTGTGAGCAAACATAAAAGAATAATTCTCGTGGATGATAGGATTGCCACAGGTACCAAAGATTAAAGAAGTGATTGTGTCCTTACAAAAACAACGGACTAAAAAGATAATAGTTATAGTTTCTATCGTAACTCCCAATAATTTGTAAGAGATAAGATACCACAGTCGAGCAAATGATCTGTTTAAAAATACCTGATGTTCTTCTCCAAACGACTGATTACAAAGTTAGTTTTTTGTTAGCCTAAATTTATCCAAAATAAGTAATCGGTAGCATTGGAACAAACCTGTTATGTAAAAATTTTATCCCGTAAAAATTCCGAATATGAAGATAACATTTTACCATGGATAATAGGCTTGTAAAAATTAACAATTATTATATGAATAATATTCTATCGAGTTCTGTTATTAAATTCAATTATGTTTTAGTTAAAATCTCAGGCTGTTTTACACTTATGATCTTCATTTAATAAATCTTAATACACTAGATTTTAAATTCTGAATAATTTATTATTATTACCCATTATCAGAGTTTTAATAGAATTTAAATCTAATAGAAATAGTCTGATTTATCAAGAAAATGTATCCGATAGTAACTCACATTTATTGAGGGTCAACGACCAGGAAGCTCTTTTAGCAAAAAAATAAATTAACTATCAGAAATTTATCTTAAGTAGAGAAAGCTGTCTATTTAAAGATTGACTCTTATCAAATAAGACTTAATCAATCTATGAAAAAACTACAGAAAAGTTAAGCGGTTAAAATAAGAAAAGAATACAGAATAAAATATCTAAGGCGAAAATCCTTAAATATTCATCAGAATAACAACTTTAAAAAAGGGACATATATGCCATACATAAACAAGAAGTCAACTTCAACCTTTAATTTAAAATAGTTTTAGATTAATTGTCTTTTTTCCAAAACTCATATAAGCCATTCAAACATTAATAAATGCTAGTGGAGTTTTTGTCCACTTAACTGGGGTGCTAGGATTCGAACCTAGGAATGGCGAGACCAAAACCCGCTGCCTTACCGCTTGGCGACACCCCAATAGTTACACCTTTATAATTATAACAGGGGTCAACGGGAATTTGTCAAGTTTTTTTTCTGAATAAATATATTGACCAAGAGATAGTATAGTTAATTTACTAAATTTTATTTGATATTTATCATCAAATAAAACGATAAAAGGAATATACACTATCAGTAGTATAAGTAGTGCATATTCCTTCTTCTCACTAGGTCGTAAACATTTCGATCCACATAACTCCGCTACAATGTGGTATTTCTTAGTAGGTTAGCTAACCAACAGAAACTTTGAGAGTTGAAGGGTCCCCCATATTCCCTTCTAGAATAATTCCTCGTCCATTGGCAGCTAGATGACGTACAATTTTGTAGACTGTTTCGACTGCATCAGGAGCTCCTGCTTTCGTTGCTAACGTAGCTATATCTAAAGTTCCAATAGAATTCTCAATCACTTTCTGAACTTCAGTTTGTAAAGATAAAACAGAAGAAGCCATCTTTTTACCTGCTTCTACCCCAGGCTGATGATAGGCGTTAACGTTAACTAATGAGCCATAAAAACTAACAGTACGTTCATACATCGCAATTAAAGCCCCGACAGTGCGAGTATTCACCTGAGGAATGGTAATAGTTACCGAGTCACGGTTATTCTCATATAGTGCCTGTCTGGTTCCTTGGATGAACCCGGATAGATAGTCTCCAGAAGTGATTCCAGGATCTAACTCAATGGACGATCCTTGACGATCTTCTAGTACTTCAATAAAGGTGACAAAGAAATTTGAAACTCCTTCACGCAATTGCTGAACATAAGCATGTTGATCTGTTGACCCTTTATTTCCATAAACCGCAATACCCTGATAGACTGTGTTGCCATCAAGGTCTTTTTCTTTTCCTAAAGACTCCATGACTAACTGTTGTAAATAGCGACTAAACAACAGCAAACTGTCTTTATAGGGAAGAATCACCATATCTTTTTCTCCCTTTCCATTGCCAGAATAATACCAAGCTAAGGCTAACAACGCTGAGGGGTTAGTTTTAAGATCTTTAACCCTGGTTGCTTCGTCCATTTCCTTAGCTCCGATCAACATTTCTTGAATGTCAATACTCTGCAATGCGGCGGGTAACAAACCTACGGCAGAAAGTTCGGAGGTTCGCCCACCTACCCAATCTTGCATGGGAAAACGGGCTAACCAGTCCCGGGCTATTTGATCCATTTTACTTCCTGGCATCGTAATAGCGACCGCATGAGGAGCGAAGTCTAAACCTTTAGCTTCGTAAGCTGCTTTGACTTCTAACATCCCGTTACGGGTTTCGGGAGTTCCCCCAGACTTAGTCGTTATCAAAACTAGAGTACTTTTGAGGCGATCACCTAAACGGGTTAAGATGCGATCAATGCCTGCTGGATCATTATTATCAATAAAGTGGATGGCCATAGGAGGAAAGTCGGGGGATAATGCCTCCGCTACAAATTGTGGTCCTAAGGCTGATCCACCAATACCAATAGAAATAACATCGGTAAATTTATCGGCGGTGGGAGGTTTAATAGTTGCATTATGAACTCTAGTTACGAAGTCTGCAATAGCTTCTAGAGGTTCAGTAATTTCTTTTCTAATGTTGTCATTGGGTGCTAATTCCGGAGCGCGTAGCCAATAGTGACCTACCATTCGTCCTTCATCTGGGTTAGCGATCGCCCCAGCTTCTAGAGCTTCCATATCCTGAAAGGCTTTCTCAAATTTAGGCTTAAGACTGTCAACGAAGGCATCATTAAAGCGCATTCGGCTAATATCAAGATATAGTCCTAATTTTTGGTGATAATATAGCCAATTTTGATAACGTTGCCAGAGTTGTAGCTTATTCATAGAAAATACTGCACTATTTAAGATAAGTTTTTAGAGATGATGAAATATCTCTCCAACGATCATAGATATAGATCCTAGGGATAAAGGGTTAAGAATTTATTATTTTTTTCTAGGTAAATTATAACTTTACAAGAATTTAGAATTGATTATCGGTTGAAACTTGAGACTATAAAAACAAAAGCTACCTTTATATCTCTTATTCTTGCAGTATCACCCCTTAGGGGGTGATAATAAATCTGGTTATGAAAACCCACTCATGATAAAAAAATTTAGATAAATTAAGAATACCTAGAAAATTATTTAGCTCGGTATTGTAGTTCAGTATAGCTATAAAAAGTGTTTAAAAAGTTAAAATTATAATAGTGCTCTTGCTGTAGAAATAAATTTTACTTGTAGCAAAAAAGTTAACAAAAATATTTAAAAATAAGGACTTAAAGAAAAAAAAATTTTCATTGAAGTCATAAGATACTAGAAAAGTTAGATTACTAATTAAAATTAATATCTGCCAATAGACAAATATAGAGAGAGCCAAAAATAACTTTTTAGATAAACTAAGAAAATTACGTTAAAGAAGTTTAATAACAAAGATATTAGCATTAATCTTGAAAACTAAAATACTTTTGTTAAAATACAATTTTAGTACATATCAACAGAGAGATTATTAAGTATAAAAAAAATTATGAATTTTAAAATTGCGAAAAACTGATTAAGAATGCAAGATAGATATATCTACAGTGAGATTAAAGCCAATCATGAAAAAAGTTTAGAGTCCAATTCAGGAAAAGCTAATTATCATAGTAAGCAAGGGACAAAAATCTTCATATATCTATAGATCTGTCAAATATTCAACGAAAAAAAATCTTATTGATAAATGACAATAGAGGCTAATTTTCTAGTAAATAGACAAAAATCTTTCTAGAAATTTTGCAGGTTAATTCTCTAAAATTGGATGTTAATTAAAGATAATTTACCCTAGTAAATTATTTTTAAGTTAATAGTTAATACGTATTTTAAAAAAATTAGTTAAATAAAAGAAAAAGTTAAAAAATTAACTAATAATAAGTTAATTCTTCTTAAATTTTTAGTAAAATATATCTATTGAATTTAGTTTGAGATAAAGTCGCATAATTTTCTATGAGAGATTTAACTATTTTACTAATAGAGAATTTTTGGCTTTGTATTGTCAATGAATTAATATTCATAGTCTCTAACTCTTAATTTTTAATATATGATTGAAAATTTAACTTTTTAAGATTAAATTAATGGGTTAATAATAAAGAAAAATACTAAGCTCTAAAAACTCTATTGATGAAGCAAAAAAAATGGTTTAACTATAAGTTATTTTTTAAATTTATCTAATTTTTAGATTTATTTATTTCACTTATATATAGGAAATAAAACTACTCTTAGTCAAATTTTAATAATAAGTAGAATGGTACTATCTCATCTACTTATTACTTTATTTTTGATAAATCTTATATCATTCTAATGATAGAATATGATATTCTTAATTGATTTATATTTTTTTATTAGATTAAATATATTTAATAGTTTTTTCTATCTTAGCTTTGTCTTCTTGACTAAGACCATATCTTTTATAAAAAATATTTACCATGGATTATATTAGCTAGGTTTTTATGTTTTTAATGTCAAGTTTTTTTATTGTTTTTTTGACTGTATTTAGCAGAATAGATTCTCATTAATCTATTTTAATCCATGAAATATATACGCTAGTAGTTAAAAATGAGGAAGTATTTTCATTAGGACACTTTAATTATTATCTACAAGTCTATGCTGACTTCTTCTATATTAGTTCAATAGCTCTGAATCTAAACTTAATAAATATTATACTGTTACATTTTTCTTTCTTTGTTAAAATTAGGTTATCAGTTTTCAACTTTTCTCATTGACTAAAAGCTAAGCAGATTTTTATATTATTTGATAATATTTTTTTAGGCAGCATTTTTAATATTAATTTTTAAGATTTTTAGTGACAGTAGTTTGCAAGGTCAAAGACCTTGTAAACTACTGTGAGAACGGAACTAACTTATAGAATATAGGTCAAGTTGGGGTAGTAATAAAACTAAACAAACTGAGTTAATACTGTCAAAATATAATGCACTGCAATCACTAATTTTTTGATGCGCGTTACATTGAGTCGATTTATTCTAGTTTGTCATTGTGCCTAGTTTTCTAAACTTACTTCTTCAACTCTCGATAAATTACTTCTATTGGAAACAACAGTTAAGTTTTTAATAAAAGCAGTAGAAGTAATTAAACTATTTTTAGTTGGTATTTACAATCTTCTTTGTCTAAAAAGATAACTCTATTACCTTGATAAAAGGTATTCAATAAAATATTGAATACCTCTTATCTCCTTCGCCGCTAATAATTATCTTTGACTCTCAAAATAACTGGTCCAATAAATAAATATAGTTTTTTTCTAGTTCTCACCGTTTCGATTATTCGAATATATACGGTGTTTTACTCAATTAAAAAGAGAACCTATTTGTATCGAGTAAAGACCCTATACTTATCTATTTTCATTTAAGAGATACATTAAAGTATACATTTCTTTAGAAACAAAATTACTTAGTCTTCTACAACAAGTTTTGTTAACAGTGTTACATTACAATATTTTTGATCATCCATCACAGTGTGAAATCCGTCAAAAATAGATTGTATATAAACAGAAGAGCTAGGTATTTAATTGTATTTATACATATTTTTTGAAACTGTTCTAATCATCGCTCCTTATTTAAACCTTTATTTATAGTGTGTTTTAATTCATTAGCAATTACTAAAAAATAGTGTTCAATGTTTATTGAAACTAACAAATTAAGCACAATTAAAATTGTATTAACTATTTCAGCAGTAAACTTAACTTTTTGTATTTGACTTTTTTAGCAAATGTTCCTCGATAAAATTAGTGTACACTTCACCAGTTAAAAAAGCGGAAGTTTCTAAAATTCGTTGATGAAAATCAATAGTGGTAGGAATCCCTGTGATCGCACATTCTCTTAAAGCCCGTTTCATCCGTTTAATTGCCATTTCTCTATTAGGAGCCCAGACAATCAATTTACCAATTAAAGAGTCATAATAGGGAGGAATTTCATAATCTGTATAGACATGAGAATCCATCCGTACTCCAGGACCTCCAGGAGGAAGATAGGCACTAATTTTACCCGGATGAGGACGAAAATTATAGTCGGGATCTTCAGCATTGATACGACACTCGATTGCATGACCTTGAAATTTAACTTGATTTTGGGAAAAGTGGAGTTTTTCCCCTTGGGCAATACGAATTTGTTCAGCAATTAAATCCAACCCAGAGATCATCTCCGTGACAGGGTGTTCTACCTGGATGCGAGTGTTCATCTCCATAAAGTAAAAATTTCCCTGTTTATCCACCAAGAATTCTACTGTTCCGGCTCCTATATAATTAATACATTTTGCAGCTTTAATAGCTGCTTTTCCCATTTTTGTACGTAATTGGAGGTTGAGAAAAGAACTAGGAGCTTCTTCAAGTAGTTTTTGATGACGACGCTGGATAGAACAATCTCTTTCTCCCAAGTGAACCACATTGCCATAACTATCAGCCAGGATTTGAAATTCAATGTGACGGGGTTGTTCAATAAACTTCTCGATGTACACTCCTCCGTTGCCAAATGCCGCCTCAGCTTCTCCTTGAGCGCCTTGAAAAGCACGAGAAAATTCTTTATCTTCTCGAACCAAGCGCATTCCCCGTCCTCCACCTCCAGCAGTGGCCTTTATGATGACAGGATAACCAACCTCACGGGCGATGGTTAGAGCTTCTTGTTCCGTGTCAATCACCCCCCAACTCCCAGGAATCGTGGGAACTCCTGCCTTCTGCATAGTTTTTTTTGCTGTAGATTTATCTCCCATTGATCGGATAGCTTCAGGACTTGGTCCGATAAACTTGATTTTGTGATCTGCGCAAATTTCAGCAAATTTAGCATTTTCTGCTAAAAAACCATAGCCTGGATGAATTGCAGTAGCATTGCGCGTGAGGGCAGCAGCAATAATATTAGGAATGTTGAGATAGCTTTTGTGACTCGATGGCGGACCGATACAAACACTTTCATCTGCAAGTTGGACGTGAAGTGCCTGGCGGTCTATAGTAGAATGAACAGCAACTGTGGCGATTCCTAGTTCCTCACAACTGTGTAAAATTCGTAAGGCGATCTCTCCGCGATTTGCAATTAAGATTTTAGAAAATTGCATTGTTGAACCAGTGCATGAATATGAAACAGTTATACTTAGTAGAATATCTGGTTTTGTACTCTAATTTCACTCAACTATACAACTAGCCAGTGTGTGCCACATATTGTGTTTTAAATTAATTGCCCCCTTTTGGCTATTATTAGCGTTTAATAAAGACAGTTATTAACTCTTAAAGTGAGAACATAATCCTCTTTCTCTTACCTATACTCAGTGAATAGATTTCAGTTTATTGTTAAGACCATAAAACATCTATTGAACAAGATCGAGGGCGACTTAAGATATTAAAAATAATCAAGATTAAATCACTTAATAAACAAAAAATTTTTAGGCTATAACCATGCTTTTTGGTGTTGAATTCTAATATCAATATTGCCTGACTACCAATTTATAATGGGCCAATTATGTCCAAACTATACACTTTACCAATTTATAGATTGCAAAAAACATATCTAGAAACAGAAACTCTCGGGACGACTATACACAAGGAGTAGCAGCAGTCATTTTGTCAATACGCTAGGAACAGGAATATATCCTAACCTAGTTAATTTTCTTTTCAAGTAAAAAAAAACTAAAATACACGGGACTGATTCTAGAAAAGACTTCATTGCAAAATTATTAAGTTAATTAAAAGCTTTGAGCATATGTCCTTTGAATGAATTACCCTAGAAGACAACCATTCTACTTAATTGGTCATTGAAGAATGTACAATGCCAGATACGATAGCCAGATCGCCTTTTTTTTTAAAAATAAAATTAATTCATTGTCATTAATAAGGTTTTTATTTTTTTCTTGGATTTAATTTAAAATATCATAACAGTTTAGCACTACTTCTTCCGTTAAATTTTTTATATTAAATTAATTGTTTCAGAATACTCATCAATTCAAGGCTCATCTACTAACATTTCTAATCTTTTAGTTGATTTTAGTTCTCGAAAGTAAACTTGTAAATATTCTCCAGCAATTTCCTGAATAATTTTAAAATTTTTGTTAAATATTTTTATATAGGAGATAATCTTCGATGGACCTACCTCTTTATCTGAAATGTTCATTAACTGAATTCAGCCATTTTATATTCAATCTTGAAATTTAATTTCAATAGACATATTATTATTCATCATGGTTTACTATAGCAGTTTATCTTTTCCTAAGAAGACTCTTGATTTTTATTTGTATTGGCTTTAATTCTACTTTAGGTTCATTAAAAATAATATATTTATTTTGCGATGTGGATATTTTTTTAGCTATAAAAATATTTATCTATTAAATAGTCTTAATTTTAATTAAAAGTCCTTCCTTAAAGGAGCTTATTAGTTAATGATATTGCTATTTTTTGATTTTAAAAAACTTAAAATTATTGCCCTATTATTTCTTTATCTTGTTTCTATTATTTAAGTTTTTTTGTTAGAGATAAATTTTATTATCATAGCGATTAGACTGTTTTCTAGAGTCTATAACTAAGGCAATACAATAAATACGTACTTTACCTGCACAACTCTACTTATTTAGGTACATATTTTAAGGTTTTAGCTATTTAATGTATGAGTCTAAATAAATATTTTTAACATTGCTTTTATTTGAGTTATTTTTTATTTATAATTAAATATTTTCTCTGATTGAATTTAGTATCATAAAAGGTTTGGCTAATCAAAAAACTTCAAGTTTCTTATGAGGGGCAGTTGCCTAATTGCCTAAAAAAGGAGTCAATCACAAAATAAAGATAATTAACGACTAAAAGCTTCTGATGACCAATGAACAAATAGATCTCTCTTAAACTTCATAAATTTTATATCTCTTGAAATAGAAAATGTGATAACTTTATGTTGAAAGGAAAGAAAGGAAAATTTAATATAGATATACCAATAGTACTTGTTGCAAGAATCCAGTCTCAACAGAGCTGCTAACAAAGTCTGCCGAAATTGTATTTATAAAACTTTATTGACAGAAAAACAACCCTGGGAAGAAGTGTTGATTCCACTCCCTAATTCCTTAACCTCAAAATACAGACTCAGAAGACTTTCTGATTGTCTTGCTACTAAGTCCCTGTTACACTACATCAGATCTCCTTGGACTTTTCTTAATAAAAAATGTTAAACCAATAATACCTTCATTATTACTTAATCTATACCATAGTTGAAATCAATTCCTTCAACAGTGATAATCTCCTAAATTTGCTAATCCACAATCCTAAACCATCATTGGAAAATACTGCATAATTTCTTGACTCGACTAAAATTTACCCTAAAGTAGGTGATCGACACACACCAAGATACGTTAATATCAAAATTAAAGATAACTAAAATCATGAAGGTAATTCATAGTTTAACTAATGTCTGAGATGTCTGAAAAAACAACCTTGGTTTAAGAATTGATTGTAAATTGCAACCTTGTTAATCTTCTTTTCAATGTGATTACTCACACAGTATCGGGTTAAAAGTGATCGGGAATAGAAAATCCACAATGGATGTTTTTTCTCCTAATCTTTTTCTCTTGATCATGGAAAACACCAAAGAAACAAAAAGTAAAGACTCGAGAGTAGATTCTGACTAAAATCTAGGCAATTTTTATGAATATAGAAAAACAACTAAAAATTCTCGCTTATGACGCTCCTGAATATGGCGTGTCTGTAGAGATTATGGAACAAGCCGTCAACCCAGTACTCAAATTCTTTGCTAGTCAACACAAACAGACAGACTATTTTGTTTTACATACGAGTGATCGTCATTGGATCATTACGACCATTAATAACCGCAAACAACCTCAAATAACAAAGCGAGTGGTATATGGTTTTGTTAATCGTCAGGATGCCCGCAATTTTCAATACACCGTAGATCCCAGTAGTGTTAATCTCCCTATTGATATTGTTTCTTTACCGATAACTCATCTTTTCTTTCAAATGTTTGCTATTCGTCAAGTTGATAGCATTATTCTTATGGATAACCCAAATAATAAGACACAAGGGATTGAAATTCAGCGAGAAAAAATAGAAAATATGATTCAAAAACAACTTCAACAAGTGACATCTAATCTTTCCTTAAGCTCTCAGAAGACGCCGCATAATTTAGCATAATGATATTGATTATTTTTTTATTGCTCAATGGAAAACTATTTAAACCCCCTAATTTATTACAACGTCTACACTTGCTCTATTTGTCATCATAGCAAAATTTCTGCTTTAGCATTGTATAGAAGCCTTTGCTTGTAATTCTTTCCGTCATAATTTTTACGGCTAATGTAGACAAATAAGTGGTTACAATGGCTAATGAACAATTTGCCTTGACCTGGTGTTGGATAAGGCAAAGCTAGCCAAGAATAACTACCGAAAATTACCTCGTATGGAGATATTTTAAGTCAGGGCGATCATTTTTGTTATTCCGCCTACTGCCATAATGGGTTTGGGAACTTACCTTGCCCACGGGGGTCATCCATCCTTGTTCTTTTTAGCTTGGATTAGAGTGACTTTTATCTTCCATCTAGTCTGTGTGTTATAGCTGAGCCTCGAATGTTATCAATTATCTCTGTTTTTCTACCTAGAAACCCTCAGACAACGCAGCTAGTAACAATAAGGCAAGAGACATACCATGTCAAAGCAGACTCTTTCTCTTTTCCCCTCTCCCACTTTCTCCCCCTCTCTCCATGCCTCTGCCCCGTCTGTTATTTTTGATCATTGGTTTGAGTATAATTCTCGGATTGATTATATGGTTAATCAATTCAATTTATCGTCTTTATATTCAATTCTCTTTTACAGCGCCTTTACTAGGTAACCTATTAATTTTCCTGATTATTTGTCTTTTGGGTTTGTTAATCTACGCTTTTATTTATTATTTTAACTTAGCTGTCTCTGGTAAGTTTTTCTTTACTCGTCGTCAAGAACGGTCTCGTCCTAAACTCCCTGAACAAAAAACTGAAGCGGCACATGAAACCCTTAAAGCAGTACGCCGCCAAGTACAACAGATCCAAGATAAAGTCACTCAAAAAGCGTTATTGAGTCGTTCTCGTAAAATCGAAACTAGCTTGGCTAAAGGCGATTTACAAGTTGTAGTTTTTGGTACAGGATCGGCGGGAAAAACATCTCTAGTTAATGCCTTAATTGGGGAAATGGTGGGCAATGTAGAAGCCACTCTCGGGACTACTAAAATGGGGGAGACCTATTCCCTTAAGCTACCAGCAGTTCCTAGAGATATCTTAATCACAGATACCCCAGGAATTTTGGAAGTAGGAGTAGAAGGAACTGAACGAGAACAGTTGGCACGAAAATTAGCGACAGAAGCAGATTTATTGTTATTTGTGGTAGATAATGATTTACGTCAATCGGAATATGACCCCCTACAAACTTTAGTCAATATTGGTAAACGATCATTATTAATTTTAAATAAAATTGATCTTTATCCCAAAAAAGAACTGACACTTCTGATGAAGCAGTTACAACAAAAAGTTAAAGGATTAATTTCCCCTTTAGATATTATTGCAGTAGCCGCTAAGCCTCAATCATTTCTATTAGAAACCAAGGAAATGGTTGAGCCAGAACCAGAAATTATCCCCCTAATTAAGCGTCTTGTTGTGGTTTTAAGAGCAGAGGGAGAAGATTTAATTGCTGATAATATTTTGTTGCAATCTCAACGTCTGGGGGAAGAAGCCAGAAAAATGATTGATCGTCAAAGACGACAACAGGCAGATAAAATAATAGATCGTTATCGATGGATTGGTGCCGGGGTTATTTCTATTACTCCTTTACCGGTAGTTGATATGTTGGCAATGGCGGCAGTTAATGCCCAAATGGTAATTGAAATTGGACAAATCTATGGCTGTGAATTAAATAGTGATCGCGGGAAGGAATTGGCCATTTCTTTAGGAAAAACTTTAGTAAGTTTAGGAATAGTCAAAGGAGCTTTGGATTTGTTAAGTAAAGCCCTACAATTAAATGTAACTACTTATTTAGTTGGGAAAGCAATTCAAGGAGTCACAGCTGCTTATTTAACCCGTATTGCTGGAAAAAGTTTTGTTGAATATTTTCGTCACGATCAAGACTGGGGGGATGGAGGAATTACCGAAGTTGTACAACGTCAATTTGAACTGAGTCGTAAGGATGAATTTGTCAAAAGATTTGTTACCGACGCTATTGCTAAGGTAGTAGAACCTTTAACATCAACTTGGGAAGAGGACGAAGAGAAATTTACTCTAGCATCTATAAAACAAAAAGCTACTCTAGAGGAGGATGACTGGTAATTTATTCCATCAATTGACTTAGCAACTCAGGCTGATCTCTTAGATATTCATCAATTAATCAAACAAATATTTTCTGAAAAGAAGTTAACTAAAATAACAGTTCAAGGATGTGATAATTTTCTTGAATTTATTGCCTATAGTTCCTTAAGAAAAAGACCGGACGGCGGGTATAAAATGAAATTATACAAAATAAACACTGAATTAATCGGAATTTTCAAGATAAATCAAAACAATCATATCTTACTCTTTTTTGTAAAAAAACTATCGATGGCAAAAAATTACGAAGATACTATTGTAATCATGCTAAAAGTTATGTCTTAGAAAGAATTACTGCTAGCTCAACTAACTATGCTGTGCTAATTTATCTTAAATTAGGATTTGTCAAGACAGGTCGAGCTGTTAATCGCGGTGGTATTACTGTCTTCCCCGTTTTACTAAAAAATTTTCATTCTTGAAATATGCCGAAGAAATATTTCAAGGATTCCAATACTTCACGATTCCAGTTTTTGACTTTGTTATCTGTCAACTATAACATCACGACCGATATCCCGAAAACTTTGGCTTGTCTGTAGTCAGTATCAGAAGAAAATCATGAAAATTAAACAAAAGATAAAATAGGTTTATCATAGTACTTATGTTCGTTGACAAAAGAGGTAAAAATCTTACCTTTAATTTATAACTATTTCCGTTCTCGTTAAAACTTATGGAATCTTTAACTCCTGCCCAACAAGAACTATTCGACTGGTTAGTTGAGTATATTGACAAAACCCAGTATGCTCCTTCTATCCGCCAGATGATGCACGCTATGCATTTACGATCACCAGCTCCTGTTCAGAGTCGTCTAGAAAAATTACGAAATAAAGGTTATATCGATTGGATAGAAGGCAAAGCCCGTACAATTCAAATTTTACGTCCTAAACCCAAGGGTATTCCTATTGTAGGAGCGATTACGGCTGGCACATTAGTTGAACTCCATGCCGATGAGCAAACTAAATTAGATTTATCTGAAATCACTGAGCAGAAAAATTACTATGGGTTACAGATTATAGGAGACAGCATGATCGGAGATTTAATCACCGAAGGCGATTTAGCTATCATGCGATCCTTATCTAGAGATGAACACCCCAAAGATGGAGAAATTGTAGCTGCCATTGTTCAAGGTCATGGAACAACTCTAAAACGATTCTATCAAAATGGTGAAAAGGTATTACTTAAACCATCAGATTCTCAGTATAAACCGATGGAACTTAAAACTTCCGAAGTAGAAATTCAAGGGGTTTTGGTAGGAGTTTGGCGTGCCTACTCGTCATGTACCCTAATTACCTAAACGAGTGATCTGAAGAATAGATGGTACACGACTTATCGCCTTAATTGATTGCTTTCAACATTTTTTGTAAACTACATACATTCGCTGATGCTGAAATGGATGTTTTCTACCTACGAGACCACGCAATAGTAAAATTTTAAAGTTTTCCACTATCAAATCTTGATTTTAAAGGTAGGAGATGTCTCACTTCTTAGAGAAAAAATATGGTTCTTTTTTATATTCTTTACCATATTGATATCTCTAAATAAACGATTTTGAATAAGTGTAAATTAAAAATTAATAAACAGAAGAATATACTAATTATATTAGCCTGCTTAAAAAGCAGACTAATATAATTAGTAAGATAACAACTATTGCAGTCAGCTCAAAAATTAAAAGTTACCTATAGAAAAAATATAACAGTAAAAATATTCTGAGAAAATAAAAAAAATTAAAAGTTAAAAAATAAATTAAGTAGAACTATTGATGAGGAAATACAATTATAAAAACAATGCCTAGTCAAGAAAACGTAAACCTCTCTAAGTAGTAAAAAGAATAAAGTATAAAATATATTAAAAAGCTCTTATATCAAGATAAAAAAACTTATAATAGACAACGACTTGATGAGATTTTAAAAATAAAGAAATGTAAAATAAATTCCTGAAAGAATACTACAGGAGTTTCTAGAAATAGCTAAAAATAGTAATAAAAACAACGAGTACAAGAATTGCTCTATGTTCCAAGAAAATCAAAAAAATAAAGAAAAAAATATTATACTCGTGCTTTTTGTTGACTTATAACAAAAAACTATATATAGAAAGATAATTTTATAAAATGAAAATATATGATTGTTAAAAAAATATTTAAATAGTCCACTGTAGTTAAAGTAAGTCTTTTGGTAAAGACTTATGTGTTAAGTTAATCCACTAATAATCTGATAAAGTTAAAGAGAGATTAAAGAATTTTTGGAAAATAATGATACTTAAATATTAAGACAATATTTATATTAGTAACGTAATAAAAAATAAAATTAAAAATAAAAAAAGTGATATTTATATATTTTTTTTATTTATCTATTTATTTTTTAGAATTAGATAAAATTTAGAATTAGTGATGGAAACTATTAAATTATGCTCACGATAAAATTGTTTAAAAGTGGAGAAATTTCTTCTTAAGAATTAGAAAATTTAAAAAAATAATTAACTGAAAATTAAACAAAAAATTTTAAAGTTTATTTTACTAAAAAAATTCGCATCTTTATTGATATAAATTAATATTTAGCCTGTTTTTTTGAAATTTTTTATATATAGATTGTTAATTGATGTCCGACTATTTATGTTTCCCAAGCAGAGGATAAGAGTATCATAGAAATGAATATAGATAGGAACTGTAATGGACAAATCGGTGTGTGCCAAGTTTAGTTTAAACCCAACCTAATTAGTCCAGTTCCCTGTGTAACTACTACAATCGCTAAGATTAAGGACTTTCTATTTTATCTTCTGTTAAGGTTGTTAACTTTTGATCATTCAAAAGTTAACTTAAAGAACTTAGATTAATCAATTAATTATTGCTTTAGAACAGCGATAATACTTTTAAGCTTATGCTACCTACTTAGCGATAAATTTATTTGACTTCCGTCCTCCAATCAGAGAAATTAAAGATACAGGACACGTTTTTATTTATTCGCGGTAAAGAAATTACGATGGTATTTAAAGACGTATAGCGAGTATATAAAAGGATTGTTCAATTGAGTCAAACCTCTAGTAAAGAGAAATAGATTTGATTAGGTTGGGCTCAATTATCTACCTTTTTTAAAATTATGGTTAACCCATATAAACTTCTGATTAAGCTAAAGCTTAACTAGAAGTTTATATGAGATGGTACCGATTAAAATTAAAACGTCGCCTGGACTAGCTTAAAAGATATTAAAGAGAGTAGTAGCACGTGTCAGATAAGTGTCAGACAAATACAAGCGTTATTAGCCATTGCAGGAAGGGAAAAAGTTGAAGAAAAATTATAAAAATTATTAATATTTACTTCAGTAAAAAATGGGAGAATCCAGGGGACAAGAAATTCACTTGAGGGTTCGTTTAACCCATCAAAATTTAGATAGTGCGATGGAAACAACCCGAGTGACTGTTACACGATTACTTGAAGAATTTTGACGTCAGGAATAAATTAGGATTTATAACGGCTATCATATTTGTTTTCCAAATAAATTCAGATTACTTTTAATAGTAATCATTGACAAGTATACCGTTGATAACCATAACCATTAACTTGAGGAAACTTTTTTTGATCAACAACACATTGTTTTAAGTCAATGGGAGCCTGGAAATTAACTGTCCAAACTTCAATAGGGTAGCTAATTTTGCTAACTACTTGTGTTAAATTTTCTGTTGCTTCAGAGGATTTCGATTGTTCTTGGTGAACCAATAAAAATAAAGTATCTTGCAGCTCTGAACGTCGTTGTAGTTCTAGAGCAATTCCCATAGTTTCCCCTGTTTGGACTAGATTTCTATGAGTTGTCGCAATCAAAACCGGGCTAGAAGCCGTGTCTTTAATGACTGAAATTAGGCGATCAGGAAGATAATATTTTTGATATCCTAAATTAACTAATACCGTAATTGCTCCTACCAACCCCATGAACCAAACAGCATAAACAGCGAATTTCCCGTTACTATTAAGTTTACTATAGATAATCGTTAATAAATAAGTAGGATCAAATAATATTCGGTATTTTTCTTTAACTATTGAATTATCAAAGTTAGATTCATTCCAGAAAATAGCAAGACTTACAGCAACTAAAACGATTACAGCTGGAAAATAAACAAAACTGTATCTTGCACCACGGGTAATATCCAATCCGACAATATAAGTAATTCCTAAAAAAATAGCAATTGCACTAAGAATAAAACCTATCAACCCCTTTGTTGACAAGTAACAGTCTGAATATTTTAATCCTTCTTGGATTCCTTTTTTAATATAAGGAATGAACCAAATAAAAAAGAGTAATAAGATTAAACTCGATAAAATAACAATGGCTAGGGAAGAAGATTCAACGGGCAGCAAAGATATCATGGGAACCCAAACTGCTAACAGTTGGAATGGAGGACTAATCATATATAAAATATGGCTAATTGGATGAACCCAGGTAATCATGCCATTCCCATATCCTTTAGGAATAATAACCGCTATCCAAGTCAATCCAGCCGAAATTGCTCCTATAAAAACCAATATAATACGGATTAAATTTCGTGACATAAAAGACAGATAATTATTTTTTTGTTGATAATGACGATAAATTAAAAATATTACCGTCATTCCTTCCGATAACAAAGTTATTCCAAAAAAATAGTGAACTGACAATCCAATTCCATTAATAAATATCCAAGCAATAACTAACCACAAAGGTAATATTTTTTTTGTGAAAAAAATATTAATTGAATATACAAAACAAAGCAAAGAAAAAATTACAAAAAGAATTGCTAATGTGTAGTGGCGAGCTTCTTGTGCGAGAAAAATCCCATAGGGAGAAACTGCCATTAAAGCTGCACTAATTTGTCCGACTCGTTGGGAACGGAAAGCAATTTTTCCTAAAAAATAAATTGCTGGAATCGATAAAATTCCTAATAAAGCAGAAAGTGATCGCATCACCCAAACATCTACGTATTCTCCCAATGGGGGAAATAATTTTACCCATAAATGTACTAACACAAAATACAGAGGAGGATGATTATCTTCTTGCAATAGTAATGAAATAACATCTCCAATGTTTGCATTAGGATTAAATTTTAGGGGTTGTAACAAAGCATCAATCGAAATTACCTGATTAAGAGGAACTGAGGTGAAATCATTTCCCAAACTAAACACCATGGTAGCAAATTCATCTGTCCAGGGAGGCTTAGCACTTAATTTGGTAAACCTGAGAATAGACCCAATAACTACCCATAACCCTAATAATAACCAGTCTGCTGATCTCGGTAAGTGATCAACCCAACGTTGAGACAATTGCATTTTGAACAAGGATTACCTCACAACCAACTTTCCATAAAATAACTCATCTTGTCATCTCTTGGGAAAATCGGAGAGGATAGTGAGGGATTGAGAGATCGGGAGATCGGGAGAAAAATTATAACTTTTTTTAAAATTGTTATTAACAATAGTCTTTTAAAAAAAATTTAAATAAAAGTGAATGCTTTCTATAAGAAACTTGTTGTTAATAACAATTTAAGTAAACCGATTTAAGAAAATTATGTTTATTTTTAATCAAAAATACTTATACTATGCTATCATACATATTTTATTAATAACAATTATTAGCATAGTACTCTGTACTGAGACACTCTATGATTGGAGAAAAATTTACAGTATTGCAAGATTTTTCTAAAAGTTTATATGATTGATTATTATCATTCTGTAATTTACTTTTTTCCGCATAAAATAATCACATTTAGGACTAGATTTATTCAAATTTAACTTTACCAATAGAATGGAAAATTTATTATTTGAATTATTTTTTTAAAAAAATTAAATTTCTTTTATTCTTGTGGTCTTTTTGTCTAAGATAGGAGCTATTTTAAAAATTAAAACCATTCTTAAATGTATAAAATAAGTTTTAAAGTTTTAACTAATCCAGTTTAGTTGACTAAATACCCTATTTTAGTTAAATTTATGTTTTTTACTATGGACTATTTGACAATGACACTTCTAAGTAAAATTAGGATATGCCAGTAAATTAGTTGTGCTACTTTTTGCGCAAAAAGTAGCACAACTAATTATGAGAATCAATTATGTGTTACGTTACGTATAAAATATTGTAACTAGAATCAAGTATTAATCGTTTTGACCAATTATTTCCAATAGTTAACTAACTTAAGTTTCTCATTAATAAACTACTGTTAGTCTACATATAAACTAAACTGTCCATTTGTTTAAATCAAATCAACGAAGATTAGTAAGTTAGAATCTTCAAGCGACTTGCTAATCCTCGTTAATAAATAGCTTTTAATTAATAACTATTTACCATCACAGTAGATTTCTATCAACCTCTTGCTTATCAGTGACTAATTCTAGCTTAACAATTCTACTGTTTGTCTTTAATAAAAAATGTACTGTTATTCACAAAACTAAACTATAATGGGGGACTAACTTAGTAAATTAGGTATTCTGTAATTAGCGTTGAGTCCGGCTCCAATTTATCTGGAAACGCAGACTGTCACTTTAAACATCCGCATAGGTAAAATTCTCCCAAAATTGATCAAAGAATTTTTAGGGAAAAGGCTTTCGAGTGACTAATCGTTTAGGGTGAATTCTAAGTTACCCTAGCCCAAGCTAACGTCAATGTAGGAAAAAAACACTCATTTCTTCACCAGCATAGATACTAATTAAAGCAGCAGTAACTTCTCTCATTGCTTGAATAGTGCTAGCAATGGATATACTTAAGGAATTGTAAGTTTTTTTCAAAGCGTTGAGAACCAGCTCATCAAGGATCAAGAAATCGCCAGCTAACATCGTATAGGTGGAGTAGCGGAGATAATAGTAAAGATTACGAGTACAAGCAACATAATGACGAATAGTGTACATATTGCCACCAGGATGAGTGACATCGGAATGCAACAATGACTTACAATTTCTCTAACGATCACAGTAGCATTGGCACTAATCACTCTAGCAACATATGTTGCTAGAGTAACCTGACCCAACTGGATCATTGTGTTCTGTCTAGTGATATATACTTAATAATTTTTAACATTTTATTGAGAAAATAGACTTGAGTCGGGAATATTATCAGTTTAGATAAACGAAATACGTAGTTCCTAACTCTTTAAGCAAAGGGTTGTTATCCTAGATGTAACAATTTGCAATGTTTTTACAGTAAAGGCACCGACTATGGTTGTATTTATGTTAACTCAGCCATCAGCTCAAGATACCGAGGCTCTTAAAAAGGTTTGGCAGACTCTGCACCGAGAAAGTTGCCCTCATAACTATAACTTCCACATGCACACTGTTCACTCCGATGGACGATTGAAACCTCAGGTTTTGATCGAACAAGCAGTGGCTCTCGGTCTCAGGGGGATGGCAATTACTGATCATCACTCTATCAATGGTTACCAAGTGGCGCAAAACTGGATTAACGAAACTCGCCAACACCATCCTCACAAACCTTTACCTCATCTTTGGACTGGGGTTGAGATTACTGCTAATCTACTTAATACTGAAGTTCATATTTTAGGCTATGGTTTTGATCCACAACACAGTTTGATGCAGCCTTATCTCCGAGGGACTCATCCCGAAAACCGTTGGGCTTCAGCTCATCAGGTTATAAACGCTTTCCATCAAGCTGGTGGTCTAGCAGTCCTAGCCCATCCTGTTCGTTACAATCGTCCTGCAGATGAGCTTATTCACGCTTGTGCTGATTTAGGCATTGATGGGGTGGAGGCTTTTTATGCCTATGGCAATCCTAAACCCTGGACGAGTAGTCTAAAACAAACGGAACAAGTATTAGCTTTAAGTAAAATCCATGGGTTATTCAAAACCTGTGGAACTGATACTCATGGTTTGAGTTTGCTTCGACGGATTTAGTTTAAGATGTACAAACCGAAAAACAAGAAAGAGAAACTTTTATTGTTGACTTCAAACTTTCATTATTAACAACTATTTTTTGTTTAATCTTTCCCAATTTAAAATACGACTTATTTTATCCCAATGCCAGCGTAATAAATGAGCTGGCTGTCCTATAGAAATTCCAGGTAAATTAATAGCTTTTCTAGGAGATTCTGTTCCTAGGGAGATGGCAGTTTCTATCCCACATATTCCCCATTTCACTAAGTTTCCTAGTCCTAAAAACAAGGGTAAAGTTGTTCCTGACAATGTTCCATCTGTTAAACTTGCAGTTCCTTGTTTAACTTCAATTTGTCGCTCATCCCAAGGATAAATCCCATCTCCTAAACCAATAGGAGATAGAGCGTCACTAACTAGAAAAACTCCTTGCTCATAATGACTTGATTTCAGTAAGATTTCCATCATAGTTGGACAGACATGTCGACCATCGGCAATTAATCCACAATAAACATTTTTATTGATTATCGCTTCTCCTAATAATCCTGAATTACGATGGTGTAAAGGGGGCATAGCATTGTAAGCATGCGTTACCATTGATGCACCTAATTTGAAAGCTTTTTTTGCTTCTTTGTCTGTAGCTTGAGAATGTCCTAAACTAACAATAATTCCTTGACATTTTAAATAAGGAATTACTTTATCAGTTAAGTCCAATTCAGGAGCCAAGGTCATTATTTTGATGCGATGAGCATAATCTCCCAAAATTAGTTTTACAGTTTCCACGCTAGGTATTAATAGATATTGTTCAGGGTGTGCTCCTTTTTTTTGGGGGTTTAAAAAGGGTCCTTCTAAGTGAACCCCTAAGACCTTTGCTGTCTCTTGAGATTTAATCACTTGTCGGCTTATAAATTTATCAATTACTGAAAGAGATCTCTGGATATTTTTAACTGATGTTGTGACAATTGTAGGACAGAATCCATCGATTCCTTCTTTCCATAAAAAATCACAGATTTTTTGTAACATAGGCAAATCTTTTTCTTCAATTTCGGGGAAGGATAATCCTAGCCCTCCATTAATTTGTAAGTCTATGCCTCCTAATGATAGATGATCTTCTTTTAAATCCAAAATTTTCTCATTTTGGATATATTTCAACTCTGTTTTCATTGATGATATATTTTCAATAATACCTTGAGAATTAATAGAAACTTGTTGACTTTCTTGATAGCCAGGTATTTTAGAATTAATGATTCTAATGTTTTTTAGCATTGTTTTAGTGCAAATTACTTTTTTTAAATGAAATTCTATAAATTGCCTAGAATCGCAAGTTCACCCAAAAACTTAGCTTAATCAATGGGTACATTATTACAGAGATGCCATATTTAGATAGCTTTTCATTGTTAGAATAACTCTGTCGAATTATACCTGATCAACTATCATGACCGACTCTTCTTCACGTGTAGGCATAATTATGGGAAGTGATTCCGATTTACCAACCATGAAAAGTGCGATTATCGTTTGTCAAGACTTTGCCGTTTCTTGTGAAGTTAGGATCGTGTCCGCTCATCGTACACCAAAAGTTATGGTAGACTATGCCCAAACTGCGCATAAACAGGGAATAAAAGTGATTATTGCAGGGGCAGGAGGAGCAGCCCACTTACCAGGGATGGTAGCCTCTTTAACTCCCCTCCCTGTCATTGGCGTTCCCATAGCGACTCATCATTTACAGGGAGTAGATTCTCTTTATTCCATAGTGCAAATGCCTAGAGGCATTCCCGTTGCCACTGTTGCCATTGGAAACGCTGAAAATGCTGGACTACTGGCAGTTCAAATTCTAGCGTCTTATGATTCTAAACTGTTCAAAAAAATCCAGGAACATCGACAAAATTTGACACAAATGGTTATTAATAAGCAAGAAGAACTCAAACAGCTAGGTTATGAAGACTATTTAAAAAAAATGGAACAGAAGTCATAATAGGTAAAAACACTATCAATATTAATCTCCAATGATCCGCACAATATTAAGTCTATTAGGGATTCTCTTACTGTGGTTTGGGAGTGTTCCCAGAATTTTAGCCCAAGAAACCCCCATTCTCATTACTCAAGAGCAATTAGAATGGGGGGAGGGAATCGCTAAAAAAGCTTTTGAAGCAACGCAAAAAGAAGATTTTCTCCAAGCAGAAGCCTATTGGACTCAATTAATTGAAAAATTTCCTAGAAATTCAGCAGTATGGAGTAATAGGGGAAATACTCGTGTTAGGCAGAATAAATTGGACAAAGCGATTGCAGACTTTAATAAGGCTGTTGAATTGGCTCCTAATGAGCCTGCTCTTTATCTTAATCGAGGAACAGCCCTAGAAAGACAAGAAAAATATCAAGAGGCAATTATAAACTATAATCGAGTACTAGAAATTGCTCCCAATAATGCTATGGCTTACAATAATCGAGGGAATGCCCAAGGAGGCTTAGACAACTGGGAACAAGCATTAAAAGACTACCAGACGGCTGTAAACATTGATCCTGACTTTACCTTTGCTAAAACTAATATTGCTTTAGCATTGTATCAATTGGGAAACACGAAAGAAGCCTTGAATCAAATGAAAAATATTATACGAAAGTATCCTATGTTTCCCGATACGCGAGCAGCATTGACAGCTATTTTATGGGAGTTAGGAAAACAAGGGGAAGCGGAGAGTAATTGGGTAGCAACAGTAGGAATGGATAATCGTTATCAAGACTTAGATTGGGTAATAAAAGTTCGTCGTTGGCCGCCGCACATGATAACAGCTTTAGATAAATTTTTAAATCTAAAGTAAAGTAAAGTAAACATCATTTTCCTAATGCTATTTTGGGGTTAAGCCATCTCATTAATTGAGTAAAATATCCCAGTATTAACACTTAAATTTAGACTGTAAAACTTAATATTTGTAGGCTCTAATTGTACTAAGCTGAGCTTAAAATATGCTTATTAATATGAATTGAATCTTCTTGAGCCTTGAAAATCAAATAGAGTATTATTGCCCATGCCATTAATCCAGTAATCATGGAGGTTATCATTTGCGTAAGTAACAGTTCATCAATCAGTGTTAGTAGTTAAGATATTAGTCTACTTTTGTGCGACCCCTGTTATCACATTAATTCATAAATTAAATTTTAAAAGATTATGCTCTTGATCACAGGTTGAAGAAAAAATTAATTAAAATAAATTATAATTTTACTCGTTTATTTAAACAATTGCTTAAAGTAGCTTTCTCAGTTTCTGGAAAACTTGATTTTAATTTAACTATTCTAGAATAGAGTTGAAATTAGCTTAAAAAAATAATTTTTTTTGTATTGAATACCAATTATTAACTAACCTTATATTCTTGAGTTGTCTCACTATTAATTTATTAATTAGACTGAATTAGTTTAGAAGCAGGTCGTAATATTCAATGACCCGATAAGTTATTTTCAATTTTTCTCAAAAATTTAAGCTTTTTTTTCTAAGAAGACTAACTATCTCATGTCATATGAGTTTGACCGATACCCCAATCTAATACAACATCAGTCAAAAATAGTTTTTTAGAGAAATTATCTTCTTTTTTATAAAATCTATAATCAAGAAACCCTGAGATTACCGAAGGTTTAGAGTGGAATAAAGTAATAAAGTTAATTATTTTGATGGTTCTATGTTCATTGCCTAACCCAAATAGTAGATAAATCTACTTAAGTCTGCATTGTTGTAAGTTTTTTTATCAACCTGTATTATCAATCCTTAAGATTTCACCTATAAGGTTAATATCTCATTTAACTTTATTAAATAAATCAATAGGCTTAGAAATTTCTCTTAGCCAGAAACAGTTTGCGCCATCACGAGATAAATTATTTAACAATTTATCTCGTGATGACATCTTATATAAATCATTAAAGTTTGAATATTAAAATTTAATGAATAAATGCTAAGTCAAGAGAAATAAATGAGACTTAACTATTGATTTCTCCGTGGAAGTTTTAATAGCTATCTCCAATTTTGAAAATTTCTTCTATTTCATTAATTTTATGCTCTTTATTTCTAGTGATAGCTTTATGTTTTTAGGCAGCTTATATTGAGGTTTAACTGCCAATGTGTAATTTTTAGGAACATTTTGTCTTAAACTTAACCCAAGTATTAAACATTTCTAACTAAACAAGAAAAAAGGGAGAAATTTCATTAATAGTTTTAATCGTGACTAACGACACAAGTATTTTCTTATCCAATTCCACAACTCTAATTCTCAAAATGCCTTCATCATTAAGATGACTAGACTCTTAATTATTGGTCAAGCAAAGGGGGCAAAAATCGGCAACCTTTGATAGGATTAAAGGAAAATGGTTATGATAATGAACAGTCATCAGAAGTAATCGAGAAAACTTAGTATGAGTTTGCTACTGTACCGCAACTGTAATGAGATAAAACTTCATATCTGGGTCATAACGTCTACCATTTCATTATAACCATTTGGATTCATCTGCGAGGTATGGATGACTGCTCAATCTTTGACATTTCCAGAAATATTGGACAAGTTTCCCCGTTTGCCCTTTCAACGTCCTTTACTGATTATCGGCCATGGAACTAGAGATATAGATGGAAAACAAACGTTTCTTAATTTTGTAGACACTTATCAAAGATTAGATACCTCACGCCCTGTCATTCCCTGTTTTTTGGAGTTGACAGAACCGTTAATTCAAGACGGGATTGATCGCTGTGTAACTGAGGGATTTAGAGAGATGACGGCTCTCCCTTTTTTATTGTTCGCTGCTCGTCATACAAAATTTGATGTCACTAATGCTTTAGATCAAGCTAAAGAACGTTACCCCTTTTTAAGGTTTCACTATGGCCGACATTTTGGTAATACTCCCCTGCTGTTAGATATATGGCGATCACGCTTAGCTAAACTTGATAGAAAGACTATTGCCCCCGAAGACACCGTATTACTTATTGTTGGTAGAGGTTCGAGTGATCCTGATGCTAATAGTGATATGTATAAATTTTCCCGTTTATTATGGGAAGGAAGTCACTACCGCTCAGTTGAAACTTGTTTTATTGGGATTACTCATCCCCGTCTAGAACAAGGGTTTGAACGAGCAAGACTCTATCATCCTAAACGCATTATCGTACTTCCTCATTTTCTGTTTACGGGGGCATTGGTTAAGAAAATTTTTTATATTTGTGCCCAACAACAAGAACAATATCCCGATATTGAGATCCTTAATTTTCCTGAAATTGGATTGGCTCCGGAATTATTTCTTATAATTCGTGAACGGGAAATTGAAAGTCAACTGGGACAGACTCAAATGAATTGTGAGATGTGTAAATTCCGACTCACTCCTGTCGCACACAACCATTCCCATGACCACCATCATCACCCTCAAAATTCCTATGATGATGTGATGCAGTATCATGAAAAAATTTGGCAAGTTCCTTAGAAAATAGTAAACATAATATATAAAAAGTTATTTTAACAACTGTTCACTACAGGTTTAACTCGTTGAATAACTCAACAACCAGTTTGCCATAGTAGCACGGCGGGTTTGTTTCGGTCCAAATTCGCCAATTTTATAACCTTTAAATCCTAATTTTTCTTTAAGTAATTGCTTATTTTCTTTAGGAATAGAACGAGTCAGCTTAACAATAGGAGGTCGATTTTCAACAAAATCTGGGGGGTCTGGGTAATCTTCTCGCCAGTCTTCAGCAACTTGAGTATTATCCCAAATCTGACGAGATTGATCATAACGATAGCCCAGATAGTACCAAACTAACTGGTTGACGGTTTCGTCATCGATTTCCTCATTAAGAATTGCCCATATAGTATCGGTGTTGAGAGGAGGTAATTGAGTGCTCATTGGCTTTCCGTCAGATATCAACAGTAAGCTGTTAACAAACTTTATTGGGTAACAGACTAAATCATTGTCTCATAAAAATCTCACAAACTCAAAACTTACCTTTAGTTAAGATTGCTTTTCACTCGTCTCTTTATATTTCCCCAGATAATCACCTCCTAAATTGGAAAATCGGCTTAATATTAACTGTTGATGTTTTTGCGATTTGTATGACGGACATCTTTACCTGCTTGTCCATACAATACTGACAAAACATCGGGAGTTGAACCCAACTTATTTTTTGGCGGTTTCTAAAATCATTAAAACATCTACCATGCTGCTTTCTACCTGCTCTAACTTCTTCTAAATATCCGTTCCCATCTCTTTTTAAAAAGAGATGGGAACGGATATTGCCTTAGCTTGTTACTTTGCTCCAACCTCTATGAAATTTTCTTTAATTTTTTAAGTTATGGCTTCAAGAAAACCTAACAAAACAGACGATTTTAAAAACCATAGTCGCTTTACTTTAACTGAGGGAATCATTATTATGTCAGCATAAGGGAGGGGAACTAGAGTTCCTAATAATTCTACTTTAGAGAATAAGTCAGTTGTTCTAATTAGGCATAGAAGTAAGATTTATATCTTAGTCTGGGGATGCACAGTACGATAGGAGGAATTTAGGATAAAAAATTATGTTGCGATTACCTACACTCCGGCCGGATTAGTCTCTTTATATGTCATCGGTTTTAACGAAAATAGTTGTTTGGAATTTCTTGAAAAAGTACATTTGTTATGTATAGTCGATAGCTATTTTCCCCTATTAGTCGAATATACGAACTTTAAACTAGGCAGTGAGTCGTTCTCTCTTACCCTTGTGAGCTTGGAAATTTTATGTAGTTAAACCGCGGTGAGATCTAGTTTTTTGAGGTTGACGTTTTTATGGAAAGTTCTGTCCTCACTAATTTTAGGGTAGGCTATGGATTTATTAATTTGAACAATTGCCACTGTTTTAGGGTCTAAAATCGACTAAGGCTAAAACTTCAAGAGTGTTGTTCTGAATCTTATCAATTTTCAGAAAGGACTATGTCAACCTATATGAGGTTAAAGTTCTATTTCTGCTTAAGTCTGCCCCATTTAAGTCTGTCTTTTTAAATTTAGCCCCGAATAAGTTAAATTTTTCAAAATTACTATCCACTAATCCCGCCTTACTAAGGTGAACCCCTTTTCAATTTTTTCCACTTTAATTAATTTTTTTTAAAAAAGTACGTTCAAAATTAGTGTAAAGAAAAAATACCCTATTAAAAATAGCACAGCTCAAACAACCTCTTCCTAGACTCGCTCAAGTAAGATTAACACCACTGAGATTGAATTGACGGAAATTAACTCTCTCAAGAGAAGCCACTCAAAGACTAGCATAATATTAAGTTCCCCACTAAGTTTTGCTTAAATAAGGCTGGTTTCAACAAAAAAAGTTTTTATTAGATTACCTTTAATTAGGTCACTGTTATGTAACCGAACTTTACTTATTTTTACATAGGGTCAGATCAGCTCGATCTAAGCTTCGATTATTAAGTGTTAATTTAATTAAGTATTAATTTAGTCAAAAAACCTCAGCTCAAATTAGTTCCTATTAAAATAGTCTCGGTTAAATTAACCTAGATACGTATTGCCCTTAATAAATTTTTGCTTTTGAAAACAAAAGTATTAAATTTTCGAACTCCTTGTTCATAGAAACTAAGTAAAAAGCTTACATTCATCAAAATGAATAGATTTCAAAAACTAAAACTAGATTTAATTTTATTAAATCCGATTAGCTAGATTAGATTTAAGTTTTTTAGCTACCTACAACTCTTAATTAAAATCACTCGATAGACCCTAAGTATTTAACTAATTTAGTTTTTACTTAAACTGGTTCAAATAAAGTCGTATTAATAAGAACTCTTTATTTTAAAAGTTATATTTTTTATCTTTTTATCAAAGATAATTATCCTATTTATGAAGACATGATAGTCAATATGCAGTGTAAATTTACAGTTCTTTAACTTTTATAAATAAGTCTTTCAAAAGTCACTAAAAAATAATTTATTCAACCTTCTTATTTAGTTTTAAATTTTAAGGACAAAGTTTAATTTTTGATAAAGAGTTTATTAAATTTTCTAATGATATAGTTGTTACTATAGCAGACTTTATGTTCAAATTAAATTTGACTAGACTGAACATTTTAATAAATATAATTCTCAATTTAGAAGAACTTAATATTTCCATTACCTTGTTTTAAATAAAAAGTAATAGTTTTATTTGTCCAAAAAATAGACTAAACAATAACTTGTATTTATTCTAGTCCAACCACTAAAAAACTTCATCATTATAATAAATAAACTATTTTTATTTTTAATAAAGCCGTTTGTTTTTAAAAAAACGGCTTTATTAAATGATGAGTTCTTAAATACAAGAATAAATTTATAGGAGAGTAAAGCTGACTTAAAAATAAGAGAATATGTCCTAAAATGTTTAATATAAAAATTACAAAATAAATTTTAAATAAAAATATTAAGTATACAACAAAAAATTAGGTTAAGTGAATAATCAATAGAAATATATATAAAAGATTTAGTTTGATGATTACAAATAAAAAACTTGGATGCTGAAACACAAATAAGAAACCAAACAACTTTTAAATACTAGTTAAAAAGAAAAAGTTCTGTCAGAGCTACATGAAAAATTTAAGTAAACAATAAAAAGTCGAACTAAATCAGGTGTGTAATAACATCACTATTACTTTCAAAAAAAATACTCTAATTAAGAGAAAACTTTTGAATATTTCTGAAAAAAATAGAACTAAAACTGAGTAATATGATTATTAAACTTAAATAAGTTGGCACAGAAAACTTATTCATTCTATCACAAAAAATGTGTGGTAATTAGGCATTAAATTTGGAAGATCACTGCCCATTTCGACCAGGGAACAATTAAAAGAACAGTCGAGGGAATTGACAATAAATTTAAGTTAATTTAGTGGAGAGCTTCTGAATTTATAAAATTTGCCAATTGTCAACTACTAAGTTGTTTAAACTCGCGTTTGACTAGTTAATTCTACCGTTAAACATAACTACTAGTTTTTAAAGAAGTAGATAAAATTATTTAAATCCGAGTATTTCCTTGACTAAAAACCCTAAAATAATCAATTAATTCCTAAACATTAATATTGACTTAATCGTCATAGTTAGATCCTATAGAATAAATTTGTCCGTCCATCAACAAACGAGTAATTCCTTTAGCGTATAAATGGGGACAACTTTTGTACAGAAGACGACCATCAGGAACCTTAATCACTCGCTGGGAGCGATTGGAAAAGCGACGCGCCCCTTGATGATTATCGAAGACTGGTAAAGTTTTTTGTTGTACTTCTTCTACTGGAATTTGACCTAAATGAGCGAATTCTTTGAGAGGACGAGCAATTAATTCAGCCGAGCGATCAATTACTAAATAACAGGTTTTAGGAAAAATAGCAGATGATAAGGGTAAAACTTGAACATCACCATCTTGAGTTAAAGATTGATCATAATTTTCTTCTTCTCCCTCATCCCAATCTTCATCCTCTAAGTCTTCATCATCTAAGTCTTCATCATCATCAATCCCATCTGATAAATCCTCCCCAATCATTTCTCCAAGGGCAATAACATCGACCACTTCAAGATCGTCTTCCTCGTCATCTTCGTCTAAATGTTGAGCATATCTTGATGACTGATCCTTTGCTAGGATAGGGGGCTGTTTTGTACTAGTCTCCGTTGAAGATAACTCTAATTGACTCTTTGAGGTCACCAGCACAAGTTCATTCTCAGTCTTTGGAGTTTGAGACTTTGATTGACTCTCTGATATCACCAACACAGGTTTAGCGTAAATCTGTGTAGATGGTAACTCAGACTTAGCCGTCCTTGCTAAACGTTTTTGTTGAATTAACTCTTCATATTCTGACTCTGACAGGTAACTTTTTAAAAAACGGCTAATAGTAGAGCTACTGACCCCGTAACGATCAGCTAGAGTGGATGTAGTTTCTGGTGTTTGTCGATAAAGCTTAAGAATTTCTTGCTTATCGTCGTCGTTCAGTTTCTTGGGACTCATAGGATTCTAGCTACCTTTTTGGCAGTTTGACTTCACCCTAACACGCTGAATCACATCTGATAAGATCATCGGTTGTATCCTAGGGATGGGTGTGTCTCAACAGATGACTAGACAGTCAGGCATTTTCACATAGATTGCCTGTTCCAGTCTATCGCTCACCGTTGGGTTTCACCTGTTTTCAGTATCAAAAATTTAATGATTATGGCAATAGTAAAGACTACACCAGCTCTATTGATGTTAGTGGACGGGACTTTTTTTGAGGGGTGGTCATTTGGAGCAAGGGGAACTACTTTAGGAGAGATAGTTTTTAATACAGGAATGACTGGCTACCAAGAGGTTTTGACCGATCCGAGTTACTGTGGTCAAATTGTCACCTTTACTTACCCTGAGTTGGGGAATACGGGGACTAACCCTGATGATGAGGAATCCTCTTGCCCACAGGTTAAAGGGGTTATTGCGCGTAATATAACCTATCGTCCGAGTAACTGGCGATCCACAGAATCTCTCCCTGATTATTTAAATCGCCATAAAATTATTGGAATTTATGGCATTGATACCCGTGCCTTAACTCGCAAAATACGTTCAGTAGGGACGATGAATGGGGCCATTTCTACAGAAATCCTCGAACCGACAGAATTACTACGTCAAGCTCAGTTAACTCCGAAGATGACTGGTTTAAATTTAGTTAGGGAAGTAACTACCAAAGAGGTTTATGAGTGGTCTATTCCGACCGATCCCATTTGGGAGTTTCGTCTGAGTAATAAAGAAGTTTCAAGAAATACTTTAACAGTAGTAGCTATTGATTTTGGGATCAAACGGAATATTCTTCGTCGTTTAGCTAGTTATGGTTGTCGGGTTATTGTAGTTCCAGCCAATATGCCCCCTGAAGAGATTTTAAAGTATAATCCAGACGGAATATTCTTGTCTAATGGACCTGGTGATCCCTCAGCAGTTGAAGAAGGGATCGAAGTTACTAAAGCATTAATTAAAGCAGGAAAACCTACTTTCGGAATTTGTATGGGACACCAAATTTTAGGATTATCTTTGGGAGCAAAAACCTTTAAATTAATGTTTGGTCATCGTGGATTAAATCAACCTTGTGGATTAAATCAACAAGTAGAAATTACAAGTCAAAATCATGGTTTTGCAGTGGAAGAAAAGTCCTTAAATGTTAATTTAGAAGTTACTCATTTTAATTTAAATGATCAAACTGTAGCAGGTTTCTCTCATAAAACTTTACCCTTTTTTTCGGTTCAATACCATCCTGAAGCAAGTCCTGGACCACACGATGCAGATTATTTATTCGAGAAGTTTGTTAAGTTAATGCGCGACAATCAGAACTAATTTATCAGCACACATTTCTACAAAAGCCTTGCGGGATGCATCTGCAACGATAGAAGACCCGTTGTAGAATACTAAGAATAAGGTAAGTCATACCATACTTTTTGCTTCACGGTTTGAAATAGATTTTTACTTATCTTCGGTCAGAATACCTTGACTCATATTCCTTACTTCTACAATAGTTTTGACACACGTATGGACAGATTCAGCAGCAGAATCAATACCTTCTTCAGAAGACTTAGGAACAGTTCCTGCCACATCACCTACTAAAGTCAAGAGATCTACAACCCGACGGGGACAAGAATATTTGAGCATAAGATAAACTTTGACTTTGATGATTTTGTCTCTTTCTAAGTAAAAAAAAGCCTGCTCATGAATAACTGCTTGTAAATCCTTAATAAGATACTTATTAACCTTTATTACCCCTTTATTTACCTCTAAATGTATCTATGGAAACCCTAAACATAAAAGTCAGAGGAAACATCGTTATCAACATACATCTAAGCTAGATCTCGGTAGTAAGCTATTTGGTTTGAGGAGAGACGAATGCCTTCTTGAAGAGCGGTCACATAATTATAATCTCCCGCATTAATCACTAACTTGTTCCCTTAAGTATTCCTGTTAGAGTGGTCGACATAGTGAAGGATATAAAGATTAGTGTTATTAGGTAGAAAGATCTAGTTAATAGACCGTTTCGTTAATCCAACTCGCCCCTGATGATGCAGCGCAGTCGCGTAACAATCCGTATAGAATTTCCCCAGGATACATCCCAATATATTCATTATCCAGTTTAGTATTCATATTGACAGCAACATTAGGCTGGTAGAGTAGATCATTTTCATTTTTCTCACTCGAAGGTCAATAATTTCCAGTGATAAGTCGAGTTCGTTTACTATACATAAAGAAACAGATCTAATACACGGTTTATGCTTGTCTAATTTACGCTCAAATAAGTAGGTTTCTATTCTAGTTTTTGCTAATGTTTCAGTTGTATGTAGAAGACCCAGCTAGGCGATCTTGCCCCAACAACAGTGACCCTTAAACCCAAGGTTTTTCTCCCAAATTTCGACGAGTGTTACGAACAGCATCATATAACAGATTTTTGTCTTTAAAAGGGTGATCAGTCTAATCTGCCTAAACTTGAAATAGAGCTTAACAAATTTTATTATAAAAGTTAATAATTCTAAGAGTAGATAGTTGTTAGAGAATTCTGAAGACTTCAGAGTCTATCTTTGGTGTCTCCAATTGAGAACAAATTATCTTTGCTAGGATTCATTCAGTCGAGACATGATTATACTGAGAGATAAAAATGTTGCTTAAGTTATAAGGACAGAATTTTCAATCATGGCTGATTTTAGTAGTTTAATTCAAAAAGCGTTTTATCTGGGAATAGGTCTAGCGTCTTATGCAAATGAGAAAGCTCGCATAGCTCTAACTGAGTTGGAGGAACAAGCCCAAAAAGTAGCGGATCAAATGGTGACGAGAGGAGAGATAAGCGCCGAGGAAGCCCGTAAGTATGTTGATAATTTGGTACAGCAAGCTCAGAAAAAAAAGAAAGACTCATCTCAATCTCCTTCCGATAAGGAACCTCGATTAATTGAAATTATTACCGAAGAGGAAGAGACAGCTAAAATCTCAAAATCTAACAATATAAATGAACTGTGAGATAAAGTATATCTTTTACAAGAAGAGTTACGGCGTTTAAAACGCAAATAAGCCATTCATTATTGAGATAGTTAGGGTTAATTGATGAGGACTTTAAGAAAAAAGATCACTCTCAATAACTTTGGATAAGCGATTAAGCGCAAATAGACTCCAAAGTATGTTATTTCAATAAGTCGTAAAGACTCTAATTAACTGAAATATTATCGTCACTTCTTTGTTTGAGGGTATTTTTTACAAATTAGAGTATAGAGGGACTTTATTTTAATTAAGTAAAGCTTTTTGAACTTCTTAAAAAACAAAGTACAGAGCTAAGTAAGAGTATAGAAAGTTAAAAAAATTAAAAATTTAGTAAAACTATCAGTAAATACAATTTAGCAAACAATTTTTGGATTAATTCTTCAAGGAAGAGAACGATTGTGGATTTCTTCGGATAGTGGCAGCAAAGGAACTTAGAAGACAAAAGATATAGAATATCTCGAAGAGCTCTCAACAGCGGTTGATTATTGACTTTTAAGTTAATTTCATATAACACAGATAACTGTAAACCTGTTCTTAAATAGACGCAAGGTTTAACTAAAAAATTATTAGGACACAAATGATATATTACTCAAAAACTCTCTATAGACTTCTACTAATAAAGACTTGATTTAATCACTTATAATTAACATAAGATTAATAATACGTCAGAAATTATAATCAATCAAATGGCATTTTAAAATCAAATTTTATTGAGACGATAAACAGTCTTTTGTCTATTTAAAATTACTCATTTTTGATAATTAGACTGTCAGCAATAGGGGCGAAAATAAAAAGCAAATATTATTTGCTTAAAATTAGCTTATTTGAAAGTTTTCAGAATAATCAATTGACAGAGCAAGCTTAGATTGATATAAGTATCAAATACTTTATTAAGTTATAAGATAAATATATTTAAAGTATCTAGATGGATCAGGCTTTATTTTTGGTTATGCACCACTTTCAAATAATCTAAAAGCAGCTCATAGTAAAGCATTAAATTAAACTAACTTTATTTTCTAAAATAGCAATAAGAATATCATCACTTCTCATTAGTTGCTATTGTTTATAACACGTAGCAAAGAATAGTCTAAATATAGACTAGCGATAGCAGTAACAGAAGCCATCAAGTTTTGCTAACAACGCAATAGTTTATAGGTAGAAATATTTTTTATCAAGAATTGAGAAAGCCCAGTAAATTAATTAACTACAAACTCAATATAAAAGTTTATTTTTTTAGTATCAATTAATGATTATTCTATTGTTTCATTAATTTTTAACATACAATCGCTCATTTATATTCAACTGCCTACAATATTTAAACTAAGATTTAATTTTCCTATTTTATTGATTAAAATACTTGGTTATCATTGAACATTTTTAAGTTAGTTTAATATATAGCGATTGCTTTATCTATTCTAGATGCTTAACTTATAAATTACATTTACATAAAAATCATAGTTAAAATCCTGGAACTAAAGACGGCAAAATAGTTTTTGCTTTGTCTGTTGGAGGCGACTACGACAAAAAATACTCAAAGTCGTGAAAGACTCTATAAAAACAATTATCTAGAAAATTGATTATTTTTAACTACCAACAAAGAGGTACTTGTAATTTTACTTATTTTTGCCTCTACTCTAGGATAGAAAAAGCTTTTAAAAAAGTTCTTTGACTATTCATTTACATGGGGATGATTTATCCTATACTTCTGAAAAGTTATCTAGCGGAGAAGCTGGATTAGCTTGTAGAGTCATTAAGTTTAATTAGCTGACAATAATGAAATTCTACTTCGCTAGAATTATCTTTGATATTTTAGAAATTTTACTATTAACTAAGTTATAAAATACTCCCAAGTATTATCCACTATACCTCTTTTTATTTGTATAAATAAAAAGTATTAGTAAACCTTTATATCCAGTAAATTTAGTCCTACCAAACCTTTTATGTAAAATCAATATTTCAAGAGGAGGAAACAATAAACGAAGAATAGATTTTAACTCTTTTTGAAAAAACTAATAATCATTGTAATTTACCCTATAAAAAGGGTAGGAATTATTTCCATTTTTTTGCTATTCTTTTCTGAGTATGTTTCTACCTTTTTCTCTAAAATTCAGATAAGTTCCTTTCTTTATTCGCTAGAATCCTATACTCTAATTAAAAATTCAATCTATTTTTTCCTTGAGCTTATTCTGTCCCTTCCTACTGTTTTAGCTCAAATTGAGACAAAACTCTCTCTAAATTAACCTTGTTCAAAAATTCAGTTCAAATCTAACTTGTGATATTAAAAATGAACACAACACAGATATTTGCGAGATTTTTGAGGTTTTATTCTATGCTTTTATACACCGACTTTAAAATTTATTAGAACGTAAGCCTTATGCCTCTAGGATTATCACATATAATAAATCTTTGACGGCTGTAAACTATGGACTGATAAAAACCCCTATCCCATTATGAACCCGTGCTGCGGTGACAGGAGAACGATCAATTAATTGTCCTCCTAAACTTAAAGAAGTTGAACTTCCTCCATCTAGGTTTAATGCATTGACCGCTCCTAATTCTTGCATAATTTGTGCCATTTCTCCTAAACTTGCCCCCCGTCCCCCAACACGGTTATGAACAGCTACTAACATGATTTTTCCTTGGTCTGTTACACCGATAGCACTACGAGAGGCTTCTTGTTGCTGAAATCCCTTGCTAAACTTTTCCAAAGTTCCGTTGACCACAATACGATTATCACTAATTAATAATGGACCTGCCCCAAGCATATTAGGATAAGTATTAAAATCAGCAGGAACTGTGGTGTTTTCAATCATAACCACCGTTCCCACTTGCAAAGCAGCAGCAGATACAGCATTTTTACGAATGGTCAACAAGCAGCCGTCAGGAGGGATAAGAAAAGAAGTTTTCCCCGCTTTTCCGGCCTTTATTTGGTCAGTAACTCTATCATTTTGTATGAAAATAATTGTTTCGTTATCCGATATAGGGATATATTTAGGTCCCCATTCGGAGCTGTAACGAGCTATTCCTGCTTGGATATAACCACTGTTGAGAAACAGGACAGGAATGCGTTGTCCGCTGCTAGTTACTAAAGTCTCTTGAAGACTGAGACGACCCATTTTTATTTGTCCTTGATCATTCCAGGCAATCGCCCCTCGACCTAAAATAGGACTAGATAACCAACGAGCCTGTGATCGAATTGCCCCTAGGGGTAACTTATTGTTTCGATTGAAGAAACCTCCATTAATAGCTGCTGAGGCTTTCCACTCCTTAGCCATAGTTACTAAGGGGGCTGTCCCTTCTTGTCGATTAGGATATGTTGTGATAGGTCTTAGAACAATTTTAGATGATCTCGCATCGATCTCTAAGCAATTAACTGGAAAAATGTCTCTCCCCAGTTTAACTAACTGTTGTCGCCAAGTAATATCTTTTGTCCAAGCAATTTGCTTTGGTATTTTGGCATCAGGACGGACATCGATGACAATACGATGAGGATTAGAAATACTAAAAACATTTAAACTATGGGCTGTGGGTAAATTTATGTGAACTTTAGTAATTTTTCCACTTTTTTCTAGAGAGAAAAGTTGAGAATTAATAGGTGTAGAAACATCGTTACCGAGATCATCTTCATCAAGATCACTCCAATTCCCCTGAGTGAGAGGTAGTCTGGTTGGGGTTTGAGCAGAAGGAGAAACGTCAGTAATCCCTGAAATAATCACTACTCCTTTTCCCTTCGCTTGACTAACCTGCCAAACGGTAGGACGATCAACATCCACTACAATGCGCTTGCCCCAAGTGTGGTTTCCTTCACGTACATCACCAACACGCGCTAGTGGCAAGGTAATTTCTAGGAAGTTACCCTTCACTTGTAAAGTTCCTTCCGTTAATTTCATTAAGTCAGTCACATCCAAATATCGATAGGGAGCAATAAATCGTGCTGGAATAGGAAAAGACTGGCGGTAATCGGCAGAAAACCATCTAACAGGTTGTAGACTCGGTTCGCTTGTGCTCAGAAGTTCTATCCCTAATAAATTCATCGCTCCAGTGTCACTGATTCCTATCCGTTGCTTGTCCCCTTGATTCCACTGGCTCCAAGGAATGTTGAATAGTTTCCCATTAAGATAAATTTCTTGTCCTTGTTGAAACTTATCAGAAGCCTCGACAGATAAAGGTTTAGAGAAAAGAGTATATTGGGAAGTTTTATCGAATCCTCCTGAAATTAACCAATAAATTAACAAAGTTGACACTAGGGAAAAACCATAAAGACTCAGAGGGTTCCACTGTACTCGTTTCACAGATTCGTTCTCACACAGTTTTATTTAATTTTAGGTTTCAGATATCAATTTAACATAGAAAAATATACCTAAGTCATTTTTTTTGAGCAATTCTATAGGAATAAGTTCAACTCTTATTAGCTGTTATTGGATTTTAATGACAAACTGGTTATTAGTCTTAGAAACTATTTGAAAATAAAACATTAAGTAAAATTTGTTATGTTAATTAATTCTATTAAACGTAAACTAAAATTTTTATAAAATTAGTACTAAAATCTTGTTATTAATTTTTAGTACATTAGACTGCGATAAGACACTCTATTTTTGCCTTAGCAAATATTTTATAGTAGTCTCTTGTCGAGAGATAAATATAGTTTATAATAGATATTATGGTTAAATTGTTGAGACCATTTGCTGGAACTTATCTAGATTTTTAATATTTTTATTATTAACACTGTTGCTAATTAATACTATGTCAAAGCCTAGTGTATTTTTGCTATCTTAAACTAGGTAAAGTTTTTTCAAACTATCCATTTTGTAGATTTTATCAAGAACTACAGTCTAGACAAATTGCTGGAATGCTGGATCAACTTAGTTTGTGACTTTAATAAAGTCAATCTCAATTGAAGATGGCAAGTGATTAAAAATTTTATCTCCGAATTTCTACACTCTATTACTCCCCCACCGTCAACTTTTAAAAAAGCAAGTTAGCTAAATTCGATTCAAATATCTAAGGATAGTCATTTAATAAAGTAGGCAATATAGTTTAATGAAACTAATAATACATGCTGATTTTACTAATTAGACTACTAGAAAGCGAAAAATTAACACTATCTACATAATTAGAATTAACGAATTAATATCTTAGTATTTTTTGCTGTATACAGTTAATTCTTTTAAAAATTAAAATACCCAAAGTTATTAGTTATTAATCTAGGGAAAAATCAAACAGCAATTGAAAGAACTGTTATTAATAAATACTGCTATAGCTGTTTATAACATCATCAATTTTGTCAGCCAACGACGGAAAGAAACGATAAAACCGGCTCGTGAGCTAGAATTTAATGGTACGGTAGATATTGGGTAAAATGTCCTTCTTAAACTTTGTTTAGAGAGCAATTAAAACTGTGATCGCTCAATTTTAACCCAGATTATTGTAGAAACATCAATACATACCAGTATGACATCCCCTGTATTAGAAGATGGACTTGCTAAAACGTGTTGGGAAGGAAAATCCTTTCTCCTATATCGGGGAGAACCGAACAAAATAGGCTTGACGGCTTTGTTAATCTAGATTTAGAAGGATAAAATTATTTAAGTTGAATTTCAAGTTGTTGTTTTGTTACCAGCTAGGAGGTTTCTGTTAATGGCTTCAACTAACTACAAAGATTATTACGTCATCTTAGGAGTTAATAAAAACGCTACCGCGGAAGAAATCAAAAAAGCCTTTCGTAAGTTAGCTGTGAAATATCATCCTGACAGGAATCCTGCAAATAAACAAGCGGAAGAAAAATTTAAAGAAATTAGTGAAGCTTACGCAGTTTTATCAGATCAGGAAAACCGTCAGAAATACGATCAATTCGGTCAATACTGGCAACAGGCTAATCAAGGGAATTGGACTAGTGGTCAGAGTGGTGTTGACGTTAGTGGCTTTAATTTTAGCCAATATGGTAACTTTGATGAATTTATTAATGAATTATTAGGTCGTTTTGGCTCAACTAGTGGATCAACGACAGGAGGTTACAGTTATCGAACTACCACTGGAAGACAGCCAGAATACAATGATTCTAGTAGCTTTTCTGATACAGGTGGTTTTGGAGCTCAACCTCCTGCGACTGATCGAACGGCAACCCTTCATTTAACTTTTTCTGAAGCTTTTAGAGGTGTACAAAAACGCCTTAATTTGGGCAATGAAGTTCTTGATGTTCGCATTCCAGCCGGAGCAAAAACAGGGAGTCGGGTAAGAGTCCGAGGGAAAGGTTCTATTAATCCTTATAATCAGCAACGAGGAGATTTATACCTCAAAATTGAATTAATATCCCATACGTTTTTTAAATTTGAAGGTGAGCACCTAATCTGTGAAGTTCCTATTACTCCTGATGAAGCGATCTTAGGTGCGTCGATTGAGGTTCCTACTCCTGATGGGATAGTAACAGTAAAGGTTCCTTCAGGAATTCGTTCAGGGCAATCTTTGCGCCTTCGAGGTAAGGGTTGGGTTCACCCTAAAGATGGACGAGGAGATCAACTAGTCAAAATTGTGATTGACACCCCTCAAAATATAACAGAAACAGAACGAGAACTTTATCAGAAAATTAGTGCTAGTCGTGCATATGATCCACGTAGTCATTTACAGGCAGTAAGTCTCTAACAGAGACAAAATAAACTTAATGATTGAGCCACTATCCACTTTTGAGCAGAAAAAAATAGTTGAACTATTAATGTAATGGGTTAACCGTCTTTTATGGATTTTAGAAGTTTTATGTATATTAACTTTCAATCTTGATTAATTTCCTTTTTGACTTTTAAGCTTGTCCTTCCTTAAGCTTAAAATTCGCTCTTTGAGACAAATAATCAAATTTTAAAATCATCTGAACTATTGATTAATAGTATGTCATTGACATAGATATAATAATCTCAATTTTAATTTTCAAAAGGAGTTTGCCACAGAAATTGAGCATAATCTAATTGTAGTTGGTTGTTCTTACTGTCATGAGTGCATTTTTTCTATCTCAATATTGATGTTTATCTATAGTTCTTTTTCTAAAATCCAGTATTTTCAGGAGTATAATACAGTTTTTATATTTAAATAATCATCGTTAATGTTCCTGCTGATGGCAAAGATCCCAATTTTATTTCTTTCCAAGACATTGGAACCATAAATAATTTTATTAAGTAAATAGCTATACATTACTTTCTTAAAAGTAAACTATTTTATATTTTTATATTCAAACAATTAGAGCTAAAACAATACTTTTTAGAGTAACTATTTTGTTCTTTGAAGATAACTTTATTTAACTGTCTTCGCCAAATCATATTTATACTAAGAAATTACTTTGTAAACTTTATAATTTTTTATTTAATGCTATTCTATTTAATTAGAGAGTATAAATTAGAAATATATGTACAACTACTTTTCTCTCTATTGTTTTAAAATAAAATTAATTACTATGTACAGAGTTAGTATCATAAACGATTACTATACTTATTACTTCTTATATAAAAAATTACTTTTTTAATCTATTTGTTTAGAACATATAATGATTATTATTTTTATTTCTTATTCTTCAAATTGCATTTAATTTAATCCAACGTTCAGCAAGGAATATTTCAAAATTAAATCTGTATAGAATAACTAAAATTTAGCCTATTGATTTTTAGAGTATACAGATTGGTTAAAGAAATTCTAAATATAATTATTGCACATATCAGAAATATAAAATAAATTATATGGTATTTTTCCACTATAATATTTGTGATTGCTTCATTGGTAAATTAGAGATTTTTTTAGGAAAATGATTACTAGATAAGAAACGACAGCTAATTTTTATTTAATTAAATAAATAAGGTTTCTCTGTGAGAATTAAGTGAGGACAAACGACGTGTTGGTCATTCTATCTCAGAAAAAAAGCCAATATAACTAACTATCTATTATTAAGTAGATCTACACTAGATTTTACTCCATTCTTGTCTATTTTCTCATTTTCCTTATAACCTAATCTTTTAATGAAAATTTCAGAAAAGTTGATTGATTAATTTTTTTTTGAAAACACAACAAGTTGTTTCCTCCTACTCCAAAAAGGTTTTAACTCTACCATTAGGACTTAACACTAGGCGAATAGTTTGATTCTCCGATATATCGAGAGAAGAAACAAAAGCACTCCCAGGGGTAGGAATAGATGCTTTCTGATAATACACAATAGCTGCTTTTCCCAGAGGAACCGCCTGTTTCAAGGAACCATCAGGCTGAACTATTAAGCGATATTCTAGGGTTTGAGAAAGATTTCTAGGAGGTTGCCAGCGTTGCTGAAAATACTGACGAGCTTCTGCTACTTGAGGGATGGCATCAAGAAGAGTTGTCTGGAGGGTTGGTTCAGCAAAGATATAATCTTCGGACAAAGGGTTAACAATTGGAGTTTGGGGGGTTTGTTTTTCAGGAGATCGTTCTATTAACGTCTCAGCTTGTAGGGACGGTGGAGTAGGAATACTAGAAATAGCACTAATACGATCAGTCATCGTTAAAGGAGAAGAAGATATAATCGCAGGGGTTCTTGTTCTTTGAAGAGTTAGGATATCTTCAGCCGAAAGCTGGTTATGGACTTGATAGTAGTTATTAGCTGTTAAGGATTGTGGAGAAGCAAAGGGTAACACAGAGGGAGGTGACAAAACTGGAGGGGTGGGGGTTTTTATATCAACAGATGGATTACGAAGAGGTGGGTCCGCTATGCTAATCTTTTCGGGGGGGGGTAAAGGATCTTTTGTGGCCAAAATCGGTGGCATTGATGGAGAAGAAATGGGGAAACTAGGTGGAGGTGGTACAGGAGGCAACACATCTAGAAAAGATAACCTTTGTTCTGAACTTTCTTGATTTTGAATTAGGGACACATCACCAGAGTTTAGTCTATCGAACCATTTTGCTCCCAATATCGGAATAGCAATAGCCAATAAAGCAACTACTGCTGTCGAAGTCCACACCCAAATTCCCTGACGTTGAATAGAATTCTTCGAAGAAGATAAGACACTCAGATCCTCTTGATAGTCTTCTAAAGCGTTAAGCAGATCAAAGAGTTGAGAAGAAGTCAAACTAACGAAGGAATGGGAAGCTTTAGTTTCTAGGGAACCTAAATTAAGCTGATGACTTAAAAATCCTTTAGGTCGTAATGAGGGAGGTAAATTGAGCTCATTTATTTTCTCACTTGAAGGAGTTAAAGAGGAAAGTTCAACCGAACAGCTGGTATCTTCAAAAGAAGACTGATGAGTAAAAGTCAAACAATTAACGGTTTGATAGAGAAGATTTTGGGCATAACAAGCAACTACGTCACATAAAACTTCCAATTGAGGGAAATCTCCCTGAAGCGTTACTTGCTGTTCTTCTAAGAGTTTAGGATCATCGAAATTGAGCACAAAATTTAATTCTTTTGGAGAGGCTTTTTCTTTCCAACGAGATAAATAAGAGCGTTTGTCCCACAATTCTAGAGTACAAGTAGGAGGAGTATAGCGTCGAATAGGAGTATTGCTAAATAATTTCATAGATAAGCTTTACATTGAGGATTGGGAGAGCGCAGTTAATAATTTAAAGGGTGTTCTAACGGGTATAATCTAACATGGCTAACCAAAGACGGTGATGGCCATTAGTAGTACTGTAAAAGAGTAAATCTACTAGGAGTTTAAAAGCCAATTTTGATAACTGAGGATATTCGAGACGTTGGTTTTTAGATACGTTTAAGTGATAGAGACGATCAAACTTGTTAAAGTAATTGTTCAGTAGGGCAAGTCCCAACGGATCTTTATTTTGGGCTGTAATCTGTTCCAAGAGGATGACAGCACGACGGATGATTTCTTGATTTTGTTTGCATAAATAGCAAATAATAACGATTAGCGAGCGCGCTTCTTCTACTTTTAATGGTTTTGATTTTTGGCTCTCGTATGACGTTAGAGATTGTCTTTGTGCCCATGGAAGCCAACTTTGAATCATGGTTGTCTGTAAGCTTAGTTCAGTAGCTACTTCAATCAGACTATTATCATGAAGATTAGTTAAAGCTTCTAATCCTAACAATATTAAGTCTAAATGGATATTGATCCGTTCAAGTTCTTCTGAAGTTGGAACTTTAGTTAAAGAAGATTCTGTCCAACTGATCACAGATATTGACATTTCAACAGTAGAAGACATTGATTGAGCTCCCCTCCTCAATAGCACGTTATCAGTAGTTGTATCATTGGTTTACCTAACTATTTTAAACTGGCTCGTAAAGAGATTACCTAATTCTCAATTCATTTAGTCATCGGGCTAATTATTAACCTTAAGTGATCTCAGATATTCAGCAATTAGAAATAATATAATGGGTTTGGACTCTACATGCAGCTGATGTAATGATAAAGGCTAATCTTAAGAAGTTTTCAATAGTCTTACCGGCTTCTTTTAGTACGGCGATTATTTCTTAGATTCGTCAAATCCTCATATACTCTTTCCTGAGTTTTGTTATTGTTGGATTGACTTTAGTTTTTATGGATATCCGTTCAGTCAGTTTATCCGTAGAGACAATCCTAGAAATTTCTCTCTCACCTCTCTTACTTTGAAGTCGCTTGAAATATTTCGTTGACTTAAGTTCACAATCAATTATTGTCCTTTTGTTCTTTGTGCTGTAGTTGGAATCATTAGTTCTATCACTAGCCCTCCTTAACTTTTAGTAAATTCACTACTTTATCTCTTGCAATTGCTTTATTAGTAGAGGTGAGCTATTGGCATCTATTTCGAGACTTAGAAGTTAGTAAAAAATTATATCTAATAAGGGGACAGTGGTCATCGCTTTTTTAAATTATTAATTTGGTTTATATCAAACATAAATATTTCTTTCTTCCTAAGACTATTATAAGTTTCTGTCCTTTTGTGTAAATCGAGATTAAATTTAATTTTTTAGTAGATCTTCAGAGTATACTTTTATACTAAATAGTTTGATGTTCTCTTAGAATAACAATCTTTAACTCTATTTTATACCTAGAACACCCATTGAATAACAAAATAATTAGATAAATTGGGAAAATTGTAGTAGCATTTAGAATAAATTTATAATTTGTTATTCTTGAATACGTCATAAATTATCGTAATTATTTTCTATTTAATGGATCAGATGATAATCTAGGATTGATTAAAGCTTAATTTCTAAAATTACTTCCAGATACCGGATAATTTTAGTTCAGTAAAAAACGTTAACTTTAACAAAAACTACGTTTAAAAGTGAACAAGAAAATATTTTTTAAAAATCATCTTACTGAGTATGTATTCCATTACATTAAAATTAAGTATTTTTACTCTATTACCTAAAAGATAAAAAATATCGATACTATATTTAGAGTAGTTTTATTTGCTTTTTTGTTTGAAGGATTAATAACTCAATAAATAATTAAAAAAATATTAATAATTGGTAGTTAATCTATTTATTAAAATTTATTAAAAATCCTCTAAAATATTAGCATATTGTGTTGTTTTAAAAAGAGTTTTAGACTATCCAATAAACAAAAAAAAATACTGATTTAAAAGAAAAATTTTATTATTTTATCCAAAAAATAATTACATAATTTTAAAAAAGACATTAAAAAAATTTGGCAGAAATACCCTGAACTTGAATCGTTCGGTAGAGAAAAATCAAAAGAAACTCTTTTAGATCTTGAAGCAGATACTTGTACTAAGTTCATTTGTGAAATAAAATTGGAGAAGAACTCCCACACCAGGTTATAATTTAAATTTTTTTAAAGTTACCTCAAGCTAGAAAATTTTTGGGACTTGTAAACACTCATGTTGGGCTTAAGAACAAAAAATAAATGTTTATATTATATTTTTTTTGATTTCAGATAAGTTTTGCTGGAAAGGGTATATTTAGAACTTTCCCGTGTATACATCCGAACACTTAATAGTCAGAATTTTTTAATTTTAATACTAAATCCTTCCCTAACTACAATTCGGTTTTGTTGTTGATTGGTACTAGTAATCATTAATTAATCCTCCATTCTTCGCTACACAAACTTTTTATAATTTCGGCTAAGAGATCTTACTGTATTATGAAGATAATAAAAAAGAAAACATTATTTATTAGTGAATAAATAGTGTAAAAATTAAGATCAGGGGATATTATCGCTAAAAATTATAGTTTTGAGGAGTCGTTACGGGTAATTGCTGTAAAACAGAATTAGAGTCAATGCTAACTCAAGGTAAACAATCAACAACAAAAACCGAGAAGAAATTGTGACTCTTCTAGTCTAACTGTAACAAAATCATAATAAAAAAAACTGAAGGTCTTATTTCACCTAGCTATTAATTTGTCGCGCGTTAGTCGAGAAAAGTCAAAAACGTTTATGTAAGCAATTTAAATTCGGAGAAGTTAACATTATCCCTGATTAAAATTAATCATTTTAAAATCAACTTTCAACACTAAGACATCTCCAACTGCAGGCAGAACCTGACTCCCGATTTTTAATCAGTGGAGGCTTATGGAATTTGTTTAGTTCAGGTAAAGAGAAACTAAACAGTTGAAAAATATACTTTCGCTTTCACAGGATCAGGAATCATAGTTCTGTCTCCTTCCTTCCAATCTACAGGACAGACTTCATTGGAGTGGGTTTGAACATGCTTAATTGCCTTAAGAGTCCGCAAGGTTTCTTCAACACTACGGCCAAAGGAAAGATTGTTAATAGTGGAATGTTGAACAATTCCTTCTTTGTCAACGATGAATAGTCCTCGTAAAGCAACTCCCGCTTCTGGATCTAAGACATTATAAGCAGTGCTAATTTCTTTCTTAATATCAGAAATTAGGGGATAATTAATATCACCAATTCCCCCTTCTTTACGATCAGTTTGAATCCAAGCTAGGTGAGAGAACTCACTATCGACCGATACCCCCAAAACTTCTGTGTTAAGTTTGGCAAATTCGTCATAGTGATCGTTAAATGCTATGATCTCAGTAGGACAAACAAAGGTAAAATCTAAGGGATAGAACAATAAGACAACATATTTACCACGATAGCTAGATAGTCTTTTGGTCTGAAATTCTTGATCAATAACGGCTGTAGCGGTGAAGTCTGGCGCAGGTTGACCGACCTGCAAGCGTCCTTCTGTCGTCATAAGTTATAAGTCTCCTAAAATCTGCTAACCTTGGGAAAACTTTCACGTTCACCTTCGGTTCTGAATATATCATAAAATCTTTACCGATGTTTCGTTGAACAATGGCATAATTGTTAAATCCTAATGGATTCCTTTATATTTATATGCAAGACAATTAATGGGATGTAAATAAAAAATCCTCCGTACTATGATAGTCGGAGGGATTTTTGTCGACTAAAAAGTTGATTTAGGCGTTTTCGCCAAAAATTTGATTTCTTAGGGCATCAAATTCAGCCATTAACTCTTGGCGGTTAGATGCCTTCCAAAGATAACGCCACGCAAACCAAGCAGCGTGAGTTAATCCTACAAGTTGCAAAACAGGAGCCAAAAGAGGAACATCACTAATTGCTCCGAGAACAGCCACAATAATCTTAACGCTGATAATGGCAAGAAGGACAATGCCGATAGTCGTCAGCAATTGTTTGTAAGTGTTGAACCATTGTCCAATGTAATCAGAGGCATTAGAAAGAAGATCAATTATAGGTTCTAGCCACTCCTGCCAAGGCTGATCAGTCATAGACGTTTGCTTTGTCAATATCCCTGGAACTTCAGTATCTAAGCCTTGGAGGTCAGTATCTAAGCCTTGAAGGTCAGTATCTAAGCCTTGAGGGATCGTTTTTTCTTGAGCTTGGGATTCCATCGTACATCTATCCTTAATCTAAGATTGGAGATTTTTGCAGGCGACAAGACAGTCGTATCATTTAGTATACTGCCTAGCGTTTGCCCATATTACCAGACACACTAATGGCTAGATCATTTCCTGCAAACAACTGTTAACTTTCTGTTGTAATCTTCGAGTTTTAATTTTAAATCAATTTTTAGCAGTTTGAGGTGAACTTATTTTAATTTTAATTCACTAATTAGTTGTTGCTAAAACAGATTTTTGATGGGTTAATCCTTGAGGGAGTTGAGGAGACTTACGACAATAGATCTCACAGGAGTTGTTGGGACTCTCAATTAATTTAACCTTATCAAGGTCTACATCGAGTTCTCCAATAGGTTTTTGCAGTAATTGAGCAATATAAAGGGTAATATTTTCGGCGGTAGGAACGACTTGAGCAAAGTAAGGAACATCTTTGTTAAGAAAATTATGGTCAAACGGTTCAACTACGTAGTTATTGACCACCTCTTGTAAGGCAACTAAATCCACTAACATCCCTGTACGTGGATCAATCTCTCCAGTAACGGAAACTTCGAGATGATAATTGTGCCCGTGTCCGTGGGGACGGGCGCATTTTCCATAAATTTTGGTGTTTTCTTCTAAGCTTAATTCGGGAAGAGCTAAGCGATGTGCCGCACTGAAATGGGTACGAATGGTTAAACTAGCTTTCATGGCATTTCCTTGGTATTGCGCCCATAATTGGGGATATTCAAATAATTGGATATTAGCAAGAGATAAATGGGGCGCTAACCTTTGCCAAATTACCCTTGCTAGGTTTTCGGTGGTGGGTAAGGTGTGTTGGAATTCTTCCCAAACGTCGTTGAGATAACTATAATCGAGTTGACCAGTAACTTCTTTTTTTATAACTCGCTTGACAGTGGAAAGGTTTTCGACCATGCCATAATTATCGACTTCTCCGATTAAAGAAACGTAGAGGACATAGTTGTGTCCGTGACTAGGAAACCATGTACAAGCCCCAAATAATCGTTGATTTTCCTCTTCATCGAATTCGGGTAGCCAATACCGATGACTCGCAGAGAATTGAGCACGGCGGCTAATGATACATTCCATAAAAGTTGGAAAAAACAATTTTCGTATAGTTTAGCAAACTTTGTCCTTTTTAGCACAGACTAATTAGAGACAATTTTTAACTCTCAACTTTGGTAATATAGCGTTTTTAACTTAGCCCAAAGTAAGTTGTTGCTCTTATAAAGATTTTGCTGACTTGAGGATTCTTAACTAATTCTTTGATGCGATGGAATTGTTGGTTAGCAATAGCAATTTAACTGTATTTTTTTAAAAAATTTAAATATCACTTAATCTTCTTTTTTAGAAAATTCAGAAAAAACGTGACTAACGGGTTTTGAGATTAACATTTGTCCGTGTAAATTTCCGTTTAAATGATACTTTTAAAGTCAAGCTTGATTGATTTACATATAACTGATAATTTTACTGTAATCGGTGTTTTTTTATTGAGAACGACTATAGACAAAGAAAAGCACAAACTTTAAGAGGAAAAACTAAAAAAATAGGTAAAATTCTAGTTTTAGTTTTACTAACTTTAAGGACTATCGCCCTTTTAATAAAAACAGTTTGAGTAAACAGCCTGAACATCCTTTGTTTTTTTGTTTAAAAATAGCAAAATCCTAAGAGATCTTGACAAAATCTAGGAATTAATTACACCAATCAACCATACAAGGAAGTCAGAACGAATCTGCTTCGTGAGTAAAAATGGGGTACCGAGACTAAAAAAGCTTAAAGAGAAGCAACTGCCTGATAATTTCCTATGTATTCCGAAAAAATTCTTTATCACCCAAATCGCCTATACTAAAACTATGATTTGTAAGTTTACACTTTTCTTCGAAATTGGTTTCGCTATCCTTGTGACAACATTAAACTTGACAATTGATCTATATTACGGAAAGAAGAGAAATTAAAGCATCTTAGTTATCATGCTCTCCCAAATTGTTCGCCCCCTAGTTCAAACCCAAATCCGCTTGTTAGCAAATTCTCAAGCTACCCAAGCGACTCTAGTTAACACCATTGCTCGTTGGTTAGGTTATCTTGGGGTCCAGGCGAGGGTGACTCAACTTTCTCCTCATGCTGAATGCATTAATGTTTGTCTGACAGTAGCTAAACCTGATTCATGTGATGCTAAAGACTGGCAACAAATTCTTGAAAATCTGCGATCATCGGAAATGCAGATTGGGCAATCACACTCTAAAATTGATAGCCCTACCAATGGTAATTATAGCCATATGAATGATGGCCAACAATTGAAACTGTCTAGATTACTGGCTTATTTAATTCAACTAGGAATTCCCAAGGATAAGATTGACTGGCATGAGGTAGAAACTCAGCTTTCTCCCCTTAAGTTAGATAAATCTATTCTGATTAGTATCAAATCGGCTCTGAAGGTTCCTCAGTCACCAGAATTATTGAAAAAACTTGACCCGGATGTAGCGGCGAGCGCCTTTCCCATTGCGGTAAGGATTGCTTGGTTAGATCAAGAAATTAATCCCCATGAAAACAATGCCCTTATTGCTTTATTAGCGGCTATGAAATAATTGAAGTGACTAATGGATTATCAGCTATTTTTCATTAAAACTTATTCTTTTCTTTCATCATTTCAACTACTCCTAATGTATAATTTTTGCCTTTTTTGTATTACACTTAAGGACAAAATCTTATGGTACGATACTATCCCTCATGTAGCTTGACATTTCTAAATAAATCGACCACGTCAAATAGTACTACTATCAACTTCCTTTCTAGTTTCTTACACAAGAACTTCTGAGTAGTTTATATTAAAACTAATAGCGTAATAGTTAAAGGGAAATAACTAGAAATAATTAGATAGTCCAACAATCCAGAAATACCAGATATGGTTCCCATGTTAACTTAAAAATTATTTTCAATAACTATGTTTTTTAAACTAGTTTTAAGAGCTCCATTAACTTCCAGTAAGGCTACAAATTGACGATAAGTTTCTGCTTTTAATCTCTTAGCCATTAACCTTCAAACAGTAACTAATCCTTCTGGAATAACTAAATTATGACGGGATAACCCTGAACCATCATTCTTAATAAGAATTTTGATTAAGTCTTATTAGGGTTAAATTAGTTTTTAAAGCTTCTATTGATAATAATTTTAGGATACTTTCTTTAAGGGAGTTAAAAAATTTTTTGGGATGGATGTTAGTAGTCTTTGTGATTAATTTAGCTATATTTTTGGGATTGTATTGCAGTTGTGATTTATAGATTTATATAATAAATACAATTAAAAATAAATATTAACATTAACAACTTTTAACTTAACAGATTAAATCAACAGGTCAATTATATTTAATGGTTAAAATAGGTTAAATACAATATTTTTATACTTTTTTTGAAGAAAACCATTTTTTTAAGCGTTATTCTTCTATAGTTAATTGGCTATTGCTTAACTGTTATCTTAATAGCTAATTATAACTTTAATGCCTTTAATCATAGCTTATTAAAATTAAAAAACATATATTATCATTAAAAATAATTTAATTGATCTATAAGGTAGATCAATTAAATTATTACTTTTTTTAAAATTTAATTTATTTGCTAGTTATAAAACGTTGAGGTTATAACTTCCTTTCAAAAAATTGCCAATATTCTTAAACTATAGAATTTACCTATCATATAAACTGAAAGTATTAAGTATCATTATTGACTAAACAATAATAAAATTATTGTTCTTGTTAGTAATTTAACATTAAATACAATAGAAAAAAATTGTGCGGTTTTAACCTATATAAACTCTCTCAAAAGTCTAAAGTTTGAAAAAAAATTACCTTAATTAATTAAATTTATTATTAATAATTTTGTCAATTTTGAAAGTTAAATCTGTGGAACAAACCTTGGAAATTTATAATTTTTTATATATCTGAAAACAAAGTATATTTGGAAAATATTGCTATTATCTGTTACAGAGTTTAAATTGGGAAAAAAAGTAACAATATCTCCAGGAGTTAGAAAAACTGACGAACAAGGTCTAATATGCAATTAGAAGTAGTGATTGTGTTTGAATAGCTAACTGTCTTAAAATAAAAAATAGTACAAAAAAGCACAAGGGAAAAGTTTAAACCTATAATTTAGGAGATTTAGTAGAATTATGAATTTTGATTTTGATTTATTTGTTATTGGTGGTGGTTCAGGAGGAATTGCTGCTGCTAGACGCGCTGCCGAATATGGAACTAAAGTCGGGTTAGCAGAATTTAATCGTCTAGGGGGAACCTGTGTTAATAGAGGATGTATTCCCAAAAAGTTAATGGTTTATACTTCTCACGTCCCTAGAGTCTTGGAAGAATCCCAAGGATACGGATGGAGTCCGGTTAAAAGTATCCTCGACTGGCCTAAAATGATAGCCGCTATCAATAGGGAAGTTGGTCGTCTTAATGGTATTTACCAAAGAATGTTGGATAAATCCAATGTTCAACTGTATCGTACCCATGGTAAATTACTCGATCCCCATACCGTAGAAGTCGGAGATGGCAAAAAAGTTACAACTGATAAAGTTTTAATTGCTGTGGGGGGACGTCCCATTAAACCTAACATTCCAGGAAAAGAATATTTAGTGACCTCTGATGCTATGTTTGAACTACCCGAACAACCAAAGCGCGTCGTCATTTGGGGAGGGGGTTACATTGGGGTAGAATTTGCCTGTATTATGCATGGACTAGGGTCAGATGTTATCCAGATTATTCGCCGCGATAAAATCTTGAAGGGGTTTGATGACGATATCCGAACCACAATCCAAGAGTCTATGGAAGAACATGGTATTCGCATCCTAAAGAACTCTTCCATCTCTGAAGTCAAAAAAACAAACCAAGGTTTAACAATTTCTCTAGAAGGGGATAGCAATAATGACATGGTGTTAGCCGATATCATTGGGTTGGCTGCTACTGGGCGTATTCCTAACTTAGAGAACTTAGGATTAGAAAATACAGAGGTTAAAGTGCAAAATGGAGTGATCGTTGTCGACAAGTATAATCAAACAGCAGAACCGAATATATATGCAGTCGGAGACTGTACAGATCGTATTAATCTAACTCCCGTCGCTATTAGTGAAAGCCGCGCCTTCGCTGACACTAAATTTGGGGGAAAATCGTGTCTGATGAGTTATGAAAATGTTCCATCTGCCGTGTTTAGTACTCCGGAAGCTGCTACAGTAGGACTAACTGAAGCAAAAGCTAAAGAACAATATGGGAAAGATGCTATCAAAGTATATAGTAGCGAGTTTCGTCCCATGTATTATGTATTGCCTGACAAACAGGAAAAAACTTTGATGAAACTTGTTGTTCATCAAGAAAGTGATCGGGTTTTAGGCGCACATATGGTAGGAGATCATGCTGCCGAAATTATTCAAGGAGTAGCGATTGCAGTAAAAATGGGAGCTAAAAAGGCTGATTTTGACGCTACTGTTGGTATTCATCCCACTTCTGCCGAAGAATTTGTGACCATGCGTTAAAGTTTTTTATTCTAGAATTTAGGGAAAATTTAATCAACAATTCTATTAAGTTTCTCCTAAAAATTTCTAGCTATCATCTACATACAAATCTGCATCTTAGTATCCCTTTTTGCCTAATACATCCGTAGATACCTTGTATACAAGGTATCTACGGATGTATTAGCATAAGATATGGTGTAATTTATCACTCGTATTGAATTCTTTCGGTATACTCGGATTGATTTCCCATCATAGGGATTACGACGTAGATAAGAACTTACGATTTTTTTATTCAAAATCTGACCTTCATCTAATCCACTCTACAAAATATAGTTTTTAAGATCAAGGATTGAAGTAAATTTCTAAAATTCTAAACTTAATTGAATATAATTTTTATTTTCTTCTTGCTGAATTTTAGTTATTTCTGACTTAATATTTGTATATTCTTCAAACCAAGGTTCAGAACTGCCTGGGGATTTTCCATCTCTTATCCACCATTGTCTAAACACCTTTTGCCTAGCATCATTAGGAAGAACAACTTGATACACCCGCACTCGTTTTTTGTTAACTTTTTGAGAACCAATACAAGTTAATCCATAGCCAATTTTATCCAACAACCGCCGTATAATCGTGATAGGACTAGAATTTTTGGCAATACCAATTCCCATAATAGTTTTGATTTCAGCGCGGTTTTTAATAGCAATTCTTGCCATCGCTTGCAAGTCTTCATCTGTAGGTTTTAACTTTCGCTTATGGTTCATGAGTAACACCGAAATTCCCAATACCTCCATTGTCCCAATAATTCCCCCTAATTGAGAACTATTAAAATCAGGTACAAAAAGACTACCCTGTCCTTTTTCTATGAATTTTTTAGCAAGAATAGTGTCTCTATCTGCTAAATAAGAACGTCCTAAAGTTAAGAAATAATGGAGACGAATCCTGTCGTACCATCCTTCATTATCTAAGGCAACTAATTGAGGAGTTACTTCAATACAATAGCGTCTTTGTAAATTATATTTTTTGATGTTATGCCGTTCAACTACAGTTTTAACTAACCTCTTATTTAACGCTTTATATTGTTGATCAGTAATCTCCTTGCCTTGGGCAACCATTAGGCATTCTTCTTGATAATTTTGTTCTCTAATACTTTCAATTGCTTTCATTAATTGACAAGAATTTTTACTATCATACGAATATTTTTTATATTTTTTTATATCTTGAATTTTGAAAACTTTATTCTTACGAAGAACTGGATGATTTTGGTCAGTAATATTTCTTAATATAGACTCTCGATAATGAATCATTGAAACATTAACGCGAACCGCCATTTTTGCCCAACAAAGTAAAGATTCTGCTTGAAATTCTATATCTATATCATCTAAGGCTTCTAGGTCAGATTGTTGTAATAACTTAATATTTAACTGAGTAACGCGATTACTAGAAGTTAACAAATTAGGAATTGAAGTAGAACCATTTCCCACTTTATTAAACCCATAGGAAGCACACCAAAGATAACGAGGAATGTTGTCACGAATTCGTCCTAGTGATTGACAGACAGAGGTAGCAGTTTGTATCCCTTGAGCTAATCCCCAAACAGAGGTAAAATGATCTTTAATATCGATACTTACTCCCGTCTCAATGGAAGGACTAGCCAAAATGATATCGTAATTTAATAGTATTTGATTAAGGTGGTTGATAGATTGGTAAGCGTTATGATTAGGGTCAGTTAACGATTCAGAATCAATCCTTAGAATTTTCACTTCTGGGAATCGTTTTTTTAAGTAGAATTCTAGAGTTTGTGTTCCCCACTTACTAGTTAATTTCTGAGCGGATAGACAAACAAAAGGTTTACCCCCTTGCTGGATATGTTGCATTAAATCTTTGAGCCACTCTTGGGGGGTAGTTTCTGGATAATTATATACTCCCCATGCTTCTTTATTGTTAGATTTCCAATTGTTGATTACAATAAAGGGTTTTAATTTAATTCCTATCAAAGAAATTAAATAGTCAAGAGAAATGTCACTTAAGTCTGCATCAGCAATAACTATTCTTCCTTTAAAATATAAACTTTGTTCAAGTAACTTCTTAAAAGATCTTAGGATAGAAACTCTATTTTCCTTGCAAGTATCTGAATTTAATCCATGCCATAAAACCTGTTCAATTTCATCGATAATAATTAGACTATCTGTCCAATCACTAGGATTAAATTTAAATGAAGAATTAGGATGAAGAGAATCAATGCAAAGTCCACATCCTTTTATATTTCTAACATTATTTCCTTCGATTTCTGTTAAATAAGGAATTTTAAATCGTTGACAAAGTTGCTCAACTAACTTAACTCTATGTCCAATTACTAATATTTTTTGTTGAGAAGTGATTGCCTGTTCAACAATCTTTTCAAGAGCCTTAGTTTTTCCAGTCCCTATTGGAGATTTTATTCCTACTAATTTAGCAGTTGTAGGAATGGGTAAATCTCCTAAATATCGAGTACTGACTTCAAGATCAGAAGGATAAGTTAGTTGTCTTAAGCTTTGTGCTTTCCAAGTTTCTAGAGATAAGGCTTTTTCGTAAGTTTCATTAAAAGTTTTGAGTCCTTTATGCGCTAAAAAATCATCTACTCCTTTTCCCCATTTCGGTAGCCAAACAATAACGTTAACTTGACATCCTGCTTGAGTGAATAAACTTCCCAATTTTCTAATAGCAGAATTCACTTCTTTAATAGAACTTGGTTTACTATCTTGATCAAAAGCAATATAAATTTTCCTCCCTGAAATCGCTAGTTTTTCGAGTTGGGGAATGAGATGAGACTTTCCGATTCGGTTGCCCAACTTATCTCGAGGGGTTCGATAGCCACTATTAATTCCTGGAAGGGCGATTGTAGCATATCCTGCTGTTAATAACGCCCCTGCTTTTTTAGCCCCTTCAGTAATACAAAGGGGAATCGAAGGATGATTTATCACCCATTGCCAAAAACCTAAATCTGGGAGTTGATTATTAATCTCTTCTGGAGTAAGATCTTGATGGTGGCGTTGGGCTAATTGTCGCCATAGATGCAATGGAACCCGCAAGGCAAAAACCCCTGTAGATGTTTTAGGGGGATGCTCATATTTGATTAACTTGTGCTTATCATAACTGGTTCGAGGGGAATTGGGTTTGAAACACCCCCATAAATCCTCGCCGCCTGTCAATAAATCTATTCCCGAACACCACCAGCCTCCTCGTTCTGTATGTTCATAGCGTTTTAACATGGAATTATTGACCCGACCATCATTACGTCTAGAAAGTGCATCAGAATAAAACAAATACTCTAAAGGAGAATTCCCCTCCAAAGCTATCACATTGAGATTAATCAATTGTTCGTCAACACCGCTATCTTGCCATTCCTGTTTATGGTTCATTATCCCTTCTTTATCCGAGACTAACTAAAGTAAACTCTATATATAGCGTTTAGATCTCTAATTTTAAAAGAAAGACTCCAGATAGGGAAGATACTAATGAACTACCTAACAAGATTAGTCTAACAACTGTAGAAAATTTTGTGACACTTCTCTCCACAAGTTATACAGGCATACGGCGCGAATTTCTCTGCTTTAAGTTACTGTGAGGCAAGTAAATTTATGAAGAGAGTAGAACATCAATTCTATGCTAGAAGCAGCATTTATTGAGGTCTGGTATTTTAGATATAAAATCTCGTTTGACTGCTTACTTTTTACCTTTAAATAAACTAGTGCGATAAGTTGAAATAGTAGCAGATAGATTTCATAAGATGAAATAGATTAATACTCAATGATACAATCAAAGAAAAGTTCTTAAACGAGAGGTGAAATAGTTTAAAAGCTAGTTGAAAAAAAATTTATTAGGTTGAAATTAAAAACACATATATCTTACTTACAAATAAAGAAGATTTAAGTTTAAAAAATAAATTAAACTAAAGAGGAATATAAAATAATTTTTGAGTAAAGCTGAAACTAGACATTAGACGTACAATAAATAAGCTTTTTAGCACAAAGTAGCTAAAAAGCTTATTTATTGTAGTTAAAAATTTGTAAAATAATTAAGTGTTGAATTGGAAAAATTATTGTATTTTTTGATCAAAAAACCCTCTAAAACTAGTAGAAGATATAAATAATAAGTTGAATTTTTTCTGATTTTATCATCTTAAAAAGAGTTATCATGAATCCCCAAATATTTAGTTATTTTAAATATTTGGGGATTCATGATAACTTGTGGATACACTTAATTTCATTAAATTATTCTATCAATCCCTCAATTTGAAAATTAAAATCTCTCATTCCTTTAAGGAATTTAAGCAGAAAAGAATAGTTCCCTTCAATATTACTAGTAAACACACAAGTTGCAGAAGGCTCGAAACTACTATCTTGAATAATTGCTTGGTCCTTGGGATTTTCAATATAAAGATTAAAATCCATGCTCTTCGCGGTGGGAATCACCGCAACTTTCCAAACAACACTATTTTCAAGATGATGGGAATAATTACGAGAAAAAAGAATTGTTACTAGGCTAACATCAATAGCAAACTTACAACTTTCTTTAACCGATGTGACTCTAAATAAATAGGTTCCACTTACAAAACTCGTAAATGTACGGTAGGCATCAGTATTAATACTATATATATTGGGTAATAATATTCCCTACAGGCTCTTTAAATCATCAAATCGAAGTCTACATCATCCTGCTCAGGGATAATGGACACCTGCGAGGCTTTCCCTTGGGATAACTCACAGGTATAATTCTAAAAAAATTCATTCATAGTATCTACCGTTGATGATAACTTAACACCGTATTGCTTAATAACATCGCTACAGTCATCGGACCTACTCCCCCAGGAACTGGCGTAACATATTGCGCTGTATCAGCCACAGAGTTGAAATCCACATCCCCTAGCAGTTGGGAAGTTCCATCTGATCGAACAACACGATTAATTCCTACGTCAATAACTATTGCCCCAGGTTTAACCATGTCTGCGTTAATGAACTCTGGTTTACCTACTGCAACAATTAAAATATCCCCTTGACGGGTCACATTTCGTAAATCTCGGGTTTGAGAATGAGCCATAGTCACTGTAGCATTTTTTTCAAGTAACATTAACCCTAACGGTTTGCCCACTAAAATGCTTCTTCCTACCACCACTGCGTGTTTACCTGCCACTTCGATCTGATTTTCTTCTAATAGACGCATCACCCCGGCGGGAGTACAACTGCGTAACCCTGGTTCACCACGTATTAACCGTCCTAAATTCATCGGATGAAGACCATCAACATCTTTATCGGGGTCAATAGTCAATAACAATTGTACTGCGTCTAAATGGACGGGCAAAGGTAACTGGACTAATATCCCATCTACTCGCGGATCTTGATTTAGTTGTCCAATAACGGTTTCTAATTCGTCTTGGGAGATATTAGCCGGGAAATGATGACCAAAAGAAACAATTCCTACCTTAGCGCAAGCCCGCTCTTTGTTATGGACATAAACAGTACTAGCCGGATCATCCCCTACCATCAATACTGCCAACCCTGGAGGACGGCCAATCCTGGGTTGTTGCTTTTGAACCCAGGATTGGAGTTTACACTGAATTTTTTTTGCTAAAGCCTTACCATTTAACATAAAAGAAGTTGAAGAAGACATCGACAAATAATTAATGAATTTGGAACTAGTAAAAATTTTAAGGTATCCTTTCAGTTAAAATATCTCAGTTTAGTGAAGCTACTCCCACTCATCATGAAAGATTTAAACATTAGAATTTGCCATGGTGGATTTCTATTCTTACTGATAGGAGAAATTATTGGTTGTAATCGACTTAATTTTTTAAAAAAAGCTCAAATACCAGTAACTCCTATCAATGAAATCATCCAATATCAGCAACCAAAAGAACTCTCTCAAACTCAAGAAGCATTTTATTATATTAAAGGAACCGTGGTTGATCATGCGCCTTTTATGGATAATGGTTCCTATAAACTCCAAGATGATACGGGGACAGTTTGGGTTCTGACCAATGGCACCCTTCCCAAAGCAGGAGATTCTATAACCATTAAAGGACGAGTAGAGTATCAGCCAATTTCTATTGGTGGCCAAGATTTGGGCGAATTGTATATTTTAGAGGTAGAACAACTTGAGCTCCAAACCAAAACTCCCGATCAACCCACACAACCATTGTCTTCTTCTCAACCTGAATCTACATCAACATCGGATTTGGATGTTAATGAACTTCTACTACCCCATAAAAGTAACTCAAAATAAAGTAAAATTACACTAAAATAACTATGCGATCGCATGAATACTCGTCTCCCCCTCAATTATCTCTAACTAACCTTGAGGACAAAGACGCTGAATCTCCTCTTCAGGTCGCCTTGGCGATTGTTTACCAAGAGGATAATTTTTTGCTCCAGTTGCGTGATAATATATCTATGATCGCCTATCCCGACCATTGGGGTTTATTTGGGGGTCATATAGAGTTAGGAGAAAACCCGGAACAAGCACTCAAACGGGAATTAATTGAAGAAATTAATTATAAAGTCCCTAACCCAATTGAGTTTAGAGTTTATAATGAACCGAATATTACTCGTTATCTTTATTCTTCTCCTTTAATTGTTGCGATAGAACAATTAGTCTTGCAAGAAGGAGTCGATTTTGGATTAGTGCCTGTGAATATAGTTAAACAAGGACGATGCTATTCTCCAAAAACCGATAAGGTTCATCCCATCGGAAAGGTTCATCAGGCAATCCTACTCGATTTTTTCGAGTACAACTTAAAGCAAAAAGAAAATATAGTTATCACCTCTACTCACGCTTAATTCTTCCATTGTGGTGGTTTAATCAAAGCTATTGAGGTTGAAGACGGCTAATTCTATTACCTAAATCTTGTTAATTTGCTTGAACCCATTTCATATTGTCATTATTCTATAAAAATCCCCATGAATACTCCGATAAAGCCCGTTCGGTTGCATCAAATTTGTCTCTGGGGAGGGACGATCATAGCTATAACTCTCCAGTCTCTGGCCATTCCTGCGTTAAGTTCTCCTAAATCATCGATAACCATCTTGGAAGATAATCCTAAGGTGGTTATCGATGAGATGTGGCAAATTGTTAACAATGAGTTTGTAGACAAAGAATTCAATCGAGTTGAATGGAAAGAAAAGCGTCAAGAATTGCTCAGCCGAGATTATGCTAATCATAAACAAGCATACAAAGCCATTCAAAAGACATTGAAATGGTTGGGAGATCCTTATACTCGTTTTTTGACCCCTGATAATTTTGCTACCCTTACTAGTCAAACCTCTGGAGAATTATCTGGTGTGGGAGTTAGGCTAACATTTGACAAACGCACTAGCCAATTGTACGTGGTGGAGGCAGTTAAAAGTTCACCAGCTGCTATGGCGGGTATTAAAAGAGGTGATCGCATCATTCGCATCAACGGCAAACCAACAGCGTTAATGACTCTTGAAGAAGCTAGAAATGCAGTTCAAGGGGAATTAGGAACTGATGTTAGTCTACAATTGTCCCGCGAGAATAAAGGGGTGTTTCAAGTCACTCTAACACGATCACAGATTGAAATTGCTTCTGTAAGTTATAACCTCAAACAGGAAGCTCAACTTCGCGTCGGTTATATTCGCCTCGACGAGTTTAGTTCCCATGCTGCTGAGCAAATGAGAAACGCTATAAAAGATCTAGGAAATAAAGAAGTATCCGGTTATATTTTAGATTTGCGTGGAAATCCAGGTGGATTACTTCTTGCTAGTATAGATATTGCTCGTCTTTGGCTCAAAAAGGGAGAAATTGTTATGACGGTTGATCGTCGTGGTGGTGATCGCCATTTTTCAGCTAATGGAACCTCATTAACAGATTTGCCCTTAGTGGTGTTAGTCGATGAAGGTTCTGCTAGTGCCAGTGAGATTTTAGCAGGAGCATTGAAAGAAAATGGACGAGCAACAGTGGTGGGAACTACCACTTATGGGAAGGGAACTGTACAGTCAGTTCACTCCTTATCAGATGGGTCTGGGTTAGCGGTTACCATTGCGCGGTATTATCCTCCCAGTGGGAAGGATATTAATCAAAAAGGGATTAATCCCGATATTTATCTAGACCTAAGCATGGAGCAACATATACAACTTAGAAATGATCCATCTTTAATGGGAACTCATGCTGACCCTCAATATAAAGGAGCTATTAACGTTTTAAGAAAAAATGCTCCCCCTATTTCTTTACCAAAAATCCCTAAACCAGTCAGTCTTCGTTGGGAGAATTTACACGAAGTAGTAAAGGATAAAAATCTCCATGGAGAAAGATAAACTGACGCGTTGAGGATGATTAAATTTTTGATTATTTGGATTAACCTAGAACATCAATAAAGCTCTTACTATACAAGAGGTCCTAGAGCTAGTTTTCATCCCCTTTTCTTTAAAGAAGTTACATACAGCGTTTTTGTAAAAATGTTAAGAAAAAATTAAGAAATTTTGAGATGCAGATTTAGTAGGCTAAGTTAGCTAAGACCATAATCATTAATAGTTAATAAACTTGATTATTAACAGTTACTAACAAAGGTAGTCTTAAAGGACTAATTTCTTTAATCGCTTTTTCAACTGAAGATACTGATGTTTTGTTGATCTGTACTACCATTACAATGTCATCGATTCTTGCTGCCATCAATTTAATATTTGAATTATACAGAAAGTGAATCGTATCATAAATTATGAGCTCATAGAGTGTGGCTGATTCGGCTATTAGTTTTTGTAATCCTATTGACCATAACTTTTTAGGAGTCTCATAAGTTAATTTTCCAGCAATTAAGATCTATAAATCCTCTATATATAGGTACATCTTAAATGATACTTTCGGGATAAACTCGAATTTTCTTTCTTATACAAAACAGCAAATCTTGCCTCGATACTAACGCGTTAAAAGACAAAATTTTCTCTTATTCCCAAATAACAGTCATTTCTCGAAATATTTCTTTTGTATAAACATACTTGGTAATTTTATAGGTCATTTCTGGACCGGTTAAAAACACCAGATTTGTTGAATAGTCTAAACCAAATAATCTTTCATTAGGAACTTCTTCTGTCCATGCTAAGGTAATAGGCTCAACGAGTAAGTAGAAATTACCTACGTAAGTACAGGGACTCTGCGCGCTGAGAACCAAACTAGTAAAAGTGGTCAAACTGGTTGTTCGAGGAATCAGCCCGACTTATCTGAGATAAGGACTAAAATCAAACTCCTTTGATGATGAAGGATTAATATCTTCTCTTTCTCCTTCCAGTAAGTTTAGTGATTGTTCAATCATTAGCTCATCTTACTCATTGGTTCTACTAAAATTTATGCCGTATTTTAACTTAAACAAAGATTTTACCTAATAGATTCTTAACAAGGATAAGTTAACCAAAATCGTTTCCTTTAAAGAGATATATTGGTTTTATATAACATTGATTTTGTTAAGTAAATTAGTTAACTGCCCCATTTATCACTGAAAATTACAGTTAGATAGTGGTTTGACGTAAAGACTTAATGGTATTTACTGTTGACTCACTCACCTGCTTAATCTCTTGGGTGGTGGTAAATCGCCCTAGTCCAAAGCGCAAGGAGGCATAAGCGAGGGAATCCTCATGTCCTAAAGCTAGGAGAACATGAGAAGGAGTTGTTTCAATCGAAGAACAGGCAGCTCCTGAAGATATTGCTACTGTTGATTGTAATCCTAGTAATAAGGCAGATCCATCAACCTTCTCAACACTAATGTTAAGGTTACCCGGTAACCGTTGAGTGGGGTGACCATTAAGATGGATACCGTCGAGTTGACTTAGTCGATGCCAAAGGTGATTGCGCAATTGACTTTGACGTTTTCCCTCAGATTCTATTTCTTCTAATCCCAATTTCACAGCTTTAGCAAACCCTACAATTTGGGGAGTGTAGAGAGTTCCTGCTCGTACTCTTTTTTCCTGTCCCCCTCCGTGCAACTGGGCAGCCAAGCGCACTCTAGGATTACGAGGACGGACATATAATGCCCCAATGCCCTTGGGTCCATAAACTTTGTGGGCAGTTAAAGACATAACATCTAAGTTCATAGTTTGAACATCTAGAGGAATTTTTCCGATCGCCTGCGCTGCATCGCTATGGAACAAAACTTGATGAGCATGACAAATTTGCCCAATTTTTGCCAAAGGTTGAATTACCCCAATTTCATTATTAGCTGCCATGACTGACAGTAAAATTGTCTCAGGACGAATGGCTTTTTCTAATTCATCTAAATCGATTAATCCGTTCTTTTGAACGGGTAAAAAGGTGACTTCAAATCCTAGTGTTTCCAAATAATGACATGGATCCAACACTGCTCGATGTTCAGTTTGGACGGTAATTATATGTTGTCCTTTATTAAAATAAGACTCAGCAATTCCTTTGATTGCTAAATTATTAGCTTCTGTTGCACCACTGGTAAAAATAATTGCTTCAGGACAACAATTGATAGCATCCGCTATGGTCTCTCTAGCCTTCCTAACAGCTGCTTCGCTTTCCCATCCATAAATATGACTAGCACTTGAAGAGTTGCCAAAATATCGAGTAAAATAAGGCATCATCGCCTCTAGCACCCGCTCATCCATGGGAGTTGTCGCATGACAGTCTAGGTAAATGGGACGTTGGGACATAATTAATCTAAATCACCCGAAGTTGCCAATACCCTGTTGAGCCCTACCAGTGCTGATAGCACACCCCACAGCCGACAGTGTTGCAAGACACCACTTTCCCCACCATTTATGGTAGCATATTTTTTTTAAAGCGTAAGATTTTCATAGCTCGAGCTAAATATCCTTTATGTTGAAAATTTTGTTTAAATTGTTGGAACTCCCCTGCATCAAACCAAAGACCATGGCATTCTAAACAAGTTTCATACCAAAGGGGATATTCGTCAAAATCAAATATTTTGAGCATTGGTACTTGACATCGGGGACAATTTACTTTTTTTTGTAATGATTCTGATGGACTCTCCTTTTGAAAATTTCCTAGATCTATAGTCTCAGAACCTCTAATATTTTTTAGCTGTTCGACTTTTAAAGAGTCCAACCAAATTCCCCGACATTGACAACATCGATTTACTTCGATCTTTTCATAAGTAACTTTTTCTAAATTTCCCTCACATTTAGGACAAATTGATAAATTCATAAATTCTTTCTGACTAAGATTCTCTTTTTCTAGGATATCTAACATTTATCCTAAAAACATACAAGATAGACTTGCCTGTAACATTAAAACTGCTAAAAATATAGGGATAGGAAATGAGTACGAACTCACAAAGAATTATTGGGTTAACTGGAGGAATTGCCACAGGAAAAACTACAGTTTCTAATTACGTTAATAAGATTTATCAAATCCCTATTTTAGATGCTGATATTTATGCTAGAGAAGCTGTTCAACCAAATTCCCCGACCTTGCAAGAAATTTTTATTCGCTATGGCCAATTGATTCAGTTACCCGATGGACACTTAAATCGTCAGATATTAGGAGATATTATTTTTAATAATTTAGAGGAAAGACAGTGGTTAGAAAGTAAAATTCATCCTTTTGTCAGGAATAAGTTGAAGCAAGAAATAAGTAGATTAAAATCTTCAATCATAATTTTATCCATTCCTCTACTTTTTGAGGTTAAGTTAACTACTTTAGTGACAGAAACTTGGGTTGTTTACTGTTCTTATGAAGAACAAATTAAGCGACTCATAAAAAATAATAAAATAACTCAAGAACAGGCTATAAAAAGAATAAAAAGTCAGATTTCTTTAGAAGAAAAAGTAACTTTAGCTGATGTGGTTTTAGATAATTCTTTGACTCTAGATATACTCTATCAGCAGGTTGACTTTTATCTAAAAAATAGATTTTTTAGATGATGTTTACTCCTTCAAGGAAACAGATTTTCTGTACTTTTAAGGAGTAAATATTATATTTAAATATTAAACAATAATTAAAAATTTATAAGCAAATCTCAATAATGTTTATTTTTACAAATCTAGTTATTTTTATAATCGAATTTAGCTCTTGTTTTGCTAATTTACCCTTAGAGATTCTAAACAAAGGCTAAAGCAACTCCTGAACTATTCTTTGTTCAGGAATTAAAAATTGGGATAGTATTTTGTTTGATTGAACAAAATTATTAGATAATAAAGCAGTTTGAATAGCGTCAGTTTTTTGTTTGTGTCGTTATAATCAATAGCTGCCAAGCTAAAATTTACTGATAAGTCTGTGGCATCTTCTATTCTTGTAATACTATTGAGTATAGTATCAGATAATGAAGTTAGTTAGTAGCTAGAATCAGTGGGTAAATTTGTATTAAGCAAGATAGAAAACTATGTTGCCGTGAGAGGATAAAAATCCTACGTCTTCTAAAAAAGGATTTTTAGTTTTGAAATAGAATTCGATTGACTATCCTATGTGCTAGAAATTACGCATTTACAGATAAACTTAAATATAAGCTGCCTGAAAACATAAAGCTATTACCAAAAATAAAGAGCAGAAAACTGATCAAATAAATGGGAGTTATCGTAACTTTTATGAAGAAATCAATGGCTGAGTATCATTTATCCCTCTATGCTTATATGTTTTGCTGAATCCCAATATTCAGACTGGAATTGTTTATTAAAAACAATTCAAAAATTACTCATGATAAGGTAAATTATTTCTAGCCAAGAGGAACTTATGAACCTGTTAATTTATTCAATACTTAAATAAGTAATTTACCTTATTAGCTTGAGAGTTAGATATTGATAAGATAGTCATTAAAAACTTCTTAAAAAGATTAACTAAAGTTAATTCATTAGTTATATATATAGAAATATAAATTCTTTTCTAGGTTAGAAATACAATAAAAAAAAGATAGTATTCTTAAATAGAGGCAAACATTTTTAACTGATGTTGTCAAAAATTTTAGCTTAATGTCTCTGTCCAAATTATACGAGAGGAAATAATTAGTTTCTTTTAAAAAAAATTTTTTATATAATAGAAATCTTATTTGTAAATAGTAATTACTAAAAATTTACAGATATAAATAAAAAATTAAACAATCGCTTATTAAAACTAATTAAGGAAAGTTAAAGTGCTGAAAAGTATTTTAAAAACGATGTTGTTCGATTTTATTTTGCAAAGATAATTAAGACTTAAATGAAGTTAGCTCCCACCTGGAAAACTCAGCGCTATACATTAAGTATAATGTATCCAATTGTAGGGAATATCCGCAATGTTTTAGCATTTAAATTAAAGCCAAGTAAGGGCTTAACAATGAAGCTAGGAAGACTAACAGAGGATAGTCAATCGACCCCTAGAAACGGGCTAAAATAAAGGTACAAGCCCCGCCCGCTTTAGCCAGTAGTGGGGACTACCTAAGTTTAAGTTGTGCCAGATAATCAACAATCTTAAGAAGCTCAAAACAGTCTTTCTAGTAGTTAAAAATGATACATATACATTATAAGCCATAGATAATCTTTAGTCCTGACCCGGCGAAGTATCCGAACAAGAGTAGATGAATAGCAACATTTTCTATCTAGAAAAGACTACTGAAGCAGTAAAATCTTAATTGTAAGCTAGGAAAATCTACGCTATACACCCACGCAATTCGTCGGGAAGAATCTCCCCCCTCAACTATGTACCTAGAAGCAACAACAAAGTGTCAAATCGCCGACGGTTTTCTTTAAATCAGTTTTATTTGTACGGGACTGACGGGGCTCGAACCCGCAACTTCCGCCGTGACAGGGCGGTGCTCTAACCAATTGAACTACAGTCCCATTCTTCAAACCGTTTACAAATATAACTAAATTAACTGGCATTTGTCAACCCCTAAAAAAAATTTCTTCGGATATCATAATAAATAGCCCCATATCTTAGAACATTTCTAATCCTTGAAAGCATTTACTGTTAACTGTTTCCTTCCTTTGAGCAAATGATCAAACGACTCAGTTGATCAAACGACTCAGTAGTAAGTAGAAGTAGAATAATTCACTCAGAAAGGAGAAATAGGAATGACGTCTACTTGAGAATAACTTATACATAGATAGTCAATAGCTTAGTTATAGCCAGTTCAGACAGGTCTGCTTTACAAAAAAAACTTTAACTAAAAGCTCTGGAGTTGAGGAGCAACATCCAGAAAAGAAACCCAAAAGTCCCAAATTTTGGTCATAAAATAAACCTTTGACTTTTCCACATCCACTTTGCATTCAGGGATTTCTGGAACGGTAGTTGGAGCCAGACAGCGTTGTGACGAACTCTCACTGCTTTAAAATTAAGAGTTAGCAAATTAATTTAAACCACTACAGATTCCTCCACGGACAACATAGCTCAAGTAAATTTAAACAAACTTTAAAAAAATAATTGTGCATTTTTACATTTAAGCAATTACAGTTAAATCGATATTGCCTTTCTTTTTTATTTTTTAACTTTTTATATTATGTAATAAATTTTCCCAATTTTCAATTCATTTTGCTTTTCATTGTTTGATATTTAAAGAAAATATTTCTGCTCTTATTTTTGTTCTAAATATTTTTTTAAATCGTGAGTAAACTTTGATAGTTCTTACTTCATTAATTGTGCTAACTAATTTTTAAATTTGAATATTCTGACTAACTATTCAATAACTTTTTAAGATAAAAAATAATATTTTTAATGCCAATCAGCTAATTTAAATAAATCTGATACCTAATCTAGATTTTTCGAAAAAAATTTATTTTTTATCTTAATTGATAAAGTTTTATATACCTAGTTTACTTCTACTTGTGTTTTTTCTCTTAAATGTTATTACTTTTTAATAAAATATATTTTTTTTTATTTAAATTTAACATAATTTTTAATATATTCGGACTTTTTCGTGAAAATTTTTTAAAATCGCTTAGCTTAGTATTAACTTGTTCAATAGGATTAAAATCTATCCGTTACTACTTCAGTTTATGGCATTAATTCATTTACAATATTGAGTTTTTGAAAAAATCTAGACTAACTTCTTTAATCTTGGTGTCAACTTATTTTACTTCTTTTCAATAAATTCTTCTTTTTATAATTTCTACGGCAACTATTTTACCTAAAAATACTAACACTATATAATAATTTATTTCTCTGTTTTTAATGGATAGTGATTCTATCAGTTGTTGACCGTTTTAGTGTCTTAACTTTTTACATTTGTAATGCTTAATTTAAATCCTTAGATATTGTTTTTATTTTTTTTCGCTCACTCCATTCCTTTTAGCTACATTCTTATTTTTAATCTTTCAGGATATGTTATTTTCTTTTTAAGTTAGCCTAATCATTCTGCTAATGTTATTGACATTAATTAAATTTCAGGTGACGATGATCTATCTTGAGATAGACCGTTTTCTCTGCTCACGACGAATCTTTAATAGTGAATTTTTTATTTTGATAAAGTTTACTGATAGTTGAAGTATAATATACACAAGTTGTTGTTGGAGTTATTTGTGTCTGATTTGATATTTAAAATACAAACAAAGCAAGAACCTTGATCGGACTTTAATTTAATTAAAATCTAAAATACGCTACTATATTGCCTATATAATTAGGCTCATTAAAAGCATAATTAAACTTTATTTATGTATTTTTAATTTTTACGCAATAGGTTTGAAAAAATAGAATATTATTTTGAATAAACGAAAAATAGCCTTCAAATAACTTCTCTGATAAACTTTTAAAAAGTCCATAACTAACAAGTTAATTTTTTAAAAAATTGATTACATTGAATACTATTTATTTCCTAAAATTGCGAAAAACAATCACATAATTTTAGTTCATAAGTAACACTTTAAAATTAATTTTTAAATAAAAAAAATACAATAAAAATCACTTTAATAAGTTTAATATTTACTTCATTATTGTCTATTTTTTACTGTTCATAACAATCAATAAATGAGTCCAAAGCTATCTATTTTTTTAAAAAAAAGAACTATTATTATAATAATTAATTGTTAATATTTATGGCTTTACAATAACCCTTAAAATCGTCTTGCTTAAAGTCGTATTTGGTGGATAGATCTAAATTTTTCCGCTTGTTTATAGTTCCCTAACCTTGCTAGAATAATATCTTGATAAGAGTAAACTTTAACATAACTAGAATAAATATGTAAAACTTCAGTATAATTTTCAATAGCTGTTTATTTATCTCCCAACTTTTATCAACTAAATCTCTATTTATGATGAGCATTAATTTTATTAGAATTGATGTCAATTGCATGAGATAAACTTTCAACATTATGTGACTCGTCAATAATTTTTTAAAAATATTATGTTTACCAAAGTTCTGACTTCATTCATTTAATTGTGTGTCTATCTCTTGTTAACTTTAGATTATTTTTAATTTTTAGTTACCCACGACTTACTATTCGCAGGGAGGAACAATGAAAACTGGAATATCAACCAAAGCAACATTATTCAATCTAGAACTAATGGTCATTTATAATAAACTAATGCCTGAGACAATATTAAAGATATCTAGCGAGATATTTTCAACTCTTTGATTATCTACAATTTTATTTTATATTTGTAGTTCTATTATTGCAAAGGGTCTCAGTTACGTAGCTCATAACAACAGCAGTAGACAAACTAGCCAATTGTATCTTCATCGGTTACTGAATCAATCACTTCATTGATAGCCTGATTGAGTTCTCTAGAATTTCAAAATTTTTAAATTTGTGAAAATTATTTAATTTTTAACCAGTAATTTTAAATTTAATTGAAATTAAAAAAATGAGGAAATGAAACATAACTTCTGCTTCTAAAGATTTTACTATTTCTCTAGTTTTTATTGATTTATGAGTTTATAAACTATCCGTAACGACACAAGCTTTTACTAGCCACAATTGTGATATAAATACTTCTGTAACATAAGTTAAAACAGCCAGAAAACCTGATGTAGCAAGCGCTCCAATTAACGTGATATATTTGACTTTATTTTCTTTGGCATAGTGACAAGAACAGCTGGATAAACTACAGTTTTATCTATAACAACTAGGTTTGAAAGTTTGAGCTATCTGAGTAACGCTCAATACTTCATCTGTGTAAAGTATCAAGACATGAAGTCTTTTCGTGAGGGTAACTTAAGTTTTTAGACTAAACAACATATAATGTAATTATTAATTATAACACTCATTTTGTTGCCTAAGTAAGTGTTAACCTTAGTAGGGGTAGAGTAGTATTGTTTCTAGTAGTTTTTCTGTCTTAATTTAGGGAAATTTTTTCCGGAGATAAGGGAGTATTTTTATGTTTTTTATTATTTCATGACATCGAAAAAGACGATTAGCAAAACTATAATTAACTGGAAAATATTCTACTAGTTGTTAATTTTTTTAATTAGTCTTAAACTTAATCATTTTATACGCTTTAAATAATCGAATCTATAGAGTATTGCTTGATTTTTTAATGCAACTGATATTTTGTGGTTTCTTTGCTTCAATCTATCTAAATGAAACTAATTATCTAAAAATTAAATAGTTTCAGGAGGTAAGCTCTTACCCTAAAGACTCTTTTTATTGATAAGTTTAAATAATACAGTCAGAGGTAAAACAGGAGGCACAAAGTAAAAAATACACTGCTTCGAGTTCACCGAAAAGTAAAAACTCTAAAGCTTTACTTGGGTTTTCTCTTGTACCTTTTACTATTTTTCCCAAATAATCAAAACAAGATACTGTAAAATTAAAATAGGGTGTTCTATTCCTTTTCTTTTAGCGACAGTAAAAATAGACCGACGGGGGAACTCAAATAGTTTTATTAAATTCATTTTTCTACTTGCTACAATGTCCAAAGAAAAAGCCACTTTTTTAAGTAAAATTTATTTTGAATTTTCGAATTTCTTAAACTTAAAATAGCCGGGTTCTAAAATAGTTTCATATCAAAGAATTGCTGAACAATATATCCTGGGTCCTCAAAGTCATAGTTTCACTTATTTTTAAACGAGAACAATATCTTCTTTCTCTAATATGCGCTGTCAATTTTTCAATTGAAGAACGTAATGAGAATGCTGTTCAAATATTTAACGAAAGCGTTCTAGATTACAAAATGCTTCAGTGAGATTGAAAACAGATTTTATATCTATGATACTAGACCTCAATAAATACTACTTCTGGTGTAAATATATTGTTTTTATTTCTCTCCATAAATTTTCGTCAAACTCACGTTTAAAAATAGCAAACTATCAGAAATCTAGAAAGAGATTTCTGAGTTAGGATAACTCTGGAGTCAACAGTTGTTTATTTTTAAGTTTTAATAAAAAAAACACAAATTGTACTGTTACAAATACTGTAATAAGCCACGATGTTTTAGTAAAGATTCAGTTTTAGAGTTTCTTCCTCGAAAAGTTTTAAATACTTCCATTGGGTGAACACTACCTCCCAACGCTAATACCGTATCCCGAAATTTTTGACCTACTTTTACAATAGCTTGATAATTTTCTAAACCTACTTCTTCAAAAGCAGCAAAAGCATCTGCGCTTAATATTTCTGCCCATTTATAACTGTAGTAACCAGCTGCATAGCTTCCTGAAAAAATATGACAAAAAGTACATAAAAATGAGTCTTCTGGTAATGGGTTCATTACCATTGTTTTTTGGGAAATTCGATCACATACTTGAGAGGGAGTTTCTTTTTTGTGGTGGTTATAACGATAGTGTAATTCTAAGTCCAAAAAACTAAAGTGCAACTGACGTAACATGGACAAACCACTCATATGATTACGTGCAGCTACTAGTTTTTGGTAGTAATGTTCGGGTAAAGTTTCCCCTGTTTTATAATGTTTAGCTAGGTCAAATAAAGTATGGCGATCATAACACCAATTTTCCATAAATTGACTAGGTAATTCTACGGCATCCCATTCAATATTATTAATTCCTGATGCCCCTGGATAATCTACTTGAGTTAACATGTGTTGAAGTCCGTGACCAAATTCATGGAACAAAATAGGGACTTCATCAAAGGTCATTAAACTAGGTTCTTTCCCCACAGGAGGGGTTTGATTACAGATAAGATAAGCGATAGGTAAACGAGTATAAAATCTTCCGTCTGTTTTAATTTTTGCCCGGCTGATACAATTATTCATCCAGGCCCCTTCTCGTTTTTCTAGTGGACGACTGTAGGGGTCAAGATAAAAATAGGCAATCGTTTCTCCTGATTCATTGCTAACCTGGAAATAACGAACCTCTTTGTGCCATACAGAGGCTTGACCATCAGCAGGAGTTATGGTTACCTGGAAGAGCCGTTGTGCTAGAGTAAATAAGCCCTCTAATACTTGAGGGAAAGGAAAATAAGGGCGCAATTCTTCGGCAGTAAAATCAAACTTCATTTCCCGTTGTTTTTCTGCCCAAAAACTAATATCCCAGTGTTTTAAGTTATCAGTTTGAGCGAAAGTTTTTAAAGTTTTTAAGTCCTGAACTGCAGCTTTATAACTAACTTGACGTAGTTCTTCAAGAAGTTTTTCAACTGTTTCTACATCGGGAGCCATTTTGCGGGCTAAACTGATTTCAGCATAAGTATTGTAGCCTAATAATTGAGCTTTTTCTCTGCGTAATTCTAAAATCTGTTCTATTAAGGGATTGTTATCTAAATTTCCTTTAGAAGCGCGAGTTAAAAAAGCTTTATAAACTTTTTCTCGTAAGTCTCGTTTGCTACTTTTTTTTAAAAAAGGGACATAACTAGGATAATCAAGTGTAATAACCCAAGGTCCTGTCTCTGGGGTAGCATTTTCTTCACCTTCAGATCTAGCTGTTTGAGCAGCTAAATTCAGCAAACTAGCAGGTAAACCATCAACTTCTTTTTTTGTTTTTAATTTCAGTCTGAATGCTTTGGTTGCATCAAAAACATTGTTAGAAAACTTAGTAGAAAGTTCTGCCAATTCTAATTGGATTTGATTAAATCGTTCTCGGTTTTCTCCTTCTAACCCTACCCCAGCGAGTTCTGCTTCACGGATAGCTGTCTCAACAATACGCTTCTGGGCAGATCCTAGGGTATTCCATCCCTCACTGTTTTGCAGAGCTTTAAATGCCTTATACAAAAACTGACTTTGGTTGATTTTATTGATAAAGTGAACAACATAAGGTTGAGATTTTTCATAAGCCTTCCGCAATTCTTGACTATTTTTGACTGACATTAAATGTTCGACAATTCCCCAACTCCACCTTAACCGTTCTTCAATTTCTGTTAAAGGTTCCACCAATCCTTCCCAAGTGGGAGTGACATTAGTTTCTAGGTTAGTTAATTGAGTATCTAAGTTTTCAAGTAATTCGGTTATAGCCAGAACTATTTGATCAGTCCGAATTTTATGAAACGGGGGAAGTCCTTCCCCAATGAGTAAAGAGTTATTGTTTATACTTGCGTTGCTCATAGTTTTGGTTATATACAGTGCTAGTTAACTTAGGATAGTAAACTGATAGTTAGAAATCGAGAGCAAGAAACAGTTGGGAAAAGAAATTAAGAAAATATCAGGATATTAAGAACTTTAAAAACTTAAAGACTTAGAAAAAATGCATGAACATTACTGGAAAACGATACTTTCTAACTACAATTTTTCTTGGGGATGAACTTACAATTATAGTAGAGTTCAACAGAGTTAAAATAAGTGCTACCTCAATTAAAGCTCATATGAAAGAGGAATGGAGAAAACAATATACCGAGAGGACTATTAGTCCTCTCAAAAAACTAAAAAGTTAAAATCTGTCTTCAGTTCCCTCCTTTTCAAGTATTTAGTCGCACATTACAGGTTAAGTAGAATTTTAAATTTTAATACGCAAAAGTCAATGTTTTAAAAATTTTACCTTAATCCATTTAGACATAAGGAACGACTGCCCGGGGGTCAATGTTCACTTAATATGAATGCGAATTAGTCATAAGGTTCTTTTTTCTTAAAGCTATAGACATCGGACCAACTAAAGAGTCAAAACTTCTAGACAGAATATAAGGCTATGTTCGACTATTCATGTACATAACGGTTCCAGCATAAGCTAAAGCCCCTGCAACTCCCAAACGCTCATATCCTCCATGTAACTCCTCAGACTGGGTAGAAGAAGTCCTTTTAGTAGCCTGTAGTTTACAGCCCAATAGGGTTTAATTTTGCCTTCAGGCTGAACACCACATCATACAACAACCAGGAGGTGTATATTCTCTTTTTTTCTTCGATAAGTTTTATTTTATCCTGCTCTATCTCAAGAGTATCAGCTAGGTAGTCAGCACGAGATTCATTTCCTTGATTAGCTTTTTTAGTTACAGAAGTACCAAGAGAAAAGTTACAATAAAAACTACGCAAACATAATGATATATAAAAAGGAGGATTTTAAATTTATTTATCTAAAGATTTCTTATGAATTTAATAATTATCAGTCCAATTATTCAATATAGCCAGACATCTAAAATCATTGATAGCCTTTTTAAAAATTAATTATAACATTTGTTATATAAGCCAGACTATCAATAACATTTATATAAGAAAAAAAAATTTTTTTATCAGTGCAATTGTCATTTTAATTAATGCAGGGTTTTAGCTAATTTAGACAAATGTAGCTTTTTTGAAAAAACTATGTAAAATTCTCCAAAAAATATATTTGTGGCATTTTCTTTTGAGGAGACTGATAAGTTAACTAACAACAGAAGCTGAACAAAGAGTTCAATCAATAAATCATTTATCTGAACTAATAATTCGAACAGTATTTAAGATATAAAGTAGAAGAGAGTTGATCGTTTAATTGCCGATTTAATAGATAAAAAACAGTATATTTTTTATAAAAAGTATAGTCTTAGCATTAAAAGCCAGAAAACATATTCTCATAATTAAAAATTAATTTGAATAGCACGCTGACAAAATATATCCAAAAACGATGTAAATTTATCTAATAAATTTACATCGTTTTTGGATAGTAATAGTATTTATTATTTATAACCTTTATGGCAGTAATTTAAGCCAATTTATTCTTTTAAAAATAGAGTTTTTCCGCTATTTTTGCTACTTAAAAGTTATTTAGTAAATTATCTTTAATTCTTAAAAAATAACGTATAAAAAATTATTTATCTTTCAATTAATTAATAATTTAAGTAATATTAAAAGTAATTTTATTAATACAGAATATTAGTAATCCTAGAGTGCTTAATAAACCTTACATTAGTTTTTAAAAATTTACTAACATCAAAGTGGTTATCTAATAATTGAATTGTTTTTAGATTTACTATTTCTCACTGAGCCTTGACAAGGCTTACTCACTATCCAAATTCATAAAAATATTTTAGGCTTATATTTTTGTTGACATTACGCGGATCTTAATTATCTTTTCTCTTAACTAAACAGTATTGAGATAGGAATATTTTTGCTTGACAAAAATATTCCTATCTTTAAATAAAATTTAAAATAAAAATTTATACGGTTTCTTTATTTCTTTTAAACTGAGTGTTACAGCTAGTAGTTGTTAACTTATATTGCTTTTATTTTAATTTTTAACAATCCAATAATTCTAGATACAAAAACTTTTGATTCTTTAGGTTTTGAAGTAATCAAAACCTAGACTTTTATTCGTTAATATTCTATTTGAGTCAGGCTCTAAAACTATCTCTTGAAAAAGAGAATAATTTTAAATAAATTGTAACATACAACTATCAAAAATATAAATTAGTGCTTAAAACTGCTAATAACTTTTTTTAAAAAAGTATAAAAAAACTACAATTATTAAGCTTAACTATAGAAAATACGACTTTTATAGAAATAAAATTGATATAGTGAATACTACCATTAATAGTATTTTTATGACTAAATCTGATATTATTAACCTATTCTTAACTAGTGGGTCTAATGGTAGACTAAAAATATATCTCCAACTTTTAGAGGGACAGAACGGACAAACTCTAACCTACTGTAGGCTTTTTTATCAGCTTAGACATTTCTGTTAATGTTAAAGAAGGACGGAGGAATTGAGGCCACAACCCCGCAAACCGAAATTAGGACTATCACACTAAATTTTAACGATGCCGATGACCTACTTCTGTTAACTCCAGGGTTTGTTTATTTAAAATAAAAAGTCTTTTATTCGTAATTTTTGACAAAAAATAGGTTCTATAGACTCGGTGGGACAAATTTTTCCCTTACTGAATAATTTTAGCTTTTAGTTGGGTAAAGGAAAAAAACTCACCTTTTTTGGCATGTGATTGCCATTGAGTTAAAGTTCGGCGGAAATTTTTTCTTTGCTCTTTTCACCCTCACAGTCTACACTCTTACTTTGTGTCAACCTATGACATCACAATTTGGTTTTCATCTTCTCCTTTTTCTCTTACCTTCTCAAATCTTTGTCCCTCTTCCTTTCTTTAAGTTGAAGTAAGTTTTTACAATCGGATTTAGGACAGGTTTCTTCTCTCATAGTTTAGAAAGGTTTATATGATGTTGCGCTTCTGGCATTAGCTTTCAAGTCTACATAAGAAAAATAAATGACGGACATATCTATGTTAAGATGACACGTATGACTGGAAACGAATCTACTTAGGGTAATTAAATAGAGTTACATCTGACTTCTAAACACATAGGATTCTAGGAAATATGATTCACACTGGTTGCTCAACCTGAAAATGTGAATAGAAACAATTGGGTAACACTAACGTTATCCAAAAACTAAACGTGAGCTAATGGTATGGTTTTAGGTTTTCAACTAGGTTTTAATTGAGTTAAAATAATCTAGTATTCATGTAGATTGTCCTTAATGATTAATGTCCAACGAAATCAAAATCACTCAACCAGCTGAAGTAATTTAATACAAATAGAACTTAACCGTTTAGTTGACTGTAACCATTAGTTAGTTCACTGCTAGGAACATTTGAAGTGTTTCTTGTTGGTTCTATCATCAACTCAGTTCACCTAGGAAGCGTCTCACATGCAATAAATGTTGGTGCTGACAAGTTTATTCAAAGAGGGGTTTACTAAATATCGAATTACAATTCTCGTTTTAAGATTGGTAGAGATACATCCAGAAAACGAGCAACCTTCTCAGACGAGATTACTTGCGTCAGCTTAAAATTAGATAGCCGACGTTCGGGTGAAAGATAAGGGTGAGTATAATTTTCTTTGATTCTTCGTTGGCTTGAAGTCAATTGCGACTAAATTTAGACAGTTTTTTGACTAATCTATATCGACAGGCACTCGACTTAATAAAGTGTTCTAGTCGGCTACAAAAGTTTGAGGGAATTGCATGCCAAAGCAAATTGTTATCGCAGAGCAACACCACATTGCTGCTGTTTTCTGGGAAGATCAAATTCAGGAGTTAGTGGTTGCCACTGGCAACCAACAAGTTAGCGACATTTATTTAGGAGTGGTCGAAAATGTAATTCCAGGCATTGACGCAGCATTTGTCAATATTGGAGATGCAGAACGCAATGGGTTTATTCATGTCACCGATTTAGGTCCTCTTCGCTTAAAAAGAAGTGCGGGAGCCATTACAGAGTTGTTGACTCCTCAACAAAATGTGTTGGTTCAGGTGATGAAAGAACCCACGGGAAACAAGGGTCCACGACTCACAGGAAATATTACATTGCCAGGTCGGTACTTAGTTTTAATGCCCTATGGTCGAGGGGTTAACCTTTCTAGAAGAATTAAAAATGATGATGAACGTAGTCGACTACGTGCTTTAGCTATTTTGATTAAACCTGCAGGAATGGGGTTACTGGTTCGAACCGAAGCCGAGGGGAAAGCTGAAGAAGCAATTATGGAAGACTTAGAGTTTCTCCAGCGACAATGGGAATCTATTCAAGTTCAAGCTACTTCAACTCGTCCTCCTTCTCTACTCAACCGTGATGACGATTTTATTCAACGGGTGTTACGAGATATGTATAATGCAGAGGTAAACCGCATTGTTGTAGATTCCCAAGCAGGGGTAAAACGAGTAAAACAGCACTTAATGAATTGGAGTGGTGGTCGTTCTCCTGAAGGAGTGTTGATTGATCATCACCGCGAACATCTTGGAGTTTTAGATTATTTTCGCGTCAATGCCGCAATTCGAGAAGCGCTAAAACCAAGGGTTGACTTACCTTCTGGCGGTTACGTCATCATTGAACCAACCGAAGCGTTAACAGTCGTTGATGTTAACTCTGGTTCATTTACTCGTTCAGCAACAGCCAGAGAAACGGTTCTGTGGACTAATAGTGAAGCAGCCACAGAAATTGCCCGTCAATTGCGTCTACGTAATATTGGAGGGGTAATTATTGTAGACTTTATCGATATGGACTCACGGCGCGATCAACTTAAGCTATTAGAACATTTCAATAAAGCCCTCAAATCTGATAAAGCTAGGCCCCAAATTGCACAACTTTCGGAATTAGGTTTAGTTGAACTGACTCGAAAACGTCAAGGCAAAAATATTTACGAATTATTTAGTCAACCTTGTTCCAGTTGTGGTGGTTTAGGACATATGGTTCGCCTTCCAGGACAATCCGAATTGCTTCCTTTGGAAACGGTTACTGTGGTTTCCCCTTCTCCTGTTGTGAAACCAGTGGAAAAATTGGTGGAAAAGCCTGAAATCATTGGAGAATCTAGTTTGGAAAATGAAATACACCAGACCCCTAGTCAACTGGAATTACTTCACCATCCGAGCTATCAAGAACAGGGGAATGCCTCCAATGCCACTCGTCGTCGTCGTCGTCGTCAATCTCAACCTCAGTTAAAGGATGAGTTAATGACTAAAGTAGTTCCCAATATCGTGGTAAAAGAGAGTGACTATTTAGGAGAAATAGAAGCTGAACCCAGGAAAGAACGAGGGCATAGGCATTTACGCCGAGAAGAAATACCCATGGAAAAGGTATCTGTGGAAATGACTCCTTTGGAACAAAACCTATATGCCTTAATGGGAGTCTCCCCCCTAGTGCGTCTTGATCGTGAGTTTAAAGACCCTAAGTCTGTATTAGTATCCGTTAAGTTCCCTGAAAATTTAGTAAATATGTCGAACACACAAGAAATAAGAAAGGAACAAAGGATGCAAAAGGTAAAAGAAGAACCAGAGGTTTCTTGTGGAGACACATCATTTGTTATACCTCAGTCCATTCCCCTTGAGGTGTCTGAGTTTTCTGATAATGACGAGAAGATAGATGATAAAGAAACATCAACAAAACTACCGGAAAGTGACTCTGAACGCCCTGTAATTCGTCGTCGTCGTCGTCGTTCTTCCGCCAAAGAAGCTTAAGCATTATCTTTGAATCCAAATAGATACATAAGAAGAGATAATTTAACTTTATCTCTTCTTATGTATAATAAAAATTACTTCAGCTTATATTTATGGAGATTAATCTGGATTTATTGTCCTTATGGACATTAGTTATTGCGGAAGCAGATAAAGTGAGATACAGAGCGCTATTTAGCTCTGTGATAGTATTTCCTACTTTAAAGTACGCTTTATTTAAAAAAATCAGAGTTTTCGTATTCTTGAAATCTTAAATATGCCTTGTCTTGACTATCGGTCTTAACGTTTAAAACAACTATGGGTTAGAAATGATAAAACTTCATAAAATGGAGGGGATACATCTTTAACTCAAAGAGACCTTTAGAAATAAATTATATTAATTTTGGACTGGTAATCGCCTCGACTAAGAGTTGAGGTTGTCGCAAATTATGCAAGGGCACTGAAGTGAAGTATCTTCAACAACGATGGATATTAACTCCAAAGCACCCAAATAAACATCCATAGATAATTGATTTACCTGAAAATATTTTAAAGAAAAATTTTTTATTTAATTTTAGTTTACTCCTTTTAAAGGCTCAAGAAAATTTATTTTTTGTAAAATAAATTTTTATTAGACAAATTTTGAGAAGAATTTTTACTAATTAAATGATATTCATCATGTGAACTTTCGATTGAGTTAAATTACTTAAGTATAGCGATCCAAATCTCGATATAATCAATCAGATTACAAATTTATTCCCTATGGCTATTTCCATTGCTCATCTAGGTCCGACGGGAACTAATGCAGAAACGGCTACCCTGGCTTATCAGCGTTGGTTAGAGCAAAAAGAGGGAAAAAAATCTCTTCTGTGTCCCTATCCTACAATTGCTCAATCTTTATACGCTGTTGCCTATGGGGAAACTCAACAGGCTGTTGTTCCGGTGGAGAACTCTACAGAGGGAACAGTGGCTATCATTCTCGACAGCCTTTGGCAATTAGACAAACTCAAGATTCAACAAGAGTTAGTCTTGCCCATCTCCCATGCTTTATTATCAAGAAGAAAATCTCTAAAAGGACTGAGAACAGTTTATTCCCATCCCCAAGCTTTAGCACAATGTCAACATTGGCTAGAACAGAATTTACCCTCTGTCTCTTTAATTCCAACAAATTCGACCACTGAAGCTCTACATCAACTCGATCTCGATTTCACCTCGGCGGCAATCGCCTCTCCCCGTGCTGCCAAGCTGTACAACTTTCCCATTCTGATCAATGATATTAACGATTATCCCGATAATTGTACTCGGTTCTGGATATTGGAATTAACGCCAACCACCATAGAAGGGAGTCGGATTTCCTTAGGATTTAGTATTCCTGATAATGTCCCTGGCACCCTGGTTAGACCCTTGGAGGTATTTGCCAAACGGGGAATTAATTTAAGTCGTATCGAATCGCGCCCTACCAAGCGATCACTGGGAGAATATCTCTTTTTTATCGATCTTGAGATCAACTCAGAGTTAAATTCTATTGAAGAAGCTCTAGCTGAACTGAGAATCTATACGGAGACTCTAAAGGTTTTTGGGGCTTATCGGGTATTATCGCTCAAAAAAATAGATATTGCTCAGTTTTGAGCTATTGGCACTAGCTCAGTCTATTTAAAAAGCCGTTCTAGCTGCTAAATGATTACAGGTACAAGTTAAAATCTCGGATTTAAAATTAAGGTCTCTGATTTACGTTTTAAGAGAGTTGCAGTATTTTATGTACTCAATAGGTTTTTTGGACAATTCAATCTTTTGATCTGTCAATTTTGCTGAGAGGCGTATAACATTTTTAAATAACTGTTATACTTCGTCGGCTAGAGGTCTTATCATCTTTAGATGAAGGTTGATCGTTGACCCATTCTGCCAATCCCACTCGATAGGATTTTTCTAGAACGGTATCGAGCAGTCTAAATCTTCGCTGTCCAAGGATAAGAACTTTCATGCAATCATCAGGTAAACGTTGAAATCGAATTACTTTAGAACAATAACCCACTTTAGTAATTTTGCCATTGAGAAAATTAACCATCAAAACTCCAAAGCAACTATCATTCTCCAAAACCGTATTTATCATCATACTATAGAGAAATTCAAAGATATGGAGAGGAATGGGTGACCTACAAAATAAAACGACCTCCGGAAAGGAAAACACAGGAAGTTTTCTAACGGTCATAAGCCATCGTCTACCACTTTAGTCGATTCTTATCGCTCAAAGTGACTTCTCAACTTTAAAACCTTGTGTTGGCTCAAAAACTTCTTAAAAATTGATCTCATGACGGAGAGGGTGGGATTCGAACCCACGTTGGTTTTACCCAAACCCGATTTCAAGTCGGGCGCATTCGACCACTCTGCCACCTCTCCAATAATACGAGCAGATTCCATTCTATCAAAAATTCTTAGAATAACACGTGATTAATAAGACTTTATGAATCCCCAGTAAAAAGCTCCACACATGAGTACCAGAAATAGGTAAGATTAGTTGATTGGTTAAGAAAGTTGGGTATTCAGGAAGGCTGCACCTGGGGCAATAGCATCTTGATGACGATACAAACATTCTTGAGAAAAAATTATCCCATCAGGATTAACCCAGACCAAAGACATTTCTCTAACTTCTCCTCGGTTTAAAGAAACTAATGAAAAATTGCGTAATTTAACTTTATCCTTTTTTATGTAGCGGGGAACACTAGCAGCATTTAAATAAATTGTGTTTGTTGAATTATGTTCAACTTGAATTCTGAGTCGAGAATTTGTATATCGTAATCGGTGGTGCATATGCCCGAAGGTTACGAAGGGAATATGCTTACCCAAAGCGTGAACTTCAGTGATAGCCTCTGCAAAATCAGGGTCACCGTGATCACCACCCAGGGGTTTCCAATCACGTCCACAGATTGCCCCAGGTTCTTCTCCCAATCCTGTTGGTCCATTATGTCCCAAAAGAATCACAGTATTGTATGTTGTTTGTTTGGCTGCAGCGACAATTCTAGCAGTAGATTCTGCAAAACTAGTGACACCGTAACGATCTCGTAAAAAAGTTTTGTTTTTCCATTGAGATCCACCCCAACTGTAGGGACGACTCCCCACCACCGAGAGGTTTAATTCCACGAAATCTAACTTCGCATAACCCACATGGGCTGTCCCTAATAAATCGAGTTGTGCCTGTAGCCAATCTTCTCTAGTTCGATCATAAGGACATTGTTCGCGCCCCCAGTCTGAGGCAGTGTACCAAGCATCATGGTTGCCCATAATCGCGGCTTTAGGGAGAGTAAGGTCAGCAATTAAACGAACAATAGAAACTGCTTCGTCCCCAAAATCCCCGACAAAGAGGACAAGATCAACTCCTAAATTTTCTAAGGCGAGATTATCATCCTCTTCCCACTGACCGTGAATATCACCGACCACGGCAATGGTAACTTCTTGCTTAGAATAGTTAGCCATGCTAATTTGACAAGGACTCAATTAAATAAATGCCTCAGTTCAACCTGGTAATAGTTGTAGCTTTTAACTCTGATGAAAACTGCAATCTCCCCTAGAGGCTTTGTAACTTAGGTTTTGTTATTTACTCGCCCATCATAACATACACAGGGAGTATAACCTAAGAGTACTATTAATTTAATTGTGAAGTGATGGAAACACTGAAATTAATCTTGGTCTATTTGCCTACATTGACATCCTTTTACTATTAAAAATTAGCATACTATAATGAATGGCAGATACAGAAAATAAAAAATGAAAGATTTAGATCGCTCTTTCTTTATTATTTATGATAATTTTTCTTATAATTACTCCCAAGCACAGTGTATACTAAACTCCTTTTTTAGTATATTTCAGTTATTAAAAATCGTAAAATATAACTAGTTTCTACAAAAAAAACGATCCACAGAAGACTCCTACACAGCTTAAAAGTTTATCTAGATCAATCTAGTCGAACAGAGGTATTAATGAATATTAAATCAATGATCCTTCCAACGTATGAATATAACTTTTTATCAGATAAACAGTAAAATAAGGTAATTGATGTACACTAAGTGTTTGCGATTCAGTCGAAGATTATGCCTTGATAAAACATAAAAATTAGTTATTTTTTACTAAGTTTGATCTTAATTTTTACTTTTTAAAAGAGAAATATATTATTCCTCCTACCAATAATCATAAATAATCTCAGTGGTTAACACAAACAAAAAATAATAATAAAATTATTAAAATAGTTGATATTTGAATTTTCCAACAAGTTCTAATAGTTTTAGATATAGCCTGTGCTGATAGGCAATCTCCAAAATTGCACTTTTCTTGTTTTAAGAATAAATTAAAAATGCGTTTTTATGCGTATTTTTAGATATATAATGATTATGTTAATAGCTCAAGTTGTAATTATTGTTAATTAGCATGTGAAAGGTTAAGCCCAAGATTTAGATCTATATATTTTGGAAAAAAATGTAGTAATTTCTTGGAAAGGAAGTAAATCTAGATTAACGTTAGGTTGACAAAAATTTAGGTATCAAAAGGAAAGGAGCAGCTTTAGCCTAAAAGCATATTTTTTCAATGTCTAGTGCTAGAGATATAAGATTTAATCCTAATCTTACCGGAGTATTTTACCATGTAAATTACTTATGTAAAAGTTTTTTTTAAACAAAATTGTTATTTTGTTTCTCAATTGACAGCATTTTTTGCAAAAAAAAGATAATGTTATCTATTGGCAATAAAGTAAATTAATTACTAATCATTTGTTTTTATTCAGGAAATCAAATATTTAAATATTATTCTACATTGTAATTTTTTTGCAATGTAGAATAATAAGGTATTTATTGATCTAATTAGCTATAGTCGTTCTGTAGAGCTTATGTCATTAAAGATAATGTTTAAAGTAAAAATTATGAAAATTAGTTTGATCAAGCTTTCATTGAAGTTCCCCAAGTTTTTAAGTTTCCCCGAAGCTACATAGATAATTATTAACTGGTTTCTGAATTAATCTAGAATTTAGTTGATAACTTATTTTGAGCCCGAGAATATCTTGCTTAAGAACTGAACTCTTTAGTCCACTGATTGCTTACGTCTATTTACCCCAAAAATTTCATCTTAATTTAGAGTAAAAAATAGGTTAATCCTGCTTACCACTGTTTCATAACAATTATTGTGGTCTTGATCGTTTGCGGTTATTATTTCAGATAATAAATCGTCAACTTCGTCAGATTTGAACTGAATGTATTAAGAATAACGACAGTGTTTTTTGATTTTGTCGAACTCATGCTTTATTGTAATTCTGTTACAGCTAGGCTAGAAAAGCCACAATTTTTAAGTTAAGTTCAATGTTAAAATTTTTCAGTTAATCAACTGGACCTTTTTCTTTACAATTCTCAGGTTAGGTACTCAGCTAAGATCTACAACGCTAAAAATCAACCTAATTTGGGTTAGAATAAGACCGAGCTAAGGCACAATATTTTATGCTACCGTCTTATAAGCTAATTAAGCAAATTTTAAAATAAGAGTTGGGATAGTTTTTTATGAGCACTTCTTGTTGAGAAGCTAGTTAAAAAGTCACTATGAGAAAAATATTAGTTTTAAATGGGATAAATTAAGCATCTTCTAAAATTCTTTTGCTCTTCTTCCATTTTTAATTCAAACATTAACTTTAGCAAGTAAAATTTCAAGATTAGTATTAAGGAGTTGTAACCGTTCAACAGCTTTGAAGGTGACAGATGAATCGAGATGGTTATAATTTGTGGACAAAGTACAAGACATTATAACCATCAGCAAGATTTTTGAATTCTTTTGGTTCTGGACTAGTTCTCTTCTCAATGACTAATAACATGAAGATATTTACGGATAATATTGATTAAGCTGGCTTGGTAAATTAGATAAAAGAGAAGTTTATACTCCCGTGACTAAATTAGGGCAGAACGATTGCGATCAGCATCGACCTCTCCTTTTTTAAGGCTTTAAGGCTGTAATTGTGATAATCGTCGATATTATAGTTGATTTAGTGCATGTATCATGGATGTTATTATATTTCAAATTATAGATTTATATTGCCAGATCTCAGTTATGACATCAGAATGGAGCATCGATTATCAACAGATTGATAAGTTTTATGTTCTGCTTAAAAAGGCAAAATTTAATTATGCCTAAATGTGGTCGTCAAAGTAAGGTTTCTGTTATGAACGTTATCTGTTAAACAGTAATAATCAAAAAACTGTCACTTTTATAGGAACTTTGAGGAAAAACTTGTGTCAAGACAGATATGTGTGAGGAGTAAGAATGAAAGACAAAAGCTTTTGGGGTCGAAACATGGCAAGACTCCCGAAAGTTTTCTTTCATATATTTTTAAATAAAGTTGAATGTTGGTTATCTCTAATTTTAAGAAGAATGCTAAGATGATTAGCGATTAGCTGACTTAATTATTAATTTTTTTTCAAACTTTTATAAATTTTACTAAAAGCGCATTATATGTTTTAATTAAATTAGTTGAAAGATTAAGTTAGATTTTTGAGTTAATCTTTATTAAATCAGTAAAAGCAATTATATTATTGAAAATAATACTCTGTTAATAAAAATGAATGACTAGATTTTTTAACTCTAGTAATAGAAAAATTATTCTGATTCAATAAAAACTTAATAATCTTGACAAGAATATTATATTTAGTGAAGTGTTGACTGAGAGAGCATTGATGCTAAAGTCAAGATAAAACCTAGTAATAAAATCACTCTCTTAAACGACCACTTTGGAAGGACACAAATAACGATTATATTGATACTAAATATTTTTTTTATAGGAAACTCTAATGAAGTATAGATCTCAAATAAGTGCTAGCTTAGTATATTTGGTGGGAATATTAGGTATTTCTAGCTCTGTAAATGCCAATTTAATGAGCGAGCTCACAATTGAAATTTCTGGGTTGGGAGAACATCGAGGACAGCTTTGTTTAAGTCTATTTTCAAGCAGTAGAGGTTTTCCAGACAGTAAGAAATATGCAGTTGAAAGTGAATGTGTCAAAATCACCGATAATCCTATGCGGGTAACATTCAATAATTTACCTCCAAAAACCTATGCTGTGGCAGTTTTTTTAGACCATAACGAAGATGGTGAACTAAATCGTAATTTTCTAGGAATTCCTACAGAAAAATTTGGATTTTCTAGCAATCCAATAATTAAGAGCGGTCCTCCTAAATTTGGTGAATCGGCTATTCTGGTAGTTGGAAAAAACATCAATATTCAAATTAAATTAAAATCTATTTTATAGTCACTAATTCTTTCAAAATCTTTTTAAGAATTATATAATTTAGGTGTAAGACATAATTCACTAGTATAATAATGTTCATCTAAAGCTACCTAAATAGGTAGCTTTAGATGAACGATAAAAAAACAAACAATCTTGTATTTCCATATTTAAGTGATTAAAGTTTAACTCATGTCATCTTATTTGACTATCTCAGCTAAATCGTATTTATCTTTAAACATTCTTCCATTGATTTAATTTTTTTTTAATGTAGTCCGTTTTCCTTTTATTAAATTAACTTCTTATAGTAGAAGTTGGTAAAAAAATAAATGAAATATTTTTTCTTCTCATTTTTTCAGTTTCTTCTTAAGTAAACTATTTATATATCTTGAATCAGAATCAAGAATAATTACCTTATTTATTCCTTCATTTTTACCAATTTTTTAAACTTTATCCACGTCTTTATCTAAATTTTTTAAGCGACTTACTGCTTTAAATATAATTAAAACTTTTATTCAGTTCATATGTTATTATCATATTTAGTCATTTTTCTATAATTACTATGTCAAATAACTTTATACATTCTGTATGATGAATTTCATCTATCTCTATTTTCAGCTATTTTATTCAAAATATATAGATTTTACTGTAAGTAAATTATACTTCTCTTTTTTTTAAAAAAAATCTCGATAATCATTAGCTCTCATAAGTTATTTTATCTTTTTTTAAGTACTTTTTAAAAAATTTTATATTTTCTTAGTTACAAGTTATTTTTTTTACTTTTTGAAGATAACTATAATTAGTTCTCTCCTTGAATCATCTGTCCAGAAACTGTTCTTCTTATGGTTTTGCTCAATCTAAGATTTTTTTTATTTTTTATTTTCTTAGATTTAAACATAAAATTTCTGTTTTTGTTCTGATTCTGAAAGAAATTTTGAGGTCGTGAGTATACTTTGAGAGTTTTTACTCTTCTAATTATGTTAGCTAAATTTTAGACAGGCTAGTATCTAGTCATTGTTTCTTTTAAACTACGTTTTTATTTTAGACTTATTTGTGCTTATATACTTAGTATATAATAAATATTAGGTATTGTTTTTTAGACAAAAAATGAGATAAATTAAGATAAGTTAGATAACTATAGCCAATAAAATTTTTCTGTAGATTATTTTTGTATAAAACAGAATGATGCAATCAAAACCGAGTCCAATTATCCATGATTTAGTACTAATTGGGGGGGGGCACAGCCATGCAATAACACTAAAATTATGGGGAATGAATCCAATTCCTGGAGTACGACTCACTTTAATTACAGATACTTCCCACACCCCCTACTCAGGAATGTTACCAGGTCATATAGCTGGTTTTTACAGTTTTGATGAAACTCATATTGATCTGCGTCGTCTTGCTCGATTTTCTCAAGCTCAACTTTATCTTGATAAAGCGATTAATTTAGATCTAATTAATAACAAAGTAATTTGCGCTAATTATCCTCCAGTAGACTTTGATTACTTATCTATTGATATTGGAAGTACTCCAGAAACGGTTAATATTCCTGGCGCTTCTCAATATGCGATTACTGCTAAACCTATTTCCAGATTTTTAACAGTTTGGAATGCATTAATTGAAATGGTTATTAATGATCCTCACCAACAATATTCTATAAGTATTGTTGGTGGCGGCGCAGGAGGGGTTGAATTAGCTTTAAATATACACAGCCGTTTAACTGGAATTTTACAAAAATCTAACCAGCCTTTATCTAATATAAAAATTAATCTATTTCATCGAGGAGAAACCTTACTAAGCAGTCATAATTATTGGGTTAGTAAGAGATCAAAAAATGTATTAGAAAAAAGAAAAATACAACTATTTCTCAAGGAGAGGGTAATAAAAGTAACATCCAATAATTCTAATAGTTATCAAGTTTATTGTGATACAGGTTTAGCTGTTGACTGTGATTTTGTTTTCTGGGTAACTCAAGCATCAGCACCTAGTTGGATAAAAGATTGTGGATTAAAAACTGATAATAGAGGATTTATCTTAGTTAACAATAACTTACAATCTATTTCCCATACCAATATTTTTGCAGCCGGCGATATTGCTACAATTCAAGATACTTCCTATCCCAAAGCGGGGGTTTTTGCCGTTCGACAAGGAAAGCCTTTATTTAAAAACTTACAGAAAATTATTTTAGAAAAACCTTTAATATCCTATCAACCTCAAAAGTATTTTTTAAGTCTAATTGGAACAGGAGACAAAAGAGCGATAGCCTCTTGGGGTTATTTGGGCTGGGAATCTTCTATTTTATGGCATTGGAAGGATTATATTGATCGACAATTTATGCAGCAATTTAAAAAAATTCCTTCAATGAATAAAAATCAACTCATTACCATTGATAGTTTAAATTTAAGAACAAATAATTTAATGCCTTGTGCTGGCTGTGGATCAAAAGTTGGAAATTCTATTTTAGAAAAAGTTTTAGAGCGTTTAGAAATTAAGCAAAATAACGATATTTTAGTTGGACTAAATAATCCTGATGATGCAGCAATAATAATTGTAAAAAATCAAAATCTATTAGTGCAAACTATCGATTTTTTCCCAAGTTTAATTAACGATCCCTTTATATTTGGACAAATTACTGCTCATCATTGTCTAAGTGATATTTTCGCCATGGGCGCAACTCCTCATAGTGTTTTAGCAATCGTTACCCTTCCTTATGGGTTAGAAAAAAAACTAGAAGAAACCCTATATCAATTGCTTTCTGGAGTTATTAAAATTTTAAATCAATCTCGGGTTTCTTTAATTGGTGGTCATACGATAGAATCCTCAGAACTAGCATTAGGATTATCCTGTAATGGCTTTATTTCTTTAGATAATCTTTTAAAGAAAAGTGGGATGAATTCAGGAGATAAACTGATTTTAACTAAAGGAATTGGAACGGGCACTTTATTTGCAGCTGATATGAATTATCAAGCTAAAGGAAGATGGATTGATAATGCTGTCAAATCCATGTTACTATCGAACCAACAAGCAGCAAAGATTTTCTTAGAATTTGAAGCTACAGCGTGTACAGATGTTACTGGATTTGGATTACTAGGACATTTAGTAGAGATGGTTAAAGCTTCTAACATATCGGCTAGTTTAGACTTAGAAGATATTGTCCTCTTGGAAGGAGCAATGCAAACAACAAAACAGGGAATTACTAGCTCTTTATACCTTCAAAATTTACAGGCAAGTAATTATATTCTTAATCGAGAAGAAGTTAAACATAGAAATAAATTTCCCCTACTATTTGATCCTCAAACTTCTGGGGGACTGCTTGCCTCAATTCCTTCAGATAAAGCTGATAATTGTTTATTAAATCTTATTAAGTCAGGATTTAAAGATAGCTGTATTATCGGTAAAGTTTTAGAAAAAAATGTAACTCAACCTTTTATTATAATTAACTAGCATAGTAGTTTTTATATTTACTACTTGTGAAACATCTGATTTTTTTGTATTTGAGAATCGTGAATAAGAAACAGAATTAAAGAAATCACATGACTTAATTATAATTAACATTGAGTTCTAATTTCAATAACAGCCTACTTAATAATAACTACATAATTATCATAAAAATTTGATCTCAAAAATTTGGGATTTTTGAAACTAATTTGGAGGGTAATAGTAATTTTGAGATTCTCAACAACCAATTGTCTTACTTAAATTTTAAAACCAGTTTAACCTTAACACGAACATTTCTAACTGCTATCTATTTCAAGGAGTCTTAGTTTTCCAGTAACTTCCATTTTTAAGTTCATATTGGGGGTGATAACAATATTCCTAGCTACCGGTATTAAATACTCTCCTAAAGGTACGCGGGCTATTCGAAAATAACACTAACAACAGGCATTTCTATATTTCTACATTTAATAGAAATTAAAAAATATTTAATTAAGCAGTAGTAAGAAAGTTAAGCCTAAGAGAAGATCAATCTTCTCCCCGCGGTGGACAAACGAACCAATCATGTCTTTATAGGTTACTAAATAAAGCGTTTTATTGAAGTGTATATAACTAGGAAATCCTTGAATTTCTCAATATTCTTTATTTTTTTATATAGCAAAAATTATTAAAAAGAAGGAATAAAAATGCTAATTATTTTCCTATAAATTCTATTAATTATCTAATTTTATTATTATATTTGGCAGGCAACTATCCATGATAAAATAAGTCCTTAGCTATTGTTATATCATGAGTATTTCTGTATCCTATTAGCTATGGTAAAATACCAATTTTATAAAAAATAAACTTCATTTTGATTAATTAAAGTCAGGTATAAAAGTTTGGATATTATAAAAAATAAAGTTTTTTCTGATTAAGTAAATTTTGTGTATCAAACGATAGATGATGCGATTATCAATTGTAAAACTTATTTTTTTGTGTATGTGAGTGATTAGTTCTTGTAGAGTAGCATTGTTATTTTTTTTTATAAGCTGCTCTGTCTCAATTAAGGAAAACTTTCTTTGCCTATAAGGGAATAATTCTAGACTTTTCATTACTTCATAGCCTCTAAAAATATGAATAATAAAACTTTAATTTACTTAAAAATATTCTGCTAGTTGTTGTGTTAATTAATTAGTCTTATTGTTAATTACTATAATTTCAGTAAGAATATCTTTTGAGTAAGGTTTTATTTTTTAGTACAACTAATATTTTTTTACTTTTCAATTTTAATTTATCCAAATAAAAACCGTTACAAAGATTTTTAGGAAAGGCATAACACCTTAATCAATAACCCTATAAGTTAAGATTTATACTTAAAAATTTCCAAAAACAGCAAAAAACTTATACTTAGATTGACTGTACATGATTTTAGTGATTGGAATTACTTTTAAGAGGTGGTAAATTAATATTGTAGGCTGCAAAAAACTTAGGATAATTTTCGAAAGTGGCGTCTACACATTCTCTAACTATTTTAAATTTAGTAAATATTTATTTGAACTAAGTTTACACAAAAAATTAACAATTCTAAATTTTGTTTAAATCCGAAAATTCAGGTGGTAGATACTATAGTTCACATCCAGTATTTTCTAGCATTTCTCTAATGGTTTTTCATTTATAAAGAATGGCATTAATGCCATTCTCCAAAATAATGATATTTTCTAGTTCTAACTAAGAAATTAAATCTTTAGATAATTAAACTTCAAATAGATCCTCATTACGACTCTCGTCAACAGTTAAGGGAGCAAAAAATTTTCTCTCTTTTAAAGCACTAATCTAATTATTTAGATAATTTTACTTCTCTAAGATTATATAAATAATTAGCCCTATCATTAAATTCTACTTTATATAGAAAAATTTTTTTTTATTTAGCTATTTACTCTAGAGGGTAAAAAACTTAATCTAGTTTTTTATGACTTTTAATAAATAAAACTTATATTCTTTTGGGTGATGTTTTTTATGAATAAAAAATCTATTTTTATTCAAGTTTTAGTGTTATTTTGCTTGACAAAGTACTTAGACTTTTGTTGATTTTAAATTTGATATAAAGTTAGCTATAAAGAACCTGTTTAAAATATCTAGATAAATTAGGCTTTAATCTCTGACAAGCTGTCACTTCTTTCTTATACAAAGAAGAAATTTAAAAAACAACAAATTTATCAAAAAATAAATATATCTAATTTATTAGAAATAAATAGATTAGTTTTAAAAGTGGTGGTTATATTCTTATTCCCAAGAGTTAAAAATAGATGGTAAAGAATAAAAGAAGATGAATTAGCTGATTTGCGTTCATCTTCTAACATGAATAGGCGATAGTTTCTATCATTGCTATCGAATCAGGCTCAGAACAAAATAGTTTAAAAGTGGGAAGACTTTTTATTAAAAATCAAAAAACCAAGGAAATTGACTAAGTTAAATTTAAATATAAAAATCTAAATCTTATTCAAGCAGATGAAAACTTAATGTAAAATTTACACTAACTGATGTCTCCATTATTTTTAAGTTTTGTTTAAGCTTATTTTTTTAGAAAACTTTTTGACTTTCTCAGTATGAGTTGACAGTTTACCTACCTCCTTAATAGTTTTTAAAATAGAATCGTTTGTTGATGTCTAAGTACTTAGAAAAGCTTTCTTTTATTTCTCCATTTTCTCCCAAAGTGGGATAAGATTTTTCTTGTTGGAGGCAAACTCGTGCTATTTCAGGATAACTCCATTCAAATAAAACTTGATTATATATCTCAGAATCTAGGCGAGTATTATCATATATTTGTGCTGCTAACCGTTGACGTTGCGCTTCAAATAACATAACTGCGGTAGCCATAGATACATTGAGAGATTGCACCATTCCCAACATTGGAATAACAATATGTTCGTCGGCTAATTAAGCCGCTTCTTCAGTCACTCCCGATTTTTCTGCTCCCAAAATAATAGCGCTAGGTTGAGTCTAATCTATATGACGATAGTCTAAGGATTCGGAACTAAAATGAGCTGCATATATCTGAAATTGTTGGTCTTTAAGGTAACTTATTGTCGTTTTTGGCTCAGGATGAATATTTAGAAAAATTTATTTCTCACTGCCCTGAGATACCTGAAAAAAAGTGGGTAATTCTCCCGTAACATTAACACTATGAACTTCAAAGATTCCTACAGCGTCGCAGGTGCGTATAATTACAGATAGATTATGAGGTTTATGGACATCCTCAGTCAGGAGGGTCAAATTCGGTGGCCGTCGCTTTAGAACTTGTTTTAATCGATGGTGGCGCTTGGAAATCACGTTTTCCATCATATAGCAATGCGTACCATTCAGTATTGATAAATTAACACACAAAGTGGGGTATCTAAATCCCTTCATGTAAAACTACAGAAGGCAATCACTTTTCTGCAATCATCCAATTAAACTGTCAACAAAAATTCAGTAAATATACTATGGTTACTATCCAACTGAAACCTTCGTGCCATCCTCTTGCTGAGTACATCTATCGTTTAGAACAAGGAAAAGCACTTCTCAAAAACTCGCCTAACAATGTTCTTGAAGTGGTAGGTATTTTAAAGAGTTATGGAATGATATTAGATGCTTATTCCCGTAATTTAATTTATATTGCTGAAAATCAATTCCTAAGAATATTTCCTTTTTTTAAATATTTTAATGGTGAGGTTTCCTTCCAAAAATTATTGGACCATTGGGGTCATGACCGTATTAATTTTGAGTATGCTGAATATTGTGTGAAGTCTATGATGTGGCATGGAGGAGGAGGACTAGATAGATACTTAGATACTCCAGAGTTTAAAGAAACTGTCAAACAGATTATTAAAGCTAAGTTTAAAAATAACTTTTTAATGTTAGCTTTAGATAAGATTTTTCCTGAATTTTTGCCTGAACAAATAAGAATGATGTCCTATTATAGTGGTTTAGGGCAATTTTGGCGAGTCATGGCTGATCTATTTTTGTCTCTTTCTGAGCGTTATGACAAAGAAGAAATTAAATCAATTTCACAAGTAGTTAAACATATCTTAGATGGGTTAGTTAAAGATGCTAATAAACCGATTGCTTATCAAGTTTTTATTTTTAATAAAAGCTACGATATTATTCCTAAATCTGTTGGGCTAACTTTTTTGGCTGACACAGCAATTCCTTATATAGAATCAATTTTCTTTCGAGGAACTCCCTTTTTAGGAACGATTTCTTACAACGCTCAAGCTTATAAAATTCCCAAAGAACAAGGTTTATTTACTTATGGGGCTTTACACGCTGATCCTCTCTGTGTAGGATGTGCAGGAATTCCACCTACTCTATTGATGCAGGATATGAGACATTATTTGCCAGACTATCTTCACGAATTTTACCAAAAAAGTATTCGTCAAGAAGACGACTTATTAGTAAAAATTTTTCAGACTTTTCAAAAATCTATGTTTTGTGTAATCACAGCTGCTATTAAAGGATTAGCCCCTTATTCTTTAAATTCAATTGAATTTGAACAACAAAAAAAAAATCGCGCTTATTTAGAAATGTGGATGGATAGACTTTTAGCCTCTCGCTTACTAATAGCTAATCAATAATTACGATTTTAAATATTTCCCTTGTAAAATGAAGATTTAATTTTCGATAAAACTACAGGTAAATTTCCTAAATTATTTACTGCTCACACCATCAATATATCTCTTTTACTAATCTCAAAATTTATATGTTAATAAGTCATTCTCTTGGAAGAAAGTCTTTTTTAAGAAACTGTCGTTTTGACAAATCTTAGTAAGGCAGTAGGGGATGTAGAATACAATAAAAGACCCAAGACAATTAAGATTAATTGGGCTTGTTGCATTACAGTGCAATTTAACATTGGTTGATACTTATAATAAGAACAATTACTTAAGTCTATTCTACTTGATATTTTTTTATAAAAAGTCTCTAATAAAGAACAGTCATGACAGTCAATAAAAACGCAATTAAATTCTCAGCAAGTTAAAGTAAAAGAGACTTTTTGAGAAAGGTATTGTTCAAAACTTCTTCACTGATCTCCTTGCATCAGTTTATCCCCTATTTATTCATTTTTTTCTATCCAATATAAATTGGATAGATATATGAAGAATGGCATGGATATGACATTTCAATGACAACTTTTTAAAAGCTAGCAAGATATTTATTCTTCTTCGTCATTGATTAAACTGTCAAATAACTTCTCAGTCTAAACAAGTGAATTGACTGGTGAAGTAAAGCACAATCATGTTGGCAAACAACCAAGCTTATACAAAAGACAAAGACATAGTACAGAAAGTCTTTCTCCGAGTTTGGAAAGCATTACCTCGACTACGAAACTTCAATGATTTTTCTACTTAGCTGTACGGAATTACCTGGAACGTAGCTACTGATAAAAGACGGAAGTTAGCTTAAAGTCTCTCTTTAACTAAAGATAGCGCAATCTTAAATATGACCCTTTCTCTGTCATCAGATACTTCTGACTTAATGCGGATGCATTCTTGAGATTTAGCTTAACAATGATTACAAACCTTCAGATTAAAACATTATCTTGCTTTAGTATTACATCACTTAGACAGTGTATCCCAAAAAGAGGTTATAAATATTTTGAAGTTACCTGTAGGAACCGTAAAGTCTCGTTTATTTTATACTCACAATCAAGTCCGTAAGTTTCTTGAAAAAAAAAGAGTATTATAATATCTAATTTATTAAAAAGTACCGTTTCTTGCCTATCCTAAAAAACTCTCTTTTGCAAGTTAATTAATCTACATAATTTGTACTTAAAGGTTAGAAAATCTAACTTGATGTTTCGCTTATTCCTGGGGCAGTGGTCACTAGCAGCTCTTAGTAAGAATTATCATTGGTTACAACTCTTCTAAGAAATAGGAGAAATATAATCGAACTGTAAACTTTTATGCTGGAAAATTTGCAAACCCCCGAGGAAAGACATTAGGTGAAAACTCTTATAAGCTATTGTATTTTAATTGATTGTTGTTAGTAAATCCTGAAACCTAATATCTCAGTATTAACTTCCTGAAGCGACTAATAACTTTGTTCACCCTTCTGTTACATCGTGCCATCGTTTTTGCAGAATATTTTCCACAACAGGATTGTTTTATTTCTAAGTGTCAACATCAACAGCATGCCCGAAGATGTAGTAACTTGGGAAGACGAGTCCAAAAGAGGCAAAAAAAATTAATGGAATAACTTAACCTCAGCAATGAGCAAATCAACAAACTCAATTCTATTTGTTAAAGATATCGTCCTTAAATAGAGAAATTATGGGAAAAAATACAAGTAACCAGCCGGTATTCACGGCAAATTGTCCAAAGTAATGTCTCCACAGCAGATATTAAAGCAAAACATCAAGAAGCGATTAGCTTAGATCAAAAAATACATAATTTATGCTTTGAGTGTATGTTGTAGAAATAGTTATCAGGGAGATCACTCTACCACTTAATATGTCTATTTTCTCTTAATAGCAATATGATTCTCAATGGAGAGACAAAAATCTTAATAACAAGTTCTCAGACAAACGGTAGCTCGAAAAATTGTACAATCATTCTGTTCCTTGTAGGATCTATTTGAAAATTGTTTTCCTAATTATATTCTAAAAATTTTCAGCCAGTCTGCAATTTCTAAAATTTTCCATCCTGTTGCAGGTAAACATAATATTTCTGTTTCTATTCTCATTCTGGAGATAGTTTTTGCCCTTCTAATTCTACTAGCTAAATTTTCAAGTAGACTAACATTTATTTAGTGAGTACAAAATAGAAAAGTGCTTTTCTATTTTGTACTTATTTAAATTTAAGTCTACCTACTTACTAGTGTCCATGTTAGTCTCAGTGTTCTTCAGACTGATGACTGAGGCGGGTTTTTCATTGTTTAGTAAACTGATATTTTAAGAAAAAAGCAAAAATCATTATCCATTTTAAGTTTTCCATCCTTGCTTAAACACTTTCCTCCGCAAATTCTAGTTCAGATAGATCAAGATAACCCTTGAAAATGTAATGGTCAGAGTGTCAGAATGGACGTTGGACAGTTTATTGAGATTTGTTTTGAGACGTGAGGGTATTAAGTGTCGATTAATTTTCAGGGAATCATTACTAAATTACATGAGTTTTGGAGCGATTGTGGGTGCTTGATCATTCAACCCTACGACACAGAGAAAGGAGCAGGAACTATGAGTCCTCATACTTTCTTGCGGGCAATTGGACCTGAACCTTGGGCAGTAGCCTATGTAGAACCCTGTCGTCGGCCAACAGATGGCCGCTATGGAGAAAACCCTAATCGCTTTCAGCACTATTTTCAATATCAGGTACTTATTAAACCCTCTCCTAATAATATTCAAGAAACTTATCTTGACTCTCTAAGAAAGTTAGGAATTCATCCTGGAGATCATGATATTCGTTTTGTCGAGGATGATTGGGAGTCTCCTACTCTAGGAGCTTGGGGTGTGGGTTGGGAAGTTTGGTTAGATGGCATGGAAATCACTCAGTTTACCTATTTTCAACAATGTGGGGGGATTGATTGTCGTCCCGTTTCTATCGAGATTACTTATGGGTTGGAACGGTTAGCTATGTATCTCCAAAATGTAGAAGCCATTACCAAAATTCAGTGGAACGATCAGGTGAATTATGGTGATATTTTTCTAAAAGGTGAGGTAGAACAGTGTACCTATAATTTTAAAGCCTCTGATCCCGAATTATTGTTTAAACTATTTGAACTATACGAACAGGAAGCTAAACAACTCCTTAAACGAGGGTTAGTGTTACCGAGTTTAGATTATATTCTGAAATGTTCCCATAGCTTTAATTTGTTGGATGCACGAGGAGTTATCGCAGTAGCCGAGAGAACTCGTTATATTGGACGTATTCGCAATTTAGCCAGAGAAATTGCTCAATTATATTTACAACAACGAGATGAATTAGGATTTCCTTTGGTTAAATAACATTAGGTAAAAATTGTCTGTTTATAAGGTGAAAAGTTATTTACAATATAAACATATTAAAATGAGTTAACAAGGCTAGAGTTAAATCTAAGTGAGAAAGTAAAAAATCTAAATACCAAAGATATTAAAAAAATTTTTAGTTCTTTAGAAAATCCAAAATATAAAGAGAAAACTCTCAAAGATATAGAGTCAAAAAAAAATTTTTAAAATGATTATACTTTGAGCTCTTCTATATAAGGTAAATGATGAGATGTTCAGCTATTATTCTGTTGTTTTAACAGAGAAACTTTTATATATAACTGGAATCAATTTTGAGCTTATGTCAAATAGTTTAGAAAAGCTGATTAGTATCTTACAAAATAGAATTGATTGGAGATACTTTAAACCATGTTAGACATTTCATTATCTTTAGATTTTCAACCTATCCTTTCTTATATTTTAAGCTTTTTCGGAGTAAAACTATTAGATTTATCTGAAATAGCTGAGCTCTAAAAAGTTAGAGTTATTCTGATTTCTAGAATGTCTTTTATTACACGAGTTTCCTTATTCCCCTCTAGTAACAGTTCTGCTTAATTTATGGTCACATTCATAGTAATTTTTTACTTAGTTTGATGGTAACAATGAATGTGAGCATATTAGCTCCTCTTCAAAAGAAGAGTTTCTAAATATCTAAAATTTCTATGTAGAGAGATTGTAATTAATTTTTTAAGAATTTTTATATAATGGTGCATGGCTCTGTTTGAATCACAGTAAAGAAAATTACTTGTTCCATTTTCTGAAAAAAAATTTGTAACATACCGAGTTTAGTGCTGAAAATACTCAGTACCATATAATTTGTTAGTAGTAGTTTTCAATTATATAGCTCATAATAATAGCAGTGCTATAAACTGTCCGACTATATTCTCATTAATTACTAAATTATGAGATTGATTGAGTTTTGTATAATTTTGGTATTCTTGAGATTGTAAAAATTATTTAATTTTTAATCAACTATTTTTAATCTATTAAAAATTATGAGAATAAGGGAATAAAAATACGACTTTTACCATTATTGTAGATTCCATAAGCTTGTTTTCTTTGAGTTCTTCTGCGAAGGTGACGAATCATGGTTAGATAAACTCTAGTTTGGTCAATACAAACTAATTCTAAAAGTTTTAAATATATTTATGTAAACTTTAAATATATGAAATATATTTTTTAGTTTATTTTAGTTTTGGTATCTAATTTTATCGAGCAAGATCTTGCTTTTAAGCCCCATCTTTTGGGTAGGCAAATATTTAGATAAAAAGTAGTAGCTTTATTTTTTTTAAGAATTATTTAACAAAATTAAGTAGTTTTTGCTAAGTTTATTAATTGGCTTTACTGTTAATTTTTATTATTTTAGTAGGAATATTTGTGGAGCATATATATATATTTTTAATATAACTAATATTTTCCTTGTTTCTTCACTTTTATCTATCTAAATAAAAATCGCCATAGAATCTATATCTTACTGATTTAAGCCAAAATTACTATTGTATAATAGTAAAACTTAAAACTACCAGCTGATAACTTTCAGGTATTAATGTTAATTACTAACTCTCCCAAAGCAACAAAAACTAATAAATCTTGAGAATAATCCTTGTTCTCTGCGGTTAAACTGTCCGCACAGGATAACTCTTGAAACAGCATCAATTAGATAGGTATTCAAGCTGATCATAGTAGCTGTAGCTAGAATAATTTTGAGAATCACTTGGCAAGAATCTGACCAAAATGCTAGTTTAATCATGGTGGTCGCTGGTTGTATTATTGCGATCCTAAATAAAAATCAACGATGAAACCATGCTCAACTTCACTAATTTTTGCAATGCCGAGGAGATAAAGCCCCACAGAAATCTCGGTTAGATCTTGATTTGGTAGAGAGACAGTTCTAATACCGAGAACCACTCAATAGTTGATCTTGTCTTGGTTGAGACTTATTCATATCGTGAGTCACAACTGAATCTTTAGAACTTGTTAACTTTTTATTTTATTGAGGATAGAGAGCTGTCGTTTACTTAATCAGAATGTACTTAATCTGATGAAACTATCTAATTAAAGCAAATTTTACTTAAGCGTAATACAATGGACATCGTCTTTAATATCTAACATATTAGATAGTAAATTTTCCTTTAGTCAGGAACTTCATAATAGTTTAGTTAGATATCTTCAGATAAGTAAGTCTATGCTATTGCCTAAATTGGTGTGAGGAGTTAAATAAATGACTTTACGAAATAATGCCTTAAAATTTCTCAAGGAAACGAGTAGAACATTTTACATTCCCATTAGCCGTCTTCCAGATGGGTTACAGGAGGCTGTCTCCTCTGCTTATTTATGTATGCGGGCTATTGATGAAGTAGAAGATCATCCTCAACTTGATAATTTTACCAAAGCTAAACTCTTACGCCGTATGAGTCTCGATTTACAGTCAGGGACAGAAAACACTAGGATTGATAATTTTTCAGTCGGATTAATGTCTTACAATGCTATTTTGCCAGATGTAACTTTGCGGGTAGGAGAATGGGCTTTGTTGGCTCCTAACTCCATTGCTCCTCGTGTTTGGGATGCTACAGCAGCAATGGCTGATCGTATGGCCTATTGGGCTGAAAATAACTGGACAATCAATACTGAAGCTAACTTAGATCAATATACCTTTAGTGTGGCTGGGGCAGTAGGGTTACTTTTGTCTGACTTGTGGGCCTGGTACGATGGGACTCAAACTAACCGAACTCATGCTATTGGATTTGGTCGAGGGTTACAAGCGGTTAATATTGTCCGTAATCATCGCGAAGATCTGAAACGGGGAGTCAATTTCCTGCCCCAGGGATGGCTAGAACAAGATATTCATCAATATGCTCGTCGTAACCTTACGTTAGCTGATTACTACACTAAGTCTTTGCCTCCAGGACCGGCTTTGGATTTTTGTAAAATTCCTTTGGCATTGGCCTATGGAACTCTAGAAGTGATGGCTTTAGGCAAAAAAAAATTAAGCCGTAGTGACGTTATTGCTTTAGTCCAACAAGTAACCGGTTAAAGTCATTAGGTCAAAAATTAGCTATTAAGCTTAGAATCAAGTCTCTCTTCGGAGAGATTATTTTTTGAGTGATTAAATCGAACTCTGACTGGTTCTTTTGAAAGAAGTTATTCGCGACTTTTAGAGAAAGATTTTTAGTCTTTTATATTGTGATTTTGTCATGGCTAGTCTAGCCCAGTCAATTAATTTCGAACTCTTAATTAACTATCTATTAAAAATAGTAGATAACTGTCCCTCAGTTATTTGCTCTAAATGTTGATAAGCTTGGTTAGTAACGACTCTTCCTCTAGGTGTACGACGAAGATAACCAATTTGTAATAAATAGGGTTCATAAACTTCTTCAATAGTTTTTGCATCTTCTCCCGTAGCAGCCGCGATCGCTTCTAGCCCAATGGGTCCTCCTTGAAATTGCTTAATCATAGTTTCTAAGATTAGGCGATCCGTCGAATCAAGTCCTTGAATATCCACTTGATAAATATCCAAGGCTTCGGCTGCTAATTTTTTACTAATACAATCGAGTTTTTTAACTTGTATATAGTCTCTCACTCGCCGTAATAAACGATTAGCAATTCTAGGGGTTCCCCGTGAACGATGAGCTATTTCTGCTGCTCCATCTTTAGTAATTTCCGTCTTCAGAATTTTAGCAGTTCGTAATACAATCAATGTTAATTCATCAATTTTGTAAAATTGTAATCGTTGAATGAGCCCGAAGCGATCGCGTAAGGGAGAGGTTAACTCTCCGATCTTAGTCGTTGCTCCGATCAAGGTAAACTTAGGCAAGGAAATAGTACGAGTTCTAGCAGATTGTCCTTTACCAAGGGTAATGTCAAGACGATAATCCTCCATTGCTGGGTAAAGTAATTCTTCAGTCAATCGGTTTAGACGGTGAATTTCATCAACAAAGAGAATGTCGCCCTGCTTAAGATTAACTAGTAGTCCTGTAATATTTCTAGGACGCTCTAAAGCAGGAGCAGCTGTAATTGTACAGTTAACTCCCATTTCCGTCGCTATAATTAAAGAAATAGTGGTTTTACCTAGTCCAGGAGGTCCGTACAAGAGTAAGTGTTCGAGAGAATCTTGTCTAGTTTTGGCGGCTTCTATGGCAATAGACAAAATATTTTTAAGTCCTTTTTGTCCAATATAATCAGCTAAGCAACTAGGACGAAGGGTCTCATCTATCTTTTGCTTTTCTGGGGGTGTAGCTCTTCCTGATAATACGATTGCAGAAGACGGGGAATATTTCTTCTGTCTAGAGGATGATTGAGGAGTAGACGATTGGGAAACAAACGATTGAAAATTAGCTAAGCGTTTAATTGTCATCGAGAACAATCAGGTTATGAATTAATTATTTCTACTATCCTAATGGCTATTGAAAGTAAAATCATGAAAACTTTTTTTATAGCTAGAGGTTGAATACTCGGCTAAATATGGAAATTTAGGGGCTCCTAGACTGATATAATCTAGCGGCGTGTTCCCTTCATTCAAGGACTTAATTTAAGCACGATATGAATTAGGAGAAAAGTTTTGGCTATCCTAGATTAAAGATGCTGTGCTAATAGCAGAAGTTAAACCTATGAACTGACCCACTGAAAGATCTAGTATTAGACAAGTAGTTATTTAACTGTTAATTGGTGCAAAACAAGTCATCAAAAAAATCTCTAACTAACACACTGGATCAGTGAAAAATTTTGACTCAATGGAAACTATCTAAGAACGGCGATTATCAACCATTCTATTAAGAAGTGTCTAAGTTCTGTAATGTACGTCATAATACAAGATAAACAATCAGTTAGATTGACGCTTACTTCACAATGTCCTCTGACAGTCTAGCATTTACCCAAGACACCTTGAATTTTTTTAATAAAATTAACGAATATCACTCCATCATTATTCGCTTAGAAAAGATTTCTAAAATTTATGGTAGTGGCGATACCACTGTCCATGCTCTCAAAAACGTTAGTCTAACTATAGAAAAAGGAAAATCTTATGCTATCATGGGGGCGTCGGGCTCAGGAAAATCGACCTTAATGAATATTGTCGGTTGTCTTGATCGTCCTACTTCAGGTTCTTATTACCTTGACAATACGAATGTGTCGAGACTCGAAGAAACACAATTAGCTGCCATTCGTAATGGCAAAATTGGTTTTGTTTTTCAGCAATTTCACCTACTACCGCAGATGACAGCATTAGAAAATGTCATCTTACCGATGGTTTATGCGGGAGTCACAACTCAAAAGCGACGTGAGCGTGCTGCTACTGCCTTAGAAAAAGTGGGATTAGGGAATCGTCTTCATAATAAGCCTAATCAACTCTCGGGTGGACAACAACAACGGGTGGCAATAGCCCGCGCTATTGTCAATAATCCTTTGTTACTTCTGGCCGATGAACCTACAGGGGCTCTCGATTCCCAAATGACTCAAGAAATCCTAGGTATTTTTCAAGAACTTAGTGATACTGGTATTACTCTAGTAATTGTAACTCATGAGTCAGAAGTTGCCCGTCACTGTCAACAAACGATTTGGTTTCGGGATGGGAAAATTTGTTAAAATTTTTAGCCGTATTCCAAAAAAATTTCCACTGAAAACAAAATTTGATAATTAATCGAGGATAATTCCTGGAAAAATTAATATATAGCGATCTAGTTATAAAACTATAATAATTTGCTCTTCTTATCAGCTATTCAATTAAAAATAGAGAGAAAACGATATTTTTGTTAAAATTACTTAGACAAAAATATGCACAATCTAACAAAGCTTATCCTAAGAAAGTTTGGGATAATTTCTTGTTTACAAAGAAAACTATTTTAGATATTTAAATAAATATAAAATACCGGTAAATATGCAATTATACTTAAAGCTAACCAGGTCATCTGTTTTATTGTAAAGCCATCAAAAATTAGTTTTATTTTGGAATAATATATGTGGACTAAGAATATATTTAAAATATATTAACATCAATAATCCTAATTTTAAAATAGATTTATTAAAGATAAAATTTAAAGAGAAGTAAAAATAAAAGCTAGTAGATCTCTATTTGAATAGATATATTCTATATTTATTGCAATATTATAAATGTCTCCTATGTTTATAAATTATCTCAACCATCATGAAATATAGTAAGCTCAATTTAAATAAATAGATAAATAAGTTGATTTTGATTAATGAAGTGATAGAATTTAATTGTTAGAGCTCATAAGTTTATTCAAGAAATAGTTTATAAAACTAACAAAAAAGCTAATCAATAAAATCTAGAATAAAACATCTTTTAAGAGAAAATTTTTTTAAAATAATGTAAATAGTTTTAAAAAAATCATACATAAGTTTTGATGACAATTAAAAGTTTAGAAAAAATTTCAGTATTCGTTAAATATAGGATTTTATTACTACTTCAATAGTAGCGCTCTTTTTAAAAAAGCTAAAAATTATAAAATTAACCAAATTATATTCATTAAACATGAACTAGATATTCTAAAATTTGCTTTTAAACAGAATTAAATGGTGAGAGATGAGTAGTAGCATTTTAATTCTCAAAAATAGAAACAAATAAATTTTATCTAAGCAATAGTTAATTTTTTAACCCAAGATAAAAAGTCTGTCCAATCACACCCTTATATTGATGTTTATAAAAAAACTCAATCGTTATGTAACTTTTACTTATCTAAATTTTTATATAAATTATCTTAAAATAGGAATACCTAGAGGAAATATCTAAAAAATAAAAATATTTGTATATAAACTTAAAAAAAATTACAAGTAAAAGAAATTACAAGAGATATTTTAATTAGTTGCTGACTATATTAGTAGTGTATTTTTATACACTAAAAATTTAGGTAATTTTAAAGTAATTAGGAGATAATATTTTTCTGGTGCTTTTTTTATAAAAAACTAGAAAAATCTTTGTATAAAAAGTAATTTATATCAAGTACTTTTATGAAGTTTAGATTAGAATCTAATTTCGGAAATCCATTTTTATAAAAAACGATGCACCTGGAACCTTATCAATTCTTTCTTGGATTAAGATTTAAACCTTCTTAACCTATTTAAAATAGTTAATTAAAATAAATTAGGTTATTATTATAATAATAGTTAATAGTTTTATTAAACAATAATAAAAACTTTTAAAGACTTGAGTTAAAATAGTGAATGTTAGAATACAAGGATACACATGAGTTCAAAAAACGAGGTTAAATTAATTGCTGACTCTCGGTGTTAATATTGATCATGTAGCCACCATCCGCCAAGCCAGACGTACGGTGGAGCCTAATCCCATCGCTGCTGCTGTCTTGGCAGAATTAGGAGGGGCAAATGGTATTACTACCCATCTCAGGGAAGATCGTCGTCATATTCAAGATATAGATGTGCGGTTGTTGCGTAAAACTGTTCGCACTCATTTAAATTTGGAAATGGCTGCCACTGATGAAATGGTTGTGCTTGCCCTCGACATTAAACCAGATTACGTGACTTTAGTTCCTGAAAAGCGAGAAGAAGTAACTACCGAAGGAGGATTAGACATTGTAGGGAATTATTATCGTCTAAAAGAAATTGTTACCTGCTTGCAAAGTGCAGACATTCCAGTAAGTTTATTCATCGATGCACAAGAAACCCAGATTCAAGCATCAGCCGACACCCAAGCTCAATTTATTGAACTCCACACGGGTAAATATGCAGATGCTCCTAACTATGTAGTACGCCAAAAAGAGTTAGAATTTTTAAGACGAGGATGCACACAAGCATTAAACTTGGGATTACGAGTAAATGCTGGTCATGGTTTAACTTATCAGAATGTTTACCCTGTCACTTGTTTACCGGGGATAGAAGAATTGAATATCGGTCATACTATTGTTAGTCGTGCCGTGTTAGTAGGAATGGAACGAGCAGTCCGAGAAATGAAACTAACTATGAGAGGAAAATTCTAAATTATTAATGATCCTTAACCTAAAAAATTTTTTGATGATTAACAATTGATCTTGAGTAATTAGATATTAATCACTGACCAATGACAACCTACTATTACGTTTTAGCCAGCCAACGTTTTCTTGTAGAAGAAGAGCCCCTTGATGAAGTGTTTAGCGAAAGAACACTTCTCTCTGAAGAGATAAATAAAAAAATTGATTTTTGGTTGATTAAACAACCCGATTTTATAGAAGCTCTAGAATTCAGAGAGATTATTACTTGGCTAAAGTTACGTTTAGAATTTGTTATTAAAGGCGAATTTGAAGTCCCATCGATCTCTATTGCTGATCCTTTGGCTTTCCTTGAAGGAGTTTAACAAAAATCATAGAGTAGAGGTCAGAGGTGATTGATCCTCAGCAGAAACTGATATTCAACTATTAGTAGTTAGGGTAACTTCTTGTACTTCACCAATATTTCCCAACTTTCGGCTAGGCTGGTCATTAACGACAAGGTTGACTGCTCCCGCATTACCAGCCCGAATAATCAAAGTTTTTTGGGCAGTCCAGGTTTGCTGAGTGCCTTTTACTAAAATCCCTTCATATTTAATTTTACCGTCTATCTTAATCCTCATCCAAGAATCCTCTTCCAGGACAATAGAGACAGCTACAGGACTATTTGAATTGAGGCTTGAAAGGATTAGCTTTTGGGGTAATTCAGAAGTAGCATTACTAGTACTCGGAGCACTATTCTCACTTATGTCCGTATTTACCGAAGTAAAGACTGATGGTTTTTCCTTGCTATCGTCTACTGGCTTTTGAATTACATTTTGGGCAGCCGGGGTAATATTGGACTTAGGGAAAACAGGTTCAAGGATATTGGAAGCAGTTTGAGATTTTCGGTTGGCTAGGTTTTTAGTCTCTTTTAACAGGAATTTTCCCACTTCGGAAGTTTTGTTTTGGGAAGAAAATTCAAAAACAGAGAATATATAAAAAAGTCCCGTTACAGCTCCTACTAAGAGGAAAACAAACCCACAAACTTTGAGTGTAGACGGCAAAGGAATGAGAGGAATCGATAACTCTTCATCAGTCACGGATATTAAATTTTTTAGGAAAGAAGACGATTTTTTTCGTATTTTTGCGGTTGTTTGTGTGCATCCTAAGAAGGACGACAAACCTTCTCCCAAAGATTTAACTAGTAGGGGGATCGAGAATTCAGGGGAAATTTCAGAAGAAGATTCTTCAACTGGCTGGAGGAGAAGCCGATCAGCTAAGCTATGTCCGTCGAGATTTAAGACTTCTCCATAACGGCGCACAAAGCCTCGCACATAGACGAGTTCGGGTAATTCATTGACCTGCCCTTGTTCAAGAGCTTTTAGCATAGATAAGTGAATGAAGGTACTTGTCGCTATTTGCTCTATGGTTAAGGAGCGATGCAATCTTTGTTGGCACAAATAAGCCCCTAATTCTCGTATTTGTTGAATTTGACTGGAATTATAGTTACTCATTAACCTTTTTTATTTATACTAAAGTGGAATAAAAATTAAAATTGTAGAGTTCGGTTTGCTCTAAATTATTGTATCGTAGTTTCAGTTATAATTCCCTGACAAATGTTAACAGTACATTTATAACTAACCTGATACTGTTTTGAGCCTTTTAACAATGTGAGATTTCCTTCTCCCCTTTTTTGATTATCTGAAATATCAAAAATATTAACCGATTCTCCAAATTCAACACTCTGTCTGGTTCCAATGCTAATCCCTACAATTTCTCCTAGATCAATTCGATTTTGAGAGACTTGTTGACGGACAGCATCCTGACACAGCAAAATCATTCGTTCATCACTGGCGGTGGGGCGGTTGCTACTGTCAAGACTATAAATAAGTTTTGTTACCCGTCTTTCCCGAAGATTGAATTTACAATTAAAATAATGATTTCGTTGTAATCTATTCTGAGTCTCTTTGACCATAAAAGCCCATCTGACTTCTTCTTCGTTGCTGGACACACAATAAGTTTCCAGGCTATCTTTAAATTACACCGAACCATTCATATCTCGTTTAACAGTTGCTCACAGTTCTTCTTGACATGATTGGATACTTAGCTTAGTCAGGGTCCGTTTTTATCTAAGTTGTAGTTGACTTGAGTTAGGAGTTTTTCACTCCCGTCAACTAAACAGTTATAGGTAAGGGATTGCCAATTATTCCCAGAACGTAAACGTGCTGCTCCCTTAATTTTATGCTCTGTCTTAGAAATCGGCAATCACTCTGCGGTGTCAGAAGATATTTCTACCCATCTTTTTAGATCTTCAGTGGCTGCTACTTTTATTTCAATAGACTTTTGACAAAATTCAACCATTAAGTTGTCCAAGTTAGTTTGGGCTAGGATGGAACTGGGTAAGAATAAACTACTCAGTCCAGTGAGTATACTCACTTTTAGTCCATGACGAGTTAAGTCCTTTGAAATAAACATAGACAAACCGATAATCTACTTCTGTCTTTTAGTATAGATGTTGTTCTATTTGTAGTTCAAAAAATAACTTAATAAATTTTAATCATCAAGATAGATTCAGCACAAAAATTTGAGTTTTGTAAAAATACAAAGTCCAAATATTGTTTCAGTATTAAGAGAATAGCTTTCAGATATTGAAACTATTAATACATATTTACTTAAGTGAGTAAAATATAAAATTTACATTAAAAAATAAAAAGTATTTAAACAATCATATATAATGTCCGCCAAGATACTTTATACTTGTTAAGATTTTTACACAAATGACTGTAATTAATAGATTCGTGGTAGCAACTTCCGCTGCTACTCTTGTTTTAACCATAAGAAATTCTTTAACATTCAGTGTTGATGGTTATACTAATTTTAATCAAGCTGAAACTCACAATAATTTAAAAACTACTCCTGTAAAGTTAATTTTAAAACAGCCTGTCCCATCAAGGGCTCAGAATATTTTAGAGGTGCAAAATTCAATTATTTCTTTGGCTGTTCCCCAATCTATTACTGTTCTTTTTTTCTTAGTAATGGCAGGATTAGGAGGGTTTTTAAAACTTAAAATAGCTCATGCTAAATTCAAGCATAGTAAAGAATGATAAAAAATAAGTAGATAAAGAATAAATAGATAAAAAGTAAATTTATAAATTAAAAAATACAAACAATTTACTACAACAAAGAAAAGGATATTTTCACTCTATATAAATTCTATAGTATAGTATAAGAGTCATAATCTAAAAATTAACTAGTTAGCCGAAAGAATAGAGAGTAAAAAACTTAGATTAAATTTTAGCTATAACTGATTTAAATCTCTTTAAAATCTAATTTTTTCCATATTTTTTATTAATTTACTGGGATAAGATGATGTAAATTTAGCTAATTTTCATAAGAATTTAATATTATTTATTTCCCAATAATTTGAAGATCAATAAAAGATTAATCTAATTTAATTAACAACGACATATAGGGACACATAAGAAAAAATATTAAAAAATTGATAATTTCAAGCATCTGCCTCATTTTTTTCTTATAACAAATGAGGAGATATTTCTAGTTTTCATACATTGCTTAAACTGCCTAACAGTAAGTTTTCTTCCTATGAAACTGCATTTATAGCTAATAATTATTAGCCTTTGAGATGGGGTGAAGAAAAAATATTTTTTTTGATTTACCACTATACTTTGTCATAGAATTTTATTCTGAAACTAACAATTTAGAGATTCTCAATGCTAATATAGAAGAATATCGAAATAATAGAGTTAATTTAAGTTAGTTAATTGATTATTGTTGTAACTATCAAGTATCTGCCTCTCGTTAATATTGTATTGCTCAATATTCTCCCAATGCAGTATTAAATGAGGGAAATATAGTCTCTGGGATTATACTGCCTATAAAGATTAAACTCTGAATGTCCTGTCCACTTAATTTAACATAGTACAACTCTGATAAAAACAAAATAATATCAGATTTAATAAATAAATTAGCTATGAAAATCTTAATCATTAATGCAGGTTCAAGTAGTCAAAAAAGTTGCTTATATAACTTAACTAATAATCATTTACCTAAACATTCTATAGAACCCATTTGGAAGGCTAATATTGATTGGACAGTAGCTAAACATCAAGGTATTTTAACGGTTAAAGCTAATGGAACTAGGAAAACCAATGTTCTAAACTATAACCATCTGTATAAAGGAATACCCCAAATGCTTAATACCTTAATTCAAGGAAAAACAAGAGTAATTAAAAATTTTTCAGAAATTAATATTGTCGGTCATCGGGTGGTTCATGGGGGCACAGACTATTCTAAAGCAACTTTAATTACTCCGGATGTAAAAGCGGCAATTACCCGCTTAATTCCACTAGCCCCAACCCATAATCCGTCGCAGATTAATGGGATACAAGCTATTGAAGAGGTATTAGGAAATGTTCCACAAGTAGCAGTATTTGACACCGCCTTCCATTGTCGTATACCACTAAAATCAGCAGCTTATCCTATTCCTTATGAATGGTTAGAAAAGGGTATTCGTCGTTATGGTTTTCATGGAATTAGTCACAAATATTGTGCCGAAAAAACATCTGAAATTTTAAATAAATCCCTAACATCTTTAAAATTAATTACCTGTCATTTAGGAAATGGTTGTTCTTTAGCAGCTATCAAGAATGGAATTAGTATTGATACAACAATGGGATTTACTCCACTTGAAGGATTAATGATGGGAACTCGTAGTGGTTCTATTGATCCTGCTATTTTAATTCATTTAATACGTAAATATAACTTTACAGCTAATCAATTAAATACTATGTTGAATAAAGAATCAGGGTTTCAAGGAGTCTCAGGTATTTCTGCTGATCTGCGATCTATTATTCAAGCAGTTAATGAAGGGAATCCCCGCGCACAATTAGCTTTTGATATGTATATTCATCGTCTGCAATTACACTTAGGAGCAATGCTAGCCAGTTTAGGGGGATTAGATACATTAGTTTTTACCGCAGGAGTAGGGGAAAATTCAGCTATTGTCCGTGAAAAAACTTGTGAAGCCTTTGGATTTATAGGATTGAAATTAGACCCTAAAAAAAACAATAATTTTCCAGTAGATACCGATATTGCAACCGATGATTCAACTGTCAGGATTCTCATTATTCATACCGAAGAAGATTGGGCAATCGCTCAAGAATGTTGGAAAATATTTAATGAAAGATCTTTACCTTTATAACTAGAATTTTATAGAACTACTTCCTTGAATTTTCTTGAATAATTGATAAATAAAAAAGTAAAATTTACATGTAATGATTTTACTTTTTTGTTTATCCTTCTTTTATAGCTATAAAAGATAAATCTATTATATTTAAATATAAAATTTATGTTTTTTAAAAAAACTAAAAGTAATTCTGGGGAGTGATCCAACTTTGACAGTTCTTAGTCTTTCGATTGTGTTAGCTAAATTTTTAGACAGATTGAAATCAAGCAACTACTAGTTTTTAACTGCTTTACTTTTTTAGACTTTTTAAAGCCCACCTACTTACTCTAAAACTAATATCTATTGGTTTAAAATCTATTGATAGAATCTATATTAATAGAATTTATGTTAAAAATTTAGTTTTTTTTAAAAAAAAATATTGTTTTCTATTTGAACATATATTTTAAGTTACTTGATTAAAGAAGAAAAGTTCATTGGCTTTTGTTATATCTATCTACTAATATCTCTATTTTTTAAAAAAATCATAAATTTTTTGTTGTCATTCTATTAACTATTAATTCCAAGTAGTTAATCGTTTTTTAGCGATTAATAGACTTTTCTAGTCTTCTAGACTAGTTTTAATTAACTAAAATAATTTCATAAGTCTTCATAAATACTATCAATTAACTATTGACTATAATCAGAATTTATCAAATAACATAAAATTGCTGATACTAAACAATCAGAGTTATTAACATGAGAGATGATACCAGTGTTTAGATAAAAAACTACCTCTGGTTGTCCTTCTGGCTCCGAAACTAAAACAGAGACTTTAAGCACAAAAAAACAGAAAAAATGCTAAAAGATTAATCCAAGCTAGGAAACCGTGCACAATCAAAACCAGTTTTAAATTTATCTAAATTCTTATCAGATATGACCCTAGTAAAATTACATTTATTCACAATTTCTAGCTGCTCAGCTGAGATTGGCAAATTATCAGTATTATTGCTATCAATGATGACTAATTTTGCATAATTTCGTAGTTTATAAAGCACTTTTTTTGCCGTATTTAATTAAGACAGTAATTACTTTTTTATAAACAATTAAACCCGCATCATAAATAACCTTTTTATTACCATTAGTAAAATTATACCGAAAATTTAAATGATAAAATTTAGGATATTTTTATTTCTTTTTAGGGCGAATAATATTGAAAATAATATTAACTTTATCCCAAAGAGAATAAAAAATATTGTAATTCTTGGCGCATATGATATTATGAATAATTACCCGTTAAGTGTTGTCAATAATAATTTTCTTCTTAGTTGGCAATATAGTGTTTACTTTCTATATGTAAACTATCATTGCGGCTATATTCTGTGGCGTGAATAGTAGTAATTAAAACTAGTTTTAAATCATGTTTGAGAGCAATTGTCCTATCCTCTACCAAGCAATCATAGGAGTGGACTGATTTTAAAATTTTTTTTTCTGGACGAAAATTCTCCCATGATGAGCTATGCTATGTCCCATGTTAATAACCCAATGGAAGAAATTATCCGCTCTAGCCACAATAAAGCGATATATATGAACTCTTCCCACCAATTTAGATTTTAGAGTGTCTTTAAACTCAGTTACATTAACTTGACTTGATCTCAATCACTAACTTCTTAAAAATTAATTATTTCCCTTATTTCACAGAAATAACTAGGATGATTTTACTAAACCGCCCGGTTCTTTTTGAATTGGAAACACCTCCATAACATCGCTTTTAGCACAGTACATTAAATCTTTCTCATGATTTTATCTTAGTAATCGCTGACCATGACTTGCTTGACGAAATAGTTCAAGTAAATTCTTTTGCCATTGGGTATAAAGGGTGACTGCGGCAAGCACTTCATCGTTCCCTACACCCTACAGTGTATGACATTGGCCGACAATAAAGCTTGGGCAATTGCTCAGGCACACATCGTATCTTCGATAGAATAACCTTCCTGCCATCCTGATCCAACTAAACCAATGGTTTCTGGTTGAAAACCTAACAAATAGCGCACGCTTGCTTGACGGTTAACCATAGCAGAGGTGATTACAGTAGTCAAGTTTTTCACCTTTTGTAAAGCACGAGTGCCGTTAGTGGTAGTCAAAATAGCCGCTTATCCCTTACTATTTCAGGGGTACAAACGAGTGGAGAATTATCTAGATCGAACCCTTCTATTTGAACTCCTCCTCTTTCGGCAGCGAGAAGACTTTTTCCTGAGAGCCAGCAATCAGCAATCACTGGCTTTTTTCAAGTTATCAATGTCACTAAACACTTGTACTGCTTCTGCACCAGTATTTAAGGCAGTGGCTATCGTAGTTGTTGCCCGCAAAACATCAATCACGACGGCACATTCAGGTAAATTATTGGGAGGGGTTAGTTCAGGGGGTAGTCAACAAAAAGCTTGACTACATTACAGAAGTTAAATTATAGAGCACATAGATGGATACAACATTGACATACTCTCTTAAGAAATTGAAAATTACGTATAAGTTTGAGGTAATTTATAGAGTCTGAAATAATTGGTTAAGATAATCGCTAATAATCTATCTAATAACGACGGTTACTAGATAGATTTTACTTAACTTCCTTTACTTGTTAATTAAACCTAAAAGCTCTTAACAATCTAAATTTATCGGCGATGATTTTAGATTGTTAAATAACATTGAACCAGGGTACAAATATTTTTAAAAAATAAAACAAGCCCCATTATTTTTAAATAAATTAAAGATAAAATTTTTAGTCGGAAATATACTTATTAAGGAGCATAACAATTTTTCAACTTACTTTAACAAATAAAATCCTAAATTCAGTAGATTTCACTATCGCTTATTATCACCTCTTAAACCAGAAAAAAGTAAGTAAAATAATTATAGATATCAAAAAAATAGAAGACAAAATAGCTAATACCTAGTAAAAATTGCTTTTCACAAAAAAGACTAAATATTATAAGAAAATTAATGTAAAAAAATATTAGATATTTTTATCTTGTTCTAAAAATTAAACTTTGATTATCTAATTAAAAAGATAATAATCAATAGATTAAGCAGATAAAAATACTTTTTGTAAAAAATATTGATGTTAAACAACAATAAATATTTTTTACTTAAAAATGAAGAAAATTTCATCTGAAGAATAAAAAGCTGAATTAAACTATGTGGATAAAACCTTACTAATTTTTTTTAAAAATATAAATTAAGAGAGTAATTCATGTTTTTTAAGAGAAAACCAGGCTAAGTATTGTAATTATTAGAAATAGTTAATTAGAATAAAAAACTAATCTACTTTACAAAGAAAAATATGAAAAGTAGGTGTATATCTAAGAGATTATTATCTGTATTTATTAATAAATGATTTAAAGTAAAGTATAAAATACTAATAATAGATTGAAGTTGATTAAGACAATAGCTTGTGGATTTAGAAACTTTCATTTATTTTTAACTTACAAGTTTTTTGACTTAAAATATTGCTAGTTAATTCTATATATTAAGTTTAATAATATTTTTATTTCCCTGTTAAACCTATAGATTTTTTATTATAAATAAAGGAATCTGACCACTCTAATTGTTTTTGAATGTGTAAGTAGACGGCTATCAATAAACATAAAAGACAAATTGTATTAGACTTTATGCCTAAATAATTAGAGTTAGACTTATACTGCTTTAATTGAATTTTTTAAAAGAATTTATTTAAGAAAGACTTTGTTTGGCTACTTTGGTATAATTATATCTATTTTTAAACATCTTTCTTGCAATTTTATATACTTTTACTTAGTATTATTATCTTTCTTTAAGATTAAATTTAAAACTCTAATTTACTAGAAAAAAATTATATTTTTTTCTTATTCTTCTAGTTTTACTTCAATTAAACCATTGTTTTGCCATATTCTTCAGCTTATCTCTTCCTAAGAGATGACTCAATTATTGTCCTGACTTTTATCCTGTGCCATTTTCAGCTCTCTTTTCTAACCTTACAGATTCTTCCGAAGGTTAATTTTACTTTTCTATTTTTTCCAAAACCTCAAATCAGGGCTGACTATTATTAAGTCGTTTCATTCTTTCCTGAGAACTCTTCAAGATTTTTGACATCTTCCTCATTCCAAGTTCTTTGTTCTTTTTTTCGGTGAGTCCCATAATCATTCTGCTCCCTGAAATATTTCATCTAGAAATTATTTTTATAAATATATTTTCTGATAAATTCACCTAACTTGCATTTGAATGCAATATTTCTACTCTTATTCTCCTTCCGGAGAAAATTTCTGTGTCATGAGTCAACTTTGATAGTTTCTGTTTTTCTAATTGTATTAGTTTAATTCCTAGGCTGACTAGTATCTAGCAATCACTTTCGTTAAAGCACTCTTGTATTTAAGACTGCTTTAAGATTACCTACTTAGTGTGACTTAAACACATTCTACAACTGTTTCAAGATACACTTGACAAACAGTCTTTTCAAAAAAGAAGTGTTTTAAGTCTTTTAGAAACATCACTGTCCAGATTCTAACCGAACCTGTTCGACTATTTCAACCGTAACATTATGAGAACCAATCTTCCTGGCGAACGCCTCAATGCGTTGACGGGCTTGAGTTCGCACAAAAAAAGGAACATTTCCTAATTTTCTCTTAGCTCCGGGAGTCCAACGTAGTACGTCGCCTAAGTTCATTTCTTCCATTTTGGTCTCCAAAAACTCCTTTACTTAGACAAGTATCTTAAATCAATTACTCTCCTGAAAATTATTTTCTTAATATAAATTTAACTTTTAAAGTATTTATTAACCAGATAAGATCTCAATGTATGAAAAGTTCTATGTAATCATTTCTAAAAGTTCTATGTAATCATTTCTAGCTAAATTTTTGCTCTTGTTAGAGTATTTATCTGCTTAAAATAATTGATAGAAAAGTAAAATTAACCTTCGGAAGAATCTGTAAGGTTAGAAAAGAGAGCTGAAAATGGCACAGGATAAAAGTCAGGACAATAATTGAGTCATCTCTTAGGAAGAGATAAGCTGAAGAATATGGCAAAACAATGGTTTAATTGAAGTAAAACTAGAAGAATAAGAAAAAAATATAATTTTTTTCTAGTAAATTAGAGTTTTAAATTTAATCTTAAAGAAAGATAATAATACTAAGTAAAAGTATATAAAATTGCAAGAAAGATATTTAGGACAAATATGTTTATATAAAACTAATTAAATAAAGTTTGTCTTAATTAATTAGTTCAACATAAAGAGTATTTATTTGCTTTAGATAAATACTCTTTATTTGTTTTTTTACACTAAATTTTAAAAATTAGTAGTTCATAATTCTAAAAAATTCTGATGTCAAATAAACTTTTAAAAAAATTAGCTTTTACTTATCTTTTTAAATTTTTTTAAAAAGATAATAGTCTTTATCTTAATAAAAAGTGGATAAAAGGCACAAAATAATTTACTTTTAAAAGTCTATTCATACCTATGAATATATTTAATATAACAAAAAATATTTACAAAATAATAAAAAATATTGAGTATTTTTATTATTGATTAGGGTTGATTTTTCAATAGAATTAACCATGAAAGTCTTTTCGATTAAATATTAATCTTTAAGTGAATTGCTACGATCCTAAAAAATAAAATTTAGAAGATAAAACCTAAAAAAAAATTGAGTTTTAAACTTAGAATGAATTGTATATAGTTAATAAAAATGTTAAGATCTACTTCAGTAAAAAAATAATTATCAATGACCCTACTTGAAGCAGAAGTCCATGCCTCACTGCGAGCGTTTTTACGCCAGCAAGGACTGCCTTTATGGGATCACCATCTAACCATGGCAAGATTAGTCTCAAGGGGTTTGCGCTTGGGACGTTCAGCAATTATTCAAACTGGGAGTACAGTATCCCGTTATGGATGTAGTTATTTAATGCCAGCATTACTGAGTGATCGCCCTGTTTTATTAGTTGCCTCGTCCGCACTTCAAAGAAAATTATTAACCGGAATTATTCCTAAACTACAAGAGTGGTTACAAACTGATCAAGTCATTCATACAGAAGATGAGAGATTAACTTGGGATAATTTTCGAGGAATATTAATGGTCTCCCCCCAAACTTGGTTAAGTGCTCACCTGGAAAAAAAAAGCTATTTTTCCCTTGAAATTCCTACTTTAATCGATAATGCTGATGAATTAGAAGACTGGACAAGGGAATACTTTACTAGCACCCTTAAACCTCACCATTGGCAAGAATTACAAAAAAACTACTCGGCCTATGGCAATTTAATTCAAGAGGTGCGTTTTTATCTTGCAAAAAAGATTCTAAGCCGTTCTACTAATCCCTATCAATGTTATCTCTTAACCCAAGAGGAATATAAGACTCTGCAACATTTAGGAGAAGTACTTACAGGGGACTCATCCTTTAAACAATTCTGGAAGAAAATGTCAGCAAAAAGTCAATTGCTTTGGGCTTCTATAGATCATGAAAATCAGGATTTTTCCCTTCATAGTAGTCCCTTGGAAGTAGGTTCTATCTTAGAGTCAATTTGGCAAACATCTTCTGTTGTTTTGATGGGGGGATTTATCGATGGGGATAAAACTGCAATAACTTACCGTGATAGCATTGGATTAAAAGATGATGTTTTGTGTCTTAAATTCTCTCCCAATCGACAAAATGAATTTATTAAATTGTATATTCGTGATCGTTTACCCATGCCAAATACACCTGAATTTCAAGGAGTAATGCTTGACCAAGTTCGTCGTCTTATTAGTTTATGTTGTCATCGTTCACAACTGATTGTCATTCTAATTGATGATATGCCCTTAAAAGTACAGGTTGGAACAGCTTTAGCCGCTGAATTGGGATCGCGGGTACAAGTGGAAAAAACTAAAATTACTAATAATGGAATTCTAATTAGTGGTTGGGACTTTTGGCATCATAATCATGAAGAATTGCCCATACCTCAACTGTTAGTGATGGCGACTCTGCCAATTCCTTCTTTAGAAAATCCTTTAGTAGCTGCCCGTGTTGGCTGTTATAAAAAACAACATAAAGATTGGTTTCGTTTCTATCTTTTGCCGACAGCTATGAAAATAATTCAACGGGTGGTAATGCCGTTACGGGAATGTCAAGGCGTGGTAGCTTTATTGGATAATCGAGTCAATTGTCGAAGTTATGGTAGTCAAATTTTAACAGCTTTAGAACCATATGCAAAAATCAATTATCTTGATGTTAGTTGGTTCCAAAATTAATTATTTATTATGGTCTATTTTATCTATTTTAAGTTGCTATTTTTGTAATTTTTACTAACCGTTAAAAACTAGCCATGGAGTTTATGAAAAGTGAAAGAGATTATTATTCTTTTTCTTTTGAACGATAAAATTGGTGGCATTGGTTGAAGAGAAATCGTTTCTTTATCTTGGTTTAATCAATTAATTTTTAAATAAGCTTTGAAGTTTTTTCAGGGTGTAGATGGTAATTTAAGTGTAGATTACATTAAAGGTATCCCTGGCAGTTTTTTAGGATATCAGTTTGGCTTTTAATCAGCTTGATAGGAGTTAATTTTATTTCACACAGAGTGTAGAAGAGAGAAAAGGATTCAATATTGTTATTGATCACCAATATAAAAGTCTGCTTTAGAGAGATAGCAGTTGTTTTATAGTCAAGATTTTAAAAAATTTAAAAAAAATTAAATGCAAAATTTAAGTTGGTAGTATCGAGGTATAAATTATATTTTTGAGAGTTTTATTGATGTCTTATTGAGAGGAGTTAATTGACGATTAGATGTTAATAATGAATTGAGTTTATTATAAGCTAAGCTGTGGCTTGATGTTATTGATAGATTAGATATTGTTATAGATATTGTTGAATTTATTTAACGGCTTCTACTATTTTTAAATATTTGGCATGATAGTATAATTGTATTCTGTTCACTTGACTCCTTTAGCTTTGGGTAAATCCGCCTTAGATTTAGTTCAATTAGAATATTTTTCTTAAAAAGAATGAGCAAAAAATTTTGTAGTGAAACCAGTAATTTTTTTTAATACAAAAATGTGTCAAAAACATATTGTAAATTTAGCTAAAGAATTAATCACTAGAAATCCCTATATTTTATTTTGGATTAATGACTGGTTTGATGATAATAATGAGGATCGGTTAAATATTTTATTAAATAACTATTAACGTATGTATAAATCTATTCAGATAAACATTTATTTAAAAAACAAAATAACCCATATTTTATCAAATAACATCTAATTCTAGAGAGAAGATAATAAATACTAAGATCCAAAAAATACTACTGCTAACATAGTACCTCCTTATAGGATGCTATTTATAGAATGACTTAAGCAGCTTCTCAAATTGTCACCCTTAAAACTCAAGATTTTCTTTAAGTAAATAAAAGTATAGGAAAGACTTTAACCCATGCGGAGATGATTGTTTATTCAAACTTAAAACCTCTTTAGAGAATAAACAGACTGCTCAAACAGGGACTATTAAGATTAAACTTCGAGCTTTATTTTTAAGTTACTATTCTCAAGTTAAACAGCAAACAGAGATAATAATCGATGACTTAGACTATTTCGATGGTTATAATTACTTATGCCGTATTGGTAGAAACAGTCAAAAAATTATTACATAAAGAGAGAATGTATTTTCTACCGAAGTAGAACAAATAATTTTAGCTACAGTATTAGTTAAAGACGTAGCAGTCATTGGTATTCCTCATGATAAATGAGGAATACCAATGACTGCTTTGTATATTCTTCTCTCTCTTTCATATCTCAGCGAACTATTCATACAGCTATTAAAGTAAAGAGTAAAGAGTAATTGAGTCAACTTAAACAGCTAAAATGTCGGATTTGTGTTGAGTACCTGCCTCGTAATTAACAAGGTAAAATTGATGATAAGCAATTATTAAGAAATAGCGACGACTAATCTCAGAAGCTAACTTTTATCAAAGCTCTTGCCCTGTCTTGATCAGTTATTTGGTAGTTTTTTATAAATTGATTTACTATTCATGACAAAATTGACGGTAAATGAAAAAAATGATAAAGCAGGGATAAAATCACAACATATCCCTGCTGAACCGTACTCAATTATAATCAAAATTAATGGGTGTCGGACTCTGGGTTGAAGAGTTAGTATAAAGATTCTTCTTGGTGAGTCTCGATAACACAATCAGAAGTTGGATAAGAAACACAGGTAAGAACAAACCCTGCTTCAATTTGGTCATCATCTAAGAAAGACTGATCAGACTGATCAATAGTACCAGAAACAATCTTACCAGCACAGGTAGAGCAAGCCCCCGCACGACAGGAGAATGGAAGATCTAATCCTTGCTCTTCTGCTACGTCCAAGATGTACTCATCATCAGGTACTTCAAGAGTGGTGTTAATTCCTTCTGCTTCGTTTTTCAACGTAACTTTGTAGGTTGCCATATGTAATTCCTCTTTGCAAGTAAAACGGCTATTGACTGTTATTGAGTTAAGACTTGATTACAAGTCTCATCTTTGATACTAAGGGAAAAAGAACCAGAGTTAGGAAAGGATTAGTAATGAGATTTTCAAACAAACTTGACATAAGTTTTTCTTATGTTTTATCAGGAGAGAAAGCCATCATAATCTAAACTAAATAGGAATTTTTTATTATCTTGTCTTCAAAGTGATTTAGATTTCATAAATTTTGTATCGGAAAACTATTCTACAAAAATCTTTGATCATTTACTATTAACTATAGTTATGATTATGACTGGTGCTCCGTATTTAGAAATAACGTACTAATTAATCTAGTAATCAATAGACGATGAACTCAATGAAGAAGATATATTCTCTCTCACAGCCCATAAAAGTTGGTATTATTGGGACAGGATATGCTGCCCAGAGACGAGCAGAAACCTTTCTTCAAGACGAGCGATCACAACTGTGTTGTGTCACAGGGCATACTCCCGACAGAGTAACTACTTTTGGACGAACCTACGATATTTCTACTTGTGAGTCTTGGCAAACACTGATTAGGCATCAAGAAGTTGACTTAGTAGTTATTTGTACAATTAACCGAGATCATGCCGTGATCGCTCGCACGGCCCTCAAAACTGGAAAACATGTAATTTTAGAATATCCCTTAGCTCTCAATTTTACTGAAGGAGCTGAGTTATTATCCTTAGCCATTCAACAAGAAAAACTTTTACACATCGAACATATTGAACTCTTGGGGGAAATGCATCAAAAAACTCGTCAATATCTTTCCCAATTAGGTCAAGTCTTTTATGCTCGTTATGCAACAACCACCTCTCAAAAACCAGCTCCACGCCGTTGGACTTATCATCGAGAGATGTTTGGCTTTCCCATGATAGCTGCTCTACCTCATATTCATCGCTTTACTGACTTATTTGGCACAGTACATAGTGTATTCTCTCACATTCGCTATTGGGATGCTCCGGAAGAGGAATATTTTACAGCTTGTTTATGCAATACTCAATTAGAGTTTAATAATCAGTTAAAGGTTGACTTAATGTATAGCAAAGGAGAGGTATTTTGGAAAAGTGAACGAATGTTTGAATTATATGGAAGTCGTGGAACCTTAAAATTTGTCGGTAATTTAGGGACAATAATTACGGAAGAAGGTACTAAAACCATTGAATTAGGCAGTCGTTACGGTTTATTTGCCCAAGATACTAAACAGATTTTAGATCATTTGTTCAAAGAAACTCCTCTTTATGTTGAGCCACAATCAAGTCTTTATGCCCTGCAAGTTGCTAATGTTGCTTACCAGTCTTCTCAATTAGGCTCTAAAAAATTGAATGTTGAGTAAGAAAACCCATTTATGATACTCAAGGATTGATAACGGCTAACATATAATTATCGTCGTAATAAGAGTTACTGTCGCCATTATCTAATTCTAAAAAACAGAGAATTTTGTTGTTTTTAAAAAAGAAAGTATCCGTACTCAAAAAACTAGATTACAGCACCATTGCTACCGCAAGATATTAGATCATACTGCAGTGGTAACATTTGCCTAACAGTCCGTCTGTCCTAGTCCACAAATAGCAGAGTGTAGCAATAGATTTTGTATTCCGTATTGGCTAAAGTTCTTAGTAAACTTGGTAAAAGTAACTTGTGCTATTTTAAGCCTTTTATACCGGTATTTTTAGGCAGTTATCGTTGCTTGCTTCGCTTGAGTATTCATAGGTATTGTTCCTGTAATAAAAACCACAACCACACTGTAAGACTATGACAAAGACATTGTAAACTCATTATTGTTTATTTAAAGATAAACATTTTTAGTCTAAAAGATAATAGTGTTTTTTAAACTTTAATTTAGATTAATTGAAAGTTTTTCTGATAATTTTTTTGCCGGTGATTAGGATTAAAGTTCAGCCCGCACTGTAAATTGATAGTCCTCTCCTAATTCCAGTTGATAGTCATAATTTTCTAAAAAACGCCCCAAAGGTTCATAAATTAAAGCTCGTCCTAAGGTTGGGTAAACCCATAAACGACCTCGCTGAAAGCACCATTTAAATTGCCATTCATACTGAGAAGCCCTAACTTCCCCCTCAATTTGTCCATGTTGCCAAGACTGCTGAGTAATGCGGACATAAGCGATGGTTTGTGGTCGATGTTGAGAATTCACAATAACATTAACCTCTAATTGGTTTTGACATACTCCCCATGCTAAAAGATACAGTGATTCTTTAAAAAAAACTTGATTATGCTGCCTTAAAGTTAGTTGATACTTCATCGATTGCTACCACTTTACAAGTGGTTTTAAACCTAGGTTTTTTCTCGAACGGAACTCTTTTTTAAAAAAGTTTGCCAAATGGAATATCGACTAATTATACTAGTTTAGTCAGAAATTTTTTTCCAAGTAAAAGTTTAATTTTTTAGGCTAAAGATTGGTATTATTATCACAATTCTGGTAACTATCACTAAAAACGTCAAGGGAAAATACCGAACTTAAAAATCTGACATTAAGTTAACAAAGCAATCATTCTTTAATACAAAAATTATCAAAAATATCTGGAAATTGTGCCAATATACTACACATTGAATGCAATATTTTATCTGAAATGGATAAAGCGATCACTATGTATTGGACTAGCTCAAAATTGCATAAGTAGGTGAGCTTAAAGAAGCATAGAATACAAACATGCTCACTCTCGTCTAAGCACTAGACGTTAACCATTAAAGTTGACTTGTTTGTTTGCATCTAAAAATTGTCTCTAGAACGATAACAAAAGTGAAAATAATGTTTTTACTTTTAAAAGTAGATCTAACTTAAAAGATAAATAAAAATGTATAGTTATCAATAAATAAAATTATACAATTAATTTATATATAAATTAGTTAAGTAGACTATAAGCTGTCATTTTTTATAAAAATTAATAGAAAAATAACTTCAAAGATAAAACATCTTAATCCTAAAAATATATTAGAATAGGATAAAAAAATTAAATAGTAGTCAATAATTATCTAATTTTTTTCAAAGAGGTCAATTATATCCCCAAAAAATCTGTATTGTTTTTACAATAGAAAGTTAAAAACAATAATAAATAATAGTAAGAAAGAGAATTTATTAATCCATCCTTAAAAAAACAACTACAAAAGTATTCCTTCAGACAAAGAAAAAAAAATAGATACGATCATCGTTCTTTACAAGAATTCAGTGCATAGAAATGATTGAAATGATTTAGTCAAAGAGTTTAGTTAAAGCTTAATACAAACAAGGTAAAATCATATCTACATGTCCTACTAACGTATAGTTCAGAACTTGATATGATGCCAGAGAAACGGAGTCGAAATAAAAGCTCACAAGATTACTGTAATAATGTTTCTCTTAGCTAAGATAGTCAAAGAAAGTATTCATTCAATAAATTGCTCTAAAAAACATTAATTAAAACAACATCAATTTAATTCCCATTACTTAGACCATGGAGATACACAATAATTTGCTTTTTCAAAGGTTTTTAAAAATTTATTTATATCCACTTACTTAGTCTACAATCTCTCAAGATGGTTAAAAGTTTTAAACTCAATACTTAAAATACATAATAAAATTATTTATTTGACGGATTATAGCTGAATTTCTTGGAACTACCGGAAATGATACCCTAACTGGCACTCAAGAGAACGATCTAAATCAGGGGCTTAGAGACTGAGGACTTACTCCTTAGTACAGCTGGCAATAATACTCTCAATGGCGGTGATGGTGCGGACTTATTCTTAGGAAAGAAGCACTAGTGATAACTTTTGAACCGGTGGTAGCGGGAATGACACTATCCAAGGTTTAACAAGTCAAGACTCCTTAAGTGCTGGTACTGATGTCGATAAAATCTATGGAGGTGATGGTATTGATACAATTTCTGGAGAGAGCGGTGAAGACTTTCTCATTGATGGCAATAGGAATGATGATATTAATGATGGTGCAGACAATGATTCCCTCGTCGGTGGTGTTAGAACATATATCCCTACCACCGATAAAAGTGCTAATCTCCTGCTCGGTGGTAAGGAGCTAGTGATAACGAACTAACTGGTGGCAATGAATGGTTTAGATGTCTTTATCGTGCAAACTGTTGCAGGCACAGATCAGTTTGACACTATTACTGATACTGATTTTAAAGATGCTACTGATTTATTTGATGATATTACTTTTAGCGCTGTAACCGGATTGAGCAACAGAGAAATAATGTTGATATTGTCTCTGGTGAGAATACTGTTGTCAGAGTATTAAACACTACTGCAGTCGATATTACTATTACAGACTTTGTTCAACATGTTATTTAGGGTAGTGCCTGTTAAGTCCTAGTTCCTAATTAAGATACTATCTCGCTAATCGTTTATAACATAGAGAGATTTTGTCGTTATGGATTTTTATATCAAGTTTGTTATGAAAAAGTTTTTGATTATCGACCATTCACTATCTAATCTTCAAGGATATCACTATGAATGTAGTGTATCTATTGCAGAAGCAGCTGCGAGACAGGGTTATCAACCGATTATTATTGCTAATCATAGCTTTCCTAAAGAATTAGATCATCCCAGTATTAAGATACTTTCTGTTTTCGAGGTGGACTGGTTTAACAACCCCGTTAATATTCAAAAGCTTCAAGGTTGGAAATTATATTTACAGAAATTTATAGAAAAATTAAACGATGGACCATTAGAAACATTTTATCTAAAAATTGAATCGACTTTAAAGTTTCACTTAACTTATTGGAATTTAACTCAACCTAAACTACGACTTTTTCTAGAAAAAGTTCAAGGAAGTACCTCGAGACTTTGGGATTTGGTCAAAAAAGATATTAGACTTTTACAATCTATTCCTTTATCCAATTCACTTTTGGGAATAGGTAAACTTATTTGGGGATTATTCAAGTTTATAATTAATTTAATTAGTACTAAAATTAATAGAAAATTAATAAGTTTATTAACTCATAAACCTACTAGTTTTCAGGAAAGTTTATCAAATACACTTAAAGCTCTAAACGTTACTCCAGACGATCATATCTTTATTCATACCATTGGAATTGAACAAGTTGAGGAAGTCTATTCTCTTTTAAGAAAAGATATTTTTTTGAGTCTACCTCAATTCCATATTTTACTACGTAGAGATATTGAAGATCCCTTATTTGTTTATGCTAAGGGAATGGAATTCAAAAAACTTTTGCAAAAATTTTTTGAATCTAAACTTTGGCCACAAAAAATACAATTTTATGCAGATACAGAAGAGCTGGTTCAAAGATATAATACTATCAGCAACGTTATTTTTTATCAAATTTCTATTCCATTTAGACAGGAAAAACTTAAGAGTATCATCAAGAATAAAAGTTCATCTAGACCTATCAATATTGTTTACTTAGGGGACGCAAGCTCAGAAAAAGGTTATCATCATTTACCAGAAATTGTTAATGCTTTATGGAAAGATTATATTAAACCAGGAAAGCTCAGATTTATCATACAATCTAACTTTAATATTACAGAACAATCAGGGGATATTCTTACTGCAAAACTTAAGTTAGAAAGATATCCTAACCAGAAAGTTTCTTTAATTAAAGAGGAAATGTCTCCTGATGATTATTATCAACTTCTAGGAGAAGCAGATCTCCTGATTTTACCCTATGATGCTGATAGTTATCGTTTCCGAAGCTCAGGAGTATTGACTGAAGCGTTAGCAGCTGGAAAACCGGTTGTTGTTCCGACTAATAGTTGGTTAGCAAAACAGGTTGATTTATCACGAGCAGGTATTTATAAAACTTTAGATGAAATTCCCAAAAGCATTATTTTAATAATTAGAAATTTACCCCAATTTACAGCAGCAGCTAAGCAATTTTCTCTGGGATGGAAAGAAAAAAAATCACCGGATTATCTAGTAAAATTTCTGTTGAGCAAAAAGGATATTATACCTCAAAATTTCAGCCCTATTTCTCAAATGGAAAAACTTGAGTCGCTTTCTCAAAAAATCATCGATTCTAAAGTTTTAAAAGTTCTTTTACTCATAGAAAGTGATTGCTTATTAGAACATAATAATAAAAAAAAACTAATATTCAAACATATTGAATACTTATCTCGTTGCGGGTATAAAATTTATGGACTATTTTTTCTCGGTTGCCAGAATAGAAAACAAGAAAATTTTGAAAGTTTTAGAAGTCAATTAAATCAGATAGTTACTGACATTAATCAAGATTTTGGTCTAACTAAAAGTTACATTCTTAATTATAAAACTCCTAATTTACTTCCTCAAAGTATTAATGCTCGTCAATATACCCAAGATTTTTACACAAATAAGACAAGTTTAGAACGAGATTTAGTCGAAAAATATAATTTAGAGACTTATTCTTTACTAGAAACTAATCAATTTGATCTCATTTTTATTAACTCCATTACTAGTTGGAGTTTGATAGAAAAATATTCTTTAGATAAAGCTCCAATTATTTGTGAAATTTACGATATCCTATCATATCAATATGCTTTAAACAACTATAGAGATATTAATCTAGCTGAATATCAACTTGAATGCCAATTACTCAATCAATGTAGTGTATTAGTATTTCACCATGATTATGAGTTAGAAAAAATAAAAGAAAAAGTAAAAAATCCTCAAATTTATCTTTTCCCTTCTGATAAAACAGGAGAAGTTAATCAATTATTAAATAATAAATATTATAGCTTAATGAATGAGATACTCTCTTCATTGCTTAAAGAGCGAGCTTTATCGCTTCAAGAAAGCCATAAAAAAATTGCTATTCTATATCCTTGGGGAGACATTTTAGAACGTAAAAGTGGAGCTAGTAAACGAGTAGGATTGTTAATAGATTATCTTAAGTTAGAATCATATCAAGTTTGGTTATTTACAACCGGAGAAGAAAAAGATTTTCGAAAAGATAATGTCCGCTATACTTATTATCAGAAATCTCAGACAAATTACTCTTTAGTGAAAGATATTTATCTGAATGCTTATCAAACTTGTTCTAAAGCTTTAAATTTAAACGATACTGATAATAAAAAGCAAAAAATAACTGACACTGACAAATGGAATCATTGGTTACCGTGGATTTATTATCAGTATCGTTTCGATAATGCCTTTATGAGCCAAATGGAAACCATAGCAGAATGGGCTGATGTAATTATATTGGAATATCCTTTTTGGTCTTTAACAGTTACTAATATTTGTCGTCAATATCAGACCAAATTGATTATAACAGCCCATGATGTTATTTCTCAACAATTAGATAGCTCAACTCTCCCAGGAAAAATTGCTTTAGCTGAAGAAATCGAAGGACTCAAGCAAGCTGATCATTTAGTTTGTGTTTCCCAGAATGATCGAGACTTTCTCAAAAAATATAAATTAGAGGCTAAAGTAATTCCTAATCCTGTCAATCTAGATTTAGATAAATTTATCGATCATCCGGAAGAAACATTTAAAAAATTAGGTAAAAAATGTTTAGAATCACTGACTCAACCGTTTTGTTTATTCGTAGGGAGCCAACATCCTCCTAATATAGAGGGAGTTAAAAAAATTCGTCAAATAGCTCAATCTTTTGCTCAAGAATATCCCGATGTTAATTGTCACTTTATTGTGGTTGGGAGTTGTTGGAAACCGGAAAACCAAGATAACTTTTCATCCTTGGGGAAAGTTGATAATCAAATACTATCACTTCTCTATCAAAAAGCATCTTTGATTATTGCACCTATTATGTCAGGAACAGGAACTTCCTTAAAAATTATGGAGGGGATGGCTTACGGAAAAGTTATTTTAGGAACTGCTATTGCTTTTAGAGGTTATCCTGTAAAATCACAACAGGAAGCCATTATATGCGACTGCTTAACAGATTATCCTTTGCAAATAGCAGATATGCTCCAGAATCAACAAAAACAACAAGAAATTGGACTCAACGCTAAAAAATTAGCTCAAAATTACGATTACCGTCGCTTATATTCTTTATATAAAGAATTGATTGAACTTTAACAATTATTTCTAGGAGCATTCTACATCTAAAGGCTGTAAGTTTTGTTTTTCTTCGATTAGTTATCTTTTCCGGTCTCATTCTCGCCTGGACTAGAGGGAACCTACCCTAAAACTAACACGTCGACTACTGAAAAGTCTAATGATTGTCGAATTTGTTACCCTTTGGGGATGTAGATTTAATCACAATGATTAGGTATTTTAAACCAAAACCAGGTTAAACATTAATATTATTGACCAGTCATGAGTTGACTTACTTGACTCTTGTTCCTAAGATTCTACGAATGTAATGGTTTTAATCTATTAACTCAGTCCCTAAGTAAAATTAACTATTTATTTCTTATAAAGTTAAAGTTTTTCCTAAAGGCTTCAGCCCTATTGGATAAGCCTCTTGGGGATTTATTACAAACATAAAAAATATGTTTAAACCAGAGAAGCGTTATTAACTAAAATATCATGAAAGTTCTGATTGCAGATTTTGATTTATTCAGTAAAGTAGGGGGTGGACAAACCTTTTACAAAAGTGTTATTCAAAAAAATCCTCAGATTGAGTTTTATTATCTTCTCGAAAAAGAACCTTTAAACACTTCTCGCCCACTCAATGCTAATGTTCTTGAGTATCAAGAAAAATTTCTACTTACTGATTTTAAGAATTTCTTTGAAGTAACTCCTCCTAAATGGGTTGAACGGGCTTGTGTTATGGCTAGCAATATTGCTGCTTCTGCGGCCGGTCAACAGTTTGATATCATTGACGTTCCCGATTATGAACAATGGGGAATCTTTTTGAGATCAGCCCTAAATCGTTATCAAGTCAATTTTAAAAGTATTGTCCTATCAATGCATGGAAAAATATCTAAAACCTTACGGTTAGATTGGTTTGACTTTGGACGAGATAATATACCCTTGGATATTCAAGAAATGATGCAGTATAAAGCTGTAGATATTCGCTATGGTATTAGTAAAAGTTATCTAGATGAATGGAGAGAAATTTCTGATCTCCCATCGTATTATTATAATCCCCTCCATTTTTTTGATCTTCCTAAGCCTACCCAATGTTTAACATCAGAAACTGCCCCGAGCTTAAATTTTATTGGACGAACAGAAAAACGAAAAGGGCCTGACATTTTTATTGATTTAGTATGGTGGCTCCCCCGTTCTAGCTATACTCGTGCTCAAATTATTGGTCCACACAGTTATAACTATAACAACACAATTTCTTCTCAATATTACCTTGAAAAGATGTTGAAAAACCGACTCAAAGATCTCTCCATAAGTCCTCCAGTCAGTAAAAGAGAATTGATAGAGTTGTTTGCGAGTAAATCTATTACTTTTGTGCCGTCAAGATATGATACTTTTAATTTAGTTGCCTTAGAATCCCTATTATCTGGTTGTCCAACAGTAGTCGGCAATAAAGCCGGAGTTTGTCGCTTTTTAGAGGAACAATTTCCAAAAGTTCCTTTTATAACCATTGATATTAATGATATTTATTCGAGTCTCCCAGCAATTATTCAAGTGTTAGAAAACTATGAAGAATATCGCCAAAACTTAGTAGACACAATTCTCTGTACTAATTTAGAAATAACTGATCCTATCTTAGAAGAGATTTATAATCAATCTTCTGTAGCTGATGTACAAATTAGAAATGAATTAGACCAGTGGTATTCTCAACTTATTGATTATTGGGAATCAGGTCAACTTGGCTTTAGTTTTTCTAAAATACCAATTATTAAAGCAGCAAAATCTGAGGTTAAGTCCAAAATTAAACCTGCTTATAAACAACTAAAACAAACTATTGGAGAAGTTAAAGAAAAATTAAGAAAACCTTTAGAGGAAACAAGTAATGCTCAAGTTTTAAAAGCTTCCAAATTAATCAGACGCTATAAATATACATTTAATGGGTCTGAATTAACTCAGAAAGATTTGGGGAATAAAGTTAAAGAATGTTGGAAGTTAGGATCAGCTTTTGAGGCGGATGTTCAAAACTGGCGAGCTCGCTTGGAGAATGGCTATCGTATTGATAGGGTGCGTTTGTGGAGAGAAATTGCTAGACTCGAGGAATTACGAGGTAATGACTTTGTAGCTGCTACCTATAAGGTTCGGGGAATGCGTTTATTAGACGGCGATAATTTTAGAGATCTCCCCTTTGTCCTACAAACTTTAGAAAAGAAAGGGTTAACTCGTGAAGTGCAGGTTCTACAAGCAATGTATGGCAATTTAGCCGAACGAGAAGGTCGATGTCACACTCTAATTGAGCAGGCTTTTAACGAAAACAAACACAATAATCCTGACTGGAACTATGAAATTATAGATGATCGCCGAGAAAAGTCTAGTTATCGAGTAAGTGTTATTGTTTCTCTCTATAATGCGGCTGAAAAACTTCCTTTATTTCTGAAAACCTTACAGCATCAAAGTTTAATGCAATCAGGATGCGGAGAGATTATTCTGGTTGATAGTGGTTCGCCAGGGGATGAATACGTAGTTTTCCAACAATTGGCTCCCAAACTTAATTTACCAATTCTTTATGTGAAATCGCGCGAACGAGAAACTATTCAGGCAGCTTGGAACCGTGGAATTTCTCTTTCTAGAGCTCCTTATTTATCTTTTTTAGGAGTAGATGAAACAATTCTTCCTGAGTGTTTAGAAGTCTTGGCGAAAGAATTAGATAAAGATCCTAAACTTGACTGGGTAATTGGCAACAGTTTAGTCACAAATGTTGATAAACATGGCAGTTGGATCAACGATATAATGCCCTATTCTAGAAGTAAATATAAGCAAGATTTAGTTTACTTAGAAACCTGTTATTTATCTTGGGTAGGAGCATTATATCGCCGTTCAATTCATGACCGGTTTGGATACTATGATGGGACATTTCAAGGTGCAGGAGATACGGAGTTTAAGAGTAGAGTTTTACCCTTTATTAAAAGTAAAGTTATTGACCGAACTTTAGGAGTTTTTTGGAACTATCCTGATGAACGAACTACCCAAAGCCCTCAAGCAGAAATTGAAGATTTGCGAGCGTGGTATATACATCGAACCTTAGCGGGGGTGCGTTATGCTTTTGCTAGTCGAAAGACTGAGGAAATAGAGCAATTAATTCACCTATGTTTATGTTATCGCAAGTCCTACTGCTGTCATACCAGTACTGATTTAGAGTATGCTTACAACCTGAGTTTATATTTGAGAGAAATTGCTCCAGAATCCCAAGTTCTCAAATATTTTATAGGAATAAAAACTCTCCTTAAGGCATATCGAGAGTTGGATTGGATGCCTAAACTTTCTCGGTTTTCTCCCTTAGGACGTATATTGCAAACTCGAAATCTTGCCCATAAAATTGAGCGAGAACATCTCAAATCTTGGAATTCAGAACAAAGTTTTGGCTTACAACCAAACTATAAAATTTTCAATGATAATCGTCATGAACAACACGCGTTTCTTTGGTTTACTGAGGTAGAAAAAAGTTAATGATTAATCAATTGAAAGACTGGTTTAAAGTTCGTCTGAGTCGGGCATTGTCCCCAGAGATTGATCGACAACTGGGAGTCAATCAAAAACTAGAAGAGGTTAAACTCTATGGGGTTGCTCCTTGGTATAAAGAGAACTTCTGGGAACCCCCTGTCCAACTGGCATTACGAGATCTCTGTCGTCCTGGGCATGTAGTATTTGATGTAGGAGCCAATTTTGGGGGATTAACCACCGTTATGTCTCGTATGGTAGGACCAAGGGGAGTGGTTTGTTCCTTTGAAGCCAGTCCCCGAATTGTTGATAAATGTCAACGTAATATCGTTTTGAGTGGCTGTAGTAATGTACAACTTTTTCATACTGCGGTTTATCATAAATCCTATGGAACTGTTCCCATTTATTTAGGTAGTCATCTTAACGATAGTATTTATACAAATAAACAAAGTGAGTCTGCTACTTATCAGGTTTCAACTATTGCCTTAGATGATTTTGTAGAACACACTGGGTTAGTCCCTGATCTGGTCAAAATGGACATTGAAGGAGCTGAATTTGATGCAGTAAAAGGAATGAATAAAACTATCAAATCAGCTAAACCACATTTAATTTTAGAAACTCAACCCGAGGATACCAACTGTCTCGATTTTTTGAGAGAAGCTGGTTATATTTCCATCGATTTAAACACCTATCAGATCATTGAAAGTTCACAAGACTATCCTAAAGGGGTTGAAATTAGGAATAACCTCTATATTCATCAAAATAGGCTGTCTGAAGTAGTTTATAATCCTCCCTTTGACTTTGAGGAATATATTTCCTTGGAGGCAACAGATTTTGAGACTAAAACTGATGGTTCAATTTATCTCGGAACCCCTTTGATTCTAGATAAAGGACGTTATCTAATTGATATTGATTTTGTGGCTCAAGGTCAAGATAATGATTTAACCTGTGGTGTGAGAGTAGGGGAAAAAAATATTTTTCGTTATCATGCCTATAGTAACTTACTAGCTTCTAGTTATCGTGATTGGGTGATTCATTTGTCTGAAACTTCAAAAGTTGATTTTTATTTTGAATTTCTTAATGGAACAAAGGACAAAACTCTATTTGTACAAGGAGCAAAAATCAGAAAAGTTACTAATTTTCAAAACCAACCTACTAACCTTTATATCTAAATATCTAGTCCAGTTATTTTTTCCGAATCACTATAAAATCAAAAATCATGCTAGTCCCATTATTAAGCCTCATCTTAGGTATTGCTTTGTTGAGCATGACTCTATTAGTTTATTCAGGACTTCCTATTTTTCAACATATTCCTTGGCTATTGAAGTTAAAAAATGAGCCGCGTTTCACAGGAGGAAGTGGTTTAATTTCTTTGGCTTTAATTTTAGGAATTATGGGCTACTTTAATTATGTTGACGCTTCAGTTCTCAGAATAATGAGGATGTGTTTAGGAGGACTGGGATTGGGTTTTATTAGTTTAAGTTTTCTCGAAAATTTCAAAGATTCTGAAACATTTAACAAATACAATAGATTAGATAAAATAAGTCGAACAATCAATAAAATTCTGATACTTTTTAAATACTTTAATCTTAAAACCATTCTGACAGTTACTGCAAGCCTAATTTTATTCTCTATCTTTTTAATTAGTTTCTTCGATGCTAATTATGGGGGTGATGCTTTTATGTATCATGTACCCTTTGCAGCTAGAATTTGGCACATTATTCCTCCAGAACAGTACACTTTTGAGTACAATACAGAACACCGTTTTCTGGGATTTCCTCTACTAGCTAACTTTTTACAAGGTTTTTTTTGGTTTATTTTCCAGAAACCAGAGGCAACTAACTTATTGTGTTATGTTAGTTTGATAGTTTTCATTAGTTATCTAACTTTTTATCTAAGAATTCCTTTCTATTTAGGAACAATTGCCCTCTTAGCTGTTCCCATGGTTCACATGCACGCAGCTAGAAGTTATATTGATTTACCTGGAAATGTTTCCGTCTCAATCCTTATTTTAACGACCTACCTCTTATACACAAAAAAAATTGATTTTAATATTAATAACCTGTTTGTAATCTTTTTATCTGCTACTGCAGCAGCCAACACTAAGTTTCAACTTATTCCTGTTACCTTTATAACTCTTTGCTTTACTCTAACTAATATCCTGATTCAATTTTGGAAAAATACTACCCAAGGAAAATCTAGAATAATAGAGTTAACGAAACCATTATTAATTAGCTTTGTCGCTAGTCTAATAATTTTTGCTACACCGATTAAAAATCTAGTTTTGTATCAAAATCCATTTTATCCCGTCAAAATAGAAATTGCTGGAATGGTTCTTAATCATAATGAAGCAGTACCAGATTTTATGCACGAAAATATTAAAAAACTTTCCCCTACTTTCCGGTGGGCAAAGTCAGTTTTAGAAATTAATGCTTTTGATTCAAGAAGACCCTGGCAATGGACTCTAGCAATGGACTTTATTTCCTGGAATGAAGAAAAATTTGGAATGGGAGGATATTTTGGCGGATATGTAGTTTTTAACATACTATTATTCATTTTTCTTTGTTGGAAACATAACAATACTGATTCAAAAGTAGCCATTGCATTAATGGTTATTATGACCCTACTTACATCGATTATGCCTCAGTCTTATGAACTTCGATATTATATGTATTGGATGATTGTTTTTGTTTCATTAAATTGTTATTTTATTTGTCGTTTAGTAGAAGGTTCTTCTCCAAAAATTTCATGGATTAAACCTGAAAATTTAGCTTTGATTGCCGCTGGTTTTATGATAATTTTTATTACCAAAACTCGATATTTTTTTACAATCCCTGAGTTTTCTTCAATTCATGATCAGGTTCAGAGAACTGACATTATTGATCAAAACTTATTAAAAAGTTTTGCTCAGGGAGAGCAGATTTGTCTAGTAGCAAAAGTTCCTCATTCTTTCCTTTATAATTCTTATTTTCACTCTTACTCTGATTATTCAATCAAAGCGGAATTTGATATGTCGCCAGAGTATATAGAAGAAAAATGTGAAGGTAGACGAATCGTTCGATAACTACTATTTATTGTGTCATTTAGTCCTGTTTGTTTAACAGAAGCTATTTATGGCTAAAAGATTTTATTGAGAAGTTATAAAGATAAGTAGATTATTAGATGAAGATTTAATATAAATTAAGTCATTATAATATAAGTCTATAGCAGCTCCTTTAGAGCCTAATCCTTAATATGCTTAAACATATTCAGACGGAAAGTCTCAGTATTTTTTATCTTTTGGGAATTGTTATTTTAGGGTTTTTATTGAGAGTCATGTTTTTGGGAACTATTCCCAATGGATTTTTTCCCGATGAGGCTTCTAATGCTTATGATGCCTATTCTATAATTCACACTTTAAGGGATCAATATGGGGAATTTTTACCAGCATATTTTAAGTCAGCTAATGACTACCGTGAAGGATTATATATATATCTGATGGTCCCTTTTATCAAAGTTTTCGGACTTAATGTATTTGGGGCTAGAATGACATCAGCTGTCATCGGAACTTTGACGGTTTTAGTTCTATATTATTTAACTAAAGAAATTTTCTCTCGACGTGTTGCCTTATTTGCTGCCTTACTTTTAGCCATTTCTCCTTGGCATATTCACTTTAGTAGAATTACTTTTAGAGCTATCTTATTTCCCTTATTATTTTGTACTGCACTACTAATTTTCTTGAGAAGTCTTAAGACTCCTAAATTAATTCCTATATCGGGTTTATTATTTGCAATCAGTATTTACACTTTTTACTCCGCTAGGGTATTTGTTCCTCTCTTCATGATGGGTTCAGTAATCATTTATAGACAATACTTAATCAAACATAAAAATCAAACAATCCTTGCTCTAATACTCTTTACTATTTTATTTATTCCTCAGTTGATTTATCAACTTTCACCTCAAGGAATGGCCAGAGCTAATGAAGTTGGTCTCTTAACAAATATACCCAAAATTGTAGGTCATTATTTCTCCTATTTTAGTCCTGATTATTTATTTTTTAAAGGAGATCCTATTCCTAGACACACTATTGATAATACGGGGGAATTATATATATTTGAAATAGTGACTTTAATCTTAGGCATAGCAGGATTAATTAAAAATCAAGTTAAATATAAGCAAATACTCATTTTATGGTTGTTTCTTTACCCTATTCCAGCCGCATTAGTTAGTCCATGGAGTGCGGTTAGGACTTGTGTCGGTGCACCTCTTTTTGCGATGATATCTAGCTATGGAATATTCTTGTTACTCAATAAATTTAATGGTAAGTCCAAGTATATAATAACATGGGTAAGTTTATTGATTATTTTTGCTAGTTTAACCATTTTTACTGAACATTATTTTGTTGACTATCCTAAGCTACAGTCAGATGCTTGGTTGCCAACCTTTCAGGATGTTATTTTCGAAGCAGACAAAAGCAACACTGACTGCATACTTATTAGTGATAATATTGAGAGCAAGTATGCTTATATATTGGTTCCATTTTATACACAAATGCCAGCAGCTGAGTATCAAGAACTTAACATTGATGTTGTTACTAATAAATTGGATATGAAACGATGGAAGATCATAGATTTCGAACCTTATAATCAGGGAGATTTACCAAAAGTTGAGGACCATCTGAATGATGATTGTCTTTACTTACTGCATTATTACCGCGATAATAATGTGTTAAAAACAGATGAATATCGTTGGCAAGATATTAAGACGTTTAAGGCAATTAATGGGGAACGATATTATCGATTAGTTAAGTTAATTAAGGATTGATTACCAATAAACTGTTGTGTGTCTAAACCGTTTTTTAAGTTTGTGATACACACACTAGCATAAAAAAACTAGGAGCTTATCTTGAGTTTCTTTGGTATAAAAAGAGTTAGACCCGCTAAAACAAAACCCAACCAAGCTAAACTACTAATCCAATTAGTCCAAGCTAGACCACTAAAAGTTACACGAATTTTATGGGTTCCTGGTTTTAAATTTAATCCTACTAAATTATAATCTCTATGATTCACTGGAAAATACTGTATTAGCTGATCATCAACCCAGACTTTTAGTATATTAGGATAATATAAAACAGGAAGTTGAACAATCTGAGCATTTTGGTTAAGAGTAATCTCACACAAGGTACTTATTCCTTTTTGGGAACAACTATTTTGGGTGACAAAAACGGGAATGACCATATGCGCTGGGGACATTCCTTCAAAAGAAAGTCGGTTGACCTGTATTTTTAACATTTGACCATCATTGGTTGACCCTTTAAATACAAATTTAAGCCCAAGATCTTCCCCAAAAATAGGAGCCTTATAAACGGGAATTTTCCAATTTAACGCGCGGGAGGTTAAGGGAATTTTATCAAACGCTCTGCCATCAGACTGAATCTCTAGCGAGGCTGTATCTGTAATATTATCTATATCAACTTCTCCTTGAAGGTGGAGAATTGGATTTTCATTGTCTTGCCATAGAGGGTAACGAAATTCTGCTCCCAGTAATAGTGGACGATTAACAAAAACATCCCAAGTAGCATACCCAGGAAGCCAGTCTAGGGGAAGTAAACGTAATTCTGCTCCTCCGTACAATGTGGTAATGGGGGCGCGATATAAATAATCCAGTGCGCCAGAATATCGAAATAGAGGTTCTTTGATTAAGTCTGCAACTGTTGCTGTACTGCGAGGAATAGGAAGCCAAGGACGATTAGCAATAAGAATAACTAAAATACCGATGACTAAATGACGACGGTCTAACCGTTGGCGAAATATCAACACGACTGCGTAACCTGTCAATAATGCCCCAGACCACATAACATGGGTCAAAATACGGAAGGTAAATTGAGTTACCCACAATTGACGGGGTAGTAACCTCCAGAAGTCGACGGGACTCCAAGTGGCAAATAAGGCAATTAAAAAGATCCATAGTGACCCAATAAGATAGGGTTGAGTTGACTGTAATTTATAAGGGACTCGACGGGAAGAGTAATGATAATAAATTACCACTCCCCAAGCAGCCAGAAAAATCCAACCGACAGCAGGGTGTAATCCATAGGTAGGGGCAAACCCAGTTTCCGAAGGCGCAGGGGGTAAAGAGGTAGGGGAGATTAGCGTAGATAGGGGTGTATACCAACGACTGTGAAAAGGGTTAGAACCTCCCACTTGCTTACCGACAGCTAGGTTACTTGACATCAAAACTACGGGAACAAGAAAATAGAAAGCTAATAACCACCCCAGTCCATAGGCGATTAGAGGAGGTAGTAGTTGGGACCATTGAAACCCTGTTTTACGAGTTTTTAGAAAAATAATAAAACTCAATATCCCTATTGCTAAAGTCGTATAAATAAAAGTAATAATATGGGTAGTTGCTAATAAAAACCAACTTAAACCACTCATAAGGAGATAACGCCTTTTTCCTGTTGCGTAACATTGAATAGTGTAATAAAGAACAACGGGTAAAATTCCTTGGGCGATCGCTTCTGTAAAGGCTCCCCTGGCATGAATATTATTAAGAAAATAGGGAGCTGATATGTAAGATATTCCTGCTAAAATTGCTCCGGTTTGAGAGTGAATTAACCAGAGGCTAAGACGATAGATATAAAAAGCTCCTACCAAAAATGATGTCCAGATAACCAATTTATATGCATCATATGGGTTTGATGGGGTAATAAATTTATAGAGTAATGCGCCGAAAAGATAGGGAACCTGACTATAAAATTGAAATCCCGGATAACGCCAACCATGATTTTCAACAGGAGCAACTCTCAGTGGAAATTGTCCTTCTTCTAAGGCGAGGCGCGCTTGGTGAACATAGCCAATATGAGACTGGGGATCAGGATAAGGAAAAATAACTTCTGATGAAGCCATCGGTCCCATCAATCCAATAGCAATCACGCCATAAAGACAGAGAATTAATAAATTAGTTTTATACGGTTGCAAAAATGTAGTTACTGTGTGATACAACTTCCAAATTTTCATTAAAAATCATCCTTAATTATTAATCTTTTTCCAAATACCTAAAATTGATTTACCTAAGGAATAGCTAATCAAAGGATCTATTTTGATAGACAAAGGAACCATCAAAGTATCCCAGAATTTAATTTGTTTGGAGGTTGGATTAGAACTTTTTAAAAAAAAGCGATTTCCTAAAGAAGCTAGTACTCCAACAGAATCTAAGTAGTTTAGTTTTTGACAGTCCAAATTGTCAGGCATTATTGATAGTAAAGTTTGTTTATCATAGCGGCGGTAATGGCCAAGAGCTAGATCGAAAGGAGTAAAAAGCCATTGATGGGCTGGGCAAAGAATAATCAAATATCCTCCTTCTTTGAGGTAATTAGTCGCCAAATAAACCTCGTTCTTATCATCCTTAATATGCTCTAAAACATCTATATAGATTAGAGAATCAAACTGGTCCGAATCTTTCAGATCAATTAAAGTTCCATTTTTAACTAAGCAAAAATTGGGCAACTCTCCTTGAGAAATCAAATCTTGAATAGCAGATGCTAATTGAATATCTGGTTCTAAACAAACCCAGTGTTTATGATAGGTCTTGCAAAGAACTTTAGTTGTTCCTCCCATCCCAGCACCCACTTCCAAAACTTCATTGCCTAGATACTGCTCAATTAGATTACAAAAGTAAGTTTTCCAGTTTTTTGCTTCACGGGCAATTTCCAGTTCTGATCCCACATACTGATACCGATTATTTTGCAGACATTCACCCATATAACTCCCAAAATTACTTCATTACTTGACTTTGTGATATTTTATTAGACATTTTCTTGATATTGCTTCTGTTCAAAGTTATCGCAATTACAATAACACTAAGCCAAGCAACAAAACTAATTGAGTTAGCCCAGTCCAATCCAACAAAGATAACTTGAATATTATGGTTGCCAGGTTTCAGGCGCAGACCGACTAGATTATAGTCATAGTAGTTGACGGGAAAATATTCTACCAGTCTTCCATCAACTTTTACCCGTTGCATTCTAGGATAGTACATCGCTGGAAGTTGAACTACTAGCGCCTGTTCTTCTGCAGATAGTTCGCAAAGGGTTTCAATTCCTCGTGATATACATTGATCTCTGGTTACATCAAGAGGAATAATAGTATCTTCAAAAGACATTCCTTCAAAAACAAAATTATCTAATTCAATTTTAGGGCGTTGACCTTGTTCAATATTTCCTTGAACAATGAACTGAAGACGGAATAGTCCTTCATGAAATTCTAAATTCTTTAGCTTCTCTGAAGTGAAAGGAATTCGCGCACTTATCCTAGGTTGATTCAAAGATATTTTGCCAATAATTTCTTTATTTTCGTCCGAATGTAGCTCTAATACCGTCACCAATAAAGTGGTTGGATTAGGTACAGTATCTTGAACCACCTTTCCTTCTAAAATGAGGACAGGGTTATCTGTTTCTTTCCATATGGGTAAAATCCGCCAACTGGGTTCATTTTCTAAGACCACTGGCAATAGTCTATTATTAATATGATCCCAACTTCCATGACCCGGAATCCAAGTATTGGACAATAAAGGCAATTGAGCATTGCCATATAGGGTATCTACCGAACTACGATTTAGATAATCAACGGCCCCTGAATAACCAAATTTAGGATCTTCAAGTACTTCGTTGACGGTGATATGTCCTTTAGGAATCGGTAACCAAGAACGATTGGCTATGACAATTAATAAAATCCCTATTAATAAATGACGGCTATTTAAATGGCGTTTAAATAGCAAAATAGAGGCATACCCTATTAATAATGCCCCACTCCACATAACATGGGTTAGAAAACGAAAAGTAAATTGTGTCACCCACAATGATCTTGGTAATAAATGCCAAAAATTTATGGGACTCCAGGTAATAAATAAAGCCAAGGGAAAAATATAAAGGAGCGCAAAAATATAGATACGATTGGCACTCAAACCAGAAGGTAAAGTTTTTGAGGAAGAATAGTAATAAAGAACAACTCCCCAAGCAGCGAGAAAAACCAATCCGACGGCAGGGGTTAACCCATAAGTAATTCCTTCTCCTGTGGGGGTGGGGGGGAGAGCAATAGGAGAAAGTAAGTTAGCTAAGGGAGTCATCCAATTTGTGACATAAGGACTAATTTGATCGACATAAAATCGCATACTAACGTACTTCGATTCCAAGACAACAGGCATGAGAAAATACATCCCCAGAAGCCAACCTAAAATATGACTTATGGTGACTCGGGCTAACTGTTTTCCTAAAGTACGGGTTTTTGGTTGTTTTAGAACAAGTAAAAGTCCAAAAATACCAAAAAATAAAGATCCATAAATAAAAGTGATAATATGAGTTGTTGCTAGAGCAAACCAGGCTATGCTACTGAGCAAAATATAATGAATTTTGGGACTATTATAAGTACGAATGATGTAATATAAAACAACAGGTAAAATCCCTTGGGCGATTGCTTCAGGAAATGCCCCACGAGCATGAACCGTATTGAGAAAATATGGGGCTGACATATAAGATACTCCGGCTAAAATAGCAGCGATTCGATTATTAGTTAACCAACTACTAAGACGGTAGATAAATAGTCCCCCAATAAATAAGGCTCCCCATAGCATAATTTTATATGCTGTATAGGGATTGTTAGGGGTAATAAATTTATAAATTAATCCCCCTAATGTATACGGAATCTGACTATAGAATTGAAAGCTGGCATAACGTAAACCATTGTTTTCATAGGGGGCAATTCGCAAAGGGAATTGCCCCTCTTCTAAAGCCATTCTTCCTTGGATAAGGTAGGCTAAATGAGCTTGAGTCTCTCCTGTAGAAAAAATAATAGAATCTGAAGCCATCGGTCCCATTAAACCAATAGCAATCATGCTATAAAGAAAAATTACTAATAAATTCTTACGATAACGAGTAACCCACAATTTAGTTAACGACATAAATCGCAATATTCGTAAATTTAATTTAAGAGTCATTTGTTATCTGAGTTGGTAAATAAAAATTATGTCGTTTCGTGAGTAAATAGGGATGTGATTAGCTAAAAATCTCCAGTTTTTTGCTGCCAGAGGATTATGGAAAATTTGGGAAATAATTTGTTGTTTAACCGTACTATCAATTAATAAATATTTTACATTTAATTGGGCAATATCTGTAGTTTCTGGATCAAAATAATCATAACTGTAATAAGATTGAATGTCAATTGCGTATTTTTTTTCTTGGCTTAATAAATATAAATACTGGACAAAGTTGATGTTAACCCCGAAAGTTTTATAGACAATAGTATCAATATTTTTCTCTGGTAAAAGGTAATTGTTCAGTAGATATTTAACAGCATGCTGGGTTTCTTGTCCCCAATTAATAGTTGAATCGTCTGCTAAGCGCCATTTTTCTAAAGTCCATAGAGGATTAACATAACTCAAAGATTGAGGGATTCCTAATAATCCAAAATAAATATACAGACTTAAACTACCTATTAAAAAATATTTTTGCCATTTCTTCTTAAGAAGAACTGTCAGATAAGCAATGCTAAAATAAATAAAAATAATCAAAGGATAAAAATATCGGTAGCCAATAATAAAGCGACTGTTATAGGTTAATTTTAAATAAATTAACGGATAAGAGGAACCTAAAAAAAATAAATATAGCTGCCATCTATTCTTTCTTAGATTTACTAATTTTTGGAAAAAATATTTAACATCAACACGCTCGATTATTATTTGGCTAATCAGGATAATAACAATCAATATAGTGATAATAAAAAGAGCAGGATTTTCTTTGAACCAAAATATTTTATTTAGATATTCTAAGGAATTTATAGAGATAAAATCTTCGTACCAAAAAGGTTTGCGAATTCCCCCTACTGTACTCAAATTCATTTGAATACCCTGTATATAACGCTGTATATTATCAATAATTGATTGATTAGGCAAATTGCGAAAAGCATAGCGGTACATAAAAATAATTAATATCGGCTGTATCAACAAACTAATAAACCCCAAAATACCAAATTTAATAGCTAAATTTTTAAGATTTTTTCTCAAAAGATAGATTAAACTGATTGAGTAAGCAGATAGAATGATCGGAACTAAAATAAGATTGCTAAATTTAGCATTAATTGCAAGAAAAAAAACAAGGTTTAGAACACAAAAATAAATGATTAATTCAATTTTTTTAAATTGTTCTAATTGACGAATTGCAATAATCATTGTCCAGATAGATAACAAGGCATAAATACTAACAGAAACATCAAAAGATATTAAAAAATTATGACTATAAAAGCTAGGAGAAAATACATATAATATTCCCAACGAATTAGAAACAATAGTAGGTATTTGTGGAAAATAAAAAGTAAAAAAATATATCCAAATTAAAAATATGCTATTGATAAATAAATAACAAAATCTTAAGATAAAAATAAGTTGTTTAAAATTTTCTGGACGTTCTAGTAAGAAACTATAACCAAGATTAAAAGCAGCTAGACGGACTTCCATATTTTCTTCGCCACTAATAATATTTATAGAAGGAACTGTTATATGATAATCCGAAAAAAATAGTTTAATAATTGAAGAAGTAACTAATTTAAAAAAAAGAGGATGTTCTTGATTCAAACCTAATCCTTGAGTATAAGCATAAGCTGCTCCAATATAAGCAGGCTCGTCAGACGTAATAGAAGTTTGACTAATTAGATAAATTCCTAATATAAAATATATTAATACTAAGGTTATAAAAATTAGTTTGTTGGGTAAAGTATATAAGTTTATTTCTTTAAAATTCATAAAAGTAATAAGATGAAAGTAATGATTTAGCTAGGGTCTCAAAAACAATCATAAAATACAAGCTAGTGTTGCTCATTGCCTGGACTATTTTGTATATTAAGGCTGAATGGCTCGTCAATTAAGCCAACTTAGAGTAGAATGGCAGGTCAGTTTGCTGACCCCATCCGGTTTTTTTGGAAAAAGACTTAATTAAGTTTAGCTAACTAAAAAAGTTGTCTTGATATTGATGAAAACATTAGAAGTGGAAAATCAGGATTGTTGAGAGTTGAAGCTTTTTGTTTAAAATAAAACGCCTTATCTATCACCTCAAGGAGGAACTAGATTTGTTTATTTCAGTAATTATTCCTTGCTATAACGAAGAGGAAGTCATCAACGAAACTAATCATCGCTTAGTAAGTGTTATTGAACATCTGACTCCCCAATTTGAACTAATTTATGTTGATGATGGTAGTCATGATCAAACTCCCCATTTGCTGCGTCAATTACAACAAGCTGATCCAAGAGTCCACGCCATTCTGTTATCACGCAATTTTGGACACCAAATGGCTGTAACTGCGGGTTTAGAGCATGCAGCTGGAGATGCTATTGTCTTAATTGATGCAGATTTACAAGATCCTCCCGAAGTGATTGAAGAAATGGTCTACCAATGGCGTCAAGGGTATCATGTCGCCTATGGAGTTCGAACGGAAAGAACAGGAGAAACTGTCTTTAAACGTTGGACTGCGAAAGTCTTCTATCGACTAATTAATTATCTATCCGATGTTGAAATTCCTCTTGATACTGGAGATTTTCGTTTAATGGATCGCCAAGTAGTTGAAGCCTTGAAAATAATGCCCGAACGTGATCGCTTTTTGAGAGGAATGGTTAGTTGGGTTGGTTTTCGACAAATTGCCATTCCTTACCAAAGATCCCCTCGACTAGCGGGTGTAAGTAAGTATTCTCTGTGGAAAATGATCCGTTTTGCTACTGATGGTATTCTTTCTTTCTCCTTAATTCCTTTAAGAATGGCTATTTGGACTGGTATTTTTACCTTTGGATTCTCTTTAATTGGTATCATTTATGCTTTAGTTCTTCGTTTGTTTACCTCAATTTGGGTTCCAGGGTGGACATTGCTTTTTATCTCTGTGTTATTTATTGGAGGAATTCAATTAGTCTTCTTAGGAGTGATTGGTGAATATATTGGTCGTATTTATCGAGAAAATAAACAACGTCCTTTATACTTAGTTCGAGAACGATTAGGTTTTCAAAAAGAATTACCGAATCATAAAAACTTCCAATAGTAAGTGTCTTTAATGTAGTTAACATTAGAAGTTGAATAAACATTCTGTTGGAAAAGCTATGACTATCTTGTTGTAACAGAGTTCCAGTTCGTGTCACTATTTGTATTTCAAGTTTAAGTCCTATATGACAGTTCTCCCGTTCGCAAGGTACATTACTTTCTAGTGTTAGAGAACAGAAAAAAACATACAATTGAAGTGTATCTCATAAAACTGAGAGACACTAACTATATGAGAATTAACTAAATAACTCATTCATGAACTTTTATAATTTTTTTTATGTTAGACAACTCATCTATTGACCATCACCATTTCCCAAGCAATCATAATAAAATTACTTCTCATATTGTTATTATTGGTGGAGGATTTACTGGATTAACGGCCGCTTACCAATTAACTCTTCAAGGATATAGAGTAACTGTTCTGGAAAAAGAGGAAGAAGTAGGCGGGTTAGCAGGAAGTTTTGAAGTCAATGGAGAAAAAATAGAGAAGTTCTACCACCATTGGTTTACTAATGATAAATATATAATGGAATTAGTGAAAGAACTAAATGTTGAAGATCAAGTTATTTATCGAACCACTCGCACAGGAATCTACTACGCCAACAATTTTTTTAACCTTAGTTCTCCTTTGGACTTATTAACATTTAAGCCTTTACACTTATTTAATCGAATTCGTTTAGGACTTTTTATTCTCTGGGTACGTCGCATTAAAAATTGGAAAAAATTAGAATTAATTAATGCTCAGGAATGGTTATTAAAAATTTGTGGTAAACAAGTTTATCAGATAATTTGGGAACCTTTGCTAAGAGGAAAATTTGGCATGTTTGCTGAGAGTATCTCTGCAGTTTGGTTTTGGAATAAAGTTAAGTTACGAGGAGGAAGTCGCAATAAAGATGGTAAAGAAATGTTGGCTTATTATCGCGGAGGATTTGCGGCTTTAGCTGAACGTTTAGAGACTGAAATTTCTCTCGGCGGTGGTGAAGTAAAGACTAATATAACTGTGGAAGGATTAATAGTAAAAGGCGACCACGTAGTGGACATTCAAACCTCACAAGGACTCATTAATGCCGATGCAGTGATTGCGACGCCTGCTTTACCGATTATTGCTGATTTGGTTGCTCCTCACGTTAGTTCTGAATATGTTGACCGACTTCGACAAGTTCAATATTTAGCTAATGTCTGTTTGGTTTTAGAATTAAATCGCAGTTTATCTAAAACCTATTGGCTTAATGTTAATGACCCTAATTTCCCTTTTGTGGGAGTAATTGAACATACTAACTTTGAATCTCAAGAAACCTATGGCGGACGACATATTATCTATTTATCTAAATATTTGCTGGAGACAGAAGACCTTTATCAGATAAATGATGAAGAAGCTTTAAATTACTCAATTCCTTATTTAATAAAAATGTTTCCTGAATTCAGTCGTGACTGGATTATTGACTATCATCTCTGGAAAGCACGATACTCGCAACCCATTGTTTCAAATCACTATAGTCAATTGATTCCTGAGGTAACAACTCCCTTAAAAAACTTCTATATTTGTACAATGTCCCAAATCTATCCTGAAGATAGAGGAACTAATTATGCAATTCGTGAAGGTCGAAAAATTGGATATTTTGTCGGAGAACAAATACAGTCTGTTAAGCCAAACAATTAAGTATTGATGACTCTTATTAGTTCTTTTATAGATTATGTTAATTCCTATAGCCAGTTTAATTTTTGGGATAATATTATTAATTTTTACAATTTTAGTGTATCAAGGTCATTCCATTTTTAGAGATATTGATAGTTTATTAAACCTAAGAAAAAATAAGCTTTTTTTTATTAGTTTGAGTTCGCTTTCTCTAAGCTTAATACTAGGAATAATTGGACAGCTTAATTATATTCATCCTTCTCTTTTAAGAACAATACGATTTCTTCTAATTGCTGGAAGTGGGTATTATCTGAGCTTACTTTTAGTCCAAAGTTTTCAACTTATAAAAAAAATATTTCCTTTATTATTCCTTGCTAGTAATTTTTTAAAAAGTAAGAAATGGTTGTCAAAAACTTATCCTTTCTTAGGAATTATTATTTTTTATGTTATAAGTTTATTATTCCTTTTATTTTTTGGTGATCGCGTCGGTTGGGAAGGAGATGATATTGAGCAGCTTGATGGGATTATAAACTTTTCTCATAAAGGCAAGAACTTAGTGTATCGCTATTACTGGCAGCCTTTAACCTATCAACTAAATCTTTGGTTTAATTCTTGGCTTAACCATCCAAGATTGCTTTTTTTTATTCCTCAAATAATTGGTGCAGCCAATATTTCTATCCTATTAATAGCTATTTATACCTTCTCCAGGAGACGTCTAAATTTAATTCTATGTTTTTGCTTTTTGATTATTTTTCCAGAAATTATATTTTGTAGCTTGTACTATAATTCGACTGTTTTTGCGATGTTTCCTATGTCCATAACTATCTTACTTTTATTTTGGACAAAAAGTCCTATTAAAGACAAAGAAACATGGGATAATTTTCGCTATTTTGCAATTGGTATAACCTCAACTTTAGCAGTATTTTTTAGACTTGATTTTTTACTTTCTCTGCCATTGTTATGGTATTTAATATTATTTAATAACTCGTTAGAATCTAAAATAGAACAAAGATTAAAATTTTATTTTATTTATATTTTAACTAGTTTTAGTTTATTTGTATTTTTCTCTGCTACTGATATTTTTAACCTAACAAAGATTATTTATATTACTACCAGTCATCATGAAGGAGTTAACACTTGGACAATTCGACAATCGTTAGCTAACTTATTTAGTATCACCAATTTAGTAATATGGATTTTTTTAATAATCAGCTTAATTGGTCTTACTTTTACAAAAATAAAAAATAAAGACCGGAAGCTAGTTTTACTTATTTTATGTGTTCTACCTTTATTTTATTCTATGTCAAGTTTAACTAGTCCTAAATATTTAATACCTGGGATTATTTTTTTACCTTTTTTCTGCGCTTCAATCGCTTTAAGAATAGAATCTAAGCTAGATAAAAATAAGTTTCATTCTTTAGTCTTTAGTTTTATTATTTTAAGTTTCTTTCTTCAAATAGTTGCCATACAGTGGGTTCCTAGAATTCCTTTTATAGAAATTACAGCTAATCCAAATTATATATATACTCATGACGGAATTAGAGTTACTGGAGGATATTTAAAAGGATATAATGAAGTAAGAAAAGCACAAATAAATAGTTATCATAGACCTATTAAGTTTTCTCGCAAAATGGCACAAGTCATTCAACAAATAGATAAAAATGTCGCTGTCATTTATTTAGATAAATCTGATAGTTTCGCGACAGAAGTTTGGATTTGGACATTTACTACTTTTTACCTTGAACTGGAAGGATATCAAGTTAAATATTATGATCAAAATAATAAAATAGTTTTATCATTGGCGGATAAAACAGTCATTATGCAAAGAGTCAATCAGGAACAATATGAAAACTACCTAGATATTAATTTGAAAAAAACTACTTTAATTAAAGTTCCTTACGTAAGTAGGAAAGATCCTCAAGGATTTAAAAAATTTTTTGAGGATTTTTATGACTCTCTAGACAAATTAGCATCAAGATCTTAGAGTTAAGGAAGGTAAATTTTGGTTCTATCGAACTTGTTATATAACATCATTAACACTAACATTGCGAAAACCTGATTGGGAAGTTATGCGAACTTTTAATAATTTACTCATTCTTAAAATTATTGCTAAGTCAAATAAGGTTAAGTTATAGGTTTAAATTTTTTTGCTATTTTAAATTCGGCAGAGACTAAATCATCAAATTATAGTACTAGTTAAGATTGACCTTGGTAAATTATTAATTTTATTGTTAAATATTTACTTGGTTAAATTTATTTAAAGATAAAAATAATCAGTATAAACTTAGTTTTTAAAATTTTAAAAAAAATAATAAGGTTATTAGAAATAGAAAAAATAATCAATCAAAAGAATATCTATATGTTGAATATAATCAAGACAATTTAACAGTCCAATAATTAACTTCAATATTTAATTAACTAGTCAAAAGACTGCATGTTATAAGAACGAAGTGATATTGTTAATATTCAAAAATATATAAGGCATATAAGGCTTTTATCTTTTCCGGAAGAAATAATTATTATACAAAAAAATATTATATATTTTTATAATATCCACTATCCAGGGATTATAAACCTCTTTGTGGCTATATTAACTCTCCCCTAGAGTGAAGTTAAATTTTTTAGAAAAACTTCAAAAATCATTGTAAAACTCTCAGAAATTCAGAGAAATTTAAACTATTTAATCAAAAAAATAAATCTTAACCTTGAAAATATAAAATCAAGAAAATCTGTGCTGGTTGAAAACACTATTAAATGCTTCTGATGTTGCTTTAGTACATCATTTACTGCTAGAGCTATTAATTAGCAAAATTGAGAGAACTAAATTTTGCTATCTAACTTTATCCTCATGCAGAAGTTGATACTGTCTGTAATCAGAGAGCCGCAAAGACTTATAAACTTGTAATTTATCTATTTTTTTCTAATTAGAATCAGAAGGGTTTCTCTTTGTCGATAGTAGTTACCGCTCTTTTATGAACTCTGATGTTAACGTTTTTATTATGGCTATTTTGCCTATGCTAAAGTCTGGTGTAGTTATTGGAATCCATGATCTTGAAATCTCTTGTGATTACCCTAATGAGTTTAAAAATTGGTATTGGAACGAACAACATATATTAAGAGTCTATTTATTTAGTAGCTGCCAATCGAGTTGAAATCTTGGTGTCAGGTAGATATATGTCTTTTTCTTCTTAACTAGAAATGGTATTTTCTTTAATCAGCCAAAACTGTAAAGAAAATAGAAATATTTGGCTAGGAGTAGATTATTTATGGTTCTCTCATATAGAGAATAGTTAGTAAAAATGAATAAAATAAATTTATAAAATGATAATTTGGTTGTCGATCAACCTAGTTATTAACCTTTTACATAAACTATCATTGTTTACTAGATTAACTTAGGAGAGAAAACTAACTTGAATACTATTTGTCGTGTCTGTGACTCTAGTAACTTAGAATTAGCAATTGACTTAGGAAATCAACCTTGGTGTAATCATTTTTTAAATTTTGAAGAGGTCGGAACAGAACCCTTCTACCCCTTACGAGTTTTCTATTGTCATGACTGTGGAACCGTCCAACTTGATTATACTGTTAAGAAAGAAATCATGTTTGGAAATCATACTTATTTATCTGGTGTAACAAAATCCTTAAGTGAACACTTTAAAAAAGTCGCTTATGAAGTTGATGATCGCTTTTTTCAAAAAACTCCTAACAAATCCGTCTTAGATATTGGGTCTAATGATGGGACACAATTAAAACATTTTCAAGCTCTTGGTTATGATGTTCTAGGAGTAGAATCATCGAAAACTACAGCGAGAATTGCTAATGATGCAGAAATTCCTACCCTCAACGATTTCTTTAATTTAGAAGTAGCTAAAGGTCTTGATCGTAAGTTTCACGCTATCAACGCAGCCGGGGTATTTTTCCATCTTGAGGAACTCCATTCAGTTACAGAAGGAATTCGAGAAGCATTACATGAAGATGGAGTGTTTATAGTGCAGTTTCTTTATATGAAACGTATTATTGATAATCTAGCTTTTGATCAGATTTATCACGAACATTTACTTTACTATAACCTTAACACTATTGAAGTATTACTTAACCGTCATGGCCTCTCAATGTTTGATGCGTATTTATCTCCTATTCACGGCGGTTCAATTATCGGATTTGTCACTCATGAAGGAACTAAAAAACCCACTGATCGCCTTCTTACAATGAGAAGAGCAGAAGTAAATGAAAAAAGTAATGAATTATCTACCTATTTAAATTTCGCTAAGCGTATCGAACAAATGAAAGTAGATAACTTAGCTTATCTTGAAAGAGCCAAAAAAGACGGTAAGCGAATCTGGGGATTTGGCGCACCGGTTAAGGGAAATACTATGTTAAATTACTTCGGAATTGGAACCCAATATCTTGATTATTTAGTTGAAAAAAACGAGCTAAGACGGGGACTCTACTCTCCGGGAATGCATATTCCCCTTATTATAGAAAAGGAATTAACAGAACTTCCTGATATTTATTATGTGTTAGCTTGGAACTTTAAAAAAGAGATTTTGTCCAACAATCAACACCTTATTGACCAAGGAACGGAATTTTATTTTCCCGTCAATCCTTCTGAAATTTAATTACGGGGCACAAATCGGTAGGTCATGGTACGGGTGAAAACTTATTGCCCTCATACCTCCCTATCGAAGTTAATCTCCTCCCTAATCTAACCTAATTGCACAGCCAAATCCTTTAGGATTTAAGTTTATAATTCTCCGAGTTTTTATGAGTGGGCAGAGGGGGACTCGAACCCCCATGACCAAAGCCGCCACATTTTGAGTGTGGTGCGTCTACCAATTTCGCCATCCGCCCTTAGCACTATACTTCCGATTATACTGTGTTTGTCCAGTTTCTAACAACTGCTGATATTCATAGGAACTCGCCCAACGATCAAGTTCTTTGGCCCGTAATACGGGGACGGGATGAGTTAGTTGCTCAGTTTGCGCTGTTTTAAGCATTTCTCCTAAAAAGGTGTTGTTAATTCCTTCATAGTCTCTTGCCTGTTCAATAAACGCATCTAGATTTAATTGAGGGGCAATAGTCGGAGAACCACCGGACAATTTCATTAACACTGACATCACAACCTTAGGGTTTTGAGTTGCTAACAAAGCGGCGCGATCACAACTTAATTCCGCACAGCGCAACCATTCTAAGATTTGACTTTGTAAAAATTGAGCAAGAGCTACTCCCCAATTAGGCAATAAATTTGCCGCTAATACCAGAATGTTAGCCAAGGTCAAATAAACCCCATGCTCACACTTGAGATGTCCTAATTCATGGGCCATCACCCCCTGAATTTCTTCAGTGGTCAAAATTTCAATCAAAGAAGTGTGAATTACCATAAAAGGCTGTTTTCCCTGCATCGCAAAGGTATAAGCGTTGGGAACGGAATTTTGTTGGATGTAGAGTTGAGGCGGTTCTAAATCAAGAATACGACAAGCTTCTATTAACAGAGTGTGGAGATTTGGAAGTTGCCTGTCACTTACACGAATACTTGAAGTGATGTTATTCAGGTAAAAAAACTGTTCAGCCACTGACCCCAGTAAATTACGTATTACCATGTCAAGTCCAGGGAGTTGTTTGAGGGCAGTGGTAGTTTGCAAATCGAGGGGGTGACGGAAATCGTCAGCTTTTAGACCAATTAAAAGATTTCTTGATAAATCCATATTATTCTAGAGGAAACAACCAATTTTTAACTCGCTGAAGATTTTTCCAGTCGGGTTTGCGGGCTAAGCCATCTGCAATATTTTCTCTAATATCTTGGCGAATTTCGTCATCAAGGGACATTATCCGTTCAGCCGCTTCAATATGACCACGAACTCCTTTAGCTCCAATGTCTAGCATAGCGAGGGCTAGGTTGATCCTTGCTTGGGGAGGCCTGTTGTCTATTTTAATACTTTTATTAGCGGCTTTAAGGGCGCTTTCAGGTCTCTCGACGAGAAGGTAAAGCCAGGCTAAACAGGCCCAGGCGGTGCTATTTTTTGGCGTGCGTTCACAAATATGTTTAAAACAAGGGATTAGCGTTTCGGGAGATTCCCCTTGCTTATAACGTTCTAATCCTTGTTCAAAAGTAGTTTCAAGAGAGTCAGTCATTAAAATTTATGGATACTATAGGTAGTAGAGAATGGCCGAGACAGACACTGTTAGTCTATCTCGATTTCTTCCTGGTTAAACAAACAACGTCTAAAAGGCGACGTTTTTAAACGGCAAAAGAAGTGCCACAACCACAAGTTTGACTGGCATTGGGGTTAGTAAATTGAAACCCACCACCAATCATGGCATTACTGTAATTGAGAACGAGTCCATATAGATAGAGGATGCTTTTGCAATCACAGACGATTTTAAATCCTTCGTAATCAAACACCTCATCGTGTTCAGTAATTTTACTTTCGTCTTCAAAGTCCATCATATAGGACATTCCCGAACATCCTCCTTGACGGACACCGACGCGTAAACAAAGGTCCGTCCCTTGTTGTTCGCGTAACATCAGAACATGCTTTAGAGCAGTTTCTGTAAGTTGAATTCCTTTGGATTGGGTTTGAGTGGCTTGTGTCATCGGTGATGGTGACTCCTAAAAGCTATAAATTATACAAGCTTTCCAATCTCTATAATAACGAGTTATTGTCCTAAGTTTGGTGCTAGTTTCGATGACTTTTAAATTAATTAACCAATTGCCACTTTTAAATTACGATTACTCACAGCAACTGTGAGGACCGTTTAAAAAAATTTAATATTTCCAATTTACTGCCATTCATCTTATTTTTACCGCGATGCGTCGGGGGAGGTTCTAAGTTTTCTTCTTGATTTAATTAGAAAAAGAGAGTTAGTGATTTCTCACATATCCAGTAGAAACAAGATTAAATTAATGTTTAAGAGTACTTTTTTGCTCTCAAAGACTCATTTGTCTATCACACATTTAGTAGTTTTAAAAAAATTAGACATAAAATAGCTTAATAGAAAGAAATAAACCAGGTGTACAAAACTCTGGTTTATTTCTTTCTATTGTTATTTATTTATCTTTTGTTTTTAACTAAGCTTTTTGAGTATTTAACTATTTAATTTAGTATTTACTTATCTTTTCAAATCAAATATGTATGCTATTATTTTAATTCAAGCTATTAATATATATTTAATATTTTTATGCTTATATAACTAATGTGTAATACTGTATTACAATTACTTTATAGTTGAATAACTAAAAAATATTTGCTATTAACATTATTAATATTTATTTTTTTATTTATGGTTGCTGACTTAAATTTTATTTTTTATATATTATTTTAGCTGCGTATTCTATCCAGTTAAATAAAATACACTCAGTATTTTATTTAAGAAAAAATTTCTATTTATATAGATAAATTTCTATATAAATTAAATTTTATGTAACGACTATTAATATTAAAATAGCAGATTTGTCTACCTAAGGTAGATTCTTGATAGTTAGTTTATTATTTTAAGATACTTTTCTGGTAGTTAAAGCACTATGAATATAAATTTTTCCCAGATTATTAACAATTTAAAGTTCATAAGTTCTGCTAAATTTAGTATTTAATTTATTTAAATAAGTTGAATATTTAATTCTATAAGTTTAAATTTAATTAATATCAAATCAATTGAAGCATACTTTTTACTAAGTAAATTATATAGTTATTTCTTTTTAAAAAATTTACTCTTCATTAGTTACTAATATTTTTTTTCTATCTTATGTATTAGATGATCTATTAAGCAGAATCAATATTTCAAGTAGCTCAATATAGCCTAACCTTTTTATTGAAATTAAGTAATTTTTATTTACGCATTAAAAAATATGGCATTAGTAATTGTAAAAATAAAACAATAACAGCTTATAAAAAAAATATATATTAATTATTCAATAATACAAAATCATTGATTTTTAAATAAATTAAAATGTATATTATATAATAATTTTTTTGTTTTTTAAAGAAGATAGTTTTTAGAATCAAAAATACATCGTTTTGTAGTTATGAATAAGAATTTACTTTTTATATAATTTTTTAAAATTTATCTTATTTATCTATCTATTTTTTACATCAAGAGGTATTATTTTGGCTTATGAATTGACAATAATAAGATCTATCTGATACAAATTTAAATATTAAATAAATCCAGCGTTATAACCTCAACGTGATCGAAGACTATTATCGCCTCCGACCTTGGAAAATAGTTTGGCGAGCTATAATCATTATCTAGTTGTTTGTGTGATTTCTTATCTATCTCCAGTGGGAACAATAGTTCCATCACGATTAACTTAATAAACAGAAATGTGCTAGGAAATTGTGATAAATTTTTACCTATCTTAGCCCAACCTTTATTAAGATTAGGTCAGGCACTCTCGACTAGAACAGATTTAATTTGCCCAGATTTGCTCGAGGAATTAATCAAACTCCAAGATCAATTTCCCCCTTTCAAGAATAAAGAAACTTTTGCCATCATAGAAAAATGCCTAAGCCGTACTTTAGGTGAAGTTTACCGAAGAATTTCTGCCTCTTCTGTGGTTACAGCTAGTTTAGGATAAGTTTATCAGGCAGTTTTAGAGGAAAAGAAGTAACCGTTAAAATGTAACAGCCTAATTTACGTTTTACGTATGTAATGGACTACCTGTCAATTTTTTCAGTGGTTACCTCTTAATTCAGGTCATTATCTCAGCTCAATTGTTGATTAATTTGGCGTTAAGCTTTTTGAAGAGATTGACTATATAAGTGAAGGAAAAAATACTAAAAAATTTTTTTCTTAAATTTTCACAATGATCTTGATGTAAAATTTTTTGTATTTATTGGCAATATACTAGTAACTAAGTCTTAACTCTAGAATGGATCAATGGGTTAAACTGACAGACATAAGAAAAACAAAGCAGCTGGTCTTAACCCCTATGTCATTATTAAAATCGGGATAATATACAAGAGTATGCCAACTTTCAGAACATGTTTGTTTTCCTACCAATAGAAAAAGAGACTAAGGAAACCATTGTAAATTCTGCAGTTCAATTGATCAATTGAGATTGCAATCCTTGATCTAAATACTTTGTTAACCTAGTTTTTTTAACTCTTGATACGGATATTACGCCAATTATCCCAGCTTTAGAAAAGGTTCTAGATAATTCAATTAGTCAAAGTATGGAGGATTTTAACTTTAAAACTATTACTGATAATTTTTCGATGTTAATGTGTGAATATCCTCTCCGAACTCCGGATCAATTTGCCTTGATTGTTCGGTCTTTAATCATTCAAGAATGGTCAGCCTTAAGTCTTAATCCTAATTAAAAAATTGTTGAAGTGGTTTATCCTCATATTTCCCGAAAATTATTGACAGGAGAATCTCCCCAACTGCGTCGGCGGTTAGATAAATAACTTGATTTGCTGCCAATGGCACAATTAAAATTTTAATTTATTTTGTCGAACGAAGGACCCTATATATGTTGTTAGTTATTGTTGATTGTAATCGAAGATAACCGGTTACATACAGAGGAAGTGCAACACATTTTGGGATTAGTAAATGATAATTTTAAACCTCAAAATTTACTCGATACTGCTCTTAATACCTTTCGACAATTCTCTAATGCAGGTATGGCTACTATTATTCTTGCCAATGTCAAAATAAGTTAAATTGATGATTATTAATTGCTAAGAAAAATGATTACTGACTATTCTTTTCGTATTACTTACCTGAACGGTCTTATTTTTTGATCTTTGTTGGTTTGTTTATTGGATTAACTCATTGTATTACTTTTGAAGCAATCCTTAAGTCTCATATAAAAGAATAGTTAAAAACCTGCTAACTTATATCCTTTAAAATTTAGGGTTAAAACTACTTTTTCAGGAATTTACCTGGAAATTTGTGTATTTCTTATGTCTAGACTAGAAATTTTTCTTTTTAATCTGTGTATGTGCTATGGTATCTGTTTACCGTTAACTGTTTTCATCGCTGCTTCAATTGAAATTGAATTCAAAAAAGTTTTACAACAATCAAAGACTAGCGGTTCTAAGGAGATCAATTTGGACGCACTCCAATTTGACAAGTAGAGTGGGCAATGCCCACTCTACTTGTCAAATTATTTGAATTCAGAATTAACCTGGTGGCCAAGTCATCTGGCGTTTTCCTAGAATATGTAAGTGTAGATGATTGACTGTTTGCCCACCATCATTCCCATTATTAATGACCACTCGATAACCATTATCTAATCTAACTTCTCTAGCTATTTTTTGAACTATTAATAATAAATGTCCGAATAAAATTTTGTCCTCTTCAGTTCCTTCCTCTAAGTTAGCAATTGGCTTTTTGGGAATAACTAGAATATGAACAGGTGCTTGGGGATTAATATCTTTAAAAGCTAAGGATAGATCATCTTCATAGACAATATCCGCAGGAATTTCTTTACAAATAATTTTAGTAAAAATTGTCTCGCTCATAACAAAGTCGGTTAAATTAATTAATTTATTTATTATGTTACCATTCTATCTGCTTAAAACATTTTAATTTTAAAACTTTGTTTTAAAATTAGTTATTCTACATTCTCAATTCTTGATTTCCATATCTACCTCCTCCAGGGGTTTCAATAACAAAAATTTCTTCTGAGTTTATTTCAGTCATGGCTATGCCAGCTAATGCTTCAAGTCTTCCATCTTTTCTAATCACATAGTTTTTACCCACTATTTCTGGTTCTCTTCCTAGTAAACCAAAAGGAGGAATAATACGATAACTCGATAAAATAGTGGCCGTTATCGATTCTAAAAATCTTAGACGACGAATTACCCCATTACCTCCTTTATATAATCCTTGCCCACCACTATTAGGGCGAATACTAAACTATTATAAATATGACATGAAATCGCTATTCTAAAACTTTTGGAGCAGTTAAACAAGAGTTAGTCATATGACTATGAACAGTATCGGTTCCATCAAAATTATAACCAGCTCTAGATCCTCCACAGATTTTTTCATAATACTGATATTTCTCGTTATCAACGATGAAGCTATTCATTGTTCCTTGGGAAGCTGTTAGGACTTTCAATACACCAGATAAAGCATCAATAATTGATTGAGAATGAGAAGTCTCAATATTTTCGGCAATAACTCCAGACGGATAATTGGGGTTTAATAGAAAACCTTTAGAAATGATTAGACTAAGTAGTTTTATGTATCTACTGCTGAGCTGAATATCATCTTTTGCTAAATTTTTAAGAATCCATCAAATAAATGTTTAAATAACTACTTTTGTAACATTAAAATCATCATTTTTTTTGGAAAAAATTTCTAGCATAATAAATAGTTGCACAATGACTTTCTTTGTCTATAGTAATTTTTCTTTAAATTCCTGATCCTTAAGCTAAAGTATGGGGGAAATCTTCATTTTTCAAAATTCCGATGGATTTACTAGCACATTTTTCAGCTCTGTACGGTATTTAGTCCATATTGTTCAATCATACGGTGTAGTTCTTTTCCTCCTGTTTTATTGGCTGCAATTTTGGACTTAAAGTCCACAATATTTTATTCTGAATTTCGCGCACGATAGAGATTATCATCTCAAATATTTCTAATATCTTCTTCTTTGAAAATTCCTGATTCTACCAAAAGACAATTATTAAATAAAATCTATTCTTCTAAGATAGATTTAGAATGGGGAAGCATTAATCCTGGAGTAATTCCCCACAATATCTGCTTAATGACTACGGAACGCGACATAAAAGATAAGTTTAAAAGTATTAAAATTTACAAAAACATGTATTATAATGGCTATATTAGGTAAATAAGTTCCTCCATTGTAGTGTTTATTGGGAAAATAAAGATTGCCAAATTTAAAGTAATTTTTTTCATCTTTAATTAAGCTTTTTACGCTTTCATTCATACTTCCTAAATGCACGAAAATATAGGGTGCATTGGCTACCAATAACTCTTGTTTATTAAAAATTGCACAAGAAAAATCAAGACGTTTTTTTATGTTTACCGAAGATGTCGTATTTTGTAGGGTAATTCCCATCTGTTCAGCAATGAACTGATAGAGATTTTTTAAAATTTTGAGATAAATAGGATGGGGTTGAACTTGACAAAACATTATTTAATCTGTTTTTAAGTTCAAGTATAATTTTTTACTGAACTTTCATTTTTTTTTATGTATACTGACCGTTAGCTATAGATAGTATAAACCATAAAAAAAAATTTAACTACTATTGGTTAATCAGAAAATACATTATACAACTATATATTCTGAATACCTTAGTATCCTTCTTGAATCAAGCATAAAAAATTTATATTATCACAAAATCAGATCATAATATCGTTGATACAATAACGATATTTTTAAAGTATTAATAATATCTTTAGACTATATTTATAGTCTATAAAAAAGAAAAAATTTACCAATAAATATTAGTAAAAATTTAAACATTTTCTATGTAGTTATGAGACTTATTAAGTGGACGAATACGATTAATTAACTGCTATTTTTTAGTTTTTATTTGTGGAATTATTTCGATAGAAATAGATTCCACAATTAAAAGTTTGTTTGATTGAATAAAACCGTAGCACAACTGATGCTCTTTCTCAAATGATTCAACCATCGTTTCTGACGTACCTAAAAGATTAATTAATAAGGTTGAATCTATCCCTTGATATTTTAAGGTTACTTTTTTTTTACTTGTAAAGTTTGGGAATTAAGTTTATCATTACCTTTAACCTCTAACTCATTACTCAATGTATTTAATTAAAAAATTGACTTTTGAGTTAATAACTGTTCAACAGATTTTTCTTGAATCACATGAAGAATTACTAAACTTATTCCATAAGCACTTAAAATTTCTACATAAGGATGAAAAAAATTGTTTTGATACCTAAAGGATCAGCAATTAAATAGCAAACCTGTCCTCCTGCAGCACCAAACCTAGTAAGAGTATATTTTAAAATATTACAGCTTTTTTGTAGAGAAGATTTTTTGATTGTGTTGGACATATTTTGAACAGCAAAATAAAGCTATTAGCGATTTTTTGGGGTTTAGTGAAATTACTTGTAACCCAATAAAATTATTGTGCTAATCGAATAAATTTTTGACTAACGATTTCTTTATCTAAAGGCAAATTTTCTTGACTTCCAAAAATAGTAGGAAAATAACCAGGGCGAATCTTCCCTCCCACTAACATTAGCATCCGTTACTATTAATGGTCCACAATGACGATAGCAAGCAGGTCCAGGATTTTCCCCAGCAGATTCCGTCCCCACACGAAAGCTAAATCCATCAAAATAGTATGGAACTACCACCAGCAGCTACCGTGTGAATACTTAACATAGGAACTCTAATTCTGGTCTCGGCAATTTCATTATCAATCTATCTTTCATCTTCCCCATTGAAGTGAGCAACATTAGTAGAAGTTCCTCCATATTGAAAGTAATTATTTCTTTAAAGCCTGCCATTAAACTAGTTTTAACTGTCTCAATAATTCCTCCTGTAGGACCTAATAGAATACTATCTTTTCCATGGAACTGATCGACATTGACTAATCCTCTGTCTGATTTCATAAACATCAACTTGACATCAGGTAACTGACTTAAAACTCGGTCTATATATCGATGTAAAATAGGTAATAAATAAGCATCAACAACCGTAGTGTCTCCTTTCCCTAGCAGTTTCATTAGAGGACTAACTTGATGGGAAACTGAAACTTGATTCAAGCCAATTTATTGAGCAATTTGACTAACTTGGTTTTCATAATAAGAAAAACGAAACCTGTACATAAAAACAATAGCGTAGCTTTTAATTTCTTGATCATAAACTTGTTTTAAGTCTTGATATATCTATTCATGGTTAATTGCTTTTAATTTATGCCCCTTAACATCATATCTTTCATTAACTTCAATAACATGTTTATGTAACATTGAAAACAAAATGATATTAAGTATAAAAAGATTGAGGTGATTCTAATAGCAAATTCTTAGAGCATCTTTAAATCTTTTGGTCATCAGTAAAACTGTGGCGACCATTTTTATTACTTCTAGTTGTTTTGTATTTAGCAATTCATGAGTGTTAACTCCCATGATATCTCAAATGCCTTGAATAACTGTATCTTGATATTTACTAGATTTTTTGGACAAGATTTTATATATAAAAACAACTTTTTGTTAAAAAATAAAAATATATATAATATTTCTTATTGAAATATTATATATATTTTTTTGATTGTTAGTCACCACAATTCTATCGGCAAAAGTCCCTCCTCGGACAGACAATACTTTGAACACTAACTAATTCACTTTAATAAAGATAACTAATTCATCTTTTAATAAATAAAAGATTATCAATTAATAATTGAAAGCAACGGTTTAAATAGCCGTTGCTTTCAATTATTAAGACGCAAATTTAATTTTTTAAATCATCACATAGGGATCAAATCAAATATAGTTAGGGAACTAATAATGATTTGACTATTTCTAAGTCATCAATGTTGAGTAAGATCTGCCCTTACTCAAAATCAATTCGTTCAAGTTGCCAGAGAATTTGATTCCCCTCTCTTCTTACTCGTGATACGATCCAATTACGCCAAGACCAATGATCGCCCCGACTGGTCACAGCACTAGCATTAACATCCATTAAATCAGCTAATTCTGAGCTAGTAATTAAGTACCCTCTATTAGATATTTCATCAGCAATGCGGAGAGTTTCTATGAGATTTTGAATCTCGACAACTCGTTCTTCACGGGTCAATTGTATTTCGTCAAGGGTAGTGACAGATGCTTCAATCATAATAGTATATGTTGCAAATCTATGTAGTTTCGATCTGAAGTAAATGGTTATTTAAGTACCTAAGATTTGAATAAATCTTACCATTTCTCATCATAGCGAGTTTTTTTTCTAGGATCATGTTTGAAGTTTTTGTATCAAAAATCACTGACCTTTTTGATACAAAAACTTTCCTAATTCATAAACTATCTTCAGTGCAAAGGGCATCAAGCTAAGGAATTGGGGATAAATAACGGTTAAACTTTACTGTAAAATGTTTGTTGTAGGTAGGCAAATTCAAATAGTTATCTTCACCAAGACTATATTATTGAAACTTTACCTATCTGATAAGACTACCAATCCGCCCTGGTTAGAGCTATTCAGGCTTTAGACCTTAAACTAAATTTAGTGTTTACTGAAGGGTAAGTTCTGGTTAATCGTGTCAATTTCTTCCTTTTCCATTTCATTGATTTCTCCAATATAGTGTCTCAGAATTTGATTCATTTTTTGATCGTAAAAACGGTGTAAACTGTAGTTGGGAGTTGCCACAAAGCCTCTGCGTTGCTTATGTAATCCTCCTGCTCCGGGATCGAATATGGAGATTCCCTCTTGAATTGCCCATTGAATAGGTTGATAGTAACAAGTTTCAAAATGAAGACAGTCATATTCTTCTAAACAACCCCAATAACGCCCATATAAATTCTCTCCTTTTCGTAGACAAAAAGACATTCCCACAGGATATTTATCATTATCTTTAGTATAAGCAGCCACTAAAACTATTCGATGACGATAATAGGGATAAAGCCCTTCAAAAAACTTGCGGGTTAAATACTGACTTCCCCAATAAAATTTTTCGCAAGTACTACTATAAAATTGATGAATCAAAAGAAATAGATTATGAGGAATGTCTTCTCCTATGAAGGTTTTTAGTTGTAACCCTACTTTAGTAACTGCCTTCCTCTCTCGTTTAATATTACGGCGTTGATTAGCGTTAAAAACGGCTAAATAATCATCAAAACTATTAAACCCTTTGTTAGACCAAATATAACTATGATGGAGCCAAGAGCTAAACCCATTATTTTCCATCAATTGCCGCCAGTCAGGATCAACAAATAAGAAATGACACCCTGATAGTCGATTGCGATCGCAAAAATGGTCAATTGCAGTGATCATTAACTGGGTAATTTCTGCTTCATCTTCTTTTGACGCAATTAAAAAACGATATCCTACTGCTGGAGTAAAAGGAGTCATCCCTAACAATTTAGGATAATAAGGGACACCTAAACGATGGGATAAATTTGCCCATTGATGATCAAAGACAAATTCTCCGTAACTATGACTTTTAATATAGAGAGGCGCTGCCCCAATAAGTTGTTTATCTCGCCATATTGTGAGATGACTCGGTTGCCATCCAGTGTCTGGAATAGCACTTTGAGATATTTCGATATTATTGAGCCATTCCCATTCTAAGAATGGTGTTTTTAAGGTTTGAGCAAGTTCATCCCAGTCAGGTTTAGGAATTTCGGCAATTTTTTTAATCCAAGCGATAGAGTATTGGGGTTTTATTTGTTCAACCATGAGCGATCGCGTGAATAGAAGAAGAGTTCTATTTTATAGAATAATCAATATTTTCTAAGAGTGCAGCCGATAATGGAGAAAAATTTCTTGTTCAATTTGCTTGACTGTCAATAATTGTAAGGGTTTAGCTTGATGAGACAGAAAACCCACTCCTTCAACTGGAGTAGGAGATGTCACCCCACCAAGCAGAAAAGGACAGATAGTTAGCCATAAGTTATCAATCAAATTAGCTTCTAAAAGGGAAGCAATTAGATTACCTCCTCCTAAAATAGCTAATTTACTTAGTTTTAATTGATATAACCGTTCAAACATATTCTGCCAATTTATCTTTCTCCCTTGATCTACATTAGAAATAACTAACCTTTCAAATCCCTGATGACATTTTTTGTTCCAGGTATTAGCCCCTTCTATTGTTGTTATTAGCCAACGAGGAATTAATTGAGAAAAAAAGCGTATATTAGGATCTATTTCTCCTGAGCCAGAGACCACGAGCTGTACTGGTTGAAGCGGTTTATCTTTTTGTCTTCGAGTCTCTAACAAGAGAGAGTTTGTAATTGATAAAGTTGTTCCATAAGCTCTTAAAGTTTCTGCCCCGAAAAGAACTCCATCCATTAAAGAGATTTGCTCCTCTAAATGAGCTTTATCTGCCTGAGAACCAAATCGTGAAGGGTTACGTTGGAAATCTGCAATTTTGCCATCGGCTGTCATGGCTAAAATAACCGTTGTCTGGGGTCGTTTTTGTAACATTTTTGCAAAATCGCATGAAACACAATAAAGAGTTAAATAATTAAAATTAGCCAAGCCAAGATAAATAACTATCGTTGAACTGTTCTAAGGAAAGTAAATTTATACCTGGATTACTTCTAGCTAAATCATGATTTTTAGAGGTATTAAATCCCCAGTTAGCTAAAAACAGCTTAACTTCTTTTAAATCTGATTGTTCTTGAACTTTATGCAAGGTTTTCAATAAGTCTTCGACAAACCATAATTGATTATAAAATTGTGGATTATCTTGGATTAATTGTCTCAAAATTTTATATTTAGGTTGGTTTACTTCTTTACCTAAAATATTTTTTTTGGGCAATTCTACTCCCTGTTTTTCTAATAATTGTTGAACAAACCGTCCTTCTTTGGTAGTAACAATATATAAGAGAGTAGAAGATCTAATAACTTTACTAATTTTTTTGATCACTCCAGGATAAAATTGATGTAGTTTTAACCAGCCTTCTAAATCAGAATGAATCCAATTATCTCTGACCTCATCGAGTTGAGTTATAAGAGCTTGCTTGTTTAAGTTATTTGATTCGAGAATTTTTTGACAAAGGTTAGTCCAATTATTTTGTATCTGATTCTGATCAAAACCCAGGACCAAAGCTCTTAATAAAATAGGCATTTCCCACCCTGTTTCAATCACAGAGCGTAATTGATAAAAGCTATTGGCAAAATTATTAAGAAAATCTGAAGGATGCTCAGTCCATATTTGAGTGTATGTAGATTTAGTTGTTTGAAAATATTCCAATAAACCATTACAAATAACGCCATCAAAATCCAGAGCTAGGATTTGGGGCTCAGTAGAGATAACCATTAATATTTATTTTTTAAACTTTCTAGGAAAACCCACCCTCTTATCATTACACATTTTAGGTAGAAAAATATAGAAAAATTCTCTAGTCTAATCTTTTTAGAAGATGACTTAAATCTTGAAAATTAGTTAAATTGATAATAGCTTGACGGTTCTAAAAATTGATAGCTATAAAAATCTTAAGTAATTTCTATAACTCTTGGATATAGCGGCTGAAGTAGGACAAGAGCCTAATAAGATTGATTTAAGCAAATCTTTTATATAAAAAATTGTAGTAAATTTCATCTTACGATTAGAGCTCATTGCACTCAAAATATCAAATTATTTTATAAATACAACATCATATTTTTAACTTTATTTCATGAATAAAATTGAAAATTTAATAATTTTTACTATTTATAGAATATTAATTTTTAATTGAATATTGATAATTTTTATTCGTTAAAATAAATAGCATTTAAAATGAAATAAATATAAAAATTAGGATATTTTAGTGTTATCTATTTTTGTGTAAAATATAATTTATATGAGTATATAGTCACAGTGAATTTAGTTTACTCAAAAACACTAAAAGTATTTTTAAAGGATTGAAAACTTTAATTTTATTACTGTAAATAGTTAAATAAAATAATAAAAAGTAGAACTAATGTATTTAAAATAGGTTAAAACTTGTAGCTTAATAACTATTACTAACCACAATAATTAGCAATTTATATTGTTAATATATTATATTTTTTACAGAAAATATTATGTAGTGTTAGTACAAAAAAAGAGAACCATAAAAGTTATATAAATGACAACTATTAAAAAGTAGTAAGACGGTTATAAGTTTACAATAAAGATAGTTGTTAGAAACAAATAAAATAATATATTATTTTATTTGTTTCTATTCTCAATAGAGAATACTATAAGCTTTGGTAGCATCAGACAATTTCACATATTAATATAAGTCAATACTCAACTATTAGATCTTAAAAAGATTTAAAATGAAAAAACAGAAAACCTTAAAGTACTAATCTAAAAAAAATGCTAAATTTTAAGTAAAAAATAAAAGGCTCAATTAGACCAAATGTATAAATTGACTGTTATGGACAGTCTCCTATCACGAGTACTCTTAGAAAGAGATCAATCATAAGAAGAATTTAGAACAACTTTTCAGACAAACTTGGACTGGGTATCATAACTATTAGAATTAGTTGATTGATGTCAAAATTTACCCAATTGGGATGATAGTTCTTAAAGCTTGTTATCTTGTTGTTTGCAAACTTTCTTGGTAGGCTTGATGAAGCTGAAAAATACTCTAATTTTTCAGAAAGATACACTTAAAATACTAAAGATTAGAAGTGTAAAAAAATCATTTTTATGAGAAAATTATTGCCGTGATTTAACAGATTTAACAAGTCTGAGCGTAAGTTCTGCATTCATTTATCCTGCCGATTGATAATTAATTTTAGATTTCCATAAAAGATATTAATGACTTGGCTTTAGTAACGTAGTATTAAATGAATATGATGAAAGCTATTGTCGATACTCCTAGGAATCTTAAAGGAGTTCTTTGTTTAACTGAATTATTCGGCTAGATAAATTTTTTTTTGTATGAAATAACAATATTGTGTTTTCTAACCTTCTCTATGCTTGATGACTAGACCATTAGTATATTCTTCTCCTGTAAGGTTATTTTAACTAGATTGATCAACAGTTAATTAATAAATTATTTTATCTCAAACCTGCTTAGCTTATCTAGAAACAGTAACTAGAATCTTTGTTACTACTTCTATTACTTTTAAATTAATCTTTCTAAAATCTATTCCCTTATGTAAAAAATAAAGTGAGTTTATTTTCTGCAGTCAAAAGCAATTCTTTCTGAGTTATCCTCAGTATCAATTCTATGAAAGATAAATCAATTTTATCCTAACTTAAATTTAATGAATAACCTCATCTAAAAACTATGATTAGAATCTAAAAAATTTACATGTCCTCGAAAAGTTAATAGACATCAAGTTAAATATATACTTAATTAAGTTTTAGAAGTTTTTATCCCTTCAAAATTACAATGTTAACTATCGACTATCAATTTCCTGTTAACTTCAACATTCCAATTCCGCTAAAATATAACCCTAACACAGCAGTAGCTAATAAAGATTGGGTTAACGGATCAGTGGAGGGAGTTAAAACAGCTCCCAAAATAACAGAACCTAAGACAATTACACGCCATTCTTTCAGCATTTGTTTTGAAGAAACAATTCCAAGAAAACCTAAAATTAATTGAATAATAGGAATTTGAAAAGCAAGTCCAGTACTAAACATTAATAGTAAGATAAACTCAAAATAGCGATCAATTGACCAAGACTGTGCAACAATATCAGCTCCATAATTAATAAAAAACTGTAATGCAGCAGGAATTAATGCCCAATAAGCAAAAGCTAGTCCAACTAAAAATAAAACACTTGACCCTAAGACGACAGGACCTAATAAACGACGCTCTCGACGGGTTAAACCGGGTAAAACAAATTGAAGAATTTGGTAGAGAATAAAGGGACTCGATATTAAAAATCCACTATATCCAGCAACTTTGATCGATACAAAAAAGAATTCTCCTGGAGCTAATTGTAAAAATTCAACATCTTGAGCAGGAAACTGTAACCATTGCACTAAGGGTTTTACAAAGATAAAACAGCCAATTATTCCAATAACAACTGCAATTAACCCATAAAAAATACGTTGACGCAATTCCTCGAGATGGTCAAACAAAGACATTTCTACATCATTAGGAATTTCGTTGAGATAAGTCTGTTGATCGGTTAGAGAGGGAGTTTTAGTGTCTGTTGTAGCCATAATATAGAATTTGTAATCATAATTACTGCTTTACTATTTTAGTTCGTCATGACTTGGGTATAAATTCTCATCTATGTAAATATCTCTCAGCAAAACTTTATAAACAACTTAAAATTTTATTTTATAAAAAGAAGAATATCATAATTACTTATAAACAAGTTAACCCCAATATCCCCTGATACAGAACCAAAAGTATGGAATTACGGACCAAAATTATACCTGGCTTGGAGAGGAGCCGTCTTAACTAACCTTGAACTTTCTTGTAATATGTATATAGTAAAATAAACGGCATTACGGCCAAAACGGCGATGGAGTTGTGTCAAACCATCTTGATGTTGGGGAAATAAGTAGGAGTTTTGCTGCTCAGAAAACAGCTGCCTACTCTATTATAAACAAGATTCCCAGTCTATTCTAATCAAGTGAAGTTTAGTTATTAACACTATTACATACTTCAGTTAAAGAATAAATTACCTCATCAGCTAGTAATTCCAAGGTTTCTTGACTAATAGAAGGTTGGGAAACAATAAAATTAAGAGTCATTTTTTCATCAAATGTTGAGACAGCAAGTGTAAAAATTTTATTAAAAATAACATTAGACGGAACAAAACTGATTTCTTCTAATGTTAATTTACCTTTAATTTTAGGAATCTTAATTCTACCGATATTTGTAACTGAAACTGTTGCGAAAGTTGTCTCAGAATTAACCAAGAAATTTTCTACAGCTTTTCGAAGTATTAATAAAGGTTTAAACATATCTTTTCGATTTAAACCTTTATTAATTTGTCGAGTAACATCTCTGGCTAATTCCCAAAATGGCATCTCTAATTTTAGAGTATGAAAAGACATTAAAAACGAGACGAGCATTCCCATCTGTTCCGGAAGAACTTCTGGTTTAATTCTTCGCCGTAAATCTACATAAGAAGCACAAGAAACATTTACTTTTTTCAATTTATTTTTTCTTATTTTATTGGCAGCTGCAATCAACATTGTTGCGCACAGAGCTCCGTGAACTGTTGTTTTTTCTAGTTGACATAATTTGATTAATTTTTTTGTATTTTCTGGAGATAAATATCGCTGAGTTATTCCGCAAGTACGTAACTCAATAGCTACATCCTTTTCAGATTTTAATGATTCTATTTGATAGACAAACATCTTAGTTTTAAGCATCCCCAGAAAACAAATACTATTAATTACACTTATTTGATTTTTAATCCATTGAAGAAAGGAATTATCTAAGGATAAGGGGGAAGATACCAGAGATAAATTAGGATTCGATCCTAAACTTTTTTCTGAAGCAATAATTTGACAATAATTAAATATCTCTGCTTGAAGTCTCACAGATGATAAGCCATCCGATATAGCATGATGTATGGTCGTGATTAAGTATTTTATCTCAGGTTCTTGTCTGTCTAAAATAAATAAACATCTCAACAGAGATTTACTACTTGCCAATGGCGTATTTAACTCTTTTAAAATAAGAGTTTTTAAAGAGATATCTTGCTCACAAAAAAAAGTATCTAAAGGAATTTTATAGACTTTTTCAGAAGTAAAATGTAAATCATCTAAAGTCCCTACAATCCGATAATCTAGATAGGGATAATTAGATTGAACTAAATCCAAAGCTTTCCTGATAATTTCTTGATTAATATCACCTTTAATACGACTTATAATAAGTATATTTAATGAACCTCCGTAGCGATTTAATATTTCCATCACTTGTTCGTTAGGAATTAACTTTTTTGTTCTAGGCATAATAGTTAATCGCTCATTCAGTTAATAATGACTATTTTAAGTGATTAAAGCGTATCTAAAATAATGTACTATCCATAAATATATTGTTAAATTATGAAAAAATGCATTTATTGATTCCGGCAGCAGGATTGGGAAGACGCATGGGTAGCGATCACAACAAACTTCTCCTGAGTCTCTTAGGAAGACCATTATTAACTTGGACACTTCTGGCGGCTGAAGCCTCTGAGAAAATTCGCTGGATTGGTATTATCGGCAAATCCTATGACTTTCCTAGTTTTCAGAAAATTCTTACGAATCTTTCCGTGACTAAACCAGTAGAATTAATCCCAGGAGGTGAAACTCGTCAACAATCAGTTTATAATGGACTACAAGCTTTATCCATAGAAGTACAAAGAGTCTTAATTCATGATGGGGCAAGATGTTTAGCTACTCCAGAATTGTTTGATCGTTGTGCTGAGGAATTGTTAACCTGTCAGGGATTAATTACAGCTATACCCGTTAAAGACACCATTAAAGTTGTTGATCAGCATAAATTTATTCAAAATACCCCAAATAGATCTCAATTGTGGGCAGCTCAAACTCCTCAAGGATTTGATGTTAAACTGCTAAAAGAATGTCATGAAAAAGGACGTAGTTCAGATTGGGAAGTTACCGATGATTCAACTTTATTTGAAAAATGTAAGTTACCTGTAAAAATTGTGGAGGGGGAAGAAACAAACTTGAAAGTAACAACTCCAATTGACCTAATAATTGCTGAATTTATTCTTAAAAAGAATTTGGGTATATCTTAAAGGATTAGTGGGTTATGGATATTTTTAATACGCTATTGCGTATTTATCAAATACTCAAAGCTGATGTTGAATCTGTTCTGATTTTTTACTTTAAAAGTAAGACTACACATAAACATATTCAATCTAATTTTTGAAAAAAATGCTTAAGATGTATTTCATGAAATGTATCTTAAGGAAATTTATGGAATAAAGTTCTCCGTAATTAAAATACATTTTAAAGTAATTAAAATCATATTTTTTTACACTAGATAATATTTCAAAACTTTTTTATAAGAAGATGTTTTATCGAGTCATAAAAATGATAGGTTGTATCTAACAAAATGTTTTTACTATTTATGATTAACTTGCTCTTAAGGTTTAACTTCTTGTTCCAAAATATCCTTTTCAGTCGTATAGCTAATATCAGCTTCGGTTATTAATTTTTCTGCTGCAAATTCACAAGCATATTTTATTTTTTGCTGTATAATTTCACTCGGTTGCAATAAATTTTCTGCTCTTTTTTGCCGAATTATATTACGGTATTCAATTCTATCATTACGCCAACGAACCCAGAAATAGCGAATTAAAGGAGTTCCTAAAAATGCTATTGCATAGACTAATAATATCCAATAAATAGAGTTAGCAAAAGAGACCAATCCAGTCATTTGATTAATAATTTTAGGATCTTCAATTAAATATCCTAAAATCAGAGCGAGAATAAAATTTAATACTCCTAACCCAGTTGCTAACATAATTTGTCTGCTACTAGCTCGACTAAAAGAATAAGGTTTTTCTTTTAAATAGCTAGTAACTGAACGCTTTTTATGGAGTTGAGCTGTTACTTGCAATTCAGGGAAATAATAGATTATTTCTCCTTGAGAGGAGACTTTAGGATAACCGTTAAATTTGCTTAGAATAGGCAACATATAATCTTCATTATTTTCGTCGTATTGAGCTATCTTATCGAGATAAGGAGAAACTTGTTCAGCAATAATTGCTCCTTTATTATTACGAATTACTGACCCAATTTCTCGCCAACGACATTCTTCCAAGTCATTATTAGGATTACCTTCACCGAACAGAAATGAAAAAATAGCTTCTAGAAAATTAAGATCGCTTTCTTGCCAATTTATTTCGGAACTTTGATACGATTTATCTCGATGAAGATTGTAATTGTGCTCAGGATAAAAAATCCAAAATAAATCAGAAAATTTATGGAAAAAAATAAAATTTTTTCCATAACCTGGACCTCTGCTTTCTTGAGAATCTCTATCTTTTTCACTACTAGAACTAATGGCAAAAATAATCATTGTAATAGTAATCATCATCAAAACGACAGAAGCAATTATAATTACTCCAAAAGAAATTCGAATTAAATAAAAAAGAACATTCCAGATTTTTTTCCAGGTTTCTTTTAAGCGAAGTTTCCAGTATTTATTACGGAGAATTGTCTTAAAATTTTGTGGGAAAAGATAGATAATTTCACCTGACTCAGCTACTTGTAAATGTCCTCCGCTATCAGAAGCTAAAGTTAACAATCCCTGTCGTGCTACATTCAGTTCGAGTCCTGCTTGAGTAGCGATATCTCCAACAGTCACGCGATACCCTAATTGTTCCACAGATGTCATGATTTCAGGTCTGAGAGTCATATTCCATTGCCTTCTCTATAATCTTTTCTAATTAGTAGTATAAACAACTCACCTTGGACATTCTCTACTCATCTGTAATTTTAAATAAATTTCAAAAGAGCATAATTTACAAAGGTTAAATGATTCCCATTTGCTTCAAATTTTACGAGTTAATGACCATATCGAGTTTTGAACAAAAAAACTAAGCCTTATCTAAATTAAATAGAATTTCAATCAAGTTATAGTATTGAGATATTTAACTTGTGTGGGTTATACTTATCACTAGAGAAACTCAAGATAAAAATAAGAAGTAGTCAGATAAATTTATCATTTCAATAAAAATCTACTTAAGTAGATAGCTCTAAATCAATTTTGGAGATCTTTTTTTACCTCTTTAATCGTAACTTTGTTTAGCTGCTTTTTAAAAAATATGTTCATATCTAAACAGTTTCCCGATCATTTTGTCAGCTTTTATTTAATTTTATTTCTCTTTAGTTATCTTTATATTTTTTGATTAAGTAATTTACCTAAAATTTTTTTTTATAGTTTTAATTTTTGATAGGTTCACTCAATCTACAAATTATTTAACTTTTTATTCTCTTATATTGAAATTCAGATGTTTTTGATATCGTTCTCATTCTGAGATAAATTTTTAGGTGTAAATTAACTGTGATAATTTTTGTGTGTCTAATCATGCTAGCTGAATTTTGAGAAGTCTGATATCTGACAATTACTCTTTTTAAGTTTATACTCATTAAAGCTAAACTACCTATTATCCTATCTCAGACGCTCAGACGCTCAGACGCTCAGACGCTCAGACGCTCAGACGATCAATATGCTAGCAATATTCTACTAAAACAACTTCCACTACATACAAAATATAGAGGAATTAGTAATGTTAGAGCTTCAACTTGTGCGACAGACAACCTTATTACAACTAACTCTCAATGGAAAGAAAAAAACTCATTTAATTTTCCTAGTCGTTTTCCCTAAAGTCAGAGTTACACCTCATTTACTATGCTAAACTAAAAACTAATAAAAGACTAGATTCTTATTCTACAAAAACAAAATCCGTTTCCGCCGACTCAGTCAATAGGTTGTGTAGAGGTCCTTTGTTTGTGTGCCTAAACTTTTCATAATTTAAGTTCATGATGTGTAATGCATAATAGTTTAGCATAACTGAGACTGTAAAATTTAATTCACTCAGCTACAGACATTAAAGGGCTAGTGTAAGCAAGAAAATCAGCATTCTCAAGAGAGGAGATTGTCCTAGATTCATTTTCTACCCAATAGTTTTGACCGAAACGAACAAACTTTTGTTGATTTCCAATACTAATAATGACAATAACAGGGATTTTAGCTTTTGTTTTATCTCTAGAATTTTCTTGAATAATTCTTTTTAAATTCTGTTGATAATTTTGATTAACTGCTTGTTCAAAAGTTAATTTAACTATTAATATTTTTACGTTTTCTACAACTTCTCCATTTTCAATAATTAGTTGAACTTTATCATCTCGACGGTCAACCTTCCCCCAAATAATCAGGTGGTTATCTTCAATCAATAGTTCTTTAATGTGTGCATAAGCATCAGAAAAAACTACCCCTTCTGATTGTCCCGAAATATCCTCTAATGTTAGAAATGCCATTTCTTTTCCAGTTTTAGTTACTATTTTTTTGACCTCATTAACTATCACAACAGCACTAACTTTAGATTTAGATCGTTGATCCTCTAATTCACTTAAATTAATCGGGGATAAAATCTGAGCTGCTTCTTTAACTGATTTTAAAGGATGCTCAGAAACATAAAAACCTAAATGTTCTTTTTCTAACTTAAGTCTTTTGGGTAGAGGAAAATCAGCTATAGAGGGGGAGCTTGGTTCCTGATCAAATTTAGACTGATTGTTGGCATTATTCTGGATATCATTTCCTACCATATAAAAGATATTTAATTGACCAGTTTCTTTCTCTTTAGCTCGTTTTTGTGCCCAAGAAATAACTAATTCAAGATCATTTATTAATTGATTTCGGTTAGCTTGAACTTTATCAAATGCTCCACAATAGATTAAAGCTTCTAAAGCTCGTCTGTTAACTAATCGTAAGTCAACTCGACAGCAAAAATCAGCCAGAGATTTAAATTTTCCTCCTTTATCCCTAGCTTTTAATATGTTATCAATAGTTCCTTCTCCTAAATTCTTAATCGCCGATAACCCAAATAGAATATTATCCCCAATGGGAGTGAAATCTTTTTGGGAACAATTAATATCAGGAGGATCAATATGAATTCCCATCTTTTGAGAATTTTCTCTGTACTTTTCTACCTTATCTTGATTGTCACTACTAGCTGTCAATAAAGCCGTCATGTATTCAACAGGATAATTTGCTTTTAAGTAAGCGGTTTGGTAGGTAATATAAGCATAAGCAGTGGAGTGAGATTTATTAAAGCAGTTAGACGCAATTGCGCCATTAGCTAATACAAAATTATGATCTTGAACAACTCCAATATCATAGACCGGTCGTTTTCCTAAAGACTTACAACTAATAATTTTAGCCATGTTATATTAACCAATGATACCTTAAAAAAATATCAGAACTTCTCTGAATAAATACGTTTGTATATAGTCATCATTAACTATGGTACTCCCAATTTAGTTATTGACTGTTTGCGTTCACTTGAAGAGCAAATAGATATTAATGAACATTGCGTCATACTAGTAGACAATGCCTCTAGAGATGACTCGGTTCTTATGTTAGAATAGAACAGATTATTCTAAATAATCAATAGAATTCTTAGGTTACACTGATTGAGTCCCCTATCAATGGGATATTTTCAGCAGAAAATAGCGTTGGGATTAAAGCTGTTACTGCCGATGCTTATTTATTGTTTAATAGTAAAACTATATATTAGGAGAGGGATAATCTTGTTCCTCTTGAAAACTTCTGATAAAAATCCTGAAGCTGGATTAATTAGTCCTCGGTTAGAATGGCTAGACGCAAGTCCCAAAATCAACTGTTTTTGTTATCATTCATTCATTAGTGAATTTATCAACACTGCAGGTATTGGACTAATTACAAAATTTTTAATTCCTTACAATGTACCGATTCCGGTGAGTGATACTCCCTTTGAACCTCAATGGACCAGTTTTACCTGTGTTCTAATTCGTCGGTAAGTTATTGAACAAATCGGCTTATATGGATAAAGGCTATTTCATGTATTTTGATGATATTGGTTACTGTCACTGTGCTAGAGATAAAACTTAGAAAATCCTTGATTAGCCTGAGGCAAGAGTCATTCATCTACGAGGAAAAAGTAGTTCAGTTAAATCTGATATAGCGGCTCGCAAACGCCAGCGCCCCTATTCTTCTGCTTTTCGTTTTCGCTATTTTGCTAAATTCTAGGAAAGAACAGGACTGTGGGTTTCTAATCTGTTCTAGTTAGTAGGACTTAATATCTCTTTAATGAAAGAATTAGTGGGTAATTTCTCTGATATTGTTTGTGAATGTAAAGCACAAAATATTTGGATGAATTGGTGTGTTCCTTTGAAGCCTCCGATTTTTCCTAAAAATAATCTCAGCAATTGAGTTTCAAGTAATTATAATTGTTTCTAATTTTTTCAAACTAAAACTAGATAATTTAAGCTCTTCTACATCAGCTTTGGTAGGATAAGAAAATATTTTAAAATCTTGTATCACAATACATATAGGATTTTGAAAGTAATTAGCTACTGATTTGTCACACTCAGTCTAGAAGAACTGTAATTTATTTTTTGAAATTAGCCAGGAATAAACTGCCTAATTTTATCGTTATTGGTGCTATGAAATGCGCTACTAGTTCTCTTTATGAACAATTAACCATACAATCAGAAATTTTTATGACTGAACTTAAAGAGGCTAACTTTTTTAAAGATAATGACTAATATGCTCAGGGGCTAGACTGATATTTATCATACTTTAATAAAGCTCTTAATGATGACATATATAGTGAATCTAGAACCCATTACACTAAGCTCCCCAGCTATCCTCACACTATTGAACAGTTATAAAAATATTTTCCTTATGCTAGGTTTATCTATATAATACGTTACCCCATTGATCAGTTAATCTCTCAACATATTCATGAATGCAGTCAATGGGTTGTTTTAATTGACATCAATGAAGCGATTTTTAAACATTCAGAATTAATTGAATATGGTCTCTATACAAGGCAATTTATTTCCCTATTTTAAAACTTTTGGAGTCAATCAAGTTATCCCAGTATGTTTTCAAAGCAATGTTAGCTAATTCTCGAAAAGAGCTAGAGAGAATTTGTAATTTTATTAATTACCCAAAACAATCAAAATGGTATAAAAAACTAAATGTTAGTAATATTCTTAATCAACGGATGATTAAGAGTAAATGGCGGAAAATATTAGTAGAAATCACTGGAATTCAGCAACTAAGACGTTGCTTGGGTGAGAAGTTTATGGACAATTTTGTAAAAAATATAATTAACGAAATAAAACATAAAAAATATTCGAGAAATACTTGACTAAAATTTATAATTTTTTTTAAAAAAAAATATGCTGGAAGAATTTTCCAAACATCGCTAAACTTAGTTCAGTTAATTGGGTAAAGTTCGTGACGAAGTAGTGAAAGAATCATAATTAATAGGAATTTAAGATAACTTTAAAAAGTTAGTTTTCCTGTCCAAAGTATAATAGTTTAATAAAAAAATACAGGACTAATAAAACTTGTCTTTTAAGATTATCAAGGTTGATTAGACTATGAGCTTCTCTTCATGATTAACTTAATCTTATGGATAATCTCCTCTACCATTCATTGGTAGAAGAGATTATCGAACTTTATGATTTCGTCTATATATCTACTCATTATCTGATAACTCTTCGGAAAATATTGAGAGGACGTAAGAGTCTTTAATACTGGTATTAAAAAGCAGTCCTCTGTCAATATTAATCTTCATCGAGTGCCGGAAAAGCTTCCTCAATTTTCCATAAATTATCTTTGTTTTCAATAATCCAACTACGAGTTTCTGGAATCAACTGCTCCCAAACAACATCAATCGCAATATGGGGAGATGCATACTGGTATTTTTGGCCAAATTTTTTTAAATTTTCAGCAACATTCTCAGAAATACCAAAGTAATACCAGTCAACCTCGAGTCTCATCCCAGAGACACCACCTGTTGGATCAAAAATCAATTGTGCCGTTCTCACTAAATCGGCAAAGTGTCTGGGTTCAAGTCCGGTGATTTCCTGGATTTCCTTCGCTCGGCTATTAGTTTGTTTCATAGGGTTTTATTCCTATACAGTTGTATATCTATTTATACCTATTAAGGGTATAAAAATCAACCCCTCTTGCTCAATAATTTTTAATTTAGATGTTTTAGAATTAATTTAAAAAAATTAAAATTTAGTTAACACAAATGTTTTCCATAATTACATAGTATGGAAAAATTGATTGAGTTAAGTTGAGTAGTTGATAAACATCCTCTTATCATCAACATTTTTATTATCTTCATTTAGAACTTTAATTTTAATACCTACTGTTCGCGTTAGCTACACTGAAATCTGATATACAACAAAATATAGTTATCCATGTGACATTATAAATTCTAAAAAATGAGTAGCCGCTCAGAAAAGTCTACAAGAATTAATACTTGATCTATACTCACCAAAGTAGAAGCCAGTAAACCCGCAGGTAAAAATCTTAATACCTTACGAAACTACCAATCTATAAACTTAAATTTTGTAAAGATATTCTAATGAAATCTTTAAGTAAGTTGATGTACTTCTTTGCTGTTAGAGTAGCAATCTGAAGAAAAAAATTATTAAATCTTAGAGACTAGGTTAATATTTTTTATTAAAAAAATCACGACTAAGCACAACAAAACAATATGTAATTATTATTCTAAGTTAGTTCAAAAAAGTCATTAACTTTAAAAATTTTAAATATTTAGTAAGAAATAATATATAAGATTTATTTGTGTTCTATAATAAAGACAGGTGTAAAGTAAAATAAAAGTAAGTACAGCAGTTGAACTAAAAGTTAGAATGTTTTACTCTTCTTTTATTAACCTAATTAACCATTCAATAAACTGCATTTTTTGGATAAATCAAAATTCATACAATATTTTTTAAAAAAATTTTCTTTTGATAGTAGTTTAATTTTATAAATTTCTTTTGTATTTTGAAAGTGATTTCAAAATTTTCTAGGTAATTTTTAAACAAAATCATCAAGTAAAACAATATTGAGCCAACAATTAATACAAGCATACTCTTCTAATCATTGATAATAAGCCAATAAATAATAATAGATCTATTGTGTAACAATATGCCTGCGATTGCTAGGAAAGCTAGAACTAAAAATCAATATTTTAAGCGTTTTGTAGTACTCTAAAACTATCTATTTAAATAGATAGTTATTTTTTATTTTTTTTAAAAAAAATAAAAAATAAAGTAACTGAAGCATATATTTAGTGCTGTTTTTTATTTGATCAATTCAATATTATATCTTTTAACAATACTTAGTACAGAAGTGGCTAGAGGAAAATGGGCTATATTTTCTCTGCCTAAATTAATTTCTTCTAAAGTTTATTTTATATTTTAATAGCGATTTTCTACTACAATTTCTGTCGATGTAGTTAACCATTTTTTTAGGTATAGTTTAATATTAACTTAATTATCTAATTTTTCAATATTCTCTTTTTTAGGTAAATTATCTGGAATAATTCCTGTTAATTTATAAATTAAAGTAGCTTCTAAAGTATATAAATAGGATACAGTAACTGCTTTTTTAAAAAATTGTTTTAAGGAAGTAGAATCACTAGTTACCACAATAGTTAAAGTAAATTTAGTTACATTATTTTGTTGCCAAACTACTCCCAAATTAATTAAATTTGTTTATCTTATCCTAAAATTAAGTTATTAGGGTTTACATTAAGAGATAAAACGGGGGATCTAGTTCACAAAAATAGATGATTATCTTGAAAACTTCGGTCACAATAAATCGAATTCTTTGTTCTAAAAATTCCCCTGGAATATAGTATTTCTCGTATCAGGGTAAACTATGAAATATCATGACTATCTTCTGGAGAAACCTTTTGAAAAATAGTTTCGATAGCGAGGAATGCGAGTGTGATCCAGGGCTTGCAAAACTTGGAATTATCTTTCAAAAAGTTTAAATTTATCCCACTACATGTGGGGACTAAAAGCCAACAGTTTTAATGTTACTTTTTTATAAAATTTGGGACGAAACAAAACCCTGACAAAATTCGACTATTTCAACCCTAATAAATTAGGCTAACTTGTCGAAACATCTTTAATTAGCTATTCTAAATCATGAGCTAACTAAGTTTAATATCCAACAGCAGTTTGTCCCAACTGTATTTGTAATTGGTAACGTTTTAAGAAAATATCTACAGATTTAAATATGATCTTCATCGAAGAATAATTGATAATCAATTAATTTATTTATTTCTAAAACTTGTCCTTAAAAAGAGAAAAAAAGAAAATAACTATCTATAAATCCCTTCCGGAGGAAAGTTATGGTGGATCTGCTTCTCTTTTAAAGAGAGGTGATTATCTATTGTTCATTGTTGAAGCAATATTATTCCAAGTATCTGCCGCATCTTGAACCGCTTGTTCAACAGTTTTTTCTTTAAGCATGGCAGCTTGTAAATTTTCGTAAATAATCTGTTGCAGCTTATTAATATTTTCAATCGGCGGAATCAACACTTCAGCATCTTTAAGCTGTATTGCACTAACTTGACGGGTTTGAGTGATGAGACTTGCAGACTTAGACTCTTGTTTCAAGTCTTCTATGTACAATTTGACACCTTCTACCGTCGAAGGAAAAACATTCGCTTGTTTGGCAAACCGCAGTTGATTTTCTGTATTCGTAACAAAAAGAGCAAATTTTACTCCATCGTCTGGTTTATCAGTATCACGGGGAATAATTAAATTCATCACTGCCACGCTTTTTTTACCTGTTTTTCCCGTAATTTGGGAAGCAGCCGCCGAAACTTTAGCAATAGTAGGAGCATTGTTTTCGATACTAGTTAGAGATTCGGCTCCAGAGAAAAGTAAAGCTGTCTGTCCTAACTGATATAAATCAATCGCATGGCGATGTCCTTGGGTTAAAACTTCAGGAGGTAGCAAATTATTTTGATACAGATCAACCCAATAACTAAACGCAGCAACACCTTCAGGAGTATTAAAAGTAGCTTTTCTCTGCTTGTCCACTAGTTGAACTCCCATCTGTACTAAAGATTCCAAAACTTCCCCAGAGTCTCCAGGGACAAAAGTAACAAACATGGCATATTTGCCCGTTTTGTTGTGGAATCTTTTTGCAAATTCAGCTAACTCGGCAAAAGTTTTTGGAGGAGTTGTAAGATTAGCTTGAGAAAGTAATTTTTTATTATAAAGGGTAATACGGGTAGTTAAGTACCACGGAATGCCAAAATTAACATCGCCGAGCGTGCTTGCTTGCCAAATTTTCGGTAAATATTGCTGTTGAACCTCCGGAGAAATGTGGGATTTTAAGTTTAACCAAGCATTACGACTAGCTAGTTGAGAAGCAAAATTAGGATTGAGGTTAACCACATCGGGAGCAGTTTTGGCAGATACTGTTGTTAAAATTTTGCTTTCCATAGCTTCCCAAGGTATATCTATCCAACGGACACTTATCTCTGGATTCTTCTTCTCAAAGGAATTGATAATCTCCGTGAAATAAGGAGTAAATTTAGGTTGAAGCTGCATTGTCCAAAATTCTAATTCTTGATTAGATGCTGTCGGAACTCCAGGGTTGCAACTGATGAGCCAGCTGACAAAGAATCCCAAGATACACCAGAGAACAAGTGGTCTAAGTTTTACAAATCTATGCATTATTTGCCAATGGGAAATAGAAGAAATATTCTTAAGTTTAAGACTAATGGATCTATATTTAAAATAAATTCACGATCTCTCCTAAAGGGACTGAACTCCTTGAAAAATTTAAACTAAATCAGATTCCATAATCAGGAAGTTTATCTAAAGTCTTGACTAACTAATTTTACAGTGATTTAAGTGTAGTGGCTCCTATAAAAATTTATGTTAGATAGTCTTAAGACCTTATTGAAAAAACTTTTAAGACTTTGGGTTATAAATTTTTCTCAAAAAGTTTAATTTAGTCCAACGCTCCAAGCATAAGTAAATCGATTAAGTTGTACAAGCTTTGTAGTACAAAAAATACTTGAAATATTTTTGAATAGTACGCAATATCTAACTCTGTATTTTAAAATTTTCTATTTTTTTAAAAAATTCTAATAATACTTCTCTTTTTTTAAAAAATTATCTAAAAATTTTTATTTTTTTATATATTTTGATGATTTTACTTAGTATTTAATTTCTAAACTATTTATTCTATTAAGTTTTATAATAAAATTTTTAGCTAGTAGCATTTTTTATCTATTTTTTATTTCTTTAAAACTACTTAATTAAAAAATAAAAATCATCAAATTAAATCTATTTAGAATAAGTTCATAACTTAACTGATTTTGATATATTTAGAATGATAGGGTTATTAATCTATTATTTTACCTGATAACTTATAACACCTAATTTTAGATAACCCACCTTGTGTATTCTTATAATGTTAGTTCCGCAAAAAATAGTCTTAAGAATAATCATAGCCTTAATTTTTTTTTATTTTTAATTCATTGAAGGTTTTTAAGGAAATTATTAATTATAAATAATTCTTTATTTATATTGTTTAGTGGCTGTTAGCCTTATTTTTTTAAAAATTTTTGATAAAGGAGTAACAAGAAATAAATATTATCTTTCACGCCAACTGTGTAACTAAAGATACCATTGATGATTTTAATATGAACACAAGTATTTTAGGAGAAAATGCAAAAATTAAACTTTAACAGAAATACTAAAAATTGTATATTTTTTGTCTTTAATTACTTTTTTAAAACCTTAGATTGCGCCTGAGTCAAATCTATCGTCTGGACTTTAACCTTAAATAAACTTTCTACTGCTAAGACATCTACCATATCATTAAATTTAACTAATTGCCAATTTTACACTATAGATCATCGGTGGAATATTATAATTGCTAACGAAAATCTACTCTTCTTTAATTTTCTACATAAAAATGAAAAATACAACAAAATAAAACATAAGCTCAATACTTTATATTTACATATTTAATGGAATTACTCCAGTTAAACTGAATATTTGGTAATAGTTAATAAAAACAATTCACTCCCACCAATTGAAGTTGTTTTCAAGGAAAACTTAAAGCAACTAATTTTTACTTCTTAAAAAGTAGTTTATCTTGATAATTTTTAAACTGAACTTTGAGTTAAACTACCTTAATTTGGTTTATAAACAACTAAAGCAAGATGGCTTTCTTATCTATGCTAGGAAGTTATTCAACTACTAACCAGGACTCAAAGAGAGCAGTTGAATAACTTCTATGACTATCATTTAGTTCGACTTATTGAAAAATTTTTACAGTTTAAAAAGCTCTCATCAAAGGACTGGGGAGAATTACGCCAAAACGTCCCCCAATAACTTTAAACCGTTTAGTAACCCTAATAGTTTTTTCTTGTTTTGTTCTAGTTAATAAACGAGCTGTATAATTCAATATACTCTGTGTGTTATTCTGTAATTCCATAGTTTGTTCATAAGAGTGAGTTGAAAGTGTATACCAAGTAAGAAGGTAAAATTAATTACCTATTATAAATTAACTTGATTTTTTTCAGTATCTATGTCTAAGATCCGAGGTGATTTATGAATTTTATCGGTAATTATAGTTTGAACTTCAATGATCATATTACCTGCACGCCTACAGCTTTTGACTACTATGGCTCTGATTCCCATGAGTTTATTGATTCCCAAGATTTCGTCTCTACCCGTCATTGCTGAAAATGCAGATTGGAATCAATTCGATGTTTGTATAACTGAAATTGCCCAATATGGGGTTGAACCAGATAAAGCTGCATTAGCCTGTTCCGATGCACTGATTCCTAAAGAATTATCCCAATGTGTAACTATGATTTATAGAGCTACTCCTATTGAAGGGGATGATGCCCTTAGTGCTTGTTATCAAGTGAGACGACCTATTGATTTAGGTCACTGTGTGGCTGATATTTATAATGCAATTCCTAATCTTTCTTCAACATCTACTGAAAACCGGCTAACTACTTTAAAAGAACCTTCTTTGTTAACCCTTTTGACTTCCTGTCGATCAAGTTTACGTCCAGGGTATTATTCAGAATGTGTCATTGCAGTTAATCGAAATTTACCTGACATAACTCCCATTAAAGCATTAAATAAATGTCTCGAAGCTGAAGATTTTCCTCGTGTTTTATTTTCTATTCCAGAGCAATAAGATAAGTTATATATTGATAGCTTACCGTTCCTAATTACTATTGTAATCTTACGATTTTTTTATAAAAGTTTTATCAGTAATAATAGAAAGAAAGAAAATTTTACTTATTCTAACCGTTTATATGACCAATATCTTTGAGTTAATAATTTTTTGAATTGCAGTAAAATTTTTGATAATTATTTTAGATCATCAATAATTAATCTAGTCTTTCAATTACCAAAAATATGAAGTTCAATAATAAAGAAAAATTACTACAATCTAAATGTAAAGAATAAAAACAATATCTTTTACTTGAAGATTCAACTGAACTGATACTCTGAACTTAAAATACTTTAGCAAAATGATTTAAACAATATGTATGGTTAAATTTATTGGCTGTAATTAATTCAAAAGAACTAACTTTAGAAATTTGAAGACGTGACGATATTTGAATTAAGGAAAGTTGCTATTGACTATAAAGTTGGTCTTAACTATTTGATCGGTAGTGAAAATTTTGTTTTTTTTATAAAACGATCTGTGCGATTTCAAAAAAGAGTTATTGGTAAATAAATTAACTTACCATGTTCATAATGAATATTTTTTAAAAGATAAATTTTTATATTATAGTTTTTACTATAATGAAGAAATATTTAATTTTGAATCTCTATGATTTTTCTCGTAAACGATAAATCAGAGTATGAGTATCAACTTCATTAATAATATTCTGGATAATGGTACTTGGACCTACCGGACTCCAACTACAGCCTTTCTCTAAATATTCTTGAGCCGCTTTCCCAACAATGTAAGCATAATATCCGGCAATTACTCCCTGCATCGTAACGGTACTTCCATACGTCATTAATGCGGCTGGACTTTCAAGAAAACTGACGGCAGCAAGAGTACTTTTTCCAACTCCCAAAATGAATAACGTGGTCAGTTCTCCTAACAATAATCCTCCTGAACTAACAAGAATTTTTTTCCAAAGTTTTCCAGCCTCATAACTGGTAATAGGAAGTCCATACAATCGAGCTAAAGCTCGAATTAAAGCTAAATCAGTTATCGCTCCTCCAATGATATCTAAAAAGCCAACGGGATTAATTGCAACAGCTAGGGCTTTAGATTTAGTAAAATTCCAAATAATAGTCTCTGCTTCTTTTTGACGTATTTTTAGAGTCTTTTTTGCAATATTCTCTTCTGCTTCTTTTGCTTGTATTAATACATTTAAAGATAACAATGATCGCCCTTCTTGATTCAGAACAGTTAATATTTTTTGGCGTAACTCCTCCACTTGAGGAGATGACGTTTCCCATTCTTCTGTTACTTTCCCATCAGGATATTTAACCTTGACAAGAATAGATTGGGGTTCAGCCGCTACCCTAACAATTTCTTCGGGGGAAAGAATAGGGTTTTGGTTGTCTGTTTTTATTGCTTGTAATTGTTGATAAATTTCTTGAGAATCTTGGTAGGGATAAAGATCGATTTTATTGAACACTAAAATTAAGGGCTTTTGATTACGTTGCAGTTCCTCTAATGCTTCATATTCAGTACGAGTAATATCTCCCGCTACCACAAACAGAATTAAGTCAGCTTGATATGCTACTTCTCTAGCCATATTTGCCCTAGTTTTTCCTTCAATCTCATCTAGTCCAGGGGTATCAATAAATTCTACATGAACTTTACCGCCGGGAGGTGTCCAACGAACAGATTTTGGCCACTGAGTCACCCCATGCAAGGGACCTGTATCGAGGAGTCTTTGTCCAATCAAAGCATTAATAACAGCAGACTTACCGCGACTGACTAGACCAAAAGTCGCAATTCTAATGACATTTTGTTCGAGTTTATCTAAAGCTCCTTTGAGGATTTGTAAATCTTTACGGACAGCAGCTTGGAGTTCAGGATCAGGGGGATAATTCCAATGACGACGAAAACTTCCATACCAAGATAAAGTATGTTTAAGGCTAGTATGGGCTTGTTGAAGATGAATTTCCTGTCGAGAAGAAAGCATATAATTTATACTACCTACTGATGTGATGGCAAAAATTTAGCCAAATTGTAGCAAACATTAATAATTTTTAAAATTAATGGCTATAGTATTAGAGAGTTACACATTTACAAGTTGCATTAAGTATGCAGTTTTTAGAATATATAAAGCAATGACTATATGTTATGGTAACTTAAAATTGTTCAACAATGACTAAATATCTTAGGAAGTCGGGAGTTCAAATTTTAGTTTAAATGATCTAAAATAGAGTCGTGGTAATCTCAAAAATAAATTCTTTTTAGCTTTAAACTGAATTATTAATTAATTCCCTATGCTTCATTATTCCTCACTTAATGAAAACTCATAAGTTACTAGGTGAGTGAGTTAGAAATATCATTTATTGACTAAATAACAATTTATTAATTACACATAATTACTTGAGTATCTGACTAGCAATATTTAAGAATATAATTAGTTTTATGGAATTAAAAAAATATATTTTTACTAAATTTAATTGATTGAAGTTTTGTTTTTTTTGTAGTATCAACATATAGAATTAAACAATAGCTATTAATCAACTAATACTTCTTTTCTGGATTGAAATTTATCGATGTTTAGCTACTAATATCATCACATCTAATTCCTGATAATGAGATAAATTCTTGAAAATTTTGGCAAACGATTACACTATGAATATTCAGATTTAGCGATTAAATACCAAGTATGGAGATATGAATTAGATTGAAACGTTAATTTTTTGGCAAGAGTTATGATAGCTATTTCCTATTATAATGATTTCTTCTTTTTGATTTTAACGATTACCTTATATTTTTCAAGAAACTATATCTAAGTTAATTCTTGAATATATAACTTCTAGTTAAATATTTTTTAATACTTGCGGGATAAGATATGATATTCAATCTGATTGCCATACTCCGCTAAAAAATATAACTAAATAATAACAAGTTAAATTTTCTGTGATTTCTTCTTTTATTTAACTGAGGATGTCATGATGACCCAGAAATACTTTGTTGATTTTATCAATTATTGCAAAATACTCATTAACTTAATGCTAATCTACTAACATCTATCATCTTTCTAGAAGCTCTAGTTCTAGAAAGTAAGCTGGTAAATATTTACTAGCAATTTCTGAATAAAATATCTTATTTCTACTAGAAGATCATGCAAAATGATTTTCTAGTAGAAATAAGATATTTTGTATTCACTCTTGAAATTTAATTCCATAAGGGTTTTCCTATTCATGATCTTGACTTACTATAGCAGTTAGTTTTTTCCCAATGGGACTCTAAATTTTTTTCTGATCGGCTTCGATTCTACTCTAAGTTCATCAAAAACTATATATCTATGATGATTTAACTGAGTTAAACACAGCAATATATAACGACATGATTCTTTCCAATCACTCTTACAGTCTTGTAAGTAGGTGGATATAAGAAATAAATTGGGGAATTGGTTCTGTAGATATGTGGGTTGTAGATTAAAACATCAATCAAAGAGAAGATTAAAATTTCGGTTTATACTTCTCAAAACGAACATGATTTAGACTAAGTCCTCTACAACAATCTTTATTTTATGAATGCTGGTCCAGCAGAGAATAATCGTATTGATGACTTTTTATATTTACACAATTATGGATCGTTTGTAACTTTTTTATCTAGTAGTTCCTCCGGACTAGCTTGATATATTGTCAGCACAACATCATCTCCGAGTAATGAGAATAAAAAAATGGGATACGATAGCATTGCTTACATAAAATCAACGAAAAACAGTCTAGTTATCAGAACGATTGACAATATGATGGTAGATTTCCAAACCGATTTACTTCTTGAGTTACTCTCGATGCCAGTGATTCCTCACTATTACGCTATAAGAACCTCGGTGCAAGTTGGGTAGAACTGGTGATTCAATCTTGATTCGATAAGTCTGACATCTTGTCGAATAAGGGAGTTCATTTGCTATTGTAGACGGTAGATTTTATAACTAAAACCGAAGTTTTATAAATCTAGTTCCAACTAAATTTCGTCATTTCGAAGTTAGAAAATTAAATTGTGATATTGCCTCTTAGATTTTTAGTCACTATTATGTACCCAGAAATTAGAAAGAGAGCCAACGACTTTCCGTGTTTCGTCTTGGCTCTCTTTTTGGTTCGCTCCTCACACTGGTAAAAGTATATATGACTCACAGGGATTTCTCACTATCCTTAAGAAAAATTTTCGATTTCTGCGTTACCAATTACAATTGAGCTCTTGGAAAGTTTCCGAAGTGACCGTACCACAGCCATTTTAATATATGCTGACTTATAGCAATTAATCCTAATCGAGCTTGAGATAATTGGAGATTATTTTGAGCCAAATCTCCAAAAATTCGGCAATTACGTTCAAAATCTAAAATAGATTCGCTTAATTGAGATCCAAGCTTATTCCAGGTTACTGAAGGATTGTTAACTGACCGATCAACGGTGATAACCACTTGATTAATGAGGGCTAAGGCGGCTCGATGGGTAAGCCGTAATTGATAAGTATCTTTTAGCCAGGGAATAGGATCGGGAGCTTTCCAAGGCAATGTTAAATCGCCCAAAGCCTCTGATTGAAAAGCAATTAATCCCTCTGTCTCCCCTAGACGTAACAAAGAACAACACCGCGCATAAGTATATTCAATAAGAAAGAAATTGTCAGCTTTTCCTAATTTTTTAGGTAAATTAGGTTGGGGAAATATCTTTTGTCCTAACAATTGGAACCAAAGGACAAGAGTATGATCGCTCACCTCAAAATCTAACCACCCTGGGTGAATGAGTTTCATTCTCAATGTTGATTGGGAAAATTTTTGATCGTCAAGATTAGATTGAGTTTTCAACACAGAAAATACCTGTTGGGCAATCTCAATAGGAGATAGAGACAGCTGACTTGACAGTTGCATGGCTATCGCACAACGATAAGTAATCGGAGTAGGATGGGGTAAACGGGAGACAGTTAAAGTTTTCTGAGGTAAATTAAATGAGGACTCATTAAAGAGTTGTGAATTGCTTAATAAGCGTGATAATTGTTTTTGTAATTGTTGTTGAATAGATAAATCTTTTAAAATAATCTTAAAAGAAGCATAATCAATATTTAAAAGAGGAATTTCCATGGTAAATACTTAAATCTAAAAAAATAGACTTATTGTAATTGTAAATGTTCTTGGATCTTTTAAACAAGCGAATAAGAAGTTTCTTACTCAAGATATCCTTAAATATATCTTTGTTATTTAGAAATAATTAAGTATAATCAATTTTGCATTGGTCGGTTTAGCCTATTAATAATTTTTATATTAGTCGTTACTGTTACCTGCTTTATTACTACTCTACTTGTAGATATAGAAGGTATTTGGAAGTCTCCTCTCAGGTTCAATGACATCATTGTTGCTATGGTAACTTTTATTCTTGGGGCTATTGGGTTCCAGTTTTTTCCTATCTTTTAATCAGAATTTAATTTTATTTATAAATTAAGTAGTGAAACGTTTTACTCTATGTAAACCTTACAAACTGATTACAATATTTTCATATATTTGTTATACATAACGATTTTAAATTGGGTGGCTCGTAATAACAGCCGTGGGTGAATCAGGCAATTATGTCTTCATCAGTTATTAAACTAATCGCCTGATTGATATCTCGAAAATTCTGGAATTCTTAAATTTATAAATTTTATTTTATTTTTGCCCAATAGTTTTTGAGATAGTTAAAACATGAAAAATATTGTTCTAATATATTAAGTAATAATGCCTCAATTAAATAAAATTTTGCCAGTCCATGAAAAAATATTGTTATACTTTCTATTGCTTAATAACATCCAAAAAAACAATTTATAAATATCCTACTAATTATCTGGCTAATTAATATCAATACTAGTTTTTATGGCTTTAGCGTAAATATCTATTTTTATTTTTTTGCTTTAATTTATTCAAATAAAAATTATTATTATTGGCTACGGCAAAAACATTTAACTAAATTCTATTAGCTTTTTTAGATGGTTCTTTAATTTCGTTTAGTTTGATTCATAAATCAACTGTAAAAAAGCTTTTCAATTAGAATTGTTCTTTTATATAAAGCAAAGAAAAGTACATTGCTTATAACACGATATACAAGTTATTTATGTCAAACTAATTTATAATTCTTGACAATAGAAAGACATCAATAAAAGATTTAAGACATCTTTCTATTATTTACTTACTTTTTTTTAAAAAAAACTTGATATTATTTAATTTTTTATCAATTAATTACTATTAGCCAATACAATATTCTACCGACTAATACTAGTGTCTTGTTTTTAACATCTAAATAATTAATCAATAATATTTCTTAATACTTATTGTTTTTATATCTGTCTTGAATAGTAAAAAATACTTTTTATTTACCTACAATTATTTTTTAACATTGACTTTATTTAAAATTTTCTTGACTATAGAAGACTAGAGCAGAAGCCGAAAAGGCTTTTACTTTGAATAAATTTATCTTTAAAATAAATTAAAATCTTATCGGGTAGCTATTCTAAATAGCGAATTAATTTAATAGTTAAAATAACTTGTTATCTTCAGAAGAATTAACTGCAAATTTTAATGTGTTTTGGGTACCGATGGATAAATACAAAAATATTCTAATATTTATATATTTAAATAATTTGAGTCAAATTTATATAAATTGCACTTATATTTTCTGTAGTCAATGATTACTAGGTTTTATTTTTTTCATCATACAAAATTCATATTTAAATATATTCGTAGTGATTTTATTGTATTTTATTTAATGTAATTATTTTAATTTAGCTTTAACTAAATTACTTTTATACACTAAGTCATTATCAAAAATAATTATCGTATTTGTCTCTTTGTCTATGCAGCATTTTTAAACTTTATCTACCTCTTAATTTTTAATATTTTAGATTTTCTAGTTTTTTAGTTATGTATATTACTTTTTATTTTTACTGTTATTTATTGTTTTTTCTAGGTTTTTTCAGAAAAATACGAATAATTTTGAGAATTTATTCAACTACTTTCTCCTTTAATGAGAGTTTTTTTAAAAACTTAATATCTATTTAAGATGTCATTAAAAATGACAGATAATATTTTTAATAACATCTAGATAATTTAAATTTTTCTATTGCTTACTCTTAGTTCTCTTAAGAAAGAATTCTAATTCTTTCTTAGGACTAGTATCTTTTTAAAGAAATTAGCAACGTTTTCTACTTATGTTTAAGTTAAGGTTTTAATTCTTTTTCGATTAGCAAATTTATCATTAAATAGTTAGATAGAAAGAATTACGTTTATTTAAAGCAAATTTATAATAATTAATTTATTAATTTTAATTAAGTTTATTGGTGATTAGGCTATAATAAATACAACTATCTCTATATCATTTAAAAGCTGATAATAGGTAATGGTAAATACTTATAAATTTTTAAATTTATTCATTAAACTGAGTTAAGCATTTGATCTTATAAGTATAAATTAAGTAAAAATATTTACCTAACATATTTTTATATCCAAATATAACCTGACTAATTAATATTAGTATTATTTATACTAATTAGATCTTTGAATCAGCTTACAATTGATAATTAAACTTTTTATTTATATTTTTTAGTTTTATATAAAATTTAAGTTTAATAAATATAAATTAATCCCAATAGTAAGAAAATAATAAGGAAATAATTTTTATTTAAGTAAATCAATTGAAAGCCGTTTAATGTTCTTAAATTGAAAAGACTAAAAACTGTAACTTAAGATATTTTCTGACCAACAAATAGAATAAACTGAAATAACTACTAAGTTAATATAGGTTTTGATGGTCATGGAAATTATTTCTATTGTTTATCCTATTCTGTTATTTCTTTTAGTATGACTAATTGAAAGATCATGCACAAATAATAAAAAAGTCTTTAATTGTATTAGTAATGATTTTCAGAACAAACAGCAATTTTTCGTATTTTTGGTATTTAAAATACTCATAAAATCCTTAGTTACTTTTGTTTATATTCCAAAATTTCCATTGCCACGCGATTGCATACCCCCACCTCTCCTAAGAGACTACACATTTTGTCATAATTTGCTAAGGTTTTTTGACGACGTTCAGCATTAAGTAACAATTCTAAAGACTCTTGGACAATGCGATCTATGGTTGCTTCTTCCTGCAATAATTCAGGAACAATTTCCTCCATCATCACTAAATTTGGAGGAGACATAAAAGGAATAGAAAACTTTAAAATATTACGAGCAATCCACATAGTTAAAGGATTGACTAAACATAATACTAATTGAGGAATTCTAAGTAAAGCTAATTCTAAATTAACAGTCCCTGATTTAGCGATAGCAAAATCTGCTGCAGCCATTACCTTTAAAGCTTCTTGTCCCTCAAGTAAAGTAATCGAAAGTTGATAGGCATTAACTGTTGTTTTAATGGTATCGTGATATTCACTTAGAGAAATAGGGAGTAAAAAATGAAGATCAGGAATTTTTTCTTGGAGTTTTTGGGCTGCTTTACAGATCCGAGGAAGGTGATATTTCAACTCTTGATAACGGGAAGCAGGAAATAAGGCGACTACCGTTTGATCGGAGTCAATATTTAAGCTAAGACGGGCTTCTTCACGGCTAGGGGCTTTGGTTATGCGATCTAGTAGGGGATGACCAACCCACTTGGCTTTAACACCTTTTTCTGCGAAAAATCGGGCTTCTTCAGGAAAAATTGCTAAGAGAAGATCAGTAATATGAGCGAACTGTTGAATAATTTTACTATTTGGAGCCCAAACCCAAGATTGAGGGGCAATGTAATAGATAATAGGAACTTCAGGGAAATGCTTGCGAGCATATTGGCCGAAGGCGGAATTAGGTCCCATGTAATCGATAAGAATAAGAATATCGGGGGGATTGTGCCGTAAATATTGTTTAACTCGACGTTGCATTAGCCAAGTGGGAATAATAAACGGAAGAGACTCAACAATACCAATAGATCCAATGGCGGCGGTATTCCCTAACAATTTTGCCCCCGCTTGGGCCATGAGATCACCACCTAAGGCTAGAATTTCTAAAGGAATACCTTGACCTTCGGCTTGTTGGTAAAGAGCTTCAACCAACATTGAGCCCTGTAAATCCCCAGATACTTCCCCCGTACTGATAAAAATTCGCATAGATTCCCTAAAAAGTGTAAATGAACCCCGTAGTTAACTCTTGGTGCTTTTCCCTAAGCTTTTGCTGGAATGGGTCCGCGTCGTTTTTCTCCTGTGGTGGAGTCCATCAAAAAATGGTGGAGATACTTAACATATTCGTTGTCAGAGATCTTCGATAATTGCTCTAGAGCTTCTTTAAATGTAAAATTTGAACGATAAAGGAAACGAAAGGCTTCTTTTAGGTATCCTATATCTTGGGTGGTGAGTCCAGCTCTTTTGAGTCCGACTAAATTGAGTGAGCGCACCCGTGATGGATTTCCTTCGATCATCATAAACGGAGGAGCATCTCGATCAATACGACTCATCCCCCCTAGCATGGCATTACGTCCGATACGAACAAATTGATGAACCCCTAATGCTCCACCAACAACTGCTCGTGATTCAATGTAAACATGACCAGCTAAAGCGACAGCATTGGCAATAATGACATTGTCTTCAATCACACAATTGTGTGCAACATGGACATAAGCCATCAACAGGTTATGATCACCAATTTGGGTCACCTCATCGGCGTGGGTTGCCCGATTAATAGTAACAAATTCTCTAATGATATTGTGGTCCCCAATTTTAGCACAACTGGCTGCTCCTTTATATTTTAAGTCTTGGGGGTCTGAACCAATAACAGCATTGGGAAAAATACGATTATTAACTCCAATTTCTATTGGTCCTTCGATAATAGCATGAGCCCCAACAACGGTTCGAGCATTAATTTTTACATTTTCTCCAATCACTGCATAAGGGCCGACTTCTACGGTGGGGTGAAGTTCTGCTTTCGGGTGAATAATGGCAGTAGGGTGGATTGGGGTACTCAAAGAGGTATCTCCCTTGGTTTGATAGGTCAGCATTAAATTTTTGTTCTAGCTTACAGGGTATTTAAGTAAAAGAGACACAAAGTCGCATTCGTTTTATTTGATGTAAATATAATTACTGTAGCTAAAGGAGTCAAACTTTAGGGTATTTGACTGACTTTTGACAATAAAGCTCTGTGCTTAATTGCGTCACATCATACAAAATACCATTCCTGTTCATTTTTTTCTTATAGCAGTTTTCAATTGGGTAGCCCATAATAACAGCAGTGGATAAACCAGGCAATTATGTCTTCATAGGTTACTAAGTCAACCGTTTCATTGATACTTTGATTGATTAATACCTCTAAAATTTTAAATTTTTTTATGGTAAAAATATCCTTAAATTTGTGACTAACAGTTTTAATTAAGTTGAAATAAGAGGAGTAAAAAAAATACGAGTTTTACTTCTATAGATCTCATTATTTTTCTAAATTTTGTAGTTTTATCAGTCGGTCAATCATTTCTAAGTACATAAGCTTGTAGTAAAATTTATGGTATAAGCACTTCTATTTTATCAGTGAGAAGAGCCCAACAACTCAATATAGTCAATTTTTAAATAAACATAATATTTTTTCTTTTGCTATTGGAATATTTATTATAAACTTGTTTTCCTTTAGTTGCTCTGGCAAAGTGAAGACCCATAGTTAGCTTATCCCCCGGGTTTTTCAATAAAGACTAGGTTTCTAGGTTTTAACGTTTGAGTTCTCCGAGTTTCGTTGAATATTACTAGGCCAAGAATTAAACCAAATCTGTGTAAAGTTCTAAGGGATAAAGTATTCTTTATTTAGGTAAACTTAAGTTTTTGGACAGAAACAAATATGGAAAAAATACAGACTACGACTATATATAATACTTGGTTTTCGTTCAAGTAAATACTTAATTGTCGAAAAAAAATCTTGCATTGGTCTATAAAATATTTCATGAAATTAAGTTTTTTTTTCTCAGCCAAAAGGAGTTTGCCTAAGCCATGCAGGAACAGTTTTATGCTTATTTTTACTTTCTAACATCCAAGACAATAATTAAAAAAATTTAAATTTACTTTAAAAAGTTCTGCCAGTCGCGGAGTTCGTTGATTAGTTCTATTGCTAGTTTCTATGATTTGAGTAAAAATATCCATGGAGTACGACTTTATTGTTTTAGTTTGTTCACTTTATTCTATCTAAATAGAAATTTTTCTTAGAAAGACGGAGATAGTCATTAGGTTGTTTTAGAGTAAAAAAGGAAGATAATTAGAAACTCGGATGTTAATGACCGAAGAAAAAATAATTAATATTCTTTAAAAAAAGATTAAAATATGACTTTATTTTTCATTACTTGTTTAACAAAAATATTTTACTAAGATAATTTTCATCAATAAATACAATAGACTATTATAGTCTATTGTATTTATTGATGATTAGACAAAGATAATAACTTTTAAAAGTATAACCCAAAGTCTAAAATCTATTTTTAGATAAATCTATTGATTTGATAACATAAAATCTGTTGACATTATCTCGAGCTCTTCAACACAAAAAATTAAATGAATCTTTCTCCTTTATTTTAAAAATTTTTATACCTTTAATTTCTTTCAAACTTATTTAGGTTACTAAGTTTTATTCAGCCTGTTATATATAATCGTTAATATTAATGTCTTGAGAATCTTATTTAAGAATTGTTTTAGTTCTTAAAAGTTTATTTATTAATAAAATTATTGCCAAATTTAGGCTATGTTCGGTTTTAACGAACTTTGACTATCCTAAGTTTGGTCAAGCCGGTTATTATCACTCTTGATGAGCAGCATCCAAATATAATCGATCAACTTTAGGATTATCAAGAAGGGATTCTCCTGATCCTTCAATACGGTCGCAGCCATTTTCTAAAACATAGCCTCGATCAGTGCTAAACAGAGCTTTTTTAGCGTTTTATTCTACTAAAACAATAGCTTTGCCCATTCGATTAACGGCTTTAATTTACTCAAAAATATTTTTAACTAAAATGGGGGATAGGGCAACCGAAGGTTCATCTAAAAGTAACAAATTAGATCAAGCATTAAAGCTCGTTCCATCGCTAGCATTTGGCGTTCTCCCCCTGATAGCCGACCAGCTCGTTGACGACGATGTTGTCCCAAACGAGGAAACATGGTACAAATGCGATCTTTATCCTCTTTTAAAGAGCATTTTTTAAAAAAGGCTCCCACTTTTAAGTTTTCGTCGATGGTTAAGGCAGAAAAAACATTAGAAATTTGAGGAACATAGCACATCCCATAACGGATAATTTTATCTGATTGCACCCGAGCGATATTTTCTACTTTAAAGATGATTTTGCCCTGCTTGGGGGTTAATAGTCCAGAAATCGTTTTGGCCAAACGTGGATTTTTCTGCCCATTAGGATCAATTACAGCTACTAATTTCTCTAGGGTAACACGAAAGTTAATTCCTTACAGCATATTGAAGTCTTCAAAATATCTTGTATAAACACTTTTTTTTCCTTCTAAAATATTTTCTATAGACTTTAAAATTATCAATGATTTAGGGTAAAAAACTAACTTAAATTCTGGTAATGTCTTTCCCATGAGCCGTTGATAACCTCTATTTTAGACCATTTAGAATGGTGTTTTCTGTAATTCAGGGCGTTCTTCTGGAATAATTGCGCCTTCAACTGGACAAACTGTTATGCAAATTCCACAATCAATACAGGTTTGAAAGTCTATCCAATACCAATCAGTTCCATTAACATTTTTGCCCGGACCTTCATGGATGCAAGCAACAGGACAAACGTCTATACAGTCAGCAACCCCTTCACAGGTTTCAGTAATGATAGTATGTGGCAAAGTGTTTCCTCCGAGTTTTAATGTTTAAATGTCATATTTTTTCATTGTGGCAGACTTTCTTCTCTTATTCAAACGAAATTTTCTCACTTTCAAAGATGTAAATAGATTAAATATGCCTTTGCTTCTTGAGCTACTTATCCAGTATCAATTTCGGAGTTATTTTAAGGAAGAGATCACTTGTGTAACTTCAATGCCACCTTTGAATCTTGATTGCCAAAAATTGATTCACTAATACTAATAAACTCGTTCATTAGTATTAGTAATCGGAAATTGTAGTAAGATAAAAGCAATTTTATGGTCAAACTAACATAGTTGGTCGAGTCCTTTAATAGGCTCGCTAAAACTGGGATAGGTTAGGAGTTGTTGTACCTATTCAGGATTAATCATCTAACTTAAGTAGTTAAAATAAATGTTATACTCATTAGTTTTTAGCTAAAAACTAATGAGTATAACATTAGTGAAATTTGATGGTTATACTGAAATGACGAAGTTTCTTGACTTTGTATTTTACAAATTAAAAAACTTCTAGGTTAAATTTTTCTAATTTTCTAGAGTTATTAGGCTTGTTTTTTAATTAATTTTAATATATTGTTAATATTTTTTACTATTTTTCAAATATCCTTAGTTCAGGATGAGTAGTAAATTCCATAATCCAACGCCTAGCCTAGTTCTTCACAAGCTTTTTTAGTGCAATAAATAGACTTTTAATCCCACCGATAAATCGTTTCAATAGTTCCTGTTTCATCTTTTATTCTCTCTCAAAAATTTTCTGTATTTCTTCTCTAATTAGTCTCTGTTGAATTAGAAATAGTAATGTTCTATATATCTATCATAATTTAGCTTTCCGTTCTTTTTGAAGAGCTATTTGTCCTTAAAAATACTTTTTTTTTATTTCTAACGTATTTTTCTTCTTCAACTTGTATTTTGAAGTTGTATCGAGTATTGACTTGTTTAGCAAAATGCAATATATCTTCTCCTAATTCAGCTTTTTACGTAAATTTCTTCGCTGCAATTTTATTTTTTTTAAAAAAAATTGATATTTTTACTACTAATAAATATTTTTTTTTGAAGTTTACCGTTTCTCCTGGAGATAACTTATTGGCTTAGTTTATTTATAGTTTTTTAGATATTTTTATTAGTAATTCCGTTAATTTATTTTTTAAATAAACTATTATTATCACAATAAATACTATTGTTAATGTCATAATTGACAGATTGTGAGAGATGTTTTAAAAATAATTAATTCCAATCATTTTAGAAGAAGAACGCAACCGTCTAGGAAATCTTCAATCTTTTTATAAAATAAGTCTACTTGCCAATCTGTAGATATATTTTGTGTCCACAGATAAGTGCAAATTTACTGTAATTATAGAAGACCTAACGACAGAAGTGTCAAATAGGTTAAAATACAAAAAATATGCAATTTGTAGACTTATTCTTCAGGATAATTATCAATGAAAACTGAATCTTTAATTCCAGTAGTAGTGAACGGAGCAGCAGGTAAAATGGGGCGTGAAGTCGTTAAGGCTGTCTTTCAAGCTGAAGATATGATGTTAGTCGGAGCAGTGGATCATAACCCTGATTATCATGGGCAAGATGTCGGGGAAGTGGCTGGATGTGGGGCGTTAGAGGTACCGATTATTAATGATTTGCAAAGTATTTTAGTTTTAGCCGCCCAAGAAAAGGTACAAGGGGTCATGGTAGATTTTACTCACCCCGATGGGGTCTATGAGAATGTGCGAAGTGCGATTGCTTATGGAGTACGTCCAGTGGTAGGGACAACAGGATTAAGCGAAAAACAAATCAAAGAATTAGGAGAATTTGCTGAAAAAGCTAGTACCGGATGTTTGATTATCCCTAATTTTTCTATTGGTATGGTGTTATTGCAACAAGCGGCAATTCAAGCATCTCAATACTTTAATCATGTAGAAATTGTTGAATTTCACCATAATCAAAAGGCAGATGCACCTAGTGGAACTGCTGTTAAAACAGCTCAGATGTTGTCAGATTTGGGCAAAATATATAACCCTTCTTCGGTGAAAGAAACAGAAACTATTCAAGGATCAAGAGGTGGGTTAGGAAATAATAATATCAGAATTCATAGTGTGCGTTTACCTGGCTTAATCGCCCACCAAGAAATTCTTTTTGGGGCAAAAGGGGAACTTTATACTTTACGCCATGATACCAGTGATCGCTCTTGTTATATGACGGGAGTTTTATTAGCTATTCGCAAAATAACTCAACTAAAATCTCTTATTTATGGACTAGAAAAAATTCTATAAAATAGAAAAAAATTGATTATTTTAAATAGATTAACTTCAAGTTAAAAACCTAGTTAACTTTTTGTGAACACCTGCTTTGGGTTCTATTGGCATAAATGTTTACGAAGTATTAATAAAATTTATATAGCCCTAGTAAAACTTTACATAATCAAATTTATTCTCATTCTACCTTATATTGAATTAAGACAAAAAGCTGCAAAATTAATGTGCTAAATCAAATGGAAGAATCAGCATTCCAAGTTGTCAATTGTTCGGGAGAGGGTTTGTGAATGAAGGCTTTGGTCATCCAATGTTGCACAGAGTTTACACTATCTTGAGCAATAGCAATCCTGACTTTTATTTTAAAAAACTGTTTAGTGACAAAAATGATAGTATCTTTTTGAGCATGGAACATTAAGTATTCCCATGTAACATCAGAAAGATCTTCACCAAAACGAGTTTTAAGGTTTTTCATTAATTCATTTTCTACAATAACTGCAAAGATAGATTTTCCTTAACAAGGAAAGGAGTATACAAAACATTATGAATCAACCTCGAGCCGTTGTCCTGCTATCTGGAGGCTTAGATTCAGCTACCTCAGCCGCAATCGCTCTCTTTGAAGGTTACAATCTAATTGCTCTTTCTCTACGCTATGGACAACGAAATGAAAAGGAATTAACAGCAGCTAAGAAGATCGCTCAAGACTTAGGTATAACCGAACACTACATTATTGATGTTAATATTGCTCAATGGGGAGGATCATCCCTAACTGATAAGTCTTTGACTATTCCTCAAAAAGGAATTGAATCTAATATTATTCCCTCTACCTACGTTCCAGGAAGAAATACTGTTTTTATCGCTCTTGCGCTCTCTCTAGCAGAAACTAAAGAAGCTAAGGCGATTTTCATAGGAATTAATGCTGTAGATTATTCAGGATATCCTGATTGTCGTTCGGACTATCTTGAAGCTTATCAAAGGTTAGCTAATTTATCTTCAAAAGCAGGAATTGAAGGCAATGCCCCACAATTAATTGCCCCTTTACTTAGGAATTCCAAAGTAGATATTGTACACCGCGCTATTGCTCTAGGGATCACCATTGAGGATACTTGGTCTTGTTATCAAGGAGGAGAAAACCCCTGTGGTTTATGTGATTCTTGTCGTATACGTAATTTAGCCTTAATTGAGGCAGGATACCCTGAATTAGCTACTCCTGAAGGGAGAGGATGATTACTGAACTTCTAAAGTCAGAACAAGAAAAAGTTTTTTACCTCATCCTTATAAGTTCGAGAAATAGGACAAAAAAAGTCAATGGGATGTAGATGTAATAAAGTTTTGTTTTTTCAACAGATTAGAATATCAACTTTACGATAAAACTTAAATCACTAAGCCAGGATAATAGATAATCATAGATTATGATAAATAATCAAGTATCCTTTCTATTCCTTAGATTACAAGTATTCTAAGGAATAGAAGAAATTGTCGTTGTTTTTAGGAAATATTTGGTTTAGAATTTACCATAATTAAGTTAATAATAATTGTATTGCTAATTAAAACTAAATTTTAGTCACAAAATTAACAAATTTTAATAGAGATAAAATTCTGACTATTTTCTTTTTTATTATCTTCTCTGAAGATAAATAATGCATGTTCTAATCATGAGAGAAGTCAGTTTTATTGAAGTTTATTCAGTTAAAGTTTTATTCGAACAAGATCATGAAGTTGTTTTATTTGACGTAAGAGGATAAATTTGCACTAGTCTCTAGAATAGAAGACAATTATGGCGCACATAAAGATATTATTACACCAACAAAAAGATCGTCTTTTAAAAAATTTTGATATTATGTTTAATAACGATAGTTAGGAATTAAATGGTATTCAAATCTTTAGTAGAAATTTTCTTAGATAAGATTGAATATTTTGTTTATATTAGTTCTATTTTGATTGATTTAAGAACTCAAAAAGGCCATTTTTTGAGACAAAGGAAGGTTAAAAACATAATTTATAAAACCTGAAAGAAGCATAACTTGGACTTCTATTCATCCCACTTATCTCTAAGGTACTCATAATTGGAGTAATTTATAAGCCTAGTTTTTTTTGAGAGAACTATTCATGATTTCTTTTTTTCTCTTCCTGGAAATGGATTACATTCTACTCAATTTTACTATGTTTAAGATTTAGTTGAAGAAATTGCTTCTTCATTAGGAGATAAATAAGTGATAGGACAAATCTATAAAATTTGAGGAGAACGTTATGTGCTCTTTGATAGACTAGCTTATGCTTGTGGAATGGTGGCGGGAAAGTCATCAGATAAGCTCAAAAGTATTGGTTATAAGCCCAAGCAGTTTAACTTAAGTAAAAATAAAACTTTTTCTCTAAGAGCACAACATTTTTTTGCTGATATTCATCAAATATTAAATAAATTAAACTGGACGCAAGAATGTGATTGATTTGGTTGCTTAAAAGATTATTTTAATAATAATGATTTGATATTAGAACATTACAAAACTAACATCGATTTTCTCTTTGAGAATTAAATTATAACTAGTTAAGAAACATATTAAATTATTCCAGTTTAAACCCAACAAAAATTAAGTTATATAACCTAAAGCTGTTTATCATGAATCCATACAGCTTTTTCTGAGGAAAAGAAGCCTTCAGTATGTCTTGATTTATTAATTTCACTAACTTAAGAAAATACATCAGATTAATTCTTATCCTCGTCTTCTATTAAGAGTTGTTCTGAATTATTATTAGACAATACCGAAGAGGATGATTTTTTTTGTATTTCTAATTCTTGTTTCATAGTTTTTAAGATAGTCGCGAGTTCTTCTTCTTCTGGGAATAATTGAACTAATTTTTCCATTGGGACAATGGCGCCTTTTAAGTCTTTGAGTTGCAATCTTGCTTCTATTAATCCCTGTAGAGCAGTAGTATTTTGAGGTTCGCGTTTTAATACCTGTTCATAGCCGTCTGCGAGCACTTGTAACTTTTCTTGTTGAGAACTGTTGGTGGTGGAGATTGCTGATGGATACGGAGATTGATCTATTGAACGCGATATGGGGAGTATCATAACTCCTAGTAAAGCTAACCCTGAGATAATAACAACAATTTTTTGACAGGGTTTTTGAGGATTATTGGACATAACCTTAATATTTAAGAACAGATATTATTAGTTTAGTTAGTGAAATAAAGCCAATATAACACAGTATACAATGTCACATAAAGATTTATTTCACTTTCAACAAATGCCACCTAAGTATATCCATGAAAAACGGCTAATCCCAATCCAAAACTCCCTAGGCAGATTATCATCAAAATAAACAAAACCTTCCATTGTGGATATCCTTTATCTTGTAGTTCTAACTTTCCTAGAGTAGCTGCACACAATAACAAAAGTAGTCTGATAAAATACTCTAGCCAACAAACCATCAAGACAACGGCAAAAGTCCACCAGAGCACCGAAACCATAGCGCGATTATCAGATTTAAACCCACTTCCAAATACGATAGTAATCAACGCAACCGGTGCTGCAACCAAACTGGCAGTAATTGTTAGTACCAGAACCCCGGCCAAGATGTGCAACATCAAAAATACTGTGTCACTTTCGAGAAGCCATCCCCAAGTTTTTCCCTGTTGAATCAAGGAACGAGTCAAGGATGAGACAGAGAGACCCACATTCCAGCCAAACAGACAATAGGTGCAAAAAACAACACTCAACGAAAGGAAAGAAGATTTAGTTGACCACGACATCGTCAGATTATAAGCGAAAACTGCTAAATTTCATCAAAAATACGTTTTTCTTTAAGCTTTAGTTAAAAGATTTAAACAGTCTAATTACCTTAGAGATAATTATGGGGCAAAATATTTTGTTGTAGATCACAAAGTCCATTCTGTATCGCGTATAATGATCAGTGTTAGAAGTATTTCACGACATAATCTGAATCGTATAATTGAAAAGAGCATAGGATAACGGACTTCTGAAGTGGGATAAAAATCTGAAGTTCACTCTATTTCGGGTAGAGATAGTCTGTAGGTTAAAGACAAAAAAGGATTTTGATTTAAGCAAACCCGTTGAATTGAAAATCTGAAAAAGTCCACTTCCTGAAGTAAGTGGGGTATGTCAACAAAATAACAAGAAAATATTAGTTTAAGCTTTGCCCTGCATGGTAAGAACTTCTAACTAAAGGGCCTGAACGGACATTGTAAAATCCTAGAGAACGCCCGATTTGCCCTAATTTCTCAAATTCTTCAGGAGTCCAATATTTCTGCACGGGAAGGTGTTTTAAAGACGGACGCATGTACTGTCCTAGGGTAAGGTTATCGCATCCCACTTTTCTTAAATCTTTGAGAGTTTCGATAATTTCTGTTTCTGTTTCCCCATGTCCCAACATTAATCCGGATTTGGTAGAAATGGATTTGTCAAGTTCTTTGACCCACTTCAAAACACCCAGAGAACGCTCGTATTTAGCCCCCCTTCTCACGAGATTTTGCAAACGTCGAACGGTTTCAACATTGTGATTATAACAGGCAGGCTTAGCAGCTACAATGGTAGCGACTCGTTGTCTTTGAGTGATTTCTCCTTCTTTCCCTCCCCAAAAGTCAGGGGTTAGCACTTCAATCTCCGTATGGGGGTTGCTCCGACGAATGGACTCCATAACCCTGACAAACCAGTTAGCACCTCCATCAGTTAAGTCATCGCGCGCTACGGAAGTTAAAACAACATAGAACAATCCTAATAACTTGACCGATTCCGCTATTTTCTGTGGTTCTAAGACATTCAATGCCATGGGAGAATGACCTTTATCCACTTGACAAAAACCACACGAACGAGTGCAAGTTGGACCCATTAACAGAAAAGTCGCTGTTTTCTGCGCATAACATTCCCCTCGGTTTGGACAACGACCTTCTTCACATATTGTATGAATATTTCGTCGTTTGATAATACGCTGAACAGCAGACATCTCACTGGCTTTGCCAACAGAGCGTCTGAGCCAAGTAGGAAGGGACATCAAGTCTGTTTGGTAGCGATTATTAATTGATGAACTTTTTTTCATAGTTAATCTGGTATAGAAAATTACACTTTTCTAGTGATATGAACTATAAGGAAAATATTTGAGTTTTATAAAAAAGTCTATTTTCAAAATTACCCTCTGTCTTAGTTAATCATGTTTGGTTAACTAAGACAAAGGGTAATTTTGACTTCTGATGTATTCCCCTTAACCAAAATAATATGCTCTCCTAATTATGTCTGTGCGGTAAAAATGATTAGAAACCAATGTATCATTGGCGAAATTCACTTGATAGGAAGGAAGGACTTTTACTTGACGGGTGGCGGCTATGCTTAAATCACTATTCGCTTGAATTGTAAGTTAATTTTCGTGTTCAAAGAGTAAAACAAATTGTTTAAAACTGTTAATATTACCTTGATAAACTGCACAAAATCTCTCGTCTGTAAAATAAAAACTAGATCAATTTGCTGTCAAAGCAGACGTTCTTGAAGCAAAAACTGATGAAAGTACGAGTTTTGTTAAAAATAGTCTCAACATTCCACCATCTTTCTTTTCTCTTTATTATTTTTCCAAGGACATATAAGATTAAAATCTGTTGCTGTTGATAGCTAAAAGGAATAATTCAACTAAACTAGAAATAATAAGACTTGAGAATTGTACGTACATTAATTTAGTTTTTCTCAGTTGCTCGGACAATTGAAAGTGGAAAGTTTAACTAAATTAATTAGTATCCTTTCTACTTTCAAAAACTGGCAAAGTAAACCAAAACTTGGCCCCAGCATTTGGATTAGTGATTACCCCAATTTCTCCTCCATGGGCTTCAATAATTTGACGACAAAGGTAGAGTCCTAAACCTAACCCTAATGTTTTTTTTGCTCCATCTCCTCGGTGATATCTTTCAAATAAGTTCTCTGCTTGTTCTGAATTCATTCCTACTCCATCATCAGCCAAGGTACAGATCACCATTTGTTTATCTTGAGAATATTTTTCGATAACTTTTTTAGTATAAAAAGCTAATTTTTGAGTAGTTAAAACTTCAGCATTTATGGTTAATTTTAAACCTGGAGGATTATGTTTAAGGGCATTAGCTAACAAATTGTCAAACACCCGCCATAGGCGGTCACTATCTCCATTAACTACTGGTAATTTAGGGGAAATTAGGACATCTAATATACCTTGATGTTCTTTTAGTATTGGTTGCCATTCTGCAGCTAATTTCTGACTTAATGAAAATAAATCCAAGGGGGTACAGTTAAGATAAACTCCCTCCATCTCAAATTGTTGGGTCTCTACTAAAGAATTAATTAAATTAAGTTGGCGATCACAACTAGCTACTATCTGTTCTAATACTTCATTAGACATTTCTATGGTTGGTTTATTTTCTTTTCTTCCTTTTTTAAGGAGGTTTTTTAAAACCATGGCCATCCCTAACACAGGATTACGTAAGTCGTGAGATACGGCATGAAGGTAAACCCGTAAGGTTTGTTCCGTTTTTTTCCGTTCTTTTATTTCTTGTTGAAGTTGCTTTTTTTGCCGTTGTATAGTTAATTGATTTTCAACTCTAGCAATAACTTCCTCTTCTTGAAATGGCTTACAAATATAGTCTACTCCTCCCACTTCAAAAGCTTTTACCTTATCTAATATATCGTCAAGTGCACTAATGAAAATAACAGGAATCTCTTTGGTATTTTGATTATCTTTTAGGGTTTGACAAACTTCATAGCCATTGATTCCTGTCATATTAATATCTAACAAAATGACATCAGGGGGAACTTGAGATACAGTTTTTAAGGCCATCTGTCCATTAAGAGCCTTACGGACTTTATAGCCCTGTTCTGATAACATAGCTGAGAGTAAACGCAGGTTGTCAAGAGTGTCATCAACGACAAGAAGATTGCCTTTTTCTAAGATCATAAGCTGCTAATCATCTAAATTATTATTAACTATTGCCTTATTTGTTAATTCAATAATCTGGTCAAAAAGAAAGTTATTAGCCCAGTTTTTCAGAGTAACAGCTAAAAGCTCACTTTCTGGAGTAATTTGAGTAATTAAATTTAGTATGGCATCATCGCTGCATTCTATAGCAGCTTGGTAAACTTGACTCCTCCATTCAGGAGACATCACAAATAATAGTTGCAATAAATCATTGGAGTTATCTTCTTGGGCTTTAACATCTGTTTCCCCTGTTTGGTTATCTTCTTCTCTTATAGACTCGTAAATATAGCAAATACCAAGGTGATGAGCGATTTTATCCCATAAAACTTCTTCTCGAAAAGGTTTTCGCATAAAGTCATCACATCCAGCTGATAAAACAACATTACGTTCCTCTTCAAAGGCACTAGCAGTTAAAGCGATAATTACGGTAGCTTGCCCTTTGGTGGTAGTTTTGATGTGTTGGGTAGCTTCGTAGCCATCGATAATAGGCATTCTCATGTCCATTAACACTAGATGGGGTTCCCACTTTTCCCAAAGATCAATGGCTTCTTTTCCGTTGCTGGCCTGACGAACTTCAAACCCCATCGATGAGAGCAATTTAACTAATAGAATACGACTTTCTAGGCGATCATCCACCGCTAGAATACGGTGTTTGGGTTGGCCAGGAGCTAATCCAATGACTTTGCGAATAGGTTTGTTCGTTTTAATAGCACTAGCCAATGCTATCTGTCCCTTAATGGTAAAAGTAAATAAACTGCCTTGGCCCAGCACGCTATTAACCTGAATATCGCCCCCCATTAACTGCACAAACTTCTGACTAATGGGCAGCCCTAATCCTGTTCCCTCTTGAGCATTACGTCCGGTTTCTGTCTGTCCAAAAGCGGCGAATAGTTGGCCTATCTCTTCGGGGGCAATACCTAGTCCAGTATCTTCGACCTCAAAGGTAATCATAATTTCTTCTGATTCCCGATTCCCTTTCACCCGCAGGGTGACACCCCCTTCATCAGTGAATTTAATGGCATTGCCTAATAAATTGATTAAAACTTGCCGTAATTTCCCTTCATCGGTAGTTAGGTATTGGGGAACTTCTGGGGTATATTCAAAAATTAGTTGCAACCCCTTAGCTTCAGCTTTTAACTTGAGCATAGCTTCTATGTTAGAAAGCAAGCGATATAGGTCAAAACTATTCTGGTTTAAACTCGTGCGGCCTGCTTCAATTTTGGACATTTCTAGGATGTCGTTGAGCAACGTTAATAAATGCTCGCCACTGCGTGAGATGATCGACAAATTCTGCTGCTGTTCTTGACTTAAAGTGCGATCACGTTGCATTACCTGAGTGAACCCTAAAATAGCATTGAGGGGAGTTCGTAATTCATGACTCATACTAGCCAAAAATTCACTTTTAGCACGGTTGGCGGCATCTGCAGCTTCTTTAGCTTTTTTTAGGGCTATTTCTGCTTGTTTGCGCTGGGTGATATCTCGTACTATGGCGGTAAATACTTTGCGTCCCTTAAGTTTAATTTTAGAAATTGAGACTTCGGCTAAAAATTCGTTCCCATCTTGACGACGACCAAAAACAGGGCTACGACCTCCCATTTGTCGAGCAATTTCAGAGGCAACACTGAAATCCTTAATATGTTGGTGGTGACTTTTACTAAACCTTTGAGGAATAAGTAGATCAAAGGGGCATCCCAACACTTCTGATGCTTGGTAGCCAAAAGTTTTTTCAGCAGCGTGGTTAAACAAGGTAATACACTGATTTTCATCAATAGAAATAATCGCCTCATTCGCATTATCTAAAATGCCAGCAAATCTAGCTTTAGACTCAGTTCGTTCTTCTTCTGCTTGAGCTCTAGCTTGGGCAATAGCCAGGAATTCTCCTACTAGTTTTAAGACATTTACGTCTTCTTGAGTCCAATGTTTGGTAATTTTTCCGTCAAACCCTAGATACCCTAACGTTTGACCAGTGGCCACCATAGGAACTACAACTAGGGTAGGGCCAAGACTGTTTTTAAACATTTCCCTTTCGTTGATAGCCTGTACGGGCAGATCTTCCGGTGAGTTGACTCGAATAGGATGGCCTTTCAGGAGTTGGTCTGAAAACCAGGGAAAGTCTTGTAAAGGGATATTTTGAGACTGTGTTTTAGTAGAGGGAATGTTTTGGTTACACCATTCATGGGTCATATTCCAAAGGCATTGTTGAGGAGAATGACGTATGATGTAGCCGCGATCACCGTTGGTGAATTCTCCTAGAGCTGCTAGGGTAAATTCAACGGCAGTATTGAAGTCTTGATCAATTAATTGTCGAGCAATACTGCTAAGTAAACTATCACGTTGAGCTTGCTTTTTTAAGGTTTCTTCTCGTCGTTGGCGATCAGTGATATCTCTACTAATCCCAATCGATCCCATTAAGTTACCATCAGGACAGCAAAAGGGGGTTTTCAATGTGTCGAGAAGACGACGACTCCCATCAGGATAAGTAATCCATTCTTCATTACGATGGGCTTGTTTTTTTTGAATCATAACACGATCCTGTTCCCGAAAAAATATGGCTTCTTCGGGACTAAAAAGATCAAAATCTGTTTTTCCAATAATATCTTTTCTTTCACGTCCGACAAAAGTTTCAAAGGCGTTATTACAGACCTGATAAACCCCTTGGGGATCTTTACAAAAGATAAAATCAGGAATGCAATCAATTAGAGAACTTAATAGAATTTGCTCTTGTTTACGATCGCTAATATCACTGTGGGTTCCTATCATCCTAATCGGGTTTCCTTGTTGATCCCAAAGAGCTTGTCCCCGTGATAAAATCCACTTATAAGTTCCATCTTTACATTTGAGTCGAAATTCAACCGCATAATGGCTGGTTTGTCTCTCCAAATGAGCTTGTACTGTATCCATTACCCTTTCCCTATCTTGGGGATGCAGCAACATTTTCCAGGTATCAAGATGGTTAGATAAATCTTCATTTTGATACCCTAACATTTCTTTCCAACGATGAGAAAAGAAAAGCTCGTCAGTTTTAAGGTTCCAGTCCCAAATTCCCTCATTTGTCCCTTGCAATACTAATTGCCATCGTTGTTCACTTTCGCGCAATTCTTGTTGAATTCTTAAGGTAGCTATTTGGGCCGCTTTTAAGGTCGCAATTTCCCTTTGTAGTTTTTGGATAATTTGGATAGAGTTTAGTTTTTTATTGGGAACTGGCATAGGTATGAAAAAAGTTAACTGCCTTATGTCGAACTTAGGTAACGAAATTATCTTAAATAGGATCAAGCCCATCAGTTCTCTAATTCTATATCAAAATTTTTTCGAACTATCTCAAAATATTAAAAATTGTTTTTTACCTATCTTAGTCAACTATTTTGTAGTTTAGTTTAAGATAGTCAGTGTGGAGAACATTTCTGGTTAAGAATAGATTTAACGCCTTATTGAGAAATAGCAGCACGAATTTGTTTAGCTCACCTTATCTAGGTTAGTCGAACCTAATAGCCTTTAATTTTGTCCTGTAAAATGTTATAGATACTTCAATATCTTTTTTAAGAATAATCGTCGGGGAGTTCTACATAACCAACTTTGCCAAGTCCACTCAGTCCCTTGGACTTGATAACCATTATTAAGATAAAGTCGTTTGGCTGGGTAATTATCTTCTAAGACGTGCAAAGTAAGGGAGCGATGTCCCCATTCTAAGGCAACTTGCTCACATTTCTGGAGTAAATGTTTAGCTACTCCCTGTCTTCGATAGGAATGGCTAACGGCTAAATTACTAATATACAAAGATTGAGCATGCAACCTAGAACCCAGAGTGATTTCTACTGTACCAATAACCGATTCTTGAGAATCATTGGACGTTCCACTGGAAACCATAGCTACTAAACAACAATAATAAGGAGAATGTGCTCGAAAACGGGTGCGTAAATCTTCATAGATTTCTAACCTAAATAAAGGTTGTAGCCAGGTAAACCATTGTTTAGGGGGATGAAAACTCCCGATCAGAACCTCGGTTAGCCCCTTAATATCACTCATTTGAGCCATTCGTACTATCACTGGGAGTCTTCCCCGGTCAATATGATTTGGCTTTTGGGAATGGGAGGAAACCCTGCTATAAAATTGACATAAATTCACAAAAACTTCAATTTCAAGAGAAATAAGTAGAATTTTAGTTTTTTATACGTCCATTTTGTTTGAAAATAGTTTTTTTCTTATCTTTAACTCTCTTAGTTTCATTAAATAAACCGTTGGTATCCTAGCATTTTTTTCTTGACAAGGAAGTGTAGGAATATACAGAACATATAATTTTTTGTTCCATGTTATATAACCTGTTTGAGAAAAATATCAAATAACTATTAGCTATTGACTCAGTAACCAGCTTTAAATAAACGCTAAAAATATAAATTATTTATTCCTACCTATTAAAGTAACTCTTTTGAGCAAAATTTTATTGAACTACCTTATTTAATTAGAAGTATTTTAAAAATCTTTCTATGAGTTAGTAAAAAATGTAGCTTTATTCATTGTTTTATTGTTTATTAAGTTTAGTTTTAACTAAGCCACTTGTGCACATTGAGTCATGAGCAATAACAATTACTGTGTCTATCTCTTTTTCTTTACAGCGTTTCTAGTCTTTTGAGGATATTTACCTTTGGGATATCAATAATTCATGTGCTTATTTTTAAGATTTTTTATCTCCAGCTCTTTTTCAAAAAATCACAAACTTTTATGAGAGTTAATTTCAATTAAACCTTTTCTTTTTATCTAATGGATAATTATTGGCTGTTATAAGTTGATATTTTTTTAAAAAACTATCAACAATATAAAAAGAGAAAATTATACTCAATATACAGTCTTTAAAAGCTTGAAATTTTTTTTGCCTTTAGTAGACAATTATTAAGTTGTAAGTTAATTATAAAAATAAGCTCCATTAAGATTAGATAAACTAAATTTTTATTTAGCTAATATCTAATGTTCTCTTTTTTTTATTTTTGCTATTTTTATTATTTTGAATTTATTGATTTTTTTATAGTCAATTAAGTATCAATTTTTTGTATTTTTATATTTATACCAACTAACTAGTATTGAAATAAAGATAGCTGTATAAAACTATCCTATGATTACTTAATTATTGACTAAAATAATTTTTATTCTATTAATTAGAAAAATTTTCTTATATATTACTTCAATAATAGTAGTTAAATTTAATTAATACGGTTGTTTAACAATTTAGTTATTAAAATTTTTTATGAAATTTTATATAGAAAATACAATTTTTTTATACAAGAAATTCAATATTTTAATCAGTAAATTAAGACAAATATTGCCAACAACAAATATCGGCAAAAATTATTGCTTTTAATAAATAAAAAATTTAATAAAATATATAACTAATATTTTTTGACAAAAAGAGATACTTTCTTAAAGTAAAAATCTTGAATATTCTCTAACAAAAATAAGAGGTAAATAAAAATATTAATAGATCAATAATCTCTTGTTATTTTTTAAAACTTAAGTTTGCAATTAGATATTTTAAATTAATTAATAATTATTAATTAATTTAAAATATTTTCTCGATAGGGATAAATAATTGCAGGAAGTTTATACTCTATATCATTATTTAAAATATTTTTTTTAAAAATTGTTCTATTATTTTAATTTACTTTAGTATCTATGATAGGATACATAGATAGCGATCAGAGATCTCCTAGTCTACAATCTTACGTTCAATTTTAAACAACCAATACATAGTCAATAATATTGTAGATAGTCGCTTCAATAAATATTAACAAAACCATCAATATTTTCGTCTTCAAGAAATTCAGAAAAAAGCTATTCTAAAATAGCCTTTCCATATTATTTCATAAACTCTGTTTAACTAGAAGACTAAAAACTTATAACGATTTCAAAAACTGTTACAGTAGTTTTGTAAAATTTAGAGTTAGATTTACATTTTTTCAGATAAGTCTGTTGTATTTAAAACTCGTGTTATTCATATAAATTTTGTATTAAATCATGAATTATTAGATATTTGATCTCAAAATCTTTTTCGGCAATTTTTTAAAAAAATCTATAAATTTGATTATAACCTCCATTTTATTTCTTAAATAACCATTAATTCTCTAGATTTAATCAGATTAAGATTTCCATCAAGTGAGGTGATCAACAAAAAATATATTTTTTATTTTTTGTTGATCACCTCACTTGATTAGGACATAATGGTAGAATCTGGAAAATATGCCAATAATTTTCCTAGTTAATATATAATTATGACGAACAAGACTTATTTTGCTACTGTTGCGAGGGGATTAGAAGAAATTGCGGCTAAAGAGTTAGAATCATTAGGAGCAACAGAAGTTAAACCTGATTTTGCAGGAGTTCATTTTTACGGAAATAAAGAATTATTTTATCGAGTAAATTTGTGGTCAAGGATTATTTTTCGAATTTTAGTTCCCATTGAAGAAATTAAAAGTTGTAATGCAACTCAGTTGTATAAAAATGTTTATAAGATAGATTGGTCTAAGTATTTACAAACCCATCAAACATTTCTTGTTAATTGTACTGGAAGTAATCGAGATTTAAATCATACCCATTTTACAGCGTTAAAAATTAAAAATGCTATTGTTGATCAACAAAAAGAACGGTTTAACACTCGTTCTAATATTGACGTTAAAAGTCCTGATATCATTATCAATGCTCATATTAATAATAATTATTGCATTCTAAGTCTAGATAGTTCAGGCAGAAGTTTACATCGACGAGGATATCGTTTAGCTATGGGATTAGCACCTTTAAAAGAAACCCTAGCAGCTGCTTTATTAGATATAGCTAATTGGGATGGGAATATTCCTTTTTTAGATCCCATGTGTGGTTCAGGAGTTTTACCTATTGAAGCCGCCTTAAAAGGGCTAAATATTGCCCCAGGCCTATATCGAAATAAATTTAGTTTTCAGAATTGGCTTGACTTTGATTCAACTATTTACTCTAAAATAGTTGAAGAAGCCAAAAATAAACAACTTTCCAGGCTAAAAACTCCTATTTTTGGAAGCGATCAAGATTTGGATGTCATCAAACAAGCGTCCACTAACATAACCGCTTGTGGTCTTGATAAAAACATTAAATTAAATCAAGTTCAATTAGAACAAATTGAAGCCCCAACCGATAAGGGTATTATTATTTGCAATCCTCCTTATGGTAAGCGTATTGGTAGTTACCAACAATTAGCGACATTATATAAGTTATTAGGTGATATCTTGAAGCAACGTTTTAAAGGCTGGAATGCCTATATTCTAACAGCAAATAAAGAATTAAGTAAACAAATAGGATTAAGAACTTCTCGTCGTATTCCTATTTACAATGGTTCTCTTCCCTGTACATTACTTAAATATGAATTATATTAATTTAATTTACAAACAGTCAAAATATTGAAACAGAAAAGTAAGTTCAAAACTCTAGTTATGGCAGTTATCAAAAGGGCTAAGATATTTTATTATTTTTTATTTCCTTAAAATAATAGTTTAGGCTGTCCTGAACAACTGCCAAGTTGCTCAGGACAGCCTGTTAGATTTCATCCCATCCAGTTACCCCTGAAGACATAACATAACTAGTAACTGTTGATTCAAAGAAATTTGCTTTAGTATGCGCTTCTTTTTTAGTATCAGAAAACCGCTCTAAATGAGTGTAGGGACTCTTGTTGTATTTAACCTCTGAATAAAGAGGATCTAACCCAATTGAACGTAACCGAATATTAGCTAAATATTTTGTATATTGTTCGGTACTAGACTCAGTAATTCCCAAAATATTATTCCCAATAATATGATTAGTCCAACGGCATTCATGTTCGACAGCTCGAGCAAACATATCATAAATTTGATCGACAGAATGAGTAAATACTTTTCTCGCTTCTGGAATTAATTTCTGATACAAACGAACATGACTTAATTCGTCTCGGTTAATCATTTTAAAAATATCAGCTGATCCTGGCATTAACATCCTTGACGCTAGATTGTAGAAGTAGATGAAGCCATTGTAAAAATACAATCCTTCTAATAAAAAATCTGCCATTAACGCCACAAAATAATTTTCAGACGTTGGATCATCAATGTATTTTTGGTATAAACTTGCAATGAACTCACAGCGTTCTTTTAAGACTTTATCAGTGCGCCAAAACTCATAGACATGATTGCGTCTTTCTGGAGGAATAATCGTTTCAATGATGTATTGATAACTTTGATTGTGCATTCCTTCTTGAGAAATTTGTTCTGCCATACAGAGGCTAACTTCTGGTGCTGTTACGCTACTTTTGAGATGTGGAATATTGCAGGTTTGAATCGAATCTAAAAAGGTAAGATAAGCTAAAATTCCTTCATAGGCATACCGTTCATCGTTAGTTAAATTAGTGTAATCTGTCACATCTTGGGTAATATCTATCCGTTGGGGAATCCAAAAGTTCTCCCTCATTTGTTGATATAAACTTACCGTCCACGGAAACCTAACATCATTAAGCTGCATTAGATTTGTTGTGTTACCAAACCAAATAGAACGGTTTTCTATAGCATCATCCCCCTCCGGATTAAAAATGGGGTTAATGGGCATTTTTTTAGGCAATTTAGTATTATTGACTACCATAGTGTAATTGAGTTTGTATCCAATTTAATGTACAACTAAGCTTTTATTATTCTAATAATACATAAAAATTAGTCAATTTAATCTCTAGAATCTAACTTCTATTTTGTTTTTACAGTTTTATTCATCTATATGTCAATTGAATTAAAAGTAGATAGGTATCTTAAATAAAGAATTAGATTAATCTAAAAAAAAATTACTGACAGTATAATGAGATGATTCTATTTTATTAGTAAGGTCTTAAAAGACATTTTATATTTTTATAAATCTTTCTATCGCACTTTTAGGAAGGATTTAAAAATATATCTACGATGTTAGAAAAGTATTTTCTAACTGTTATTATGTCTTTTACATTTATCATTCTTAATGATTGTTATATATTTAATCTTTTTGATTAAATATATAACAATTTTATTCAGGTTGATAGTCTATATTTATCACTTGTTTTAGGAGAAACCTGAAATTATATAAGAAAATCTTTTAAAGATAAATCTATCTCAAGATACGCTTTTTCTTTGTTAAAGTTAACTATCAAATAGTTCAACAGTTTCCGAATTTATATATTAATAAATATAAAAATATATTTTTAAGTAACTTTTAAGTACTTTTAAAAACTTTTTTGTATTTATTAAATTAAATTGAGAATATCAAACCATGTTATGATTTTCTAACAAAAGACAAGGATCCTTATTATTTAAACTAAAATTTACAATCTTCTCCTAAATACATAAAAGAACGCAATCTTTTGTCCCGATTAAGATTAATCAATTTGCACAAGTGAAACAACCACTATCAGACTCTTTAAAATCATCTTTTTGAACAGTTCTAACGTAATAAACTGCTTTACAACCTTCCTGCCAAGCTAATACTAAAATATCAAAGATATCCTTAGCATTAATAGAGCGTTCTGGTTCATGGGGAAAATAAACACCTTGATTCAAATTAAACAATAATTCCATAGAAATACCTGTATCAATCCACTGCTGTATTTGCCCTACAGCTCTCACTACTTTTTGTTGATCTAATGTCTTATTCTCAGGGTAAAACCAAAAAGATTGTTCAATAAACGGTGGGGCAATAGGAACGGTTCCTTTTGCCCATTTATCATAAAAGAAACGACTATAAACGGGAAGAATACTAGCCGTACATCCTTGAACTAAAGAAGAGGAGGTATTAGGGGCAATTGCAGTAATATGTGAGTTACGAATTCCGTAGGTTTGAATGTCTTCCGATAACTGTTTCCAACGCTCTTTATAGGTGGCATTTTCTAAGAACCATTCTACTGGTTTTGCCCCAATCAACTTACCCTGATGCCATTCACTTCCTACAAAAGCCTGATATGGCTGTCTTTCTTTGGCTAACTCCATAGAAGCATGAGTACACCAGTAACTAAATTCTTCAAACAACTGATTAATTTCCGTCAACCTATCATAAGACAGATGTTTCTTTGCTAACCAGTCTGCTAAACCCATACAGCCGATTCCAATAGTACGATATTTATCGTTGTGTACTTTTGCATTATCAAAAGGACTATTCGTAATATCAATGGTATTGTCTAAAATTCTAACAGCAACAGCACAAATATACTTTAGCTCCTCGGTATCAAGATTGGCTAAATTTAGGGAGACAAGATTACAAGAATGCGCCTCTTTGCCAGAGGAAACATTACTAAAGGATTCAGTGCATAGATTGACTCCAGGAATATACCCTTGATGCTTATTTGGGTTAGCACGGTTAATGGTATCTTTAAAGGCTAAATAGGGCATTCCCGTTTCTACCTGTGATCGCATAATTGTCTTGAATAAGTCACGGGCTTGAATCCGCTTATAAAGAGTTATTTCCTTGCCTAATTTTTGCTCAATTACTTGATAAGCTTCCTCAAATTTTTCTCCCCACAAGTCAGCTAACTCTATACCCAACTTAAGCCTAACCTCGTAGGGATCTACCAATGTCCATTCGCGTTTACTCATTACCCGACGCATAAATTCGTCAGTCAAAATCAGCTGAGGAAAGACATCATAAGCTTTACGTCTTTGATCTCCATTTTCCGTCTGCATTTCCAAAAATTCGGGAACGTCCAAGTGCCAAACATCCACTCCAACGGTGACAGCTCCCGCCCGTCTACCCCCTTGGTTGACGGCGATCGCAGTATCGTTAAGTAATTTAATCCAGGGAATAATCCCTCCAGAAGCATTGGACTTTTTCATTACCCAACTTCCAGTAGCCCGAATTCGACTGACATTTATCCCAACCCCACCTCCATTCTTCGAAATTCTAGCCGTGTTAGTTATTTCTTTAAAAATACTCTCTAAATTATCATCAATAGATATAATAAAACAACTCGTTAACGATCCCTCAGGAGTCCTAAGATTAGCTAGGATCGGGGTAGCCAAAGAAATTGTACGGGTGGCGATCGCTTCATAAAACCGTCGCGCCCAAATCAATCTATTTTCAGGACTTTCTACTGTCGCCAACAATAATGAACAAGTCAACAAAGCTTCTTGGGGAAGTTCATCGGGTAACAGATAACGTCCTGTCAGAAGTACCGCCCCGGCATAATCATAATCTGTATCCCAATCAGGATTAATCCAACTGCCAGCTTCCTTTAATTCTTCGCTACAATAAGCAAGTATTCTCGGATCATAAGCCTTAGATTCTACTTTCCTCCTAACGGTTTTATCGTAGTCGCCATATTGGTAGCCTCGACTGACGAGAGTATCTTTCCATAAGCTCCAAATATGAAGTCTTCCTGCTACATAACGCCAGCCTGGTTCATCGGGACTACACATTTCTAGAGCGCAGTTGATCAAATTATCTTGAATTTCTCTGGTAGTAATTCCGTGGCGTAAGCGAGTTTTTAGTCCAGCTTCCAAGGCGATGGGATTGACGTTATGACCTTGACAAGCCCAATTTACCACCTCCCGAATTTTACCAATATTCATAGAAGTCCAAGATTTATCGCGGCGAATAACTTGGATTTTACTAGTTCCCAAATTAACTGGGTTTTCTCGAGTTGAAGAAGATTGATGGTGAGTTACTTGAGAGGGCTCAGAACAGGTTAAGACAGTTGGCTGCATCGTTGGTTTGAACTATTTAAAAACGAACGTAAACTGAAGCAATAGAATTGACAATCTTGTACTATTTTTTGTACTTGATTTTATGTCAATAATTGAGGATATAGTTTTGTTTATACCACATATATGGTGTAAGTGCTAGGTTTTTTACCCTATATATGGATATATGGAGATAAATCTTAAAACTCTTAATCTACAATGTTAATCAACTAATTCGAATAGAACCTGTAGAGTACCAATTTTATACTTATCTGAGTATTTTTGTTCTATTTAAATTCTAATTCAAATCTAGGAACTTAGGTTTAAATTATTTAATAATTGCTCTTTTAAACAATGTTAACTATGAGCTAATGTTTGTATTAAAAATAACAAATCATCACCTGAGTTCCTTGTCCTAATTCTCCTCTATTATCCATTTTAGAAACCAGCTTAAAAAGCTGTTATGCTAAGTCTATTCCGGCTAAACTCTCTTCTGATTTCTCTATCGTTTCTTTAACTAATCGTAAATTTTTCAAAAGATATTTGATAGCGAATCCTGGATTATAGTCACTCTCGACAATCTTTACTCCCAAATTGCTTAATGCCCAAGAACTTGCCGCCCCTGTACTACAAATCTCTATGAATCAGAGTAGGATCAATTCCTTGCTTTTCTGTCATTTTAATCGCTATTGATCCCCAAGATATCCCACAAAATAGGTGCATCTAAAAAGCGAAAATTTTGGTGTCTCAATTGAGTTCCTAAATAACGAGCGGCATCAGTGCAAATGGTACTAAAATTTACCACTAATACCTCAGGCTTATTATGGTTGATAACTCTTTTTTCTTCTAAAATCACTTCTTCCACACGGGGAACGGACCCAACACAAGTAAAGCTAAAATCAGCTGATTCTATTGCTTTCTTCATTAACGAGACTATCGTTCCCCTGCTTTTTTTACTATTCTAACACTAGGGCGATTAAGGGTATGATTTTAACCCTCAACAGTAAATTCCTTTACGAGCTAAATTAGCGCTCATAGAAGATTCCATTAAACCCAGTCCTAAGAAAGCAATTTGTTGTGATTGATCTTTAGTCATTGATGATTAACCCACTGCATACAGTCCGATTAGTCCGATTTTCTTAAACAACTTCTCTCGATTCTCTACCTTCCTCATTCTACCCCTTTAACTAGAACCTCATGAAGAAAAATATCAGAAATTAATTCAGCAATTCTTTATAATACATTGGAGATCGATAAAATTATAGTCTAATAAAACCTTAATAATCGAAAATATTCCGTCGGAATATTTTCGATTATTAAGGTTTTATTAGACTATAGATTCTCCTTTTCATCACTGTCTCCAAAAAAACTTTCGTCACGTCTGTAATTTTGCTAATTACTTCCGATTAAATGTGATCGAGTAACTTTTGATAATATTATACTTTGACCTAACAGATCTGAAGGAGGTCTTAAACTAGTAGCACTACTAATATTTTAGGGTGTTATTTAGGTTAAGGGTCTACAATTGTTTCTTTAACTGAATTAAACTAATAAATTCATTAAAATCTCTATTTGTTCAGACGTAATGATCTCAAACACAATTACCTTCTGATGAGTGATGAGCAAAATAACGAAATAGGTTATCTTCAGCCACGTTGATTTGATGAACTAAATCTTTAGTGGTTGCGTCAACATAGTCCCTGACAGCAAACAATCGCAACGCCGTCTTGAAAATCCGCGATCACGTGTCCTCTTCTGATTGATAGCTATAATAAATATTAAATTTAGGCTATTTTTCCTGAGAAGTTAATTTATTAAAGGAAATTTTTATCAAATGTTGTCTTGTTAGTGATCTTGAATTAGATAATACAATTAAGACGATCTCAAAGCCATCAGTGTCAAAGTAATTAGAGTGAGGACTATGATAAATTTAACTTCTGAAAACAACACAGAAAGAACTCTTCCTGACGATTTTGTTAGTATCACTAGCACCCATCGTGAAGTTATCGAAACGGTAATTAGTACCCTAGCAGAAAATGAGAGTGCGATGGTTTATCTTGATGCTCAAGGTTATCTTTGGAAGTTTCAATATGGAAGTGTAGAAGTATATGTCCAGCTTACTGGGGAGACAGATGATGATTTACTAACAGTTTGGGCAGCAGTATTGCAACTACCTGCTGAAGATGAACAGGGGTTGATGCGAAAACTATTAATTATGAATTGGGAAGAAACCTTAGAAACTAGATTTGGAATAATGAACGATAAAATTGTTGTCTTAGCCCAACGAGCTGTGGCTGGTTTATCCCCAAAAGAGGTTTCCCGTGCTATTACTTTATCGGCTACTATTGCTAACGATAATGATGAACTTTTACGAGAAAAATTTGGGGGATGTTCTATTAGTTAGAATTTAATTTAATGACAAAACGTAGTCAAACAAACTAGTATTAATATTGACGGACTTGTCATGTAAAATTATTAATATTAACGGACTCAAAGCTTGATTTAAAAAATATTTAAATTCCTAATAATTTGCTAGTTATTAACATTATCGGCAACTCAGGCTATCTTGGGGTTTAGCATTTTTTTACTGTCCTAAGTTTGGTAGAGTCCTATTGTTTTAATACTTGCTATTTTTATGGTGAGTGATATATAAAAATCTTAAAAAGTAAGAGAAACAATTAACATCCTTAGTCTGTACTACTCGATTTTATAAGAAAAAATAATAGAATATTAACAATAGTCTATGCCTAAACAAATCGAGTAGTACAGACTAAGATTACTCATAAAAAATTAATTTATTTACAAAAATGAGGTGGAGGTCTTCATAAACGTTGGCAGCATTCTCCACTAGTAAAAACACCGACAATTTTCAATAAAAACAGAGATAATGTACTCTTTTATCTAGAAAAATAACTTGACATGACTCAATCTCTTGAAAGAGTTAAGAGAGAAATGGAATCAGTCAATCTATAAAGTATAACCATCCAAGGGTTATCTAAATATCAGTAATGCTTATTAATAATTTCCAAGTTTTCTAAGTGATTTATAGTGCCTTGTACTCATAAAAAAACTCACTTTTAAGTTATTCCTGGTAGAAAAGAGACAATTAAAATATAGTCAGAAGCTTGAAAACCAAAAAGTGTATAAATTTCTAAACACAAAAAACTTCTATAACCCGATTATAATTATTGTTATCTACTCAATTTAGTAAATAACAATAATAATGGATATTGGAAGAATCAACTGTAAGTTTTTATTACTCAATAAAAATTATCGATAAAGATCAAAAGTTCTTCTTCAATAAGGCTAAAACTATCTCAATCTACAACATGAGTAGAGCAATACTGTCAATCAGATTATTAATAAAGAAATTTTCTTAAAATTATCAGGATAATGATAGTTTAACTAATTTTAATAAAAGAAATTGTGAGCCAATTCCTAAAAAAGGTTATAGTTACACAAAACTAAAATCAAGTGAATGTAAATTACGGAGAGCTTCATATATTTTTAAATAAAAACTCTATCGCTATTTAACCTAGCTGTTTCTGCTGTAAAGTACATTGTCTCACCTGAATTGGTTTATAAATAAAAAGTTTTAATTTTATAAGCTCAATTATGATATTGAGCACAACAATTATTGCCATGTAAATAAATTTTAATCTTTTTTATGTGATAAAAATAATATATTATTACATTCTTTATGCTTTGAGAGAACTTTTGAGAGTAGCTATATAGTATATAGGTTTTTTTTGATTTTATAAACAAAAATATTAAATATTACTCTTTAATTTTTTCTTCTATAAAAGGTTTAAACTGCTAAAATATAACATAGAAATATCTAATAAATAAGATAAATAATAACCAATATTAAACTATTCTTATAGTTTATATATCAATTTAATTAAATAAAACAAACTAAAATATCGAAATAATAACCTTAATAATTAAGGCAAATATTATCTTGATGTTTACATTATTGATTTTTAATTTTTCTTAAATAAAAAAGATTCAGCCGATGCTTCCATAAAAAAAGAAGAATAAGCGATAGATTATTTATGTAGAAAAAAAAATATCTCTTCATAATGAATAATCATTTTTTTGAATAATTAAAAATCTAATTAAATATTAGATGAGTACTCTGTCTGTCGTAAGAAATCCGAATAATCTTCATTTAACTTTTTTAAAACCCCCTACAAATTAACAAGCATATAGTATGATTACTACTATATGCTTGTTAATTACCTATATTTTTGATTATATCAATTCTCATTGATAGGCAAAGTTTTTTATACACACTGTTAGGGAACAATTTATCCTTGTATTATTTAAAATAATAACTTCAAAAAAACATGATTATCAAAACAAAGGAAAATTTAATCTTTTTTAGAAGACTTAATTACTAAAGTTACACAGTAATTACTTAAGATTTTTAGTTTACCAGTCAAGATATTATCTTGAATTAGACTTTATAAAAAAATCAATATAGATAACAATAAAAAAGTGGTCCTATTTAATCTTCTCTTATAGAGAAGAAAAGCTCTTATTTTACAAGAGGAGCAGATTTTTTTTGAAGATTAAAAGACAAAGAAAGATAAAATTATTTACCTTGACAATTTTTAAGTTAATCCGAGACTTATTTTTTATATTTAATATATATGGACTATTAAGTGCTTATAACAGACCATGAATATTCATAGTACTAAAAGCAAGAAATAGAAAGTTTCTTTTGAATTTTAATTAAAAATTTTTCTCCTACATTTTATTTGCTAAAAAGTTATTTAAAATAATAAGGAGGATATTTTAGTCACAATCAATATCTTTATGATTAATTCTTCTAAACAAGTTCCGACTCTAAATAAGTTCATAATTACGGTAAATACTTTTGATATAAAATTAGACTAGAGCTAATACTTTTACCTCAATGTTACACCATAAATGTTAGACCATGAGCTATTATCTATGAATTGAGGGTTAACCGTCAAACCAAAGAAAACTTTATTGTATCCTGGCTATCCCCCGGAAGCCAAAATTCCAACTTATGGACACAATGACTAGCGATAAAATCCGATTACGTAACGAGTTTATTAATACACAGGTCATCACTCGCAATACAGGCAAAAAGTTAGGTGTTGTCAAGGAAGTCTTAGTGGATATAGACCAACGAGAAGTAGTTGCCCTAGGATTACGAGACAATGTGCTTTCATTGTCGGGAATGCCCCGATACATGTATCTTTCTAGTAGTCATCAGATCGGGGATGTCGTCCTGGTCGAAGATGAAGACGTGATTAAAACTGTCGATATTGATGCTCATTCTCGTGTTGTTAATTGCGAAGTAATCACCGAAACAGGAGAACCGTTAGGGCGAGTTCGGGACTTCGAGTTTAATCTTGAAACCGGGAAAGTGTCCTCTATCATTATTGCTTCTCTGGGACTGCCACAAATTCCTGACCGGTTGATCAGTACCTACGAACTCTCTATTGAACAACTAATCAGTAGTGGTCCTAATCGTCTAATTGTTTTTGAAGGGGCAGAAGAGCAATTAGTTCAAGTCACAGTAGGAGTCTTAGAACGGTTAGGGATTGGCCGTCCTCCTTGGGAAAAAGAAGAAGAAGATATTTACTATCCTCCCACCACTCGACCTGAAAACCAACTTGGAACCGGAATTCCCGTGCGGACTCATACTCCTTTCCAAGAACGACAGTCAGTAACGGGAGAACGATGGGATGAGGATACTTGGGAGCAGCCCATCGCTACTTCTCCTACTTCTGCCCCACAAAGACAAAGTGAATCTATCTACTACGAAGAATTAGAAGAGGATAACTGGGGAGAAGTCAGGGCTGAACGGACTGCTAGTTACGAACCACCTCGGCAAGAAAGAGAGCATGAATACGATGAAGTTCGGAGGGATGTTTGGGACGATGATGTTGAACTCGAACCTTATAACCCTCCTCGCGTCAACATTCCTCAAAAGCAGAAACAACATAAATACTACGAAGAAGAGGCTTAAGAAGAGTCGAAAGTCAGTAAGGATCGCCAAACTTATCTATCACTGTTGGAATTCTTTACATTTTAACAAACTGTGCTAGTATCTTTGGTGATCGACTGAAGAATTAAAATTTTTCGTTCTGAAATCTATTTTAAGTCAAGACTTGGTGTAGGAGTGTCCAGGAGAATGTCAGACGCACAATTGACCCGAAAAAGACCACAAAATCCCCTTGATCCCATTCGCATCGGTGTAATTGGGGTAGGCAACATGGGTCAACACCATACTCGTATTTTTAGCTTGCTCAAAGATGTAGAATTTGTTGGTGTTTCCGATGTCAACGTTGAACGAGGTTTAGATATTGCTAGTAAGTATCGAGTTCGGTTTTTTGAAAATTATCATGACTTGCTGCCCCATGTTGATGCTGTCTGTATTGCCGTGCCGACACGGTTGCATCGCTCAGTAGGAATGGACTGTCTCAAAGCTGGAGTTCATACCCTTATTGAAAAACCCATTGCAGCAAATATTGCTGAAGCTGAATCGTTAGTCAATGCGGCAGCTGAATCTAATGGGATTCTGCAAGTGGGACATATAGAACGATTTAACCCCGCCTTCCAAGAATTAAGTAAAGTTCTTAAAACTGAGGAGTTACTAGCCTTGGAAGCCCATCGCATGAGTCCCTATTCTCAACGGGCAAACGATGTTTCTGTAGTTTTGGATCTGATGATCCACGACATTGACTTATTACTTGAGCTCGTGGGTGATCGCGTGGTCAAACTGACCGCTAGTGGTAGCCGTGCCGCAGATTCAGGATATCTCGATTATGTTACCGCTACCTTAGGATTTGCTAATGGCATTGTTGCTACCTTGACTGCTAGCAAAGTGACCCACCGCAAAATTCGCCGTCTAGCAGCACATTGTGAAAATAGCCTAACAGAAGCGGATTTTCTGAACAATGAAATTCTAATCCATCGTCAAACCACCGCCAATTACACTAGTGATTATGGCCAGGTTCTCTATCGTCAAGATGGACTCATCGAAAAGGTCTACACCAGCAATATTGAACCTCTCCATGCCGAGCTAGAGCACTTTGTTCACTGTGTAAGAGGCGGTGATCAACCTTCTGTGGGGGGAGAACAAGCTCTCAAGGCTTTACGCCTAGCAAGTCTAATTGAACAGATCGCCCTTGATGGTCAAGTGTGGCAACAATCTGACCAAATATACCAAGAGTTAAATCATTTAGGAATTAGTATTTCTTAAATGAGCATTAAGTCACTCAGTAGGGGTCAACAACTGTTAACTCCTACATTAGTCTCTTGGCTAATAACTTTACGTGATAGTATCCCATAAAAAATACAGTTATTAAACTATCGATTGAATTTTAAGAAAACTCAAGACAAATAAACAATAAGTGCACAGTTGGCCTGTAGCAAACATCAGTGATCTCCCCAAAGGCAAATTGACAATGTAAAAAAAAGAATACAATAAACGTGCTACCCCAAACGTAATGGCCGCATAACTAGCTAAAGCTGAATCTACTCCCGTTACATAAGCCATTGATGCTGCACTAGCATAAATCATAAAAGTTTCGAAAGCATTCTGATGAGCCCAGGTAGCTCGTTGACCATAAGGAGGTAATTCTTTGAACATAGCACGAGGAGTAAAGCGATTATATCCAATTTGGAAGCGGGCATATCCTAGCGCCAAAAAGGGAACATAAATCAAGATTGACGCGACAAAAATCGAATAGAGAACAATGGCACTAACTGACCAATTCATAAATCCCTCGGAGTTTTGTTTAATTAATATATCCTGTTGCCTAACCGTTTCGAAAAGATCTTTGTCATAATTTTTTAGCCCACTCTAGTCAAATCTTCGCTAATCTATTAGGGGTAGAGTTACTTTTCTAACCTGTTCAATTTTAAGCCAGGAGCCAAGCTCAATGTCAGACCTTAATCGCGGCATTATGAAGTTCAATGGAGCCGATAAGCCCGTTCTCGTTGCTATTTCTAGCTTCTTAGTTCTTGGAGCAATTATAGGATTAATTTTGTGGGCCTTCAAAGTCGCCTATATTGCTTAAATTAACCTAAATTAATGATTGGATTATCCATCATTTTTTCAATTGGTCTAAACGACTCTTAAGGTATTTAAAACATATATACTATTTCTGAGTCTTTCAGTCACTATCCTTATCAACTATTTTGTCCCCTATTGACTCTGACCTTTTTGCTATAGCTGAACCTGCTCCCTTGTTAGGGCAGGTTTCGCTAGATTTGTTGGCAGTTTTCCTTATGCTGCTCTTATCTGCGTTTTTTTCAGGTTCAGAAACTGCCATTACTGCTTTTGATAATTTTAAATTGAGGGGATTGATTGAGCATCAAGGAGATCCTTCGGGAATTTACCGCTTAGTCCTTGAAAAACGACGGCATTTTATTACGAGTCTATTAATTGGGAATAATCTCGTTAATAATTTTTCGGCTATTCTCACCAGTAATTTATTTGCCATTTGGTTAGGAAATGCAGGATTAGGGGTAGCAACAGCAGTTGTTACGATTTTTATCCTGATTTTTGGAGAAATAACCCCAAAGTCTTTGGCAATTATCAATAATCGTACTTTTTTTCGCCTTGCTGTCCGTCCTATTTTTTGGCTGTCCCAATTTCTGAGCATGATTGGAATGGTTCAAGTTTTCGAGGCTATTACCCAAAAGACAATTTATTTATTTCAAGGCAAATCTGATAAAGTAGCGCAATATGGAGAATCTTTGACAGATTTACAGCTAATGATCGAGATTTTGGGTGGAAAAGGACATTTGGATTTGTATCGGCACCAATTACTCCACAAAGCTTTAATGCTCGATCAGTTGATGGCTAAAGATGTTGTTAAACCTCGCATTGACATGACTACGATTTCCCATGAGGCTAGTTTACAATCGTTACTCAATTTATCTTTGGAAACGGGATTTTCTCGTATTCCAGTACAAGGAGAATCCAAAGATCAGATTGTAGGAATTGTGCATCTTAAACAAGCTCTCCAGACCCTGCAATCGGTATCTAAGGAAACGCGTTCTCAAATCTGTGTCACCGACGCGATGGATTCTCCTGTCTATATCCCTGAGACTAAGCGGGTAACGAATTTACTTAAAGAAATGCTTCAGCAACGAATTCATATTGCTATTGTGGTAGATGAATATGGCGGAACCGTAGGTTTGGTTACTTTAGAAGATATTTTAGAAGAATTAGTTGGAGAAATTTATGATGAGAGTGACTTCCCTCATGGTCAGGACATTCTGTTTCAGAGTAATCGTCCACCAATTCATATTCCTTAAATAAACTTTCTGAAAAAACATTGCATGTTGAAAATAGCTGTGCTAAGATAGTTGTCCGTGGTGCAAGTGGGTCGATGCCCGAGTGGTTAATGGGGGCGGACTGTAAATCCGCTGGCTATGCCTACGCTGGTTCAAATCCAGCTCGGCCCACCACGATACTTTTTAAGGTTCTCTATTCTCCACAAATCCTATCCTATGTAGGGGAAGAAGTGGGAGTTTTTGAGGAATCTAGATGTTGCCTTTGTAGCTCAGTGGTAGAGCACACCCTTGGTAAGGGTGAGGTCACGAGTTCAATCCTCGTCAAAGGCTCTTGAACTATCTTAAGTCACAGTATGATTTTTAGTTATTGCCATATTGTGAAACATCTTAGGTTTAGAAATTTCAATGGAAGATTCGAGAATAGTTTTTCTTTAAGCATTAGCAACATAATGATGTAAATAAAAAATATTAAAGAAAGAATAATGATGAAAATGCAATTATCCCGTAGCATTATCTGATTTGGGATGGTCTGTCATTGACTTGCTTGTTTGTCCTTTTAAAGTCCCATTTCCCTAAAGTGTCTAATGTCTAAATCTTGAGTGATTTATTTTATAAGGTAAACCAATTTCATATAAAGGTCATGGTTTATCACCATGAGTAACAATATTAGTGCTGGCATAATTTTTAGACTTCAATTCTGATAACTTTTTCCATAAAAATATCTAATATGCAAGTCCGCAAGTTTAAATTCATCAATTTTTATAAATAACTTTTCTATTGTTGAAATAGATACCATTTGACATTCCGCCTCTTTCTACAGGAGAAATATAAGACTTGGGTTTAAACATAGAGTTAGGTCCATTACAAACATATATTCTTTTTGATACAAAGTAAATTTTTTCATAAATTTTTAATTTAAAAATATCAATGTATCTAAAAACTAGTACATTTATTTTTTTTGAAAAAAATTATTATTTTTTGGTTCTTAGTATAGTTAAAAACTTCGTAATTCAGTTTAACTTGTGAAAGTAAATTATGTGTAACCACTGTATAAAACTTGACTATTAATGATTGAAGGATAAGGTAAGTTTATTTATAGAAATTGCTCTTAAAATTAGCTTTTATCCTAGTAAATATAAAAATTACATTAGTAAAAAAATTGCATATATATTAATTGTTTGCTATCTATCTTGTTATCGATCAATAGTTGTTAAGGTAAAAGCTCTTCTGATGGCATAGAATCTTTGATGATCAAAATGAGGTCTAAAAGTATTAGATCAAAGAAATTCTTAATAAACAAGAAAATTCAACTCCATCAGTCAATAGAATAAAATTTTTGTCAAATCTCACGCAAGTATTTTCTAGTTTTTTCTAGGATTGACAAGAATAAAATGCAAACTCTTTAGTTATTCTACCTTATTCATTAGAAATTTTTAATGAGTTAACAGTAACGATAAAATCTGAAAGATTGATAAATTAAACGCAGTTAATTGGCACTGATAGCAAATTATGAAAATTAGGATATCCTAATTTTTCCTCCAGATAGGATTAATTTTTTTTATTTTACACTTACATTTAAGATACTTCTAAAATACTTACAATATTGCCAATGATAAAGGTCTCATAACAACAGAGAACTTATTAGTCATATAATACTAACTCCAGTCGGAACTGACTCTAGACTAGAAACTTTCTTACTTAATAAAAAATTACAGATGATTTAGTTAGGTCTATTTGTACGTTATAAATTACTCTAGATTGGACGACAAGTTAACTCTAAAATAATAAAAATTAAATGTACATATAGTCAAGAACGCCTTTAAGAGTTAGAAATCTTTAGCAGACAAATGTAGATAAAATAAGTGCCAGGATTTCCTTGTACTTAAGATGAATCAGAAGTCTATTTCTCATTTAAAAGAAATATAATAGTTTCTTTTCAGGGAGATAAACTTATAGCCTTGATAAAAGAAGACTTAGTGACTTTTACAATATAAAAATCTTGTTTTTAGAAGATTCATAATAATCCAAAAAAGATATAATCATTTTCGATAATTCTAAGGTTAGAGTAAATATTATTTATCTTATTCTGTCGTTAAGATTAAGCAATAATAAAAAATTATTGTTTTCGATTGAGACTTTGCTGTTTAAATAAATGAGGAATAAAAATCAGGAAATAGAACCACCATACCAAAATGGAAAGCGAGGTCATAGTCGTCAGCCAAATTATATGAAATAGTAACCAACTTCCAAGAATTACCCCTGTTCCTGTCAAAAGAACTGTCCAGGGTTGACACCACCAAGGTTTATATTTCCAAATATCGGTTGCAGGAGGAATTGACATAAACAAAATCTAAGAAAAAGTTGCGTATAGATTCAATTTTACGCCATAGTGTGAGTGATGGAATTCGATCTGATGTTTTTTTATGTTACCGTTGTTTGACTATATCATCGCCTTCAATTACAACTTTTATATCTATTTTTAGTGCCATTACTTTAACAATTTAAGAGTAACAGCAAAACAATAACATCCAAAGCAATTATTAACCTACTAGGCATGAACTTACAGGTCTTTTGTCAGCTGATATAAAAAATGATAATTAGTGCTCAATTAGTAGCTAATAGCAGCAGAACAAAAGATTAGACCTAATACGTAGAAAGTACCTGGAAATTAAGGGTTATAGTCTATCAATCCCTTTAAAGACAAGAGCAACGTTACTACTAGCCTTTAGATAGCTGACTAATTTCTCTTCCAAAGGGATACTCGCATAAGTATAAAGTGGCAATAATATTTATCTTATATTAAGCTTTCTTTTTAGGGAAAAAAATAATATAAGGTTATTTGAGATAAGATTATCTGGCAAAATTGGGCAATCACTTAACCATGGTCAACCTAGACAATTTTAAAATAGTTGCTGTGTATTTGCAACTCTTGGAGATAGCTATTTTTGGTAGTTAGATTTAATGTTACCCAATCAACCTATTATTAGTTATCAACAAGCAACTCAACTTTTCATCGAGATTTATATTCAACCGCCAACCAGGTTTCTTATTGAAAGCTACTCGAGATTGTTCCCAGAGTACAGATTTTATCCTCAAACAATAGTCATTATTTTATTAGAAGCTTAAATGTCTCTAAGAAAACCTAATTAACAAGTTTAGGAAAGAAAAATAGCGATTTTTTAAAATTTTTTTGAAATTAGGAGAGAATATTCGATCAGTTGATTAAAGGAAAAAATGTTTAATTGAAGTTATCGATCCTCAAGAGGGAAAGCCGATTAACTCTGCATCAGGTAAAATTACTTTTAATGTTGTCTGTGTTGTTCAGGAATTGCTATATTTTATGGTTAATGATACTAACAATGGTTGTCAATCTTTAAATCATCCACTCAAAAAAACAGCAATTTATCCTAATCTTTTATTATCTGATATCGACAATAAACAGATGAATTGTCTCATTGAAGAAGCCTTGAGTTAATTTGGATAAAGTATAAACTTATTATTCATTTTTCATGAATTTTTTTTATTCCCTAGGATAACAAGTTTTGTAGAATCAAAAGTAATGTGCGATTAATCGCACATTACTTTTGATTAAAAGCCCTAAGTTTAATTAAGAAGCGTTAACTAAAGTTCGGTTATGACGTTCATTTAAATAAGCCATAAATTCCCGTCCTTCTCGTAAACGACGCACTAACATCTGGGGATCAACTAACATTTCTTTAACGATAGGAATAATTGCCCCAGGACGGAAATAAAAGCGACGATACATCTGTTCAACTGCATCTTCAATTTCTGCTGCCGATAGATTAGGATATTGCAACGTGGACATTTGAATGCCAGAAGTTGCTACTAAATTTCCATTGGTAAACCAACCATTATCTAACGCTTGTTGATATAGTTCTGTCCCGGGATAGGGCGAAGCAATAGACACTTGAATGGTGTGGGGACTCACCTCACAAGCAAAGCGGATAGTCTCTTCAATGGTTTCCCTACTTTCATTGGGTAAACCGATAATAAACGCCCCGTGAACTTTGATTCCAAGTTTATTACAGTTAGCCATAAACTTACGGGCAACTTCAAGTTTAATCCCTTTTTTTACTCCATCAAGTACTTTTTGATTTCCTGATTCAAAGCCAACTAAAAGTAATCTTAATCCATTGTTTCGCAGAGTTTTTAAAGTATTGTAATCTAAGTTTGCACGAGCATTACAACTCCAAGTTAATTTTAGTTTTTTGAGATATTCACTAATAGCAATAACCCGGTTTTTATCAATAGTAAAAGTATCATCATCAAAGAAATATTCCCGAATAGAATTTCCCCAAAGAGATTTGGCTAACGTCATTTCCTTTTCTACCACTTCAGGACTTTTGGCACGATATTGATGTCCTCCGATAGTTTGTGGCCACAGACAAAACGTACATTTTGCGGGACAACCGCGACCTGTGTACAAAGAAATGTAGGGATTAAGTAGATAACCAATAAAATAGTTGTGAATATTAAGATTATCTGCATAAACAGGGAAAACACTGGGCATTGAATCCCAATTGTGAATTAATTCCCGTTCTTCAGTATGTTTAATATTTCCTTGTTGATCACGGTAACTGAGTCCCTTAATCTGGTCGTAGGGCTTTCCTTCAGCTAATTCCTGACAAGTGTAATCAAATTCATTGCGACAAACAAAATCAAGAATTGGATTTTCTTCGAGAGTTTTGGTCGGTAAAACCGCCACGTGTGCCCCTAATAAACCAATTTGAGTGTCAGGATTTTGGTCTTTAATGGCCTGAGCGCATTTTACATCATTAAGAAGGGTGGGGGTACTGGTATACATAATAACCAGTTCATAGTCTTTAGCAATTTTAAGAACATCCTCTATCGTTTGATAATGAGCAGGAGCATCTACTAGTTTACTACCAGGAACTAATGCTGCTGGTTGTGCCAACCAAGTCGGATACCAAAAAGAGGTAATTTCACGTTTTGCTTGATATCTTGCTCCTGCACCTCCATCAAAACCATCAAAGGAAGGGGGACTTAGAAAGAGCGTCTTTTTCATGGTGTTTCCTCACACTACCACTGATTAATTATCAATATAATCTAACAATTCTAACGATAAAAGCTTCCTAAAACTGAAAATATATCTCTCATGATGCACTACAGTCAGTGGTTAGACATAAATAAACAGCACTACATTAGGATATGTTAAAGCTTTAAAAGCAACTACCATAAACAGACTACAAAGTGTGTTAAAAGAGTTAGCCATAAGAACTCTGCTAAACTAATTTCATCTTCTCGTTTAAGAGTATTTCTTAAATCGGAGCAGGAAAGAACATTATTCGGTTTAAACAAAGTTCAACAAGTCCCTCGAAAAATAAAAGATAGGGCTAGTATAATTTAGATTGTTAGTACTGGGGTGGAAGGTGGAGAAAATTATTTGTTTAAAAAAATGGGTTTTCTAGACAGTTCGCATAACAATTCATCTATGGAACAAATAAGGGAGTTAATTCAAGAAAAACTAAATAGAAAAGTTTGGATTTTATTCGACTAGGTTAAAAATAAGTGTCAAATTTACGATAATTAACGTCTCTACTACTCTTGAGCTTTATTTGAACTTTTTAAGCTAGAAATTTTATAAAAATTTCAGGATAAGTTTACGGTTTATCTATCTTATTAATAAGTTTTAACATAGTGTTGCTTATTTATATTTAACTACCTTAAAACTTTAAAAAAACATTAAAATATAGATTGTCATGTATCTTTATATTGAAGTAATTAAAGTAACTTTTTAAATAAAAAATCGTTTAATTCTATTGGCTAAATCATATTTATATTTAAATATTTTTTATTTTTTTATTTAAACATCTTTTCCTTCTATTATATTTAGAACTGAATTATGAGCTAGTCAAAATATATTTTTTTTAAATTATCTCAAATTTTGTTAATTAGCATAATTATACAAGCTAATTGATCGCCAATGAGCCAATAATAATCACTGTATTTCTTTTTTATTTCTTATCTATTCTTAAAATATTTATCTTTTTTTTATATATTTTTTTATAAGTTAATTAGAAAGCTATATATTAATCTATAATAATTAGTAGTTATATTTAGTTTTTCTATAATTATTAGACTTAATTAGTCTCTTTTTTACTCTGTAAAATAACTTATTGTATTTTGACTTGTCTAGAGATACGACTGATTAAATTCCATAGATAAAACTATGCTTTATGTCAATAAATTAGCCTTTTAATTTTATAAATTTTAAAAAAATATATTTTTTTAAAATTTATTTTTTAATCTTTGAAAATGTAGAAAGTTTATTTTTGAATAAACCCTTTTATTTCTAGATAGTTGAAAACTACCATATCATGGATTGCTTTAAAAAATAATCTTATTTTTCTCTATTTTTTTAATTTTTAAATGGTTGCTATTTATTATATTTCTATTCTTGTATAATGATTTATTTTATATACTTTATGTTTTGTTTAACCATTTTTTTTCTTCCACTTATCGAAAAAGTAAGATATAATACTTTTTATACTTTACTTCAATAATTTATGTATATTTTTTTCTTGTATTGAATCTTCTGATAGATTTGCACAGTCTGCAACATTTTTAACTTTTTATTGGTCTTCCAACATAAGATCTGTATTTTTATTCTTGTTCTGGGAGAAACTTCGAGTTACAAGTTAATTTTAATAGTTCTTGCTTTTTTCATTCTGTTAGCTATTTTTTATAGAAAAACTGGTCTATGGTGAGCGATCTATTTTAATTACTTATTCTATTCTGTACTTATTTAAGTTCACTTATTTAGCAACATAAAATAATTTATTTTTTAACGTTTATTTAAAGCTACTTTCTTCTTTCAAAGCTGCCTTCTTCTTTAATGGAGAATAGTCAAGTTAGACTTAAGCACCAGGAGTCTTAATTTTCATAAGGTATTATGGAGAATAGTTCAAGTTAAACTTAACCATCAAGATCAAGAGTCTTAATTTTCATAAGGACACCACTTTAACCCGTAAACTCAGTTGATAATCCACAGGAGATAAACTATCTTATGCAAGAGCTTGCCACACGCTCAGAGCTTGAGTTCAACAGCGAAACCTACAAGGACGCCTACAGTCGCATTAATGCCATCGTTATTAAAGGCGAAGAAGAGGCGTATCAGAATTATATAGATATAGCTCAAATGTTACCTGATCATAAAGATGAGTTAATCCGTCTTGCTAAGATGGAAAACCGTCACAAGAAAGGTTTTCAGTCCTGTGGGAAGAATTTGAGTGTTACTCCTGATATGGAGTATGCTCAAAAATTTTTTGCCCAACTCAATAGAAACTTCCAACAAGCCAAAGCCCAAGAAAAGATTGTTACTTGCTTGTTAATTCAATCTTTGATTATCGAAGCTTTTGCTATTGCTGCTTATAATATTTACATTCCTGTTGCTGACCCCTTTGCCCGAAAAATTACCGAAAGAGTGGTTAAAGATGAATATGTTCATTTAAATTTTGGTGAGGTCTGGCTTCAAAAGAATTTTGAAACATCAAAAGCGGAATTAGAAGAAGCTAACAAAGGCAATTTACCTATCGTTTGGACAATGCTTAATCAAGTTAAAGACGATGCAGAAGTTTTAGGAATGGAAAAAGAAGCATTAGTTGAAGACTTTATGATTAGTTATGGAGAAGCATTAAGTAGTATTGGCTTTAGCACCCGTGATATCGTGCAAATGTCTTCCTATGGCTTAAAAGCAGCTTAGAACACTTTGTTACGTAATCTTAAAAAGATTTCTAACCAAAAGGATGATTAAAGAAATTCGCTCTAGAAGAGCGAATTTCTTTAATCATCCTTTTGGTTAAGGCTATCAATACTAACCCCATCACTCTAACGCTGTCGGTAGATTAACCTCTCTGAGAGAAAATTACTTAGACAAATTTTGTTTCAAAAATTACTCAAGAGCAGGTGATTTTGGTCTATTTTCTGCTGAACGTATAGGTAGTCACCTCAAGTTCCTTCCACATAACCAATAGTCCCTGAATCGATCATGGCTAAATAACGTCACTGTTAATCCTTTCCCTAGTCAAAGTCCCACCTATCTAACAACATAAATTGCTTTTTTTATCAACTAATAGATAATTTTTCCTGCGACAGACATATAAGACTTTTGTCATAAAAAACCTCTAAAAAGAGCTTAATTGACAATAACACCGACTTAGCCTGTAAGGTCTCTCAAGCTTCAATAATGGCTTCGTAGAGTTTGATTGGATGAAGTTTTCTTTTTACTTTTGAGATCGCTTCTATTGTGCTGTTTAACAACTTAACTCAGAGATTCACCGATTTCTTATACTCCGGCATTTTCAACATCTGGGTGATAGGCTCTCTAAGTGTCGTAGTTTGAACAATCAAGGGTTTTGATTGATAAGGTCATATCTCGGTGATCGCCCAATTTTTCTAGAGCTATGGCAGTACTACGTCTAAGCGGGTAATTATAATTACCTTCAAAAAAGTGGTCAACAAAGCCTTAACAGCCATTGCGTCACTAACTCGAAACTGGGTAATAACCAAGCACTATAGTAACGCGCACTGGGTTTGATAAGTTTGCTATAAATTTTTTAGCCCTTGTTCGACAGTATGAGCACGATTATCTTTGCTATTAGAAAATTTTTCTAGAGAGTGTAATTTAACAATTAGAAATAACAAGACCTTAGGAGTTAGTGTAGAAACTAGCTTCTCTAGATAAAACTGTGGTTAACTTTAATATACCTTAGAGCTTCAATGTACCGACTTAGCGATCAGCTCAAAAGTGCGGTTGATTTCATCGATTATAGCAACAAGGTAATCGTCCATAGGGCCAATTTTACCGATAATTAAACAGTAACCATGCAGAGATAATAGCTGATGTCGTGGGCGTACTTGTCCTTGACTTGTTGATTCGTAGCATAGTCAGACTCTGGATATTTACCGTCCTAAGTTCAGTAAATACTTAATTATTTAATTTAAGACTTTCGTACCTGGTATTCTTGTAAAGTTTGTTTTAAATATTTTCCTGTGTAAGAAGTAAAACTACTAGCAACTTGTTCTGGAGTTCCTAGAGCAATGATTTCTCCTCCTTTATCCCCTCCTTCTGGACCCAAATCAATAACCCAATCCGCACAACGTATCACATCTAAATTATGCTCAATCACTAATATGGAATTTCCTTTATCCACTAAACATTGCAACACATTCAATAGATGATGAACATCATAGAATGATAGTCCTGTCGTTGGTTCGTCAATCAGATAGAGGGTTTTTCCAGTTGCCCTTCTAGACAATTCTGATGCTAATTTAACCCGTTGTGCTTCTCCTCCCGATAGGGTCGGTGCAGACTGCCCTAATTTAATATACCCTAACCCAACATCAACTAAGGTTTGTAGTCTTTTCATAGCTTTAGGAATATTTTGAAAAACGCCTAACGCTTCTTCAATTGTCATGTTTAAAACATCAGCAATAGAATAATCTTTATACTTAACTTGTAGGGTCTCTCGATTGTATCTTGTTCCTTTGCAAACCTCACACTTAACATAAACGTTAGGAAGAAAATTCATCTCAATAACGTTAACTCCCTGACCGCCACACATTTCACACCTCCCCCCTTTTATATTAAAAGAAAATTGACCTTGTTTGTATCCTCTGGCTTTTGCTTCAATGGTTTGGGAAAAAAGCTCTCTAATACTATCAAGAACTCCTGTATAAGTAGCAGGATTGGATCGGGGTGTTCTGCCAATGGGAGATTGATCAATAACAATTACTTTGTCTATTGCCTCCAATCCCTTTATTCCACCTAATTTTTTAGGAAAAGGAACATGACGAGTTAAATGATGTTGTAGGGCGGGATATAACAATCCATTAACTAATGTAGATTTTCCTGAGCCTGAAACTCCTGTAATACAAACTAATTTACCTAAAGGAATTTCAATGTCAATATTTTTTAGATTATTTTTACAGCAACTAATTAGCTTTAAATACGCTCCATTTCCAGAGCGACGTTTATCCGGAGTTTTTATTACTTTTCTCCCAGATATATAATCCGCTGTTAGGGATTTATCGGTTTGAATCAATGTTTTAAAATCACCCTGGCAGACAATATGTCCACCATGAATTCCTGCAAGGGGTCCAATATCAACAAGATGGTCTGCACTGCGGATTGTCTCTTCATCATGTTCAACAACAATCAAAGTATTCCCCAAATCTCGTAGTTTTTTGAGGGTATTTAATAAACGTCCATTATCCCGTTGGTGTAAGCCAATACTAGGTTCATCCAATACGTATAACACTCCTGTTAATCCTGAGCCGATTTGGGTGGCTAAACGGATGCGTTGTGCTTCTCCCCCTGATAAGGTCTTAGTTCCTCGATCTAAGGTTAAATAATCTAACCCCACATCAAGGAGGAATTGTAGACGATTTTTGATTTCTTTTAAGGCTAGTTCTCCAATTAACTGTTGTCTTTGAGTCAATTGCAATTGATTAATTTTTTCTAAACATTTATCAATAGAAACGCTAGTTAATTCATCAATCATATATTGACCTAACCGGACAGATAAAGATTCAGGTTTTAATCGTTTTCCTTGACAAACTTCACAGGTTTTATCAATCAAATATTTTTCTAATTTTTGTTTAAAAATATCAGAACTAGCTTCTTTATAATTCCGCTCTAAAATTGATAGAATACCATTAAAAGTACGATAGCAACCTTTATCATTGTCAGCGCGAGAATCATTCTTAAAATAGATAGGTTCTTTAGTCCCATAAAGTAGGATTTCTTGCTGCTCCTTAGTTAATTTATTCCAAGGAGTTTGAATATCAAAACCGTAGGTTTGACCCACACTATAGAAAAAAGAAAGATAGGAAGAATTATCTTTGTCTGACCAAGGGGCGATCGCAGCATACAAAGGAATTGAAGGGTCAGGAATCACTAAATCAGGGGAAAATTGACGCAAACTTCCTAACCCATGGCAGTTGGGACAAGCACCATAGGGAGAATTAAAAGAAAATAAACGGGGAGATAATTCTTCGATAACTGCCCCATGGTCGGGACAAGCAAAGTTTTCAGAAAATATAATTTCTGAAGGCTTTCCCTTCTCCCAGTTATTATTATCATCTGAATCTAAAATAGCAATAATTGCTAGTCCGTTTGATTGATGTAAACAGGTACTTAAAGAATCTGTTAGCCGTTCTTCAATTCCTTCTTTTTTTATGAGACGATCTATGACAATTTCAATGTTATGATAGTGATTTTTCTTTAATTCAAAAGTATCAGAAAGTTCACGAACTTTCCCATCAATCCGGACTCGAACAAATCCTTGAGAAGCTAAACTATACAATAACTTTTTATGAGTTCCTTTTTTTCCTCGTACCACAGGGGACAAAAGTTGAAATTTCGTGCGATCTTTAAGTTCCATGACACGATCACACATTTGATCAACGGTTTGTGGTGCGATACTGCGATTACACACTGGACAATGGGGCTCTCCAGCTCTTCCAAACAATAACCGTAGATAATCATAAATTTCTGTGACCGTCCCTACTGTAGAGCGAGGGTTATGGGACGTTGACTTTTGATCAATGGAAATAGCCGGACTTAACCCGTTAATCGCATCTACATCTGGCTTATCTAATTGCCCTAAAAACTGTCTCGCATAGGCGCTCAAAGACTCCACATAACGCCGTTGTCCCTCTGCAAAGATAGTGTCAAAGGCCAAAGACGACTTACCCGAACCTGAAACCCCTGTAAAAACAATCAGGCGATCGCGAGGAAGATCTAAATCAATGTTTTTTAGATTATGTTGTTTTGCACCCCGGATGCGGATGGTATTAGAACCAGACATTGTTATCACTCCTTAACGATAATAGAATAGCGTTATCTTAGTCAGTTGTTTTTAGTTTGTTAAATTACATAAGTTGAAACAGCTTTAATCTTGTGGTAACTGAGGTGATCATTAATATACGGACATATTATTTGCCGTGGGTAATTAATTTAAAAATCACCTCTACAGAGTCTAATTTATTTGTTTGTAGAGTTCTAAATTTTAAAATTATCCCTCGTCTAATAAGATTATTTCCATTAGGATAACAACCCGTACGTTAAATTCCAGATATTTTTGCCACGTTATTATTGTCAACTGCTAGAGTGGTATTTTGAGGAATAATAGAAAGTTCCATGAGAAGCACAATTATTAATATGAATATTATTGACTCATACTTAATACTAAGTTATATAAGTGAGAGAGGTTTTCGGTAATTCTATTTTAGAGTAAATCTATCCTCATTTCAAATTTTATTTTTTCAGTAAGTAGCTCCGAATGCCCCCTATAAATAAAGTAAAATTATTTTATATTTCTATATTTGAGCAATTATAGTTGAGCTCATGCTGTTTTATAGATTTATACTATTTCAATCTACTCTTTTTAGAGTGACTTTTTGGAGTAAGTTTTTTTTGTTTTTTTTAGGTGAACTGGGTTTATTGATAAATATTTTTCCATAATTTTATGAACTTTTATCTAATGTAGATTTTCTTTGATTGTATTTAATTTTCTAATTTTTTTAGAAAAAAATAATTATGTTTTTTTTAAAAATTGTTTCAGTTTAGCTTAAATTAAACCACTTATATATACTGTGTCAGTATCGATGATAATTCTCATGTCTATTTTCTTATATTTGCCGTATTTATCCACTTTATCTGCATTTTTATCTAAATTGGCTGTAAAAAACTTTTTTACTTAATAAAATTATCTTTTATTCTTTAATTTTTAAATCAAAAAAATTCACTAAACTTTATACTCTTAAATCTATTTAATTTATTTTTTCAAAATTAAAATACTATTATTTAGTGAATAAAATAGCATTTTATGATCTACCTAGTTGACTTTTTTTAAAAAAATAAAGTAATTTTTATCTTTACTTTTTTTATTTTTATATTCTCTTTTAAAAATTTTATAAATTAGTCCAAAAATCAATTTTTAGGGGTTTCTAAAAAAAACTCAAATAACTATTAATTATCATAAATAATTTTACACTACTATTTTATTTCTACTTTTCAAAAAATCTATATATAAATTATTTTTGTCATAGTTCTACCCAATAGATCAGTTTTTAAACTTTCTATTTTTTTGTATTTTAATAAAATATTTTTGCTTTCGTTCTGCAGATATTTTTTGGATCTAAAGTTAACTTTAATAGTTTTTGTTTTTCTAGTTATGTTAGCTAATTTATTTCTTAAAATAATACATAATAATTAATGATATTTAAATTTACTTATTTTAAACAATAAAAATATCATAATTAATACTATGTTCAATTATGTTGTTAAAACAACCTTTAAAGACTACATATGTTATATATAAGTAAATACATGGTTTTCCAATATTTCGATTTTAGATTCACAAAGAATGAGAGAATAGATAAAACTTTTAAAGTAATTTTTTCTTACTGCAAAAAATAACAATACCACGTTCTTATGTTAAACTACGTACTAAAAAATTAGAATAAAACGGCACAGCTTAAACAATCAATATAATAACTGATAAAAACAATTATTATATTAATCACTCACGGAGTTTAGTTAAGATTTATCAAGTAGTCCCAGAAATTAGTTTTTATAAAATTGTTTTTAAAAAAAGATAAGTGTCCTAAATAAGGACTTTATTTAAGATTGAAGTAAACAGATTGAGCGATAGAAAATTGTAATGTAAATACCCGTATTTTTTTAGGTAACTATGTGGCTTGAACTAAAAGTATTAACGGATATATCTATTATGATATTAATATCTATTGTTAGGTCATCTGTTACCTATCAATAGATATTAACTCTATTTATTCAGAAAAAAACTTTGGATTCAAAGGCTTGACTGCACGTAAATGAGGAAATATCTGATTTGTGATAATTAAGTAAATAAAACTAGATTTTTACCCCATTCTTCCTAGAAACAGTTAAGACTAAGCTAAGTCTTAGTCTTAACTGTTTCTAGGAAGTCAACCATCATCGACTCATAATTTTCAAAGTGACTTAGTATTAAGTGGTTGCCCAACATTCCCAAAAATACAGTTTTTTGCTAAGGCTTTTTGCAACAAAATCTTATACTTTCTATCACTAACTTGATAAGCTCCAAATCTTTCGAGATGAGGATTTTGTAACTGAGCATCAAACAATACAAAATCTCTTTTTTTCAGATATTTTACTAACTTAACCATTGCCACTTTAGAAGCATCAGGAATCCGATAAAACATCGATTCTCCAATAAATACCCCCCGAATAGCAATCCCCAAAATTCCTCCAGCTAACTCATTTCCTTGCCAGGTTTCAAAACTATAAGCCCAACCCTGTTGATAGAGGTTGTAGTAGATCTTGATTAGTTGGGGTGAAATCCAAGTCGTTTCTCGCTCAGCACATCCTCGACAAACTCCTAAAAAATCTCGGTTAATCTCTACTGAAAACCGTTTTTGATTTAAAATTCGCCGTAAAGACTTCGGATAATGAAAACGTTCATCAAGAGGAATTAAAGCCCGTTGACGACTTGAATACCAACCTAACACACCCATCTCATCGGCCATTACAAAATAACCTTGAGCATATCCTTCTATAATACAGTTCGTATCTTCAGCAAACTCCATTGCAGTTTTTTGCTATTAACAAATTTTTATGATCGCTGACCTATTTGTCCGACTATCCTGCCATCTTAAACTCAGCTTGCTCGAGAGTTTATTTCCGAATCGATATAGCTCAACAAGCAATCCAGATTCTTGTTCACAAGTAACCGGAAGGAAAAAACGACTTAAGTTCTTCCAGCATTGCCATTGTAACGAAAATGCAAGTTTTTAACTTTCAAGAAACATTTCTTAGCGAGTCTGCTGTAGCTAATGTAGTGAGTGATTCTATCATTGAGAGCTTAGGAATTAATTGCTGTTGTCTCCGACAATAAAAACCTCTCAAAGAGAACAGTTTTTTATTGATATTTATTCTATTCTACCGAATCATAGCTACTAGCTAAGAACAGTGTAGAGAAACTCAATGCAATGTTAAATCTATGATCAAGGACTATAAACTATAAATATAGTAGACAGGACTGAAAGCCTTAATCAAGACTTTTAGCTAAGGAGGTTTCAAGAGACTGGGCTGCTTTGTCTTAAGACAGACGAACAATGACCAATTATCATTCGCTAATAACTGGTCACTTAATTCCATTGACTATCCACTAAATCATTACCAGCTAGACTTAACAACACCAGGTAATAACCCTTCATGTGCCCATTCCCGTAGGAGATTACGAGATAGACCAAAATCTCTATAATAAGCCCTGGGACGACCTGTTACCATACAACGGTTCCGACGACGATTAGGTGCACTGTTGCGGGGGAGACGTTGAAGTTTGCGATGAAGCTCCATCTTTTCTTCATAAGTCTCAGCAACGCGGAATTCTTCTTTGATAGTTTCCCGCTTCTCTGCATATTTCTCTACCAAGCGAGTGCGCTTTTTTTCCCGCTCAATCATCGATTTTTTAGCCATAAGTTTTTTTGTTCAGCATTAAATACAACGCCTTTCATCATATCGTATTATTGTGAGGACGGGACGTGTTTATTTCAGTGGAGTCCTCTCCATTTTGTTTAGAAAATGGAGAGGACTATTACACAATAAGCACAAACAGTGAGAGTATCTTAGGATTTGGAAATAGCGAAGCTGGATATATAATATCTCGACAACAGTGAATATTAATTTTTTGCCAATGCCATCTATAAACCAGAGACTCGAAGAAATTAGTTAAGGTAAAGCAAAACGATCCCCCTTTATTGGTGTTCAGATAACGTCTCAACAATTTAGAGATTGTACTGATTGCTGAAAGGATTAGAAATTGAGAAGATTATATATCTCTCATAGAGAAGACATTCGTTATATGCAGGAGGAATATTTTGGTAAACTCGCCTTAGAATCCTAATATTGGGAATAGATTAGGGTCAGCTAACCTAAGTCAGTAAGAAAAAGTACGAGACAAGCTAAACGGTAACAGGGATTAAGAGGAAAAAATAAATAGAGTAACAATACTGAAAATCATTAAAGAAAAAGGAACTTTTACCCAGAAACTAACATCCATGATAGTGACGACAGACAATTGTTTCGCAAGTTTAATGTCATCAAAGGGCGGTTTATGGTGATGAGGTAAACATGACCGATAGTTTTGAAAGAATGTCCACAATAACTAGTCTTCAACAAACACCAGTTCCTAGAAAATTTCTTAAATCTGGTAAATATCTCTATAAGTCAAGAAATACCTCTCCAACCAAGATTCCTACTAAAAGTCTCCGTTCAAAAGGACTTATCCCTTTTTATCGTGGATTGTTATGGGGGATCACATTTAGTTGTACAGCTGCACTATCCGCTACTGTTGGGGCGACCATTAGTCTCTTCAGTCCTTTATCAGAAAGGTTAATTCCTTTTATTGAGCAGATACAACTTCCTTGGGAACAAAAAATCCTTAACGCTGAAACTGACACTCCATCTGCCTTAATACCTAAACCCGAACAAAAAGAAGAGGGGGTAGTCTTACAATATCGATTATCTCGTCCTGTCAATATTTTAGTCTTGGGAATTGATCGAGTTCCTGATGCCCCACCAGGAAGTTTGGATGCTTTTGGAGGGCGTAGTGACACAATTTTAATATTACGCTTTGATCCCAGCGATTATTCAGTAAAAATACTCTCCATTCCCAGGGACAGCAGAGTTAATATCCCAGGGGTAGGATACACCAAGGTTAATGATGCTAACATTTATAGGGGTCCAGCTTTGACTGCCAGGGTTTTGAGTAAAACGCTGAATGATGTCCCTATTGATCGCTATGTTCGGGTTACTACCGATATTTTTATAAAATTAGTGAACTTGGTAGGTGGTGTGGAGGTCTTTGTTTCTCATCCCATGAAATATGAAGACAAAACTCAGAATTTGAAAATTGACCTTGAAGCAGGACAGCGAATTCTCAGTGGGGAACAAGCAGAACACTTTGCTCGTTTTCGCAAAGATAGTTATGGGGATATTGGACGGGTACAACGACAACAAATATTACTAAAAGCTTTACTAAAACGGCTATACACCCCCACTATTTTGCCCCAAATTCCTAAAGCAATTAGTCTTCTTGAACAGAGTATAGATACTAATCTCAGCTGGGAAGAAATGTTGACCTTAGCCAATTTTGGGCGGAAAGTAGAAGGTAAAAACCTTCAAATGGTGATGTTACCTGGACGGTTTAGTCAGAAAGACGAATTTGATTCTCGTAGCTATTGGGTTCTTTCCTCAGGGGGGATTGATCAAATTATGGAAGAATACTTTGATGTTACCTCTGAATGGAAACCTCTACGCCATCGTTCTTCGAACCGAGTCAGAATTGCCTTACAAAATGCAACCGATGATCCCGAGGGAGGAAAACGGATGATGGAATATTTGGCAGATCATGACTTTCATAACGTCTATCTGATTAAAGACTCGCCTCGACTTCTGGGTGAGACAGAGATTGTCGTGCAGAAAGGAGATCTAAGAGCTGCCCAACAGTTACAAACTCTTCTGGAACTAGGTAGAGTAGAGGCATCTTCTACAGGGGATTTAGATTCCCAAATAACCTTACGAATCGGTCTTGATGCCAAGAATTTAGTGTTAGAGGATAGTTTTATCCAAACTAGCGAGTAGTTCAATTATAGAGTAGTCTATGAAACAAGTTTAGAGTTTGCTGTCGCCTAATATCAGGGGAAGTCAGGCTGTTGTCACTAACTAATTTATTGGTGCTATTAGATGCTTATCTAGCTTTAGCCAGAGACAAAATAAAACTATATGTTTTCCGAATTGTAGGGTCAAGACTTCTTCGATAAATATTTTAGAAGAGGCGTGTTTGCGGCGGGCAATATGCGGCAGACCGATTTTGAAGCGTCAAATCTATTTTGATGAGATTTTAATTCAAGGAGTGACGCTCAAAGCGAATTTACAAAGAATAAATCTGATAAACTTCTTGAGCACGTAAATTGGGGTTTTGCTGACTTAAACCAATGCCATTTGAGTTGATACGATTACTAGTCGCACCCGCTCTGTTATGTATGGTGCGATTATTACAGGGGTTGGTTTGACCGATTTGGTGATTGATAGCTATTCAGTTTCCTTGATGTGTGATGAGATAGCTGATGGAGTTAACCCTCTCTACTGGAGTAAGTGCACGAAATAGTTTAGACTGTCGTTAATGCACAACTCTAGGTCAAAAATTCATCACTACTCAAAATATGAGGATTCTTCATGGTATTTTGGGGTAGGGACTTCTCCCGACATTTTCGTTAATTCTTAGGCATCGTGAAGAAAATCTCCATCCTTGGTTCCACTGGTTCTATTGGTACGCAAACCCTGAATATTGTTAGCGAATACCCTGAACAATTTCAAGTTGTGGGGTTAGCTGCAAACAATAATGGCCAGCTGTTAGCGCAGCAAATTAGGAAATTTCGACCAGAAATTGTCGCTATTTGTAACGAAAGTAAATTAGAGATCCTCAAAGAAACTATTGCTTCTCTCGACTATTCTCCTATCCTGCTTGCTGGAGAAGTCGGGGTTACGGAGGTAGCCCGTTACGGAGACTCAGAAAGTGTCGTCACTGGAATCGTAGGCTGTGCAGGTTTGTTGCCCACAATAGCAGCCATTGAAGCGGGGAAAGATATCGCCTTAGCTAACAAAGAGACGTTAATTGCGGGGGGACCAGTAGTACTTCCTTTAGTAGAAAAACATGGGGTTAAATTACTTCCTGCAGACTCAGAACATTCTGCTATTTTCCAATGTTTACAAGGGGTTCCTCCCGAAGGATTGCGCCGCATTACTTTAACGGCTTCTGGGGGAGCTTTTCTAAACTGGCCGGTAGAACAATTACACCTTGTCACCGTTGACGATGCCATAAAACATCCAAATTGGTCAATGGGACGTAAAATCACGGTAGACTCAGCAACCCTGATGAATAAAGGGTTAGAAGTCATTGAAGCTCATTATTTGTTTGGGTTAGATTACGAAAACATCGACATCGTGATTCACCCACAAAGTATTATTCATTCCTTAGTTGAATTACAAGATACCTCAGTGTTAGCTCAGTTAGGATGGCCTAATATGTGTCTCCCCTTATTGTATAGTTTATCCTGGCCTGAACGAATTTATACTGATTGGAAACAACTTGATTTAGTTAAGGCCGGTAGTTTAACCTTCTGGGAACCGGATCATCAAAAATATCCCTGTATACAGTTGGCCTATGCCGCCGGAAGAGCAGGGGGGGTAATGCCAGCAGTATTGAATGCAGCTAACGAGCAAGCAGTAGCTTTCTTTTTGGAAAAAAAAATTACCTTTCTTGATATTCCCAAATTAATTGAGATTGTTTGTGGTCGCTTTACGAATCAAAATACTTTAACACCGACTTTAGAAGAAATTTTAGAAACTGATCGCTGGGCTAGACAAGCAGTAGTTCAAGCTTTCCAAGAAGTAGCCAAAGGCGATCAAATTATGTCTGTAAAATAAATTTAAATTTAAAAATTCTTCATGAAGAAGAACAGCATTAAGTCTTTCAATAGCAACGAAGATTGTGTGAGAGATAATTCTATGCTATGCTAATTTTAGTAAAAGTTATTATTTATTGTCGATTTTCTGGAGTTGGCTCAAGTATAGTTTATATTTTCAGCTTCTAGTGTTTTGTATGCCAAATTTATCTTTAGATTTCTTGGGTACTCGTTCTGACTCTAACTCCGATAAAAATTTACTTGCTCCTGACGGTACTGCCAATGATGCGTTTGTAATTAAGCTTTTAGAGTGTCAGTTGCGCCAGACTTTTGCAAAGAATGAACTTAAACTCTGAAGAGTTAGGCTAAACCAACAAATTGCTTACTCAAGCTATACTAATTCTTTCTGTTTGCTGCTGATTTTGCAATAATTTAATAATTTTAGTATTAGCTTTTGGAAAAGAGAAATTACTCATTTCATCTAAAGTCACCCAACAAATTTTTTCACATCTGATGGGTTTAGGTTCTCCTGTTAAATAACGACAGCGGTGAACAATTAAAGTAACTTTAAAATTAGTATAAGCATGATCCAATGTAATAAGATGTTCTTCTATTCCTATCTTAATATCAATTTCTTCTAAAATCTCCCGTTTAATACAATCTTCAACAGTTTCATTGGGTTCAAATTTTCCCCCTGGAAATTCCCACAAACCACCAAGTAATCCTTTTTGAAGACGACGATCAATTAAAATTTGTCCATCCTCATTATAGATGACAGCAACGCCTATTTTTTGGTGGGGTAAAGGATTAGAGTTCTCACACATGGAAAGTTGATTTTTAGTTCTTTGTAATCACCAGGGACATAGCAAACATTTTGGATGAGTTCAAGGACAAAGAATCGCCCCCAAGTCTATCCTTGATTAAATTTCTTAGGATTTTTTGATCAAGTAAACTGTCTGACACTTGTTACAGTACAGAGTAACGTATCGCTTTTTTAGGAGAATCACGCAAAGCAGTTGATCTTTGGTAATACTTGCTTAAAGTTTCTATTAATGCTAAAAACAGGTTGCTCTAGAGGCTGAACTGAGAATTCCTTCAATAGTAGTTTATTCAATTTCTGATAATTTAAGAAAATCTTGGAGTTTTCAATCAACCTCCAAGATTTTTTTGTTATGATAGCCCTCTACAGCCTATGAAGATTGCGAGTGTCTACATAACATCCTAATCTTGCCCAAACTTTGAGAACAGTTTGTAAGTTAGCTTAGTTTGAAGTCTCAATAATTGGAAACGATTGTAACTATTGTTAATAGTAAAGGATGCTTATTTTCCTCCGAGTCTGTTGTAGCATAGCCTCCGATACCCATACAATATAGAGACTCTGAACGTTTCGTCAATGTAAACCTCGACTCTCGTATTGATACCAAGACAATAGCAATTATCTTAGGCTAAAAGGAAATCAACTCCTAATTCATTAGTCATAATTTCTTAAAAGCAAAGATAGCAACGATTTAATCAATTAGATTTTTCCCATAGAACTTCTCCTATTGATTTATTGCCAAGGAACGGTTAAGCAACTTGATCGCTCACAGTTTCGTTGTTTTATTTATTGATCGCAAAGATTTTTCAAACCCCATTCGTTGTTCTACATTTCGTAAAAAATAACCACTCATCATAGCAGAAGCTAATAAACGTCCCAAATCTTCTCGACTGGTATTCACGGTAATATCAAAGTGTTCGGATGAAAGATTTCCTAACAAACCAATAATATTCTGTTCCATAAATTGGAATACTTCAGAAGAGTCTGGCTTTGACAATCGGGCAATAGTTTCTGGACTCAAAGATTGAATATATCCCCACAAACTCTCTCCATTTTCTTCCTCATTATCAGAGAAACGCCGAGAATATTTAAAGTTATTAGTCACTACTGCTCTCCTATAGATTCTACCTAAATCAGGGGGTTATCAACCATAACTAATGGGATGGTATCGATAACCTTCATGTTTTACTTTAACAAGTTTACTTGTTATCTTGAGGTCAGTAAAACCGAACTGTTGTTCTGTATTCTCTAACCTCTTAACCTTGGAGAATACTTAGCTAGCCAAGTATTCTCTAATATTAGCCTTAAGTTTTCGGAGTTTTGCTAAGGCTTCTCGTTCAATTTGTCTAACTCGTTCACGACTAATATTGAGGATAGTGCCAATTTTAGCCAATGTCAGAGGTTTGCCATCAGCAAGGCCAAATCTTAAAGCTAATACTTCCTTTTGTTGTGGTGTGAGATCTTCCATTAGTTTATCGAGATCCAACTGCAAGGAGGAATAGGTTGCATAATCTTCAGGAGAAGGTCCGGTATCCTCTAATAAATCTCCTAATTCGGTGTCTTGGTTATCTCCCACCCGCAGATCTAAAGAGAGGGGTTGACGAGCACGTTCCAGGTATTCCCGAACCTGTTTGGAAGTTAACTCGAGTTCTTCAGCTAGTTCTTGAATGGTTGCGGCACGGCCTTTTTCCTGGGCAAGTTGCCGTTGTGCTTTCTTAATTTTATTGAGTTTTTCGGTGATGTGAATCGGTAAACGAATGGTACGACTTTTTTCAGCGATCGCACGGGTAATAGCTTGACGAATCCACCAATAAGCATAGGTTGAAAAACGATACCCTTTAGTGGGATCAAATTTCTCTACTCCACGTTGCATCCCAATGGTTCCTTCTTGAATCAAGTCTAGAAGATCTAAATTGCGCTTAAGGTATTTTTTAGCCACTGATACGACTAAGCGAAGATTAGCCTCAACCATTTTACGCTTAGCTGCTTCTCCAGCCGCAATAACTGAGCGAAGTTCCTTCTGAGTGATTCTAGCCGTTTTCGCCCACTGAGCTGTGGTGGGTTCTTGTCCCAGTTCTTCAGTTAAAGATTCTTGTATGTTCTCTAGACTAACCAATCGCTGTACTCGCTTAGCATAAAGAATTTCTTCCTCATGAGTCAGTAAAGGAACACGACCGATTTCTCTTAGATAGGCACGAACAGGATCGGGAGAAGTTGTGGAAATTTTCATAATGTGTAGTCCAGTAGCAGTTTCAGGGTAATTGTAAGGTTATATGAAATATTTTCTGATTTTATAAGAGTAACTGAGGAAATCTTATTGAATTAGATTATGGTTTTCTGTTTTATTCATGGCTTTCGCCTATGGTATTTGGTATTTAGATTTAGAACCGACGACCATTCGAGGTAATGTCTTAACAAATTGAAAAGTTATGGGTTGAGAGTCAGTATTTACACTTTTTGTTCCTTAATAAGGTTACATTGCTTTGTTAACTTTTGTAAGGTTTACACCTTATTAAGTCAGTCTAGCCTTTTTCAAGAAAATATATTTATCAGGATAGATTACCTAAATTAGCAAAAAATAAATGCAACCTATGAAACAAAATGTTAAGAACTATTAAAGTAGAGTTGTTCATGGCTAAAAATGTAGAAAAATGGCCACAATTAAGTATCAATTTTTAATTCTGCCTTCTTCTATCTTCGACAGCCGTAATGAGTGGGGGACATAGAGAAATGTAGAATATATTGTGGTAGTCTAGACCTTTACTAAATAAGCAAAGTTTAAAAAAGTGATTCAAGACTCTCCTAATCTCTGGACTGAACTTCTACAACAACTTCTTGACAAAGAGTCTTTATCTCAATCTCAAGCTTCCGAATTAATGAAGGGATGGATATCAGAAGCCATTTCCCCTGTAGTTTCCGGGGCAATTTTAGCGGCAATTCAGGCTAAAGGAGTTTCTGGGAGCGAACTAGCAGGAATGGCGCAAGTGTTACAGTCCCAATCTTTAAATCGAACTGAAGTAAGTAATGGAGAACCCGTAATTGATACCTGTGGGACTGGAGGAGATGGGGCTTCTACTTTTAATATTTCTACTGCAGTAGCGTTTGTAGCAGCAGCAGCCGGGGTTAAAGTAGCTAAACACGGCAACCGATCAGCATCAAGCAAGGTAGGTTCTGCTGACGTTTTAGAGTATTTGGGAGTTAAACTTTGTACCCCTTCAGAAAAGGTAGAAGAAGCTTTAAATGAAGTAGGAGTTACATTTCTATTTGCCCCAGGGTGGCATCCGGCAATGAAATATGTTTCCTCTTTTCGTAAGACTTTAAAAGTTCGTACTATTTTTAATTTATTAGGTCCATTGGTTAATCCGTTACGTCTTACGGGACAAGTTATTGGAGTCTATTCTTCCGAATTTATTGGACCTATGGCAGAGGCATTAAATCAATTAGGAATGCCCAAAGCCATTATTTTACATGGGCGGGAAAAACTCGATGAAGCAGGGTTACAAGATGCTACTGATTTAGCTTTATTACGATATAAAACTCTTGATTACAGTTATGTAATTCCCTCAGAATTAGGATTGACTTCTGCTCCTTTATCGGCGTTGAAAGGAGGAGATGTAGAAAAGAATGCCACTATTTTAAAGAATGTTTTACAGGGGAAAGGAACTGTTGCCCAAGAAGAGGTAGTAGCGTTGAATGCTTCTTTAGCTTTACAAGTGGGAGGAATCACTCCTTGGGAACAGCATAATCTAGGAATTACAAAGACTAAAGAGATTTTAAGGAGTGGAGCTGCTTGGGAAAAATTAGAAGCTTTAGTTAAGTTTTTAGGATGATTTTGGTTGATTTTTTTAGAAAATATTGTGCAAACAATAATTGACGAATCAAAAAAGTATTTTTTCACTTACAAAGATAATTTTTGCGCTTTCTATTTTACAAGAACATTAAATTAAGTTAAAATATCTTATTTAAATTTTATACAATAAACATTGTGATTGTAAACTTAATCGCTGCTCTTAGCAATAACAAATATTTTTTTACAGGAGTGTTGATTATGATGAATCTACTTTGTCCATAAATATTTAACAAAAGTAATTATAAAATCTATTGTTTAATTTGCTTTATGCTGTCTTTTCTTTTATCTATCTAAGTATGATTTTTGTCTAAATAAAAAAATATTTTTATGTAAAACAATCGAGTAATCTAGATTGAATAAAAAAGGAAGTAAATTATTTTTTTTCAACCCCTGACTACCATTACTAACAATGATCTCTGCTTCTCGGGACAATTCAGCAATTCATTGGCGACAAGTACTAGAGTGTTACGACAGGAGAGAGATACTCAGTATTTTTTACATAAACAGAAGCAATAGCAATTGTCCGTAATTCTTTTTTCTATCGGCAATAGCATGAGTAGAAGTTACTCTTTCTGCACAGAAAGTTAACCTCAAACTAGCATTTTTGATATTGGTTCTGAGATAAATTTTGTGTAGGCTAAAATAGCTGTTCTTATTCTACCCTAAACAAGGTACATAAGCTAACCCAGGCAAATTTTAAATAGCCTAACAAAGGGTTTGTCGTCTTTGTTAATAGACAGCCATAACTAAAGCAAAAGGTAAATCCTAAAAAAAGGACATTGAGCGGATGAAATTAAAATAATAACTTTCAACAACTACATAGTTTTACTTTTTTCCAAAAGTTAGTCTAGACTTGACTATCAATGTCTACAAGAAGGCTACTAAGATGAACGTTCGCATTGGTAATGGATATGATATCCACCGTTTAGTTCGAAGTCGTCCTTTAATTCTAGGAGGAATTGAGATTCCTCATCCTGTCGGTTTGTTAGGACACAGTGATGCCGATGTTTTAACACATGCTATTATGGACGCTATGTTAGGGGCGTTAAGTCTAGGGGATATTGGTCATTATTTTCCTCCTTCCGACCCTCAATGGAAAGGAGCAAATAGTCTTGCATTACTTAAACAAGTCAATAAATTGGTGCGATCACAAGAATGGCAAATTGGTAATATTGACTCAGTTATTATTGCTGAACGTCCAAAAATTAAACCTTATATCTTAGATATGAGAGAAAAGTTAGCTGAAACTTTAGATATCGAATATGATCAAATCGGAATTAAAGCAACAACAAATGAAAAACTAGGACCAACTGGACGCGAAGAAGGTATCTCGGTTTATACAGTGGCTTTGTTAGTAAAAGAGAAATAAGCTCGAGACTCACTCTATCTTTGTTAATCTATCAAGTATTTTACTCTATTTCTCGGAAAGATTAACTCGTTCTAAGTGCACACAATGTTAGTATGAGAAAGGTTTGATCCTAAAAAAATCCTAAGACATCAATATGCCAACACAACGCATTAGAGACATTTTACGGAACGGTCAACCCAATGATGCCGTTACGGTTCAAGGTTGGGTACGAACCAAACGAGAATTGAAAGAATTCGCTTTTATGGAGGTCAATGATGGTTCCTCCGTGACTAGCATTCAAGTGGTTATCGATGCTACAGTCGTTAATTATGAAAATGTCCTCAGATGCTTAAATACCGGTGCTTCTGTTGGGGTAATAGGGACCTTAGTTCTTTCCCCAGGGAAAGGGCAACGCGTCGAGGTTAAAGCATCGTCTGTACGAGTTTATGGGGGGTCCGATCCTGAAACCTATCCTCTCCAGAAAAAACGTCACTCTTTTGAGTTTCTGCGTACGATCGGACATTTGCGAGCACGCACTAATACCATAGGAGCTGTCATGCGGGTTCGTAACGTTTGTTCAAGTGCGATTCATCGTTTTTTCCAAGAAAGAGACTTTATATGGGTTCATACCCCTATTATTACTCCTAGTGACTGCGAAGGAGCGGGGGAGTTGTTTACTGTCACTAATTTAAATTTAAATAAAGTTCTCGAAAATAAAGAAAAAAGTATAGATTACAGTCAAGATTTCTTTGGAAAACGAGCATATCTAACTGTTAGTGGTCAATTAGAAGCAGAAGTGATGGCTATGGCCTTTAAAAGTGTGTATACTTTTGGTCCAACATTCCGGGCAGAGAATTCTAATACTTCCCGTCATTTAGCTGAATTTTGGATGGTAGAACCTGAAATGGCTTTTTGTGATCTTGAAGATAATCAAGATTTAGCTGAAAAATTTCTCAAATACATCTTTAAATCTGTTTTAGAAACTTGTCCAGAAGACATAGAATTTTTTGATAAACACATTGATAAAACGGTTTTAGAAACAGCCAATAACATCATAGATAACGATTTTGAACGAATTACTTATACTGAAGCCATTAAACTTTTAGAAAGAGCGAAACAAAAGTTTGAATATCCCGTCGAATGGGGGATTAATTTACAATCAGAACATGAACAATATTTAGCTGAAAAATTATTTAAAAAACCGTTAATTGTAACTGATTATCCGGAGAAAATTAAAGCCTTTTATATGCGGTTGAATGATGATGGTAAAACCGTCGCAGGAATGGATGTTTTAGTCCCAAAAATTGGCGAGATTATTGGGGGTTCCCAACGGGAAGAAAGGTTAGATATGTTGCAACAGAGGACCGGTGAATTAGGTATTTTAGAAGAAGAAATTTGGTGGTATTTAGATTTGCATCGTTATGGTTCCGTTCCCCATTCGGGGTTTGGTTTGGGATTTGAAAGATTGGTGCAATTTATGACGGGAATGGGCAATATTCGAGATGTCATTCCCTTCCCAAGAACTCCTTTGAGTGCCGAATTTTAGTTGTCAATAGATGATGAACATTCACTATTAACTATTTACCTGTTAAGGAGTTCTCGGATTATTTTTGGAAGACTAAGAATTTGATTCCATAATTGTTGAGGAGAAATCCCTAAAGTCATTTGTAGAGCCATAACAATTACTATAATCATAAAGGCGGTTGTGATACTGGCTTTTAGGACTTTCGTTGTCCAGTTGAAAACTAACCAAGTAATCAACAAGGAGGCCACTAGGACAATTAAATTAATTGGCATTACCCTTCGATTTAAAAATATTCAAATAACTAACTATCTTCTTGAGGAAAAAACTTCAAAGATATCCCATTGATACAGTAACGTTGTTCGGTTGGAGCTGGACCATCACTAAAAACATGGCCTAAATGACCGCCGCAGCGACTACAATGGACCTCCGTGCGGGTCATGAATAAAGACTGATCGACCAAAGTGGCGATTGCCCCTTGAATAGAATCATAAAAACTAGGCCAACCTGTGCCACTATTGTATTTGGTCTCCGAGGTAAATAAAGGATGTCCACAACCACCACAGACATAAATTCCTGCCCCATATTGTTGATTCAGGGGGCTAGTTCCAGCAATTTCAGTTCCATGTTTGCGCAAGACATCAAATTGTTCGGGACTTAATATTTCCTGCCATTCTTGGGCAGATTTGACGATTTTAAAATTTTCTTTTGAAGTTGTCATCAGTTTATAGGTTTAGTAATTTAGTGCGATTAATCAATCGTGAAATCGTGAGCTGTGTGGAGTCACTTCTACCTGAATTTGTTCTCCTTTGAGGTTTACGATAATCTGTGTAGAAACGATCTCGCCAGAGAAAAAAAGCGTCTTAATTGGTATTATCTGTCAACTCAGGAATTCCCTTCCCTTTTAATTGATTAGAAATATCGAGGTAATCTCCGGCAGGAAACTTCAAAACTATACTTAATCCCGCCACGGTAAAATCCGTGAGGGTGGGTTCTTCTGTTCCTAAATAAGGACGATGCTGCAAAATTAAGCTTAAGGCTTCTAAATCCTGTTTAAGGGCGATCTAAGCAGATTTTATTGCCTCTGTACCTAACCCAATTCCTGTTCCTAAAACTGTGAGTAAATCCCCTGGAACTGCCTTGATAAAATTTTTGAGGAAGTCAGGGACTTCTTGGGGCAAAATAGAAGTACGAAAATTAGGATTTTTATTCAACGCCCCAATTAATGCAGTACGTCCTTTAATGCCAATGGATTCATCGGCCCATTCTTCAATCAACAAGCACTGTCCCCTCGCTACGGGATCAGTGGGAATGATAGGTTTTTCAGGATATTTACGGTCTAAATAAAAGGCAATTTTAGTTGAATCAGCGATAATAGTTTCTCCATCTTTTAAGACAGGCACTTGTCGCTGTCCGGACACTTTAAAGAGTTTAAGCTGTCCAACTCCTGGAGTGACTTCGATTTTACGGTAATCCAATCCCTTGTAGTAAAGAATCAGCCGTATCTTTTCGCAATATTGAGACAACTCAAATTGGTATAACTCTAGCATGGAGGCTCCTGCATCCAAAGTTACAACGTCAATATTTAATGTAACGTTCTTTTACTAAATTTGCGACTCGGAGAGTTTCTTTTCCTCAAAAATATAACTAGTGTGTTATTTACACTACCTAAAAATTTATGTAAGACACCATCATGGTTCTAACTTATGATTGGACTCTTCAGTAATTTTGTTTAAAAGTCAAACTTTGATAAAATTTCTCAAAAAATAGAATTTAATTGTTCAATAGTTTCTGGGCGTAACTTATTATTGTGATCTACCGGTATAATTTTTCGTTGATGGACTAAATTTTCTGCTCTAGGTTGAAACAACCTATGGTATTTCATATAATATTTTGAATTAAGAATAATGCTACAAGTTGATTGAATTGAAAGGGCTTAATAATTTTAGAAAGCCAACTGCTATGGTTGATAGCCTTTTTTTATATTGAACACTAATAATTTTTCTATTTTCTACGGTAGATAAATATAATAGTGGTTGATATCTAGTTTTTAAAGGTTGATCTTCAAGGGTAAATAGGTTTTTGGACGCTGCTACAATATATCTATCAATAGAGTTTTCTCGTATCCCATTGCCTTAATTTTTTTCTTGATTCCATTGACTATCAGGATGAGTCGAACCTAATGAAAAATATTCGGACACTAAAATATCTCTAGATCTCTTATTTTTACAACATATATTTATTTTTTTAAAAAAAAATCCAAAATGTACTCTTTCAAGTTAAAAATTCACTTTTTACATAAACAGAAATTAATGTTAACGTTTTGTTTTAACTGTTGGTAGTCAGGGAGGTTACCTTAACGTTAACAATACTTAATTATTTTTTTCAAGGATAAATCATTAAAAAATTTATGTAATGAATAAACAATAAGTCCTTGATTTTTAATCATAAGTTTATTTGTCTTATAATTCATGAGTTTCAATTTTAATTTGCAGTTTTTTATTGATTTATTACCTTGAGTTATTTTAATAAAATTTATTTCTAATCCTTAATTACTAATAATAATTAATGTCAATAAACTTGATGAAGTTCTTCACATAAATTTGACTTTTTAAAAAAGTTATTCATCACTTTGTTCAAAATATTCCAAGAGTAAATTAAATATTGGAGTTAAACTCCTAAACTTATCCTTTGATAATAGCTCCAAAATCTGATAGGATTCGTCCGTGATTTCGAAGTATTCCTAATAAATTTAAGCGATTTTTTCTAATGTTCGGATCTTTATCCATCACTAAAACACTATTGTCTCCATCAAAAAAATTATTTACTATCGGAGTAATTTCAACTAAACCTTCTACCAATAATTGATAGTTGCGTTGAGATTTTGCAGATAAAGTTTTTGGGAGTAAATCTATTAATTCTTGATAGAATAACTTTTCTGAATTTTTTTGAAAAAGTTCAGGGATAACGACTTTTCTAGGATCAAGTTCAAAAAATTCTAAGTTTCCTTGAGAAGCAAGACGAGTCGAACGATTAACCGTTTCATAAATATCATCTAACTGACCATTCTTGCGGATTTTCTGTAAGAATTTAGCGCGATCACGAAGATCTAATAAATTCTGTAAAGCGCGTTTCCGAAACTCAGGGTCATCTTGTCCTAGTACTGCATTAATTAAATCATAATCAATCTTTAATTCATCTTGTAAGAGAGTTTGAAGACGTTGAATAAAGAAACATTCTAATTTTTCTAGAGGAGATTTTTTATCACTATAAATCGCTATAAAATCTTGACTTCCTTGGTCCAATAATTTTATTAAATTAATGCCTAATTGTGCTTTCCAAATAATATTAATAACTCCATTTGCTGCACGTCTTAAAGCAAAGGGATCAGATGATCCAGTAGGTATTAGACCTAGCCCCAAAATGCCCACTAAAGTGTCTAAACGATCAGCAAGTCCTACCACTTGACCAGTTAGGGACTGTGGCATAATATCATCTGCCCCACGGGGCAAGTAATGCTCAAAAATTCCTTGGGCCACTGCTTCCGACTCTCCGCTAACCAGGGCATATTTTTGTCCTATAATCCCTTGTAATTCAGGAAATTCATAGACCATCTGGGTAACAAGATCCGCTTTACACAGCATGACTGTACTTTCAATTTCCTTATATTTTTGTTGTGTTAACTCTAATTGTTGGGCAATTTGTTGGGATAAGGTCATAATGCGTTCAACTTTGTCCTTCATAGTTCCTAATTCTTCTTGAAAGATAACGGTTTCGAGTTGGGGAAAGAAACTATCGAAGGGTTTACTACAGTCTGCATGGTAGAAAAATTGAGCATCTGCTAGACGGGCCCGGAGCACCCGTGCATTTCCTGTGGCGATAATCTCAGATTTTGTGCGATCACCATTGGAAATGGTAATAAAGTTAGATAATAGTGATCCTTGGGAATTTTTAACCGTAAAATAACGTTGATGAGTCATCATCACGGTAGTGATGACCTCGGTGGGAAGTTCAAGAAATTCTTCATCAAATGTTCCAGTGATCGCCGTGGGATATTCTACTAGGTTGGTTACTTCTGTTAACAAATCAGAGGGAATATCTGAGGTTCCTTTTAGTTTTTTAGCCATCGTGTTCACTTCTTTTTCAATGGTTTTACGACGGTAGTCCCGATCCACTTCAACAAATACAGTTCCTAAGGTTTCCCTATACTGAGATGCGTGGGAGATAGCAACAGGATCGGGATGAAGAATACGATGGCCATAGGAAATACGATCACTAATTAAGGTGTTTTCTGCATTAGCTAATTGCAAAGGGAGGATTTGAGCATCACACAGTACCACTAACCAGCGAATGGGACGGGGAAAGCGTAAGTCTCCATTCCCCCACCGCATAAACCTTCTTCCTTCTAATTTTGTAATCCAGGTGGGGATTAATTCTTGTAAAATCTCCGATGTAGGTTGTCCTTTAATCTTTTTCTCAATAAACACAAAGTTACCCTTTTCTGTCGGGCGAATTTCTAGATCAGCGATGTCTACCTTCTGTTTACGAGAAAATCCTTCTGCTGATTTAGTGGGTTTTCCATCCTTAAATGCTACTTGCGCTGATGGACCTTTGATGATTTTAGTGTGCTCGTCTTGTTGCTCAGGGAGTCCTGCAATTAAGACGGCTAAGCGACGGGGTGTCCCATAAAAGGTGATGGACTCCGGAGTGAGAAATTCTTCTTGTAGGCTAGAGGGGATGTGTTGTTCCCATTGGGCGATCGCACTATCAACAAAATCTGCGGGTAATTCTTCTGTTCCAACTTCTAATAAAAAGAACATATTCACTGACGATGGTTAATTTAAAATTAAAGGATTATGATGCCATATGAAGGTGAAAGGTAAAGAAGCTGATTTTATAAAAATTTCAGCAGTGTTACTTAACCCAACTTTGTAAATACCGATAGCATCTACTACTGTAAAAGTTATCCTATCTGATGATACCTTGTTAGTATTAGTTATGGCTTTTTATATTTATAATTGGTTTGATTTTGTTTAACTCTTTAATTTGGTTCAGTTTTGATAATGAGTTAATTGAGAATCATAGTTTTTTTACTTTGTGCAGAGAGAAAATAGAGATGATTTAAAAAATTGGAAATAAAAATTTTAGGGGGTTTAAAAATAAGTAGATGAGCTTAAATAGATCTAAAATTTTAAAAAATAATAATCACTAGATGCCAGCTGAACTGAAAATTTAGTTAACAGAATTGTAATAGCAAAAACTATCAAATTTGACACGACACTTAAAAAACTTACTACAGAGTGAGAACGGGAGTGGGAGTTTTATCTTTAAATACAAGAGGGTAGTAAAGTTAAGGAAATTTTGGGTTGGATAAATCCAGAGCATTGCGCAAAAATGTTAAGATGATTTTTCAGTTAGAGAATAAGCAATTAGATGGTGGAGTGAGCAAGATCAGTAGTTTAGAAGAAAAAGAGAAAGAGTTAGTTCTATTCGGATTTTTAAAAAAGGAGAAATCTTTGTTTCTTTAACTGTTGAAGAAGGTTGTAAGAACAACTTATCTCAAGCTTCTCACAAGAGAGAAACCATTAGAGAAATAGTGTAATAAACTAGATATAAACGATGGTATCCCCCGCCTGACTTTTTAGATTTAAACAAAATTGAGAATTTGTGGTCTTTTGTAAAAAAACCTCAAATAAATGCTTTCTACACTTAAAACAGTCAGAAAATCCATAGATGCTGCTTTTAAAAATTGTTCTAATATTTTTACGTCATGTTGCACCTAGCATATCATGCAATGATAAAAACAACTTCTAGAGAAATTATTTCAGAAAAAGAAGAATTGTGATACTTTTAGAGAAGTGAAGTTCTACCAGACTGATGATGTAAAATTAACTATTAAAATGTTAAGTCAATAAATTTTTGACTAAAAAATTGACGACAATTCTGAATTTACGAGTCCTCCTTTAAATCAACTTTAATTTATTTTAAACTCCTCTACTGTTTCCTGAGTTGCTTGTTAGTTAAAATAGATAATATCTCTTTTAGGCTAACGACTAGCTTAACTGCTCTACAGTTTTTTATCCATAGAAATAAGTTTAAGTTCTATCTGGAAAAATAGTCAATAAAACTTAATTTTACCAAAAACTTAAAAAGTAATTTATCAAATAAAAAGAAGGTCATAAATTACTCTCAAATTGAGTAAAAAAGTTAAAATAGTTCAGCAAAAAAATATGTTACATTAGTTGTAAGTTAGTTGATTTCAGTGTTTTTTTGATTACATTAATCTAAAATCCATTCAGAAGTTTTTTCCCCTAAATTTAGGAAAATGCTTATGACTTTACCCAAACGGGGGCGATCATGGGTTTGCTCTAAATAAGTGATAATCTGTTCTGTACTTCCCCAAGCTGTTAGATAACTCGCCACGGACTCCAAATGGTTAAAATACTCAGTTTTAGACATAGGAAAAGAAGCTTGTTCAAGGTATTTCCACATCACCTGACAAACAATTCTCCCCTTGACTTTTCGTAATTGGATATCATAAGACCTGCTCCATTTACTAAACAGCAGTGTATGTAATTCTTGTCCAGTCATTATTTCCTCTCGTCCACAAATTTAACTTCCCTTTTCATCATAACTTAGATTTATAACTCCAATTATGAAAGATTGCGCTTTTTTAACCCATTGTGGTACTTTATCAACCAGATAATAGCTACTATTCCGTTACATAGTAGCTATCTATGACTTAATTACTTGTCAGTGTAAACAGAGCGCAAGAGTCTGGGATAGAGCGGTCGACCGATGCAATCGCTACATACAGAACAACCCAACTACACTCACATCTCACTCTAGACATACAGTCTAAGTATGCTAATTGTGTCCATCTACTAATATTCTTAATGTGAAAGTGTAATTCATTGACTAAATTTTATTTAAGCTGAGTACTATCAGCCCGTTTAAATAAATCGTGAGTGGTTAAAGTTCTGTTAATTTTCAGCTTATTTTGCTTAACTTAAACTTAAGCCAGATATTTTTTCCCTTCCAATAACTAGCCATTATTATAAATGACATTAAAGGTTCTGATTAGGGATTTTTATCCATTTTTGTAAGGAAGAATTAATGCCTGTTAAATCATCTCATTATAAACCTTCAATGAAAAAGTATCTTTTACGTGGTTGTTCATTTATGTAGATAATGGCATGGCATACAGTTGTGCATTCTAGTTTCGTTTAAACCTAAACTGAATAATGTGGGGAATCAAAAATCATCAAGATTTCATCCATATTCTAAAACAACGACGGCAACAATTAATAAAATAAATCAATAGTTTTGTGATTCTCTAATCAAGAAAAATCCCATCATGTAATTTTCTTATAAATCATTTTTTCTATTCTGCCAATAGTTACCTCCTTTATTGTGTAAAGTGTCCCCCCAAAATACGGTTATTTATTTTTGGCATGGAAAGATAATGTTGTTTATCGATATCCTTTTGAAAATTCTCTTTGTATAGAATCTCTCCCTAAACAAGGATTAATGGCTTAAAAAATGATGGCCGACCAGTCCTATTCCTTTAATAGAATTAACCCATTACATTACTGATGTAGCTACCTTAGTTGCTCAAGACATTCCATCTATCAACAACAATGTCAACAGTTTAACTGTTGTGTTTCGTATAATCAAGAGGTAAAAAGATCTAACCCTAACAAATACCATTATTTCTTTGTATATTACCCATATATTAAGAGACGTCAAACAAAATTAGAAAAGTGATCGCTGTTGTCATTGAAGCTCATAAAACGGGCATGAAAGCCACTGAAAAAGTGACTACAGAAGTTAACGTTAGGGAAGCGATGGAAAGATAATTGTCGCCAACAATATGGGTTTTAGTCTATGCCAGTCTTGTGGACTATCTGCAGAGAAATACTCTCTAATAAAATGTATAAGAATTCTCTCAACTTCGAAGAATATTGGCAGCAGATATCCTGCTAGAAACTCCTTAAACTCGTTTTTTTTAGTTATTCTGGCACAGTAACGAGTCATGGTTGTCAACTACTATTCCATCAATAGAAACTATGTCTAAACGTTTGAGTTATCTAAATGTAGTCGAATATTTCTGTTAGAAAGTTCAAACCATATCTATGTAGACTTCCAAGATATGAAGTATTTTTTGGGATTCACTTAAATTTTAAGATTAAACGGTACATGCTAGACATACTAACTGCAACATCTTTTTCTTCGTGTAAGCAGGTAATTAGTTATTGTGAAGTAGCATCGTTTATTGTCCTAGAAATTATTTTATGATAAAAACTTATTCTACCTCGATTAGAGGAAATTTTCTTCAGGCATGCGAAAATAGGCCTATACTTCTCGTGAGAATATCTATCGAGTACGGTCTCGTTTCTTTTGTTTCTTTAGTTTAATTTATCTAAACAAAAGATGCTATTTTCTTTCTATATGTATTTGGCTCTAGACTGTAAATTGATAGAAAATATATATTTTTTTTATTGTTTTAAATTTACTTTAACTAAACTACTTGTATGAACTGAGTAATCATAAAGAATAATTACTGTGCCTATTCTTTTGCTTTTGCCGGATTTTTTAGATTTATTTGTACCTGCATCAATTTTTTTAGTATATCAACTAATTTTGAGCCGTACTTTTTTGATTCTTAGTTCTTCTTTAAAATTATTTAATTAATTTTTTCAAGAGTCAATTTAACTTTTTACTCCTTTTTAAAAAATTTTAGATAGTTGTTAGCTATTATTAAGTTTTTTTTTGTAGCATATTTAAATCTACTTTATGCTTTTTTTTAGATTTTTTTCAATTCTCAGAGGGAGAATGTAACAAAAAATTTATCTGAAAAATATTTTGATAGCTGTATTTTAAATACATAGTTTTACATCCATCAAAACTTAAAAAAGTTTCTATTTTTTTATTTTTTAAGTAAAATACTTCTGATATTATTCTCGTTTGGGACAAGCTAGTATCTACTAGTAACTGCTCTTTTTTGACCACTTTTTTAGTGTAGATTTATTAGATTTCTTTAAGGTTATCTAATGAATTAGACTTTTTATATTGTATTGTTTTTATAATTCCATCTTAAAAGAAAAATTATTAACTATCTTTTTATTAACTTACTATAGTTCTATAATTATACTCGTTAGATTTTTTTACCAAATACAATGAGAGAAATTCGTCCGATAGTTTGGTCATTTTTGACTGAAGTCTTGATCAATTTTTCACAATGACGGAGCGTAGATAAGCCAAACATTTTTGCTGCTGTACTGTGACAGAAGGAATGTTAAAGCTCTGAGAATTAAAATGTATTTTTGAATTCGTGACTGTGTAGATCACGATCACTCCTGAGAGTCGATATACGGTGGACTGTGTAGTTAGTTTAAGGCTTTTGACTATTGTTTTATTTCCTCGCTTTCTATTTATAGAACGATAATTCACATAATGAATGTCAATAAATATCATAAATAATTGACATAATCTTATTTGGTTAAGACTACCCATAGCGAACGACTCAGCCCTAACTTATCTAATCACACCTAATTTTAAATTAGCTAATATAGAGAAGGAACAAGGTTAGATTGTGGTAATAACTGTTTGAAAAATTGTTCTCTTTATTCAATTTATTTATCTTGATGCAAGATCTTAGTTTGAGGTGCTTTTTTATAAGTCTATAAACGTTAACTTTAGGCAGAAAATTGGAAGAATTTATTCCATGATCTATACTTTTTTCAAGTTACCGGCTCGTCTTCAGATAAAAATATTGGGGAATGATCTGTATTTTTTCCCAAGCAGTAATTGCATGATAAAATTTTTCTGCCATTACCTTATTAGATTGCTCCGTTAGATGGACTGTGTCAGAGAACATCGGAGTGGGAAAAGAAGAATTACTCTGATAAAAATTAACGACTTTGACATTTTTTGGAAATGCTTTAGCCAAGTGTTGACTTGCTTTCACTAATTCACCATAAGCTGGAGGAAAGTCCTCAAGATAATCCTTTCCCAGATGATTACGAATAGCCTTTTCTTCAGCTGAAAGTTTATCCACACTACGACAGGTAATTTCTGGTTGAATGGCTAACACAACAGGAATTCCCCATCGTGCAGATAACTTAATTAACTGTTTATGATTTTCTTCATAACGGTCAACCCGACGTTTCAATTCTTCAATATCATTAGGTAAATAGGATTTAAGAGATTTGCCATCGTTATTGAGAGCTAGACTGGTTTGGTCTAAAGAAACAGAAGATTGAGGGGTAAAAGAATTGAATGTTTTCACTAGTGCTGTACTTCTTAGCCATTGATCAAAAGAAAAATCCAAAGAATCACGAAAATAACCCTTGGCATCGGCTAAAAACTCGTCAATATGGGGAATATCAGCTTTAGGATAACTACTTTGTAACATTAAATCTTCATAACCATCCAAGACCACAATTAGATCTGGTTGATAAGGTAAAATTCTCAGGGCCAATTTAGCTAATTGATTTCCTGAAGTATATCCTGGAACCGCGGCATTAATAACTCGATAGTTACCCTCACGAATCTTGGGGGGCAATTTTGTTAATTGTCGTCTGGTGGGGGCAAAAAAAGGAAAAATATCAGGACGGTATTGAGCAGGAGAACTTTTTTGTTGTTTAACTCGTTGTTTAAGACGAGCTTCAAGGTAATGGCTAATCGTAGCCTGATTATTAGTATTCAACTGTCCAAAAGCGGTAGAACCTCCTAAAATAAAAATCCGAATTTCATTGCCTGGTTTTGCTAAGGGTAGAGGCTCACTATCACGTACCCCTTGTTCATTGATTTGCCAAAATTTTCCTTTTTGAGGACTTATGAGTTCATAACCAAGGGTAGAACTGCGCTTAACTACTAAATCTCCTCCGTCAGTTAATCCTTCTATTGGTTGTTTATTAGCGGTCAGGAAGTTAAGCTGATAGGCTCTTATTAAAGGTGACTTGCCATCTATATTGTTATCTTTACCTGTTATTCCTAAATAAGCTTGAGCTAAAAATTCCGAAAGGATAATTAAAACAGGACAAGCAAGAAGCAGAAAAAATAAAGAAATCTTAGGGAAACGATTGGGTTTTTTATTGTAAAAATTGTTGTGATAGGAACTGTAAGAACGAGTTTTCTTAAGTAAATTCAACATTTGAAAATTTTCCTCTAGGAAACAGGGGTATAAATTTGGTGATTGAACCTTAGCATTGGAGCCAGGTCAGAATCCAGCATATAATCTAGGATGTCCTGGTTAGAATTCAGTTAGAATCGTCGTCTTAAGGTATTTTGGTAAAATTCATGGTATACAGATTACTGTTTGTCTGTCTTGGTAACATTTGTCGCTCTCCGGCAGCGGAGAATATTATGAACCACCTAATCAAAGAAGCGAATTTAGAAAAGCAGATTATTTGTGATTCGGCGGGGACATCAAGTTACCATATTGGCGCTGCCCCAGATCGTAGAATGAAATCGGCTGCACTGATTCGGGGAATTGAGTTTCGGGGCAGGGCTAGACAATTTAATTGGTTCGACTTTAAACAGTTTGACCTGATTTTAGCAATGGATCAGGAAAATCATCAAAATATTTTAGCTCTTGATACCGAAGGAGTGTATAAGAATAAAGTACGTTTGATATGTGAGTTTATGACACAACACCACGAAAAACAAATTCCCGACCCTTATTATGGAAGTCGGGTAGAGTTTGATAAGGTAATTGATTTATTATTAGATGCTTGTGGAGGATTATTAGAAGAAATTCGTCGAAATCATCTTTATCTTTAATGATAATTACAAATGAGGTTTCCTCAACCTAATCATAGGGAGGGATACGACACTTAGAGAAGTTCCTATGTCTTAGACTTTGCTCCGGTATACCTCTGCAAGCAATCATCAATAATAGGTGAGCCGTTCTAGAATTGTCTGAATTCTAGGGATAATATCACTTTCAATGAAACGACTACTATCAATTTTTATCTTATTAAATAAATAGGAATCAACTTGGACTGTTGGGTGCTCGCCTATTGTAGTTCATAAATTAAGGTTAATGCCTCTGATCGGTGGTTGTATTAAAATTATAATAGGGTTTGATTTAAGGTGACTCTTGAGCATCATTGGTCGCAACAGTTTTCTTAAGAATCTTTCTTTTTTCTAAAAACTGAGAAAGAGTATCCTAAAGTTGTAACTGTTAGCTTTCTTCAGACAAGTTATTCCTCCTTTCTTTGCTTAATATTATGAGCAAAGAGATATTTTACAAAAAATTAGACACTCTGTTTAGAGGTAAAATAAACTCTTTGGGGTGCGCTTCATAAAAGACGAAAAGAAGTTAACTTTCTAGGTTGCAGCAGAAACTTAACACGAATACTTTTCTAAAGAATTGCATAGGTTTTATCTATGAAACAGGTCAGCTATTATTGCGGACTTTACGTTCTGACACATATCAAGTAAAGTAATTTCACAACATTTTAAAGTTTTTAACAAAACCTTCTTACTCATAAGACTTGAATTTCTCTTAAAACATATGAAACGATTATCTCCGGGATTAGCCCTAACGAGTGTTAGCCTGCTCCTATCCGTGTTTTGTAACAATATGGTTGAAGCCTCAGGAGACTCAAACGGTAGGATGAAATTTTCTCCCAATACCTCTAACCGGTATAAACTGAAAACCCCTCAAATGTCTACAGGTTATATTTGGCCAACTCAGGGGCGAATGACTTCCGGTTTTGGAATACGTTACGGCAATATGCACGAAGGAATTGACATTGCAGGACCAATGGGGACCCCGGTTTTTGCGGCCGCTACCGGGGTAGTGATTTCAGCTGGATGGAATTCTCAAGGCTACGGAATTTTGGTAAAATTACGTCATCCTGACGGTAGCATCAGTTTTTACGGACACAACCGCCGGCTTTTAGTGCGTCGCGGACAACAAGTTGAACAAGGACAACAAATTGCTGAGATGGGAAGTACTGGCAATAGCACTGGGCCCCACTTACATTTTGAAATTCACCCTAAGGGAAGAACGGCGGTTGATCCTATTGCCTTTTTACCTGAACCTGATGGGGTCACTAATGTTCGCAGAAATACTCGTACTCGTCCTTCACAGTTAGAAGTTCCTAATAGTACATTGCCTAGGATGGGCAACAGAGAATGGCGAGCTGAGGACTAGAATTTTAGGTGAATGATTGTACTGGGATGGAATTGATCGATTGTCGTTTAAAAATAAGTCAATAACTCTAAACAAAAATAAAAACATGAATAAGTCCTCTCCTGCATTTTTTTATCCTTATTTTTGTCTTTTTTTTGAAATTCACAGACTTTTTCGGGATTTAATTTAAATTTTCCTGTTCTTTTGAAATCCTAGATGATTATTAGCTCTCATAAATTCCTATTTCCTTAATAGTTCCTAACATAGTGTTGTCCATTTATGTTTTACTGCTTATTCAAAAATAAATTCAGTAAGGCTGTGAAGAAAACTCGTGAATCCAATTAAAAGCGGTCATTCTATCCTAGGATTTTTGGACAAAAATCCTCTTTGAAGTAGGTTGTACTTGTTTTATCCTAGTAGTATTGTTTTTGGTTCAGTTACACCTACTTATTTTCTAATTACCAAGAACAAAAGACTCGAAATCGTCTTCCATCCGCAGCTTATACTCAGTTTATTGCGTATCTAGAGCAGTCCTTGAAGGTTATTGATACAAAGCCTAACCCTCAAATTCCAGTTAAGTCTAATGATCAAGTATCCATCTGTCACAGGAATCTTCCTCAGAAGCAGCATCACCTCTAATTATTTCCCTGTTTTCTGTCGCTCCTATTTCTATCCCAAATCGATCACCAACTTCTCCGACCCAGGTTCGTGTCTCACTAAATATTAGGTAGAACACTTTCTAAGTGATCAAGTTCGGTGACAATTTTATTAGTAATGACTTCCATAAGAAATTATGCCTACGAATTAGTGGGATTACTCAAAGAAACTGTATTATCTCTCTATTGTCTTTACTCAAAAATGGGATTAGCTAGTGTTTCTTTCTTGAAGAGTCTATTGAAATAAGTAGTTGTATATTGATGAAAGTAGAGAATTAGAAAGTAGTTATTTATCCTAACAGGCAAACACGCTATCTTGAAGTAGAGCGGAAATTTTAAATTAGTTATTACATTAGTTAATAGTTGTATGAATATTTTAAAAAATTTTAGTCAATTTCTTGAAACACAACTTGAAGAATTCCTCAGAAATAACCCTCATCTAGAGTTACAAGCTCTTTTAGAACAACTACGAGAACAGGAAAAAGAAACGCTAAGATTAATTATTGAATTAGAAAAACAAAAAAAATGCTTAGAAAATGATATTTTGACTGTGGCTCAAGATATTCAACGGTGGCACCGAAGAATTGCTAAAGCTATGGCAGTCGGACGTTTAGATTTAGCAGAACCTGCCCAACAAAGAGAGGCGGCTTTATTGCGTCAAGGAAATCAGCTTTGGGGACAAATGCAAGGAGCAGAACAACAAATTATTAAAACAAAAGAATTAGTTCGTCAAATTCAAAAACGTAAACAGGAGGTTCAAACCCAAGTTACACAAGCTCAAGCGGCTTACGCCAAGGAAAATTATAGTAATATTGGTTGGAATCAAGGGATTAATTACTATTCCTACAATAAGGCGACTGATCCTCTGGAAGCTGAATTTCAGAAATGGGAACTTGATGATGAGTTAAATAGATTGAAAGAAGAGCTTTAGAGTCAGACAATTTTTATTTAAAGATGCGTAATTATGACTTTTCTAATCTATCTGTTTTAGTCTAGCTATAAAAAAATATAGGAAAAAGACTATAAGTCTTGTTTGATAAGGTTCTTGTCACTTTAAAGACTTAGTTTTTATGGTTATAGAATTCTTTTACAAACAAGAGTGTTGAAAGTTCTTGTTGACTGATAGATCATGCTCAGTCTAGAAAAGTTATAATCACCTCTTCTCTATAAAGAAGAAAATGGAAAGATGAGAAAATTATTTTTTGGGTTTTCCATAAGGGTAAGAACTAAGACTTTCAGAAAGTATCAATTAAGCAATACTTCCTCGTTTTCTAACTTCTTTATAAGATGTTCCAACGTTCTGTAACCCAGCACGGATCATTTGTTGTTCGAGTAGAGCAAAGAATCTGACGCGATCACTTCCTCTAATAACAGCTTGGTTATGGGACTCAGATAAAGCGATAGGATAACCATACCCTTTACTGACTTGGCCTAACAGAATACCTAAAGCCTGTTCTAATAAAGGTTTATCTTCGACAACCCAAGCGGGAATTTCCACTCTGGCAATTTCTGAGCCAAGATTAACGTAACAAAAATAAATCTGTTGCGCTTCCTCATATAATTCTAGAATTTCTTGAGAACTACGCCATAAAGGACCTCGTTGTCCAGGGTTTAAAAATTGTCCCCAAAGATTTATATCCCGCAAAGGGTCTATTATTTGACAAGGTAAATTCTTTTCTTCTGAGTCTCCACAATTGGTAAAACAATTTTGGGTATTAAAAGGACAAGTGTGTAACCGTAAAAAGTTTATACTTTCCAGACTATGAGATGCGCTTAAATAACCTACTATAGGAATTCGTGATTTCTGTAACTGTTCCCAAGCTGTTAGGATTGGGGGGGAGAATGTTCTCTCGTGCTCCTTTGGGTAATCCGTCTAAAAACCAGTAAATCAACGAACCGTCCACCATTGCTAAATTAGGTTCTTGATGCGACCCTGGGGGTTTCACCCAACGACAAGCCATGTCGGCAAGAATTTCTGCTTCTAAAACGCTACGGCAATATCCTATCCATTCTTCTGTTCAAATTCCCCATTGTTTGGAGATATAAATATCTTCTGGACGATAATAAACTTCAGGTAAACTGTCAAGTAAAGGATGTAAATTTTGTCCATAATGAAGCATCACACGTCCCACATTTATTAAATAACAATAGGCGATCTCATGGTGAGAAGGAGAAATTTGAGAGCCATCAGTGGCAAAAACACTATGACTATAGGGAGGTGAGATTAGGTTAATTCGGGTATTTAGAGGTTCGATAGGAATAGCTGCCGAAAAAAGTAGGCGATCTCGCCACTTCTCATGTTTTTTAATTAATTCAGATTCTTTATCGTATATTTTCTGTAAAATTTTTTGTGCTTTTTCCAACCGTCTATAACTAGCATTTACTTCTTTTTGAAAATGTTGATTAATTTCAGGTATTTTTTTAGCGAGTTTGGTAATATCAAGCATCTCAATAGTTCTAATAAATTTTATTGAATAAACTGATCAATATCTTTTTTGAAACAGTTTTAAAAATTATAGTTTCACCTACATTCAGTTTTAGTTATCTATTTTAGATTAGTGTTCCATAAGTGCGAAAGTAAAAGTAAATAAATTCTGTTAAATTAGTTGTAATAAAATAGTTTCTTAGCATAAGTTAAAGCATATATAAATTTTTTTATTTTTCTACTCATTTATTCAAGTCAAGAAACCATGTTTTTGATCTATATCAGTAATATTACTATTGAAATAGTTTACTATAATAAACAAATAATTTCAGTTAAATTATGTAAGCTTTAATAAATTACATGTTCAAAAGATAACGTATTTAAGACAAATAATGTGTTTTCTATAATGTTTATATATTAAAATTTTAATTCTGATGATAAAAGTATTTAATTCGAATAATATAAAAATTATTTTTTAAATATTTTGAATAACAAACTAACTACTAAAAAATCTCTTGAGTTAATAGTTTCTAGGGTAGTTCAATATTTGACTTACCATAAAAGTGATAAGGATAAGTTACCGAGTTAAAAATATATATACAATGAATCATGTATTTTAACCAGAAAAACTATATTAGTTTAGCTATTGTTCAATTCTATCTAACAAATAATTACGCTATTACTCGGATTAAAGATGGTTATCATCAATAGTTTAATCAATTTAATTTTCCTCCTTAAAAGGGAATATGCTTGACTCTAAATATTAACATCAATCAATGAACTAATATACTTTTAAATAAAGATCTATATCAAAATTTACTCATAAAATTATTAAGTCTTTATTTTTTGATATTTAAATCAATTCCATGAAGTATTCTAAAGCGATAATTAACGAGTAAAATGAGTATATAAAACCTACTTTTATAGGTATTTTTAAAAATTTATTTTAACTTCAATAACCAATTAAAGAAGAGTTGTTAAATCCTACTCCAGGGAAATAATTATTAGTTATTTAAACTTTGTTAGATAGATTATAGAAAGGTTAACAACTCATAATCTTTACAAGGAACAATAATTCTCTACTTCTGGACTTATTATACCCCAGTTAACAAAATAATTGTGACTCTTATACGCTTGTTTTACAAAATTTATAAAATCAAAAATATAAAAATTTTATTTTTTTTTAAAATTGTCTAATGTATTTAAAATTAGTCTTATCAAGACTATTAACTACTAATTGAATTTACTTAATCTGGAATAGTCATAACTGTAACCTTGAAGAAAAATTATGTTATACTTAAACTCCTATGAGTAATCAAAAACAACCAATCAAAATCATTAGCAACAATCGCAAAGCTCGTTTTCTTTATGAAATTTCAGAAACCTATGAGGCGGGTATTGCATTGGCAGGAACAGAAGTTAAGTCCATTCGAGCAGGTAAAGTTAACCTGGGTGATGGCTATGCGTTAATTCAAAAAGGGGAGGCGTGGTTGCTCAATGTTAATATTTCGCCTTATCAGGCTAGTAGTCAATATTTTAATCATGAGCCTTGCCGGAGTCGGAAATTGTTGTTACACCGTCAACAAATTAATCAGTTGATTGGAAAAATTGAACAAAAAGGCTTGACTTTAGTTCCTCTGAAAATATACCTTAAAGGGAGTTTAGTTAAGGTTAGTTTAGGTTTAGGACGAGGAAAAAAACTTCATGACAAACGGGAAACTATCAAACGCCGTCAGGATGAAAGAGAAATATCACGGGCAATGAAACAATATTAGGTGTTAATAAAAAAAATTGTCAGTGTGTTTGTGTAGTACTTTTAATTCCACATTTAAATAGCAATCAATTTTGAACCTACCTCGGGTTTCTCATTGAAGTTTTTATCCTTTTTTATCGTAAGGAGTTAGCTTATTGACATAATTCAATGTCTAAAGGTAGCCTTTATTAGTTAATAAAGGCTGGCTGTGATAAAATTGTAGTAGACAAAAACTAAGAACCTTGTAAAACAATTTGTTAGAGCTCACAGAAACTTTATTTATATAAAAGTCACTCAAGTTAAAAAATACATTTAGTACAAAAGTCTTAGGAGTTATTAACTACTAATTAATTAGACATCAGTCTAGAAAATACACTTTTTTTGTTATACAGATTAGTTGTCACTATTACTCACTATTAGTAATTTTTTCTATTTTTCTGATGTATTGTTTTCTATAGTAAACTCTAATAATCATAGATAATTTATAAAAAAATAGATTAAATAGTTTTAAGAGAATTTAAGACAGTTATCACAGCTCATGGAGAATTGTTTAAAAACTTTTATTTGAAAAGAATGAATCTCTTAGCAAAATAAAAGGAGTCTTGTCTATTTTCTTGAAAAATTGAATAAAAAAGTTTTAACTAAAGTTAAAATAATTTAAAAGCTATGTAAAAGCCAGAGAGAAGTCAAAACGAGTTAATTAGCTAAGAGCAAAAAATATTGAAGTTTATTGAGATGGAGGTATCGTTTACTGTTTTAGTAAAGTATAATCTATCCTTTTTTATCATTTTCTAAGTTCAGAAAATACAAAAATATTCAGAAGAGTAAAATATTAAAAGTGAGTTTATCTTATGGCATAAATAATATATTTATCTTGAGTAAAAAAAAATATCTATTATCAGATCAGTTATCGTTAAATTAAATACCTTAAATGTAAGAATGCAGTCAAAAGAATGAACTAAGTAAACAACAAAAAATGTTCCCATTTAAGGTAATTTTAACTCCTTAAATAGAAACAAGTTTAGTTAAGCCGTATTGATATAGTAAGAGATAAATCAATAAGTGAAGTGAATAACTTTCTACTTTGCATCTTTGTTCATTTTCTAACAATTCTAACTTCTTTCACTAGTTTACGTCGTTGCTTGAGCTAAAAAAGAATAAAACAAAGTATTTTTAAGTTTTAAATGGATAGAGCTATCATCACTCTTTTAAATTTAACTATGGTTTTATGGTAGATTATTAATGGAAATTCATTTTCTAATTAAAGATAAAATCTTTTCTTCTTTAAGAACTCAATAGAATAATTTTATCTAATTAATTTTCATATTTTTTTGCAATAAAATTGCAAGGTTTATAGATAATCTTCCATGTATTTAAGAGATTATAAATATAATTTTTACTGGATTCTATCTTTACTCTACTCTAGAGTGAGTAACTTCATATACATAGAAGTCTTCAAATTAATAGAGGACAGAGGTTATAACTCTGAATTAGAAGGCTTACACCTTATAATTACTAATTAGTATAAACGCTATGTTCTCAATTATATTAGTCTACACCGCATCATTGAACTGATTTGATTGTGATTGACTAGTGGCTAAAGGTTCAAGGGTCATTGGCATAAACATCGAAAAACTAGGATAAATCCCGATACTTTATTTCTCCTAAGTTTATTCAACTTTCTAACCTATCTTAATCAGTCTTTCATGAAATTTATACTTTAAGTTAAATAGCCAAACTTATAATTTTTATAAGTTGGTAAAACCTAATAAAACTTCTGCTAATTTTTTGAGTTGTTGTGTTATCCTCTGTAGGAGTTTAGCTTTTATTTTATTGTTGATCGAACCCGATTGTTTATTAACTAAGTTACCAACTTAACCCAATTTTTAAAGAGAAGACTCAAAAGACGTTGACTTCCGATATTAGCTTTTTTTCTATTCATAAATTTATTCTTTCTACTAAAATAACTATGGTTAAGCGCATTAAACGCTTGAGTCGTGTAATGCGCTTAACAGTAATAAACTACTAAATAACCCAAAAATCGGTTATAAATATATCTAAATAAAAGTTAATATAGCAAATCTTTTTATATTGCTTTAGTTAAATAACTCTAGTTTTTTTTATATCAACTTCTTTAAATAAGCTTTATTTAAAGGCTTCAACTTAATTAAATTTGTCTTTCAATATACCTACGATAATTTTATAAGCCTTTATTCAATATTATTTTTTTTCTATGATTTTTAGTTCTAGACTCTAGTCTAGCAAAAAACATAAATATCACTCTTTCTCTTGCAATTATTCAGAGTTTACTTTAATTAGATTCCTTATGTTTATTAAGTAATTATCAAAAATAACTGCCGGAATTATCTCTTGATATTTGCAATATTTTATTAACTATATTTGGATTTTTATTAGTTTTTTATACTCGGTTTCTTTTGCAAATTTCTAGTATTTTTTTATTTTTAAAAAATTATTTAATTGTTGGCTATTAATAAGCTCTTTATTCTTTTAATCGCTTGTCAAAAATTTTTATATTTTTGCCGCAATCTTTCTATTTCTTGAACAATCTATCTGAAAACTCTTTTCCAAATTGAATTTTCTGAAAGTATCACTAAATCTGCAATTTATTTAACTCTTTTTGCCATTTATTGTTAGCGATCACTTTGTATTTTCATTAGCACTATATCTAAGGTTATCTGTCAATACATAACTCCTAAATTTTTTAATTGTTCTGTATTCTTGATAAGGACTTATAACTAAAAACTCTCAACTCCAGTAAAATGACCTCAATAGTTATTTGTTAGAGATAAATTTTTATGGGTCGTGCTGACAAAGTTATTCTTGCCTATTCTGGAGGAGTTGATACCTCTGTTTGTATTCCCTATCTCAAACAAGAATGGGGGGTAAAAAATATAATCACCTTATCTGCTGACTTGGGACAAGGGGACGAATTAGGTCCTATTCAAGCTAAAGCTCTCGAATGTGGGGCTTTAGAATCTTTGGTGTCTAACGCTCAAGAAACATTCGTCACAGACTACGGATTTCGAGCAATTAAAGCGAATGCCCTTTATGAAAATCGCTATCCTCTATTCACCGCATTAGCTCGTCCTTTAATTGCTAAGCTTTTAGTAGAAGCGGCGGAAAAGTATGGGGCAGATGCAGTCGCCCACGGTTGTACTGCTAAAGGAAATGATCAGGTACGCTTTGACTTAGGTATTCTCGCCCTCAATCCTGGACTAAAAGTTCTCGCTCCAGCAAGGGAATGGAACATGAGTCGGGAGGAAACTATTGCCTATGGGGAGAAATTCGGCATTGAATTCCCCGTTAAAAAATCTTCTCCTTTCAGTATTGATCGTAATCTCTTCGGACGTAGTATTGAAGCCGGTACATTAGAAGATCCAATGACCGAACCTCCTGAAGAAATATATTTAATGACTAAAGCAATTGTCGATACTCCTGATGAGCCTGAATACATAGAAATTGGGTTTGAAAAAGGAATTCCTGTCAGTCTCAATTGTCAAATCCTCGATTCTGTGACTCTGATTAGTCAGTTAAATGGAATAGTAGGTAATCATGGTATTGGTCGTCTGGATATGGTTGAAAACCGTGTTGTAGGCATTAAATCGCGGGAAATCTATGAAGCTCCTGCATTATTGGTGTTAATTGATGCTCACCGCGACTTAGAAAGTTTGACCCTCACTGCTGATGTGACTCAGTATAAACAGGGAGTAGGTGATACCTACAGTAAACTGATTTATCAAGGGTTGTGGTTTAGTCCTTTAAAAGAAGCCCTCGATGCTTTAATTGACCAAACTCAAGACCGTGTTACGGGAACAGTTCGGATTAAATTATTTAAGGGAAACGCCGTCATTGTAGGTCGTTATTCTGACAATTCTATTTACAGTCCGAATTTATCTACCTATGGGACAGATGATGATTTTGATCATAAAGCTGCTGAGGGGTTTATCTACATTTGGGGACTTCCTACCAGAGTTTGGGCGCAAAGGTCCAAAAGTATAGTTGATCCTAGAAAGTCATAATTGCCGTAGAATTTATTTTCACTAGTAGAGGTCAATGACATCAGATCTTTACCATAGCTTTTATACTAATTATTTTTTTTAGACTGAGTATGTTAAATTAACAGCTAATAACTCCTAAAACTTTTATTTTGACTGTATTCTAAAATTCCAAAAACTTTATTTCTATAAATATAAAGTTTTTGGAATTTTAGAATACTCATAAAGTAAGACTTTTAGCTTTTATTTATTGTGGTTTTATCAAAGCTATCCTAGAAAAGCGAATATTTTGATTGAGTGATTACTTTAAATATATCTACAAAACTTTAAATATATCTACAAACAGCTATACTCTCTAACAATGAGTCATCCTACAAACCCCATGATGGATTCAATGGAAATATCGGTCGTTGTTCCTTTGTACAACGAAGCACCGAATATTGATCAGCTTTTTAAGCGCCTGTTATCAGTTTTAGACCGATTAAATCTGACCTATGAAATTATTTGTATTGATGATGGAAGTCGAGATAATACCCTTACAAATTTAATTGATTATCATCAACGTTATCCCGAAATTAAAGTGATTGAATTATCCCGTAATTTTGGAAAAGAAATCGCTTTAACCGCCGGTCTCGATTATGCTCGAGGAAAAGCTGTTATCCCCATCGATGGAGATTTACAAGATCCCCCAGAATTAATTGGAGAACTGATTGCCAAGTGGCGCGAAGGGTATGATGTAGTTTATGCTAAACGGCGATCACGTCAAGGAGAGAGTTGGCTTAAACGCTTTACAGCCGATATGTTTTACCGAGTGATTAGCAAAATGAGTCGCGTTCCTATTCCTAGAAATACTGGAGATTTTCGACTCTTAGATCAGCGAGTGGTCATGGCTGTTAAAAAAATTCCTGAACGAACCCGTTTTATGAAAGGGTTATTTGCTTGGGTAGGATATAAAGAAACAGCGATTTTCTATGATCGTCCCCCTCGTTACCAAGGACAAACTAAATGGAATTACTGGAAACTATGGAATTTCGCTATTGATGGAATCACATCTTTTAGTATGGTTCCTTTGAAGGTTTGGAGTTATGTGGGAGTATTGTTATCTTTGTTCGCTTTTTTCTATGGATTATTTTTAATTGTCTGGACATTGGTTTCAGGAGTTGATGTCCCTGGCTATCCATCTTTAATGGTGACTGTTTTGTTTTTAGGCGGAATACAACTAATTAGCCTAGGGGTAATTGGAGAATATTTAGGTCGAGTTTATGAAGAAGTTAAAGAACGTCCTCTCTATCTTGTGCGAGATTGTTATGGTTTGACTATTAATAATAAAGAAGTCACGAAATTAGAAGTTAACACGCTATAAATGCAATCTGCACTGAATAAGTTTTAAGAAAATTTGAGAGATTTAACAAATTCTCAAAAATGAGCCCCAAGTATTTCTGTCGTCCTGATGTAACAAGCATTTTTGGCATTTTTTGAAAGTACTTAGCCGGCGTCGGGCATGGATTTGAACAACTCTTATGCTTGACTAACGGGAATAATTCGATCATCACTTCCCAAAATTGTCAACATTGGTAATTTAACTCCAGTTAATTGTCCTTTAAACTTAGAAATTACAACAGGAGTAACAGCCACAAATTTTTCTAATTTTTTTCATAGTAAAGAACTATTGGGAGACTATGACTTTTATATTATAGACGGGGAAATAACCACAGAATAATACTGCCCTAGCTAGGCAGCCGAAGACAAATTACTTGAAATTGCTTGCATGAAAACTAATTTTATGTAAGGACGAAATGGATAACTTGCTAGGTTTATCTATCTCAATATAGTGGATTTTAAGTCCACGAATTGAGACGAAGACGAAGTGGAAATTAATCATAAATTTGATTGCTACCTGATGGTCAAGCTAATTAACAACTAAAATTTTGATTGTAACTTACATCAATTCGAATGATATTTTCTTCATAATTGGCACGGGAAACACAGAGAGGAGTTTTTTCTTTAAGAAATCATTAGCATTTAATCTGTTATCCCGACACCATACTTGAGATCAATCTTAGTTGATGAAACTAAGAAGGCCAAGATCTCCATCTAAACTGACTTGAGTTCCTACAGGTAAGGCGGCATTTTCCCCATCATGGCCGAAAGGAAGGTCAGAGACAATGGGAATGTTGAGATCTCCAAGGCGATCACGTAGTACTTGATCTACTGTCCAGCTTGAGCTCGATGGCGATAAGTCACATTGACTAAATCGTCCTAGAGCAATACCTTTAACCCCTTTAAATGCTCCCATTAACCGCCATTGAGTCACAAAACGGTCTACACGGTATGGGGCTTCTCCCACGTCTTCTAGGGCTAATATGACCCCATCTAGAGATGGTTGCAAGGGAGTTCCTAGTAAGTGAGTAGCGACGGACAAATTTGCCGGAAGTAGGGTTCCTGTGGCTTGTCCACCTTCCCATCCTAAACCTTTGAGGGGAGGTAACAGTCCTCCTTCGAGGTAATTAAATAACCGTTGAACTGACCAATGAGGTTCCGAGCCCAATGTGGTTAAAACGGGGGCATGAAGACTAGCAATCTCTTCTTTTGCTAAACTCCACAATAATCCCGTGATATCAGAAAAACCAATCATCCATTTTGGTGATGAAGCCGAAACAGATTTCCATTGCCAGTCTTCTAGCAATCTGGCACTTCCATAGCCTCCCCTAGCGCAGACAATGGCTTTACAGTGGGGGTTTTCCCAAGCTTCTAATAATGCTTGTCGTCGTTGGGTATCGGTTCCAGCTAAGTATCCTTCGCTGGCGTTCCAGTGACTTGCCAATTGAATTTGATAGCCTCGTGATCGCCAGATTTCCAGTCCTTTTTCAAATGCAGAAAATTCTTTTAGCCGACCACTAGGAGCAATAACTTGCACTAAGTCTCCTGATTTTAAGAGAGAAGGTAGTTTCATGACTGATAATTGATAATTGATAATTGATAATTATCAATTTATTTGATGATACTATGAGAATTTAAAGAAAAATCTGGTTCAATTAGAGCAATGATGACTTCTGCGAGAATGAGATAAATAGAGTTGCCTAACTTACGGCTAGTTGAGTTTACTCTCAATAATCGCATATATTAATTTATTTTTACGGAATTATTTATAAAAAATTTTGTTTAGTTTAACAAAAAATCTTGAGAATATTTTGCAAACTTTTCCTATATTTTTTAACTTTTTTCTAAAAAAATTAGAATTCAATAAAAAAAACTACAGTGTTTGTGTTTTATCTAAGTATTTGTTAGCGATAATTTAAATTATTTTTTTTGGCTCCCATAGTAACTATAATATCTGTTGATGTCAATAGATATTAATTAATATTATTAACTTAATATTTCTCTTTTGTGTGAGGCTTGTTGTAGTTTTATTTCTAACGATTTCTTTAATCAACAAGTTGCTTAATCATTTTTTATAAAAAATTATTGTCGCTACTACCGCAGAGAAAACTAAGTAGTATTTGTTACTAACAACATAATAAAGTCTACTTGTAGAAGCTTACTATCCTGAAGATAACATAATCAAAGATTGTGGAGATTTCCTTGACTAAATACAGACTGTACAGGGGGATGAATGTAAATCAATTCTCGATCAACTAAAATATTTTTTTTTGATTAAATAAATTGTGAATAAAAAGCTAATGATTGACAAATATTAGAGATTAATGCCCAAGTGAATAAGAAAACTTTAACAGAACTTACATCAAAATGAGTAATTAATATGTCTGGCGTAGAAATAGTGGATAAGTATTGTTGGAGAAGTTCAGGGAAGAGTTCATAGCTTTTCTGGGGAATGATGGTTATGTAATAGGATTTAGGATATTAGATAGTAAGAGCTTTAGTCAAACAAGATTCAACCGGTATAAGTTACAGAATCTTAGTTTTTTTTACAATTCATCTTACTTATTTGTTTGTTCTTAAGGGACCCACAAATACAAAAGTATAAATCACATCATTGTGTAGTTAATCGATCCTATCGTCATTAAGTTTATTTGAGTTATATTAAAGTTATTAGCCCCAAAAATACGGCTATATGTTATATGTACTTTATTTTCTGGTTTAACTAATACTAAGCACTTGTTCTTGAACTCTTCAAAAGAGTTAATCACTGAGTTTTTTAAAGTTATTAAATGAAGATTTTGTTTACTAATACGCTGATAACCATTCTTGGATAAACGACTTAATATAATTAATGTCATAGGTAGTTGTAAGGCACAGCTACCAGGATTAAGTGTAACTAGATTAAGGGAACACCTTACACTTAATTTTTAAATTCAGTAACAGGAACGCATTTTAAAAAAACTATATACTTTTTATATTAGTAAGATAAAAGTTGAAAAAAGTTTATAATTAAGACTTTTAATAAAATTACTGTTTAACTTTTGCGAGGGGGTTTATGAAACTGTTATCAGTTTTTAAAAAAATTATCTAGATATAAACAATACCTATTAAATCTTATTAAACTAGGTATTTATGGTTTTAAAAAAGAAAAAAAAGTAATTAAAAATAAATATTACAAAGGCTTATTTATTTTAAATAATATTTTTAATATTATTTAAAATAAAATTATTTTTTTATTAAATTAAGATTATTTTAAAAATAAAAAATAAAGATATTAATGAATTAAAAAGTGAAAAATATCTAATTTGATGAGTAATAATTCATCGATAAAAATAAAGCTATCTAAAAAAAATTAGATATTTTTGTTAGATTTTAATACTAAAGCATAGAAAAACAAAGTCTATTTAATAAAAAATATTTATTTAAAATTTACTTTTAAAATTTAAAAAATTAAAAGAAATATATCTAGGAATTAAAACAAATATGTAGTTTTTAATAAATCTATTATAAAAAATATTTCAAGTTCTATAAAAGAGTGACTACCTTAATAAGTTAAGGCTATGAATAGTCATATATTTATAAATTTGTAAAACTCTTAATAGGAAACCCTTGATGAAATCAAATTATAGTAGATACAACATAACTTAATTTAGTTAATGAATATTAAACTAAAAATATAAAGCTATCTATAAAAAATCTTGTTAATAGAAGATAATGCAGGATGGCACCAGAGTAAAAAAGAAAAGATTATTTAAGAATTTTTTAAATAATCTTTACTAGTTTATTCTCCAAAATTATAGTTAGTAGAAGGATGAGAGATGTTAGTATATAAGTTTTAATTTAATAAATTTTAAAAACTAAATAAAAGAAAAAATTAAAAATTTAACCAATAATAATAAGTTAAATTTTTTATGAATTTTCGGTAAAGTATGGAAATTATATTTAGTGTGACACCATTTCAAAATACCTTTTATGGTAAAAGTATGAAGATAAAAAGAAGGGTAACCGAAATGTTTATCACTACCCTTAAAACAAAACCACTACTATCCTTTGTAACTATATTTTTCTCGCTACAACAGTAATGTCAATAACTTCCGGATTAGTGAAAACTTTTATATTTTTTTCATGCAAAAGACAATCAAATAACTTTGATAACTACGGACATTACATGAGTAGTTGTACGTAGTTGTACAATGACTTATACTTAAAAACTTGGTCTTAAACTAATAACCTTTCTAAATTCTCTTACTTTCTTACTTTTTTGGTGTTTTTTTTCGAGGGACTAATTTAATAAAATAGGGTAAAAATAAAAGTTTTAGATTTTACGCTCCAGACACATAAACAGGAAGAACATAAAAGGTTTATACCTAAAATAACAATGATTAATCTCTATAAATTTTAAGTAAATCCTGATAATGGTCGATGCGGCGATCACGTAAATATGGCCAAATGCAGCGTACAGTTTCCGAATGTTGTAAATCAATTGTAGCCGTCACTACCTCTTCTTGATCTTCACTTGCGTGTGCTAAAATCTCGCCTTGAGAACCTGCAATAAACGAATTACCCCAAAAAAGAATTCCTTCAGTTTTACCACTAGTATTAGCTTCATACCCCACACGGTTACAACTGATCACAGGAATACCATTAGAGATAGCATGGGCGCGTTGCGCAATGAGCCAAGCTTCTTTTTGCTTAATTTGCTCATTTTGGCTATCTCTAGAGTCCCAACCTATCGCCGTTGGATAGATTAGTATTTGTGCTCCTTTCATGGCCATTAACCGTGCTGCCTCGGGAAACCATTGATCCCAGCAAACCATTACGCCCAAGAGTCCTACAGAAGTGTTAATCGGTTCAAACCCTAAGTCTCCAGGGGTGAAATAGAATTTTTCACAAAAACCAGGGTCATTAGGAATATGCATTTTCCGGTATTTTCCTGCAATTTTACCATCTTTGTCTAAAACAACTGCTGTATTATGATATAAACCGGTTGCTCGTTTTTCAAACAAAGAAGCGACTATTACTACCCCTAATTCTTGTGCTAGTTGCCCTAATATTTGAGTAGAATGACCTGGGATAGTTTCTGCCAAATTAAACGAAGAAAAATCTTCTGTCTGACAGAAATAAAGGCTTCTGTGGAGTTCTTGCAAGATAATTAATTTAGCATTTTTTGCAGCTGCTCGCAGAATTCCCTGACTACTTTTTTCGAGGTTACTATCTAAATCTTCTGTGTTACTGTGCTGGACTAATCCAACTTTTAAGGAATCAATCATAATTGACTAAACAAAAATTTTCTAATAACAATCTTAACCTCTGAGTGAACATCATCTACTCTACATTTAAGGTTTTAGTTTTGCCCTTTTGTAACGTGAGTTCGACGAGAAGTTATGAAGAGAAAGGGAAGCAGCAGCTCTATGTTAACAGTAGCACTTATTGAGCTCTGGTGCTATGCCCTGGACGATTATATTAACGTACTATTTTTTATAAAACTACAAAGGAGAAGTGATAAGAATTAGTTTAATGATTCTACTCTTATAGAAATCTATTATCGTTTTCACGGTGAACATACCAAATGTTTGAAGGCTTAGATTGGATGGAACTAAAATTCTATGGGATAGCATTAGGGATTCAAACTACATTTGATTATAATTCACTGCGGTAAATTGAAAGCCTTTTAGTCAACTTGAGGGAAAATAAACTATCATTAACCTGCTTCTTTGTCTACAAATAATTTTTTCATAAAAAGCTCCTCGAATAGTTCTCTTAATAAAAGTTAAACTGAATTATATGTAATCAACAGAAATAAATTAGAAGTCAGTAAATTTAATCGATAAAATTAGTTTTTTTAGACTAATTCTGGCAGATTAGTAGTTAATAGCTTACAAAACTTCATTCTCTTTTCTAAACTAGATTTTAGAATTATTCTTTTAAGTGTCATTTCATAATATATAGGCTAGAAAAGCTAACACTATAACTAATTAATATATATTGCTCAATTATTTAAGCAATCCTTTTGGAAGTTGCATACTAATACAATGTAATGAGCCAAATTGGTAAATTAAAGGCAAACAATCTATCCCAATTATTTGATAATTAGGATAGGCTTTTTGAACTTGTATTAATGCTGTCTTATCTGATTTATCTCGATAAATAGGAACCAACACTGCACCATTCATAATTAAATAATTTGCATAGGTAGCAGGAAGTCTATTCCCTTGAGCATTGTATTTAGGTTCAGGCCAAGGAAGAGAAATTAAATTGTAACTTTTTACTTCTTCTGTTTTTAAATCTTTTAATTCAGTTTCAAGTCCTTGAAAATCTTTATAATGACTATCTTTTTTATCAGAACAAGTAACATAAACGATGGTATTATTAGGGGCAAAACGAACTAAAGTATCAACATGACCATCTGTATCATCTCCTTCTAAATATCCATGCTCTAGATAAATAATTTTTTTAATTCCTAATTTTTCGAGCAATATTTCTTCTATTTTTTTTCTAGTAAATTGAGGATTACGATTAGGATTCAGTAGACAAGATTTAGTAGTTAAAAGTGTTCCTTTTCCGTCTGAATCAATTGCTCCTCCTTCGAGAACAAATGGGATGGATTCAGTTTTTACTTCAGGATTGATTATTTGATTGATGAGATGAATATTAATTCTATTGTCAAGATAATTTTTATACTTATTCCCCCAACCATTAAAAATAAAATTATTTATTTTGAGCTTTTTTTGTGAGTTTATTAAAGTAATAATTCCATAATCTCTTATCCAAATATCATTAGTTGGAGCAATAACAAATATTACCTTTTTTAAGTCAATTTTGTGGGAGATTAACTTATTTTTAACTTCAGATTTAAGTATAGAATCATGAACAATTAAAACCAACTTTTGACGTTGGGTAATTGCTTTACTGATTTTAAGATAAATCGGATACACTTGTTTGAGGAAAGGAGCCATGTCCGTATCCTGATGAGGCCAAGTTAACACTACCCCATCCTGTTCATACCATTCAGCAGGAAGTGAATACATCATGTTACCTTTTTATGAACCTTTTTTGTAAATTAAGGCAAGAGAAACATTATTCTTGTTTGATTTTATCTTTTTCTGTCAGGCTGAAGTACAACTCTGATTTTTTTTAAGCTACAATAGCGGGCATTCGTTAAAATAAACTAGAGTGAGAAAAGATAGACTTATTTGAGCTTCGAGCAAACATATTTAAAATTGATTTTAGTAAGGTAAAGGGTAATAGTATTGTAGCTCTCTTATCGATTTCAGTAACAAGCCGTTTAAATGCAGAAAAAAATACTTAAGAGTTTAATCAATAAGTAAAGGAATAAAAACAGATATTGACAGAATAAATTACTACGAATAGACAATAAAACGAGCTCAAGTCTTACGCACAGAAATCTGTCAGGAGGCTGACTGATATTGTACTGGCTATAACCTTAATTTTCTAACGACTTACCTCTATTATATTAAGGAATTACTCCTCCATTAACATAGTACTGTGCATTATACTACTGTTACTCCTGACAAAGACGAGACCTGTCTTAAATACTGTTTATAATTCATAAAATCAAGGATAAGTGTGAGTTTTCTCTAGGATAGTCGAGTATTTAGCAATATATAGTCACTTAGGATAGCTATCGTGTTTTCCAAATCTACAGTCTTAATTTAAGTCTATTTGTTGAGAAATTAATGAATTTTATACTTTATATTTTTCAAAAAATTTTAAAAAACTAAACCCAGCTTCTTCTCTGTAAAATAAGTTTTTAAATCTTGAACAATTTGATATTATCCTTCATTTAAATAAATTTAAAAAAAATAAATAATTGTTTATTTTTGTATTGGAAATTAGTGAATATTTTTTGGACACTTTATAAGTTTTTATTTAACGCTATTTATCTTCTATTGAATTTAGTTAAAAACTATAAGTTGGCAGAATATCTATCTATTTTTTAGACTATTATTGCAGTTTGGCTTTGAATTAATTATTTGTATATACTAAGTTATCATTAATTAATGATTACCGTATTTATTTTTTGATCATTGTCGTACTTGTCAGTTGCAGCTGTATCTAGTTCCATCTTTAAAATTTTTCTACTTTTTTTAATTTTTATATCCAGCTTTTTTCAAGAAACCTTACGGATTTTTCTGAGAATTAATTTTACTCTTCTCTCTTCTTTAAATCTTGGCTAATTACTATGTCTTATAAGTTTTTTTAGATTTCCATTAGATCTCTTAAATATATTTAAAATCTTCTTTTTTAAAAAAAATGTACTCTATGATATACCTACTAAATATAAATTTTTTTAAACTTTTCATTTTCTGTTTACATATAAAATCTTATTTTTGTTGTAATCAAATAAAAAAATAAGATATACATCAACTTTAATAGTACTTATTTTAAATAATTTTTATCCATGAAAATACTGATAATTTAATTGTTATCACAATTAAACTTTATTTACTAAAGTAATAAAAAATTAATTCTACTAAACCTATTAATAAATAAAAAATAATAATGCAGAGTTTAATTGTCAATAATCAATTGATAAAAAACTATAATTATTGTATAGCTAGTATTTAGCATGCTTTATGTTTAAACTAAGTTATACAAAGCTAAATATATTGCTAGATTTATCTATATGGAGTAAAGTATTTAAATTTATTTAATGAATAAAATTTATAAAAAATAAATTTAATAATAAATTATATTTTTTTCAATTAACATATAAGTAAGCTTCATTTAAGATTGGTTGAACCAAAGTATATTTAGATATAAAAGTAAGCACATAAATCATAAAAAAACATCTATATAAATAGTTAAATTAGTATAATTTTTTTTAAAATTACAGGAAAATTATGATATAAATTAAAAGTAAAAAAATTAATAAAATAGTTAAAAATAAAATTAAATTAGATGGATAAAATATTATAATGTTTTCCAAAAAACACCAATTAAAAGATAAAAAATAATAATTACTCAGGCTATATATTAGAACTATAAAAACTAGCTAATTAACAGTAAAAAACTCATTGGTTATACTCAAAACATTCTGAAACAATGTAACTAAGTATTGAAGGCTAGAAATTATTATATATTTTGATTTTAAAAAAAACAACAAATAATCAAAAATATCAATAACATTGAAGTTAATGAAAAGAAGATTGTATCGACTTAGACATTTTTTCAGTTTTTAACTCCGAAGTTTTTTAGCTTGGTGCTTTTACATCATTTACTTTAGTCTAACCAAAGTATTTTCAAGCTTAATGAAGACCTTTATTTGGCAAAAAAGACAAATGTGTTTTTTGTAAAATCGTACTCGCCAATGATTCCATTATTCGTCATTTTTCCGTTCTGAAGTTTTGGCGTTCAGTAAAAATTAAAGACTCTGTGCCTCTCAACTTTTGGTACTCTTTACAAAACTCTATGTCATCGCTATAGTATCTCTACGCTGCTCTCCCGCAAGGGTTATCAACGAATGCTGACAAAACGAGTCCTCAATAATGAAAATCCTAATTACTGGTGCAATGGGGTTTCTCGGAACCAATCTTTGTTCTCAACTTCAAGCACAAGGACACGAAATAGTCCGTCTCGACTCTAAAAACTGCGATCTCACTCAACCTGACTCGTTACTCAATTTTAACGATCACAACTATGATCAAATTTACCATTTAGCTGCCTGGACCCAAGCAGGGGATTTTTGTCTCTACCATCCAGGGGAACAATGGATTATCAACCAACAGATAAATACTCACATTCTCATATGGTGGCAGAAATACCAACCCCAGGCTAAATTCATCTGTATGGGAACAAGTTGTGCTTATGACCCTAATTTACCCTTATTCGAGGAAAATTACCTCACAGGGATACCTATCAGCAGTTTGTTTACCTATGCCATGACTAAACGAATGCTCTACGCAGGGTTATTAGCTTTAAATAAACAATATGGTCTAAAATACCTCTGTTTAGTTCCTTCCACCCTTTATGGTCCAGGATATCACACTGATGGGCGACAGATGCACTTTGTTTTCGATCTAATCCGTAAGATAATTCGGGGGAAACTTTATGGCGAACCTGTAGTCTTATGGGGGGATGGAACCCAATTACGGGAGTTGGTCTTTGTTAAAGATTTTGCTAAAATTGCCACTCAACTAGCTGCTATCACTGATAATGACTTAATTAACATTGGAGCAGGGGAAGAGTACACTATCCGACACTTTGCCAAGCTAATCTGTGGAGAAGTTGACTACGACTTCAATCAAATTGAATTTGATACCTCTCGCTATGTAGGAGCTAGGTCTAAGTGTTTAGTTGTTGACAAACTTAAGGAATCTTTACCCAATTTCAAGTTAACTCCATTAGAATTAGGATTAGCTAAAACTATAGAGTGGTTCTGGCTCGAACAAGAAAAACTTGTCCCGGCTAGGTAAGTGAGTTAAGTGAGGAGTAACGGTGAGTTATTATTGGATTCAACATAGGCTAAAAAGCCTAGAAGAAGCGTTTAACCCCAAATATTGTCTTTTAGTTGAGCAAACAATCGGTTTAATTGCTAGACAGTTTCGAAATGGACATAAATTACTTATTTGTGGTAATGGTGGCTCCGCAGCCGATGCTCAACACATTGCGGCTGAATTTGTGGGGCGGTTTCAATTGCATCGTAAAGGTTTACCCGCAATTGCCCTAGGAACTAATACGGCAACTTTAACCGCTTGGGCTAATGACTACGAGTATGAAACAGTCTTCGCCCGCCAAGTGGAGGCTTTTGGACAACCGGGGGATATTCTTTGGGGACTTTCTACGTCTGGAAAGTCTGCCAATGTAGTGCGTGCTTTTGAGATGGCTAAAGATATGGGATTAGTTACTATTGGAATGGCGGGAAATAATGGCGGGATACTTAAGGAAATGTCAGATTATCCCCTTTTTGTAAAACAACACCACACCCCTTATATTCAAGAAATTCACGTAATGACCTATCATCGAATTTGTGAGCAAGTGGAAGCTCAGTTGTTTGCTAACGCTGGCTTAGAAGGACAAATTGCAGTTTAACATCTGAAATGGTGGATTATCCAACCAACACTTCCCATACACATTTCAATAAAGCCCTATTTCTAGATAGAGATGGGGTGATTGTTGACTACGTCCCCTATTTAAGTAAACCTGAACAAGTCAAGCTTCCTTATGGTGCGGGAGAAGCTTTAAAACAATGGCAAGATGCGGGTTATTTACTGATTATAATCACTAACCAAGCCGGAGTTGGTAGGGGATATTATAGCTTACAAGATGTTGAAAAGGTTCACCGTTATATTCAGCAACAATATAGCTATTTTGGGGTATTTTTTGCGGATATTTTTATTTGTCCCCACCGTCCTGATGACAAGTGTTTTTGCCGTAAACCTTCTCCTGAAATGTTGATTAATGCATCTAAAAAACATCACATAGTTCTGTCTCAATCTTTTTTTATTGGTGATGCGCCTAGTGATTTGGAAGCTGCTGTTAGGGCTAATTGTAAACCTATTTTAGTTTTAACGGGACGGGGACTAGAAACAGTGGAAAAATTAGCGCAATATCCGATAGAAATTAGAGTCTTTAAAGAATTGTTTGAGACAGTTAAACTAATAAATTTAGGGTAGCATTGTAAGTTTTGTTGACGAAAAAACAACAGAATACGAACAGTTAACTTTGTATTGTATTGATACAACAGTTATTTTTAATGAGATAAGATTTATTAATGATTAAAAATCAGAAAAAGTCTTCAACACCTATATTGGTTTCACTAATTCCTAATTTAATGGGAGGTAAAGGACACATTGTTCCCTATCATCAAGCGGTTAGTAAAGCAGTTTCTAAGTTAGGTTGGAAACATTTAGCCGCTATTCCTTCTAAGTCAAAAGTTGGTGATTTACTTACAGAATGGGATGACTGTTTAAGCGATTTTGATCTTGAAAAAGAAGGTAATTTTTGGCAAAAATTTTTGAGGTTAACTGGAGTTTTTTATTTAGGGACGACAACAGCTAAATATTTGCGAAACAACGTTATTCACAAATCAGAATTATCTATTGTTTTTCTCGAAAGATTTATTCATTTACAATTATTTGCCTTAACGATTGCCTTATGGCTAGTTCCCACAAAAAATATATCAGTTTGGCTGCTTTATCGTAGAAATACTCATAAAGATAAAACTAGATCTGTTTATAAATTTCTCAATTATTTAATTAAGAAAAGTCTACCAGCAGGTAATTTAAAGTTACTAACAGATAGTGATTTATTAGGTAAATCTTTATCTAATTATTTTCAAGAACATGTTACAGTAATGCCAATTCCTCATGCTGAAATTAAAGTTGATAATTGCGATATAAAAAATAAGTTTCCTGGAATTTTATGCTGGTGGCCAGGGTTTCCCAGAGAGGAAAAAGGATGGAATATTATTAAAAAATTAGTTGCCAGCAATCTGAATAACAGTAATGAAATTTGTCTGATTGCAGCAGAAAAATCAAATTTAAAAGTAACTAAAGGAGGAATTAATCTGAAATTAATTCAAGATAAATTGACAAGAAAAGAGTATAATTATTGGTTAAGTGTGAGTGATGTTATTTTATTACCCTATGATTACCAGTCCTATGGGGAAAGAACTTCAGGAATTTTTACTGAGTCCATTATTGCTGGTAAAATCCCTTTAGTAACTGATAAAACTTGGATGGCTTACGAGTTGCTTAAATATGATTTAGGTGAATTAATTATTAATTGGGAAATTCCTGAAGAAGTATTCATTTCTATTCTTAGAATAATTAAACATTCGAATATAAAAAATAAAATCAAAGCAATGCAAAACGGTTACCTAACCTATCATTGTTTGAATCGCTATGCTGAAGTTATGCAAAAAATAATCAACCAGAAATAATGTTTAAAGTTTGTCTTGATGGAACACCGCTTAGGGGAAAACTTAGTGGGATTGGGGTCTATGTCCTAAATATAATAGCATCATTGGCTAAATTACAAGAAATCGAACACTTTGAGCTAGAAATTTACTTTCATCCTTCCGTCAAAAATTGGTTTTTGAGGAATTTTTCCACACCTTATTTTTTAACTTACTATCCTCAAGTTTCTATCTTACCTATCCCTGTTACTATTGCTGATATGCTAGCAAAGTATCCTAATCCTATCTTGTCACATTTTGAGGGATATCTAAATAAACCTAATATTCTTCATGGAACCGATCATTATGTTTATCCTTATCGCAAAAGTCGTAAGATAATGACTATCCATGATCTAACTTTTCTTAAATATCCTCAATATTCTACTACCCTTGTTCAAGGATATTGGAAAAGAATTAAACGCTGTTTAACATGGACAGATTTGATTATTACTTTTTCTGAAAGTACTAAACAGGATATTATTGAATATTTCAATATTAATTCGGAAAGAATTAAGATAACTTACGAAGCAAGTCGTTACTCTTCTAATGAAATTAGACTTGATAAGATTGAGCTCCTCAAAAATTCTATAGATTATGATTTTTCTATTCCTTATCTTCTGTTTGTTAGTACTCTTGAACCCCGAAAAAATATAATTGCTTTAATTAAAGCGTTTAACTATTTAAAGGAACAACATAAAATTCCTCATAATCTCATTTTAATTGGACAAAAGGGATGGAAGTATCAATCTAGTTTTGCCGCAATAAAAAATTCAAAATACCGACAAAGTATCTATTATTTAAACTATTTACCTGATGAATTGTTAGCTTTATTCTATACTCAAACTGATGCTTTTATTTATCCTTCTTTTTATGAAGGATTTGGTTTACCTGTTCTAGAAGCAATGACATTAGGTTCCCCCGTAATCACCTCTAATACTTCATCCCTTCCTGAAATCGCGGGAGATGCAGCATTGTTGATTAATCCTAATGATTTCTTAGAATTAGCGGAGACTATTCTCAAGGTGATTAGTGATTCTCAGTTAAGAAAAGAATTAACTAAGAAAGGAAAAGAAAGAGCAAAATTATTTTCTTGGGAGAAAACGGCACAACAAACTTTTAAAGCTTACCAATTTATTAATTAATGGTTGATTTAGATGGAAAAAAAAATGTTGATTAATCTTTCTTTTTTGATGTCTAAACCGACAGGTATTACTATTTATGCTGATAGTATTTTTCCTTACTTAAAAAAACTTAATCCTACATTATTAATAGCGAGAGACAATCATAACTTTAATTGTTATTTAATCCCTAAAAATTTAACTCCAGAACAAGGAACTGTAGGTCATTTTCGTCGATTATTATGGACACAGTTTAAGTTACCAAAAATCTATAAAAAATTAGAAGGTTCATTATTATTTTCACCAGTTCCTGAAGCTCCATTGTACACTGATTGTCAATCTGTCGTCATGGTGCATGATTTAATTCCATTACGTTTTCCTAAAAAAAACTCCCCCCTAATACCTTATTTCAAGAAATATATTCCACAAGTTTTAAAACAAGCTAAACATATTCTCTGTAATTCTCAAGCAACAGCGACAGATATTATTGATTTTTTTGGGATTTCTGCTAAGAAAATAACTCCTATTCTCCTTGCTTATAACTCAAATCATTTTCGTCCGTTAAAATTAACAAAAAAAATAAGAGCCAAAACTAGTCTACCCTATTTCCTTTATTTAGGTCGTTATGATCTCCATAAAAATTTATCCCGTTTACTTAAAGCATTTGCAGAAATCAGGAATTATCAAAATTATGAACTTTGGTTAGTGGGACAAACAGATAAACGTTATACCCCAAAATTACAACAACAAGCAACTGAATTGGGAATAATAAATCAGATTAAATTTCTTGATTACGTTCCCTACGATCAATTGCCTATTCTATTAAATCAAGCATTAGCATTGGTATTTCCTTCTTTATGGGAAGGATTTGGGTTTCCAGTTTTAGAGGCAATGGGATGTGGAACACCTGTTATTACTTCTAACCTATCTTCCCTCCCTGAACTTGCAGGGGATGCGGGATTATTAATTAATCCTTATCAGGTATCAGAAATAACGGATGCAATGGAACAAATTATCAATGATCATGGGTTGCGATCACAATTAAAAACTTTGAGTTTACAACAATCTAGTCAATTCAGTTGGCAAAAAACTGGACATTCCACTTTAGAGGTTTTAAAAAGATTTCTTTAAATACTAAATTGATTATTATCATTGTCATATCTGAGGTACTTTTTTATATCAAATGAGATTTTGATACAAAACTATGTAATTCTAATTGTTTAAAAAATAGATTTATTGAAATATTGTTCCAATGGTTCTCTAAGTTTAGATCCTAAAAAAATATAGAATTGTTTTTTAACAAAGAGAGCACATTGTTCTATAAGAGAATTATTTAATAATTCAGCGGACTCGTTGTTCCTATTTAATCTGTTTAAATATGGTTAAATTAACCTAATTTAACCATAGGCATCACGACAAACTATAACGATACAATCATTTCTACTTAATTGATAATGTTCTTGATTTTTTTAGTGTTTAATGTTGCATTTTTGACCTGAATAGTTGAGTCCAAAATTAGATTATATATCTAGTCCTCTATCAGCCGCATTGATAATGCTAATTTACTTATTTTAAATTTGTTAACAAATTTAAAATAAGTATTTTCTGCTATCAGTTTATTAATAAAATTTTAAAATGGACTATGAGTATTAATGTCATAATACTTGTCAATACGATGCTTTATACACCTAATTTAATTGAGCTTTTTGTTCTTTGCTTTAATCTTATTTATTTTGAACAGAAATATATTTACTCTTATTTAACCATGATGAAATTTTTATTTCAGACTAAGATTTTAAGATCTTAAGTTTTTCTTTTAAGAATTTATTTTTGAGCATTTAACTTATCATTAACTTGTTCAATAACGCAAAATCGATCTGTAACTACTATTTTTAGTGTTTTTTTGAACAAAATTTTTAGAGAGTTTTCTAAAAGCTAGACTAAGTTTTTTAGTTTTAGTAAAAAAAAATTTTTCAAAACATATAGCCATCCTACTATCTTTTTAGATATTTTTATTTTTATCCTTTCTAGGATCACTGCTTTATATAAATTTACTAATACTATATGATTTTTTTCAAAAAAATAGCGATTTTACAAAAGGTAAACTATCTTGATATCTAAGTTTTTTATCTATGATAATGGAGCAAGAGCTTTAAGTATTTTTTCTATTTTTGATTTGTTCACTACATTCTTAATGTCAATATTTAAAATTTATTTAGTAATTTTTATCATTTTTTAATGTTATCCTAACAATTCTTTAAATTCATTTGTACATGGGTTAAAAAAATTACATCTATTTTGAGATAGATAGCTCTCTCTGTCTGGAATTAATTTTAAATAGTTAATTCATTCTTTGGATCAAATTTTTTGGTAGTTAAGCCATAATTAATGCGAGTTATTGTTAAGTAAATTTTTGAAATAAATTAATCTGTTCTTATTTAATTTTAAGTCTGATAATGGATTATAGTAAATTATTCTAAATTTAGAATACCATCCATTAAACCAATGTAAATATTTGATGCTATAGATATAAATGAAGTGAAAATGTTAAGTATTATATAATTGATAGTTATAATTATAGTTTTTATTCTGTTTATTATTAATAGTAAAATCTTGTTTCTATATTTTCAATTTTTATATGGCAGTGTCAGTATATCCTTTAAATTCTTACTTTTTTTCAAATAAATACAGTAATTTTTAAATTCTTCTGGCGCTCTAGCTGATAATGTGATTATTTTTATGATCAGAATAATAATTACTAATTTATTTTTGAATTCATAGTAAATATAACGTTTAATATTTTCTATGTTTTAAAAAAAATACAAATAGTTTTTAAAGATATTGTTATCTATCTATATTTATAACCTTAGAGTTTTCCCTAAATACTAAATAGTTTACATAAAAAATTAGCAGATAAAAAGCACGATTAAAAATTTCTTTCTCTGCTAATTTTGTAAAATTATTAGAGGGTTTCCCAAAAAATTTAACTAACAGTTTTTCTCTCATCAAAATCAATTTCCGAATAAAATACATAAATCGGTTTATTTTTTCTCTAATCCTGTTGATTTAAAGTCAATAATATCCAAAGTAACTCGGAAGCCGTAAACTCCACAAAAAAGATTCACCTGTCTTATAAAGATATTCCAACATCAGTTTTTCTAAAGTCAGGATTTAAAAATATTTAATCGGATCAATAAAAACTCGAACGTTAACTTCTAAAACTAAAAGAAATATGATTAATTATCCCTCTACCAAAACTAAGTATTTGTCTGTTCTAAATTTGACTTAAGCTGTCTTGTAAACGGATTACATCCAATCCTTTTTGGTTTAATAAAAGCCAAGATTGAATCAAATCAGGCCCGTGTAATTCACCCATTAAACCGGCTCTGAGAGAGCGCATAACTAAACCCTTTTTAATCTTAAAATCGTTGGTAACTTGCTTGATAATCTCCCTGACATTGTCTTCGGTTAACTGAGGATAATTAGCTAAATCATCAACCACAGCTTGTATGATTCCTTCAACTCCCTCTTTTCGCAATTGTTCTAGAGCTTCATTACTATAACTAAGTGTGTTTCCAAACAATGAACGGCCCTCTTTTACGACATCAGTTAACCTAGTTAAACTCGGTCTAATTAGAGCTGCTAACTGTTCTAACCAAAGACGATCACTGTCCAAATTAACTTCATAACCCGCTTCTTGCCAATAGGGAAAAGCTAGCTCAACTAATTTCGAAGCTGGAACTTGATGGAGATATTGACTATTAATCCAATCTAGTTTATCCCAATCAAATTTTGCCCCCGCTTTATTTACCCTTTCTAAACTAAATTCTTTCGCGGCTTCACTTAGAGTAAAAATTTCCTTAGTGGGGTCAGGGGCAGTCCAACCCAAGAGCATTATATAATTGGCGAGAGCATCGGGTAAAAAGCCCATTTTACGGAAGTCATCAATGGATGATGCTCCGTCGCGTTTAGACAGTTTTCGTCCATCCTGATTTAAAATAAGGGGGGTATGAGCAAAGTCTGGAACTGTTTCCCCTAACGCTTCATAAAGTAAAATCTGTTTTGCTGTATTAGCGATGTGATCCTCTCCCCGAATGACATGGGTAATTTTCATGTCTAAGTCATCAACTACCACTGCTAAATTATACAGAGGTTGTCCGAAGGCTTCTCCTTCAAGTTGAGGTACACGAGCAATTGCCATATCCCCACCGAGATCAGTTCCTCTCCAGGTTACTTGATTTCGGATTAAGTCATTCCAGACAATTTCACGGTTATCATCGATAATAAAACGGATAACGGGTTTTCTTCCTTCGGATTCAAACTTTTGACATTCTGCTTCAGTGAGATGACGATGGCGGTTATCATAGCGAGGAGCTTGATTTTTTACTTTTTGTTCCTCCCGCATTTGTTTTAATTCCTCGGGAGTACAGTAGCAACGATAAGCAAACCCCTTATCAAGTAAGGTTTGAATTCCTTGACGATAGAGATCAAGGCGTTGGGTTTGCAAAAAGGGACCCTCATCCCAATTTAACCCTAGCCAAGTGAGTCCTGATTTGATATTTTCCGTATATTCTAGTCGTGATCGCTCAAGATCCGTATCTTCAATGCGTAAAATAAATTGCCCACAGTGATAACGAGCAAATAACCAATTAAAAATAGCTGTTCTCGCAGTTCCAATGTGTAGATTTCCAGTGGGACTTGGTGCAATACGAACTCTGGGTGTCACGACATCTCTCCTAAGCCTGTGTTTGCTGCTTTTAATTCAATGCACAGCTTTCTGTTCTGACACTCCCTGGACTTAGAACCGCAGGGATTTTTGCTTATTTTTTCCTTAGCTAGACATAGTTTTTCCAAGTTACACCTCCGTCAAACCAAATCCACAAGCACTCTAGATCCGAAGTAACATTGACCCCCGATAACAGGACGCATCGTTCTTGGAATATCTAATAGCTCGAATCACCTCACAATTAAACCTACAATTTCTATTTAACCGGGTAGAGCTTTTCCGTCGAAGAAGACGTCTCAGGGAGAGTTTACTAGCTATTGTCGAGTACAAAGTCCTAGAATCAGTTTTCTAAAAAAACACTCTATAAATACTTTATGCACACCAACGCAATGCCATTATTATAGCACACAGAGTCTCCCAAAAAGGACAGAGCTTAAACCCCAAGACATTTGGCCGTAGACTTTGCAATACCACTAAAAATTTGATTTTAAGGAACAAGCAAAGTTTCTCCTGTCTTTCCTGTCCCCAACCACAGCAGTGATCTAGCTACATCTCTGAGGATTTTTTTGAATGGTTCAGGAGGACGATCACACTCAACGGCTATAGGTTTAAGTATAATCCCCCGAGTGCCAAAAATAATCTCCCCAATAACGCGAGCACGGTTCATGTGATTAGCGGAGGTAACTAGATAAACACTATCAATACCTTGTTTTTTCAAGGTATCTACTAGGGTTGTAAAGTTAGTTACAGTATCCCGTGCCTGGTAGTCTAGATAAAGGCGAGCACTCGAAATACCGGCTTCCCTAAAAATCTTTTTAGCATAGCTTTGAGGACTCCCAGAAGACACCCAAATGGGGAGATCGCGGTGTCGAGTAGCCAATTGAGCGGCAAAGTGTTCGCGTTCTTCATGTCCTCCCAAAACGAAAATCGCTTCAGGTTCTACCATATAACTCTGTAATTCTTTACAACCCGCCCACAGACTAATACCTACCAGGGAAATTAGAGGCCACAACCTATACTTCCAACGAGATGAAAGGACTTTTATACGGTGTTTTTTAGGATTGGTTTTTAACAACATGAACACAATATATAGAACTATCGAACTAATTGGGATAGCCGTAAAGCATACTAATGAAATACAAAATTTTTTAAATTTTAGGCAACAGAAAATAAATTAGGGTCTACCTCAATCTTCCCCTTAGTGAGAAACGCTATTTAAAGTCATTAGACCTTTACAACAACTCACAGTAAAGTTAATCATGAGCTATAAACTATCGATGTTTGTAACTCATATCTGAACTTAAACCAAAAAGTTTATAGATTGAGTGCTCAATTATGGATAACGCTTAGAATAATATTATATTATGCTCCCTCTAGTTACCGTTTAATAGAGACTTGCTGATAGATTAACGGGACTGGCCGGATTCGAACCGGCGACCTAGCGCTTCAGATTAGTGTGAGTTTCCTCACTCTCTGGACTATTCCTTCACCATAGATTTGCTGTCCTTAGGTGGTGGCCGTTGTGTTGTAGACATTACTACCCCTACTGTTTTTGTTTCCCTTTGGCAACCTACAACCAGTCTCTGCACCTTCTCTACCAGGGACGTAGAGCTTGGCTCAAGATTACCTTATCTTTAAGAAGACTTAGGCTTCCTTGAATTTGACCACATTCATCTATGGCGTTTCCGTCCATGATGCCCGACACTTCAGGAGGCGCTTGCTCTATCCTACTGAGCCACAGCCCCACGGGGTAAACCCTTTTTAAATCATATCATTTGATTGAGTACATGAGTTCGACGAGATTTGAAAACACTTTTGTTATTTTCAGTATCTCAAGTTAAAACAGAACAAAGTTGACGATTATCCAACTCTGAGATGGTAACCACCAACAATTAAGGCTACAATTTTTATTTAAACATATCAAGAGGTGGGGCTAACTTCTTTTTTAAACCTCAATTGAAAAAAGATTTTTGAGGTAAATAGGTAATAAGTAATCAGCCGAGCGAAAAATTGAATAGAACATTTTTAAATGCTTAAATTTTTCTAAAATTTAACCTGAGAGATGTTTTTTAGTTAGTCGTTAATCGTTTAAATCTAAGAACGTTTACGAAGTAAAATCCTATCAATTTGTTTTACTAATTTTTGCTTGATTTTCTGTTGATAACGAGTAATTACTTAAAGTCCTTGTCAATCAAGCTTTTTAAAAAAAATTTGAGCAATAATCATTAATTATATTAATAATAATATGCTTTTTATAAGCTATATGAAATAATAGCTAAGGGTTACTGGTTGTGAATTATCTCAATTAATAATTTTATAGGATAGTCTTTGCAAGGAAGGATATAGTTCTTGTTAGGTTCGGAAATCACCATCAACTTTAATCTTTCGTCATATTTATTTTTACGTTATTATAGTAAATAATAGATACTTAAAATTTACTTTGTAAGTGATAGCTACAATCTTTGCTCAAAGTAGTTTGAATCACTCTATTTCCCTGAATTAGGGATAAACTTTTTGATAATTGCCATCACCTAAACAGATAAGCTAGTATGGAATAAAGTAAAAGTCATATCGACTACGCGTTTGTTGTTTCTTCTAGTGCATTCGTGTGTATTTACTCAAATTCTGGGAAAACACTAAAGTATAGTGAAAGACTTTGAAGCAGATTTAAAGGAGCCATAACGTACCAATGCCCACTGCCAATGTCAACTTAAAAACGAAGCAGCCTATGTACTCAGCAGATATGGTGCGGACTTATCTGCATGAAATTGGACGGGTGCCTCTGCTAACCCATGAGCAAGAAATTATATATGGGAAACAAGTACAAAGAATGATGTCTCTTTTGGAAATAAAAGAGCGACTTACTCAAGACTTAGGACATGAACCAAGTCTTAAAGAATGGGCAAAAGCTGTTAAACTTAGCCAAGCCAACCTTAAAAAAACCATTGACCAAGGAAATCGGGTAAAGCGTAAAATGGTTGAAGCCAACTTGCGCCTAGTGGTTGCTATTGCCAAGAAGTATCAGAAGCGCAATATGGAATTTCTTGATCTTATCCAAGAAGGAAGTTTAGGGTTAGAGCGAGGAGTTGAGAAATTTGATCCAACTAAAGGCTATAAGTTCTCTACCTACGCTTATTGGTGGATTCGTCAAGCAATTACTCGAGCAATTGCCCAACAGGCTCACACTATTCGCCTGCCTATTCACATCACTGAAAAACTCAACAAAATCAAGAAAATCCAACGAGAACTGTCTCAAAAACTAGGTCACAGTGCTACCCCTACCGAAATTGGTGAAATTTTAAATCTCGAAGCTTCCCAAATTCGGGAGTATTTGAGCGTAGCGCATCAACCTATTTCCCTAGATGTCAGGGTCGGGGATAATCAAGACACAGAACTTTTAGAACTTCTAGAAGATCGAGGTGTTTCTCCTGACAACTACATTACCCAAGAGTTACTACGCCAAGACTTGAGAAACTTAATGAAGGGGTTAACTCCACAGCAACAGATGATCCTTACCTTGCGCTTCGGACTGGAGGATGGAAAAGAACTATCTTTAGCCAAAATTGGTGAAAAGCTCAATATTAGTCGTGAAAGAGTTCGTCAATTAGAACATCAAGCCTTAGCCCACTTACGTAGAAGTAAAGCAAATGTCAAGGAATATTTGGCAGCTAGTTAAATCAATTTCTAGTCATCGGATATTCTACAAACATCAGCTTAGATGGAAAAAAAACGGTCGTCTTCTCAACGATCGTTTTTTTTCGTAAAAAAAATTATTTGATAAAAATTAATTGTTACAGTTAATCAAAATTTTTTCTATTTATTGATCATTTATTAAAACTTAAGAAAAAAGTTCTCCTATTCTAGAAAACTACTGCACAATGAAAATGGTAGTGGGGAAACTTTTTTGAGCTAATTAACGTCAGCTCCCAGCAGTGTTTGGTGGGACAGTTAAATAATTGCTTTAAAAACAAGTTGAACCGAGCAGATGTGGTGTTTTTATCAGTTCTGTTTTTCCAAGGAAAAATGGTTCAATCAAGCATGTTTGGATACAACGAGTTCAACAACATCATCTAACATAATAGCACAAAGGATTGTCCCCAATGAGCACTTCCTCCCAGTCTCGATATTAGCTTAAATAAGCACATTTCTTGTAATTGATATTAGTTCATATGTTCAGGCAAATCAAATGTCTTTTGTTCCAACATTCTTATTTTCACTCACACATCTCCGATTGTTACCTATAGTATCTCTGAGTATGCTCATTAGTTCAGGGACAATTAGTGGTCATTTTGTACAGGCAGCTGAAGAAAATTCATCTTATAGTCAAGAGAATTCATCTGAGGAAGTTTCCTTAACGCGAACTAGTGCCTTAGCTAACGGAGTTTATCTGTATGGGCGATCACCAGAACCAGAAACTATGGGACAAGAATATTTAGTCTTTAAAGTTCAAAAAGGGGAAGTCATTGGGGCATTCTATATGCCGAGATCAGAATTTAACTGTTTTTCAGGTAGTTTTGATAGTCGTCAAATAAATCTTTCTATTGTCGATCCTCACGATGGCATAAAATACGATTATACCATTGGTTTACAGGTTGTCTCTCCAGTAGCTACCAACAGTAAACGATCTTCAGAAGTCACGTTAGAAGGATACCATCGTCTTGGTGATCTCAGTGACAACGACCAACGCATCCTGGATGCTTGTTTATCTTCAAATTGACTAAAATTCAATCCCTGCTTGAGCTCTCACCCCTTGTTCTTTAAAAGGATGCTTAATTAGGGTCATTTCCGTCACTAAGTCCGCCCTTTCTATTAAGGAGGGGAGTGCACCGCGTCCTGTCAATATGACGTGAGTAATGAACGGTTTTTGGGACAATCCTTTTAAAACCGTATCTACATCGAGATAGCCCAATTTTAAGGCAACATTAATTTCATCGAGTAACACTAATCGATACTTTTTGTTACAAATAAAAGACAACCCTTTTTCCCAGGCAACTTGGACATTTTCAATATCTCGTTCTTGATCCTGGGTTTCCCATGTAAATCCTTCCCCCATAGCATAAAATTCCAGTTGGTCCCCCCACCGACTTAGTACCTCTTTTTCTCCAGGTTCCCAAGCTCCTTTAATAAATTGGACGATAGCCACTCGAAATCCATGTCCAAGGGCTCTTATAACCATCCCCAAAGCGGCTGTCGTTTTTCCTTTCCCATTACCAGTATTAACGATAACAAGTCCTTTTTCATTAGACGCTTGGGCCAGACGTTGTGCTTGTGCCTTCTTACGTCGCTGCATTTTTTGCTGATATTGTTCTGGAGAAAGATCCGTTTGATTAGCCATGGAAATCATTGTAATTAAAATCTAAGCTTTTGACCCGCTCACCTTCCGTGCTTACGCTATAAACGCCGGAGATTGTCTCTTCTAACCCCTTTTGACTAGACAAGGGTTTCAGTCATTTGACTTTACTGTTACCCTTTATACCTGACCGACCCGTCACCATTATATTTTCTAGGACGATGTCTGTTCCGAGATAAGAAGGCTCAGTCCTCTATTCCTCTATGTGTTCTTTATATACATTGCTACCCTCATCGTCGTCTATCATAACTGTTCCTGATAATTCGTTTTTATGTAGATACGGTACAGTTTAAGCTTTTATTCATTATTCAAAAGTCCAGTCTTTCATCAACTTCTGGTGATTACCCTAAATTTCTCAAACAGTTTGACGATAATCCTATCACTAAATTTTAAATATAAATAATTATATTCAAAAAAGAGCGCTCATTAATTATTGTATGGCAGACTGCCTAAAAATCTATCTCAAGTTATTTAGAAGAACGAAAATTATCAAATTTTATTCACACCTAAAAAATTTTTTACAAGACGAAAACAAAAGTAAAAGTATCATGTTTGAATCCAAGATAATGGAAAATTAAAGAAATTATAGATTAGCTCAGACTATCAGGGAATGTATTTATAAAAATAATTCTTAAATAGATTATTTGAGGAAGATAAGAATTATAGAATTACTTGAAAAGTGGGAGAAAAAAACTTGGTAAAGAATAAAAAACAAAAAATTTTGAAGAGCTCTCATAAAAAAAATTAAGCAATTATGATTTTATCAAATTTATTATATATATTCTTATAAGTTTAGCGGTGTTAAAATTATATTTTCCTACAATTACTGAAGTTTTAAAAAAGAGTTAAATATATAAACCGAGCCATTTTCTAAAGAAAACAAGAAAAAGTAGACAAACCAAAAAATACTGCAAAGGTAAAGTGACAAATAAGGCAATTATTCTTAACAGTTACTAAGTAAAAGTAGTTTTACTTTAACCTAGAGTCTAGGAATAAATTTAATAAAAAAAAATTCTACAAAACAAACTTCATAAAATTACTAAAATTATATTTGTCTAAAAATATAATCTAGCTACTTAATTAAGTAAGTCCTTGTTTAAAATTTATGTTAAATAAAATATAATTTTCAGCAATATGGATTTAACTTTAATTACTTTAATATAGAGATATAAAGTAATCTATTTGTTAATTTTAATTAAAAGCTACTTACTTAAAATCTATTTAGTTTTAATTTTCTCAATTTATATTCGTCTACATTTTAATTATTTAAGCTTTCACTCCGTTATTGCTAGTTTTCTCTTAAATATTTTAAGACACAATGGACAAGTTTAGGGAACAAATTTCCAAAAAAGTCGACAAAATCTACAGAAATTAAAGGTTTAAGCTATCCCAAAGAAGACAAATAGGGCTTAGAATAATGCAGTGAAACATCTAGCCTATGAGGATTTGGGGAATTTCCCCAAACTAACATTTCTCTAATTGGCTCCTTAGAAAAATTTCCTATGGCAAGATGTCCCTGGAGAAATTTATCCTAAAAACCATTAAATTAAGAACAAAGGGAGATTCTCGTATGAATAAAGGCGAATTGATTGACGCAGTAGCATATAGAGCCGATGTCACCAAAAAGCAGGCTGAAGCAGTTATTTCGGCTACCATTGACACCATCATGGAAGCAGTCTCCGGAGACGATAAAGTTACTCTTGTTGGTTTTGGCTCTTTTGAGGCACGCGATCGCAAAGCTCGTGAAGGACGTAACCCAAAAACGAACGAAAAAATGTTAATTCCTGCGACAAGGGTTCCGGCATTTTCTGCGGGGAAACTATTTAAGGAAAAAGTTGCACCCAAGTCATAAGTGTTATTCCGTTAATATGAAACGGCCTATCCATGGAGGAAACTTAACCTGGGCAGCGAATCAAGCAGGCTGTCCAGTCACTTCTATTATAGATTTTTCTGCTAGTATTAATCCTTTGGGACCTCCTAACAGTGCGATCACCGCTTTTCAGCAAGGAATAACCTCTGTTACTCATTATCCTGATCCCCATTATCTTCGATTGCGATTAGCCTTAGGACAATTACATAACATCTCACCTGATTGGATTATTCCCGGTAATGGAGCATCCGAACTATTGACCTGGGCAGGTCGGGAATTAGCTAATCTAAAGCTCACTTACTTAATGGTTCCTGGGTTTTGGGACTATTGGCGCGCTCTACAAGGATTTGGTGCTAAGGTAAAGTCTTGCCCCTTCTCTTGGGAAAGAAAAACTTGTTCCCTGAACTTAGCTCCTGTTGATCCGCAATCGAGCGGAGTGATCATCAACAATCCTCATAATCCCACAGGGAAGTTGTTTCATCGGGATATTTTATTACCCTTACTTGAAAAATTTGCTTTAGTGGTAGTTGATGAGGCCTTTATGGACTTTTTACCCCCTCATGAGCAACAAAGCTTAATTCCGATAGTGGGCGATTATCCAAATTTGGTGATTATACGATCACTCACCAAATTTTATAGTATTCCTGGGCTCCGATTAGGATACGCAATTGCCCATCCTCATCGTCTCCAACAATGGCAATTGTGGCGAGATCCTTGGTCTGTTAATAGCCTAGCGGTAGCCGTGGGAGAGGCAGTAATCAATGATCACGAGTTTCAACAGCAAACTTGGTCTTGGTTAGTTGCTAGCAAAAAAGGATTATTGAAAGGATTATCAAACCTTAAGGGATTACAACCGTTCCCCAGTGCCGCTAATTTTTTGTTAGTGAAAACCCAAGTTCCTAGTTCCCAGCTACAACAGAAATTATTAAAAAAACATCAGATCTTTATCCGTGATTGTCTAAATTTCCCTGGATTAGGCGACAGCTATTTTCGCGTAGCAGTGAGAACCGATGCTGAGAACCAACGATTAATAAAGGCTTTGGCTGAAGTGCAATCAAGTTGAACAAAAGATAGTAGGGATAACCAAGTTAACCTTATAAAACAGAGAATCAACGATTTAGAAATAGAAGTTTGTAGTAAGGTCAAGAGAATGTTGAATTTGTCAGGCAAAATAAACCCACTATCCCTAATCCCAACCATAAAAGAAAACAAATCTGAGTTAATTGTAAAGCTTGATAGATAATTGTTGGGGTAATTGGATGTAGGAAATCTCCTAATAACGGCTTGTGTTTTAATTCGCTTTGGTAAGTATTGGTACCCCCTAATTGAACTCCTAAAATAGCTGCGTAAACACATTCACTCCAACCTGAATTTGGACTGGGATCATGGGGAGCATCCCGACGACAGATTGATAAAACAGCTAGGGGTTTTCCTGATATTAAGGCTAAGGTTAATACGGTCAAACGACAGGGCAACCAAGTTAAATAATCCTCCAACTTTGCACTAAACCAGCCTAAATCTTTAAAAGGATCTTTTTGATAACCAATCATTGAATCAAGGGTGCTCACCGCTTTATAACCGAATGCAAAAGGGACCAACCCAATTCCTGGAAAAAATGCCCCAACGATTGCATAAAATAACGGGCTTGTTACCCCATCGACAGCATTTTCTGAGACCATTTCTAGGATAGCGCGTAAGATTTCTTCTTCCGAGAGATTATCTGTATTCCTTCCTACATATTGACTAAGTTGAGCCCGCGCAACTACAATATTTCCTTTGACTAAAGAAGAAAGAACTGCTTCGGCTGCAAACCATAAACTTCGGGCTGCAAAACAACTTGCTAAGAGAATGCTTTGGACTACAATTCCTAACAAGAAATGAATATTTTTAGCCAGATAAATGATTATCCAACTAGTAGTTCCACTACCAAGAATTATCCCTAACCCTAGGATAATTCCCCACCAGTGACGTTGCCATTTTCTTTGAGAAGTGATGATTGCAACGTTACTTAACCTTGAGATAGCACATCCTATCCCTTGTACGGGATGCCACCACTCTTCAGGGTCGCCTATTCCATAATCAATTATGGCCGCTATTCCTAAAATAATTGCTTCTAGATTTGTCTTCATAATCTGATCATTTTCTAGCTTAAACTATTTTTTAGGTGAGGTTATTAAAGTTTCTAATTTTATTTACATTTCTTGCTCAATTATCCTCATTAAACTGTTTAAAACTTTTCAATTAATCAAGAAACTTTGTTTGTAATAAATTGAGCAATCCTAATTAATAGTCAAATGCTATTTAACGGCGATACGTAAGCTAAACACATAAAAATTACAGCAAGTTTTATAGTGACTCAATTAATTTTTAAATATTAAATATTAATCTCTTACACTACAAAACTTGTGGCTTCTCCTTGAGAGGCCTGCCAACTGCGAGCATCATAATAAAGATCAGCAAGAGTAATCTTGTAAAGTGCCTCTTTAAGTTTCTCATGAAGCCGCTTCCATAAACTAAATGCAACCCAATCTGATCCTTGAGTAAGATCAGGCTGATAACCTGACAAAGGTTGGTTTTTTTCTTCAACTGCATCCAGAATTTGTCCTAGGGAAATTTGACTAGGTTGACACGCTAATTGATAGCCTCCTTGAGAACCACGCACTGACTTAACTAACCCAGAATGACGCATTTCAATCAGTAATTTTTCTAAGTAAGGAGCTGGTAAATCTTGTCGTCTTGCTATCGCTTTTACTGAAGTTGGACCATAGTTAGGCTGTAAGCTAAGATCCAGCAAGGCTTTAACGCTATAATGACTGCGAGTTGTTAACTTCATTTGCTTAGTTTGTTCCTTTAGTTTTAAGTAGACTATAAGGCACTGTTAAAGGGTATGTTGTTGATTTTATAACACGTTTTTCTCAACAAAAACCCTGAGACTCAAATATTTGTAAATTCTGTAGATGATTCTTGTTTAAAGAGCGAGAGTAATAGATTATTATTGATCTGGTCAGATGGTAGATAAAGTTTACTTGTTGTGTGTAAAATGGAAGGGGAGATAGTTAGTAATCGTGGCACTTTTTGAGTTTCTCGATGTCATCTTAGATTTCTAATCTATCAACCATATTATTCATTTAGTTACTGTTTAAGTTAATGAGTCAAGATACACCCCTGACCGGTACAGCATTAGTCGAAAAAGTTAAAGAGCTAGGTAACCTCGGTAAAGAAGAAAAAGCTAGAGCTTGTGGCTACTATACCCAAACTAAAAATGGTATAGAACGAGTCAACATGATGAAATTTCTTAACGCCTTAATTGACGCGGAAGGAATTGAATTAGATAGCTCTTCAGAAGGGCAGGGAAGAGGCGGACGTTCAGCTAGTTATAGAATTAGTGTGCAATCTAATGGTAACCTTTTGATTGGTTCAGCTTACACCAAGAAAATGGGTTTACAACCAGGGGACGAATTCGAAATTACCCTAGGGCGAAAGCACATTCATCTCAGACAACTTGGTGAACTTGATGATTATGAGGAATAAAATTAATGTTAGTCCATCCAGTTCCCCTAGACTTAAGCGAATAAAAAATAGCGTCGTTTAGAGGCTAAACTAAACAACGCTTACTACTTCAATCAAGGTAACAAAATCAAACCACGGCTTGCAGTTCTCGGAAGGACAGCAAGCCCCTTGTTCTTATTTTATTAGTAAATGAGTCACTTCGTCTCGTTTCCCAAAAAAAGATCACTAAAGAATTTAAATAAATGGCCGATTCAAACCCCTAGCGACTTAGAGGGTATTTAATAACCCGTGTAATCTCTTCATCTATGGTTCCTGCTTTAGGATTAGGATAGCAGACTGCTAATTATCCGATATCTAGGCTAATTTCAGCGAGCTATTTTTCAATCTTAAGAAGGGGATGGCTGTCAAGAAGAGTCTCAAGAGGAGTTGATGTCATAAGAATGTTATAATAAAGCCACTCAGTTAGAAATTCGACAAGTCCACTAACCAGTCTGTCAGTAGTCAAACCACTTTATTATTCTTGATTTTAAGAACTTAAAAAGTAGGTTGTTAAGGAAGCACCGCAGTAGAAGAAAAAATTTGATCTCCTCTAAAGAGACTAATAGTGATTACTAGGAGCATACATCCTACAAAAGTTAATCCCAAAATGAACAAAACGAAAATTTCTCCGGCTGACAAAGGACGATTACTTGAATCAAAATACGTTGGATTTGGCCATGGGGAAGTTCCTAGAACCTTTTGTTGTGGACTCTCATCGAGAGTTTGAATCACATTCCGACGAGAATAACCAATTTTGAAATCGTAGAGTGATCGCTCTTCAGGATTACTTAGAGTTCCATAGGCTTCATTAAGCTTTTGGAATTGCTTTGTAGCTACCTCTGAGGGTAAGTCTGTGGTATCCGGATGGTAACATTTACTCAGCTCCCGATAAGCTCTCCGAATTTCGACGGCAGAAGCGGACGGATAAAGTCCTAAAATGGCATAGTAGCTATTAGCAAACTTTGTCTGTGTGAGAATCTTTCGATAGGTTGATTGTGCTGTAGTTGGCTGCTGAGTCACAAGATTTCTTAGAATATTTTTCGTGCTTTTATTTTAACTAAACTTAAAAGCGAAGGTTTTCAATACCCATGGCGTTTATCAAGACTAATAAAAAATTGTTAGCGAAACAATCAGATGTAAATCTATCTTATCCTGAGCATAGCTATAGGAGTAATTTTAAGAACCAGAGGAACTTCTAATGCTTGAGCAAATATCGATGATGATATTTTTGGTGGCAATGTTTTTGTTGTCTATGTGAACAATGGTTCTCTGGTTCCAAGAAGATTAAGCCTAACTGATGCTTTAAAACGGCAAATGCCCACGGTTTTAATTTTTATCTTGGTAACAGTTAACAGTCAAGATTCTAAGCAATTTACCATTATTGTTTCTCGGATGCAGTAATTTTGTAATAGAACTGCTGACATTGTACCTACTCAATGTCGATTCCATTCTTCCTCAAAACGACTTTTCTTTTTAAGAACTAGGGTTCTACTATCATGGTGTAATTCCTCAGACTATGGTTGTAAAGCAACAAGGGAGTATTGTGGTGAAGTCCAAATTGCATGTAAAGCCATTGATGATATGTTCCGAGAGATTTTTGATTTATTATCTCGTTCTGAGTCATAAGAATTAAAACGATGGACTTTTAATCGTAATTAGTTCAATGCAAAATTAGTAGAACGATGAATTTTACTTAGAAAAGGTCAATAAAATTGACCTCTTTGTCAATCGTTTATTTCCCGTCAAGAATTTGAGTCAACCATAAGATCTCTACGCCGCACTTTGCCAATAAATTTAGGTAATGTTTTAATATCGATCACTTCCAGAGTCTTCATATCATAGGTTGTATAGTTAGTAGTTTGAAAATTTAGATCAATATCAACTACTGTTAGGGTTTTGCTAGGAATGCTATGACTGTTTAGGAGCTTCCTGGGACCTGCTCCCAACACACCGATATGAAGTAATTCTAATCGGCCTTTTTTTCCTGGATAATAGGCGTGATGATGTCCACTGATATAAGTATGAACTCTATAGTGTTCTAACACTGATTGTAATGTTTCTCCATTACTTAAAAAATTTCCTACGTTATTCCGTCCTACAGCTATAGGATAAAGAGGAAGATGACCAATAACCAGTCTCAATCTCGCTTTTTGTGCTATAGAACTTGCTAAACTTTTTTTGATCCAGGTTAACTGTTCAGAGGAGATAATATAGGTAGAAGCATCTAAAACTAAATAGAAAACATCATTTTGAATAAAACTGTAGTAAAAAGGGAAATTAACCCGATTAATAAAGTTTAATCCCAGATTATGGGTCGGTTGATTCCAATAATTTGAGGCTAATTCTCTTTCAGATGCAAAAGTATATTTTCCTTGATAAATTGCTCCTGATCCATCATGGTTACCGATGGTAAACCCGAAGGGAATATTAAAATGACGTAAAGGGTTACTGATATTAGCATCAAAAGCTGACCACATGGCTTGAATTTGGGTTTTAGCAAGGGATTTTTTTTGTCCAGCAATCATATCTCCCCCACACAATATTAAGTTAGGTTTCCATCCTGGAATAAGGGTGATTGCTTGTTTAACTTCTGATTCATAAGTAGTAGACCCATATTCACTATTAAGATCGCTAATGACAATAATTCTGGCATCTCCTAGTACAGGAGCGAATAATCCTGGAGGAGCAACGGCTATAGGGGAAGAAATCGAAGTCTTTTTGGATTTTTGAATGGGGGTAGATGGAAGTTGAGAGTTTGTATTCTCACTTCTCAATCCTGGATAGGTTGAAGCGGCAATTCTTAACCCACATAAACCTCCACTAGTAATTAAAAATTTACGGCGATTGAAATTCATTTTTTTAGTCTTAAAAAACACCAATAATTATTGATTATCAACTTAATATCATATTTCTTCTTTTTTTAAAAAAAATCCATAAGAGGATATTCATAAAGTAAATGCTAAGAGCAATAGAAGTATTATAATTGGCAGATAGCAGTCATTTATTATGTCAATCATTATAAGCAAAATGTAAAATATTAAAAATAAAAACAAAAAATTTCTTAATTTAGTAAATTTAAAATAAAAAATATTAATATAATGTCTAGCCAATAATTATTTTAATTTTCTAAAATCAGCAAAGTAAGAAAATATAAAAATTTTAAAACTTTTTTAAAAAAGCAATCAAAAACTTAAGTATGAAAAATTAGTCAATTAAACATTTTTTTTTAAAAAAAAATGTTTAATTGACTTCAATAAATAAGTTTCTTCTTCTTAGAAGAATGTTGTGTGATAAATTTATTCTTTTTGACTTAACAGCCTAACTAATGACGGATAAATAGTACATATTTATTTCGTACACAAATATTTTTTTAAACAATAAAAATTTTAAATATTTTATACGAATAAAAAATAGAGTTTTTTCAAAAAAAAATATGTGGTGAAATTTATTGAAAAATATTTAATTTAAATAAAACAATAAGTAAGTAGATGAATTTCAATAACTAAAACTTTTGAAAAATATGTTTTTAGATACGGGCTTGTCTTAGACATTAGCTAACATAATGGAAAATTAACTGGACTCTAAGATTTTTTTTATAACGAGAATAAGAGCATAAATATTATCTTAAATGTAAGAGTAGAGAAAGTTAAATAAATTTAAGGCTGGATAAATCTATCAGAAAATAAAATTTTAAAAACAATTTATAGATAAAGTATTTAAGTAATAAAAAAAATAGAAATTTACCCATTTTTTAAAATAAAAAAATAATTCTACATAATTTAAAAAAATTAAAATTTTTAAATCAAGAGAAAAATAAAAAATATAGATGCGTTCATTATCATTGATAATGATTTAGTGCATACAAGTTGTTTAGTTAAAGCAAAACCAAAATAATGGAAATAAAAAAATTATATTTATTTTATTTTTTATCCCAATTGATAGTTCAGAAATAGATATAATATAAAGAGGGTGGAATCAAGTAAAAACTTATGAAATTGCTTAAAAGATTTTGAAGATGAATATAATTTAGATTTTATTTTTTTAACGCTATTTATTCAGAGGCTAGAGTTGTAGATTTTTGTGAGATAAAAAGAAGAAAAAAATATCGATTAGTTTCTAATCTTTCAGAAACTGAAATCAATTAAAAAATAGTAGATAAGCTACGTACTGTTGAATAGTACTGTAAATGTATACTAAGACACTGAAATTTATTGTCATCGTTTGGCAACTTTAATTTTCTAGAAGTCTTTGAAAGTACACTCAAACTTAGATGAACTGATAGCTAAAAATAAAAATATAATTAGTATACAGTTCTATAGTTTCTTAACTGTTTATATGATTTTTAAATTAGTAGAAAATTATTAATAGTTAGGCAATAAGCAATAAATTATTAGATTTATTAAAATTTTTAAAAGTATTTATAAATGAAAAACTAGTTATATTCATTGGCTTAAAAAGTTTAATTTATTAAAGTAAGCCTGACCCATCTATGAAAAATCTCTCTTGCGATGTTTGATCGTGTATACATGATTAAACATTTTTACATTACAAGTGGCAATTAATTACCACCTAACTTAGACGATAGGTTAATTTTTATTTTTAAAAAATTTTCTAAAGAATAAAATGTTTACTTTAAACGTCCTGATCTTAAAATACTAATAAGTAACCACATTCCTAATAAACTTGCTGCGGCAAATAAAGTCACACTAATTAGAGATAATTGTTGAGTTTGAGACCCATTAGAAACAATGGCAGCTCCTACAATTAATGAACCTAAAACGATACTAAAAGACAGACGATTAGCAGAAGCATCAACACTACGGCGTAGGGGCTCTAATTCTTTTAATCGCAAATTCCATTGTAAAGTTTCCGAGGATAAACGATTTAATAGTATTTCGATTTGCCGAGGAGTTTTCAAATAAATAGATTTTAAATCTAAAATAGTTCTTAAATTAGTTTGTAATGGGGTATCTCCTACTAATTGACGACGAAATAAATCTGTCATTAATGGTTTGATTTCATCAAACAAGTTAACTGAAGGATTAAATTGTCTGGCTGTACCCTCTAAATTGGCTAAACACTTAGCATATAATCCTAAATTTCCAGGAACTTTTATTTTATTTTGTCGAGCAATTTGTAGAATTTCATAAACCACCTCACTAAAGTTCAGTTTAGCAATGCTTAAATCATAATACTTTCGTAAAATTCTTTCATAATCTGTTTTTAATTTTTCTAAACTAACGGGCTGTCCTGACTCCGATAACTCGATTGTTAGCTGAGTACAACTTTGGGCATCCAAGTCAAAAATTGCTAATAAGAGTTTTGTTAGAATTTGTTGAGTTCGCGGATCAAGTCGCCCCACCATACCACAATCAATAATAGCAACTCGGCCATCATCTAGGTAAAAAATATTCCCTGGATGAGGGTCGGCATGGAAAAGCCCATCGATATAAAGTTGCTGAAAAAAAGCTCTAAATAGTAGGGTTGTTATCTCTTGTTTTCGCTTCTCAATAGATTTCCGACTAGGGGGTATACCGAAATTCGCATTAAGGATTGGTTTACCATTTAACCATTCCAAAACTAGGATTTTTTTCGTGCTAACTTCCCAATATACTTGAGGAACAACTAAATCTTTAGTATTGAACCAGCTACTCGTTGCTAAATTTTGGCTAATGTGCTCAGTATAGCGTCCCTCTTGGGTAAAATCTAGTTCTAACTTAATAGCTTGAGCAAACTCGTCTGTTAATTTAACAATGTCATAATTTTGTCCAAACTCCGTGAAAGAAACTAACTCAGCAATTCCTTGAATTAAAGCAATATCTTGGGCAACAATTCTATCAATTCCTGGCCGTTGGATTTTAATTGCCACTTCGGTTCCATTGATTAAAGTCCCCCGATGAATTTGACCAATAGAACCAGCTGCAATTGGCTCATGATTAATGGTTTCAAATACATTCTCTAGAGGTTTTTGTAATTCTTGTAAAAGTAACTCTTCAATTTTAGCCCAACACACAGGGGGAACATTAGCCTGTAGAGCAGTTAACACTTTAATGTAGCTAGGAGAAAGAATATCAGGACGAGTACTGAGAATTTGTCCTAATTTCACATAAAATGGACCTAATTCTACTAGAATATTGCGCAAGACCTCTGGCGGGGGAATTTGAGGGTTATCAACTTTTCCTAATGTCAATAACCCTCGCATATAGTCCCAGCCATTACCGAGGACTACTTCGATAATTTCCCGTTGACGTGCACTAGTTTGAGTAAAAGAAAACATTAAGGACTTTCTCACCTGGCTATGACAACACTACAATAAGGAAAAGTCAAAAGTTTTTGGTGTATCACAGCATAGTTCAGAATGAGAATTTTGGAAGTCATTAGTTATAAACTAATCGTACTCATAGTCTGAAAGAACCGGTATTAATAGTCTCTAATTTGTTAGAGACTAAAGTCATCATCAATCATTGCAGTCGGTGCGAGTATTTACAAATATCTTTCTAGTTGTTCATTAGCCTGCAATAACTCTAATAGTTTTTTGATGTCTTGAGTACGTTCTTTACTGACCACTAGGGTAACATTGCCGTCGTGCACAATCACCAGATCTTCTAATCCAATAGTAGCAATAATGTGGTTTTTGTCACTCGAATAAGCGATCGTCCCCCGAGTATCTAAATGAACGTGATTAGCTAAGTCTACATTAGCCCCATTTCCTTTAGTAAGTCTTTCTAGAGAAATCCAGTCTCCCAAATCATCCCAAACAAAATTAGCTGGTAAAACGTAGGCTAATTGGGTCTTTTCCATCAGGGCATAGTCAATACTTATCTTTTCTAATTCAGAATAAGCCGCTTCGCCTTTGTCCTTAAGTAATTGCATCATCTTAGGGGCATAGGTTTCCAATTCTTTGAGGACGACTTCTGCCCGAAAAATAAACATCCCACTATTCCAGCTAAACTTTCCTGTTGCAATAAAAGATTGGGCAGTTTCTTGATCAGGTTTTTCAGTAAAGCGACTGACACGATAGATTGGCAGTTTCTCACAACCACCCTGTTTTTCTCCTTGTTCAATATAACCATAGCCTGTAGAGGGATAGTTAGGTTTAATGCCTAAGGTGACAATGGCATCTTTAGCCATAGCTAACTGGGAACAAGCTTTGAGAGTCGTTTCAAACCCTTGAATATCAGCGATCAAATGATCAGCAGGAAAAAAACCAATGACTGTATCTGGTCCACAACGTTCAGCCACTTTTAGAGTAGCCCAAGCCACTGCAGGGGCAGTATCTTTCCCTTGGGTTTCCACCAAGAGGTTCCTTTCAGCTAATTTTGGTAATTGTTCTCGAACTCCATCAGCAATAGCAGCCGAGGTAATTACCCAAAGATTATCCCAATTTTGGGCTAGGGGAAGTAGACGGTCAGCTGTTGATTGTAATAAGCTCTGTCCGCTACTATCAAGGCAGAGGAATTGTTTGGGACGATGACGGCGACTAAGAGGCCAAAAACGTTCTCCTTGGCCACCAGCAAGGATGACAGGAATTAAAGCTTGAGTCATGATTGGGTTTACCACCAGCGAGAATGACGGGAATTAAGGCTTGAGTCATGATTAGTTCCCCATGTCTTATCAAGAATAAAGGACAAAGACTAAATATTAATGCGAAATAATCCATTACTACTCATGCTATCAACTCAATTTACTTCTCCCCATCCTCCTCATTTTTTCAAAACTTTCCTCTATAGATTGCGAAATTAAAGTTTATTTAAGTTAATTCCCGCTTCTTTAGCCATCGCTTGTAACCCTTTCTTATCTAGAGTTTTAATGGCTTTCGTAGACAAACGTAATCTAACCCAACGGTTGCCCTCATTCCACCAAACTCGCTTCCATTGTAAGTTGGCTTCTTGTAATCTTTTAGTCCGACGGTGGGAGTGGGAAACAGCAAAGGCGTTATTAGCTTGCTTTCCGGTTAATTGACATTTACGGGACATAGAAAATCTCCTTGTCTTTTGGTGTTAACTTTCTTGTAGTCTTTGATCCTACCAAAAATCTTCTGAAAATGTCTCTATCTTAGGTCAGGACAAAAGGTTAAGTCATAGGCATGTCAGTTACTGGGACTTCGGACAGTACACCCAAAATCGTCCCCTTAAGCTTCTGGCCTACTTACTTTAGTTCGAAACAATTTTTGATAACTTGATTGTCGCGCTTTTGCGGATTCTGTGTCAAAATTCCATAAGCTTTCATAAAAGAAAAAGGAAATCCCAGAAAATTGTTTTTGACGAATGGTTTCTACCTGCTTTATTATCCGTTTTATGGGAACTGGACGATCTTTTAAACCAGAAAGAACTCCGATTCCAAAGGGAATATGTTGTTTAGCTTGTTGAACTTCAGGGCTTCTCAATTCCCGTTCAAAATCTTGAAGATTGGGACGATAAACTTGTAAGATCAATTCTTCTATCAATCCTCGGCGTTCCCATTGATGCCAGTCGAGTAAATAACAGTTAGCTGAGAAGGGTTGAGGGTTAGGAGATAAAGAGACAATAACACTAGGATTGGTATCTTTAATAGCTTTAAATAGCTCGGTCATATAACTTGTAATTTTTTCTGCCCGCCATCTTGTCCATTCCTGCCAAACTTGATTATCAATTGTACAATTATTGGTTGTCTTCAAATTTATTGGGGGGGTTGGAGGTAATTTACCTTGATGTTCTTGTTGATAAAGTGCGACGGTAACATCATCATAACCAAAATCAAAAGGGATGCCAAAATGGTCATCAAATTGAATGCCATCTACCTCATAATTACCCACAATTTCAGTGACCAAATTAGTAATAAAGGTTTGAACTTCTGGATGTAAAGGATTTAGCCAAACCCGTTTATGGACTTTTCCTTCCAACCAAATTCTATCACCGTTTTTTCGTTGAGTTAACCATTGAGGATGATTTTTAGCAAGTTGGGAGTCCGCAGGGGCCATAAACCCAAATTCAAACCAAGGAATGACTGCCATATTTGCTTGATGTCCCTGCTTAACAATTTCTTGCAAAATATCCCGTCCCTGTAGCCCTTCTGTGGGGTCTAGTTTGGTCCCGGTAATAGGTTGGGCAACTTCAGATGGGTAAAGGGTATGACCCCAATTCCAGACGGTGGGATAGAGAGTATTAAAATTGAATTGGTTGAGGGTGGCAATGGCTTCGGACAGTTTTTTTTGACTAAAAAGTACATCACTATCAATATTTGTTAGCCACACTCCTCTAATTTCTGAGGGTTGGTTACGAGACTGAACCGGAGATTGAATTGTAAAGATTATTAGGGTTACACAAAGGCTAAAGACGACCAAAAAGACTAACCAGGCTTGATAACCCCATAGACGGCTAAAGTTAACTAACTGGTTAGCTTGGCGCTCAAATAAGTTTTTTGCCATAGAGTAAATGATGGAATTGTTGTACACTGGCTAGGCTAACCCATAGGCGAACTTTTTGAAAACGTTTCCTGCTATCCTTCTTTGCTTAATTAGTTTCAGTATCAGTGTCTTCCTTTACGTTTTTAGTTGACTAAAATCTCTGTCAAAAAATCTAGTCACTGCTGTTGCTTTAGTGGGAATGGTGATTGGAGGACTTATGTCTCTCTTTCTTCTGCTACTGGCTATGTTAGGATTACCGACGGTTTAACCGTTACTATATACTATAGTTGTATAGTTGCTTAACTATAGTTGTATAGTTGCTTAGCAAAAATAGATTGCTCTCAAAGAGAAATTCTCTACATTTGGGAGTATCTATCAAGGCAAAGTGCTAAAGATTGCTCTGATGAATAGATAGTATCAATTAGCAGCAATTAATCCTCGCCACGACCCCCGTGGCGCAGATAGCTTTCAATAAAAGTATCGAGATTACCATCCATAACTCCACTGATATCCGTTGTTTCCTGATTTGTCCTTACATCTTTAATCATTTGATAGGGATGAAAGACATAATTGCGAATTTGATTGCCCCAAGCTGCTTCTACGATATCTCCTCGAATTTCAGCAATTTCTTGAGCGCGTTGTTCTCGGGCAATGATCAATAATTTCGCTTTAAGCAGAGCGAGGGCTTTTTCTTTATTCTGGAGTTGGGAACGTTCTTGTGTACAACGAACCGCAATTCCAGTCGGTAGGTGAACTACACGAACCGCCGTTTCTACCTTGTTAACGTTTTGTCCTCCCTTTCCGCCAGAACGAGTAGTGGTAATTTCTAAATCTTTTTCAGGGATATCAACAGTAATATCTTCTTTTTCTAACGCTGGCATAACTTCCACCCCCGCAAAACTAGTTTGCCGCTTTCCATTGGCATTAAAAGGGGAAATTCTCACCAATCGATGAGTTCCTTTTTCTCCTCTGAGATAGCCAAAAGCATAGCGTCCTTCTATCTCTATAGTCGCTGACTTGATTCCGGCTTCATCTCCTTCAGAAAGTTCGGACAAATGTACCTTATAACCTTGTTTTTCTCCCCAACGGGTATACATCCGCAACAACATTTGCGCCCAGTCTTGAGCATCGGTTCCGCCAGCCCCTGCATTGATGCTCAGAAAAGCTCCTTTAATATCATAAACACCTGATAATAACTGTTGTAACTCCCAGCGGTCAAGTTCACGGTTAAGTTGGCTAATGATTGTCTCCGCTTCTTTAGATAGACTCGTATCTTCTTCTAAATCTAGTAATTCAGCAATTACTTTTGTATCTTCTAACTGATCTAGCCACTGTTGATACTGCTCAACACTAGATTTAAAATCGTTGAGTCTTTGTAAGGTAACTTGGGCTATCTCAGGATTATCCCAAAACTCAGGTTGAGCAGCTAAGGTTTCCAAGTCTTGAATATTGGCTTTTATTGCAGGTAAGTCAAAGATATTCCTGAGTTTTCCCCAGGCGCGTGCTAATCCCTTGAATTTCGCGTTTTAATTCTGCTGTTTCCATATCTTGACACAATCTTAGGTGAATATCCTCTATTGTAGTTCTTTTGTTGCTAATTTCGAGATTATACCGAACCTGATAGTGTAAGACCACTAATATTAACGTTTTGGAGGTCTCATTCAGGAATTGTTTAAATTTCCAATAGTTCGCTTATTGTTAAAATTTAAATTTATTGTTCAATATAGGTTGTCTTAGAATTCAGCCACTTTTTACTATCTCAAGCTCAGTAGCACTAATTTAGTCCTCGAAAAACTATACCATTTAACCCAAACTGTTTCTAGGTTTTGATAGGTCTTCGCTAAAGCTGTAAAGTCTAAATTGGAAGCGACGGAACTTGAAATTAAAGTCTACAAATAAGCTATCTCAAATAATTTTTTGTAATCAATAAACAAAAATAGAGTTCGTTGTATGTTCTAATTATATTTAGGCTTATTTTGAGTATGTTGTGCATAAGTTAAAGTACTTTTCCCAGTTTAATTGATATAACCGGTTAAGTAAGCTCTCTTGTTATATTTAAATATTCCATAAAATCCAATGTTGTTTTTATTGTTTCATCCTTATTAATATAGTTGTTGGTAGAATAGAAGCTTCTTTAAAAAGCAAACGACTGACGTTTGCCCCATCATATCGACGATAACTGGCTTTTGTCTCTATATCTTTCTGGTTGTTACTATGTTGTCACTATGTTTGTATTGGTAACTCTTTCTTTTTTTTGGGGAAAATTACCTTTTTGGCAAATTCTCTGCCACTAGTGCAATTTAACTAAAGGAATCGAAGAGGGAAACTCCAAAGATAATACCGTAGATTTATTCTCTTGAACAGGAGAAACCAGAAAAGTACCAATAAAAACTCCAATACTCCCTACTCAAAGGACAGCAGCTACCCTAATTCTTACAATTTCATAGGAAGCATTCTTCATAAGAGTTAACTTACTTACTCTTGTGTTATACACTTATTATCAGTTTTTTTATGATGAGTTAAGTTAAATCAATTAAGATACTTGAATATCTTCCTTGACTTTTTCTAGAGCAGGAATGTTTTTAAGTGAATCATAGTCAGGAATATTTTCTAAAATTGGCTATCCAAAATTAATCTCTTTATTTTAAGTGAGAAGCAAAGTTTTTTGGACGTACATAAAATAAATAACCAATAAAATATCCCAAATATTAATACTGATGCTAAGAAAAATACAAGATTTCCAGCATCTTAATGCAAGTATTCAAAAGCTTCCCCGTCAGGAAACCCCACTAAAACTGCAATTACAGAAACCTTAATAACATGGGTTACAAAGTCTAATAACACTGCTTTGATCACACAGACTGGTGAGTTCGATTGACAGAAAGAATAAATAAGAAGAGAATGGAAACAAAAAATATCACCATAATACTCTCAACACCAGAACTAGCTCTGTAGACTTACATTCAACCTGTTGGTAGTACAATAGAGATTCTTTTTCTATAAGAATTAAAGCCTATTGCTAGCAGAAAAATATTAGAGTATTTAGCCGTTAAGAGTAATAAATTGATCGCATTTAAAACTGATGTAGTAGAATATACAGCCAATAACAGAAGAACAAATAATTCTTTTGAATATTGATTTAATACCTTTATTCCTGATACCATTAAAACTAATCCTAGTCCAGATATTAACGGTGAAATAAGTAGATGATAACCAGCAGAAAAAATATTTCTGAGTAATATACCGATAATTAAAATTTCTCCTAAAAAAGTTTACAATATTCGACTATCTGACTGAAATTGCTCTTTTTTGTACAAAATTAGGAAAACAATAGTCAACCATACGAGGATGCTTAAACTCATTAAATTAGGTTTATTAAACGGATCAAGTATGGTTAGATAAAGAGTCACCAGGGCAGCAGCCAATGTTACTAATCAATAAAGAGGTTTATGGAGTAGTTTTATCAGTTGATACTTGAGTTTTGAGTAAAAATATTTAATTTTTTTCAATTTTTATACCCATAATTTATGATATCCTAAAATTATAGTTAAATATCCTTGATAATCAATACAAAATTTTTCTTTACTCATTTAAGTCGTAAATGAGTCGGGGGGTAATGACCTGCTTTTTCACGTATTAACTATCTCCTAACTAAAAAGAAATAAGAACGCCTCGATAACTTCTATGCTCACCCGATATTTCTTGTAGAATGATGATCAATAATCTAGACTAAGCTCTCTGAGCTATTTTTTTCTTGTGACAATCAATAAACTGTCATGTTTTTCCTTAAATATTATTGCTGAGTTTGATATGCTCACATTGTGTGTGAGGAGTAAAAGTGATATGTAAAGACCTTTGGAGTCGAAACAAGGTAAGACGCCCAAGGGTCTTTCATTATTTTTTCTTAGATTTAAAGGTTTTCGTATAATTATCGAGTTAAAACATAAATGGAAAAGATTAAATATTCTTGAGAGAGTTCTTCTGAGATTGTTTATCGGCGAATTTCTGCCCGATGTCTTTTGGCTAATCTCTATAAAGAATCTATTGTCCAACGGCGAGCACAAAGTTAATAGCAATATCTTCTAAATCTTCATCACAGACGACGACAATCTCATCTAAAACTATTAGGGCATCAAGATACTTTGCCAATTGGTAACGGTAATGAATCATTTCTGACAGGGAGAGAGAAAGTATAAATCATAATGTCAATGACATATTGAATAATAATTGTCTTTTTAAGAATCAAAGTTGCTACCCATAACTAACTTTTTTATTGCAAAAAATAGTTAATACAAAATATTGTGAGTTTAAACCTATTTTCAATAATAAAAATCTTCCAATTACTAATTATTAGTGTTCTTAAAAACCTATATATCAAATATGTACTTAACTACTATTTAAAGACTTTTATAAAAAAAAACTAAATTATTTTATTGAAAGATTTAAGAATCATAAATTTTTCTTGCATAGATTCTACTTGCAACATTTAGAGTTCAGACTAGAATAGTTTTAAAGAACTACACCAAACTTTTCCTAATTGTCATTGACATACTGTTGATATCTTGCCTTAGCACTTACATTAAACTTTTTTGTTAGAAATCAATTATAGTTACTAGATAACTCAATCAAGGCTATTATTAACTAATTTCAAGCAATAGAGTAAACTTCATTAAATTTAATAGTATTTGCTGTGTCTGTTATAATTTTATCAAGTCTTATTGAGTTCAACGTTTAATATCTCACCTTGTATCCCAGCAGCTACAACCATTGGGTTATTAGGACTAGTGAGTGTGGATAGTTTAACCTGACAAGGTTAAAAATTGACTGTAACTGCGACTCATAGTAATTTGATTAATCCTAAAATTTGTATGGAAATGATAGATCCAACAGTGATTAACTCTAATAGCTGTCTTCAAAAATAATTTGGGGCTAGTTTGCAAACTAAAAGCTAAATCAGAAAGTACTAATATTTGATAATAAATATCAAATGTTAGTAACAATAATATAAAAACGTACTTGAGTGGATAATTTTTGAAAAAAAAATTAGAGTTAAACCTATCAAAAGTATATCCATATTACAATCTTAAAATTTTAAAAAATAACTCAGTATTATATTAATTTTCTGATTCCATCAGAAATCATTTAAGCAAAGCTCATTAAAATAAATTGCTCATTATAACATTACCTATCCTGAGTACTATTTATTTTCTTTTCATGCTTATGATGAGGGTGATTTCTTTTGGCAAGCAGTCTTTGAAGTTAACTCCGCCGCCTTATTCATGTTCTTAGTATTTTGAAAGGAAGAGACTTTAACTCCCAAAATTGCTCAAAATTGCTTACGAAAAAGTCTGTATGAAATTTTAAAGCTCTATAGCCTTACGGTTGTTCAAGATGTTTTAAGCCGAGGATATTCGATGGAGGTTTCGGCTCTAGACTTACACCTTTACTTTAATCAAAAACAGAATAATATCTCAGTGTGAGGGTTTAAATTTAATATTCTTAGATGTTTGTGGTGGCTAAATTCAAAGATGAAAAACAAGAAATTGTCCAATAGGTACATGGTCTAGCTGAAAAAACAGATTTTTCTAACAGTTCTTTTAAGATAGTTACATTACAATTTGTTCTATGTCAATTCTCAAGAGTGGCAAGCAAAGCTATTTCCACTAAAATTTCACAAATCCTCTTAGCAAGGATAATATCAGATATTGTGTATAATAATCTTGCCACTCCTGTGATTTACAACTTACCCCCTACGTCATTTGTTCCGATGAAGAGTATAGAACCTTGGAGTAAGAATTCTCATATTTTTGATGCAGAATTAAACCTGATAGAAGTAAGATTTGACTACAAAACTATCATCTTCAGTAATCCTCCTCATCGAACGATTATTTCTGTGGAAAAGGGTTAGGCATCGTTTTTATAATTCTACCAGCCGAACTTTTAGGTAGGCTACCATTTAGAGATGGCTCTTTTTTAACTGCTTTTCTGTTTCACACTCATTTAAGCTATGGTGAGTGCTAAGCAACTGGCTGTACTCCACCCAACCCCTCGCTTTCAACTCCAATCCTGAGCACTTTTGCCCTTAATACGTTGATAAACTTGACGAGTTTCATGGAGTTGACGGGTTTGTTCGAACAGTTGTTCTTCGGTCAGTTCCCATTGTTGCAATAGTAACTCTAGATCATTTTGGAGCTGCCTAGCCCCTGGAAACTTATGGTAGCGGATACGCAACCGAGCTAATTCTGCTAGATTGTGAGGATTAGCCTCTTCTTGGAGAAGGGCATTGACCACTGCTTGATCTTTTTTTTCCCGGGGATGTTGTTGATCTTGAGGCATTAATCACAATTTAAAAACTAAGTAGTTGTTCATCTCATATTGCAATGTGGAGAGAATTTTCAGAATATCTCTTGGCAGTCACAATAATGTTTACCGCAAAGCTTTAGTAATTATAGTTTTTATTAACGAGGCTTATCATTAGTTAATCTTGGTAGAGGTGATCGCATTGGACTCAGGGGAAGGTATCGTCTGGGAGGATCTTCGCTCGCTAAATGTTGGGCTTTTTGAGTGTGCCAGTAGCGTAGGATTACAGAGAGTAAAACCACCACCAGTCCAGAGGACAGTAAAGTCGACTTCTCCCATACCCCCCCGATTACCGAATCAACCACTCCTACCACTAAGATGAAGCTAGAAATTGGCTCTTTACGGTAAGCTCTTTTTAGAAAACGAGGAAAAAAAACATTCATTATGATGTACTGATATTGTGCTGTTTTAATTAACTATTCTTGTTTCAGCTTATCTCAAGCTATCCCAAAACTGAACAGGTATCGGAGAAATTCCTTAGACTAATCAGGGAACAGACTTGACGACTGGGAGAAGAGTTTATGACGTTCTTTTTTCCGGCACGGTTATTCACTGTCAACCCAGCGAATTTAATAAGCCCTGACCAGTCAGATATTCAATGAGTAGGCTCGGAACAAATCCTATTATGGCGGTACGGACATTGAGGTGTTTTGTATATTCATTAAAATCAAACTTCGGTTCTCTGAGTTTAGGGGTTTTAGTTGGTTGGAATTGGGAGTCTGGCATAGATTGCTTATCAAACAATAATAATTACAATCCTTGACCTACTAAAAGTAGACCATTTTTATGAGAATAGTTATTGAGAAGAAAAAGGGCTGCTTCAATTTTTGGAGTAGAGGGAAGCACGCAAATAATAAGTGCTTCCCTCTACTCCAATAGATTAGTCGCGACTGTTGATAGCAATCAAAAGACGTAAGATGAAGATAAACAGGTTAATATAGGTCAGGTACATCGACAGGGCTGCCGAGAAATACTGATCATTACGATAGGTACGGGGCAAAATATAAAAGTCTACCACGGCGGCTCCAGCAAACAGAAATACCCCAATACCAGAGATAGCAATGTCTAACCAAGTCGGTGTATAAACCCCGAATATGGCAAACAATACTTGAGCAATCATTACCACTAATAGGGCAATAACTCCTAAGCTAATGGTTTTAGTTAAAGCCATGCCATCTTGTTCAGAAAGATTGGAGCCAATACTGCGACCTGCTATAAAAGCAATACCACAACCTCCAGCAGCAACGGCAATACCTTGTAACCCAACTCCTTGAGTTCCTAAAGCGACAAAGATTACCCCACTAAGGGTATACCCAGAAAGAAGACTATAAAGGGCTAGTAAAGGTAAAGCTGTGCCATTATTGCCTTGTTCAGCTATATTACAAGCAACAAAAAACAGGACAAACTCGACAATAAATGCTGCGATTAAGGAGGGAAAAAATAGATTAGGATAGGATTGAATCACCCCTAGTCCCCCATAAGTGCCAACAGCTGTCAGCACCAATCCGCCTCCAAGATAGGGTAGGGCGTTAGCAATGACATTGGGACCAATAAGAGATTGACCCTTAACATCACGGATGGCGTTACGAAAATCACTGGTGTTACTCATAGAATATGTTCTACTACCTCTAATTGGTTTTAAGGACTTACTTAAGTTTTATAGCTGAAATCGAGACCGAACAGCCAGTCAGGAATATCGAATGTAATTTTTGAATCCATGATGAATCTGGGTTTGTTAGGAAGATATCTTTAGTCAATTACAACAAAATTGACTAAAGATTAGTCTGCCATTTTCTCAACCTTGCAAAACTCATGTATCTTCCCCTTAGGAAAATACATGAGTTTTGCAAGATTTCCGTGTAATGCCGATAGTCCTAATTTTTGCTGAATAGAACAATTGATGACCTAGATTAGTTATTTTTAAGCTACCGGTATTGTTCAAGAACAGAGGTATAAATGGAAACTAAGTAGAATGATGTACAAGGAAGGCATGGAACTTTTAATTACTTATTCGCGGGACTCCTCTCTGGCCTTGCGTAATAAATCTGTTGAGTCACCATATTTGGATTGGTTCCTCAAGTTACTTATCATGTTAGCAATAAGTGTTCAGAACTCTATGAAGATTTATCACAAATTGGCTATTTAGGATTGATTTGTACCATTGAACAATTTAATTCCCATCAAAGGTATGCTTTCAGTTCTTTTGCTATTCCCTACATCAGGGTTAAATATTCCTTTAGGAGGATGAACATGAATACGAATTAGTTTTAGATGTAACCCTTAATCTAGCGAGCAATTGTTCTATTAGCTTTAAAGAAATAATTCCGGTTTTTCCAAACCAGACTAGGTCTGGTAGATTAGTAGTTAGTAATTCCTAAAACTCTAATGATGACTGTATTCAGATCCAAAAGCTAAATCTTTATGTAATCAAGTTTTTAGGATATTTCGAAGCCTTGCAAATAAAAACTTTTCTAGAATAACTAAAATTACCGATCAGAATAACCAGCTTAAACACCTACCATAAGAGGATATACCATAATTAGAGCGGGCAATAAATTAGCTTAAAGATAAAACACAAGTTGCTCTTGGATGTATATTGTTTAAGAAGTTACCCCGTAAGGATATGGCTAAAAAAATCGGTATGTTACCACAACTATTATTTTTTATTTACATTAAAAAATAATAGAATAAATGAGTTATTTAGAAGAAAATTAATTAAGATTTCGCAATTTAAAAATAAAAATTGACGATTTTTTAAATATTTTTAATATTAATTATTTCCCTAACGGCAGTCATTTTTCACCCAGTATTATGACAATAAACTTCTGCTAAAATTATTTCGGGGTTTCCTTGGTATTCACAGCTAAAAAGGTTATGATGAGCGATTAGTTGATTTTTTTCTCAATCAACTAATCGTACAAAAGTATTTTCTACCTGTTCAAAGTTTTGTTTTTGTTTAATCCAATTAAAGATATTAACTACAAAAAACAAGTTGTAAATCGTGTCAGAAACCTGAGGCAAATTGACTAATATCTCCTCATCACCTCCGTCTCCTTTTCCAATTAGATTATCTCCTAGATGAGTAATTACACGTGAGTTATGGTGCAAATTTTCAAAGTAAATTACATCTGATTTGCTGGTTAGCTTATCATTCGGATGTAAACATAAAATCGTATTTAAATTCATTTATTAATTCATCAGGTGAGGATTTTTGGGAAAAAAATTATCCATAACTAAATTTGATAGATTGCTTTTTCTCATAGAAACTTAATTTAAAAAAATTTGGAATTATCAATTAATGATTGATTGATAATTCATTAGATATAATATATTTTAATAGAATTAAACTTTTTTTTGTTTTAGCTATACACCTTCATTTTAACCTATAACAGATGTATTCAAAAAATACATCCTTGTTAACATTTGAAATCTTCTTCATTGTCTATGACTTCTGGTCGTCCTAGAGCAAAAGGTTTTAACTTGTTTACTTGTGTATTATATTGTAGAATTTCTAATGGCTTATCTCAAGCAGATGAATTATATTTAACCCTCTGAGTAATCGCATCTATTTTATCAGGTTTTTCCCAATCAACTGATTCAGTTACCTGATTATTATACATTCTTAATTCTTCTAAGAATGGTTTATGTAACAAGTCTGAACTTGATTGAGTTAAATCTGAATTTTCTATTCTTATTTCTGATTGTTGTTGACCAATCGTTTTAGCAACAAGAAGATTTTAAGCTTTATGATTTCTTCAAAATGATTGCGATGGTGGGGATGAATGATATTTACTGACTTCTAAATCTTTTTCAATAAGATTGGAAAATTCACTGTGAAACTGATGAGATAAATTAATAATCTCTCCATCAAATATTTTAGCTAAACTTTTAGCAGCTTTTTCAATTTCTTCAACAGCAATACTACCAGAAATTTCAGTTAAATCAGTTTTTTTTTAAGACAATCAATTTCTATTTGAGATTGTAATTTTATTTCAGATTGAGGAGCTTGAGATGTTGAGTCATTATTATTAGAGTTAGAAGAATAAAAATGGGTAACTGGTTGGGGATTAATTGCTTTTGAGGTTTGGTTATTGTTGACTGGAGGAAGATTTGACGGTGACAGTTCAATAGCTTGAGGTCTTTTAGAAGTTCTATTAAAAGAGGAAGCCACTTTTAAATTAACCTTAATAGGACGTTGGCAAACCTCGAGAAAAGCTGTTTCAAGATTAGAAATTTTTCCTTGGACTAATTTGAGCAATCCTTGACTACGAACTTCGATATAGGCCGCTGACTCATCTAAATTAAGAAGATGACAATTAGATCTGACTAAATCTTGAGAAAAAGGTTGTAATTCTCCTAAAACTAACGGCCATATTTCCGTAGCGTTAAGTTTTGCATCTTTTATCGTCTTTTCCGCTTGTGAGATATGAGAATCTTGGGAGGATTGGGGCATTTGAAAGGTGTAGTTAGACAAGGGAGAAATAGTGAGTGTTATCTCCTGTTTCTTGTCTATTACCTCCTCTCTTCTAACTTCTATTTCGTTATCAGACTTGAAAACGGTTTGGGAATGACAAGCTGATGGTAATAAACTTAAAAGGGTAACTTCTAACCATAAATGAGGTTGAGTAGTATTCCTTAGTTGAACTTCACTTTCTTTAAGACGTTGTTGTCCTTGTAGAATAGTCTCAACTTTCCACTTTTGCGCTTCAGTAGATAAAGCTTGCCAAGTTGTGGCTGTTACTGCTGCTATATCAGGGCGATTGGGGGCTGTTTTGGCAATCAAAAGGTTGAGGTAAAATCCTGCTAAGTACTGCAGGACAACTAAAGGTTCTCTTCCCCGGTTCATTAAATGACGACAGTTATCTATAACTGATTCTGGAGTATCTGAGGCAATCGCCTGTAATAATTTCAATAAATCCTGTTCAGAAACTGCCCCAACTAGATCCCAGACTTTCTCTGAGGTAATAGTTCCCGATAATAGACTTAATTGATCCATAAGACTTTCAGCATCTCGTAATCCCCCATTGGCAATTTGGGCGACTAATGTTAGAGCTTCATCGGCAATATCAATGGCTTCCTGATGAGCAATTTTGCTTAAATGACCCACCATGGCTTCTATGGAAATACGTCGGTAATCAAACCTTTGACAGCGAGAAATAATTGTCGGTAAAACTCTTTGGGGATCGGTGGTGACGAGGATAAAAATTACTCGATCTGGGGGTTCTTCTAAGGTTTTGAGGAGAGCATTAAATGCCGCTACACTAAGCATATGACATTCATCAATGATGTATACCTTATAGCGGCACTGAACAGGTGCAAATTGTGCATTTTCGATAATTTCTCGAATATTATCGACTCCTGTGTTACTAGCTGCGTCAATTTCAATGATATCTAGAGCTGATCCTTTAGTGATTGTCCGACATACTTCACAATTACCACAAGGGGTGAAAGTAGGATTTTCGACTTGTTGACAATTAAGCGATTTGGCTAAAATTCGTGCAGAGGAGGTTTTCCCTGTGCCCCTAGGCCCCGTAAACAAGTAAGCAGGGGCAATTCTTCGGGAGATGATCGCATTTATTAAAGTAGTGGTAATCGCTTCTTGTCCCACTAAATCAGCGAATGTTTGGGGACGGTATTTATGATGTAGAGGTTCATAAGAAGACATCTAAGTTTAATTGATAGTTAATGGTTAATTTTTGGATAGACAGCTGTGGTTGTATAAATGCCATGATTTGCTCCAGTAACAATTGGAACACAACGGTTGAAACACCTATTTAAATCTTAAAAATGCTAATCTTTATAGAGAACATAATAGTGTTAATTATGTTCTCTATAAAGATTAGCATTAAAGTACAAACATATAATTTTTCTCTTTTTTCTTGATAGAGGTTTAGCTTGATAGAACATAGAAAAAATACAGTGTAATCACTTTTAATGATAGTAAACAGATAAAAACAAAAATGGTAGCTCAATAATCCTAAAAAGCCTATTAAGAGGGTATTATAAAGATGGACTATTGGAAGCTGTTGCCACTTTAAATTTAAAGTTTGGACAAGGTCAGCTTTATCTCAATTGCTATGCAGCTAGGCAAAATTTATTATTGACATTTTTAAAATAAATAATTCTGTTTTTTGCTATCATGGTTTTGTTCATTTTAACTGATTAAATCATTCCTGGCATCTTAGTAATTTGTAATTAATTTTTCCTGATCAGCATCAACAATAATAAACTTCTTAAAGTTTATTATAAACGATTAAGACTGTCAAAGAAGAGTATATGATAAAACCAGTAATCTAGCATTAGGAGTAATGATCTGTGAGCCAAGTTAATCAGCCCCTCCGTCCTATTATTATCTACTTAAGTTTGGCAACTGCTCCGTTTTTGGGTAGTTTGCTCATTGTCCACCAAATCACTCAAGTATTGGAAGAGTTGGGAGAAGCTAGTGAGGAAGTATTTCGGGGTGCTCGCTTGCCTATCCTCAACTTTCCTGACAGCAGTTCAACCAACCCACTTTCTTAAAGTAAAATTAAATTTTTGCCAAAAAAAGTTTAAATTAATTTCTAATCCAGGCCAGAACCGATAGAATGATGGGAATCGCTAGGCTCAAGAAAAATTTAGCAAACACTTAACTCTAACTAAGGTAAGTTTAACTATCTGACTTCTTAAAGGCTTTTAAAAGAAAAAAAATGATCTCTATACTGCTCTCGATTCCTAAAGATTTCCATCCTTACTAGGTTTATAGAACGTCCCTGAGGTTCCCATGAATTCGCTGCATGAATCATCTCAATTCATGGTCGAAGACATTAACGTTTTTTCGACTTCCGACTTATTTTTACGTCACCGTCTCAAACTTGTTGAAGATTTATGGGAGGCAGTGTTAGAAGCTGAATGTGGTCAGGAATTGGTGGATTTACTTAAACAACTTCGGACGATGTGTTCTCCTGAGGGACAAGTGACAAATATCCCTGAAGCCTCGATAACCGAACTTATTGAACGGTTAGAACTTAATGAAGCGATTCGGGCCGCCAGAGCATTTGCTCTTTATTTTCAACTAATTAACATTGTTGAGCAACATTACGAACAACGAGAGCAACAGTTAATAAGACGCGCGACCTGTGCCGGAAATGAGAATAAATCTTTAAATAAACAAGAAAAAGAAATCTACAGCTCATCCAAACAGATAAACTTATTAGAAAAACGCTTTGAAGGTGATATTGCTTCTGATAAAGCTGGAACTTTTCACTGGTTATTCCCTCAATTAAAACAACTCAATGTTCCGCCTCAACAAATTCAACGGCTGTTTGATCAACTTGACATTCGCCTAATCTTTACAGCCCACCCCACTGAAATTGTTCGCCACACGATCCGACGTAAACAACAGCGTATTGTAGGCATTCTACAACAGTTGGATCAAGCTGAAGAATCGTTTCAAGGGATGGGACTGAACAACTCTTGGGAAGCTCAAACCGCTAGGGAACAACTCACAGAAGAAATCCGCCTCTGGTGGCGTACCGATGAACTCCACCAGTTTAAACCCAGTGTTCTCGATGAAGTGGACTATGCTCTCCACTACTTCGATAAAGTATTATTTGATGCCTTACCCCAACTGTCTAAACGATTACAACGAGCCTTGAAGTCGTCTTTTCCCTGGTTACGTCCTCCCAGTAGTACCTTTTGTCGTTTCGGTTCTTGGGTTGGGGGTGATCGTGATGGCAACCCCTTTGTTACCCCAGAAGTAACTTGGCAGACGGCCTGTTATCAGCGAAACTTGGTCTTGGAGAAGTATTTGCATTCTATTGAGAATTTAACAGAACTGTTAAGTGTTTCCCTCCACTGGAGCAATGTTTCTCAAGACTTGCTCGATGCCCTGGAACAGGACCGCTCGGCCATGCCAGAGATTTATGAAAAATTGGCTATCCGTTACCGGCACGAACCCTATCGCTTAAAATTATCTTATATTCAAAAACGGTTAGAAAATACCCGCGACCGCAATGATCGTTTGGCAAACCCAGAACAAAGGCAATTGCTTTCTAGTCTGACGGTACAGAATATTTATCATTCGGGAACAGAGTTTTGGCAAGATTTAGAACTCATTAAACGAAATCTGAAAGAAACCGGGCTTAATTGTCAAGAACTAGACAATTTACTCTTTCAAGCCGAAATATTTGGCTTTACTCTAACGCAGTTAGACTTTCGTCAGGACTCCTCCCGTCATTCTGATGCTATAGAAGAAATTGCCGAATACTTAGATATTCTGCCCCAACCATATAACCAGCTTCCCGAAGAAGAGAAAGTAAGGTGGTTGATACAGGAACTAGGGACCCGACGTCCCTTAATTCCCACAGGGATGCAGTTCAAAAAAGCCGAGCACAGTGAAACTGTCGAAACTATGCGGATGTTGCGTTATCTGCAACAGGAGTTTGGCTTAGAAATCTGCCAAACCTACGTTATCAGTATGACTAATTATGTTAGCGATGTTCTAGAAGTACTGTTGTTAGCAAAAGAAGTAGGACTTTATGATCCAGCTATTAGTACCACTACAATTCGCATTGTACCTTTGTTTGAAACGGTAGACGACTTAAAACGTGCTCCAAAAGTGATGGGAGATTTATTCCAGTTACCCCTGTATCGTGCAGCTTTGGCAGGGGGATACGATCAACTTCAGTTTTCTAGCAACTCGAACGATCCTGCCCCTTGCTCCCTTCCGGCCTTACAACCGACTAACCTACAAGAGATCATGGTGGGGTATTCCGACAGTAACAAAGATTCAGGGTTTCTCAGCAGTAATTGGGAAATCCACAAAGCTCAAAAAGCCCTACAAAAAGTGGCTCAACCCCATGATATTGATTTAAGATTGTTTCATGGACGGGGTGGATCGGTAGGACGAGGGGGCGGTCCTGCCTATGCGGCAATTTTAGCTCAACCAACTTCTACTATTAACGGACGAATTAAAATTACGGAACAAGGAGAAGTGTTAGCTTCTAAGTATTCCCTTCCTGAATTAGCCTTGTATAACCTAGAAACCGCTACCACTGCCGTGATTCAGTCTAGTTTATTAGGAAGTGGGTTTGATGATATCATCCCTTGGAATGGAATTATGGAAGAGTTAGCCAAAACCGCTAGAAAAGCCTATCGCGCGCTAATTTACGAACAGCCCGATTTTCTAGATTTCTTCTTGTCAGTAACTCCCATTCCTGAAATTAGCCAATTGCAAATTAGTTCTCGTCCCGCACGACGCAAAAATGGTAAAAAGGATTTGAGTAGCTTACGCGCTATTCCTTGGGTGTTTAGTTGGACTCAAAGTCGTTTTCTTTTACCAGCTTGGTATGGGGTAGGAACTGCTCTGCAAAGCTTTCTAGATCGAGAAAAAGAAGAAAATCTGAAGTTATTACGATATTTTTACCTCAAATGGCCGTTTTTCAAAATGGTAGTTTCCAAAGTTGAAATGACCCTATCTAAGGTAGATTTACAAATTGCCCATCATTATGTAAGGGAATTATCTAAAGCTGAAGATATAGAGCGATTTAATCTAGTTTTTGAACAAATATCCCAAGAATATTACCTAACTCGTGATATTATTCTCTCTATTACCAATCACCAAAAATTACTCGATGGTGATGTTGGGCTACAACGTTCGGTTCAGTTACGCAATGGAACCATTGTTCCCCTAGGATTTTTACAAGTTTCTCTCTTAAAGCGGTTGCGTCAATATACTCATCAGGCCGAATCTGGAGTAGTTCATTTCCGCTATTCCAAGGAGGAATTACTACGGGGAGCGTTGTTAACAATTAATGGAATTGCTGCAGGAATGAGGAATACAGGATGATCGAAGTAAATTCAATTGATCGACACTTTAATAACCATTACGATTGTCCATAATGGGATAAGGAGCATTTATTTATAGTAAGTACAAATAACCCTTGATCATCACTAACCTAGATTTATCGTTAGTCTGGACAATTATCATTCCTCCAGTTACAGGTATGATTATTGGCTATTTTACAAATGATATAGCCATTAATATGCTTTTTCGTCCTTATAGAGCTATTCATATTGGTAAGCATCGTGTTCCCTTCACTCCAGGATTGATTCCCCGTAACCAGGAACGTCTCGCTAAAAAGGTCTCAGATACAATTATGGGATCGCTTTTGACCCCAGAAGAGTTGCAAAAGTTAGCACGACGTTTGCTCAAAACTGAACGGGTGCAGTCTGCTATTTTCTGGTTATTAACCTTAGCTATTAAACAGATTAAAAACGATAAAGAACAAAAAACGGCTAGAATTTTGTCCGATATTTTACGGGACTTATTTAGTGAGTCTTTGCCTCGACTTCTCAAGGCATTTGCTCGTCGTCAAGATTTCTTAGAATGTCAAATTAATCAAATTTTTGACCAGGTTTTACTTGAGTTTTGTTTGACAGATACCCAAGCGCGACAGTTTGCTGACTGGTTATTGGAAACACTTCTCCCTCCCGATGTTTTAAGGCAAACTCTAATTGATTTTTTGAGTGATCGCAATATTCAAGTCATTGATGAAGGATTTCGGGAAAAAACCAGTGGCACTTATTGGATAGTCGCTAATTTATTTGGACTCAAAAATACCCTAACACGGTTGCGAAATTTTTGTTTAGAAGAACAAGAAATGGCTAATACCCGTTTTAAGGAATTAATGCTATCTTTAGAACTTCGTAGTCGCCTACGGCAATGGTTACAAAGTCTTTGTTTAGAAAATTTACCAGTTTCTACTGTAAGACAATTACGTAAAACGACTAGAGAAACTGTACAGGATTATATTCAAAACAGGGGCACACAATTTATTAAGGGTTTTGGCAATACAATTGACTGGGATCAATTAGCAATGTTGATTATTAATAGATTACAAAATTCGACTACATTAACTAGTTTTTTAACAAAAATTAGTGAAGAATTAGCCTTCCTTTTAGAAGGATATTTTGAAGAAGATTTAGAAAAAATTGTTGCTCATACAATTCCAATTTTATCTATTGATCAAGTAATTATTGATAGAGTTAATGCTACAACTCCTGAAAATCTCGAAATAGCAGTTAAAGGAATAGTTAAAAAAGAATTACAAGCTATTGTAACTCTGGGAGGAATCTTGGGATTTATGGTAGGAATTTTACAAACACTTTTATTTCTATTCAAGTTAAACTAATTTTATCTTTCTAGAGATAAGTGATATTTTTTGAGGAAAAGATATGTGCTAATATTTCTTGTTTTAAGAAAAATATATTTGTTTTTCCAGCCTTATTCTTTGAGAATAAATTTATTATTTTATGTTGCGTAAGAGGTCGAATGAATAGATCTACATAATTTTCTTTATTTATTGTTTGATAAATTCACCTAATTTACCATTTATTTAGTTTTCATTTTTTTGTCTTAGTTTTGGAGAGAACATCTCACTAGTTAACTTTAATACTACTTACTTTTCTAATTCTAGAAGCTTAATTTTTAAGCAGATTAGCCCCTAGTAATTATTCATTTTTAACTACTTCTTGATTTTTTATTTATTTACGCTCATCAATTTAAATCATATTTTTTTATAAAAATTTAGTCTATTCTGGAGTTACTACTCTCCCTGCTATCATTTGAACATCAACATTACAACTAAACTTAAGAACTTCTGAAATATTTTTAATATCTTAAGTCTTTTATCGTAATTGAGTATTATTATGTGTCACATTATCCCAAGATAAATAAAACCTAAGTTGTTTGAATTGATATAATATTTGATAATTTTGATCTACATTATATGAAATTATTTTCTCATTAACTTCTAATACTAAGCAGTGGAAATTAAGTTAAGTTTTATCTAAAATCTAGTTAACGTTTAAAGTAAATATAGTATCTTTTAATTGTTAATTTATTAAATTAACTGATACTTTTAGGAATAGTAAATGTACTTTCTACCAATTTTTAAAAAAGTACAGGCAGTTTTAAGATCTCAATAACTTTAAACAAATTAAATTAGTTAACTTAGTTAAAAAAAAATTTTTGTAAACAGGTATTTTCCCGTTTGAAGATGATATTAGTTAGAACTTATGCATTGACAAATTATATAAAATATAGCGTGCCTACAATATATAAAACGATTATGGTATATCAGACTAACTAAAAATTGTTTAATAATGACTAAATTTTTTAAAAAACAAGAGAACTGAATTTTAGTTTAAATATTCTAAAATCAAATTATGATTAACTATCTAAACAGTATAAACTATAACTTTATGAAAACTCCTAAAGCACTAAACAAGTGAGTTAAAATTTTCTTAGCTCTTTTGAGTAGAAATTTACTTATTCTACATAATTGCTTCTTAAAGCAATAGTATTATTCAATACCCAAATAAGTTGTTTTAAATTTAAGAAATATAATTTTTCTAATTAGTCTTAATTATTTTGGTTATATACGATATAAAATTGAATATTTTTTTATTAAAAAATATTCAATACTTGAACTTTTTCATTTTTTTAAAATAAAAAATTATCTATTTTTTTTATTTTAAAATTTTAATCCTACCAGTACTTACTTTTAAAAAAAAAATAAATGAATAATACTCTATAAAGAACTGTTTAAAAAATAGATCAACTATAAATTTATACGGAAAAAATAAGAGATCTTCTTCATCTAAGAAGTTTAAATGAAAATTGAAATTAATATAGATACTAGTTAACGTAAGTTACACACTGAATATTAACTTATTTTAATGATATTTAGACTTTTTAATGTTTTTAAGTCAATCAAATTCCTCTAGCTTACAATTCTTGATAGAAAATATATCTACCTCTAAATTATTATGTACTGAGCATAATTTCAATAGCTTCTATCACTGCAAGCTCATCTATAGTGAGTTTCAATTGAGTAGTTTACTCTAATATAAGTGGGAAAACCAAGCAATTATGTCTTTATCGTGTTACTAAATTAATTACTTTATTAATAGCTTTATTGAAATTTATAAAATTTATATATTCTTAAATTCACAAATATTTTTTTATTTTTAACTAACTTTTTTTATGGATTCCATTACTTATTTAACTTTTGTGGCTTTATGAGCCAGTAAAATCTATGACCACACAAGCTCTTAGGCACAATTATAATATCATTACTTTTGTTTTATTAATGAGAAAAGCTTCTTGATTTGTCCATCCTTCATTAGTTGCTCTGGCAAAGTGACGAGTCATGGCTAGATAAACTCCAGTTCTGTCAATAAAAACTAGGGCTGAAAGTTTGATTCATTCAAATATTATCGAATATTTCTTTTTTTAAGTTTGAACTTGATCTGTATAGGGTACAAAGGCATAAAATATTTTTTTTAGGTTAACTTAATTTTTAAAACTAAACAACACATACCAGAAATACTGACTATGATATCTATTTTTTATGCAAGTAAGCTATCTTATCTCATGAAAAAGTAGTTCTATACTTCTTGTAAAAATATCTATTGAGTGTAGCTTTATTTTTTTGCGTAACTAATATTTTTTAGTTACTTTTTCCTTAATCTATCTAAATCGAAATTGCTATCTCATTAATATTCCAATATTTTACTGTCCAATTCATCTTCTTTTTTTCTTTGTAATTCATTCTTAATTTTGAGAAATAAGTCAAATATAAGTAATGGCTGACTAAAGATTAAAGTTTGATTTATCTAGATATTGTAAACAAGCTTCTTCTACAGCTTCGCGGAGCATTCCATAATCCTATTAATTCAAGTTTATTTCATCCGTAAATTGTTATGTAAACTATCAAATAATTATATTTTTAACAATAAATTATCTTTTCTGCTCTCTATTTTATTGCTGACAATATAGTGGTACTAGCTCTATTTTTTAATTTTTATTAAAAACGTTTTTTAGACTTCGCTTAAACTAAATAAACTTTTCTCTTCCTCCAACTTTAAAAAGACTTCAAACGTAAAAACGACATTAGTCAATTATAGTTTTTATAGCTAACTGTGTTGACATACTTTAGCCTTTGTTTATCGCAATTATTTTTAGAGCTACAATACAGATTAATATAGTGCCGTTTACTTATGTCCAACCACTCAGGCTCTAAATTGAATTTAAAAAAGAAACAATCAGAATTGAACCTAACTAACCATATTAATGCGATTACTTAACTCCGATAGGATTTGACTAAGTTCCCAGTCTTTTGGCTATAATTTAGAAATTATGTCACAATCACATAACACCGTTGTATAATCTCTTTGTCAATTTGGAGCAAACTTAACTCTATGTGCTGACTGACGCACTAAATACATCTCTAGCTATCGAGCTGGACTTATTTTTCATAGTCTAGAACTTTCTTTTAAAACTTCCACTGATACTGTTTATCGGCTACTGTACGCAGAATAATTTCTGGAAAAGCAAGAGCCTTTTCTATGGGAGGATTTAACAAGGGGCAATATTTTCTACTGTTATCGATAGTCCAGAAATAGAGACATAGGTGATCGCCTAAATTAAAGTACCCTCGAAAATTTAGACATGTAGTTGATGGAAATATATCTAATTACATTTCTAGGAAGACATACATTGTCATATTGAGCTTTTTTGTAGAATAGCTATGTGAGTTTCCAGATTAGGAATTTGAATATCTGTAATTTGAATATCTGTAATTAATTTTATAGGAAAATGATATATTATTTGGTAGAAGATGAATGCGTTTAGGAGCCGCTCCGGAGTTAAGACCAGACGTTTTTCTCCTTCATGTAAAGTATTCAAAGTATGAAACAATTCTTCCTGGATATATTTTTTACTTTCAATAAACTAAATTTTATTAATTTTAGAAAATATTTTTTACACCCTAGATACTATACTCTTTAGCATCGTCTTAACCTCAATTTTAGAAAGGCTGGCAATTGTTTTCTTCTTGCTAAGATAGTTGATCTAAAAATAGAGTGGTATTTTCTGAGAAAACTACTGTAATCGGTAGCTTAAAATTACATTTTTATTCAACGGTTGCAGCGAGATTAGTTTCTACGAGATTTATTGACTATTTTTAGTGTTAGTTTACAAAATCTATTTCTAATCAGAAAAATAGTTTTTTCAAATTTTTACAAAGGGCTTGTAATATAATAAATAAAAAAAATGAAACTCAAATATTTCTCTACATATTTATGTTTTATTTTTTTAGTAAAATTACTAACTTATGATACCAAGACTGATGTAGTTAATATAGCGATCTCTCAAAGAATTGATTTGGATAGCACTCTGTTAAATTAGTTTTTTGCAAAAAGTGGCATTAGAAGCCAAAAATTAACAGAGTGGAGTCACAAATACTATATTTTTTTATGTTGTTCGTATTAGAAATAAACATATTTTTAAATAAAAATTAAAATAAATATTCGTTAATCAAAAAAAATCACCTTTTATTATAAGTAATGAGGAATATAGCATATCTTTCCTTTAACCTATGACAAAAATCTTAAAAATCAAGGTAATTAATCTCTGATGAAGTTTAAAGTTAAAAATTAGTGTTGTTTTTTCAAAGTAGCTGAAGTTAATAAAAATTGCATAGTGAGAATGACTATGTTAAATTCAAACTATGTATTATTAAATTGCCAATTAGGGTTTTGCCCCAACTTTTGGTTTTAGTATTTTTAATTATTAATTACAATGTCTGCTACCCATACTCCCTTACATCAACGTTCTTTATCTCTTGATCATCAGGACCTTATCAATTTAATCTCTAACCAGCAAAATATTTTAATTATTCAAGATCTTGATGGTGTTTGTATGAAGTTAGTCAAAGATCCTTTAACAAGGATAATTGATAAAAGTTATTTGGAAGCTACTAAATTATTTAAAGGACATTTTTTTGTCCTAACTAATGGGGAACATATTGGCAAACGAGGGGTTAATGCAATTATTGAACGTACCTTAAAGAATATCAATTTAGTCCAAAATAGAGGTTTTTATCTACCAGGTTTAGCGGGTGGTGGAGTCCAATGGCAAGATTGTCATGGGAATGTTTCTCATCCTGGAGTTAGTGAAGAAGAATTAACCTTTTTACAACAAGTTCCTCAGAAGATTGAAAAAGCGTTAATCGAATTTTTTAAGCAAAATAATTATGGATTGGAAGAAAGTCAAATAAAACAAGGAATTCAATTAACTGTCCTAGACAATAAAGTATCCCCAACCGTAAATTTAAACATATTTCATGAATACTTACAGCATCAAGAAGATAGCTATTGTCAATTACAGCAGGCAATGAAAATTTTAATGGATAATTTGGAAGAACAAGCTAAAAATCAAGGATTGAATAATTCCTTTTTTATTCATTATGCCCCCAACTTAGGGAAAGATGTTCAAGGACGAGAAATCATGCAAATAGCTGAGGGGAAAGACTCCGGAACAACAGACTTTCAATTTATGTTGCGGGGGGCAATTAAAGAAGTTGGGGTCCTGGTTATCCTCAATCGTTACTTTTACAATAAAACGGGAAAGTATCCATTAGGAGAAAGTTTTAACGTGAGACAATCTCCTGAAGATCATCAAAAAATACTGAAATTAATTAAAGATAATTTTGATCCAATACAAATGCCAACTATCATAGGAGTAGGGGATACCGTTACTAGCAAAGCTAAAGAAATAAATGGTCAATTGAGCTTTCAACGGGGGGGGAGTGACCGCGGATTTTTACAGCTTATTCAAGAGATTGGCAAAGAATTTAAGTCAGGAAATATTACCGTTTATATTGATAGTAGTAGTGGGGAAGTTAAAAATCGTAACCCTCTAAAACTAGAAAAGTTTGTCGACCCTAAAAATAAAGATTTGCTAGAAGAATTACGCGTTATTAGAGGACCGGGAGATCACCGAGACAAAGATGATCCACTGACCTTAAATATTGTATTTCCTGAGGGATACAAACAGTATATTGAATTCTTCAAAAAAGCAGCGATCGCAAGGTATAAGAAAAATTCTCCTAATTGAAGAGTAGGAAAAATAACTGAGCTAAAAAAAATAAAAGCTAATAATTTTTAATTGTTCTTACTATGAAGAGAAAAACTAGTTAATTATCAATTATTCAAATTTTAAGGAGTTTCCTCGAACGTTAGTGTTTAGTTTTCCCCTTTCATAAACTACTTGTCCCCCAACAATTGTTACTATTGGCCATCCGGTTAACTCCCATCCTTCAAAAGGACTCCAACCACATTTAGTTTGTAAATTTTCTCGTTTAACAGGGACATAATTTTCTAAATCAACTAGCACTAAATCAGCATCGTACCCTGGTTTAATTAACCCTTTATTGGGAATTTTATAGGACTTGGCAACGGCAGTAGACATCCAATTAGCCACTTGAGAAATACTACAGTGTCCTAATTTAGTTTGAGTTAACATTAAGGGTAAAGATGTTTCTACCCCCGGCATACCTGAAGGAGAATTGGGATAACCTTTAGCTTTTTCCTCTAGAGTATGAGGAGCATGATCGGTAGCGATAAAGTCAATTATCCCATCTAACAAAGCCCGCCAAAGAATAGCATTGTTTTCAGGTGACCGCAAGGGTGGGTTCATTTGAGCTAATGTTCCTATTTTGTCATAGGCTTCCGTATTAAGTAATAAATGTTGGGGGGTTACTTCTGCTGTTACCCAATGAGGTTTATTATTTCGTAATAATTCTGCTTCAATTCCTGTAGAAAGATGGAGAATATGCAATCGTCGTTGATATTTATTTGACAATTTTAGGGCTAATTTTGTCGCGTTAAAGGCAGTTTTTTCATCTTGAATTTGAGAGTGTATGGCTGGATGAATAATATTAGAAAATTCTTGACGACGTTGAATGATTCTAGCTTGATCTTCGGCATGAACTGCAATCAATCGGGTTCCTTTTGCAAAAATTGGTTCTAATTCAGCTTCTCGACTTACTAATAAGCTCCCATGTGCTGACCCCATGAAGATTTTAATGCCACAGGTAGGATTAGCTATTAATAAATCAGGTAAATTGTCGATGGTAGCACCGATAAAAAAACCATAATTGACCAGACATTTCTGGGCAGCTCTGTGTAGTTTATCATCTAAAGCTTCTTGAGTAATGGTTAATGGATAAGTGTTAGGCATTTCTAGAAAAGAAGTGACTCCCCCCTTAGCACACGCACAAGTAGCGGTAAAAAAGTCTTCTTTGTGTTCTAATCCAGGTTCACGGAAATGGACTTGAGGATCAATCACCCCAGGCAACAAAGTTAGCCCCGTTGCGTCTATGAAAATGCTGGGTTCCGGTGTAATAATTTCTGAAGCTACTTTGAAAATCTTTCCGTCTCGGAGTAAAACATCCCCGAAAAGAAACTGACCATCAGGCAAGAGAATCCGAGCGTGACGAATAAGGAGTTGTATCATAGTATGAGTATTGGTAGACCTAAATAAATTCTGAGAATAATTCAATCTTGCCACTGTTTTGAATATCGCCAAACTAAAAAGCGAATAACCTTTACTTTAAAAGTTTCTTATCCCTATGTCTTGTAATTCCTTGTTTTTATATTAATAACTCCTATGGCTCGAAGCTTGAAACAAGAGACTAACAATCCAAATCAGTCTTCCCAAGAAAACCCTTGGATTGAAGGCATTAAAACTATAGCCACAGCAGCTATTTTGGCCTTTGGCATTCGCGCATTTGTGGCAGAAGCTCGTTATATTCCTTCATCCTCTATGGAACCGACTCTACAGGTCAATGATCGCCTTATTATCGAAAAAGTTAGCTATCATTTCCAAGAACCCAAGCGGGGGGATGTGGTAGTATTCAACCCAACAAAAGCTCTTCAGGAGAAAGATTTTCGCGATGCGTTTATTAAACGAGTAATAGGGTTACCTGGAGAAACCATTGAGGTGAAAACAGGAAAGGTCTATGTTGATGGTCAAGCTATCAAAGAAAAATACATTTCCGAAGATCCTAACTATGATTACGGTCCGGTTACAGTTCCTGAAAGGCAATATCTAGTTTTAGGAGATAATCGTAATAACAGTTACGATTCTCATTACTGGGGACATGTGCCGAAAGAGAAAATTATTGGTAAAGCCTTTGTGCGTTTTTGGCCGTTTAACCGACTGGGCATATTGAATAAACATCCTATTTATCCATCAACTCAGCCATGAACATTTCCTCAAAATATATTTATTCAATAGGTACAATAGACAAAATAAATCGAGTCTATCTAAAATCTCCGAACTAATTCTCCCTGCTCCTTAAAACCAGGGGTATAGATATAGTATTTTTGTCTCCTCCTTAGACTGTCGCATCTGTGCAGGCTTTCTTGCCATCATCAAACTCTTAACATAGTAAAAACATGGAAACTGAGCAATTTATAGAATAATGTCGCAAGAATGTTACTATTTAGGTAAGCTTATCTCGAGCTTTTAGAAGTTAAGATATACGTCGGATTATTACTCAAATAGAAAGTTAAAAATAACGATGATTAATCTCAATTCCTAAGACGTTAAACATGACACTATACGACAAAATCAATATGTACTTTCTAAATAAGTTGCTAAAGATTGTGTAATTCTCTGAGCAAAAAAGAGCCGTCTATGTAAAATTCTTATAGATGAGAGTCAATGTACTAAAATCATAGTTATTTTTAACCCTTAATCAGGAATATCAAAATCTACTAAAGACTTTTGATATAAGTGTAGTAAGTTATTTAACTAAATATTACAGCTGTCCCGAACTCTTAGCCTACATTTGCAGCTATTTTACATTAAAAAAAGCTAAATAGAAACGATTTTACTCGACTTACTAGATAAAGATTAAAATATCAAAACTAAGTTGAATTGTTAATCATAGTTTTTATTAAAAGCTGTAATTATTACATAGCTGATACTTTTGCAGGTTTCATCTTTGAATTAAATTGTGTTAAACTCAATGCCTTTACTTTATTTATACCTATTGTAGTATCAAACACTGAACTTAGTTTAGGTTTTCGGAACAATAGATTTAATAGTGATTTATATTTACAGTTGTTTAACTATAAAAAAACTTTATCAAAGATTTGTTTTAATAATTTTAACTATTAAAAATTTATTTTTTTTGAAAAGGCTATCTATCTCAAGATTAATCTTCATTAAATAAAATGTAATTCATATAAAAAACATAGAAAAGTCAGTCTATTTTACAAATAAAAAAATTATTGAAGAGATCCCATAATAGTTAGATTAAGAATTTAAATAAAGAAATGAGCGCAGGAATTATAGAAATCGAAATATATGAAGAGCTTGTAAAAGAGCTAGAAGCTTAGAAAAAAAAGATTTCGATCAAGATTGAAGAGATCAGTATAGATCTTGAACAACCATATCAGAATGTTTTAAATAAATTAGTGCCATAGACTAAAGTAGTAGCAGAGATATTTTATGTAATAAAACAAGTTGATTATTAATTGAATTACTAAAAAAACTTAAATAGCAAGCCCCAAAAATTTAAAATATTAATTTGTTTTAACTATTGTTATTAAATAACAATAAATATTTTTTAAATTAAAAAATAAGATTTAAGCAGAAAATGAAAAGCTAAATTAAAGTAGGTAGATAAAACGTCACTAGTCATCAAAAGAATTTACTTATTAAATACAAGAGTAATTTAAAACTATTTTTTGCAACGATTTAGAATGGGGACTAGAACTATTATAGTTGCCTAATTAGTGTAAAAAAGTTGATTTATTTTAACCACAATTTTTTTTATAAAAAAACTTTATGCTTGAAAAATAATAGTAATTATTAATCATTAATTATTAATTAAAATTTTAAAAAGTTACAAACTCAGAGAAATTATCAATCTCTATCTCCAAAATCTCTTGACTTGGCATTTCACTAATTAATTTTACATCATTAGTTTGATGTAATCTATATTAAAAAGATAGGGACTAAATATATATAAAAAATATAAATTAAATACGACTATAATATATTTATAGGTAGTTTAAAAGAGAAAAAAAGGTAATTTCTTCTAAAAAAATAGATGCAGTCATTATTATCGATGATATTTTTTTGTATGTAAATGATTTAGCTAAAGCAAAAATAAAACTATATAAAGAAAAAATATAATATTTATCCTTCTTATTAATTTCTAGTCTAGAAGTTAATTTATGCATAAAAAAATATTATTGAATGAAAGTTTATATATAGAAATATTATTTATTTAATAATTATTTTTCAGAAAAATAATTATTAAATAAATAATCAGGTTGATTGATTCTTGTCTCATATTCTGTTGGTGAAAATAGCTAATTTAAGTTTTTACTGATTCAATTTTTTTTTTAAAAAAATTTGAAAAATATATCCTTAAGGTATAAATTATTTGTTAATTAAATATTATGTCCACTCATAAATATATGATTATCTGTATGTATCGTCTGGAGTTAACCTAGAAGCTAATAACTTACCACAATTTTCATACTTAAATACAGCTTAAATTTGTAATGCTATCTTACCAAATTTTATACACATTTAACTAAGCTTTTAAAAACTCTATAATGCTTTACTATGAGACTAGTGTAAAATTTTTATCGTAATTTAATCTATTAGACTAACATCTTGTTCAGAGACATAAACTCTATAAAAAGTATTTTTTAATCTAGTTAACTAGACTAAAAAATACTTTTTAGTAATGGGTAAAACCCTAATGATGAATAAACTTTTCTCATCTCTCAAAAAGTTAAAACATAAAAAGCAATTGCAATTGTTAAAAATTTACCTTTTTCGAAAAGAAACAGCATCTTTTATCTTTAATAAATACTGTCAATTAGCAAACAGAATAATAAGGCTATTCTAATCTTCTGCTAAGAGAGATTTAGAGTACGAAATACCCCAGTAAAATCGGAATTAAATTGTATATTTACAATACCAAGTTTTACTAAATACTGCTTTAATACTGCTTTTTTTTCTTTCCTTCAATTTTCTTATAACTTAACTTCGTTTTTACAAAAGTTTTTGATAGAATCAAAAGGGTTTATCCAGTCATAGACATATTTTACATCTGTCAAAAATAACTAACATGGCTAGCAACCGTCTTACAATTCCTCAACCAATACCCCACAAATCCTTCCCTAGACTGAACCTCTTTACCATGTTTCGTCTAGGATTATTCCAGATGGGGTTAGGTATTATGTCTTTGTTAACTTTAGGAATTCTTAACCGAATCATAATGGATGAATTGACTGTATTGCCGTGGATAGCAGGGACGGCAATCGCCATGTATCAGTTTGTTAGTCCGGCTAAAGTTGGGTTTGGACAAATGTCCGATACAAAAAAAATCTGGGGCTATAATCGCACCAGTTATGTCTAGATCGGCGCAATTTTATTTACTTCCTTAGCCTTTATTGCTTTACAAGGAGTTTGGCAGTTAGGATTTAGCTTGAAAGAGACGGAATGGAGTGTAACGACTTGTACTTGGTCCGTCCTGTTGGGAGTTATTTTTGCTCTCTATGGCTTAGCTTTAAGTTTTAGTAGTACTCCCTTTGCAGCAATGTTGGTGGATATTTCTGATGAGGATAACCGTTCCCAACTAATCAGTATTGTTTGGTCAATGTTGATAGTGGGTATTATCGTTGGAGCAATTATTAGCTCAAAATTGCTTAATAGCCCCAATATTTGTGGAAACGCCATTCTATCTCACAATTCAACGGCAACCGCTCAAATAGTTGATATTTCCGCCCTACAAGCAACTGTTACCCCCGTATTTATTATTATGCCTGCAGCGGTATTAGGGTTGTGCTTTGTAGCGACTTGGGGAATAGAAAAACGATATTCTCGGTTTAGTTTGCGAGCAATGACAGTTGAACGGGAAGGTCAAATTACCTTAGGAAGAGCAATGAGAATTTTGACTATTAATCGTCAAACTTGGTTGTTTTTTAGTTTTTTATTGACGTTTACCCTCAGTTTATTTATGCAGGATACGGTACTTGAACCTTATGGGGGTGAGGTATTCGGAATGTGTATTTCTGAAACTACCCAATTAAATGCATTTTATGGCATAGGAACCCTATTGGGTATCAGTTCAATCGGTTTTTTAGTCGTTCCTCGTTTAGGAAAGCAACAAACCACAAAATTAAGCTGTTTTTTATCAATATTTTGTTTTGGGTTAATTATTTTAGCTGGTGGGATAGAAAGTCAAAGTTTATTGAAGTCTGGGGTACTCTTTTTTGGACTAGCATCAGGAGTTTTAATTGCAGGAGCAACAGGTTGAATGTTAGAGCTAACCACAGCAGAAACTGCCGGAACATTTATGGGAGCTTGGGGGTTAGCCCAGTCAATGGCGAGGGGTTTTGCCACCATTTTAGGAGGAGCAGTTTTAAACTTAGGAAAGGTATTTTATTCTAATTCTTTTTTGGCTTACGGATTAGTGTTTGTTGCGCAAGGAATAGGGATAGTTTGGGTAATTTTTTTGTTAAAACATATTAGCATGAAAGAATTTAAAGACGATACAAATTCTGCTGTTGTTGCGGTCATGGAAGGTAATTTAGATGGATAATCTAGAAAATAATAATCATTTTAAGCCATTGATTGATGTATAGTGACTCTAGTAAACGACAGTAGTAACAAGATTGAGAATTAAAAATTTTTAAATTTATTTTTAGATAGAACTAAATCAGAATTAGCTTTGCTATAGCATGATAACGAAAAAAATATATAAAAATAATTAAGATATTAGCCAATCAAAACTTAATTATTTTTTTTTAAAAAAAACCAGATCTTCCTAAGGATAAAAGTTTATTTGTACGTAACTCAGAGTTTGATGGATAGCATTCAATTTACGAAACTTTCAACCTTTTATTAAGATTTTTTAATAAAAGGTTGAAAGTGGGTAACAAATTTACCGTAGAGTGAATCGACTGAAAAAGTCCTGTCCTCGTCAAGACACTGCCATGCTAACTGTTTATATAAACAAGAACATCATAATAGAAATCTCAAGATTTCATTTTTTAAAAAAAATAATTGCTATAATATATAGGCAGTATAAATCAGATATTAAAGTAATTAACAGTTATTTTTACTTAGGGTACTGGAGACTGCTTTTAAAGTAAAAACTTACGAAAGTGTCCGTAATTATTTACCTTAAAAAAATTTGGGATATTAAATATAAAAAACATAATTTATGTTTAATAGTTTTGCTATCAAATAAATGAAGCTTTAATAATCATTGTCTAATTAGAAAATATTTCTAATTAGACAATGAAGTCTTAGAAGAAGAAAAATTTAATTAATGGGTTATGAAACAACTAGCTTAGTTTGTTTGATAACTTAAGTTAAGTGGCAAATCATGAAGATACTTTAGGAATAAGACCGGCAACTCACTATTAATTTACCTTAAAAAAGGTAATGAATACTACAATTATGTTTACTTTAATTTTTCTCTTAAGTATTAAAAATACTTTTTGATAATTTAAAAATTAATGTTTTTTTAAAAAAGTACTAATGAGGAAATAATGTTGATTTTAAACATAGTACACAGATGTATTGTCTAATAATTAGACTGTTAACAGTGTATTGTGACTAACCCAAATCTTCTTCAGTTAGTTGAGCATCTTTCAGGATGCTTTTCAAAGATCTTTTAGGTAGACCTAAATTAGGATGAAGTAGGATAAGAAGAGTGGCATTAACCCAGTCTTTCACATAAAATTATGATACCTGCTGATAATTGGCTTAAATTCTCAACTATTTATATAAAAAAGTATTTTGGTTAAAAATAACACCTTAATCTAACTTTATATGTAGAGATGAGATGTATAATGCAAACCTTATATTAATCAAACTTCTACCGACTCTTTAGAAGAGTACATCACCTCAAGCTCAAGAGTAATTGTAGAAAATTTATGTTCCCTAGCAAACTGTTCAGTATTACATTTTACTTTATCTCGTACAAAACTAGGAATTTGATTTAATTTTGCTTGTGCTGCTTGATTCCAATTCAAATCGGAATTAGTAGAAATTCCTTTCGTAATAACTTCTTTAGTATCATGTCCCCTAAAGATCTCTAAGAGATGCGCTTTCATTCCCGAAGTAAAAGAATTATAAATTAGATCTATGATTTTATTTGTCCCTTCATAACCGCAGAAAAGTTTGTAACCAATGGTAAAATCAATTCTGAATATGAATAGGCGAGGCAATTACTCCATAAGGAATATCTAAGCGCTTCCTAATATGACGTTCCATTTGTGTTCCAAAAATAGCAGAAGGTTTCAGACGAGCGGTTGCATCACTAACTTCTGCATTATCATCACTAATTAAAACCTGCTCGCAATATTCACTCACTTGTTCTGTGAACCATTTTCCGTCCTATTTACAATAGGTCCCTGCTGAAATCATATTAATTCCCATCTCCCATGTGAGGATTTTAGTTATTGCTGCTGCATGAGTATTGTCCCTAAATACTACTGCTTTTTTCCCCGTTAAATCCTGACAATCAATAGAACGAGAAAACCAAGCGGACTGGGAAATATGAAGAGTTTGTTCTCTGATATTGTCTTTATAATCAACATTAGCACCTTGTTGATTAATTACCTATTGAATTGTCCGGATACACCGTGCTGTTTATACCATTCCCGTTGGGGGAATATCTACATAGTAAGTTCCAAATTTTTCTTGTAAATATTGAGCTGCTATCAATTCGAATTCTGGATAAGGAACTAAATTAAACCACGCTTTTGGTAGGTTTTTTAGGTCGTGAACTGATACATCTTCGGGAATTACTCCATTAATTTCAATTCCTAAATCTTTCATTAATCGTTTTAGCTCAGTACAGTCATGTTTGTTATGGAAACCTAGTGGAGATATTCCCATAATATTAACAGAAGGCTTCTCAGGTTTTTTCTAAGGTAATTCACCTTTTTTTGAAACTTTTTCTAGATAAAATTTAATGACTTAATGCAAGCAAGGTTCTGTCTACTGCTTGCCGTTCATTATAAGGATAATGATTAACATCAGCTGACCTCACATCTCCTTTCGTATCTATTTGGGCACGCTCTACAAAATTCGCTAAATCTTCTTGTAAGATATTAGAGGTACAAGTCGGCGTTAGCATAATCAAATCTGGGTTTTCTTCCTGATCTTTCCGAAGGATATTATCAATTACCTTTTCTTGGGAACCTTGTGCCAAGACATTACGAGCTACAATGCTAGCGGTAACAGGGGTCAAGTCCCTCTTGCTTTCCAACATATAACGCATTACCTTAAAGTAATCATCGCCTAGGGGGCGTGCATGATTGCATTGACGTTTTTGAAGAAACTAGCAATTCTTAGAGTTCTAATGTGTGCAGGGACAGCATACATCCAGTAAGCGAGTTTCATAAAGTTCTCCAGTATTTATTGAATAAGACTTGATTATAGTATTGCTTCAAGCTTTTTTTTGATTGTCTTAAAGTTATTGTCTTTAGGAAGTAGTTGCTTAAATAAAATTATATCCAGTAAATAAGATCATATACTTTATTTTGACTAAAAAAAGAGAATTTTAATAACTTTTAAGCTATTTAATTTAAATTAAACTTAACTTTGTTAAAATTATTGGTAGATATTTCTTACCTTAACAACTTCAACTATGATAAACAGAATTATGCTTGATGCTCACCCTTTTTATATCTCTGATTAAACTTATTTTTTACTATTGTTATTTTCTTAAAAGAGTCCTATTATTTAAACTTTAATAGTTTTGATAAACTTCGTAATAATTTTGGTATAAATTAAGCAATGCTATGTTAGTACATGTTTTCCGTTTAAAAGTTATTTCCACAAACATATCCCAAAGTATGTTGGCATAGCCAGCTGTAAGAACTCTGATTAACTAATATCATCTCCTCGTTTAAGGATATTTTTTAAGTTAAAGCATGAAAAGACTTTATTTAAGTTAAGTAAAGCTTAAAAAGTTTTTCAAATATTAAAAAGTAGAGCTGGTGCTATTAGATTGTCAGTAATCAGGTGTAGGGCAGAAGAAATTGTAATTTATTACAATAGGTTTCCTTACGGTCCACATAATAATTCTCGATAGAACACACTTAGATTGATAAGTATATAGAATACTCCGCGACGCTGTAGAAGAGATTTGTGTCGTTTATCTAGATAAACGACACAAATCTCTGGTTAGCTATTATTTATATATCATAATTTAAAAAGACAATAAAAAACTTCTATAAGTGGTGAAACTAGTTTTTGTCAAAATTAATTAAATAAGAATATTTTATATATAATCTATATGCATAAATTATATTTAGATGTATAAAACTTCACCGATCTCTAAGAAAATCTTAATCAAAAGAGAAATACAAAATAGTTATTATAGAGAAATAGTACTTGGTATCAGGACTATTAAAACTAGCTGCTTAATTTAGTATCATTGTTGTATTCATTCTGGTAAAAAATGTGGATAATTATGCTTTAAGATAAAGAAATTACTGCCTATTTTTACAAACAATTAACTCAAGGAATAATAGAAGATTCTCACAAGAAATTGTAGTTAATTAAAAGGAAAGCTTATAGATTTAGGAATCTAGTCAATTTTTAACTCCGAAGTTTCTGAATCTGGCATTTTGCTAATTAATTTTAAATCATAAGTTCGATATAACAACGTTTACCTAGAACAACCTAAGTAGGTAGCCCTAACATAACTCAAACACTTACTGTTAATTCCGAATACATTGTTCAACTACATCAATTAATTCATGAGATTGGTTAATTGATGTAACTGAGTTGATACATATCTGAAATTTTTAAATAATTAAATCTCAAATGTATGGGAATAAGTTTGACTCAACCTTATATAATCTAAATATTTGAACGTGACAATTACGGTAAAATAGCCTTTTTTTTTTAAAAAACCATGAATAATGTTATTAATTAGTATTAACTGCTTGATTGTGTTCTATGTTTTTATAGAAAAATAAAAGAATCTCTGACCTTTTAATAGAATCTTTAGTCCTTAAATTTTTGAGTTGTTCTCGTTTTTGACGGTTAACTGATTTGTAGCTAAATTCTCCCGGTAAACTTTTGGAAATCTAAACAAAAATGTGATAATTATCCGCTAGGTCCCGCATAAAATCGTTCTTATTGATTTTGAGTATTATGGATGGTAGCGTCTGGAGTAGGAGCATGTTTGATTTCTCATTTACCTAGACTAGCACGAGCATTACGTCGCAATCTCTCCCATTTGAGCCTTCGTAATGCTGAAGCTCTAAAATGATTATCCCAAGCTTTGAGGGAAATGTTGGCTAGTTCTGTTAGTTTTGGAGCAATATTTTGAGGATATGGTTCAAAATCAATAATATTCGTTTCTTGCGCAAAGCGTTGATTCCAAGGACAAACATCTTGACAGATATCACATCCCGCGACCCATCCCTTCAGGTTATAGGTGATCGCTTCTGGTAAGGTTGCTTGACTGTTTTCAATGGTATGATAGGCGATACAGCGATTGGCATCTACTACAAAAGGTTGAACAATGGCCCCTGTCGGACAGGCTTTTAGACAGCGAGTGCATGTCCCGCAGTGTTGAGTGTGAGGAGTATCAGGAATTAAGGTTAAATTAGTTAACACTTCCCCTAAAAACACCCAACTTCCATACTCGCGGGTGATTAGATTGCTATTTTTAGAAATCCAGCCAATTCCAGCCCGTTGCGCCCAAACTTTATCTTGTATTGCCCCTGTGTCAGCATAATAGCGAGTTTTAATTGAACTCTCTTGCGCTTCTAGGTACTGACTGAAGGCTTTTAGCTTTTTGTTCATAATATTATGATAATCTCGCCCCCACCCATAACGGGAGATTTTGCCGTATTCTTTCCCTTCGGGACGTTGATGAGGCGTGTAATAATTAAGGGCGACACAGATAACTGATTTTACCTGAGGCATATAGTCCCGAATGTTGAGCCGTTTCGGGTTGAACATCCAAGCCATATCGGCATGATACCCCAATGCTAACCAACGTTTTAGGTGAGTGGTTGCAGTATCATTAAATTGGCTATCGACATTAGCAATTCCGACTTTATGGAAACCTAGCTCTAGAATTTTTTGTTTAATGGTCTCAGTCCACTTTTCGGTATTCATGACTGATTTTTGTTTTTTTGTCTAGACAAGTACTACCGTTAAGGATGATTGCTTCAGAAAAACTAATGTGGTTAAGATTCTAATCACGAAGGTTTGTTTGTGCCGTGCCAACCCCCCTCTCTCGGTGAAGTATCAATTATGTTAGCATCAGCTAAAATTTACTTCTACGAGATCGGTACGACTGAGTTCTACCTCTTTCAACTTTGCCTAACTAAGCTTAGCAATTCTTCAATCATCATTCCTAAAGTTAGTTTACTTGAAGTTGGCATGGATTAAACTTGCATTGACAATGATTTTATTTGCGAAATTGAAGCAACCTAGACTCAGCATAGCTGAGATCTATCTTAGTTCAGTTGGCTGCTATCAATATGGCACCACTCAGCTGTGTATGGATTAAACCCATCCAAGTAATCTAAGACAGTAGAGTCTAAATTAACTTCTATTCAGAGAAAAATAAATAACATCTGCCCGGTGCATATTTTACCGATCAAAATTTTGTCTGTCCTAATTATTACCACCAGATAAACTCCTGAGTGTTCATTTAATCAAGTAAGCTAGAAAAATTTAGAGGATTTATTGATATTTATTCACTAGGAACAACTTAAGAATTCCAGGACAAATAAGGCAATTGGCTAGCGATTTTATGAACCTTATCGATATTTTGGACGAGTTGTCCACAACTGTCCCAAGTTCCTTCTAAAAGCATTTGCCGAGAACCCTCTTCCATTTCGATTAGAGTTATCCACGTTCCTGCGCTGAGTTTCATTTTAGTTAAATCAAGGGTAATTTCTTGTTGCGGATGGGTTTGAATCAAGGTTTGTAACTGCTTAATATCTTCTGGTTTAGCTGTCACACAAGGAATTCCATTGGCGATACAATTGCCATAAAAGATCTCAGCGAAACTTTCTCCAATAATGGCTTTAATTCCCCATCGAATGATTGCTTGCGGGGCATGTTCTCTTGATGAGCCACAGCCAAAGTTAGCGTTTACAACAAGAATTTTAGCGTCTTGATATTGGGGCAAATCAAAGAAATGTTCTCCTCTAAGTTGAGCACGATCATCGGCAAAAATTTGCTCCCCTAAACCTTCGAAAGTGACACAACGCAAAAATCGTGCTGGAATAATACGATCAGTATCGATATCATCCCCCACAACGGGAACCCCTGATCCTGAAATAGTTTGTACTTGACTTATCATATTGACTCTTGATGGTACTAATCCACATTCTGTTTTCTTGTAACCATTGTTTCACTTATACCTGAATATTATTAAGTTTGCAATTGTTTCACTGTAATTATAACCTCCTTAAATTTAGCTTATCCTGAGTCAATATCAGAGTTTTTCATATGTTCCTAATTGTTTATTCTAAGTTAGAGTTTATTTTTAATATTTTTTATCAAAAATACTCATGATTATCAGGGTATATTTTTTGTCTAAAAAATCAAGAAATAGAAATGAGTTACTCTTCTTTCCCAGAAAACTATTATCTAACGTGTTAGAGATACTAGAAAATTAAAGAAGTGTTGATGAATATTCGATTTGAATCAAAATTATCTAATAAAAATAATAAATAATAAATATTAGCTTAGAAAGTTTTACCACTTTATTATTCTCTACTAATTTCAGTATTTTCTATAGAAAAATATTTCTATATTTTTACCTATATTCTCTAAGTTTTTTAGGTCACTTAAATGGTAGTATTTTTAGCTTATCTTCCAATGATCGTAATTTTTGTTAGTGCTCGTGGACTTCTTTCTAAAAATTGGCAGTTTTCTAGTTTCATAAATTGCTCTCTCACTCTTGGGCTAACCAACAGTCGAAGCCCCACTCCTTAAAAAAATGAGGCCGTGAATAAAAATCGTCAGTTACAATGCTCCAGCCACTGTTTGATCTAAAATTCCAGATCCTAAATGGCTGGTTAAATTAATCGCTTGTAAAACAGGAAATCCCTTGATTCCTTGAGGATAGTCAATCACACTAACGCCACCATTTCCTTGTTTAATGTTCCAGAAATCTCTGATTTTTAGCCCTAACAAATAACATAAAATTACTTTATTAATAGCATCATGAGCAACCACAATACCAGTTTTAGATTCAGGAGATTTGCTGTAATTCTCTACCATTTGATTCCAACAGATAATTGCTCGATCCCATACTTGTTGTAGATTTTCTCCCTCTGGCATTTGTACCGTTTCTGGAGAGTCTTTCCATTGAGTTAATAACCCTGGAAAATCTACTTCAATTTCCGATTCTAATTTTCCTTCCCATAGTCCATGACAGATTTCTTGAAGTTGGGGTTTAAATTCTAACTCAACATCTTTATGGTATTGAAGAATTATTTTAGCAGTTTCTTTCGGACGTAACATAGGACTACTAACTGCAAAGTTCAAGGAGACTTCCTTGAGAAAATATGCAGTTTTTTGTGCTTGTTTTTTACCATTTTCGTTGAGTGAAATATCTTTAACTCCTTGAAATCTCGATTCTCGATTCCATTCGGTTTCTCCATGACGAACCAATAAAAAGCGTAAATGATTCTTGTCAGAACGAGTAGAAGGAATGGGAATTCCTAAATGGGAAGTTTGATTCAGGGATTCGAGTTGCACTGATTCCCCCCAATTACCACTAAAATTCAAGATATTGATGCAACAATTAGACTGTTGAATTGAGTGATAACGCTCTGGAGACATTCCAATAGCACTCATAATTAAACAGCGATTGATACCATTATGAGCAACAATCAATAAAGTTTTACCCTGATGCTGAGGGATCATTTCTTGCCAAAATTTCTTAGCCTGTTGATATAAAGCAAGAACTGGAAAATGCTCTTTTTTTCCCTCAGATGTAGAAAGAACCATTTTAAATTCGTGGGGACGTTCTTTCCAAAACTGATATTCAGTCTTGAACGTTTTAGCTACTTCAAGTTTATTTTGCTTTTCCCAGAGAGGAAGGTCTATGTCCATCAATTGATTGATAGTAGACAAACTCGGTCGAGAAGGCAAACGACTATGAATAATCTCAGCTGTGGCTTTTGCCCGTTGCAAGGGACTGCAATAAATTGCATCAATGGGGAGTAAACTAAGGCTATTCCCGACTTTTTGAGCATCTTGACAACCTTTTTCGGTTAAAATTGATTCGTTATTGCAACCCTGTATAAGCTTTTTAGCATTATAGTTGCTTTGCCCATGACGCACTATAATAACGCGAGTAGCCACTATCTTCTATCCTCTCTATGGATTACCAGTTTCTAGATTACAGGTTCCTGGGACTGATTAAATTAAATTTTATGATTTGAGTATGACTCTTGTAAAAGAATGCTTTTCTCGGCTTAACTTAAATTTAATTAAAGAAAATTACTTCAATCTATTATTAGTCATTAGCTTTGCTGTCATTACTTTAATTGGTATTCTTAATCATGCTATGTGGCGTGATGAAATCAATGGATGGTTAATTGCTAGGGATAGTGTTTCTTGGAAAATTTTTTTTTCTAATATCAAATATGAAGGACATCCAATTCTTTGGTATATCTGTTTATGGGGACTTAATCAATTAACTCCTAATCCTCTAGCAATGCAGATTTTTCATTGGCTTATTGCTGTCGGATGTCTGACTTTATTTGTTTTCTATTCTCCTTTTAGCAAACAGCAAAAGTTGTTATTTTCATTAGGATATTTACCTTTTTATGAATATACTCTGATTAGCCGGAATTATTCTTTAGGAATTCTAGCTATTTTTTGCTTCTGCACTTATTTCGAGACTCGCCGTAAAAATTATATTCCCCTAGCTTTGATTTTAGCTTTTATGGCTAATACAAATGCTTATTGCTTGATGATTTCTGTGTCTTTAGCTTTGACATTAGTTTTTGACCATTTGACACATAATTATTCCCAACATAAAGTTCAACCAGGAATCCAAAATGTTGTTATTGCTTTTGTAATTTTTAGTTTAGGAATAGTGTTGGCTGTCATCATGCTACTTCCTCCGTCAGACAGTACCCTACAAGGAGGAGCAAGTCAATGGTTTTTTGAGTTTGATTGGATTAGATTTAATCAGTCACTAACAAGAATATGGAGAAGCTATATTTTAGTTTTAATCCCTAGCGATAGTAACCCTCTAGATTTGGCTATTTTTGCAGTTTTATCTTTAGGTTTGTTAGGGTTCGTATCGATGATTTTAGCCCAAAAAACAACCGCATTATTTTTTTATTTAGTTAGTAGTCTAGAATTTTTAACTTTTACATATCTAAAATTTTTAGGTTCTCAAAGACACTATGGACACTTATATATCATTCTAATTACTTCCCTATGGATAGAACATTATTGTTTTAATTCTGAATCACTGGTTAATTTATTTCGTTGCCTCCCTCAAAAACTCTATAAACTATCGTCAAGTTGGCTTAAATTTGTAATCTATCATAAAGGCAATTTTTTGATGATTATTCTATATCTTCAGTTGATTGCTGGCATTGTTGCGTTTAGTCGAGATTCACTAACTCCTTATTCCGCTAGTCGTGCTACAGCTAACTTTATACAAAAAAATAATCTAGAATCAATGATAATCGTCGGTAGTGAAGACTTTACTATTGCTCCTATTAGTGGTTATTTAAATAAAAAAATTTACTATCCAGAAAGCAAAAAATTAGGGAGTTATGTTTTATTTAATGAACAGAGAAAAATAATCAATGATGAAGAAATATTAACAACAATCAATCAGTTGATTAATAACAGTGAAAATAAAAAAAATATAATTTTAATTTTAAATCGACAATTAAAAACAATAAGAAGCGATCTTGAAATTATCTCCCTAGCTCAATTCAAAAAGGCTTTCATTTATAATGAAAAATATTATCTTTATTCGATTAAACAAAAAATCTAATCTAATAGACAAACAAGATAGACCTAATGATCTCTAAAATACCTAATTTTAAGCAATTTTTTCAAAATATAAACCAGGATATATCCTGGTTTATATTTTTGTTATTATCGGCTCTTATTTTATATTTAATCGGACTGGGTAATTTACCATTACGAGATTGGGATGAAGGATATTATGGAACCGTTGCTAAGGATATTTACAAAAGTGGTAACTGGTTATATATGACCTATCACAATGAACCTTTTTTACTTAAACCTCCTCTGATTATTTGGTTAATAAATATGAGCTATTTAATTGGAGGGGTCAGTGAATTTACAACCCGTTTTCCCTGTGCTTTTTTGACAGCTTGTGGTGTTCCTTTATTATATTTAATAGGAAGAAATATTTTTCCTAGTCGTCTTCCAGCTATTTTCAGCACACTGGTATATTTAACATTATTACCTATGGTACGTCATGGACGACTAGCAATGTTAGATGGACCAATTAATACTTTTTTTCTTTTCTCTATTTTCTGTTTATTTCAGTCTTTTTATCAGCATTTCTGGATAATCGGAGTAGGAATTGGACTGGGATTAATCGCTTTTACTAAAGGAACTTTAGTTATTGCTTTGGGTGGAATTTTGGGAATATTTTGTATTTTCAATAAATTTTCAAAATTTTTTAAAAATCCTGTATTTTGGGGTGGATTTATCTTAGGATTTTTTCCAGTAATTTTGTGGTACCCACTTCAAATTATCGAGTATGGAGAAAATTTCATTGAAGTTCACTTTTTACAACAAAACTTTGATCGATTATCTACCGCAGTTGAAGGAAATAAAGGCTCAGTATGGTATTATATAATTGAATTAGTAAAATATAGTTTTCCTTGGTTTTCATTTTTGCCTGGAGGATTAATTTTAGCGATTAAAAAATATCAGCAAAGTTGGGCTAAATTAGTTTTAATTGGGTTTATCCTGTTTATAGGAATTATCTCCTTGATGAGGACTAAGTTACCATGGTATATTCTGCCTGTATATCCTTTCTTTTCTTTAGCTGTGGGGGCATATTTGGCTGAAATTGTACAAAATAATGATCAGTTTTATCCCAAGATTCTAGGGATTTTACTACTTGTTGGTAGTTTAGCTTCACTAGGGGGAGTTTATTTCAGTATAAAAACTAATAATTTTCAACTTCTCACATTATCAATTTTAATAGGAATTACATTCGCTTTATCTTATGTTAATTTTATACAAAATAATTGTAACTTTATCTTCACTCTTTTTGTTGGATTATATTTGAGTTTGGGCATGTTTGTAATATCTGATTTATGGATTTGGGAACTGAATGAATCATTTCCTGTTAAACCTGTAGCTGCTCTAATTCAGAAAAATACTCCTCCTAATACAGTAGTTTATACCTCTTATGCTTATAGTCGTACTAGTTTAGATTTTTATAGTGATCGTCAAGTGATTGCTCAAAATCTAGAAGAGTTAAAAAAATCAGCAGCTATCTCGTTCTATTTTCTTTTAGATCCGTTAACTTTAGAAAAATTAAACTTAAATAAGTATAAAATCTTAGGAAATGCTCAAGACTTCATATTAATTAAAAAGTCTAGATAATAAGAAAAGATTTTTATTAAAGTACTAGTTATAAGAATAAGTAAAAGTTATGTTAGTAAAGCGATTAACCTTATCTGTTTTAACAATTATTTCTTTGATTCCTGTATTATTTTCATTGATCAATAGTATTAACCAACCCCAGGTACAAGTTAATCTTGAGCTATATCAAACCAATTTAATTTTGCAATCTTCAGAATTTTTGTCGAAATATTCAAATATTGATCAGGCTAAAGCGAATTTTAATTTTGCTGAAGTCGAAAAGTTATTGATTGGGAAAAACCCCTACAAAATTATTTCCAACAAATATAAAACTGCTCTTGAAACTTCTCAAAAGAATTTGGATAGATTGGAAAATCAGTTTAAAATCACTACTGGTAGTTCAGTTTCTGTAGATGTTAAAGACACTCCCATTACTTTAAGTAGTAATTCAGGATATTCTGCCAATCAAGAGCAATTAAAAATTGATATCAATAGTCAAAAACAAATAATTAACAAGCTAAAATTAGAATTGGGAATCTTAAAAATTAAACAAGGAGAAATATCAAAAGCAATTGAAAGTTGGAAACCAATGTTAATTACTAGCAATAAAAATGATTTAGATCCTAAAACAGGAACAGTTGCTAATATTCTAATAAACTTATGGAATGAGAATCCTAAAATATTATCTAATGCAGAATTGCAAATACAGGATAATCTACACGGGTGGTTCAGTTATCAAGCCTTAACAAGGCTTTACACACTTCAAGATAGACAAGCTGACTTAATTTCATTAGAAAATCAGCAAAGAGAAAAAGCCAATCTAGCTATTATTAAATTAACTTGGATCAGCATTATTCCAGTATTATTAGGAATTATTGGATTTAGTTTACTTATCTTTTTATTGGCTCAGTTGTTACTTAAAAAACATGGGTCTATTTTAGATATTAGTGAAAAACTATCTTGGAAAACTCCTTGGGATGCTGAAACCATTTGGCAGGTCTTAATTGTGGGATTTTTCTTTTTCGGACAAATTATATTTCCTATTGTATTTAACTTTCTTCCCTTCAATCCTACCGACTTCAGTTTACGGCAAAAAGCTTTTTACATATTAGCTAGTTACTTATCTCTGACCTTAGCAGGTATTTTTGTACTCTACTGGTCAATTAAATCCTATTTTCCCCTACCAAAAGATTGGTTTCGATTCGATATAAAAAGTAATTGGTTCGTGTGGGGAGTTGGGGGATACTTGGTTGCTTTACCTTTGGTGATTATTATTTCTTTAATTAATCAACAGATATGGAATGGTCAAGGGGGGAGTAATCCCTTATTATTTCTAGCATTGGAAGCCCAAGATACAGTAGTTTTAGCTATTTTCTACTTCACTGCTTCTCTCGTAGCTCCTTTTTATGAAGAGATTATTTTTCGAGGATTTTTGTTATCGTCTTTGACCCGTTATATTCCGGTTTGGGCAGCTATTACTATAAGTAGTTTTATTTTTGCTCTTGCTCACTTAAATTTATCAGAAGTACTTCCTTTAACGATTTTAGGTATGGTCTTGGGAGTAGTTTATGCGAGATCGCGCAATCTTCTGTCTTCTATATTAGTTCATAGTCTTTGGAATAGCGGAACGTTGTTGAATTTGTTTTTATTAGGTAGTAGTGGCAAGTAAGAGCTAATCTTATGTTCTTAAATTAAATTAAACAATCAATAGTATCCCTAAAATGAGAAGAGGAAGACTCCTCCGATTTAACGAAAAGTTTGTTGCTAAAACTTGACGTAATCCCACTATTTTAGAGCCAACCCTACTAGTGATTGTCTTTCAGCAAAATTTTATCACAAAGCCAACTGAAGAAACTCCTACTCAAGAAGACTATAGATAAAGAGAATAGCTATAAAACCGGAAAATTCATGTATGTAGAGGATTTACTTGATGAAAATTCAATAATATCTCTTATAGATTAGATCTATAAAAGATATTATTAGAAATTTTGACGATTTATAGACTAGTGACCAAACTGGATATTCTTTTAGTTCTAATTATTTTAAGTTGGTAAGTAGGTAGTTCTGAATAAAGCTTTAAAAAGCCAATTACTTTGTATCTCTATATTTAGGCAATTAGAGTTTTTTAAAAATTGCTTTAATTAATATTAAATTAGATTCACTACTTAGATAAGGACTTCGTTCAACTACCTTATCTAAATCATATTTATATTCAAATAAATATTCAGAAATTTAATTAAATTTTATTTAATACTGTTCTCCTCATATTAAATTTAATTTTGTACTCTAAATTAGTAAAAGATAAGTATATTTTTCGTTTATTTTTCTTCTTTATATAGCCAATAGTTCTTGTATTTACTCTTTTAACTTTCCATTTATACTATTTTTTTTACAAATTTTTTCTGAAGTTAACTTCATTTTTTTTTCTTAAAAGACTGAATTATTGGCTATAATAGCTTTTTAAATGATAGATTTAACGACAGTTCAAATTAATCTAATATTTTTTTTTGATTATTGGAACATTTTCCATAAGCTCTGTTTCCTTGAGTTACCCTGAGAAAGTTACGAGTTATGGTGGGCTCAACTCCAATTTTTTCAATTAAAACTAAATATAAAAATTTGAGTTATTTAAGTATAGAATAGTTTGATGCTTTTTATTCTTTCATGAAGTCCAAGGAGACAATTAACAAAACTACAATTAACTTAAAAACGCTCCGTTAGTTGTTGAAATAATTTACTAGATCTTATTGTTAGTTTCTATAATTTTAGTGAGAATACCTATAGAGCACAGCTTAATTTTTAAGTACGACTAATATTTTTATTAATTTTTTAGGTTTAAAATATCTAAATCTAAACTGCTATTACTTGAATGATATTCTCGTTTTTTTGATGCTCATCTTCAGTCAACTTTTTTTACCCTAATATTTGCTATTCATTTCATAAAAATAATTAGTTTATAAAGAAAAGTTTTGGAAAATACTCTATCTAAGTTTGTTACTTATGTTTATTATTATTACAGGTTTTTAAAAATCTTTAAAAATAGAAATTAATTATTTTCTTTAAGACTTCTAAAATAGGCAAAATAATCTTATAGTAAAATTGCTTACTAGCATAAAAAAAATTCAGAAATTTTAGTAAAAAAGTTAATTTTTAACAGTAAAAAAGTAATTTAAAAAAAAAATTGTATTGAAATTTCTTAAATTAGTAATTGAAAAAGACAATAGTAAAATTGAGTATAACTAGTAAAAAAACTCAATAAAAAATAGTATAAATTGAAATATTAGGAATAAAATTTGAGATACATACTAATAGCAACATTTTTCTTAAAGTTTCTAAATAGTTTAATTACTCTTTTGATAAAAATACTCCCAAATGTATAAAAAAAAATATTATATTTTGCATAGTCCATTAGACATGGGGTTAATTTTGAGAGAAAACTAATAAATTATTATCTGTGTAGTAATTTATTAGGTTTTTTTATAAACGTAAATTTGATAATATTTAAAAATACTGTTATTATCCCAGATACCGATTATACTGAATCAACTATATAGAACTAAGTAGAAAAATGACAAGTTAAAAAACTTAAAAATTTAAAATAAATAAAATTTCTGATTCCATAAACTTTCATTTTAATTAACTTTAACTTATTATCAATTACAACGTCTAATTATTTTAATTTTTTTTTCGGGTACAATTAATAAGTATTTTGAGATAAATTAGCTAATCTTAAGTTGAGTGTAGCACGATTTTATACTAAAAAAAAATATAGCATAATACCGGCTATACTGCATAGCAATAGTGGCTTGTAATGAGTCCATTATTAACAATGGAAGTATTTTCTTGATTCTTTTATTTTCACATAACAAGTTTAATAAAACTTTATTTTAAAAGATTAATATCTTGAAGTAGCGCAAATAACTCAGCCACTTTTGTTAAATTTTTATCACCAGGTGATTGCTCAACACCACTAGAAAGATCAATTCCCGTTGGATGTAACCGTGTTAGAGATTGCTCTATATTATCAGGGGTTAATCCCCCTGCCAATAACCAAGGAAGCGGTGGGTTAAATTGTTCTAAAATTTCCCAATTCAAAGTGTGACCAGTTCCTCCTAACAAATTAGGATGGTAAGCATCTAACAATAATGTATCTACTTCATCAAAATAAGCGGGTATGGCTCGTAACGACTGAGAAATTTTGATTCTAAACGCTTTAATTAGTTCAAGATGGGAAAACCGTTGTTTAATCTGACGACAAAACCGGGGCGACTCATCCCCATGCAGTTGTATCCCAGTTAACTTTGTTTGGTTGAGAACTTGTTCTATTTCTAATAGACTAGCATTAGCAAAAACCCCAATACAGCCAACTGTTATTGGCAGTTCCTTAACTATAGCTTGAATTTGAAACGGACTAATATAACGAGGAGATCGGTGAACACAGATAAAGCCCAACATAGTAGCCCCCAATTGAGCAATCGCTTTTCCCTGGGATAGTTGGGTGATGCCGCATATCTTGATTCTCATTTTGCCACTATTAAATATTCAAACTGAAGTAAACTTTTTGTCAAAGGGATTTCTATGAGCCCTACTATTAATTAAAGTTTATCAACCTAGGAATTATACAATGTCTATGCTATCATACTTACTCTTATTTACTCAGACAATTGCCCCAGATACCATCGTTGAGAATTGGTCAATAGAGGTTATTAAGATTGTTGCTAATCTTTTGACTATCGCTGTGGAATATTTTGCTACCCCAAATACGGGGCTGAGCTAAATTGACTTTTTCCTCAACTATTCTATTATCTCAGAAAAAATGGAGTATTTCTTAAATGTTGGTAATCACTAGCTTTAGTTAAATTTGAGGGGCTTGTATTATTCTGGTTTTGTTCTAACGCCGGTATTCCATAGATAAGAGTATATAGTTCCTGACTATACTTAAAATCTTATTCTGATTGTTAGCTTAAAATTTGGTTATTAATCTGACCTTACTTTATCGAGACAACAACATACCCGTGTGCTATTGGGCATTTGATATCGAATTAACAATTCATATGAGACGCTATATCACGCTATATCGACGATGAGATTGTCCTCTATGGTATTGTGGTGTTTCGTCATCATCTAAAATAAAAATCTGCCGTGATGGTTTAGACTGGGAAGTAATCAAGTTAAAAACCAATAGAACTTATACTAACGGCAAACTGATTGAGACAATCCCTCTGGCAATAGAGTAGTTTTTTCATCAGAAGGGTCTTCCATTAGTCAACAATTCAAGCTACCAAAAGAGTTTTTCTTAGCTTACTTATACAATCAAGCAACAACTGTCCTAGAAAGATTTTAAAGACTTAAGCTAGTTGATCTGCGCTCAAACTAACGTAGCAAAGTAATATCAACCATAAACTTGATGCCTTTTAGCATACAACAACCTCGCCTCGGTATAAAGAGATCATCTCATGTGGCAAAGTTTTAGCTACTTTAACGAAGTTTAACTAAAAATATAGAAGGCTCATTCCGATGAATATAACATAGGTATAAATTAAGGCAACAATCGGTGAGACACTACACTAGACAAGAAAACTAACCAATATTGCTGACTCTTTTATGAAGGCATAATAGTGACGGAATACTAAAAATCCCGTTTAAATAATTGCTGAATCAATTAATTCAATGAGATTAACAGAAACAAAAATAAAATATCCAAGACTAGCAAACCTCCCCTAAGACCTAATTTCTAATAAGGAAAAACTAGAAATCATAACAACATCTAGGACCAAGCTAAGACTTAACTAAAAATCTAAAGCCAACATAACAATTGTAATCTAATTTAAGAACTTTCCACTGTCCTCAGAAACCGTATTTTTTAAATAAAAATCTTTTTGTACTAGGCTTATATAGCCTGCGTCTAATAATGCTTGGAAACAACGATACATTCCTGAGACATAATAAAGATCTTTATATAAAGAACATCAATAATGAAGAAAAAAATAAATAGCTAATATAATTATTTTTTTACATTTAGCTTGACTCGTGGATCCAAAAAACTATAAGTAAAATCGGCGACAAAGTTACCAATAAAAATTAAAATTGCATAAATAAAGGTAATAGCCATAACTACTGGGGTATCATTACGATAAATCGATTCAATTAATAAAGCTCCAATTCCAGGAATACGAAATACCTGTTCCGTAACTAATGCCCCAGTAAAAATTGTAGGAATATCTAAAGCTATCAAGGTTATAACGGGAATCATGGCATTCCGAAGAATATGATTTTTCAAAATAGCAAAACTTCCTAATCCTTTAGCATAGGCGGTGCGGACATATTCTTGGGGGAGTTCATCTAAGATTGCTGAACGAAAAAACCGCATTAAAATCGCTGACTGATATAAAGCTAATACACAAACTGGCATAATAGATTGCTTTATTTGTTCAACAAAACTTGACCAATTGGTTATTTGTAATGTGCTGTTATAAATAAAAGGAAACCATTTTAATTGAACACTAAATATAATGATAAATAATAATCCTGTAAGAAAAGTTGGCAAAGAAAATCCTAAAAAAGCAAAGGTCGTTGCAATTTGATCTAGCAATGAATATCGTTTTAATGCAGAAACTATTCCTAAAGGAAAAGCAATCAAAAAACTTAGGAGATAAGCAGTTCCAGCCACCCATAATGTAGTAGGGATTCGTTGTAAAATCAGATAAATAACTGGGCTTTTACTAGTAAAAGAATAGCCTAAATCTCCTCTAATAAAAGCTAAAATCCATTTTATATAACGAATATAAATTGGTTGATCTAACCCTAGATTTTTACGAATATTTTCTCTTATCTCTGGTGTAATGGCCGGGTTGGAAGCAAATTCTCCCAAAGGATTACCTGGAGCTAAAGCTAAAATAGTAAAAATAACAATACTAATGACAAGTAGAGTGGGAATGGCGGTTGATAAACGCTTAATTAAGTAAGATGTCATTTGATAATGATCCAATATATTGAGTTTTGTGCAATGCAACTATTATATTAAATTCGATGGCTATACCAGCCTAAAACAATCAAAGATTTAACTCATTATCATTGGTTAAATCTTTGATTGTTTTATTTAACCGCGAATATAACAACTATTTAGTAAGACTTCTTCTGTACTTAGAGTTTTTTGAAAATACTCATAAAATAAACAGTTATCTACATAGTATCTACAATCACTTTACTAGCTCTAACTCTGGAGAGTAAGCTGGCAAATATATCCAGTAATTTTTAAAGTAATTTGTCTCTTTACGCTATGAAACTGTCTGCCGTTTTAGCCAGATGTTCACTAACTAAATTCAGCCATTTTGTATTTATTCTTGGAATTAAATTCCATAAGGCTTTTCCCGTAAGTAGTTTAATTAATCCACAGACATTATGACCGTTCACAGCTTCAGTCTACCACAATAGTTGGTTTTTTTCACATGGAACTTCCAACTTTTCTTTTGATTGTCCTCAATTCTATTCTAGGTCTATCAAAAAAACATATATCTACTTAGGTTGCTAGATCTCTTCTTTCTATTTTTTAAACTTTTGAAGGTCAAATTTAAATATTTTTTTTGTCTAATAAACTCTCTTTTCCTATAATTTGTGTTTAAAATTCTGACCAGAATATCTGCACTTTTTTAAACAAATTTATTCTCTTTAGTCCAAAACTTTATTGCCACAATTGTATCTCTCTACGAGTACTTTTAATTGTGTTTATATTCGTCTATCTATTGATCTCAATTTTAATTACTAGTCTACTTTTTTAAGTAGTTTATTAGTTAAGGTTTATTTTCTTCTTTTTGCTTTAATTTTTTATTCTTAATTTTTTAAATCTTTTCTTCTCCAAATTTACTATATTTTTTGATAACTTCTTTATTATGAGCATAATTTATTGCTACAGCTAGCACACTATTGTTGAGAATTTCTCCATAAGAACACTTTTAAATCTACAGAATTTAGATTTTTCTGGCACTTCTTTTTTTAGGTTTTAAAAAAGAGGATATCTAGACCTTATTCTTATCTATATTGTCTTTCCTTTGTTAGAAGTAAGGTTTCACAACTAGACTTTGTATTATTTATACTAAACTTAAAAGTTGACTTTAGTTTATTTTCCAATCTTTAATATTCCAGGTATTAAAGTCCCAAGGAGTTGATTTAAATCCCTGAATGTTATCACTAATTCCAACAACATCAGCTCGATGAATTAAGGGAATTACTACAAAATCATTAACCAGAATATCGTTCATTTTAATAAAAATTTCTTGTCGTTTTTTAGTATCTAATTCTTGGGTTGCTTGTTGCCATAGTCTATCATATTCTGGGTTACAATATCGAGAATAATTATCTCCAGACCAGTTATTTGATTTTTGAGGAATGGTATCACACATATAGGTCTTCATATAAGTACTAGGATCAGGATTCCCATTTCCTGTCGTGAACATTTCTAAATCAGCATAAAAATGTTCTACTGTATCATTATTTGCCGGGTCACTGGAAAAGAAAATACTTGCATCAACATTTTTAAGTTCAACATCTACCCCAATTTTTCGTAGTCCTTGCTTAACAATTTCTTGCGTTTTTTGGCGTAGTGGGTTTACTGAGGTTTGAAAGACTACTTTCATTTCTGTTCCATTTTTATCTCGAATTCCATTATTATTAGAGTCTTTCCACCCTGTCTTGTCTAATAACTTTGATGCTTTCTCTAAGTTAAACTCGTAACTTGTATTAGGAGAATTGTATTGTGAAGGAGCAATTAAAAAGTTTGAGGTGGCTTTTCCGGTTATTCCATACAATTGTTTAGCAATCGTATCCCGATCTATTGCTAAACTAAAAGCTTCTCTTACTTGCTTATTTTGAAAAAAAGGATGGGGAAACTTTAAACTAGATTTTTCTCCCTCTGCTGTTGGTTTATTTGGATCAGTTAAATTAATTAAAATTCTTTCACTAGTCCCTCCAAAAATAGATTTTATTTTTCCAGTTCCACCTGCTTCCAATTGGTTTAAAATGTTAACTTCCACTTGTAGATTATAAGCATAGTCTACATCGCCTGTTTGTAACACCGCTCGTGCGGCAGAAGCGGCATCTCCACCTCCTTTCAATTTAATTCTTTTAAACTCTAGTTTATCAACTTCCCGGAAATGGGAATTCACTTGATAAACCACTACATCCCCAGGTTTAAATTCTACAACCTTATAAGGACCTGTCCCAATAGGAATTAGATTCTCAGGGGCTTGCCGTGCATTTTCACCGTTATATCCTTCATAAAGATGGCGAGGTAAAATCATTCCTCCTCCACCAATAAAAGGAAGATTCCAAGCTGGATTAGGTTGCTTGAAAACTACTTTTACTGTATTTTCGTTTATGGCTTCGACTGTTTCAACAGAGGCATAATTATTTGCACTAGTTGAACCTACTTTAGGATTAGTAATAAATCGATAGGTAAATACTACATCATCAGCCACAAATGGGGCTCCATCTGACCATTTGATTCCTTCTTTCAATTTCCATGTTACCGATTTGCCATCAGGCGAAATACCCCCATTTTCTATAGAGGGAATTTCAGCGGCTAAAAAAGGTATTAGGTTACCTTGATTATCATAACTGGCTAAAGGTTCTAATGTAATACGACTAGCTTCAGAATCTTTAAATCCTGTAGAAAGATGAGGATTTAAAATAGTGGGAGCCTGCCAGTACAATAAATTTAAGGTTTCACTTGGTTTTTGGGGTGTTATCTGAGAACTTAGGTTGTTTTGTTGACGATTACAGGCCAATAAAACAAATGTGACTCCCACAGATAGCAAGACTTGTACGACCGAAGAACAATTCTTTAACGATTTCCTCATCACTGTCACTATAAGTTATGATTCCTCAAATGGGATGGACTAAAACATTCCATTCTGATACTTTCATGATTTCAACACAATGTGGGGATAGGGAATAGTAGAAGTTATCAGTTATGGTGATTGTGTCAGAAAAGTGTGTATCAGACTACAAGTTAATCAAAAAAGTCTTCCAGACGAGAACGGGCAATATCTCGAATTAAAATAGTTTTCGAACGAAAATAAACTTTCATGACCTGTAATTCTTCCGAGGACAAGGAGTATTGTGCATCGAGTTTCTTCAGTAATTGACTCACTAAATCCGAGTCATCTAAATTTACTAAGGTTCTGGCAGAGCTCTCTTCTACTATAGACCAAAGTTGTCGAATTATTGAAGTATTCATTACAAATTACTCTCAAATCTATCTAAGTTCCAATTATTAAGGATAAGCATAAAATGATAACAGTCAGCAATTTTGGTGAAATTGCTGACTGTTATCCTAGTCAATTTATTTTAATTTTTAGTTCTCTAGATAAAAAAATTAAAATAATGATAAGTTTCTTATCATTCGCGCTCATAAAGTTGACTATAAATAAACTTGAGACTTTAATTATTGACTAAATCTTATCTAACTAATCTGAATCAGTAGAATACTAACCCTTAAGATATAATCAAAAAAATTAACAGGATAAATATTTACAAAAATTTTAATATTCTTGTGTCTCTATTGAGCTTAGTCGAAATTTTTTAGAATGATTTTATTAATTTTGATTCTCAACCATTAATTTTGATAGATACAATATTTGTCAAGTTTATGATAATCAGCAGATAGTCCTTTTTGAGGTAATGACATTTTTCTATCCTTTTTAGTTTAAAATTAGAGCTATTTCTGAATAATTACCATTTTTTTACTTCGGAATTATTTATATTCATTTTTATGTTTAGGCAGCTTAACGAGTTAATCAAAATAGAGACGCTTGAGTTAAATAAACGTCTCTATAGATCGATTCCAGGAAATATTTAACGGAGAATTATAGCTGGACTTGTGGTTAATGCCTCTACCAAAGAACGAATGGCAGCGACCATCGCTACTTCGTCATTAAGTTGATTGATGGCTGCTCCTACCCCCACACCGGATGCGCCAGCTGCAATCGCCATAGGAACAGTCACAGAAGATAACCCTGACGCACACAACACCGGAACAGATACCGCATCAGAAATGCTGTAAGCAGCAGCTAGAGTGGGGGCAGCCTTTTCAATTAACCCCAAAGTTCCTGCATGAGTAGGTTGGCTGCTGAATCCCCCTTCGGTTTGGATAATATCAGCTCCAAGTTCTACTAAGCGCTCAGCTAATTGGGCTTGTTCATCAAGGGGAAGAATATGGGGAACCGTCACCGAAAGGGTAATTTCGGGGAGAAGAGAGCGGGTTTCTTTGGTTAAGGCTAAAACTTCCTCTGCTTCAAATCGCCGTCCTTGGGCATAAAAAGCATCAAAGTTGCCGATTTCAATTAAATCTGCTCCGGCCTTAACCGCTTCGATAAACAACGTCGGTTTAATTGCTGAGACACAAATAGGTAAATCAATTAATTGACGTACATGGCGCACCAACGCCCCATCTGCGGCAATATCAACAAAAGTTGCGCCCCCAGCTTGGGCAGCTTTAACAATAGCCGTAACGTTCGCTGTATCGAAATTGGTTAATCCACTAATCACTTTGAGGGCTTTATGTTGAGCTAAGGCTGTCTGTAATTGAGGATGCATAGTCATAGACATTTAAGATAAATTCTGATGAGTTCATTGTGCCATTTTTCTATGGACTTAAGAAAGTATTCGTTAAAACCTGAGATACACCACCAGTGAGACGATATCATGGATAGAATTATTGTTTGTTTGGCCTGGGAATATCGAATCGAATGATTAAACTGGCAACACGAGTGGGGAAGGTTTCTCAATCAATTACCCTTGCAATTGCCGCCAAAGCTAAGGCAATGAAAGCACAAGGTATTGATGTCTGTAGCTTTAGTACTGGGGAACCTGACTTTGATACCCCACAACATATCAAAGAAGCGGCCAAACTCGCTATAAATCAAGGAAAAACTAAGTATGGCCCGGTGGCAGGGGAACCTACGCTAAGAGCGGCGATCGCTAAAAAGTTACGCATCGATAACAATTTAAACTATACCCCAGACAATATAATTGTGACCAATGGGGGTAAACAGTCTTTATTTAACTTGATGTTAGCGTTGATTGATCCTGGGGATGAAGTAATTATCCCGGCTCCATATTGGTTAAGTTATCCAGAAATGGTTAAATTAGCAACAGGAACACCGGTGATTGTGCAAACAACGACAGAAACAAGCTATAAAATCACTTCAGATCAACTGCGTCAAGCGATTACCCCTAAAACAAAATTATTTGTTCTAAATTCTCCCTCGAATCCAACTGGAACTGTTTATTCTGCCACAGAAATTAAAGCGTTAGCTGAGGTCATTGTGGAGAACAATTTGTGGGTTGTTGCCGACGAAATTTATGAAAAGATTCTCTATGACGGGGCAGAACATCTCAGCATTGGAGCAGTGAGTTCTGAGATTTTTAATCGTACAATTATTAGTAATGGCTTTGCTAAAAGCTACTCAATGACAGGGTGGCGTGTAGGATATTTGGCTGCGCCTATAGAATTAATTGAAGCTACTAATATCATTCAAAGTCATAGTACCTCTAACGTGTGTACTTTTGCCCAATATGGAGCAATTGCCGCTTTAGAAGAATCTCAAGACTCCGTCTATCAAATGCTACAAGCCTTTACTAAACGCCGTCAAGTTATTTTGGACGGAATTATGACAATTCCTCACCTAAGTTGTCCGACCCCCATGGGTGCTTTTTATGTTTTTGCAGATATTAGTCAAACCAAAATTAGTTCTCTCGATTTTTGTGACGCACTCTTAGACTCTCAAAAGGTCACAGCTGTTCCAGGGACAGTATTCGGAGCAGATAATTGTATTCGTTTATCATATGCTACCGATTTAACTTCTATCGAAAAAGGGATCGACAGATTATCTCAATTTGTCAGCAGTCTTTAAGTTATCAAAAGGAGAATTGTTATGTCCTATAAAAAAAAATTAGTTGCAATGGATAAAGATATTTTAGGGAGACTAGTTTTTAAAAAACCTTTATATATTGCTAAGATGTGTCCGTATTAATGTTGTTTTATCGCTTACTGCTGACAAGTTAAACCTTAAGTCTCTACGTCAGTCTTTCTAATCAAGAATTAGCTGAGTTTTCTACTCTAGCAAACGGTACTAGAGAATCGGAAAATATGGCTGTTGGGTTAGAGTGTTAGCCAATAGTGGAGATGTAGATTCGATTCTAATTAAAAAACTAGGAATTAAAGGTATTAGTAAAATATTTGTAGGAAGTTTTAGTAATTATGTAGTTCACTATTTTCATTGCTCAGTACCAGTGATTAAAAGATAAAAAAATGAGAAAATTGAAAAGTGTTTTTCGGATAAAAAATTTAAAATATCAAGTTAACTAGGAATTTTTATCTTTTTTAAAGAAATCAACTATGATAAAGTATCAATCTCTAATAAACTTAGAAAGTGAGTCTCTTATTGCTCAATATATCCTAAGACGCATAATCCATAATCTAAATTTTCCCCATGCGAATTGAATAATTGTAAATATTTTTAATGATCGCTAAAATAAGAAATTTTGGGTAAGCAGCACGACGATGTTGGTTGACACAGCTTACTATTAGTCGGCAAATTCGGTCCATAAAACGGCTTTTATGGACCGAATTTGTGCTTTTTTTATAGCAGTACGAGAGTCAAACTGACTGTTGCCGGGGACAAAATCCTCCCAAAGGCTAAAAGCATATATCAAAAATAGACAACTGTAATCCAGAAAATTGGAGATTTAGAGGGTGGAAAACAACTTGCATGAATTATGTGTTACGATATTTTACTCAGTTTGCGGCGATTATTGGCCACCAGTTCTACAGCAATTTTACAAAGATTACTTCTAAGTTCAATTGAGGGTAACGGCTTTAATCGGAGATCGCTGTGAGCCTATTCTAGATAGTAAGTTCTTTAGCTTCCGTTAATGAAGTTAACTCAAAAGTTGTCAAAACTTTCCCTGTAAAGTTGTTTTAGTGAGCACGAGAAATCGCTTAACTATCCATTCTCCACTTTTGGAGTTTGGGACAAAGATACTATAACTTCTCTCAAGAACCAGTTTATCGAAAGTCTATATTTACTTGAAAATCATTATGTAATAACTATTATCGAATATTTTTATTGAAATAGTTCAATATTTTAAGTTGAGTTTCCGTCTTAATTTTTTCAGCAACAGCAGACAAATTAAAGTCTCGACCTGAAGAAATAATTGTATAGACGATCAATCCAACTATACTCCTCGCTATTATCTCGGGATTAAAGTGCTGTCAAGTAATCGCTCGGCAATCTTGACTTAATGGATAAGTGATCGTAAAAAAAACCTAGGTAGAGCTAACATTCGCTGCCAACGCCAGGGTTCTTGACATAAACGATAGAGCCACTCTAAATTGTTGTCTCGTAACCACCGAGGAGCCCTCTCTTTAGTCCCAGACCAAATATCAAAGCTTCCGCCAACTCCAATCCAAATCCCTTGGGGACATAAATAACGGTGTTGCCTAATCCAAAATTCCTGACGAGGAACCCCCAACCCTACAAGAATTAATTGTGGTTGTTTGTCTAATAGAGTTTGTCGCCATAGCTCTTCTTCTTCTGAGGATAAATAGCCATGGGATGAAAGAATAGAAATGCCTGGAAATTTCTTACGCCATTGGTCTGCCGCTACATGGCTAACTCCAGGTTTTCCCCCATAAAAAACAATTAAAGGGGAATTTTCTTGGGACCCCAATTCTTGAATCAACGATTGTGCCAGTTCAATCCCTGGACATCGTTGCTGTTTTTGTTGGCGCAGCCGCAGATACAGGACGATACCAGCTCCATCAGGAATCACTAAATCAGCTTCACGAATGACTTCTGTCACCGAGGAATCTTTTTCGGCTAACATAGCCATCTCTGCGTTCAGAGTTACAACATGAACTCCTTTATGATGATTGAGGCATTGAAGTAGCCAATAAGAATAATCATCAAGAAGATGTACGAAAACATTGAGAATAGGAAATGAGGGAGGATTAGTTATCATATATAAAATTGTATTTAGAATTGTTATGGCTCCGAAACTTTAGATCTAAAACTACGCCGTAATACGACAGTTTTTATTGAAAAATAGAAGTACCTTTTCAATGTCAACTATCGACGATATAGTAAGTTTTGGAGGATACTTGATTAAAACGTAAATATTATCATCACTAGGTTAAATTATAGCACTTAAAAATTACTTTTCTAGGCGATTTTTTAATTATTGTTAACCTTTCACTGTTAAAAACTTTACTCTTCTATCTAGCCAGGTCAATTGCCTTAAATATGTGTCAAATAGAAATATAGTTAAGAAAGAGTGATTGCCATATGTTAACGTTTATAAAAATTCAGCTAATAGAATGATAAGAGTCAATATCATAAAAATTTACTTGCACCCCAAAAACTTTCTTTAGAAGGAGAATAAAACTGAAAATACTATGTTTATATTTAAGAATATAGAACACTAAAGAAATTGCAGATTGAATAAAATTTCCAGAAAATACAAAAAAAAATAATTTTTAGATAAGTTATGCAAGGAACAGAAAGGCTGTAAAAATTACCAAAATATAAAAAAAATTAATATTTTTTATATAGCTCCTATAAATAAAAAACTTATGACACTTAATAACAATTAAAAATTACAAAAAAGAGAAAAGAGGAAAATTGATCTCCGTAAAAATATATAAGATTCTAAAAAAAGCTGGTGGTGAATAAAACAAAAACTAGTAAATAAAAATACTGTAAAGACAAATAAGCTATTATTGATAATAAATCCGTGTATATAGATGCTTAAGTTAAAGTCAAATTGTCACAATAAAAACGGAAGATTTTTATATATATTCAAAAAATTTACACCCTAGTAGTAAATCTGATTATAGAGAAAATAGGTTAAAACAGGACTTATAAAAAATCCATAAAACCGCTTAAATGCAAATAGTATTAAGCTAAGTTAATTAATTTAAATATTTATCAAAAAACAAGGAAATTGTTCCTAAATAGACTCTAATTAATTAACTGTAAATATATAAAATTATTCATTTTTTGACACTTATTTGAATAAAAAAAGATAAAATTAAAATAATAATGCTTAAAAAGCACTAGACTAAGTAATCGGTTAAATTTACTAAACAAGGACTTAAGGTCAATCAGCATAATGTTGCCCTATCTACAATAGATGAATCAAATATAGTATAGTCACAAGTATAATAGTTGAGAAAACTACCAGATGATGATCCATCGATAATAGTCATCAAAAATAGTGCTGAATAAGTATTTTTCGAGCTTTGTTTTTGAAATTTTGCTTCAAACATTGCCTAGACCTCAAAAAATATAGTTATGTATATTTGATTGAACAGTGTAATTGATGAACTGTTTTACACAGCTCTTGATTCGGTGAATCTAGTCAAACAAGAATACATACGTTTAGCTATCCTTGTTCGACTGGGCTATATCATAAGGATCCGCTATATTAGGAGAATCCTACGGCTTCAACAAAACTAAAGCTATAGGAGTGTCAATTTCAATCTGATCCCGATCTCCAAAGTATGTGACCCATCCTTAACGATACTTAGAATCCTTTGTTTATCGGGTCTATAATAATGGGACAAATTCAGCCGATTATGAAATTTATTATTTATGCCTGCCGCCAACGAACTCTCTCATCAAACTCACCAAAAAGTCGAGCAGCTACCCCCTTTAATCCTTGATTCTGACTCTCAATCTGTTCCTGACACTGAGGATCAACCTCTCCTTTTTCAGGCAATTGGCACTCTTTATGGGACTCCTCATCAAGAGGAAGAAGGAAAATTTGCCCTCACCATCGCAGGGAAAAATTACAGTTTATTCTTTCCTGGCTATCGCTACAAAGCTTGGCTGAAACAACATAGCAATTCTCCCGAAAACCCTATCTATTTACGGGTTTATCCTAAGTGTCTGCTCATTCCCAGAAAGGACCCCATTATTCGCTTTCAAGTTGCTGCCTGGGGAGAAGAAAATCAATGGGAGGAAGCCCCAGGAATTTTTAAGTTTCGAGGGATTTGGCAATTTGTTCCTCAATTAAGAACACCAGTGATCTCGATCTATAGAAATTCTAATGCCACGGACCCTCAAGGGAAATTTAAAGCTTCTCATCTTCCCGTATTGATGCGCCGTAATGACGATCCGCGTCCCTTCAAATTTAATCCTAAAATTCCCAAGGAACAATTACCCAAACGCTGGTTTATTCAAGCTATTTTTAAGTTCATCCCTTCCCGTAATTGTTGGGGATGGGTTGAAGATCTTGAACTGCCAACCGAGAGGATTCCTCGTTACCGCAAGCCCATTAAACCATTAGTAGAACAGCCCCCTATTCAAGAAAACAAAAAATTTTTTGTTAAACCCCAAAAACTTGATAAACCTAGTCTAATGCTCGAGAAGGTAGCCACCAAATCAGAAATACAAACTACCCCTTCGATGATAACAACTAATCAAGAGTCATCTAAGTCTAGGGTACTCACTAGAGCTCAAATGGCTGAGAAGCTAGGCATTAGTGATTCTACTCTCTATAAAAGGATTTTCCAAGCCAAGCAAAATTCCGATCCCCCTGTGATTGAGTTAGATGAGCAAAAATGGCACTATGTCGATAATCCTACTGGTAAGGGGAAGGTTTTTCGACGGGAAGCTTAAAGTTGAAACAATCAAAGTCAGTTAAGCTCATTGAATCAACTCACATCTTTTTTAAGAGAAGGGGAAAATTTTACAGAAAAATAGCCTTGTTCTTATGAAGATTGATAAATTTTTTGTCAGCAATTAATCAAAAACCCTTTCCAAGAAAGAGGAAAGGGCAACTAAAAGTTCAAGAGAAAATTTAAATCCTCACCGAGTTTACAATTTTGTTCCACACTCAGGACAAAAATGATTGGTCGTCAGGTTTTTCGCGCCACAATTGGTACAGTATATCGGTGTGATTGACTGTACAACAGCTTTGCGCTCTGGTAATCCAAGCATTTGGGCGTTACTCTTTCCTGGAACTACCATAGGGTAACAGTTCTCATTCTTAGTCACATGAACATCTATCAACACTGGCCCGTCATAGGCTAACATTTGGATGATCGCCTCCGATAGTTGAGAATGTTCTCGCACAGTCATCCCTTTAACTCCAAATGCTTGGGCTAAGAGTTCAAAATTAGGCATTCCAACTTGCATATTCGAGGAGGAATACCGCTCTCCAAAGAAGGTTTCTTGCCATTGACGCACCATGCCCTGCCAACCATTATTAATAATAATTGTCTTAACATTAATTCTGTATTGTGACAGAGAAGCTAATTCTTGAAGATTCATTTGAAAACTGGCATCCCCAGTAATACAAATTACTTCTTCATGAGGAACTGCTACTTTCGCCCCCATAGCGGCGGGCATTCCATAGCCCATGGTTCCTAATCCTCCACTAGAAATCCAGCGACGAGGACCATTTTTCAAGAACTGAGCTGCCCACATCTGGTGTTGCCCCACATCGGTGGTATAATAGGCATTGGGAGCCAGATGAGCTACCTCGGCGATGACTTCTTGGGGTGAAATACTATGATCATAGTGAGGGACAACCAAGGGATATTCTACTCGCCAACGGTCAATTCTAGCTAACCAGAACTGAGTTTTTCCTACATTAGCGGGTAGTCCCAATTCCTTAGCCCTTTTTAGTAATTGTTCTAGAACACAGCATACATCCCCCACAATGGGAACGGTCGGGGCACGATTTTTACCGACCTCTGCTGGGTCGATGTCGATGTGGACAACCTTAGCATGGGAGGCAAATTCGTCGAGTTTTCCCGTTACCCTATCATCAAATCTCGCTCCCACCGCAACTAAAAGATCACATTCACTCACGGCAAAGTTAGCATAGGCAGTTCCATGCATTCCCAACATGGCAACGGAGAGAGGGTGATGTTCATCAAATGCTCCGATTCCCATTAAGGTAGTGGTAACGGGAATTTGGAACCGCTCGGCTAGTTCTTTAACTTGGGCATGAGCATTGGCAGAGATTGCTCCTCCACCTACGTAAAGTAAGGGTCGTTGAGCTCCTTCAATTAGGCGTAAAGCTGCGTTAATCTGACGAGGATTTCCCTTGACTGTAGGGCGATACCCTGGGAGCTTAACCTGTCCGAGGTCAACAGGAATATAATCACATTCTTCAAGACCTACGTCCTTAGGAATATCGATTAGTACAGGTCCTGGCCGTCCTGTACTGGCAATGTAGAACGCTTCGGCAACTATCCTAGCCATATCTTGAGCATGACGAACCACATAAGAATGTTTCACCAGAGGTAGAGTAATGCCAAAAATATCGATTTCTTGGAAGGCATCGCGGCCAATAGCTGCCCGTCCTACTTGCCCAGTGACAATAATCATGGGGATTGAATCCATGTGTGCCGTGGCAATACCCGTCACTAGGTTTGTCGCTCCTGGACCTGACGTTCCGAAACAAACCCCCACTTTACCAGTTGCACGAGCATAACCATCGGCTGCATGAGCGGCTCCTTGTTCGTGTCTCACCAGGAAATGTTGTAAATCTCCTCTGGTTTCAGCCCTATACAGTTCATCATAAATGGGCAGGATAGCTCCCCCCGGATAACCAAAAATATGTTTAACACCTTGACGAACTAAGCTATCTATCAAGACAAAAGCTCCTGTTCGTCGTTGAGGAGTCCCAGGTAAAGTTGAAGTTATTTTCTCAGAAGTTATTTTTTCAATTGAAGAAACCACAGGGTATACCGTCTTAAACTTATGTCTATAATTTCTATTTTAGTTATCTTGTTTTGAATGCAACATCAAGATATATCAACTGAATAGCTTAGAAAAGTTGAACTAAGCCATCGGTGGAAAAATCCTTGGACTCTCAGAGACCACCCATATTTTCCCAAACAATGACTCATTAAATTCTTAACTAATGGTTAAGGTGAGTTATTTTAGGGCTTTCTGACAATCAATAAACACTATTCTATAATTTTTTGTTACATTAGCAATCTGAGTCATCATAAAGGTTGCTGGGTATAACTGAGATTTATGTTTACCTGCCCCCACCTACCTCAAAACCTGCACGCTATACTGCTCGTAAATCTCAACCGTTCGTTTCTGAATCTATCCGCCCCTTATATAGAAACTAATCCTCTTAAACGCTCGCAATTATTGCGTTCTTGTCATCGGAGATTATCGTTCGTTTAACATTATAGTTTTAACAATAAGGTTAATCCATCAGCAATGGGAATTAAACTCATATTAACTCTTGAATCGTTATAAATTTTTTCATTTAAAGCTCGCATTTTTTTTGTACGGCTATCTTGAATATTTTCATCGGCAATTTTTCCTCCCCATAAAACATTATCAATAGCAATTAACCCTCCAGGTCGTACTAGCTTTAAAACCTGTTCATAATAATTATCATAATTACTCTTGTCAGCATCAATAAAAGCAAAGTCAAAAGTATTACTTTGTCTTTCAGCTATCAGTTTATCTAAGGTTTCTAGAGCTGGAGCTATCCGTAAATCTATCTTGTGAGAAACTCCAGCTTTGTCCCAATAATGGCGTGCGATAGTTGTATATTCTTCACTTATATCACATCCTATTACTGTACCTTCATCAGGAAGAGCTAAAGCAACCGCTAATGAACTATATCCCCTAAATACTCCCAACTCCAGGGTTTTTTTTGCTCCCATTAACTGAACCAGCAACGCCATAAGTTGACCTTGTTCAGGAGCAATTTGCATCCTAGCCATAGGACAGCTAGCAGTTTCTTGACGCAGCTCTTTTAGAATGCTGGGTTCTCTGACAGAAACCAATTTTAAATACTCATACAATTTTGGTTCAATTCCCAGAGTTCTATTAGCCATAATATTGATTAACTGTCACTTCCTCCTCCCACAATGGTAACAATTTCTAAGCGATCATCTGTTTTTAACTGGGTGTTATCCCAATATTGTCGATGAAGAATTTCTCCGTTATACTCTACTGCTACTAAACGTGGATTTAATTTCATTCTTTCTAAAAGTTTTGGTAAAGTCATATTAGAAGGACAAGTTGTTGATGTTCCGTTAACTTGTAGGGTGACTTGGGATAAAGCGCTCATACAATAGTCCTAGTTACTGTTGTAAATAACTTAAACTTAGTTCAAAATAAAGTTTATTATAAAATCGTTTGAACATTTCCAATCAGCCGATGGTTAGTTTTCTAAGTAACTCTTGAGTAATAGTGGCTGGGTCACTTGCATTCATAATAGCACGAACAATGGCTACTTGTTTAGCTCCTGCTGTAATTACTTCATTAATGTTTTCTTGATCAATTCCTCCAATAGCAAACCAAGGAATGGGGGAATGTTTTCGAGCATAATTAACATAGTTTAAACCTGCCGGAATTTTTCCTGGTTTGGTAGGAGTTGCATAGACTGGACCCACCCCAATATAATCTGCTCCTTGAGTGATCGCTTGAGCCATTTCTTGAGGATTAGTGGTCGAACGCCCGACAATACTGTTTGGTCCTAAAATCTGTCTTGCTAAGGATATAGGGATATCTTCTTGTCCTAAATGTACTCCATCTGCATTAACGGCTAATGCTAAATCAACCCTATCATTCATAATAAACAAGCCATTATAATCATGGCATAACTGACAAATATCTCTAGCAGTTTTTAGTCTAAAAATATCGTCGGTATTTTTATCTCTATATTGAACTAAAGTCACCCCCTCTTTCAAAGCCGATTCAACAACTGAAAAAAGATTTTCTGAGCCAGAAGTAACTAGATAAAGTAGAGATTTCTTAAGTTTTTGATAACGATTATGGGTTAATAAATTGCTTTCTAAAATATAAACTTGATAACGGATATTTTTAAAAGCAATTCCCATCTCAACTTGATAGAGCTTACCATATTCTTCTAGGACTCTTAATGCTTCTTGAACACGGCATAAATTAGATTGTAGAAGATGCTCAATACTTCTACGGGTTTCTTCTTGAGGATGAGATAAGATTGTCCCAGTATCATTCAGAGTATCCCTTGCAAGACGTATTTCATGAGAATGCCAACGGGCAACTTCTTGGCGCATTTGCTTACATTCTTCGGCTAACTGATTATTTTCTAGTCCAAAGCGACACCATTCCTCAATAATTCTTAATCCTTCTCTAGCGCGATCAAGGTTAGCATCTAAAATACGAGGAATAGACCAACTTTTACTAAAATCTTTATTCATTAAATCTCCATAATTAAAAAACTTATACTTACTAAACTTCTAACATAAGTTAGAGTGTAGTTATCCTAAACTTTTCTGAAGTTTTATCGTGTATTCTTTGAATCTTTCTAAATCAGCTCGAACAGTTGATTCAACAATTCTCCCTAAAAATAGACTGTCCATCAGTTGTCCTAACAAACTAGGAATGTTATAAGCTATTGTTAAACGGACAATACTTTTTCCATGACGATTATAAAATCTAACTGCCCCACGATTAGGTAATCCCTCGATAGATTCCCATTGTATAATTTGCTGAGAAACCAATTTCAGAATCCGAGATAACCAAGTAAATTCAAAGCCACTACTCGCTAATTTCCATCGAGACAATTCAGGATCATTTTCTAATATTTGAACTGAGTCTATCCACTTCATCCAACGAGGCATTTGTTCAAGATCCGACCAAAGACTCCAAACTAAGTCGATCGGAGCATCCACTTCGACTTGTACGCTATGTTCTAACCAATTAGACATTATTTAGTTAAGATTAACGACTGATTAATAAAGAAGGTTGGCAATGCTCACTGTGCTCAATATACTAACGAATTGTGACAGGTTGGTGATAGTTTTTAACGTTTTCTACTTTTTCTAAAATAACTTTCGCCGCTTGTTTTCCTGAAATTGTTGCCCCTTCCATGCTATCAATGTAATCCTGTTGAGTATAACTCCCTGCTAGGACAAAGTTAGAAACAGGAGTATTTTGCGTAGGACGATAAGGATCTATTCCGGGTGCTTCCCGATACAAAGATTGTGCTAGTTTAACAACACTATACCAAATCATTTTTAGGTTTTTTGAGGAGGGAAACAGATTATAGACTTGATTTAAAATATGATAAGCAATAGTTTCATTCTCCTCTTTAATAAATAAATTACCAGGAGTTAACACTAATTGCAATAAAGATCCTTGTCCCTCTTTATAATAATCTCCAGGACTTGTTAAAGCCAGATCGGCAAAACAGGAGAAATCTGCATCAGGTGTATACAATAAGTTATCGAGTCCAATTGCTATTTGTAGTTGTTTGCGTTTTTTGGAATCGTTTAATTCGGTTACCCAACCATCAAAGCGTAATTGTACCGTCACAACAGGAACTGTTTCCAACTTATAAATATTGTCAAATAGTGACCATTTACGCCATTTTTGAGGAATTAATCGTTTAATTCCAGGAATATCACAGGCACAGACATAAGTATCTGCTGTAATGCTTTCTTCGGTTTGTCCATTGGCAACAATTAGTCCGGTTACCTGAGTTTTATTATCATTTTCTTGAAATAAAATGTTTCTAACACGTCGTCGTGTATAAATTTTTGCTTTTCTTGTTTCAAGGTAACTAATAATTGGTTTATGAAGATATTCATAAGGAGAACCTTCTAACATTCGTAACACAGATGCTTCAGTTTTTGTGGCAAAAAATAAGAAAATTGTCAACATACAACGGGCTGAAATATTTTCTGTATCGATAAATCCTAAAGCGTAGGCGATGGGGTTCCACATTCGCTTGAGACTGCCATTATTTCCCCCATGTTGACGAAACCAGTCCGCAAAACTAATAGCATCTAATTCCCTGATAGTTTTTATTGCCCCATTGAAATCTATTAATCCCCATACAATAGGGCTAATTCCTAAAGCTAAAGAGTTAGAAACTTTATCAAACGTAGAGAGTTGGGAAGTAGTAAAAAAAGCTTTTAACCCATTGAACGGAGCGCCAGCAAGGAAACGAAAATCTAATTCTCCAACCCGTCCACCTTCATTAATAAAGGTATGGATGTGTTGTTTTAGGCGTAAATTTTGGCTTGCCCCCACTTTTTTCATTAGGGTAAATAGATTGTAATAGCAGCCAAAAAAGACATGTAACCCCATTTCAATGTGATTTCCTTCATTATCCGTCCAACTACCTGCTTTTCCCCCGATAAAAGGACGAGATTCGAAAATTTCAACCTCGTAACCGGCATCAACCAAATCAATAGCGGTGGTTAGTCCGGCTAACCCTGCACCAACGATTACAACCCGCATTCTATCTTCCTTAATTTATTTTATTTATCCTTTACAGATTGTAATAGATGAGCTGTAGCTCATCTATTACAATCTGTACGTATATTTTTACCAGTCCCACTCTTTTTTTATATCTCCTAGGTTCAATTTAGCTAAATCAATTCTCCAAAATGTTTATTTAACTATCGGTTTTAAAATTTTGTTAATACTATAAACGGTAATTTACAACCTACACAAAAATGTATATAAATACACTATATTATTCTATAATAGTAGATATTTGCTAAATTCTAATATGGACTCATTTAGCAATATTGTTGATAACAAGCAAACTATTAGAAACTCAAATAATCTCTAATTTTTTTTTAAAATCTTCAATATTATTATATAATCGTTTCATCGTAACCGGCTTTTATCTATGATAATTTATCATAGATATCTCCTTTTATGGTAGTAGATTGCCATTTTTAAATAAAAATATATTCTATAGTCGCATTTTTTACTTTGAACGTGTTCTTAACATAAGTTTTTTCGAGGAAAGAGATAACATGCTCAAGATTGATAAATATTTTTTATGTGAGTATTGAGTCTAATAAGTTTTTTATATATTTTAAAATTTAAGTATTTTCTTAAAAATTAAGTATATTAAAAACATTTACTGAAGATTTAATCTGGTGAATTATTTTACTCTCTATTCTTCTGGTAATATATAATTTTAACAATTAACTTAGATGTATATTACAAGATATATTAAATATTTAAATACCCTTATATAAAAACATTAAAATGTTTACGTTTGCGATAATTAACCACTGATTTTGTAGAGCCAATAAAAATATTATATACAAATAAATTTCGTATTTTTTTTAAAAAAATAAAATCCTCATTTTCTTATTCTTGAACAAGATACTAAATACCAGATAAATAAAATCAATTAATTGTATATCGTTTTCTAAAACTTTAAAAAAGTCTAAAAAGTTCTCTAAAGTCAAAATAATTCAAATATCTTCTGGAAAATGAGTCTATTATAGCCACTGTCCATCAGTGTTACATTTAATAGAAACTAGTCATTATCAACTATTAAGATACATTGTCAATGACTAGCTTAATGCTCCTAACAAGTCGTAAATTAATTAATAGTAACTCTACTCGTCTCTATTAAGGGGCTAAAGCTGTAACAGAAAAGTTAAAAATGATACCTAATGGCTAAATTAATGCTGTATTTTCCCAATTTTACGTTAGGACGTTTCTCAATTAAAGTTAAAGTGTAAGAGACTAAACGATAAATACTATGACCCCCTTGAAAACAAACTCAACCACTTTAAAAAGAGCTTCCCTTCCCCCTGAAGATGCACAAAAAAAGGTTAGTCAGTTTATGAAAAATCTTCAAGATAAAATCTGTGCCAAACTCGAAGAAGTTGATGGTCAAAGTAAATTCTGTGAATATAGTTGGCAACGAGAAGAAGGAGGAGGAGGGCGTTCTCGTGTTCTTCGTGATGGTGGTGTGTTGGAACAGGGTGGGGTAAACTTCTCAGAAGTCTGGGGGCAACAGTTACCTTCGTCTATTTTGATACAACGACCAGAGGCCGAAGGACATGGTTTTTATGCTACGGGTACCTCTATGGTTCTCCATCCCTGTAATCCCTATATTCCGACGGTTCACCTCAATTGTCGTTATTTTGAAGCTGGTCCTGTGTGGTGGTTTGGGGGGGGGATTGATTTAACCCCTTATTATCCTTTTGCTGAAGATGTTGCCCATTTTCACCGTACCCTTAAAGAAGCTTGTGATAAACATCATCCAGAATATTACGCTGTCTTTAAACCTTGGTGTGATGAATATTTTTATCTTAAGCATAGGCAAGAAATGCGCGGAGTCGGTGGTATTTTCTTCGATTATCAAGATGGCTTAACTTCTTTATACCACGGTCCTTATGCTGACAAAGCAGCGTCCCTTCACAGTAACCAACTACTTTCTTTAGAACCCCGCACTTGGGAAGACCTTTTTGCTTTTGTTAATAGCTGTGGACAAGCTTTTTTTCCAGCCTATGTTCCTATCGTGGAAAAGCGACGCCATATAAAATATGGAGACAGGGAAAGGCAATTCCAATTATATCGACGGGGACGATATGTAGAGTTTAATTTAGTCTATGATCGCGGGACTATTTTTGGGTTACAAACCAACGGACGCACTGAATCAATTCTCATGTCTTTGCCGCCGTTAGTACGTTGGGAATATTGTTATTCTCCTGAACCAAATACTCCTGAATTTAAGTTATATGACACTTTCTTAAAACCTCAAGATTGGGCGAATTGGCATCAATGTTAAAAGCCAGCACAAAAGTAGGTTGAACAGAAATAGTCAAGGTTATTAACTTATCACTTACACTTTGAGCAAGCCTTTTATCCTTGTTAATCCTTATCGTCGTTCAATTTGAGCGAAAATTCCTGCCAAGACTTGACCTGCACCGGTATCTCGTAAACATTTAGCTAAATCTAGTCCTATGTGCTCTGCAAACTCTCGTTGTCCACTGATAGTGTCTTTAATCACGGTTTGACCGTCAAGACTAGCCACCATTCCCGTTAAAGTTAGAGTATCTCCTTCTATAGTTGTGTTCACACCAATCGGAACTTGACAACCGCCTTCGAGTTCTCGTAAAAATGCTCGTTCGGCATAACAGCGATCACGGGTGGGTTCGTGTTCTAATACTTTGAGTATTTCTAGGATCTCTTCATCTCTTTCACGACATTCGAGCCCTAAAGCGCCCTGTCCTACAGCATGAAGGCAAATCTCTTTCTTAATGATTTGATGAACCCGATCACCCATATTTAAACGCTGTAAACCTGCTACAGCTAAAACGATCGCATCGTATTCTCCCTCATCAAGTTTTCTAAGGCGAGTATTAACATTACCTCGCACGTCTTTAAAGGTTAAATTAGGAAAATGATAGCGCAGTTGGGCTAAACGACGTAAGGAAGAAGTCCCAATGACTGCCCCTTCGGGTAAAGTCTCTAATTGTTTGTCCTGATGCTTTTTATTAAAAACAACCGCATCAGCCGGATCAATTCTTTCAGTCACACACCCTAACACTAAGCCATCTGGCAGATTAGTAGGGAGGTCTTTGAGAGAATGCACGGCAAAATCAACCTGATTTTTTCCCATAGCTACTTCTAATTCCTTGGTAAATAGCCCTTTATCACCGATTTTAGCCAGGGAAACATTGAGAATTTTATCGCCTTGAGTATTCATGGTTTCTACGTCGAATTGGCGTTCAGGGTAGTAACTTTGTAGTTCTTTTTGTACCCAATAAGTTTGCACTAAAGCTAACGGACTTGTACGCGAACCGATACGGATGGGGCGATTTGGAATAAAAACAGCCATAGATTTTGTGAATTTAGATGAGGTGTAGAGCGGTTGTTTGTCCTAATCTGCTGTACCCAGGTAATTAATTATACACAAGATATTAACCGAGACAGAAGTACTTAAGTGACGGAAAGTCAGGAAAGGAAAAGGAAGTAGGATCTCTATGCTGTAAGTGGTATTTACTCATATGTGACACTTCTGACATAAAATATAGTCCCAATCTTATCGAAGTATTTATTATTTGGTGATTTATATCATTTCTATATTTTCATTCTACCTATCAATTGACGGTATTCATTTTGAGAAAAAAGATATTATTTTTGTTTGGGAAGAGGTGAAGTTAAAAACATTAAAATTACAATGGAGCAAATTCTTGAGAAACAAAATCATAAGTCGTAGGTTTAAAGCTAGAGCAACAATGTCCAAAAAACTCATCCAGAGTTCATTTACAGAAATAGATAGCATGAAGAAGTATAATCTGGATAAAGCAATTAAGATTTGGTCTATTCAAATACACAGTGAAGAATTTGCTTGTTTTCCATTTTTAAATTTCAAACAGGATGTTTTCGAGGGTGACACCGTAGATGGCACATGATAAGACACCACTGATAACTCAACGACTCCTATCATGTGGAAGGGGCTTGAGAATCCAGTTGTGGAATGTGGAACCTTTGAAGGAAGAGAATAAAGCGAAGAATCCTACAGTTCCAAAGAATACACTGACGAATACTGTAACAGGAGCAGAGAAAGCAATGGGATTGTAAAGATGAATACTGACTAAACGGAAAGTTTTAAACTATTCTCACAGAGAGACGCGTCTGACTACAATGATTATTGTATAAATCTCCAAATCCTTATTAAAGAGTTATCTCAACTTCTGCTTTGAAGACTCCTAAGTTCATAATACTCAGAGAATTGTGAGAAATTTTTACTTTTCTATTTTGACTTTTCTTGAGTTATACCCCTCTGGAATAAAGCATCATAGCTTTCCATCTAGAGTTTTAATAAAAGATTAAGATTTTTCCTTAGCTGTTGGTTCTGAAGAGAAAGATAAATTCTGTCAGATAATCAAAAGGACACCTCTGTAGTTAAGATCATTCATGATTAGCATTGACCTGACCCTAAAATATACGTCTATCCTTATTTCCGTCCAGCGCAAAGAGACAGAAGATGCTGACTCTCTATATGAGAAAATTATTTCTGCTATGCGCTCCGAAACTTCTGAGTTAATTGAATTAACTTGCGAAAAACAAACGGAGAAGAAAGTCGCTGTGATGAGCGATCAAATCAGTGCCGTGATCCTTTCTCAGAAGGATGGCGCTGCATCGGCTGGAAGGGTTCCAGGGTTCTTCTCATAAGCTAAATTGCAAAAGTAAGCAACCTTTTTGAGTTATGGCATTATCGACTAGGTAATTAGTCAACAGAAAACAGGTGATAGTTTCTCAAGAGGACATGTTTGTTTTTCTCTATTTCCTGATTTTAAATAGGTAGTGTGATAACATAAATTGAAAGGAAATCATTTAAACTTTTAATATTTCCTGTCCAGTTTTAGCCATTACTGCTGATTGATAAGAACATGAGGGGTGAATAGCCATTCGCCCCTCATGTTATTTGGTTAAACCTAAATCACCGTTTGGAACTACAAGCGAACAGAGAGTCCCAGATAGTCTATAGCAAATTTTTAGGAATGTGGGAATATTGGGATTATAGGCTTAATTCATTGGTTACTTACATGCATTAACTATGAGCAGTTTGATTATGTATTAACAAAGAAACTATTATGGATTAACAAAAAATACTAGGTTATTTCATTGGATAAGCTAAAGAATTTTTTAAAAATCCTTGAACTAAGAATATCAAAACTATCTTTTGTTGTTGAAGCTCAAAAACGGGTTAATTAAATGTTTCTGGCTACTTATTCTATTCAAAGGGAAACAGCTATGCTAGGCTATAGCAGTATTTAAACTGTTGCTTATCGCTAAGTTAAAATAAAATAAAGTCCCTGTTAACCCAAAATTGAAAACTTGAGTTAGACAATCTTGATTAAGATTTTTTTATAAAAAAACAAAAACCTATGACAATAATTGCTTTTAATGTTATTTATATACTAAATATTACTGGGAACAAACTAAATATTAATTAGTTATAGTTTGAATGTCAAAAAAAATTGTATCTTTATAGTTAAATAACTAGGGTTAAGTTAATATTGTTTTTTGAAAATTCTTCATTTAACTTTATTGGCTAAATTATATTAATTTTTAAATATTTTTTAGTAATTTCATGAACTTTTATTGAATGTAACTCTCTTCTATTAAATCTACTTATGTAGTTTTATCGAAAAAATAGATATAGAACAATGTAAAATTTTTAGTAGAGTTTTCTAATTTAAAAAAACAATCAAATAGTCGAGTTATTTTTGTCAATTTTGCAGGTACTTTATAGAAGAAATTAACGATAAAAAGAGATTTAAAAAATATAATAAAAACATCAAACAATTAGGGTATTAAATTTTTTAAAAACTAGTCACTATACTTTATATTTCTAGCTAAAAATAGTTAAGATAAACAGGAAATAAAAATCATTCTTTTTTAACTGTGTTTTTATATTCAGATTTATTTAAATTTACCTATATATTCTTTATAAAAACTAAAGTACTTATGTATTAGTCTAGTGTTATATTGCATTTAGATTAGCACTTAAAATTTTGAGGATTTCTCATAAACTCCTAACCTTAGCACCAATGGCTAAGGTTGGGTTTTATAATATATGTCTATCGCGATATTAAAGTTAAGGATACAAATCTAATTATTAGACTGATAATAACTGAATATTAGAAAAGTTAAATACTTCGGTTGTTATCTGTTTTTGTTCTTTAGTTTGGATAATACGACTGGCAAGAATATAATATTTCCCTACTTTTTCATAATTATCCTCGAAACTATTTGTCTCACCTTTAAGTTCTCCAGTTTTAGAATTGTGGTAAACAGAATCATAACGGTGAGACAAATAGCCCTCTCCTGTGTTATGGCTACTAAAGGTATTGATAGTGACGACTACGCTATGAATATGGCGACGAACATAACATACTTCATTATTACGAACTTTGTAACTATTTCCTTCGGACTTACCACCGACAAGGAGTTCTACTGCACCAGTATCATCTATTCCCCCATACGTAAAGGTATTCTGTCCGTGAGTGTCTTCAAAGGCTCGACGAATACGATGAATGGCAATTTCCCACAGTTGATGATGAAGTTCTTTTTTGATTTCAAGCTCATCAACATTTAAAACCTCAGCACTGAGATTCTGATTAACTCGAACTTTACCAGTAAAAATCTTATCTTTTCGTTGATAAATCACATCTGCTGTATACCCTGGAAAATTTCTATCCCAAGTGTAGCGATTGTTATAAGCAGCACGAAATAATTCTCTGGCTTCGGTAATCGTTATTGTGTAATTTGTCATTTGATGTTTCCTAAACAGTTAGTTGGTTAAATGGTTAGTGGCTATTTGTAGAGTAACAGAAGCCCTTACCCCTTACGGTCTGTTTTGCCCCAATCATTGGCATACTAGCATCAGAGGCTCTTGCTGAACGCCATTCAGTTTGCAATAATCTAGAACAGGGAACATTAGTTCCATCAATTCTAATCCTAACGATTCCCTCGTAGTCTAGTTCAGGACTTGTAAAACTGCTTGTACTTGTTGCTGTGAGTTTTCTGTAGCTTGAGAGAAAGCTTCTTTTGGAGCCACCGCGATCGCTGATTGGGTGGCTGTAAAACTGACTCCATCAATTACGAGTTACTCCTAATTTCACCGTTTTCTCTAAATTATGTTCTCACTTGTTCTGTGATCAGAAACAATTACATTATTTATTCGAAAAAAAACTATATTTACTGATTATCCTAATATTTTATAGTTAGGTTGTAATTGTGGTCCGATAGTTTGGAGTCGTTGTACGTTGCGCAATTTCAGCAAGTCCACTACCCGTTGAGTTCACTTAGCCACTTTTTCTTTAACTTCCTTAAATTTCTATCTTTAGTCGAATGTAAGTCAAAGCGTTAAAAATTCTTTCTATTCCCTATCTGACAACGGTTAACGGTTAAGGTTTTAACTATAGTTCCTTGAGTGATCACTGGATTCGTTCTTATTAAACTGAGATAAATACTGATTCCTAAACCCATTTAAAATATCTGACTTATTACTAGAATTTAATTTCTCACTATCAAATTTTGTCTTTCTATCCTAAAGCTCAGGAACAGACAATATTTTTTGATTATTATTTTATATCAATTAATTTCTTCCGAGAGGATATTCTCTATTTAACGATTATTTCTGAATCTAGCAACTTTAAACTTGTTCGCTAACAGCTCAATCAATTCTTGATTTATTTTACCATCAATTGGCGAGGATTTTAGTAAAGACAACATATTTTTTGTCTTTTATTGTTTAGGGTTATAGTTAGCCTTAGTTTGCACCTTTATTTTAGTTTTTTAGCTTTATAAACTTGTCAATTATTACATAATAGATGTAACTATTATTACATTTTCTTAATTATTTCTGTATATCAATCTTGATATCATAACTAATCTAATTATGAAATAACTTCTGTATCTAAAGAGAGTTTAAACATTTTAGTTTTAAAAAAACGAATCAGACGAAAATAAACAAGAATATCAAGAGTAATTAAATAACTAATTTATAACGATTTTTTATCTAAAAATGTCTAATAACATAAAATAAAACAAAAGAAAATCATATACTTCTAGCACTTGAATCAGTCTTCTATAAAAACCAAAATAATTTCTATCTAAACTAACAATTTTACTCAGATGAAGTTGAATTGTTGCAGCTATTTTAAATCATACTTGATTGGACTTCATGTTTAGGCATCTCTCGAAAGCGAATCTCATCACGATGAGGATCAGAACGACTAACCTGAACCAACAAACGATCACCCAAAGACACAGCCTTTTCAAAGCGGTGAGGCAATTCCAATCCTAATTCTTCGAGTAGCAAGATTCCTAAATTTTCATCTTCTCGCAACCAACGCAAAACTACTCCTTGCCAAATTTGATCGGCATTACGCCGCAAAAACTCTAATCCCCAATAACGATTAGTTTGTCGTTCTACCAACGTCGCCTCTTGAGCTGATAAAGTCACGCTATAAATAATCTGTTGCATAACATCAAGGGGGAATGGAAAAGGTTCGCCCCGTAAATGTGCCTTAAGTTGAAAATGAGTTAACAAATCCGTATAACGGCGAATGGGTGAGGTCACTTGAGTATAAGTATCTAAACCTAGACTTGCATGTCTATTAGGTAAAGTTCCTATCTCACTACGAGGCATACAACGGCGCAAAGCACAAGCCCTCACAGGTCCTGGAGGTAATAAGAGTAATTCTTCTTCTGAGGGTAATTCTGGTTGAGGCTGTCCCCTAAACGGAACTGGTAAACTGTGTTCTTTACAATAACGCCCAGCTACTTCCCCGGCCAAAATCATCATTTCCGCCACTAATTGTCTTGCTCTTGAACTATCAATCAGTTCGATTACAATATCATCTTCGGATTTAACTTTAATGACTGCCTCTGGCATCTTGATAGTAATCGATCCTTGAGACTTCCGCCATCGGTGTCGCTGCTTGGAAGCGTCAGCTAGGATAGGGATCTCTGGTTCAGCTTTGATGGCTAAGTGGAACATCTCATCTACATCATGATACGTGAGGCGATAGGTTGGTTTAATTAAACTGGTGTGGATCGAATAATCAAGAACCGCCCCTTTATCATCTAAAATCACGCCAAAACTCAAGGCAGGACAGATTTTACCCTGGCGTAAACTCATTGGTCCAGTTGCCAATTCTATCGGAAACATAGAAATCATGCCCGTAGGTAAATAGAGGGTGGTACTTCGTCTCCGCGCTTCCAAATCCAATTCGTCTCCTGGGGTCACTAGACGAGTTGGATCAGCGATATGAATCCAGAGTTTGATTTGATCATCCTCTAAGAATTCTACACTTAACCCGTCATCAATTTCTTCAGTACTTTCATCATCGATGGTATACACTTTGAGATGAGTTAAATCAAGGCGATCATTGTCTCGATCAGGAGGAGGGTTTTCTAAATAGAATTGCACCACGTCAAGTACCTTTTTAGAAAATTGAATCGGATAAGAACTACGCCGTAGAAATAGGTTTTCGTTGCGACTCCAGCATCCTAATTCTACTAACAATTCAAAGGCCGCTTCAGGAGTAGGAGATCGTCCAATTTCATCCAATATTTCTTGAGAATTACGATTGGTTTGTTCCGGCTGCAAAACTAAGCGTTCTAACATTTCCAACCGATTACGATCACTTTCTGTCCAATCAACTTTCCGCCCTGCCAGAGCTTTTTTTATGTTAGTAAAGAATACTTCTTTTTCTTGCTGACGTTGTTGTTTAACCTCTAGTTGATGTTTTATTTCTTCAACTTGACCACTGCTTCTCGGCTCGTAACTATCCCCTTTTTTCTTAAAGTAAATTTTATCGTCACATAACAAACTGTGAGCTGCATAACAGTGAACTGGAGAAGCTGCAGAAAACAGCAATTGCGCCATTTCAGAAGGAGTCACACTCTGTCCATTTTCCACTAACAACTCCCAAGCCACTTCTAAACTAGAGGAGTCAAGGTAGGGTTCAGCTTTTTGTAAAAACTGGGAAATATCTTCGATTGTGTAGGATCCTCCATTTACTTCGTATTCTACCCGTTGAGGTCGAATTTTGTGGGATTGACCTTCAACATCAATGACCATCCAATCTTTTTTTCCTTCTGGGCGGTCAACGACGGCAATACGACGTTCCCCCTGTACCTTAAATTCAATAAGCTTTCCTTTTTCCACCCGCTTTGCTGCCTTGATTATTAACATCACTCCTTGATTTAGGAGTCCCGTGCTTTTACTATTCAGTCTAGCTCTACGGTTTTAGATTATGTATGACTTTTAATCTCAAAGTTAACATTAACGGAATTACTGATAGTTACTATCTGTGGGAGAATCTCTTGAACTTTTTTGTTACGCTTAATTGTACTCAAGTTTACTTCCTCAAGTTTACTGACTTCATTCGGTATTCGGTAGAACGAAGACCAAGCCTCACTCCATCTCTTGCTTAAGTAATAAGGTTTTGAGTGATGGCTTCAACCTTATGCTTCTTTGTTTACGAAAGGTAACAAAGCGATAAGTCTAGCTCTTTTGACAGCAGTCGTTAAGTCCCGTTGTTGTTTAGCCGTCAACCCTGTAATCCGTCGAGGTAAAATTTTTCCCCGTTCTGTGATGAACTTTCTTAGGAGTTCTGTGTCTTTATAGTCAATGGGTTGACTCGGAGGGACGGGAGAAAGACGCTTACGATAGTAACTCATATTTGTTGGTTTAACTGTTTACAAACTTTACGGCGACCGATGACTATTTAATTTCCTTATGTATAGTGTGAGCATTACAGTGGGGACAGAACTTCTTAATTTCCATTCTCGCTGTGGTGTTACGGCGATTCTTGCTGGTGGTATAGCGAGAAACCCCTGGTGAGCGTTTGTCTGTGTTTGTCCGACACTCAGTACACTCCAAGGTAATGACAATGCGTACTCCTTTTTTAGCAGCCATAGTCTATCTTAGCAAATAGGTGGTTATTTAATCTAACACACAAATGCACATTGTCTCATATTAATTTTTAATTTGCTAAGGATAGAGAGGAAATTTTTAATTAAGTATTTTTAACAACCTACTCGTAGGGTAACAAATATGGTACGGTCCAGTCCGTATTTTAGTTATGTTTCTCCCCACTTCCATCCTTCCGTTATCCAGTTAAAGCGCAATAAATTTTACAGAGAGCTTTTCCATAATTTTCCGAAAATGGGTATACCGGCACAAGTGTGGAGAGAAGAGCCAAGGTAGCTCGTGTTTCCGAACAAATCCTATACAATTCTTTTGTGGACAAAGAAGTACTTTTGACTGCTCTATTGGGGGAGTTAATTCTAGAACAAGTTCAATAAACGAGAACATCTAAGCTTTGTGAGGCTGTTGATAGCTAAATTCAGAAAAACACCCTTTTACCGTGAGATGGTTGTCCGTTCACCTGTTAGATGTTTCTACAGTCTTCTTCATTGGCGGTATCTCTGCTATACGGTTTGCTCAACGACAAGAGAAATTTATGGAAAGCAACTATAATCTCAATCGTTAACCTGTTGAACTTAACCAGGCCAGGCATCCCTTTATCTAGAATGACTTTTAGTTGCTATCTTTAGTATTCTTTTCTTTAATTAAGTTAAATTTTTTTCAGAAAAAACAATAGTAAACGATATCTCTTTAAAAGAGATAATTTAGCCGCGGAAAAGAATATTCTAGCATTCTAGGCTAAACAGTGGTGTCGTTTTATAAAGTCTTGTGACTTCATGAAAATCCTAACTATCATATGCAGTCCCATCAATTAAATTAGTTTGAAGAATCTATTTTAGCTTTTGAGAACTGCTCATTTTTTGAAACTCATAAACTATTATCTATAGTAGATAAAAAACATTGAGCCTGAATACCAGGAGAAAAATAGAGCTTGAATTGAAGCTCTATTTTTCTCCTAATTAAGTCAATCAAGAGAGATAATCTCAATAATTAATTTAGGTATAGTTGTTGAACTCACATTGTCAATGTTATTTTTAAGGCATTTTTAACTAGTTAAAAATGCCTTAAAAATAACCACATGAGTAAGGATAAAATAATGACATATTCTAGGTTTTATGACTATTTTTTAAAGCCTATTGACCGTTTATTCACTATAAAATAGTGAATAAACGGTCAATAAAATGAGGAGTATAACTTACAAATATTTATCAATAATTAACTTTTTTAAGAGTCCTCATCAGGCATATTATTAATATCTTAGACTGTGTAGAAAATTGACGAACACAGACTCAAAAAATTTAAACCCAATCAAATCATTATATTCTTTTCGTACTGTCTATTACAACATTATAGAATATAGCTGGAATAAAAGTTTTGAAAGTTATCAGTTACCAACTGACCATACTCAGTTTAAAAGAGCTGTAATGCTAAATTATTAATTCACAATTGATAAATATCCTTCAACTAAAATATCTTGATCAATTTGACTTAAAGTAATTCTTTGTATTTCTAACGCTTCAGTCATCTGTTTCAATCCTAACTCTCCTATAGGTGAAGGGGCTGTTAAACCGCCAATAATTTTAGGAGCAATAAAAGCCATAATTTTTCGAATCACCCCATCAGCGATCGCTTGTGCTGCTAATGTCCCTCCACATTCCCATAAAACACTGGATAATTCTTTTTGATAAAGAACTTTCATCACCTCCAATGGAGTCAAGGAAGTCAATTCTATTACTTCGACCCCTTGATGACCTAATTTTTCCTGAAACGTGGGATTACTATTTGTTTCTGTAAAAACTAATGTAGGGGCAATATCTGTTTGCCAAAGATTTGCTTGAAGGGGTAAATCAAGACTACGACTCATTACCACCCGTAAAGGATTAGAGCCTACCACCTGATGGGTAGTTAAATGAGGGTTATCTTGTCGAACTGTGTTGCCACCAACTACTACTGCATCACAAGCTGCTCTAACTTGATGGACTAACCGACGTGATGATTTTCCTGTTACCCAAGTACTATCACCTGTAGTCGCAGCGATTTTACCATCAAGGGTCATAGCATACTTTAAAATTCCTAAGGGTTTTTGGTGTAAAACACGATGAATAAAGGCTTCATTTAACTGACGACATGCGGCTTCTTCTACTCCAATCACCACCTCAATTCCACTTTGTTTGAGTTGTTCTACCCCTTTTCCTGAAACTAAGGGATTAGGGTCAACCATACCGATAACTACTTTTTTAACCCCTGCTTTAATCAAAGCCTCTGTACATGGAGGAGTCCGACCATAATGATTGCAGGGTTCGAGGTTAACATAAACTGTCGCTTCTTTTGCTTTTTCCTGGGCATTTCGTAGGGCAAAAATCTCGGCATGAGAAGCTCCAGCTTTGGGATGAAAACCTTCCCCGACTATTTCCCAATTTTGGACAATCACTGCTCCTACTAAAGGATTAGGAGAAGTTTTTCCTGATCCTTGCTGGGCTAATTGCAAACATCGCTGCATTATTTTTTGGTCAAAATCTAACTGATTCATGATTTCGTTAGGGTAAAAAATTATAAAAACTTTGAGATTTACCAAGTATAAATGTGGTTTTTAATGTGGTAATCCCTTTTTATGAATTACTACATTAACAGTCAATAATGAGGACAAAAACAGGGCGGGCAGTAATAACACACAAACATTTACGGATTTTATTAAATAATCTCGCTATCATATCCGACATAGATAGAGTCAACTTGTCTCAATGAGACGTCTCATCGAATATTAAAAATGCGATCAATAAGAATGATTAAAGCCGTTTCTAAGACTTCTTCTTGTTTATGGGATGTGTCCGATTGGAAATCATTTAAATTTACTGCCCATCTTTTTTCCCTCTACTGGTTGGCTTGTATCCCCTTAACTGCCATTATTGTCATTGTTTGGCATGGAGCAACAGCCGCACAAGATGCAGAAATTACCGAAATTGCTATTGAAAACATCAATGCTAATATAGCAACCCTTCAGGGAACTCTCAATGCTATTTGGGTGTTAATTGCCGCTATTTTGGTTATTTGCATGAATACAGGTTTCGGGATGCTCGAAACAGGTTTCTGTCGTCAGAAAAATGCCGTCAACATCCTCTCAAAAAATTTGATTGTCTTAGTCTTAGCAATCCTCGCTTATTGGGCAATCGGATTTTCTCTGATGTTTGGTAGTCCTGACAACCCCATTATCGGAGGTGGCGGTTGGTTTTTAAGTAGTGATAATCCTGCAACTTATGGACTTGATCCGTTTCCGACTGGACTGCCTATTTCAGTTGCCTTTTTGTTCCAAGCAGCATTTGCCACAACTACCGCTATTATTGTTTCAGGAGCTGTGGCTGAACGGATTAAATTTATTGACTTTTTAATTTTCAGTCTATTCTTAGTAGCAATCTCTTATTCTGTCACTGGCCACTGGGTTTGGGGAGGTGGCTGGTTAGGTAACTTCAAAGACTTTGCAGGTTCTACAGTGGTTCACTCCGTCGGAGGTTGGGCTGCTTTGGTTGGGGCTGCGGTTCTTGGTCCTCGAATGGGTAAGTATGTCTGTGGTCGTCCTCAAACTATTCCTGGCCACAATATGAGTATTGCTACCTTGGGCTGTCTCATTCTTTGGATTGGCTGGTTTGGGTTTAACTCAGGTTCTCAATTAGCAGCCGATGAAATGGTTCCTTACATTGCTGTTACCACTAACCTAGCTGCGGCTGGTGGTGGTGTAGCGGCTACTTTGGTCGCTTGGTTTAAGAATGGAAAACCGGATCTTCCCATGATTATCAATGGTATTCTTTCCGGTTTAGTAGGAATTACTGCCGGTTGTGATGGAGTGTCCTATTTCGGAGCTGTTGTTATCGGAGCAATCGCCGGAGTGATTGTCGTTTACTCTGTTGATTTCTTTGACTCTGTTGTAAAAATTGATGATCCTGTTGGGGCTATTTCTGTTCATTTAGTTAACGGAATTTGGGGAACTTTAGCAGTTGGTTTTTTTAACACAAAAGTTGGTCTTTTTTATGGCGGCGGTATTGGCCAATTAATTAATCAAATTGTTGGTATCATTTCCATTGGAGTCTTTACTGTCATTTTCAGTGGTGTAGTTTGGATAGTTCTTGAGGTCACTTTGGGCATCCGTGTTACTCAAGAAGAGGAAATAAACGGACTAGATATAGGTGAACATGGCATGGAAGCTTATCATGGTTTCGTTAAGGAATCCGATAGTTTTGCTGGTAGACAAAGCATTACTATTAGTGACGTTGATGTCGATACAGGTCCTGGAGTTTAATTTAAATCTTTTCTAAGAAAAGTATCAACTACGTCCGCCTTGGCGGACTTTTTTCAGTCAATTAATAGAAGAAGTGGTTAAGTTATGAATAATTCTCTCAAAAAAGTCTTAATTTATACGGATGGAGCTTGTTCAGGAAATCCTGGTGCAGGGGGCTATGGAACCATTTTAATTTACAACGAATACCGAAAAAAATTATCAGGAGGTTTTCGTTTAACTACCAATAATCGTATGGAAATGATGGCGGCAATTGTTGGGCTAGAAACTCTTAACACAAAATGTGATGTTACTCTTTATACTGACTCTCGCTACTTAGTTGATGCTATCACTAAAGGATGGGCGAAAAAATGGCGGGACAACAGTTGGAAACGCAACAAAAAAGAATCTGCTAAAAACCCTGATCTTTGGCAACAATTACTGGACTTATGCGAAAAGCATCAGGTTAATTTTGTTTGGGTTAAAGGTCATGCCGGACACCCAGAAAATGAATATTGCGATCACCTCGCGGTTGAAGCTTCTCAACAACCTAATTTACCTTCTGATGACGTTTATGAAACTTGAATTTGATAAAAAGTTATAGAGAGACGAGGAAACAGCAGCTCTATTCTAACTAAAAGTGGTATTTATTAAGGTCTAGTGCCATGGCTTTAAAATATCGTCTCGATAGTATTTTTAAGCAAAATTGATTGCATCAAAGATTTGAGTATTACTGTCATTTCGTTCCTCAATTTACAAAACTTTTTAAAGAAAAAAGGAACTATCTTTGTTGAAAAAAAATTATAGCTGTTGCAATCACTTTTCCTCGATCAGGACATTGCACCTTTAAAGAACTTTACATAATTTTACACGTTAGCAGATTCTTTCTTATTAGAAAAAATTATTTTCTCATCTAGCTAAATAAATATCGTTATTTAATTAAAAACAACCCCGGATTAACTTTAAAGTGAACTCCAAGAAACATGGATTACCGTAACCCTATCTCAAACTATATTCAAGGAAAACATTTATAGCCCGAGAATATATTGTTCAAAAGTTAGTGAGACTGACTAATCAAATTCAATTTAGTAAGTGTTTTTTAAATAAAATAGTTAATAACTAACTTAAGTAAGTAAGCCTAAATTAGTATAAAAAATAATTTTTAAAAAGTTACTGTTAGATATTGGCCCATTTGAAAATTTAGCTATCATCATTAGAATAGCAAGAATTATCAAAATTCAATACTGACCTAAAAATTTTCTTCATAGCAATAACAAAAGTAGAAATATCATATTAAAATATGATAAAAAATTAAAAAATTAGAGATGATCAAAACATCAAAAAATATAAAAAAAATAATTTTTAGATAGATCATCTAAAATAGAAAAAGAGCATAAAATTTCTTCAAAAGAGAAGAAACTTAAATTGAGTAAGATATAAAATATATATATAAGTTCTTAGAAAGAAGAAAATAACTTATTATAGCTAATTATTATGTAATACTTTTTTTAAAAAATAAAATTAACTACCTGAAAAATTTGTAATCTTCTAAAAAAAAGCTAAAAATCGAAAGAAAAAAAGTCAAGATAAAAAATAATTTGGTTTTTAACAAAAACTCAAAAAATTGAGGGTTTAAATAAATAGACAGAAGATAAAGCTAAACAAATGATCATATAGATTTTTTAAACAATTTATAGTCTATAACTAACTAAATGTAATAGAAGTGTAATGGCATCAAATTAAACTCATAAAATTGCCGGAAGTATATTTAAGCTAAATATGGTTTAGCTAAAGTATTTATATATATTTTTTTTTACTAAAAAAATTAGAAGATATAGTTAAATTAATATAAATTGAGCTATGATAGCTTCTTGTATAGATATACAGGATAATTTATTTTCTGCATATGTTTAGAATTATCCAATTAAAAAGATATATAATATAAATTTTTTTAGAACAATTCTTCAAGAAAAACAACGATATTACTTTGTGATAACTAAATATTTACCTGTAAAAAAACTAGGGGTTAAAGTTAGTCTTACTAGCCTGTGTTAATGGGTCTAAAAACTTAAACATATCCAAACAAATCCGTCAAATATTAAAAATTTATATAGATAAAAATCAAACTTTTATGTCTAGTTTTAATATTTAAAACTGGAGTAAAACTAACTATAAATTTGTTACTGTAAAATAATAATTAAAGTAAAAAATAGATAAATATTATGTTAATTATATTTATCTCTATATTAGTTCTGTAAAATTTTTTTACTATTGAACAGTGGACAAATAAAAAACTATTTTTATTTTAGCAGTGAAAGTATTTACACCAACAATTTAGATAGTTAATGGAATATATAAAAGCAAAAGTGATATTTTATCTGTTTATTATCCTGATTTAAATTTTATTAATAACTGTTAGAAAAAATCAAAGAATATTTACTTACTCAAAAAAATTATTAAAGGACTCAATTAGTCTATCAATAAAGCGATTGATTTAATAACTGATGAATACATAATTAATCTAGTTTCTACTGTGTTGTTATTGTGAGCTCCTCAATTGAAAACTGCCATTAGATTGAACACTTTGATGTCTCAAGTGTTCAATCTGATAACTTATACTTATCTACTTAAAAACCTTTTTCTCGATTCGGGGTTAAAGGCTAGGGCTGTCCTTGTTCACTGCCGTCTTTTAAAAGCAATTGTAGTCCTAATTATTGGCGGTTACTATTTTAGATAATCGTCAACTCTATCGTAGAGTTACTTATATATTGAGAATAACAACAATTTTTTTTAGATCTAGTCGAACTCACGTTATTTAAGGGCTGTAATGAAGTATGTAACATCTTTTGTGGATATACTCCATTACAGCCCTTAAATGAGTGGTTTAAAACGATTGGAAAATTAGGAAATCTAGAAAAACTGCAGTTGAACCATGTAACTTTATCTAAAATTTCCTTTACACTGTTCCGACGTTCCCTCCTTATAAATAGCTAATTGTAAACAAGGTGAAAGATTTGAGAGCCTAAATCTTAGGAAGGAGATAAAATTTCTGGTTGTATAGATGTCTTTTCTGAGGTTTCAGGTTCATCAACAAAATGCACTAACACAGCAGCTAGTAATAAAGAAAACCCGCCTAAAACTACTACTAATAAACAGTTTTTTTTAAAAAAAATTTTTATAATCCAACCTAATCCTAAGGCTGCAAAAATTTGTGGAAGGACAATGAAAACATTAAAAATGCCCATATATAGTCCTGTATTTTTACTAGTCAAAGTTCGAGATAAAATAGAATATGGAATAGTTAATATGCTTGACCAAGCAATGCCAAAACCAACCATTGGTAATAAAATCCATAATGGTTGCTCAACAAACACCAAAGAAATTAATCCTACTCCTCCGCAAATTAAACATAAAGAATGAGCAATTTTATGGTTAATTATTTCCGTTAATTTTGGTAACAGCAAAGAAAAAATAAAACAGATTCCATTGTAGACAGCAATACAAATTCCTGCCCATTCAATACCATCTGTATACAATTGAGAATTTTCTTGCACTGCCCCAAAAATATGGTGAGCAACGGACGGAGGAAAATAAAGAAATACACAAAAAATTCCTAACCAGGTGAAAAATTGTACTACTGCCAATTGTTTCATCGTCGTTGGCATGGCTTTAATTAGCCAAAAAATTTCTGTAACTTTATTTAAAGTACTCTTACTTTCTTGAGCATTTTGTATTTTTTCTAGGTTCTTCGGAGGAGTTTCTGAGGTAGTTACTACTGTCCAAACTACAGTGCCTAAAAAGACTACTGCTCCAATATAAAAAGATAATTTCACTGAAAAAGGAACCCCTGGTTCTCTTTTATCGCCCAGATGGAATAAATGAGTCAATATCCAGGGAGATAATGAAGCCATAACTGCCCCAGCTCCAATGAAAAAACTTTGCATCGAAAACCCTCGAGTGTGCTGTTTTTGGGGAAGTAAATCTACAATAAAAGCTCGAAAAGGTTCCATGCTAATATTTACAGAAGTATCCAAAAGCCAAAGTAATCCAGCAGACATCCATAGGCTAGAAGAATTAGGCATTAAAATAAGGGCAATAGAACTAAGAATAGCTCCCAATAAAAAGTAAGGTCGTCTACGTCCTAGAGGTCCCCAAGTGCGATCACTCATATAGCCAATAATGGGTTGAGCAATTAAACCACTTAAGGGGGCAGCTAACCACAACATAGGGATTTGTTCAGGATCAGCCCCTAAATACTCATAAATTGCGCTAGTATTGGCCATTTGTAATGCCCAACCATATTGAATACCACAAAAGCCAACATTCATGTTCCAAAGTTGCCAAAAATTCTGAACTTTTTTCGTGATTTTTTTTTCTGTCATAGGGAAAACTTTTTTTACTTAATTTAACAATTTATTAAAATTTTAAATTACAAAATTATGGTTTTAGCTCCCGTTTCATTAATGTCTGAACGGCTTCTTCTGGGGTATTTTTAAAAAGTAGTTGATAAACTTTACGGGCAATAGGAATAACGCTTTAGTGCTGATTCACCAGGTTTACCAACATATGGGTGGTGTTAATCCCTTCTGTAGCAATTAAATATCTTAATCGTGATAGATTAAAAAAGATTTTAGGCGTAGCCTAAAAATAAACTTTTACTCTAGTCATTTATAATAAAACGCGTGTTAGTATGGCAGATTTCGCATTAGTTCTTGAATGTAGACCATCACAAACCTCCAATATAATCTTGTCATGACACCTTTCAGAGGTTTTCTTAATTCTATCCCTGTCAGAGACAGAATTAGGAGAATTTCTGAAAATATTCAACGAAAATCCTTCTTAGATTTTTTCTGTGGTACGTTCATTTTTGCTGGCTCAAATCTTAGTAGCCGGTAGTTCTTTGTCCATCTCTTTAAAAAGATTAATCCCTGATAAAACGACAATAGGATGATCTGGAAAAAATTCTTGCCAAATTTGGCATAGAGTATAAATTTTTTCAGGATATAGACCTTTAGTTACCTTGACAAAAATAATGTTCGCTGGAAAATCAAACATAATCCTGATCCAATAATGATGATATTGGTCTGTTGATTACTCATTATGTCTTATTGATTTTTACTTTTTCACTTAACTGTATCTCGAAAATGTTTAAAGAGAGATCTAACGATTATTTATGGCATGGTCTTTGTTATAACGTTATTTTTTTTAAAAAAATATAATATTTTATTAATAATTTATGTTAGATTATTTACAATTAAAGGGACAGTATTTTATTTAAATAACCTATTTTTTTATAGATTTAATTATTGTATTTAATAATTAATAATAACTAGAACTAGGAATACGATTATTTATCAACCTTTTACGAGTCTATAAAATTCATGTTAATTAAAATTTTTATATCTAAAACTTGGGTAGGTATGAGTATCCTATAACTACTAAATATTTACTGACAAAGCAAAAGAACTCAGACCAACTCTTTTTATTAGATCAATTGAAATTTTCGTTTTACTGTAACACACCCATATCAATATGTTTAGATGAGTTCTGCGCTGTTAACACCCCTGATAAAAGGGTTAATATTTGATTGACAAGTATCTTTTAACTAAATTTAATGACAAATCAACCAGACTACTCATTAATCAATACTTTACCTGAGATTTGGCCCATAACGGCCCAAAAATTCAAGGATATCGTTGCCCTTGAAGATCCACATAGTACACCCAAAGTAAGCTTAACCTATGGTGAGTTGTATCAAAAGATTAAAGACTTTGCTGCAGGATTACAAAGTTTAGGACTAAAATCTTCCTCAAAAGTTGCCCTTTTTGCTGATAATAGTCCCCGTTGGTTTATAGCCGATCAAGGATCAATGATGGCTGGTGCGGCTAATGCAGTACGTTCGTCTCAAGCCGATAAAGATGAATTATTCTACATTTTGAGTGATAGCAATAGTAGCATTCTCATTGTAGAAAACCAAAAAACTTTAGCTAAACTCCGGTCTTATCTGAATAAGTTACCTATTGAACTAATTATTTTGTTAAGCGACGAACAAAGAAGTTCAGACGACATTATCAAAATCCTCAACTTTCAAGAATTGATGGAACTAGGAAGCCATTCCACACTAAAACCTGTTCATCAAACCAAAGAAACGCTAGCCACCTTAATCTATACTTCCGGAACCACTGGAAAACCGAAAGGGGTCATGTTGTGCCACAGAAACTTACTCCATCAGGTGGTTTACTTGGAAGCGGTTATCCAACCTAGGCCAGGTGACCGCGTCCTTACTATCCTACCATCATGGCATGCCTACGAACGCAGCACAGAATATTTTCTCCTTTCTCGGGGTTGTGTTTTAACTTACACTAATATCCGTACGTTTAAGGCTGATCTCATACGATTCAAGCCCCAACACATGCTTGGAGTTCCCCGTCTTTGGGAATTCCTTTACGAAGGTATTCAAAAGCAATTTCGGAAACAAAGTTCTGCCCAACAAAAAATCATTCAATTCTTCTTAACCGTTTCAGAACGGTACATTATCGCCCGACGTATTGCCAATAATCTTAGTTTAGACCACCTCGAAGCTTCTAGTGCAGAACGCCTCTGGTCCAAAATCAAAACAGTTTTACTAACTCCTCTTCATAGATTAGCAGACAAACTAATCTACAGTAAAATTCGGCAAGAAGTTGGAGGAAACCTTAAAACTGTTGTTAGTGGAGGAGGTTCTCTGGCTAGACATATCGATACTTTCTACGAAATTGTCAACATTCCCCTTTTAGTGGGTTATGGGTTAACTGAAACCTCCCCTGTTACTAACGTCCGTACCCACAGTCACAACTTACGCGGATCATCAGGACAATGTATTCCTGAAACCGAAGTTTGTATTGTTGCTCCTGATAGCGGCCAACCAGTTCTTCAAGGAAAAAGAGGACTTGTGTTAATTCGGGGAACTCAAGTGATGCAAGGTTACTATAAAAACCCCGAAGCTACCGCCAAAGCTATTAATAATGACAATTGGTTTAATTCAGGGGACTTAGGGTGGTTAACTGATATGGGTGATTTAGTGATTACTGGACGGGCCAAAGATACAATAGTTCTGAGTAATGGAGAAAACATAGAACCACAGGCTATTGAAGATGCTTGTACCCGTAGTCCCTACATTGATCAAATTATGTTGGTAGGTCAAGATCAAAAGGCTTTAGGGGCGTTAATTGTGCCTAATCTAGAAGCATTAGAAAAATGGGGACAAAACCAACAAATTATTCTAAACCTTCCCAAGGTGTCTGGAACTTCTGAAGAAATTGTCTGTAGTGATCTTTATAGTCAGCCCGTACAAACTTTATTTCGGGAAGAGTTAGATCGAGAAGTAAAAAAACGCCCCGGATACCGCCGTGAGGACAAAATAAAAAGTTTTAAATTTATTTTAAAACCATTTTCCCGGGAAAATGGCTTAATGACTCAGACATTTAAAATTCAACGTCAAGTCGTTATAGAACAGTATCAAGGTATGATTGACGAGATGTTTGATTATGGGAAGGTTTCCTAATTAATCACCAATAATTTTATGAAAGGATGGAAAACCAATGGATGAAACAAACACCAGCTTACTGCTAAAACGACCGATTACCCTGAAAATAATAGTTACGACAACTTGGAAACAAGAGGCACAACAGCAACTTCAAGCGCAAATCACTCAACTTGATGACCAGATGCAGCAGATTGAAATACAAGGTCAACGAGCCGTCACAGAAATTCAAAAAAAAAGTATTTCTCCCCCGGGACCTGCGGTCACTGAACAAATTGATAACATTCGACTCCAGGTTAATGAAAAAAAAAGTGAGATGTTAGAAAGTAAAAATCAGTTTTTACAGCAAATACAGCAGGTTCAATTGTTGGAGTTAGATCAGGAAGTGGTTCAAGGGCAGATGGAAAGCTTTTTCCGTTTGGAAAAAGGAGATAACTTACTCAAAAAGCTGAATGTAGAAATTGTGGTTCGCGATGGAGTTGTTGAAGAAATTCGTGGTGATATTTAAAAAATTTTAGGAATATCAAAAGTACCAAACTTAAAATTAATGACGTGAATCAGTAATGGGTACTTTAGCCCTTACTGATTGTCTGTTTCTCTACTTTCTAATTAACTAGAATAACAGCAGTTCAATCTAAGCATTAGACTATTCTCGGTGAATATGTCTAATACTAGAGCTAGTTGCCATACTCTCCCCAAAAAATATAGTAAGTTTAATTAATTCAAATGAGTTAAATTACAAATTTTTTATTTTATCTCATTAATTTTTTAAAATTACTCATTAACTTAAGGCTCATCTATTAACATCTACAATTTCTTTATTAACTTAATTATTCTGAATTGAGCTAGTAGATGTTCTCTAATAATTCTTGAAAGAATTTTCATATCTTTAGCTATGATGTCATCCGTCATTATCTTCTATCAATTAAACTTTTTTACGACAGCCCTATACTTTGAAAAAAATGTCCATTAAATAAATTTAGCCGTTTTGTATCTACTCTTGGAATATAATTCCATAAAATTTTTCTTGTTAGTAGTACGATATATTTATATATATATGATCATTTACAGCTATAACTTACCATAATAGTTGATTATTTGATAATGGTACTCAACACCTTTTTTCTCATTGACTTTAATTCTGTTCTAGGTTCATCAAAAAAATATATATTTATTTCTGATTAGAGATATATTTTTTCTATTTTTTTAGCTTTAAAAGTTAATTTTTAATATTCTTTTGTTAAAGAGGCTTTTTATTTCTATGTTTTTAGTTCTGAACTTAGATAAGAGTATTCTAACTTTTTAAGTAATCCCATTCTTATCTATCCTCAAACTTTTTCAACACAGTTTTCTTTTTCTATCCAACGAGTTAATTTCGTTCCTGTCTATATTTATTCATGTAATGGTCTAAATTTTAATTTATAAGTTATTTTTTTTATTTTTACTTCATATTTTTATTCTTGATATTTATATTTTTACCTTTTTTATTTTTTTTGAGACTGTCTTTACTATAAGACTATAATTAAAATTGATTGCTACAGTGAGCTCACTATTTTTAAGTAATTACTTTTTACGTTTATTTAAACGAAAATATTTATCTAAATAGAGTTTGTTAGATATCGTTTTTATATAGGTTATCTCCCTCTTATTATATTTTTTTTGCGGACAGATTTAGTTGAATACATCTAATTTTAGAAGCAGATTAATTTTTCAAAAGCTTTTCCTTACATTTTCTGACAAGTTTAGTATTTTAACCTTTATAGACTGAGAATCTAAAACTATAACTATTAACTGGTAAAAATTAAATTTTTTATTTTTTATAAAAAAGTGACTATAAGAGCTTATTTTTGATCAAAATTAAAATTTTATATTCTTGATTTTTTTATAAAAATAGACTTTTAAATTTTAATATTATGTTGTTATCTTGTTATTACAACTGATATATTTTTTTTTGCACATGAGCACTCAAAACATGGTTAAATACGCGTCGTATAAAAATTGCAATCTCACTTTAACAATAAAAATAGAAGTAGGAGGTATTTGTGAATCAATTGCAGAACTATCTCTTGAAGAATACATCGCTTTGAATAATTTATGGAAGTCTTGATTAATGAGAGAAGTAATAGCTATGCATCACAAACAATCTGTTAATGCTATAAAGCAATTAATCTCGAATTTAGCCATATGATTCATGGCTAAATTTGAGATTTAACATCTTAATTCAATTTTATATGGAGGATATTGTAGCCTATGCTCTTAATCGGTTACTTCGCCTATTATACCACCAGTACTTTGAACTCTTAATCTGTGAACAGTTAGCTAAAGTAATCAAATGTCATCTTAAATTTAAAATTGTTGAAGACTAAAAAACAATTTTAAAAAAGGCATATTTTCAGAAGATGACCACTTTACTAATATTCTTAGCTTTCGATTAAAAAAAATAATTGTTAATGGGAACCTTATAATTAAATAATCCGTCCTGAGAAGATTAATGTGAGGAGTAATCACGCATCGGGTAACCTAATGAGTCAAGCAATTTCAGCATCCTGGTCAACAGCACAAGGAAGACGAGCTTCCCTCAATCTATCTCCAGAGCGACTGTCTAATTACGACCTAATTTTAAGCTGTCAAGAAGGGTTTAAACCGGACCGGATAGCATTTTCAGAGCTATTAAGTCGTTACCAGTCTCATGTAGATAGAATTCTCTATCACCTTGCTCCTGATTGGCAAGATAGAGCAGATCTTGCCCAAGAAGTTTGGATTAGGGTTTATCGCAATATTAAACGCCTGAAAGAACCGGTAAAATTTCGAGGTTGGTTAAGTCGCATTGCCACAAATTTATTTTATGATGAATTACGTAAACGTAAGCGGGTTAGTCATCCTATCTCCCTAGATGCTCCTCGGCGCGTCGATGACGGAGAGATTGAATGGGACATTGTGTCCGATTACCCCAGTCCTGACGATAACTTGGCAACTCGTGAGTTCTACGACCGGCTAAAAGTAGCGATCGCCGATTTACCAGAGGCATTTCGCACAACCATTGTTCTAAGAGAAATCGAAGGCATGGCCTACGAAGAAATTGCCCAAATGACAGGGGTCTCCCTCGGAACGGTCAAGTCTCGTATTGCTAGAGCGAGAACAAAATTACAATCAGTTCTCCAGCAATATATAGACTAAAATTAAAGACGAGCCGAGACTATTAAACCATTGCCCCTTTTGGCAATCTGTGAGGGGTGTCATGACAATGCTATTATTAGCATCCGTCTCCGCAGCCAACTAATTTGGTTTCGCTCCTTGGAGAGGTATATCATGATGTCTAACTTTGAACAACAGCATTTGCAATCAGCCGATTCGGGTGATATGAATGATCAGTTTGAGCGTTTTGAGTTGTTAAGTGCCTATTTAGATGGGGAGGTAACAGCCAAAGAACGTCGTCAAGTACAGCAACTACTTGATACTGATCCTCAGTTTAATCAATTGTATGTCCAGCTTTCTCGTCTACAACGGCAGATTCCCACTATTCCGTTTCCCCCAAGTCCAGTTTCATCTCAACGGTTATCTGAAAGTGTTTTTGAGAAAGTTGATCGTCAAAACCAAACCCAACGACTTATTCAATGGGGCGGTGTGGTGATTGCAACAGTTGTTATGGGAATTATTTATAATTTTTACATAGAAAAACAATCTCTGTCTCGTAATTTTGCTGATGTAGAAGCAGAACCCTTAACTATCGCCTTAAATCGTCCCGTAGTTGACATTCCTTCCTCTAATCAATGAGAATTATGGAAAGGGTACAGTCAACTCTCCTGATAAAATCAGTGTCCCCTTAAGTTTCTGACTTTTTCTAACTAAGGTCATAACTTAGCTTCAAGCTTCTCTAAGTGGATTTTCGGCAAAAAAATGGACAAAAAATGATAGTCGGAGATATTCATTATTTTGTTTTAAGGTGATCTTCCATGCTTATATACTTCTGAAGTTAAAGTATCTAACTGCTTGTAGTTTTGTTTGGTCCCAAAAACCAAAAAGTCAATTGTAGGATAATCTAAATTCAGACGATAAGGTTCTCTACTCATGGAGGACTTTATCCCTCTGTCATGTTATTTGGACAGTAAATAGAATGGTTAGACTCTTTTGAATTTTAAGATCCCGTCAACAAAAACTCTTAACATAGTCAAGGATTTTAACTCATGTCTCCTACTAGATTAATAATCTCGATTGGTTCTAACTTGTCTGCAGGTTCAAAGCTAAAAATTCGAGAGTAAAAATAAAATTCTCCATCTAAAGCCCGTTTAATATTTTCTGCGCGACGAAATCCGTGTTGTTCTTCTTCAAAGGGAAGATAAGCAACTGGCAGTCCTTTTTCCTTAATAGCATCTACCATCATTTGTGCTTGGGAGGGCGGGACGACCTTATCTTCTAATCCTTGAAAGAAAATAACAGGACAGTTCAAACACTCAGTAAAATGAATGGGCGATCGCTTTTGATAAATGGCTTTTTCTTCAGGATATTTTCCAATTAATCGGTCTAAATAACGACTCTCAAATTTATGAGTGTCTTTGGTCAATGCTTCTAAATCACCGATCCCATAGTAACTTGCTCCAGCTTTAAAAGTATCCCGAAAAGTCAACGCAGCAAGGGTAGTATATCCCCCAGCACTTCCCCCAGAAATAGCTAGACGTTCACTATCAACCAATCCTTGTTCTACTAAATATTTAGCCCCATTAATACAATCATCCACATCCACAATTCCCCAATTACCATCTAACCGTTGACGATATTCTCGCCCAAACCCCGTACTTCCTCCATAATTAACGTCGAGATAACCAAATCCCCTACTTGTCCAATATTGAATCCGTAAATTAAAGCTAGAAGATGCACAGGCTGTGGGACCCCCATGACTTTTGACTAATAGAGGAGGCAATTCTCCATTAAAGAAGATGTAATCTTTGTTCTTGGGGGGATAGTACCAACCATAAGAAGTCAACCCATTTTCGGTAGGAAAAACAATCATTTCAGGGGTAGATAAATAACCGGCATCGATATCTAGGTCATTAGATTGTTTAAGAATATTTCTTTTGCCGGTTTTTAGGTTTAAATAAACGATTGCTGTGGGTTTGGTAGGACATCCTCCAGTGAAGACAACTTGATGGTCTTTTGCTTGTATTGAGGCTATATTGGTATAGGGAATTTCTAAGAGCGTTAACTGTTTTTTTTCAATATCCAAAGTAGCTAAATTCCACTGTCCTTGTTGGCAGAAGGTACAAACTAAGATATTGTCCGAAATAAACGCATAAGTAGATAGACCAAACACCCAATGGGGACAAGCAAATTCTCCATTTAGAGGAAACAGAGGAACAACTTCCCCTTTTTGGGTATAACGGTATAGATTCCACCATCCCGTGCGATCACTGGAAAAATATAATTGGCCGTCGGAAGACCATCGGGGTTCGCAGATCGACTCATCACAACTTCCCGCAATCCTCATCGGTTGTCCTAAAGAACCATTTTTATCCAAATCGGCTAACCATAATTCTGTTCTGTCCCAGGGTAAATTAGGATGATTCCAACTAATCCAAGCAAGATTAGTTCCATCATGACTCAGACGAGGACTCGAATAAAAATCATGTCCAGAAACTATAGTATTAATCTCACCTGTGTTGAGATCGATGCTGACTAGGGTATTTTCTGGTTCTATTTCTAGATTGCTGTGATCTTCACATACACTAATTAAACGATTATTGGAACAATCTAGGATAAAATCAGCATAGCGGCATTGATTTTCCGGAGTTAGAGGTTCAGGGTCACTATTGGGTGACTGTTTATAGATGCGTTGATCTTTGAAATTAACGAAATAAATAGTTCCTTCAACAATCAAAAATGCTCCCCCCCCATATTCATGAACACGAGTATACACATTGAATAATTGAGGAGTTTGATCTGTGATTTGGCCATCAGCACTACGTTTAATGAGAACATTGCGTCCCCCTTCTGTTGCTCTTGATTCTAACCAGTAAATATCCTCATTATCGAAAGTTACTTCCCCTAGTTCGATACTTCTAGAGATGATCAGATCCGTACTTATAGGCGATTTCCAAGAACCGAAAGAGGTTAATGTTGAGGATTTCATGGGATTTTTTAGAATTTCAAGAATAAATTAAGGAAATTATCTCGAGTAATTTGTCTAATCAGCAATTTTGCAGACAGAATACTTAAGATATCTAACCATTTGGTTAATTAGTCAAGTCGCACCAATACTATACCCAGTTTTGGTCCTTATTGCGACGTAATGGGCGGGTTAGATTTTGCGAAAAGAAGATTCTATGAATCTACCTCAATGTTGAAGTTGACTTAGAAAGTTTCTTATAGTTTTTACCTTTAACACTTAATCACTATTGTCACCAAATTATAAAAAATTGGCTATCTCAATAAAGCAATAAAAATTATATTTTATCTATAATTAACAAGCTTATATTAACACAAAAAAACTATTTTCTTAGTAGAAAATAAATAATAAATTATCTTAATAATAACTTGATTATTTAAGTAAAATTTTTGATACAGTCAAAAGCTTACAATCTTTTTTGTGTTATTATCAAAAATAATTAATCAGTTTTTATGTTTTTAATATTTAAACTATAAATAATTTAAATATTAAGTTTAAAATTTGCTTTCTCTAGGATAGAATAAGAAAGTTTAATTAAACAGCATAACAAAGATTTGATAAAAAAATATCTGGATATAAAGTAAAAATATAGTTATTCTATTTATAGACATTCAATAATAAAAACATATTAAAAATAGATATAAGGATATTTTTAATATGTTTTATTAAGAGTTAAAATGTAGAATGAGTCTTAAGAATAGAAGAAGAGTGTTCTCTATCACTGGGCAAAACTTGTTGTTTTAAAATACGGTAATTAAAGTTTTTTGAGATTTAAATCTTCTATTGATGTTTAAAATAAATATTGTAGTTATTATATAAAGTTAGTTGATGTATCTTTTTTTTTACTTTTACTATATTTTACTTAAGTTTATTAAAACTTAAGTAATAAACACTACGATCAATTAATTTATTAAAAATAATCACTAATTATGAGCACCTATCTGCTCTAGAAAATGAAGGATAAAAAGCAGAATTCTATTCTTGTTGAGTTTGACTTTATATTTGAATCATATTAAATAATACCTCTTTAATATCTTAGATATAATTATGATTATAAATCTAGAGAAAATGTGAACTATTGTTGTCTTAATTTTATAGGTTTAGAGATGTAAATTAAGGTAAAATATTTAATAATATTAATTGTTTTACCTTAATTTACATCATACATATAAAAAAATTTTATAAAAAATTTTTATATGTATCTATTTAAACAAGGAATGTAACGAAGTTTCAACTCAAATAAAATAGTTAAAATTATTACTGTTAACTAATTTATTGATAATCCTCATATGAGGGATGACTAAGTATTAAATTGGTGTTCTTAAAACCTTAACTAAATATCAAGAAACTAAGTGCTTTACTGATTTATTCTCGTGAATTAAAAACCAAAGTAAAATAGAAAAAATTAATAAATATTAACATTTTACAAAAGATTATTAATGTTATGTACAATATAATTTTCACAAAAATTAATTTAGACGTGAAGATAAGAAAAGATTTCACTATTTTTTTAGTAAATACTGATTTGGGATAAATTAAAGACTAAATGAGGTTAAAAGTCTTACATCTATATATAATTTACTATGCTTACGCTAAAAAAAATATTTACTTCGATATTACTCTATCATTTTAATGTTTTCTGGATAAAAATAAGAAGTTATCACAACCATTGAAAACTAATATTGTATGATTTTAATATCAAGTTAATCAAGTTTATTGCCTAATATTTGGTCCCAATAATTAACGCTATTCATGTTTGTTCTAATATAGTTAGTTGGCAAATATTTAGCTTATTTTTTTCAAATAAACAACAGCTATATAGTTCACAAATGAACGGAAAAACTTAAAATCATTTCTTTAATTTAGGTATAGTGCTTTCCATTGAAAGCTTCTGCGTGATTTTAGATACAAAGATTGACCGCATCTATTGGCTGGTAAAAGCCATCAAAGAGAGACAACTTTACGAGCTGCCTTGTATATGATGGGAAATAGCCTTTAGCAACGTCAGGGATATATTTTTAGATGCCACGCCTAATCTGTTAAAAAAACAAAGGGTGACTACAGGCTCGTTCACAGAGAGAAAAAAATCTAGGTTAAAACTGTAGATACCAGCAGTGATTGGCGACTTAAACTAGATTTTTGGTTAGACTCAAAACAGGATCTATTGGGAAATTCTTCCAGAAAAGGATTAACATAAATTAACAAATGTTTATCTTCCGGGAATGTTTTCTAACATTGCTACCAGTATTATTCAGATAATACCTTGGTGGACATTCAAAAATCAACGATTCCCTTACCCTCATCTAGGAGGCTTACAGCGTGAAGAAAAATAATAAAAAATGGCGTAATGCTGGACTATACGCACTATTGTTAATTGTGGTACTGGCCTTAGCTTCTGCATTTTTTGATCAACAACCTCAAAGTCGGGAACCTCTTACCTATAGTGAGTTTATTAAGAAAGTTGAAAATAATAAAATTACACGGGTGACTTTAAGTGCTGATCGCACTGAAGCAAGAGTTCCTAACTCGAATGGTGGCGCACCTTTATTGGTTAACCTTCCAAACGATCCTGACTTAATTAATATTTTGATCCGAAATAATGTCGATATTGCCGTTCAGCCTCAAAGTGATGAAGGACTATGGTTTCGGGTAGCTAGTAGTCTATTCCTTCCTATTTTATTGTTAGTAGGACTTTTCCTATTACTCCGTCGAGCCCAAAGTGGACCTGGTTCTCAAGCAATGAACTTTGGTAAGTCTAAAGCGCGGGTATTAATGGAACCTCAAACCCAAGTTACCTTTGGAGATGTAGCTGGTATTGAACAGGCTAAATTAGAATTAGCTGAAGTCGTGGACTTCTTGAAAAATGCTGATCGCTTTACTGCTATCGGGGCAAAAATTCCTAAAGGAGTTCTTCTGGTTGGACCTCCTGGAACCGGTAAGACTCTTTTAGCTAGGGCAGTAGCTGGAGAAGCTGGTGTTCCTTTTTTTTCTATTTCTGGGTCAGAATTTGTAGAAATGTTTGTTGGTGTTGGGGCATCTCGTGTTCGAGATCTTTTTGAACAAGCAAAAGCCAACGCCCCTTGTATCGTCTTCATAGATGAAATTGATGCCGTTGGTCGTCAACGAGGTGCCGGTTTAGGCGGTGGTAACGATGAACGGGAACAAACTCTCAACCAATTGCTCACAGAAATGGATGGTTTTGAAGGAAATACAGGTATAATCATAGTTGCTGCTACGAACCGTCCCGACGTCCTCGATGCGGCTTTATTACGTCCGGGTCGTTTTGACCGTCAGGTCGTGGTTGATCGTCCTGACTATGCAGGTCGTAAAGACATTCTCAAGGTACACGCCCGTGGTAAGACCTTATCTAAAGACGTTGATCTCGATAAAATTGCCCGTCGTAGTCCTGGGTTTACAGGAGCTGACCTGTCTAACCTTTTAAATGAAGCTGCTATTCTGGCTGCCCGTCGGAATTTAACGGAAATTTCTATGGATGAAGTTAATGATGCTATTGATCGTGTATTAGCTGGTCCTGAGAAGAAAAACCGTGTTATGAGTGAAAAACGTAAAACCCTTGTGGCCTACCATGAAGCCGGTCATGCTTTGGTGGGGGCGTTAATGCCTGACTATGATCCCGTGCAGAAAATTAGCATTATTCCCCGTGGTCGCGCTGGCGGATTGACCTGGTTCACTCCTAGTGAAGATCGTATGGAGTCAGGCTTGTATTCCCGTTCATATCTCCAAAATCAGATGGCCGTAGCTTTAGGAGGTCGTGTGGCAGAAGAGATTATCTTTGGAGAAGAAGAAGTGACTACTGGTGCTTCTAATGACCTTCAACAGGTAGCGCGGGTTGCCCGTCAAATGGTGTCTCGTTTTGGAATGAGTGATCGTCTTGGACCTGTGGCTTTGGGTCGGCAGAATGGTAATGTTTTTTTGGGTCGTGACATTGCTTCTGATCGAGACTTTTCTGATAAAACGGCTGCCGCGATCGATGAAGAAGTTCGTCAGTTAGTTGACAATGCTTATATACGAGCTAAGGATGTCCTAGTAAATAACCGTCATATTCTTGACAAATTGGCTGAGATGTTAGTAGAGAAAGAAACCGTCGATGCCGAAGAACTACAGAGTATTTTAAGCAGCAATGAGATAAAAATGGCTGCGTTGGCTTAAAATCTATGGTTTAACCTCTTAGCAATTTCATCTTCTTATCCCGCCAATTTGTTAAATTAGCGGGGTAATTATTTATTAAGTCCAAAGGGTAAGCCCTTTAAGCGAATTGTTTGCCGGCCGTTGACCTAATAAAGAAATTACCAAACCTAATGTAACCGCAAGGGGAGCCGCAATTGCAGATTGCCAAATTCCTGGAAAGCTAAACCATTTCAAGGTTGAACTAGTCGCAAGAAGAGCAACTGAAGCAATCGTTCCGTAAAATGCTCCTGTTGCATTAACACGAGAAAAAAGAACTCCCATGAAAAAAATTCCCAGTAATGGACCCAAAAACATAGCAGTATATTTTATTAGAAACGGAAGTAAAGATTCTCCTGTTGAAGCGACATAAAACGCCAAAAGAATACCAAGAATACCCAAAATTAAGATCAAACCCTGAGCTACCTTCAAGGATTGAGACTCACTGGGTTTTGACCTGGAGTAACGCTGATAAAAGTCAACCGTCATGCAGGTAGCCAGAGAATGAAGTGCAGAATCAATTGATGACATGGCCGCCGCAAAGACGGCTGCGACTAAAAATCCTGAAGCACCTGGTGGAACTTGATGAACAATAAAATAGGATAGAATTTCATCGGGCTTAATATGATCAGGTAGTCCGGCATTTAGGGAATAAAACGCAAACAACAAAACTCCAAGCAAAAGAGTGGCAGCTACGCCGACAAAACCGGAAACCCATCCAAACAAAATTGCCTTACGTGCCGAGGTAAGATCAGCGCACGAAACATAACGTTGAACAGATTGTTGATTTGTTCCTGCCACAGCAAAAGCCAATACTCCATAAGCGCATAAAGCTGTTGGTAAAGAACGGATTGATTTTAATTCCCAGGATAGATTGACTACAGCGAGTTTTCCTCCTTCTTCTGCGACACGCCAAAGTTGCCAAAATCCACCAGATACACTTGATACAATTGTCCAAATTCCGGCGACTAAACCTACAAAAATCATGAAAAACTGAAGCACGTCAGTCCAAACGACTGCCGTCATTCCTCCGGCTATAGTGTAGACCACCGATACAATGCCGACGAGTAATATCGAAACATACAGTGAAAACCCCGTAACTCTTGAAACCACTAGGGATGCAGCATATAAAAGCCCCCCTAACCGAGCGATGACAAATAGAAGAAAACACAACGAACCTAGAGAGCGTGTTTTTGCATCGAAACGTTTCTCAAGGTATTCATAGGCAGTGGTTAAATTAAGTCGAACAAAAAATGGTAGAAATAGGAAGATAACTAGGCCGTAACCAATCAAATCACCTAACTGAAGTTGAAGATATAAAAAACCATGATTATATCCTTCTCCAGGACCTCCAAGAAGTGAAGCTGCTGAAAAAGATGTAGCAACAATTGACAGTCCAATTGCCCACCAAGGGAGTTGCCGTGATCCTCGAAAATATTCATCGGTGTTATTTGGTTTTCGGCTTGCCGCAATTCCAATTCCGAGTACAACCATTGCATAAACTAGAATAATGACCCAATCGATTGTACTCATAGAGACTCTAAACTCCTGCCGTTTTGAAGCAAAACAATAGTATAGTATGTAGATGGTGGTTTTCCCACGAGTTCAATATTTTTATACCTAAGACTACAGATTAAGGTATTTGATATTCGTAAATATTGTTTGCTTTAACGTTTACTTTTTGCGCTTTTTACCGTTTTACTGCACCGATAATGTTGAGTTAACTAGTGAAATACTAAGTCAAAAAACTTTGCGTTAAAATAAACAATATTTTTTTAGTTTAGTTACTAAATATCGGAAAAAATAAATATTTTTTACATAAATTAGCTAACTTCAATAGTCCTGAAAAAGTCAGGTTGTTCCGAATAACTGTTCTAAATTATTCTCCTAACTGGTTTATTTTTTAGATCATTCAGAATAATTTGTATATTTAATTTTGCCTAGATTCTTCTTCTTTTTTTGAGAGCTCATTGTTATTGACAAATACATTTAATTATATTAAAAATCAGTATTTTAAACTTTAATAAATACTTTAATATTTTTGTATTTTTAATTTAGATCCAAAGAGTTATTTTTTATATAATTTTTCATGTTTTTTTTAAAACAAATAGAATACGACTTAATTTTTCTTTAATTAAACAATTAAAATAAATTTATAACTGTTTTAAATCCTGAGTTTTTATTGATAATTTTTCAGCTGAATCTTTAAACATCTTTTCTACATTATCTAAAGCTGTTAAATAATTAACATACTGATATTCAGTGAAAAGATTAAGCCAGTGCTGTGCTTGATAAACAATAGGACTGACAGCGGACAAAGTATTGACTTCCGATAGGATAAGATTGTCTGGAATACTTCCTAAACATCGGTTAACTAATATTTCTCCTGAACGAGGATAGGCATAGATAACAGGAATTTTTATTGGGTGACTATAATTGTTTATGATGTTAAATGGATTAGGAATTGTTCATAATGTTCGCCTGTTCGTTCCCAAGTGTACTCTTTTTCGATCAAAGCTCGACCAAAGCTCGACTATTGATAGACAGTTTTTCTCTCAACTTGGGTTGTTCAAACAGACGACCAATAGCATAGACATACTCATCTACCCCATTGGACCTCATGGCACTTAAAGGAACCCCAGTACCGTCAATGGGTAAATCCTTCTAAACCGTAATCACTCGCTACTAGAGGAGTACCTGTCGTGTCCCTAAAGTCTGAATACTTCTAATTTTTGTCCCCGTACTGTTACGAATAGGGATAACACAAACTGTTGCCCAATGAAGATATTCAATCACTGAAGGCACTTGACCTATTACTGTATGTAATCCCTGGAATTTTTCCGAGTTCATTAACTTCTAGGGTAGGACAAGTTCCCACCAATTCTAATGTGCCTTCTGAATAACGTTTACGCAGTTTTGGGAAAACTTCTAAACTGAAGAAATGCGCTGCATCAATAATATTTCCAGGCTTGTCCATCACCCAAATAAAAATAACACGCTGGCTCCCGGATTGACTGTTCGGTTGGGAAACCTGCTTAAATCTAAGCCGTTAGCAATGAGGGTAACAGGAGTTTCTAGCTTTAAATCTTTTAGTAATTTTTGCTCAGTTTTCGACGTTATTACAACTGACAAAAATTTACCACAATACTGCTTTTCATAGCGACGTAATAAAGGTAAACTAATTTGATTACGCAGTCTAGATTCTGTTGCCTGAGTTTCTGTTTAATGTTTACACATCCCCCATACTAAACGATATTGATCAGCGTCGGCAATTTTTCCCGCCACTAAGGACGCACATAAATTTCATTGCTACTTCCTTCATCGGGTAGGAGAGCAAACTCTCCTGAATCTATAGCTTGGTCTAAGCATTCTTGAATCTTGAGAGAATAATGCGATAAAAATCTTGGAGGAGTTTCCTGTTAGAAAAAGACCCCTAATTGTTTAGCTTTATCAAGAAAGCCTGACCAATTAGCTTTGCGGCTAACAGAGGGAAAAATAATATAAGTTTTAATTTGTTGTCTTAAACTATTTATTATATCCTCTTCTATTATCTGCTTGGGGAATTGCGTCACAAGGGTAAGAGCGTGACGTTTATTGAGATATTTAAGCAAGGAAAACTTTCTCATCTGAGTTTTCCCCTGAATGGGACGGTAGGAAAAAGTAGATGAGCCCAGACCATAATAATCTTCATCCGCGATTGCTGATTGAGAGATGTCTGGATAATTCTAGCAGCATTCATCTTAATAGCAATAACTAGAGAACCTTAACTCTTTCAATTATGCTAGGATAGGTTGTAACTGCCGCGTTGGTGACTGCCAATAAAGTTTTTTGATCTATGCTTTGTAAGTTTAGGGAGCAGACAGCTTTTTGTGGTAGTAAACCGGGCTTGTACTCGGAAACAGAAATGGAAAGCGTCAGCACCCACCTGGTCCGTCCAGGTCATAAACTGAGGTAAAACGGTGCGGCAGTTTTTCAATTTAATTAAAATCTAAAAGTAGTTTTTATTCGGATGAATTAAAGTAAAAAAACTAAAAAATATTGGTTACACAAAAGAATAAAGCCATACTCCATAGATATTTTTAATAGAGATTAAGAATAAGACCAATCAACTCAATGACTAGCAGAGTGTTTTCAAATAAATTATATTCGGTTATAGTGTTGTCGATTATTCTCTTAAAAGTAATATAGGTTTAACTATGAGGACTTTAATGTAAAGATACAAAATAATTTTCTTTTTCAGTGTTTATTTAAAGTCCCTTATCTTGATTGGTTCAGACCTGTAAGGATGGGTATTTTTGTCGAATTAAGAATCCCAAGACGTAGCATGGTAGTGAGAGTGTCAATTTGCAGAGTTTCCAGAAATTGAAAAGTAAAAGATTTTTCTCATCTTCCTATCTCCAAACCTTACTATCGGTGATCAAAGATCGAGTCAGCCACTATACAATCAACATATAAATGATTAGCTATAGTGCTTATGAACTGGTTTCAAAAACTTAAAAATAACTATCTAGCTCGTTTTGGAGCAGCTATATTAATATTTTTCTATATATTAGTAATATTAGCGGATTTTATTGCTCCCTACAATCCCTATCTTTCTCAAGTTGACGGGTCTTTATTACCCCCGACCCCCATCTACTGGACAACCCCAGATGGGAAGTTTATTGGACCTCATATCTACCCCACAACTCAAAGTCCAACAGATGTGGAAACAGGAGAACGAACTTTAAATATCGATTTTGAAAATCCTACACCTATTCGTTTGTTTATTAAAGGTGACCGTTATCAACTGTTTCAACTTCGCCTCCCTCTACCCCCCGCTTTTGAAGAAGTGGAACTGTTTCCTGGGGTACTTGTTGATCGCCATTTATTTGGGGCGGTGGGAAAGGCTAAATTTAATCTCCTCGGAACTGATGAACAGGGACGAGATGAATTTAGTCGATTGCTATTTGGCGGAAGAATTAGTCTATTTATTGGCCTGGTAGGAATTGTAGTTTCTTTTCCCCTCGGTATACTTGTCGGAGGGATTTCTGGCTACTTTGGGGGTTGGTTAGATATGGTATTAATGCGTCTGGTAGAAGTATTGATGACTATTCCAGGAATTTACCTGTTAGTTGCCTTAGCGGCAGTTCTTCCTCCCAGTTTAAGCAGTGCACAACGATTTTTACTCATTATTCTCATTACTTCTCTTATTAGTTGGTCTGGACTAGCAAGGGTGATTAGAGGTCAAGTTCTCTCTCTCAAAGAACAGGAGTTTATCCAGGCAGCAAAGGCGATGGGAGCAACTCCTGGGCGAATTATTATTCGTCATGTGTTACCTCAAACCGCTACCTATATCATCATATCGGCCACTCTCGCTGTCCCTGGATTCATTGTGGCTGAGTCTGTATTGAGTCTCATTGGTTTAGGAATTCAACAACCCGATCCCAGTTGGGGGAATTTACTTTCAGTAGCTACTAATGCCTCGATTCTAATGCTACAACCTTGGTTGATTTGGCCACCTGCCCTTTTTATCGTTCTTACCGTTTTATCCTTTAACCTACTTGGTGATGGACTACGTGATGCTCTAGATCCTCGTTCCCTTAAAAATTAATACTCTTTCAATTAAAAAGATTTTGTATGTTTTCATTTTAGTTTAATAAAATCTTTTGACTCTTAGAAAAAGTCAAGGAGGTTTTACCTACGAAAAGGGTAACTCTTATTTTAATTATTAATTATTGCTAAGAAATAACTTAATATTTTGTAGTTTATTTAGATTATTGAAATAGACCTTGTCAGCAAAACTGGTATTTTTCGAGTAACAACTGATTTCCTCTCCCTACAATTAGCTGAGTATAAGCCATGTTGATGGAAATCCTAGAATTTATTATCTGTCCCGACGGTCTCGTTCAAGAGGATATTACAAACGTTGTTGGAGTCTCTTGTCAAAAGATGAGTGTAACAATCAAAACTTAATTAGGACGAGTTCTATATTAATGAGAAAACTGTGCAGGATTATACTCAAACCGTCGATGAATTTGCAAAAACAACCAATCAATTGAGACGGTAATTGACTGGAAGGAAGGGACCGAAATCGTTAGAAAATTTCAAGGAAAAAGCAATACCGCTGAAATGTAGAAGGGTTTCTGGAGCGGGTAACTTCTAGTTATGCTTACATGCGTAATTATCAACCAACTCGCTAAACAAGGACTTTGGTTTGCTTAATAAAAAAAGAATAAAAATAGTCCAATTCACTTAATTGTTTAACACTAAAATGATTAATGACTGATTTTTTTTCTAACTAAAATCGTTCTGAGTTAGATAGTGAGGAAGACAGCTCCGGGAAAGGGAGTCTATGTCGATTAGGAGATTATACGAAACTCAAAGAATTTAAGACAGAACGTAAGTATCATGAAATTATACTGTTAGGGTTGTCTCAAATTTATCGAGAACTCAAAGTAAATAAGTCCTTAAAATAGGAGAATTGTTAGTTATAGCATCTTCTCTATTTTTAACTTAATATCAATTAAAGCAGAATCAACTTCACTCTAATTCCTCAAATATAGATATAAAAGAATATTTAATTTCAGTAAATCCTAGTTTTTTCTACTTTAATAGACTTGTTATGGGATATAACCCTATGTTAACCTGACAGTCTTAGTTATTAAGTATTAGGGGAATTAAAAGCAGACAATAATAGCTTAACTTCAGTATTTAAATGTTCAAGGTAAAATGGTATTGCTACTATATTCTTCTGGACTAGAATTTATGGCTATCTATTTGCGGGGCAGTCATTATACCGGTCTGTCCACTGCGTCTAGATCAGTTTCTATCAAGACTGGAAGTAATCGCCTCTGACACTCAAACAAAACTAGTTCTGACCACCACATCTCTGTTAGAGCTCTTAAAGGATATACTTTGCCCATACTTTTATAATTGCGACCATAAACGGACTAAAAATAAATCACACTTATCGTTCATAATTGGCAACTTACCGGTAAAAACTCACTATAAATGGTAATAGCCCAGCTTTTTTTAGTGCACTTACAGTATCGACAAAAAAACCTAAAGGGGTGACGATAAAGCACAACAATATCATGCATAATTTTGCCATTGACTATAAGTAGTCTGGCATTAAAGCCCAACTCCATACCATTACCTGGTTGCCCTTTAGCCACAAAACAGGGTTAGTGCTGGGAGTTTTACAGCCTCTCTATGGTAATCTTTGTTGTTAAAATTGTGTCACTACTGGATTTTCTACAAAAGCCCTTATGTTAGTTGATAGCCATTTCTCGTTACACAAAGCCACTTAGAGTCTAACCCCTAACTTGGACTGCGACTTAGCTTGTTTCTAAAAAACTCCTACAGAGTCATCAATCATGTTTAACCTTGATAAGAGTCAGTTAGCTAACAATCGTATTGTGGTAACTCTTGATGAGAAGGAAAATGTCTAGAAAATCGTTAGTTGCAGTTGTCTGGATTCAGAGTAAAAAAACTTATCGTTAACTCTGACACCTTCAGCAAGTGTTTTGCCGATCAAGTAGAAGAGAGTTGAGTATCGAGTTTCAGTAAACTTAAGTTTACTGAAACTCGATACCCAAAGTACAGAAGGCAATCCACTTTTACGAACGGGTGATTTAATATTTTTGCGTTATAACGAGTCATTTATCATTGGTCGTCTTAACGATTTAATTATTATCCGAGCTCAAAATCATTATCGCCAAAATATTAAGTTAACGGTAAAATAAGTCGATAAGACTTTACAGACCTAACTTTGGGGTAACATTTTCTAAAAATATCAAAAGTGAGTAAAGATTAGTCGTTCTTCAACAATTTTAGGAAATTTATTTAGATATACTCGATGTATCTCAGATAGTCAAAACTATTTGCTGTCTCCTCATAACATCAGTTATAGATTTGTGAAATTCTTTATTAAAAACGGGGATTATCTCTAAGACTTCTAGTAGTAAGATTCAGTTTCACACTTGCAAAACTGGCTTTCTTGAGAGCAGTCTCCATACAGTTTAGAAATAGTCTTAATAAAGAATTTAATGTGTTAGACAAACAGATATTTTTAGTGAATAGAAAAAATCTGTTTGCTGTGATACCTCAGACACGTCACGAGTGACTGAGATTTCATCTTCTATTTTCAGACTTTAACCTTGAATTTTTTCAAAGTAGATTTATCTAAGTTAGATTGAGAAAACTTTTGAACTACTATGGAACTCAATTTACTCACAGTAGTTAAGTTGAGTGCTCTTCTCTAAAAGAGTTGAGAATCCTTTTTTCAGGCAACCCCAATTTTTGAGTGTCACACATTTAAAATACTTGCTAATTATCTGAGAACAAAAATATTTACCCCAAAATTGTATCAAAGCTATAGGATAGGGTGAGTTAAAGCCCAGAATTTGGGATAGAGTTTTGCTTCTCCTTCAATTGTGATCCACTTAGGGGGTGGTAAACCGCCTCCTTTCCGTATTCCTGGGGGTGTAGAAACCAGATTATAACCTTATTCTCTAGCCTTTGATCTGGGTATTGACTAACCATTTTATGGACTACAAGTATAGGGAATGAATGATCAAGCCAAATCTAATCTAAACGTAGAGACGATCACCGATCACTGCCCACCATATCAAATAATTAAAGCAGACTAAGCCTATTGTCCCTTATTTTTTTTGAGGTCATTCGTTCAACTGAAAGGCGGATTTTGGAATATGGCAACAGTTACGTACGAAAACCTGTAAATTTTTGATATTCTTGTTTAAGAATCTCATTGTTGTCAGCTGAGATTCGACACATGAGTAAAATAGTCAAGTAATCCAAATATTTTTCAAGAAAAATGTAGGAATATTTTAGTTATAATCCTTGAACTCTACGTTCAAACCTTAGCGAAAACTTTAAACTTTATCCCAAATTTTTTTTCCTAATTATTACTAATTTTTCTATTAGTCAATTTATAATTTCTCTTTTAAATTTTCAAAAAAAGAGAAATTATAAATTTTCCTGACATATAGTACTAAATTCTGTCATAAGAACCTACTTGAATCTGGAGAAAGGCAAAATTGTTTGGAAAGGTGGGACGAACAGGAGATATAAAAATTAGGTTTAGTGTGAAAGTGGATGCCATTCCACCGAAAACCACCTAAACGATTGAAGAGAGAGCACTCTTTACTCTGTTAAATCATTGACTGCTAATTAAAACTCTCTAACTTACAAAGTTGCGAAAACTTTGCGGGCCGTCTCTAAGGTTCGATCAATATCCTCCTCACTATGAGCTAAGGAAGTAAAACCAGCTTCAAATTGAGAAGGAGCTAAATAAACACCATGTTCAAGCATTCCCCGATGAAAAAGGCTAAATTTATGTAGATCAGACTTTTTTGCATCATCGTAGTTACGGACAGGTCCTTCCGTAAAAAATAGTCCGAACATAGCTCCGATACAACTCCCACAAATAGCATGACCTGCTTCGCGAGCAAGTGTGATTAAGCCATCACTCAGCTTTTGGGTAATTCTACTTAAATATTCATAGGTACCCGGTTTTTGTAGCAATTCAAGAGTTTTGCTCCCCGCAGTCATAGCTAAAGGATTACCTGATAAGGTTCCTGCCTGGTACATAGAACCAACTGGTGCTACCATTGCCATAATATCCTTACGTCCTCCATAAGCTCCAACGGGCAAACCACCACCGATAATCTTACCCAAGGTGGTTAGATCAGGAGTAACACCAAATTTTTCTTGAGCTCCCCCGTAAGCTAAACGGAATCCGGTCATTACTTCATCAAATACTAATAAAGCCCCATATTCTTTAGTCAACTCCCGTAAACCCTCTAAAAATCCAGCATCAGGAGTTACAAAACCGGAATTACCAACAACTGGCTCTAAAATAATTCCTGCGATTTTATCATAATTTTGGGCAAACAGAGTTTTAACTGCTTCTAAATCGTTATAAGGAGCCGTTAAAGTATCTCTAGTCGTGGTTTTAGGAACTCCTGAGGAGTCAGGTAAACCTAAAGTTGCAACCCCTGATCCTGCTTTGACTAAGAACATATCAGCATGGCCATGATAGCACCCTTCAAATTTAATTATCTTATCGCGTCGAGTAAATGCCCGGATGAGGCGCAAGATAGACATACAAGCTTCTGTCCCTGAATTGACAAATCTAACCATCTCTATACTAGGAATGGCTTCAATAACCATTTCTGCTAGGATATTTTCCTGCAAAGAGGGCGCACCAAAACTAGTTCCTTTTTCTAAAGCTTCATGGAGAGCTGTAATGACTTCGGGATGAGCATGGCCACAGATAGCCGGTCCCCAGGTTCCTACATAATCAATGTACTGGTTGCCATCTACATCCCAAATATAGGCTCCCTTAACGCGCTCAAATACAATAGGCTGTCCACCAACAGATTTAAACGCTCGTACCGGGGAACTGACCCCACCAGGCATTAATTTTTGGGCTGCGGTGAAAATTTCTTCCGATTTCGTGGTTGTGAATAATGCTGTGCTAACCACTATTGTCTCCTTTCTGTTGGTAATTGGGCAACTTTGTTTAATAATTAAAATATGGGTTATCTTAACACTTAACACTGATTGCCTGAACTTAATTATCCTACGAATATACGAAGACTATTCATGAGGTTTATAAAAAATTATTCCCCTCAATAAAGTGTTTGTTCTAAATTTTAGTTAAAATGGAAAAAAGGAGGTTTAGAGCTTGATTTTAACGTAAAACTTTAATACTCACTGGAATTCGACCTGATTTCAAAGAACCAATTTGTTGAAAGGCACCCCGAGACAAATCAATGTTACAACGACAGCGATCCACAACTCGAACAATGGTGCTCTTACCATTTTTACGGTTTGTCACCTTTACTCTTGTACCAAATGGAAGGGAAGGATGGGCCGCTAAAGGTAGATAATTGTTAAATATTACTCCTGATGCAGTTTTTTTGCCGTGATAGTGAGAAGAATAATAAGTTGCTGTTTGAGCCTGTCCAGGAGCTGCAGTCAACGCTATCATCAAAGTAGATACCAACAGTTTTTTCATTGGAAGATAACTCCTCATACAAATAACCCAAGTTAATATACTCAGTTTTCTCACATTTGTCTAGTTAACAACACGTCGCACTATGATTGCTAGTAGTAGTTATTATTCGGGTGTGCTTTAACTATACAAATCTTGAGTAACAAGAGTTGGGTTCTCGTAGATTAAGAGTTAATTGCTAAATTTTCTGAAGTTACTCATTCGAGCAATCCATTTTGAATCTCCCAACTTCCCCCGTTTTTTGCTTTCCATCATTCAAATCCTTCCTAATCTTAAGGATTCAATCTCGTGTTTACCTGTTTCTTATATTCCTATTTTTGTTAGGTCCAAACATTGCCTGTAACCGTAATTCTGCTAAAACAAACCAGGCTAATTTAGTTAAAACTGGTCCGATTGAATTCGTTCAACAGGGGATTGCAAAAAGTCGTCAGGGCGATTTTCAAGGAGCCACTAGAGACTTTACTAAAGCTGTTGAAAAAAATCCCAATGATGTTAATGCTTATTTTAATCGGGGGTTTGCGTATAGCCACTTAGGAAAGTTTAAATTGGCACTAAGTGATTTCAGCCGAGCCCTCGAACTCGATGCCAAACTGGTTGAAGCTTATGTTAATCGAGGGAACGTCTACTTACACCTAGGAAAAGATGAACAAGCAATCACCAATTATGTCAAAGCCCTTAAACTCAACCCTAATGATGCTTTTGCTTATAATAATCTGGGATTAGCCTATTTAAACCTAGGACAGGCGTATCTAGCTAAAAATGACTTTACTGAAGCAATTAAACTTAAGCCAGACTATGGAGAAGCTTATTTCAACCGTGGACTAGTCTTATCTGATCTCGGACAAAGTCAAAAAGCGATTGCCGATTTTAAAAAAGCTGCTCAATTGTGGGAACAACAGGGGTATGATCAAGGTTATTACGCAGCCATTGAACAAATTAAAGCCCTAGAAGTAAAAAAATAATTTAAGCTTTATACAAGCTTTGTTGCTTTGATCATCACTTTCTATGAATTAAGCTGAAACTTATTCACCATTTCAAGGCTCATTCTTCCTCGACGTGTAGAATACAAGCCAAACCTACCTTTTAATTCTAAATTAAGAGAATGTCTTTCAGGTAGATTAGGTATAAGCAGTCAGTCGAGCAAAAGGTTAAACCAAACAGTTCGAACTGTTCGATATCTAAAATGTTCAATCTTAGAAAGATTTTTAAGTTGATCATTAATAATTTCAATTGCAAGACATTGACTAAGTGATATTGTTTTAATCAGTTTAACTAAATTTATCCTCATCTTCTGTTGAAGACAAGGAATGACTTGAAGTCTTTTTTGACAGAGGTTTGTAAATATTTATTAAGCAATATATTCTCGGTCTTTCAATGATTGACAAATCGAATTTTATCTTGGCGTAAGAACTAGTTTACGGTTATTTATTCTACCTGAAGTTAACTTAAAAGTTAATCATTTACCGCATTCATTGATAATCAAAAATAGTTTAAACCCCTAATGCAATAGTATATAAATTTTTTTAAAAAAAACTAAATATCTAAAATTTTTGTATATTCTACTACTAGGTTTTTTAAAAATAAGTGGTAGAGTCTAGTATATAAAATTAATTCTGTAACTTATCTTTTATAAATCTGGAAATAATAGCAAGAAAACATCGCTGTCTAGAGTATAAGCCTCACGAAACGATTATGTTTGGTATAAATAGAAAATGATTTCTTACAAGAATCGTAACTTTCATTTGCTTTTTTTTAAACACAAACAATATTTTTTTATCTTCAATAAATACTTTAAATCAAGAAACAGCATTATTTTTCTATCTAAGGCTTTGATCTAAATTACTTAGATTATAAAATATTTCAGTAAGCTCGAGATAAGATTTAATTTTCATAGCACAAGACTTCAATAAATCTCTATCTTAGTAGCCAGTGACTGTTTACCTTTCCTTCCATAAATTTCTGTCTAACTAACATTATTATATTAATTGTCTGTTCTCTATCTTGAGCGAGCAATTTATCTTTTTAGACAGAGTATATTTAAGTTCATCTATCCCAACATTCACCGTAGAGATGATAAAATTCAAGTAATTTTCAATAACTTGAATTGCTTCTAGATTACGGGGATTAACAAGATGCTCAGTCCCTGATTGACAGACTTCTTTTTCCTTTTCAGGATTACTACAAAATGCTGTCATCTGATCCCCTCAAATGTGGAGACATTCAATAGACATATAACTTAATCCCCGAACGATATCATTAGATTTAGGGCTGCATTGAATAATACAGTTGAAAACTGTAATTCCGCCGTAAACTTGAAATTCAGCCGTTTCTCGGTTAATCTCATAGGGCAAAAAAATAACTAAAGTGTGATGGGAAAGATTTTTAGCTTTCGACAAACACAACACAAATAAAACACAAACTCAAAAACTAACCAAGTCCTATTGGCTGCCTAATTTTTGGAATAGTTACTTTGTCTTCGACTGCTTCAATGGTTTCTACTACTTCATGCTCAGGAACAAAAGGATACTAAGTCGGTTTTCAGTCATTATTTAATGTACCTATATGACCATGACACATGCCACAGCATTGAATCTTAATTTCAATATCTTCGTCTTCTAACACCTCTGGATTATATCCAAAAGATTTTAATTATTGATATAGTTCATAAGCTGCATGGCTATTTATCGTAGTATTTTCCTCATTATTTTAAATTTTGTTAGATATTTCTCAATGAAGAATGAAGTTTCGTCACTAAGATAGGGATTCAGTTTTAGTTTTATGAGTTAGGAAAATTCTCAGTAACTCTTAACATAAATTAATATAAAGATTGATATTAGTAAAATTACTTAACTTTTACTGATATTTGTGTGCATTGTTATAGTTATTGGAGTCATCAATAATTTTGGTATTCAATATTTTGAGTCAACCCTAGTGTATTTTGTTTTTTTTGGAGAGATCTCTGATATTTTTAAACTTACGACTTTAGTGTGATTTTTCTTGATTATGCATAAAACTGACTACTCAGCTTTTGCTAGAAGTTAATTTAGTATTTATACTAAATTAATTGTTAGTTATTAGAGTGCTCTCATCTTCTATAGATTAAGTTTTTTTATTTTGCTTACTATGGAGCAGGATTAATAGAAATATTGCGAATTCGCTCTTTAACAGCTTTGATGATTAGTATTGTTGTTTCTAATCCTCCGGTTTTCACTTTAGGTACAGGGTTATTAGAAAGAGACAAACTTTTACCAGGATTTTACATTTTAGAAATGCTATCATTAGAGATGACTGCTGTAATTGTTGAATGGAAATTACAAAAACAACAATATAATAAAGTAACTTAAGAATGAATTAAGTGCTTAATTAAAATTTAATGCTAAACCGTAGTTACAAGCGAGCTTAGAGTAAGAAAATGGTTAAAGTATTTATGATGGCTGGGTCAGCCTTAGCAGGATTAGGAGTGGTCGGAGGCGCATTTGCTCGTCATATTTTAAAAAATCGACTAAATGATCACGCTTTAGATATTTTTGAAACAGGAATTAAGTATCAAATATATCATTCCCTAGCTTTGTTGTTGGTTATGTTACTATTAACTGTCCAACAAAATTATCCTTCTAGTTTGTTATGGGCTGGATATGGATTTCTTATAGGAATACTCATTTTTTCAGGAAGTCTTTATACCCTGAGTTTAACTGGAATTAAATGGTTAGGGGCAATTACTCCGATTGGTGGGGTTGCATTTATTGTTGGATGGGTAAGTTTAGTTATTGCCGCTTGGAATTGGAAATAAATTTCAAAAAAACTGCATTTTCAAAAATTTGATCTAACAGCAGATTGGTTCTTTTATAATTAAAACGATGCCATTACTTATTAATTCAAATATATTGCATGTTTGTGATGATTAGGTTTTCTCCCTAATTAGAAAAAAGCTATTATGCCTTTAATCAATCTTGTTTTAAACAATCTTATCTTTAAGTAGGCAATATAAAAATTTCTATTTTAGCAATAAGAGTAATGTCTATTTCTTGATTTTTTACAATTTTTAATCGATTGATAAATAATAATATTATTACCTGTATGAAGATGAATTAAAAACTGCCTCAATAAGATATGTTATCATAAGATTCAGAAGATCAGTTACAGAAAATTTTGTTGCCTTGTCAATACTGTTTTTTAAGTTATCAAGAGCATTATCATTACTAAATATACCTGCTGGTTGCGAAAAGATAACCTGATCATTTTGGTTAGTCATATTAAATGTTTTTATTTCTGATTTTGGAGTAATTGTAATATTTTCTTCTGATTACCTGTTCAGATGAAATTCAATCGTATAATCTAACGTAGGATATACCATTAAAGACACTACGTGTCCGCTGGCTCTTAAAATACTCAGAACAACTTAGGACAAAATTTTACTTCTAGCAATTGACCAAACTTTATAATTAGTATCTGATTGTATCAGTCAATAAACATGGAGTCAATGTACTAATATATAGAAATTGTCTGTCAATTAACGTATTTTTTCTGAAAAATTAGTTTAATATCTCGCTATTTCTAAATTGTTTATTGAGAAACTTGCAGTTAAAAATTGATCGACTGAATTAAATTCAGTATTTTGAGTGACTTTTTGACGAATCTGTATGTCTTGTTACATCGAACAGTTTTATTTTGTTGATTTAGCTGCAAAGCTAATATTTTGAGTATATATTGTTTAATATTTTTTTTATTGTACCTATATTTTCCCTTTAAAATATTTAATACATTGAATTTAATCCATATTCCATACGAGATTAATGCTCACTTATCAATCGAACATAACATACATTTATTGTTATAAAAATTGATCTTTTAATCCAAACTACAAGATCAGTAATTGCATTATTTATTCTTATTCGGATTACTAAACATCACATAAAATTATTTATCTACTGATTTTGGATAATTTCCTGCAAGAGACTGGTAATCAATTTTAGAGAAATATGTTCACTTAACTGAGTTAAAATAATAAATATTATATTATTTATCTAATGTTTAAGATTGCTATTTTTGGAAAAATATCGTAATTATTAGAGTAAGTAATTTTTAAAAAAATGTTAACTTATATTTTGTTATCAGTTTTACTAAAAAGGGTGGATATCATCCATTAATAATAATTAAATCACTTTTAATTTTTACTTTTTTATCCCATGAACCAGACAATTTTTATTGTATGAATTAGTTAAAAATACACCGGTATATCAATCTATGTTATGGATAAGTAAACAAAATTAGTAATAAATATTTTTAGAAAAAACGTCCTATGATAAATATCAAATTGAATCCGATAATTTTTTATCTATCATTTGTAGTTTTGATGGAATTTGTCTAGCTTCTCATTTTGTTTTATAAAAGTTAAATTTTTATACAACAAAATTAATAGTGTATCATTTCTGAACATTAGTAAAATGATAAATATATTGATTGATAAATTTACTATCTAGTTCAGCTTATAGTGTTTTTTATATTCTTGTCTAAGTTTTAAAATTTTATTTTTCATGACTTTATTAATATTAAGATTGGTTGAATAGTCTTCCTGAATCTTATATAAAAACAAAACTATAACCCAGATACCATTCTTGTTAGTTTTATATAAAGTTTTTAAATTCGTCTTTGTTAGTTAAATTAAGTCTTGAGAAAACTTATATTGTATTAGTTCATAGATAGTTTTTATCTGACAAGATTTTAGTTTGAATTTTATCTCTATGAAATTAGAAACTTTTAACTAAAACTAACCATAATCCTTCAAAATAAGGGAGTATATGATATATAAATCAAGACTGATAAGATATTAATGTCAATGCTATTATATAATGATGGTTTTAAAAAGTTTTTATATTCTAGGCTGGGATTAATAATATTGGAATAATTTTAGTGATAATTGGGATACTTGTATTATCCTTGGTTATATCTATTTTAAGTCCGTGATCGCCTCTCTAGCCATCTGTGCAATTGCGTGATCTGTTGCTCTGGGTAATAGATAGTGAATTCCTCCTGCAGTTTGTGCTAACTCTTTTCCAAAACCTGTAGAAACAAATTTTTTTTCTGTATCGATGATCAACAACTTCATACCTAAAGCCCGAGTTTTTTTTGCAATTTCTAATAGTTCAGTCTGAATGTCTGGCTTTTCCCCTTCCGGTAAAGATTTCCCTAAAGATTTCGCTAAAGGAATATTACCTCGTCCGTCAGTAATCGCAACAATGACAATTTGTCCAATATCCCCAGACATCTTGGCATTCATTCCTACATGAACTGCTTGAGATAAACCGTGTGCCAAAGGTGAACCACCTCCACAGGGTAAAGTTTCTAACTGTCGTTTTGCCAAAGAAACAGAACGGGTAGGAGGTAATAAAACATCTGCTTGTTTTCCTCTGAAAGAAACTAACGCCACTTGGTCACGGTTCTTGTAAGCTTCCGTTAACAGACGCATCACTGCACCTTTAGCTGACTGCATCCGGTTCAAGGCCATCGACCCTGACGCATCTACCACAAAGACAATCAATGCCCCGGCTCTTCTAGCCATGTATTTTGACCGAATATCCCCTTTTTCAAAGATGACACCACGAGCAGGATGACGCAAACGACGAGATTTTTGATAGGGAGCCGCCGCCCGTAAGGTTGCATCGACGGCAATGCGTTTAACTTTTCCTTTAAGAATCATGGGTTTAATATAGCGTCCCCTGTCTTCAGAAAAAATGAAGCCACGAGCCCCTGAATTTCCTTGTTGTTGAGCTCTTTGAGCAAAATAAAGAACATTAGGATCAAGAATAACCCCCTTTACATCAAAAATGAACTCTTCAGGAATATTTAGAGGATTTTCTTGGGTTTCTTTTTGGGTTTCTTTTTGGGTTTCTTTTTGGGTTTCTTTTTGGGTTTCTTTTTGGGTTTCTTTTTGGGTTTCTTCTTGGGTTTCTTCTTGGGTTTCTTTTTGCTTAGACTCATCTTGAGTTTGTTGAGGAGGTAGTGCTGGGGGTTTTGGCTGATCTTCAGGAAAAGGCTGTGTTATTGTGGAACGAGGTACAATAACCAATTCCACTGCCCGTTTCAGGTTTTCTGGCGTGACAATATTACGTCCTTCCATGGCTGCTGCTGCTTTAGCGACTCGAACGGCGAAGAGTTCGGCGCGATGTCCTTCTACGGCTCCTCGGATAGCTTCTTCAACTAAATAAGCAATCTGAGCTTTAGTAATTTTGACCTCTTTTAACCATTCTCGTGCAAAAATAATCTCAGTTTTAATATCGTTTATTTCATCGTTATACTGGCTAATAAAGGCTTGAGGTGAATTAGCATGCTCGATAGCTCGTTCTACTACTTGGACTCGTTGATCTAAAGTTAAGATATCATCCGCATAGATGGCGATCGCGATGCGGTCTAATAAATGTCGTCTTAATGGTCTTTCTTCGGGGTTATAAGTAGCAATTAATAAAGGTCGACAAGAATGTTGAAAACTAATGCCTTCACGTTCAATTTGATTGCGTCCTTCAGTTAAAACAGTTAATATCTGATTGGAAATTTGATCATCGAGTAAGTTAACTTCATCAACATATAAAACTCCACGATGTGCCTGTGCTAATAATCCAGGTTGAAAGACTGCTTCTCCTTTTTTCACAGACTCTTCTACATTGACTGAGCCTAACAGTCTATCTTCAGTAATCCCAATAGGAACTTGAATAAAAGGAGCTGGTATAATTTCTGTAGGAATATTTTTTAAAACAAGATTTTGATATTGTTCTTGGGTGTTGTCGTCCCATTCACTGGGTTTATTATGCTCGCAGTTAAAGGGGTTATTTTTAATCCTTTCAATCGGAGGTAATAAAGCATGAATTCCCCTCGCTAAAACCGATTTTGCTGTCCCTCGACGACCGGCAATTACGACTCCTCCTAACCCTGGATCAACAGAAGTTAAAAGTAAGGCTAGTTTGATAGCTTCTTGTCCAATAACGGCGGTTATTGGAAAGTTAGTTGAGAGTAAAGATGGAGTAGGGACAGACATGAGTCAGAAATAATTAATTATTAATTTAAGTTGCCTATCTATCTATTTTAGATTAAAAAATATATTTCTTAGTAACTCTAATAATTTTTAGAAAATTGAAGGATTTCACTGCTCAAGATCGAACTTTTATTTGTTCGTTGATATTTTATGTTTAATCGCATCTGTCTATCTAAGATTATATTCGAGTTGAGTATAAAAAAACCGAACGAATTGTTTTAACCCCATGAAATTGGTTATAAGTAAATTCTGTGAAATTCAACAAGAAAAATTGCCAGAAAATTTTATATCGCTAGAGCATCCAGTGGTTGATATTCATCAACTTGCCCTTACTGTGACTTTAACTGATAGCCTAAAAGTTGTGAATTAACACAGCTATCATAACTAGGAATGATGGTGTTTACGCCATAGTCAATGGTAAATACTAGTAAAGGACTACAATTGGGCTTATATTCCTCATATTTGTGTTTATAAAACTAAAATTTATCGTAGCTATACCTTCCATTTTTAATGGAAACTTCTCATTATCACTAAAAAATCTCTTTCAGACACAATTGAACATTATCAAATAGTGCTGGATATTGTAGGATTCCTCAATTATAGTTTTATTTAGGACTTTAGGCAGGAACTAGAAATAACGTAAAGGCTATTGATTGCTATAGTTGACTGAAAACGAAGACTTGTCACTCTGTGAGTAAGAATTAGCTATTCAGAAACATCAAAAGGCTGAAGTAAGAAGGTAGAAATCAAAACGTTTAGCTGCTAGGTTACGAGCTGTCGGGGTAAAGCCTAAACTTTAAAAGACTTTTTATAAAAAAAATCTTAAAATTGATAGGGTTTGCAAATATGATAAATAGTTATTTTCAGTAAACTAGAAATCGTACATTCACAAATTATCTCAAATATAAATCTTTTGTAAGAGATGAAGTGATTACTATATTGTTGCTGACTCAGTATTATTTAATACTCATAAAAATCATTAGGAAATAAAAAAGTTAAATTTTAGTTTGAATACTCTAAAATCTAATTATGCTTAGCTTTATATTTACAAGTTTGTGCCAAGTAAACACTTGTAAGATACTGAATAAATAAGTTATATATCTATATAGCTAGAGTGATAAATTTATGAGTTAAGTTTTGTCAACTTGTAGCTCACTTTCTCAGGATTAATAATCTAATTAGTTATTTTTAATTACAAAAAAATACTCTTATAATTCAATTGACATTATCAAGTTTAATTATCAAAAATAATCAACTTAAATCTTTGTTGATTAGTTATTCAAGTTTATAAAAGTTTGCTTATTATTAAAATCGTTGTCAAATTAGACCATAAACCTAAATTACTAATCATGAGATAGATCATTAAACATCTCAAAAATAAAAATCACAGGCTGAACATTTATCTTTAGTAATTAAATACAAAAATAGAGGCTTAAATAATACTTAAAAATTTATTTTTAATCAAAAATTTAGATAGCTATACTCTGATTCTATCACTTCCTATATTATATCGGTTTTTGCCCTTGATTTTTAACAATAACTTTATATTTTTTATACGTAGTATCAGATTTAAATTCGCCTGTTAATTTGCAACTCCTAATTTCTAATGTCTTCAATAAGAGTAACCTAAAAAACGTACAGAGTCAGCTCGTTTGGGAATTGAAAGTACTCTGGTTTTAATAAACCTATATAGAGTTTATTAACGGGGATAAAATTTGTCATTGAAAAATCTTGGTTCCAAAACCTCTCCTTTTAGGGTTTAATATGTTAAGCTATTTGAAGGTCAATGATATCAAAGACAATAAAAAAACGGGTCAGACTTCCTATTCCCCAATTTTTAAATCTCTAACCACTACTGGTAGAAAAGCAAAAAGCGTAAGACCAAATAGGTGAGAGCAAATTAGAAGTTAAATAGGGCAGGGTGTATCCTAGTTTACGCTCTGGGGTTAGTCCGTCATAGACTTGCTGTAAAAGGCATAGCAGGACTAAGCATGGAATTGTCAAGCCAAAGCTGTCAATGCCAGCAGAGGTAAGGTCAAGCCCGGAAGTCTGCTCAGCCTTAACCGGTAGAGTATCGACCCGCTCATTATTAGTGCTGGTGTAGCTCAGTGGTAGAGCAGCTGATTTGTAATCAGCTGGTCGCAGGTTCAAGTCCTGTCACCAGCTTTGCGCCTTAGTTTGTTCAATAAACACTATATATTTCGTAATTTTCATCAATAAATTATCTATATTTGTTTTTAGCTTCAAAAATAATTTAATTTTGGCTAATCTTTCAGTATTTTCTTAAGTTCCTTGGAAGATTAAACTTCTTTGTGGTAGTCAATCTTTTTTATGCATGAGGGAAGTTAGTTTTTTTCGGTAACAAGATAGAAGTCGAGTGTTGATTGTCTTGTTGATATCGTTAATCATGATTATGGTCCTCTTGATCACGCCGGAATTGAGTATACAACGGCTAAGGAAAGTACCACTGGCTGTCATAAAACCTTTTTTAGAGACATAGAAGTATTTTGTTATGTGTAAGTAGGTGAGTTCAAATAAACCTAGAATAGAAAAATAGAAAAGTAGTGAAAAAAGAGCATTTACCAGATAGCGGAGTGCCTAAAGATTCAGCTAAGAGAATTAGAAAAGCAAGAACTATCAAAGTTGACTCACAACCTAAAAATTTTTGCTATAATAAGAGCCAAAATATTATCTTTAAATAGGAAAGAATGAAAAGTCCAAGGAATTGCAAACTAGACTGAATTATCAGAATAGATCGTCAAGAAAGCAATTTATAGATAGATTGTTCGATGAGTATAAAAAATGTGAGATTCTCCGAGAAGTAGCAGATAAAAAATAAAATAATTCTACAAATTTTAAGATAGATGTAGATGGCTTTCTATTCTCAAGGTAAATCTACAATTATTAATTTATCATTGGAATGAAGTCTTCAGCTAGTTAAACTACAATAAATACAAGTTACTATTGGGTCTATTTTTTTTAAAAAACTATTCCTATTACATTTGCAATCTAATAATGAGTAACTGTTAGTCTTTCTAAATTTAGGATTTAATTGATTCAAGTAAGAATATTAGGTCTAGCATACTATTTGATTTAAATAGAAAAAACTACTACAACTACAACAGTAGTTATCATCTATCTGAAAATTTTTAATAAAAAAAGTAATTAACACTTTTTTATGATAGATAAATATTAGGTAAATCTCAAATTTTATTATAATTCTGAGTTTGAATTATACGCGGTTCTTATAAAAATTAATGCACAGAATTTTTAGTTTTGACACACAAAGAAATTATAAAACTTTCTCCATAAATTAAGTCCAAAAGGTATGATTTTATTTATAAACTTGCCTAACAGAAAGCAATTTTAGTTACCAACGTAGTCGCATAATGATCTTGCATGATTCTAGCTTAACTCACCCTTTTGTGTTTATAAAACTCAAAAACTGACATAACTAAAACCGTAAATATATTCAGCTACTAGGATAAAGACGACAAATACGTTTTCTAAAAGGTGGACTAAGTAAGTAAGTTGCTCTAAATAAATATTAAAAAATAAGATATATTTTTCAATTTAAATAAAAAAAATTATTTTATATGGTTTTAATCCGCATTTTAAGAATATAGGTCAACTTACATTTAGAGATTGCTCTTTCTTAACTACTTTTCCATTTTATACTTACTTACTATCAGCAAAAATCCTTAAATTAAAATTAATCAAATACTATTGGGATTCACCCCTTACCCTAAGACTAGAAATTCTAATGACAAGTTGCGTGAAATAAATAGACATAGCAAGAGAAAAGGCTACTAGTTTCCCGTAGCCTTTCATTAGAACTTTATTTGTCTTTTAACCAACTAAACATGGCCCTTAAATTTTTTCCGACTTCTTCAATTGAATGTTCGGCTTCTTGACGACGCATAGCAGTAAAACCTGGTTTACCTGATTGATTTTCTAGTACAAATTCTCGCGCAAACTGTCCTGACTGAATTTCACTGAGAATTTTCTTCATCTCAGCACGGGTTTGATCAGTAACAACGCGGGGGCCACGAGTTAAATCTCCATATTCGGCAGTATTGGAAATACTATTGCGCATATTAGCTAACCCCCCTTCTACAATGAGATCTACAATTAATTTAACTTCGTGGAGACATTCAAAATAGGCTAATTCTGGTTGATATCCTGCAGCCACCAAAGTTTCAAAACCGCCCTTAATCAAAGCACTTAAACCGCCACAAAGAACAACCTGTTCTCCAAAAAGATCCGTTTCAGTTTCTTCTCGAAAGGTAGTTTCAAGAATTCCCGCACGAGTCCCACCAATTCCTTTAGCATAAGCCATAGCGTGATCACGGGCTTGTCCAGTAGCATCTTGATACACAGCGAACAAACAGGGAACCCCTTCCCCTTGTTCATAAGTACGTCGAACTAAGTGACCTGGCCCTTTGGGAGCAACCATCACCACATCAACATTAGGAGGAGGAACTACTTGTCCAAAGTGGATGTTAAATCCATGGGCAAAAGATAACACTTTTCCTTCGGTTAAATTAGGTTCTATTTCATTAATATAGACGATTTTCTGAACTTCGTCGGGCAATAGAATCATAATCCAATCTGCTGCTTTAGCTGCTTCGGCAACACTTAGAACCCTTAATCCTTTATCTTGGGCTTTTCGAGCGGACTGACTCCCTGAATACAACCCCACAATAACGTCTATGCCACTATCTTTCAGGTTGAGGGTATGAGCATGACCTTGTGAACCATAACCGATGATCGCAACGGTTTTACCAGCTAAAAGATCTAGGTTGGTATCTGTATCATAATACATCCGAGCCATGGGGTTGTCTCCTTGTTGCAAGTTTTAATCTTTTCCGAACTTACTATCATACTTAACTGTTAGGAAGTTTAGATTATAATTTCTTTAAACTTAACGAGCAAGAGCAACCTAGACTTGCTGAGTTAAAAAATACGTTAGTTTTAAGTGAATTTCTGTAATATTTTTCTTCATGTAATCCCTTGTTCTTTTATAAAAACTATAAAATATTAAATCCGATTTTAAAATTTTTATGAAGAGAAATAGCTATTTTTTTATTTAGCTTTTCGCTATTCACGAGAAATTAAACTTCATTCTTTAATTAACCAGAAGCTAATTGTAGAATGTACAGTCTTACTTAATTAAAATTATTGTCTAACCTCGAAAGTGCTTTTCTATGACATTAACTAACAATTCCCTGGGAAGAAACCGGCTAGAATTCACAAGAAATTGATTACTGAAGCCACCAGGGATAGTATTAGATTTCCTATTTTTAAGGGCTTTAAAAGCATCTTTTACAACTTCTTTAGCCAAGGTTAAACTACTGTTATTTTTATTAATAAAACTGTCTGGAAAATCCGCCACATTAAAAAAATTGGAATCTGTCGGACCAGGACATAACGCGAGGATATTAATATCTGTTCCTTTGTTTTCAGCCCACAACGCTTCAGAAAAACTGAGAACAAAAGCCTTTGTTGCAGCATAAACCGATAAATAAGGCAAGGGTTGAAATCCGGCAATAGACGCAACGTTAATAATATTCCCCGTTCCTCGTTGTTGCATCTCCGACAAAAATAAATATGTCAACTCCACCAAAGCAACTATGTTGAGTTGGATCATTTCCACTTGGCGTGGTAATTCCCGTTGGGTAAACGCTCCATAATCTCCAAATCCTGCATTATTAACCAAAAAATCAACATTTAATCCTTTTTCTGCTACAGTATCATAAACCTTCTTGGCAGCTTGTTGATCAGTTAAATCTTGTACAATTACCTCGACTTTTATAGGAGCTTGATGTTGTAACTTTTCGGCAAGTTGGTATAGTTTATTTTGGGAACGGGCAACTAAAATCAAATTTATCTGGCGCATTGCTAATTCTTGAGCAAAGGCTGTTCCAATGCCAGAAGATGCACCAGTAATCAAAGCCGTTTTCATGGTCATCCTATTCAAATCTAGTGAGGGTCACTTTACTTTAAGGATTGTAACGCATGATCAAATTAATCACCGGAAAGATTGACATTGATGGAAAACTTGCTTTTATTGAGCTACTACAGCAACTAACCAATCAATTGTCCGTTTATATTTAATGAAGGGTGCTTCTACTAAATCTCTGATGTTGACGAAATTTCTTCAATCTCTGTCCAACTTATGGAGATCGCAACAACGCCGGTTCTCTCTATCTCTGATGGATCGCTACATTGGAGGCGAACTGATCCCCCCGTTTATCTTTAGCGTGGGACTGGTTTCGTCGTTGGGAGTGGCGATTGGTTATTTATCAGATTTAGTAAATAAAGTAGTGGAGTCAGACCTTCCCCTAATACAAGCTCTGGAGGTTTTACTTTTAAAAGTACCTGAATTCACCGCTTATGCCCTACCGATCTCAGTTATGTTAACTACATTACTAACATATGGCCGTCTCAGTAACGATAGTGAAGTAATTGCATTACGCGCTTGTGGAGTGAGTCTATATCGTATAATTGCCCCTGCTTTGGTTTTTAGTTTATTGGTCACAGGTATTACATTTGTCTTTAGTGAATTAGTCGTCCCTGGTGCTAATTACCAAGCTACATCTATCTTAGTTGAATATCTAAAAGAAGAACATCCTTTTTGGCAAAAGAAAGATATTTTTTATCCTGACTATGAAGAAGTATATTTGCCAAATGGAGAAACAGTTAAACGATTAAAATATTTATTTTATGCTGAGAAATTTGACGGTCAGCACATGAAAACCTTGACGATTTTAGAATGGACAGAAACTAACCTCAACAAAATAGTTGTGTCAGATTCAGCTACTTGGAATTCGAGAGAAAATACTTGGGATTTTTTTAATGGAACAATTTATAAACTAGCTCCCGATGCTTCCTACAGAGATATGTCTCCTTTTAAACATTGTCAGTTAGCTTTAACTAAAGCTCCCTTTGAATTCGCTCTTCAAAGTCGAGATCCCTATGAAATGAATATCATTCAAGCTCAACAATACATGAAACTATTGAGAATGATTGGGGATGAAAAAAACTTGCGAACCTTTCAAGTGCGAATCCAACAAAAACTTGCTTTTCCTTTTATTTGTGTTGTTTTTGGTTTAGTGGGTTCAGTTTTAGGGGTAAGGCCTCAGCAGATGGGGAGAGCTACCAGCTTTGGCTTCAGTGTGGTGATTATTTTTACTTATTATATCTTGGGATTTATTATCGGTAGTTTAGGACTAATGGGTATTATTTCTCCCTTTCTAGCTGCATGGTTGCCTAATTTTCTTGGCTTAGGAATAGGATACTGGTTACTGTATCATTTCGCTAAATCCTGAATTTTCCCTAGTCTTGCTCTCAGCAGAGAACGAACAAGATATAAAAATACTGTTATGGATTATTTGCATGTTAATTTTCATTTTTTTGTATCGGTGCGTTACTTGTGATCAACTTCCCCGAGTTTTGAAAGCTTGAAGAAACTTGTTAATTGTTTGTATCTGAATGTTAATAATTATGAAAAACGTTAAGATGGATTGCATATGAAATTTTTTTAAAAAATGCTGAACTCCCCACCTAACGAATCAGAGTTACTGACAACAATCCTTGAGATTTTGTTAGAAGACTTTCAATACTGGTTTTTCCGCGCACAAACTTTATTAGAATCTGAAAGAATCACTTTACTTTCCCCTGAAGAACAAGACGAGCTACTCGCCAGAGTTAATAAGAGCAAACAAGAAGTGATTACAGCTCAAATCTTATTTAAAGCGACCGATCAAAAAACAGGAATTGATACAGCTATCTTAGTCCTTTGGCACAAATTAGTGGACGAATGTTGGCAAATCTCCATGCGTTGGCGATCACACAAAGCCAATAAAACTTAAGTTCCCCCTGGTGTTATTCCAAGATTCGGAAATCTACTGAGTGATAATTATTACTCACAATTCTTAGTAAACTAGTCAAATTAATTTTGATGAACTCGACCACTATATAAACCTTACGTGACTATTGCTTTTCAGCGGCTTTTAATGTTCCATATACTTTACATTCTGGCGTTTACCGTGATTGCGTTTCTTGTTGTCAGTAATTTAATTCGAAGTTTAATTGAGGTTAGTATTGATTTCTAAGATTGTTATATACCGAAGAGAAATACTTCAATAAATCGAAAAATAAATTGGGAAAATGCTCAAAAAACCGTTCATCTTGAGTGAGTTACTAGATGAGATAGAAAATTCCACCAATGAACCATTATTAGTGATTCATTCGGTGACGGTTGAAGATATAAAACAACAGTTTGGCTTTGTACAATTTGTCACCGAGTCAATCTTCAGGAAAAGAAAAAGAAAGCTAAAAAAGAGGGTTAAAACATTGGACAAGAATTGCCATGAAACTAAAACTTAGATTGTTTCAAGTTCAGTAACTACTTCTCACTGAGAAAATTAAACATTATTAGACTCTTTGACGGTCAGCATTGGTCTGGACTTATGCTATTGTCCGAATCAACAAGTAAGGATTTTTTGAACATATATGGTCCTCCTATACTCAATGACGATAAAAAAGTCTTACGCCTTGTGAGCCTGGTTAGGTAAAATCTTTGTTTTTGGTAAAAAAGAATAAGTCCTGATCCGAACTGCAATCCACCAAACACTGTATCTTGTGAGTAACACACAGTTTGTACCAAGCTGTCAGGAGAACCAATTAATTGAAATATAATATATCTATTTACATGGGTTTACGTCGAAACTCAATTTTGTTAAAGTTTGATATTCTAGTAATCACTTTAAGAAACGTTAAATTTCTTCGATTATTCCTGATCTCAATCAATAGGATTGTTCTAGTTTAACCCTAATAGGATAGTTGTAACAAGTTACTGTCGAGCTTGTCAACTCTAAAACCTCTATTACCTTCATTGGTTTTAGTTTAGGGGGTTAACTGCAGCATAGTTAAGGGAAAAATATTCTTAAAGTACAAGATTTAATGTCACTTCCCCCTAGGTTTTAGTTTCTTAACTGTCCGTTAGAGAGATATAGGGAAAATATAAGTCAAATAATGGCATGAGACGGAAGAGTAGTCAGCTTACCCTACGAGGAACACGAGGAACAGTGCTTGCTTTCTCTAGGCTATCAATCTTTCACCAATATCAGTCAGTATTAAGATCAACAGTCTCCCTGTCCTAATTTTACATGGCAAACATGATTAAATTATCCCAATTGCCCACAGTTCTAATTAGAATTAGCAACATTTTTGGGTCAAATCAAGAATTCTTGATAAAGATCATAGACTGATCTATGTCATGAAACAAATTTGGCTGACTATTGAGTAATTTTGTGAGTTAACTTTAGATTAAGATTAATTATAGATTATTTGAATTAACTATGGGAATTAAACTAACAGAGTATGGTCAGCGTCGAGAACGCTTGATGAAAAAAATCGGTATGGGAACTGCGATTTTTCGCAGTGCGCCGACCGTAGTTATGCACAATGATGTAGAACATATTTTTCGTCAAGATAGTGATTTTTTTTACCTTACGGGATTTAATGAACCTGAAGCCGTAGCAGTATTGGCTCCCCACCACGAAGAACACCACTTTGTGCTTTTTGTTCAACCGAAAGATCCTGAAAAAGAAACTTGGACAGGTTATCGTTGTGGTGTAGAAAAAGCTAAAGAGTTCTATGGTGCAGATGAGGCATATCCCATTAGTGAATTAAATAGAAAGCTACTCCAATATATTGAAAAAGCTGACCGTATCTATTATCATCTCGGATGGGATAAGAATTTTAATGAGATAATTTTGTCCCATTGGCAACGGTTAATGGCAGCGTATTCAAAGCGGGGAAGTGGTCCCATTGCCATTGAAGATCCCAACCCTATTCTTCACCCCATGCGTCAGGTAAAAAGTCTTACTGAGTTGGAGATGTTACGCACAGCGATGGACATTTCAGCCATTGCTCATAACCGAGCTAGAGAATTTGTTCAAGTAGGGCATTATGAGTACGAAATTCAAGCTGAAATAGAATATACTTTCCGTTTGCATGGAGGTATGGGCCCGGCTTATCCTTCTATTGTAGCATCAGGAGCTAATACCTGCGTCCTCCACTATGTTGAAAATCGTCGTCAGATTCAAGAAAATGAGTTGCTTTTGATTGATGCGGGTTGTTCCTATGGCTATTACAATGGAGATATTACCAGGACCTTTCCCGTTAGCGGCAAGTTTACAGGGGAACAAAAGGCTATTTATGAGTTGGTTTTAGAAGCACAATTGAAAGCCATAGAATCGGTTAGACCTGGAAAACCTTATAATGAGTTTCATGACATGGCAGTCTGTATTTTAGTTCAAGGATTGATTGATTTAGGGTTACTGAAAGGAGATTTAGAAGAAATTATCAAAGAAGAAAAATATAAACCTTTTTATATGCATAAAACTGGACACTGGTTAGGGTTAGATGTTCATGATGTGGGGGTTTATAAACAGGGAGAAGGAACTTGGCAACTGTTAGAATCTGGTCATCTGCTGACGGTTGAACCTGGAATTTATATTAGTCCTAATATTAAACCTACTGAAGGACAACCAGAAATTCCTGAACGATGGCACGGTATTGGCATTAGAATAGAAGACGATGTTTTAGTAACAAAAACAGGTCATGAGGTTTTAACTGCTGGAGTTCCTAAAATGATTGATGAGATTAGTTTGTAAGTATAATTAACTGTGGACTCTGAAGCAGATAGAATGTTTAATCCGGTAAAGTTATTGTTTATAACATCTATCAATGGCGAGGTTGAGAACAAATGAAAAAATGTTGATTATTATTGCAGATGGCTTAAATATAATTATTCCATTAACCACCATAACATCAGTCATCGTCTTAAACAACACTGCAAAGTCTTTTAGAAATTTTGATGCAGATAAATGAAATGACATGTACTATTTTGGTATATTTGTACATAGCGGCGATGATAAATTAACAAATTACGTTGAATATATATTATATTGTCTAGAATAGACAAGGTAATTGCTATATATGGGACTAACTCGGAATTTTTTGGTAATGATCAAATATTTTAAGAAATAAGTAGACTAGATTTTAATTTAAATCCTCTAAAATAGAATTATGATTAATTCTAATAGATAATATTTGGATCTAATACCAACTGTCAATCAACTCTGTAGCTCTCATTAACGCTCTACTCGATTAGAATTCATAAAGTACCAAAAAGGTGATTAAGGATCGCCTCAGATTTTTTGACTATAAAGTTGACTATAAATTTATTGATTATATAATCAATTTAAGACATGCTGGTAACATTCAATAGCGGAATACTTTCTTTACAGTTTAACAACAGGAATTTGACTAACTTTATTTCAGTCTTAATTGTCTTGGCAAAATAAAATATAATATCGAACAAGATTGACAATATTTTTTTCAATTTTTTTCAGAATTTTGGACTTTATAAGCTTGTTTAAATGAACAATTGTCCTATTTTTTTTCTATCTTTATAGGCTTTTAACTGATTGGTATTTCTCTATTTTGATTAAGCCTTATAGATTTTTAGTTATTTCTATCATAAAACTTAATTCCTGGTTGTGAGATGAATCGTCAAAAATATTAGATAAACGAGCACAGCCTGAGTCTCATAATTTAGCAAAGTATAGAAGTATAAATGAAACTTAGCCGTTGATTTGTTTGTAAGAGTTCTGACAGCCATCTTCTCTTATAACAATTTAATTTATACTTATTTTTTATAGCGCTCACTTTATTTCTTCAGATATACTCTATTTAAGAGTATCTGTAAATTCGGTAACTTGTAAATCCTTCTCTTTCTTGAATAATTCATATAGACATTGTTTTTCTAATTGTATTTTCTAACAGTTTCACCCAATGTACAATTTCTTTGACTTTCCGCCCTTTCAGATTTAAACAGAACATTCCTATCCTTGTTCTAGTTCTAAAGGTGATTTTGGTGTCCCGAGTCAACTTTGATAGTTCTTGTTATTCTAATTCTGTAAGCTGAATTTTTGAAAAGGCTTTCAAAGAGTTAATATTAATTAATTAATTTACATAATAGACTTGCTAGAACTGTAAAAATATTTGCCGGATAATCAACAATTAATATGAATATATCAATTATACCCAGATGTTAAATGGTTTGTGAAATATATAGGGTACTATAATATTATTTCGATGATTTACTGATTTTAAAAATGACAGTAACTCAATATTATATATATTGCAACTAAATCAGTTTATATAAATACTCCAGAAGATTACAAATAACTTTTTATAAAAAATATTTACCGCGAGAAAAAATAAAAATTTTTGATAGGTAAACACTCTTATAGAATTCAGAAATTTTCTGAGTATTTTTGTTATAAAAAAAAGTAAATTTCTTCAGAAACAGTTTGTTAATATGGTTTATAATTATGTAGTCTGTTATGTTACTAAACAATTGTTAATAACATTTATTTTTATAAACAAAAAAATATTGAAGATTAAATTATGCTCTATTACACAAAGTACATCTAATTAAAATTCAGACATAATTGAATTTTACTCAAGTAAAATTCTGATTGTTGCCTACTCTTGAACACTTATAATCCAACCACTGTTGCAAAATAATGCAGGCAGCTTGACGATCAATTGCCCCTTTGTCCCAAGTAGAAAACCGTTTTTGTGTCTTGAGTTGTGCGGTAGCTTCAATTGAGGTTAATCGTTCATCGACATACTCTACTGGTAGTTGTAAGGGTTGAGAAATACGCAAGGCAAACTTTTGGACTTGTTTAGCTTGAAATCCCAAGCTCCCATCCATATTATAAGGAAGTCCTACAACTAATACTTGTGCTTCTCGTTGGTGAATCAATTGTTGAAGGTGTTGAATATCCTCCCAAAACGAAGTACGGTGAATTGTTGTCAACCCCGTTGCAATTAACCCAGTCCCATCACATCCAGCTACCCCAATTCGCTTTTTACCAACATCTAAGCCTAAGGCCGAAATTCGTTTCATCATTAGAGCTAGTTATATCAAGTAAGCCAGAAGGTAGAAGTTAAAATATCTCCCCATCAGCTTGTTTACTTATTGCTGTGATCTTCCTCATCCTACTGCTTCTACGGCTCATCATTAAACTTAGAAGACTCTCCTAAGATTTGTGGCTTATGTCTAGATTGTTTTACATTATGTGAATTAGGGTTTTTTTCTGAGGAATTAAAAGATATTTTGAACCAAGACATGCGACTAGGAATAGGAGTCCGAGGAACTGCCTGTAATCCTTGCAACATCTCTGACAGATGTAGTCCTTCAGGCTTAGCCTCTTTTAGTTTATGCCAGACTGAACGGGACATCAACAGAGTGTGTTGATTACGTTGCGCTCCCAATTTCTCGAGATACTCTTCGCGTTCATGTTGATAATCTGTCGAGACCAACTCTAAGTTTTGGGATGGAAAATTCTGCACAATTTGTGCCATTTTTGTGAACAACTTGGGATAGAGCCAAGTGTAAGCTGGATGCACCGTTAACTGAGCTTGATGAGGGCTAGACCCATTGTCACATAAAATTAGTTTAAAATAGCCAACAGCTGCCTTACGCTGAGGTTCAAACACATATCCTTGGGCAACATCAGTGTGGTCGTACCATTGTCGAAATTTAGAGACTAACCCCGCCAAAAAGGGAGTCTTAAAATCAAGGAGGTGGCGATCAAATACTTGACGCAGCAGAGGTGGCATGGAAACGCAGTCAAGCTGATAAAGTAGATGAGCATCGGCATTACTCACAGGTAAAAGGTTGGGAAAATCGGAGTCTCCTAGAGCAAGTTCTTGGAGTAATTTCGGTGCCAAAGACCAATATGTTAATTGGGCCAAAGGTTGAAAGCCATTCTGACGATAGAGAGCAAGGGTACTTTTTTGGTTAATATTGACCTCTAAAACCCAAGTTCTGGCTTCCCAAAGAGTTTCAAAACAGTGGCGCAACAGTTGAGATCCTACTCCTTTAGGATCAGTCATCAACTGGGGTTGAGAACCTTGGTTGTTAATTACCACTCGTTCTACACACCAGGTACTGCGACCCCTATTAAAGGGACTGATTTGAATAAACCCTTGCAACCGTTCTGTTCCTTGATTTAATAATGTTTTTGGTTCAGCAATATAAACACAAAAATGGTGTTGGAACAAGTTAGGAAACCAACTCAAGAATTTGAGAAGTCCAAACCAACGCCGTGCTTGTTGTAATTGTTGAATAGACGCAGTAAGACTTGACTCGGGCTGTTCTTGGGCTATCTGAATAATCAAATGTTCTATAGGATCTAAATCTCGATACTGTACAGAACGAATTATGGGGTTAGGGGCATCATCTAAAGGAGAATTCATGGATTGCGGTGGAGAGTATGTCGCTTACTGGCTTTATCTTAACCATTTTTCCTTGGTTGTAACCTTCCTTCGCTAAAGATCGAGGTAAGGGAGGAATGGCAAAAACTATAGATGTTTTGCTGGTTTATTTATTACCCAGACTTGATCCCTACCCAAATATGATTAGTTTTTGGGATTGGAGATTTGAGATGGAAACTGAATTTTATTAAATCTAGATAAGCACTTGTTCATAAAAATTTGTAAGCCAGAAGGTAGCTTGCTTGAATAGACAACTTAATATTAATGAACAATCTAATCTGCATCGAACAGTCTCTCATGATAGGTCATGTCATCTCGATAGCATTTGGGCTAGCCTGACTTGTACTGATTTGGACTGACTCATCCTAACTTCGTTGCTAGTTTATTGGCTATCGGTCAAACCGCTTTTAATTAGTCAATGGCTGGGGAAGGAGTCGTCTATATTTTATGAGAAATAGCTACTGTTATTTCTTTGAGTAGTAAATTACTCGGGACAAGTAAAGAATTTACCTTCAGTAATTATATATTTAAGTATATTAGGCAATAAAATTGCGTGTTTAGTTCCATTTTCGATTCTTTTATTCGGGGTTTCTATTGGATTCAGTGGCTACCTCGTTGCTGTTGTAGGATTAAATAGTCTCTCTTGTCCAATCTGGACATAAACCTTAAATGCTATTGTATTAGTAGCGATTCTATGTAACTTTTTGGGATCTTGTATTAGCTCCTGCCATGAATCAAACCATTATGCTTTTTGGTTTTTGGGATAAGAGCAACTTTGATGACTGTGGCAAATTTCATACAAACAGTTAACTCCCCAACTTTATCTAAAACTGACCTGAGCCTACCGTTAGCGATTTATGTGAGGAATTCTACTTTCGCCATTATTATTAGTTTGGGAGCGGGTGTTTATTCCTCTATTTATCTTAGATATTATCTTTGATTGAATTCCTATTGTCTCGCTTTATCGCATAGCAATTATCAAAGGCTCAGCTAATTTCTTCAAAAACAGAATTAATGTCTCGTCAGCCAATCCTGTTGAGGTTCTATCTAAGTGATTAGTTTGTCTATTTTGTTCAATAATCCTTAAAACAGGATTATTTTTTGAGTAATTATATTTTTGTAGAAAATTGACACTTTCATTCTCCTATCTTGTCTAATCAAAGAGACAATTTGTCCATTCCTCTCAAATCAAAATCTCCCGTCCCTGAATAGTTAGGGACTGTTAGCGTTATTCTTTACACTCTCAACGAAGTCCATCGTATTGATTCATGTTTGCAAGGATTAAGTCAGCAAAGTTACGAAAAGTACGGGAGATTTTGATAATCGATAGTCATTCTTTAAGATGGCACTCAAGATAAGGTTAAACAGACAGCTCAACCAGATCCTCGGTTTTGCTTGATGGCGAATATTCTCTTGCTTTCCCAATGAGTTGGCCGTCCTTGAACATTACATACAAGATTTTTTAATAGTTTTCCTAAAAGTCAATGGGGATTAAGCATTGATGCTGAATATTGAACCCCAACAGGGGTTAAGTGGCTAGTTTGATCTTTGCGACAAAGGAAGAAATATACGATATAGCTTCCTTGTATTCTCAGTTTATCCTTAAAGATGTTGGAGAACGGTTGTTGAAACCAGTCCTATTAATGACCCTGGTGTATCAGTTTAATTCAGTCAGAGTTCGAGAATAATCCCCAGAACTAATGGTAGCCAACGGTTAGTATTTTTTGTTTCAGTGGTAGAGCTTAGAACAATTGGAAGGATGTTACTTTGGCACGTCGGGCAGTTCAATAGGATTTTAGAGTAGGTTTTCTCGATGAGGCTAACCTAATTCGAGTACGAATAATATGAAGGCATTAAGAAAACCTGGACTGAATAGGGACGAGCTCTTAATTTCAAATATGCGTCATTCAGGATCCAACTTTGGGTAAATTTATCCTTATTTTAGTTTAGTTGAACCAAAATTTTTTTGCTGGGAATTGATAGTTTTGGGAACTTGCTGGGCATTAAAATATGATTTTTAAAATTTAAAACTGGCGATTACTCTCAATGTAGGATTATTATCAATTCATTTTGAGTTACTGTCTGCAATTTATCCTTCTTATGACCGTAATCACGCTGTGTTACTAACATCTCTGTTATTTTGGCTGTCTTGAGAATCTTTTTGTCGACGTTTCAACAACCCAAATAATGGCAAGTAAAAGTATATCAATAACAAAATGAGCGTAGAATAGAAAAGTAGTTAAAAGAATAATCGTTGTAGCACTAACCAAGGATGTTAGGACAGTTTTAAAATTTGAACAAGAGGTAATTAAATGGTCGAGTTAGAGCTATTAGTTATGCTTATACCTTATTCCCAATAGTGGACACTAAAATAATTTAATTACTACAAAACATACGTAAAAGTCAAGATTATATGTTCATTTACAATTTGTCTTAGTACTTTAAATTTTATTTTTTTTTTAAAACCTAAACAAGATATTACATGGAAATTACTAATGAACAAGGATGTAATTAAGCGTTGAATAAAAGTTTTAATTCTTTATTAAAAGAATTAAAACAAAGACCAAATGAAGATAGTTCAATTATTAAAGGTCAATATGACTCAGAGCAATATAAGTTTTTGATCTATTTCTATTAAAAAATAGAAATAGATCAAAAACTTATATGCTTTACAAAAAAGCTAGCTAAGGCGAAAAATAGCTAAAATCATAGAAGAGTATATCTAAACGAAGTCAGGTTTAATAAAAGAATAAATTATTCATGTGAATATAGTCTAGGAGGGGAAAGGCACTATTATAAAAAATATGGGAAAGAAAAAGGAAAGAACTAATTTTGACTTCTTTAACTTTTGAGAGGATTGCAATGAAAGTTGATTTTAAGATTGGATCTTTCCTGATTTCAATCAGGAAAGATTATTGTTTTAGATAATGTTTCTTCTCATAAGAGAAAATCCGTTAGGTTAGAAAATAATAGAAAAAGTTAGATGTCAAAGAGAGCATTTTCCATTTGACTATTCAGTATTTAGATTTCAAAGAAATTGAGAGTTTGTCTTGTTTTAAAAAAATCAGATAAAATCAATAATATTTAATCTTATAGATACAAGCTTGTCTAAAAATTAGACAAGCACAATTAAATTAACAAGAGCTATTAAAATTAACTTATGACTAAAAAATTATTTTTATAACAGAAAGGAAAGTAAAATGTTATGCTTAAATGTAGTAGTATAGAAAGTAAAAAAATAGAAACTTGGGTACAAATATCAGAAAATACAATTAGAAAACCGATTTACAAATAGATTATTCAGACAAAAAAATAATTGTGAGATTTCCCAATAAGTGGAAGGAAGAGGTCCTAAAAAAGGATAAAAAACTTATAATAGTTAGCAGTTATATAAAAGTTTGAAAAAAGAAAAACACAAAATTAACTTTTATAATAATCTGTATTTTTGTATAAAATATGTCTAAAATAGAAAGACTCGACAATTGAAACGAGAATTCAGCTATCTTATAAAAAGAATTCTCGTCTCAGTTTAATATATGAAATTCTAAATATAGAAAGATTCACGATTACCCATGATCAGACTTTAAATGGGATAAGAATAGTTGGATTTGTTTATGCATTAAGATTCAACCACCAGTAAACTTCATGGAAATAACAAATTAACTATAAAATATTTACCTTGAATAGAAAAAATTGCCGTTTACCTCAAGATCAATCGTTTTTAAATTAAATTAAATTTAATTAATATATAAATGCATATATACTCGAATATTTAAGATAATATTTGTTAAATATATGTTTAATTATGACATTAAAAATATCACTAGAATAAATTTAGTAAGATAACAAAAATAAAAAATATGCTTAAAAAGCAAGGTCAAAATTACATACAAAGAAACCTCAGGCATTGAACCAATTAAAAATTGATAAAATTACTATTAATGACGAATAAAAAGATATTTTATCGGTTAAATAAATTAAATATGATAAAAAAATTAAATTTTTATAAAAAGTCTTAACTTCACTCTTTTAGACAGTAGTTTAAGAATGAAAAATTATATCTATTTTTTAGATAAATGGGTATATAAAGCCGAACATTACTATTATTTTTAATAAATAAGGTGATTATTCTTAATAGGAATTCAGTCTGTATAAGTGGTTTAGTTAAAGCAAAACTGAAACAATCGGAGAAAAAGTATTATATTCATTTAGTCTACTAACTTCTATTTCAGAAGTAAATATAATAGAAAAAAAATGGTATTAAATAAAGACTTATAAAATTGACGTAAGGATATTTAAAGAGAAATAAAATTTAACCAAGCAGTAAAACAAAATTTTAGTCAAATGATTTATATTAAAAAATGTCAATCAAAGTAAAGCAACCAAGATTAAACTCTAACTGTTTAAATATAGAGATAAAAAACAATTTTAGTGTTTATTTGATATACTCAAAACAAAAATTAAAATGTCTATACAACAGACTAATTATAAGTTTGCTTTTATAGGACTTGTTAGATTAACTTAAATAATTTGAATTCCTGTACTCGATAACTTTGCTATGAACAATTCTAAATCAGGATCCAAAATAGCTTGTCTAGCTTGATTTTTGATATTTTTAGCTTCTTCTTGAGATTGACACAGAGTAAATATCGTTGGGCCTGATCCTGACATCATCGTTCCCAATCCCCCTGTTTGTTGTAATGTTTCTCTCAACTTCATAACCTGGGAATATTCAGGTAAAACTACTTTCTCTAAATCATTATGTAATAATTGACCAATTTTCTGGTTATCTTTGTGACTAATAGCTTGAACCAAAGGACCTGAATAAACTTTAGATATTCGAGAGCTGACTACAGCGCGATCACTGACATATTCATGACTAAATTGCTGCCGATAGGTTTGATAAGCCCGAGAAGTAGAAACTGCTAAGCTTTGGTATTTCCCTAATACCACCCATAAGCTATCAAGATCTCCTATTGGAACTAATTTTTCTCCTCTTCCAGTAGCGACCACGGTGCCTCCGGCGATACAAAAAGGAACATCCGATCCTAATTTTTCTCCCAACCGTTGTAATTCAGGTATAGTTAACCCCAATTCCCAGATTAAATTTAACCCGACTAATACTGCTGCCGCATTAGTTGAGCCTCCAGCTAATCCGGCAGCCACAGGAATACGCTTATTTATCGTTATATCAACTCCCCCATATTTAGCGAAAGCTTCACTAAATTCAAGTTTCATCAATTGTGCCGCACGATAAGCTAAATTGGTCTCATTGGTGGGAACTTGAGGGTGGGAACAAGTTAACCGAAAGTTTTGGGTTCCATGAGAACGAATTTCTAAACGATCAGCTAAATCAATACTTTGAAGAATCATTACCAATTCATGATAACCATCTGGACGATCACGAATGATTTCTAGATACAGATTTATTTTGGCTGGAGCAATTAAGGTATAGGGTTGCATAACCGAGTGAATTAACAAATCAGACATTCAATGTCCTTCTCTATCTTCCCACACACCTCACCTTTTCTTGTGACAATTCTTAATATCGATTTTAGGAGTATGATTAGGTCCTTTCCAAATCCTAAAAGACAAAGAGAATTTCTTCGAAAATTATTTTTAAACTATTTTATGATAAAACAGTTTAAATTTTATCTCTACTCTATTCTAGAGTAGAGATAATTCTCGAAAACTCCTCCATATCCTACGGCTTAATTTTGACAATTAATGATTATTGGAAGTATTTTTTAAAGGTTCTAATTTAAATCTTAAAAAATGTTTAATAATCTACTATTGGGTTTCATAGGATTAAATGCTACAACTCAAATAACCTCGAAAATAATCTAAATAATCTAAATAATTTAGATTATTTAGATTATTTAGATTATTTTATTAATTTAATTTTGAAATTTTTGATTAAATTTAATTTTTAATTTTAAATTTTTATGCCAGCTATATAAGTTAGCTATTTCTGAATTAGTTTGCTTGCCTAATGCGTATTATCTTAGTAGCTTATTTGTGATAGACTGTAATTTCTAAAAAGTTAATTCCTGATACGATAGACGTTCAGTTTCTTATTTCAATCGTTTAATAGCAATGGTAGTGTTGTGAACAACAGTTCCCATATAAACGAAAAATTTCTAAACCATCATAAGATAATCCTTGTTATTAACGCAATTTCATAGATAAACGACTCGATAATCCATTGCCTAGATAGGGACTTAATAATTTAAAATAGGATAATCAGGACTGTGTACTTCTGCACCTAAATACCCTGACATGACAATGGATTGTTGAGTTTCTTAAAAAGTGAATTTCTCACAGTGACGAACTTCGAGATTAGATAAAGTAGGTGTAATTAAACAATCATTAGGCATTGATTAATTATCAAAAGTTTTTTCTCCCCAAAAAAGAGGCTAATCCTAATCAATATTCAAAAACATGATAAACTAACAATTAAATTATCGGGACGTAAAGTGATTCTGATGATAGTGTTGTAAATCTTCCCGAGTTAAATTTGTAACGGTCTCCTTTTTGCCTAAAATAGGAGTTCCATAGAGATGATCTCAATAAATAGCTGCTCCTAACTGATTAGTTAATTGGTCTTATTGTCAGTTTCTATTAAGAATATCTATGGAATTGAATGCTCATAAAACTTCTCTAGGATGTACAATCTTTCAAAGAACTTGTGCTCGTAACCAAGCCAGCGGAAGATAAAGTATTTTCTTAGGAGTCCGAACAAAGGCTCGTTTGGTAAACACATCGTAGTTATTAGCTTCTATCACGTTTAAAATATTTTGATAGAGCATCAATGCTGCCCATACTGGCCAACGAGAATCTCGACATAGAAAACGAATTCCTCGTTCGGCATCCCGATAATATTGGCGGGTGCGTTTAATTTCAAAACGCATTAGGTTACACCACCGTTCGTCAATAACACCCTCTAATAAATCTTCTTGAGTGTAATTAAATTTTTTTAAATCTTCTAGAGGAAGATAAATCCGTCCCCTTTGGGCATCTTCTCCCACATCCCGTAAAATATTAGTTAATTGGTTAGCAATTCCGAGGGCTATTGCTTCTTCTTTGGGAATATAGTAGTACTGATTTTCTTGCCAAGAAACGCTACACTTATTTTCATTGATTCCTAACACCGAACTGGACATCAACCCCACCGTTCCCGCTACACGGTAACAGTACAGTTGTAATTCTTCAAAAGTTTCATACCGACTCTGATACAAATCCATTTGTTGTCCTGCAATCATTTCCTGAAATGGTTCAATTTCGATGGGAAAGCGTCGGAGAGTATCAACTAGGGCTACATCCTCATTATCAAAGGGATGACCTGAAAATATCATCTCCAAATGTTTCTTCCAACGTTGCAGGGTTTCTACGGTTGTCAATTGTGCTTGGGGTCCATCAACTAATTCATCAGTGCGACGGCACCAAACATAGATTGCCCAAATTGCTTGACGCTTTTCGGGAGGCATTAACAACGTTCCTAGATAAAATGTTTTGGAAAATTTTGCCGTAATCTGGCGACAGAGTTCGTAAGATTCCGTCAAGGAGACGAGTTGTTTTTGGATTCGGGATGGTTCAGGCAATTGCAGCATTCAGCACAAGCAGAATGATTGTTTATAGAGAAAAAAGGGGCTTTATCTAAATGGTTTACCGTTAGATATTTAGCATTCATTGTCGCATTCTAAAGAGCTTTTCGTCATTAGTTTAAGTTACTAAAATAGTCATTAGTTTAATTCAACTAAACTAATGACTATTTTCTTGAGTTGCCTAGATTAAGAAGTAACGATGTTGGTAGGATAATCTCGGGCAATAGCTTGAGCTGCTAACTTTCCTGAGAGGACTGCTCCTTCCATACTTCCCAGATATTGCTGCATGCTGTAATCTCCTGCTAGATAGAAGTTAGCAATTGGAGTTTTTTGAGAGGGGCGAAAAGCTTGTCGTCCAGGAGTAGCTTTATAAACTGAACGGGGAGTTTTAACTACGTGGAATTTTAGTAATTTTGTAGGATTTTCTCCCGTAAAGTGTTGGGGGAACAGTTTATACAATTCTTCCATAGTCGCAGCAATAATGTCCTCATCCGACTGACTTATCCAATCTTTAGCAGGAGCCAGCACTAACTCTAACATGGAGCGTTCTTGGTTGGCATATTCTTTACAAGTGTTACTCATGTCCGCATAGACACTGAGTAAGTCCGAGCGAGAGAATAACAGATGATCTACATCAGTTAATTTGCGATCAAACCACAAGTGTAAGTTAATTACAGGAACTCCTTCTAACCCTTCTAATTGGCGAGCAAAATCTAACGTTTTCCACGGTTGGGGTAAAAGCAGTTTGAGAAAATCAACTGGTATTGCAGACAAGTATAAGTGAGCTTCAAATATTGCGTCAGCTTCGCCATTAAGTCCCCTGAGTAAAAATCCTTTGACGGTGTTGTCTTCCTCAAGGATAATTTCTTTGAGAGGAGCATTCAGCCTGACTTCTCCTCCCCGTTCGGTAATGTAGTCAACTATAGGTTTGCAAAGCCTTTCAGTCGGAGGACCATCTAGAAAAGCCATTTTTGAGCCATTTTTTTCCTGTAAAAAACGGTTAAGGGCTGTTAGAAGAACAGTGGCTGAGATTTCATTGGGGTTGATAAAGTTTAACGCTTTGGACATGGCGATAAAGACTTCTTTTTCTACTCTGGGAGGAATATTTTGTTTTTTTATCCATTCAGACCAGGAATAACGATCCATTTTCTCAACGTAGCTTTGTCCGTGAATGATCGCTGGAATTAATCCTAAGCCAAATTTAACTTTTTCTTCCCAAGTTAGCATATCGTTGTTGCAGAGAATGGCGATGATACCGTTGAACGGAGCAGGAATATCAGGAAAATCAAAGCGGGAATAGGTGCCAGGGAATTCGGGTTGATTAAATATCATCGAATGTTTTTTCCACTGTAAGCGTTCTTCAATGCCCAATTCTTTGAACAATTGCAGCATATTGGGATAAGCTCCGAAAAAGATGTGCAGTCCAGTTTCATACCAGTCTCCATCATCATCTTTCCAAGCAGCTACTTTGCCTCCTAATACGTCTCGACGTTCTAGGATAATGGGGGTATGTCCAGCATCTACAAGATATTTTCCACAAGAAAGTCCTGCTAGTCCTGCTCCGGCGATCGCGACTCGCATCTATAATCTTCTCGTCTTAATAGGTGTATTCACAATTATTTCTATTGTACTTTGCATTTCGTTACATTTTTAAGAAATTTTAAAATTTTTATCAGTCAGAATTTATGAATGGGAATCAGTAGATGTACTAGAATACACAAACGCTAACATTTATGATTTTAAGAAGATTGATACGATAAAACTGAACCAAATAAGAATATAAATATATAACTAAAATAGTGTACTTCAATAAACCTGAGTCCTACAAAATTTAAAGACACGGTTGTTATTTTCAATAACTAACTCAAAATACGACGATGCTAATAATTATCTGAGATAATAATCTTTAAAAATAAAAATTTTGATTATTTAAAATGTATAAGCAAATACCAACTTATCTCTTTTAAAAAAAAGTAAAAAAACTTTTTAAATAAACAATTATAAGCAATCAATAAAAAAACCACAAAATAGTTATAAATCTAAGTATTTACTCCGTAAAACTTATTCGGGGTTTTCTGCTAACTTTTACTTCATATTTTAATGATAATTAATTGAAGTTTTTTAAAGTAAACCCCTTTACAGCCTGAGCAAAACTGAGACTTTTCTAAAAATTTTTAAAATTTATTTTCTGTGTTTGCGAATGTAATCAAAAAAACTGTTAGAACGCTTAAACATTTGATATCTATGTTGAAAAAATCATAAATAATACTATTTTTTTAATTAAAATAATTAAAGTTCTTTATACATATTTTTTATACTCGTCTTTACAAGAACAACTTTAATTTTTTTTTTGTCATTTTAAATGTTATATGAGTTTTTAGCCTAACAGGTTTTAAGAAAATTTAATAATTATTAATTATTAAATTTAGGATAGTAGCAACTAATTTTTATAAAACAAGAAAGACTCTTCTAGAGAATAGGGTTTAAGTAAAGTCTTTGCTTTATAAACATGAAACACATTAACCACCACTCCTCCTAAACGGATAGGCACAGTACCAATTTCCTGAAACTCTTCAAAGTAACGATTAAAATCATTTTTTAAATGAGGCATCTTATGAAATTCTTCTAAAGTAATATAAAGTCCATCTTTTCCGACCCATTGATTAGTATCATGCCAAAAAATAAATCCTCGCATATCATAACTAAAACAAGTTACAGGAATATCTTTTAAAGGTCGCAAAGCTAAATTGATTAATCCAGCTAAGTAATATGCATTAGTAAAGATAAAAGTCGTTTTATCTAAAGCATTCATAAGTTCTGAAGATTCTGCAAAAACTTTTCGCAATTGTTGAATGTCAATTAATTCTTTTGTAGGATCGTTTTCAGGAGTAAAATAATTACCAAAAGGGGAATATTGGTTAGATTTATAAAAGGTTCCCGTTGTTGTATGAAGTAGCAATAGAAGTAAAATAATAGTAGTTATTATTCCTGTTCCTCTAATCCACCATCGAATTAAATTAGATGACTGTTGTTTCCATCGAACACTATAAAATCCCAATAATAAAGTCGCACTCCAAAACCCTGGGATTGGCCAAGTAACAAGAATTTGCTGTTTGCCGCCAAGCAGAGTAAATCCTAGCATTAATGGAAGAGAAACCCATAAAATAAATAATTTTTTTTGAACTAAATTGGACTCACAGAATGTCTGGTTTGATTTTTTAAAACCTCCAGGTAATTTCTTATTGAATAAGCTCATAAATTGAGAGGAACTTGACTTAAAAACAACCCACCATAAAGGAATACCAATAGTAGGGAAAAGTAAAATAAGTTCTGTTATAAAAACAGAAAATACATTTAATAAACTGTATCCTGGCGGTGATATCTGTCCTTCTGGAGGAGGTTCAAAGCGATTTAATAATTGAAAACGAAATGAAATCCAATCGTGGTTTAAATTCCAAAACCAAAGGGGAAATAAAGTTAAAATATATAATATAATCCCTAATCCTGTCCAACGAGATAGGAAAACGCGGCGATGGGGAGGACTGGTTAAACAAAATCCAATTAATCCTAATCCTAATATAAATCCATGATACTTACCCAAACAAGTTAATCCCACAAGAATTCCTAAAATAGCGAGGCGATAAGTAGGATAGAAATTTCGATTAAAATTTGGAAAAAACTCAACAGCTGCACAATATAAACTTGCAGTCCAAAAAAAGATCAAAGGACTATCAGGAAGAGTAATCACCCCAAATCCTACATTAAAAATAGGAACTACTGAGACGATTGCTAGAGTTAATTTAGCCGTTTGATGATCGAATAGTCTAACACTAGTTAAATATAGTAACCATAGACTCCCTGTATATAAAATTACTGTTCCCAAGCGTAGGGTAAAAAGAGAAGTGATACCAGTGATCCAAACACCAAAATTTGTAGTTAGAGCAACTAATAGCGGATGATCAAAATAACTCCAATCTAAATGGCGAGTATACAGATAATAGTAACCTTCGTCATAACCCGGAAACAGCCAGAAAGCAATTATCAAACGTAGTATAAGTCCTGTTAACAATAACCAAATAACGGACTTTTGCCAACAACAGGATTTCAGGGTCTTTCGAATAATGGAGATATTATGAATAATAGAGCTCAAAGTGGTTCTGTCCAAGGGTTTTCATTGGGAGGTTGTTAAGACCTATTCAGTATGACATTTTTTCCTAAAACTCTCAATAAAGTAAAAGTGGAGAAATTTTATTTTTGCTAAATATCTAATTTTTTGAGAAGAAAATAAGAAATAGACAATAATCAATTTTATTGAATATTTTGTTAGGCTAACAATTTTTCTAGACTAGATTATACCAGATTATAAGTTAATATTTTAACTTTTAAAACTCTAATTTTATTAGAGCTATTCTGAAAAAGCTAAGTTAACTAAATTCATATTTTTATCAAATAAATAGTGTTATAAAAGTAGTAGCAATGCTTTAAGTAAAAATATTTTTTAACATAAATAATATATTTTTTGACTTTTTAAAACTCTTTTATTTTTGTATTTGTGTTGCTTTAAATAAATTAAATAAAGAATAAATAAAATAAAAATATTTTTATTTTTTATCGGTTTTTTTATTAAAAATAAATATTAAATATTTATATCATAAATGGCCTATATTGTTATGGTTAATGATTAAAACTAATATGTTATGATAATGACCATTATTGCTGAACTTAATCTAAGTTCACTACCAAGCTAAAAAACGTTTTTCAAAGATACAAGAGTAGGAAATAAACAAGATTATTAAAATAATAGGTAATAGTAAGATTATAAAATAATATCATTGTTATCTATTTTTTATCTTAAAAATATTCGATTAAAAAGTTATTTTGTCTCTGAAAATATGTAAGTTAAGTTTTTATAATTATGCTTGATTAAATTTAGCGGAATATATAGATAATTATGTTTTTTCTACAGCTATAAGTGAGGAAGAAAGTTTTATAAGTTCTCTCCTATTTTTATAAAACTTCAATCGCTATTTTAGGTAACGGGCAATACTCAAAAGTATGTGAACCGGAATTTAACTTATTGAGTGGAAAAAGAGAAAAAATGAAACGATTTCAACATATTTTAATTTCAACTAAGATTTTTGCTTTTGCTCATTGGCTGTTCTTCTTCCCAAAGGGAAGTTTAATGGTTTTAAATTGGATAGCCCGTAATAACAACAGTGGTAAAATCAGCCAATTATGTCTTCATCGGTTACTAAATTAATCGCTTCATTAATAGTTTGATGGATTAAGACCTCTTACATAATTTTACACCCATGGCTTGAGCAAACTTTTGATCCTTTTCTGCTAAGACTAGGCTGAGGATGGCTTTCCCTTATTGATGATTTTTCCTAAAAATCACTAGGATAAGTTTTTGAGGTAAATTAAGAACGATTCAGATTGCTTTTTATAAAAAAACTAGAAATTGGGCTGAAGTGGCTGTGCAAACTTCATTATCGATTTTAATTAATTTTTTTCGTTATTGGGGAGTAGTCTTGAATATTAACGATAATAATTTGTTAATTTTAACTTTTTTGAGTTAATTTACAACAATCTAGTTTTCTAAAAGAGGCAGGAAGAGCATAATAACAATTTGACTACTTCCTATTAGATTATGCTAAAAGGATAGATTAAGTAAAACACTTTTCTTTATCCTCTGATGGTCTACTCATGTTGTGATTTCTCCTTGCGGGTCATTTTTAACAGTACTTTTGTGGATAATGCCAAAAACTACTCCGGTTACTTGAATAACTACTCCTATTTTTGTTACAAAACCTATTAATTAGATTTCTGAGGCAAACTAAAGTAGAAGTTTTCAGTAAAATTTTTGCTAAAACTTTCGGCACGGTGAGACCTTAAAATAAGAAGTATAGGGATTGATAAAACTTTTTTCTCAAACCTAACTCGATAAAGAAATTTTACTTTTGACTTATCATTTCTGACTTCTGGCATGAGTACCTTTTTTAAGAAAAAGACAAAACATCAATTATCTACTTTTATCATGAAAAAACGTGCATTTTTGGTTATTATACTAGTTATTTCTTCACTTTTGCTCAATTGCTTCGTCGGGACTCCAATTGCTTCAGCGTTTACACAAGATCAAAAGCTATTACTTCAGTCTTGGCGATTTGTTAATCAAGCCTACATAGATAGTTCATTTAATAACCAAGATTGGTGGTTATTACGTCAACAGTTTCTCCAACGACATCTTCATGATCGTGAAGAAACTTATGACACCATTGACGAAATGTTAGCTACCCTCGATGAACCTTTTACTCGACTTTTACGACCAGGACAATATCACAACTTACAAGTGAGTACTACTGGAGAGTTATCAGGAGTAGGTTTACAGATCAATATTAATCCCGAAACGGGCAATTTGGAAGTAATTGCGCCTTTAACAGGATCACCAGCTGAGTACGCTGGTATTAAAGCACGTGATCGTATATTAAAAATTGACGGAGTAGACACCACTACTTTAACTCTTGATGAAGCAGCTAGCAAAATGCGTGGGGCGAATGGAACACAAGTTTCTCTAACCATCAAACCTTATAAAGCTGAAAAGGTCATTCGTCAAATCAACATTATACGAGCTCATATTTCCCTAAGTCCGGTATTTGCTGATATTGATAATCAAATCCAAAACATTCCTATTGGTTATGTTCGCCTTAACCAATTTAGTGCTAATGCAGCCCAAGATGTTGCTGATGCAGTGGCTAATTTAGAACGACAAGGAACTAAGGCTTATATTTTGGATTTACGAAATAACCCAGGGGGATTGTTACAAGCAGGGATTGAAGTTGCTCGTCTTTGGCTGAATAATGGCACCATAGTTCATACAGTTGATCGTCAAGGAATTCGAGATAGTTTTTCTGCCTTTGGTTCCGCGTTAACAGAAGCTCCTTTAGCAGTACTAGTAAACAAAGGAACCGCCAGTGCTAGTGAGATTTTAGCCGGAGCATTACAAGATAATAGTCGAGGTATATTAGTCGGCGAAAGAACCTTTGGCAAAGGCTTAATTCAGTCTTTATTCGAGTTACCTGATGGAGCAGGATTAGCAGTAACAGTAGCTAAATATGAGACTCCCAACCACAAAAATATTCATAGGTTAGGAATTGTTCCTGATGAAGTCGTTCCTCAAGACCCTATTAGTTATCAACAAATTGGTACTGATGTAGATCTGCAATACCAAGCTGCTATTAAGTTTTTAACAAGTAATATGGCAGTAGCTCATGCTTCTTGAATTAAAGTTTGTTAGAGTATTTATAAAGACCTTTTTTTTATAGTTTTCCTGGTAAATCATTACCCCTTTGAAAGGGTCTAACTAAATAAAACCTGTCAATTCTTTCCTTTTTTTCTATTGCTATCAATTGCTAGTTTACTTAGAGGATAGAGAACTTAGACCTCTATTCAGGTAATTTTAAGTTTATATTTGTGAAAATTTTTAATTGTGTGTGAAACACTGTAGCTTAAAATAAATCCAACATTATCAACTTACAAAGAATACTATAGTATATGAGAATTGCTACCTGGAATGTCAACTCGATTCGTATTAGAGAACCCCATGTCATAGACTGGTTAAATAATAATTCTGTGGATGCTCTTTGTTTACAAGAAACTAAAGTAGTTGATCGCGATTTTCCTAAAAGCACTTTTGAAAAATTGGGTTATCACGTTTATATTTATGGACAAAAAGCATACAATGGAGTCGCTATTCTCAGTCGTTACCCCTTAGAAGATGTTAACACTGGATTTAGTTCTATTATTAAGGATTTTTCATTAGAAGAGTTTAATGAGCAAAAACGAATTATTACAGGAACCTTAAATGAGGTAAGGATTGTCAATTTGTATGTTCCTAATGGTAATTCTGTAGGAAGTGAAAAATACAATTATAAGTTAAGGTGGTTGAAAGTACTAAAACAATATGTAGCTAAGATTTTGGATAAATTCAATCAAAAGCTATGTATTTGTGGAGATTTTAATATCGCTTTAGAAGATAGAGATATTTATAATTCTAAGTCTAAAGAAAATCATATTATGTCATCTCCGTTAGAACGGGAAGCTTTACAAGATATTCTTTCGTTAGGATTAAAAGATGCCTTTCGCAAATTCACATCAGGAGGGGAGTATTTTAGCTGGTGGGACTATAGAACAGGCGGATTTCAGCACAATCGCGGATGGCGGATTGATCACCATTATCTTACCCCAGAACTTTATAAAAAAGCTATTAGTTGCACTATTGATGTTGAGCCAAGAAAATTGATAAAGCCGAGTGATCATGCTCCGGTTATTGTTGAATTTTAAGGAATAATTACAATTTGCAAATTAATCACAAAAGACCAATTGCTATTGATTTATTTTCCGGTGCAGGAGGAATGACATTAGGCTTTGAACAAGCTGGGTTTGATGTTCTTGCATCAGTAGAAATCGATCCCATTCATTGTGCTATTCATGAGTATAATTTTCCATTTTGGACAACCATTTGTCGGGATATACAAGAAATTACTGGCTCACAAATTAAACAGCTATCAAAAATTGGTGATCGATCCATTGATGTTATATTTGGTGGACCTCCTTGTCAAGGATTTTCTTTGATAGGTAAACGCCTTTTAGAAGATGAAAGAAATGTATTAATTTATCATTTTGTTCGATTAATTTTAGAGTTAAAGCCAAAGTATTTTGTGATTGAAAATGTTCCAGGAATGGCTATTGGAAAACATCAAAAACTCTTGCAAAAGATTTTTGATGTTTTCAGTCAAAATAACTATAATATAGAAACTAATTATCAAATTTTAAATGCTGCTAATTATGGAGTCCCCCAAAGTAGAAAAAGACTTTTTCTGTTAGGATGTCAGAAGAAATTAACTTTGCCTAACTATCCTCAAGCTATTAGTAATGATTTCACCCATAAATCAGCAACAAAAAATAAATCTAGTTTGCCTAATTGTCCTACAGTTTGGGATGCAATTCAAGACTTACCTGAAGTTAATGATTATCCCGAACTTAAAAAGAGAGATTGGACTATTGTTAATTACGGAATACAAAGTAATTACGTAAAACAATTGAGATTTTTAGTCAACTTAGACGATGATTTTTCTTATAAAAGAGGCTACGAAGAAAATCTTTTAACATCGAGTTTAAGAACAAAACATACTCTTAAATCTGAGGAAAGATTTGATAAAACTCTTCCGGGAAAAATAGAACCTATTAGTCGATTTTTAAGGTTAGATCGTGATAGTCTATGTAATACCTTGAGAGCAGGAACTCCTAGTAGTAGAGGAGCGCATACTTCCCCCCGCCCCATTCATCCTATTACCCCTAGATGTATTACTGTTAGAGAAGCTGCAAGACTTCATTCTTATCCTGATTGGTTTAGATTTCATGTTACTAAATGGCATGGATTTCGTCAGGTAGGTAATTCTGTTCCTCCTTTATTAGCCAAAGCAATTGCAACGGAAATTATCAAATGTCTTGACATTAAATTAATTAAACCTATGGCTCAATATAAACTCAGTAAAGAAGAAATGCTAAGTTTTAATATGTCCCAAGCAGCTCAATATTATGGAATTAATTCTAGTTTAATCAAAAAAAGGGTTCGACAAAACAATGATAAATAGTCTCTGAGATAATCTAATATAGATAATGCATAATCAGACCATATTCTAATTAGACTATTGAACTAAGCTTCTACAAATAAATCAATTACTTCATTTTGATTTTCATTGATCTCAGATTTAACTAAGATGGTTAACAGGATTGTTGCCTTAAACTTTAACTGGTTGTACAGCTGATAAACATACGTTTTAACTATTCTTATTTTCATAAGATACACATTTTTTTTATGAAAGTATTTAAGAAATTTAAAAACCTAATTTTTTAAACAAATAAAAAAGTTACCAAAAAATGCTATTAAAGATATACAAGAATAGTTTGTAAGTCCTTGGAATTTTTCCCTTAATAGACATATTTATAAAATAAAGTATTTTTTATATATTTATAATGAAATATTTTGCTCTGTAACGCCAGGGCAATCACATCTTAATTTCCTCGGATGTCCCCTTAGTCTATTCAATAGTATCTATAGTCTAGTAACATACTGCAATTTGACCATTGCCATAATTAATTGAGTCAATCACCCTCTTTGAAGTTATTTGTAAAAGTATTTACTTTAATTTCCTAGTGATTTGAACAATTAAATCAGAAAATTCTGATTATTGAAGTATAAAAATATTTTATTCTGCTATAACCTGGAGCATTAGAAAATGCCTTAGATAAAGTGTAAAAAATCACCACTTATGAAGTAAGATCAACTGTTGCCACCGGATTGGTATCAGCTTTGTGTAGACTTGAAGAAGCATTAAAAGTGCGAACTTTTCGACAAGCAGAGGTAACGGCAGCTATCACTACTTGTTTTTTTTGATTCTCAATTATTAATAACGAGCTTTTTGTGAGTACACGATTAAGCTAAAATAATTATGCACAACTTAGAGTGTGAAACTCCTAAAAATTATAGATTCAAATATATGATGATATATTTTTCTTGAGAAAATAAAAAGACAGTAACTAAAAATGTCATCAAAAGATTAAAACTGTAGGTTTGGTAAATACGATAGCTATATTTAAGACACATAGATTGTTTAATAATTATCTAGGCTACAAAATGCTAAGATATTTTTTTAATTTTCTTGTGATAAAAATTCTTGGAGAGGCTATGACAAAGACTAAAAACACTAATATTTATTCTATCCCAATGTTCTAGTATTGCCTTTATAATAGACACAGAATCTAGATAGTAATTTCAATTAACATCCAAATCCTATGAGTCAGCAAAATCCTCAAGACTGCGAACAACACCTCAAAGATTTAGAAGCAGAAATAAACAAAGAATCTGAACTATCTCCTGTGCGTCCTTTTAAGGCTAATGAAAATTCTAAAAATCTTCTAGTTCGCCTCAAACAATGGTACGATAGCTTGGCTACTCCTAGAAAATTAAGCCTGATTATTGTAGCTATTATTGTTGTTCTGTACTTACTCAATAGTGTCTTACGGTTAGTGACCTCTATAATCATGCTCGGAATCTTAGGGTCCATTTTGTTTGCTTTATATAAAGCTTTATTTAAAAAAAAGTCTTCTTAAGACTTAACCAGAGGCCAATATTAGCGTATAGTCTAGTTCATTTCGATTGAATCTAAAAAAGAGCTTATTAAAAGCTTTAGAAAAATTTATCAAAGCCTTAGAACATAAATGTATTTAGACTTAGAGTATAAAAACTATCAATAAAAGTTAATAGTATTTTTCAATAGTTGAATAAATAAAATTAGTAAAAACTAGCAATAAATAAAAAGATTTACTGAATAAAATCCTAGAGTTTCTAATGAAAAATTTAAATTAAAAAAATAAAAAAAAATTAATTCATCTATTATATAGAGCATAACCTTCCTAGTCGTGGAAGAGGAAGAGTTGAGAAAATTTTATCGTACGATCCTAGCCTTACAAATAAAGAAGATTATAAATAGGCAGTTTTATCGGACTTAAGATAGTGAGCTAATAATTAGAAATGGGGAAGAGTTTTTAAAACAAATTAAAAACCATCAGATGTCAATTAATAATTTTAAGAACTTAATAATTTATTTAAAATAAATATTTTTTACAAAAAAGCACTGTTCCTTTGCTTAAATCTTTCATGAAGATGAATTAATTATATAGTCTATTTGAACCGATCAAAAGAGATATTGCCTTAGTTAATTTGAGTATAGCAAGAGGATACAAAAGAAAATACGATAGAAATAATTCTTAACTTTCTTAAAAGAGAAAAGGTAGAACGACTATTAGTCTTATCAAAAACCCGACAGTTAGAATCTATTTCCCTTGAAATATAAGTTTCATAACAGAAGTTCGGTAGCATAAAATACATCTTTGATATAAAATTTAAACCTCTTAACTGCTACAAAATAAAAATATTTGGTCTAGATTTTACTCACAACATAGACAATCTAATCCATAGAAGTAAAAAGATCATTTATAATGAACCTGTCGTGCTAAGCTATTAATATTGACGTTTAAAAAACTTGATTTTGGAATGTTTCGATTTTTAAACAGTCTGCTTATTATTAAAGTTATTGCCAAATAGTTCTATGTTAGAACTCGATTGTTTTTATTCTACTAAATTGAGTAGACCTAATAGATGCTAATCATAAATAGTTTTGTCGTAAAATAGATGATAGCTTGATAAGTGGAATTAGAGGCTTACCCGCAAGGGCATTACTAGATCAATATGACAAATAATAGTTATTTTTAAAAGTCATACCATTGCTGGAGAAGTAGCTAATAGTTTTTGACACTAAGGATTAAAATTTAATGGCAGAGCTTCTTTCTTTTAAAAATATCTTTAATTTTAGTGGCTCAAATGAGTTTTTAAAATAACTTCTTGAAGAGCGCAATAGTTAAAATAACTTGAATAAAAATGTTGGCTATTTGCTGTTTTTTCCCAAAAAAATCTACTATTAGATTCTGATCTGAATAGCAATTAATTTCTACTTTAGTTAGTCGTTATTTTTTAAAATTCAATTAAAAGTTAATTTCAACGACAAACTATTAATAGTTCTGTAGAAAATTTAATGAATAAAATTGTTGAATATTCTTGGGTACATCGCTTAATTGATTTAGAATGTTTTTTTATCAGGTTTAAAATCTCATTGGTACCGATACGAAGGGTAAATATTTCCTAGGTGGAAGTGAAGCCATTATTAATATTTTAGTTAGAGGATTAAATAAATAAAGGCTCTTGTATTCCTAAATTTTTTATCAAAAACGTAACAATACCTTAAAAGCACCTATTTTAAAGCTTTTTTCCCATCTATCTATAAATTAGATCAGAGGAAATTGAGAAATTAATGGAACATAATATTGTGGTTTATAATAGCGGTAAGAACATTAAATACTTAAGAACTATCAACTTGTAAAAAAAGAGCAATCACAATCCTTTTCTCGTGACTTATAAAAAGTAATTTCTAATATTCCTCAACGAGAAGTTTTAAAATTAATTGAAACTCCTCTAACTCATAGCCTACTTCTACGCCGTTATCAGGAAACCTATAGCTCGAAAATCGCAGCAGGACAGGCAATTGTTCCCAGTTGCCATGCTACTCTTGAAGCACTGCATCGGGTAAGAGTGTAGTCCTTCCTGGCATTAATGTTCCCACAGTTGCAGCATAGAGTATTTTGTATGCTAATACCCTAATTTAATAGATTAAAAATTATCAATTTAGGAAAATTTGAAGAGACTGTTTATCAATAAAGAATTAAGACCATAGGGTTAAAATTATGGTAAAGATTTTAACTAACTATTAGATAGTTTAGAACTTAATTACCCTAAAAAAAGATAAAACTTTGACTTAATTTTATCATCAACAAACAATCTCTAAAATAGTTTAAGACTATATCTAATTTCCCCTACTTTCTAACCAAATTGAATACTTAAAGTTCTACCATAGGATTATTATCTCTTGGTAAAAAGTTCGTCATATCTTCAAATTTACGTAACTCAACCTGGCGAATCGTTAAAACCTTTGGTTCAGCTTCTAAGCATTTATCATCAAAGGTAGTTAAAACAGAGGCTAAGTAATCCCGATCGAGCTCATATATATTTTCCGTAAAATATCCCAAAGAAATATGAGCTGTAAAATAATACTGTTGTTCAATTCCCAAAGCTATTAAATCCATATTTTGATAAATAGACCGCCTTAATTGAACAATTTTTTTGTAGGATAACTCATCACAAGGTACTAATCCTACGACTAGAGCACGAGGAAACACTAATAAACCTAATAATTGCCATTTAGTTTCATTTTTTTCTAGTTCAACTTTTTGGTAGTTTTTAAAACTTTCCTCCATATAAACTTTAATTTTTTGGTCGAAATTAGGACTATCTTGGACCGCTTCTTGATAACTTTTATCCCAAATTAAATCAGCCAAGGTTAAATGAAAACTATTTGGTGGAACCCAAGCAACCATATCTGACTCTATCCGTTCCGATAATTGCTGTTGTATGGTTTCCAAATAATGATAAAATTCCTCATTAAGAAAATCTTCTGCGTAAGGAGGAGTAAGAACTGTATAACCGGGAAAAGCAACAAATTTTCCCCCCTGAAATTTAGGTGATTTTTGGATATTCTGAAGTTGGGTTTGATAAATATCCGGTATGGTCAGTCGTGCCACCCGATTAATATAGGTTTGATAAGTTTCGTCCAAGCTTTCTTCCTCTAAGAATTCAACAACCTGATATTATTATTTTCTCTAATTTATCTGAGATTTTCTATGCCAATTTATTTATTGTGGGGTGAAGATGACTTTGCAATCACCCAAACTGTTAAGAAAAAACTAGAAACTCTCCTTGATCCTAACTGGATTCAATTTAATTACGATAAAATCTATGGATATCAGGCTAATGCAATAGAACAAGCCTTAAATCAAGTGATGACTCCAGTTTTTGGCATGGGAGAAAGACTTGTTTGGTTTATAAACCCTAGCATCTTTCAAGAGTGTTCCGAAGAAATCTTTTCCCAACTGCAACAAACTTTACCCGCTATTCCGGAAAATTCTCACCTAGTGTTAACATCGAGTAAAAAACCCGATTGCCGACTAAAATCTATTAAACTTTTAGAAAAATATGCCGAGATCAAAGAATTTTCTCTTATTTCTCCTTGGAAAACTGATGAATTAATCAACCAAGTTAAGCGCATTTCTCAGGAAATTGGCGTTCAACTAACGCCTAAAGCAACAGAGTTATTAGTAGAATCTATCGGGAATAACACGCGAAAATTAAGTTATGAACTAGAAAAGTTACGCCTTTATAGTCTTGATCGAACCACGCCCTTAGGTACAGATATTATTACTACTTTAGTCAATGCTAGTAACCAAAGTAGTTTACGACTTGCTCAAGCTATTCGTCAGGGAAATAAAGGACAATCTTTACAATTAATTGCTGATTTAATTTCCCATAATGAACCAGCTTTAAAACTTGTAGCAACTTTAGTGGGACAATTCCGCACTTGGGCAATGGTTAAACTTCACATTGAATCTGGTCAAAAAGATGACAAAGTGATTGCCAAAGCTGCCGATATTGTTAACCCCAAAAGCCTTTATTTTTTGCGGAGAGAATTACAATCTTTGTCTAGTGAGCAACTCTTAGCAACCTTGCCTGTTTTATTAGAATTGGAATTTGCTTTAAAACGTGGTGGTAATGCTTTAGCCAGCTTACAAACTAAAACGATTGAATTATGTCAGATTTTTTCTAGATAGATAATAGATTTTTTTGAGAGCTTATTCATAAATAAAATATTAAGTTTAATCCGTTAAATCAACCACAATATTCTTGCTAATTTCTTTTTTTTCTCCCACAACACACCAAAATTAATCTTCTTTTTTAGTCTAATTTCTAAACCTAATATTATTGAAGAAGTTTAACATAATTAGACTGATAGTATTACATGATAAGCAAGCTGAGGGTGTAAGGAGAGGCTTGCTTATCATATTTTTTAACTAAATATTCACACCGTAAATAGTGAACTATTTACGGTATGATCATAATCTTTTTAGAGTAAATTAACCACTTTCTACCCTATCTAGTAGTTCAATATTTGAGAAAGAAATTGTGGAACCCATCAAAAAGTTAAACCCTCAATTAATCAAGCTTTGTAGTTGTCTAGGATATCGGCATCATGCACAAAAAGGGGAGAATTTCCTCTACACGGCAAAAATAAAAATATTGATTATGAATGTAGCCTGTCTAAAAAATAGCTAAACTACTATTAAAAGGATCAATAATTGCTGTTCATCGACTACTTTTTTCATAAAACCAATGTATCTAATAAAATCTGTATAAAACTAAAAGTAATAAGATGGTAAAAAGAAAAGTAAAAGTTAATAACTTTTACCCAGAGTCAACAACTACTGACTAATAATATTCACTAACTTTTTTCAGTGGAACAATCTAAAGTATTTTTTCACTTTATACTGAAGGAAAAAATTTAGTGAATAATCTGACTTTATAACGCAACATACTTTTTTGAAAAAGGTGTGCCGAATAGCAAATATTGAAGAAACAACAGCACTGATTTCACCTGTGGGACTGTGGTAGCTGCAATGCCGACTTTCCGCATAGTAATCTTAATACACTGACTACTATGAACGACAGTGCTGCTTGCGAAATGTTTGAAGATGCTGGACATTTGTTCAGCGTGGTCTATAAGATGTGTTTGGTAAAATTGTAGGTGGCAAAACGCCGACCCAGCTGACCTAATAGCTAAGTAGAATAATCAAACTCTCGCAGATGGGGTACTAGTCGAGTTCTACCAAGAGAAGCAGCTTACGTTAAACAATTAATTGGTTCTTCCATTTCTTTGCGGAGCTTACTCCGAGCAGGAAAATAAGTCCGACGAGGGAATCGGCTTTGAAGATGACGTATGGTTCATCGCCGAAGAGTGAAAAATTAGTAATGATATATATCATATACTCTGACCTAGATGGCGAAAGATTTGAGCAGGATATTAGCAAGTTTTGGCGGGGCGTTGATTGTGGGAACGGTGGCAAGGATATTGCTCAAATCGGTCTGAACAACCTCAATAGTACGGCGACTTATGCAATCCACCCAGAAGATAGTGAGGCTCGCATAGATAAACCCGACAGACTGAAGTGGCTTAATGGTCTAACGGTGAATTAAAGAGCATGAACTAGGGTTCCAGAAACAAGTGAGTAGATAGCTTGAAATAAATGTAAGAAAAGCAAATTACTTTATAGATTTAATATTTAAGTAATTAGAGTTTAATTTTTATTTTTTTAATCGATATTTTTTATAGTAACTTGTATGTAGTAAGACTTTATTTGACTACTTCAACTGAATTATATATATTCGCCGTAAAATGTCTTTCTAAGAATTTCATAATTTTTCATTTGGTGCCATCCATATATTATTTCTGTAGATTGCTATTCTAGAGAAATAATATAGACAACTTATTAAGTTATTTTTCTAACTTTATTTTGTGATGTACTTACCTAATCTAGATTTTTTAAAATTTTGCTATTCTCTTGCATTTAAACATAACTTTTTTTCCTTGTTCTTCTTCTAGAGATACTTTTAAGTCGCTAGTTAACTTTTCTAATTTTTGCTCTTCTAATTTTGTTATTTAAATTATTAAATAGGCTAGTATATAGGAGGTTTTAAAAAAACTCCTATATACTCTCTTTATTAAAGATTGACTTACTTACTATTCATCCCTTCATTCGGTTAGTATTTTTCTGTTATCACTATTTAACTGCTGGAGACATATCTTAAAGCGAAATAAAACTGTATACAAGTAGGTGAGTTTCTCTGTAATCAAGATTAATTAAGTTGTTTAATTAAAGTACTATACATATCTTGAAGATAAATTTAAAAAAAGGGTTAATTTTAAAATTTATTAGTTTAATTTTACCTTTAAAAATAAAAATTATGACTACTTTTTTTTGAGGATTATATCCATCTAAAATACCTAGATTTTCTTGAATCTGTTACTTAACTTTTTTATTAAGTTCTTCAATTACTTTATGAGAACAACGAACAAAATGAGGCTGGGATTGCAAGTCAATTCCTAACAGATCTTTATCATTATTTCATTCTTGCAATAATCCCCAGTATAACGCCGCTAAAAATTGTTGATTTTCTTTCACGAAATAATCCAATTTATATTGCCATTGCTCGGTTTTATTATAGGGGAGAAAAATTATAAATTGAATTATATTTTTTTTATTCAAACAACTAAATTGCAATATTATTGGATAATCTAGATAATCAAGTTCTCTCTATACAGATTAGATTCTTTGACTTCTAATTCAGCCACTGTGACAGCATCAAAAGCCAAAGTAGAAACAGTTAGTATAGGACTCTTAACAAAATAACTGAAAACGACTGCCATAACCCTAAGTAATAACTTCCCCAATTAATCAAATTTTCTACTTTAAATACAATTTTTCGTCATTAGAGATCGCCTTAGGTACTACTGCTCCGGGATAAGACACTTGGTAGTCATTGTATTTTCTTCTAGGTCAATCTGTTCATCCATTATTATCACACTTCCCCTAATTCAGTTATAAAAAAAATGCTTTATAATTCGTCTGATAAATCTTCTTCTTACAATTTTTTTACCCAACCTAACATTAATTGACTGAGTATTATTACACAACTTTATGCTAACGACAATCTTAGAGAATCTTTCAGTAAATTAATAAATTTTAATGGTAGACACATTTATCTATTTCTAAGCAAATATACTCAATTATCTGATTCTAATAAATTTAAGTATTGTGTTTCGGTGCAAATTGCCTTTAATTTACAATCCCAAGACTCAACTGATAGTCGATTAACATAGGCAAAATCAAAAACAATTCCTATGGTAGGAATATGTTGCCATTGAGGAGAATTTAACAAACGATCATAGAACCCTCCTCCATACCCTAAGCGATACCCCTGATTATCACAAGCGACAGCAGGAACCAAGATTAAATCAACCTCAAAAGAGTCTAAAATTGGGGCATTTAAGTCAGGTTCCAAAATACCATAAGTTCCTACATTTAGAGCATCTCCAGGAGTCCAATAATGCCAAATCAAGGATTGATCGACACAACGAGGAAACCCCCAACAGTGTTCCATTGTAAAAAGAGAATTAAGAATAGGTTCCTGGCGAAAGGTAAAATACGCCAGAATTGTTTTAGCTTCCTGAAATAAAGATAAAGATTTTATCCTTGTACAGAGGCGGTTGCTTTTTTCCTGCCATATTTTCTTGTCTAAAGATTGACGTTGTCTTAAGAGTTTTCGTCGTAATTTTTTTTTCTCAGAAAATATCATTTTAGTTTCAAGGATTACATTATGCCCAGAGGGCAGTTACTACACTTCTAAAAATTTCTGAACATTTTCTAAATAAGTTTTTCTATTCTCTAATATAGGAAAATAAACTATTTTGACATATTGAATATTTCGAATCAGTTCTGCTACCACTCGCTCCATCTCAGCCGAGATAATAATATCTTTTTCTCCTGAAATCAATAATGTCGAAACCGATTTTTTTGCGAATTGGAGCATAACAGTAATTGCTCTTGGGCTCAAAGATATATAAAGTATTCCTAATGTTGCTTCATAATCTGCCAGGATAAAGTTTTTTAAAAAATTACTCCGTTCTACTTGATTAATCGGACGATGTAAAAACCTTGCCATAAGTAATCAATCAGCCAAAGAAACCGTTAGAAACCAATAATAAGGGAATTTAACAATGTATCCGCAAAATTTGCTAAAAGTACAAACGCCTGTTTTTTATATTTTAAAAAACCCTTACAACTAAAGATAGCCTTTTCTACTCGGAATACATGATAACGAACAAGGTCTCGATAAAAGCCTCCATCAAGTGGTTATGGAATAGCTTTTCTCAATTCCCAAAACAAAGCGCCCAGAAGTATTTTTAAATCCTGGGCATACTCTTCTAGGTCACAACTCAGTTCTACAGGATTGTAGAACTGAGTTGTGACCTTCAAAATCCACGTAAATTATATTATAGACAATAGTAGGTGTTACATAACTTTTGGACTGTTCTGTGCTAGTATCAAGCCAAATCTATCCGGATATCAATGTAAACCATCACCGGTTTTTTTTTGTCATTTCTGGTTGATTTTCTTTCATGGTGCACCCATTCATAGCATAGCAAAGATCAACACCACGAACGTTAACCATGCTAGAAGTCTTTGTTATTGTACTGTTTGGGAAAACTAATCATATCTCAGAAAGCTTATAAGAAGAAGGTCACTGGTGAAATTAAGTATCTAAATCCTCCTAGTTAGACCCATAAGTTGTATTTACTAAATTATGGCTGACGTTTAACTAATTTCAAGCAGACTCTGGAGTTGGTAAAGACGAAGGATGGACCAACAGGTCAGCTGTTGAACGGTTTTCGACCATCTCTTCAGTAATCATACACCGCTTGACATCCTTACGGGAAGGCAATTCATACATCACTTCTAACATCAATTCTTCCACAATTCCCCGCAATGCTCTTGCTCCCGTTTTGCGACGGTGGGCTTCTTTCGCGATCGCCCGCACTGCTTCTTTATTAAACTCTAACTGAACATTGTCCATTTTCAAAAGTTTTTGATACTGTTTTACCAAGGCGTTGCGGGGTTTAGTCAGAATGGCAATCAGGGCATCTTCATCTAGAGGATCTAAAGCAGCCATCACCGGAATTCTTCCCACGAATTCAGGAATCATGCCAAATTTGACTAGATCATCTGGTTCTGTTTGTTGCATCAAGTCAGCTGCTCGCCTGTCTTTAGCTTGACTATTATCTCCAGGGCGAATAAAGCCTATAGATTTTTTTCCCCGTCGTTGTTCAATCACTTTATCTAAACCGACAAACGCCCCACCACAGATAAAGAGAATATTGCTGGTGTCAATTTGAATGCAGTCTTGATAAGGGTGCTTTCTTCCGCCTTGGGGAGGAACATTGGCTACTGTTCCTTCCAACATCTTGAGTAAGGCTTGTTGGACGCCTTCTCCAGAAACATCACGGGTAATGGAGGGATTTTCACTCTTACGAGCAATTTTATCAATTTCATCTATATAAATTATACCCCGTTGGGCCTCCTCGACATCTAAGTCAGCTACCTGTAACAGCCGAAGTAGAATGTTCTCTACATCTTCCCCCACATAACCAGCCTCAGTCAAGGTGGTGGCATCGGCAACGGCAAAGGGTACTTGTAGGATCTGGGCCAGGGTTTGCGCAAGAAGAGTTTTCCCTGAACCTGTTGGACCCATCAACAAAATATTCGATTTTTGCAGTTCAACAAAGTCGTCCGGCCCATCTCCCTCTGGAGACGGGCTAAGACTCAGACGCTTGTAGTGGTTATAAACTGCCACGGAAAGAACCTTTTTAGCCTCATCTTGTCCAATAACGTATTCATCGAGGTAATTTTTAATTTCTCTAGGCTTGGGAATCTGATTTAGGGAAAGATGTTCGCGACTTGAACGACGTTTAGGTTGGGACTCTTCAGTTCTTGAGGAACTTGCGGACACTGCCGTTGTCGGAGTATCGATCAATTCTTCATCTAAAATCTCGTTGCATAGCTCAACACATTCATCGCAGATGTAGACTCCTGGACCGGCGATCAATTTTCGCACTTGTTCCTGGGATTTGCCGCAAAATGAACATTTTAGGTGGGAGTCGTATTTAGACATAAGCTCTTGGAGTTAGTTGAGTTAGGTAACGGGAACAGTGGGGTCAGACAGATCTCGCCGAGAAATCACTTTATCGATTAAACCGTATTCTTTTGCCTCTTGCGCTGACATAAAGAAGTCTCGTTCTGTATCGACTGCAATGGTATCAAAGGATTTACCGGTATGATAAGCCAGCATTTCATTCAACCGCCGTTTGATATAGAGAATTTCTTTAGCTTGAATTTCAATATCCACAGCTTGCCCTTGAGCTCCTCCTAAAGGTTGGTGAATCATCATGCGCGAACTAGGTAAGGACATCCGCTTACCAGGAGTTCCTCCACATAGAAGAAACGCTCCCATGCTAGCCGCCAATCCAAAACAAATGGTGACTATATCGGGACGAATTTGCTGCATGGTATCATAAATAGCTAGTCCAGCATAAACAGACCCTCCGGGGGAATTAATGTAAAGCTGAATATCTTTTTCTGGGTTGTCAGCGTCGAGAAAAAGCAATTGTGCGACGATTGAGTCTGCGACTTGATCGTCAACAGGGGTTCCCAGAAAAACGATACGTTCTCGTAACAATCTCGAATAAATATCAAAGGCTCTTTCCCCTACTCCAGATTGTTCTATTACCATGGGGACAATATTTTGACTCATGGAATAGATTCCTGAAAAACGCTGGTTTGTTATGGAATAGTCTAGTAATCGCAATTTACTCATAGCCTTTAATTAAACTGTCAAGGGAAAGATTTTGAATAATGGCTCATTTCCTAATAGGTTTAGTTGTGCATTCTCTATTTTTAGTCCACTCGGACCGGAACAGCAAACTGATCCCCTCTGTCAACATTATGCCTCAAGTGTGAAAAAAGTGAATCAGATCAACCAAGGCATAATGTTGACACAACTGAAGAGAGGTTTATCCTTCTGCAGTAGCTGTCAATGGTTGCTCAGAGTCGGCTGAAGATTGCTCAGCTTCTTTTTTCTTTAAAGTTCCTGCAGGGACTAGTTCTATAGTAGCTTGCTCTTCTAGCCAGTCGAGAGTCACTTCTATTAAAAGTTCGTCTGTGACCATCTGGTTTAATCTACTGAGATCTACCTCCCGGTCTGAAAGTTGTTCTCTAATTTTGTTAACTTTTTCGTCAAAAATAGCCTGTTCAACTTCGATACCTTCAACTTTAGCTAATTCCTTAAGAACTAAGGATTGCTTTAACCTTTTTGTTGCTTCTGGACGAGCATTTTCCCGCAGTTTTGGAAGATTTTCCTGAGTAAACAGTTGGCCAATTTCCATACCCATTTGTTCCATCTGCATGGCTGTTTGAGTCAAAACTTGAGTCACTTCGTCTTGAACCAGAGTTTCGGGGATGTCAACCTTACAGACTGCCATTAGCTGAACAATAATGCCATCATGGATGCTTTTCTTAGTCGCTTTTTTGGCTTCTTCTATAAACTGGTTTTCTAAGAACTCTCTTAATTCGCCTATTGTCTCAAATTCACTGATTTCTCCGGCTAAATCGTCATTAAACTCGAGAAGTTCTTTCTCTTTGAGTTCTTTGAGAGTAATGGTGAAAATCGATGGTCGTCCGGCTAAATCTTCTCTTGGATAGTCTTCAGGAAACGTCACCTTAAGTTTTTTGGTTTCTTCTGGCTTCATTCCAACTATTCCTTCTACCATGCCTTCAATGAAACGTCCCTCAGCGAGATCCACACGAAAATCTGTCCCTTGTACCCCTGAAATTGCTTTACCATCAACTTCTTGCCCATCTTCCGGGACAAAATGCGCTACATAGTCAACAATAGCAACATCTCCCATTTGGGCGGAACGATCTTCGACGGGAATTAGGGTAGCTTGTTGTTCTCGTCGTTCTTTTAACCAGTTTTCCACCTGTTCAGGTTCATAAATCGTTTCTTCAGCTTTCACATTCAGGATTTTATAATTTCCTAGTTCTACGCTGGGGGGAACATCTACAGCGGCAGAGAAAGTTAGAGACTGTCCTGGATTAAATTTTTCCAGCAATTCTTCAAAATTAGAGCATAGCCGATAATTCCCCAATGATTCTAACTCTTCTTGCTTAACAGCTTTTTTAACGCTTTCCTGAATCAATTCTTCGAGAGTTGCGGCATTAACGTATCTGGTTCCTAGGCGTTGAAGTAAGATTTTACGGGGAACTTTTCCCTTACGAAACCCAGGGATATTGGCAGTACGCGCCAAGGTATTGACCTTTTTCTCGTAGGCTTTCCCTAAGGTTTCAGCCGGAATTTCAATTTCTAAGCCAATCTGACTGTCAGGGAGTCTTTCCTGAGTTACTTTCATCGACGTTCTATCTCAAACAATTACATTAAACTACAGTAATACAAGCCTAAATTAAACTTAATGCTTCAAGGGCAAGCAGCTCGTGATATTCTAAAAACATTAAGGATCAATCGTTAGTCCCTTGGCTTTTTGTCGGTTGACAGGGTTTGCCGGGATCTGTCCTTATCGATAATAGTACATTGTCGCATCATTCTATTATGATAAGGTAAACTAGGTCATTTACAACACCTTTAGACCGAATCAAGATAAGCCTTTCCGTTAAATCGAGCTGGCATAGTCGCAATATATAAATATAGGAATATTGTAAACACAATAGTAAGATATATTTTTCTCTGTCTAAATTCTGATTAAGTGTTAATAATCCAACCCTTATAGGTCAAAAATTTTTTAACTTTAGAACAGAAAATTAATCGATTAATCGATGGCAATTTCTGATTGTTAACCGATTCGCTAGGAGGTAATATTCATTGTATAAACCAGTTAGGGTAGCTATTCTGGGGGCGACAGGGGCCGTTGGCACCGAGTTGCTTAATTTGTTAGAACATCGTGACTTTCCTGTCGCTAGTCTTAAACTCTTAGCTTCTGAACGCTCTGTGGGAAATTCTTTAACTTTTAAAGGGGAAACGCTGCTGGTCGAAGCAGTCACACAAAACTCTTTTAGGGATATTGATTTAGTATTAGCATCGGCGGGAGGAGCAACTTCCAAAACCTGGGCAAAAAGTATCGTAGAATCGGGAGCGGTAATGGTAGATAATTCAAGCGCTTTTCGTATGGAGCCAGAGGTTCCCCTGATTGTTCCCGAAATTAATCCTGAAACGGCTAAGTATCACCAAGGAATCATTGCCAACCCCAACTGCACGACGATTCTGATGGGGATCGCGATTTATCCTCTCCATCGAGTTCAACCTATTAAGAGAATTGTTGTCTCCACTTATCAATCAGCAAGTGGTGCAGGGGCCAGAGCGATGGAGGAAGTGAAAGTTCAATCTCAGGCTATTTTAAACGGTCACCCCCCCGAAACAGAAATCTTTCCCTATCCCTTAGCTTTTAATTTATTTCCCCACAATTCTCCTCTTAACCACGAGGGATATTGTACTGAAGAGATGAAAATGGTCAATGAAACCCGTAAGATTTTTAACGATCCCAATTTGAGAGTGACGGCTACCTGCGTACGGGTTCCCGTACTACGTGCTCACTCAGAAGCTGTTAACTTGGAATTCTCTGCTCAATTTTCTGCGATCGATGCCAGGAAAATTATAGCAAATTCCCCAGGGATCAAACTAGTTGAAGATTGGACGGAAAACTACTTTCCTATGCCCATAGACGCTTCAGGCCGAGATGAGGTGTTGGTGGGGCGAATTCGTCAGGATATTTCTCACCCTAATGGCTTGGAATTATGGATTTGTGGAGATCAAATCCGCAAAGGGGCTGCCCTCAATGCAGTGCAAATTGCGGAGTTATTGCTCAAAAAAAATAGCTGATTCTGTCTCAATGGCTGCGCTCGGCTAATAAATAAAAGCTTTTAGATTAAAAATTAACCACTAACTTTGAAAAAGTAAACGAAAGAATGAATGATCGCAGTTTTGGACGAGTAATCACCGCTATGGTGACTCCCTTTGATAAAAATGGTCAAGTGAATTACGCAGTAGCTGAAGAACTAGCTAACTATTTAGTAGAAAATGGTAGCGACGGCTTAGTGATTTGCGGCACAACGGGGGAATCTCCTACCTTAAGTTGGTCTGAAGAATATAAGTTATTTCAGGTAGTTAAAAAAGCTGTTGGTAATCGAGGAAAAGTTATTGCAGGCACAGGTTCTAACGCCACAAAAGAAGGGGTAGAAGCGACCGAAAAGGCATCTAAATTAGGTTTAGACGGATCATTACAAGTGGTTCCCTATTACAATAAACCCCCTCAAGAGGGACTGTATCAACACTTTAAAGAAATTGCTCAAAAGTCCCCGGATTTACCCATTATGTTATATAACGTGCCGGGACGTACTGGACAAAATCTTTTGCCTGAAACAGTGGCTAAATTAGCCGAAATTGAAAATATTGTTGCCATCAAAGAAGCTACGGGAAACTTAGAGCAAGCTTGTCAAATTCGTCGTTTAACCCCCGATTCTTTTGCGATTTATGCAGGAGATGACTTTATGACCTTACCCTTGTTGACCGTTGGTGGAATAGGAGTGGTCAGCGTGGCTAGTCATCTAGTGGGGCAACAGATACAAGAAATGGTTAAAGCATTTGAAACAGAAAAAGCCACGGTTGCAAGAGACATTAATTTAAAGCTTTTTCCCTTATTCAAAGCACTATTTTGCACAACTAACCCTATTCCAATAAAAGCCGCACTCAATTTAAAAGGGTGGAAAGTAGGAGGATTAAGACCTCCTCTAGTAGAACTATCTCCTGACTTAAAACAAGAATTAGAATCAGTTTTACAACACCTATCTCTTGTTTAAGAATTAGGCTTTATGATGGAATAAATAAGCTAAGATCAACTGGAGTTAAATAAACGGCAATTGTAAGATTTACTTCAGCTAATTCTAGGAAGAAGACTAGATAAATTTTTCTGAAAAATTATATTTTTGGATAACTAACCCGTTAACAATCAAAGTAGCTGAATGAAAAGGAGGCCAATGAGTCAAAAACTGACAAAACCAACGTTAAAAATTATTCCCTTAGGGGGATTACACGAGATCGGCAAGAATACTTGTATTTTTGAATATGAGGATGAGATCTTGCTGATAGATGCAGGAATTGCTTTTCCGACTGATGGAATGCACGGGGTGAATATTGTTCTCCCTGACATGACTTATTTACGAGAAAATCGCACTAAAATTAAGGGAATGATTGCAACTCATGGTCATGAAGACCATATTGGAGGCATTCCCTATCATCTAAAACAATTTGATATTCCGGTAATTTACGGACCAAAACTAGCGATTGCCCTATTGCGCGATAAGTTGGAAGAAGCCGGAGTCAGCGATCGAACAACTCTAAAGACTGCCGAACCTAGGGATATGGTACGGATCAGTGATTCTTTTTTAGTAGAATTTATCCGTAATACCCATTCCATTACCGATAGTTTCACTGTAGCAATTCACACACCGTTAGGAGTGGTTATTCACACAGGAGACTTTAAAGTTGATTATACTCCTGTTGATGGCCAGTACTTCGATCTACAAAGACTTGCTGAACATGGAGAAAAAGGTGTTTTATGTCTGCTAAGTGACTCTACCAACGCTGAAATTTTAGGGATAACCCCTTCTGAAAGATCGGTTTATCCTAACCTTGATCGCATTATAAGTCAAGCCCCTGGACGGTTATTGATTACGACTTTTGCTTCTTCGGTACATCGAGTCAATATTATTTTACAACTTGCCCAAAAGCACAAACGAAAAGTGACGGTTGTGGGACGTTCAATGCTGAATGTCATTGCCCATGCTCGGGAATTGGGCTACATTAAATGTCCTGATGACGTTTTTGTGTCCCTCAAAGCAATGCGAAATTTATCCGATGAAAAAGTATTAATCCTGACCACAGGATCTCAAGGGGAACCTTTAGCCGCGTTAACCCGTATTTCTAAAGGACAACATCCCCACATCAGAGTTCAAAAAGGGGACACGGTTGTCTTCTCTGCTAACCCTATTCCGGGGAATACTATTGCGGTAGTGAACACCATTGATCGCTTGATGATGGAGGGGGCTGAGGTCATTTATGGTCGTCATCAAGGAATCCATGTCTCAGGTCATGGTTGCCAAGAAGAACATAAATTAATGCTGGCTTTGACTCGTCCAAAATTCTTTATTCCGGTTCACGGGGAACACCGGATGTTGCTTAAACACGCTCAGACTGCTCACAGCATGGGTATTCCGACGGAAAACATGGTGATTGTAAAGAATGGAGACATTGTTGAAGTTTCTCCGGATAATATCGATGTTCTTGGTCAAGTTACCTCTGGAATTGAGTTAGTAGATCAGGCTGGTGTGGTGCATGATCATGTTATGCATGATCGTCAACAGTTAGCTGAAGAAGGGGTGGTTACAGTAGCCACTGCTATTAATTGGCAGGGGAAACTCATGGCGAAACCGGAAGTGCATCTGCGGGGTGTGGTGACAAAAGTAGAGCGATCGCTATTGGAACAGTTGATCATTCGTGCTGTTGAACGAATTTTAGGTGAACGCTGGGATGAATTTTCCAATGATAATGACCGTAGTGGAATTGGGGTTAATTGGAAATTTCTCCAAGAGGAAATCGAAACCACCCTACAAAGATTAGTCAGGCGCGAGTTACGAACTCAGCCGATGGTGGTGTTTCTCCTTCAAACTCCTGAAGAACCCGAGCCTGGAGAACGTCCAGTAACGAAAACCTATCGTCGTCGTCGTTCAACTGCGTCTGCAATGTCTTAAACGTTGATTTTTAACTGTAGAGATTTTGAATTTAATAGATTCAACTATGGAGGCATAAGAGATTATGCCTCCATTCTTTTTTTTACTGATTTAGTCAGATATAATTAAAATAAGTTTTAGGGTGGACAGGAGTTCAGTGATGAATGGTTAGTCAGAATAGTTATGATATTCATGTGAATATCTCTTGGAAGTTAGTTCTATGGGTGATTTAATTCGGATTCTTTGTGCTATTTTTTTGCCTCCTCTTGGGGTTTTTCTACAAGTTGGGTTAGGTAAGGATTTTTGGATTAATTTGTTATTAACGATTTTGGGGTTCTATATTCTTGGAATTGTTCATGCTGTTTGGGTGATTGCAAGAAAATAATGATTTCGGTAAAGGGTACAGAGAATAGAAAATTTCTAAATAGGTTCTTGATTACCGTTATTTTATCTAGGATATTTAGAGAATAATCAGTTATAGATTAGTGAATATTTTGGAGTATTTCCTTGACAAAGGAAGATATTTTTTCACCTTTAGCTAAAAAGATACATTTGAAGATTAGACACGATACCTTTTTAAAGAAAAAATTAAAAGTTTTGTCAAAAGTAAAACTGGAATTATAAAAGTTTTCAAGAAGTATTCGGAAAGTCTGTTAATGAGTTCTTAAATAATTTATCTCAATAATGCTCAAAAAGTTTAGGTATTTAATGTAAAGAGTTTCAATATTTATGATGAAAATTTAAGGATTATTTTTAGGTATAAACAATAAGACAACTTTTTAAAAATATTTTTTTTATTGAGTTGTAATAAGTTAAACTTTAATACTCCCCAAAAATAGTAAATTGCACTTAATTTAAAGGTAATTTATACTAATTCTAGTTAAAAATAAATCACAAATAATTCTCTTTCTTCTGAAAGAAGTAATTTAAAAGTAGTATTTTAACGCAAAAAAAAGCATATTTAAGTTATTTTATTAAATCTAGTTTTAGAAGTAGCTAAAGATAGATAATCTAATATATTCTTATATTAAGTTATCTGTCTTTAGGAAAATCTACTTTATTTAAAAAAAATAATAAAGTAGTGCCACGTGTCAGATAGATAGAAGCCTTATTAGCTATATTTTTTACATTAAACTCTAAAAAATAGCAATGAAATTAGATAGGTTAGATAAGGTGTTCATCTTCGGTAACGACGAACCATTATTAATCAAATTTATGATTGAACTCAAGATTATCTTAAAACTAAAGTTACTAACTCTTCTAAAGTTATGGAATCAAAATTTTAATTATTTTATTATCTAAGATTTTAATAAGGTTCAAGTGACTAAAATTAGTAACGGTTATAACAAGAAACAAATAATGCTACTATCACTAAAGAATTGTCGATAAATCTTCTTTTATTGACGACAACAGTAAGTTTTAACTAAAGTCAAGAGTTGCCCAAAAAATAGCAGAAATTATATTATCAATGTTCTAATATTTAATTATATTAATGGAATATGAGACAAGTATTAATTAGAGTTCCAAGAATTGATTATAAAAAATTTAATTACAAAGATAAGTAATCACAAAAATAAGCAAGTAAAATACCGTAGAATTGTTTATTTTATCCATTTAAATCGACTCAAATACAGACGAGTTAACAGAGAACATTATCAGTAGGAAAAATACTACATAATTATTTGAAAACAATAAAATATGTCCTTTGGAGGATGATTGGTTATAAGGGACATAATCGTTTTGTTTACTAGATCTTTTTGAGATATTTATTGACATAAGAGTTTGTAAACAGGTATAAAAAACGTCGAATTTTATCGTAAAACTGGTTAAAAAATAAGATTTCTGGACAGCATTGGCATAATAAAACCTGACATAGTACATTAAGGTTAATATCAGAAATAACTGACACTAAATTTATTAAAAAAATAATTGATTTTTTTATCTAAATTAAAATCAGATAACACAACAAATCTAATTAATTTATTTTTAGCAGGAGATTGTTCAAATAAAGTCTGACTTATTTTGGTTAAAAATTTTCTTTTCGGTAAAAATCCATATGTTAATGAAGTAGCTATCATTGCAATTACACAATATTGCCTGTACAGTTAATAATAAAAGTTACTGTTTCTAGCAAAACCTTATTTAGCTAAGTTAGCTAAATAATATTTATCTTTAAATATACTTTCATCAATTTTATGAGTTTATTTTATGCCATTTTAGTTCTATTAAGTTTACTTCTGTCGTCTAAGTTAGTAGAAAATATAAATATCATTTTTTTTATTTTTATTATTTCAGTTTAGTTTTAACTAAACTATTTGTATGCACTGAGTAATCATTAAGAACAATTACCGTATCTATTGCTTTGTCTGTTCAGTATTTTCTAGACTGATATACCTTTTTATTTCAAGTTTTGGTATTTTTTTAGCTGTGCATTGATAGAGCATAATTAAAATTATTATTAGGTTTATATATTTTTATTGTGTTTAGTAATTTTATTCTAATTTTTAGAGAATTTTACGATTGTTTTCTTCCTTAAATAATTAATATATCAAGTAAAGTATTGTTTTAATAGTCTTATCAATCCCAAAAATATACTGTACATCTTCTTGGATTTAACCATAATATTTTTACTCTTATTAGGGAGAAAATTTTGAGCTCACAAATCAACTTTTATAGTTTCTACTCTTCTAATTGTGTCCGCTTAATTTTTCATTGTCAGTGAGCTCGTCCCTAGTGATAGTTATTTTTAAACTACTAATCTATTTTAGACTTATTTAAGTTTGCCTACTTATAAAATATTAATTTTAAAATACTTACATGTTAAGTAACATTAATAACTTTTATTATTAATTACACTTTACAGAAAAATAGTTGTAATGACTTACAATAATTGTATATTAGCTATTAGCTAATGTACAATTATTGCCAAAATTAGATATTATCTGGTTATGAATGTAAAAAATTGCTTGAACAATGTAAATCTTAAAAAGTAATATAAGTCGTAATAACAGCCACTGTCAGAGTAGTAAAAAAATTTTTCTACTATTTTGAGGTTTAATCATCCCCTGAATATTTTAACCTTTTGAAACAATCTATAAACGAGACATTCGATAACTTCTTATCACATTACTTGCACTAAATTTGGACAAACAAGAAAACTTGCATAAATTAAGATAAATAGCTATTACGCAATTAAGACAATAATTGCGTATTCAAGGGTTATTACTACAGAACTTTGACGAGAACGAATAAACCCCCTATAGATATATTGCAGGGGGTTCAATAATACTTTTATTAAAATGAGTTTGAGTAGTTAATTTTGGTAGTTAAATTTAGCCCTTAGAAGTTTTTACAGCCTCAACCATCTGCATTGAACGCATCAAATTTTCTAAAGCAGATTCTAAATGTAGTCCCGCATCAACAGCAACCCAACCTTGAGTAGTTAAATGTCGCCATTCAAAGTGTAAATGGGGACCAGTAGAATAACCCGTACTTCCCACTCGTCCGATGACGGCTCCCTGGTCAACCCATTCTCCAGGTTGAACATAAACCTTTGATAAATGAGCATAACGAGACTCTTGAGTTCCCTCTAGATGGCGCAGAATCACTGTCAAACCATACCCTCCAAGCCAGTCTGACTGAGAAACTTCCCCGTCATAGGCTGCTAGAACAGGGGTCCCAATGGGGGCACCGATATCTGTACCGCTATGTTGACGACCAGTTCCCGAAATAGGATGAGTACGCCACCCAAAAGCTGAAGTAATACTGGCAACTACTGGTAAAGGATAGATTAAGTCTGTTTGGCTTTGTTCAGGAGCGATAGAATTTAGACGACTATAGAGACTAGCTGCTCGATTATATTTAGGAATAGGTTCTAAGGAAATAGATAATCTTTTTCTACTAATGGGTTTTAAACTGACTACTTGTTGAGGATTAATCGGACGAGTTTTGAAATGGACAGGTTGCACTGAAGAGGCATGATGGGAATAACTAATAAGCTTAGAGGAAGTTTTTCTTTGGCGACTGACGAGATCAACTCGATGGTTTCCTAAGGCAGGGTTTACTTTGGGAAACTCCGCCTTAGCAACTGAACCACAACTACCTTTAAGCAGTTTACCGTTTTGGGAAACAATTTGGCATCCTGTTGACCGTTCGGTGAGAATGACAGAACTAGACGGAACTACTGATTGTTTAAGGTTTGTACCGTAATTAGTAAAATCTATATAACTATTTTTACCCTGGGCAGCTATTGAAGGGGTGATTTTAATTTCTTCTGATTGAAAGGGTGCTAACGATTGACTTAAAGGAGCAGCAGAAGACTTTTTAGAAGTTGAGGGTAAGATTTTGGGAGCTGATAATTGTACTTTGGGAGTAGCATTTCCACTAGTGCGGTTGGAGACCGAAGGTTTGGGAGCTATTTTTGGAGTGGCAGGTTTAACGGAGGGAGGATTTAAGAGCGGTTTATTAGCTGCAGGACGATTAGGAACTATATGAGGAAAAGATTTCGGAATTTTTTGGAAAGACGATTCAACTGTCCCCGATTTGCCTGATAATGTTATGGTATCGGCAATAATTAAAGTATTGGTGGAGGCATTAACTGGAGCTAGAAACAGCTGACCACCGACTATACTAAGTCCACTGATTAGACTAATACCTTGCTTTAAAAGGTGATTTATCTTGGTGTGTTTGGTGAGGGTTGCCGCTTGATAAGAGAATTGATTCATGTCCGTTACACTTTCCATAATTCACTACTTATTAAGGCATGATAACGGATTACAAATAAATATTTCTTTTCATTTCGGCTTTTTAAAAAACTTAACAACTTTAACCAGAATGGTATGATCTAGAAGTTTCGACACTTTTTCGAGAATAAAAAAACTAGGGATTTAAATTGTTGCCATTGAATGACTAAGATAAGCAGTTTATTATGAATTACTCATCCCGTTCTTTCAAACCTATCACCCATTTAATTTACGATCTGGACGGACTACTCTTAGGGACAGAAACTCTTTACCAAAAGGTAAACCAAATTATTGCCCAACGCTATGGAAAAACTTTTGATCCCTCAGTTAAAGTAAAAATGGCTGGCCGCCGCACTCAAGAGTCAGCACAATTGTTTGTAGAATTACTCGATATTCCCCTGACTCCCGAAGAGTACATAAAAGAACGTTATGCCCTCCTCTATCCACTCTATGCCACTGTCAAACCTCTTCCAGGTGCAAAGGAATTAACTCAGCATTTTGCTAGACAAGGTATTCCCCAGGCTATTGCCTCGAGTTCTATTCGGTATCATTTTGAGTTAAAAATGTCGTCTTATCCTTCTTGGGTATCCTGTTTTGACCACTTTGTTTTCGGGGATGATCCTGATTTAAAACAAAGTAAACCTGCCCCTGATATTTTCCTGTTAACAGCACAAAGATTGGAGGCAGAGCCCCGTGATTGTTTAGTGTTTGAAGACTCTTTGGCAGGAATGAAAGCTGCAATTGCGGCAGGAATGTCGACGGTAGTAGTTCCTGAGAAAACGAGTGATTGTCAATTATTTTACCAGGCTGATCAAGTCCTCAATTCCTTAGAAGAATTTGAACCTGAAAAATGGTGTTTACCCTAGCTAAATAGATAATCTTTTTTCGGGTAGACCTTGCTCTATTGATCAATCCATCGTTAGAATACTAATTAATGGTCAGTGACGAGCTTTCTTTACCAATTACCGACCAATTCCTAAATAACGGAAGCCAAAAAATTCAAGTTTAGGTCGATCTAAGAAGTTACGACCGTCAATTATCACAGGACTAAGCATCAAACTAGCCATTCTTTCAAAGTCTAATTTAAGAAACTCTTGCCAGTCTGTTATTAACACTAATGCATCGCAGCTGTCGGCTAACATTTCGGGGTCGGTTTCAATGATAACTCCTGATAATCCATGACTTAACCCTGATTGTGAAACAATCGGATCATAAGCTTTAACTTTAGCCCCTAAACGATTCAGTTGTTCAATGATAACTAAAGATGGAGCATCTCGCATATCATCAGTATTAGGTTTAAAAGTCAACCCCAACAAGCCAATGGTTTTACCTTTAAGAATCTTCAGTTCCTGCTGTAGCTTTTCAATAACAATTAATTGCTGATGTTTATTAACAGCTACGGCAGCATTGAGTAATTCTGTCTCATAACCATAATCGGTTGCAGTATGAATTAAAGCTAGAATGTCTTTTGGGAAACAAGAGCCTCCCCAACCAATACCTGCCTGCAAGCATTTATTACCTATACGGGAATCCAATCCAATCCCTTTAGCTACTTGAGTTACATCGGCTCCGACGCGATCACAGATATTAGCCACTTCGTTAATAAAGCTGATTTTTGTTGCTAAAAATGCGTTTGCCGCATATTTAATCATTTCTGCAGAGTTCAAATCAGTTACCACCACTGGAACAGGATTTAAGGCGGTATTATTAGTAAATTTACGCTCTACTAAAGGACTATAGAGTTCTTTCATCATGGCAATGGCTTTATTGCTATTGCTCCCTAAAACAATGCGCTCAGGATTGAAAGTATCATAAACGGCTGACCCTTCTCGTAAAAACTCTGGGTTACTAACCACATCAAATTCGACTTGACCATTATTGGGGCGTTCGTTTAAGCCATCCATCACAATCATTCTTACCCAGTCCCCTGAACCAATGGGAACAGTAGATTTATTGACAATTACTTTGTATCCTTGATATAAGTTAGTGCCAATACTACGAGCAACCGCTTCCACATAACGAGTATCGCTTTCGCCGGTAGGTAGAGCAGGGGTTCCCACTGCAATAAAAAGAACTTCTCCGTGGGCTACCCCTGTGGCCAAATCTACTGTAAATTCTAACCGTCCGACATCAGCTGATTCGTGCATCAATTGCGAAAGTCCCGGCTCATAAATGGGGGACTGTCCTGACTTCATTAACTTAACTTTTTCTTCGTTGTTGTCAACACAAATAACATTATGACCAATATGGGCTAAACAAACTCCTGTTACCAGCCCAACATAACCAGTTCCAATGACACAAACACGCATTATTTTTCATCCTCTAAATTAATGATTTAAATGTCAATAATTGTTTAATAAATTCGCTGCTGGAAATCTCTGATAGTTAACTCTAAACCTTCTTTTAAAGAAATTTTGGGGTCCCAACCTAGGTAGATGTTGGCCTTGGTAATATCAGGTTGCCGTTTTCGGGGATCGTCTTGAGGTAAAGCTTTATAGACTAATTCCATATCAGGATTAATCATTCTTCGGATAATCTGGGCAAGTTCTAGAACAGAATATTCCGCAGGATTACCTAAATTGATTGGGCCAATATAATCATTATTCATAAGTCCAATTAAACCTTCAACTAAGTCGGAAACATAGCAGAAACTCCGGGTTTGAGAGCCATCTCCATAAACTGTCAGAGGTTTTTTCTCTAGGGCTTGAACGATAAAATTACTAACAACACGACCGTCATTTTCTAGCATTCGTGGCCCGTAAGTGTTGAAAATCCGCGCAACCCGAATATCAACTTTATGTTCTCGATGATATTCAAAAGCCAAGGTTTCAGCGACCCGTTTTCCTTCATCATAACAAGCTCGCAACCCTGTACAGTTAACATTGCCTCTATATTCTTCAGGTTGTGGATGCACATCAGGATCTCCATAAACTTCCGAGGTAGACGCTAATAGGAACCTTGCCTTAACCCGTTTAGCTAAACCCAACATATACAAGGTTCCTAGAACATTAGTTTTAATCGTTTTAACGGGATTAAATTGATAGTGAATTGGAGAGGCTGGACAGGCAAGATGATAAACTTGATCGACTTCAAGACGAATGGGTTCAGTAATATCATGACGGATCAGTTCAAAATAGGGACTATCAAACCACTTCTCAATATTGCGTTTATGACCTGTATAGAAGTTATCTAAGCACAGGACATCGTGTCCCTGTTCCATCAGGAGATCAATTAAATGGGAGCCGATAAAACCAGCACCGCCTGTCACTAGGATTCTCATGTAATTTACTCTTTAAAATTCAAACCTAATGTTAACTGAAGACAGACACTTCGTCATCTTATATTAATTTAATAAAATATCCAAAACTAGAGATTTTAAAGATAAATATCTTATAATCTATACAATAATTATCAAAAATGGATAATCAATTCCTCCTAAGAATTTAAAGTTCCTAAAATGGACTGAGTAAGTAAGCGATGTCGAAGACTAAACAGCAACGCTATTATAAACAACCTGGGCGCAATAAAAACAACTTAGATATATTTCGCTGATACTGGCATCCCTAATTACTACCTCAACTATTACTGTTAAATGATGCAGTCCTACTAATACGCTGTTGCTAGGGTGGTTAATAAAGATAGAACTAGTATGGCTTCAAGAGTTTTAAATTAGTAATAATTGTTAGCAACACTGGTACTTTCAATCCTAATTTTAGTAGTTAGACTAATAATTAGTAGATCTTTTTTATGTAATAAACAGTAAAAAAAAAGAGAATAATTTAAATTGCGACATTTCTTCCAAAGAGAATCATATTCTAATTAAATTAATTTAAAAGGGTAATAAATCAACGCTCTAACAAATATATTGATGTTTAAAATAGAAGCAATAGCAAGTTCTGGTAAAATAGATTAGTTAATAGCATAACCCAGTTAAGCTAATTTTTGTATTATCAGATAATAATAAACAACAGTATAAATTGTCTCAAGAATAATTGCCTTTATTAGAGAAATATGCATAAAACTGCACTGTAATGCTGCAATTCATATGTTAATCATTTTATGGGATAAAAAATTAAGCGAAGTATAACATCACTTTTTTATATAAAAAAAGTAAAATAACTATTGATTTATGAAAATTTTATTATATGATACTCACAACCAATTTCAATTTAATATTCAAGATGCGTTGACGATGGGAACAATCAAGATTTTTTAGGGGTTTCTTTGATTTGTGCCTTATAAGCAGTCATATAGATACTAGAAGCCGTACTATCATTAGTAGATTGTCCCGTCATGTCTATTGCTTCGACATAAACGAGAAACAGATTATCTAACATTACATTAGTAGATATGGAGATTGCATGAAAGGTGATTGTAGTGAAACAATTAGCAATGAGTATTTTCAGAATAAAAACTGTCTAATTTATTAGAATTTTATATCCCTTCTTTTAATTTAACTAAAGGTAACTAAATTTTCTCTTAAACCATTAATAAAACTTATAAGATATTTACTCTTATTTATTGCTTTAAAACTAAAATAATTAATTTTATAAATCAAGATACTATTATTGATTTTTTTTTAAAACTTTTTTTATTGAAAAGTCACTATAGACTTTTCAATAATATTTATTATACTGGACAGGCTTATAAATATTAAAATAGAAAGTGAATTTAATTAGGACATCAGTAATCACTGAATTTACTCTAATGGGTACTTTCCCTTACATTAGTAATCTAAAAAATAGAGGATTTATATTAATTTACTGAACTTAATAATAGAAAAAGTAACATTACTTCTCACTATTAAGAAAAAGTTCTTCTAGAAAAGTACTGCTTAATTTCTCTTAAACTAGCTTTGTAAGCTGCTATTAAACTAGTATATAAGTTATCATTCTTGATGAACATTTGTATAATTACTTTATCTTTGCAAAAAAACTTACAGAAGTTTTCCTCCAGTCTAAGAATTTTTTATAAAGTTGATGAGAGTCCTTTTATAAGGAGAAAATTACCAATAACATTGGTAGCATATATAATAATCAATTATAGGTTTACTTCTAAAAAAGATTTATGTAAATAATCCATACTTTTTTTATTAAAGTTAATATTATTCGTTTAATATATAAAATTTTGGTTAATTAAATAAAAAAATAAATTAATAGAAAATAATTTTCTCAAAAAAATACTTTGCCTCAACTTTTATCTCAACCTAGTGAAAATACGTAAGTAACTTACTATTTCATCTATAGATCTTTGTGAAAATACGGTTTTTAATACTTAGACTACCTTGAAATTTAGTGATAGTCGTGTCTTAACTGTTTCAATAGCTAGAATTTTATTAGGTTATCAAATGAATGATTGAACAGCTAAACTCAAAGTTACAAATACTTATTAATTGAATAAAAAACAATGGTATTGGTCCTGAAAAACAGGTACTTAGTTTCATAACTTCTGCTCTGACAATGAAGATCAGGAAACCTTAGTTGTTGAAAATAAGTCAAGGAAAACGTCCTATTAGTACCATCAATATTGAAAATGATCATGAGTGTTATTGATCATTTAATGCGTGTTGTAGAGACAACTAATGTAATTTGTATTCATTGTCAATCGTTCCTCAAGCAAATTAACTTTAAAAAATGACTTAATGATGCTACAATCTAATTGTTAAAAGATGAAGGTCATACAGTCGATAGTAGTTTCGCCATGGAGGGTACTTAATTTTTAAAAAATTTGAGTTTTTTTATGTATTTTCCCTAGTAAACTATATGTATTAATATTAAGATATTAACCGTAAATTTTTCATAAAATTACCTCTTATAAATTTAATTTTTATAAATTGATAGTAAATCAAACTAGATTATGATAAGGTCGCCTCATTTTGTTAATCAAATTAGTGAGAAAGATGATTGCAGTGAAATTATTGATGTCCGTTCTGAAAATGAGTTTATGGAAGATCATATTCCTGGAGCTATTAACTTACCCGTTCTTAATAATAAGGAAAGGGCAAAAGTTGGGATAATTTATAAACATATTTCTCCATTTGAAGCTCGCAAAGTTGGGGCTTCACTAGTTACAAAAAATATTAGTTACTTTTTAGAAAAATACTTTTCAGAAAAAGATAAAAACTATGTTCCTTTAATTTATTGTTGGCGAGGAGGTCAACGATCAAATAGTTTAGCTATTATTTTAAGCCAAATTGGTTGGCAAGTTAAGGTATTAGAAGGAGGCTATAAAACTTATCGTCAATATGTACGAGAAAAATTAGGAATATTACCGTTAAAGTTCAATTATAATATCCTTTGTGGATTAACAGGAACTGGCAAAACCAATTTATTACATCAGCTTTCCAAACAAGGATATCAAGTTTTAGATTTAGAAAAGATAGCAAATCATCGAGGTTCACTTTTAGGAAAAGAATGGGGTAAACAAATAGATTATCAGCCTTCACAAAAATATTTTGATTCACTTTTATTGCAACAATTTAAAAGCTTTGATATTACTAAATATATATGGGTTGAATCAGAAAGTTACAAAGTTGGTGAAGTATATTTACCGTCAAAACTTTGGTATAAAATGAAAGAATCCCCCTGTTTTGAAGTACAACTTCCTCTGCCCGAAAGAGTTAATTTTTTAATACGAGAATACACTTATTTAATCACCTACCCTGACATTCTAAAAAATAGACTAACTCATCTTAAATCTCGTTATGGTAAAGAAAAAATAGATGATTGGTTTAGATGGATTGATCAAAAAAATTGGTTTAATTTAGTACAAGACTTACTGATAACTCACTATGACCCTGCCTATCGCAAATCTCTAAGTAAAACTTATAATAGATTTGAAAAAGTAATTTCTTTTTCTGAGTATAACTCTGTAAAGATAGAAAAAGTGTTAGAAAGTCTATGAGGTAAAAAAGTAATTAAAAGTTTTCAAACTGCTAAAAAACGCGAAATATCTATTCCCAATAGATATTAGGGCTATCCTTTTGGTTAAGGACTAACTTCTTTTTTAATTTCTTTTCCCTCCATTCTTGTATTAACTTTTCGTATATAAGCTAAAAAGTCATTTTGTTTATAATTAAGAGATTTGGCTAAAATTAATCCTTTTTTAAAAAAATCTAAAGCTAATTCATATTGTTGACTAACCATGTAAATCTGGCCAATTCTCTCATAGACTCTCATTAATCCATAATAATTATAGGATAATTGCTCTACTTGAATTAAATTTTTATAAATCTGTAAAGCATAGTCATTTTGATCATATTTCTGATAAAGTTTTCCTAATTGTGTTAACGCTTCTGCTGCTGCTCCAAATAATTGGAATGACCAAGCTAATGAGTAAGCTTCCTGATAGTTTTGACTTGCAATTTCTGGTTTCCCTAAAATTTCGTAATCTTTTCCTATGGCGGTTTTGAGAGAAGGAATTAACTCTAATTCTTGACTTGATAGATAATTTTTAACTAACTTCTGTTTGATTCTAGCTGCATTTTCTGGTTGTAAAGATCGTCCATAAATCTCAGCTAATATTTGCAAATATGCTCCTTCTTCTAAGATATTCTGTCTAGTTTGGGCGCGGTTGAGTAAATCTTCATAAATGGGAGCAGCTTTGGGATAGTCAAATTTAGCTAAATACAATTGACCTAACTCTCTGATAGCAACTTCTTCAGCGATGGAGTCATTATTTTTACGGGCATTATTGAATACTTTTTGATAGATAGCTAAGGAATTGTCTAGAGCATGTAGTTTTTTATAAGCATCCGCTAATGCCATTAATAAAGCGGGACTTAAAGAATCTTCTTTTTCGGATAATTCTTGCAAAGTAACTAATCGTTTGTTAATAACTTGGACATCTTCAGTCCGTGTCCGATTCCAAGCAATTTCTCCTACTCTTCCTAACGATTTAATCTCCTCTAAGCGTCCTAAAACTCTCCGTAATCTCAATTCCCGATACCAAATTTCGAAGGCTGCATTATCATTATCCGCGTGCAATTGAGTTTGAGCTTCAGCATTTAAAGTATTTAGTTTTTCCCTCAGTTTACGCTGTTCAAATGGAGTGAGAGGACGAGGAACTGAAGGAAGAAGAGGATCATCGATGAGAGTGGCTAAAGGGTCAGGTTCAAGTTGTTGAACTTGAGCCAATACCGGTAATGAATGAATCCAAATATTCGGGTTCTTGACTGTTATTAGTACAGTAATTAAAAAGAAGACTTTGTTGATTTTTTGTGAAAAGTGTAACATAAAATACTATTAACTAGTGATGATTAACGATAAAAAGTAATTGATATAGCAATTATCGAACTAGATGTCAGAAAAATCTCAAGGGAAAAGCAAGCATGAATTTCACAAATGATTTAAGATTGCTACGGTCAATTAACGTAAAAATTGTGGGTTTTCTAGACTAGCCATGACAAAATCACAATCAAAAAATCTAAAAATTTTACTTTACAAGGTTTCGAATATTCCAAAAAATTAATTATTATTCAATACAAAGTTATCGGAATTATAGAATACAGTTAGAACAAGAGTTTTAGAGGTTATTAGCCACTAATCTATCATACTCGGTCTAGAAGAGCCACATTTTTTCAAAAAAAAATATTGATGACTTGATAAAATTTAGGAGTGAGAAAGTGTAGAATGTTTCTAGCGTGATCATTAGTCTCAGTTTAAATATTATTTAAACTGCTTGTAAAACAAATTCTTAAAAAAACTGTAGGCTAATTATCAACTGTCACTTAATGATTGTCAAACGGCTTCTTTTATGCTTTGTCTGATGATCGTTCACAAAGCATATCCACCCGATTTTATACCATATAATTGTCTTTATCCTTCTTGGAAATAGGCAGCCATCCAATTGAAAGGATAAAGCTAGAAAATGTCACCGTATTGAAAAATCAACAAGAAAACTCTATCCACACCAAACTATTGAGTTTAAAAAAATTCCTTTGTTTCCTAAGAGAAAAGTCTTTATTTGCAAGTGAAGTAGTTTCCAAGTGATAAATTAATACGTTCATAGGAGAATTTAATTTCAACACTGGATAACTTAAACAAATTCTCCCGCTCCCCATCAGCTTTTTACTGGAAAAAAATCTGATGGTAGTCCTCGCAGTGTGGCCGACAAGTTGGAATTTGAAGCATTAACGATTAGTAGCATAAGCATTTTTAGAGATAGCTATCTTAAACTATTTATCATTACTAAATTTTCTTTAAACCAAAATACAGCCCAAACACCAAACAAATTATTGCTGAACATATTGATCTACTTGACTAACTCCCAAAAGCTAACCATTATCAATAAGTTTACCAACCTAGTTGCTCTAACTGAGGAAGGAAATTGGCTCAGTTTATAATGTTTTAGCTTGTTTGGTCATGGGGCCAAGCTCTTCACCCTCATCGGTGCTAATGTTTTTGATGTCTTTAGTGTGACTCGTTTGACATAAAATTTAGGAGTATTTAACCTCTTCCTCCAAAAAATATAGCTAAATTTAAGCCAATTGAACATTAGATTAGATAATCTTGAAGGAATAATTCTCGGCTCTCAACTTACTGATGTAAGTCAGGCATTGATCTTGATTAGTAATGATAATTTCAACCCAATCCAAATGACAAAATTTTTACTATTTCACTTGACCTACTTTTGAGAGTCTTTGCAATAAATAGATAGAGATTCGAAGGATCTAGAAAAAACCAGATAAATATGTGTCTGTTCTGGAATCACTCTAGGTAATGAGATTAACCTTGATTAAAAAATTTATCCAGAATGAGGAAACACTTAGAAGTAGAGGCACTATTGTCGACTTAAACCTTTGTTGAAGAGGAAGTAAAGAGAATTTCAATTATGGAAAAGACCTATTATTTTTCTTGCTTCTTCATTCGTTAGGATTCATCCATCCATGGTCATTATTTCTCGTATCTCATCGCAGAATTATTATAGGTTAGATTCATAGTTACTAGAACATACTACTAAAACTACTAAATATGATCACCCTTAACTAAAAAGACACCCTTTATTCCTTAGAAAACTTAATTGATCGTAGCTCCGAAAGGGTAATCACAAAGAAAATGATGCTTAATATAAAATGTCAGGACAGTCTTTTTTTCAGAAAAGAAGTAATTAAATGGTCGAGTGAGTACTATTCAGTTATTTTGATACCTTCCCTTATAGTTCTAATTTATTAAAAATTACACTCAAAAGTAATTGAATCTTTATAAAAAAATACAAAATTTTAAAATTAAAAATAAATAAAATTTACAGTTCAATTTTAAGAAAAAAATAATTATAAAAATTAAAAAAAATAGCCAAATTATAGGTCAATAATTTTTCTGAATAAAGGATAGATTCTACATGTTAGAGGTTATAAATAGTTAGGAAAAACTTACGTATATTAATACGTATATAAATTACAAAAAAAAATATTCTTAATAAAGATTAGAATAAATCCTTGAAAAGAAAAGTGTGTATGTAGATTAAGCCGGATTTAATAATCTGAGGAATTCTCCAAATGGTTATAATCATAGATAAAAAAGGTGACACGCTCTAACTAAAATATTGAAATAAAAGGTAAAAGGAGAAAAAACTTTGCCATTTGAACTGATATTTAACAATTTATCTCATAACCAGAAATTAGGTTTAATGATAAGAAGGCTCAAGAAACACAAGTTTTAATCAAAAACGAGAGTGCCAGTCTACTGAAAACTTATTAAATCAAGGAAAACTGGGCAATCGTTTGTTTAAAATAGCTTGGAAAGGTCAAAGTATTGACAAATATAAAATCAAATGATGCTATTGAAAATTCACTTCTCTAATTTAAAAAACTTATTTGGTTATTGACTATAAACACCTTAATCTCAGGCAATTAGGTAGAATAAATAAATTTATACTTAGAAAATTTTAGGTAGTCTTGAATTATTTATTTAGTGCTTTGAGAGCTTTGACAAAGTAAGAGTTGATAAAGGCTATAAAGTTAATTATTATTTGGTATCGAAGAGTTATTTATTTAAGTTAATTTTCATTAAATTTTAGAGTATTTAAGTTAGTAATTTAACCCCTTATTTTTTAATATATCTGGTCACTGATTGATCAATTTTAAGTTTGTCTGATATGGTGATTATTCTATCTATGTCCGAAGCTATAATCACCATATTTCCCAAGAAAAGATTAGGGGACGAACCCCCTACCTTCCCCTCTGAATCTAAGAAATGTTTAGTCAGTCCATGCTGGAATTAGTCCCACCCTTTCCCTTGAACAACAGAGTTTAGAACAAATATACTAAGTTATCGGTCAGCTCCATAACATTAGCAAACCCCATTTTGAGTACGCATTGTGATACGTACTCATTATTACAGGCTATACCATCACCTTTATACTTCCTGGAGTTCCTCCCGTTAAGTTAGTCTCAGACTGTCGATGGACTGACACTGAATCAAGACAAAAGCTTATCATCACCGCAGTGGTTGACTAACTGCCTTGGATATCCCTCACAAAAAGATTTATTTAGTACACAGGTAATGTCCAACACCGAGAAATTTTTCCCTCGATCAATTCAGTATTTTCCCTGTGGGATTCTTGCTTCATCAGGTTTATCTGGTTTTTAGAGATTGTTCATTAAAAGTTTCTTTCAAATTCCCCGGCTGAGCGCCTGACAGCAGTTGGCAGGCTTTGTACGTTAAAGAAAACTTGTTAGAGAGAGTTTACTATAGCTGTTCTGAGTACAGAATTCTCAAAAATACTATATTGAGTGAGAGACACTGGAAAATATTCCACGCGCCTCGCTGCTAAAAAAATAGCACCACATTTTTACTTTATCTAAAGGTAGATGCTGTTTACCACACTTCTTTCAAGCATAAGATAAACTATGAGAACATTGTGACTAGGACAGTTAAAAATGGCTGCTTAAAGTCGAGTAAGAAGATCTCAGTGTAAACTGAATGAAGATAATATCAAAAAAGTTGCTTGGTTCAAGGTATTTAGACATGGTCACAACAGGCGAAAACCGTGTGGCGCAACGGGAAGTATTACATTTCGACCTTGCGTCCTATCTTAACGAAAAACAACAACTCGTTGAAGCAGCATTAGATAGTTCCCTTTCCATTACTTGTCCCCAAAAAATTTATGAGGCAATGCGCTACTCGCTACTAGCCGGAGGAAAGCGATTGCGTCCAATTCTTTGCTTAACCACTTGTGAGTTGATGGGTGGCACTAACGAAATAGCATTGCCTACTGCCTGTGCCTTAGAAATGATTCACACTATGTCTTTGATTCATGATGATCTCCCAGCAATGGATGATGACGACTATCGTCGAGGGAAATTAACAAATCACAAGGTTTATGGGGAAGATATTGCAATTTTAGCTGGAGATGGTTTACTGGCCTATGCGTTTGAATATGCAGCTACCCAAACGCGTAACGTCGCTCCTCACAATTTAATTACTGTTCTTGCCCGTTTAGGTCGCACGGTAGGGGCAGCTGGATTAGTCGGCGGTCAAGTATTGGATTTAGAATCAGAAGGACAAGACGATATTAGCGTTGACACTTTAAAGTTTATTCATACTCGTAAGACCGGAGCTTTATTAGAAACATCAGTGGTGTCAGGGGCTATTCTAGCCGGAGCTTCAGAAGAAGAAGTGCAACGATTATCTCAATATGCTCAAAACATTGGTTTAGCATTTCAAATTGTTGATGATATCTTAGATATCACCTCTACCAAAGAAGAATTAGGGAAAACATCTGGAAAAGATCTGCGAGACCAAAAAGCCACTTATCCAAGCCTTTGGGGCCTTGAAGAATCAAAAAGACAAGCTCAAAACTTAGTAAGTGGAGCGATTACTGAGTTAATACCCTACGGAGCTAAGGCTGACCCCTTAAGGGCGATCGCCAACTTTATCGTCACCCGTAAAAATTAAATGCTCTTAAAAAATTAACCATGCATGATTTTGAGACGATTTTCCACAATCCAATTCTTTTGGCGTCTTTGCTGGCTTGTTTTTCGGCTCAAGGATTAAAAACAATTATTGAGCTATTTCGTAACGGTAAAGTGAATCTGCACTATCTTGTCACTACTGGAGGAATGCCAAGCTCGCATTCTGCTTTAGTAGGAGCATTAGCTACCAGTGTAGGATTAACCGTCGGCTGGAATAGTCCGGAATTTGCCATTGCTTCTCTATTTGCGGTAATTGTGATGTACGATGCGGCTGGCGTTCGTCAAGCCGCAGGAGCCCAGGCAAAGATTCTCAATCAACTCCTAGATGAATTTTTTCAAGATGGCCACCATCTCAATCAAGAGCGGTTGAAAGAACTACTGGGCCACACACCTTTTCAGGTTTTGGTCGGCTTGGCTTGGGGGGTGGGCATTTCAATTTCAGTCTTAGCTTTACCTGCTTTTTGATATTAGCCACCATCTTTCTAGCGTTCTTAAGTAAGTTTTTTTACACTGAGTCGGACAAGCAACGGAAAAAGGTAGACTAGTGTTGTTAATACTAAAAGCTTTTTTTGACCACTATATTTATTAACTTCTATTTAGAGAAGTATGGTGTAAGTCATAGTCAAATGCAGAGTTCAAGGATTATAACGGGATTATTACCAAGGCAACTTTGGAGTAAGTGCAGCGATTAATACAAAAGTCTAGGTCATCAAACTTTCACATTAGTTCGATTTTCCTGATGCTTAAGTGATCGGCACAGAAGAAACTTTGCTAACGTATGAATAGCAGGGGCACAAAATTTTTCTTTTTCAAGGACAAACGTACTGTTTTTCTGTCAGTAAACATTCTCGTTTATTGGGGATGAATGTCCTCGGACTTTGATGGAAAGCTCAAAACGATGACTAAAGATTTAACCCGTGTTGAGGAGCCTTACCTAGCTTTGAAGATGAAGACCGCTAAGGATACCTAAGCTCGAGTAGGACTTGGGTCTATTCTCCAGTCTTTCTAAGACTAGCTAGTAGGTAAGTGGATTTGAAGACAAGCGTTGTTATCAACGCAATTCGCTCGAGATATGTTTGTCAATGACCTCCATTAGCCATGTCTTCACCTAATTAAATCTAAATGTCTAGTTATCTTTTATCCAGTGTTCTTAAAAACTACCCGAAATCTTAAATGATCTTGTGCAATTAAAACAAAAAACTTACCCGATTTTTTGTAATCGAGGCTACAATCGGAGAGGTCTTGAATTTTATTGACCCCCTACTTTGTTCTTGGGAACTTTCCAAACTGGTAGCTTCAGACTCATAGTCCTTATGATAGTCAACCCCAAGCAGGCCAGTTCGAACTGCTTTTCCCCAAAGAACCTTACGAATAACTCTCAGGTAAGTCTACTTTAGGGAGGTTGAATTCGTAAATTCTACTATCACACCCTATCTTCTAGTTGTGCACTTCAAGGAGCAAGAGGAAAACGGCATGACGCAGGCTAATGAGCTATTAACCCTTACTGAACCTCAGATTGATGTGGGATTCTTCATCCCCAATGATGATGAAGCCATACAGGCATCGGCTGATGATGTGGTACTCGATGAGGGACTAACTGGACCAGAAAGGAAAAAAACCCGAAAACTGAGTGCTTCTCGCCGGCGCGATCAAAGTAAGAAAAAGCCTTACACAGAGGATTCAATTCGGGTTTATCTTCAAGAAATTGGTCGTATTCGACTCTTGCGTGCTGAAGAAGAAATTGAATTGGCTCGTAAAATTGCCGATCTTCTTGAATTGGAACGAATTCGAGAACAACTTAGTGAACACATGGGACGTTTCCCCACTGAGAAGGAATGGGCAGAGGCCGTAAATATCGATTGGCACGCTTTCCAACGCCGTCTCTTTTTAGGACGTAGAGCTAAAGACAAAATGGTTCATTCTAACCTACGTCTGGTGGTTTCTATTGCTAAAAAATATATGAATCGAGGGCTATCTTTCCAAGATTTAATTCAAGAAGGATCTCTGGGCTTAATTCGAGCAGCCGAAAAATTTGACCACGAAAAGGGTTATAAATTCTCGACCTACGCTACTTGGTGGATTCGTCAAGCTATTACTAGAGCAATTGCTGATCAATCGCGTACCATTCGCCTTCCAGTTCATCTTTACGAAACCATTTCTAGAATTAAAAAAACCACTAAGATTCTTTCCCAAGAAATGCGCCGTAAACCCACTGAAGAAGAAATTGCCACACGTATGGAAATGACCATCGAGAAGCTTCGTTTTATTGCTAAATCAGCCCAATTACCTATCTCACTAGAAACCCCTATTGGTAAGGAAGAAGACTCCCGCCTGGGGGATTTTATTGAAGCTGATGGAGAAAATCCAGAAGATGAAGTCTCTAAAAATTTACTGCGGGAAGATTTAGAAAATGTTCTCGATACCTTAAGTCCACGAGAACGAGATGTTCTCCGCCTGCGTTATGGCTTAGATGACGGACGCATGAAAACACTAGAGGAAATTGGACAAATTTTCAATGTCACTCGCGAGCGAATTCGTCAAATCGAAGCTAAGGCCTTACGGAAATTGCGACATCCTAATCGCAATAGTATTCTCAAAGAATATGTCCGTTAGTAAAATTAATCACTTAAAAAACTGGGTTGTCTGAGGAGAACCCAGTCAAACAACGAGATTAACAAAGGTGACTATAGTACATAAACTAAGGGTTTAAAGCAGACCCTAGAAATGGAGAAATTCTTGACCGGTCACTAACTCAGTGATAAAGACGGCAACAAAATCAATCATCGCTAGACAGACATTCAAAGTTTCAGAGTAGGCGACGAAACCAAATCTTCTTTCATATTGGTTAGAATTAGTCATTGTGAGTAGCAACTTAAAGGAATTGTTCATCGCAAACTACTACAAGTCACAGTAACAAGTTTTGAATAATTTAGCAAAAGTGTATAACTTCAGTAGAGTGTATATCTATCTGGATTAATACGGAATATTTTGGAGATTATTCTTTATGTCAACTACTGGAATTTAAAGTAACCCAGCCCAAAATTAGCCGTTATGATACTGGGATGAGTTTGTTTGTTAGCCAAACATGAAATATGAAAACAAAGTTACCTCAGATATAGGGCACTTAAGATTCCGATGATATGGAAAAAATCCATCTTGATCTTCATCTATGTGATGAATGTATCGAGGAAGAAAAACGTGAAGTTGCTTATAATGATGGAAAAATGAAGTTAGTACATTTGGCAGATAATGATGAGAGGTTAAAATTTTAAATCTTAGTGCAGTGAGATTTTTTATAAAAATTACCAATTAAAATCTGAATAAATATAGAAGAAAAAATTATGTTTGAGTTTAAGAAATCGATTATTATAATTAATAATATGAAAAATAATAGCTCTCATATAAAAAATAATTAGTCAATTTATAATATATATTTTTGGGAATAAAGTCACTGAATATATCTTAAAAAGATTGTAGATATTTAAAAATATATTCTGTATTATTTTTATTCTTACTCTTACTCATTAAGAGATAGAATCTTAAATAGTAGCAGAGTTTTTTGTGTGACAGAACAAGAAATGCCAAAACAGAAAATAGAGTTAATGTATAGCTCATGAGTCCGAAAAATTCCATATTATGGTATCTTATACCTTGACTTCTAAAGTACTTAGAGTTTCCATAGTTTATGGTGTAACAGAGGAGAAGATCACAGGAAAATGAGAATTTTAGGGATTTCAGCCTACTATCATGACAGTGCAGCAGCTTTGGTTCAAGAAGGAACTATTATCGCCGCAGTCCAAGAAGAACGCTTCACTCGTCAAAAACATGATGCAAAGTTTCCTAAAAATGCTATTCTCTATATACTCGCAGAAGCAAAAGTTTCTCTACAAAAGTTAGATTATATTGTTTTTTATGAGAAACCAATCGTTACTTTTGAACGTCTATTAGAAACTTATTTAGCGTACGCACCTCAAGGATTCCGTTCTTTTGTCGTTGCGATGTCGGCTTGGTTACAAGAAAAACTTTATCTTAAGACCATTCTCAAAAGAGAATTAGCTAAACTTGCTAACTGTAAACCCTCTGAACTTCCACCATTATTGTTTACAGAACATCACCAATCTCATGCAGCCTCTGCTTTTTTTCCCAGTCCTTTTAACGACGCTGCGGTATTGTGTCTAGATGCAGTGGGAGAATGGGCAACAACATCTTTATGGTTAGGAAAAAATAATGTATTAACACCTCAATGGGAAATCAATTTTCCCCATTCTTTAGGACTATTTTATTCCGCTTTCACTTACTATACTGGTTTTAAAGTTAACTCTGGAGAATACAAGCTAATGGGATTAGCTCCCTACGGTGAACCCAAATATGTTGATATTATTTTAGAAAATTTAATTGATCTTAAGGAAGATGGCACATTTCGCCTGAACATGAAATACTTCAATTACGCAACGGGGTTAACAATGACTAATAAGAAGTTTAACCAACTTTTTGGTGCACCTCGCCGTAAACCTGAAAGTAAGCTATCTCAAAGAGAAATGGACATTGCAGCTTCAGTCCAAAAAGTGACTGAAGAAATTGTCTTAAAATTAACCAACACAGCTTACAAAGAATTAGAAGTAGATAACCTTTGTTTAGCCGGGGGTGTTGCTTTGAATTGCGTCGCTAATGGGCGTATTTTGAGGGAAAGTAAATTTAAAGATATTTGGATTCAACCTGCTGCAGGGGATGCAGGAGGGGCAATTGGAGCAGCTTTAGCAATTTGGCATCAATATTTAGAAAATCCCCGAGATATAAGTGATTCAAAAATTGAGTTAGATCGAATGCAAGGAACTTATTTGGGTCCTCAATTTTACAATGAAGAAATTGGTAGATATTTTAATGATATTTGCGCTCAATATATTCGTTTAGATAACGATAAATTATTTTCAAAAGTAGCTAAAATTATTGCTCAAGGAAATGTGGTTGGATGGTTCCAAGGACGTATGGAATTTGGTCCTCGTGCTTTGGGAAACCGTTCAATTATTGGTGATCCTCGTAACGAGAAAATGCAGTCAATAATGAACTTAAAAATTAAATATCGAGAGTCATTTCGACCCTTTGCACCTTCGGTTTTGGCTGAACGAGTTTCTGATTATTTTGACTTAGATAAACCAAGTCCTTATATGTTATTAGTTGCTTCTGTTAAAGAAGATTTACATCTATCAATGATAGATAAACAAAAACAACTTTTTGGCATAGAAAAATTAAAAATTCCTCACTCGCAAATTCCTGCTATTACCCACGTTGATTATTCTGCAAGAATACAAACTGTGCATCATGAAACTAATCCTCGTTACTATCAATTAATTAAAGAGTTTGAAGCATTAACAGGATGTGGAGTATTGGTTAATACTTCTTTCAACGTTAGAGGAGAACCGATTGTTTGTACCCCTGAAGATGCCTATCGTTGTTTTATGCGTACTGAGATGGACTATTTAGTGATTGAAAATTATTTACTAGCTAAATCAGAACAGTTACAATGGCAGACAAATAATACGTGGCAAGATGAATTTGAACTTGATTAATAGAAAAATAATTTTTCATTATTTATTGAAATATACACAAAGATATGTCTTATGAAATTCCTAAGTTAAATCGAAAAGAATTACGACGTTTTGGGCTACTAACTGGAACAATTATTTCTGGATTATTTGGGTTAATTATGCCTTTGATTCTAGGACATAAGTTATCATTAACACCCTGGATTATTACAGGAGTAATGTATGGGTTAGCAACTTTCATTCCCCAGTCTCTCGATCCGATTTATAATAATTGGATGAAAGTCACGCAGGTACTTGCTTGGATTAATACAAGAATTATTTTGGGTCTAATCTTCTTTTTTATTGTCACTCCCATGGCATTTATTATGCGATTATTTAATCGAGATCCAATGAAAAATAAATTTAATCCGAGCCTAAAAACTTATCGTATTTTAAGTTTTATCAAAGAAAAAAATAGCATGGAGAAACCATATTAATGGAAGGCTTTTTTGATTTAATAAAAGATCTATGGGGATTTTTTAATGAGCGTAAAAAGTATTGGTTAGCCCCGTTAGTCATTACATTAGTGTTATTAGGTACTTTAATTTTCCTGACACAAGGATCAGTGCTCGCTCCTTTTATTTATACTTTATTTTAAAGTAATTAGAACAAAATTTAAGAAGAATAAAATTGGAGAAGTGTCAGATATTAATGATTTTAAAAACCTAAAAAATTTGTAAGTAAGCGTAGATATCACTGATAAAGTGCTGTTTTCCGATTAAAATATTTTCTGAAATGAATCAAAAATCTAAGTAGAATGACGATTGATCTTACTCGAAAAACTCAAAAGTTAAAATCTATTTCCCATTTGTTATTTTTTACTCTTATAGTATAAGTTTTAAATGACAAGTTCGGTAGCAACGACATCAATTAAAGTTTAGCCATATTTGTAATCTCCTTATATTAACAGATTGATTTATCTAGTTTATTTCAGTTGTTCAGAATAGTTCTTGATAGAAACTTAAGCGGCTAACAAGTTGAATAACTTCTAGTGGAGCTTGATGACAGTCTTGTTTATATTCAATTTGGCATTTAACCGCTGAATTAAAATATTAAAGCTGTAATTGTTTATTCAAGAAATTCCATTATTTATCTCATGACCATAAATTAGGTCTTGTATTAGGAATAGCCAACAATTAATAAGCATCAATCAAAATGGGAGAGTACCAATTAATTGAAAGCTTAGATATAAAAAAATGAGATCAACATTCACTTAAAAGACTTCGAAAAAGTTACAATTTTGTAAAATTTCCTAAAAGATATCATTTAATTTTATATTTTTTTTATAAAAAAATCAAGGCTAAAACTATGTTACTAGAAGTATATTTATTCGATTAGAAAAAACTCATTATACTATTTGATTTTAGCAGAAAATACTAAAGTCATTAGGTGTAATCAATAGATTAATAATCAGAAAAAATAATACAAGTTTGACTTAGTATTTTTTATATTATTTTTTTTGATACAGTTAGCTCGAATAAAGGCTAAAGAGTTATTTTTTAGGAAAATAAAGCTAAAATAGACTTACCTATTGAAGTTAATTGTAATGTTATTTTACTAGCACCTAAATGAAAAATAATTGTTTATTTTTTTCATTACTTAGTAATTTATATTTAGTTTAAAATACTAGACAACCATTACTTTATCTATTTTAGATAATAAATATTTAAATAGATTTATTAAAAACTAATTTTTAATTCTTTTAAAAAGTTTTTTCTAAAAATAAACTGACAATAAAAGTTGTAAAAAATTAGAATATTTAATAATATTTAAGTAGATAGAGTTGAAGATAAAAAATATTTTTAAAATTTATTATTTATCAGTTTTAAAAGAAAAATTATACTTATTTTTACTAAGTGAGTAGCGCAATAGATTCCTAATTCTACTACGCTTATTTATAATGTCTTTACCTCACTACTAAAAGCCATGAATTTATGGTAGCAGATGATTTATGTTGTTAACTTAGGACAATTTTTAGGTGATCGTATTTTGCTTAAAACAAACTTTTTTACAATCTCTTTGATTGTCATTGAAGAAAAAAAAATCAAAATTATTTAAGTATTAGCTATTGCTCGAAGGATTTAGAGATATAAAATGACTCAATGTTAAAAAATTAACACTGCTAACAAATGTTTATGAACCATATTCCTCCTTATGTCAAAGGTAAGTAAGTATTAAACAATGAAGAAGATAGTTATAAGAGAGTTTTACTTTTGTTAGGTCATATTGCAATTTTATGTTCAGCCTGATGAGTTATCTAAAATGATTTCTGATGGGATAAGAGACACCATAGGTATTAAAACCAATTATTAAAATTTAGTCACTGAACCAAGTTGCGAAGAGAGAGTCTATGCTACAAAAAATAATTATTGTAGACTACACAATGACGATAATGTTACCTATAAACAGGGAACCTATCAAGAAGTAACTAAGATTATTCAGCCTATAGCCGGAGCTGAAACCTATCGAGACAATTCTGATGTTCTATGACTATACTTTTAGTTATCTGATTGTCCAGCTAAATTTCTTAAAAAGATTAAACAAACTATATTGCAAATCTAAAGTTAAATAGGTTCAACTATGACAGCTATCTAAGAAGAAATTAAACAGGTCATCAATTTAGTAAATACCTCTGAACAGGCAAAAATCTCCTTTGAAGATATTATTGATCTTTTCAGCTGTATTTATTTGTGGTCTGGTGTGCTCGATTGCGGTTGATACGATTCAACAACGGGAAGATCCTTGTTCCGCCAATTCCACCGATTGGATTACCTACGTTGTGGCATAAGAATTCTCCTAAAATCTTAGCGTGTAGTAGGTTCTTTACAAAAGCTAGTGGCTGTTTACCACGATTTACTCTTGTTTGTAAAAAATGAAAACTAGGGGAATTAGGAATCATTGGTTGATAATGAAAGAGACATAATTCACAGGATAAGAAATCAATGACTAACCAGACAAGTACCCGTCGCGGTTTTGCTGTGTGGTTTGAGCGGTTACTAGCGGCTATCTTCTTAGGAGGACAAGTCTTTTTTCACCTGCTGAAAAGCAAAATCCACCGACGCAACACCCTTGAACAAATGAGTGTGGTTGGACCTGAGTCCTTAACGATTGCTTTAGTGACGGCAGGATTTGTAGGAATGGTATTTACAATTCAAGTAGCTAGGGAATTCATTCATTTTGGCGCAGCCAGTACCGTTGGCGGCGTTTTATCCTTAGCGTTAACGAGGGAATTAGCCCCCGTTCTCACAGCTGTGGTGGTGGCAGGACGGGTGGGGTCAGCTTTTGCCGCCGAAATCGGAACAATGCGCGTAACGGAGCAAATTGATGCTCTTTATATGCTAAAAACCGACCCTATCGATTACTTAGTGGTTCCTCGTGTCTTAGCCTGTTGTATGATGTTGCCAGTTTTAAATCTTCTTTCCTTGATGACTGGGATGGCCGGGGGGTTATTAATTGCTGATAGTTTATACGATATCTCTCCGGTAGTTTTTTTAAAATCTGCCCGTAATTTTCTTGAGCTTTGGGATTTATTGACTTCGATTATCAAATCAATTGTTTTTGGTGGTTTAATTGCAGTGATTGGTTGTAGTTGGGGGTTGACTACTACGGGGGGAGCTAAGGGGGTAGGACAGTCCACGACAACAGCAGTTGTAACAGCTTTATTAGCTGTATTCGTTGTTAATTTTTTCCTTTCTTGGTTTATGTTTCAAGGAACAGGAACAACTTCTCTCTAGAAAGACTTTGATTCAACGTATTTAACAATAGGAATTTAATTTATCCTGCTTTAAAATTAGAGTCTCAGAAAGAAGGATAAAAGGACATTTAATAGGTTAATAGCTTTTGAAAATTAATAAAGTTTACTTTCACTATCCCGTTACGCGCAAGCTATTAACTATTCACGCTAAAAAGATCTCACTCAACCAAATTAGCCAAGACCCAACATACTGGTCAATGATGGCATCAGAAAAAGACTTTTTCCAGCCTATGCTGATGCTGTAACGTGTGGTATTTGCTGTTGATTATGAAGCAAAATCTAAACGGCAAGTCCTTTTAAATATAAGAAAAAACTACATCCATTAGCTGAAAAATTTTAGTTGTACTAGACCTGCCATGTGAAATAATTAACATTTTAGTTTTAAAATAAAGATTTTAAAACTAAAAAATTTATCGAGAATTCTCTTATGATAAGAAGAATTAAAAAATAAGACTATGTCAAAGTTTGATATTTTTGATTCTCTTAAGTTCAATAGAGCTTAGATTTTTGTTTTGAGAGGTTATGGAGGCAATTATGTTAAGATAGCTAATCTAATTAATTAGATTAGCTATCATTTAATCTGAAATTTACAGCAAGGTTCTACTCTCCTTAAATCAATATCTTCTATCCCAAAAACTTTCTGCTCTACATCTTGAACTTTAACTGCCTGTTCTTCTCTACTCGGCTCAACACTTTACGATAAAAGAATTCTAATAATAATTAGATCAAACTTATCTGCCCTTTTGTTGGACTAACATTTAGACATTATTAAGCTACATAATAAATAATTTCCACTACCTCTCATAACTCAGATTGTAGACACCCCATAATCCGTATATAATTGTCGAACCTTATCAATACAGTAGAATTGAGCTCTTTATCTTTAGCAATTAATTGTTACATTCGACGGTCACGGATTATAAAGTTAGTTGCGGCTGTATATTCATCCACTAGTAATAGTCTAGCCCTGCTTCAAAGCCTTCAATAATATTTGCAACTTGGGAACTACTTTTACTAGCATTAGTCGTTGAAAATTCTCGGGTAAACTTTTTCAGGATAACCGATTAATAAAAGGAGAAATATCCACTTTAACATTACTTCGTCTATTTTTAGGACTAATTTTAAATATTTCCGGATTCGTGGCTACAAATTATCGTCTATCCTCTGAAATATGGTTACAAACTTCTGATTCTACTGTTCTGAGTAGAGTTTATCTACCACGGAGGGAACCATCACCTACAATCAAGGTAGTACCTTATGGGATACTCATCCCTCAAATGATGCCATAATTTTGACAATTGAAAAGGAATTAGATTCTTTTATAGGAAACGGAGATTAACTCCACTAAGTCGCAGTAGAACGGCTCAATTATCCAGAAAAGCCATCTTTGATTTTTAAATTTTTTACGTAACCAGTCAGCATCTTTTGCAAGTTTGGGGTTATTTTACAGATTTAAAGGATCAATAGCCTCATATTTAAAGGCATGCTCAACCATGTCTGGGACTTATTGACATAAGATTGGGACAGCTTAACGATTTAAAGTTATCCTTCCTCGGACTGGAAGTCCTACCCAAAAACAGACTTTCATCTGACCATCGTTAATAAAAAATTGCGGTACAAGGTGAAATTCCCTGTTTGACTGCCACAATATTGATTGAACTACTCTTTACTGTCCTCCGATAGGTAGTTAATTTTTCAGTAATTTTAGCAAATCGATATTTTAGATAATCCATAAGGATAATTCGTCGACTAGGAAAATTATACAAACTTAGAGGAAATCAGGTGCTCAGTGGGTGAACTTTTGTAAAAACTTTACTTAGCACAGCAAAAGGATCACTCTGAACATAATCAATAATTAGGAGAAATTTTGATAATTTATAATCTCTTTTGATATTTTTATAAGGTTTATCACCTCGTCCATCTAATTCTACCTATCTCATATATTGGACAATATCAAGGTTAGTGATTATCTAGATGGAGATAGTCATAATTCAGAATTAGCTCAAGATTATGATAAAGAAAGAAACTAAATATCATATTGCCAGAATATATGGATTGAAAGTAATTTAATTTATTCATCAAGAAGTGTTGAGATAATTTAAAGAAGTTTGTAGAGAAATAGTCAACATTATCCTCCTAAATCCTCATTTAAAACGGTAACTATTCTAAAAAATGAGATTTACTCAGATATTAAAAAAATTATCTAAAAACAGATTATTGGACTAGTTTATTTGCAATTTTTAAAGTTTAAGTAAATAGATAGCTCTAAATAAACATAGTTAAATACATAGTCTAGAATAGACTATGTATTATAGATTTCTAATAAAAGAAGCTGAATGTCTTACTTTATAAAAGTTCTGATGTTACCAAAGCTTAATGATTAAAATCATTAAGCTTTGGTAGTTGTTAATTACTAATTTAGTAGACTATGCTTAAAGAACAAATTACTTCAACTTTTATTTTTTAATTTTTTTTATAAAAACTTTATTTAAATAAAATACTTCGGGCATGTTCATATTCAAACATCCTTACTGCAACTTTATAATGTCTTATTTTATAAGATTTTATTTGATATCATTCTCTTTCTATTGTATTTAGTTCTAGACTAGAAATTAGTCTAAGAATAGATATAACTCTTTTTCTTATGATTGTTTCAGTTTAACCTGAACTAAACTACTTGCACGCAGTGAGTCATCATCAAGAATAATTACCATTTCTATTTTTTTGTATGAACAGCATTTTTCAGCTTCATATATCTTTTGATTGATAATTTCGTAGAAATTATTACTTTTCAACCTAGTTTTTGATTAAAAATAACTGAAATTTTTATTCAGTTCGCACATTGCTATTATGTTTAATTGTTTTTCTTGTTGTTGAAACCATAGAATTGCTTTTTTTGTTTTCTTGCAAGTCTCGAATAATTTTACAGTCCTTCTCTTTCTTAGAAATATCTAACTAAAAGCTGAATTTTTAGGCAGCTTGGTATCTAGAAATCGCCACTTTTCTGTTCTACGCTCATTCGAGCTCGACTAATTAGTTAGAAAAAACACGGCTAGGCTTGTATCAGATTTACTTTCAGTCTTTAAATCCTTATTTTAGACAACTTCTTCTTTAGAAACCATAACCTCCTCTAAGTAGCGGCTACTTTTCGTGGGGACGGGAAGATGACGACAAGTATGAAAATCTTCTTGAACTTTATAAGTTAAACAAAGAGAAATTTGGCGAATAATCTGACTTAAAAGGCGATTGCCCGTTTGCTGAATTACTCTTGAAGGTAACTTGTGAATAAATTTAGGAAGTTGGATAGCAATATCCATCTGTAATTGCCATTGAATTTTAGTGATCACGTCTGGTAACTGAGATAAGCCTTGCTTTTTATAAGCTTTTCCTATTCCCTCTCCTGCTAGTTTGGCAGAAACTTCTTCTAATTGCATAGAAGCCTTATAATCTATCTCATAACCTAAATCAGATTTTTCGGGAAGAGGAATAGTATTCATTAGATATCCTCCATCTTGAGATGATAATAAAACCACAGCTATTTTTGGCTCCACTTCATATCCAAAAGAACCAAATCGTCCTACGGATAAGATATAACCATTTTTTCCCATAGCTTCAGTTTTCATCGGTTCAGCACAACGACAAAACCATCCTTGATGAGCATTAAGATAGTTAGTTACTGTCCGCTGATCACTGTACATTTCCATATAGCCAACAAACTGTGTCTGGAAATAAATCGGGTTTTCCTCAAGGGGTTTTGATAGTTTAGACACATCAGTCGAGTTATTCTCAGTCCATTGGCATTCCATAGCAAACCTTTATAGAACATTTAAAGTTAACTTAATCTGTTGAAAGACTCTCTTTTTTTTGAAAAAAAGGAACAACCAATTATTGTTGTACTTTATCTTAAAGAAAAATGCTAGGTAAGCTTATTAGGCTTTAAGTATCTAGACTGATAAATATGAGTAGAATCAGTCCAGTCAGACAAACAATTTAAGGAGAGACAGATGAAAGTATTAGCAGCAGGATAGATAAGGGAACATATTATTCAATAACTGACCAGTCATTAAATTCCAGTTAAAATCTTAGCTAAGATTTTGTAAACAGGCAGGAAAACTTCTCCTTTTGAAGTTGAGTTGGTCGTTAGCGATGTTCTCAAATCAGAAAGTTTGACCGAGGCTGTTACTAATTCCAACATAGTACTTAATATTACTGGAACTAGATTCAGTTTTGACCTGACCCGACAGTATAAGATAGATTATCAAAGAATCAAAAATTTAGTTAATTTAGCTAAAGATTATGGAATTCAATAGTTTGTTTTTGTCTCTTCCCTGTCTGTGTTCGAGTTTTTTCACTTGTTGAACTTTTTTTAGTTAGTCTTACATTAGAAAAAGCAGGCGTTAATCTATCTGCAAGACAGTAGATTAACTTAATACAATGATTCATTCTGATGGACTTAAGAGTGAGGACTACTCGTCTTCCATTTTGATGTCATTGGCATATACTTTGTTTGAACGAAATGTTCCACAACGAAAAGTAGTAATAATTTGCAATTTGTGTATAACCACTATTTTAGTTATAATAACGTAACAAAATTCTCAAAATTGTTACATAAAAATCAGAGACTGTCTCTGCTTAAACTAAAATTTTTTCAACCTGTAGGTTCAACATCGTCTACCTTACTACAATTAATTTTTTTAAAAAATACAAAAAAGGGAGTAGTTTGATCGCTCTATATATGTGGGAAAGCTGCTCAGATAAAAAAAATGTTAGCATATCACACACTTAAATTCAGATAGCCTAAGTATGCAAAACTCATATTAAGAGTGGTTTGTGTCGGTAAATAAACACATACACTTAAGAAATCAGTCGGGCAGGCTGTTTTACGTCACTTACAATCAATACAGTCTTTTTTCTATATGAAGAGACAGAGAAGACAAAGCGATCTGACTAACCCCACTCAAGATTGATAGTCCGTATGTGAAGCTTGCTCTTTCATCGGCCAAGACCGCTACAATACTTTTCATCGTAGGGGTCTTGGCCGATGAAAGTTTGGCATATCTAAAAGGCGTCCTTACTAGCAGTGTAGAAAACTATCTCCGAGATAAATTCCTTGTACCTTAAGGAGTAATCTTGTTTTAGTTTTTTCAAAAAGTCTGAATTAAACCACAAGCTAGTTTACCGCACAGAGCAAATTCTCTTTGCTAAAAGCCGACGTAACTTTAAATTATGTAACAGTTACTTTGCGATCACTCACTAGAAATTAGATCTTAACAACTATTATCATCAACAATCGATCCAATTTGTTCAATCAGTCTTCCAATTGATTGACAGAGACTTCTACAGCATCAATATCAATTGTATCTAGTTGGATAACGCGATGAAAATGCCCTCCTTCTATCTTGAGAGGTTCACCACAATTAGGACATTGGCCTTCAGTTTTATTAAATCCCGTAAACCCATAACTACAGACTGGACACTTATCTTCAACTAAATCCCGTAGAAGCCACCAGCGTATTCTCCATAAAACGATCACTGGAGCAATAAAAATCAAAGCGACAAGGATAAGAAAGCTATTAAGGACCCAGCCTAACCCTATCGAACTCAAAAACAGCCCCAACAACAAAAATGTCAACAAGCAGTTAAGTCCGAAGTTATTAAGCCAGACAAATTTTGGGAACTTATTATTCACGGGAGTATCCTCAGTTATTCATCGCCAACATAAGCACGACTCTAAAATATTTAGAACTTACATCTAAGACAATGCTTTGCGGGTAGAATTTGTTTGTGGATTAGTGTAACAAATCACCTGCCACCATCATAACTGTAAACAGAAGGTTGACGGAAAAATTTCGAAAATAATAAGCAGAGAAGATTTAATAATTGAAAGGGATTGATTTTTTTAAAAAATGGACTCTCTTGTAAAACTAGCTCATACTTGTATGTTAAGTTAACTAATGATTAAGTTAGTTAAGCGATTAAAAACTAAAATTTAAATATCTTGATATTATCAATATTTTTTTGAAATTTAATAACCTTATTATGCGTTTTTAACAACACTATTTAGATAATTAAAATTAAATCTTTATTATTTTATGTCTATTATCAGTAGCTATTCTGATGAATGCTCTATTTTCTCCTCTTAGGTGGATAAACCAGGCAATTATTTAATCTATCTTTATTCAAATAGGAAAAACTATAATGATTAGCTAAACCTATTTTTGAGAGAAGGTTAAATGCATCCGATAGATACTCTGTACTTGGGCTATCTTTGATGTTTAGTGCGAGTTATTCTTAATGACTGAGGTATTTTTTTTGAATTAGATATTAATGCATTTATCTAATTTTTTGTTATGATTATGTGCCGTCGGATACTTATTAATAGGATGAGGACTTAAGTCTTAAGTTCCGCGCTTTAGGGACGGCAGAAATAGTATATGTATTAGGTATTATTTGTCTTTCTTATATGATGAGATGGCAATTTTGGGTGACGGGATTAATTTTTGTGGAAAATATGTTTTTTTTAGTAAAAACCTTATAGAGTATGTGTACTCTTATTAAAGAGAATGCTGTTTTAACCGAAGAACAGACTAAGTTTAATGGAGAATAATGTCGATTACGCTAATCAGAAATCAATCGATGGTAAAATAGTTCCTATTATTAAAGTTAAGTTAAGACTTAATTATAAGAAAGCTACCAGGGCACACGATTGCCATCCCAGGAGAAAAAATATCCACTGTCGTTTTCAGTTAAACTATTAATCACTTCTAGTAGTTGATTGACTGTTTTCTCTATTGAGAATAATTGATTGGGGGGAATGTTTTTTTGAAAAGGTTTTGATAAATCTGTATCAGTCGTTCCAGGATGTAAACTAACTACAATTGTTTGGGGACATTTGCGACTATACTCTATGGCAATCGTTCTCATAAACATGTTCAGAGCCGCTTTAGAAGCGCGATAGCCATACCAACCTCCTAAATGATTATCACCAATACTCCCTATTTTTGCCCCAATAAAAGCCAAGATACTTTTATTAGGATGACAAAATAATGGTAGAAAATGCTTAGCAATTAAAGCAGAAGCAATGCTATTGACTTGAAAATAATAAACCAAGGTTTCTGAATAAATCTGTCTGATACTTTTTTCAGGTTGTAAGGCTCCTTGATGTAGAATTCCTACACAGTTAATTACTAGATGAAGTTTAGATTCCGTTTGCTGTATATAATTTGAAAGATTAGCAATTTGCTCTTCTTTTGTTACATCTACTGCTAAGCAATGAAGTACCTGGTGATGTGTAGTTTCCAAGGAAAGTAATTCGGCGGATAAATTTCTCCGACGATAAGTTGCATAAATATTGACGTCCTGTTTTTCGAGAAGAGCTCTAACAAACCCTAAACCGATTCCTCTTGATGCTCCAAAAATTAGAGCGTTAGTCTTAGTCTGATAATTGTTCATTTTAATTCTAGTAATGTCTGTCTTTCTTCTTCTGTAAGAGATCGAATAATTGTCTCAGGAGTAGATTCTGAAGGTTCAAAAATTGATTGAAGTGCCTTATCTAAATTCTGGGCCATAACAATTTTATTTTCATAAATCACGATGACTCTTACCAACGTCGGAAGACTATTTTGCTCGGCTTCTAAATATAAGGGCTCTACATAAAGAAGAGATTGTTCAGCAAAAAAAGGGATGACTAAAAGATTACCTTGAATAACACGAGATCCCTGACGATTCCAGAGGGAAATTTGTTGAGAAATTACTGGGTCTTGATTAATCAAAGCTTCAATTTGTTCGGGTCCATAAATAACTCGTTGCTTGGGTAATTGAATCAAATTCAGTTTGCCATAATTTCGTCCATCAGACTGAGCAAATAAACCTGAAATTAAATTATTGCGACTTGTAGGCGTAAAAAAGTTGATTAAAATAAATTCTTGAGACTTTCCCGTCACACGCATCAAAAGATAATAAGGTTCAATAGGCTGTCGTTCTCTCCCATAAATTTCCTGGGGAATGCGCCATTGATCTTCACGATTGTAAAATACCTGAGCATCAGTCATGTGATAAGTTAACAGTCTTTCTGATTGAGTATTAAACAAGTCTTTGGGATAGCGGATATGTGCCTTGAGGGTGATAGGCATTTCTTCTAAAGGTTTAAATAAGTCTGGAAAAACTTGTTGCCAGGTTTGAATGATAGGATCACTGGGGTCAACAACATAGAATTGCACGTCTCCATTATAGGCATCAATTACGATTTTTACGGAGTTACGAATATAGTTAAAGTTGTGTTCTCCTGGATCAGAATAAGGATAGCCACCACTGGTGGTATAAGCATCTATAATCCAATAGAGAGTACTGGAACTGACTAACTTATTAGAGTTAGAGTCATCTACCTTCGCACTGACTAAATAAGAATCGTGATCAAAGTGTAGAAAAGGGGCAATTTTACGAATACGACGGTTAATATCACGATGAAACAACAAACGAGTCTGGGACGTAAAATTTTTAGTAAACAGCATTTGCCAGTCTTTGAGATACTCGGCAAATAGTAGTCGTCGTACTGCCGAACCAATAGAGATACCTCCTTGACCATCATAGACATTGTAAGCATTATCCTGACCGCTGGGATAGTCTAATTCTTGTACCTCAGTATTAGTCATGATGTAAGTATCGGTCAATTCCCCAAAGTAGATACGAGGGTTATCAATGGGAATACTGTCACAAATGTTAGCACTTGGAGTTTGTAATTCCCCTGCATTGCTGGTTGTCCCAATATTTTGGACAACATAGAATGGTAATCCCCCTTGATCGACTCGATTGACTAAGGACATAGTAAATCCATAGCCGTGAGTGTAAATTAAATGTTTGTTAACCCAGGTTTTAGCTTGTTCAGGAACTTCATTATAATCAAGCTCCCTAGCTGCAATCAATACCTGTTGTTTAGCTATGTTGGTGGATAAGCATTCATTTTCTATAGGAATTTTGTAACGATCAATGTCTGCGTCAGGAAATTTATAATAAAGACGAATCTGTTGCAGTTGACGGTTTGTTTGTAGTAAAGGACGAGCATCCCACAGACGAATATTCTTGATAGTTAAATGATTATCTTGCAGATCTTCATCCGTCAGAGTTCCAGTAGCATCAAGGGTTTCGATTTGAATTTTATCTAAATTAAACGCGGTGCGGGTTAGGGCAATACTTCGTTCAATATAAGAGCGTTCTCGGCCTAATTCATTCGGTTGAACTACAAAACTTTGAACTACTTCAGTCGCGAATGAACCAAAAATGAGAATGATTAAATATAAAATAAAAGGAAGGGTCGAAAAAGGAAAAAAAGGTCTATTCTTACTTTTAAGAGGTTGCACAGAGGAGGGGGGACCGAATCCTGTTATGGCTTTAAGGAGTAACCACACAGCGATCACAGTGACTAAGATACATAGGGTCGTATGCACGGGTAATGACACATGGACATCGGTGTAACTTGCCCCATAAACCACTCCACGGGGAGAATATAGAAGATCATAACGGTTCAACCAATGGCGCAATCCTACAATCGAGATGGTTAAACCGCCTAATAGATACAGATGACGTAGTTGGTGGCGCGAGAAACCTGGAAATTCTCCTTGAGAAAGACTTTTACCCGATAGGAGATAGGTAAGGCTAACGGCGACAAAGCCGTAGATAAATAGTCCACCTAACCAAAAATCAAGCAATTTCCAAAACGGTAACTCAAAGACATAGAAACTGATGTCTCTACTAAATTGAGGATCTATCGCTGAAAAAGGAGTTGAGTTAAAATACTGAAGAATTTTTGTCCAATTCCCTGATATTACCAAGCCAAAAATAATACTAAAAATAATGGCCATGGCTTTTAGATAGGATTTTCTCCTCAATAAAGTCAAAAGAATTAATCCTCCAACAACTCCAACCTTCCAAAGATGCTGATGAATTTGAGAAAAAAGTTTTGGTATGGAATTAAAATAAAAAGGAGAGGGAAGCGGGGGAGTTATATTGGGAAGAGTTAGATCAGGAGTCCAAACATCATAGACAACTTGACTGTAGTACAGTAACATCAAGCCTATCAGTGTTCCCAGGAACAATACTAAGGTTAGTAACCAAGATAGACCAAAGGAACGGGATTCTGGAAATGAGATCTGATAGTTTTTTTGGCTGTGACTGCTCCTATTCCCCATGTGTCGTTCTTTCTCGAGAAAAGGGGGTTCTGGGATAGAATGCCATTGATAATACTGTGCTTGGTGTAAGTTCTTCAGTAAAAAAACAAGAGAAAATCCTGTTGTTATACCAAATAGCCCAAATTGCCACAGTAACCGCTTTAAAAAGGAATTTAGATAGCCTAACTCATGAAACCAAAGAGACTCCACCACCAGATAGGAGAGTAATTCAAAGGCTAGCCACAGTCCAAATAAACTGCCGAGGACTTTTAAAAAACTATAGGTGGAGAGTTTGAACATTCAGGATGCAGGTAATAGAGAATCAAGAGTTTTACTTTAGACCCTATTAAGTTGGGTCTTTCTTTGAGGTGAATTATCTAGGACTTTCGACTTCATCATTTTAACTCCCCGACTTGAAGATTAAAGTAAGTCCATGGCGTTATAATTTTCTAGTTGTTTTTTCCATGACTTTAGTTGATAACCTGAGACTATAGACAATAGTGCCTGAGAACTAACCTTGTTTCGAATTGAGCAAATGCTTCTTCCAAACGACGACAAACCCCACCTCCAAAAGGAACGAACTTATAGGGAGAATATTCCCGTTCTAGAAAGCATTCTGGTCTGAACTTACGAATATCAGCATAAAGGTCTTCATGTTGCAAGGTCAAGTAGATACGGCTCATAACAAGGGTCTTTGGCACAATGGAATAACCCAAAATCTCGACCGGTTTTTGAGCGACTTTTGGAAAAGTTAACATCGCTACCGGTGAAATCCGTAAAATTTCACTACAAACCATCGTTAAGTAAGCAAGACAGAAGATTGTCATTGGATCAGGGGAATCCCAAAAATCAGCTAACTCTTTGAAAAGTTTTTCTTTAACGTCGGAGAAACAATAAAGTCAATATAAATTGCAGGTCATCGCTGTCTTGTTTCATGACCTGCAATTTATAGGACTATTAGTTCATTGCGTAATTCATTATCATTAAGGGTTTCTCCTGTTTTATCTGGCGCTTCCATTAGCAAAGAAAGGATATCTGTACAGTTGGGATTTCGGTTAGAACGGCGAGTGTTTATTTCTCCATAAATTAATTCATCAACTTAGTTGCAGTTTCGCATAAATTTAGCTCAAAGACTCCAAATTTACTAGTCTTTTTGGAAGAAAGAAAAAAAGGGTATGGCTGAGGCGATAGGGAACTCAGACAAGTCAGTTAACTGACTTATAAGACTCTGGAGTCTTCGGGAGAACCCTCCCTGACTGATTCCAAAGACAGTCTCCATAACAACTTTTAGAGAGACAGATTACATGGCACTTCATCCTAAAAATGATTGATCTGTTGGAAGTTAATCCATGACTTCTTTAGTGATATAGATTGTTAAGTCTCCATAGCTTTTAAGTCGTTCGCCATAAAAAAAGAGCACCACCGTAATGGTGCCATCTATCATTGTAGCGAGATCATCCCCGACAATAAGTTGGGACAGTTGATTGTATTAACTTGGTGCGCTTAATTTCTTGCAATCTTTGGTTAAAAGCTCTTTCATAGCCTAAGGAGATCTCAGAATGACTGGTCCTTATATTCCTATCGGCTTGGTCAAAGAATATGTCGAGACAGTGATTTTGGGTATTTTTGAGGTAATTCACCTTACTCAAAGTCCATTGTAAACGTTGTAATAATAAAAAGGTTTGAAATTCAGGAATAGATTCTATCACAAACAATTTTAGAGAAAATTACCTTGATTATGATTCCTTGCTCAAAAGTAAACCATAGAAACTTTATAAAGTAAAAATTATTGCTAAATTCAGGGCAATTAACATGTTTTGTAATCAGCAATAAGGACCTCTAGAGGGAGTAGATAATATTTTTGTCTGCTGAAATATCCAGGTTATTTTTAGTCAAAATTCGTTTTTATCATGAAACTTCTTAGGTACGACTTCGTGTTGAAGAAGTGGAAAATTTTATTAACTATACTCTAAGACATCACTAATCTCTTTGTCGATAAGCGAGTTATTGTATTGCCTACTTACTTATTACGATGTTCGACTCAGTAAGTTTGTGTAAAATTAATCAGGGACAATTAACTTGTTTGTTGCAATCATAATTTAACTCAGAAGGGTAATAGGATAAAATCGAAAAAGCAAAGAAATATTGAAAATCAGATGTTTTATAAAACATCACCATAGCAATTAATAGTCTAGGGATGGTTAGCTATCAGATTAATCAAATAGGAAAATTATTGAAACTTACATGGTTTGGTATTTCTAGACCTATATAAAAGTGAATTAAGGCAATTACTCATAAAAGGTAAATCCTAAATCATAGGAAAATTTACAAGGCAATTAATGTTCGAATATAACTAATACTAAAAGTGAGATTTACGTTTTTTTGTTAGAATTTTTTTAAAAACTATAGCCTTTCTAGGCTAGCTGTAATAAAATTAAGTTTTTATAGTTGTAGGATATAGTCAAAACAATAGTCTCATCTTTTATTGATTACCCATTCTTTATTTTTAGTATCAAAAAGCCGATTCTTTTAAAACCAAGGTAATGATTATCTAAAAGAGAATTCACACCGAGTAGACTTAGCAGGACTTCAAAAAGTTTTTTAATTATCACAACTACAGACTAGCCCATGTTGTTGTGCATAACATGATCGTAGTGTGATTAATTATTTTATAGGTTAAGATGAAAGTGTCATTTATCTAGTGAGATGGTCATGAGTAGATAAGAGAAATTACTTAAATAGTATTGCTTTATTGAATCAATTTATGTGCTTTATATATTAAAAATTTTACTTCATCTTCGATGAAAATTTGCATCAGGGCAAGCACTGATTTGAAAATTGAGATTGATGGGAAAAAAATAAAATAATTTCTACTCACCCTTTTTTTGTCATTATTGTAAATTCTCTACTAATCGCTGTTTAGCCGTTAATAAAGCTTCAGCTAACTTTCTAGTATCCCTTCCCCCTGCCTGGGCTAAATTAGGACGACCTCCGCCACCTCCTCCACAGATTTTAGCAATTTCACCGATGAACTTACCTGCCATCAGTTTCTTTTCTTCATTCACTTTTTCACTAAACGCAGCCACTAAATTAACCTTTCCTTCACTGGGAACTGAAGCTAAAATAACCGCAGCTTCTCCCAATTTTTGTTGTAGTCTTTCCGCCGCAGTTTGTAAAGCTTTTATCTCAAGATCTCCCATATCTGAAACTAAAATCTTGAAAGAACCAACCGCTTCAGCTTCACTTAATAATTGGTCAGATTTAGCAATAGCAAGTTCCTGTTTTACTACCTCTAATTTCTTCTGAGTAGTTTTTAATTCAGATTGCAGAAATTTAATACGATTGCTAATTTCTTCTGGTTTAATTTTAAAGCGATTACAAAGTTCTTTAACCACCATTTCTCGCACATTTAAGTATTCTAAAACCGCATGACCTGCCACCGCCTCAATACGTCTTACTCCTGAAGAAATACCACTTTCAGAAATAATTTTAAATAGTCCAATCTCGGCAGTGTTCTTAACATGAGTTCCCCCACATAATTCCATAGAAACTCCTGGAATATCTATTACCCGAACTTCTGTGTTATATTTCTCCCCAAACAGAGCAATTGCTCCTTTATCTCTAGCTTTTTTTAACTCCATAACTGATATCTGGGTATCGTGCGCTTCGGAGATCCAACTATTAATTAAAGTCTCAATCTCTTGTAATTCTTCCGGTCTTATGCCACGGATATAATTGAAATCGAAACGCAAGCGTTCGAAGTTTACTAATGATCCTGCTTGAGAAATAGAATCATCAACTATTTTTTTCAACGCGGCTTGTAATAAATGGATAGCAGTATGATGTGCTTGAACTCGATGACGACAGGCGTTATTAATAGTTGCGGTGATAGTATTTTCTACTTCAATAATTCCTCGCTCAACTCGTCCAAAATGAAGAAAAATACCCGATTCTTTCTTAACGTCTTTAATACAAACTAGTAAATTATCCCCAGTCAAATAACCGCAATCACCGACTTGTCCTCCCGACTCTCCGTAAAAAGTAGTTTGATCTAAAACAATCTGAATATCGGTTCCTAATGTCGCATTTTTAACGAGGTTTCCTTTTTCCAAAATTGCTTTTACTTTAGCCGTCGTTTTAGGTTCTGTATAGCCTAAAAAAATTGTAGGATTGATATATTCACGCAATTTATCCAAGCTACCTTGTACGGTTAAATCAATGGTTTTATAGTCAGCTTTTGACCGTTCTTTCTGTTCTTTCATCGCTACTTCAAAGCCGTCAACATCAATAGTTAACCCCTGTTCTTCTGCAATTTCTTGGGTTAATTCTAGAGGAAATCCATAGGTATCATAAAGTGTAAACGCATCCACTCCTGAAATTTTACTATTTTTATAGGTATTCTTGATAATTTTTGCTAATAGGCTTTCTCCGCGTTCTAAAGTTTCTAAAAAACTAGATTCTTCTCGTTGTAATTCTTCTTTAATTAGTGTTTCTCTTTCTCTAACATTAGGATATTCTTCTTCAGAAAGTTGCATCGCTGTTTCAGCAACCTTAGTAATAAATTCTCCATCTATTCCAATTAACCGACCATGACGTACCACTCGACGAATCAATCGACGTAATACATAACCACGATCCGTATTTGAAGCAGTAATTCCATCAGCTATCATCTGAACTACGGACCGCACATGATCGCCAATTACTTTCAAAGATACTTTGGTTTTTTCGTCAGTTTTTCTATAGTTAATTCTAGCAATTTTTGCTGCCGTTTCAATAATAGCAAAAATTAGATCTGTTTCGTAATTATTAGGTACCTTCTGTAGAATTTGAGCCATCCGTTCTAACCCCATTCCTGTGTCAATATTTTTATTTTCTAACGGGGTTAAATTCCCTTCTGCATCACGGTTATATTGCATGAACACCAAATTATAAAACTCGATGAAACGGGAGTCATCTTCTAAATTAATATTATTATCCCCCAATTCAGGATGAAAGTCATAATACATCTCTGAACAAGGTCCACAAGGTCCCGTGGAGCCTGCTTTCCAAAAGTTATCTTTTTCCCCCATTTTTTGAATGCGACAGGGAGAGATGCCAATTTTATCACGCCAAATTGCAAATGCTTCCTCATCGTCCTCAAAAACGCTCACAACAAGATTTTCTGGGGGTAGTTTAAACACTTGAGTTGATAATTCCCAAGCGTAGGCAATTGCTTGTTCTTTAAAATAATCCCCAAAACTGAAATTTCCCAACATCTCGAAAAAAGTATGGTGTCTCGCAGTACGTCCCACATTTTCGATATCATTGGTACGAATACACTTTTGCGAAGTGGTAGCCCGAGGATAGTCTGGTTTTTGTTTTCCCAAGAAGATAGGTTTAAAAGGTAACATCCCTGCAATGGTTAGAAGTACAGAAGGATCTTCTGGAATTAAAGATGCACTGGGTAAGATTTTGTGTTGTTTTTCCTCGTAGAATTTAAGAAATTTCTCTCGAATTTGAGCACCTGTAAGTGATTTAGGAGTTTTAGAAAACCTAGCCATAGAAGTTACCAATAGAAGTCTGTCGTGATCATATTTTGATTATTGTGGCATTTTGAGGAATGTAGCATAATTTACCTATCATGTCACCTTTTCATATGGATGAAAGAATTTTGATTATTTACATGAATAATGATGAAACGTACGTTAATTGAAGAGGATATGATGGAGTTTAAGGCTAAATATATCAACCAAAAAGTGAGACAGATAAACTAAATTATTACTTAAATTACTTGAGAACCTCAAAAAATAATTAAAAAGATGGAATAGAAATATGGATAAAGTATTACGGTAACTCTCTACTTTAGAAGTCGTCGGTAAAATTTTTATTTTACTTGATTGATTATCTATTTTAATTTTAAAATCACTCTGTTTTTCGGGAAAAAACTTATCAAATAAATTTTTATTTGATAAGCCCGTCAATAATTATCATTTAATTTTAAAAAATTTATTTTTTAAGCTATTAGGTATCATTGTCTAATATAATTTAGGCAATAATTCACTTTATTAATTTATTTGCTAATATTTAAGTATCTATTGCTCCTTATTTTAATTAGCTTTAAATAAGTTTAATCAAGAAATATTACGGAAATACAATTAGTTTTTATTTAATTTATTGATAGGTTGCATTTATTGTATAATAACTTTATTAGTTGATTAGGATATTTTTTCTATTTTTTTTTATCGATTAACGTTCGATAATATTTTTTTAATATCAAAAAATATATATTTATTATGATTTTAGTATTTTTTCGAAAATCAAAAGAACACTAAACAGACATAACAGAAGAAAGTATATATGATTATTGCTTTTAATTAATTAAACAGATTTTATTGTCTAATAAAAGAAAATAAACTTTTAAATAATTTAAATTCAGTAAGATTGTTAATCTTGACTATAAACATTTATTGAGTAGTTATAAAAAATAAGTGATAAGTTTTTTCTGGAAAGCAGTATATATTTACTTCTAATTTAAGAAATGCAGTCATAAATATATGAAAATTTTAACTATTAAAATCTAATTATTTTAACTTTTACAGTCTAATTAATTAAGCTCTATTTTTTACCCAGTCAATAATAATACCTTGGATTATATATCAATCAAAGCATAATTAGTAATCTTTTTACGATTTAGTCTTTATTAATTGAAAAAATTCTAATAAAAATAATTTTTATTGTTTTTTAACATATAATATTTTAAGTTAAAAACAACTTTTTATAAGTTAAATAAGCAACAATATTGTAAATAAATATATAAAATTTTTCCTCTACTTAGTTCTTTGTTATATTCTAATAATGAATATTGATATTTATCTGTTAAAAAAAGTTTTAAAAGTTAAAAATAGAGTAACACTTCATGGAATTAAATCGCTTGAAGAAAATAAAATAACTTTTTTTACCGAAATTTAGAGTATTTACTGTATGTCACATGATATAAATAAAATGGATATTGCTCTAGATACTTATCAAATAATTACTAACATATAAGATATATAATACTTTGTCTATAAAATTAATATAATAACTACTGAAAGTCACAATAAAATTATTAAAAATAATTTTAAAATTACACATTTATTATATAAATATTGAAAAGTAAATATGGTATTTTTTAACGAGGACAAACATTAACTATATCATAATTAATTTTTTCTAAAATACTTGATTGTTTTATTATATTATTCACTATTTTTTTTAAAAAATAAAAATACAATACTTTATAATAAATTACTTTCTGTCTTTAATCCTAAAATTTTAGAAGCTTAGGATAATCAACCGATCAATGAAAACAATTTATCTTTCCTGTAAAGATTACTTATCCTTGATAAGCTAGTTATTGCCGGACAAACTAAAATCCAATCTATTATTTATGTAATTGCTAATTTATGACCAAAGATTTTAAGTTAAAAAATTAACCAAATTCAAACAAATATTTATCAAAATAAAATACCTCGATAATTGAGGTTTATGAAAAAATATATTTTACCAATTAAGCAAATAAAAGATTTAAGAGTTGTGTTAATACAAGAATAAATATTGTTAAGTTAACTAATAATCTTTGGTCACTATAGTATATAAATATTAAACAATAATCAAATAAAACAAATAATAGAGAACTATGCCATACGATGAACAACAGTTTATCGTATGAACTAGATATCTTTGGTGTTAAGCTAATACAGAGAAACGTTACTAACGAGACAAAAACCATGATAATTGTACCTGGTACAACCGTGCGAGTTACTAATCCTTATGATACTTACTACTGTTTTGAAGGACTTGTACAGCGGGTGAGCGATGGAAAAGCTGCTATCTTATTTGAAGAAGGTAACTGGGATAAACTCGTCACTTTCCAACTATCTGAATTAGAAGCATTTGATCCTACAGCTGCTAAAAAGAGGAAATAGCATTAATTGTACGTTTATAGTGAGCTCCTTTAAGATTGGTTAAATGGAGCTCAGTCCCTTATCTTAATAATTTAGATAATGAATAGCTATAGCTTATGTGTCCTCCCCTACTCCGATTTACAACGGATAACCGTCAACTGGGTCATATTGCTGAAGTAATTGAAACATCAACCACTCAATTTTTAGCTCAATGTCTCGAACCTGAAGAACTAAACTTTCCGGTGATGCCTGCTTTTGGCAGTTGGGTTAAATCTTTAGATGAAGAATCAGGGAATAAAATTTTGGGGATTGTCACTTACGCTACCACTTCACCCATTGACTCAGTGCATCGAGCGCGAGCATTAGGATTATCTTTGACAGATTTACGCGAGCAGCAACCCCAAATTTTTGCTATGCTAAACACTGAGTTTCGCACCACCATTGTCGGTTTTGAAACTCCTGATCATGGAGTTAATGGTAATGGAAAAACTCCTGGAAGAGTTTATCAATAGTTACCCCCTCGTCCGCCCCAAATTCATCAGGGAGTCTATCTATGTCAACCTGCAGAAATTATTCACTTTAGTGATAAAATAGACTTTTTACGCATTCTCCTACAAGTTAAAGATGCTCCACCTGAAGCCTTAATTGCTGCTACAATACGGGAGATTTATTTATTACGAAAAGCTGAGCGGGATTGGCTAGTTAAAGTAGGACGAAGTTTAAGTATTTTACTGAAAGACGATTATGATCGTCTGCAATATATTCTGAGCCAAGTTGTTCTTTAACTAGAGAGGAGAAATTGTAGGGAGTTGTAGAAAGCTTACAAAGCAATATCGTCAGACTTTGTTTACTATGCTTTTCTCATAGCTAGGCTAAAATAGCCTTAATTATTAATTATTTTTATAATTAATAATACTTCTCTAATTAGAAACTTCCTCATTATTATAAACTTCCTCATTGACGTAACAAATTTGTACAAGTTTTAGATAGAAAATTAAATTATAGGGTTTTTTTGAGCAAAAATTAAACGACGAATCTTAATCTATATTAAACAAAATTTTCTGTTTAGCTGGCTTTTTAACTCAATTTTTAATCTATCCTATCACTACTAATTAAACTGCTTAGGTCACAAGCCTAACATAATGTTTTGAAAAACAGACATGCTAACATTAAACTTGCTTTAAATCTATAGATCTTTTTCCCTTCAGTATTTTCAATATACCAATTCACTCCCCTAATAAGTCTTAAAAATATTGAGAAACAAGATAAACAAAACATCAGAACGCAAAAATCACTTACCCTCTGTAAAAACATTATCCGTATGGCTTCTATAGAACATTCTTTTCCCTTAACAACTAAAGAAGAATGAATATATTGAGGATAAACTGCTATTTTTTTTAAAAATTACGTTCTAGAGAAGTTTCAAGCATATTTTATACTTTTCAACTTTGAGAGCGGGTTTTATAAGCCTCAGCATTATTCTTAGCTGATTTTACTTACTAAACTACAGTTTTCATCTCATCAACAAAATTAACTTTAGATATTTTCTTAATTAGATCATTTTATTTTTTGGACGTAAAAACCTGAGTCAATAGTCAAAATCATCATTTGTCAACAGGGGTTATTGGAACTACATATTATATTTTGTTAATCTCTGTTATTGAAAAAAATAAGTATTTATATCTACAATAGGAGCTTTAGAAGATTATTTTAGGAGAATACCTATGCCTTCAAAAACAATGCAGTTATTTTTTGCTCTTAGTCTAGCTACTATCATCGGAGCTTGTTCTAGTCCTTCTGAAGAAGATGGAAGGGTTGAAGATAGTATTCAACCGACTACCGAAGAAATTACTCCTGGTGCTGAAGACGCCGAAAGTGGCGAAGACTAATTTGTTTTTTTAGACCAAAGCTGTTGGATTGATGAGACATAAAAAGTCTAAATTCCAACAGCTTTTTACTTTTCCCTGGTGATCTTAAACTTATTTGTCGCTCACTTTAACTTGAATAGCGTTGAAAACAGGCGATCCAAATCTTAGCAACATAATTAAACTCACCAAATGAATTGACCAATGGGCAATGATTAATCCCCAAATTAGACAAGTCAAGGCACTCGCAGCGGCTAAAACTCCAAAAATATCATTATCTGTCCGTTGATACCACAAAATACTCCCGATGGAGGTTACAAAGAATAAGAGAGGAAAAACTGGGAGCATCATAACAAATCACCTTCTGATCACTGAGATTAACAAAAACATTAGAGGGAAAATCCTATGGGCCTCATCATCTTAACGCCTGTTCTTATTTGAGGATAACATTGACGTTCTCAAAAAACTGGTAATCTAGATAACTAAACTGAGAAATTGTAAAAAATATTTACATAACTTTAAAAACAAAGGCATTTCTCATCAGAAATTAGTTCTGTTCATGAATAATTATTGAGCTAGATTTAAAGAAGTTTAGAGTCTTTTTACATCAGTTCTTCGAAATCTTTAACCTAGAAATTTTAATAACCAATTTTTGAGATAAAGAGTTGCACGACAATCATCCTCGTTATAACGCAAAATAGAGGATAATAAAGTACGATCTTCTGTCTTTAACCATTGATCATACCAGCAAACGCATTGATCTCCGCTAATACCAGGATCACGCCAATGAAATCCAATCCAGTTGGCTAAAGATTTTAGGGAATAACTTTCCACAGGTAAAATTACAGAGGTAATAACACGGTGATGAAGATCAACAAAACGGGATAATAAACGTTCGAGTTGCCATTGAGGAGTTTTGTATAATTTGGCTAACCGTTTCATTGTTTCTACTTCATACTCAGAAAAGTGAAAAATAGGAGCATCTTGATATTGGTTAACTAAGTCAAGGAACTGTTGCCAAATGTGCTGCTCATCTTCAGGACTTTCTGCCAACAAAGGATAAAATGTCTCTGTTTGAGTTGAGTGTTCTACCAATAATACCCCTAATAAATAATCTAATTTCCGTTCTGGTTCAGCTTCAATATCGAAATATAACTCAAATTCCCGAGTAGGAATTAATCCATGAATATCGCTTTGAAACTGGGATTTTCGGATCGCCCGATTGTCTACTATCGCTTGGGCTTGTTGTTGGAGTTGGCTAGCCAAATCAGAATCCATGACTTCTCTTATGTTCACAGGAGAAATATCGGCTAAAGATTTCACTGTCTCTACCCCTATGTCCAACAAAGACTGATAACGACTCGGTGTTACCCCTGGAACTAACGATAAATGTTGTTGAGATTGGGCAATTGCATAACAATGTTTATACCAATGGCACAAATTACACCGTTGACGAGAAATAAACACTTCTGGCTCTTGAGATTGGATGAGCATTTCCAAACAGTCTGTAGCCGCTATCTGAAGTCTTGGCAACCATTGGCTCAGATCCACTTCATAATGGTTATGTTGGCGTAAAATCAATGTCGGCGCTGGAGAAGGGGTTTCTTGAAGATTGCCTAAAAGATAGGCATAAAACGTTGCGACCATTTTATATTCAGGTTTGGGACGACGACCTAAATAAATACTTACAGGAGAATAGAACCAATCCCCAAATTTTGACTGTCCAGGGTGTTTTACTAATAATGTAGGTTTTCCCAGGCAATTAAACTCATAATGATCCGGGAACAATGTTAGAGTCGAGTGAGAGTGATACTGTTGCCTAAATTCGTGAGATTCAAACAGTGTTCCATTGTAAATACAGCTAATCCCTTGTCTCATCAAAGCTTCCGTGGCTTTTGCCTGAGCTGTCGAATTCCTCAAGTCATATTGAGGCTTTTGATAATGGGGATAAAATGTTTCCAAGGTTGAGGTGATATGAAGTTGATTTTCCTGGCGTAACTTTAGCAGAAAGTCCCGTTCAGCACCTTTTTCAAAGGAATCACCATAAACATTAAGAAAGGCACGCCGTTGACAGCGTTTATAATCGAGTAAGAGGATATCAGTTAGCAGCATTCTTGAGTTTGAGGATAAAATATAAAGCTAAAAAAAGGAGATAGATTAAAACAGGGAAAAAGTAGCTATCTTTGCTTTAGCGTAATATTTCTGATTTTAGAAAAAGCTACTAGAGTTGAATATCACTAAAAATATTTCTAGTATCCTAGAAATATAAACTAAGAGCAATGAAGACATTTTAACGTTAACCATCTATGTCCTAATTTGCCTTGTAGATTTTTCCTTACTGTGAATGTTGGGCAGCAAATGATAAACATCCAAGGGATTACCTCCCTCTTACAACAGCAAAGACAGGAATTTCCTAGCCTAAGCAACAAGGTTTATTTTAATTTTGGAGGACAAGGAACCTTACCCCGTTCAGCTTTAAAAGCCATTATTGATGCTCACGAATTTTTGCAACAGAAAGGACCGTTTTCCCTACGAGTTAATAGTTGGTTACAACAAAAAGAAGCTGCGCTCAGACAAGAATTAGCTCAAGAATTTAGTGTATTTCCTCAAACAATTTCCTTGACTGAAAATGTGACCGTAGGATGTAATATTGTTCTCTGGGGCATTGATTGGCAAAAAGGTGATCGCATTTTAATAACCGATTGTGAGCATCCTGGGATTATTGCTATTGTCAAAGAAATTGCTCGGCGTTTTGGAGTAGAAATTGCAATCTGTCCCATCCTACAAACCCTTAATCAGGGAAACCCAACCACTGTAATTCAGGACTATTTAACCCCCAGAACCCGACTAGTGATCCTCAGCCATTTACTCTGGAATACCGGACAAGTGTTACCCTTGAGTGAGATCGTCAGTGTTTGTCATCATTTTGCTCACAGTGATCGCCCCATCAGGGTTTTAGTCGATGCAGCCCAGTCAGCTGGATCTTTACCCATAGATTTAGCTGCCTCGAATGTAGATTTTTATGCTTTTACTGGCCATAAATGGTTTTGCGGTCCAGTAGGTGTCGGGGGACTCTATATTAGACCTGAAAGCTTTGATTACTTAAATCCAACGTTTATTGGTTGGCGAGGGATTGATCTTAACGGGAATGGACAACCTATGGCTTGGAAAAATGATGGAAGGAAATTTGAAGTAGCCTCCTCAGCCTATCCCCAATATGAAGGATTAAGGGCAGCCCTGGTGGTTCATCAAAATTGGGGAGGAGTCGAGAAACGCTATGAACAAATTTGTCAATTAAGTGCCTATTTATGGCAGGGATTATCTAAAATTGAGGGGATTAAATGTTTAAAGAACTCTGCTCCTGAAGCTGGTTTAGTTTCCTTTCAGGTTACCCGAAACCTTGCTCATAAACAATTAGTTCAGGAATTGGAAGAAAAAGGTTTTTTACTGAGAACCCTCCATTACCCTGATTGCATTCGAGCCTGTATTCATTATTTTACCCTTCCGGCTGAAATAGAACAGTTAATAAAGGCTATTGACTCGATTGTTGGATAAGTTTAAGTTCTAGATAATTGCGGAACTTCCCCCTATTGCAGACATTCATTAGGCATCGAACCCAAAACGATTTTTTCATCCCTCAGGCATTATGAAAATAAGAGCAGCTTAGGCTGTTCTATCAAATACGGGTGGGCGGCGGGACCTCTACACTTTTTCACTTCATTATGACTACATTCTTAGCCAGTAAGACAATCGCTAGCTTAATTGATTTAGCACAACAGGGAGATATTGATCCTTGGAATGTACAAGTGATTGATGTAATTGCTCTCTTTTTAGACGAATCAGGCATGAACCATGACTTGGATCTAGGCTATTAACAGAATAACTTACAAAGATCTGGACAAGCTTTTCTTTGGGACTCGATGTTGGTGCGCTTCAAGTCCGACACGCTCGAAAAACTCGAATCAGCACAAGATCAAGGAGAAGATGAGTTAAATTTTAATGAAATTACCCAAAATTTTTCTAATCGTTCTTTACCCCTCTACTTAGAACACAAACTCTGTCGTCGCACTGCTGCCTCTCCTCCTAGTCAACGCCGTGTCACCCTCTCTGAACTTATTATCCATATTGAAGAAATTGTTGACGAATTGGATTGTCCTAATACTTAATAGTATTCGACAACGTAAACAACCTCCTAATGCCTCTGGTCAAGAAGCTACATAAATTGTAACTCAACTGGCTCATCAAGAAAATTTCACTGAATTAGCCCAACAATTAGAACAGTTTTTTCAAAAGCAATTATCAGAATTTGTCCAAACTCAAGATTAGATTAGAAGAATTATTAACTTTTTGGCATAGAATCAAATCCCCCAATACTCCCGAAATTAAGCATGATCGTGTAGGAATTTTTTGGGCATTATTGCTGTTATGTTCCCAGTCTAAGGTGGAATTATCCTAAGAAGAATTTTGTCAAGACCTAAAAATACAAGTCCTTCGACCATAACTTCCTGAGCTTTTGAAATGGTAAATGGTAAACTGAGCATTGTCATCCTAGACACTTGTGACAGTGATTGAGGAAATAACATTCATGAAAGCCATGATTTTGGCCGCTGGAAAAGGCACTCGTGTTCGTCCAATTACCCATACTATCCCTAAACCCCTAATTCCCATTCTCCAAAAACCCGTAATGGAGTTTCTTCTTGAACTCTTACGACAGCACGGTTTTATTGAGATAATGGTCAATGTGAGTCATTTAGCTGAAGAAATTGAAAGTTATTTCCGTGATGGACAACGGTTTGGCGTACAGATCGGCTATTCTTTCGAAGGTCATATTGCAGATAATGGAGATTTAGTTGGGGATGCATTAGGTTCAGCTGGAGGATTGAGGCGAATTCAAGATTTTAATCCTTTTTTCGATGATACCTTTGTGGTCCTTTGTGGAGATACCCTAATTGATTTAGATTTGACAGCCACAGTTAAACAACATAAAGAAAAGGGAGGAATCGCCACGATCGTTACTAAATCGGTTTCTAAAGAAGTGGTTTCTAGTTACGGTGTGGTAGTTAGCGACGAAGAAGGGCGCATTCAAACTTTCCAAGAAAAACCCTCAATCGAAGAAGCAATTAGCACTGAGATCAACACGGGAATTTATATTTTTGAACCTGAAATTATTGATTATATTCCTCCTAATCAAAAGTATGATATTGGGGGTGAATTGTTCCCCCAATTAGTGGCAAAAGGTGCGCCGTTCTATGCTGTTAATATGGACTTTCAATGGGTAGATATTGGCAAAGTTCCCGATTACTGGCACGCCATTCGTGGTGTTTTACTACAAGAGATTAAAAATGTTGCTATTCCTGGGGTGGAAGTTAAGCCAGGGATTTATACCGGACTCAATGTTTTAGTTGACTGGGATAAAGTGAATATTCAAGGACCGGTTTATATTGGTGCAATGACCCACATTGAAGATGGGGCAACCATTATTGGTCCAAGTATGATTGGCCCAAATTGTCGGGTTTGTAGCGGCGCAACAGTAGACAACAGCGTTATTTTTGAATATTCTCGCCTCGGTCCGGGGGTGCGTTTAATAGATAAATTGGTATTTGGTCGTTATTGTGTGGACAAAACAGGAGCCTCCATCGATGTCCAAGCGGCATCCCTCGATTGGTTAATTACTGATGCACGTCAAAAAGTCTCTTACACAAACCATAATCCCCAACAGACAATTGCTGATTTACTCAATAAAGATGGTTGGATATAAACAACACTGTCATAGATTTGGCAATGGCGGAGTATTGAATTATCCATACTTCGAAAAGTATAGGTTCTAACAGTTAAATTTCTGCACAATAAATTGACGATTAGACTTATTAATTTATTAGTTTTGATTGCTCGCTAATCTGTTTATTCCCCATGATATTACTGCCATCTTTTATGACTCGAAAATTCAACCTAAACTATCAATTGAATATATTGTTAATCACCCAGTAACTTATCTCGTAAATGTTGAATTTGATCTCGATATTTGGCTGCTGTTTCAAATTCTAATTGTTTAGCAGACTCTTTCATTTTTATTTCTAAGTCTTGAATTAATTCTGGGATTTTTTCCACAGGAAATTGATCAGATTTTTGATCAACTTCTTCGATTTTGATTTGTTTCGATTTTAAACGTCGAGAAATATCTAAAAATGCTAAAATAGAGTTACTATCTCTTGTGATAATGGGTTGGGGAGTAATACCATTAATTTTGTTATAAGCCATTTGAATTTCCCTACGTCGTTCAGTTTCTTCAATGGCTTTTATCATACTTTTAGTTAAATTATCTGCGTACAAAATAGCCTGACCATTCACATGACGTGCTGCTCGCCCAATGGTTTGAATTAAAGACCGTTCAGTCCTTAAAAATCCTTCTTTATCTGCGTCTAGAATAACCACTAAAGAGACCTCTGGTAAATCCAGTCCTTCCCGCAATAAATTTACTCCAATTAAAACATTAAACTCTCCTTGTCGTAAAGCTTGCAATATTTCAATTCGTTCAATAGACTTGATTTCTGAATGAAGATATTTGACTAAAATTCCTCGGACTTCTAAATATTCTGCCAAATCTTCAGCCATGCGTTTAGTTAACGTAGTAACTAAAACTCTTTCTTGACGCTTTGTTCTATCTTTTATTTCTCCTAATAAATCGTCAACTTGTCCTTCAGCAGGACGGACAAAAATCTCGGGATCTAATACCCCCGTTGGTCGAATAATCTGCTGATAAATTCTATCTTGTGATTGTTCAATTTCCCAATCTCCAGGTGTTGCTGAAACCAAAATACATTGATTTACTTTTCCCCAAAATTCTTCTGCTTTTAAAGGTCGATTGTCCGCCGCACTCGGAAGACGAAAACCATGTTCAATTAATACTTGTTTACGAGATCGATCACCGTTATACATTCCTCGTAACTGAGGAACAGTAACATGCGATTCATCTACCACCAGTAACCAATCTTTAGGAAAATAATCAATTAAACATTCAGGAGGTTCCCCGGCATTTCTTCCGGATAAATAACGGGAATAATTTTCGATCCCATTACAATATCCCACCTCTTGTAATAAATCCAGATCATAGCGAGTTCGTTGACTAATTCTTTGTGCTTCTATTAATTTTCCTACTTTTTCTAAGGCTTCAACTTGTTCTTCTAATTCTGCTTGAATTTGTTGACAGGCAGATTCAATTTTTTGGTCAGGAGTTACGAAGTGACGAGCAGGATAAATATTAATCTTTTTTAGACTTTGTAAAATATCTCCTGTCATCGGATCGAGATATCGAATTGTCTCAATTTCATCTCCAAAAAATTCAACACGAATTACCCTATCCTCATACGCTGGAACAATTTCTAAAACATCCCCTTTAACCCGAAATTTCCCTCGTTGTAATTCAAGATCATTACGAGAATAATATACCCCAACTAAATCCCGTAATAATTGACGTTGATTCACTTCTTGACTGACTTCTAAAGTAACTGCCGCTTTGAGATATTCCGAAGGTATTCCTAAACCATAAATACAACTAATAGAAGCAACCACAATCACATCTTTACGTTCAAATAAAGAACGGGTTGCTGAGTGACGTAACATATCAATTTCATCGTTCACAGAAGAACTTTTCTCAATATAGGTATCACTGGCAGGAATATAGGCTTCCGGTTGATAATAATCGTAATAACTAATGAAATATTCCACAGCATTGTTAGGGAAAAAATGCCGTAATTCATTGCATAATTGAGCTGCTAATGTTTTATTATGAGCTAGGACTAAAGTTGGTTGACCAATTTGTTCAAGAACAGCAGCGATAGAAAAAGTTTTCCCAGTTCCTGTCGCTCCCAATAGCGTCTGAAATCGGTTTTTAGCTTGTATCGAAGTGACTAGTTCAGCGATTGCCTTGGGTTGATCTCCTTTCGGTTCAAAAGGGGCGTTAAGATTGAAAGTACTAACATTCATAATTTAAAGAAACAATATTCTAGAACAATAAACACTATTACAGAATCTTGTAGCAGCTTGAGGAGAGGAGCTATACCCCAATATGATAAGATACGATAGTAGAGACGTACAATAATAAAGATAATTTTTAAAAGAAAGTTAGAGTATGATTTTACTGACTTACTTAACCTTTAATTAGCTACTTTATGGCACTATGAACAAGAATACTAAAATTATGACTACTGAAAAAATAGAAACTAGCGGAAATAAAAATTCAAAAAACATAGAACCGGCTAAAGCAATAAAAACTGGTACCGAAAGACAAAAAGATTAATAAGGGCAGTCTACTCTACTAATGTATTATCGGTTAAGCAGAAGACAATTTACTCTTCTCACAGCTTACGATTGATTATAGAAGGAGGTCATCGTCTCTTTCTGGGAAACGGCCCATTGAAGCAAGTTACTTAAACATTGTGAGAACTTACAGTGCTGTAGGAATTAATCATCTCCTAGTCGCTAGTGGTATGGATGTTATAAGAACTTTAACCTATCGCTTTTAATTAAGTAAGTAATTCCGAGTTATTGATGGAATTTCTTAAATTGATTATTCCCTATTTACGGCAAAAAACTTCAGTCATATTGATAGTATCTGGGAATTCTTCAGGATTTTAACTTTAGAGACGATATAGAGTATATTGTGCATTTCACCCGCTGACAGAGTTGGTTCTTGTAGCAAACACATATAAATTTTTTTTCAATCCCAGGGCTTAATAAAACATTAGTAAAATTTGCCAATCAATAATCGCTACCTCAAGAAAGATATTGGTGGCAAATGCGCATTTTAACAAAACATTGAGAAAATTAATACAAGTTAATGGGGCTACTTCGTGAATGAGCATGATCAAAGAGTGCATTTTGCTGAATTTTGGTCATAAAAATCTGTTTTAACCTAATTACCTCGATTCTAATTTTTTATAAAAGCAGGAAAATTGGAAGTTATCTGTCAATATGTTGATAGTAAAGTGAATATTAATAATAATTTTTGATAGTCAGAATTGACCATGATCGTAATTCTCAGTAATTTATTAAGAGTTTAACTTGTGAATAAACCCAATGCTGTCACATAAAATTTATATCAATATTTTGGAGAGTTTCTTAATGTATAAAATTAAGTTATTTTGTAAAATCTAAAATTTGAATAACTTTCATAAAAAAACAATACTTATAACCATAAAGAAGCTTTATTCTGATGATTCTATTATTTTAATAATTCCAATACTGAAGAAATTGTTCTCTAAGTGGAGACTTTAAAACAGTATTATCTAGATAAAACTTAAAAATAATTTATAAGATTTGTAGATAAAGTTTTTAAATCTCACATTAAAAATTAACATGTAAATTTAACTTTAATTGCCTTTTATTTTTTCTTAAAATCCATCACACGAAAAATATACTCTCACATTGCAAACCTTTGTAACGACAGCTTACAATAAATTTCTAAGATCATCTTTAAAAAATAGCAAACCCGATTTAACTAAATATGCCTAACTTGGATATTACGACAAACCTTCAACTTACCTCTAGTAAAACCCTAGAGAATCTTGAAAACAATCTTAAAACAACAGATTGCTTTGTAAATCGGCATATAGGAGCTAATAAAGAGGAAATCGAACAAATGCTTAAGGTGTTAGGCTTTTCCACCCTAGAGCAACTGATTGAAGCTACTGTTCCCAACAGCATACGCATGAGTCAACCGCTAAAACTACCCGCTTATCAAAGTGAATACACTGCATTAGTCCAATTAAAATCAATTGCCTCTAAAAATAAAATTTATCGCTCATTTATTGGAATGGGTTACTATGATTGCATTACTCCCCCCGTTATTCAACGTAATATTTTAGAAAATCCAGGTTGGTATACTGCTTATACCCCATATCAAGCTGAAATTGCTCAAGGAAGACTTGAAGCATTGTTTAACTTCCAAACTATGATAGTGGAACTCACTGGACTCGAAATTGCTAACGCATCCTTACTTGATGAAGGAACCGCAGCAGCAGAAGCTATGAGCATGAGTTATGGACTGTGCAAAAATAAAGACGCTTATGCTTTCTTTGTATCTAGTCACTGTCATCCTCAAACCATCGAAGTCATTAAGACTAGGGCGAATCCATTAGGAATCAAGATCATCGTGGATGACCATCGCTTCTTTGAATTTGAAGTTCCTATTTTTGGGGCATTACTTCAATATCCGGCAACTGATGGAGTTATATACGATTATCGCAGTTTTATTGATAAAGTGCATGAAATGCAAGGGTTAGTTGCCGTCGCGGCCGACCTCTTAAGTTTAGCGTTGTTAACGTCCCCTGGCGAAATTGGGGCAGATATCGCCGTGGGAAGCAGCCAACGTTTCGGTGTCCCTTTAGGATATGGAGGACCTCATGCAGCTTATTTTGCCACACGAGAGGCTTATAAACGGCAAATTCCGGGGCGCATCGTTGGTCTATCAAAGGATACTCAAGGAAACCCCGCATTACGATTAGCATTACAAACTAGAGAACAACATATTCGCCGAGACAAAGCTACTAGTAATATTTGTACCGCCCAAGTCTTACTCGCAGTGATTGCATCAATGTATGCAGTATATCATGGTGCTGAAGGGATTAAAGCTATCGCTACACGCATTCATCAATTAACTATAATTTTATCCGCAGGTCTAAAACGTCTAAACTACAGTATTGACGATGAGCATTTCTTTGACACTATTCGGATAGGAGTAGGTAATGCCAGTGCATTAGCTGTAATTAAAATAGCTCAAACTCGTAAAATTAACCTACGCTTAGTAGATGAGGGGTGTGTAGGCATTAGTTTGGATGAAACCACTACTGTACAAGATATTATCGATTTATGGCATATTTTTGCTGCTAAAGATGAACTTTCTTTTACAGTCACTGAAATCGCTGAAACCGTGAAGTTTGACCTGCCTGATTTCTGTCGGCGTACCACAGACTACTTAACTAGTCCTGTATTCAATCACTACCATTCTGAAAGTAAATTACTGCGATACTTGCATCAACTAGAGACCAAGGATTTAGCATTGAATACGTCGATGATTCCTTTGGGATCATGTACCATGAAGTTGAACGCAGCCGCCGAAATGTTTCCGATTACTTGGCCAGAATTTGCAAAAATTCATCCTTTTGCTCCGCTATCCCAAACAGAAGGCTATCAAATTTTATTTGAACAGTTAGAAAACTGGTTAGGGGAAATTACAGGATTTGATGGTATTTCGTTGCAACCAAATGCGGGTTCCCAAGGAGAATATGCAGGGTTACAAGTTATCCGGAAGTATCATCAAAGCAGAGGAGAAGGACACCGCAATATTTGTTTAATTCCTGAGTCCGCTCATGGAACAAACCCCGCCAGTGCAGTAATGTGTGGCATGAAAGTTGTTGCCGTGAAATGCGATAAGGATGGCAATATTGACACTGCAGACTTAAATGAGAAAGCCAAAAAACACACTGAAAAGTTAGGTGCATTGATGGTAACATACCCTTCTACTCATGGAGTATTTGAAGCGGAAATTATTAAAATTTGTGACATTATTCACCGTAACAAGGGTCAAGTCTATATGGATGGGGCGAATATGAACGCTCAAGTTGGATTATGCCGTCCGGCAGACTTTGGGGCTGACGTTTGTCATCTCAATTTACACAAAACTTTCTGTGTTCCTCATGGCGGTGGTGGACCGGGAATGGGACCTATTGGTGTTAAATCTCATTTAGTGCCTTTCTTGCCGAGTGTGTCCATAGAAAAATACACCAACCCAAATGACAACAATAGTAAGCCAGAACAGTCCATTGGGGCAATTTCGGCGGCTCCTTGGGGCAGTGCCAGTATTTCCGTGATTTCTTGGATGTACATCGCTATGATGGGGACTAAAGGGTTGACTGAGGCAACAAAAGTGGCTATCTTGAATGCCAATTATATGGCTGAACGTCTCCAAGGTTATTATCCTATTTTGTTTAAAGGAACATCCGGTTGTGTTGCCCACGAATGTATCATCGATTTACGTTCTCTGAAGAAACGCGCTGGGGTGGAAGTGGATGATATTGCAAAACGTTTGATGGACTTTGGTTTTCACGCGCCTACGGTGTCTTGGCCGGTCATTGGGACGATGATGATCGAACCAACTGAAAGCGAAGATAAGGAAGAATTAGACCGTTTTTGTGAAGCCATGATTGCTATTTACAAAGAGGTAGAAGCCATCGAAAATGGGTCTATTGATCCTGAGAATAATCCTCTCAAAAATGCACCCCATACTGCACAAACGGTAATTTGTGGTGAGTGGAAACGTCCTTATTCCCGTGAACAAGCTGCTTATCCTGCACCTTGGACAAAACAATATAAATTCTGGCCGATTGTAGGACGTATTGATAATGCTTATGGAGATAGAAATTTAGTTTGTTCTTGTGAAGGAATGGAAATTTATCAATAAAATTAACGTGAGTTCGAGGGTAATTTCTGGAGAGAAAGGAAAGTAGTAGTTCTATGCTAAAAGCAGCATTTATTGAAATCTGGTGCTATGGACATAAAATCTCATCTCGATCTCACGGAAGTACTTTGTAATTTGGATTACTTCTGTAAAAAATTTTAACAACTAAATTGTAAAAAAATATTTTCTAATCTGATAAACTGTAATTATTTTCTGGATATTATGTCCTGGGCAATGATGTTGCTATGCTGTTTTCTATTGACTTGCAAAGGAGAGATAATAGTAATTAGCTTCATTTATTCTACTACGATAGAAGTCTTTCTTCAAAGTCACATGTAGAACATACTAAGTTTTCTAAGGATTAGTTGAATCTGACTAAAGTTCTGTGAGATAACATTAAGTATTCAAACCGTATTTGATTATAAACGACCATGGTGAATATTTATTTTTAAGTGAACTTCAAGCAAGAGAGATGACCAGAAATTAATTCCTGAGTTAAGGCAGAATTTAATCGGTAAATTATTGAGAAACTGAGCATATGTCACTCAAGAGTTCCTTAAAAAGTTCTATTAATAAAAACTTCAGTTAGTTACTTATCCTGAATCAAACAGGAAACGAAAGTTAGTAAAACTGACTAATTTTGATTGAAACAGTTAATAATTAACGTAAAAAAAAATTTACAGAGAACATTCGACAAATAAAAGTACTTCAAACTGTTTTATCAACTTTTTTATTTGATTTATTACGTATACCTATTTACCTGAAAGACCTTATTTAGATTTAGGGTGAAGGGTAGGTTGGCTTTGCGTTATATTTTTTTTTAACAGTCACGATAGTCTTGATTGTTGGTGGTTGCCATTATTATTTTAGATAAATGTCAACCTTGTTGTATTTTGACTTAGATATTGAGAATAACAACCCTATTTTCAAATCTCGTCAAATCCGCGTAAAGTTTAATGGGAACAAATAGTTTTTTTAAAAAAAACTTGATCAAGTTAATTAATAGAGATCAATTTATAAAATATACGGCTTTTGACTTATTTCTCTGTCAAGTTATCGATTCAATAGTTGAATTGGGAATCTAGCGGCTAACCATTCCGGAGAAGTACTGATGAGAAAAATAACTCGAATAAGACAATTGAATATATAATTTCTCTATATCTCTTAAAAAAGATAAAATTTCTGCTAAAAAATAAAGAGACTTACAGACTAAGTTAATATTTTTAGCATCAATGGTTGTATTGAACTAATTAAAGGGATATATTATAGCTTCTTTATTAAGATAAAATATTAACATTTGATCAATCATTTTAATTACTAAGTCAATAAGTCTCTCAATATCAGTTGACTTGTACGGTAGCTTATCAAAAAAAATAGAACAAGTTTTACGCTATCTTCTTAATTGCATCTCTTAAAAGTTAAAGAATACTAATTATTTTTTTAAAGCTAATGATATCTACCTAAAAAATATAAAATATTTATAGGAAGATTTAAGCCTAATTTGACTCTTTAGTATTGGACATTCTCTATTTTTGCTACTAGCGCTTTTGTTAACCCTTCTAAGGTATATTCTTTGGCTTCAATGTCAATTTTTCCTAAAAGTTCATAACAAGTTTTAGAGGTTTGAGGTCCAATAGATGCGATAATCACTTTTTCTAAAATAGATGATATTTTTTTGCGTGTTCCACTCTCTAACTGCTGACAGATTAAATAATGAAAATTACGAACAGTCTTAGAACTACTAAAAGTAATAATATTAACTTTTCCTTGTCGTAAAACTTCCCAAGCTTTATGATTAATTTTATCAGGACATCTTGACTGATAAGTCGCTATTTCTGAGACTTGCGCTCCTTGCTGTTTTAATTTTTTAACCAAAAAATCTCGACCTCCTGTTTCAACACGGGGGAATAAAATATTTTTATTCTCTAAAGATTCTGGAAAGTTTTCTACTAAGGAATCAGCTACAAAATCAGGCGGAATAAAATCAGGTTTTAATCCATATTTTTTCAGTACGTAAGCCGTTTTTCTTCCCACTACTGCTAGTTTAATCCCTGCCAATGCCCGAACATCTTTACCTAAAGTTTCTAACCGTTGAAAAAAGAATTTAATCCCATTTGCTGAGGTAAAAATCAACCAATCAAAGCTAGATAGTTTCTCAATATCATGATCTAAACCCTTCCAACTCAAGGGGGGAATAATTTCTAAAGCTGGCATTTCAATTACCCTTGCTCCTTGTTGTTGTAACATCAAGCTAAACTGACTTGATTGTTCTGCCGCACGGGTAACTAAAACTGTTTGTCCTGCAAGGGGACTGTAAGAAAAGTCCACATTTCTCAGACCAACCACTTCGCCAATGACAATAACCGCAGGAGATAAAGATACCCCTGATACTTGATTTACTATATCTCCTAACGTCGAGATCCAAACTTCTTGTTGAGGACTGCCCCCTTGACGGATAATCGCAGCAGGTTCTAAAAATGATCGCCCATTTTTTTGTAACTGAGAGACAATTCGGGGTAATGTCTTTCCCGCCATCAAAATGACTAATGTATCTATTTTCGCTAAGGCTTCCCAGTCAAGTGAATCCGGTTGATGACCTGTTAAAACCGTGAAACAGCAACTTAACTGTTTGTCTGTCAGAGGAATTCCAGCTAAGAAGGGAGCAGCTAAGACCGAAGAAATCCCTGGAACTAATTCATAATTACAATTTGCTTGGGTTAGGACTTTAATTTCAGAGTTAACTCGACCAAAAATTGAGGGATCGCCACTTTTTAACCTAACTATCTGTTTTCCTTGAAAACAATAAGTCACCAAAAGCTGATTAATAGTATTTTGATTGGTGCTAGGGAAGCCTCCTCGTTTCCCTACATTTAGCTTCAGACAATTTTCTGGAGCTAAATCGAGGAGTTGAGAATCAACTAAATCGTCATAAATTAGAACTTGGGCGTTACTTAGTAACTGTTGTCCTCTGAGAGTTAAATAAGCAACAGAACCAATTCCCGCCCCTACTATATAAACTTTTCCTCGACGATTACTCATCTACTCTCATGCCTTTAACTTGTTTCAAGGTAACACTTGCCATGCTTGCTCTACAAGATTACTCAGCCAACGGCGTTGAACGAGATCGAGTATAGGATCATCTTGTAAAACTTCCGCGGTTAACTCATCTAACGATTGTCCCTGAGAACGGGCAAGTTTAATAACACCAGCGATCGCCACAACAATCATTTCTTCATCAACAGGTTGACTGCGGAGGGCAAAGATTTCTTCAGGACTAGCAGGGATGGGATAATGCATAACAACTTAACTACGGCATTAGATAATGTGGACGATGATATGAAACAATTGTAAAGTTTTATAAAAGTATTTGTCACTCTACAGCAGAGCCTAAGTTTAGTTTTTTTCGACAAGAATAAATTATGTATTTTTTCTTAAGTTTTTTTCTAACAATTTTGAGATGCAAGAAATCCTTTACTTAGAAGTTCCAACACCCCATATAGATATTGTCTCTAACTGGTTGAAAGATAAATGGACTCCCCAGGTAGGACAAAAGGTGATTACCCCCCAAGGTATTCGGTTACAAGTGATCTCTAATTCTGTATCAACTAGACTTACCATTTCCGAGACAGAGTTATCAATTTTTCTTTGGTCAGTTCAACGAACTACTTATCTTAAAATGTTTCGTTGGGGGAACAAGCCATTTCCTTCAGAGGGAAATATTCGCCATCAATTAACCAAGGACATTCGACAGGTTTTTCCCCCTCAATATCCCCAAATTTGTGATCTCGATTTATCAGCAACTTCAATCTTTGAGTCCTTAGAAGATAATTATCCCCAAACCGTTCATTTTTTCCGAAAAATGCCCCAAGGGGAAATAGATTTACAAAGGGTGTATTGGTGGGAAAAACGCTGGCGTGAAGGGGTACGAAGCTCACAAAAACCCAAGCAGGTCATATTTGACTGTCAAGAATCCTCCAAAGAAACTATGATGGCTTACGACATTATTTATGTTGGTGGTGCTTTAGGCGCAATTCACGCAGCGATGATGGCACAATTAGGCTATCAAGTGTTAGTAGTAGAACGATTAGCTTTTGGATGGATGAACCGAGAATGGAACATTTCCCGTTCTGAATTTCAAACTTTAATTGATTTAGGATTATTCACTCCAGAAGAATTTGAAAGTATTATTGTCAGAGAATATGTTGATGGATTTAGCAAATTTTTTGATGGCAATAATCCTCCCCATCTTAAAGCAAAGGTTTTAAATACTCCCACAGTTTTAAATATTGCTATTGATACCACTAAGTTTTTGAATTTATGTGGAAAAAAGTTACTTAAATTAGGGGGAAAAATCTTAGATAAAACAGAATTTATTCGTGCTGACATTGACCATGATGGAGTAACGATACAGTTAGTCAACTTAGATCATAAAACTTCTCGAAAAGTGAGAGGGAGATTATTGATTGATGCTATGGGAACAGCTTCTCCTATTGCTTGGCAAATGAATGGCAAGCAAACTTTCAATAGTGTTTGTCCGACAGTAGGAGCAATTGTTGAAGGATTATCTCCTAAAGTTTGGAACTCAAAATATGGAGATATATTAAACTCCCATGGAGATATTTCCCGTGGACGACAATTGATTTGGGAATTATTTCCAGGAAAAGGAGATGAGTTGACAATTTATTTATTTCATTATCATGAAATACATTCTGAAAACCCTGGATCTTTATTGGAAATGTATGAAGACTTTTTTAATATCCTACCGGAGTATCGTCGCTGTGATTTAGAGAAATTAGTTTGGAAAAAGCCAACTTTTGGTTATATTCCAGGTCACTTTTCTATGAGGAAACGAGATCGTCAAGTAGCTTTTGAGCGACTTTTATCAATTGGGGATGCTGCTTCTTTACAATCTCCTTTGATTTTTACAGGTTTTGGCTCTTTAGTCCGCAATTTAGCTCGTTTAACTCGTTCTTTAGATGTAGCACTAAAAAATAATCGTTTAACAGCAAAAGATTTAAATGAAATTCGTGCCTATCAAAGTAATGTTGCAGTAACATGGTTATTTTCTAAAGGAATGATGGTTCCCACTGGAAAACCCTTGCCTCCTCAAAGAATTAATGCGATACTAAATACTTTTTTCGGACTCCTCGCAGATTCTCCTACAGAGGTAGCAGATACCCTTATTAAGGATAAAACTACTTGGATAATGTTTAGCCAATTAGCCTTAAAAGCTGCTCGAAAAAATCCAATACTTTTATATTGGATTTGGGAAATGGCAGGTACTCAAGATCTTTTACGGTGGCTAAGCTCTTATCTTGATTTTACTTTAGATACTTTAAAAAATTTATGGTCAAAAAACAAACATCAATAATTTATAATTATCGATGTTTTAAGACTTTTCTTTAAATTTCCAAAACTTGACTAATTCGTTCAGGTAAAACTCTTATTTTTTAACTAAATCTGAGTGAATTATTAATCAAAAACTACAATCACAAAAAAACTATATCAAAGTGAATCTACGAGGAGAAGACCTCAATGGAGCAAATTTAAAACAATGCAATTTAAGTCAAGCTACTTTAAAAGTAGCAAGTTTATATAAGAAAATTTTTGCTATTTAGTAGGTATCTCTAAACAAGTTTTTTATATAAATCATTGTGTATCCTTATATTGAAGTAATTAGAATAAAGTTTATAGTAACTCTTTTAAGTGAAACTTTGTTTAACTGCTTTAGCTAAGTTATATTCATCTTTAAACATGATTTTAGTCATTCTGTGAGTTTTTATTAGATACCATTTCTCTTCTATTAGAGAATAATAATGAACTTTAATTTTTTCAAAAATATAGATACAATTTTTTTTATCATCTTAGTTCTGCTTTAAAATTTGTATGTACTAACTAATTTTCAAGAATAATTACCGTATTTATTCTTTCGTCTTTAACGATTATTTTAGGTTTATTTCTCTCTTGCTCTAAAGTTTTTATAAAACTTATCTAGAATAAATATTATCATAGTTAAAGAAAAATAAAAGCAACAAAAATATCAACCATTATTATTTTTAATATATGAGCTTAAAGAAAAAATTAGAGCAATCTTTAGGGATAAATAATACTGGTATTAATATTTTTATAAAATTGTCAAAATTAACTGGCTAGTGTCAAAAAACTATTTTTTATACCTAAAAAACAATAGGACAATCAGACTAAATATTAGATTATAAAAATAATTGTATATTTAAATCAGGGAAAAGCTTAAGAAACAATAGAGATTGTTATTAATAAATTTAAGTTGATTAAAAAGAGAGTTGATAGATTCAGAAAATTTGTCAATTTTCAACTCCAAAATGCTACTATTTTATTTTTTATTTAGGATATAAATAAATTTTGATATTAACTTTTATTCCTTTTGATCTTCAAAATTCTTTCAAAAGTTTTCACGAGTTTTTTTCTGGAGTTAATTTGACTTTTATTTTGTTTATCCTTTCTTGCTTTTTATCCTGGAAGATATTTGTGTGGCACGGATAAAATTCGATAGTTTTTGCTATTCTAATTCTGTTAGCTTATTTTTTTATACAAGCTGATGTCTAATGAACATCTTTTTTAAACTGTTATACAATTTTACGATTATTTAGGTTAACATATTTAATATAGATTTGACTCTATGTAGTTTTACTAGAGCTTGTCTAGAAGATTGAAATATCGATCAGGTAACTCTTTCCTCAGAAAAGTATAATTAAAATAGTGATAGATAACATCATTTTTATAATTTTGACAAAATATTCTTACAAGAAGGCTTGTAAAAAGCCTACAGTATAATCATTAATATAGTACAGCTATTACTAAAAAGTGGGGTAAATTTAAAAGCTTTTAAATTTCTTATTAAAAAATAATGAGAAAAAAGTCTAAAATAAGTTATTTTCTATACAAAAAATCAAGAAAAAAAGATGTAATAATAACTATTAAAATATCAACAATTTATAGGTTGTATTATGTAATAATAACTTGATTATCTATTATTAGAAATAATTATTATTTCTAATAATAGATAATAAATAACTCTAATAAGTTTATCGATTAATTTAAAACTGTGATATTTTTGCTACTTTTAAAAGTATTGTTACCAATCGTACTGGATAAAATATTTAGATAAATTCTTTCTTCACACCTCAATAAAATTTTTAGCAAATAAAGTTACAAAATGGAATTATTTTAGTTTGTTTCTCCTTAAAAAACTTTTTTTTACTCATTAAAAGTATTGGGATAAAAAAATATTTAGCTTAATTTAATTCAAGTAATTTAGATTTAAAATTAGCTATTTTTAATTATTTTTTCAAAAAAAATAATTAAATTAACAACAATAATTAGATTATTTTTTGATATTTACTTGGTTGAAAGTACCTATTATATAGAAATAAAATAGAAATAAAAAATATTAGATTGAATTTTAAAAAAATTAGTTAAAAATTTAAAATTGATAGCTAGACAAGTAAGTTAAATAGCTTTTTGTATTCTGTAGAAAAACACAAATACTATACACCATCTATAAAAAAAAATACTTTTAATTATCTCTATAATTTTTTATAAAACTAAATCTATATAATACCGTTGTTTATCTTATCTTTTTTTTGAGAAGAGTTATTAAAGTCATTGCTGACTACCTATGAATATTTAAATAAACTCATTGATAGAGAATTTAGATAAATTGATCTCATATTTTCCTCAGTAGATTTATTTTTATTATTTGCAGCAAGCTCACTGCTATTTTGAATGATTTGTGCTACGGTATTCAACGAATGTCGTAAAATTATTAAATTTTTATTTTTTTACCTTCCGAGGAATAAATAATATGGTTCAAACAAGACAAGTTACTAGCAATAAAAAAGAGACTATTAACAATAAAAATAGTCTTGTATCTGTCCCTTTTTCTGTTTCTCATAGCGGTATATGTGCTACTGAAATGCGGCCTTGGGGATCATTCACTACCCTAGAAGAAGGGCCTGGGTATAAAATTAAACGCATTGAAGTTAATCCTGGGCACCGTCTCAGTTTGCAAATGCACCACCATCGTAGCGAGCACTGGATTATTGTTTCAGGAACTGCTAGAGTTGTCTGTGGAGATAAAGAAGAAATTTTAGTGGCTAACCAATCCACTTATGTTCCTCAATGTACGGTCCACCGCCTAGAAAACCCAGGAGTGATTAAATTAATTCTTATTGAAGTCCAAAATGGGGAATATTTAGGAGAAGATGATATTATTCGTTTCCAAGATGATTACTCTCGTCATCAAGCGTAAGTAAATTTTAAAAAACCAACAAGGTCTATTGTCAAGTTCATCGAATCTGTCTTTTCTTCTCCAAAAATTAGGCAGGGGTTTTCGTCAAAAACCAATGTTATTTTCGATTTAAATCCTTTTCTCGTGGAGGAACAGGATCATAACCTCCCGGGTGTAAAAGATGACAGCGTAAAATCCTTTTCATTGTCATCCAAGTTCCTTTGATAACGCCAAATTTTTCAACAGCCTCTAAGCCATATTGAGAACAAGTAGGCTGAAAACGACAACTTGGAGGAAATAAAGGAGAAATCAAACGTCTATATATTTGAATAAGTAGAAGTAAAACATTTTTCATCTCAATTATTACCTGATTATTGACCTTTTTTAGGTTGTCTCATTTCCTGCCAAAATTTATCATATTCTTGTTTATTTTGCTCGGATAGGGGTTCTATAAAATCGCAATTATTCATGATATTTTTATCAACAAATAGGAGAGGATTTGTTTGGATTTTTGTAGATATTGTTGGGGTTGTATAAATCATTGGCGAGGCGCCATCAGTTAATAAAGAAATTTGATTAATTGATGATTCTTGCCAACAAAAATCAATCCATTGTTTTGTTAATGTCGATAAATTAACATTATCTTCTTTAGCTCTTGGTTGTACCCAGATATCTGTCCAAATAGAGGTTCCTGATTGAGGGATAATAGCCTTAATTTTTCGATTTTTAGCTATCAAAGGTAAAATATCACTAGACCAACCTACACTCAGCCAAACATCTCCAATAATCAAAGGTTGTAAATAGTATTGAGAACTATAATATTTTATCTGTTGGTTTAGAGCTTGGAGTTGTGAAGATAAGTTGGGTATCTCGGATAAATTTGGGCTATTATAGGAATAACCAAGTTTTTTTAGAGTTAAACCAATAATTTCCCTTGGTTGATCAACAACTGCGATGCGATGGCGCAATTCCTCTCGCCATAAATCTCCCCAATTGGTCGGAGTCCATCCTAACGTTTCAAATTGATCACTATGATAGGCAATTAATGTAGTTCCCCAACGGTAAGGCGCACCCCAAATTTGTCCTTGTAAATCTAAATTACCGACTTCATCTCGTTTAACCAGGGCTTGCCAACGAGAACCCAGCTTTTGCCAATTGGCTATCTCAGTTAAAGTCAGGGGTTGAATTAACTTATCTTGAATGGCTTTCCCTAACCAAGCATCTCCTAAGGTGACTAAATCGCTCATCTTATGGGAAGTGTTGTTGATTAAAGGAAGTTGGCTTAACCAATCTTTAAGACCTTGAGGATCTCGATTTTTCTCTTGCCAACTTTGTAATTGTTTCCAGAGATCTTTTAATTGAGCTGTCGGTTTGAAAGAAAGAGGCTGATCTTTAGAAAATTGTTGACGAAAAGCTTTTAACAATTGGGGAGGAATCGAGCCTTGTAACAACAAAACTCTTAATGCAGTAGAGTGATTGTCGCATCCCGATAATAATTGCGTTAGTGCCAGGGTACCCGCACTAATTAAAAAAGAACGACGACTAGGCATAACTTATGTTGTATCAATAATTACTGTTGAATAACTTATAAAAAGCTATGGCGAATAAACGACAATTGTGTCTCTTAAATTAAACTAAGAATAGTTAACGGATCGTTAAATTAATCGGGAGTATGTAAAGATTTTCCTTGGTCACTTCTAGGATAATACATATAAATCTAAGTGTTAGTTATGGGAACTCTTATGGATGAGCTACAGCAACAAATTAATAAACTTAATTACAAATTCAATCAACTTCATCAAATGGTGGAACAAGTTAGTCAACAGATCTCCACCTTGGTAAAACCGCCAGAAGTTTCTACTAACATCAATCAAAAGCCTTTTGATTGTGTTTCTCATCTTATTCCGAGTCCTAATACTGAACTTTCAATCACTAACAAACCCTTGAAGTTAGTGATGAAACACAAGGACATTCTTTCAGATGACCGTGACAACCAAAGCGTGGTCTCCCCTGAAGGAGAGATAATTCTCTCAAGGGATCTTCAAGTTCGCCGACTAACAGCTCAACTAACGGCAGCATATAATCGAATTGCTGCGTTAGAAGAACAACTACTTGCCTATCGCCGCTCTGGATTATCTTTTACGAAGGTTGCTCACTCACAAGATTAGTCTTATGAGTTCATCCTTAAACAGGATATTTGACGGACACTATTTCTTTGAGTTAATTAGTAAGTTGAGTTTAAGGAGATGTGGGACCCCTTGAGGAGGAAGGGTTAAGAGGAATGTCAAGGGAATCTCCCGATCCTCGCTCTAGACTGGTCGGAACTTTTGGTGGCCAGGAACTAGGAACATTCTTGGGTAGTTGATTTCTTGATGGCAAAGGAGTCAGATTCAGAGAATTATTGGAGGGATCTGACTCCCCTGGTAAAGTTGCTAGTGCGACACGATCACCCCCCACTTGCTTGAGCATATCAAGGACTTGAATGACTTCGTTGTAACTAGCATTTCCCGAAGCGTGGAGAACCATCAGACCATTAGGATTAAACTCGTGATAGTTTTTAATTGCATCAAAAAGTTGGTTGCGCGTCACCAGTTGTTTTTCCACGTACACCTGACCGGAATCATCGAGACTAACCACTAACATTTCTCGCATTTGCGGTGTTCCAGTGCTAGCCTTAGGTAAATCCAGGCTCATAGCCTGCTGACGAGATAATCCCACAGCTCCCAAAATAAAAAAGGTCAAAATGCAAAAGATTACATCTATCATCGGCAAAATTTCAATGCGAACCTCCTGCTGGAGAGAGGTGTCTTGCCACAATTTTAGGGGGCGCGAGTGAACATGGGGTTTATTTTTCTGACTTTTTAATTTTTGTCCAGTGGCCTGTGTCATAAGTACCTTTACTAAGATCAAAGAAGTTAGTGGTCAGCCGTTTGGGAAAGCTCCGAATCGGTATTTATAGGATAGCGATCATCGTCTATTTCTAACCAGTGTTGACGATAAATCACCTCCAGTTCACTGCCCGTTTTACGGAAAACTCTCACTTGATTGAACCATAAGGCTTGGAAAATGCGATAAAAAACTAAACTAACAATGGCCACAATTAAACCAACTGCTGTTGAAATTAAGGCTTCGCCAATCCCAAGGGTAACTCCGGCTGTTGAGGCTGTTCCAAGATCACTAATCTGAATTGAACTTAAAGAACCAATGAGTCCTAATACTGTACCTAACAACCCCAAAAGAGGAGATAGCGCAATGACGGCTTCTAGTACCTTATCCCCTCGACGCATGAGAGCTAATTCATCATCGGCGGCTGATTCTAAAGCTAAATGGAAGACTTCAGGATCAGGATTAGTCAATCTCAGGGGACTATAAAGATAGTTGCCTATAGGGTGATTACGGTATTCTCTGGCAATTTTTGGAACTAAATCCCAGTTTTTAGCAGCGGTATCCATGATTCGATTAAGTATTTGCCCTTCTTTAAGGAGAAATCTTACCCAGAACCAGGAACGCTCAATAATAGTACTTAATACGAGTACTGACAAGAAGAGTAGCGGGCCCATAGCCACCCCACCTTTTTGGATGATTTCTGCGATGTTCACGGTCTTTAACTTACCTCTGTTCCTTGTCCCCAACTGAGTGTGACTTTAACGGTTAGAATTGTTTGTTTACAATTCTAAGGGTTTATGTTTAGCAATCAAGTATATCCTCAAAAGAAAAATGCTTTGTCTAAAAATCTCATTAATAAAGCATAGAGTAGCCCAAAAGGCACAGGTAAAAAAGCTCTGGGGTGGGTTTACTCGGACATTGCTGCATGGTAAATAGGAGTGATAGTAATGACGAATCGAAAAACTTTGATCACAACTTTCGGATTTCTGAGTTTATTCCTCTTGAGTTGGTTTATTCCTTCGTCTAAAATTCAAGTTTTCAGCATATTAGCAGACGCTCAAGCACTACAAGAAGTTTCCCCAAAGATATTTTTCCCGAACAAGTCTTTGGGCAAGGAAAAACTGGTAAATTCTCAGATACAATTTGGTTTTAAGCTCTTTTCCACCCTAGCCAGACAAAATTCAGAACAAAATATTGCTGTTTCTCCTGTTAGTTTAGCTCTAGCTTTATCTATGCTCTATAATGGCGCAAGCGGAATCACTCGGCAAGAAATGTCGGGGGCACTAGGGATTAAAGGAGTAGATATTAATGCTTTTAATCATGCAAATAAAACTCTAGAAAAATCGTTAGAGACAAATGATTATCGTGGTCAATTAGCAATTGCTAATTCGCTTTGGACTAGGCAAGGATTTTCTTTTCGTTATCAATTTCTTAAAACTAATCAAGAATACTATCGAGCTCAAATTACTAATTTAAATTTTGATAGTTCTGAGTCGGTGGGAATTATTAACCGTTGGGTAAAAGACAAAACCCTGGGGAAAATTCCCCAAATTATTGAGCAAATTAGTAATGAAGATGTACTTTTTTTAGTCAACGCAATTTATTTTAAAGGAGTTTGGCAAATAGAATTTGATCCTCATCTGACTACACAACAGCCATTTTACTTAAGTAATGATCGGGTTATCAAATTTCCATTGATGTCTCGCGAAGGAAAGTACCGCTATTTTGAAACGTCAGACTTTCAAGCGGTGAGTTTACCTTACACAGGAGAACGCTTTAGTTTAGAAATTTTTCTTCCTCGACCAGATAAGAATCTAAAAGACCTAGTTTCACAATTAACAGTAGGTCAGTGGAAAAAATGGATGGGACAATTTCGTGAACAACAAGGCAAATTAAAACTGCCCCGTTGCAGTTTATCCAATGAAATTGATATGGAAAAGGCCTTAATGTCCTTAGGAATGTCCACAATGTTTGAACAATCATTAGCTAACTTTTCCAAGTTAACATCTCGTCAAGTTTATGTGAATCGTATGAGACACAAAACTTTAGTGGAGATTAACGAGAAAGGAACACAGTCAGCCGTTACTAGTTCCTTTCGTGCGAGGATGACTTCTGTGTTTCTTCCAGAGGAACAATTCACTATGATCGTTGATCGTCCATTTTTATATACAATTCGTGATCATAAGACTAATGCGATCATATTTATGGGAGTCGTGAAAAAACCTAACTAAAACTTACCCCATAAGGGTAAAAAAGCTCTGGATTTCTGGAATACTTTACATTTGACGAGGTTTTCGGAAAACCCTGAGTTCGACCCTGTCATTCGGTGGGTAATAAGAAGTAAAACTAAAATTTTACTTCTTATTACTGAAGTACCCCCAAGGGAATTTGAATCCCTGTCGCCTCCGTGAAAGGGAGGTGTCCTAGGCCACTAGACGATGGGGGCTTGTTTTTTATACGTACACTAATCTAGCAATGATCTTTGTTGATGTCAATAGCATTACTCATCAATTTTATAAAAATTCCTGAGTCTGGTCTTCTTTAAGATGCATGTTTTTTAAAAATCTGTCTATAAATTCCCGAAACCTGCTCAAGGAAATCATGATTGTTAATTTGTCCCTTGTTGCCACTGAGTAAGGCGCGCTTGAGATTTAGCGTCAAGACAGTTGAACAAGAAACGACCCTGACTACGTTTGCTAGGTCGTTGTTTGCGTCTAACTTGATGAGTGGATAGATTAATTTCATTAGCTAGATGTTGAGCCGACATCCATTCTGCGCCATATCCTGTTACTGTCAAACGTTGATCTCGATCTGAAGTAGCGACGATTAATCGAGGCGGAGTGGGACTGGTTTGATGAAAAAAAGACGCACAGACTTTTTCAATGTATGTATCAGCTGTTTGCGCCCAAGCGGTAAAGTATATAGATAAATTGGGGGAATGTTTTTCTAAAGAACTGGGAGTTTTGCGATATTGGGAGTCAAAAACGACTTGGGCTTGATAGCCACTGTGGGCTACATAATTGACTAGAGCCTCTACGAGTTGTTGTCTGGCCGATTCTAACCCATGGCGATCACGGGTTCTTTTTAAAGAAGTCCAATTCCCAATAATGTTATAACCATCGATTAACAATAAAGGATTGCGAGGAATAACCATATTTTTTAAAAGTGGTCATATGTGTTTAAGATATTTTTGATGCAAATGTCCTCCGATTTTAACAAAGAATTTTTATTTCAAGGGGAAGTTTCTGAAATTAATCTAGCTTTCAGATGGTTGGGATCTCCTTTTTCTATGACTTTTCCATTTTCTAGCAAAAAAGCACCATCACAATAATTTAACTCTTCTAAGCGATGTGTCACCCATAAAGCGGTAATGCCTTTACTTTTAACCAACTGTTGTACTTGGGCCACTAATTCTAACTGAGTATTAACATCGAGAAGGGCTGTAGGTTCATCAAGGAGAAGAACTCGACAATGACGGGCGATCGCCCCAGCAATAGCGATACGTTGTTTTTGACCTCCACTAAGAGCATAAATAGGCCGTCGCTCTAATTCTAGAAGATTAACAGCCGACAAAGCCTTTGCTACACGCTTACGGACTTCCATAGGGGATAGACGTTCAGAAACTAACCCAAAGGCGATATCAGCCCCAACGGTTGGCATAACTAACTGAAGATCGGGGTTTTGAAAGACAAAACCGACAGGGGTACTCATGGCGATAGTTCCAGTTTGGGGAATTAGCAGTCGCGTCATTAATCGTAAGAGGGTTGATTTTCCACTACCATTAGTACCTAATAACATCCAAAACTCCCCTTCAGGAACTTCTAGAGAACATGATTGCAGTACAAGAGAGTTGTTATCCCAACCAAAGCTTAAATCTTTAACTTGAATCGCAAAATTGGTCATTAATAATTTAGTTCTACTTTTGAGGTTTAACGTTAAAATTAAAAGACTTTTAATCTAGTTCAAACTAACTTTATAAGAATAATACTTTAAGCTTTACCACATTTAGGATAGTGAAAAGCCATCAAAACCTGATATAGCCGGTTTTTTAAATTAAATTAAAATGATCTTAATAAGAAATAAACTATTAGAAACTTAAACAATCCTCAAATAAGACGTTGAAAACGTTAATATTGACAATCTACCATTATAATTCTAGCAGAAGTATACTTTATAAAAAAAAATAGAAAATTAATAACTTTTTTTCTTCGCTAAATAAAAGTAAAGTAGCCCTACTTATCTTAGGCATTTATAGTCCATACTAAACCAAAAATGAAAGTATAATAAAAAAGTCAAAAACGATGGCTTTATTACCCATTCGATAATATTTTCGGAAAGACAGGATGCACTGGCAATTACAAATACTAAGGATAGGGTTCTTTATTCAATTTTAATTCCATGTTATTTATTGGAATTAAAAATGGAGAGTTAAAAACTTTCCGAGAGCAAAAGAATTCACTTATTAATATTATTAAAAATTAATGAGTGAATTCATCGAAGAAATCCATTACTTTAGAATAAAGATGTTGAATAATAAATAAAAAAATATTGTTGTGCCTAAGTCAACAAAACAAATAACAATTTAATGACTCGATGATTAATAGCTAGTTTTCCTCTTATCCTAATATCTTTTTAAATTAGATTTACCTTCTTGCTGAATAATTTGAAATATAGGGAAACAAAAAATTCCCTGAGAGGAAACACAATAAATGTGATAGGATTAACAGTGACTATAATGTTCCGATTATCAGCTTTTGCTGCTTTCACAATATGTTTAGCGACCCAATCTCCGGACATTAGTCCAATAGGATTGAGATTACTTTTAAATGGTCCTAAAATTAATTTTCTGACCACGCAAGGAGCATCCAAACGACGCAAAGTAACTAGGTCTCCTAAAGCTCGTTTACTTAATTCGTAAAGGGGGCTAACTGCGGGACCAACTTCTGCTTCAGAGGTGTTAACCCAAACTTCCTTGCAAACCCTATCTTTGTTTGTTCTAATAGTAGTAATAAATAACTCCATTAACCGCAAACTAGAAAATGTATTTACTTCATAAGATTTATTAATAGCTTCTGGGGTTCTTTCATGATAAACATTAATACCATGATTGATAATTAAAATATCAACTGACTCTAACTCATCCGTTAATTCCAATTCTCGACCGACTTGCCAAGTTAATGTTTTTATCGGTAATCTTTTGTCTTCAATTTCTATTGAAATAGACTGAGGTTTAGAGGTAAAAGCAATCGGTATAGCTCCATTAATATAGAGCTGTCTTAAGAGAGATTGCCCCAAAGTTCCCGATGCACCAGTGACTGCAACGGTTTTTCTTTTTAGAGATAGTGCGGTTCCCATAAGTTTATCTACTAAAGTTAGTGTTCCGCTATAATAAGCCTTTTGATTATCAAAATGGTGTCGCCAATGGTACGGACGATTAACAAACCAGTTCCCAGGGAGAGTAACAAATTCCCCTTGGCGGTGGGTAATATCCGTGAATTTATCGGCGTAAGGAACTCCTATCCCCCGCGTGATCGCCCCTATCAGAAAGGTTAAAGCATAAATTGACCCTCCCCACGCCATCCAACTGTAGGGAAAGCTTCCAAACAAAGATACTGTCCCAGCAATCAGGCTAAAAGTCAACATGATTAATGCTTCTGGGAGATCATTATACCAATGAGCTTTACGGTAAATTTCCTCACTGACGGGGGATAAGTCAGGACGAAATACACGATGATGCCAAGCATGAAGACGATATAAAGGAATCCAATGGTGGGATAACCTATGGTAACAGTCCCGAACAATTTCTACCCAGAGAACTGAACCTAACAGTAGAGAGAGCATCGTAATAATATCACTTAACATAAAATGATTAGACTTATTTATTTGTTAATATAGATGAAAAATAAGGAATAGTTCGCTTTTATTTTAACAGTAGCCGACGTGCCAGTATAGCCTCCCCATTATAGTTTTTCATCCTTAATGTTTAACCGAAATGACCCCCAAAAAACACCAACAAACAAAATTTGCATTCTCCGCTAGAATAAAACCTTAAAGTGTAAAGCAGGCAACAAACGAACAAAGAGAATAACGAAAGTTGTTAGCATCAAAGCAAACGAATTAATCAAAACATCGATTTATGCAAAATAATTATTGGTCAGACGAAGCTGCTCAGAACTTGGATCCCTTCAGTTCATTATTATCGGAATGGTCTGATCTCCAAGATGAAGAAGAAAAATTTAGAAACAATTTTTTCCAAGGATTATCAGGACGGCGTAAAAAAGCTGCTTTTGTCCTTATGACTGTTTGGGGTATTACTATTGTTCTTCATTTAGTAAATTGGGGGACTTGGGTTGTTTTAGTACTAACAGGGTTATTTTTTATCCAAACGTTACGTCTGATAACCGCTAAACCGGAGGATGTGCCGAGTCCTTTGTCTGATGAAGTTATTGCTAATGGTCATGTTCCTTCGGTTTCTTTGTTAGTAGCGGCTAAAAATGAGGAGGCGGTTATTGGTCAACTGATAACGACTTTGTGTAATTTGGATTATCCTACTGATAAATATAACTTGTGGGTAGTTGATGATTACAGTACTGATAACACTCCCCGAATTTTAGCGCAATTAGCCAAAAAGTATTCTCAACTCAATGTGATTTGTCGTCCGGCTAATGGAGAAGGAGGAAAATCAGGAGCATTAAATCAGGCATTATCCCAAACTCATGGAGATATTATTGCGGTTTTTGATGCGGATGCTAAGGTTTCTCAGGATTTATTACGTTGTGTAGTTCCTTTATTTAAAGACAAAACGGTAGGAGCGGTTCAAGTTCGCAAGGATATCGCTAATGCATCTCTGAATTTTTGGACGAAAGGACAGGGAATAGAGATGGCCCTCGATGGCTATTTTCAACAGCAACGGGTTGCGCTCGGGGGAATTGGAGAATTGCGCGGTAATGGACAATTTGTTAGGCGTTTAGCTTTATCTCGTTGTGGGGGATGGAATGAACAAACAATTACAGATGATCTTGATTTAACTATTCGGTTACACTTGGACAATTGGAAAATTGGCTTTTTATCCGCTCCTACTGTGAAAGAGGAAGGAGTAACAACAGTAACATCTCTTTGGCATCAACGAAACCGTTGGGGAGAGGGAGGGTATCAACGATATTTAGATTATTGGCGGTTGATTCTTAATGAGCACATTGGCTGGACGAAAAAGGTTGATATGCTATCGTTTATTGTCATGCAGTATTTGATATTAATGGCAGTATTTCCTGACTTTTTGATGGTAATTTTACGTCATCACTTACCAATTTTTAGTCCGTTAACCATATTAATTTTATCTTTGTCTTCTTGGGGTGTATTTAATGGGTTACGTCGCAATGAAAAAAACAAAAATTTGGGGATTGTAGATGTGTTTCGATTGATGTGGTTATCTTTGAAGGGAACTTTTTATATGATGCACTGGTTTATTATTATTCCTAGTGTCACTATTCGAATGGCGATTTTTCCTAAACGTCTTAAATGGGTTAAGACAATTCATGAAGGAACTACTGAAGAAAATTTTGTTAATTAAATCAATTTATTTGGTAGTATTTTGGGCTCATTAGGGACACAATCTAGAATGGTTTGTGTTCCTATTTCTATTCGTATTAGACTCAGATATAACACTTAATTAGGAATAGACTTGTTTCAATCTCAAATAAGAAAGTAATAAGTAATAGTCATAAAAATTTATAATCGATTCATCACCAATTTATTTTCTTCATGTTGTTTTTAAAGTTATTTAGTTCTGGTATAAGGTGTGAGTCATAAACAAGTAATTTGAAATATGTCTACTAGAACAGAATAAAATTTGGAAAATAGCATCAAACTAAATTCCAGCTTGTCCAAAAGTTAAGCTAACAGAATTAGAACAACAAAAACTATAAAAGTTATATTTCAAAAACAGAATGGCTACTGTGTTTCTCTCTACTTTAATTAGACCGGTAATAATCTTGTAATTGTTTAAGATTTGAATACGATGTATTAAGATTAAGACTTTTACCTTCCATTTCTATCAAAGTGAAAGGGATGATTTCAACCACACTGTTACCATAAGCAATGATCTCTAAACTTTTAATAAGATCTAAATTCCATTGGGTTTGATTAATAGGAATTTGTTGATGATTCAACCAAGATAATAACTGTGATTGTCCGATTCCTGGTAAGATTGCTTCTTTGATAGGGGGTGTATACCATTCCCCCTGTTTATATCCCCAAAGATTCCCTGTACTAGTTTCTAACCAATTTCCTTGGTTATCAACTAAAATTGTTTCTTTAAAGCCTAATTTTTCAGCTTTTTGTAAAGCTAAAAATGTTCCTAAATAGTTGCCAGTTTTATAATTAGCTAAAGATCGTTTATATAAACTAGTGTTAGCGACCCATCCTTTTATCCCTTGTTGTTGAGATTGTTCTAAATCTTTAGGTAAAAAACGTCCCGTAATCCATTCTTTCCCATCAGGAAAAACCGTTAATCTTAAGACAGGATAATAGTAAATTAATACTTCGGCTTCTTGGCGTAATTGTTGCCAATTAGGTAACGTCCAACCAAAGGTTTTTAAGCTGCATTCGAGTCGATGACAATGAGTAGACCATTGGGTCAAACGATGGTCAAGAGACTTTTGATAGACACGTAATGTTGTAAATACTGTTGCCCCATAAATTAAACCCGGTTCGGTTACCTTAACAGAAATAGTTTCTGTTTCCATCAATTCCCCGTCATACCAAAACATAATTTCTTAACTTAAAGATGCTCTAAATAACTAAGTAAATCGGACATTTCTTGAGAACTAGGCTTAAATTTTGGCATAGGCGGCGTTTTTCCACTGATAACTTGATGAATAAGTTTAATTTTAGATTTATGTTTGTGTACTTGATGTAAACTGGGCCCTACGCTTCTATCAGCTTGTAAGCCATGACATCCTGCACAGTTAATTTCAAAGATAGCCCGTCCCTTGTTCATGTCTCCTTTAAGAGATAAGACTTCTTGAACATAGGGTTCAGACGCTTCGTGCAAATACCAACCTACTATTAATACAAGGGTGATAACAACCATAGCTATTAGGGTTGAGGACAATCGTCCAATGACATCTTTAAGTTGGGTAAACTGGTCAGTCACAGGTATTCGATCAAACGGGCTAGTCTAATTTTTACATTTTGCAATATTTTAAGTATTAAAAGCTACCTTCATTAAGTTTTTGTAATAATCAAGGAAGATATTTGGTAAGCTATTTTTGGGTTTAAAGTGGTCCAATATTTTTAATATAAAATGTTATATGATAACTGTTAATGTGTATACTAAGAAAATTTATCAATTTCAAAATACTGATGAAATTTATCAGTATTTTTCAACCAGTATTATCGTCCATTTTGATGACAATATTTGCGAACAAATCCTAGTCTAAGCAATTCTTGAACGTGTTGATAGGCACTGCTGCCACTGAGTTCAATCAAGTCAGTTTGTACAATAGGATTTTTGAGAGCGATTGCAGCTAAGGTTCGAAGGGTTCCCTTTTAAAATTCTGCAGGAATTGAGTCATCTATCAAGCTGTCGAATATTGGTCGTAGCTGTAGGCTATAGCCTTGAGACATTTCTCGTACTTCTAACTCGCTGTCTCGATACGCATAGTCTGACATTAATTCAATGATAGCTTCTTGTACCTCATCCACTTCGCAATCAGCACATTGAGCAATTTTTGTTAAGGACAAGGGTTTACCTTTTAAATAGAGAATGGACTCAATTTTGATTGCTAATTTCATAACTGTTCTAAATAATTGTAATGGCAAAGTTTCTGTTAAGAAAAGCTGAATTATGTCTGGAGCAGTTCCTGATTTTACCTTATCCGTGTAGCTAATAATTAGTAATGGGAGGAGATAAAGTTTATTTCTAAAATAGATTAGCTGTGATAGGATACGCCCAAAAATAACCAAGTTTCTCAAGTTAACCCACCTTGAAAGTGGTTAAAGTGGTTAAACCTAGCTTTTGGATAAAAATAATGGCTCGAGCCATCGTATTCAATTGTATCAAAGTGAATGTCATAGACAAGAAAAGAAAAAGTTTTAGCGAGAAAGTCCCAATTTTATTGAACTTGTTTGAAGGTGCAGTACGGACTTTTACTCGCAAACAAGTAGAGATAAATTGGTTAATTTGGCATTAATTGCTAGAAGTTTTGATTCACCTATAGCTCCAAGCACCGAGAAAAAGGACTTTACATTTCAATTGATCCTCATGGACTATTTTTTCTGTTCCTCACACTACTTGATATCCAAGTTTAATGATTTCCTTTACTCTCATCTATAACGATTATCCATTAATGCTTCTAATGCTTCACATTATATTTTTTTAGTGTTATGTTAAAGGTGAGTCATTTAGAATGAGTTCGAAATTACTGCCTATAAACCACATGAGGCAATGGCTAAATTTTCAACCAACACCACCAAAACTGTTGATGTTCGTACCTGTGGAATTAATCTTAATTACTGGTATGTTGTGGCTCGGAGTCTAGAGGTAAATGATGAACCATTAGAAGTTATGGTTTGGGACTATTCTGTCGTACTCTATCGAGATGAACAAAGAAAAGTCCAAGCCATTGAAAATAGCTGTCCTCACCGTCAAGTAAAACTAAGTAGTGGTAAAATCATTGGAAATAGCTTAGAATGTGCTTATCATGGATGGCGATTTAATCGGGAAGGAAAGTGTATATTTGTTCCCTATTTAAATAAGAAAAACAAGTTACCTAACTGTCAAATTACGTCCTATCCGGTTTGGGAGTCGGATGGGTTTATTTGGTTATTTTTAGGAGACTCGAAGAAATTACAAGAAACCTATGAGCAACCGTTAGAAATTCCTGAATGGGAGCATCTCAACTATATTGCAACTGTTTCAACTATTGAATGTCGAGGACATTTCTCATTTTTGATTGAAAATTTAATGGATATGTATCATGGACATTTACATGAAAATTATCAAGCTTGGAATTCAGCTAAATTAGCTAAACTCTCATCTAATGAGAAACGAGTAGACGCCCTATATGAAACCAAAAGCTACTATAAGATAGATAAAATATGGTCGATTTTTCAACTTTTTTTTCCTCGTTTGCGCCGATTACATCCTGAACTTTTACAAGTTAGTTATATTTATCCCCATTGGATGTCAACCCTAGGAAAGGACTTTAAAATCTATTGTTTATTCTGTCCCATTAATAAGACTTATACTCGTGCTTATTTAATTCATTTTACTTCTTTAGATGCTTTTTGGAGACTTCATAAACTACCCATCTGGTTTCGACGTTGGATTAAAAATAGTTTGTTTGGATCAGCACAAAAAATGTTAGATGGACTAGTAAAACAAGATATTACCATGATTGAACAAGAACAGCAGGCATATTTAAAAGGTTCACGACAACAAATCTATGAAATAAATCCTACCATTAGCCAAGTCCAAACAATGGTTAAAAAACAGTTTCAATTATACAAAAATGATTAGAACTTAACTGTATACTTAACTTTAGTTACTGTCTAGAATATCCATCTAGAATATCCATGAATTTTTCTGCTTCTTCTCAGTCGACTCCTAACTTTATCTCTCCTCAATTATCTTCTAAAGAACTTGAGTTAGAATATCCCCTAAAATTGGGAATTTTAGCGTCGGGAAGTGGGACAAATTTTGAAGCTATTGTTCAAGCAATAAAGGAAGGAAAACTAAATGCTGAGATTCCCGTATTGGTCTATAATAATCCTGGAGCGAAAGTTAAAGAAAAAGCGCAAAGATTAAAGATTCGGGCAGTATTACTCAATCATCGCAAGTTTAAGCAACGGGGAGACTTGGATCGGGCTATTGTTGAGACTTTACAACAGCATCAGGTAGAATGGGTCGTTATGGCTGGGTGGATGCGTATTGTTACTCATGTTCTATTAGAAGCCTATCCTAACCACGTCATTAATATTCATCCGAGTTTATTACCAAGTTTTAGAGGAATTCGCGCCGTTGAACAAGCCTTGGCTGCAGGTGTTAAGATTACCGGATGCACGGCTCACATTGCCAGTTCAGAAGTCGACAGTGGACTAATATTATCACAGGCGGCTGTTCCTATTTTACCGAATGATACCCCAGAGACACTACAAGCTCGTATTCAAGTTCAAGAACATATCATTTTTCCTCAAGCCATCGCTTTAGCCGCAAAGCGATATTATTAATCATTCAAGACCATGATTGACCCTCCAGATTGTATCCTATTTGTGCAACACGGGTGGACTGATACACATCAAGATATCCTACAACTTGTAAAAACCTTAAAAACAGCAAAAAATCAAATTGTTGCCCTCAATTTTGGATGGTTAAAAACATGGATTGAAAGTGAAGATATTCTTGAACTTATTGAACAAAAAGTAGTTGAGGTTTTGGACAGCTATCCTGATATACCTTGGCGTATTATCGGTTATTCGTTAGGGGGTTTACTTTGGTTAGACTTTCTAGCTAAACATCCCGAATTATGGTCAAAAGTTAACTCAATTGTTTTGATTGGTTGTCCTATTAATGGAGTAGAATCATTTGGTATTCTTAACCCTTCAGAGACTAAAATAGCTAAATATTTATTGAAAAGTCGTCAAGCTGTTACTGAAAAAATAGCTCAATCTATTCCGACTTTATCAATTGCAGGAGATCTTGGTAATAAAAGTGATGGAACTATCAGGATTGAGACAACTCAAGTCATATTTGGTAAATTTACCTGCCTACCAAATCTTTCTCATGCTAAATTAAAAACCTCTCCACAGGTTGTGGAAGTTATTCAGAAATTTTGGGATTTTTTACCCATTCAAGTAATTCCCAAAAAAGACTTTACAATTATTTTAATTGAACGTTTACAAGCAGTTCCAGGGATGACATATACTCAAAACCGTGATCTTGAAAGATCCCAGGTTTATTTATTATTTCAGGATGGAAAAAGTATTCGTATTTGGAAAAATTCTCTCAATATTCTTTATGTTTTTCTAGCGAATAAAAATAGAGAATGTTTATATTCAGGATGTGTCGGTTTGGTTCATGCACAAGAATTGCAAAATAGTCTTGAAGCAATTCATCAAGAATACTATGAATTAGTTATTCATGGATTTGATTAAACTAAAACAAAATTATCATATGTTTACACTTCTGTGAAGAATCGGATTGAGTATATTTAGTTTATTCAAAAAAAAAATTACTTATGTCTCATTTTCATTTTATTTTAACTTTTTTAGGAAAAAAGAATACAAGAATAAATATAATATTAATTATTAATAATTTAATTATTATTAACTGCATATATAAATTTAGTTTCGGAGGATTACACAATTCTTCTCTTTCTTAAATAATCTCTAATAATCTATATAAAAATAATTTTTATGTATTTTATGATAAATCTACTCGATATGCAATTTTAAAATTTCTATACTCTTCTACTTAAATAGAGAAACTTCTGCTATTCTTCTCGTTATGAAAGAAATTTTTTGATGTGATTCAAGTTTTAGAGTTCTTACTCTTCTAATTATGTTAACTGAATCTTTAGGTAAACTGGACTCTAGATAATTACTCTTTTTTAACTATACTATTAAAAAATAAATAATTAAAATTATTTATTTTTTAATAGTAACTTAAAGCTTTAATTTTGTAAAATCGTCCAAAATAATTTTTTTTGTATATCTTTCTTAGTTTTATAATTTTAACCATCCTTAATTTTAATAAAAATTTTTAGTTTTTTTATTAAAATTACAAAAAGTACTAGTAACTGAAATAGTTAGCTTATTAAAACTAAATAATAAACCGTATTTTTTTTACTGAATAGTTTTCTGTCACTTTTGTAGGACTGTATATGGCAGCTCAAACATAGAGTTAAATGTATTTTTTTTATTAACTTGTTCTCTCTTTTTCTAATTATTATATTTTTTTTTAAAGTGGTTTAATAAAGTTGCTAACTTTGCTAAAAAATTAGAGATTGATAAGTTAAGATTTTCTTTCTTTCATTTTAAGCCAGTATTAACGTTAGTAAATTTTAATCTATTTTTAATCGTTTTTAAAAAAATATTTATGTACTAGCTATAAATTAAAAGCTATATTATTAATATTGATGAGCACCCATTGATATTTTTTGAAAAAATATCAATGGGCTTAATTATTAGACGATTTAAAATTATTCTAATTTTAAAAAAAAACATAGATAACTAATAACAATTTAATTGGTATTAGTTGACTTTTTTTGATAGTATTTCCAATATATTCTACCCATTTTTCAGTAAAAAAAATAACTCTATAAACACAGGTCTAAATTAGACTCTAGTGTGTTTTTCCAATGAATTTATAATGGTACTTTTAGAGAAAACCTACTGTAATATCCAAAACAAAAATCATGAAGTCTTAGTAAAGAATGTTAAATTGAATTACTTAACTTGTTGTGTCACAATTTGATAGAGAAGATAATCATACCCATACCCTTCTATTGTTCATGACCGTAAACCCATCCACTTTACCCCCCCAATACGACCCCAAAACGACCGAATCTAAATGGCAAAATGCTTGGGAAACCTACCAAGTCTTTAAGGCAGACCCCAACCACCCAGGAAAACCTTACACTATCGTTATTCCCCCTCCTAATGTCACAGGAAGTCTCCACATGGGTCACGCCTTTGAAGACTGTTTAATAGACGTTCTGGTGCGTTATCATCGAATGTGCGGTTATAATGTTCTCTGTCTTCCTGGAACCGACCATGCAAGTATCGCAGTTCATACCATTCTTGATCGCAAGTTGAAAGCAGAGGGAAAAACCCGCTATGATGTCGGGAGAGAAGAGTTCCTCAGACACGCTTGGGAATGGAAACAAGAGTCGGGGGGAAAGATTATCGACCAGTTGAAACGAGTGGGACTTTCTGCAGACTGGTCGCGGGAGCGGTTTACCCTCGATGAAAGACTTTCTAAAGCAGTCATAAAAGCTTTTGTTAACCTTTACGAAGCAGGGTTAATTTATAGAGGAAATTATTTAGTTAATTGGTGTCCTGCATCTCTTTCTGCTGTCTCAGATCTAGAAGTGGAGAACAAGGAGGTGGATGGTCATCTATGGTATTTTCGTTACCCCTTAACCGATGGCAGTGGCTATGTGCAAGTTGCAACCACTCGACCTGAAACCATTTTAGGAGATACAGGAGTAGCCGTTAATCCTAAAGATAAACGTTATAAGAAGTTAATTGGAAAAACCTTAACTTTACCTATTGTTGGTCGAGAAATTCCTATTTTTGCTGATGAATTAGTTGACCCTGAATTTGGTACAGGTTGCGTTAAAGTTACTCCTGCGCATGACCCCAATGATTTCCAAATGGGAACCTGTCATAACTTGTCCTTTATTAATATTATGAATAAAGACGGCACACTGAATGAAAATGCCGGAATATTCAAAGGACAGGACCGTTATGTTGCACGGAAAAATATCGTTAAGAAACTTGAACAAGAAGGGTTTCTAATTAAAGTAGAAGAATACCGCCATGCAGTTCCTTATAGTGATCGCGGTAAAGTTCCTATCGAACCTTTATTATCAACCCAATGGTTTGTCAAAATTGATCCTCTTTCCCAAAAAGCATTAACCTTTTTGGATAAACACAATTATCCCCGCTTTGTCCCCGACCACTGGACAAAAGTATATCGAGATTGGTTGATTAGATTAAAAGACTGGTGTATCTCCCGTCAATTATGGTGGGGGCATCAAATTCCTGCTTGGTATGTAATTAGTGAAACCAACAACACAATTACAGATTATACTCCATTTGTTGTGGCTTCTAATGAAATAGAAGCTATCGAAAAAGCTCAAGAAAAATACGGGGATAATATTAAATTAGAACAAGATCCTGACGTTCTCGACACCTGGTTTTCTTCCAGTTTATGGCCTTTTTCAACATTAGGTTGGCCTGAAAATACTGAAGATTTTAAAGTCTACTATCCGACCAGTACTTTAGTTACAGGGTTTGATATTATCTTCTTTTGGGTTGCCCGTATGACCATGATGGCAGGTTATTTCACCGATCAAATACCATTTCAAGATGTGTATATACATGGATTGGTTAGAGATGAAAACGGAAAGAAAATGTCTAAATCTTTTAACAATGGGATTGATCCTTTAGTTTTAATTAAAAGTTATGGAACCGATGCCCTCCGTTACACTCTGATCAGAGAAGTCGCAGGGGCAGGTCAAGATATCAGCTTACAATATAATCGTAAAACTGATGAATCCGAATCCATCGAAGCTTCTCGAAACTTCGCCAATAAACTGTGGAATGCAGCGCGATTTGTCATGATGAACTTAGAGGGAAAAACTCCTGAAATTTTGGGATTTTCAGAAGTAGAAAAATTAGAATTATGCGATCGCTGGATTTTATCCCGTTTCTATCGATTGGTTCAGCAAACTAAGAACTATATCGAAACTTATGGGTTAGGAGAAGCGGCTAAAGGGCTATATGAGTTCATTTGGGGAGACTTTTGTGACTGGTACATCGAATTAGTTAAAACTCGTCTTTGGAAGGGTGCTAACACTGAATCTCGCCTAGTTGCCCAACAGACCTTAGCCTATATTCTCGATAATATTCTGAGGCTACTACATCCCTTTATGCCTCATATTACCGAAGAAATTTGGCAGACTTTAAGCCAAGCTAGCAATGAATTTCTGGCTTTACAAAATTATCCTACTTCTGACCCCCAACTTATTAATACTGAATTAGAAGAGTCATTTAACCTTATTATCGGAACCATTCGTACTCTGCGGAATTTACGAGCCGAAGCTGAAATAAAACCTGGCTTTAAAGTTTCTGTTATTTTACAGAGTGAAGATGAAACAGAAAGGACAATTCTAAAGTCAGCCCAAATTTATATTCAGGATTTAGGGAAAGTAGAACAATTGACTATTACACCCCAGTTAGAAATAGAAACTGGACAGGTCGTTGCAGGTGTTGTGGGGACAGTTCAAGTCTTAATTCCTTTATCAGGTGCTGTCGATATTGCAAGTCTTCAAGGAAAACTGGAGAGAAATTTGAGTAAGATTAAAGTAGAGGTTAAATCTCTTACTGAGCGTCTTAATAATCCAAGCTTTGTTAATAAGGCCCCTAAAAAAGTGGTTCAGGCGGCTAAGGATTCTTTAGCTGAAGCTCAAAAACAAGCCGAAATTCTACAAGAACGTCTGCATCGTCTGAAATAATAATATGACCGATTAAAGTTATCGTTTACCCTACTGTTCATGACAAATTCACCCATGCCCACTCCAGCAAAAGATCGTTCTCAAGATAAAAAAGTCACACCGTTACGTTGTCTAATTGGTTCAACTATTTCAGGAGCTTTGGCATTTGGCTTTTATTGTCTCACTTTTTCTATTTTTCAAAGCTTTACGACTAAACCCCTCATCTCTCATAATCCTTTGGTCTTAAAAATTGGTTCTCTGGTACGAACCTTAGTGATGGGAATCGCTTCTTTAGCCACTTTTGTTTGTGTTTTTGTGGCTTTTGGGTTAACTCTTTTAGCCATTCAACTATTTTTAAAAAGACTTTCTTCTATAGAAGAATAATGATCAAGATATTGATTTTTACCATTAAATTTACAAGAATTGAGGCTCTGTTTTGTAACTTTTTAATTCGTCTAAAATTCTGACTAGTTCCTTTTCAAAACTGACGTGTGCTCGATTAGTTTTACCTCCAATAAAACAGCGATTTTCTTGTTGTAAAACCCAAACTTGGGAGTGGGAAACATAACTTGCGATTACCCCAAGCATTAATAATCCAAACCCAGTATAAACAAGAGGAATTCCAGGATCAGCTTTAATTTGTAGTCCTGTACTCCCAATTAATTCAAAAACTTTGAGAGTAACCCCATTAATATCAACCACCATTCCTGGGCGAATTGCACTATAAAGATCCCCATTGTTATCATAAACAATCATGGTTCCTTGTAGATCTTTAACTAGTAAGGATACCCCTTCACTTAAATTAGGCTTAGTAGGAATCCAAGTTCCCCATATTTTACCTTCTCCTTGGGTGTTTAAGGGAACTATAGGAATTTGCAAAATAGGACCTTGATTAACTTGAACTTTTACACCAGCAATTCCCCAATTGGTTTGATAAAAAGTAACCCCATCATATCTCAAAGGTTGATTGACAAAAATAGTTTTGCGCTCTAATTCTTCCCCTTGATTGTTAATAACCGAGAGGTCAGAATAAAACTGCTTAATATCTCCATTATGAGTATAGTCAATCCAAAACTGATTAACTCGAATTCCCCAATTAGTTGGGATTAATGGTTTTGAGAAAGGACCTGCTTCAATAATATTCTTAACTTCAAAAGTTGAGCCACTAGCAACCATTTCTTGAGCCAAAAATCCTGCCAATACCCCCCAAATTGCTCCTCCCAAAATGATCAACATAGCAGCATGAACAATAATTGGTCCTATTCTGCCTACAATTCCTTTGCGGGCATATAAAGAGTTTTCATTTTGGTAAACTTTATAACCTCGTTTTTTTAATAAATTAACGACATTAGCCAGAGATATGTTTTCAATATCCCCACTTAAAGCCAACTTTTGAAACTGACGAGGTTGCTGATAAAAATACCAGTTACGAGCAGCTTTAAAGGCAGAGAATTGACGAGTAAACGTACAAGCGGTAAGACTAGTTCCCAAAAAAACTAATAGAGATAAAAACCACCAAGTACTGTAAACATGATTTAATCCTAAAGTCAGGATGATCTTCCAAGTAAGAAAACCAAATAATGCAGGATTTTCAGGATAATTTCCTTGATAAAAAGATAGACTTTCTCCTTGTTCAATGACAGTTCCACTAACACTAAATAGAGCGATTACTAATAGCAGAATAATAGCTAACCGTAAATCAGCTACTATCTTGACAATCTGTTGCCATCCTTGCTGAAATAATAAGAAAAAATTATTTTTTTCAGGTAAATTAGAAGCGGTCATAGTTTCAATATTTCTTAAAAATCAACACTTTTCGTTAGATAAATATTACTAGGTTTAGTCTTTTGAAATTATTGTAGATTTAACTCCTATTATAGGTTTGATTTTTTTAAAAACTACTCCATTACCAATTATCCACTTTTGGAGGGTAAACGAGATAAAAGAGACAAGAATCCAAAACTAATTAATAAAATACCACTCACAGGATTAATCCAAATTGACCAACGACGTAACTCTAATAATTTTTTCATAGATGCAGTAAAGGTTCCTGCTACAATTAAAGGAGTAACATAGCCAATTGTATACATTAGCAATAATATCCCCCCTAATAATAAATTTTGAGTCGATGCAACCCAAGCCAACAAAGTCGCTAAGACGGAAGTACTGCAAGGAGATGCAACTAATCCGAAAGTTAGACCAAGAGAATAGGAACGTATCCCTGGTGGCAAATTGTCTGTAATCCAATCACTATTACCAAAATAAGGTAATTTTAAAGAAATTAATTCTAATAAATTTAGTCCCATTAGAATTGCGATTAAACTCACAAAGATTGGTAATCCAGCTCCAATTTGTCCATAGATTTTTCCCAAAGAAGCTGCTGTAATTCCTAATCCTGCAAGGGTAGTAGCTAAACCCAAAGAAAACCAAATTGATTGGATAGCTGCTTGTCTTCTCCCTTGGTTTTCGTAACCTCCAATGTAACCAATAGTAACCGGTAACATCGAGAGCATGCAAGGGGTTAAGCTAGTTAATAATCCGGCAATAAAAATAACTGTTAAACTCAACCAACTGAGATGGGTTAACTGCGAAGAAACCAATTGATTGGCAAATTGTTCAAGCTGATAGAATTGGGTTTGAAATCTGTAGAGCATATTTTAGAAAGTGTGGGGCGGTTCACTTTGCATTTTAGCTTAAAGTATGGGACAATCAGACATTTAAAATAGTTAGAATTTTAAAAAAGAGTTAGAATTTTAAAAAAGAGTTAGAATTTTAAAAAAGAGTTAGAATTTTAAAAAAGCTGATAACGAGCTAATGTTTCATGATAAAAATTGATACCCATTCTCTATTATAACTTAAAGTTATCATTTTTTTATTTTAAATTAATTAATAACAGTACCGAATATTGAATCTAATAAAAATAAGTAAGTTCAGATAAATATTAAAGACATACAATAACTTTAGAAATTTTAATTAGACTTAAATTTATTAAGAATAAATAATCTAATTTAGAGAATATACTGTTTACGTTTTTTAAAAAAATAAGCTAAAAAAAGTAATCTATTTATATTAAAATATATATTGTATAGACAGAGACATAACAGTTTCTTATTTTCTATAGCATTTAAATTATTTTAGTTAAAATAGCTCTATTGAAGCTGGGTTTACCGACAACATTTATGCTAAACAAAAAGATATTCTATGGTTAATTTATATGAAAAATTAGGTAATTTATAAAATATTAGAAGGTAGTAACTCCTTAATCACTTAGTTAAACATTCTACGTTCTTTCCTTAAATTTAATAGCTAAACATTTCTTTTGTGGGTTGAAGAAAAAAACGGTTTTTTTGATAAAACTGATGGAATCAAAGTCTATAAGAGTAGTTTTTTCTGTGACAAAGAAGTAGCGATATAAGGTCTTAATTAGAGAAGAAGAAAGAGGAGCAGTTCTTTCTGATAAAATTAAGACATCTTTAGCAAGATACTTAGGTCACTTTGGATATTTTATTTAATTTTCTCCCAATACCTGCTCAAAATCAAATCCCGGGGCAGCTAGTACAAAGATTGATGTGGGTAAGTTTTCTGTCCAATTTTGTAACTTTTCATAGGATTGCATGAACGTTTCGCCGGGACTAGCCATGCCTAAAAAGATTAAATCAGCTCCCATAGAGGATTTTTTAAGAATTGTGGCAAACGTTCTTCCATCAGCCAAGATAACCTCTGATAAAGCCCCAATTCTCAAGTGTTTAGCCAAATTGTCTAAATTAGCTTGGGCTGCTTGAACTCCCGTTTCATCGGTAACTACTAACTTAAGACAAATCTCCGCATCTTGCCAGTTGGGATTAGAACGCAATAAATAGGCTAAAATCAGCATCAGACTACCATTTCCCTGCATTCCCCCACTCCACCAAATATCTATGTAACAAGGGCGGTGTCTTGACTCCAAAAAGGGGTTTTGGTAGAGTTTAGTGTTTTCTCTCAAAATAATAACATTGCGTTGGGCGCGATGGAGGTTGGCAATCATTTGACAATAGCGATCACGGTGGGATGGTTGTTTAGAATCTCCTAGCAATACTGTATCAGGGACAATAGATCCTAGTCCGTAAGTCTCCACAAGTCTTTCAGCTCCATCGAAGGGATCAGGAGCTGTTACCAACCTAACTAACGCCTGTACACCCCTTCGTTGCAGATAATTGCGAATCCGCTTTTCTAGGATCACCTGTTTGGCCATATCTCGTGAACCAACAGGGAGAACACTTGATACTGTAATTAAACCTCGATTATGGGTTAATGCTTCTGCTAACTGAATTAAAGTCCAGCGTTTAGTCGGTGCCCCCGACAACACTAAGAGTTGAGGTCGCCAGTTTTTAGTATCGTCGGTGTGATCGGTTTGCAGAATTGCCGTCCTTAATAAAGCCATCCAAAGTCCTCGACGTACATCCCCCCACGTCACTATTAATTCTCGCTGACGTACCCAAAAATAAATTCCAATCACCACAATCGCTGCTACAACAGTCGCAACAGCATCAATCAGAAACATGACAATTAAACAACCGATTGCCCCGGTCAGGGAAAACGCCCAATGAATCTTAAATGAGGGACGAAAAGAAGGACTTTGTAGAAATCCTTCAATAGCCGCTGACATATTTAACACTAAATAGGTGGTTAAAAAGAACATCGTTAGGACAGGGGCAATTAAATTCAAATCTCCGACACAAACCGCTGCAATCGCTACTACCAAGGTCGCTAGAGTCCCCATTTTCGGTTCATCCTGAGGTCCACTTCCTTGTCCGAGGAAACTCATCCATTTTGGTAAAATCCCATCTCTAGCCAACGCCTGCAGAATACGAGGTGCACCCAAAATACTACCAATAGCACTACTGAGGGTTGCCCCCCACACCCCCAACAAAATCAAAGGACCCCAGACAGCCATCTGTTGCATGATCAAAGGTTCTGCAATTAGAGTGGTACCATTAGCTCGCATGGACAGGAAAATGGGCATGGTCATATAGATAGCAAATCCTGTCCCAACAGCCCACAGAGTTCCACTAGGCAAAGATCGGATGGGATCTCGTAAATCTCCTGACATATTGACCCCAGCCATAATTCCTGTTACCGCCGGGAAAAATACTGAAAAAACTGTCCAGAAAGGAGCTTTATTGTTAACCCACAATTCAATATAAGTTTCTTCTACGGGGTGTCCAAAGTAGAATGACACTAAGGACAGGACAATAGCAGCCATAATGAAATATTGCGCTTTAATAGCAATACTGGCCGACATAAACGCTAATATTCCAACTAAACTTGTTACGACTAGTGCCACATAAAGTTGATTAAAGTGGGGAAAGGCTGCCTTCAAGCTTTCAGCAAAGCCGATAGTATATAAAGCCACAGAAAGAGCTTGGGCGAAATAGAGAGGAATTCCTACAGCTCCTCCTGTTTCTGCTCCTAAAGAGCGACTGATCATGTAATAAGCTCCCCCTGCTCTTACTACCTTGTCTGTTGCGATCGCACAGACAGATAGAGCGGTAAAAAAGGTGATGCTGTTGGCTAAGATGACAATCAATAAGGTTCCTAATAACCCCACATTTCCCACCACCCAACCAAAGCGAAGATACATAATTACGCCAAGAATGGTCAAAATAGAAGGGGTATAGACTCCGCCAAAAGTTCCTAAACCCTCTTGAGTCCCTTCGGGAGGGACAGTAGCAGGTTGAGAAGGGCGAGCAAAGAGGAATTTCCAATCGGGCATAGTTTAGCGTTTATTCAGTTATGGTCATTATCCCAAATTTTTTCAAAATGAGTTAGCGCAATTGAATGTTTTAGATATGTGGGAAAGACGAAATATGTTGTAGAACCAGTAAAAACAAAAACTTATTGTTAAACTTCGCCTTAACAGTGAGAGTTCCTAGACCTATCATCCGGTACGTTAAACAATGCTGAAATGCGCTTATTATCCGGGTTGTGTTACCAAAGGTGCTTGTCGTAAACTTTATCTGTCTACTGCTGCTCTCACTGATTTGTTGGGAATAGAATCGATTGAGCTCAAAAAAGCCGCCTGTTGTGGTTTAGTAATTTATCAAGGAGATTCCCAGTTATTAGAAAATACGGTCTACGGTCAATGCGCGTAATATTGCTTTAGCTGAGTCTTTGAATCTCCCCTTGTTAACCTAATTGTATGTAGTACCTGTCAGGGAGTCATTGGGTATGTAGACGAACGTCTTAAAAATGCATAGTAAAATGACCCTAATTATTTAAAACAAGTTAATGTATTCTTAGAGAAAGAACATTGTTTTCCTTATTAAAGAGCGACTGAAGTTAAATATATATTATGGGCATTAGTAGCTGATTATGGTCTTCAAAAATTTTTAAAAAAAGTGATAAAGAAGTTAATTTATTTAAATTTAGCTGCATTTTATGGCTGTTATTTATTACGAACTCAGGATAGTCTTCCTTATGATAATCGCTTTGAATCAGAGTGTTTAAAAAGTTGTTTTGTACCTTTGGGGCAACTCCTATCTATTATTAAGGACGGACTCTATATTGTGGTTTTCCCTAAACATGCGACCAAAAAGTCGTTTAAAATTGCAGTAAATTACCTAAAAGAAGCTATTGAAGAAGCGGGGGCAGGTTGTTTAGTCACTCCCTGCTCTTTATGTTACTTAAATTTAGATTTTAGACAACCATAAATTGAGAAAATTGTTGAACAAAAATTAAACTTTTCTGTGCTACATTCACCCAAGTTAGTGGCATTAGTATTAGACATAAAATTCGTTAAATTAAAATTAAATAGTCATGTTATTCCCTTAATAATATGTTTTTTAAGCAACATATTATTAAGGGAATATTTTATTGAATAATTAAACATTTATATAAAGTATAATCGCCAATCTTCTAAGACATTTAAAACAGACAAAGTATTTAAAATAGAGATATTATTTCGGCAGTTATTTTATCTAAAAACCTATCTTTTTTCTATATTATGAGCCAACTCAATATCTTATTTTTATCCTTGTTTTGAATTAAATACAATTTTTTGAATTACTTTACTTTATTTGGTTCTTAGGAAATATAATTTCAATATTTGAATCAAGTTAGAATATTTTTAAAACTTATCGGTAATTTTTTTTGATACCTTCGAGACTCTTTTATACTTCAAAAATGATAAGCATTAAACTTTTATTAAAATACAATCAAACTTAGGCAAAGTATAAGTTATTTTCTGTAGTATGTTCATGTGATTGATAGTTATTTCCAGACGAATGTGTAAGATACTATGTATGTTTTTCTTGTAGTGTAGATTTTTAATTAACTTTTTTAGTTATACAGAACTGATACTAATGATATAAAATTAGCTAGTGAAATGCTAAGTTAAAAAATTTTATAGTTAAAAATTGACAAAATTTTTAAGTCTATAAGTTCTACTTATAATCAACTCCAATTTATTATTACTATATTTTACTGTTTCTTTATTTTTCCTTAGGTAAAAATATACAATGATTTCTAATAATTCAACGCTTAGCTGAATTATTCTGGAATTTTTTTGGGTGCAATAAATAAGTTTTTTGATACTAATCGGCTAATTTCAATAGTACTAATACCAATTATTCGTTTTTATCGAAAATATTCTAAATTACTTATTTCTTCTAATTGGTGTCTTCTTGAAAAGAAAGGAATGGTGTTTTTTATACACTTAGTTTTATTTTACTCTTTGTTCTTTGCTTAAATCTTCTTAATTTTTACACAAAACATATTGACTTTTATTTAAACCTCACTTTTTTTGGTGTTAACTAGTATTTAAAGCCATTTATATTTTTGTTTAATAGTTTTTATTTCACTATCTAATTGACTATAAACTTCTTTAAGCAGGCTAAATACATCTGCTACTACTTCAGTTTATAGCATTAATTTGTTTGCAACATTTCTAGAAGATTTCTAAAGACTTAGACCAACCTATTGAATTTTGTTTAAAACTTTTTTTCTAAATTTTATAACTATTTTACTATTTCTTCAGATGTTCTTTCTTCCATAATTCTATACTCATTTCTTCGTCTAAATCTACTACTATTGTATAGTGACTCCTTTATTCTCTAATCACAACAATTTCATCAATTGCCAACCGTTTCAATAGCTGATATTTTTTATCTGCAATTTTTGACGTATATCATTGAGTGTTATTTTGGTCTGTTGTCCACCTACTCTATTTCTTTTAGCTATATTCTTAATGTCGTTGTTTAAGACATATTGAATAGTTTTTATCTAATAATCTTCACAATGTGTTCTTTTCTTTTAAATTAGCTAAACTCTTCTGGGAATGTATTTGTACATTAACTATATATAGTTCATTTAATGACAATCTATCTTGAGATAGACGAATTTTTATTAAGCAGAAAAATCAGTCAAAATTAATTCATTAATTTAATTAAATTTCCTAGTAGTTAAATCACAATAAATGCCAATTGCTATTGGGTATTTTTTTAGAAAAATAAAACTATTATTATTTTATTTTAGACATAAAAATAACTAATTTTAAGTATTTTCATTATTGATTAAACTAGGTAAACTTTTTCATGATAAGTTAAGTAAATAATTTCAGCAAAATGTCTAATTTTTTTAAAAAAGAGACTACAATATTTACTGTTTATAAAAAAAAATACCTAGTTAATTATTTATAGCAAAACTCTATATTTATATTTTTAATATAAAACAATACTAAATTAATCACTCAATAAATATTAAGTATAATCGCTATACCCTATATTCCCTGTGCCGAAAAATAGTTTCTAACTAGAATTACTAAAATTGTTACTGGAACTATTCCGGAGGCTATGATTTTTTATAAATATTTATATGCAGAGCATTTACTAGTAAATTTAAGGACAAAGATATTATGTTTCTATTCCTTATGCAAGGAATAAGTAGTTTGAATATAGCCAGTTTTTTAAAATTTATCCTTTTTGAGCATCTAATATAATCTTTAATATTGCTACTATTATTGGTGACGTTTCCTCTTATGTAAAAATATTACTTTTAAATTTAAATTACATGACATGATATCTGAAAAATAGTAGAAATAATAAAACTATTTAAAATTTTTAAATATTTTTTTAGCCAAAAAAAATAACCCTAAAATATAGACACATAAATAATATTTATTATTATAAAAATTATCTTGCCTTAAACTTTTCAACGACTATACTAGTACTGTCTTTGGCACTTAATAGTTACAAGTGAATTTAAAATCTTAAAACTTTTAAAAAAATAAAAAACATTCGTATATTAATCATTCGTATATTAACTTTTTATCAACTTTCGTATCATCACATTTCCTACAATATCAATATCTAAATATTAAGTAGCACAGAAATCAGCGAGGGTGAACTAAAAATGTTAGGATTGCTCTAGAAGAAGAAACGTGATAAAAAAAGGAACAAACGCTACATGCAAGAGTTTGATAAGTCAATATCTTTTGACGGACGGGATATTCGGCTAAAGTTGGGACTACTAGCCCCGCAAGCAGGGGGAGCCGTTTTAATCCAGTCTGGAGACACTGCAGTTTTGGTAACTGCAACAAGAACAGTAGGGAGAGAAGGAATCGATTTTCTTCCTCTAACCGTAGATTATGAAGAAAGACTGTATGCCGCCGGGCGTATTCCCGGTGGTTTTTTGCGACGAGAAGGTCGTCCCCCTGAAAAAGCTATTCTCATTAGCCGCCTAATTGATCGTCCTCTACGTCCTCTGTGCCCCAACTGGATACGGGATGATATACAAATTATTGCTACGACTCTTTCGATGGATGAAGAAGTTCCCCCCGACGTTCTTGCAGTCACAGGTTCGTCAATTGCAATGATTGTCGCAAAAATTCCCTTCTTTGGTCCAATGGCCGCCGTTAGAGTTGGGTTGATTGGAGATGATTTTATTATTAACCCCACCTATCGGGAAATAGACACAGGAGACTTAGATCTCGTAGTTGCTGGAAGTCCCGATGGAGTGGTGATGGTCGAAGCAGGAGCTAATCAACTTCCAGAACAAGATATCATCGAAGCAATTGACTTTGGATATGAAGCAGTTCGGGATCTTATTCAAGCTCAATGGGATGTGATGGAAGCGTTAGGACTGGAATTGACTACTGAGGAACCACCGTTAGTGAATGAAGCGGTTGAAGCATTTATCCGCGATCACGCCTCGGAATCAATTAAAAAGGTATTGACACAATACGACCTCAATAAAAGTGGTCGAGATAAATGTCTTGATGAGATTAAAGAAAGCAAAATTAACAAGATTATCGCCGAATTACCCAAAGAAGACCCAATCAAGGTGGCCGCCACTGAAGACCCAAAATCTATAGGAAAATTGTACAAAGATTTGACCAAAAAATTAATGCGCTCTCAGATTGTTAATGAGGGGGTTCGCGTTGATGGTCGTAAACTTGATGAAGTGCGTCCTATTTCCTCTCAGATTGGTTTATTACCCCAACGGGTTCATGGAAGTGGTTTATTCCGACGGGGATTAACCCAAGTGCTATCCCTTGTTACCTTAGGAACCCCAGGAGATGCCCAAGATCTTGCTGATGATCTTCATCCCGAAGACGAAAAACGTTACCTGCATCACTATAATTTTCTTCCTTTCTCTGTGGGGGAAACCAAACCCATGCGTTCCCCTGTCCGCCGAGAAATTGGACATGGAGCTTTGGCAGAACGGGCGATAACCCCTATTCTTCCCCCGAAAGAAGAGTTTCCCTATGTGATTCGTGTGGTGTCAGAGGTGCTATCTTCTAATGGTTCCACCTCTATGGGCTCAGTTTGTGGTTCAACCCTAGCATTAATGGATGCAGGGGTTCCTATCATGAAACCAGTTAGTGGTGCAGCTATGGGACTGATTAAAGAAGGGGATGAAGTTCGTATTTTGACTGATATTCAAGGAATTGAAGACTTTTTGGGCGATATGGACTTCAAAGTGGCTGGCACTGATAATGGTATCACCGCTCTACAAATGGATATGAAAATCACCGGACTGCCTGTAGAGGTAGTGGCAAAAGCCATTGAACAAGCTCTTCCAGCTCGATTACATATTCTTGATAGAATGTTGACCACCATTGATAAACCCCGTACGAATCTATCTCCCTATGCTCCTCGTCTACTAACTATAAAAATCGATCCCGATATGATTGGATTAGTGATCGGACCTGGGGGCAAAACTATTAAAGGTATTACCGAACAAACTGGTTCTAAAATTGATATTGCTGACGATGGAACTGTAACCATTGCGGCACTCGAAGCCGAAAAAGCTGAGAAGGCTAAGCAAATCATTTACAATATGACCCGCAAACTCAATGAAGGTGAAGTTTATGCGGGTCGCGTTACCCGTATCATTCAAATTGGGGCTTTTGTCGAAGTGCTTCCTGGTAAAGAAGGCATGATTCATATTTCTCAATTAGCCGAAGGGCGTGTAGGGAAGGTAGAAGATGAAGTCGCTGTAGGCGATGAAGTCGTGGTCAAAGTACGAGAAATCGATAGCAAAGGCCGCCTTAACTTAACTCGATTGGGCATTCATCCTGATGAAGCAGCAGCAGCCCGCCAAGCGGCAGTTCCTGTCTAAAGATCAATCCTAAACTCTAGTGTACAGGTCAATGGCAACTGACCTGTACGGGCGACTTGAAACCTAACTTAGATTTCACCAATGGGCTGCATTAATTTTAAACCTATCTTAGAAATAGCAAGTATACTAACCCTTAGTGTTTTCCCTGGCCTAGCGATGGAATTAGGGAATGGAACGACTATGTTTAACAAGTCACCTCGTTTAGTTAATGCAATCACAACGTCGAGTGGCATTAGGGTGAAGGGGGCAAAGTATTACTTTACAATTGAGTTGGGAAATGACGTTGGCGAACCTCTTAAGAAATTAACACTGCAACAAGTTCAAACAACCCAAATTATTAACTATTATTTAGACGAAACCCTTGCTTTTGAGGGAGAACTAATTAATAGAGGCAAGTCTTTAACCATTGCTCGTATAAAAAGAAATTTAGATAATGAAGCCATTACTCTCATCTTCGATTACCCTATTGCTCCAGGAACAACCTTTACTGTAGGACTAAAACCCAAACAAAATCCTGAATTAGCAGGGGTCTATCCATTCAGTCTTATTGCTTATCCGAAAGGGGAAAACCCTCTAGGGTTATATCTTGGACTCGGTAGACTTCGTTTTTACCAACTAGGCAATCATTTTCCCTGAATTAGAAGATACCACATCCTGGATCGAAAAAAAAAGACGAAAAGCTGTATAAACTAGGGCGAGCGATGGGAATTGAACCCACGAATGGCGGTACCACAAACCGCTGCCTTAACCACTTGGCTACGCTCGCCATATACACCCAGTATTCAGTGTAGCATATTTTTTGTTTATTTCATCATCGTCTAAACTAAGTTATCCTAATAGTTAAGCAAGTTTAAGTAACCAAAAAAGTGATGGAAGCGTTACAATTGGTGAATACCGTCGGGGGAGTTGCGTTAGCTGGAATTAGTGTTTTGATGGTGATAACCAATCCAGGACAGAATGACTATGAACACTATGCTACTGATGTCCTCACTGAATATTTAAAACAAGAAGTTTGCCCCAAAGCCCCTCAACAATTAGGAGGCTTCTTACAAAGCTATTGTAAAACCCTAATAGATACAGGACGACCACAAATTGAACAAGTGATTGCTAAAGAGACTATTCGGCGAAACTATCTTCTGTTTAGTATTTACGAAACTGAATTATTGTTGCCTTTTCCAGTCCCCAGTTATGAGTTTGGCACAATAGGAGCTTTCCAGAAATTCTATACTTATGAGGTCCAGAAATTCCAAGAAAAACTCTGAACTATTATTCTCTAAATAAATAATAGTTTATCGTAATCGATAATTTGGATAACTAACCTACCCCTTAACTTTGTGAATCTTCCTGTTCTTAGCTCTACTTTTTTTCTGACTCTTCTGTTAATGATGGGTTTGTTCTTTTTTATCCGCGCATCTGCTAAAGATCGCACCGAACGAATCAAGTTAACCTCCCGAGAGTCTATAGATCAGCTTTTAAGTCAACTACAAGTATATTTTACTCAACGTGCTTATCACATTAGTTCTGTTGATCTCCAACACCAGACTGTGACTTTTGAAGGTTTTGTTAGTCCTAGTTGGTTCCTTGCTATTTTTCTGAGTGGGTTAGCGGCTATAGGATTATTTTGTTTTTCCTTAGTTCTATCTTTTTTATATCCTTCGTTGACTTTATTGTTTCTGGGACTAGTTCTCTTATGTCCAGTTAGTGGACTCTTTTATTGGAAGAAATCAGGACGTGTCGAAAAAGTTTTACTCGAAGTTAAGACGACATCAGAAACTGACCAGTCACAACCGGATGAGAATGTGCAGAGTTTAGTCATAGTAACAGCTCATCGAGACGAACTGGCTCGGCTACAAAAAGTGGACTTTTTGAAATCTGCTGGCAATCCTTAAAAATAAATTACAACCGCAGCGAGACATTTCCCAATCTATTTATATTCAGAATGGGAAATGAGATTTTAAACTTCATTAGAGAAAAGTCAGCGATCTTACTTGTTTGTTAACGATCACTTCCAGCGGTCATCACTACGGGAACTCTACTGTGCACAGGAGGCTGGAATTCTCGCAAACTGGGAAAGAGAAAATGATTTTCTTCAACGTACTGGGCACCGAACAAACCCTTTTCTGCCCAAAAGTATCTATCCGTTGTGTGCTCGTTTCGTTTTACAATTAGCAAAGCCGGAGGTTGGATCCCGACTGCCCCAATATGCTTCCTTGCGGCTGTCACTGGTTTATCTTCACCACTTTCGATACTATACTGGGGTACAATCTCGAGAATCCTACGACCTTCTTGACGACGATGACTCTTGCGCTTACGTTTTCTTGCCAACCCGATTACCTCCTATTCTGGATACATGCTGTAATCATCGTTACAAAAGTTGAGGTCATTATACCTAGTTTAACCTAAGAAATCAAGAGCCTTTGTCCACATTTTGGTGTATCTGTTAAAGTCAGAAGACTTCAATAATCAATATATTTCGCTAAACTTAAGGAAAAATTACGAAATGATTAAAAATCATTTTCTTAACAAAACTTTATAACTTGATGGATTAAATCCCTTATGTCCTCTGCTACTTACACTTTCGTAACACCAAGTAAAGAATTCATTACCTTATGTCAAGCTCAAACAACGTTGTTAACTCAAGGACTAAAGGCTGATTGGAGTGGAATTTATCTGACCCAGGAAAGAGAAGAAGAAACACAGACGAGTTTGATTCCCCTCTTATTTTCTCCGCAAAAACGTGAGTTTTACCTCAACAAAAATGTTGATTTGGGTTTACCTAAGATCAAAAACTTTATAAACGATTCTATCAGTTTACCGATAGCTAACTCTCTCAAAATATCGAAATCTTCGAAGACTTATTTTGAAGGTAATCACCAAATTATTGATGAAAATAAAACAATTCTGAGCAATCCTCATCAATTAGTCTTACCCTTGATTTACAAAGATATCGTAGTAGGATTATTAGTAACTCAACGTAAAAATTGTCCGTGGCAACAGTCAGAATTAGAACAAATTGAAACCATTGCTCAAACCCTAGCGATAGCTCGTTTATTAGATAGTCATCAACAATGGTATCAAGAACAATTGAGTCAACAGCAAACATTACAACAACAAGAACACGATCGCCTCGATGATTTATTTCATCAGTTGCGTAACCCGTTAACTGCCTTACAAATCTTTGGCAAACTATTACTTAAGCGGTTGCATTCAGACGAAAAAAGTACGGTAATCGCAGAGAGTATCGTTCGAGAAAGTGATCACCTTCAAGAGTTACTCCAAGAATTTGAAGTTGATAAGCACTCTCTCAAAGACGATGTTGTTACTCTTGATACTCGCTCAACTCGTTCTCTTCCCTCAGAACAATCTCTATCTTTATCAGCTATTCAGGTTACAGAAATATTAGAACCACTGCTGACTTTTGCTGAATCAATTGCCCAAGAAAAATCAATTGAGTTAAGAATCGATATCTTAGAGGACTCACCCTGTATATGGGGAGATACTCAAGCACTCAGAGAGGTCTTCAGTAATATTATTAACAACGCTTTTAAATATACACCATCGGGAGGTCAAGTATTTATACAAGTTGGGTTACTCTCTATAACTAATGGAAAAAGTTATCAAGGTGTTGTAATTGAAGATACAGGGTGTGGTATTCCTGTTGAAGATCAAGAACATATTTTTGAGCGTCATTATCGAGGGGTTCAAGAGAAAGGAGAGATTGTAGGAAGTGGATTAGGTTTAGCGATTGCTAAAGATTTAGTTACTCAGATGCAAGGATTGATTGAACTTGTTAGTCCCACTGATGCAATAGGCAATATGGGGACAAAATTTATAGTTTGGTTACTTCTAGTTAATAGTTGATAGTTTACAATAGGAGAGTTAGGTAAGTTAAAAAGAGTATTTCAATAATGAATCAAGTTGCTAATTCTCAACCTTCTAATTTTAAGTCTGATTCTTCGGAGATTAGATATGGGGAACGGTTTATTGAAGAAGGAAAATTAATCACTTTTCCTAATCCTCGTATAGGTCGACGGTATGACATTAATATTACTTTGTCTGAGTTTACTTGTAAGTGTCCCTTTTCTGGTTATCCCGATTTTGCTAACCTTTATTTAGCCTATGTTCCCGATGAAAAAGTGGTTGAATTAAAAGCATTAAAATTGTATATTAATCGTTACCGTGATCTCTATATTTCTCATGAAGAATCGATTAACCAAATCCTGGACGATTTTGTGGTAGCTTGCGATCCACTAGAAGTAACATTAAAAGGAGATTTTAATCCTAGGGGAAATGTTCATACTGTTATTGAAGTTCATCATCATAAGCAGAAAAGTTAAAGTTGTAAAAAGATTAGCTTCTTTATCAAAATGGAAGACAAAAATAGAATCTTAGAATGCCTCGATTAGGTTGCGTCGGACAGAACAAAAGTTTTTATAAAGAAAACCCGAGCAAATCAAGCAGTAGATGTTGTAATTTGCTGGTATAGTCTAATGACTGAGAGCTAACTCTCTTACAGAAGAGTTTAGCTAATTTAAAAGAAAAGAACACATTGTGAAGATTCTCAGATAAAAACTATTAAATATGTCTTAAATAATGACATTAAGAATATAGCCAAAAGAAATAGAGTAGATGGACAACAGACCAAAATAACACTCAATGATATACGTCAAAAATTGCAGATGAAAAATATCAGCTATTGAAACGGTTGGCAATTGATGAAATTGTTGTGATTAGAGGATAAAGAAGTCACTATTCAAGAGGTTAGTCTAAGTCTTTAGAAATCTTCTAGAAATGTTGCAAACAAATTAATGCTATAAACTGAAGTAGTAGCAGATGTATTTAGCCTGCTTAAAGAAGTTTATAGTCAATTAGATAGTGAAATAAAAACTATTAAACGAAAAGCTAAATGGCTTTAAATACTAGTTAACACAAAAAAATGTGAGGTTTAAATAAAAGTCAATATGTTTTGTGTAAAAATTTAAGCAAGTTTTATTTGTGATATTGATCCTTTGCTTTCTAAGCAGAGAAATATCTAAATCACTGCTAAAACATGGAAAACCTATGACTAAATTTGAAGCAGAATAATATAAAATTCTTGTCAGAGAAATCTATAGAAACTATATATTATCTCAATTTGATTTTATTTAGTAATGAGAATACCTAACTATAAATCTAACTTATGACTTATGATTTCCCTTTCTAGTAAAGTAAGTTGACTTCTATCTTTAGAAAATTCCATGACTTTTTCCGATTACCCAATGACGGCAAAAAAACCGAGATAAAGAAGAATCTTCTAAGGATAAATAAATTGGTCTACCGTGAGGACAAGTCCGGGGGTTTCGGGTTGTTCTCCAACTATCTAAAAGGGCTTGCATCTGGGATAAATTCATCGGGGTTCCATTGCGAATTGCACTGCGACAAGCAGTAGCTATTTGCGCTGTTTCTAAATCCCCTCCCAAACTTAACTCTATTAAAGCATCTTGGCGATCATCGCGTTGACTTAGTATTTTAGGAATGGTACGAACCGCCCACATCTTCTTACCAAATCCTTCAACTTCTAACCCAATTCTTTGTAATTGTTCGATTTGGTAAGAAGATATCTTTGTTAAGATTATAGGGGTATCTAACGCTATAAATTCCCAGTCTCTCTGTAACTTTTCGTACAATACTCGTTCTTGGGCAATATGTTGTTCAATTAACCATAATCCACTTGAATGTTCTGCCACAATATAAGTATTGCGTACCTGTGCCACCGCTTTCAAAGGCATTAATCTGATCTCGTTAGAAGTTTTCAGTATAATGTTGCAATTTTCTTTCTTTTCTACTGCTTTAAGTAACTTTTCAACTCGTTGATTTTGAGCCGCTATCGACAGGGTTTGAGGAAATAATCGTAATCCTTGTTCAATAATCTCAGAAATTCTTTTTTGCCAAAAGTTGAGGGCATAAAGATAAATTTTAGCCTTAGCAGGGTGGCGATTCCAATCAATGTGATTAGGGGAAATAGTCAAGTTAAGAAAACAAATAGGAAAACGATCTTTAGGTAAAGTTCGACTAAAAGTCATTAAAATTGTCTGTTCTAATTGAGGTAATCGAACAACACGTCCATTAATTCCTACCTTTACCCAATCAGGTCGTCGGCGATGACAGCGATCAGGCAATCCTAAAGTAACTTCAACTAATCCGTTTTTTTCTAATGGAGGTAAGGGGAAATCAATTAACTGCGCCTTTTCCAAAGATTGAAAAACACAATTATCGGGAATTTTTACCTGTTGTGAAACGAATTGTAAATCATGGTGATGAACCTGTTTAAGGAGTTGAGGTAAAATATCCTGAGCTGTTTTTCCCGGACTAATATTAAGCCATAATCGCTCATTGTGCCAGACGTGCCAATTCACCTGAGGATGACATAAAGCTAGGTTTTCAACAATTGATTGTACTCCTTTCAGTTGTTGCGAGAGGGAAGGTAAACCTTGACGACGGACTGGCATATTTCCAAACAAATCTGATACAGTCACTATCGTTCCCGGGGCGATCGCCGTGGGTTGTTCTGTTAGAGGTTTTCCTGGGTTATCGTAACGTAAATGCCATCCCATCCCTTGGGGGTCTATAGCATAACGACTAGCAATTTCTAACTCACAGACTTGGGACAAACTATGTAATGCCTCTCCTCGAAATCCTAGACTAGTAATCTTAGCTAAATCATTGAAGTGAGCAATTTTACTGGTACTGTGAGATTTAGCACAGTTGCGCAAGTCATTGAGAGACATTCCTTCGCCATTATCTGCCACCTTAACACACCATGTCTCTGGTAAGAGGGAAATAGCTAGGCGAGTTGCTTGAGCATCAAGAGCATTTTCAGCCAACTCTCTCACTACCGCAGCCAGAGAGTCAATTACTTCTCCAGCAGCAATGAGGCTAACAACATCTGAAGGTAAGGGTTGAATGGGGGGGGACATAAAGAAGTCGTCAAGTTGCCAAGTCGGAAGATTAGACTTCCTATTAACTTAGGTTTGAAAACCAAAGATTCATTGTATCTTAAGTTTCTACTACTATGGAAGGGAAGTTTATGACTTCCTAATCATCTCACGACAAAAACTGATTCCCTCACAAATAAACGTTAGGACATTTTATCGCTATAAACCCCCCATCTTAATCATTGCCAAAGGCTTCACAACCAAAATATCTGTCCCTGATCATTACGTCACTTAAACAGTGGCTGCATTAGGTTCAGGTTGTTCAATAAGTTGTTCAGCACTGGGCAACTCTAGACAATAACCCGCACCATACACAGTTTTGATATAGCAAGGATGTCTAGGATCGGGTTCTAATTTAGTCCTTAAATGGCGTATGTGAACCCGAATGGTTTCAATGTCGTCATCGGGATCATATCCCCAAACTTCTTTAAGAATTTCACTCGGAGAGACAGTTTGTCCGTGACGTTGCAAGAGACAGTGAAGTAATTCAAATTCCAAATGAGTCAACTTGACAGTTTTGTCGAACCAAATAGCTTCAAATCGCTCTGGAATCAAGGTCAATGGACCATAGTTAAGAATTTCCGAATGTTTAGCTGCTTGAGGAATTCGATCAGTCCGTCGTAGTAATGCCCGTACCCTGGCTAACATTTCTTCTACCTCAAAGGGTTTGGTGAGATAGTCATCAGCCCCTGCATTAAATCCTTCTACTTTATCTTGAGTTTGTCCTAAAGCACTTAACATCAATACCGGAATATCGGCTGTGCGATCATCTCGGCGCAGTCGTTGACAGACAGTGAAACCATCGACCTTAGGCAACATTAGATCAAGCATAATTAAGTCTGGTTGTAATTGGACGGCTAAGGCTTGTCCCTTAATGCCGTCTTCTGCTTGATTGACATCATAACCGGCCATCTCCAGATTGATGGAGACTAATTCAGCAATTGCAGCATCGTCGTCTATTACTAGTATTCGAGGCATAACATAAGATAGTAATTACTATCGTGTATTGTAAAGGCTAACTAAGAAATGCGATCGGAAAATGAAGAATCCTCTCCCGATTATAAGCATGATTCTGATGAAAGAGAGTCTAAAATTGTTAGTCTTTGCTGATATAACCTTCGATTATCTTCTAAATAATGTTAAGATTACCCAAAAAAAATCAAATTTTGTAAGCTATGTTTTCTAGCTTCCATCCCGCGTCTCTACTAAGACATGGGCTATCAATGACCATTTATACAACCTTGCGATCAGGTTGTAATTGGAAAAAAACAATTTGTCATCAAGAATCTTCCTACCGAGATTATATTTTTCGGGGAACTAATGGGGTTCCTTTATTTGGGGGTTCCTTTATTTGGCCGCATTGCCATTTCTAATCAACTCCAAGGTCCAATTATTGGAACCTATGGCATTACGGGAGATTTAGATAATCAGTAGTTTTTGAGGTTGTTAGGGCGTAAGGGGTGGGCTAGAAATTATGCTGTGGTTTTGTTCGATTGGCGAGCCCATGGGAGAACTGCAGAGTTATCTCCATCCTTAACGTCTAATGGATTACATGAGGGAGAAGATTTTATCAGAATTGCAGCGCAAGCAAAAACGACGGGGTGTCCTGCCCCATTTTGGTTTACTGGTTATTCTTTAGGGGGACAATTAGCTTTGTGGGGGGTTAAAGCTGCTGAAACTTTATCCGACTGGGGCAGCGATTTACCTCTGGAAACCTCAGAGATTGGAGGGGCTACAGTAATTTGCCCGAATCTTGATACTAATCGCTCTTTGCTTTATCTAGTGCGTTCTCCCTTAGGACGATATATCGAACAGTCTATTGCTAAAAATCTTAATAATTTAGCTGAGCATATTTATCGACACCATCCTCAAAGTATCGATCAATATGCTATTGAGAGAGCTAATAGTATTCGTAAATTTGATGAATAATTAGTAATTAAACCATTAAATTTCTTTTCGGCAGAAGACTATTATCAAGCTAGTAGTCCTCTGCATTTTTAAACCATTTAACTAAACCCACTTTAATTATTTATGCGGCAGATGACCCTATTTTTGATCCATCAATTATTTCTGACTTAGATAAAATCTGTAAAGGTAATAATAAAGTTAAATTATTGTCAGCTAAATATAGCGAATATGTTCATTATTTAAACAGTAAAAAATTGTAAAAATTAGCAAAAAATTCTGATGGCTGGTGGCATACAATCGAGTTTTAAATTGGTTTTTATTAAAGGGTTAGGTTCAAGTAGCTATTAAGGATACAATATTTATTGTAACTAAATTACTTAAAATCTTCTAAAAAAAATATAGGTTACGATGGTTTCAAGTAGGATGTAATATCATAGTATTGCCCTAACTTCTACGGATGTTTATGCATGAATTAGGAATAACTCAGAATATTGTAGCTATTGTAGCTGAACACGCCAAAGGATTATCCGTTAGGCGTGTTACTCTAGAAATAGGGCAACTTTCAACAATTATGGCTGATGCAATTCATTTTTGTTTTGATATTTGTTGTCAAGGGACAGTTTTAGAAGGCGCAACTTTAGAAATTATCGAAGTTCCGGGAAGAGGAAAATGTCAGGACTGTGGGGCAGAAATGAACCTTTCTCAACCCTTTGGTAGTTGTGAGTGCTGTCGCAGTGTTAAGTTGGATATTATTCAGGGACAAGAGTTAAAAATTAAAGAAATGGAGGTACAGTGAAATATGTGCGTAACTTGCGGTTGTTCAGGTGATAGTCAAGTCCGGTTAACTAATCTTGAAGCAGAGGTTACAACAACAGTGAATGAACACCACCACACCCATATTCTAGATGATGGGACAATGGTTACCCATTCTCATGATAACCAAGATTATCACTCCCATTTCCATTCTCATTCCACAACAAAACCATTCCAAACTCATTCTCAAATACACGGCACAACAATCAGCTTAGAAAAAAACATTCTCAAAAAAAATGACTTGATTGCAGCACAAAATCGAGTTTCGTTTAAAAGTCATAATATTCTGGCGTTAAATTTAGTAAGTTCTCCAGGTTCAGGAAAAACAACTCTATTAACTCGAACGATTGAAGATTTGAAAGATAGGATAAAGATTAGTGTAATTGAAGGAGATCAAGAAACTGCAAATGATGCTCGTAAAATTAAAAAAACAGGATGTAAAGTTATTCAAATTAATACAGGTATGGGATGTCATCTAGAAGCAGTCATGGTAGAAAAAGCTTACATAGAATTAAATCCTCCTACTAATTCTATTTTGATGATTGAAAACGTAGGGAATTTAGTCTGTCCAGCATTATTTGATTTGGGTGAATATGCTAAAGTTGCTATTCTTTCTGTAACAGAAGGAGAAGATAAACCAATAAAATACCCGCATATGTTTCAAAAAAGTAATGTAATGATTTTAAACAAAATTGATCTACTTCCCTATCTTCAGTTTGATCTAAACCGCTGTTTAGATTATGCCAAGCAAGTTAATCCTAATATTTGCATTTTTCAGGTTTCTTCAATTACAGGAGAAGGCTTATCGATTTGGTATGATTGGTTAGAAAATACTCTAAAAAAGGCTTAGAAGTATATTAAACTCAAGATACTAACAGATTATACAGCGAAGCATACCCAAATTTAATTGGAATACATAAAGCAACTAGTGAAGTTTTCTAAATGTTATTACTGAAGCAGGGTTATCTCCTAAATTTCTGATAATTCATTCACATCAATGATCGCCTCTAGAACTTTTAAGGATTAACTATTTAAACATTACCAATTCGCTGAAAAGGGAAAAATCTAAAAACTGCATGGCCAATTACATTTTTTTGAGGTAAAAGCCCCCAGATATGGGAGTCGTTGCTGTTGTTTCGATTATCTCCCATAACAAATAATTGGCTCTCGGGAATAGTAATAGGTTTTAATTTATAACGAGGAGATTCTAAAATATAATCTTCCGGGATTAATTGATTATCAATGTATACTTTTCCATCGATAACTGCGACGGTTTCTCCTCCTACGCCAACAACTCTTTTGATAAAGGCTTGTTCTTTTTTATATCCCTGTAATTTCAGTTGGATAGGAGGTTTAAAGACAACAACATCACCTCTTTGAGGAGGATGAAAATAATAAGAAACTTTTTCCACTATCAAGCGATCACCTTCTTCTAAAGTCGGCAACATAGACTCAGACGGAATATAACGCGGTTCAGCAATAAAAGTACGAATGATGAATGATAGAATTAAAGCAACAACGACAATTTGCATGTTTTCTAAAAGTACTCTCCAAACTTGATTATTCTCCCTTTTTGAATCATAATCAGTGGAACTATTGACTTTCTCTCTGTCTAAACTCATAAAAATCTCAATAGGTTTTCTAAAAAGTAGTTTATTCTTAGTTTAAGTGTTTTTTTGCTTTTTGTTATAAGATTTTTAACTCGTTTAAAGTTTAATCTGTTGAGTAACGCTCAGCAAAAGTCTCTATTATTGACAACTGTTGAATAAACCTCTCATTAGTTCCCTGCAAAGCCTCTGATGTACTTAAACCATACGATCAAGCAATATTAACTAAAAAAAAAGCAATTCCTCTAATTTTGCTTCTTGATGCGCTTTACCTTCTTATTCCAAAATTTCTTTAAATCTCCCTAATTCTCCCTAATTCTTCAGTTATTTTCTCTAAAACTCCATCTACAGTTCCCTATTTCAAACGATAAAATGCAGCTTTAACTAAAATTTTATTACTAGCTATTAAAGGGGGTAAAGTTTGATTATACCGACTGAGTTTTCGACTCAATAATTGGGCCATTTCTGGAGTCTCTCCCTTCTCTTGGGCTTTGATCTTTTCACGATTTTGACGGATTTCTTCTTGATTTTAGACCTCCATATCTCCAAAAACATGAGAATGACGACGGATTAGTCTGTTAGGAATTCCTTGAGCAACTTCTTTTAAGCTGAAATGTCCCTCATCGCTAGCAATTGGCGCTTAAAATATTATTTTTAACAATAAATCTCCTAATTACTCGACAATAGCTTGATTATCTTCCCTTTTGCTAGCGTTAACCATTTCATGAGCTTCTTCAATCACATAAGCAATGAGAGTTTGGGGAGTTTGGGGAGTTTGGGGAGTTTGGGGAGTTTGGGCAAGATCCCAGGGACATCCATCATCAGGTGCTCGCAGTTTAGCTACTACCTTGATTAAGCGATTTAACTCCTCTAAAATTGTATCGTAAGCCTAACTAAACATTTTCTGGAGATCAGACATAAATGGCGGTAATAAATAGCCTCTTATCCATTGTTATCCCGATTGTCCCCTTCTGTAAATATAGAAATCCTTAGAGACTATTTTTAAACAAAACATTAAGTTTAAGGTTTGCTAGGCAAACTACTTTTATTTCTCTACGGTAACGCACCAACAAGACAGCTTGATAAACAGTCTCTTAATACTGATAATACTGAACAACAAAAAAAGTATTTTAGTGTTAAGTAATAATGATTTATTAAAGATAATGAGTAGACTGTTTTGTAATCTTTGTTCCCAACATTTAATACAGATTCAATTCTATTTCTTGCCATGACTCATGCGAATGTGATTGCCTTATTAACTGACTTTGGTTTACAAGATGCTTATGTAGGAATCATCAAAGGAGCAATTGCTTGTATTAACCCCTATTTGACTGTCATTGATATCGCCCATGAAATCCCCCCCCAGAATATTGCCGCCGGACGGTTTTGTTTGATGAATGCTTATCCTTTCTTCCCGAATGGAACGATATATGTTGCGGTTATCGATCCAGGCGTAGGAAGTCGACGAAGAGGGGTTGCAATTCAATTTCCTCAAGGGTATTTAGTTGGCCCTGACAACGGCTTATTTGAAGGTGTTCTGAGTTTATCTGAGGCCATGGCAGCCGTAGAGTTGACAAACCCTAATTATTGGCGAGTGAGAGATCCCAGTTCGACTTTTCATGGAAGGGATATTTTCGCTTCTGTGGGGGCACATTTAGCCAGTGGGATTTCTCTCAACGTTTTAGGAACTTCTATTAGTCCCGACAGTTTAATTGAATTTCCCCTTAAAGAAGTAATAATAACAGCTAACCATCTTTCTGGTTGTATTCAATACATTGACCGTTTTGGAAACCTTATTACTAATATTTCAGGAAAGTTAGTTAGAGGTCATAATTGGTCGGTTAAAATAGCGAAACAACAGATTAAAACTGCATTGACTTATAGTCAAGTGGCTTGGGGAGAATTAGTCAGTTTGATCGGTAGTCATGGCTGGGTAGAAATTGCAGTACATGGCGGTAGTGCTCAACAGAAATTACAAGTTAATTTGGAAGATCAGATAAATATTATTCTAGAATAAAAGTAACTTTTTATAGAAGATTTTCCAAAAAAGGTCCAATAAATAACTGTTGAGCAATATATAAGATTAGTTTAATCTAAGATTTAGTGATATAGATAAAATTTGCTCTAAAATAGAGCACAAAAGCTAGGTAAATCACAATACCAATAATATTGTCGTTAAATTGAATATCTATTAGAGTTTAACTAAAACTAATTTTTAAACCAAATATGAGCATTGAGCGTGTTATTTCTACGGACCAAGATGCAGATAAATAGTAATATAAGTTTTTGACATAATGTAGTTTTATTCTATTATTTGCGAGTTTATTTGTATATCAAAACAGTGGCTATTACCACAAAAAAACAGTTAATATCATTATCTTTATTCTCTTTGTTCTGTTTTAATTAAAAGTCCAGTAGCTAATTTTTTATAGGTTTATTACTCTCCTCGTATATGCCGGATATTGCTTTTGCTGTTGATAATTTGTTAACCTTCATTGAGAAAGTGATATTTAGGGGAATAAGGTTTAAACACCTATTGAGAAATATGAAGTCTCAGATAGACATTTATACTAGGGACTAATTATCAGTAAAGCCAGATAAATTTATTTATTGAGGTTTTATAAAAGAATGTTTTTTTTTAACATTCTAATTTATATTCTCAATAAATAGTTTATCCTAGAAACTGGATACAATTTTATATGAATAAATATTTATCCAGTAATCCTTGAACTGAAGAATTTTTGTAGATGGATGAAGGTGCAGAGGTTTAACATATTGCCTTAATGGACCTGACATCTATTATCAATACTTATTAGACCAATATAAAGAATTAAAGTTCTTTTAGTTTAATCAAAAAAATTTTAAAATAAACAATATTACTTAGCTTCAAGAAGAACAAATTTACAAGATCATTTACTAATGATCTTGTAAATTTGTTCTTAATTAACTTTATTTTTTTAAAAAAATATCTAGAATTTTTAAAAAAAATAACAAGTTATTTTTTTATTTCTTTAGACCTTGATGAAAACAACAACTTTGTTGTCAATGGCATTGATAGTGTTTACTTATTAGGAAGTTCAGTCAATAGTGGAAATGAAGATGACATTGATGGTATAAGTATTGGGGCAAGTTATGCTGAGTCTAATGGTAATGATATTATCGTAATAATAGTACAAAAGAGAGTTATGTAGTCTTTAGCTGCGATAACTTTACTGCCAGTCCAGAATAAGTCTACTTTTAGATGCTATGGGAAGATACTTGACTATTGATGGCAATTAATTTTTAGATTAATCTGTCCCGTTTGATTTAACAAACAATATCGTAATTAACTGTTGATCAAAAGACATATTTAGTTTTAAAAATTAAAAAATAAATAGATAATTAACTAGCAATTCCTATCTTTTTAGATAAAACATAAAAAATATATACCGGAATATTGTCTTTTATGATTTGTTTAATTAAGACTCATTTTTAACAAAATTATTACCTGAAATATCTGAATTTAGTTCAGATGCAATTACTAAATAATTCAGTATCTCCAATAGACATAAAGTCAATCAAATAAATAAAATATATATGCCAACAGCTGAAAACTGTAAACTGAGCTAAAGCTAACACTTCATTATCTAGTCTGAAAATAACCAAAATATTTAGATTTAAAGTATCAAACTTCCCTAAAAAAACGTTGATATCCTAAAGATCCATTGACTTAGAGCATATAAATTAATAGATGTTCTTCGTGATTATGTCTGGTGAATATCCTGTCCCATTGAACTTAATAAAAACTTATTAATGTTCACATATAAATTGCCAGCTTTGGTAAACGTAGAAATTTGTGTTATTAATTTAACCACCCTAATCTGTAACAAAGGTTCTCTTTTATTTAGATAAGAATTGGTAAATATTAAGTAAATAAAAATCTTTTAAAGTAGAAGTACTTATCTCTTACAAAGAGATAAATTTTTTAAAAAAAAGACACGCAGGGCTAACATCCTGATGGGACTTATTAATGAAATAAAAATAGGCTGAACGATTAATAAATAATGTGAGAGCAATTTGTATCTCGGCTGCTACAGAGCCTGAAAGTATAGCTAGAATACTAAATGTTCATCAGTTACAAGCTGAAAACTCTAATTTGATTTACACTTCAACTGTTGAGTATCAATGCTTGTTGTCTTTTGCCTTGAATAAAAATTTTTCCTAAAAAAATCTTAAACTGAGTCCAGGTTGACAGTTTTTAACATTAAAATCAGGTATAATTGTTTTACGACCTGGTCTGGTTTATAGGTTTCCTAACCTGATTTACTACTGCACCCGCAGTCTACTAACGTAGTAACGTAGGTTGACGATGAAGTGCAGAAGTTGTGTTTTGAGTGAATTGGGAACAACACATAACATGTACAGTCCCATATTTGGTGACTTCAAGCAAAGCAACAGTGTTGGAAACCAACTGTTTGTCTACGGGGTTGTGCGGTTAGATTCGGAGTAGAGATTAATCATAGTCTTGACTACCCAATTCGTCGCAGTGTGGAGTTTCTCTATCACTGTTCTTTATCAGTGAATAAATTAGGAAACGCGCCGCATTGCTCGCATGGATGGGTGTTTGGATTGTTGAGGTCAAGTCTCTGAACGCAGATGCTCTTGTGAAAGTTACCACTAACCAGTCAAAACCCTAGGTCGTAGAACAACCGCAAAGCAACAAGAAACCAATCAAGATTAAGTCTATGACTCAAGCAAAGGCGAAAATTCCTGTTAATATTTACAAGCCCAAAGATCCTTATACTGGGAAATGTATTGAAAATTATCCTCTCGTCGCTGAAGGCGGTAGTGGAATTGTTCAACATCTTACCTTTGATATCTCCGGCGGAGATTTGCACTATTTGGAGGGACAAAGTATTGGAATTATTCCCCCGGGAACTGACGAAAATGGCAAACCCCATAAGTTAAGACTCTATTCCATTGCATCTACCCGTCATGGTGATAAGCTCGACGATGGGACAGTTTCTTTGTGTGTTCGTCAACTTGAATATAAACATCCTGAAAATGGAGAAACTGTTTATGGTGTTTGTTCAACCCATCTATGTTATCTAGAGGTTGGTGCTGATGTAGCCATTACGGGACCTGTAGGTAAGGAAATGCTTCTCCCTGAGGATGAAGACGCTACTGTTATCATGTTGGCAACAGGGACTGGAATTGCTCCTTTCCGTTCATTTCTCTGGCGGATGTTCAAAGAGCAACACGAAGACTATAAATTTAAAGGGCTGGCTTGGTTAATTTTTGGAGTTCCTTTCTCCGCTAATATTCTCTACAAAGATGATTTGGAGAAAATGCAAGCAGATTACCCCGAAAACTTCCGTCTTAGCACTGCTATCAGTCGGGAACAAAAAAACAAAGACGGTGGCAAGATGTACATTCAGCATCGAGTCGCTGAACATGCCGAAGAGTTATGGAATATGTTACAACAGCCCAAAACTCACCTATACATGTGTGGACTAAAAGGGATGGAAAGCGGCATTGAAGAAGGACTCGCTCCCTTTGCTAAAAAACAGGGAGTAGAATGGTCTGACTTTGTTAAGTCTATGAAAAAAGATCATCGTTGGCACGTTGAGGTTTACTAAATTTTCTCACTCCAACCTAAGTAAGGTGGGCAATACCCACCCTACTTAAGTTTTAAGGTATTTTAGGAGTCAACGGTTGTTGATGCTTACTGAACGCAAAACGCTAAATAGCGGTGCGATCTGTCAAGATTTCATATCCCGTTTGTGTGACTAATACCGTATGTTCAAATTGTGCGGACAGAGAATTATCCACTGTTACCACAGTCCAGCGGTCACGCAGTTTTCTCGTATATTTTGACCCTTTATTGACAATCGGTTCTATGGCTAAGGTCATTCCTGCCCGTAATTTAACGTTGGGCAACTCCTTTGTGCGATAATTAAAAACATAGGGATCCTCATGGAGGTTACGCCCTATACCATGACCGGTATAATCTTCCACAACGCTATAACCATACTCTTTTACCTTATCTTCGATCGCTCCGGCAATATCTAATAAATAATTTCCCGCTTTTACCTGCTCAATTCCGGCATACAATGCTTCCTGGGCTCCAATAATTAGACGGGAAGTTGTCGTTGAAACTTTTCCTACGGCAATAGTGATACAAGAATCTCCATGATAGCCTTGAAAATAAGCTCCTGTATCTACTTTCAGTACATCTCCAACACGAACTTTCCGTTTAGGGCTAGGAGTGCCATGAACAACTTCCTGGTTAATAGAAGCACAGATAGAGGCGGGGAAACCATGATACCCTTTGAAACTAGGGGTTGCTCCCATTTCTCTGATTCTGCGTTCAGCATATCTATCTAAGTCCTCTGTTGTCATCCCTGGTTCTACAACCATCTCGATCTCTTTAAGGACCGTGGCCACAATTTGAGATGATTTGCGCATAATAGCAATTTCTTGGAGGGATTTAGTTTCTATTCTTTGCTTGTTTATTTTCAAGGAGAGAAGTTCCGTCTGATTATTATTTTGGGGTTTGGAAAGATTAGTCAAGATGTTCATGAAACGTTACAGAAACCTAGAGGCTAATTTAGGTTTTCTAAATAGAATTTACAGGTTGAACCCAAGTTAACGGATTAAGATCAAGTTAAAATATAGATCTATAATTTTCTAATTTTAATTAAAAAATATATATCCGTAAGAATTGTTGATTATAAAATTAAGGACAATTCTTCATAAGATTGTGGTAATCAATTATTTTTACTAAAAAATAGTTAGGACAAACGTCAAAACCTACCAATACCAAATTATTGATTGTTTACTATGACTATTGGTCAATAACAAGTTGGTGTATAGTATAGTCTAAGGATGACGCACCATGAGCAAGGCGTTGTTAGCTCTCCTTTTTTATTTTTGTTCAAATGCCTTTTGCCTTTCTTCTGCAAGAAGTCCTGTGAACCTATCGTATTATAATAATCACCCTAAACGTACTCACTTTGAACGATGTCTCAAACGATTAAAACAAGAAGTATTGCGAATGGGAACTTTAGTAGAAGAATCCTGCCGCCTTAGTCATCAAGCCCTATTTAATCAGAATCTAGACGCAGTTAGCAAAATCATTGAAATTGATCGACAAGTTGATCGGTACTACCGACAGATAGAACTCGATTGCGCTACCCTAATGACACTACAAGCCCCTGTGGCTCAAGACTTACGTCTTGTAAGCGCCTTCATGCAATTAATCAGAGACCTAGAGAGAATTGGGGATTATGCCAAAGATTTAGCAAAAATAGCTATAAAATTGCTTTCTTATCCTCCCCATCCTATTATGGAGGAAGCTGCCGCCATGTCGTATCATGCTCAAATGATGCTAGGGACAAGTTTAGTTGCTTTAGTGGAACTTGATGGCAATGCCGGAAAACAGGTTAAACGACTTGACGATACGGTAGATGACACCTATGAAAAACTTTATCAGGCTTTAGCTTGTCAACGAGATATTCAGGGGGTCATTGAACCGTTTCTTTTATTAGCTTTAGTCATTCGTCACTTAGAAAGAATGGCAGATCATTCCACCAATATTGCTCAACGAGTTTCTTATATCGTTACTGGATATCGAGGTTAAACTAAATTTGTTAGAGCATTCTCATAATCAAGTTAATAAGCGTATCCTTTACTATAACCCCTTAATATTTTCTTAAATACAAAAAAGATAGATTGTCATTATTAAAAAATAAAAAGCTCCCAAACTTTTGTGCTCGTTGTTTTACAATACTTTTGGGAAAACTTAGCTGATTTTCGTCCAGACTTTGATCTATCTTGTATAATTTGTCTGTGTAGATTAGAAGTTGAAAATAAGATCAACTGAGTATCAAAGAATACTATATAAACTCTGTAGTTTTGATACTCCTTATTTCAGGTGTGAGAACTATTGCCAATGTTACGATTCTTTAGTCAAATGCTCAAAGCAACCTCAGGGGTCTTGGGAATTCTATGTTTAGTTGCTCAAGGGGTGATCGCATCTCCAGAAACGGAGATAGAGGCAGCTAACCCAGATATGATAAACTCGACAGAAGCTTTAGGGATTCTACGGAATCGTCCCCAATTGAGAAATCCTGTTAATCGTAGTATCTTTAAGCGGAAATCTGGTACTTCTACCTTCCAAGTTACCAACGTTTCGGAATTACGAGATATATCCCCTACTGACTGGACTTATGAGGCTTTATCAAGTCTAGTTGAACGCTATGGTTGTATTGTCGGTTATCCTGATCGAACTTTCCGAGGCGACCAAACTGCCAGTCGTTGGGAATTTGCAGCAGGCTTAAATGCTTGTTTGAATACCATTGAACGACTCTTACAAGAAAACGTTGCTATCTTACGAGAAGACATTGAAAAACTCAAGCGATTAGCCCGCGAATTTGAACAGGAATTAATCGCTTTAGGCGCACGAGTTGATAACCTCGAAGGTAGGATGGCGTTCCTCGAAAATCATCAGTTTTCCACTACCACCAAGTTCAAAGGGGAAGTACTGTTTACTATCTCCTCTGCGTCAGGGGAACGGGCTTTAGATGCTCGTGAGCAAGACGAATTTAACCAAGACTTGCAAAACGGTAGATTCACAGACGCACGGCGACGTATTGACGATAACGCGACCTTTGGTTATCGAACTCGTCTTGACTTAAATACTAGTTTTAACGGAAAGGATAAACTAACTACTCGTCTTGAAGCAGGAACTCTCTTTAACTTAAGTCGTGCCACAGGGACTAACATGGCACGATTAGGACACGATGTTAACAGTGATGCTGATCTTCAAATTGACAACTTATACTACCGTTTTCCCATCGGTAACTTCACTGGTTATGTTGGAGGTAACTCCCTAGATGTAGATGATATTTTTGATGAAGGAAACCCATTCCTAAAAAGTTCAGGAACTGGAGCCTTGTCACGATTTGTCCGTCGTGACCCTATAACTATGCGGGGTGAAGAAGGTATTGGTGCCGGTTTTGCCTATGAATTAAATGATATGTTCACTGTTCGTGGACTTTATTTAACCCCTAGTGATGACGGTGCTAATCCTGAACTAGGAAGCGGCTTATTTAATGGTAACTTCAGCGCAGGGGGTCAACTTGGATTTTATCCGACTGACAATCTTGCCTTTAACTTCCACTACCTACACACTTACTACAAAGAGGATCATGTTAACTTGACTTCTAGTACCGGTAGCGGACTAGCTAGTGATCCTTTCTTGGGAACCCCGACAATTCTTGATGCTTACGGAGCTAACGGTAACTGGCGTATCAATCATATGTTTAACCTAACCGGTTGGGTAGGTTATGGATTAGGGCGTGCCCAAGGGCTTGACGAAAATGAAAACAGTCGTCGCGGTTTTGGTGCCGACTTGTGGTCCTGGATGGCAGCCCTTAACGTCGTCGACGTCTTTAGGGAAGGAGCTATTCTCTCCCTTGCAGGCGGTGCTTTTACCCATACCCAACGGGTTGATGCCATTACTGGAGATTTGCAAGTTCCTGACCAGGATATTCCTTACATCATTGAAGCTCAATATCAATACCCCCTCACCAAAAACATTTTGCTAACTCCTGGTTTTTATGTTGTTCTTCAACCTGAGGGTAATAATGACAACAACAGTATTTGGGTTGGGGCTTTACGAACCACCTTTAAATTCTAAACTCGGTTAATCAAATTTAGTTAATCTGATTTATATAAGATTTTAACTATTTCTCTAGTTTAGTGACTATTATCTCTCAATTAGGAAAAATTTTCCTAACTAATATTTGTTTTTTTAAAATTTTTTTTAAGCTTAGGTTATGGGGATCAACTACTAAATAAGTGAGCTTAAAAATAATTAAAGAAAAAGCAACAGCTAAATAGTTAAACATAAACAAACAACAGTATAGAAGTTTAAACAAAGCTCGGAATTGATAGATACATCAGCATTAATCTAAATATTTTAAACATATTTTTTTTACGGCTTTGCGAAGTATCTCGTACTTCTTGTTAAGATAATTTTGTTCCATCGATAGATTGTTGTGCGAATTATCGAGTAAACCCATTTTAAATAAATAGTAATTTTCTCCATCTTCCCACCAATTGCTAGCAATTGTCTTGTACTAGCTCTATCTTTTTTTTGAAAAATTATTTGAGCTTAACTTAACTCAAATGAAGTCCTTTCTTACTCGTACCTTAGAAAAACCCTTAAACGGGGAGATGATATTAGTTAATTAAAGTTTTTATGCCTCACTCTGTTAACATATTCATTTTTAAATCTATTTATCACGCTCACTCTCACCTTTAGTCCTGTAATACACATTAACACAGTACTGCTTATTTATGTCTAAGTAATTAGATATTAGCCTACCTAAAAATTTAGCCAACTTAATTAGAAGAGCAAGAAACATAACAGTTGACTCGTGACCTAAAAATTTTCTACAAAATTAAAACAAGAGCGACAATATTATTGTTTCAATACAAAAAAATAGATTGTTTAAGAAATAAACAAATATGGAATTATCTAAAAAACAAAAAAAAAATCTTAGAAGTTATAAAGAGAGGATAAACAATATAATCACTAACAATCAGCTAAAACATAAGATAAAAAGCTAAAAATATAAACAAAAATAAAAATGAGTATCAATTACAATCTAAAAAAATAAGGAAATAGAAATACTCTAAATAAATAATTGATTTTAGATAGAAATACAGCGACAAAAAAATAGTCCGTACAGTAATCGCTGTGAATAATTATTCAGAGTGCATAAATATTTTAGATAAAAAAATAAAGAGACAATAATATCAAGTAAAGTTTTAGAAAAATTTAGACAATATATTTAAATATCAAGCTATCGTAGCTAAGGTATTTAAGGTAAGTCTTACTTATAGCAGTTACTATTAGAGACACAAAATAATTTATTTTTTTAAGGTTTATTCAAAACTATCTACTTACTCAGAAGAGTATTCACTGACAACAATAGTATTTTAGGTTATTGGTTACAATTTATCTTAAACATCAGTTTTACTAGAGATGACTTACCTGACACTCGTATTAATAAATACAAAACGTCATCGGTTAGTAAGATTCTACAGGAACTAATATAACGTGCCCTTGCCATGATTCTGATGGTAATAATGATTAAGTTTATTGATAATATTTACTATCGTTTCTGACTGAGTAAGTCAATTATCTATATTTTTGGAAACCCCTTAGATATTAACAATGTCTTTTATGTGGATAATCCCTTTATATTTTTTACTGAAGAGTCAGAGTTTTTATTCAACTGATAATAGTGGCGGATCCTCTCTGGGAAACGGTTTATTTAAAGGCCGTTTCAACAAAGAGACACAATTCAAAGTTTACCAAACTCATAGTCTTTTCTGTATTTTACTTTTGCTTATCTCTATTTTTATCTTAGCTAATCGTCAGCTCTTCTTTCTTTGGTGGGACTACTACCTTACAGAAGACTGACAGATTGATGTTTAATTTCTCTGCTTGAGGAGCTTAGTCCCTCGCTAAAGCGCAGGGTTTAGATAACTTAGGGAATAATAGTTATAGTCTCAATCTTGAGATAATCAATGCATTGTGGAAACTTAATATCGCCCTTAGACAAAAATATCCTAGCTTATCTCTAAAGTTTACGTCATTCTCGATGGTAATAATGACAACAATAATATCTAGGTTTGTGCTTTGCATACCACATTCATTTTCTACTCTTTTTGCTCGAGGACAATTTTTTTTTGATTGAGCTCTTAAAAGGTTTGAGCAGAAAACTATTGAATCTCTATTCAATGTCAACGACTTAGTTACAATGGAATAAATCTGTTAACTTTAGGGTTTATAGTAACTTTGGGATTTTCTTTTCAAACTCAAAAAAAATGTTGTCAAACTCTCGCTAGAGTCGGAGTTTGGCACACCCCTCATGGACTGGTAGAAACCCCTCGATTTATGCCTGTGGGGACCTTAGCGACAGTGAAAGGGCTGACCCCTGCTCAACTGGAAACTACGGGAGCGCAGATGGTTTTAGCCAATACTTATCACCTACATTTGCAACCCGGAGAAACCCTGATCAAAAAAGCCGGGGGACTACATCAATTTATGGCATGGAAAGGTCCAATTCTTACCGATTCTGGTGGATTTCAAGTGTTTAGTCTCAGTGAGTTGCGCCAAGTTCGAGAAATTGGCGTAACTTTCCGTTCTCCTAGGGATGGACGAATTATTGAACTGACTCCCGAACGTTCAATACATATTCAAAATACTTTGGGAGCTGATGTGATTATGGCTTTTGATGAATGTCCCCCAGGTAAAGCAGATTATTCAACGGTTGCAGCAGCCACTGAACGTACCTATCGTTGGTTAGAACGGTGTATTGATGCTCACCAACGTCCCCAGGATCAAGCTTTGTTTGGCATTGTTCAAGGGGGAATTTATCCAGAATTAAGGAGATCAGCAGCTAAGTCTTTGATAGACTTCGATTTACCCGGATATGCTATCGGAGGAGTTAGTGTAGGGGAAGATCCCGCCTTAATTCGAGAAATTGTACAAATTACCGCACCCTTGCTTCCAGCGACTAAACCTCGTTATTTAATGGGAGTGGGAACTTATCGGGAGATGGCTATGACAATCGCGTCCGGGATTGATTTATTTGACTGTGTAATTCCTACTCGTTTTGGCCGCCACGGAACTGCATTAGTGAGAGGAGAACGTTGGAATCTAAAAAATTCCCAGTTCCGCGAGGATTTTGGTCCCCTTGATGCCGATTGTACCTGTTATACCTGTCAGACTTTTAGCCGGGCATATTTAAATCATTTAGTGCGATCACAGGAAATGTTAGGGCACACCCTTCTATCCCTACACAACGTTACGGAATTAGTTAGGTTTACTCAACGAATTCGAGAAGCTATTTTAGACAATCGATTCATAGAAGAATTTGGTTATTGGTTAAACTAAAAGTTTAAAAAATGAGACACTATTTTAGTGTTTCTGATTGCCCATTTACTTCGATAATAGACTTAATTATCATTGTCAAATTATACTACTGTCTTATGCTTTGGCCTTATAAAACTCCTGGCATTCCAGATCATCTTTTCGAGTGCTTTCCGGGAATTCCCCTAAGTAAACGAGAAGTTCGTCTATTGTTAATTTCTGCTCTACGATTGAATGCTAACTCAATTTTCTGGGATATAGGTGCAGGAACAGGTACAATTCCCGTAGAAATTGGTTTGCTATGTCCTGAAAGTACTATTATTGCTGTCGAACGAGACGAAGACGTTGTAAAACTAATTCGCAATAATTGTGATCGCTTTGGAGTCAAAAATGTCACGATTTTTGAAAGTAGTGCACCTGAATGTTTCGACCAATTGCAACCCTTACCTGACCGTATTTGTATCGAAGGGGGCCGGCCAATTAAAAATATCGTGACAGAAGCTTGGCAATTTTTAAAGCCTGAAGGTAGGTTAATAGCCACGGCAAGTAATCTAGAAACCCTGTATTTGATTTCCGAAGGGTTAGCCTCACTACAAGCGCGTAATATAGAAGTTGTTCAATCAGGGGTAAATCGTCTAGAGACTAGAGGACTTCATCAAGTTTTTGCTGCTGTTGATCCTAGTTTTATTCTGAGTGGAGAAAAATTTTAATCTCTAAATGAAGAAGTTGGTAACGTGAAAACATTTTCTTTAATTCAAGTTAACCTGCTTTCAGCCTCAGAAGATTTATACGATTAGAGATAAGAGGACTCGTTAATTTTTCATAAACATTTGTTTTTCCTTTATAAGAATTTCTTGATCTTTTCACCTAAATGTCATTCCAGCTTATGCCTTGGACTCGGATTATCAGTACTATTGTTACCATTGCCCTTGCCTTGACCATGCTCATTGTTGGAGGGTGGTATTTCACCCTAGGACTTTGCCTAATCGTTTTCTTAGGACAACTAGAATATTTTCAATTAGTCCGGGCAAAAGGTATTGTCCCTGCTGCTAAAACCACTTTAGGAGTGTCTCAATTATTACTAATCACTGCTGCTGTAGCTCCTCCCCTCACCGATGCCCTATTTCCTTTAACAGGGGCTTTAATTTGTTTTTACTTGTTATTCCAATCTAAACTAGCCACTATTGCTGATATCTCAACCTCTATCTTAGGGTTATTTTATGGGGGGTATTTACCTAGTTACTGGATAAGATTACGGGTCGGGTTTGCCAATACAGTTCCCACGGTGAATATTGCTAGTAATAATTTCTCATTGATGGGATTTTGGACTAAATCATGGACTGAACCTAACTTATTTTCCCCTACGTTAATGGTGACTTTTATTGCCTTTAGCTGTATTTGGGCGGCAGATATTGGAGCTTATATTATGGGAAAATGGTTAGGGAAAACGCGCCTGTCTGATATTAGTCCTAAAAAAACAGTTGAAGGAGCAATTTTTGGACTATTAGGGAGTATTATCGTCGCTGAATTAGGAGCTTGGTATTTAACTTGGCCGTATGGGTATTTAACTGGACTCTTGTTAGGAACATTAATTGGTATCGTTAGCTTATTAGGTGACTTGACTGAGTCAATGATGAAACGAGATGCTGGAGTAAAAGATTCAGGTCAATTAATTCCTGGTCACGGAGGGATTTTAGATCGCACTGATAGTTATGTTTTTACCGCTCCTTTAGTCTATTATTTTGTAACTTTATTGTTGCCTTTGCTTGATTAAGATTAAGTACTACTAACAATGTTAATGACTAAATATAAATCGATTTTTTTATTTTAGATATTGTCAAAGTTAATTCCCAATTTGTATGACTTTTCAGTTGTACGTCTTACGGTTTCTTCTCAAGTTAAAAACAATTTTTATTTTTGCGGAATCAAGAACCGTAGCTACTTATTGTTAATAACTTAAATACAGTCTTAATTATTAACTCCATAGTTTTTTTCAATGATTAAATTAGTATATTTTTCTCTTTCTTACTAAACTACCTAATTTTTATATGCTTAAATTACCAAACAGCCGAACAAATAAAAATTTTGCTGAGTTTCCTACAATAATCCTAAAAATTAATTAAAAGTATTAATTGTTTTAAGTGCACTTTGGTTTTAATTAGGAGTTCATTCATTAATAAATCACTAGAAGGAAAGACTACGTTCTCTATCATTTTTAAAATAAAAGTCATAATATTTACCTGATTACTATCTAAGTTAGATATTAACTGAATTTCCCAGACAAAATTATGGCTAAATTCTTGACCTGACATTCTTCTGTTACAAAAATTGTTTATTTTGAACTCAGGATGTAGAATTTACTAAAAAAATGCCAATTAAAAAGACTTAAGCCTTAAAAATTGACTAAATTTCTGAATCTATAAGTTTTTATTTTAATTAACTTCGATTTATTGTTAATACCTCCTACTAGTTCTTAAATTTTTTCCTGGTAAAAATAGAATAGACAGTTTGTTATATAAAAACACATGATTATACTACAACTTTTTGATGCTAATTAGCTATTTTTTATAGTTCTGATACTTAGTCTAAGTTCTTATCACAAATTATCTTAAATCTCTCTTTATGATTGTTTTTTTCGATAAAATAGTATAGTGACGTTTTACATATCTAGTTTAATTTTACTTTTTATCTTTTTATTTATTTATTTTTATGTAAAATATATTTTTTATTATTTAAAATCTAAATATCTTTGTCTTTGACTATTATTCAAAAATTTTTTATTTTTTATTAAAATTAAGGATTATCCTTCGATTATTTAGTTAATAACTTGTTTTATTCTGCAAAATATCTCTGTTAATACTTAAATCTATGACATGGACTAATTAATTATATTATCATCTAATTCTCTAGCTACTTTTTGATTTAGTCTTACTAAGACTATATAATATTTTTTATTTTTCATAACAGTAATTGTATTAATTGTCTATTTTTTGAATATCTCAATTTTTTTTATTTGCCAATTGTTGTTTGAATTATAAAAAAATATTTTTATTTGTTTTTTTATAATTTATATTTTGATCTCAACATTTTTCAGAATATTTCCTGTTATTATTGATAATAAATAACTTTTAAATAAAAACCGTATTTTCTTGAAATTAATCGTCTAAAAAATTTTGGTATTGTCATTACAATGAATGAATGTAAGTTTAAATATAGTAAATATTTCTATATTTAAAACCTTATATATTTAACTTAGTTCAGTACTTGATACCTTAAGTATAAGTTAAGCAAAAATATTGAGTCTGACATACCTTAATTTAAAGATAAAATATAGTAGGATCCTATTTAGGTACTCAAAATAGCCTGTGATAAGTCTTTAATTAATAATTAAACCTTACCCTTATATTATTGTTTGTACACAAAAGGCTTAGTAGAACTAAAAAATATTAAATATAGTAAAATGTACATTCTATCAATCTAGAATAAAGAAAATTAATTAAATTTACTTCTTAAAGTAATCAATTTTTTAAAAAAAATCAAGATAAATATCTTAGCAATGATAAAAAAACAAAGAACTTATCCTGGTATTTCCTCTTAAAGGTCTTAATAAAATCGATAAAATTTGAGAAAATTTTCATATACAAGTCATTCTTGATATATGAGAAATAAACTTGTTTATCATTTTTATGATAAGACGTCAGATGGTTACCATCAATTATATAAATGATGTAATTTAAGTTTAGAAAACACCATTCTAGAACTCTAGAAAAAATTCATTGACTCAACTTTTTGACAATGAGGAGCAAAATTATGTATTGCGTTGGTTTAATGAGTGGCACATCTGTTGATGGAATTGATGCTGCTTTAGTCGAAATTACCGGAACAGAACTAGACTTAAAAATTAATTTACTTTCGGGAGAAATCTATCCCTATCCCAAAGGACTCAGAGCCCAAATAATAGAAGTTTGTGGAGGAAAACCAATTTCTATTGAAGAATTTGCCCGATTAGATGATTCTGTAGCCTATTGTTTTGCCCAGGCAGCCAAAATAATTCAAGAAAGCCATCCCCAAGTAGAATTAATTGGATCTCATGGACAAACTGTTTTTCACCGACCTCTTAAGGAGAATAACAAAAAAACTGAATTGGGATATAGTGTGCAATTGGGGCGAGGATCAGTTATTGCCAATTTAACAGGGATTCCTACCGTCAGTAACTTTCGGGTGGCTGATATCGCTGTTGGAGGACAAGGTGCGCCTTTAGTATCTAAGGTTGACGCCTACTTGCTAGGCCATACTACCCGCCATCGCTGTGTTCAAAACATTGGAGGAATTGGGAATGTTACTTATCTACCTCCCCATCAACAACCCCACTGGGAACAAGAAATTCGTGGATGGGATACAGGTCCAGGAAATATCTTAATCGACCTAGCCGTTCAAAAATTGACTAATGGTCGACAAACCTACGATAATAATGGTCAATGGGCGTCTAAGGGAACTCCCTGTGAACCCTTAGTCCGACAATGGCTAAAACAAGAATTTTTTCAACAAACACCACCTAAATCAACGGGACGAGAACTATTTGGCTATGTTTACCTAGAACAATGTTGGCAAGACGCACAAATGTATCATCTCACAAACGAAGACTGGTTAGCCACCATAACAGAACTAACAGCCGCCTCAATTGCTGATAGCTATCACAGATTTATTAATAAACCTATTGATGAGATTCTACTATGTGGTGGAGGAAGTCGTAATCAATATTTGGCCAAACGATTACAAAAACACTCACTTAATTCCCAAATTTTGACTACCAATGATCTCGGAATCAGTACAGACTTCAAAGAATCTATTGCTTTTAGTGTCCTAGCTTACTGGCGGTTTGTTTGTCGTATATCGGGTAACTTACCCCAAGTAACCGGGGGAAAACAGCCCATGCTATTAGGAGAAATTCATCTGCCCATTGACTGGAAAAAAAATAGCCTTAGTTCTAAGTATTTAGGCTAGAAGGTTGCAGTGTAAATCGCCATTATGTAAATAATTACCTAAAGATAGGAAAGAAACCTTCAATTTGAGCTCAAAACTAAAAGTCTTTAATCATTCTTGTCAAGGGGAATCAGAGATAATAGATCGATTCACATATTCTTAATGGAGCCCAGACACTTAAGCACAGCTTATTAAAGAGAATAAAAAAAAGGTTCTATTGCTTTTGATTTGATTATTCAACGATATTGGCTCTTGGATAATCGTCAACAGCGTAGCAGACTTAAAACTTTTTATCTCCTCGGCAACAGTACTTAATTGTTTGTCAAGTGAAATCTTACAAGGTCACTATCCAAATCTAATACCATGGAAGTGACCTTAGAAAGTTAACTCGAATTTATTGTTACAAGTACTCAACGACTATCATACTTAATCCGAGCCCCCTACTGTAAAGATAATATGTATGTGTGAACGGTTTATACTCCCTTAGGGGAAGAGTCTATCTATTATTGAAGACTGTGGTGTAGATGAAAGAAAAATTGTCTTCTATAGGGATGTAATCCTCTGAAGAGGAGCCTCTTAGCGAAATCAGTAAGTTTAGCTGTGTGCTACTTAATCATTTTTTAATGCTAACAAAACAAATATACTTACAAAGGCATTTTATTTTAAGAGGAGTTCTATTCTGTGACTCTCCGAGTAACGTCTTTATTACATGAGATGAGACTTTAAGAGAATTGGTAAAAACTTTATATCTTGTTTGGATTTTTGGAATTTCCATTTTCTTAGAAAACTCTTGAAGGTTGACATAAAACCCACTTGACAAACTTAAACCCATGCCTTCTCAATCGAATCTCCCACCAGTCTTTAAAAATATAATTCTAGAATGTTTGGCTAAAATTGATGATCGATCCCAAAGCATCAATGAACCGCTTTAAACTTTAGAAAAAGTAGAATTAAGTCAGGCTAAATCAGAAAAAAATATAACTTCTAATTTCTTCTGATTGGACTTACCCTCAATGCTGAGACTACTTGTACTAAAATAGCTTCCCTCCGTTTAAGATTTTTCTCTGAAAATGACCTGGTCTGACAATAAACGAAAACAAAAAATTCTTTCTCCACACTATAAAAAAGAATTTTTTACCAATTTGTTGTGAATTCTAGAAAAGTAAGATATTGTCAATGAATAAATAGTTAGAATGGCCTTACTAATGGGAAAATGAAAACCTGTGTATATTTTGCTAAGCTTCCGTAACGATGAGTGTCAACTGGATTCGCCGTGCTGATCGCTTAAAGGCTTTACCCCCCTATGTTTTTGCCCGTTTAGATGAACTTAAAACACGGGCAACCGAACAAGGATTAGATTTGATTGACTTAGGAATGGGCAATCCAGACGGTTGTGCGCCTCAACCTGTCATTAATGCAGCAATTACCTCTTTAGCTGAACCCCAAATCCACGGCTATCCTCCTTTCGAAGGAACTGCTAGTTTTCGCCAATCCATTACAGCCTGGTACCAAAAGTGTTACAACGTAGATCTCGATCCTAGTTGTGAAGTATTGCCCTTAATTGGTTCTAAAGAAGGTTTAGTTCATTTAGCTTTAGCTTATGTGAATCCTGGGGATGTGGTATTAGTCCCTAGTCCTGCATACCCCGCCCATTTTCGTGGTCCTTTAATTGCTGGAGGAGAGTTATATCCGCTTATTTTATCAGTTGAACAAGACTGGTTGATTGATTTGACTAAGATCTCTGAAAGCATTGCTCAACGAGCTAAACTAATCTATTTCAATTATCCTAATAATCCAACAACAGCAACTGCTCCAAGAGAATTCTTTGAGGAAATTGTCAGCTGGGCTAATCACTACGAAATTATTTTAGTCCACGATTTATGTTATGCGGAACTGGCTTTTGATGGTTATCAACCCACTAGTTTATTGGAGATTCCAGAGGCTAAAAAAATCGGTGTGGAGTTTCATACTCTCTCGAAAACTTACAATATGGCTGGATGGCGTGTGGGGTTTGTAGTGGGTAATGCTGATATTATTCAGGGACTAAGAACCCTAAAAACTAATTTGGATTATGGGATCTTTTCCGCTATCCAAACCGCAGCCCAAACAGCTTTACAACTGCCAGATATCTACATCAAACAAGTTCAAGAACGCTACCAAAAACGGCGAGACTTTTTGATTAACGGCTTAAGAAAATTGGGCTGGCAAATGACTCCTTCTAAAGCGACTATGTATCTTTGGGTTCCCTGTCCATTGGGAATAAATTCGACGGATTTTGCTCTCGATGTGTTACAAAAAACAGGGATTGTATTTACTCCTGGTAATGCTTTTGGGGAGGGGGGTGAAGGATATGTTCGTATTAGTCTAATCGCTGATTGTGATCGTTTAGAAGAAGCTCTACTGCGTCTTCAACAAGCGGGAATTTGTTACCAGCAATAGTCAGTCACCAGCAAAGTTTTATGGATTTGTCAAAAGACAAACTGTCAAAGTTGGTAGTCATATTTGAGTAAACATAGTAAAATGAGTGACAAGCTAAACCGCTAAGGTGATTAAACTATTTACAGGATGAACCGAATGTCAAACAAATTAGGCTTATTTTTTGCTACTGTTGTGCTGATTGTTTCTAGCTTCTTTGTAGCTGTTAGGCCTGTTGCTGCTGAAACTGTTACGGTGAAAATGGGTGCAGATAACGGAATGCTTGCGTTTCAACCTAAGCAAGTTAGTATCAGTGCTGGGGACACCGTTAAGTGGGTGAACAATAAATTACCTCCCCACAACGTTGTTTTTGATAAGGCGAGTGAGTATAACCATGAGGGTCTTGTATTTTCCCCTGGAGAGTCTTTTGAAGCCACCTTTGACGAACCTGGAGAATACACCTACTGGTGTGAACCCCATCGTGGTGCTGGTATGGTGGGTAAAATAATTGTCAAGTAGTTTTTAAGTCTAAGTTAATTGGGAATTCATTATTTAGAAAAATTAAGCCCACGGATAGCATTCATTCGTGGGTATTATTGTAGGATCAAGTTTTCTTAAACAAAAGAGTTTTACACATACTAAAAAATTTAGGAAAAAAACAAAATTCATTATTATCGCTAATAACTCAATTTTGCTCACTTAAAAAATCGACTAGGCTAAAAATTAAGCTTCATCTAAAGCAGTTATACCGGGTAAAGTTTTACCTTCTAGAAACTCTAAACTTGCACCACCGCCAGTGGAAATGTGACTCATTCTTTCAGCCACTCCAACTTTCGCTACCGCAGCAACAGAATCGCCGCCTCCAATGATAGTAGTGGTTCCAGTCTCGGTTAAATCCGCTAAAGTACGAGCTATCGCTTCCGTTCCAAAGGAGAATTTATCGAATTCAAAAACCCCCATAGGTCCATTCCAAATCACTACTTTACAATCAGCCAAAGCCTCTTGGAATAATTTAATGGAATTAGGTCCGATATCTAACCCCATCCAGCCGTCTTCAATTCTATCAATACTGACAGTTTTATTATTAGCATTTGAAGCAAAGTTGTCGGCTAAAACCACATCAGAAGGTAATAAAAAATCTACACCTTTTTCTTTAGCTTTAGCTTCGAGATACCTAGCTGATTCTAATTTATCATCTTCAACTAAAGACTTACCAACATTTAAACCACGAGCTTTATAGAAGGTAAAAATCATTCCTCCACCAATGATCAGCTTGTCACATTTTTCTAGGAGGGTTTCAATTACTCCAATTTTATCAGAAACTTTAGAACCACCAATAATTGCTGCTAAGGGACGTTGGGGGTTTTTGAGCGCCGCTTGAAGATAATTAAGTTCCTTCTCAATTAAATAGCCAGCAACACTGGGGCTAAGATAGTGAGTAACTCCCTCCGTGGAAGCATGGGCGCGGTGAGCAGTTCCAAAAGCATCATTGACATACAAATCTGCATTAGAAGCTAATTGCTTAGCAAATTCGGGATCATTTTTTTCTTCCTCTGCATAGAAGCGTAGGTTTTCGAGTAAAGCCACTTGACCACTTTCGAGCTTGTCAAGCTTTGCAGTTACGGAGTCTCCTACACAATCAGGACATACTATCACCTCTTGTTTTAATAATTCAGACAAGCGTGCGGCGACAGGGGTAAGGCGCATACTATCCACCACTTTGCCCTTGGGACGACCCATGTGACTACAGAGAATCACCTTAGCCCCTTTTCGCATTAAATCTTTGATAGTTGGTAAGGCTGTCCGAATTCGAGTATCATCAACAATAGTTTGTCCATCGAGGGGAACATTAAAGTCAACGCGAACTAAAACCCGTTTTCCAGCCAACTCGGCCGCCGACAAGTTTAAGATAGTCTTTTTGGCCATTTTTGAGTCTCCTCTAAAATAATTGCTTGATAATTACTAAAAAAGACTAACACCTATGTTGATTTAAAAATGACTCAAGATTATTCGCTTCTTAAGATTATTATCGAATAATTCCTGAGATAATAGGAATACAAGCAAGAAATCAGGCGGTATTTGATGTTACTGATTGTCTTGGAATGATATGTATCAGGAGATGGATGAGTCATGTTTACTACCGTTTTATTCCCTGTGGATAAAAGTCGGGAAGCCCGCGAAGCTGCGGAAACCGTAGCTAATATCGTCAAAACCTACAATAGTCGTCTCATATTACTATCGGTCGTAGAAGAACCGTCAGAAGAACAAAAAACTGAGCAAGGGAGGATTATAGAGTCTGCTGATGCGGTAGCAAAATTGCTGCAAGGGGCTAAGGCACTTTTCGCTAACAAAGGCATCGAGGCAGATATTATTGAACGGGAGGGAATGCCATCATTTGCCATCTGCGATGTGGCTGATGAAGTTAATGCAGATTTAATTATTATGGGGTGTCGAGGACTGGGTTTAACGATGGAAGGCGCATCTGAGAGCGTTACCAACCGTGTGATTAATCTATCTCCTTGTCCCGTGTTAATTATTCCCTAACCTTCGGTAAGGCCAAAGATAAAAGTTAAAGTTTTTCTCTTGTTTTTCCCTCTCTCCCTCTTTCACTTTTCTTCTCTGTTGGGAAAGATCTGTTTTTTGAGTTAAAGTGTGATTAACTTAATCGATTTGCCAGGTTAAATTATTTAAGTGTATTCAATTTAACAAGACTAGATTAGTCCGTAGCAATGTCCTCAAAAACTTTTCCTGTCCCTTCTTGTGTGTCTACAACTTTAACCCCTTTGTTAGTCTCCCCTAGTCAAGTAATCAAGGGAGAGGGGATCTTGTATCAAGCTCGAGAGGTGATCGCTAGTTTTGGTCAACGTCCTTTAGTGGTGGGAGGACAGCAAACTATTAAGGTGATTTATCCTATATTTAGTAAATGTAGGCTAGAGTTAGCCTATGCTGTCTATGCACCAGACTGTTCAGAAAGCTCTTTAGACGCTCTCAAAACAACACTTAAGGAGCATCAAGGAGACGTTATTATCGGGGTAGGAGGAGGTAAAGCTCTCGATACCGCCAAGTTACTCGCTCATCAACATCGATTGCCCATTATCACTGTTCCAACTTCAGCCGCTACTTGTGCAGCGTGGACAGCTCTGTCGAATATTTATTCTAATGAAGGGGCGTTTCAATATGATGTTTCTTTATCAAGATGTCCCGATTTACTGATTTTAGACTATGCCATTATTAAAACAGCTTCAGAACGTACTTTAGTGGCAGGGATAGGCGATGCGATCGCTAAATGGTATGAAGCTTCTGTCAGTAGTGGTGATTCTACTACTACCCTTACCATTGCGGCTGTTCAACAAGCACGAGTATTACGAGATCTATTATTTCAGGAGTCAGCGGCTGCGCTGAAGACTCCTGGAGGTGAGGCGTGGCGAGAAGTGGTTGATGCTTGTGTGTTATTAGCTGGAGTTATTGGAGGGTTAGGTGGGGCTAATTGCCGTACTGTAGCTGCCCATGCAGTCCACAATGGATTAACCTATATTCGGGCGGCCCACAGTATTTTACATGGGGAAAAAGTTGCCTATGGCATTTTAGTTCAACTACGCCTAGAGGAAATGATTCAGAGCAATCAATTGGCGGTTTCCTCTCGACAGCAATTACTAAAATTTTATGAGGAAATTGGTTTACCCAAAACCTTAGAAGAGTTAGGGTTATCTAGGGTGACATTAGGTGAATTGCGCCGAGCAGCAGAGGTCACTTGTCGTCCTCAATCAGATATTCACCGCCTTCCTTTTGTTGTTTCATCTGAACAATTGTTAGCAGCAATGGTATCTACTACTAGTGATTTTGTTCCTAACAGAGTTTCGTCAAATGTCTAGATTTTCTTTTACAGAATTTTAATTCTCCTCAGTTTCTAAATCTTATCCACCATTGATCAATTTTCAACTGAACTTAATATAATCCTTAGTGCAATGCGATTTTACGGTATTTAAGTTAAAATTCGCCCAAGACTTTCAAAAAATAGCAAAACTAAGGTGTACCCTGTTGAAGGAGAAATGATGTTGAAGAAACTGATAGTCCCCATTGTAGCCATTAAAATCACTTTAATTGGCTTAACGGTAAGGTAATTAGTTCAAACTCTAAAGAACTAGTCCAACCTAATCTCGAAGATTAAGACCACTTTATCAAACTCCACTCCAAGGCTAATGTGGCTACATTAAGATGGACAAAACATTAGCTGAGCTAAATCTAGTTTATTAGGCTTCAAATAATTTAGTTTAAATGCAAAAGGCAAATTAGTTATTCCCCCAAATGATTATTCATCAAATGTTATATCTCGATTGTCTATTCAATCTGGTCTGCTAAATTAATTAAATAATCTTGTGGATAACATTTATTTATTACTAACATTAAAGGCTAATTGACGGCGAGAATTGTCGAGATAGTAAAGAAAATAAATGTATCAGTGATATAAAAAAATATTATATTGAATGTACACTTATTTAGAATCTATATAATAAAAATTATGATCAATTTTGCTGATTTATTCGTATTCTCCTTAAAAATTTATCCTCGGGAAATTTAAACACTTGACAGTAATTTTGTGTCAACTATATTTACCATTTTAACCACTAAATCATATTTTTGTAATTATGCTTAGGGGTTTCAACTGTCCAGCTTATTCGATTAAAAAATTTGGCTATATACTACTTAAAATGAACAAACTTAGGAGCGTAACTTATGGTCTAACGTAGTAACAAGACAAAAAATCAGTAATTTATCCTAGCTTTATAATTTTTTTGGAAAACTTATCATATTTTCAAAGAATATGTTCTCGTTCATTCAAATAAAATGGTAGAATCTACAAGGGCAAAGATCGTAGCTTAACACTTGAGGAATGGTTACAGGCTAATTAACCGAAAAGTGATGTTTTTTGAAACTATTGCAGCTAAATGAACTGTTACATCTCAAATAATTAAGAAACTTAGTCGATAAGTTTGAAGGCAACTTGGGTTTAATTTGAGATGAGTTAAGGTAGTTCTAAAGGGTTTCTCTCAGAAAGAGCTTGATTAGTTTAACTCTAAATTAGAAAACAGACTTTTAATGAAAAATCAAAAGGACAGAACATGGTAAATAATTAGGTGAGATGGAGATGACAATATACTCATTTCAAGATAAGTATCGACGCTTACAAAAGGAGTTATTGTTTGGGGCGTTGGCGTTAGGAGGAGTCTTTGGACTGGGAACCATTTGGTATTCATTAGTCGAAAAATGGTCTGTTATTGATTCAGCCTATATGACCATGATTACCCTATCTACAGTAGGATTTTCAGAAATTCATCCTCTCCAAGATCGCTCGCGATTGTTTACTATTGTCTTGATCTTGATGGGGTTAATTACCATTGGTTATATTGTTAATCGTCTAACCGAAGCATTAATTCAAGGATATTTTCAAGAAGGAATTAAACAACGACAGGAGAAACGCTTGATTGATACGTTAGAACATCATTGTATAGTCTGTGGTTATGGCCGTACTGCTCGTCAGGTAGCTGTAGAATTTACCGCAGAAGACATTCCCTTTGTAATTATTGATTCACGTACCGAGCAATTGGAAGAAGCTAAGCAGCTAGGCTACATAGTGATTCAAGGGGATGCAACCCTCGATGAATGTCTTATAAGTGCCAAAATCGATAAAGCTGCCTGTATTGTGTCGGCTTTAACCTCTGATGCGGAAAATCTTTACACTGTCCTATCAGCAAAAACTCTAAATCCTAATATTCGGGCGATCGCTCGTGCCAGTACAGAAGAAGCTGTTCTCAAATTACAACGGGCTGGGGCTGATGCGGTGGTATCCCCCTATATTACAGGAGGAAAACGCCTAGCAGCAGCGGCCTTACGTCCCCAAGTAATGGATTTTGTAGATGGTATTTTAACAGGAACTGAGCGCACATTTTACATGGAAGAATTCCTGCTTGATCCACAATTTTGTCCTTGTGTAGGAAAAACTCTCAGTGAGGCTAGGTTAAGGTCAAAATCGGGAGCATTAGTGTTAGCGATTCGCCGGTCTGATGGAGCCCTTTTAGGCGGTCCTACAGGAGATACTCCATTACTTGCTGGAGATTTATTAATTTGTATGGGAACCCCTGAACAATTACGAGAACTCAACCAGATTTTAGGTCCAATTCGTCTTTTTCCTGCATTACGCCCCCCGAGACATCGATAATTAATATCTTGAGATTAAAGAGGTCATTCTCTCTAAACCTTGCTGTTCTTAATTAATTAACAAACGAGTTGAGATTGTTCGAATCTAAATTATTAACTTGTTCATATATTTGGATTTACTTGTGAATAATTTCTTATAGTCTTCTTTAACTGCATAATAATATTTAAATCATTAAGTTATCGAATGTTCAATTGTCAAAAAAACATACTCTTGACCCACAATCCTTGGCAACAGCAAATGGTGAATAGTATTCTAGAGTAGAAATATCTAATACAACCACTTGTGCTTGACCTAATTTTAAATAATTAACGGACTGTTCTGAATTGAAAGATGGTAATAACCGTGCTTCATGATGTTTGGCTCATTGTTTTTCTGTTCTTTCAGCAACAATGGCTATTTGCTTTCCTTAAATATCTTAAACTTGATGAAAAAAGTCAACGATCCCTTTAGAGATTAAAAGTTTTAAAACCTTAGCAATAACTGCTTTCAAAGAGGACAAAACAACTATGGCAATTTTAATATCTACAAACTTGTAATTGTCTTCTCTATTTTGGCAATAGTGTATGTCCATAACTTAAAGTATTTAATTTTACTAAGGCAAACTATACTCCACTCCTCATCTCCCGAATATAATGTTAATGTCTAGGAATTTTTTTTAATTACGTTGGCTTTCCACTCATCAAATGAGATTTTCTACTACTTACACAAGCTGAATAAACATAGAACTCCACTTTAACTAATCCGTTAAACAAAAATTTTTATGGGTTTTGGGTAGTTTGTAGCAAACTACTTAAATTTATCCATTTTAGAAATATTTATTTGTTCGTTTAACTGAATCTCTTGTGAGAACTTACCTAGCATTAGTCGCGACAAAGAGAGAGTCAAGAGAATAACCCCAATCTCTGTGTTGACAGACTCCCACATTGAACTCTCTGGTAACGGGGAGTTTTCTCCGTATCACTACCAGAATTTTCTATTCAACGAAAGGGCTTAAATTCTAAACATCCCCATCGAGAACCCAAAGGTGGAATGTTCTAAGGCGTCCGGCTCAGTTTAAGCACCGAGCAGGGTTGAGATCATCTTAAAAAGATGACAACTCTCGTATCAGAACAGCGTTCTTTTAGCTAATCAAAATAGAATAATGTAACTAGCTTGCGCTGCCCTTCAGCCTCTTGACAAGTTTGGAGAAGAGTATGGCTGTCGTGAAAGGCAAAGCAAATCAACTGTTGACAGCGAGAAATAATCTCTAGATTACACAGAGAACTTGCTTGTCTCAGGGATAGCCCATCATTCTCTGGATTTTCCACCAAGTGAACAATCTTTTGCAATTGATCGCGGGACTCTTTAGGTTGGCATCGAAGGCTTTGGGGAAGAATAACCGTCAAGAGGTTCGGATCAGCCCTCATTGCCCCTTTAATAGCGGCTGCATTGGTTCCTGTCGCCCCAGATGTCATAAGACGATTGCCTCCTAAAACTAGAGCATAGGTCATCATCTCAATCAATTGTTGATGAGTGATGGGAACGTGGCGCGAACCTAATAGGGCAATCCGTTTGGAACCTGTCTGTTGGATAGCGGCTAGCTCTTGCGCCAATATATCTAGGTTGGGAATCTCTACTGCTTTACTCAAAGATTCTATCTTAAGCTGAATGACCGCCTGTAATTCTAGCAAAACCTAACTTACTTGTGTCATTTTTTTTGTAAAATTTTTAAAAAATTCCTTGAGTTCAGCAGAACATAGTCTATTCCTCAAACAGTCGGAATTAGTCAAAGTTCTTTTTGGGCTTCCAATTTTAGGAGTAGGTAACGAATATAGACTTCAATAATGTTCGGGGCTTTCATAAAATTGGTATCCTTCCTATACCCTTTCGACAATTTGCTCTTTGATAATAATTTGACGAAGATAGAACATAAGCGTTTATAGATTTCAGGGTCTGAGATGTCGGGTAACATCCTATTTTATAAAATAAGATTTAGCTCACCGTCTCTAACGAAAGTTAATTTCGATAACCCATTATTAGCTATAGTAATCACATAACTCTTATGCTTGAAATTTTAACTCGATAAACCAAGTTAATTTTGCTTCATCTTCTACTACTAAAATTCGAGCAGATTTCATAATCTTAATTCATTTGACAATATTATCTTTTAAATCCTTTTTTTTACTTTCCATACTTTTGTTTTCTCTGTTAATCAACTAATCTAATAACCCTTCTACAAGAGGTCGAATCATCCAACTTAACCCTACACTGAGTTGATGTTTAAAAGTGGGAAGACGGTACAGATAAATTAACCGTCGAGTTAGATAAGCTAATGGTCCATCAAGTTCCATTCCTAACCCATTGAGAGTGGCATTATTAATCCCTAGAGCCAACATTTCCCCTAATGCTTGATAACGAAAGGGTAGCAAGGGACGTCGAGTAATAGAAGCCCAAAGATTCCAAGCACAATAGTCAGATTGTTGAAAGGCTGTTTGGGCGGTTCGGGGAATCTGTTGTCCGGCTGCATCTTTACAGTCTGCTAAATCACCCAGCGCATAGATTTCAGGATGATCTATCACCTGTAATTCTGGATTGACCGCAATCAACCCTTGTTCACTGTGTTTCAAGGGAAGGTCCTCTACCCAGTCTAACATTTTGGTTCCTACAGTCAAAATAACTAAATCGACGGGAATGGTATCTGTTCGACCTTTGTAACATAGGGATAGGCTATCAAAAGTAATTTCACTAACTTCTGTTTCCACATCAATCCAAACTCGCCGTTTTTCTAAGGCATCTTGAACCGCCTTGAAGTTAAATTCAGGGGAATGACTTAAAATTTCTTTTCCCCGTTCTACTAAGCGGATTCTTCCTAATTCTCCTAGATGGTCTGCGAGCTTACAAGCAAGTTCTACCCCACTATAACCACCACCTACTACAGCAATACGGATTTTTTCAGCCTGGGCGACTTCTAGTAAGCGCAACCTTTCTTTTATGCGATAGGCATCTTGGAGACTACGAAAGGAGATGCCGTAATCTTTTGACCCTAATACCTGGTCCAAGGGTGTTTTTCCCCCCATTGCCAGGACTAATTTATCGTACGATAAACTATGACGATTATCTAATTCGATGTGTTGATTTTCGACATTAATTGCGGTGACACAACCTTGGTGAAAACGAATTCTCGTATTGCTCAATAATTCTTCAAAACAAGGGGCAATTTCCCAAGATTGCATCTCTCCAGTAATTAATTCATAGAGTAGAGGGGTAAACAAAAAGTGATCGTGTTGATCAATTAGGATGATTTCAGGAAAATGTCCATCTGTCCAAGGAAACTGACTCAAACGTAAGGCAGTATATAAACCACCAAAACCTCCCCCCAAAATACAGATGCGTAATGTTTGCTCACTCATGATGATTCAATGTTGTGGGGTTGCTTAAACTAAGCTTGCTTATTCTTTAAGATAACTTAGTATCAGAGGTTAGAGTTAATGAGATCTTCTCCATGAAAAACCACTGGTCAGCCCCGTGGAGGTCAAAATAGTTAAGAATGATCATCACACACACATGAATCTCTTGCTATTTTGAAACATTTAAAAAATCTTTGAATAACTAAATTAAATTAACTTACTATATTCAATAAATGTTATTTTTTTTATAAGTTTAATCTATTTTCTTGTTACAAGTTTTACAAAAATTTATCATTTTTTTATTGTTTCAATCATTTTACTCAAGACAAAACAACCGAAGGCAGAAAAGATAATATTTTATGCACTTATAAATTTTATTTTTTTAAAAAAAAATTGATCAATTTAAATTCAATAATCCTTTATAATTATGTTTTTATGGGGCTATTGTTAATCCACAAAAGCTGCCATTAATAAAATTTAAGTTGTTTAAAATATCTGTTGCTTTACTTTTTTATTGCAAGTAAAATAAATAATATATAAGTGTGTATATCTTTAAATAAAAACTATAAAAAAATAATTAAAAACACTTTTTTTAAAAAAAAATTAAATTCAAAAGAGCAACTAAAAATTGACAAAAAGTCTTAACGAAAGAACTTTATTTTTTATGTTAAAACTACTAATTATAATCAGATTTTAAACAATTACTACCAAATTTAATTTAATTTAATAATAATTAAACTACCAAATCTATATGAAGGATATTCGGTTTCGATGTTTGTTCACATGAACTCTTATCTATCCTGAAATTATATATAATCGTCTCTAGAAAAACTAACTATTTTTAAAATTTCACTGATGATACTACAATTTTTTAAATTACTATTTATATTTTAAATAAGCTTACCCGAAACCTTAAAAAGGTAATTTTTTTACCTATTAAAGTATTTAAAATTTTCAAATATTTGTTGTTTTGCAAAGGTAGTTTTTGATCGTAACCTCTAAAAAATAGTGTTAAACGTTGAATACATAATATAATTAATGCGATAAAATAATTGAGTTTTATTGAGTTTACCTAAGATTTTTTTAGACATTCTTTATTATTTAATTTATATTTAATAAATAGATTAAAAGGAGGTTATAGTTCATGTATTTTAAATACATAAAAATTAAGCTTTTAAACTTTTAAAAAATACACTAAAATAGTATCCTATTTTACTAATAAAAAATATTAACTAATTATGTAAAATTGGCTAGGAGATGACCAATAATTAAGTATTATCTTCAATAAAAAAATTTGCCCTAAGCCACCAGTCGGAATACTTTTGTTGTTTCTAATATATTCTATATTTTAGTTTTTTAAACTAAAATATAGAATTTGCTTTATGTAAAAAATAAATATTTTTATCGCATCTAAATTTCCTAGATTGTCAGCAATAATATCAAAATTTACTTATTTTAAAGAGCGATTTAGCAATCACTTTGTTGTTTATAGCTATTTCCGTGGTTTCATTAGGATTAATAATTTATATAGGGAGTATTGGATGCAATCAATTAAAATTTTTTGCAGTAACACTAACATTAAGATTAAAAATTTGATTATCTGTGATAATAGTAATCACTTCTCTAAGATCAACGTTATCTCCCATTTCTTTTTAATTTAAACTTCCTGACATCCCATTAATGGGAGCATAAAGAAAATTACAGGCTAGGGTTTAACTGGTTAGTTATCGCTAGTTCTCATTAAGCTTACTTGATATACAATAAATTTTTGACTATTCATATTGGCTAAAGCTTAGTTTACCTTCTTTTCAGAGGCTAGTAGATTTTGGATAGCAGCATTGAGATATGCTTTGCCAGCATCACAGGTTTTAATTATGAAGTCTAATTAAGCTTTTGTAGCGTTTTAAAGTGTATATTTTATCGTCAAAGTCTTCTTTAGGAAGCACATCGTTAGCTTAGAGACTTCGTGATCGACCACAATTGATCTCAGCTGAAGTTAAATTAACTTCGGTTTTATGTACATCAGCCTTGAAACTCACTTAGCTTTCCGTTGTCATAATTACGCTTCAGCAGTTGATAACTTTACTTTGGCAACATTCAAGCATCCAATAGCAGCTCTTACATCCTCTTTCTCTTAGAAAGGTTGTATGTTTATCCTTCGCGAAGAATATCCCCTTCTTTAGTAAAAATTTTGACAATAAGTGTGTCCACTGGTACCACTAGAGACTATATTGATCTGTTGTCTAGCTTCAAGGCTTCCCACACAATTATCAATGAGGGTAATTCATTGTAGGGTTTGAAGCTTAACAGGTATCAGCCCCAAGACCTGCAGCTTTTTGTTTATCTGAGGCACAGGCTGTCATCAACAAAAATAGAATTAAAAAGCTTTTCAGTAATTTTTAAAGTATTTGAACGAGATTGTTGTCATTTCTATGTTGATTTTTTGCCCAAAATTGTTTGGATATAATTAAAAAGGGGATGTCTGTCAATTCTCAAAATTTTTGAGTCTAGAGCTTGTTGCGCTTTCTTCGACTAGGATAGTCGTTTAGTTAGAGTTGTAAGTCCGTCTTGTCGGAAAAGTAGGAGAAACAAGTCTACACTCTACCATCCTTTGGCTTAGGGCTGTGTAGTTCAGTTGCCCTCCAGTAATTTGGTATTCTAATCGGGGGTTTGGAAGATGACCAATCGGAGCATCTAGGCTATAAATTAAGTTGTGCTTGAAGGCGATCCATTGATCGTCTTTACGCCATCCTACTCGCGTCCCAAAATCGTCATAGAAATAACTGGCTACTAATTTTCCAGGTTTATTTCCAGTGTCAATAAAGATAGGAAATTGAACGCTAAAGCCAAATTTTCCTTGGGAATATTCTTTCCATAAACCATCAAGAGTTTTTAAGTCCCAACAAGCCAATTGAACCACATCTTTACCGGACATCCATCCTTGTTCGTCTCGGTTAACAGCCTTAAGTATTAGGTAGGTACTGGTTTCGTTAGCCTCTTGCCATTGTTGTTGTTGTAAACGATCTTGTAGGGGTGTATAGTCTATCCCTGTTTCTGGAGATATTAGGGAGCGATTGCTCAGTTTAATTTCTGTTAAATTTACGGTGTCTTCGGACAACACTGGTGACAAAGATAAACAACTCAAGACTAAAGCTAACAGGAGTGTAGGTAAGATATCTGTGAATATCATTATATATTGACTATTGATAATTATTTTTAATAAATACAAGATAGGGTTTAAGCTTCTGTCATTTTAACTGTTTCGATTATCAAAGTCTGTAGGGAGTTTAAAAAATATTCAACTATTAAGTTGAATCTGTTATAAGACTCTTTTTAGGAAAAATTAGTAGAGTTAGCGAAGACAATACAGTAGCATAGTTGTTGATTGGTTGCCCCTCGCATCTCGGTCAAAACTCACAATTTATCTAAATCAAACCGACTAACATGAATTGGACTCGACATCATATTTTAGGGTTGGCTGATTGGATAATTGAGGAATACGATATCCTTCTACAAACTGCCTCTAGTTTCCGAGAGGTTTTATCTCGACGCACTAAAAAGGTTCCAGCCCTTCAGGGACAGGTGGTGACCAATATGTTTTTTGAACCTTCTACCCGTACCCGCAGTAGTTTTGAATTAGCTGCCAAACGTCTTTCGGCAGACATCCTTAATTTTTCCCCTGGAAGTTCTTCTTTAACTAAAGGAGAGACCATTTTTGACACAGCTAAAACTTATCTGGCGATGGGAACAGATATTATGGTTATTCGCCATAAACAAGCCGGTGTTCCTCAAGCGATTGCGGCAGAAATGGACTTTTTAGAAACGGGGGTCTGTGTTCTCAATGGAGGAGATGGTCAACATGAACATCCTTCTCAGGGATTATTAGATTTATTTACTTTATGTTCTTTCCTTGATTTTGATAACCCTAGGACAGAACTTTTAAAAGGTAAAAAAATCGCCATTGTAGGAGATATTTTACATTCACGGGTTGCCCGTTCTAATATCTGGAGTTTAACCAAGGCTGGGGCTAAGGTCCATCTAGCCGGACCCCCTACATTGCTTCCCCAATCTTTTCTTCAGATGGTGACAAAATTGGAAAGCGATCAATTATGTTTACATTGGGACATTGAACCCGCCTTAATCGAAGCTGACTTTGTCATAACTTTGCGCTTACAACAAGAACGAATGATAGATCATTTGTTACCCAGTTTACGAGAGTATCATCAACATTATGGTATTACCCGTGATCGTCTTAAGTTGTGTAAACCCTGGGTCAAGGTTCTTCACCCAGGTCCAGTTAATCGGGGAGTAGAAATCAGTTCTGACTTGATGGACGATCAAGAGTTTAGTTTGATTCAACAACAGGTTACAAATGGGATCGCTGTGCGAATGGCCTTATTGTATTTAATTGGAACACTGAATAGTTAATGTTAATCAATTTTCAATCAAAAAATTTTAGGTTAAATATTTATCCATGAATATTTTAATTGTTAAAAATGAACCTGAAATTGCTAAATTAATTTTAAACAACCTGGAAATGCAATTATTTGTTTGTTAAGTTTCTTCCGATGTAATCGTTGCCTTAGAGATGTTTAAAAAACAGCGACACGATGTTACTACCATCGATTTAATGTTATCTAAATCAGACAGCTTAGAAGTTTGTAGCCGTATTCGTCAAACTTCAACTCCTAAAGCTCTATATATCTTAATGTTAACAACAAAAGGAGAAGAAATTGATCTAGTTATTGGATTATCAATAAGAGCAGATAATTATCTTATTAAACCACTTATTCTTCTATAATTAGTAGCAAAAGTTATGTCTTTAATTTGCCGTAGTTTACGACATGGAGGACAACTAAAGTAAATTTATCGAAATTAACATTTAAAGATTAATTTAAATCGTCATGTTTGTATTAGAAAATTAGAGAAAAATTATGAAAAATATTTTATATTAACATCATTAGAGTTGAATTTGCTGTTAATTTTTATGAATCATTCTAGGCGTGTGTGGAGTCGCAGTTAACTAATTGAAAAATTATGTGTGTATAATTTTTTTTGAGATGAAAGAGTTGTAGATACTCATGTTAAAAGATTTAGAAAAAAATATAAATTGATACCGCTAATCCAATTTTTATTAGAACAGTCGTATGGGTAGGATACAAATTTGAAGATGTATAGCTCTTCTAAATATTTAGTAAAAGAATTATTTATCTCCCATTTATTGGTCATAATAGTAGACTTAATAAATCTTATTATAAATGATTAAATATCTTTACCGTGAATGTTTATTGTCCATCTATAACGAAATAAAAAAGCGAGCTCTACTTACTGTTGAATTAGCACTTATTTATTTAATACAAGAATTTTAAACTACTTGTAAAAATAGTACAATTTGGTATTGCTTTAAAGAGCATATTGCAAAAATAATAAATTATTGTATGTCATTACAAGTTATAAAAAACGAATAATATAACACAAAAACTAGTGAATTTGAAAATACAAAAAAAATACGATAAGATAAGATAATATTATTGTACTTAACTAGTTGGAAAAAAGATTTCATTATATGGTTGATATTTTAGAAAATTTTTTAAAAAAATGCGAAAATTAATTAGTAATTTAATCTATGAATTAAGAATTTTTTGAACAGTGCTTAGAGGATACTTAGAAAAATTAGCTGATAAATACATTGACTCCTCTCCAGAACTTTATTTAAAATCTCTTAAAGAAACAAGATGTTTACAATGATTAATTCGAAATATTCAGAAACTTTTTTAAGCCGAAGCGGTGTATTTATTAATTAGTCTAAACCCCTTAAATTTTATGCCAATTTTAATCATTTTGCTAGAAAGACTTTCTGCTACTATCATTGATAGTGGTCCAATAATTAAATTAGACTTTTCTAAAGATTTACTCTTAGTATTGGTGCGATAATCACCGAGTTTTTGTATCTTATATTGATACAGAAATCGGTATTAATTCTAAAAAATTACCCGATCTCTTTGAAAGATTTCGGCGTGCAGATAAATCCAGAGCACGTCATGCTGGAGGAACAGGAATTGGACTAGCTATTATCCGCCAAAGGAAGTATCTTTACCTTCTATCTTTCAATTGCTTAGATTATTAATTGTAAAATTTTTGACAAATATCTAATGTGGCTTAAGTCTCCCAATTGCCTAACCCTAAATCCATCGGATATTCACTTATGGAAACAACACCTAAAAGTCTCAGATTCAGAAGTGAATAGGTATTTTGAAATACTTAATCATGAAGAAAAAATAAAAGCTACAAAGTTTCTTTTTGAAAAACATAAACGACGCTTTATTGTGGCTAGAGGTACCCTGAAACTAATTTTAGGCCGATATTTAAATATCCCGGCTTCCACAATTGAATTTACTTATAGTTCAGAAGGCAAACCACGATTAAAGAATAAATTAAGGGGAAATAGGTTGCAATTCAACCTTTCTCATTCCCACGAATTGGCGATTTACGGTGTAACCTGCAATCACGTTATAGGAGTTGATCTTGAATATATTCGTCCTATGTTAGAAGCTAAAAAACTGGCCAAACGTTTTTTCTGTTCCCAAGAATATAATCACATCAGCCTTCTAACTTCTCCTGATTTGGAAAAAACTTTTTTTAAACTTTGGACAGCCAAGGAAGCCTATTTAAAAGCTACAGGAGAAGGAATTGCTGGAGGACTTGATCAAGTAGAAGTCTGTCTTAAATCCTTTCCTCAATTACTTAAGTTACCCAACAATCAATCTGTGTTGAACTGGACTACATCCTTTTTTATACCACATCCTAATTATCAAGGAGCAGTAGTTTTTCACACTAACGAATGGAAATTGAGTTATTGGACTGTTTGAGAAGGTAGACAGCATATTCAACTCTTCAAAGAGTCCCTATTCTCCGTACAATTCCGAGTTAAGATTTGCAATGAAAAACCTAATATCAAAAGTTTTATTAATAGGAACCGATGGACAATTAGGTCAAGAGTTAAAGCAGATTCTAATCCTTATTGGGGAAGTCTTCTATATAAACTACAAAATTATTGATTTAGCTCAACCTGACCAAATTCAATTCGCGAGGGAATACAAGAAATCAAGCCGGATATAATCGTCAATGCTGCCTCTCATACTGCTGTTGATAAAGGCGAAAGTAAGTTCAAGGTTACTTTCGCCTTTATCAATGAAATTGCTCCCACAATTATGGCAGAATAATCTCAAAAACTCGGGGCTTTTCTCTTTTATATTTCTACAGATATTGCTTCTCGATTTGAGCTATTTCATGGGTTAGAAAATACTAGTATAGACCTGAAATAAATTAGAAAACAATTAATTTACTTCTTTTTCGGCAGAAAATTTATCTTTCTTATATAAAGCTTTATGACCAGCTATTCCATTTGTCGACAGCTCTCATTTTTTTATAAAAAAATGAGAGCTGTTTATCAAAAGAGAAACATTGAATATATCGTTTAGTTAGCAACGCAAAATTTTGACTGGTATTTTTAGATATCTGTATACTCCCTATAACTCTCCAGTGCTCATTTTTTAAAAGATTGCTCTTGTTTACTTCTTAATTAACTTTTTAAAAAAACTAATATTTCTTTTGTTTATCTTATTCGGCACCCTTGTAGTGTGATTGCATCAAAAGTAAAAGGTAAAAGTAAATTTCTAATGCTTGATGGTAGGCGTGCTGTACTGAAAAACTTTTTAGTTAAAAGTAATCTGAAGATGAGCTGAAAAATACGTTTACAATCTGAAAAATTTGACAGTTTATGAACAAGAGTCCTTATCCTGGACAATTGATGTAAAATCTTCTGTTAAAGCTACTCAGTCCAGAACTAATGGACTACTTATCGTTTATGAAAAAATTACTGAACATCCTTTGGATGTTTATCAGAAAATCTTTAAGCATTCTAGTTTAGATCTAGATCCTGAGTCATAGAGATTTATTGAAAAAATAATTTAAGGAAAATCAACTGATGATAACAATGTGTAGTTATTAGGAAGGGTTTATCAATTATTATTTTAGCGTTTTTAGTAACCCAAAGGTATTACTGAATAAATAGACAAATAAACTGTCACTTGAAGAACAAAATAATATGATGGCAATAGTAAAAAATACAGAAGTATTTCAATTAATATCAAACCAAATTTTTCGGTGAAGTAATATCGTAAATTATTAATTACAGGGGGAGCAGGATTTATTGGCTCTAACTTTACTCGTCATTGGTATAAAAATTATCCAAGTGATCGTGTTATTTGTTATTGTTCTTGACGTCTTAACCTATGCTGAGAACCGTAAAAATCTAACAAGTTTAGAATACCAAGAGAATTTTCGCTTTGTCAAAGGAGATATTGGCGATTTTCTTTATAATCGATAAGTCACTTTAAAAAAAATGTTGATACAGTTACCCATTTTGCAGCAGAATCCTATTTAGATCGTTCTATCCTGGAACCTGATGCGTTTATCCAAACTAATGTTCTTGGAACCTTCATCTTATTAGAAAGTTTCCGTCACCATTGGAACGATCAGGGTAAACCCGAACATTATCCTTTTCTTCATGTTTCTACCGATGAAGTCTATGGTAGTCTAAAGGCTGATAATCCAGCTTTGACAGAAAATCCATCCCATACACCAAATAGCCCCTATTCTGCCTTAAAAGCTAGTAGTAGTCGCTTAGCCCGTGCTTATTATCATACTTATGGTGTCCCAACTATTATTACGAACTGTTCTAATAATTATGGCTCCCATCCCCATCATTTCCATAAAAAATTAATTCCTTTAACGTGTATTAATATTTTATTAGGAAAATCTTTACCTGTTTATGGAGACAGTAAAAATATTTGAGATTGCTTATATGTTGGCGCTCATTGTTCAGGGTTAGAGACAGTTATTAACAAGGAAAACCTAGGAGAAACTTATAATGTTGGCGGCGATAATCAAGTTAAAAATCTCGATCTCGATCTAGTTACTATGTTATGTGACTTAATGGATCAATTGGCTCCAGACTCACCTGTTAAACCAGCTAAATAGTTAATTACCTTCGTTAAAGATCGCTCTGGTCATGATCGTCGTTATGCTATTGATAGCACAAAGATAAAAACCGAATTAGGATGGATTCCTCAAGAAACTATAGAGGGAGGATTGAAAAAAACGAGCCAATGGTATTTAGATAATGAAGATTGGCGGCAACTCTTATTATCTAGAGAATGCCAGGAATATTTTCAAAAAATTTATGGAAGTTAACAGACTTAGAGACTACTATACTAACAATCTAGATCAGATATCTCTTGTTTAGATATACACAAGAGACGTCTACACATCTATATGTTAGATTAACTCAAAACTTTGCATATAGGCATGTTACGAGACTTAGTTCTTGGTTTTCTGATAAAAGTTTCGATAACTATCTATTACTTTTGACAACCTTCTCTGTTTCATTTATTTTCCGCTTTTTACCCTTAGTAACTATCTTAATATCTTCATAGCTATCATATTTAAGTTTATCTATCAATGCGCAACTCCTAAGACCATTTTTCCAAAAAACATTAAGTAGGGTGCGTTAAGTTCAATGATTCTTGTGGCAAGCTAAACCCAGGTTAGGTTCGCTACTTTAATACACTTTCCTCTTATTTCTAAGATTGACTGAACAAGCGATTTTTCATAGACAAGAAATATTCGGAGAAAAAACTTTTTAGTCAACTAAGAACTTCCCGCTAAGCTAAAGCTGTAACAGAGGATTATCAGTAAGGTATGACTGCGCCAGAAGCTGTAGGTGATTGATTTTTGGGAAGTTTCTCAAAATTATTCTCCCCAAGTTTAGCTAAATGCCTATTCAGCTTTGATCACTTCTAGTTCATGATCTCGAAAATGAGCCTTAAACCGTTTATCAAATTTGACTAAGACGGGAAGATTGCTGCTAACCGGACTTCCTTGCCAATTTGTGATAATATCAATGATTTCTCCTTCCATCCCTTTGAGATCGAAGGGCTGTTTTTTATGCTGGGGGTAATGGTAAACAATAGTAGATGCCATAACACGGACGTGATCGCCAACTTTCATGTGTGTTTTTAATTGTACTGTTAAGGGTATAAAGCTCACTGTTGATCATCTATCGTCGATGATAATAAATGGTGAGTAATTGTTTAGATAACATCTAAACCAGCTTATCACTTACTCTAGACTTAGCCTACTGAGTTAACTAACTTTTTCTTTTAAAGGTAACTTAGGATAATAGGGTGTCATTTCGGTCTAGTTACTTGATTAAAAGTTTTCTTAAATCTTTGTCACAATTATCCTCGTCAGAGGTCTACAAAAGAATGACCAACAACTTCCTAAAATTTAATCAGGTTTCAAGTTAATCAGGTTTTAAGGAAAATTAATGATGAAGTTCAATGAAATTACCAAAAAGCTTAATTCCTCAGTCATCAATTCCAGCTTGACTAATCACCCCAATAATAACCCCAACATTATTGGACTCGCCCCCGTCGATGAAGCAATAACAGGACAACTCAGCTATATTGAGGGAAATAAATTTGCTCCTATGCTTGATAAAACAGCAGCTAGCGCCCTGATCTTACCCCTTGATGAGGTATTACAAAATCGAGCCAGTGAAAAGGGGATTGCTTGGATAGCTACCAAAGAACCCCGTTTAATGTTTGCTCAGGCGATTAATTTGTTTTATCAACCTTTTCACCCTGCTCCTGGAATTCATCCAAGTGCTGTTATTGATCCCTCTGTTAAGCTTGGTAAAGATGTTTATATTGGTCCCCATGTCGTTATTGAACACGATGTAACTATAGGTGACAAAGTCTGTATTCATCCTAATGTAGTCATTTATCCACAGGTTTTTTTGGGGAGTCATACCATCCTTCATGCTAACTGTACTATCCACGAATGTACACAAATCGGGTCTTATTGCGTAATTCATAGTGGAGCAGTTATTGGCTCGGAGGGTTTTGGATTTGTTCCAACCCCTCAAGGTTGGTTTAAGATGGAACAATCAGGTTATGTAATTCTCGGGGATGGAGTAGAAATTGGCTGTAATAGTGCGGTTGATCGCCCTGCTGTAGGGACTACTAGTATTGGACGTAATACCAAGCTGGATAATTTAGTCCATGTTGCCCATAATTGCAAAATTGGCGAAAATTGTGCTTTGGCCGGACAAGTTGGTTTAGCGGGAAGCATCAGGTTGGGAAGTGGGGTAATTTTAGCTGGACAGGTAGGGGTAGCTAATCAAGTTCACATTGGAGATGGGGTTATTGCTACAGCCCAGACAGGTATTACTAGTGATATCGCCCCAGGAGAAATAGTCTCTAGTAGTCCAGCAGTTTCTCATAAATTATATCTAAAAGTTTCTGCTATCTATAAGCGCCTTCCTGAAATGTACAAAACCCTAAAACGTCTGCAAAAAAAGATTGAAGGGAGTTGATTTTTCTATAAAATTTTATTTTTTTATATGCTATGATAGCCTAGTTTTTAAGTTTTTCCTTAAAAACTAGGTGGATTATTATTTATTAATATCAATTGTTTTCAATTAAAAAAAATCCAGATAACTATGTTTAAGTAACTCACTTTCTAGATCTTCTGTTTAATTTTTAGATTTAAACTTACTGTCATTTCTATATATTTTTTTTTCTTTGGTTTTCTTACTTGATGTTTAATACTAAACTTACTTTATATGATGTTTTTGGATATTTTTCATATTTATCATTATTTTTAGTTCTATTATTGTTTGCATAGCGACAATAGATCTCTAAAAAAATTAACTAACAACTATTTTTAAAGTTATAGACTAATTTTAATTAGTCTATTATTCTCCTTCGATTGACGAACAAAAGCAGACAATTAATGAGTTGAATTATCTGATTTTTACTTGATATTTTCTACCATCAGTATCACATAAAAAATAACTAACTCACTACCTGTTGTGTAATTATATACTGTTTTTTGTAATTAATTTTTAATTTTTATTGTGTCAATTAAAATTTTTCTTATAACTTTTAGCAACTGTGATATTAAATTGACAATCTACTGCATTTTTTTGAGCCATATCAAGAACATTTTTACTATAAGAGTCTGATTTGGGTGTCTAAATCCAAATACTACCTATAATTGGGTTGTTAATTGACAATGTTATCTAACAGGCGACTATTACAAACAGCACTTACTACTCTAAAATCTTGTACATATTCTGTTAAGATTTAACGATTCTTACCTAATTTATCTTCGGCTACTCATCAATAGTACAGCCGTCTCAAGAGTAGTTCGAAGCTTGAAGGTTTAATCTCGCTAACAGTCGCAATAAATTGACTTCATTATTTCCCATAAACCCCGTTTTCACTATAAACTAACGGAAAATAGTCAGTACTGTTCTTGTCCTACAGAAAAAATTCCTTCACTTCCCACTCCTAAGAATGTCAACCAAAGCGTATAATCCTAATTTATAACTCTGCACACCAAAACCACTAATCTGTCCGATAACAACAGCAGCAATATAAGAATGATGACGAAAATCTTCCCGCTTATAAATATTACTCATATGAACTTCAACAGTAGGGACTCTTACTGCAGATAGAGCATCTCTGATGGCAATGCTAGTGTGGGTGTAGGCTCCGGCATTAATAATGATCCCTTGGTATTTATCCGAAGAATCATGAATAGCATCCACTAAAACTCCCTCGTGGTTGGATTGCATACATTCTAGACTACAGCCAAGACTGTTAGCCTCCTCTGTTAGAAGGCAGTTTATACTATCCAAAGTGACAGAGCCGTAAACAAGTGGTTCCCGTTTTCCTAATAGATTTAGATTAGGACCGTGAAGAACCAAAACATTAAGTCGCCTAAAAGTTTCAGAATACACTTTAGACCAACCGTGCCTAACGGCGGTGCTGTGGATCGTTGACAGGGACAGGGAGCAGCTCAGGTTCAGGCTCAGCTTGCGGACCGAGTAACGTCTCAATCAACTTTTGCGCCCATTCTTTGAGCTTTTCCAGAACTCTCTCCAAATAGTCCATTAGTACAGACTGCTCCTGATGAATATGTTCAATGGGTTTTCTGTGAGGTTTGTCAGATAGGCAACAGAATTACTTTAAAACAGACTTACCTCAAGAACTTTGCTAGTTGTTCTAATAATTACAACAACAAACTACTTGATAAACAAATTTTATAGGCGTATCGATTTTAACACAAGGTTTTTGAGATGGACACTGCTTAATAGTTAAAATATTGGAAGAGTATTGAGCCAGAGGATTAACCACAAATTCGGGATAGATTGCCCCTGACCCATATGTACGGGTTTTGTCTCCTCAACTACCCCGTAAGATTTTAACTGTCAACAGATTGTTCTAGTTCTTCTTCAGCTCCAACCTCGGCATCTAGCTCTTTTAACGCAACTTTCTTAACTTTAATAGTTAAATAGCGAATTACTTCTTCACTTAAGCGCATGGCTCGCTCTAAGGGAGCTACTTGAATCCCTTCACCCTGGTAGTTCATTTGAACATAAATTCCATCAAAGTACCGTTGAATTGGATAAGCTAACCGCCGTTTACCCCAAATCTTGGTTTGGAGATCGATTACATTGTACTTTTTCAAAAAATCTTCATATTTACTCACTTCTTGCTGCACCTGCTCTTCTGATAAACTGGGGCGCATAATGTATAACATTTCGTAACTTTCATTCATAACGGTAATCTCCTTGTGGACAAATTGGCTTCTCTATGGCTTTAGGATTGAGAAGCAAGGGAAGTCTTTTGAACAGATCCAGATAAGATCATACTACGATTAAAAGATTTAACGCTAGTATATCTGTTACCCCATCGACTTAAATCTATTTAACTGACCGTATACTGTATACTGCTATGGCGCAACGCTATGTTAGAGTCAAAACGGCTCAAGGAAAAATCCACTACGGCTCCCTTAATCCCAACCGCACAGTGACAGTTTTAAATGCTGCTCCCTGGCAAGGTGGACAAATGACTGATATTATCATAGGGGCTGATAATTATCACCTGTTGGCCCCTTGTTTTCCTTCCAAAATCATAGCAGTCGGGAGAAATTACCGTGCCCATACTGCTGAACTTGGTAATATGGTTCCCCAAGAACCTTTATTATTTCTTAAGCCACCTTCAACCTTAACTCCTGATAGTCAGCCGATTTACTATCCTCCTCAGTCCCAGCGGGTTGACTATGAGGGGGAATTGGCTCTAGTGATGGGGGAGATTACTAAAAATTGTTCCCCTCAACAAGCTCGTACCAAAATCTGGGGATATACTATTGCCAATGATGTTACCGCCCGGGATCTACAAAAAAAAGATGATCAGTGGACAAGAGCTAAAGGGTTTGATAGCTTCTGTCCCCTCGGTCCCTGGATTGTGCGAGAATTAAGTGCAGGAGCTAGAATACAGACTTTTGTCAATGACGATCCTGAGCCTAGACAATCAGCGTTAATTCATGAGATGGTTTTTTCACCGCAGGCTGTAGTTTCTTATATCTCCCATATTATGACCTTAATGCCAGGGGATGTAGTTTTTACAGGAACACCAGAAGGGGTCGGTCCGGTCAAAGTAGGAGATAAAATTAGGGTTGAAATTGAAGGAATTGGTAGTTTAGAAAATCCTGTTATGCCTGCTTTTGTGCCTCAAATCTCTAGTAACGAACTTGGGAATATGCCGCCTCAGAAATCGTAGGAATTTCAGCGTAACGCCCTAAAACTGATTGAATCATTGAATAGTAGGAAGCTGCAATGGAACCTAGAAATACAACGTTATACAGAGTTTCTATAAATAGACCACTATTGCCAAAAGCAGGAATGAGAGCCCATTGCATAATTAGTTGAATCAGCGATAGTAGAATTCCAATCAGAATAGTCTGCATAGTATTGTAGCGGACAAAGTGGCTGATCCTATCATTTCGAACTATTCCCAAAAAAAGGATCATAAAAACTAGAAAACTACCAAACATCCCAAACAATTGAACGGAAAATCTGTAAACAACTGCAATGGGAAACCCTGGTAGTAAAAAGAAGCTAAAAAGAGGAAATTGGTTAACTAAAAAGGTACTAAAAAATATTGCATCGAAAATAGCGAAACAATAAACCAAGGTTCCAAAAATGCGATCCTTAATTTCTATAGAACCACGCCAAGCCATAATACTTGTCTCCTATGAGTGATTGATTATGTCTAATCTTTAATTTAACAATATCTGCCAGGTTTTGTATCTTAACATTAGTTATCAGCTGATGAGGCAATGACCGTTAAATCCTACTTTGAATTATTTGGTTAACTGTTTACTGTTATCTTATGTCTAATAAGTTTTGTTATCTAAGTTTAGGGTGAAACTTGATTTCAACTCAATTTCCTTTATGTTTTAATCCATCTTAGAAATTAGCTCTAATTCGTATAGGAATTTTTTTAAAGTCTTTATATTTTAAGATAGATGTCTTTTTTTTATTGTTTCACTAATTTTTAGTATTAATTACTTAAGTATATTGGGCTTTATCTCGACTCTTTTATGACTAAGATTCTTTTATCTCTATGATATAAATTTATATTATTTTTTCTAAATTATTAGACATATTATGAGGAATAATGTCAACTTTAAACCAGCATTAACTATTTAATTTCTAAACCGAATGTTGTTTTAGATCAAAGTAAAATACTTAATAGTAATTCAGTATTTATAATATTTTTTAAAAAAAAAACAATATTATAAATTAGTAAGAGAGATAATTTTATTTTGTGAGGTCATGGAGAGATTTAAAGAGTAAAAAATTATCAGTAAATCTTATAAGAAGTTTTTGAGCGACATAAGAAACTTAGTTTCTGTTTTAGTGATGTATACAAAACTGATAGAAATAATAACCATATTTATCTGTAAAAATCACAAAGACGACTAGGTTTGATTTTTAAGAATTTAAACATGAAATTCGACAGTATGTTGTTGATATTTTAATTATTAAATCAATAATAAATTGCTGACATATCAATAAGTTAAATAAAATTTAATTAGTTTTCTAAAGCTAAAATCAATATCAAAGTCATCGATTATTTTTAAGTCCATCATTGATCTAGCTAATCGCCTTCAGAGAATTAGGCAGCATGTCTTCGAACTCAAGGTAAGTTTTTTCTCTAAATTATAATGACTCTTAGTATACAATTATTAGGTTTCAATGCCACTTCTAGACTAGGGATGATAAATTGGCAGCCAATAAATTATAAAACTCTCATTCTGAGAGTATTCTATAACTACAAAAACTTTATCCTTATAAGAATAAAGCTTTTATAATTTTGGAGACCTTGCAAAGCAAGACTTTTAGGTTTTGTTTATGATAATTTTGTCATTGCTAGTCTAGACAAGCTATTTTGATTTAAAGATTACAATTTAGCAAGCTGAAAAGGCAATAGATAACATCATAATAGTTAAATTTATTAGTTAAGTTTGATTTTTAAGACAGATTTAGTCTAGAATTAGAGCCTTTTTATGATATGAGTATCTATACTCGTTTTTTTTAAGAAAGTTTAAATCCAATTAAATTATCTTAATTAAATTAGATTTAATGATAAAAAAAATAGATATGATCTTATTTAGGGATAAAATACTAGTTTTCTACACCTGATTTAGCCTTTGAAAGACTAACCATTAATAAAACTTTCTGATAAATTATAATTTCCAATATATAAAGATTTTTTTGATCATCTGTATCTTTCTCTCTTATCGCTTTTTTAGTATTTTTTGGGTGTAACCACAATTTTTAATTAAGTGATTAGCAAATATATTTTCAAACTTTACACTCATAAAAGTTAAAAGCTAATCTATTAAAGAAATCAAGATAGGCTAGTTTATAGCAGTTTAATTGTTTAACAAGATCTAAGAGTATTTATTGATAATTTGGAGAAGCTATATCATTAAGTGACTAAATACAAAAACAGACGAGCTTTAACTTAACTAGCTAGCCAAATCATTCTAACTGGCTCAATATTTTCAATGAATATGAAGAAACGTTAGATATATTAATATTTATTGGTCCATTAATTGGTTTTCGACTGTATAAATTAATGAATTAAATAACCATTAGCAGTATAAATCTAGCCTCACTAAGTCGGCTTATTATAGCCCATAATGTTGCCTGACGATGTCTTCCATAACAGTAAAAATTTTTCTAGTTTCTAAGAATAAATCAGTTTTTTAGGATTACTTTCCATTGAGAGTATGAATATAAGCGCCATTAAGCTCAATTTATCAATATAAAATGAGAAGTTCACTATCTTTTTAAAGACTGATGTTAGGACTTTTGTTACAGTACAAAAATTGTATAAAATAATGATTTTTTTGCCAATGAACTACTTATGTCACTTACTTCCAAATTTCAGCATGAGGAGTTCATTATTCTTTTTACATCTTCTGATAACTGAATAATGAATTGATTCAAATGTATTTGAATTAAGTTTAATCCATATTTTATGACACTAATATTGATATGATACGATCATTTCAGATGTAATTCTCTGAATAGGAGTACGGAGATGACAGAACCTAAAAACGTCTTGGGGACTAAATTGATTGCATGTTGCACTTCCCCGATGACGGGATATTATCGAGACGGCTATTGTCGTACAGGGGGTCAAGACTATGGGGTCCATGTCGTTTGTGCCCAAATGAGTTCAACCTTTCTTGAGTTCACTAAGTCTCAAGGTAATGATCTTAGCACTCCTATTCCTCAGTACAATTTCCCTGGGTTAAAACCAGGTGATCGCTGGTGTTTGTGTGCGTCACGCTGGCAAGAAGCCTTTGACGTTGGAGTTGCTCCCCGAATTATCCTCGAAGCAACTCATGTCAGAGCATTAGAAATAGTTTCTTTTAGAGACTTAAAACAATATGAGTTGGATTAAGATTTGCCACTAAATATGATTCGGGGAATTCCTTTTTTAAAGATTTATCTTGCTATAACTGCGGTGAATCATCGATAGTAAAGGACCGGTCTCTACAAGCGTTTACACCTGAGGGCTGGTTCGGTGCCGCCCATTGTATCCAATGCTCTATTTAGAATATTCTGGAATTGTAAGTATTTATTACGGATAAATTCAACTTTTCTTATGTTCTCGCCAATGGCTTGATATTGATGGCTTCTTTCTTCGACTCTAAATTTATAGACTATCATTTAGTGCTGATTTTGTTGGCGTCAATATAAGCTAGTATAGATTTTGTGAGGCTGCAATAAATGGCCTGTCAAGCCTATCTTCATGGTTAAGAACTGGAGGCTTGCACTCTCTACTTTTTCGGTCATTATGATAATAATGAAGTTATTTTTAACGAAAATGAACATTTCCAAAGCCGAAGTCAAACAACTTCTAGAACGCCTGATTTTTGAGGATATTCGTCCACAAGATTGGGTCGACGATGTTTGGGGGTTAAGCCCCATGCATGGAGATAGTTGTGCAAAATTATTGGAGGCTTTCTATGAGCTGATTGAACTTTGTAGAGAGGAACAATTGGAAAACCTACTCCAATCAATTTATCAAGAAAAACTTTGAAGTTTTGCATCGAGGGATTTTAGATATTCTGTGTTAACGCCAGATTCCCGTACTAGGGCAATTTTTCCAGTTCGTGCTACTTCTTTAAGCCCAAATTTGTTTAACATTTGGACAATGGCTACTATTTTACCAGGATCACCGACTACTTCGATGGTAACTGTCTCCTCAGAAATGTCGACAATTCTAGCTCGAAACACCTGGGCTAGTTCAATTACTTCGACACGATTAGAGGCCGATGCATTAACTTTAACGAGTATCAATTCCCGTTCTACGCAGGGAGTCTGAGTAATATTATTAACTTTAAGGACGTTAATTAGCTTGTACAGTTGTTTAGTCAACTGCTCAATGCTGTCATTATCTCCAGGGACAACCATAATTATACGGGAGATTCCCACTGTTTCAGTAGGACCGACAGCTAAACTTTCAATATTAAAGCCACGACGAGCAAATAAGCCTGCAATTCGAGTTAAAACCCCGGCTTCGTCTTCAACTAAAACAGATAGGGTATGTTTCATGCCTAATTCATTACTAAATCTGCTAAAAAGTTCGGATTGACTAACCACTTTTATAAAGGTTGTATTCTATACCTTACTATGACATAATCAGGTTTTCCTTCACTTACTATCTTACCATAATCAAGGATATTCGTAATATATAAAATATTTTCCTTATTTTCATCTGAGAGTTTTATTTTTTGTTAATGAAGTAAAAAAATAAAATAATTAATCACCATGAATTCTTGTAAAAATAAAAATTCTTAATTTTTAAAAAGGATAGAGACAAAATATTGGAACTTAATAATCAGGGCTTAAATAATTTGCGAAGAAAATAAGCTGTTTTGCCTTTAAACTAAGTAAAGTCTAAACCTATAAATAAAGGAGTATTAATAATGATGAATGCTGATACGTCCACTTCTATTGGTTCTCATAGTAAACTTAGAGAATTAGTTCGCGTCCAACTTCAACTTTTACTGGAGCAGAAAAATTATGAAGGGGTTAAAACTTTGCTTGTTCCTGTTCAACCTGTGGATATTGCTGAAGCAATTGAAGACTTGCCAAAAACCTTACAGATAATAGCTTTTCGTCTTTTGAAAAAATCAGAAGCAATAGATGTTTATGAATATCTTGATCCGATAGTACAACAATCATTAATTAAAGAATTTCATGATCAAGAAGCCATCGCTATTGTTAATGATATGTCTCCGGATGATCGGGCTAAATTATTTGATGAATTACCCCCTAAATTAGTCCGAAGGTTAATTGCTCAAATTGCCCCAAAAGAACGAGAGGTCACCGCTCTTCTATTAGGTTACCAAAGCGACAATGCAGGACGACTTATGACCCCTGAATATATTGCCTTTAAAGAACATTTGACTGCAACCCAAGTACAAGAAAAACTAAGAACATTAGCTCATAAATCAGAAGTTAATTATTACATTTATGTGACGGATACTAATAAACGTCTCATTGGCATTTTATCCCTTAAAGATTTAATTATTGCTGAACCGGATCAAACTTTGGGGGAAATCATGACACAGGATGTAATTTATACTTATACTAATACTGATCAAGAAGAAGTTGCTAGACTTATTCAACGTTATGACTTATTAGCTTTACCAATTGTGGATAAAGATGAAAATCTTTTAGGAGTTATTACTGTTGATGATGTTATTGACATAATACAAGAAGAAGCGACTGAAGATTTTTATAAAATGGTAGCGGTAGAATCTCAAGGAGATAACTACTTTCAAGTGGGACTGTTTGAAGTAGTAAAAAAACGGATTCCTTGGCTGTTATTATTGTTAATAACTAATTCAGTAACGGTAATTATTCTAAGTCAGTATAAAGCGGTATTAGATGAAGCTGTTGCCCTAGCTTTTTTTACCCCTTTACTAATTGGCGCAGGAGGAAATGTGGGAGCACAATCTTCGACTGTTGTTATTCGTGGATTAAGTACAGAAGCTTTAAGGGACAAAAAACCTATTAGTGTTATTATTCGTGAATTAATTAGTGGTGCATTATTGGGAATTGTTTTAGGACCATTAGTTATCATTGGTATTTTCTTATTTTTGGGACACCAAGAAGTGGGTTTGACGGTAGGAATAAGTTTATTAGTAATTACTATAATTGCTGCAACAGCTGGGGCAGCATTTCCCTATATTTTTAAGTCTTTTGGTTTAGATCCTGCTTTAATGTCTGCTCCTTTTATTACTACTATTGTTGATATTTTAGGAATTATCATTTATCTCAATTTGGCCCAACTGTTTCTAGGTATCTAAAGATACTATCCGTAATAAATATAGTCAAATATTAATAATAAATACATCAAATATAGTTTTTTTAGTTTCAAAAAGTAATCTTAAAGATATCGTCTGTTGTTAACTTGGATTATTACTAGAACAAAAAACTATAAAGAGGCACCATCTTTTTTGTTAAAGTTTTATCGAACTTGTGATGTAGAAATAACTAGTGAAATACTAAATAAATAAACTTTAAAGCTGAAAATTAACAAGTTTGATAAATTTATAGGCTCTTTTTTTTGACTAATATTGAAAATCTATTTAGCTTCTCATTTAAGAGTTTTTCTTGCTCGTCAATAAAAATCACACTAATTAGTTTTATCAATTCTACTACGATAGGTTTCATGAATCTTACAGTAGAATACACAAAATTTTTGAAGACTTAATTAGATGGGACAAAAATTCTGTAGGATTGTATAAAGTATATAAACAACCGCGGTGAATTACTAGCTTTTAAGTTAACTTCGGGCAACATAGATGACTGGAAACTTGTTTTTTGGTTAAGGGAAGATTTGATCAATAAATTATTGAGATACCGGGGACATATTTTTTGAAAATTATTTTAAAGACTCTATTAACAAGGACTTCAATTAATTACTTATTATAAATATAAGCTAAATAAATAGTTAGTAAAATCAATTAACAGAATTGTATTTTACAAGTGTTTTATTCTTGAAATAATTGACGACCCACTTAAAAACATCTCTCATATTTAATGTTAAAATACTTAGAACTGTTTTGTTGATTTTTTTACTCGACTGATAGTTCATACATATTTGCCTAAAACCCTTCTCTCGACTTATGGTTAACTAGTAAGTCTTCCTTGCCCTCTGTTATTATTAAAGAATAAGAGAGGTTTTGACTATTTTTGAATATTAACGATTACTATCTCAGATAATTATCAACCTCGTCGTATTTTGACTTATATACAGTATTTTCTCTAATGTATCGGATTTAATTGTTTAATGAATTACCGTTGAAACTTGTATAGTGGTTCATAAGATAATTAACTCTTGATAAACCTAAAGTTAAAAGTCACCTCATTGTTACTTACAGGGCACCTTATGACTTCTCAATATACCCAACGTACTTAGACATTAACAGCAGAGAAAGTTCAAAGAGAAATATGCTAATTAGTTAAAGTATCTGAGGTCAATTTTTTTGGGACAAAACAGACAACTTGAACCAACTACTAAAAATTATCTCCTTAAAGTATTTGATAATAGCTTATCCTGAGCAAGTTTTACAAAAAATCCTGAAAAGGAATATAGTATATTTTTATCTGGACACTCTTTAATAATAATTTTCTCGATTAATTTAACATTAAAACTTATCAGCTTTACCCATTGTATAGCGCGCAAAAAATTTCTTATAGAACGTAACTGTTAATAATATTTTTGATTCCTTAGAAAGAGAAAGATAAGATGTATGTAAAATGGCAGCTGTATAGTCATAAAACTATGATTATTTTGAAAATAATTCATTGGAAGTAATTAAGAACGTATTTTTTTGTTGTTAACTTTTTAGTAATCAACTCGGTTACTGGATTCAGTATGAGTAGCTATAAAGCAGTTTTCAACTCTGTTGTCACTTTAGTATTTTCTACTCCATTATTGATTTATGCAGGGATAAATATTAAAATGTAATCTTCAACAGTTATTATTCGGAGATTGAGTACCGATAAATCAAACTATAGAAAATTTAATTTTGTGATCAGACGAGAATTTAATGACTGGAGAAATCTTGAGTATTGTCTTAACTGAGATTACCGTTAGTCCTAATTTAACTATTATTTAGGATTCCGACAGCAGCAACAAGAACAACGTTATCTTTTTATTTGTATTATTTAAGTAATACTTTAATAGTTGCATGACTGATAAGAATAATTATGTATATTCACTAGGATTTTAGTCTATCTTAAAATTTTAAGTTTTCTACTATAAATTTTCAGTGGTTAATCAATTCTAGAAAATAACATCTCTGCTTGTGTAACTACTTGTTTATCAACTACACTTTGCCCTTTCATTTTAGCAATACGATTCCGTTTAAAACTTAATAATTCTACCGTCATAACTAATTGATCTCCCGGAACTACAGGAAGACGAAAACGTACTTTATCAATACCTGCAAAGGCAAAAAATTGGCCTTTCATCTCAGGAAGTAAAGTTAAAATAACCCCTCCAACTTGCGCCATCGATTCTATAATTAATACTCCTGGCATAATAGGACGAGCTGGAATATGTCCCGTGAAAAACTGCTCATTAATGGTCACATTTTTAATTCCGACAGCTTTTTCTCTAGGGACATAATCAATAATGCGATCAACCAATGCAAAAGGATAGCGATGGGGAAGTAATTCTTGGATTTCTTGAACTGTAAAAGTTGTTTTAATGGAAAAATTTTCTATTGATTCTTGTTTGTCTTTACTTAACTCTTGAGAGGTCTGAGTCGTATCAGTACTAGTTACAGTGGACATAGAATTTCGTTATGATGATTGGCTATTCAGAATTTAATCAAATTTCTCTTATTGTTTCATATTTTTAGCTCACATCTAAATTTAGATTGTAAAATCAGTTCAGAAGAACTACAATCGCAACAGTTAACCAAACACTTTAGTGAAAAATGTCTGAGCAATTAGATAACTATAACTATTGCTATAAGTGCACTTAGTGACGGTAATTAACCTTTTTTGAGCATCAAAAGTTCATTCGGTTTAATAACCCCTGTTTCTGTAAAAATTGCGTCGATTAAACTGGCTGGCGTGATGTCGAAAGCTGGATTATAATAATCAACGCCCTTAGGACAAAGTTGAGTCTCTCCTACTTGGTAAATTTCAGATGGATGACGTTCCTCGATAGGAATTTTATCTCCGTTCTCTAAGTCAAAGTCAATTGTAGATAAAGGGGCTGCAACAAAAAAGGGCACACTGTGCATTTTTGCTACAACTGCTAGAGCATATGTCCCAATTTTATTAGCAGTATCCCCATTAGCGGCAATTCTATCAGCCCCCACTACCACTGCATCAATTTTTTTAAGTTTCATACAGTGGGCGGCCATGTTATCACTAATGACAGTAACTGGAATACCTTCTTGGGCACATTCCCAGGCGGTTAATTTAGCTCCTTGAAGACGAGGCCGAGTTTCATCCGCGTAGACTCTTTTTAATCTCCCCCTAGTCCAAGCCGAACGAATTACTCCCAAGGCTGTACCATATCCAGCTGTTGCCAATGCACCTGCATTACAGTGAGTAAGGAGAGTTAATTGTTGGGGACTACTAGGCAACGCTTCTAAGCCATACTGACCAATTTTATGACAAGATTGTAAATCTTTTGTTTGAATAGTTTGAGCTGTTTTCAGTAGAATTTCTTTTATCTCTTCGACTGTTCCTACACTTTCATAGGCTGTTCTTAGCATCAGAGAGATTGCCCAAAATAGATTAACGGCTGTAGGGCGAGTCTCTCGCAGTTTTTGGGCTACAGTTTCAAGATGTATTAAAAACTTATCTACTTGTTTTGTTCGAATCTCTCTCGCCCCTAAACACATACCATAAGCTGCCGCAATCCCAATAGCTGGCGCTCCCCTGACAATCATAGTTTTAATGGCTTTAGCCATGTCTTCATAACGGGTAATTTCTAGCAAGGTAGATTTATGAGGCAATAACGTTTGATCAATGAGCAATACTTTGTCCTCATTCCAGAGGACGGGATAGATAGGGAGAATTGGTGATTTCATAGACAAGAACAATCGAGCAAAACTAATTTTAATTAAATCTTGGTACAAGATACTCGATAAACATTATTTTGTGCCATACGAGAATCAGTAGATTTATGATAATGAAAAAATAATTGTTTTAACATTCTTAACAGAGCGCCTCTAGTCTTTAACATAACTAAATATAGAATCTTGTGCGATGTTGAGCTCACTCGAGAAACTTAAAAATTAAACAATCATTCAATCACTCCTATACATAAGAACTAGAAGATGTGTACTGTATTTAATAGTTACCGACCACTAATGGTTATCAACTATCACAAAATTATTATAATTACTGGATAAGTTCGTGCCTGAAGATTATGTCAAAAGATAATAATTAAGCTAAAAGACAAGAACAATAGTGACCATATAATTAACTAAGCAGGTTTCTTGAGGGTATCTTATACTAGATTTTTCTAAACTAGATTTTATCTCAAATTAAGATAGCCCAGTCAATAGCGAAACAAAGACTTGTTTCATAATCAATGTCATAATTAATTTCCTGATTGATGGTTAATCGATGCTGATATTTAAGTGTTCTATTTATATTTAAATATTTTTGACACAAAGGAATCTATTTGAACATAGAAAAAATTATCAAAAAAATAATTAGAAATATCAAAAAACTAATGCTATTATATTTAACTTTTTTTTAGAAAAAGTTTTTGTAAACTATTATACTCTACTCTTAACGAGAAATGCTTAATCGTTTTAAACTGTTATTTTTGTCTATATTTGGCTTTTTTAATTCTAGTCTTACTAACTTTAATTAGAACTTCTAATATTGCTAGTAGCAATAATTAATTCTATAATTCTGAAAAAATATTTACATTCTTTAATAACCAAAAGCTGGTATTGTTGCTAATTAAAATAGAACTACCAAAATAACTTTTAGAAAACTATTAGAAAATCTATTTATGATTGTTTTGTAAAGAATACTCGGAATTCTTTCTAATGGAGTTATTAGCCGTTCTCCCATTATAAAATCAGAAAGATTGAAGAATGAAGAAGTTCACGACAAAAATAAAGTTTCATTAATTATCCGAGAGAATTGCTTTAATAATAGCTTAGTTTTTAATATTTATGTTTAAAATATTCTTAAAGGGGTAAGTTTAGTTGAATCGGGAAATGGTATAATATTTAGGGTGTGCACATTGCAGTTATTTCAGACTTTAATCTTACTTAATATTTTAGTAGTAATAAACAATATATTTGTACTATATAAAATAGGCTAATGCTTGTCAATTTTATGCCCCATAATTAAAGAGTAGTTTTATGGGGTAAGTATTAGCCTATTTATGTTTTTTTTAAAACTTTTTTACTTGTTTAACCTAGAGTCTAAAAATAAATAAAGATCATTCCAATACATTGCCCAAAATCAGCTATCCTAACAGAGGAAAAATTTGAGCTAAGGAGTTGAATCTTCTGTGTTAGACTTAAAACAAATTCGAGAAAATCCAAAATATATTCAAGAACGTCTCAATCGTCGCAGTGGTTACAGTGAATATGATTTAAGTTCTATTTTAGACCGTGATCGTGCTTCACGAGAATTAGAGGTTACTCGAACCCAATTACAGTCCCGTAGTAACGAGATTGGGAAACTCATTGGACAGAAGATTAAAAGTGGAAGTAAACTCAAAGGGGAAGAAATTAAAGTCCTTAAAATTGAAGGAAATAACTTAAAAAAACAAATAAATGCATTAGAACCCCGAGAAAAAGAATTAAAAGCTGAGATAGAAGCCTTATTACTTCAACTTCCTAACCTTCCGAGTGACTCGACTCCCCTAGGTAAAAATGAGACAGAAAATGTAGAAATCCGTCGCTGGGGAGACGAATATTTACCAAGGATTGAAGTTCTCCCCCACTGGGAAGTGGCCGAAAGATTAGGGATTTTAGAAGTAGAAAGGGCGGTAAAAATAGCACAAAGTCGTTTTATCGCCCTAATAGGAGCAGGAGCAGCTCTAGAACGTACTCTAGTTAATTTTATGCTTGATCGTCAGGTAGAGGTAGGTTATGTTGAGGTGGTGCCCCCTGTCTTAATTAATAGTATTTCTTTAGAAGGAACTGGACAATTACCAAAATTTGCCGAAGAAAGCTTTAAATGCAGCGAAGATGACCTCTGGTTAGCCCCCACTGCGGAAGTTCCTTTAACTAACTTGTATCGAGAGGAAATATTGGAAGCAGAACAACTTCCCATCAAACATTGTGCCTATACCCCTTGTTTTCGACGGGAAGCAGGGAGTTATGGAAAAGATACTCGTGGACTAATTCGCCTTCATCAGTTTAATAAAGTGGAGTTAGTGAAGATTGTTCATCCTCAAACGTCTGAGGCCGAACACCAAAGTTTAGTGAACAACGCTGAAGCCATTTTAAAGGCGTTAAAATTGCCATATCGAGTTTTGGAATTGTGTACGGGTGATTTAGGGTTTGGAGCGAATAAATGTTATGACTTAGAGGTCTGGTTGCCATCTTCAGGAACCTATCGAGAGGTTTCAAGTTGTTCTAATTGTGGAGATTTTCAGGGAAGACGAGCTAATATTCGCTTTAGAGAAAAATACAAAAAAGGCACTCAATATGTCCATACTTTAAATGGTTCAGGGTTGGCAATTGGTCGCACTATGGCTGCTATTTTAGAGAATTATCAAAAACCTGATGGAACTGTTAAAATTCCTGATGTTTTACAACAATATTTAAAACGAGATATCCTGTAACCTTATAAGGTAGACACAAAATTTCGTTTTGTCTTGATGATTTTTAGATTCTATTGCTCTTACTCACTCTACCAAGCTACAGACTGACTACAGTTAAAACTAAACAGCTTAGGTTACTAGATATCCATACTCTAGCTTAATAATACGGGCAGCCATATCCAAAATCCGATTATCGTAAGTAACACTTAAAACAGTGCCGCCTTATACTTAAGCTAATTGTTATATTAAATCAAATACATTATGACCATATTTGCTATAAAAGTAAGCAGTAAATTTATTAACTAAAAATATTTTTGTAAAAAAAAACTAAAGGACGTATGTAAGTCAATAAACATGATAAATATCATAAATTATGTTTATTGAAAGACGTGCTCAATATTACCTTAAGTGTTACTTAGTACCTATTTTTTATTTACTACTAACTCCTCTATTAAAACTTTTAAACTACTTATTTATAGTAATTTAAATCCTCTCATTGAGGTTAACAAAGTTATTTATTATAAACTAAGATTTCTATTCAATAATTACCACTTTTCCATTTTTTGAAACTTAATCTCTATTAAATAAAATCCGTTTGTTTTATTTTTTATAAATAAAAAATATCGATATTTATAATAATACTTATCATATCTTTTTTTCTAATTATCTATTTTGTAAAAAATATCTGCTATACCAACTATTTCAAGTTTGCCAATCGCTATCACACCAGAAATACAACACATCAATTGCTCTAGATATTATCATTATGCATTGATAATCTAATTGCTTTAACTGTATTCTGGTAAATAAACTTGAATAAAGTAAAATCCAAAATCAATCAAGCATAAATTAAAATAATTGCTCCTTAAAAAACAAGATTAATAGATAAAAGTATGTATATTCTCTATTTTTTAACGTTGTATGTTTTGTAAAATAATCGTTTGTATTTATATACAAAACCAAATAAATAATAATAGTCTCTATTATAAGTTATATTAGTTTTTTAAAACTGCTCGTAGTTTAATTTTGCTAAAGATATTTATTGTTTTTAGTAAAATTAATAACATTAATATAAATTCACTCCATTTTTAGCTTGAGAAAATGGAGTGAAAAACTAATATCAATTTGTAATTGAGGTTTCGTCAGCATCAAATAATCTTTTTTAAAGAATTTTTTTTACTTTAGTCAAGCAATCAATAACTTCTATTTTTAATGGTTTTTTGTCGATTAAATAATTAAATAAAAAAATTAAAATATGCATAAAGAAGACTACAAAATAAAAAAATATTCTATTAAATACTAATAAAAATATTTTTTTTATTTCTAGGTAAATTATAGTTTTATCAGGATTTAAACCTGCCATCAAAATCAATATTTTTTCTTTTGATCGGATAGAAAGATGAGTCACATATTCAATGTTAATGATTTTTTAATTTTTGATTTTTTATAAAGTTTCCAAAGACTACGCTCAAAAAAATAACTAATTTAGTTAAAATACTTAATTGTCTTCTTCTTAAGATATCAGATTTTATTAAAAAAGTATTTTATACAGTTTTAATAAAAAATTAATCCTAGGATATTAGCGATAAATTGAACTCAAGTTGACCTATAAATTGGCTGACTCGATTTAGCATCGAGGACAATTTTTATTGTAATTACTCTGACGTCTGCATCAACCAGAAGACCAGTTTTTCAGAAATATTTTTTATTAATCCGTAAGCCAATTTCCTGTATAGTTTTTTGAAGTTCTCTAGGAACGGTATTGTTTTCACTTTTGACTTTACTTAGTTGATTAACCTTGACATGATGAATATCACCTTCATACACTTCAGCAATCACCATTAATTTTATTAGTCTATGCTAATTTAGCAATTTCATTAGTATCATCAACCTTTTCCCCCAGATAGCGATGAATTTTCAGAACTTCACTATCCTTGGGAGCTTTAATATTCCATAAATATAAATTAGCTTGAGCTTCTTTTAGTTCAGCTACGACTTTATTTATTTACACCCGGACTTTTTAGACATCGACAGCATAAACTTCAACGATACGACTCAAGGCCTTTTGTCTATTTTATCGCTCGAGTTAAATCATTTATCTTTGGGTAAATTGGGTTTTTTTTTCTTCAATTTATTCGCTAAGAATATTAATAATCATGTTTAGTTTTTCTTAAACTTCTGTCAAGTTATCTTTAACTTTACCCAAAGATAACTGACGCTTATCTAACTCAAAGTGAGAAACTATCCGATTAATAGCTAAGACTTTATAGCTTCTATATTCCTATTGTACATCTTTTAATTTAGCTTCTAAGCGTTTAATGATAATGCTTTATTGCTGTTTTCTCCAATTATTCCTTTTTGAGACGTGCAAAAGTACACTGAATTAGTGGTCATTTCCTAGCTAATTTTAGCTTCTAGGCATTTAGTCGCAGATTTTGGCATTTAAATTTCTTTAATTGTCTATCTGTTTTGACAATGGCTAAATTTATTTGGGACAGACTAACCGTTTGCTAGTCCACTTCTACCTTCTTCGTGACTATATCTGAGACGGTACAATTAATTGTTGGGAGGGAGATGACTGATTTCAATGACTGGCTTTGGGTTGATTTAAGAGTGTAAATTCGTGTGGTTACTACAGCTAGTAATACTAGTATACTCGAGGCAATCACCCATCGCTTTCCTCGAAAAGGGACAAGGAAAGCGATGGGTGATTGCCTCATAATGAAATTATTTGCTGTAATTCTAGTCAAATTATACTATGCTATACAGTTTGACTATAGCTTTAAATTTTCTATGGAGAGATTTCAACGAAGTAATTTACCGACAATAAAAGTCTCAATTTGAGACGATAGTTACTCTTTATTCAAACTTTAAAATAAAGAACCCAGAATAGTAAAACTGGACTGTTGTACTACCTGAGTGTATATTTCTTCCAAATGGATAATGTTATCACTGAGGTTATATTTTTCTAAAACTCGTTGTCTTGCTTTTTGTCCTAAAAGTTGAGTGATGTCGGGGTGATCTTGAAATAAAGGGAGCAACGTTTTTAATTGAGTGGTCACGCCCTGAGTGTTAAGCACAATTCCCGCTCCATCAGCCAAGACTTCTCCATCTGCCCCTGCATCCGTCGCCACACAAGCTAGCCCACAGGACATGGCTTCAAGAAGGGATAGAGACAATCCCTCCACTAACGAGGGAAGGACAAACACGTCAGCTCCTCGCAGGATGTCTATGCGTTGTTGTTCATCAGCAACAAAACCTAACCAATGAACACCACACTCGGTTCCGTAAAATAGTTCTAACGAAGCTTTTAAGGGACCGTCTCCCACTATGAGTAATTTACTTTTCGATCCCATTTTAGTATGTTTCCAAGCCTTGAGTAAAGCTTCAACATTTTTTTCGGTAGCGATACGTCCCACATAAACAAAAAGACGTTTAGCAAAAAATTTAGATTTTAAGTGAGAAATACCGGGAGAATACTTGTCTGTATGTACCCCATTGGGAATCACCGCTAATTTTTCAGTGGGAACTCCTAGTTTAATTAGTAAATTTTGTTGTAATTGAGAAAAAACGATGACTTTATCATAGTGAGCCAAAAACGGTGCATAGAATTGATAAGTCAAAAATTGAGTACTTGATTTAAGATTACGAAGTTTACTATCAAAGGCAGGATGGAAGGTTGCTATTAGAGGCAAATTGAGAGCTTGACAAATTTCAGGAAGTCGAAAATCTAAAGGGGAAAGGGTTAGAGAGGCATGAACCAAATCAGGTTTAAGCTCTTCCAAAGACTGCATCAAAATTTTGTTTGATCTTGGCGTTGGAATCGTATAAATTTGGGATTTATATAGAAAAGGAAGAAAAACTTCCGGACAATCGGGCCAATTAGAAGAATGAACTTCCTCTTGAGCAAAATGAAGAAAACTAACGTTATATCCTCGGTCTAGAAGGGCATTAGTCACTTCCCGACCATAGGTAACATTTCCACAGAAAGGGGATTTTTTCCCTAGCCAAGCAATATGCATTCAGATAAATAGATTTAATTAAGTTAAATAGATTAAATATACCGTAAATTAACATCTAATTACATCAGTGTGTAGAAGAAACCCCATCTTAAAGCTAGACATTTAAAAATTAATTCCTAAAAAAAATTGATGGGGTTGATTGCTCAGCCTAATTCTTTTACTGAGAATATAAATCCTTTTCCTGTCCCAAAGCAAAGCCTAGGGAATGTTTGAGACTTTTATTGGACTGACTCATAAATATTATCATAGCGATGATAGCCAAACTACCAGCTAAAGCAAACATGGAACGATAATTTATCATTTGTCCCAAAATTCCCAAAATTGTACCAGCTATGGCTAGTCCTAAGTCAAATCCTCCCATACATACCGAATAAACTCGACCACGTTCAGAAGGAGAAGACCGATCAGAAATAAGCAAAATCATCATGGGAATTAACATTCCCGCCCCCATTCCTTCAAAAATAGCTCCTAGAAGTAAGTCCCTGGCACTGTGAGCTTGGGTTAACAAACCCATAGAAGTTACGTAACAAACAAGACTAACAGTAATAAACAGTCCTCTATAGCGCTCAGACGCTTGTGCTGAAACAACCCGCATAATAAAACTCGCAACAGCAACGGTCGTGTAAAACAAGCCAGCACTTAATCCAAAGGCAGTTTCCCGTAAAAATAGCGGTAAAAACGCCACCAACGTCCCAAAGACTGACCCAATCAATAATAGAATGAGAGCCGGAACCAAGATTGAGGGACTACTTAACAATTGCCTAAAATTTCGAGGATGTACATCAGATATCGTTGAGTCTACGTTTATGTCACGATTCCGGGGTTTTTCCTTAATTTGAGAAGCGAGTAAATAACCCCAAAATCCAATGCCAGCAGTTGTTAGAAAGAACGATTGGTACCCCCGAGACTCCTTTAAAAAAGTCCCCATGGCTGGGCCAATTGCCATACCAATTGGAGCTCCTAAATTCATATAACCTATAAGTTGTCCTCGCTGTTTAATAGGAGATAAATCTATTACCAACGTACTATAACCGGTGCTAAAAGCAGCTAAACTGATGCCATGAAAGGTGCGAATAGCCATCAGTGACCAAACAGACTGAACTAAAAGATAGCCGATAGGAGCAAGTGTGGCAACTAACATACCAATACGAACCACTAATTTACGACTATGCCCATCAGCTAAGTATCCTAACCCAGTGCGAGAACAAACTAACCCAATAGCGAAACTTCCCATGACTAACCCAACTTGAGTCGTTGTCCCACCAATATCTTCTATATAAAGAGGTAAGGTGGGAAGAAGACTCGTCAAACTCGTCCAAAATAGCAGATCTGTACTAAATAAAAGTGAAAGGTTGCGTCGTTTATCTCGGTCAAGAGACTTAAAGGTATTAAAAATAGTCACTGGTTAAAGTGGGCGGGTGAGGGGGTTCTTTTAGTTATTCTTAACACACAATCATCAAAATGACCCTAAAAGTTACCATGAGTAAAGTTTAATCTTTATCTTAAGAAGACCTAACAAAAACTGATAGCTGACAAGTTCCCTGAAAACAAGAGTGAATTACGCATGGAGTAATTCCAAGTATAAGGATGTTATGTTAACAGGGATGTATCTAGAGAGTTACCCAAATTTCTCTATATTTTTAAAAAGGCACTAGTACTATAATTTTAATGGTATTTTTGCTCGAAATACTCTAAATACCAGCTAGATTCTCAGGTTGAGATAAGTCGATAATCGAGATTTGTTCCCTTTGATAGATATCCTAATTTTTAGCAGAAAGGATCAAAGATTTTCAGGGCGAGCTTTTGATTGAAAGATAACCCAGATCAATAACTTCTAGCTATAAGGTCTCATACACCTGATTTAATACCATCCGTTGAGCGTTAGTCATTGCCTTGAGTTTTGAGAGTTTAAAACTTAAAACCCTAGAAAAAATATCTAGTTAAATGTTTTGATGAACTTAAAGTACGATTAAAGCCAATCAGAAAAAAAGTTTCGAGTCTCATAAAAAAAAGACAAACTGCTATCTATGGTAGTACAGGACTATAGATAGTCATGTATCTACTGATTTATCAAATTACTAACTAAAAAACTCTTATGAAATGAAATTCTAAGAGTAAATATAAAATAGCTGAATTTATTTGATTAACATTGCTCTAAAAATGTAGAGCTATCTCAAAAAAAATTATTGTATAGACGATTATTACGGATAAAATCATAAAAAAAATTACATTTGTCAAATATTCTGTATCTATCTAGGAATAGATAGTCATTGCATATGGTGTAGTTGTAAATATATTGTTACTGAAATAAAAACAATAGAAAATAAAAAGTTAAATTTTATGAACGTGCAAGATTTAACTATTGCTTTTAAAGATTTTTATTGGAAGAGAAATTTAATAAAATTTATTATAAAAAATAAGATAAAAATATTAATTCTTAATAAGTTTTTAGTATTTTAAATTATGTTATATACGGATATATACTGTAGCATAATTATGTATTAAACAATAAAATTATTATCTATAATAACCCAAAATCAGTACAAAGTATTAATGATAAAATTAAGTTGACTAATAAAGCCAGCTAATATGTTAGAAAATTTTGTATCTTTTAAATTCTGAAGGGTTTGAATTTTATATTTTACTAGTTAATTCCACATCAATTAGTATAATTATCTATTTTTATTGCAATTTTTTAAAAAATTATTAAGTTAGTGCTACAGTCAAACAAAAAAAATAAATTTTTTTAAAAAAAGTATCATTTTAAAATGATAAGGTTGTTTTTGATTCATTATAAAAATATAAAAATAAATTGCGGAAATTACATGCTTTTTATACTCAGTTAACTTAAACTTTTTACCTTTTACCTTTGTATTTTACTTTTTGTCGGTTTTTCCACCCGTCATCTTAGGTTCGGAAAACTACACTACCGAAGACTGACCTACTACCGTCACTATAGATATGGGTGACTGAACTTACCTAACATAATTCCTGAAGTATTATATGGTTTTTATTCAAGTTCAGTATCAGTTCATTCTTATAGTTATCTTGGAGTTGTATTTAATATGGGAAAAATTGTTGGAATTGACTTAGGAACTACTAACTCGTGCGTGGCGGTTATGGAAGGAGGAAAACCTACTGTTATTGCCAATACAGAAGGATTTCGTACCACCCCCTCAGTGGTAGCTTATGCCAAGAATGGTGATCGCTTAGTAGGACAAATTGCTAAGCGTCAAGCGGTGATGAATCCTGAAAATACATTTTATTCCGTTAAACGCTTCATCGGACGTAAACACAGCGAAGTCAACACTGAAAGCACTGAAGTCTCCTACAAAGTTGATAAAGATAGCAATGGTAACGTTAAATTAGATTGTCCATCGCAAAGTAAACAATTTGCCCCTGAGGAAATTTCTGCCCAAGTTCTCCGTAAATTAGTGGACGATGCAAGTAAATATTTAGGAGAAACAGTTACAGAAGCAGTTATCACCGTTCCCGCATACTTTAACGACTCTCAGCGTCAAGCGACCAAAGATGCGGGGAGAATTGCTGGAATTGAAGTTAAACGTATTATCAACGAACCTACTGCAGCATCTTTGGCTTACGGGTTAGATAAAAAAAGTAACGAAACTATTTTGGTATTTGATTTAGGGGGAGGGACATTTGACGTTTCTATCCTAGAAGTCGGAGATGGTGTTTTTGAAGTCCTAGCCACTTCTGGAGATACTCATCTAGGAGGAGACGATTTCGATAAAAAAATTGTGGACTACTTAGCTGCAGAATTCAAGGCAAAAGAAGGAGTAGACTTAAGAAAAGATAAACAAGCTCTACAACGTCTTACAGAAGCTGCAGAGAAAGCAAAAATTGAATTATCTGGCGTTACTCAGGCTGAAATTAACCTTCCTTTTATCACAGCTACTCAAGAAGGACCTAAGCATCTTGATACAACTTTGACACGAGCTAAATTTGAAGACCTCTGTTCTGACTTAATTGATCGTTGTGGGATTCCTGTGCAAAATTCCATGAAGGATGCCAAGGTCAGCAATAGCGATATTGACGAAGTCGTCTTAGTCGGTGGTTCTACTCGAATTCCTGCTGTGCAAGAATTAGTTAAAAAAGTTTTAGGAAAAGACCCCAATCAAGGAGTTAACCCAGATGAAGTAGTTGCTGTAGGTGCAGCAATTCAAGGGGGTGTCCTAGCTGGAGAAGTTAAGGACATTCTGCTCCTTGACGTAACACCCTTATCTCTTGGGGTAGAAACCCTTGGTGGTGTCATGACCAAAATTATCCCCCGTAACACTACCATCCCTACCAAAAAATCTGAGGTATTTTCCACTGCACAAGATGGACAAGCAAATGTAGAGATTAGTGTTCTTCAAGGAGAACGGGAAATGTCGCGGGATAACAAAAGTTTAGGAACTTTTCGTCTTGATGGTATTCCTCCTGCACCCCGTGGCGTTCCTCAAATTGAAGTTACCTTTGATATTAATGCGGACGGTATCCTTAATGTAACTGCAAAAGATAAAGGAACAGGTAAAGAACAATCTATTAGCATTACTGGGGCTTCTACCTTACCTGATTCAGAAGTTGATCGCATGGTACAAGAAGCTGAAGCAAATGCTGCAACGGATAAGGAGCGTCGAGAGAAAATTGACCGCAAAAATGAGGCTGACTCTTTGGTCTATCAAGCCGATAAGCAACTCAAAGAATTGGGCGATAAAATCCCTGCAGCTGATAAAACTAAGGCTGAAGGGTTGATTAGTCAACTCAGAGAAGCTATCAACAGAGAAGATGAAGACACCATCAAAACCGTCATGCCAGATTTACAGCAACTTCTCTATAGTATTGGGACTAGTGTCTATCAACAAGCTGGTGGACCAACTCCTCCTGACGGCGCAACACCTGGGGGTGGGAAGGGTTCTAGTGATTCTTCCGAAGGTGGCGATGATGTAATTGATGCTGAATTTTCAGAAACTAAATAATTTACTTCTCGTCTAGTTTAAGTTTTGGAAACCCTGACCTTTTACAAGTCGGGATTTTCAAGGCTTATTGAACTGAGATTTTACACCAGCAAGAAAAAAACTTAAGAAACAAAATGTGAGTTTGACGAAATTTTAGGAAGAGAAAAAGTTAGTAAAACTGATTGATTGAACTTTACTTCGTAGACTTTCTTTTATTGAAACAGTTAACAGCCAACTTAAAATGTTTTTCAAATTGAACATTTAACAAGTTAGAGTGTTTATATTTTTTTATAAACTTTTTAGTTTGACTTATTGCTTATATTCATTTACTCGAAAAAATTTTTATATCATTCAAGGATCAAAATATAAGTTAGCCTAGCCTTCTGCTGTTCCTAAACAGTTGTTTACAGTTACTATTTTGGATGCTCGTCAACCTCGTTGTATTTAAAATCAAATATTGAGAATAATAACCGTGTTTTTAGAACTCGTCGAACTCACTTTAAATTAGTGATGGAAACATTATTAATTTTGATAACTATTCACTATCACCTATTTCCTCTTTTTGGCTGAAACAAGTGGATGTTTGACGACATACACAATCTGAGTTTTAAGTTGTCTTAAAATTTATTCTCATAGCGGATGATTACCTCATTAAATGAATAATCATAAGAAAAACGAATTAGTGAATTATCTTCAAGTTCATAGACTTTTTCTAATACTGGATATAAGCGCAAATTTCTTATACCCCATTCTTTTCCCACTTGATTCGTTGCTTCATTAAGTTCAAAAAGCCAATCTTGTAAAAAGGGAAACAAGACCACTGCTACTTGAGGTAGTCCTGCTTCCACTAATTGGGCTGAATTTTGTTGCTGTAATTGTTCTACTAAATTAGGAAGTTGTGTCCCCAAAAGCGTCAGCAACTCACTACTACTTAAACGAGGACTACTAGAAAAAGAAACGATGGGAGATTGTAGTAAGTCTTGAATTGAATTAGTTCCTAAATTATTGACCTTGATACAGTTAGCTAATTGTCTTAATTTATTAGGATCAATCGCTGAAGTTTGGGGAATAGGACGATAATTCTCTAGCCTTAGTTTACAAACTTCTTCCAATTTAGTACCGAGATTAGGAAGTAATTGGTTAGCATCTCCTTTGATTCTTAGGGTAATTTCTACTGATTGGGAACGACCACTTTGAACAATATCATCAGCAACTTCATTAACATTAATTGCCCTTAAAGCAATATTCAATATATAAAGTTTAAATTCTAGATCAATATAAGGATTCAATACCCCTTTCTGTGGCAAAAAAGTGATAGTATTATTAGATTGACGAGGGATAAAAACACGAGTCACAGGAATATCCACCTTCCCACTATTGATGTAAACTTTTCCTGACGGTTTTAAAGCAAGTAATCCTGGCAAGGAAAAACTAGCTAATTGACCACTTAAACTTAAATTTCCACTGACGTTAAAAACAAATTTTGGGTTAATATCTTTTTGCTCAATTGCAACTTCCTTAATTAAAACTCTAAAGTCATTAAATTTTGGAATAATAACAACTTCTTCTGGAGGACTAATTCTTCTTATCCACTCTTCTGGAATTAATGATTCTGGTTTTTTATAAATATCAGAAATAAAATTAGGAACTATAAACTTCCCCTGATTTAACTGTATTTCTCCCTCAATTATAGGACTGAAAACTGTTCCCTTAATAAATATCAATGCATTAGTAATTCCTTGATATAGATTGTCAGAGTTTATCTTATTTGTGGTTAAAGTAACGCTTAAAGGAATGGCGCTATCAATATCCTTAAGCGATGAAGAAAATAGAGGCAACACCCCCATAGTGTTAACAGTTATTTCTCCAAATATCCCTGTTAATTCATTTACTTCTATTTTTCCATTTTGTATAGCTATTTCTCCATTTATAGTTAAAGTATTGGGCGACAAATAACTTTTAAATGTTATCGAATTCAAATCTAAAATTGACTGACTATCAGGATCAAAACTAACTTTTACTTCATCGTTAATAGTAATTTGACCACTCAGATAAAGATCTATTTTTCCTTCTCCTTCAACCCAACTTACTTGTTCTTGAGTTATTATTTCTAATAGAGAAAATGCCTCAGTTCCTAGTCGAACATTGATTTTAAATCGATTGTCATTATTTATTTCAATAGGTAAGGGAAGACGAGCATGAGCTTGAATAAAATCTGGCTTATCTATTTGTAGTTCTAATTCTGCATCATTATAAGTAAAATTACCTTGAAAACTTTGTCCAAGTAATCGAGCATTGATAACTACTTTTTCTAAAGAAAACATCCCGTTAATTTCTGGTTTTAATAAATTACCAGTGAGGTTTCCTGCTATATCAATACTACCATTAATATCTCCAGGAATAGCTATTAAGCTACTTACTGTATCTAGAGTTAGATTGTTAAGACTAAAAGTTGAAGATTGTAAGTTAAACTGATTATTATCATAAGTTAAGTTAAGATTAGCTTGAATTAAACTTTCATTGAGCTTGATCATGGGATTTATGTTAAACATTCCATTTTTTAACTTCCCTTTAATTGCTAACTTTTCAAGAGAAATTACTGGAGAATCTTCGAGAACAAAACCCAAGGGATTAATGATAGAGGGAGTTGATGCTTGAGATATCCATTCCCAATTTTCTCCTTCAAATTGAAAGGTTATTTCTGGATTTTCAAGAGTTCCTGACAAGGAAAGTTCTCCATTAAATTCACCTTTAATATCTAATTTTTGTGGTAATTTACTAGCTTGTTTCTCAATAGTAACTTTCCTTATTTTTTTGTCATTTTCCCACAACTGATTGACTTGCTCTGAGAGAAGCGTATTGATATTTTTAACGGACTGAGAAATCACTTGTTCAAAATGTGTTGAAGAATCTTTTTTAAATTGTAAAAATTGTAAAAGACTGTCAAAATTATAAATTTTTAGGACGGATAAAAGTTCTTGAACATAACCTTTATCTACTCGCAAATTTCCTTGAATTTCTCCTGTTTTTAATGCTACTCCCCCCTTAATATTATAGCTACTTTGTCCTAATTTTAGGGTTGTATTTGTTAAAGTGATATAGTTATTCTGGTAAACCCAATTAATTTGCAAGTTATCTCCAAAAAATTCACCTAAATTAGGATTGATAATATCCAACTTTCCTCTACCTGTTAAAGTTAATGAATCAATTTCTAAATTAAGATTAACTTTCCCTCCTAAACAATCAGTTAAACCATAATCACTAATTGGGGACAATTTTAATTGTTTTAAAGGGAAGTTTTGAATGTTAGCAACTAGGCGATCACTCTGAAGATTTCCTTTGACAGTGATTGGAGATGAATTTCTATATTTTTGGCTTATTTCAAAGAAATATGGTATATAAGGTAATAAACATTTTGGTTGTGAACAGGAAGTAAAAATGGCAGTGATAACATCTTTTTTTCCTCGTAAATCAAGGGAAATCTTTTTACCCATTACTAAATCAATTTTTCCTTTTAAAATTGATTCAAAATCTAATTTATTAAATGCAAAATTTGACACATTTAAGTTTCCTTTTAATTGCAGGTTTTCATTAAATATAGAAGAAGTTAATAAATTTTTTGCAACTAGATTACCTTTAAATTTTACTTTTCCTGTTAAATCAAGAGCTTGGGGTAAAAGCTGTTTATAAATAATAATTTTAGATAAAAAATCTGTAACAGGTAAAACTTTTAAATCAACTTGGGTCTCAACATTCAGATTGACAGAAGTAACATCAGGACTGTCAAGAATATTAGTCAGAGTTATATTCCCATTAGCTTTTATTTTTTGTTGTCCTATTTCTACTAAAATATTAGTGGCTTGAATAGGAATTATAGAGTCAGGTGATAATAATGAGCCTAAAGTTCCTGACAGGTTTATTCTTGCATCAATTGGTTCAATGATTTTTTTAAAAAATAATTGATTTTTCCAGGTTGATAAATCTAGTTGATTAGCAACAATATTAGTTTGCCATTGATTATTAATTAATTGGATTGATGTGGTAATTTCTTTTTTGGTAACTCCGAGTTCTAACTGAGCACTCCCCTGCACTCTATTTAAATCAAAAGCTAGTAAATCAGGCAAATAAGCTATTAAATTAATGTTTGTTTTTCTAACTTTAATAGGTATAGAAACTTGTGGTAAAAGATTAGGAACTGATAGAGGGGTAGCTATCGCATTAACAGTTATTTGTCCTTGATTTAATTTACTATTAGCTGTAATAGTTCCATCAGCGAGCTTAAATTGCGTGTCAGCATTTACTTGAAAGTCATTAAAGTTAGGAGTTTCACTCAAAAATAGTAGCGATTGTAGACTGCCTAAAAAGTTAATCTTACTGTTAATTAATTGAACAGGAATGGCTAGCTGAGGGACAAATTGATTGAGAGATAAAGATCTCAGCTCAGCTTTTCCTTTAAAAGCTCCATTTTGCCAGGTTATTTGGACATTTAGAGGACTTTTAGCTATTTCTACTTCTAAATTAGAATTACCTTGAATCGCATTAACATCAATGGTTGATTTCTGTAAAATTTCTTCTATATTTCCTGACAAATTAAATTGATATTTTCTTAACGTAACTGGGATAAAAATATTAGCCAATAATAACTTAAAAGGCAATTTTAATCCCGTTATTGATGTCGTAAATTTAGCTTGTTGTAACTGAGTATTAATAACAAGATTTCCGTCGTCTAATACTAGGGCTAAATTAGATAATAAATTAACTGATTTTTTCCAAGGTTTATTAAGGTCAACTCCTATTTTAACGTTGGCATTTTTAAGAAAAATATTATTAGGACATTTTGTATATTTTACGCTACAAATCGTTGAAGTAAATGGAGTTAAATCTAAAAAATTAGAATTTAAGTGAGCTTGCCATTTTTTATTTTTAAGATTTCCACTACCATTTATAATTAATCTCCCTCTTTGGGTCACTAGCTCTATATTTTTGAGATCAACATCATTTTTTTCTATTAAAATATTACCTTGACTGATAATTTTAGTATTGTCTCTGTTCAAACTTCCAGCTGTATTCCATTTTATAAAACCTTTAAGATTAGCAAAACTTCCATTGATATTCCCTTGTACTTTTAGGTGATTTAAATTGACTTCTCTTGGCAATTGATAATAGTCATTAACTATTTTTTTACTTGGTAATTCAGTCTCAAAAATTAATTTAAAAGGAATATCATTCCAATCAATTGCACTACCATTAATAAGAGATTGAATAATTTTAGGTTTAGCCATACCTTGGGCAACAATCCACCCCCCGACTTCAGGGATAATTAATAAATCTTTAAATAAAAAATTATCTAAATTACTTTGAAAATCAAAAGTAATTTTTTTGAATTGAGTTTGAGCAATTTTTATATTTTTTTTATTTTGTATTTTTCCCCTTAGTAAAGGGGCATTAAACGTTCCTATTAAATTTAATTTAGCTTGTAATTCTCCCTCAATTTTTATAGGCAATTTAATTGGGTAGACTTGCCAAATATTCTTCCAACTTAACCCACTAATATTAGCTTCCAAATCAAATCCAGTATTCCAATCATATTGACCAGATAAACTAGTAATAATATTGCCTAAATTTACCTGAGTTTTTGTAATTAAAATTTTATTTTCCTGAAAAAAAATATTGGCAACTATTTGCAAAGGTTCTTTGAAATATTTAATTTTTCCCTTGATATTATCTAAATTAACTTCCCCTTTAGCTTTGGTTTCAGACAATCTTTCAATAGAAGGAAAATTAAGATTTAGATCCGCTTCGATATCTCCTTGATGTAATTGAACGGGAGAATTAATAATAAGAGGCATTAATTGGCTGAAATCAAACTTAGAGATAGCTAGTTTTACCCTACTTTCTTTAGTGTCAATAACTGTTACTCCTTCGAGAGAAATTTCACTATTGAGCAAGGCTAAATCAAGATCATAATCCCACTTTGCTTTCGTGACTTCACTATACTTTACCTGTCCATTGAGAGTTGTTGTGAGGATATTATTTGTATTTTGAGGAAAGACATTGATAAAAACATTTGTAATATCAAAAGTAAGGTCTAACTTTAAAGGAATGATTTCATCCGTTATTTCTCCCTTGAGTAAATCTCCTTCAGAATATTGATGTAACTCAACTTCAACATCTTCAGGTACAATTTTAATCACTAAAGTTCGTTTAAATAAAACAGCAATAGGATCAAAATGAACAACAACACGACTAGCTGTAAGTTGATTAGGATGGTCAGAAGTTTGTGGCACAGAAGTAGATCCTAGATAAAGACGAGTTAAAGAAAACCCTTGAAGTTCATCAATATCAACAGGACGATTAATCAAGTAACTAACTTGTTTTTCTAACCAAGGAGGAAGGTATTTTTGAAGAAAAAGACGTAACCCTGTGTAGCCAATGATAACAATGGTTACAGAAGCAAGTCCGATCGCGACACTACACGGTTTTTTAGCTATTCTTAGCAGACGACTCAAATAGTTTGACGTAGAATCAGGAGGAAGTGGCGATTGACTCATGGAGGTTTCTTAAAGGTTTAAAAATAAAATCAAGTGTAAGAAGACAATCGCAGTCAGAGAATTTGGTAACTAATCTAACTTACTTGAGAGGAAAACTGGATCATGAATCCGATGAACAATAAGAGGCAAGATGCCTCACAATGATAAGGAAAATACCCAAGGAGTAACCCATTCGATGTTGGCCTACATCCTAGCAATTGTCATCGCCTTCACTAGCATAATTTTGTATCTATCAGCTTTCTTCTTACCAAGATTGCATCGCCAAGACGACTTTCTTTGGAGTGGTATTGGTTTATTTTATGCCCTAGTTTTGTGGGTATGTGCTGAACGCATTACTGGTGGAATCTTATTGGGACAGTTGGCGGCAGTGATTTTAGTGGTATCCTTTGGGTGGCAAACCGTTCGGCTGAGACGAGTGATCGCTCATCCCAAGGACCAAATTAATCTCACTAATTTTTCCATCTTAAATTGGGGAAAAAGCCGTTTAGGAAGCAAGAAAAACTCTAATGTTGCCAACGACGATATCCCATCCCCAGTAGTAGAGACAGTAACAGAAGCAAAAGATCCCCTGAGCAGAGAAGTTTATCGGCCAATATCTAAAAAAGTATCTACAGAAAAAGATACTTTTCCGGAAATGGCAGAAACCTTTATTCAAGAGTCAGCAGAAGTGACAGAAGAAGATACTTTTCCGGAAATGGCAGAAACCTTTATTCAAGAGTCAGCAGAAGCGATTGCCCTAATGGAAGAAACAGAAACCGTAGAAACCTCTTCCAAAGAAACACCTGAATCGTTAATTTCAGATGAAAAACTTCCTTCACCCCCACCGACAGAAGAACCAATAGAAACCCCTATTGTAAAAACCGAATCCGAATCCTCTACGACTATTGAATTAGAACTTGAAAAACCTAAGAAAAAGGGCTTCTCTCTAAGTTTTCTCCTAAGTTCTCTGTTTAGGTCTATCAGAACGAAATCTCAACCGCTATCGGAAATTATTGCTGAATCATCTAATCCACAAGAATTAGACATAGAAAAAGAGGACTGGGACAATTCTGATATTTTGGAGAAACCCGAAAAGTTTGAAGAGATTCCTGAAAAAAAAGCAGTGATAGAAAATGAAGCAACAGAAACACTAGGGAAACGAGAAGAATTGGCAAGTCAACAAGTAAAGGAAGAGAATTTTGAGCTTTCGGAACAGCCCCCTTCAACAATAATAATTGTTGAAGGGACAGAAGTTACCACAGAAACTTTTGATATCGAACAGCCAAAAGAAAATAAACAGAAAACCTCAAAAGAGTCAATTTTTTCGGAAGAAATTGCCATCAAAGGATGTGAAGAGACACCAACAATGCTCGCAGGCAATCAATCTCAAATCAGTGAGTCTTTCATCACAGAAAACTCCCAAGAGACTAACTTAGACACAGATAATCTTGGAACAGAACCATCTACTTCCGGTTTTTTGAAAATTTTTTCCCAAGAAAAAGAAGAAGACAGGAAGTCAGATAAAAATGATGAAAAATCAAGTTAGCCGTTAAAAGTCATACGTTAAAAATTTCCCTCTCTCCCACTTAATTCTCTATAGTCAAGGAAAACACTATTATGAGTTCTTTAGGTAATCGTTTTAACAAGTTAACAGGGAAGAACCGTTTTGTAGTTTCTCGTATTTTTATCCATCTTGCCGGAGATGAAGTTGCTCCCCTTTTAGGGGTTCTCAACCAGGCTGCCCAAGACGCCCTAGAATCCGAAGGAGATTTAGGGGTGTTAGGAGAGGGCTTAGCTAACATCTGCCAGAAACTCTTAGAGATGTCTATTTATTGGCGCTCAGCCGCCAACGAAGGAGATGTTTTTTGGAAAGAAGAAGAGGCGGGAGATTATATTACCGAATTATTTACGGATTCTGCCCAACGTTATCTCAGTGAACCAGAATCTGACAGTTTTAGCAGTGAGGAAAACACCCCTTTGTCCCTTCCCATGACCCGTAATGTGGTTGTTATGATCATAGTGGCTTTTAACGGTGAAGCGCCTGAATTAGAAACCAGTTTGGATGATTGTCTAGCTTTAGAAAAAGGACTTAAAGCTCTCATTAACCTTAATTATCAAGGGGTTTTAGAAGCAATACAAGTCCACTTTTCCCCCGCCAGATTAGGTGATGAACTTACCAATGATCAGTTACTACTTAATTTCTCAGAACTAATCTCCCTATAGTCAATCCTAGTCTAATAATCTAAACTTATGCCACGCAGATTCATTACTATTTTGATAATCGTAGCCCTATGTTGGACGACAGTAGCCTGCAATTCATCAACCACCTCAACCCAGTCTTCTCCCACTCCTAAGAATTCACCGGTTATTTCTCCTAACCAGGTGAATAAAGGAACTTATCCAGTCCAACAGGCAAGCTATGACGATGCCGATGGAACCTATACTCTGATGCTGTTAAATACACCCCAAGGAACATCTTCTGTCTATCAGACTACTGACTTACAAATGGCACAATTAACAGATGAACAAATTGCTAATGGGGACAAAACCTCAGTCGAAGTTACCGGAAATGAGGCTACCATGTTCCTCACCAAAGACTTTAAAATTGAATACGTCCATACCGTAACTGAAACCCAAACTAACTCACAAACTGGACAACCCCAAGCCGTAGTGGTGCATCGGGAATCTAATTTTTGGACTCCTTTTGCTGGGGCGTTAGTGGGTCAAGCGGTAGGAAATTTACTGTTTAGCCCTCGCTACTATATTCCTCCCATGTATCAACCAGGAAGTGTTATCAGGGGATATGGCGGTTACGGAAACACCTATACTCAAGCAGTTGATAGCTACCAAAGCAGATACAATGCTCCCCCTGCGGCTGTCCAAAATCGTGAAACTCTGCGAACTTCAGGGAATTTAAGAAGATCTCCTTCGACCCGCAAAAGTTCCGCTAATTCCAGTAAATCAAGCGGTTCAGGGATAGGGTCGAGTAGGCTAAGAACTTCTGTAAGGTCTAAACCAACTACTCAAGGCAAGAATGGTTTTGGTAGTAGTTATCCCCGGTCGCGTTCTCGTAGTTTTGGTAGTAGAAGACGCTGAAATTCTAATTTTTGAGACAAAAACTAGTTTTGAAGCCTCGCCATTTTAGGGCGAGGCTTTATCTTTAAACAAATTAGAAATGGCAAGAAAAAAATTTTGTAAAATCCTCACTAAGATTATCAATCTCACAAGGTATAAATGACAAAAAATTGTTGATAAATGAAGTTTTCAAGGAGAATGTCATTAATGACATTCTCCTTGAAAACTAAAAATATTTGGATAGTTTTCTAATTTAAAAAGAGGTAATCAAATAGTCTAGTGAGCGCCATTAGTTATGCCAAAACCTTATACTTAATAATTATAGTTTACGCCAAAAAAGCGATTTAAACATCACAAAAAAGACGCAAAAATTATTAACAAGAAGGAAAAATACAATGAAATTAAAGAAAAACTATTGTTTGTCTTGGGTTAAAAATAAGAAAAATTTAAATAAAAATAGTTTAATTATGGGTCATTAATTTTACTGAATAAAATATAAATTTTAAGTACTAAAGATTAGAAATTAACAGAAAAAATAAATAATTTAAACAAATAACTAGAGCTATTTTTTTATATAAATAAATAAAAAATATATTTGAATCTAAGTTAGATTGTTAATCATAAAAAATCCATATAATTTCAATTATCAAGGATAAAAACGCTATATACTAAAATACGAGAATAAAAACAAACGGGCTAGTTGCATTAGTCTTTTAAAGATAAAAAAATTCTACTATTATAACTAATATGCCACTTTTTCTTCGTATTATTTCAGGTGTGTTAACTAAACTATTTACACAAACTCAGTAATTATTCTTGATAATTACTGAGTTTATTCCTTTATCTTTGCATTGTTTTTCGGGTTAATTTTCCCTTCATATAAAATTATCTATTTTTTTGCTTTTTTCTTTTAGGAGACGTAATAATCCTTGTCTTCACTCTTGTTTCTTTCTATCTCCAGCTCTTTATTTAAAAACTTTACTAATTTCTAATTTTTTAGATTAAAAAATTAGATTATTATCGGTTAACATAAATTCCTCTATTCTTTTCCGAGAACTTTTCAAAATATTTTATATTTTTTTATATATAAGTTTTTTTTCTTCTATTTATTGGAGAATTTTGCAATTATTTTCAATCTTAGATAATTTATCTATCAAATCATTTTTTCTGATAGTCTCACCCAATCTGTAGTTTTTTAACTTTTATATCCTCTTGTCTTTAAACACAATATTTATGCTCTTGTTCTCGTTCATCATGACAGCATCAATATAACAAGGTATTCTTGGCCTTGTTATATTGATGCTGTCAGTGTCATGGTCATGATAATAGTTATTGAAATAAATTCAATCAAAAAATTACGACTTTTTCAACTTAGTTTTGATTACTTTGTAGTAACAGAAGGTAATTTTAAAAAAAGTTTAAACAGTTATTATTAGCTACTAATTCGTCATACTCAATCTGGAAGAACCAAAACTATCAACAAGGCTATTTTAGTAACTTTCGATAAAATACCTCTAGTTTATGAAGAAACTCCTACCACCTTGAATCGCTTAGAAGTGCTTGTATTACTTCATTCAAGGATCTAAATGGTTACAGCTACACCTAATCTATAACCTTGATTAGATGTCGCACTATTCGGGACTCAGTTAGCTAAAGGCTGGTCCAAATTGCAAGAGACCAAAACCTGGTGGCTCTTTAATTAAAAAAGAACAGTCCCGAATGAAGATACCTAAAAGATAACTTATATCCTGATGGAGATAAGCGGACTTGAACCGCTGACGTCCTGCTTGCAAAGCAGGCGCTCTACCAACTGAGCTATATCCCCATGCCCATCAGGCAGACAATTTCTGAGAAGTACTCAATAAGTTGTTCACCCCCGTTATTATACACATAGAATCATTAAAATGACAAGTTTTTTCTAGGCAACTTACTATGAATCAAATCGTCGCTACCTTCTATAAATTCGTGAGACTAACAGATTTTGAGAGCAAGCAAAAACCTTTACTAGAACTTTGCTACCAAAAAGCCATTAAAGGTACAATCTTATTAGCCCAAGAAGGAATAAACGGAACAATTGCTGGGTCTCGTCAGGGACTTGATGCTGTAATAGATTACTTACGTTGTGATCCTCGCTTAACTGACTTAGAAACAAAAGAAGTCTCTATAGAGTATTTACCGTTTAAACGGACGAAGGTCCGACTAAAAAAAGAGATTGTTACTCTAGGAATTCCAGACATTAATCCGCTTGAAAAGGTCGGTACCTATGTTGATTATAATGACTGGAATCATTTAATTTCTAATCCAGAAATTTTAGTTATTGATACCCGTAATAATTATGAGGTAGAGATGGGAAGCTTTAAAGGAGCAGTTAATCCTAAGACTAATTTTTTTCGGGAATTTCCTAATTATGTTGCTCAAAATCTTCATCCATCCAAACACAAAAAAATAGCTATGTTTTGTACGGGTGGAATTCGTTGCGAAAAAGCAACTTCTTTGTTAGTTAGTAAAGGATTTAAGGAGGTTTATCACCTCAAAGGAGGAATTTTAAAATATTTAGAAAAAGTACAATCCGAACAAAGTTTGTGGGAAGGAGAATGTTTCGTTTTTGACAAAAGAGTCGCGGTTAAACATAATTTAGAAAAAGGAAGTTATGAAATGTGTCTTAGCTGTGGTTATCCGATTTCTGGGATAGAAAAACTATCTTTAGACTATGAAGAGGGGGTCTCTTGTACTCACTGTATTTCTGATTTTTCCAAAAATAAAATAGAGCGTCAACGAGAAAAACAACGGCAATTAAAATTGGCTAATCAACGAAATAAACGATGATCAATAAATCACCTCGGTCTGGCTATACGTTACCTGTATTTGCTTGTGCATCAGCAATTGCTGCTTTAAGTCACCTCCAAAACAAAGATATTAAAAATATTGTCTCTGTGGATTTAATTTTTCCGTCCCAAGTGGTTAAGATTCCTGTTGAACAAGTAGCTAAAATCGGACTGAATTCAGCTTTAGCAATTACTAGAAGTGATCCAGGAGATAATTTAGATTTAACTAGAAATACTCCAGTTTGGGTAATAGTTGAATTAGCTAAAAAAACTCAAGTAAATTCTTCCAAGCAAATTTTTGTTAAAGGAGGTGAGGGGATTGGTATCCAAATTAATAATAAGAGGAAACACGCTATTTATCATTATGCAAAAAAAATCTTACAGGAAAATCTTAAAAAATATCTCAAACCAACAGAGAGTATTATTGTAACGATTATCTTACCGGAAGGAAAACAATTAGCTAGAAGAACATCTAATGAGTCATTTGGGGTAGTCAAAGGACTTTCTTTGTTAGGAACTACTGGCATTTCTCAACCCCTAACTGCTGCCAATCAATTAACAGCATATCAGGAGGAACTAACTGCCAAAGCCAAACAGTTTAATAGTTTAGTATTTTGTTTGGGAGAAAATGGCTTAGAGTTAGCGAAAAAACAAGGAATAAATCCCAAAAGAATAATTAAGACTGCGAATTGGCTAGGCCCTTTATTAGTAACAGCTGGATTTCAAAAATTAGTTTCTCTTCTACTGTTTGGTTATCATGGCAAATTAATTAAATTAGCGGGAGGAATTTTTCATACTCATCATCATTTAGCTGATGGAAGATTAGAAATCTTAGTTGCTCATGGAGCCAAAATAGGTTGTCCGACTACTAAGTTACAACAGCTTTTAAAAAGTTCTACCACGGAAAATGGATTAAAATTATTGCGGGATTGTGATGAACAAACGGGAAGTAATTGGACTGAAAAAATCTATCAATCTATAGCTCAGACGATTGATCAAAGAAGTCAAGCTTATATTCGTAAGCATGCTGACGTTGATGTGAGAGTAGGATCAGTCTTATTTAGACGTGATTGTTCTATCATTGTTAGCAGTAATCACGGAAAACTGATTATGAGCAATGAAGTCTGCAAGTAGCAAAAACATTGTGTAAAATCTCCGTACACCAAGTCTGAAATTAACTTTATACACTACATAGAAACTGAGTATTTTGTCCCCGCCACAGCTTTAGCTTGACGGGGAGTGGTCAAAACTCTTCTCCTGCTTCTAAAATACGTTGAAAGAGATAGCCAGTTCCTCTAGCCGTCAGAATCAATTCAGGATTACTCGGATCATCCTCTAATTTTGCCCTGAGACGGGAAATATGAACATCTACTACACGGGTATCCACATGGCGTTCGGGAGTATATCCCCAGACTTCCTGTAGAATTTCTGAACGAGAAAAAGGCTCACCTGAGCGACTGACTAACAGCTCTAATAAACTAAATTCCATCCCCGTCAAGCGGATGCGTTCATCCCCTTTGTAAACTTGACGTTTGTTCGTATCAATTCTAATTAACCCGACATGAATGACCCCTGAACTGGGAATTCCCGGAGTTCCATTCTTGTCAGCCCGTCGCAACACCGATCTAATTCTCGCTTCTAATTCCTTAGGGGAAAAAGGTTTAACTACATAATCATCAGCCCCCAACTCTAACCCCGTAATTCGATCAGCAACATCTCCTAAAGCAGTTAACATGATAATGGGGATGTCCGATTCTTTGCGTAATTCTTGACAGACACCATAACCATCAAGCTTAGGCATCATAACATCCAAAACGACTAAATCAGGATCAGCTTTATGAAAAGTGTCTAAAGCTTCTTCTCCATCGGCAGCTGTGACAACATCATAACCAATCATAGACAAACGAGTTTCTAAAATGCGACGGATACTGGCTTCATCATCAACTACTAAAATTTTCTCTTTATGAATTTCCAATTTCTCCAATACTCCTTAAATGTAAAATTTCTGAACTTTTAAGTTACATAACGACATTTCTGTTTTTAGAATATCGCTTTCCCATTATGATTAAGTCAATGATTATAGATTATTTCCCTGTAGTCACGATTTTTAACGGGATAATGAAACAGCATACCCCTTATCATTTTTTAATTATTTTGGACTCGAACCAGCTAGTTTTTTAAGTTTTTTTAACCTTTCTTAAAAAAGGCATTATGGTAAAATCTCGGACCATTCATATTTGTAATGCCTGTGGTGCAGAATCTCCTCAGTGGTTTGGCAAATGCCCTAGTTGCGGAGTTTATGGAACGCTGGAAGAACAAATTATTAACCCCAGTCTATCAGGGGGGATTTTACGAGGAGGATGGCAATCTAACACCCGTTCGCAGAATACCTCCGCTACACCTCCCCAACCCCGAATTTCAGTTCCGTTTTCGGAAATCACCCAAGAGGAACAATTTAGGTTTTCGTCGGGATATGAAGAATTAGACCGAGTTCTCGGTGGGGGTATGGTTCCTGGTTCTCTTGTTTTGATTGGGGGTGATCCGGGAATTGGGAAATCCACTCTATTGCTACAAACAGCTAACCAACTGTCCCAAAGATTACCTCGCATTCTCTATGTATCTGCTGAAGAATCAGGACAACAGGTGAAATTAAGGGCCTCTCGGTTAGGGTTCAAAGAAACAACAACGACCACTGATGTTAAAAGTAATGGTCAAGAACTTAAAAACCCCAAATCAGCAAATTCAGAGACAAATAACACTCATGCCAACCTTTACATCTTACCAGAAACAGATTTGGAAGAAATTCTGCGAGAGTTAGAATCCTTAAAGCCACAAGTTGCTGTTATTGATAGTATTCAAACTCTCTATTTTGCTGCCCTAACTTCAGCCCCCGGTTCAGTCGCCCAAGTCCGTGAGTGTACTTCAGCGTTGATGCAAGTAGCTAAACAGGAGAACATCACTCTACTGATCATTGGTCACGTAACTAAAGAAGGGATAATTGCAGGACCAAGAGTGCTTGAACATTTGGTCGATACAGTCCTATATTTTGAGGGTGATCGCTATGCTTCCCATCGTCTTCTCAGATCAGTTAAAAATCGCTTTGGGGCAACTCATGAAATCGGAATTTTTGAAATGGCCGAACATGGGTTAATAGAAGTCTCTAACCCCTCGGAATTATTTTTGGGTAGCCGTGATGAATTTGTTCCAGGAACCGCTACTGTAGTTGCTTGTGAGGGAACTCGTCCTTTAGTGGTAGAGTTGCAAGCATTAGTCAGTCCTACGAGTTATTCTTCCCCTCGTCGTTCCACTACTGGAGTTGATTATAGTCGCCTACAACAGATTTTAGCCGTTTTGGAGAAGCGGGTAGGGATTCCGTTATCAAAATTGGATGCTTATGTAGCCTCCGCAGGTGGGTTGGGGGTGGAAGAACCGGCCGCTGACTTAGGCGTGGCGATTGCTGTGGTGGCTAGTTTTCGTGATCGGGTAGTTGATCCTCGTACTGTCTTGATTGGTGAAGTAGGATTAGGGGGACAAGTTCGGTTGGTGTCCCAAATGGAACTGCGTCTAAAAGAAGCAGCTAAGTTAGGCTTTAAACGAGCAATTGTACCTCAAGGTCAGACTTTTGCTGATGATATTGGAATAGAAATTATTGCGATTAATAAAGTGGTTGATGCTATTATTGCAGCCATTCCGCCCCAACATAAATTTGGAGAAGGAATGCTAGATATTAATGACGAACAAGAAGATTAGTATTAATCTAGCTTGGTGGGTTGTTGTACATTATTTATCTAAAGAAAATTTGGTATGTAACCCAATCCTTGGGTTAATTTATTTTCTGATTGTTTTTTTTGTTTTAAAATAACAGGTTTATGAAAAAAAAATTTCTGTAACCAGGCACATAAAATATAATCAACTGTCTCTATTTCTTTTCCACAAAGAATAATCTGTCCTATTCCATATTTAGAAGTTTCTCCTAAACTAAAAAGACTGTTTAAAGTTTCATTTAATTTTTTAATCCAGTGAATAGTAATCTGCTGTATAAATTCCTGACGAGTTACACCCCAAGATTTTTCTCCTAACGAAGAAACAAAACTATCTTGTTGTTTTAAAATAAGTCGAGTTAATTGAGCTGCTTCTAGAAAAGTATTCCCCAAAGGATGATTTTTTAATTGTTGATTAAAAGCTTCTCGTGAGAATAAGTCAGTACTTCCTACTTGCGGAAAATACGGTTGAAGACGGGATGATATTTTAGTAATTTTAGATTGCCATTGAGGATAAATAAGTTGACAGAAAATATCTTGATCTATCGAGTGAAAAGCGTATGTTAATTGTCTGCTAATTAAACTAGAAAAGGGCTTTTTAACATTCACTAAAGCTAACTCTGTAATTGTTTCTCCTACATCAATAATCAAGGTGTTTCTCGTTGTTTCAGCAGGAGAAAGATAACTCAAAGCAACAGCGATTGCTTTAGGGACCCAGACAATCTGATCTGAAGTTGACAACGAGTAAGTATCTGAAATTAGACTTTGAAGATGGGTGCGATCAACCAAATTCCATTGACCAGGACAAACTACAATAATTCCCTGCAATTTATTGATGATCCGAGCTACAGAATATTGTGTTTCCCCTAAAGTCAAAGAGGTCGTTTGAGCCATTAACTGAGTTTTAAGAGTCTTTAAGGCCAGTTTCCATCTGGCTAAAGGATTCATTACATCAGAAGATGTAACCGACGAAAGGTTAACTGTTTCTTCTAAAGTGGAAATTCCTGTATTAGGATTGGTTGTAGCGCTGAATCCCAATAAAACAGCCATCAGTTGCTCAGAAGTTAAATCAATTCCTAAAAACCATCTTTCCCGAGTAGACTTTACCCTGGCAGATTGTTCGGGAAGTGACGAAGTTAGGGTACTTCTATCCACCGTTGCTTCTAATTGTTGCTGCAAGTAATTAGAATAGGCTAGAAATTTAGCTTCCCTCCACTCTCCAAAACTATGTATTCCTTCGATTTCTTGAGCTAGACAATCAGAATAAGTTTGTGAGTCTTGTCCAAGACTGTCTAAAATTTTTCCTAGGGCCCAATCTATATAACCGGCTAACCTTTCTGAAGACATTTCGGGAGAAACTGAGAGATTGTTTAAGGAACCTTTACCGAAACGGTCACTTTTTTGAGAATTAGAAGATTGTCCTTCGATAACTTGAGTGTAACCGATAGTTAACTTTTCTAAAAATTCAGACATTATTTGTTGTCGTTTGTATTCTAACTGCCGAATTTCTTGGAGCAGAGACTGTTTTTGGTTACGTAAATTCTCTAGATCATTTTCCACGGATTGTACCCAGGGTATTATTTGGGTCTCTAGTCTTTTTAAAATATCTTCGGTTAGTATCTCAGCCCTTTTTTGATAATTTTCGGGCTTCCTATAAGACTCATGAGTGAGCAAATAATATCGTACCCTCTCTAAGAAGGCCAACACGCCTGGATCGTTTAATAACTGACCATCCCAGAGAATTTCTTCAAGGTCAGCAATCAAAATGGCAAGATCATCTTGAAAAATCACATTTACTCGCTAAAAATCTCACAAAAAAAATTCAATAGAACAAACTAACTTTTAAAAGTTAACAATCAGGCTGACAATTTTTGCTAGGCTTAGCATAACAGATAGATCAAAAATCCGCTTGGGCATTAAATTACATATAGAAAATCCCACTATAATGAAAACATTGATATTGAAGATTTTAGGATAATTATTCTTTATTTGCTGTATTTCTAGATTTAAATTAATAATTTATCATCATACTTTGTGTTATCTGTAGTTAACCTCCTAATATAGTAATTTTCATGAAAAATGATTGGGGTAGTCCGGTTCATTTGATTTTAGAATGTTGGGTAAAAATCCAGACTCATCGTGTTGAAGTAAAAGAAGTTACTTTCATCTCTTATAGATAGAGGAGAAATAACTACTTTAGGAGAGATTTTTCATTTCACAGGTGCTGTTGGACTAACAACTATGACTGTTAGCAGTATTCCTACCCAGAAATTTATTAGTATTCTTTACAACAATATAGTAATAAATATTCCTTTGATAGGAGTGATTGCTAAACGTCTATGTATGGCAACTGAACCTACGACTGACTGTGTTTACGCGAAATTGACAGTTCATCGCGGATAGCTGATACTCTGTTATTCTCAGCAAATGGACAAGAAGAAACAACTAAACACGACATCAAAATTGTTGACTTACCCCATCGAGAATTAAGTAGTATTAGTGAATTGGACAGGAAAACCGTAACGCAGTCACTTACAAAATGAAGACAAAAGGTTTAATTACGGGAACATACGGTATTCTGTGTATTGATAATACAATCTTTGCCAGACTAGCTGTGACAACATTACAATTTAAAAAATTGAAAGTCTTACTTTGCGAGGATTTTAAAATTTTAAAGACCTAATTTTTACAGCAATCAATTTTTTAAATTATTAGAATACGCTTACAATAATAGTTTTGAAAGTTATTAGATACTAACATGTATTATACTTAGTTTAGAAAAATTAAAATCTGTATAACTTAGAACAAATTATTACTTAGTTTTTTCTTGAAATTTCAATGAGATAATTTTCTTTAATGAACTATTCTTCTAATGATGCTAATTCAGGATCTGATTGGGAATCTAATGCTTTAACGAATATTGATTCTAATTGGGTTGATGATGACGTTCAAGAAACAGTTACTGCACCTCCGTCTAACCTAAAAAATATTCAACCTTTATCCCTATCTAAAATCAAAGAAAGTAGCACTCTAGCAATGGTGGAAACAGCTTTTTTAGCTAGTACTTGTAGCTTGATTTGGTTGATTAATTATTATTTTCCCATCGGTCCTTTTTTAAGGATTTTCTTTCCTATTCCTATTGCTTTAATTTATCTACGATGGGGATATCGCGCTGCTTGGATAGGAGTATTAGTATCTGGGTTACTATTAACAGTGTTAATGGGTCCTACCCGTAGTGTTGTTTTTTTGATGCCCTATGGCTTGATGGGGGTTCAATTAGGATATTGTTGGCGACGTAGGACAAATTGGCTATTTTCTATGGTAACAGGTGCGTTAATTGGGACGTTCGGCTTCTTTTTTCGTTTCTGGTTATTTTCAATTTTATTAGGAGAAGATTTATGGCAGTATATGATTATTCAAATCACTGAATTGGCTCAATGGTTATTTATTAAATCAGGAATTTTATCTCAACCTAGTTTTTATTTGATTCAATTACTGACTATTGGATTGGTTATTTTTAATAGTTTAATTTATTTATTTGCTGTTCATTTAATCGCTTTGTTAATCTTAGATAAGATAGGAAATCCTATACCTAAGCCTCCCAGATTAATTCAAACAATTTTGGATTATAGACAATAAGTAATTACTAAATATCTCAAGCAGGTGAAAAGTGATTTATGGATTTATTTTTTAAATAGGTGTTTGAAAATCAGTGATTCAAGTTTATACACAACAAAAAAAAGGTAAACAATGGCTGGAATCTAATCAAAACTATAATCCAGTTTTTGCTTGCATTTTAGGGTTTACATCCACAGGATTAATCCCAGGAGTTTCTGCGGCTGGGGCTATGCCAGAAGATCGAAAATATACCGCGATCGCCGACGCAGAATTTTTATTTAAAGGGATTCAATCTCATTATCAACATCCTTTACCTCCCTTAACTAAGGGAGTTTCACCAGTATTTATTACCCGCGCTATTCTAAAAACTCTTAATATTCCTATTTATCTGTTTAATGCTGGTTTACCGTTCCCTCCCCCTGTTCCTAATTTTAATTTAAAAGGTATTAGTGCCAATTGTGTTACAACAGGAAAAGCTTTACCTTTAACTGTCATTAATCATCTATTTCAGCAAGGGTTACAATGGGGAGAAAAAATAGCTAAAAAATACCCAAATTCTTATTTGATTCTGAGTGAATGTGTTGTGGGAGGAACTACTACTGCCCTGGCCATTCTCACAGGATTAGGTTTTAATGCAATTGGAAAAGTTAATAGTAGTCATTCTAAATGCAATCATGAGCAAAAATGGTCTATTGTTCGGATGGGACTTACTAAAGCCGGAATTTACCCTGTTTTACAACCTATTAATCCTTTTTCTCTCGTTGCAGCGGTGGGTGATCCTATGCAAATTGTGGCGGCAGGTATGGCAATCACCGCTAGCCACCGGATAGGGGTACTCTTGGCTGGAGGGACTCAAATGTTAGCAGTCTATGCTTTGATCAAGGCAATTGTCAAAAATTCTCAAAAAAAAGCTAATCTAGACCAAATTATTGTAGGAACAACTCGTTGGGTCGTTGAAGATTCTACAGGGGACACAGTAGGGTTAGCGAAGATGATCAGTGGGGTTCCCCTCTTAGCGACTCAGTTGAGTTTTGCTAAGTCTTTCTATCCTCAATTATCGGTGTATGAACAAGGATTTGTTAAAGAGGGCGTCGGGTCTGGGGGATGTGCAATCGCCGCTAGCTTATCATATAAATGGACTCAGGACAAACTACTACAGACGATTGAATCTATAGTAAGTGCTAAAAAAGACTAAAAATCAATATTTAATATAACGATGATGAGAAATCTAAACGATAGTTAAGTATCTGGAAGTTAGGTTTTAGTAATTTAAACTTGCTGATAAATAATTATCTCAACTTTGCCAAGATAACCGAGATTTACAGTTTGAAAGAAATCTTGATAGACACCAGGATAATTATGCCATCAAGAAGAACAGGAGAGGAATATTGGAACTACGGTAAAACTTTGGAACTGACATCAAAATAATCATTTAAAGACCGCTTTTTATTTATTAAAAGGTTTTAAGCTTGCAAATAACTCAGATAGAGCCTCTGATAATGCTTAGATAATTTAAAAAAAATGGAACTATTTAAACCTTAAACAACAATGAATATTTCTTCTACTAGTGATAGATTAAAATATTTAAAGGATTAAGATAAAAAAATATCACGGATGATAAAATAAGATTCAGAAAGGTTAATTAATTAAAAAGATAAACAGTAGAAATTTATTGATAAGGGAAAAAAAGCAAAATATTAGATAATTATGAGACTTTCTGAAAAGAGGATATGTTACTTAATTTTATTTAAAATTTACTATTAATCTGATGAAACTGTTTTCAGCGAAAAAGGTAACAATAAAAAGTATCCAGGTTAGTTTTCTTATCTCTTATTTTTATCTGCTACAGAGCAATGTATCTCTTCCCAAAGTTTGAAACAAACGGTACAATCATTCACAACACCCACTTTGGCAAGTTACGGTACAGATAAAAACTGGTTCATTATTATTTAATAATAAGGGGTGTCTAATCCACTCTGCAAAGTATCGAATTTTTTGAGTGCCATAAGTACACTGTGAGAGCCTATCTTAGTTTTAACCAAACCGTCCACTTACATAATCCCTCGTTGTTTCCTGGGCAGGATTTTGGAAAATAATCTCTGTTTCGTTATATTCTGCTAAATACCCTACTTTTTCTTCTTTATCAGTAGCTTCTGCATTATAAAAGGCAGTAAAATCGGATACCCGTGATGCTTGTTGCATATTGTGAGTAACTATAACAATAGTGTATTGTTGCTTCAATTCGTGAATTAGTTCTTCGATTTTAAGGGTGGAAATGGGATCAAGGGCGGCACATGGTTCATCCATCAAGATTACTTCTGGTTTGACGGCAATGGTTCTCGCAATACACAGACGTTGTTGTTGCCCTCCTGATAAAGCAAGTCCACTTTGCATTAATTTATCTTTAGTTTCATCCCATATTACAGCTTTTTTTAAAGACATTTCTACTAATTCATCCATATCCCCCTTAAATCCATTTATTCTTGCCCCAAATGCAATATTTTCGTAAATAGATTTGGGAAAAGGATTTGGTTTTTGAAATACCATGCCAATACGAGAACGTAAGTCTATAGGGTCAACTTTATCTGCATAAATATCGCTTCCCTTAAAGGTTATTTTGCCATCGATCCTAGCACTGGGAATTAGATCGTTCATCCGATTGAAACAGCGGAGAACAGTACTTTTTCCACAACCTGAAGGACCAATGAAAGCTACAACTTTATTCTTAGGAATCTCTAAGGAAACCTCTCTTACTGCCAAATTAGTGCCGTAAAAAACATTAAGTTTCTGGGTTGTTAAAACTGTTTCTGTTCCTACATTAGCTACCATAATTTTTCGTTGAATTCCCTTACAATAAAGATTATATTGAAGTTTGTAAAAATTAACTATACAATTTCTACCTACTTTCCCTCTTTCCTCTCTTAATCTTTTCTAACCAAACCGGCCACTAATATAATCTTTAGTATCTTGTTGACGAGGACTACCGAAAATAGTTTGGGTTGTATCGTATTCTACAAGATAACCGACCTTGCTTCCTTTCTCAGTTACTTCTGTATTAAAAAAAGCGGTTAAGTCAGCTACTCGCGTCGCTTGCTGCATGTTGTGAGTGACTATCACAATAGTGTACTGTTCCTTAAGTTCGTGCATTAATTCTTCAACTTTTAAGGTTGAAATAGGATCAAGGGCTGAGCAGGGTTCGTCCATTAAAACCACTTCCGGTTGAGCAGCAATAGTTCTCGCAATACACAGACGTTGTTGTTGTCCTCCTGATAAAGAAAAGCCATTATCTTGTAATTTATCTTTAACTTCATCCCAAAGAGCAGATCGTTTTAGGGAAGTCTCTACTAATTCATCGAGATCTCCCTCATAATTATTTATTCTCGCTCCGTAAACAATGTTATCGTAAATAGTTTTTGGGAAAGGATTGGGTTTTTGGAAGACCATTCCGATTCGTTTTCTTACTTCTACAGAATCAATATCAGGGGCATAAAGATTTTGTCCATAATAAGAAATTGTTCCCGTTAGGTGAAAGATTTCGATTAAATCGTTAAGTCGATTTAAACATCGTAGAATGGTGCTTTTTCCACAACCTGAAGGACCGATAAAAGCAGTCACTTTATTCTTGTAAATGGGAAAAGTAACATCCCGAACCACTCGATAATCTCCGTAGAAGATATCAACATTTTCTAAGGTAAAAACTGTTTCTGTCTTAATAGAATCCGAAATTTCGTTATCTATCATCAAAGTTGTCTATTACTGTTCACTATCAATTAATAAGTTTTCTGTCGAGTTGCCCAACGAGTAGCTACACTGGTAATTAACACTAACAAAACCAAAATTAAGGACCCTGTCCAGGCTAATTCTTGTTGGGGCTTAAAAGGAACAATAGCATAGTTATAAACTAACACTGATAGAGTGGCAATAGGTTCAAAGATTCCCTTAGGCCAAAAGTTAGAAAACAAAGCCGTAAAAATTAAAGGAGCGGTTTCCCCTGCAGCACGGGCAATCGCTAAGGTTACTCCAGTTAAAATAGCAGGAACAGCCGCGGGAAGGACAACTTTTAAGACTGTTTGGTAATTATAAGCCCCCAGTCCAAAGGCTGCCCAACGGATTTCTTGAGAAACAAGTTGTAAGGCTTCATCCGTTGTCCGGATAATAGTTGGTAACATCAATACAGCTAAAGCTACTCCTCCTGCAACGGCAGAAAACCCAACAATTTTTGTTGCGACGAATAAACCATAAGCAAAAATGCCAGCAATAATTGAAGGAACTCCACTGAGAACATTGGTTGCAAAACGAACCCAACGAGCAATTTGATTCCCTGCGCTAAATTCTGATAGATAAACGGCAGTGAGTACCCCAATGGGAACAGCAATAAGAGTCGCTAAACCTACAGTTAGTAAAGTTCCAAGAATAGCGTTAGCAATACCTCCTTGTGACAATCCAGGCGGTGGGGGAAGCTTGGTAAATAAATCCAGGTTGACTTGCCCTAATCCCTGAAGCATCACGAAAATAAGAACTGCAACTAAGGGGATTAAAGTGATAATCATACATAAAGAGGCTAAAGCCGTCCAGAAGCTGTTAAATAGGGTGCGGGAATTGCCTAGTTTTTTTTTAGAGTTAAACCAATCTCGGTTGCACTTGAATCAGTCATTTTTTTTGAAAAGTAAAACGGTAGAGACAGAGGAGAGAAAGCTTAATTTTTACCATTCCTCTATTACTGATACTTGGCTCGCACCTGAGTTACAATGCAATCGGCTGCAACATTAACAATTAGGGTCAAAACCATTAAGACCAACGCAGCATACATCAGGGCAGAAACCTGCATTCCTGATGCTTCAGCAAATTGGTTGGCTAAAAGAGAAGAGATGGTGTTTGCCGGTTCGAGCAGAGAGATGCTGATTTTATTAGCATTCCCGATAATCATCGTAACTGCCATAGTTTCCCCCATTGCACGACCAAGAGCTAACATAATTCCTCCAACAATTCCCGAAATAGCTGACGGAATCAATACACGAAAAATCGTTTCCCAACGGGTTGCTCCCAAGCTTAAAGAAGCTTGGCGTAATTCAGGGGACAAAGAAGCTAAGGAATCACGGGAAACTGCAGTAATAATAGGCAGAATCATAATGGCAAGGACAATTCCCGCAGGTAACATTCCCGGTCCAGCAGGAGGGGTGGCAAAAAAGGGTACCCAGCTGAAGTTGTTGTGTAACCAGGAACTAATAGGGTTCATAATGGGAATTAGGACAAAAATACCCCATAGCCCATACACCACACTAGGAATAGCGGCTAATAGTTCCACCATGAACACTAAAAAGGTGCGGAATTTAAGAGGGATAAAATTTTCACTTAAAAACAGTGCCGTTCCTATCCCTAAGGGAACGGCAATGAATAGAGAAATGAAGGAACTCATCAGAGTTCCATAAATAACCGGTAACGCTCCGAATTTTTCCTTTCCTATAACGGGATTCCAAGCACTATTGGTAATAAAGCCAACCCCGTAGGTTTTAATTGCTGGCCAGGCTCGCATAATGATTACAATGGCAATGGACAATAAAATTAACCCAATGCTGACTGCAAAGGCTAAGGTCAGCCAAATAAAACCAGTATTGAAAGTTTTCTCCAGAACAGAGCGAACGCCAACTCCAGTTTGTTTAAACTTAGAAGCAGTAGGTGCAATCATAATTTAAGAATAATCAAGTCGAAAGTAAGAAATGACAGTTTAACTCGATGATTTGTTTACCTGAGTTCAGCACAAGTCAAGTTCACGGAAAATTTGCAGTAATCAGAAGTCTCTATTCCTAATTTTTGCGTCGAAATATCCCTAAACTCTGAACTCAGGTTGTTTAGTCTTTTAGAAAAGACTAGGAAAAATTTATAAGTGATTTAATCTAGTCAATGTAGGACATCAATCTAGAAAATTGTCTGTTTGTTTGACCTTAATAGTGTAGTCCGGGCTAATTACATCAGCAGCCGCGGCTACTTTCTCTTTGACATTAGGAGGTAAAGCAACATAACCGAGTTCTTTACTAGCTTCCTGTCCATAGTTTAACACATGTTCAACCATGGCCTCCATGGCGATAGCTTTTTGAGGATCGTCATATTGCTTGTAAGCCAGTATCCAAGTATAGGTCACAATGGGATAGGATTGATCTCCTTCAGGGTCGGTGATGAAAACTCGTAAGTTTTCAGGAAGAGTAATCGCCTCTAAGGTCTGTTGTGCAGACTCGTCACTGGGTTCTATATAGTTCCCTGATAAATTTTCTAAGGCTGCCATGGTTAAACCATTATTCTTCGCATAGCCATACTCAATATAGCCGATGGCTCCTTCATTTTGTTGAATAGTAGCAGTTACCCCTTCATTTCCTTTGCTACCGATAAATCTTCCCTTAGTGGTAGGCCATTCTACACTTTTTCCTTGGCCGATCATAGTTTCCCATTCTGAACTAATCGCACTCAGATGCTTGGTGAAGACTTCAGTGGTTCCACTACCATCAGAACGGTGAATGACGGTAATTGGTTGACTAGGTAAAGTTAAATCAGGGTTAGCTTCAACAATTTTGGGGTCACTCCAGTTAGTGATACTGCCTTGCATGATTCCTACATAGGCTTCCCGAGACAATTTCAGCCCTTTAACCCCAGGAAGATTATAAGCCATTACAATACTTCCGGCAGTCATAGGAAGCAATATCACTCCTCTAGAAACTTTTGCGATTTCTTCATCTTTCATTGCTACATCACTAGCACCAAAGTCTACTGTTCCAGTTGTAAATTGTTCGACTCCTGCGCCACTACCTATAGACTGATAGTTAACTTGAAGCTCAGGAATTGCACTATTGAGTTGAACAAACCAGTTTTGGTAGAGAGGTGCGGGAAAAGATGCCCCTGCACCGGTTAGAGTGACGTTACCTTCTAATGGAGGTTTGTTTATGTTAGTAGCCGTTTCCTCGATAGACCTATCATCATAAGTCGTGCCACCACAAGCCCCTAAACTTACTATTAATGCCAGTATTGATAGGGAAGATATTAAACGAAAAGGACGTTGTTCGAGTTCGAAAAAGTTTAACATATTTGGGTGTTTTGTAAATTGAGTTACTTACACAATAAACATTCAAACAGAAGTTAACGAATTTGGGTAAACAATAGGTTAAGAAATATAGTTCTTAGTCTAGGTTTTATAAACCATCTGAGGAAAATAGATAAATCTTCACTATTTATTCATTTTTATTTTAGCTTTTAACTTTTAGGATTGTGGTGTGGTTTTGTTAGGTAAAGCTTGAACTTTTCAATTAACTTTGATTTAAGTTTAGGTTACTAAAAATGAGTTGAAAACCATAATGAAATAATACACATGGTCACTGTATTTCTGATGGGAAACAAATTGTGAGATAATCTATAAAGATTACATATCTTAAATGCTCCTTTAGATATTACGAAGGCAACGATTCTAATCGTAGTTATAGCAATCATGCCAGCTTATAACCAGGTGATCTCTAACGATATTCACTCCATCAAGATAGATGGCTTGAGTGCGGTATTTTCGATAACCGAAGTAGTGTTAGAAACCTATCAAAAACAACCTGTCCATAAGCGAGTTAAAGATCTGACGATAGAAAACAATTTTTCAGGGATAAGAGAAGAGAAGGATTTAGAAAATTTTGTACAGAGAAAATAGACATCAATGCAGCCTCTCGTCCTATTTCTTCGGCAGAAATGAAATTTTGTAGTAATAACACAGTTTGTGATATTGAACTTCCTGTTGTTTTTTATCCGCTCATAGTCGTGGCAAATCTCCTACTTGGTTCTATTTCCTCAAAGTGAGTCAATCAGCACAAATATAGGAGTTTTAAGCTCAAAATATGATAGTTTTCTGGAATTAAATTTATTGCTCTTATCCTGATTGTTCCTTAATTGTTTACAGTCTCAGTAAAAGCTCGGGAACCTATAATCATCTTACCGAAGCGATCATGGGTGAAGCAACAGAAAGTTGCTCAGACTATGTTTTCAGAAAGGATGATGAAGCACTAGTAATTAGGGTTGCTTAAGCTCTTAATACTTTGGGTTACTTTAGCTATTCTTATTATCAACAAAACCAAGATAAACACCCCGCTTTCGCCATTGATAATGGCGAAAGCGGGGTGTTTATTTCAACTGAAACTATGGAGAAGAACAAACATCAGCCCTTGTCGCAACCTTTATTTGTTTATGTTTTTTTAAAAAAAACACAATATAATTGGACTTTAGAAGAATTTATCAAATTTTACCGCGAACAAGTCCCATAATTGGCGACTCAAGTAGATTATATTCATTTATTCAGAATAAGGTTATCATTTTACAAAAGTTCAAAAATTTGAAGTCAGGACAGTCTTTGCGAGAAAACTTCAAATATATATGACCATTGACGAGTTGTTACGCAAAGAAGCTAGATTTGAATAAAACTCGATGAGGTAGAATTGTCCTATGACTGTTTCAATTATCTTTCTTCTTTAGTAACAAGATAAAGGTGATTCCAATAATAGTCATAACCGAGAATCAGTTGGTCAGTACCCTAATTTTTGCATAAAGCTGAAGGGACTAATGAACACAGTGTTGTCCTAAAAAAATTTCGAAATTTGATTCCGACAATCAATACTTTAATATCTGTCTCTAGCCTTCCTTAACCTAAACTAGTAATTTGTTTTAGTCAACTGCCCCAATATAAAGATGTAAATTGAAAGATTATTTGGTTATAGGTAGAACGATAGGCTGTTACTATATTTCTATGCTACGATTGTGATGCAATTTACACAAAGAGATTGCAACTAAAAATTGATCTAAGTTCGAAAACAGGGTAAGCTTTAGATTATTTACCTTCTGGTAAATAATCTAAAGCTTACCCTGTTTTAAGAACATCTTTAAGATTTCTTTAAAACTAACATAAAATCATTAATCGTATTTCAGAAGTTATAAATCAATCTAAATTAGCAGTTTATTTTTTTCCAAGTTGGTTGATTTGGATAATTTGTTTATTATCGACATCTGTGATAACAAATGAGTGACCAAGGTATTTTTTGAGTCTAGAGTTTGCTAAATTGAAAGACGGCGAAGTAGTAAAGATTATGGATGAATCAAAAAACTTAGTAATCGTCAAACAACTCTGCGAAGTCGCGAAAGAAGGAAATTATAGCTTGCTAAGTCCTTTATTAACTAAGGAGATTTGACGGCATGGACTGACTTTAGAACGACAGCTTAAGGCTAAATTCCTTCAAAACAAATGGGTTCACGTTCTTACCATTTATTAAGGAAAGATCGCAGAGTTTCAGCGTCACATTGATTTAATAACTCTCCTAGGAGTCTCCAATTAAGACAAAGATGAAGTTAAGAGTCACTACTCAGAAGTTAGGAAAATTTTTCTGGCAACCCTTATGGTTTATTATCGGGACTTGGCTATTGAGTCGAGGATTAATTCTTGTAGGGATGTTAGGGATTGCCCCGTTACTTGAAGCTCCTTCAGGTGGAATTAAGACTGAATGGGGTTGGGGGGTTTTTTCTGCTTGGGATAGTAATTTCTATCAAGAAATTGCTACAGCCAATTATGATGGCATCGGAACTATACCGGGAGCTAACGTAGCTTTTTTTCCTTTTTTCCCTTTAACAATCAGGATTGTAATGGGGTTAGGATTATCAGCAGAAGTGGCGGGAACATTGATTAATAATTTAGCCTTTTTAGGAACTTTATTTATTGTTTTTCATTGGGTGAAAAGGACAGATGGCATTAAGACGGCACAGTGGACAACGACCATTTTAGCTTGGTGTCCCCTCTCATTATTTACCGCAGTTGTCTATACTGAAGGACTATTTCTATTTTTAAGCACCGCTTCTTTATGGGCTTTTGATCGCCAGTCTTACCTACAAGCTGCAGCGTGGGGAACGTTGGCAACCGCAACTCGCATTACAGGATTAGCTTTAATTCCCGCCTTTTTTCTCACAGCATGGTGCAGACGCGTTCCCATTACTGCTTATGTAACAAGTTTTGGTAGTGCGTTAGGAGTTTTACTGTATAGTGGCTATTGCTGGGTGCAGTTTAATGATCCTTTGGCATTTATTACCGTTCAGCATACCCAATGGAACCGTAGTCGTGGTATTGATTGGCAAGGATGGGGGACTATGTTGGTTGAAATTACCACAGGAAGAAATCAATGGCATTATGAGAATTCATGGGATCTATTACATCCTTTTTTATTATTACTAATGAGTATAATTGCTTATGGCTTATGGCATTATCGCGATTGTCTAGGGGCAACTCGTTTTGATTATAGTTGTTGTGGATTACTATTTTTATTATGGTTATTAATTGGTGATCCTTTGATCAATACGATATCTGTTTTAGGTGGAATTTATTTACTATGGCACTTACGAAATCAGCTCAGTTTTGTTGTAGTTACTTATGGGTTTTCCTCCTTGGGATTGTTGTTAGCATCTGGTGGTACCATCTCTTTGAGTCGTTTGGCTTATGGGATTATTTCTCTTAGCCTAGGTTTAGGAGTATTACTCTCAAATCATCCTCGTTGGGGATATGCTATGATTGGGTTCTGTACTGTTTTATTAGTCAGTTTTTCAATTCGTTTTGCCCAACATCTTTGGGTCGCATAAGTAATTGATGATTGTTAACAATATTACATTTTTGTAAATTTAGTCTTCTTTGTTTAAAAGAAAGATGTTGATTTAAAAGCAAAGATTTTTGCCTCAATGAAATTTAGATAATTTGTTAAGAGACTGATTGTATTTTTCTACAGCCTCTAAATAGAACTGACGAGATACTTCTAGTCAAGAGACTAAAAATACTTACAATTTACTATAAGTTTTAGTTTCATTAATAAATGTTAAAATCAAATGAATACGTCATTGTAATTGGTTTTCTCCTCGCACTTATTTTACTTAAACTATTACTTTTAATAATTAAGTTAATTAAATTTTTAAGGAGGCTAGTATTTAGTGATTACTCTTTTTCAACTACTTTTCTATTTTACACTTATTTAATCTTACCTACTTACTACTATTTCTAAACCGTTATTTTCTGCTGACCGAGTTATCATCTCATTTAGTCAAGTCTCAGTTGTTGTCTCTAAAATGTCTGTAATATCAGTCCTCCACTCTCACTAATTGAAAAGGGCTTCGGGATGTCTTTAGTAGTCAAGAGAAACAAAAAAGTAGTTAAACACAGACAATCCTGACCAAAAGTCACTGTAAGCTTATATTCTGTCTACGGAGTACTCTTTTAACGCTTCCTGTCGGCTACCACAACTAAAAGTCTCTATTCCTCCTATCACTTAATTTTATTTAACTTTTTTGTATTTTTTTACTAAAATAGTTAGGCTAACATAGCATTTTTATTCTGGTTATGGTTAACATATGAAAGGGAAAGATAGTAATCTTTTTTGGCTTTGGACTATTACTGGTACGAGTACAATAATACTCTTTGCGTGCGCAAGTTTACGTCATTTTTTATTTCAATCGAATGCTTTAGATCTGGGTTGGTTTGATCAAGCAATTTTTTTAATTAGTCAGGGAAAAACACCGATAGTTTCTTTTGTAGATAATCACATTTTGGGAGATCATGCCGCTTTTATTCTTTACCCCTTAGCATTATTTTATGTAATTTATCCTAATGTACATTGGTTATTTGCTATCCAAGCGGTTGCTCTTGGCTTCGGTGCAGTCCCCGTTTACAGACTAGCACAGAAATCAGGACTACAAAAAAATTTAGCTTTAACTATGTCAGAGGTTTATTTACTTTATCCTTTAGTGTTTAACCTCAATCTATTTGATTTTCATTCAGAAGTCATAGCTTTACCTATTTTATTTTGGGCAATCTTGGAAGTAAAAAACAATAATTTTTGGCAATTTTTATTAGCAATTATCATCATTTTAAGTTGTAAAGCTGTACTATCTTTAACCGTTGCAGCTATGGGACTATGGTTATTTTTCTTTGAAAGAAAACGTCTTTATGGTAGTATAGCGTTAGGATTAGGGCTTTTTTGGCTTTTAATCACGACGCAAGTTATTATTCCTCAGTTTAGTGGAGATCAAGTTGCTGCATTGGGACGTTATTCCTTTTTAGGAGATTCTGTCGGAGAAATTATAAAAAATCTTTTTTTAAATCCTGGAATTGTTCTTAGTAAACTTTTTACCTTAGCTAATCTTGAATATTTAATTCTATTAGTTTTTCCGGTGATTTGGGGATTATCTTTCAGTCATTTAACTCCAATGGTTGCAGCTATTCCTCAATTAGGATTAAATTTATTAACTGATTATCAACCTCAAAAAGATTTAGTTCATCAATATTCCTTGCCAATTTTACCTTTTTTATTGTTGTCAAACATTTATGCATTAGCAGCTAGAAAAAAAATAATAAAACGTCGCACAATAATTACAATTTGGTCTTTAATTACTTTTTTAGTATTAGCTAAATATAGTTATTTTGGCTCAAAATACTTAGAACAATTAGACACATTACTGGCGATGAAACAAGGAGTAAAGTTAGTCCCTCCTCAGGTAAAAATTTTAACATCTCCTCAAATTGCTCCACATTTAACCCATCGTCCTGTAGTGAAGTTAGGGATTAAAGAGGCGGAATCTATTGATATTAATAATTTTGACTATATTCTGCTCAATGTTCGTCATCCGAGTTGGCCAAAATCCAAAAAAACTGTTATTGATTTAGTGAAAAAAATAAGAGAAGATACAAAGTTTATTTCTATTTATGAACAAGACAATGTTTTTGTATTTAAGCAAAATTAGAATCTAGAATAGAAACATAGCTCTATAACTCAATGTCAAAACTTTAATTATTTAATTTTTTTAAACAAAGTAGCACAGCATTGTATTGTTGATTGTTCAAATGTACATATTTTTATTCTCATAACCATCATTGTTAACTTCGCCAAATTGATAGACCGTTGGGGATCTTTACCAAACACCCAGTCAAGATAGGTTTTTGACCTGTGTTGATTAATCCTCCATTGTTCTACCTACGTAATAAATTAAGTAGAAAACATAACTAACTACATCCAAATACCTTTAACATAACATTCAAGTTTTGTCGATTTATCAGCAATTTTCCTTGAATTAGTGAGCGCACTCATTAGTTTAAATTGCAGGCGCAAGTCATTGAACCGTGACGAACGCTTCACATTATAGGAAATATAAAAATTGCGCTAATTAACATTTGTGGTAGACATAATCCCAAGCTAACATATTTCCTTGTGACTATTTACTGACTAATTAGGCTAGAGTGAAATTATCTTTATTACAGAAAAAACTGGGTCTAAAATATCCAACCTGATTGAATGTACTCGAATAATTCTAATAGAGAACAACGCTAACGCAAACAGTTGAAGTAAAAACATGAACTAGAATAGCATATTTTTTAAAAATGCTGTCAATTGAGGAACAAAATGACAATGTCGTTCAAATTCTTTAACTTCTTCGAGATATAAAGGACTAGATCAACCCAATCCAAGATTTAAAAAAGTACGCACTTGAATATTTAAACAATCATTGTTATCTATAGCGGCTCTTCTATGGGAAAAGTAATTATTAGCTACTTGTTTTTAGGTTGCTTCTAATAAAATTTAGTAATTGGTTAGGTAACATTAGTGAATATTTAATTGGCTCCATTATTGTAAATACGGGAAAAGCAAACCTCTCCAGAGATTTCGGGACGAGTTGATAATCTTAATCCCAAGCCCAACAATCCTATAGTTAACACTAGCATAAACCTAGCAATTCTCACTAGGCGAAAACGAACCTTTCAACGAGAAAAAAGGATAAAATCATTAAAAGTAAGTTAACTATGGTTAAAACTCCTTACCATTAAGTAGATCTTAGAATTTCTGCATTGTTGAGAATGTCCATGGAAATAACTTAAACACTAACAGATTTCTTGTAATATTTAATATTACATAACCGGCTAATTTTAACGTAATGTCGACTAAGATTTTCTCATCCTCCACAGATTAGGGATGTTCTGCATGAACAGCATTCACTTTTTCTGCCTTGTTCTAGGGTACACTCACCCCAGTTTATGATCATAATATACAAAGATAAATATCGAATTTATCCAAATACTGAGGAGCAGGTAGCCTTATCCAAGTATTTTGGGCATTTATAGGTGTTATTAGGATTATTTCGTAGGTTTATGTCATAAAAATTATCAGAAAATAGAAAAATAACAATTAAAGTAAGCTATTCAGAAGTTATTATCTGAACATAATAAAAAGTATTTTTAGCTCAGCGTTTTCAAGTTAATTATAGTTTTGTCAATCGTCTCTTCAAGCATTAGAAAGCAATAAAGAGCATAAAACTATTCTGTTGCAGTTGTTATTATAAACGTCTTAGTTAAGATACGACAAAGTTAACGATTATTGAAAATAGTGACCATTGACAGTCAAGACTGCAATTGTTGTTTAAAAACAACAAGATGTGAGGTAAATTTCTAAACAGAGAAAATATTTTTTAGTCAAATAGGTATAAGTAATCAATCGAGCAAGAAGGTTAATAAAACAGTTCTAAATACTTTGATTTCTTAAATATTTAATCTAAGAGATATATTTGAGTTAGTCGTCAACGGTTTGACTTTTTTGTTTTTTCCTTTAATCTATTTAAATGAAAACTGTTATATATAAAAAAAGACTTGAGTAAGCTCTATATGATATTTTATATTCATAGCATCAGACTTCAACAAATACTGTTTCTAGCACAAGACTACTGCTTCTCTTTCTTATCCGTAAATTTCCGTCAAACTTACAATTTGGTAGGTCGAAGCATTTAGTCAAACATCAATGCAGCCTGCATTGTGTACAACAACAATCATCTCATCAAGAAAAAGGTAGTCATATTAAATTAATTTATAAAAAAACACTAATGATATGATGTAAACAATCTAGAAAAAAAGGACTAAAAAAATTAATTTAGCTCTGCATATTAGTTGGCTTGAATTAAAAAATAAGTATCTAAATAAAGTAAAAATTATGTAAAAAAAACTATAGTATTTTTTTTAAAAAATATCTTAACTATGGGTACTGAAAGATAGTGCATTTACTATAAAAAAACCTTATTTATAGCCCAAAGGAATAAATTTAATAATATTAAAAATAAATATTTAATTTTAATAAGAGATGAAAACTATTAGTACAAAAAATATTTATTAATTAAAATTAATACTAATAAATTAAGCAAAATCAATGGAGATTAAAACAGCTTATTAAACAAAAATAAAAATTACGTGAAAAATAGAAAAAGTGAGAAAAGTATTACTTTAAAAGCTTAATTTTTTAAATACAGAAAAATTTAAAATTTGCTTTTAAAACTTAAGAGACTGAAGGAATATACACATAATCTGAATATATATATATTTTTTGATAGGCATTAACTGAAGTTTAAGCAAATATTAATAAAACCCTTAAGTAGTATATATAATACTTGTAGAATAACTAGCTATAGGATTTTTTTAAGATTAAAGTTTAAGAGTGAATATAAAATTACTGAATTTAGTTTACAGATATTTTCATAAAAGTATAGGGCTATCTAAAAAGAACTTTTCAAGAGAATCAAGAAGAGAATATGGCGGATATTTTAACAGTAAAATAATAAAAATTTTTTTAAGAACTACTAGAAAATATTTATTTGTTTACTTTTTATAGTTAGAGTCAGAAAAAAGATTATAGACATTAGCAGATAAATATTAATTCAATAAATATTGAAGAATATTTATTGAATTAGAAGAAGTCTTGCAGCATCTTTGTAAGATTGTCAATCAAATGAAAAAATGAATTAAAAATTTAATCAATGATAATAAGTTAAATTTTCTGTGATTTTTTAAGAGAGTGTGGTAATCTAGCCCTGAAACTTGTCATATATATCTAAATTATGTTGGTAACTTACTTCTTTAGTTTAGAAACTGTACTTATGAATATTACTATATTGATCATAAACTAAAACATGAATTGGTAAACATTATAAATGAAGATAGGCTTACGGAATTGTAATTAAAAACTACTCCTACGTCTAATGGAGGAGGTGTGAGAGGACTAGAGAGTAATATTTCTTATCTCTTAAACCCAATCTTCAATTCGATTGGAAGTCTCAACTTCAAGCAGAGAAAGTGGGGTAGTTTACCGCTCTAATTTGTTGGGAATCTCGTAACATCCCCCTGATATAGTTGCACGAGTTTTCTCTCCTCCCCAAGCACAGCAGTAATAACGCTGTTCTTCAGTGAGATTTTGGATTGCCATCAGATTGCAATTCTCCAGGACGACCCCTGTATAAGCCCCCGTTTCGTAATTAGGGGGAAAGCTACGCGAACGGGGACTGGCAGTCTCGACAGAGCCATAAAACAAACGAGTCTCTTTAAGATTTGACCCTTTTAAGCTGGCATCATAAAGAACAGTTCGGGATAAATTGGCTTTGACAAGATCGCACCAACTTAAATCGGCACGTACCATATTAGCTTCACTTAAATCTGTCCAGCGTAGATCTTGTCCCGATAAATTTGTCCCTGCTAACATTACCCCTAAACTAATCACTCGTACTCCATGAGCTCGATCTTCAGAGTATCCTCCAAAACCATCAAGTATAGGTCGACCCAAACGACTATCTCTCATTAAGGGGGTTAATAATTTTGATTGTGACAGAAAACGCAGAATTTTTGCTTTTCCTACTTCATCAACACTACTGAGAATAGCTGCCGTTCTCCCTTCAGCAATAGAACGTTCTTGCGGCCAATCTTCAAGCATTCCTTCTTCATTAAGAACTAGATCAGAGATTCCTTGAAAGTAGGTATCAATAGTTTGTTGTTGAGTAATACGGTTTTGCTGGATGGTTAAATCTTTGGAAATGACATACTGAGCCCAGGCGATATAAACTGCAAGTAAGGCAATCATAATTTGACCCAATGCTCCTACCCATTCAGCCCAGGAGCCAAATTCATCATATTTAAACTGATTAAGCCAATCTCCAACTTTTTGATAAAAACCAACATATTTTGCTAGTCCAGTAATCGCCAGGATAAACACCAAAAATCCGAGCAAAGTGTCACGTTCTTGGGGAGTTAAATATTGAATCACCCAATCTCGGATCGACGGCAAAATAGTTTGTAAAGATAGCAATAAAGCAAAAACTCCCGCCGAAAATCCTAGCCAAGAAATATTAAATCCTAATCCTAGTCCCATAATTGCTGCTGCGCTTAAAAGTAACCAAGGGTTAGAAGATTTCACTTCGTACAGATATAAGGGTTGAGGTTGTGCGATAGAATGTAGAGTCGACGAATTAGAGGAAAAAGTTGTCCCCATTGTACTAGAAGAGGTGTTTTTTTGGCTATTTGACTCTGCCAAACGGTCCGGAGTTTCGTTGAAGGAATGAGATTTAGGGATTTTTGACATAAAACATTGACTGTTAACCAGTAAATTGATAACAAGATAACAACTATCTTTTTATGGATGCATTATGAGTCTCCGTATTTATAGTAAAAAAAACTACCACTCTCAGACATTAATTCGATAGAATTAATGTATCACCAAAGTCAATGGTTGCAGTAAGTAATCGATTAAGAATCTGTTTCAGGACTATGGCAGTCCATTCAATGTCTTCTGAGGTAATTCCCCGTCCTAAGGTAAGTCGAATTCCCCTTAATCCTTCTTTCCTAGAATAACCCATGGCTAATAAAATTGGACTAGGACTTAATTTTCCACTATGACAGGCCGAACCTGCACTAATCCCAATTCCAGCTAAATTAAGCTGACGAACGATAGTTTGCCCAGTTATTTGCTCTAGGTTATCATTGCTTGATGGCTCGGTTACAATGAAACTGACATGGTGAGGTAGACGATGTAATCTGTCACCTGTAGGAATTAAGTAAGGACAGTCAGCCATCAGATCAAAAAGGCGGTCGCGTAATCGCGTCACGCGGGGGATTTCCTCTTTCATTTCTGAGGCAGCTAATTCAGCGGCGACTCCCAACCCGGCAATAGCTGGAACAGCTTGGGTTCCTGACCTTAACCCTTTTTCTTGTCCTCCACCTCCCAATAAAGGAGAAATTTCTACCCCTGGACGCACATATAAGGCTCCTGCCCCTTGAATTCCATAAATTTTGTGCCCTGAGAGAGATAATAAATCTACCTCTAAACTCTGTACATCTAAGGGTAATCTACCGGCTACTTGTACTGCATCGGTATGGAAAAGTGCCCCCAACGAACGAGCAATTTGTGCCAATTCTTTAATCGGTTGTATTGTTCCCACCTCACTTTGTCCGTAGATAATAGAAACAAGTACTGTATTTGGTCGAATGGCCTCTTTAAGCTCTAACGGATTAACTCGTCCTTGATGGTTAACAGATAATGTTGTCACTTGCCATCCTCTTTGGTTCAAAAGTCTAGCAGTTTCTGAGATAGCAGAATGTTCAACTGATGAAATAATTAAATGTTGGGGAGTAGAATATTGTTTGGCTATTCCCCACAAAGCCAAGTTATCCGCTTCTGTACCTCCTGATGTAAAAATAATGGAGTCAACATTAGGAGCATTAATTAAACTTGCTACTTGACATCGAGCAGTTTCGACAATAGTAGCCGTCCGCTGTCCCCAAGTATGCAAACTTGAAGGATTCCCCCACTGATGTCTTATAATTTCCTGAACTTTAGTTATCACCTCTAGGCGAGGGGGCGTGGTTGCACTGTAGTCAAGATAAATTTGCATTATTTCACCAGAGTGAATAGTCGGAAGCAAAACGAAAAGCTGACTTGAAGATTAAACAATCAGAGCGATTTTAAAAAAATTTCTATATTTATTGTGTATCAATGGCCAGGCTTACAGATATTATACTCTTCATGGGAAATGACCGCTTCTGGGACTAGTAAATTTCCCTGATCACGACAAATTAAACGGTAATGTCGTGTTACAGGTATACTAATGACAAAACGATCATGTCTAAGTCGCTTCCCATGAAATTCCCTATAATTTTTTCTATTGGCTAAATCTTTAAGAATTTTGCGGGCTTTAAGAACAACATTTCTAGGTAGGGTTCTCAAATCAATGGGATCTTTATCGAACTTGTCTTCCCAATCATTTTTTTCTTGTTTTTTTCGTTCCCAGGCAACTTTAACTTGAGCACATCGGTGACACCGTTGACCGTATCCTTTATGACCACAGGGAAAGAGCTTTTTTCTTCTCGACATAATAATTATTTATCCATAAAATACTTACAGCCTATTTTGTTAAGATGGAGCATCTCGACGAACCCTAGCTTCTCAATATCTTCTCTTAAGAAGATATTGAGGTATTTCTGCAACCCACAGTCCTGCATGTGTTTAGCATACAAGGTCTTATTATCTCCCTGCAAAGAAATCGAAAAAATACTGAGAAGATTTTATTATCTCTAGTGCATAAAATTTTTTAAAATCAAGCTTTAAATCTATATATTCTAAGTTAAATTTTTCTAAATTTTTTTTAATAAAAATTAAGATTATTCATCTCTCATAAGAGGTTTAGAAACTGTGTGCTCTAATTAATTTATTATTATAGGTTCTCAGAAGTAAGTGGCATAATTATAGTGAGATTTAATGTAAATAACGTTTACTACTTAAAAGCTAGAATTATGTCATCATTCCCAATCTCGTTACCCCCCAACCTTGATGCGATTGTCCAGAAATTTAAACAGCGTTCTGATCCCAAAAAACGCTATGAACAATTGCTGTGGTATGCCAAAAAACTAGAATCAATGCCAGAAGAGCATAAAATACCCAAAAATAAAGTTCAAGGCTGTGTGTCTCAAGTTTACATTACTGCTAATCTGAAAGATGGTAAGGTTTGGTACCAGGGAGATTCTGATGCTCAATTGGTCAAAGGGTTAGTTGCTTTTCTGGTTGAGGGGTTAAATGGTTTGCCACCAGCTGAAATTTTACAAGTCACTCCTGATTTTATTGAAGATACAGGGTTAAAAGTTAGCCTCACTCCTTCCCGTGCCAATGGATTTTATAATATCTTCCAACTAATGAAAAAGAAGGCTCTAGAATTACAAGCAGAAACATCAGCATAGGGATACTCCCCTAGTTATTTCTAGGGGAAAAATTAGTTAACATATTGTATTTTCAGTAATTTAAGAGAAATAAATATTACGATTTACAGTATATCAAAGTAGATGACACAATTAGAGGTTGTCTTAGTTTAGTCTGTGTCTTAACACTTGTACTTTTCGGTAAAAACTAGTTTAATAAAAACTGGTATTCCTTATCATTTGGTAATTGTTACCAATGATGTCTGAACTATTTTGATTATTAATCTAAAAAGATACTAAACAAAACAGTAATCACCTATAGACTTAAGATAGACTTCCAACTGTGAGTAACTCCTACAACGTCTGGGATATAAATTGCACCATGGATCTCAATACCCGACCTGGCGAAAGTCACCCTCTTGGTGTTACCGTTTATCCAGAAGGCATTAATTTCTGTCTTTTTTCCAAACATGCCACAATTGTTGAATTGCTCCTTTTTAAGGAATCTAACGCCCCTCAGCCCTCAGATGTCCTAGTTTTAAAACCACAAACAAACCGCACCCACTACTATTGGCATATTTTCGTAGTTGGGTTAACAGCTGGACAAGTTTACGCTTATCGGGTTCATGGTCCATTTGAACCGGAAAGTGGTCATCGGTTTGATGCGAATAAAGTTCTTTTAGATCCCTATGGCAAAGCCATTATCGGATCTTCTACCTACAGTCGTAATGCTGCTTCACAAGCCGGAGACAATTGTGCTCAAGCTTTACGGAATGTTGTTATTGACAATAGCAATTATGACTGGGAAGACGATCATCCCTTACGCATTCCCTATTCTCAAAGTATTATTTATGAAATGCACGTGAGAGGATTTACCTATCATCCAAATTCTGGGGTAAAACCTGATAAAAGGGGAACCTATGCCGGATTAATAGAAAAAATTCCTTATCTCAAAAGCTTAGGCATTACCGCGGTTGAATTATTACCGGTTCACTATTTTGACTCTGAAGATGCTAGATCTGAACTAACAAATTATTGGGGTTATAGTACCATTAATTTTTTTACTCCTCACCGCATCTATAGTTCTGACAAAAGTCCCATGGGACCTCTTAACGAATTTCGAGATATGGTCAAAGCATTACATAAAGCAGGAATCGAAGTAATTTTAGATGTAGTTTTCAATCATACTGCGGAGGGGGACGAACGAGGACCGACCCTTTGTTTTCGGGGCATAGATAATGCAACTTATTATATTTTAGAAGCGGATAATTTAGCCCATTATAAAAACTATAGCGGTTGTGGTAATACCTTTAGGGGTAATCATCCCATTGTTGCCCGTTTAATTTTAGACTCTCTGCACTATTGGGTATCAGAAATGCATGTTGATGGATTTCGCTTTGACTTGGCTTCAATTTTGACTAGGGATGCTAGTGGGACTCCCATTAAAGATCGCCAAGCATTAGATTTATTATGGGTAGTCGAATCTGATCCTGTCTTGGCGGGAACCAAACTTATTGCTGAAGCTTGGGATGCTGCTGGGCTCTATGATGTAGGTCGATTTATAGAACGGGCAGACTGGTTTGCCGAGTGGAATGGACCATTTCGAGATGATATTCGCCGCTTTGTAAAAGGAGATTTAGGAATGGTTCCTTATTTAGCGGCAAGAATTCTAGGCAGTCCCGATATTTACCACCGCATAGATATGGACACAAACCGTAGCATTAACTTTGTTACCTGTCACGATGGCTTTAGTCTTAACGACTTGGTTTCCTATAATGAAAAGCATAATGAAGCCAATGGGGAAAATAACTGCGATGGATGCAATGATAACTTGAGTTGGAATTGTGGAGTAGAAGGGAAGACTGATAATTCTAGAATTAATGCCTTACGGTTACAACAGATTAAAAATTTTCTGACCATTCTGTTTATTTCCCAGGGAACTCCAATGATTTTGATGGGAGATGAGGTGAGTCGAACCTGCAAAGGAAATAATAATGTTTATTGCCAGGATAACGAATTGAGCTGGTTTGATTGGGATGATGTGGATCGACAATTTGATTTATGGTGTTTTGTTAAAAAATTAATTCACTTTACCCAAGGGTTAGAATTATTCCGTCAAGAACAACGGTTAGAAGTCACCTATGTAAATAATCTTCATTATCCTCAGATTAGTTGGCATGGAACCAAATTAAGACACCCTGACTGGTCTTACTATTCGCGTTGTTTGGCTTTTAGTATGCGCCATCCCGATGCGGATGAATATCTGCACGTAATGCTGAATGCTTATTGGAAATCCCTGGAATTCGAATTGCCCATTTTAGAGCACGGAGAATGTTGGCATTGTATTATTGACACAGCGTTACCTTTATCCGAGAGTTGCTGCAAATCGGATGCAGCTTATCCTGTTAAAACTAACAGCTATCATGTTCAAGGGCGTTCCTCTGTGGTTTTGATGGTTAAACCTATGTTTTAAGAAAAGTTGATTTTTTTTCAAGGTTACTACTGAGAAATAATGACTAGAATTCTAACTGGTATCTCCTTTAAGAGTTCTTGATCAGCTTCCAGCAGCAGATTTATATAATTCTGACTGACACAAATGTAACATGATTGCAGCAGCTTCATGAATAGGAGGATAACATCGATATTCTCTGGTAATACATCATATAAGGATATCGGAAATATCATAGTCTACTCTCTGCATTCTATCTTGAGGAAGTTTTCTAGAAAAAGTAAATATCCCAATGTTTGTTGTGGTTGTTAGTTTGCTGGTAGAAACAATCATTGTATCACTTTAAATTTCTTCCTGTGTTAGTTTGATGAGATTTAAAGATATAGTTGTTATTCTCAATATGTAAGTAAAAATACGACGAAGTTGACGATTATATAAAATAGCAACTGCTAGTAATAAAGACTAAAACAATTCTAAATACTTCAATTTTTAAAACGTTTAATCTAAAAGATGTGTTTAAGTTTATCATTGACTACTTCAATCAAAGAATGCTTTTAAAGTAAAATTTAATCAATTATTTTTATAGACTTTCGCTTTATATTTTATTGATAATTAGGAAGACTAAATCTAGTTATAAAAACACTTGTTAATAAAATAATTTTGACAAAAATCATACCTAAAAAAAATTTTGTATATTAGTTTAGCCAAGCCAAGTAATAAGTGTTTAAGAAGTAAAAAATATTTATAATTAAAATTATTTTTAAAAAAAAGCATCTTAAAGAGATTTGATAAAAAATAAAAAGATAAAGTAAAAGAAAGTTTAAATACTTTTGTTGAATTTCAAAATTAATTTATAAAAAAAATATCTTATAAAAGAAAAAATTATTAAAAATTTACTTTTAAAACTTTAAAAAACTGAAAAGATATATCTAAAAACAAAAATAGATATATGATATTTTGAGGGACCTATAGTGCAATTAAAGCCAATCAGAACAAAAGTTTAGAGTTCTATTAGAGAGAATTGCTATGGTAAGCCATGGCTATGGATAACTGTATATCTAAGGATTTGTCAAACTACTAACTGACCATTCACTCAAATTACAAGAGCAAATTGGGCAAAAAAGTGTAAATCGCTGTTTATTCGAGTGTTGGGAAATGAGGAATTGATTGATATACCTCAGAAACACAGTTAGAATTAATAAACAATTAAGAGGAAATCCTCTATTAATTCTCACAAATGAAGGTGGCATTACCTCATGATAATTGCAAAGGATAAAGTTATGGGTAACTAGTGGTATTCTTGAATAAGATTAGTAAGTAAAGCTGATTATAAAATTTTTTACTTAGAAAAATAGGACTGAGAACATAAAAATAATCTAAAAGAATAATGGGATATAAAATCGGAGAGAAAAAGATAGAAGACAATTTGTTCAGAACTTTTCGTACAATGGAGACTATTCCTGGAGCAAAGATGTCGTTATCCCAATATTTGGTTGAAGTCTATCAATGATATACCAGACAAGCGAGAAGTGACACCAACAATTCTTGAGCATATCGTCAAATTTCAGAATACTTTGAAGGAAAATCTTCAATTAAAAAGATATTCTATGAAATTTAAGTATTTTAAAGATAAATAACCTAATTTAGGATAAAAACTGTCAATGTTAGCTAGATTCGACTTGTTAAGAGTGCTCTTATTAGGAATAACTTTACTAAAAATGGAGAAAATGAGTTAGATTATCTACCAACTTAGAAAAAGTTAACTCTTAAAAGAAGTCTTATTAATAAAAGATAATGCCAGATAGCAGTATAGCAAAAAGTAGAAAATTTCTGAAAGAATTACTAGCTAATATTTGTTAGCTTACTCTCTAGAATTAGAGCAAACAGAAATGTTTTGTACCTTGGTATATGATACTTGAGTTCATTAGTATTGAGAGACATTTAATTAAATGTAAGAAGTCTTGCTGAATTATTGTGATATCCTCAGTAAAATTAAAAAATAGATTTAAAGTTTAACTTATTATTAGTCAAGTTAGTTAGGGTTTCTGTGATTTTTTATAAAAGTAAAACAATCAAATTTAGTATAGTGACTTAAAATACTTGTTGATATTTGTCAAAAAAAAATTTTTTGAGTAATCTATCATCTTAGACCTTGCGTAAACTCATGAATGAGTTTACGCAAGGTCTAGAAGTAGAGCAAACCATACTAATTTTTGTATTTTTTTTTAAAAAATTAGCAAAAAATAACATAGTAACATCATTGCTCAGGACATATGTTCTACAAAATAATTTTAGTTGACTAGATTAGTAAATGCTTTCCCCAAACTTCCATTGAAGTCACGTTAATAAAGTTACTCTCCTGACAGCCCGGTACAAACTGCATAGTTAACCATTAGAGCTGGTTACATCGCAGAGAAAACCCTCTTTTCACAACAAAGTCTTTGCCTAACTTATCCTAAAAAACATAAAATTTTTCTGTTATTACATTGAGTACAGCAGGGCGATAAGGAATTTAGTCAGTTTAATACAGTAATAATTGTTTCTTCTGATTGGAGTTTGACTAACCTATCCCCTGTGCCATCTTTACCCAAAAATGGAATTGAACTAATCGGAACAACTAAAGAACGCTTGTGATCGGTGAGTAAGGTAATTTCTCCTTTGTCTTTAGCTAATATAATTCCCCCCAAAGCATCTGTTTTACTTTTGAATTGTAGACATTGATGACCAATATCCCCTAACTTTCCTGCTCTGATGTTTTTTAAAGACAAGCGTTTACCATAACCAAGACTTGAAATCAAGAGAATATCTTCCTCGATACCTAGAGTAATACAACCGACTAAAGTTTCTCCATAGCGTAATTTTAAAGCCTGATTTCCTTGCGCATTTCGTCCCATTACGCCAATCATCTCATCAGTAACTGAAAGGCGTAATACACGTCCTCCTGACGTAGCAATCACGACTTCTTGCCCTTCTTGGATAGGACAAGCATAGTCAAGACGATCACCGTCTTTAAGTTTCACCAAGACTAATCCTCGATTAGTTAAACTGCTCAATTGGGACATGGCAATGCGTTTAATGCGCCCAAGTTTAGTTAATAATAATAAATCTTGATTTTCCAGGTTTTGAGGCAGAAAACCTGAATAAATAACCTGATTTACATCTCGTTGCGTCCCTTTCGTCAAAAGACTCAACAGAGAAATTGACTGAATTGTGACAGGAGGAATTTCCGATACGGTGATAGGATAAGCTTTGCTGGCATCAGTAATCACTATTAACTCGGTTTTTTGTCCAATGGCTACAGAATAAACAAGATGCTCAAGTCCTTTGTCCCCAGGTGATCGCCAAGCTACTTCACTACTATGAGTAATCTCTAAAATTGCATCTTCAGGGGGTTTTTGAAAAGAAAAGAAGGCTAATGGCTGGGTCAACTCCGAAGATTGTGATTTTTTTTCTGAATTATTCTCTTGTTTAGAGAAAGATGATTTGGGTTTAGGCTCACTTTGTGTTGATTTAGCTTTCGTATCTCTGGTGGGAGTAACTATTGTAGTACGACGAGAATCACTAAAATTACGTTTTAGTGATCGCAGATTTTTCTTAAGCCTTTTTAACAGTTCATGACGGTCATTTAATAGAGTTTGTAATTCATTTATACGAGTTTGTAATTCATAATATTCGTCCTGTAACTTCTGCTGTTCTAACCCTGTTAAACGACGCATTGGCATTGCCAAAATAGCGTTAGCTTGAGGATCACTAATTCCTAATTCTTTTTGAAACCTGAATTTGGCAGTAGTTCCATCGGCAGCATTTCGTAAAATATCAATAACCTGATCAAGATTATCGAGAGCTATTAACAACCCCTCCAATAAGTGGACACGGTTTTGTGCTTCTTTCAACTCATAGCTATATTGCCGTGTTAGGGTTTGTTCTCGAAATTTTAAGAATTCTTCTAATAACTGACGCAAGGAAAGCTGACAAGGTTTATTATCCACTAAAGCTAATGAAATTATCCCAAAATTACTTTGTAGAGCAGTTTTTTTATAAAGTTTTTTCAAGACAGTATTGGAGTTAGCATCCCGTTTTAATTCAATAACAACCCGCATTCCTGTGCGATCACTCTCATCCCGAATATCGGCAATGCCCTCTAGGCTTCCTTGGTTAACTAGAACTGCCATTTTTTCAATCCAACTGGACTTATTGACTTGATAAGGTAATTCTGTGACGATAATGGCGGTGCGTTCTTTGCGTCTTCGTCGTCCCACATTTAAAGTTTCAATCCGAGTCACTCCCCGAATAGGAATTATGCCTCGTCCTGTCGCGTAAGCTTCCTTGACGCCGTTTGTGTTAATAATTTGCCCTCCAGTAGGAAAATCAGGACCAGGAATAATTTTCCATAACTTCTCATCAGAAACATCGGGGTTATCGATCAGAGCAATTAATCCATCAACTAATTCCCCTAAATTGTGGGGGGGAATACTTGTCGCCATTCCCACAGCAATTCCAGTACACCCATTGAGGAGTAAAATGGGGAGTTGAGCGGGTAAAACAACGGGTTCTTGTTGAGAATTATCGAAATTATTAGTAAAATCGACAGTTGATTCGCTAATATCGTTCAACATCCCGCGATTAGCAATGGCAGACAGTCTTGTTTCCGTGTAGCGCATTGCTGCGGGAGGATCATTATCCACCGACCCAAAGTTTCCGTGACCTGATAAGAGAGGATAACGACTCGAAAAATTTTGTACCATCCGCACCAGGGCATCATATACCGCCTGATCACCATGGGGATGATATTTTCCTAACACATCTCCGACTACCCTAGCGCATTTACGAAAAGGGCGATCAGGGGTTAATCCCAATTCATACATTGCATAAAGAATGCGTCTGTGAACGGGCTTAAGTCCATCACGAACATCAGGTAAAGCCCGCCCGACAATAACGCTCATGGCATATTCAAGATAAGAGCGTTGCATTTCTGTATGCAATGCGGTTGGGATAATTTTACCCGTCCCTAATATGTTTAGCTGTCTTGTCATTGAAGTTTCTTGATAAGAATATTCCGTCGGTTTACAATAAGAATCCTTAAATTTAACTTAACCTGATCACTAAGCAACTTGTGGATAAATTGCATTGGATGTAGGTTAACCATTAGCAATTCGCGTTGACTGTTAAGATATTACTCAAAAACTTAGTTGAATCTCTTCCTAATTTAAAGCCAGAGGGTCAGTCCGGTAGAGCTGATTTAACTTAGTTTATGGGAGTTTATGTCTAATCAGATATCAAGTTGGTCGATTCATTCCTGTTTCTTGGAGTAGCTTGATAGTCTCTTTAATCTTACCCAAATCACTAAAAATCAGTAATCTATCTTTTTGTGGTCCAAGACAAGATAATCCCTTAGGGGTCTATGAAAAGCATTCTGATCTTAGAAGACGATCCCATTAACTTTTGCGTGTCTTTAAAAACTTTTACCAAACGTGCTGAGTTGAATGTCAAAAGAACAGAGAATGTAGAAGAAATGATTAAGAATAGCAAAAGAGAAAAAAGTTGATATGATTTAAATGGATGTTTCCCTATCCTAATGGTGTTTACCTCTCTATATTGTTCTATCAAAGACAAGCGGTAGATAGAGTAGAGTCGCAATTACTCGGCGTCTTAAAGCTAGATTTTTCACTGGAGAGTTGCCTGTTTTTTTGAGAAAAGGCTCATACAAGAAAGAACAATATATAATTGTTGCTATTAAAAAAGGCGTTGGGATCCTCAAGGTGGGGAGTTTCACCCCTGTTATAGTCCGCGATGGGGCAGTCCGTAAATTAAAAGAATAGACTTTAGTTTAGAGACTTTTGCTTTGAAAGCTTATTGTGGTAGAGTGAGTCCCAATCAATGGAATTTCAGTTCAATTGTCATTGAACCTACCAAAGACGGCTTTATTCTAGATCAGTAATCGCTGGTATTGAGGCAAAGTACGATAAATTATTCCAGGGAAATGACGTGAACATGGTTAATTTAGTTGATTTAAATGTCTTTACAGAGTTAAATTTATCTCAACTATCCATCCGAAGTTTTTTCAGTATGTGTAATCACCTCTCAAATCCCTTGAATTTTGCGATAAGATTTTCATATTTGTGGATGTGTGTGAGGAGAACAAGCAAATGTCACAAAAACATGATTTAGATTATAGAGTCTGGACGTTCAAACTCTTACAGATTTTGTTGGGACGCTATGGCTGGTTAATAGGAATAATTTGGATGATTTTGAGTTTTCCAGCTCAAGGGGCTACTGAATTAAGAGTTGCCATTGAAAAGAGTGTTGGTACCATCAAAGTGGGAAGTTCTACCCTTGCTATAGTCCGCGATGGATCAGGCCGCAAATTGGGAGAATTGACTCAGTTAGAGGCTTTTGCTGTGAAGCCTCGTCTTAGTGGAGTGAATCTCGATCAATGGAATTCCAATCAAATTGTCATCGAACCTACTAAAAACGGCTCTATTTGGATCGGTGATCGTTGGTATCGGGGCAAGGTACGACTAATTCGTCAGGGACATGGGGTAACGGCAGTTAATTTGGTCGATTTAGAGGAATATCTTTACAGTGTGGTGGGGTCAGAAGCTTATCCAACCTGGCCAATGGAAGCCCTTAAATCCCAAGCTGTGGTTGCCCGCACCTACGCTCTCTACAAAAGTTCTCAGGCAAAGAATCGTTACTACGATCTTGATACAACCACTAAAACCCAGGTGTATAAGGGGTTAGAAACTGAATTTGTCACGACTCATGAAGCGGTTAATGGGACAGCCGGTCAGGTATTAACCCATAATGGCAAGGTGATCTTGGCCGCCTTCCATTCTTCGTCTGGAGGTCATACCGAAAATGTTGAAGATGTTTGGAGTTCCCCTCTACCTTATCTGCGTGGCGTGGTGGACTACGATCAACTTGCCCCCGTTTTCCAATGGCGTAAGTCTTTTAGTGCTGGTCAAATGGGACAACTCATCGGTGGTATAGGAGCAGTACGATCACTGATTCCCCAACGAACGACCCCTCACGGACGAATTATTACCCTGAAAGTAGTAGGAACTCACGGTTCTAAAAATATTACTGATGACAATTTACGAAAAGCTCTCGATTTGAAGAGTACCTTATTTACTGTTTCTGCCAATGATGAAACGTTCCAAATTGATGGTAGGGGTTATGGACACGGTATTGGTCTGAGTCAATGGGGCAGTCATTACCTAGCAGAACAAGGTATTTCCTATGAACAAATTGTCAGTCATTACTATCAAAATGCTCAGTTAACGACCTTAAACTAAAGTTTGGTTAATGTGGTGACATTCATCAAGTGAGCAAGGTTGATGAATCGTTTAATTCTATAGAGATTAGACATTGGCTCACTTGATGGTTAGTTAAAGTAAGATCTTTTGATAATCAACTATTTTTACATTTTTTTTTATGAAAAGTTGTTTGAATATTATCAATATGGTTATAAGATTTTTTTAGGTATGATTTTTATTTACTTAGTATTTTGTTCTATTGTTTCCTTTTGTGGAAATTATTCTTTGAGGCAATATTTTGGCGATTACACTACTTTCTATATTCTTATGACTTACAAAGTATATTGAAGAACGAAGAAAACTAACAGGGAGAATTATCACATTACTAGGTAATGGGGTTAGTGCTGAACTGAATGAGTGTTACTGCCACTGTTTTCTTTAACAATGTCCAAAGTCTTTCTTATAAAATCGTGGTCGGTAATTTAGTTATCCCTTCTTATCCTGGGAAAATTGCAACATAACTATTGATTAGTAAGTCAGGAGATGAAGTTTGGTAGGTAGCATCGGTTGATTTGAAAGCTATCTTGTATCAAGAAGAACTAAAATTCTACTTAACTTTATTTTATCGCTCATTTTCGCGTTCTTCTAAACCCTTGGTTTCAATATTGAATACCGAGCAAATCTTCTCAATCCAAGCTCGGGTTCCATCAAGTCCAATAGGGATGCGCACACCAATTAATTTACACTTACGGCGGCGGATCAAAGTTGTTGCAGTCCGTGATAAAAATGGACTAACCCCACTAAGATAATATCCCTCATTAATCACCGGCAACTCTGTATAACGTTTAGAGGATAACTAACCCGAAATTCTTACCCCTTGTTTCTTCAATTCTAGGGTTAAATTGGTAACAACTGTATCAGGAAGAAACCCAAATAAAACTAAAGGATGATAGTCTATATATTCCGAATCCTCTTGCGTTATATTCTTTTTTTTTGTCCAAAATTAAGCAGTTTAGGGATAGCATTGCGTTCCTCAGTATCAAACTTGAACCTTTATAAAGAATCTTTACAGTTTTAATAAATTAGAGGTCTACTTTCACTGATGTTTACAGAAAAAAAGTACTAATTATAATGTTTAGTACTTTAATGAAATTTAAAAATATTGTAAGTTGATATACTGATGACATTAATGTAATGTCATGATTGTTCCTTGTGCTGCTATTATAGTTTATGAGCAAATCAACTCGTTCCAAGACTGCCTCCATCCCTTATCTTTTCATAATCTCGTTACTAATAACACTCACATTTTATATATTGAGAGGAACAAAGATTTTGAGCTTTTTTCCAGGAGGGATAGCGCTGATATTGATAGCTATCTCAACTTTTTTAGGTATTTTCTACAGCGCGCAAAGCAATCGACGCTGAGGATAACAACTATAATGAGGTTCTCATCTTTACCATATTTATGATAAGTTCGATTTCTTCTTCTAGGTAATTATCTTATTTGCCTGAATAACTTTAACTTCTCAGCGATTGTTTTAAACAAATCGGGAAAATTTTAACCCGTTTTTATCAGAATCTTATCTAAATAGCCAAATAACTAAAAATTAACGAGTTCTCATTTGGCAAAAAAATCAGCTGTGCTAGCAAATATTTTCCTGTTTATTTATTTGTTTAAGAAAATTATTAATAAGTTTTAAAAAAACTACATTAAGTTCTCATACTATAAGAATTTAGAAAAATTGAACTGTAAATTTGATTCTCGGAAGTCGCTCAAATCAAAAAATATGTATTTCTCTATATAGCGTTTTTTAGGTAAAAGTTTAACGTGAAGACAAATTGAGAAGAACGTTAAGTTTTCTTGAAGAGAAGACAGCATAGATTGATAAGGTCTGATATAAAAAATATCGAAGAAGTCTTAAAGAGTGAAATTAGAATGTGATCAAAAGAAATTGAGTGAATGAACAAGAAATAGAAACAATGTTTAAAGATTTAGGTCGAGACTTATAGATGGAAGAAAACTCAGATATTGAGACAGTTGATTTTTAATAAAAAAAGTGAACCTATAAATCATAGAAATAAAAAAATAGTATACAAAAACTGAGAATAAAAAAGTGCCTTTAAATTTTTAAAAAATATCTCAAAATGTTGTAAATAAATTAAGATAGTAAGCTAAAACAGTAGAAAATAGACTTTCTATAAATGATATAAATTAGCGATTAATTAGATGATCAAAGAAAATTTTTTTAACGAGAAGCTAAGAAGCTTAAAAATACTAATTAAAAATAAAACACTCTGTTAGGATTAAATAAAAGTAAATTTTTTTGCATAAAAAAAAGAAAAGCTGTTTAAGGAACAAAAACTAAACTAAAGTAGATATATGAAACGTCATCGTCATCAGTTTTCTTGCCAAGACACTAATTAAATAAACGAGAAAATTAAAATATTTCTTTAAGATTTACTAAATATTAGAACTCTTAAAATTAGTCAATTGGTGTCAAAAGACTTATTTATTGTTCCGAAAAAGCTGTGAAACAATCGGGCCTTGAGTTAAAAAAGTTATTGTCTGTCTCGACCAAGAAATAATTCAAGGAACAGTAAAAGGTATTAATAATAAATTGAAGTTGATTAAAAGGAGACTTTATGGAGAATTGATGAAGTTATCAATTTTGTCAATTTTTAACTTCGAAGTTTTCTAACCTGGTATTTTACTAGTTAATTCTACATCACCAGTTTTGTATAACCACTTTTTAAAATTCACTTAACTCAAATAAATTCCTTTCTGAACTTTTACTTGAGAAACACTCTTAAATGGGAAAGTAACATCAATGGAGCAAAGTTATTATAGCTGACTATACTAATATACTTTGAGGTTTATTTATAGAAATTACTTTTAACAGTGTAATCTTTATTAGCATCATGTTGCTTATTTATGTTAAATTAATGTAGGTATATTTAAATTAGTCTAATATAGAAATATTCAAAAGAAAATGGCATTTAGATGTTAAGTAAACTAAAAAATTAGCTAATTAAATTAGAAGAACAAGCACTGTTAAAGTTGACTTTGGCTCCCCAAAATACTTGCAGAAAAGGATAGGAATAGAAATTTTATGTTTAAATCAAAAAGTATGGTAACTAAAAGAAATTATAGATTGGGTGAAACTATTACAAGATACAATTAGAAAAACAATCTCTAGATATATTCTTAAAGTATAATGAGGATTATGAGACTATCTAAGAATCATAAATAAAATATAAAATTTTTTAAAGAGAGATAGTTAAAAAGAGAAGAAAAGAACTTAAGAACTTGTAATAGACAACAATTATCTGAGGTTTTTTCAAAAAGATCTATACATAGAAAGCAATAAAAGTAAGTATAATAATTAATTTATGTTCTAAATAAAAGAAATAAAAAATAGAAAAATCTTAGACAAAGAAACAAATGAAGCTAAAGAAGATGGCAAATGCCAAGAAATAGAGGTGGTAATCATTCTTGATAATTACTTAGTTCCTCCGAGTGGTTTATTTTAAGCTAAACTAAAACAGTCTCGAGAAAAAAAATTGTGCCTATTTTTTCTGTAAACTCATAGTTCAGTATTAAATATAATGAAAAGGTGATGGTACTAAATAAAAACTTATACAATTGCTAAAAGTATGTTTTAATGTGATTTTACTAGAACAGTTAAACAAGGTCTTGCTCAAAAGATCTGCTCTAAAAAATATCAATTAAAGCAATACAAATTAAACTATACTTGCTTAAGTATAAAGACAAAAAGTAATATACCCTAAAAGGGGTGTATTTATAGCGGCTTACTCAGTCAAAGAGACATGTTTTTTCTATAAAAACACATGTTTCTTTTTATAATTTAGATAAATAAAATTTTTACAAAAAGTCAAAAGTAAAATCTGTGAGTAAACAACGTCTCGATATTTTATTAGTTGATAAGAACCTGTGTTCTTCCCGTCAAGAAGCCCAAGGATTTATTCGAGCTGGAGAGGTTAAGGTACATCAGCAAGTTATTGATAAACCAGGAACCAGAGTCGATATTACAGCTGACATTCAACTACAAGCTAAAGCCCGTTATGTTTCTCGTGGTGGTTTGAAACTTGAAAAGGCTGTAAATACTTTTAACATAGCTATATCAGGGCGAATTTGTTTAGATGGTGGCATTTCTACCGGGGGATTCACCGATTGTCTATTGCAGGCTGGGGCAAAACAGATTTATGGAGTGGATGTAGGTTATGGACAAGTGGCATGGCGTTTACGTCGAGACGAGCGCGTTATTTTAAAAGAAAGAACTAATTTCCGCTACTTAACCCCTGATGATTTATATGGAAATAATCCTCAAGCTGACTTAGGGGTAATGGATGTTTCCTTTATTTCTTTAACTAAATTATTAGAACCCCTGTGGAATTTATTAGTGGTTCCCAAAGAAGTCATTTTGTTGGTTAAACCTCAGTTTGAGGCAGGGCGGTCGCGGGTTGGGAAAAAAGGGGTTGTTCGTAATCCCAAAGATCACGCCCAAGCTATTTACCAAGTTCTACAAGCTGCTTGTTCTTTGGGGTGGTACTATCACGGGTTAACTGAATCTCCTATTACCGGACCGGCAGGAAACTTGGAATATTTATTATGGTTGCGTTGCGATCAATACCAAAAATCACCGCAGCTTAAAACTCTTGAGAACTTTACCCAATCTATACTCAATGTGTACTAGGTTAAAACTACAGCTAAAACTGTCAGTGCTGCATTAACTAGGTAGAATGTTCCTACAATTTTGGTTTCGGCCCAACCACTTAATTCTAAATGGTGATGCAACGGAGCCATTTTTAACAATCGCTTGCCTTGCCCATCAGGTCCTTTAGTTGCCTTATAGTAAGCAACTTGGAGAATAACTGAGAGAGATTCAACAAAGAAAACCCCACTGATGATAAATAATTCCCAAAGATTACCACTAAGAATACCCACTGCCCCAAGGGAACCCCCTAATGCGAGAGAACCTGTATCCCCCATAAAAACCTTAGCGGGGTTACGGTTGTGGACGACAAATCCTAAACATCCTCCACTTAGACAAGCACAGAAAATCATTAATCCTGAGTGGCCAGGATTCACTAATACTCCTAACCCTAAAAAAGCTAAGGCTCCATTTCCTGCAGCTAAGCCGTCTACCCCGTCTGTAAGATTAGTGGCATTACTCTCAGCTACTAGGACAAATCCTGCAATTAACCAAAAGAAAATTCCTAAATGCAAAATCAGATTTCCAGGAAGGGTAACATCAGTAATGCTAGATGGTTGACTCTGAAACACCCAAAAACAAAAAACAATAGCGATTGCGATTTGTAGAATAAGTTTTACCCAAGGGCTAATCCCTTTATTGGATTTATGTCGTAGAATCTGCCAATCATCTATCCAACCAATGCCAAGATAAGCAAGGGTAACGGCTGAAACAGCGATAACAGCATGATCAAAGTTTGTCCAGACTAGAGCTACGATCACTCCAACCGGTATAAAAAAAATTCCTCCCATAGTCGGGGTTCCCGCTTTGGTTAAGTGAGCTTGGGGACCGTCTTCTTGGATAATTTGTCCAGTTTTAAGTCGCCGTAGCAGGGGAACGATCCCATAACCAAGAATTGCACTGATAGTGGCGGAGATACCAAGAGGAAACATAAGTGTTAGACTAAAGCAAATTGGTTGTCCTACAAGTTGAGCTAACCCTAAACCTAAAAGGTTTAACAACACTATTAATAGAATTAGTAAAAAGGTCCCTGATGGTTTTGTAAAGAGGGTTGAAGGGGAGAATTTAGCGTCCACAACTACCTTAAATATTAGAATCAAATAACAATCAACACAGACAATATAGCGTGAGGTTGATAGACTAACTTAGTCTTCGTCTAAATCAATGTCATCATCATCATCATCATAGCTGTCATCAACATCCATCAATTCTGAGATTTCTTCATCCTCTTTCAGTGAACTTCTGAGGTCTTCTCCTTCCCGGGGAATCAGACGGTCATTGGCTTTTAACCAATCTAGAATGGAAGAATCATATTTAACTGGAATCACCACAGCTGGTTCATAACGTGGTTCTTGGCGCAAAGAGGGGTTGTACATAGGCTTGCTCTTAAGTTTACCGAAACACTATTAGACTATTAGAGTGTACCATTGAAACGCCTTTTTTGTCTCAATAGCCAAGAAGTTTTAGACTTACTGCTAGTTGATATCTTCTTCAGTTTACAGAATCTATAAAAATACGTGATTTTTATTTTAGTCTAGTTGTTTCAAAAACCTCTTTGAATGATTGATTTTAAAAATCACGTATTTCCACCCTTGAAGTTAATATAGTTATCGTCTTTTATCAAAAAAGAATCAATGACATTAAATATTTAATTAATTTGTTATGCTATTTATTATGTATATGGATAAAATTCAAGTATAAATAAGTAAGTTTCAGAAAAACAAGATCATACATAATATAGTTCTATTAATTTTTGTATATAATTTTTCTAATTGTACAGAGCTTCTTATGTAAAATTAATCCTTTGAAAGGAGGGGCAAGGGAATAATAAAAAAAAATTTATTTCCTAATTAATAAGATTAATAGTTAACCTATTTTTTTCTTTTAATAAAGTCAAGAATCATCTCTACCTATTTTTTTGAATATTTGTACTACACCTTTGTCTAAAATTAGACGAGGTTTGTCTTCTAGCAGTTGAGCCTTACACTAGATTTAAAAAATTTGTGCGGTTTTCCCTATACCTATATAGTCTTCTGTCTGTATCTTTCGACCATGCTTCTCTTTAATTTAAAACTAGTTTTAATTTGTGTAATATAGTTTTTTTTTAGAAAAATTTTTAGTTAGTAAATAGCACTTTTCTGCAATATCGATACCTTTTGACTAAGTTATCAAGTTCTTAAAGTTATTTAATTTCTTTTTTTCTTTCAACTATTCCCTGTTTCTCATTCCTAATTGTTAGGTTTATCATTTTTTTTTCGGCAAAATACCTTTTTTGTAGACAATTAAAATAGAGTAGTATGTTTTATATGTTTATTATCCCCGATGGCTTCATCTAAAATTTTCTCAATTCCTAGTATTAACTTCTCTAAAATTCGCTTAGATATTCGTTTCTGTCGCTCAAAATTAGTTCAATGGCGCAGACGGTTTCACATTCAACCAGAACTAGGGTTTCAAGAAAAAGCAACAGAGGCGTTTATTGCCAAAACTTTAACAAAAATAGGTATTCCTCATCAAACAGGAATTGTCGCCACCATTGCTAGTCCCTATCCTGTACCAGTTTTAGCAATTCGGTCTGACATGGATGCTTTATCCATTCAAGAAGAAAATGAGGTTCCTTATCGTTCCCAAAACAGTGGTATAATGCACGCCTGTGGTCACGATGGGCACACGGCAATTGCTCTAGGAACGGCTGATTATCTGTGGCACCATCGCCATGATTTTAAAGGAACTATAGAAAGTTCAGAAGGGGCAAGACTGATGATTGATGAAGGAGTTCTCAAAAATCCTGATGTAGATGCCATTATTGGATTACATCTGTGGAATAATTTTCCTTTAGGGACAGTGGGAGTAAGCAGTGGACCGTTGATGGCAGCAGTAGAATGTTTTCGCCTAGATATTTTCAGAAAGGGTGGACATGGGGCAATGCCTGATCAAACTGTGGACTCTGTGGTAGTTAATGCGCAAAAAATTGTCAATGCTTTACAAACAATTGTTTCGCGTAGTGTTAATCCTCTTGACTCAGCCGTCGTTACAGTAGGAGAACTTCATGCAGGAACGGGATTAAATGTGATTACAGACAAGGCTAAAATGAGTGGTACTGTTCGCTATTTTAATCCTAATTTAAAAGGATATTTTGGTAAACGTATCGCAGAAATTGTTGCGGGAATTTGTCAAACTTTCGGTGCCACCTATGAGCTAGATTATTGGTGGTTGTATCCTCCGGTTATTAATGATGAAAAGATAGTAGATTTAGTGTACTCAGTGGCTATGGATGTTATGGAAACTCCCGCCTAGATCATTTCTTCTTGTCAAACTATGGGAGGAGAAGATATGTCTTTCTTTTTACAAGAAATCCCAGGATGTTACTTTCTTTTGAGGTCAGCTAATCAAAATAAAGGGTTTACCTATCCTCACCATCATCCTCGTTTGAATTTTGATGAAACAGCACTATTAATAGGAGTTGAGATCTTTGTTAGAGTCGTTGAAAAGTTTTGTCAGTAGAATTAAGAACCAATATTAAGTATAATTGACTAATGTCAACGATTATACAGGGGTGAATCTCCTGAGAGTTTGATTAAGACTATCCTATTTTTGTAAAGACATAACCGAAAGTTTCTCTCTATAAAAGTTTCATCCACAAACAATAGTTAACATTAAGAAATGGGATGTTTTCAGACAATACTAATCTATTCTAGATTTGCCATCTACAAAGTGAAATAGGACTATATTTAGGCTCTAAATTAAAGTCTTATTAGGAAAAAATTGAAGAAATATAACAGTACTCCAAATAATTAGGACATTTTAAAATTCTTGAGCTCTTTTGCGGCAATTAATATTTTTTTATTAGAAGTAAAAATCTTAGAACTTTGAAAATTGGTTATTTTTTCTTCAACTTATTTTTTTTACTAAAGATAGTAGTAGTTAAAATTTAGTAAGTAGAGTCTTCTCGTGAAGAGACATATCTGATAAGATACTGATCTATACGGTTAAAAAATAGGTAGACAGAGAGAAAACTTACAGATCTAAAAAATAATGAAAACGGAAATAATTTTAAAAAAATTTCCATCGAACTCTTGAAATAAGTTATGGCAGAGATTTATTTTAAGCTTGGTTATATTGAGAAATAATATCTCAATAAAAATTAGGAGATATTATTTTGTGGATGAAACTAGTGTTGTACTTTTTACCTTATTCTACCAGACCTAAACATAATTAAAAATTAATATTCTGTTGTCATAAATTTATTCAAACAAATATCACCTAAAATTAAAACAGTTAGAGAATGTGTAGACATTTTTTTCGAAAACTGTCCTGATATTTTTACTTAGTTGTATGAAGCACATAATATTTTACATCAAAAGGACTAGATATCAATAGATGCTACTTACTTTCCTCTACACAACTATCCGTCGAACTTATTTAAATAAAAATGTTATCAAAGGCTAAAGAGTTTATTTAAGAAAACTTTTTGATAACTCGTAAACTTCAAGGATATCTAGATTTAATAGTGGCGTTACTTTACAAAAGTAAAATTTAAAATAATAGATAAAGGTATTTTTTTCAAGAAATTGTTTGAATACATCTATAAAATTCTAACGTAGTGTGAATCTAACTTAATTCGTCTAACTAAATAAGGGTCAACAGCCGTTAACCCTTATTATTATCTAATCTTTATTTAAGAATTTTGACTAGGAAAAACTTAAACTCTTTCAATTGATACAATCCAAGTTCCTACATACATACGGATGGGGATCTCTCCTGAACTCAAAACGTCACAAATTAAGTAATAAGTACCATTGCTAGGATTTTTTACCCCAGAAAAGATAATTTCTGCCTTTTTACTAGCTTCGATAGGTGTTTTTAGCTCAATTTCAAGGACACGACTTTCTTTGTCCCAATAGACATCTTTTAAGGGTAAAGACTCGCCATCAACACGAACTTCTACTTTATCAAGATTAAATTTTCCATCGAATTTAGGCCTTTCAAGATAAGAAATAAAAAATTTACTTGCCCCTTGAGTCAACTTTTTCCCTGGAACATAGAGTCTATACCGTTCTCCCACTTGTCTAGGACGGCCATTAAAGTCCAAATGATAATCGAGAATATCTTTACGGTTCTCAACTCCACTAAAAATTGTTAGTCCAGGATTACTTCCTGCCCAAGTTAGAGCTTGAACGCCGGCAAATAAACAACCAGACAAAATTAAAGTAGAAATCAGACGCTTAGAAAAAAAGATTGCAGAAAATAAATGATTCTTATTCATAATTCATTTCTTTGGCCAAAGGCGTTTTAGAGGCAGATTAAGTAAATCCACTTATTGGGTCTTAGGATAACAAATGTCTCCCCATTATGGGGAGGAAATAAGATAATCCTCTGAATGTCGAAACTTCAGTAGAAGAACTTACTTTTGTAGGGGAAGCGATTGCTCCGCTCAAAGATATTATAAAGATGAGGTATTTTTGCAAAAAAGGATCAACAACTATCAATGCAACCAGCTGATATTCTTATTTTGTCTAACGGGCCAGGGGAAGTAACCACTTGGGTACGTCCTGTGGTGAAAGCTATACGAGAAATTTTAGGCTGGGATAGCTCTCAAGTGCGTATTTCTGTGGTTTTATCCCCTTGTCCTCATGCTACTGGACAAGAAGCCGCCATCGCGCGTCGTTACTTGGAAGTTGATCGGGTTCAGTCAAGTGAACATTTTTTTAATTTTTTATTCTGGGGAAAAACGACTGAGAATTGGAACTGGCATAAACACGGCATTGTCTTATTTCTGGGGGGTGATCAATTTTATACAATGCTACTCGGTAAACGATTAGGATACCGCACCGTCATTTATGCGGAACGGGAAGCCCGTTGGTATCGTTGGATTGATCGATTTGGAGTCATGAATGCAGATGTGATTAAACCTATTCCCAAATCCCATCAACACAAACTAACCGTAGTAGGGGATTTGATGTCAGATTTGACCCCAACTTCTGTAAATTCATCCCAAATTGCTCCTTTCCCCACCATTGGTATTCTACCTGGGTCGAAACCAGGAAAATTGATGCAGGGGATTCCTTTATGTTTAGCGATTGCCGAACAAGTTTATCAACAAAACTCCAGCACTCGCTTTATTCTTCCTGTTGCCCCCACCCTGGATTTATCCACCTTGGCCGGCTTTGCTGATTCGAGTCAAAATCCTATGATAATGAAGATGGGGGGAGTGTCTGCAAAATTAGTCATGGCTAGTGCTGACTCATCTCCCTTTCCTCGACTAGAGACTCCTAATGGGCTTCAAGTAGAATTGATTACCCAATTTCCTGCCTACGATCACCTCTGCCATTGTTGTTTAGCCTTAACCACTGTAGGGGCTAACACAGCTGAATTAGGAGCATTAGGGATTCCCATGATTGTCTTAGTCCCTACCCAACAACTCGATGCTATGCGGACTTGGGATGGAATTCCAGGGATTTTAGCAAGTTTACCTTTAGTGGGGAGGGCTTTCGCTAAGACTATTAATTTAATGGTACTTAAACGGGGACAATTATTTGCTTGGCCTAATCTTTGGGCTAATGAAGAGATTGTGCCGGAATTAGTGGGAGAACTTCAAGCAACCGATGTCGCAGAATTAATATTAGATTGGTTAGGCAATCCTATTAAACTAGTAGAAATCCGTGATCGCTTGTTACAGGTTAGAGGCCAGGCAGGAGCAGCAACTGAGCTCACTAACATCCTTAAGGAGCAATTGAATTTACTCAATTCTTGATGCAAAATTGAGCTGTAACTTGCTTTAATTTGAGTGGCCTTTTGTAAAAAAATCAACTAATGGGGGAAGACAAATGTTAAGATGTCTCGAGTCTTCATAAGTTGTTTTACCAAAACTCGGCTCGAGCGAGTTCTGCTATGTTAAAGGTGTTAATGCGCTGCTTTAGTTTGAATCGTCTAATGGTTGCCTTACTAGCCTTGGGAATTACCCAATCACATCCAATACAAGCTCAAACGCCCCCTGTTAGCCGGGACAATGGTGAGGTGCTTGGAGCTACCCCAGATAATGGAGGGGAAATCACAGATGAAGATCCTAGTGATCCTACTAATTTGCGTCCCCTAACTCAAGCTGACAGTTTACTTAGCTCACAAGGAGCTCAAAGACTCGTTTCAGAGGCTAATGAAGCTGTTAATGCTGAGAACTATGACCGAGCGGCTAGTAAACTCCAGCAAGCTCGCAAGATTTTTAATCAGTTGTCTAATTTCTATTTACAATTAGCCAAGAGTTTTTCAGGGATTGATAATGATATTTATGAATCTCAACGTAATAGCGCGCTAAAAACAGGTCAGATGAGGGATTCTGCCACTTATCAATTAGCCCTTGTTCACCGAGCACAAGATAAACCAGAATTGGCTGTTCCTTTGTTGGTCCAAGTTATTCGTTCTCAAAACCCCACAACCGATTTAGGAAAAAAATGTTATCAGCAATTGTATGAATTAGGATTTGTTGATGTGCCTTTTGGGACTTCTTCAACAGCTAAAACTCCCAGTAATTAGATTTACTCGTTTTTAAAAATTTTTGAACTAGTTCATCATGGTAACTAATAAAGTGAACTGTTCTATTTTTTCAGCTGCCAAAACAAATTTGCAATAGGTCTTAACTAGGCTAAGGTAGTTTATAGATTTTTTAAAACTATACCTCATAAAACTGCTTTTAGTACAAAAATATAAATCGAGGTCCATAGATTACGAAATGATCTAAATTATCGATTAAATTATTGCAAATGTCGGTACAACCCCTCTTATCAAGATATGGAAAAAATAATGAAACTGACTGTACATATAACTAAAGGGTAAGGCTGATGGAAAACAAGTTCAAGCGTCAGCTAAAACAAAACTTACTTAAGAACTGTTTGAAACGGCTTTTGATATAATCGTGATCAATTCAATCAGAAGAGATGTTCCCCTCGATTTGTGATTGAAGAATTAAATTTGATATAAGATCAACCTGTACAACAGTGATCAATTAATTAAGGAGGATTGTAACTTATGGCCGCTGCGTTAATTATTGAAACTTTGATAAACTTCATCAACATATATCTACTGTTGATTTTTATTAGAATCTTACTCTCTTGGTTCCAAACTACTGAATGGGCTTACAGTATAATGGCTTTTCTAAGCCCTATTACTGATCCTTACCTCAACATTTTTCGGTCTATTATTCCTCCCTTGGGCGGTTTGGATATGTCTCCCCTTTTAGCAATTTTAGCATTGCAATTTATTTCTTCGATATTGACTCAGGTTCCCGCTATCTTCTAGGTTAAGTAACCATTATAGGCTGCACTTTTCTAGAAAATAGAGGTCATTTTGGTGGTGAACTCAGACGCTTTAGATTGCCTTAATTCAAGGGGGGTCAGTTGATTAGCTGGAACCGTAATCCTTAGTTTAAACTTGCTGACCCCTGGGGGAACTTCAGTAATTGAACCCATACTATTTAAATGTTACAACACTGGCTCATTATTAATGTTTAAAATTTTTCTAAAAATATCAGTATAATAAACAGTTTGTCCTAATATATTTTTAGCTTTTCTGGTCGCTATATAACAACTAGCCAACGACTTGGAAAGGCCCTTGGTCACTGCTTTTTAGTCAATTTCAAAAGATGGTCTTGACAGACTATATTGAATACTCTGATTTAAGTGATGGCAATCCTCAATGGAGTGATTAACTAAACTGAATAATGATAGTAGAAAAGAAATTATAATAGTCGTAATCGCTCAAAATTTCATAGATCTTTATTCATTTTATGAATTATTTTTTAACTAGACTGTCGACTCCAACGCTTCCTGCTTTGAAAAAGCAGAAGGCTGAGTTTTGTTTATAAAGCCTCTATTTCAGTAGGGGCTTTATTGATGAGGTAAATCCCCTACTGACACTGACTTTAGACAAATATATATAGTAGTCTGATTAGACTGTCATAATATCTTTTTCCTTGATTTTCAACAAATCGTCGATTTTTGTTATGAATCTATCAGTTATTTTCTGAATCTCATTCTGTAAATCACGGGATTCATCCTCAGAAATATCATTGTTTTTTTCTTGTTTACGAATTGTATCAATGAAATCTCGACGAATATTTCGAATAGCTACCTTCCCCTCTTCAGCTAACTTTCCGGCTAATTTGACTAGTTCTTTACGCCGTTCTTGCGTTAAGGGAGGAATATTTAAACGAATGACCTTACCATCATTATTTGGGGTTAAACCAATATCTGAAAGGCTAATAGCTTTTTCAATTGCTCCCATACTACTCTTATCGTAGGGCAATATATTGATGCTAATGGCATCAGGAATGCTAATATTGGCTAGCTGATTTAGGGAAGTTTCTGTCCCATAGTATTCAACCGTTATCCTATCAAGAAGTGAAGCATTAGCTCTTCCTGTTCTGATGGTATTGAAAGACCGTTGAGTGGCCTCAATAGATTTTTGCATATTATCTTTAAGTTCAGCTAACTTCACAGAAACCTCCCACAAGTGTTCCAACCGCTTCTCCTTTGATAGCTCGAAGGATGTTGCTTCGAACCGAGAGATCAAAGACAACGATTGGGATATTATTTTCTTTACAAAGGGCGATCGCCGTTCCATCCATTACCCGCAGATCATTAGCTAATACATGACCGTAGGTCAGACTTTGATAACGACGAGCTTTCGGATTAATAGTGGGATCACTATCGTAAATCCCATCGACTTTTGTTGCCTTGAAAACCACCTCTGCATCAATTTCAGCAGCCCGGAGCGCGGCCGTGGTGTCAGTGGTAAAAAAGGGATTTCCTGAGCCAGCTCCAAAAATGACTACGCGCCCCTTTTCAAGATGGCGAATGGCACGACGACGGATATAGAGTTCGGCTACTTCCTGCATAGCGATTGCTGTCAGGACTCGTGTAGGGATTCCCATCTGTTCGAGGGCATCTTGCAACGTCATAGCATTCATAACTGTAGCAATCATACCAATGTAGTCAGCTGTCGCTCGATCCATACCGGCTGAAGCCGCTTTGACTCCACGAAAGATGTTCCCTCCCCCAACAACGATAGCCAATTGGGTGCCATGTTCAATGACATCTGAAATTTCCTGAGCAATTTCGGCTACCACTTTAGGGTCAATGCCATAGCCTAGGTTGCCCATCAAGGCCTCGCCGCTTAGTTTAACTAATACTCGGTGGTAAGTCATCCCTCTATTGTTACTGTTGAATTGAACCTAGAGTTTATGTTTGATTGATACTCCCACCGGTAGAACCGTGCAGGATTCTTGCTTCATTGGGTTTGTCTTGTTTAGAAAGCAAGGTTTCTAAACTCGCTCCAAATTCCCCTCTACAAGTATTTGTTTAACTTCCACTAGCTGTCTGACAGCACAGTGTTGTCTGCAACATGATCGATTTAAGTCGGTTTGTCAACTTAAGTCACATCAGTTACAGTTTCTAGATAATCATATCGCTCAATGACTCTTGGGTCTATCGATTAAGTATTTTGGTAAAGCTCAATCTTAAAAAAAGCTAATAAATTAGTTATAGGAGTTGTCCTTTTAGGAACTACGATACAATGAGATCATAAACTGTCCTAAACTTTTGTTCAAATCAAACTTTGAGAAGAATACTCTTCCTTTGAGAAGGATACAAAATCTAAATATCAAATCACTGAATCCTCTTAACAATTGAATTGCGTTGGCAATTGACTGTGAGGGCGTAGATGGGATCGTTCAACTTTGATGGATACCATTACTTAACGTCAAGATTGTTGAACACCAGGGAAACAGTTACCAAATGCCCCATATTGATCTGCTCAACTCCCAAATGCAAGTAAATGGTACTCAAGCTATCTCTGTTCATGGTTCTCAACCACATCACACTCCCAAAATTCTTAAACCTAGTCTTGATTTACAAGCAACCAATCAACTCCTATCCAATAGGAGTGCCCAAAATGTAGTTGAGTGGTCTGCCAATACATTCGGGGATGGATTGGTGATGAGTACCAGCTTTGGTATCCAAGCGGCAGTTATGCTTCATTTAGTAACTCAAGTTGTCTCTCATATCCCGGTAATTTGGGTTGACACTGGGTATCTTCCGGCGGAAACTTATTGTTTTGCTGAAAAGTTAAGCAGACAGTTAAACCTTAATTTGAGGATATATCAATCTCCTCTTACCCCAGGCCGTATGGAGGCTCTTTATGGGAAACTGTGGGACAAAAAGGATTTGGAATCTCTTAACCTGTATGATAATATCCGCAAGGTAGAGCCAATGCAAAGGGCTTTGCTTGAGTTAAATGCCACAGCTTGGTTAGCCGGGTTACGTCGGACTCAAACGAGTCATCGGAAATCTTTAGAACGGGTAGAACAACAAGGAAACTATTATAAGGTTCACCCGATTTTGCATTGGGATTCCCGTGATATTTATCAGTATTTGACAGTCCACAATTTACCCTATCATCCCTATTTTGAGAAAGGATATGTGTCAGTCGGAGATTGGCATTCAAGTCGTCCTATGATAGCAGGAGATGAAAGCGAACGAGATAGTCGTTTCCACGGGCTGAAGCAGGAGTGCGGGTTGCATTTACCCTTAACGCCTGAAGCCGCACAAAGTTTAGATTCAAGTACCTTGTAATCTGCGACCAAGCATCATAATTGAGTCTAGATAACTGACTCTCCTAAGATCGACCGCGACAAGGTCATAATAAACAAAAGCTGACGGTTTTGCCTTATAGGTTTTACCGAATATAGTCAGTCTTTGCTGCTCGGTTTAGAAGAGCCCGAAAACTCTTCATTATTATTTTCAATTTAGGTATGTTTTGTTATCATCGGACAGGGGGAGAATTCTCTTTAACTCTAATCCTTGTTCGAAGATCTCATGAATAGGGAACATTTCCCCTTCGGCAGTCAGAAATTTATGGTCTTTTGTTGCTCGAATGATGGAACTGTCTTCAAGACAATATTCAAATATTTCTTGTTGACCTCGTGAATGCCATTGTTGAATGGGTTGAGTATAAACAAAGCCATTTTTGTCTACTGTATAAATAGTACAGTCAAGACTTTCTTCTACCACTCTTCCGATAGGAATCGCTCCATATTCGACGGTCAATACTTCTGTATCATAACTCAAGCAATATTCCGCAAACTTAACCATTTGTTCGTATAAATTTTCTGCAACATTCCTAGGAACTCCATTTTTAGTCGAGCCATCAATAAAAATTTCTCGATGCTTTTTCATTTCTGAGATTTTCTTTTTTCCCATTGCGCGACGTAATAAATCTGCTTCTCCTAAAGAATAACCCGCTAAATCTTGTGCCATCTTCATGATTTGTTCTTGATAAACTAAGACAGCATAGGTTTCTTCAAGAATGGGTTCTAATAAAGAATGTTCATATTGAATCGCTTCTTTTCCATGTTTACGATCAATAAATTTAGGAATAAGTCCAGCATCTAAAGGACCAGGGCGATAAAGAGCTAAAATAGAAGAAATATCTTCAATTCCTGATGGTTTTAGATCTCTAACGATCTGCTTCATTCCTGATGATTCTAACTGAAAAATTCCTTCTAAGTCTCCTCTTGCTAAAAGTTTATAGGTTTTGTCTATATCATCTGGAAGTTTTTTAGCAGTTCCTTTGTCAAGGATTTGTAAGGCTTTTCTTTCTTCTAAAGGTAGTTGATCTAAATCTAAATCTAGATTTCTATTTCGCTTAATTAAATCTGCTGTTTTCTGAATAGTTGTTAAATTTTTTAACCCCAAAAAGTCCATTTTTAACAACCCTAGGGACTCTAAATCTTCCATAAAATACTGAGTAATAACTGCTCCTTCATTATTTCTTTGAAGAGGGACAACTTCGTCTAAAGGTTCAGAAGAAATAACTACACCTGCAGCATGGACTCCAAAGGTCTTATTAGTTCCTTCAATGCGAATTGCCATCTCCACCCAATTACGCACAGGGATTTGACCAATCACATTTCCTTTATCATCTTTAATATCTACTTCTTGATTATCATAAGCTTCTTTGAATTTTGGCTCTGGTGTCTCATCAGAAATCATTACTTTTAATTCAGTGGGTTTTCCACGTGAGACTGGAATCATTTTCGCCATTTTATCGGAGTCTGCATAGGGAACATTTAACACTCTAGCCACATCTTTTAAAACAGCTTTAGAAGTCATGCGGTTAAAAGTAATAATTTGAGCAACATTAGCTTCTCCATATTTTTCGGTGACATATTTAATCATTTCATCTCGTCTTTCAATACAAAAATCTGTATCAACATCAGGCATAGATTTCCGTTCAGGATTTAAAAATCTTTCAAATAAAAGTCCGTGATGAACTGGATCTATATTAGTTATTTTCAAAGAATAAGCAACTAAAGAACCTGCAGCCGATCCTCTTCCAGGTCCCACAGGAATTTTGTGATCTCTTGCATATTTAATATAATCCCAAACTACTAAAAAATAAGTTGAAAACCCCATTCTTTGCAACATCTTTAGTTCATATTCTAATCTTTCCTTATAGTTATCTGGGATTTCTTTACGAGAATGACATTTTAGCCTTTCTATCAAACCTTCCCAACTTATTTCTTCAATATAACTATCAGGATTATGTCCTGAAGGAACGGGATAATTAGGAATGCGAGGTTCTCCAAAAATATCTTTATAATGTTCAATTTTATTGGCAACTTCTAAAGTATTATTTATTGCGTCTTCAATTACACTATCAGGAAGATGATCTCGGAATAATAACCTCATTTCTTCTGCAGATTTTAGATATTCAGTCCCACTATATCTAAGTCGTTTATCTTCTGTAATTAATTTCTGTGTTTTAATACAAAGTAAAGCATCATGAGCTTCGACGTCATAGCAAGAGATGAAATGAGAGTCATTAGTTGCAATAATTCTAATGTCTAATTTATCAGCAATTTTGACAATCTCTCGATTAACAATTCGATCTTCTTGCGAACCATGATCTTGGATTTCTAAGTAAAAGTCATCTTTAAACAACTTTTGATACCATTTGGCGATACGTTTAGCCTCTTTCAAATCTCCTGCTAAAATTTTTTGGGGAATTTCCCCTCCTATACAAGCACTAGTAACAATTAACCCCTCATGATGTTGCTCTAATAATTCTTTATTAATACAAGGACGAGAAAAAATTCCCTTTCCCTGAATACCTTTGAGGTGAGATATAGTTGTCAACTTGACTAAATTTCTATAGCCTTGGGTATTTTTGGCTAAGACAACTTGATGATATCTTTTATGACGTTTATTAACTTCAATATCTTCATTAATAACATACATTTCATTGCCGATAATTGCTTTAATTCCTTTATTACGGCAAACTTTCATAAATTCGATCACGCCATACATTACTCCATGATCAGTTAGAGCAATCGCTGGCATTTCTAATTCCAAAGCACGATTAACTAAAGCCTTGAGTTGAGACGCTCCATCAAGTAGACTATATTCACTGTGAATATGTAAACCAACAAAAGACATATAATTCCCCTTAAAAATTAAAATAGTTTTTAAATTTATTGTTTATCAATCGAAAATCTTGATTATTTTCTATTAAACTCTCTCCGTTGGTTCTAATATACAAGGATATTGTGAATCGCCTAATTCAACTTGTAGTGTTGAGTGATCGATGCCAAAGTTATTATGTAACTCCTGACAAATTTGGGATAAAAATTTGTCACCTGGATGACCTTGAGGAATAATTAAATGTGCTGTCAAGGCAGTTTCTGTAGTACTAATTCCCCAAATATGTAAGTCATGAATTTGAGTGACCCCGGGAAATTCAGACAAATAAGTGTAAACAGCACGCTCATCAATTTTGGGAGGAACTCCATCAACTACTAAGTGAAAGGACTCTTTTAACAGTTCCCAGGTGTTGACAATAATCAATATACTAATAATTAAGCTAAAGACTGAATCTAGCCAAAACCAATGGGTTAGGAAAATTCCAATTCCTGCCAAAACAACCCCAACCGACACTATGGCATCGGCTATCATATGGAAGAATGCAGCCTTAATGTTGATATCATTTCGACGACCTGGGAGAAACATTAAGGCAGTACCAGTATTAATAATAATACCTATCGCTGCTATCCAAATAATCGTATGACTTTGCACATCCTTAGGATAGAATAATCGCTCAAGTGCCTCCCAAGCTATTCCCCCTGTTACTAGTAATAAAGATACTGCATTCAAAAATGCAGCTAAAATTGATGATTTTCGCCAACCATAAGTCTTTCGACTTGATGGTTGGCGACGGGCAACCAAACTAGCTGTCCATGCTAAAATTAGCCCTAAAACATCACTTAAATTATGTCCTGCATCCGCCGTTAAGGCAACTGAGTTGGCTAAAAAACCTTCTATAAACTCAATTAATACAAAACTTACATTAAGTAGTAACCCAAGAACAAAGGCACGATTGTAACTAGTAGAATTATGATCATGTCCATGACCTGTAGTAGAATGTTCATGGTGAGAGTTAGTATCATAATAATGACGTGTCATTTACAGAATCGTAGATATGCAATTTGACTTAGTTTAATCTAAAACAGTAATAACTGTCTTTTGTAAAAGAAATATAAAGTTTGTGGCAATGTCTGTTTTTTTAGTTAAATCTAATAATTTTACTTTTTAAAATTTAATCCATAAGTGACCATAATTGATCTAATTTTAGTGATTTATAAATTTATGATAGATTCTATACTTTTTTATTCTCTTGGTAGCTTTTTTTTACAAAAAATAATATCAATGCCTGTCCAAACACTTTCTTGAATCAATCAAAAATAGAACTTTTAAAATAAACTAAGAATCACGTGTTCTTCATGAAAAAAAATAGAAATATGTAAATTTTTAGCGATGTTAATAGTTTTATAAAACTACTAACATCTTTATTTTTTCCACATAAAAAGTATTTTTTATAGTTGCTTTTTGAAAATTCAACCAAATCTGTAGAGTATCCTGGCTATTAGCCTACCTTATTCTTCTATAAATTATTGTTATCTTCTATTCTGCTGAAGGAAATCTAAAATATCTCACTTTAGCACTCTGCGCACTAAAATCACAGATGCTGCCATTTTAAAAGTTTCTTTAAGCGATTTTGGTATTTCTGTTAAGGCTGAAGCTGATGTCCGTTGTAACATCATAGCTATTCTCGAGGGCGAATATGATCGCGGCTAGTCTCGTAACAGCGATAGCACTTTCGACTTAATTACTGACCTATAGGGTATTACTAAGAAGTAAAACCAAACCGAATTCATCAGTCCTATCGACCAAAAGTATGCTGTCAACAAAACTATCGTCGGCGTTAAACAGCAATTTGTACGAAATGCTAACATTAAGTTAATTGTTCCTAGCTAAGATTTCATTTCAAATATGTTACCAAGTTTTAGACTTGATATTTTTAGGTTGACCCTTTTTTAGGGGTTAATATAATACTAATTAACAGTATTAATTGTGGTCAACCATTCACAATAACCGTAACACAATTTATGTGTATTTTTTAAATATTACTTAGATTCAGATATGGGTAATTTGAATATCATGATTAATTAGAAACCCAGAGTAAATAACTCCCATATACTTTTTATTCATTAACTTTATTGGACTGAAATATATATAATTTTTAGTATTTTTTTCTTGCAAAAAATAGAGTGTTTTTATGGATAAACAATGTTTTTTAAAAAAAATAATATGAGATACTGCAAAGCTTTAGCTAATTTTAAATAATTTTATTTATAAAAACCTAATAGGATATTTAAGTAAATTTTTTTATTGTGATAGTACATATTTAATTCTGTATTAAAGTACTATTTTTTTTCTTAATCATTATCTGTAAAATATGGCGACTTAAAAAAATTAAAAATAAATATTATTATTCCTTTCAGATTCTATTGTTGACGTTTCTAATAGTCTCTTAGAATTGACTGATTCCCGCCACATTTCCATTAGAGTCTTTGATAATAAAAGCAACATTACTTTTATATCGTTTCACTAAGATTCTCAACTACAAAAGCAAGGTAAGGATTTTGGTCTAATTTCTCCTGATTACATAAAATTGCAGCAAAGTTACTGTCGAAAATTTACAGTGAGATTGATAGTCTTCTAATTAATACTAAACTCCAGCATAAGGATCAAATAAACCTGATTAATTGATTGCCTCAGCTATTTCTGGAGAAGCTGCTAATTCTTCTAAACGTTCCTGTTGATCCTGACTAATACAAATTTGGATTATATCTTCAATATCTCCTTCTAAAACTCCTCCAAGAGCAAAATTTTGACCTAAACGATGATCCGTTATTCGATTGTCTTTATAGTTATAAGTACGAATTTTTTCAGAACGTGCCCCTGTTCCTACCTGAGACTTACGCATCGAACTAACCGCGTTTTGTTGTTCCCGCAACTTTACTTCGTACAACTTTGCCCGCAAAATTTGCATTGCCCGTTCACGGTTTTGTAGCTGGGAACGCTCTTCAGTGCAGAAGATACGGATACCCAACGGTTTATAAAACAAGTCTACTGCGGTTTCTACTTTGTTGACATTTTGTCCCCCTGCCCCCCCTGAACGGGCTGTCGATATCTCAATATCTTTAGGATCAATATTAACTTCCACTTCATCCACTTCTGGCATAATTGCCACCGTTGCGGTTGAAGTGTGAATCCGTCCTCCTGCTTCTGTCACAGGAACGCGTTGTACCCGATGAACTCCGGCTTCAAATTTAAGTTTGCTATAAACCTGTTCACCTTGAATTTCAAGAATAGCTTCCTTAAACCCACCCATATCCGCTAGGGACTCACTCACTAGCTTAACTGTCCATTTCTGACCTTCTGCATAACGTGAATACATCCGTAATAAATTTCCAGCCCAAATACTGGCTTCATCACCTCCAGTACCAGCGCGAATTTCTAGCATGATATTCTTATCATCATTAGGATCACGAGGCAGTAACAGGATTTTCAGTCTTTTTTCTAAATCTTCTGACTTTTTTTGTAACTCCTCCACCTCTAGGGAGGCCATTTCTCTCATTTCGAGATCACCTCCAGCATCTTTAAGAATTTGTTTAGCCCCTATTAACTCCTCTTGAGTTTCTTTCCAAGTCTCATAAGTAAGAACAGTTTCTTCTAAAGATGAACGTGCCTTAGCTACTCGTTGAAGTTCATCAGGGTTGGTGGCAATGTCAGGATCAGCTAGACGGTAGGTTAACTCTTTATAGGTTTGTTCAACAGATTGTAACTTTTCTAATAGATAAGACTCAGCCATAGGATTCTCTTAACTTTAATACTTCTAATTTAACAGTAACAATATTATGTCAAGGGATTTACTTTCGACTCGGTTTGAATCAACTAAAGAATTACGATATCTGTTTAGTAGACTGAAGATTGTAAACTTTTTTAGTGTTTCTCCCTTGCATGAAAAACTAACAGTGTTTGAAGTGAAACTTTTATGATATGACTAGAGTACGCGGCAGCTGCTAATTTATCTTTTCAAGATGGAACTATTTTCGGTCCACCCTTGTAGGGGAATAAAAATACTAGTGATAAATCGTTTATTTATCCACTGACGTTTATTTACCGACTAAAAATGTATATATCAAGTATAAGTGAAAAATAAAATAGACTAGAGCTCTTCTTCTAATAATCTTAGGTAGAGAATTTCTAGATAACTAAATTTGTTAATAACCCATAGACTAGTACGTTAAATTCTTTTAAGACGTAAAGAGTTAAATTGATGATTTTTAATCATATCTTACTCAAGATTGACTTGCTGCGGCTGATATTTCAAGCACAACATATTTTTCATCTTTATCTCGAAAACTGTGAACCCAGCAGAATTCCTGCTGGGACACTAATATCAATCACGTTGCTATTTTGGGGAAGCATCAGATTCTTTTCCAGATTTTTTATTGCCTCCTTTACTAATATTTCCATACCGTTTTTGGAAGCGATCAATTCGTCCTTCCGTATCGATCATCTTCTGAGTTCCAGTGTAAAAAGGGTGATTTCCCGACCAAACTTCAACATTGATTTCGGGTTTAGTAGATCCCACAGTCATCACAACTTCCCCATTACAAATCACTTTCGATTCGGGATACCAAGTGGGGTGAATGTCAGGTTTAGCCATAAAACTCCTTCTGCTATGATTGATTAATAACTGTTAATAACAATCGTGAATTATCGTTTTGAGTATTGATGGGCTTTACGAGCTTTATGTAAGCCGTATTTCTTCCGTTCTTTCGCCCTAGGATCACGAGTTAAATATCCTTCAATTTTCAAGGGTTGGCGATTTTCAGGAGCTAACTCACATAAAGCTCTCGCCACCCCCAGTTTGACGGCATCCGCTTGACCGGTTAACCCTCCTCCATGAGAAGTGACTAAAATATCATAGTCATCCTCTAGCCCCAAGGTTTCCAGCGGAGCTTTGATCGACTGAATGTAGGAAGCAATTCGGTTAAAGTAAATGTTCCCAGGTTTTCCATTAATGGTAAGTTCACCACTACCAGGCACTAAGCGAACTCTTGCGATCGCTGATTTACGACGTCCAGTTCCCCAATAAACGACCTTGTCTTCAGACGCAGTAGCTTGCATCAATTTTTTCCTCCATTAGGAATAGTATTAATATTAAGTAGTTCAGGATGTTGTGCTTGATGTGGATGGGTCGCTCCAGTGTACACTTTAAGTTTTGTAAATAACTTACGACCTAAAGTATTTTTTGGTAGCATTCCCTTGACAGCTTTTTCAACTATTCTCTCAGGAATACGAGCTTGAAGCTTTTCAAAGGTCTCTATTTTCATTCCCCCTGGTCGACCTGAATGACGACGGTAGAGTTTTTGGGTCTTTTTTCTACCCGTTACCATAACTTTTTCTGCATTGACTACAATAATGAAATCTCCTGTATCCATATGGGGAGCAAAAGTTGGTTTATTTTTCCCCCGTAAAACTTTTGCAATCTCACAAGCGAAACGTCCCAAACGTTGGTTAGTTGCATCGACAACATACCATTTATGTTCAATATTTTCTAGGGTTGAAGTTAGGGTTTTATTCATGAAGAACTCAGTGAGTAATTAAGAGAAAGTTTATTTTATTGAGTTTTCTAGGAACTGATGGCACACGTCTATAGGTTGCTCAGCCACAGAAAACTGTGGGTCAAAACTTTGATGAAATACAAAAAATGGTTGGTTATCGAACCAAACACTACAAGGAAAAGGAAAATCTTGATAACCTACTCCTAGCAAGCATAGTCCTTTAGCTGGAGCAGAATATTTAACCTCTTCTCTTCGTTGATTCATCCAAATATCGGTAAAGTTATCAGCAGAACGCTTACCACTTCCTACTTCAACTAACATTCCTACTAATAAGCGCACCATTCCATACAAAAAACCATTGGCTTGAATTTCTAGATGAATAAATGGCCCCTGTCGGTAACAGTGAGCGGCTTGAATCTCAACCCAACAATGATCACGATGGGACCCTGCACGACAAAAGGCCGCTAGATGATGTTTTCCCATCAAGGGTTTAAGAGCTGTGTTCATCAGAGATTCATTCAAGGGCGAATGATAATAGTGCCAACTAAAGGGTTTTATAAATAGGTTTGGCTGCTTTTCGGTATAGAAAGTATAGCGATAGCGTCGCCATTGAGCCGAAAAACGAGCGTGCCAGTTCTTAGTAACGAGGGCCGAGGCTCGGATGAGAATATCTTCTGGTAGACGAGAATTGAGAATCTCTGCCCATCGAGTGGCAGGAATGGGACTAGAATAGTCGAAGTGAGCCACCTGAGCGGCTGCGTGAACTCCTGCATCCGTTCGTCCTGCACCGTGCAAGGTAACCTTTGTTTCAAGGACTTGGGTAATCGCTGTTTCGATCTCTGCTTGAACTGTCCGCTGGTTAGGCTGCCATTGCCAACCATGAAAGCAACTCCCCAGGTATTGAATAACCAGGGCGACTCGTTGTTTTTCTAGTGGTTGGGCTCGGTTCATAAACTCGATAACAAATTTTAAAACACTTTAGACGAGCTCAATAATAGCCATTTCTGCATTATCTCCACGACGGCGCAGAGTTCGAGAAACTCGAGTGTAACCACCATTGCGAGCACCATAGCGGTCTTTGGCCTCTGCAAATAGGGCATGGACTAACTGTTTATCATATATATAGCCTATTGCTCTGCGTCTAGCTGCTAAAGAGCCGTCTTTTGCTAAGGTAATCATTTTGTCTGCTTCAGAGCGCACTGCTTTAGCTCGAGTTTTAGTAGTTGTGATTTGACCGTGACGGATCAACTCTGTTGTGAGTGACCTTAACAAAGCTTTCCGTTGGTCTGCTGGCTTGCCTAGTTGGGGAACGCGACATTGATGACGCATGATTTTTACTCCTCCTAAAGTAAATTGTAATGTAACAAGTCAAATTTCAGTCCTCAAATTTTCAGTGTACAACACTGAAAATTTGAGGACTTAGATCAAGATTTAGTTTTTTCCTGAGGCAAGGTAATGCCCAACCGTTTTTGTAAAGCTTCAATCACTTCTTCAGCAGACTTCTGCCCAAAATTCTTAATTTCGAGAAGGTCCTCTTGACTATAATCCAATAAATCTGCAACTGTATTTATCTGTGCTCTTTTTAGACAATTGTAAGCTCGCACCGAAAGTTGTAGTTCTTCAATAGGAATCTGACTTTGAGGATTATCGTCATCTTGATAATCAGGAGGACTAGTTTCAAGTTGATTAAGATCTTTAAGAGGATTAAATAAATCTACTACAATCTCTGCTGCTTCAGAAAGAGCATCTTTTGGATTAAAACTACCATTCGTCCAGATCTCCAAAATCAATCGATCTTTAGGCTCAGCTCCATCTCCCCTGATATCTTCTACACTATAATTAACTTTGGTGACCGGCATAAAAACTGCATCGATCTGTAAGAAATCCAGAGAAGAAGATTCATCTTTATGACGGTAAATTCCCTTATATCCGGTTCCTTTTTCTACTCGAAACTCCATCTCCAACTTCGAGCCTTCTGTCAGGGTAGCAACATATTGGGTTGGATCAACAGCTTCTACTTCTGAGGGTAACTCAAAATTTGCCGCAGTTACCGTAGCCGCTCCTATTGCTACCAGGCGGCCAATTTGCGGCTGATCACTATAACTTTTAAGGACAATTTCCTTCATGTTTAACATGATTTCTAATACATCCTCTCTAACCCCTGGGATGGTAGCAAACTCGTGGTTAACCCCCGCAATGCGAATCGCCGTGACCGATGCTCCCTCTAAATTAGCTAGCAATACTCGTCTTAGAGCATTCCCCATTGTCGTCCCTTGTCCTCGTTCTAGAGGCTCCAGGACAAACTTACTATATTGACTTTGATTTTTCTGAGTCTTAGACTCAACACACTCAATTTGAAACTGCGCCACGACCATGACCTCCCTTCATTGTCAAATGCCCCTACGACGCGGATTCGCGCCTTGTTCAACGCCAACTTTTTACGTTTTTGAAAGATTTACAACTGCTGGCTAAACTCGGCGTCGTTTTGGTGAACGACAGCCGTTGTGAGGTATAGGGGTAACATCCCGAATAAGAGTAATTTCTAGCCCTGCGCCTTGAAGAGCACGAATAGCTGTTTCACGTCCTGCTCCTGGTCCACTGACCATTACCTCAATTTGCCGCATTCCATGATCAATTGCTCGTCGAGCGGCCGAATCGGCTGCGGTCTGTGCTGCAAAGGGAGTTCCTTTCTTCGCCCCCTTAAAACCGCTTGAGCCAGCTGATGCCCAAGAAACGACGTCACCTTTTGTATCAGCAATGGTAACGATAGTATTATTGAAGGTAGATTGGATGTGAGCAGTGCCGTTAGGAACATTTTTCTTCTGCTTCTTTGCACCGCTTTTTTTTGTTGGTCGCGCCATAGTTCTTTACTGAATTTTCTGTCTAACTCAATTACCAATAGAAACTCATTATTTTTTAGAGGGGGCTTTTTTCTTCCCAGCAACGGTAAGTCTTCTACCGCGACGAGTACGGGCATTGGTCCTAGTCCGTTGTCCCCGCACTGGCAGTCCTTGACGATGACGACGGCCTCTATAGGTCCCAATATCTGCTAAACGCTTGATATTCATTGCCTCCCAACGTCTCAAATCCCCTTCGATTTGATAGTTGGCTTCGATGCAAGCACGTAAAGTAGCAACGTCTTCGTCGCTTAAATCTCTAACTCGAGTATTGGGACTAACCCCTGTTTCTGCTAAAATCTCTTGAGACCTCGATAGACCAATGCCAAATAAATAAGTTAGTCCAATCTCCACTCGTTTATCCCGAGGCAGGTCTACACCAGCTATCCTTGCCACGTTTTTTCTCCCTCTACAATATTGCTGTTTGCGTTTTTAGAAATTGTTTCACTCTTGTGTAACGACAACGACTAGCCTTGACGTTGCTTGTGTTTAGGGTTGGTACAAAGTACCATCACCCGCCCATGCCGTCGGATAACCCGACATTTGTCACACATTTTTTTCACTGATGCTCTAACTTTCATTTTTGTTTTTAAAGCTTTGACTGCAAGCTTACTATTGTAGCAATAATTGTCTCCAAATTTAGCCAGTCTAACAAATTTTTTAAGGAATTGTTATCGAGCTTCAGTTGACTAACCCCTTATTTCTTTGTTTTTAGCCGATAAGTAATTCTTCCTTTAGTTAGGTCGTAAGGGGTTAATTCAACCTTCACGCGATCACCTGGCAGAATTTTAATATAGTTACGGCGAATTTTTCCTGAAATGTGAGCTAATACATTAAACCCGTTATCAAGATCAACTCTAAACATAGCATTAGGGAGGGATTCTGTTACTGTTCCCTCCATTTCAATTAAATCTTGTTTGGACAAAAGATTAAGCCTCAAATGGTACACTCGAAAAAGGATTAGGTGGATGTCTAGGCTAGAAACAGGCAAATTTAAGCAGTCCGAGGTGTAAGCCTTATAGACCGCTCTCCGCCTATTTTATCAGAAATTTTGAGGTCGAGTAATTCGTCAGTTTAGGGTCAACTCCATCACTTAATTAAGTAGTAATAACTTTTTTTAAAGAAGCGGTTACCCGTTCTAGTGGGGGATTGCCATCCACGGAAGTTAGTCGACAATGTTGTCGATAGTAATCAATGACTGGCCTTGTTTTCTCTCGGTAAACTTCTAATCGACGACGAATAGTTTCTTCATTATCGTCTTTACGACCTCTTAACAGAAGCCGTTCAACAAGTTGGTTATCGGACACTTCTAAATTGATAGCTTGTTCCGAAAACTTTCCCAACCCTAACAAGAGTTTATCCAAAAAAGTTGCCTGAGAAACGTTTCGGGGAAACCCATCTAAAATCCATCCACTTTGGACATCGTCCTGGTTAAGTCGTTCTCTAATCAAGTTTAACAGTAACTCATCAGGCACTAGCTCCCCTTTATTAACGTAATATTGAGCTTTTTTCCCTAATTCTGTCTTTTTAGTGATCGCTTCTCTTAACATTTCTCCGGTTGAGATATGAGGAATTGTTAATTTTTCTGATAAAAGTTGGGCTTGGGTTCCTTTTCCTGAACCTGGTGGTCCTAAAAAAATTAATCCCTTTGCATGACTCATAGCTATTGTTTGTCTTGAGGTTAGTTAGACTTCATAAAAAATAGGGACTGGGAGTAATTAAACTTCCCTGTTCCCTATATTACCTATTGTTTAATCATTCCCTCATATCTTTGGGAGATGACATAAGTTTGGATTTGTTTAGCGGTATCAATGGCGACCCCTACTAGAATTAAGAGAGAAGTTGCTCCTAGTCCCCGGAAGGTTGTAACTCCAGTTGCTCCTTCAACTAAAGTAGGAACAGTTGCGACAATACTCAAAAAGATTGCCCCTAGGAAAGTCAGACGGTTAAGAACTCCTTCTAAATACTGTTTAGTTTTATCTCCTGGGCGAATTCCTGGAATACTTGCCCCCATTTTCTTAAGATTTTTGGAGACATCTTCAGGGTTCATGATTAGGGAAGCATAGAAGTAACTAAAAAACAGAATCAACAATGAGTAGACTCCAATATAAGTCCAGGTTCCAGGACGTAAAGTATTAGCAATTTGTACCAACACCTGACTAACTGGTCCTTGGTTACCAAAAAAGCCGGCTAATGACTGGGGTAAAATCAAAACTGCAGAAGCAAAAATAATCGGCATTACTCCACCTTGATTTAACCTTAGAGGTAAGTAACTAGTTCTTTCTCGGTATAATCTTCGTCCTACTTGACGACGGGCTGAAATAATGGGAATTCGTCTGGTTCCTTCTTGAACAAACACAATTCCTACAATCATAATCAAGAATACTAACAAAAGAATTACGACTTGGGCTACAGCTTGCTGACCGCCTGTTTGGGCATAATCTATAGTATTTCCTAAAGTTCTTGGTAAACTTGCGACAATATTGACAAAAATTAATAAAGATGCTCCATTGCCAATACCTCGTTCTGTGATAATTTCTGACACCCACATGACGAACATCGAACCAGCCGTTAGAGCCAAAACTGTTTCAGGGACAAACCAAAACTGGTCATTGAGAGCATACTGTCTCAATAAACCAATAGTAATGCCAGAACTCTGGACAATACACCAACCTAGGGCAACATACCGAGTCATTTGGGAAATTTTACGCCTTCCTGCTTCGCCTTCATTTTTTTGTAAATCTTCCAAAGCAGGGATAGCAGCCGTTAATAGCTGCATAATAATGGAAGCATTAATAAACGGGAGAATTCCTAAGGCAAAGATTCCTAGAGCGGCAATCCCTCCTCCTGTAAAAATATCCAAAAAACCTAAAATAGGACTATTACTAATAGCGGCGGCAAAGGCTTCACGATCAATTCCTGGAATGGGAATAAAAATGCCAAAACGAATTAAAATCAATAATCCAATGGTGATCAAGAGCCGACCTCGAAGACCGGCTGCTTGAGCCATTTGTAAAAATGTCTCTTGTGCTGTAGGCGTTTTATCTCGACTGACAACCATTAATGGCTACCTCAGTTATCAATGGTCAATTATTATTTATCAATTGTTAATCGTTTTCGGTGTTTTTTGGTTATTATTTCAGGATAACTCTTTCCAACTTCCTCCAGCTGCTTCTATTTTTTCCTTAGCACTTTTAGTGAAAGCTGCTGCTTGGATTGTTAAAGGTTTCTCTAGATTTCCATCTCCCAACACCTTTAATGGACCATCATTACTCGTAATAACGCCTTGTTCAATCAAACTCTCCAGGGTAACCTCAGTCTGAGGGGACAGAGAATTTAATTTACCCACGTTAATAACGGTGTAGTTATGGGGATTAACTATCGAAAAGTGTTTTAATTTGGGAACACGGCGATACAGAGGCATTTGTCCCCCTTCAAATCCGGGTTTTGTCCCTGTTCCTGAGCGTGATTTTTGCCCCCGCATTCCAAATCCACAACTTGCTCCTTGTCCTGCAGCAATTCCACGTCCAACACGACGCCGGCGTCTTTTGGAGCCTTCTTTCGGGGTTATTTCATGAATTCTCATAATTTTCTTTGTTTTGGACATTTAATATTTAGGCAGTGATTCTTTCTCACACCTTGATAATCCATTGGAGTCTAGGGATTAGGTGTAAAGATATTCTAGGGAAACCCCCCGCTCCTGGGCGACAGCAGAGAAAGTACGGATACCCTCGAGAGCGTTAATCACGGCCCTAGCATTGTTGAGAGGATTACTTGAGCCAAGTTGTTTAGCAAGAATATTTTTTACCCCTGCCAATTCCAAAACGGTACGTACAGCTCCTCCGGCGATTACCCCTGTACCTGGGGCAGCAGGTCTAACAACAACTTTAGCTCCTCCGGAAATACCTTTAGCAAGATGGGTAATTGAGTTGGCTTTGTTCAAAGAGACGTCTATTAGTTGTTTTTTGCCATCAGCGACTCCTTTACGAACTGCCCCAATGACATCCCCGGCTTTGCCGACGCCGACGCCGACTTGCCCGTTTTCATTGCCAACGACGACGATAGCACGAAAACTCAGTTTTTTACCGCCTTTAACAACTTTACTGACCCGACGAATTTGAATTACCCGTTCTTGCCAGTTGGTCTCTTTCGCTTTTGTTCGGCTGCCTTTACGACGTTTTGCCATAATTTCTACCCTTACATTGAGATATTGGTTTGTTGTGTTTAAAACTGCAATCCAGCTTCACGGGCTGCATCTGCCAATGCTTTAACTCGTCCATGGTAAAGATTCCCCCCTCGATCAAAGACGACTTGTTCAATTCCCTTATTGATAGTCCGTTGGGCAATCAATTTGCCTACTGCGGCTGATGCTTCACAAGTAGACCCTGAAGACAAAGACTGTTTTAAATCTGGTTCTAAGGTCGAGGCGGCGGCTAAAGTTTGCTGAGCTATATCATCAATAACTTGAGCATAAATATGCTGATTGGAACGGAAAATTGCCAAACGGGGGCACTCAGTCGTGCCGCTGACTGTTTTACGAATCCGCCGATGGCGACGTTGAACTGATTGTCTACGCGTGAGTTTCATAATTTATTTTTTACCTGCCTTACCTACCTTACGTCTGACGAACTCGCCCAGATAGCGAATGCCTTTGCCTTTATAAACCTCTGGGGGACGGACAGCACGAATCTGGGCTGCAACGTTGCCCACAATTTCTTTATCGATGCCACTAACCACCACTTGGGTGTTGTTTTCAACTACGACTTGAATGCCTTGGGGCATAATCATTTCAACGGGTTTGCTGTAGCCCACATTCAAAATAAGTTTGCTTCCTTGGGTTTGAGCTCGATAGCCGACCCCTTGGATACTGAGACGTTTTTCAAAGCCTTTAGATACTCCCTCAACCATATTGGCAATAAGGGTGCGGCTGAGTCCGTGACGCTCTTTAGCCGTCCGAGAATTATCAGCTCGTTCTATAACCAGGATGTCCGACTCTTGAACTACCTTGACTTTTCCGGAAAGGGTGAGCTCCAACGATCCTTTAGGTCCTTTAGCCGCCACATATTGCCCGTTGATCTCGATAGTGACTTTATTAGGAATGAGAATGGGGCGTTTACCAATACGAGACATAGGTTTAATTACCAGTTATCAGTTATTCAGTTATCAGTTCTTATTTACTGAAAACGCTACCAGATGTAGCATAAAATTTCGCCACCCACGTTTTGACGTCTTGCTTCTCGGTCAGTCATCACTCCTTTGGAGGTAGAAATGATTGCAATACCAATACCGCCAAGTACTCGAGGCAAGTCTTTTCGCTTAGAGTAGACTCGTAGCCCTGGTTTGCTTGCCCGCTTAAGCATATTAATAATGGGTTGACGGCTTTTATCTTTGTACTTGAGAGTCAGAAGAAGGAATTGTTTAACTCCTTCTCCCGTTTCTTCGAAGTCTTCAATAAAGCCCTCTTCTTTGAGAACTTGAGCAATGCTACGGGTCATTTTTGTTGTCGGCACTTGGGTGGTGGAATGCCGGACGGCACAAGCATTGCGGATGCGAGTTAGCATATCTGAGATAGTATCGTTAGGTGCCATTATTGCTTAAGGTGAATTTCTCCTATAAAGTCGTTGATTAACCAACGGTTGCTAGCAGGCAGACTCCGTATAAAGCGGAGTAATATGGTGACTACTTGCAGAAGGGCATTCCCATTTCTTTGAGTAAAGTACGTCCTTCTTCATCAGTCTTTGCCGTAGTAATAATTGAGACATCCATCCCCCGAATTTGGTCGATGGCGTCATAGTCAATCTCAGGAAAGATAAGTTGTTCGCGGATTCCTAAACTATAGTTACCTCGCCCGTCGAAGCTTTTATCACTGATACCACGAAAGTCTCGAATCCGAGGCAAAGCTAGGTTAATCAGACGATCCAAGAAGGCATACATTCGAGCTGACCGCAGGGTAACCATGACCCCGACAGGCATTCCTTCACGGATTTTAAAGCCAGCGATTGCTTTTTTTGCTCGGGTAACAACGGGTTTTTGTCCGGTGATAGTGGACAGTTCATTAATGGAAGATTCTAGAGCTTTGGCATTTTGAGATGCTTCTCCTAATCCTCGATTGACAGTGATTTTAACCACTTTAGGAACTTGATGAAGATTTTTGTACCCAAACTGTTCTTTGAGTTTTGGGACAATGGTGTCTTGATAAAAAATTTTCAGGCGTTGAGTCATGGCATTTTATCCTTGATTTCCCTGGGCTTGGTCAGAGAAGGAGTTGATCATTGATTAAGGAACGAGTTAACTATCCAGGGATAATAATCAATTTTTCCTCATACTAGTCAATAATTTCCCCAGTTTTCTTCAGCATCCGTACTTTACGACCCTCTTCGGTGAAGGTGTAACAAATTCGGCTGGCTACTTTTTCTTTGGTGGAATACAACATGACGTTAGAACTGTGAATCGGGGCTTCAAAAGTAGTAATTTGCCCAGATTCTCCTTCTTGCTGAGGTTTAATGTGCTTTGTTTTCACATTAACTCCTTGAATAACGACTTTACTGGTCTTGGGATTGGTTTTAATAATTTGCCCAACCTTTCCTTTATCTCGACCAGAAATTACCTGAACGGTGTCGCCTGTTCTGACGTGCATTCTAAGCCTTTGGGGCTTTTGGTTTTTCTTATTACTCATTTAGAGTACCTCCGGAGCCAGAGAAACAATTTTGGTAAAGTTTTTATCGCGCAGTTCCCGCGCAACTGGTCCAAAAACACGGGTTCCCTTCGGATTACCGTCGTCATTGATGATAACAGCGGCATTGTCGTCAAATCGAATACTCATACCGCTTACTCGTTTCTGTGTTTGGCGAGTCCGCACAATAACGGCTCTGACAATATCAGAGCGTTTGATCGGCATGTTAGGGATGGCGTCTTTGACGACAGCAATAATAACATCGCCAATCCCGCCATAGGTGCTGTTTCCGGTTCCTAAGACTCGCAAACACATTAACTTGCGAGCGCCACTATTATCAGCGACATTTAGATAGGTTTGCTGTTGAATCATAGGGCTAACAAAAGAACTAATGGGACGTTAAAATTTCTGCAACTACCCAGCGTTTGGTTTTGCTGAGAGGTCTTGTTTCTCGAATGCGAACTCGATCGCCTTCTTGACATTGATTTTCTTGGTCGTGAGCTTTGAATTTTTTCGTTTTTACGATAATTTTTCGATATTTGGGGTGAGGAGAACGGTTCTCAATGGCAACAACAACGGTTTTATCCATTTTGTCACTGACGACAACTCCTACTCTTTCTTTTACTGCCATAATTGACTCTGATTTTTCCTTTGAGGTTGGTTATGGGGTTTTAGTTGCCGTGGACTCTAAGTTTGGTAGTATATTCGAATTACCTACCCGAATTTGACGTTCCCGCTCCACGGTGAGAAGTTGCGCTAAACGATGGCGTACATGCTTAAATTCATGAGGTTTTTCTAAGCGGCGGGTGGCTTGCTGAAATCTTAGGTTAAATAACTGACGCTTGGCAGCTAAAATTTCATCAACCAGTTCTTCATCGTTGAGCTTTCTCACATTTTCTATCTTAGGTAGGGACATAACCTTAAGTGTATTCCTCCTCTTTAGTTATAAACTTCGTTTTAATTGGCAATTTTTGGTCCGCTAATCGCATGGCTTCCCGCGCAATTGATTCAGTTACTCCCGATAATTCGAACATAATGCGACCAGGCTTAACCACTGCAACCCAGTATTCTGGATTACCTTTACCCGACCCCATTCGAGTCTCTGCGGGACGCATAGTCACAGGTTTATCAGGAAAAACTCTAATCCATATTTTTCCACCCCTTTTGATATAACGGGTCATGGCGCGTCGAGCAGCTTCAATTTGACGAGAAGTAATCCAACAGGGCTCGGTGGCTTGTAATGCATATTCACCAAAATTAAGGGTATTACCTCGATAGGCCATCCCCCTCATTCGCCCTCGCTGTTGTTTCCGAAATTTAGTTCTTCTAGGACTAAGCATTGTAATTATCCGCTATCAGTTCATAGTTAGTTGTTAATAGTTAATAACTATTAAATAATCCACTATCGACCACATTTCCTTAACTGTTGTTAACTTACTCTTCATTTGAGCGATCTTCAAATTGTTGACGGCGACGTTGACGACGTGGCGTTTGAGTAGGCGTGAGAACAGGTTGTTCTTCTTGACCAGGAATGATTTCTCCTTTGAATATCCAAACCTTAACCCCTAATATGCCGTAGATAGTTTGGGCGGTACGGTAGGAATAGTCGATATCGGCTCGGAGAGTATGCAAAGGAACTCTTCCTTCCCTAACCCATTCAGTCCTCGCGATTTCTGCTCCGTTGAGGCGACCTCCTACTTGAATTTTGATGCCTTTTACTTCCGCTCGTTGTGCCCGTTGAATAGCTTGACGGACGACACGACGAAAGGAGACTCTTCGCTCAAGCTGTTGGGTAATATATTCAGCAATCAAAGCTGCGTCAGCATCGACTCGTGATACTTCTACAACATTGATGCGGATTTGACGGTTGCCACCTAATTCCTGTTGTAAGCCAACACGTAATTGCTCTATACCACTACCTCCTCGCCCAACGACAACTCCTGGTCGTGCCGTATGAATAGCGAGGTCGATCTGATCGGCTTTGCGCTCAATACGAATACCAGAAATTCCGGCATTACTAAGGTTTTTAGTAATATAATCGCGAACTCGGCGATCTTCTTGTAATAGTTCTGGGTAATGCTTGGCATCGGCGTACCAACAGGATTGATGTTCTTTGGTAACGCCGAGACGAAACCCGATTGGATGTATCTTTTGTCCCATATTGACGTAAAAGGAGGAAAGTATTAAGGGTTTTCGTTAGTCTTCTGCTACATTGGCTGCGACAGCAACCGTAATGTGACAGGTGGGTTTGCGAATTTGATAAGCTCGCCCTTGAGCTCTAGGTCGGTAGCGTTTTAAGCTTGGTCCGCCATCAGCGTAGGCTTTGCTGACTACTAAAGTCGCCCTATTTAACCCTTGGTTATGTTCTGCATTAGCTGCGGCTGAACGCAGGACCTTGAGAATAGGTTCACAAGCTCTATAGGGCATGAATTCAAGAATAATTAGAGCTTCTCGGTAGGAACGCCCGCGAATCTGATCCAATACCCGCCGCACTTTTGCCGGTGACATTCGGATGTAACGAGCAAGCGCTCTTACTTCTACTTTCGTATCAACTGTCATTTTTTTAGTTAATAGTTAATAGTTAATAGTTAATAGCTTTTGACTATTGACTACTAGTTAGGTTATCGACGACCCGATTTTTTATCGCTTTTGGCGTGTCCTCTAAAGGTTCGGGTAGGAGCAAATTCTCCCAGTTTATGCCCCACCATCTGTTCTGATACAAAGATTGGGACATGTTGTTTTCCATTGTGGACGGCAATGGTATGACCGACCATTTGGGGAACGATAGTTGAAGCCCTTGACCAAGTTCTAATAACCTGTTTTTCTCCTTTTTCGTTGAGTTTCTCAATTTTAGAAAGAAGACTATCGGCAACAAACGGACCTTTTTTGAGAGAGCGACCCATAAACAGTTCAATGGTAAAAATTTAGTGATTAATTTCCTAAAGGAATTGCATTTTTCAGGCAAATTATTTCGTGCGACGACGCACAATTAGTTTGGAACTCTGTTTTTTCTTATTGCGGGTTTTGGCCCCTAATGCAGGCTTACCCCAGGGTGTCATTGGTCCACTACGACCAATGGGGGCGCGTCCTTCTCCACCACCGTGGGGATGATCTACCGGGTTCATGACACTTCCTCTAACGTGAGGCCGCTGTCCGAGATGACGAGTTCGTCCGGCTTTTCCAAGCTTGAGGTTTCTGGCTTCGATATTGCCTACTTTACCAATGGTGGCGTAACATTCTTTACGAACCATGCGGACTTCTTTTGAAGGCAATCTTAAGGTGACGTAGTCCCCTTCTTTAGCCACCACTTGAGCTGCTCCTCCAGCAGCACGTACTATTTGTCCTCCTTTCCCTGGTACTAGTTCAATATTATGAACTTCGGTTCCTAGAGGAATTCTAATCAGAGGTAGGGCATTGCCGACTTCAAAGGAGGCATTTTCCCCGGACACTACTATGGTTCCAACAGCGATGCCGTCCGGTGCTAAGATGTATCTTTTCTCTCCGTCTCGGTAGAATAAAAGAGCAAGACGGGCATTCCGGTTAGGATCGTATTCAATAGCGGCAATTTTTGCCGGAATATTGTGCTTATCGCGTCGAAAATCGACTAATCGATAACAACGTTTGTGTCCACCTCCACGATGACGACTGGTAATCACCCCTCGGTTATTACGCCCCTTAGGATTGTGCTTGGATGTGGTTAATGATTTTTCCGGCTTACCTTTGGTGATTTCTGAGAAATCTGAGACAGACGCTTGTCTAGTTCCTGGAGTGCAAGGCCGATAAGAACGAATACCCATGATAATAGTTAATAGTTAATCGTTAGCGGTTGATAGTAAATATTTGGGTTTATCAGATGCCTTCCTCCATACCTTCATATTGACTAGTTCTTTAGACATCAGGGAACAAGACAATGGAGTCCCCTTCTTGTAAGGTTACGATCGCCCGTTTATATAAAGGCTTATATCCAACAAACTTGCCCACTTTCTTTTTTTTGCGTGGGGGGCGAGCCGTGTTAACCTTCAATACGCTGACCTCAAATAAGCTCTCAATAGCAGCCTTGATTTGGGACTTATTTGATCTAAGAGCAACTTCAAAGACATATTTATTATCTTCTAAAAGTAAGGTTGCTTTTTCAGTAACAATCGGCTTGAGGATTAAATCAGCTAAATTGCGGTGGTCATATTTAGTCACTGTAAACCTCCTGTATTTTGCTTAAAGCTTCTGGGGTGGTGACAATTTTTTCGGCTGCTAACAAATCATAAACATTTAAACTATCAGCTTTTAACAGTTTTAGATAGGAAATGTTACGGGCCGATAAGTAGACGTCATTGGAAATATCTGACAAGATCAAAATGACCTGTTTACCCTGTTTTATTCCCCAACGGCTCAAAGCCGAAACTAATTCTTTAGTTTTGGGTTGAGAAAATTTAGCGGCAAAGTTTTCTACAATCACTAGGTCTTCAGCACGGCTTTGTAAGGCGGTTCTCAAGGCTAAACGACGCTCTTTGCGGTTCATCTTGACGTTAAAGTCCCTAGGTTTGGGTCCAAAAATAACCCCTCCGCCTCGCCATAATGGAGAACGATTAGATCCGGCCCTAGCTCGTCCAGTCCCTTTTTGTCGCCAGGGTTTACGTCCGCCACCTCTAACTTCAGCACGAGTTTTACTTGAAGCAGTCCCTTGACGGACATTGGTACGTTGTCGTACTAAAGCACGATGGACTATGTGAGCGGCGTTTTCTTCTTTAGCCACTTTTAACTCCAAGGTAGCTTGACCGACTTCTTCTCCTTGCCAGTTTTTAATGATACAATCAACCATTTTTAGCTCTCAGTTATCAGTCGTCATTGTTACACACGATTATTTACCGACTTTTTTAGCGGGAGTAATATCAAGTAAAGCCCCAGACTTACCCGGAATTGCTCCTTTAACAAGTATTAGGTTTCGTTCTCCATAGACTTGCACTACTTGAAGCCTGCGGATGGTGACTCGGGTTGCACCATATTGACCTGCCATACGTTTCCCCGGATAAACTCTTCCTGGAGTAGTTCCGGCTCCAGTGGATCCTGGAAGACGATGGCTTTTTGACCCGTGGGTCATATTTCCCCGTTTAAAGTTATGACGTTTTTGATACCCAGCAAACCCACGACCTATACTTTTTCCGGCGATATCGACTAAATCACCTGTGTTGAATATATCTGCTTTTATGGCATCTCCCAATTGATATTGATTGGGAGTATCTAGCCGATATTCTTTTAAATGACGCAAGGGCGGTACGTCATTTTTTTTCAAATGCCCTAATTCAGCTTTGGTTAGAGCTTTTTCTTTAACTTCGCCATATCCAACCTGGATGGCAGTATATCCATCTGTTTCAGATGTTTTAATTTGTGTTACGGTACATGGACCTGCTTGAACCACAGTGACGGGAATCGCGAGTCCCGTCTCCTGGTCGAAGATTTGGGTCATGCCGAGCTTAGTTCCGAGGATACCAACAGCCACGGATTTTTCCCTCTACATTATTATTTTAGACAATAGGTTAGCAGCGATCAGCCAAAGTTGAAGGCGCGAGAGAATATCTTTGCGCTCCTCTGTCCTTGGGTGACATTTTAGATTCGGTATATCAAGAAGATGCTTGATTATACGTTTAACCAGTCAAATATACCTGGTTAAGGTGCCGTTTTGTCCTCAAGACTTAAGGATAGTTTTTATTCCTCAGTATCTTTAAGGCGGCATAACAACACTAAGCTGCTGGATGCTCTCACGATACCTTATCAGATAAGGTGTCGGCTATCAGCCGTGGCAATAGTCATTAATGCTTTTTAGCCACAACCGTATATCTTACAAGCAAGTGCCTATAAAAATCAACCTTTGAGTAGAATTTATTCAACCGCAGAGAGTTCTAAATTTAATAGCTTTTGTGTTGTCAAGATTATCTGCTCAAGCCTTATTTATGCGGTGATCGCAGTCTTAAGTATCAATCCCACTGAGACAACAAAACAGTTTTGCTAATGAACCAACAGCACTAAAAACCTCCTTTATTTAGGTTATCTCGGTGTTTCAATGACCTCCTACTCTTTTAACTGCTGTCACTCCGTCGCAGCTCTTCCAGTAGATTCTGACGAGATTTGTCAGCCTGTAGCTGGTTCACTTCTCTATTGAAACAATATCGTTTTTGATGCTATTATTTCTTCCTTTAACGCCATCGGTTTTCACTTCTGTCCTAATTAATCATTTAAAGAAGCTCCGCCTCTTTAAATGAATGGCTTTACAATGCAATGGCAGTCCTTTTTGTAGTGTTAAATTATTTACAATAATATTACAAAACTTCCGTATATTTGTATTATCATCTCTATACTTAATAGAAATTAATAGAAACATTTTCATTTATAATAAAAATTCCTTCCCCCTATATATCTTGACCGTTTTACTATCTCTTCAAATTTCCTTGTTTTTATAAATTCTTACAATTATTTTTTTCTTTAAAACTTACTATCATTAAATAATGGATGTATAATCCTTCTATTAAAGCATTTTTATTGAAAATTAACCGTTTTTACACCAATTTTTTCTTAGTTTATCAAATACTGTAATGTCAATAAACTCTCCATTTTCCCACTTAGAATGATAGAACTAATAATTAGTTTTATGGAAAAAAAATTAAGTTTTCTATAAACTTTATTAATAAATATTAAAAAATTTTATCTTTCTATCCTACTAATTTTGTCAAGCTTGAAATATTTTTTTATATCAACAGTTTAAGTTTATTACTAAAGTAGCCAAAAGAATAAATTTTGCAGTTAATTAAAGTATAATAGGATAATTATAAGCAATATTGAATTTCTAGCCTGTAATCATAACTTACTTAATTTTATGAACAACACATATTCTCCTATTCTTTGTTCTCTATTAGGATAGAAAGCTTCTACTTAAAATTATTGTATAACCTATAATAAAAGTTTCAAAAAACAATAATATTATATTTTGGTCTTAAAAAAATCTGATATCGAAAAAATGGAGATTATTTCTATTTTTTAGAAAAAACAAATATGGACTATATCTTTTTACGAGTCAAATCAATTTGAAGTCCAACTAAGATAGTTTATTTGGGAGAAAATCAACCCACATATACACTAGGACAAACTGTTGGATTAATTTGGATAAGTTGTGTTTTTTTTAAAATGTTTTTTATTTAAAAGTAAATTACTAGTTACTTTATTAGAGCGAACAGTAAAACGTCTAAAATAAGAAAGCAATACTAAAGTGACCAATTAGTTTTCTCAAAAAATTTCAAACTCAACAGTAGATACCCAAGAACAGAAAATAGACTAGTCCAATGACTTTTAATTCTATAAATCAGAAGCCTTCAGGATACCCACTCAGTATAGCACCGATGATGGATCTCACTGATCGCCACTTCCGTTATTTTATACGTCAGATGACTCGTTATACCCTACTCTATACGGAGATGATTACAACAGCGGCCATTCACTACGGTGATCGCTCTAAGTTACTAGATTTCTCACCAGAAGAAAAGCCTCTCTCTTTGCAATTAGGAGGAGACAGTCCGCAAGAATTAGCAGAATGTACAGTTATTGCTGAAGATTTAGGATACGATGAAGTTAACTTAAATGTAGGTTGTCCGAGCAATCGTGTCCAAAGTGGTAACTTTGGGGCTTGTTTGATGGCACAACCAGGATTAGTAGCAGACTGTGTTGAAGCAATGCAAAAACGGGTTCATATTCCCGTAACGGTGAAGCATCGTATTGGAATTGATGAATGTGATCGCTATGAAGATCTCGCTAACTTTGTTCGTATCGTTTCAGAAGCAGGATGTCAACGGTTTATAGTACACGCTCGCAAAGCTTGGTTAAAAGGATTAAGTCCCAAGGAAAATCGCACCCTTCCTCCCTTAAGGTATGATAATGTTTATCGCCTAAAGGAACAGTTTCCTCAGCTTTTTATCCAGATTAATGGGGGAATTATTACTCTAGAAAAAATAAAACAACATTTACGATTTGTAGATGGAGTTATGATTGGTCGAGCAGCATATGATAATCCTTATTTATTTGCTACAGTAGATCGAGATATTTATGGCAAAACAGTTACCCCGTTAACACGTCATGAAGTTATTGAAAGAATGTTTCCTTATATTGATTATTGGAGTAATAATGGACTAAAACTTCATAGTATTAGTCGTCATTTACTAACTATTTTTGGAGGTGTTCCAGGGACAAAAGCTTGGAAACGATATATTAGTGAGAATACTCACTTACCTGGGGCAGATGTTAAAGTTATTGAGAAAGCATTGACTAAGATTAGTATAGAGTAGGAGTTACATATTGACAAATTACGTAAAATATAAATTATCTGAAATAAATAAATCGCTCATTATATATTGAACTAACTTATAATTATTCAACAATATTTAAATATTTTAAATAATAAGGAAGCTAAGGTTTAGTAAAAATGCTCTTTAATATAATTTAAATAATCTTTAATAGATAATTATTTTTAAATCTGATCCTAATTATCAGTATTATCAGTTAACTTTTTAACTGGCATTAATTTTAACTAGATTAAAACTTGTAAACCACTAAAAAAGTGAGTAAATATTACCTCGTATTTTATTATTAAAAGTTTACTTGTTTAATGACCTAGTGATGACATTCAACAACTTAGCTAGTTGTTTTTACTTGAATAAATATGTTTTTAATAACTTCGTTTATGTCTTAATTTTTCGAATATAATAAAACCGAATAATATTGTTGTAGAACTGTTTTTTTAACACTCTGACTTTTCCAAAGTCTTTTAAATAAACAATTGCCCTATTATCCTATCTCTATAGAGTTTTAACTAACTGTTATTCTCCTTCCTGAGTTGGAAATAGTCTATTTTTAGTCATTGCCATCATGAAACCTGACTTCTGTCCATTAGATAAACCATCAAATATTTTAGACAGATGATTACAGTATAGAAATTTAAATAAAGTTTAACTGTTAATTTTTTAATAATTTGATTATAAACGACAGTGGTAAATTATTAGTTTTTAAGTTGACTCTAGGTAACACAGATGACCATAAACTTATTTGTGAGTTAACACAAGGTTTAATTTGTAAATAGTTTGGATACCGAGGGAATATTGATCAAGAACTTTTTAAAATTTTCTATCAATAAGGACTTTAATTAATTACCTATTCTTAACAGAAGATAAAATAAAAGTCAGTGAAAATCATCAAGAAAATTCTATTTTATAAGTGTTTGCCAATTAAAACTATTGACAAAAAAAATAAAATACATCTCGAATTTAACATTCAAAATATAGACTAATTGCCTATACAGATTTAACCTAAAAAGTTTCTTTATATCTAGGATCAAAAGACAAGCTAGTTTTAACTTATTGCTCTTTTAAAACAACTATTGTAGTCTTGATTATTAGAAGTTTATATTTTATAAAACTATCAAAATTATTTAATTTTAAGTTAGTCATTGAGAATAATAATAGTATTTTTAAATTTTATCAAATGTACGATCAACACTTATTGGCAAGGAGTAAAAGTTTTAAACTTACTGATTGCGGAGAGAGAATGCAATAGTTCTAACTACTTAGAATTTAGACTTAATTTTTATCGTTGTACATCGTAATTTTTTTCTTGTTGTCTTTTCCCAAAAGAACTGAACATATATTGTGAATAATGTTAAATTAATACCAAAACTTTGCAATAAAGATAGTTAAAGAGATTATACTTTCCACATTGTTTTATTTTTAATAAAATTTATATATTTAATAAATATAAAATAATTGTAGAATCATAAATTACTCTTATCAACTAAAATTTTAAATTGATAGTTAACTGTTTTCTTAGAAGGAGAGACTATTATTATTTCATAATATCCTGTTTCAGGAAGTATCCCAGACCATTGATGTTGTTGAGAATTTTCGATTAAGTTATTATCGCCCGTTGGAGAATAAATAGATAATAAAATATCTCGATTGGCTTTTAAGTCAAACTTCATCTGATCAGAAGCTTCTAAGAAAAGAACATATGTTCTTCCTTCTCCTGGTTTTATGGTTGCCTCTCGTCGAATGACGTTAGATTCTACAGTCGTAAAAGAAAGTTTTTCATAAATTGAACTAGATTGCAAAGCTTGTAAAGTATCGAACATCATACTATTCCAAATTTGACCGATAGCTTTATCAATAAAAGATGTATTTTTTTGCTCAGGAAATACCTGAAAAAAGCGAGCATTAACTAAATCATAAAGAGCACGACTACTTAAATGTAAATTATTAACCTGTTGTTTCCAGTGATGTCGGTCACTTTGAGTATAAGTCCCCATCCTTTGAACTGCCTCAGGACTCAAAGATGCCAAAATATCAAGTAAATAAGCTGCTGTTTGGTCCCACTTTTTTTGCCAAGAATAATCTTCAGAATCATTACTCAAATGACGACCTTTTTGGCTAGGATATTGCTCACTAAAATATTCATCGACTAAGGTAACAAACAAGCTGGAATTTAATCCTAAACTCCGACGACGACTACGTAATTTATTTTTGCGTTGTAACTCCTCATTGTTAATGTTAGAAACATTACTTTCATTTGACGTTTCTGAAAAAACTTCAGCATTTTTCCCTTCATCAACTCCAACAACCAGAGAGATCCAAACTTTCCCCGCAAACCATCCGAGGATTCCTGAAGCAAGAATTAGGATTGTAAGAAAAATAAGTTTATTTAAACAGCCAGTGGCAGGTGTTTTGCGGGGACTGGTCATGAATGCCATTTCGGTGTTAGTTTCAGATAAAAGTAGGATAAGAGTTGCCTTTTCATTGCCATTAGGAGGCATTTTAAGGATTGTAGCAGTGCTATGTAGATTAAGTAAGAAAAATTACTGGTGAAGTCAAGTAAATTTAGAGGAAACTCTGAGAGAACTTAAAAGATGAATGATTGAAGAGTAAGTAGAATTTGTAGATAACCTTTTAAGCGAGGGATAACATCTTCTCTAAAATCGCAACAGCATTTTGCCAAATTGAGTAAAACTAAAGCGTTTGTTCCTAAACCTTTACTAACTACTATTGAGAACTGACGCGTCTCTAGTCAAATCTGTTCCTCGACAGTACAGTCAATTTTAGCAATTTTATTCGAGGAGGCCTGATTGTAAATCATAAGTGTACGGAAATCCACATCTGTTTAGGGGGACAATCCCTGAGTAAACATTAACCTATAATCAGGCACAATTACTATTTAGGATATGTAAACCCTTTCTAGATTAAGAAGCTATGACAGTACTTGAAAAAGGCAATATTACCATTCATACTGAGAATATTTTTCCCATTATTAAGAAATCCCTCTATACTGATCACGAAATCTTTTTGCGGGAGTTAATTTCTAATTCTGTTGATGCCATTTCTAAACTAAAAATGGCTGTATTTGCTGGAGAAATGAAGGGGGAAGTTCCTGAGCCTGAAATTATTCTTTCGATCAATCAAAATGACAAAACTCTGTCTATTTCTGATAATGGCATTGGCATGACAGCTGATGAAATCAAGAAATATATCAATCAAGTTGCGTTCTCTAGCGCGGAAGAATTCATTCATAAGTACCAGAAAGATACCAATGATTTAATCGGTCATTTTGGTTTGGGTTTTTATTCTGCTTTCATGGTTGCTAAAAAAGTTGAAATTGATACTCTTTCTTACAAAAAAGATTCCCAAGCAGTACATTGGTCTTGTGATGGTTCTCCTAAATTTGAATTAACAGACTCTTCTCGGACTGAAATTGGAACAACTATTATCTTAACTTTAATGGATGAGGAGCAAGAATATCTTGAACCTTCTCGTATTCGTCAGTTGATTAAAACTTATTCTGACTTTTTATCAGTTCCCATCAAATTTGAAGGAGAGATTGTTAATAAGCAACGATCTTTGTGGAAGGAACCAGCTCAGAATTTAACTAAAGAAGATTACTTAGAATTTTATCGTTATCTCTATCCTTTCCAAGAAGATCCTCTACTTTGGATACATCTGAATACTGACTACCCTTTTTTGGTGACTGGAATTCTCTATTTTCCTAAACTTCGTCCCGATGTAGATGTCTCAAAAGGGTCTATTAAACTCTTCTGTAATCAAGTTTTTGTCAGTGACCATTGTGAAGAGGTTATCCCTGAATTTTTAATGCCATTACGAGGGGTGATCGACAGTCCTGATATTCCTTTAAATGTTTCTCGTAGTGCATTGACTAATCATCGAACTGTTCGGGGTATCGCTAGTCATATTTCTAAAAAAATTGCTGATCGTCTGAAATCACTTTCGGAGGAAACCCCAGAAGAATACATTCGTTGTTGGGAAGATGTAGGAACATTTGTTAAATATGGTTCCATCAAAGAAGATAAATTCAAGAAACAAGTAGAAGATATACTCATCTATCGTACCACTTATAAGCCCACTGATACATCAACTAAAACTAAGGGTGAAACAGAAAAAATCAAAGTGGAAGCCAAGGAAGATATTTGGCAAAACAAAGATGAAAAAAATTTACAATCAACCTATGAAAAATTAGGATTTACTACTTTGGAGGCTTATTTAGAAAGAAACAAAAAAAATCATGAAAATAGAGTATTTTATTGTACTGATCAAACTATCCAAACAACCTATGTAGAACTCTATAAAAATCAGGGAATAGAAGTACTATTTATGGACTCTTTCATTGATACTAATTACTTTATCCCTTTTTTAGAACGAGAATATTCTGAGGTTCAATTCTCCCGTGTGGATGCGGAGTTAGATAAAACCCTGTTACAGGAGGATGAAAACAAAGAGATTGTTAATCCGACTACAAATAAAACTCGAAGTGAACAAATTAAAGAAATTTTCGAGAAAGCACTCAATAAACCCAAGGTAAATATTCGCACTGAGGCGTTAAAATCTAATACTCCTGAAAGTACTCCTCCTGTGATGGTTCTATTACCTGAAGCAATGCGACGTTTACATGAAATGACGGCCATGATGCAAAAACAAGCTGTAGAATTTCCAGAAGAGCACGTTTTAGTGATAAATATTAATCATCCGTTGATTGAAAATATTTATCAATTAAGTCAATCTAGTATTATTCAAGGTACAGGTGAATCTCCCTCTGGAGAGATTGCTAAAATGCTTTGTCAACACGTTTATGACTTAGCTGTAATAGCGCAACGAGGATTAGGTTCGCAGGGGATGAAATCCTTTGTAGAACGCTCTAATCAGATATTAACTCGTTTAACTAAATAATATAATTATCTACTAAATACATTACTTCTCTCGGGATGTTATGAATGAATAACATCCCCACTTTTTTCAAAAAGAAAAGTTTATTATATTTTGTTTGGAGTAGCCAATGAACAGAAAATTTTAGGCTATTATCAGCTAGAGATTCTCGTTAAAGTATTGTTAAGAAGTTTATATCTTATAATAACTTCACGCTAGACTTTCTGGGTCTAGCAATAAATTTTGTCTCTATGTTACCTATTCGGAAATGTGTTGAACAAACATCAGGTTATATTCCAGGAGAACAGCCTCAAACCAATGATTTTATTAAATTGAATACTAATGAAAACCCCTATTCACCTCCTCTTGAAATTTTTGAGGGGCTTCAACAAGAACTAACAAAAGTTAGATTGTATCCTGATCCAGTTTCTACTCAATTACGAAAAGCTGCGGCAAAAGTATTTGGAGTTTCTCCCGAGAACATCCTAGCAGGAAATGGTTCTGATGATATCTTAAATATTGCAGTAAGGACATTTGTAAATCCGGGAGAAACTGTTACTTTTCTCGATCTAACCTATTCTTTATACGAGACAATTGCACGGGTTCATGGTGCATCTGTCATTAAAATTCCTACGAATGCTCGGTTTGCCATTAATCAACCGATTATTTGTCCTAAAGCTAAATTGATATTTATTGCTTCTCCTAATCCTCCTGTGGGACAACATCTGAACCGTGATTACTTAGAAGAAACTTGTGAAAAAGCTACTGGAATCGTTTTAATTGATGAAGCTTATGCAGATTTTAGCGATGAAAATCATCTTGACTTTTTGAATAAATATGACAACGTTATTATTTCTCGTACTATGTCTAAGAGTTATAGTATAGCAGGAATGCGGGTAGGTTTTGGAATTGCTTCGATACCCGTAATTGAACAAATGAATAAAGTCAAGGACTCCTATAACTTAGATAGGGTAGCACAATTGTTAGGAACAAATGCTTTTAATTTTCAAGAATATTTTAAAGGAATCTGGCAAAAAGTTCGTCAGACTCGTAGTCATCTCATTGAATCTCTAAAAGCTTTAGATTTCTTAGTCTTTGATTCTGATTCAAATTTTGTTTTCGCATCTTCTCAATGGATACCTGCATCAGAACTTTACAAAAAGTTAAAAGAGAGAAAAGTCTTGATAAGATACTTTAAAAATCCTCGTATTGAAGATTATGTTAGAATTTCTGTTGGAACTGATCAGGAAATTGCTCAGTTATTAGAGGCAATTAACAAAATTAAATCTAGTTTATGATTTAGTTAAATTTTTAAAGTAAAAACTAATTCGATAATTGTGCATATTGCATTAATTTAAATGGAAAAAAAAAATATCCTTGGAAGACATCAACTCAGTTGTAATATTAAGATACTTTAGCTTATAGAATTTCCCTGTAGTCAAAATTTTACCGAATCTGCTAGAGGATTTGGCAATAGACTCGTTCGTTGTGAAATTTGGTAGTCACACTGCTTTAGAAAGCCATACTTCACATTCTCAATATCTAGAGGTAGTCGATAAAATAAGTTTATTTTTCACTCGGTAGAGAACATTGTTGCCCTAGATTACGAAATCTAACGGATAAGGTTAGTAAAATGAAATTGGTTGCTATTATGATTGTTAGTCAGAGTTCGTTTACAAAGATAAATACTATTACTATTTTTACTCTTATACTAATTCTGGAAGATATTACCATTCTTAGCACAATTAAATCTTGATAGTGCCTGCTCTTGTAATTGTGTGAGCCGAGTTTTCAGGTAGGTTGACGTCTAGCTACAGGTCTATTTTAACTACCTTCTTATTTTATGTTTATTTAAGCTTACTTGCTTGCTAAACAACAGCTGGTTCTAATAAGTGAGTTGTTCTAGTCTTTACATGATCTGCTTGATGGTTTTTTACATCTGTAATTGCTCTTTAATACGATTTTTTGTTTGATTAACTGCATGATAGGTTAATTGTAAAACTAAAGTAATAAAACAATTGTTCTAATTAAATTAGTTTTCGTATATTCTGTTATTCTTTCTAGAATTTGCACTCATGCTGAGTTGTATTAATCAATAGCCACTCTACATCATAGTCAGTTTATTATAATTAGGTAATCAGTTTTTCAAAACCTTACCATTGTTGGAAAGTATATTTTGTTGATCGCGATCACTATTTTTAGTATTTTACTTTTCTCTATTTGGTATAGTTTTTACTACGAGTCAAGTTATTAATATACAAATCAATAATAAGGTTTTTGGGCAACCAATTAAGTTAATATTTTATATTGAATAACAAGATTAATTTCTAATAGCTCAATTACTGTTTCTGCAGTATAATTATGCAATGTTAACTGTGGAATAATCTTATATTGATTATCATTTCTTATCTTGAGCAAAATTTAGATAACATTGTCTTCTTCACCTTCAATCATAATTATTGCGGAGTTAATTCTCAGTTAACTATTAGTCCTTGAGTGACTTTTTCTGCATTAGATTAGATTCTCTTTTTTTAGAAAATAGATAAATCATTGTCCTTAATGTTATTTATTTCCATTTTCAGACCTTTTTCTAAGAATCTTACGGATTCTTCCAGGGGTTAACTTTACTTTTCTTTCTTTTTTAAGAAGGTTAGATAATTGCCGGCTATTGTAATTTTTTTTATCCCTTTCTGATATTTCTTCCAGATATTTTATATCTTCTTCTTTCCAAGTTCTTTTTCTTCCGCTTCTCGGAAGATCCCACAATCCTTCTCTTCCTTGAATAATCCATCTAGAAATCGTTTTTCTAATTGTATTTTCTGATAATTTTACCCAATCTGCAATTTCTTTAACTTTCCATCCTCTTGCATTTAAACATAAAATCTCTGCCCTTGTTCTAGTTCTGAAGGGAACTTTTAGATCATGGGTCAACTTTAATAGTTCTTGCTCTTCTAATTCTGTTAGCTGAATTCTTAGGCAGGCCGGCATCTAATGATCGCTCTTTTTTAACTACTTTTCTATTTTAGACTTAATTTAAGTTCACCTACTTAGTTCTGGTAGTAATAATGGAGGTGGTTTAGGCTCCAATTCAACCGTTGGAGATAGAAAGGATGATAATTGGTAAATTGTTAAAGTAAAAATATAAATATCTAGATATTTGTTGAAAAAATAACAACCTTTTCTGCTATTAAAAATTTATAAAAGGAATAACTTCGCATTAATTTACAGCCCAATATTTCGAGATAATGAACTTGCTGTAGGGTTCCACAGTCTTTAGCGATCTCTGCTATTGCTAGATGATTACCTAATGTAACCTGACAAAGAGACGATAGATATCTCAATTTGGAGAATTAATATCTAAATCCGACATAAATAATCAAATAATTTTTAAGACATGAACAGAAAACCAGTGTAAATAGTTCAGAGAAGATTAACCAGTCCTAAAGTCATTAATAACGATTCTTACTGAGTAGTTTTCTAAGGCTTTTATACATTCAATTATAATCTTTGTATATTTAATAAATATCCGTTAAATAAACTCTATGGTTAAATATCGATCATCCAAGCCAAACTTCTTCAAAAGGTTGATGATTTCCGTCGATAAATTCGGTTTAAGTAGAGATTGAATCGATGAATTAATGTTTAATTTAAGTATACTTGCCATGGAGTAGATGTCTTACCACACTTTAAATTGTTGATAAGTTGTCTGTTTTACCTAATGATCAATTACAATCACTAAATACATTTTTTTGGCAATAGATATTAAGTTCATCAGAGAGTGTCATTCCTCAGATAGAATCGCTGTTGTTCTAATTCATCATGAGTTTCATTTGGATAGATTACAGTGAAGAAACCCAAGAAATATTAGTTGTACTAAAAAACGAAGCTTTACTCCATAGATATCTTCACTAAAATTATATAAACTAACAATAATACTAATTAATCAAGGCAACGACTAGTAAGGTTTGTTTAAGTAAGTCATAGATTTATTAATCATCTCCTTGTAGGTTAAAAAAGAATAAAAAGTATAAAATCATTACTTCATCACTGAGGAAATCTCACTTTAGTTGAAGTTAAATAACTTGATATTATAGAATAATTATTAGAGATAAATAACGATGTTACCCTGAAAAAACTGAGTAATTGCTTATACATAGTAATACTACAGTTAGTATTATTACTATGTAATGTTAAATTTAAATAATTAAATTAACCGCTAAAAAACATTTTATATTTTTTGATATCTACACAGATAGTGGTCAAATTTACAGATATATTTCTTATCAATAAAGTTTAGAAATTACTCTAGTATAGTTAAAAACTATACTAGAGTAATTTCTAATAAAGTAGAAAATTTACTAATAATTAGTAAGAGAATATTACGTCAATTTAAGTGACATATATAGTTCTTATTTTGCTTTTAAAGAATGGATAAACAAAGAAGTATTTATGACTAATAAAATAGAAGTGCTGATATCATGATCGCAGTTGAGAACTTGTGTAGTCATAGATAATTTACCAGAACATAAAGTTATAAAAGTTAGAAAATTAATGAAATTTATAGAAGGATAAGTAACATTTTTATCTCTTATTCTCCTGATTTAAACTTCATTGATACCTTAATTGAGGAATCAGTGAAGTCATTAGTTTAGTATCTAATAAAAACATAATTGATTGCTTTAGTTTCTCCACTGCTATTGTTATAAGCTACCTAACTGTAAACTACAACTATTGCGATTATCATAAATTTTTTATATTTTAAAAATTATTTTTATATTTCTTATAAGACTCTAAGCAACTAATACTATTAACTGTCAAAAGACAAGAGTATCAAAAATCTACTTATCTTATAATAACCAATATCTCAATATTCGTTCAATCAAATCAGAATAAGAGCTAAATTCTTCGGTTAGTTTAATCTTATATATGTCTGCTTAGTCTTTAAAATTCATTGGTTTGAAGGTTACTTTCTTATAAAAAAAGTTATTTTTTTCTGATAATTGTTTAAATATCTCATAAATTTATCACACAGCAAAAGTTGCTACCATTTTACGAATAAACTCCTTGGCTTTGATCAACTCATTATCTTAAATTAGCATTAAGTTACTGTTTATATAATTGCCAATATAATTCATGCTTTCCGTTAACATTGATACTCATCTTACGGTCTCTGTGTTAACTTATAGTTGTAAAAATTGAGAAAGAAGTACAATAGAAACTAAGATCCTAGCCAGACAGATTAAAATAAATAAATATGTAAACTGCTTGCTAGGTATTGAAGACTTCTTCAAAGAAGAAATATTAAGAATCTAAAAGTCTAGATACAGATTTTAAGAAAAATTTTATCTTAATAATTAGATCTTTACCTTAAAAATGACATTTTACCTTTTTTTAAAAAAATTAGGATCTTCATTACAATCTAGGTAAAGTTTTTTGTCACTATTTCTGTGCTAAGCTTTTGATTAGCACCTAACTCTTATTAGTTCATATGAGTATAGATTCTATAGAATAAAATTTATTTACTTGGAAGATTTGGCTCTTGATTAAGAAAAAAAATTGAAATTTTAATAAAAAATTATAAATATTCTTGATTGACTATTAACTGTCACTGAAAACATAATTACAACAATAATTATTTATTTAGTTTATATAAATAAACTAAATAATATAATATTTAATTACATTATTTAATAATGTAAATTAATCTTTGTTGCAAAATATAATAATCAACAAAGACACAGTTTAATCTATTCAAATTAGCCTTTTTTAATTATAAAAATAATATTTTTTTGCTTTAAAAAAGCGCTAAAAATCGTGTAAGCAAGCAAGTCTATTTATTAAAATTTTATATTTAAATTATTTTTTATTGTATTTATTGTAATTAATATTTTTTTTAAAATAATTAAAATTATAGTATTTCTAAACAAATTAAAACAAGTAATTTTAATGTTTATACTAATTAATTCAATTTAGTATCAAGTGTATTTTTTTATTTATACTTAGTTATTTTAAAAAAATTAATTATTAATGCATTTTTTAACTCTTTATTCTACTTTTATATATTTTTATTAAGTTCATATAGCTAACTTAATAATTAGAGTAAGATTTAATTTTTATATTAAAAAGTTTAGTGCTTTATAAGAACCAAAAATAATCTTTGAAATTTATTCTATGAAGTCAGGGAGATAACACTTTGATTCTTATTTAGTGTGCTTTTTACAGGTTAAAGTACTTTTTTCTCTTAAAAATCGAGGAAATTATCTACTTCAAACTTGATGGATAACTTATTCAGCTATAAGTATAGAATCTTAGTAGTAATTTAGTTACAATTCTCCGATTGAATGATGATGAGAAAATCTCTTATCATGACTTTTTGTAGAGTTTAAGAACACTGACGATACTATCCGGAGCTATAAACACCGTAATATTTAGAGGCTAACGGTTGACAAAATAACAGTTCATCCCCACTAAAAGAACACAGTCTTCGTGGTGAGGATGAACTGAATTTAATTAAATTAGAGGAAAATTATGGTTGGCTAATCATTCCCTATTGACTATTAAATAGTATTAAATATATCAATTTTTCTATAAATGTTGTTTTTTCTGATAGTGCTCGGTTTAATTATTAACGCGTAGATTTATTTGTGGGCAGTTTGCTAGACCAAAAAGTTGATTATCTAAATTTAGATCATTACGGTAATATTTAATATTTAATATTTTATTGATCATTAAACCTGTCATGTAAATATAAAAAATATAAAGACAAAGTTTGATGTGACATAAAATAAACTTATCAAAAGCTTTATCTATTAGATAAACAGTACTATACTAGATTTTTCATTTAAACCAAATTGTGCTGGAGCTAAAATTTTAACTTGATTTACACCTATGGCGTCAACTGCTCAACTCAGTTTAATAAATGAGATTCTAAATTTTAGAGGAGTTCACAGTTACCCAATATCAGATTTTATAGGAATAGTTCGATATTTTGGAAAAGTACACAAAACAACGACTTGTGTTTATGGTGTTTAAACCGCTAAGATACTTCATGAACATATGATATAAATTTATTTATCTTTATTTATTACTCTCTATTTCTATATAAGAGATAAAATATGACTGCAAAATCAACTAACTATTCATAAATAAAAAATATTTTAATTTTATAGGTTGAGTTAAATATTTTAATGTACTTCAATATTTTAAAAATATTATTGTGTCTAACCGTAATATTGTTTTATATGTATTACTTGCAATTTATTTTGTTTTAATATAAAATTTATTTTTTTAATATAAATCTATAATATTTTTATATTAAAAATCCTACCTACACACTTTTATTATCTTCTCTATTGACTAATACTAGATGATCTAACTCTGCATAATCAGGCAAGTTAGTATTAATTGGCTTTCCTTTACGCAAAACAATGCGATCACTCTGAGAACGCGACAATAATTCACTAAAATAACGAGCTTTAAATAAAATTAAGTCTGCATTTAAACCGACTGTAATTCGCCCAATATTAGAGAGGTTCATCAAGGTTGCAGGGGTTTTCGTAACCCCACTACACCAATCACTATAAGGAGTATCTAAATGAGCAATTTTTACGGATTCTTTAAAGACTTCTAACCCATCATGATCCCCAAATCCAAAAAAAGGATCTCGACAATTATCACTAGCAAATGTAATAGGAATTCCTTGTTTTTTGAACTCATGAACTTTTGTTATGCCTCGCCAATAAGGAGTCCTATTCGAGGCTCGATCCTGAAGATATAGATTACACATTGGCAAACTAACAACTCCAATGTTTGCTTGTTTAACTAATCTCATTGTTTGATTCACAATTTCTTGTGGTTGAACTGCTAAACTACAACAGTGACCGCAAATAATTTGATTTGAAAATTCATGTTTGAGGGCAATTTCAGCAACTTTATGTAAACAAATTGAATTAGAATCATTATTTTCATCTACATGAAAATCCAAACTTAAGTCACGTTCTTTGGCCAAAGTAAAAACTTGATTGAGCTGTTTGTCTAGAGAGGGATTCATATAAGCAACCCCACCTAAAATTCCTCCATATTCAGCCACTTTATCCGCTAAAGTTACACCTTCATCCGTCAAAAAATAATCTAAAGAAACTAAACAAACAGCTTGAAGAATTATTTTGTCTTGCCATTGCGTTTGTAGTCTTTTAAAGACTTCAAACACTAAGTCAGCTTTTCTCCCAAATGAATCCAAATGAGTTCTAATAGCCGTTGTTCCATGAGCATAACTACACTTCAGACTAAACTCCATACGAGAATAGACATCTTCTGGTTGCCAAAATACTTGAGTATCTTTTCTCAAGGTTGTTATTGCCGTACCAAATGTCCCATCTAAATTGGGTGATCGTTCCCAAATATGACTTTTATCTAAATGGGTGTGGATATCGACAAACCCAGGAAAAATAATACCTCCTTTTAAATCTATGAAAGGATTTTCTATCACAGTAGAACCAGAAAGAACAATTGAGGAAATTTTTCCTTGAACAATTTCTAAATCAACTCGACATAAACCTTCTCTAGTATCAGGAGTAAAATGGTTATCATCTAATAAACACAAGGGAATATGAGCACTTTTTAGCCAGTAGTGAGCACTCAAAGAGACCTCAGAAATAATAGACATAAGAGCAACCAAAATTTATTTTAATTAATTGATGCTATAAACTCTACTAATAATTAGTATTTTAAAAATAATTCTCTTAGGAAAGTATATTAACAGTTACAGGACTTGAGTCAACTTATCTCCAATTCTATTGGGATAGATCCTTGATCAACTGAAATCCGCCTTAGCTGATGGTCAACTTCCCTCAAATTATGGTGTTTACTTTCAAATTACTCTAGCCGTCCTCTGTCATGAGCTGGAAGGTTATACCTGACAAACGTATCCTGAATTCTTGCAACCGCCTTTAGTTTTCATTCCCCTTCAACAAGGAAAATAGTCCTGACAAGTAAGAGTCCGCTTCTCATTGGTAGGTATATCGCCCAATGTTCTGCCATGTTGTAACGATGGCTGTCCCCGATAGTAGCCTTATCAGCCATAAAACTAGATGATTAGACCATCTTTCTCTTGTACAACTGGACCACAGTAGATTCAATGGTGAAATAGTAGGATTTAGTTGTTTTCGCTCTAGGAGGATAGATCTACCTTAATGGTGTTGTCCTATGAACTCTCTGATGGAGGGGTCTGCGATGAAAATCAACCCCAGGCAGATACAGAAGAAAACTTTATCGACTGTAGATAGTTGCTCATACTTTAGCAGAAAAGAGAGCTGAGATTTTAATTAAGGGGATGTGTTCTTAAATTGATATTATTTCTATAAGATATCTCTGTTGATTCAACTAAAGTTAAAGTTGTCTCTCGCATCGTTAACTATCTCTAAACTAGTCAACAGCAACTAGGTAACGGTGAACCGTCAGACTAAAGAATTAGTAAACTTAGAAGAGCAAGCTCGTCGCCTTAATTAAAACTTAGTAGTCAATAAGCTGCAAGTTTTTTTGAGAATGTCTCAACGAGTGGATAAACTATAATCACCATAAACCCTTAGTATTCCTTCAAGTCGAGTCGTCGCTTTGTCACAAACCGTTGGACAATTCTAAACTTACTGACATTAAGGTTGAAACGATTACGTTTGTTCAGGACATTCTATCGCATTGTGTTATTTAGCAAAAGCCCCAACTGAAGTGTTTGATAAACTCCCAGAATATTTAGATCATGCGAGTTTAGGATTTTAGTGTGATTGCTCTTCTATGGGAGCAATACTTTTCAGAACTATGTCTAAATTAGAGGTAATAAAATAGATTTTAGGTCATCAATTAAAACATTAAAATAGTAACGAACAACCTGACGGGTGAAAAGGTGAATAAATCGCAATTAAACCGCTAATTTATAGATTTACAAACCTATTTTCAGTAATTCAGTCAACTGCTAGGGAATTGTCTCGCCTTCGATTTAGGAGAAGCTTTAGAAAAGTTCTACTATTATATAGAAACTAGCTTTTATATCAATTTAGTGAACTTTTTATCTAATGTGGTTCCGTTTGGCACGAATGGGACTAATGACTTGACCTGAGCGTTCTAGTTAACTTCCTGTAGTTTGGCTGGAAGAGGCAACTAAGTAAGTTTTGTTCACAGTTCAAGATAAAGTTAAATTAGGTTATGTTCCTATGTTTTTTTATGTCTTCCAAACGTCAGTATCCTTCTAAGTGCATCGTCTATCAGGAGTTTGGTTTATCCTCCAACTCAGAAATATTAGAAAGCGAAGTTCAAGATCTACTTCCCCAACAACAAAACATTTTGGTAGAGTCCACCCGATCAGGACGAAAGGGCAAAACCGTGACCGTTATGACCGGTTTTCAACACTCCGCTGAAAAATTAGTTCAATTACTTAAACAATTAAAAAATCAATGTAGTAGTGGCGGAACTATTAAAGACAATACTCTTGAAATTCAAGGAGATCATCGCCAAAAACTAGTAACTGTCCTCTCTCAATTAGGCTACAAAGTAAAAGTTAGTGGCGGTTAATTCCCAAAAAATCAATCCTCTCCTGAATGGGAGAGGTTATGGATCCTATAGAACTCTTCAGAATATATCAACAATTTTAAGAAAAATTAACCAACTAGGGTATAGCCTGCATTGCAAGTTTGACTCCTAACGACGGCGTGATCGCTGCCTTCTACGAGTCGCTTCTTTGCGCTTCCGTTTCTCTTGCGGCGTTTCAAAGAATTGATGCTTTTTATAATCTGTATAGATTCCGGCTTTAGCAACCTGTCGCTTAAACCGACGCAAAGCAGATTCAATGGGCTCATTTTGACCGACGACAACTTGGGTCATTGATTAACTCTTATACCTCCTATTTTTTTTACAGCAAGAAACAGGCCAACAGTCCTACTATTGACTCTCCCAACAGAAATCCGTTTAGTTACAGTTCTCTAGCATATCAGCTATACTACTTTTTGTCAAATTGATTTTCTAATGACTAAAAAGGTCTGCTTTTAATTAGTTTCTTAATTAATAAGTTCAAGCGAGTAAATTAGCCAACGATCTTGCTCGCGGAGTAACCCATAACGAACCTTCAGTTGGTCATCATAAGATTTACTTGCGTTTCGTTGACTATCTTGGTAAAAATCAGCAATTTCTCTAACATCAGCCTCAACGACAGCTTTATCTGGGTTATTATCAGTAATCTTCAGGGATTTTATAGTAAAACTATGCTTATATTGCCAATAGTCTTGGTCTTTTTCAAGATTTTGCACTCTATTTTTCCAGACACTCAGAAGAGGAGTTCCTAAAATGTTGTTCAATGACTCAATTTTATGGTCAAGGCCAAAAGCATCAGCTTTACTCAATAACCACGTCTCAATAACTCGTTTAGCCTCTTCTATGGTCAGTTTTTCTGTCTGATTTTTAATTTGATTTTTAATTTGAGTCTCTGGCACTGGAATTGGAATTGGGGGTTGACGTAGTTCCAGAACTAGTTGTTCTTCCTCTAAAGCAACCAAGGGGGACACAATATATTGAATCCATTTAACCGATGATCCCACTGCTCCTAAAACCGTCAATGATGCAACCAGTACGAACCAAGGCCGGAATTTAAAGATTGTCTTGCTAGGCCTGTAGGGATTGGTTCTTTCATGTGACCCACGTTGGGCTTCTTGTTCTGGTTCGTCAGCCGTTGTCGGTAAACTAAAGGATCGGTCAGTCGGGGCTTTCTGAAGGGAATCTTGGTAAGAGGTTGTAACAACCGACCTGTCTCTAGCTCCTCTCGAAGAATTTTCTCTAAAACTGCGACGATATGGAGTCATAGGAACAGTAGCTGCTGTAGCTAGAGTAGGAATACCCCCACCTCCACTAACGAGTAACTGAGGTTCTTGATGTTGGAAGCGGGTCTGTCTTAAATGTCGTCCCTTGGTGAAAGCTCTTCTTTCTTGAACGATATGCTCATTTCGAGAGATTGTTCTACTAAACATCAGTTCATTTTCTTGTTTTTCTTCATCTTGTTTCTCTTTAAGAAAGGATAATTGTTCTAAGTAAGTCTGAACTGCTTGATCAGCAAAATAATCTTCTAAAGAGTCAGTCCGTTTCTTAAAATCACGAAAATGAGAAAATACTTCCGTCTGTAACCAATCTTGCCCATATGAACACAATCCAGGTAACAAGTCTGGCGCACCTCGGGATTGTTCTCGAATAAAAGTTAAGACTTTTTCATCTTCACATTGTTCTAATGCTAGGATAGCCTCCTGAGTTTCTCCTAAAAGCAATGCACAAATCCCTTTTTCTAAAGAGACATCTTGAAGTTTTTCTAAACCGTCAAGAATACCTTTTGCTTCAATAATGAAAGCCGGCTGTCTTCCGGCAAAACCACGGGCAATTAAAGAATATACTCTTAAATAAGCAGCTACGGCTGACCTATAATTAGTTTCACGAAAAAAAATATCTTCTTGTTCAGAGGCTGTAAGATAAGTCCTTAGTTGTTGAATAAACCGCAAAAAATCATCAATACCAAGCCCAGAGTGATCATCACCTTGACCATCAATCCCCTGTCTTTCTTGTAACATTTCTTGAAGTAGGGTTTTACCTCGATCTCGATCAGCTCGATTTTTTTCAGGTTGAGCCAACAACTCCAGAATTCTGTAGGGACGCAACTTATAAAGATCTTTACTAATTTCGAGTTGTAATGAGGTAAATAAACAATTTTCTTGGAGTATGCTGAGTCCTTTTCCTCCTGAAATCCCAGCTTGTTCATATTCTTCTTGTTGCCACTGTTCTCTGCTTAATTCTAAAGCAGCTAGGGAAATGGTCAGAATAACATCAGTTTGAATCTCGCAGATGGAAGAATACAGCTCTGATCGAGGACTTGACAAGGTGTCAAGAAAAATTTCACCAAACTTAATGACTAGTTCATATTCTCCCAACTCTTGGAGAATCATTAAGGCTCCTATCCATTGCTTAGGGGCAATTTCTAACGTTCTAGGAGCTAATGGAGATGAATCAGAATCAGGAAGAATTTCTTCTCCTTGGCCAGTTAAAGAAATTTCTGGATTAAACTTTAATTGGTCGGAAAAAGTGCTTTCTAGACACAAGTCCTCGTGAGCAGCTCTTTGTTCTGAGTCTGATAGTATTTCATAGGCTTGAGTAAGCAGTTGCTTCCGTGATAAAACCGCCATCTTGCTGTATTCTCGGCGGGGTAATTGCAGACAGCGATCATGATAAGCCTGACTAAGCTGCTTATCTGTTACTTGGGGAAGAACTCCTAAAATTCTGTAGTAGTCGAGGGGAATGCGCACGGTTGATTTCCTCAGAGCCGGGTCAAGACAATAAGCTTGTCCTTATTTTGATAGCCTATATTGGGACACACGTCCAGTTTAAGACATTTAGGATAGGAAACTGGGTAAGGACAACATAGTAAGCTAATAACACTTAAGCTCCAGAAAAGATTTAGTGACTGGTAACCATAGACAAAGCTGAAGAAGATTATAACTAAAATATTCCAATTAGTAAAATAGTTAACACCTCTCTCAATCTTAGCCTTCATAGAGATCTGCCCTATCCTAAGCACGTTAACTCTATTGGGTTTATTAGGGTTTGTTTTAGTAAAAACTTATAGTTATAGGGAATCATATAAGTCTTCTAACATAAAAATCTCATCTCCCTCTATAATTTTTAAGTCAGTATTTTTTGCCCTGAGCGGTTGAGCTAAGTCAACCTTAATCACTCAATAGTCTTAATGAATTATCATAATCTTACAAAATCTATGGTTTCCCAACGAACAGTACCAAAATTCAACCAAGCTTCTATCAAAATTACCAAAGAGGAAGGTTTAATCCTCTATGAAGACATGATGCTGGGACGCTTATTTGAAGACAAGTGTGCTGAAATGTATTACAGGGGTAAAATGTTCGGTTTTGTTCACCTGTACAATGGACAAGAGGCAGTTTCTACAGGAATAATCAAAGCTTTGCGTCCTAGTGAAGACTATGTATCTAGTACATATCGTGATCACGTTCATGCCCTTAGTTGTGGGGTTCCCCCTGAAGAAGTGATGGCAGAATTATTTGGAAAGGAGACCGGATGTAGCAAAGGACGGGGAGGTTCAATGCACTTATTCTCTGCCAAACATCGACTTCTAGGGGGTTATGCCTTTGTCGCTGAAGGAATTCCTGTAGCCACAGGGGCAGCCTTTCAAAGTAAATACCGACGGGAAATGATGGGGGATGAGACATCAGATCAAGTGACTGTGTGTTTTTTCGGGGATGGAGCTAGTAACAATGGCCAATTCTTCGAGTGTCTCAATATGGCCTCATTATGGAAATTGCCAATTATTTATGTCGTTGAAAATAATAAATGGGCGATTGGCATGGCTCATGAGCGGGCTACCTCTCAACCGGAAATCTATCAAAAAGCTACTGTTTTTAATATGGTCGGTGTGGAGGTTGATGGTATGGACGTACTGGCTGTTCGTAGTGTTGCCAAAAAAGCTATCGCCCGCGCCCGTGCAGGAGAAGGACCAACCTTAATTGAAGCTTTAACGTATCGCTTTCGAGGACATTCTTTGGCTGATCCCGATGAACTCAGATCTTCTGATGAAAAAGAATTTTGGGGAGTCCGAGATCCCATCATTAAACTTGCTACTTACTTAGTAGAGCAGAATTTAGCTGACAATCAAGAACTCGAGAACATTAAAAAACAGATCCAAGACAAAATTAATCAAGCGGTCCAATTTGCTCAAGATAGTCCCGAACCTGATGCTAATGAGCTCTATCGTTATATTTTTGCTGAAGATAAATAAGTTGCTCCCCTAAAACAGGGAACAGTTCAAGGAGATTTTTTTCTTTATGTTTCCTCCGCTGAATCTCCTAATTAATCTCTAAATCGATTGGATCTGAGGTTCAGAAGTGGAATTATCTTTAGAAGTAGAACTTTCTGGCATGTTGGACTTGGATGGCTTAATTTGATATTTAACTAAGTAAGCTAACTCCTGCAATTGACTGATGGCCTCAGCCCCTTCAAGTTTCATCAGCTCAAGATCGTCTCGCATCTCTGTCCAGGTAATTCCGTAGTCCGATACTAGAAAGCGAATCAAATGGTTTTCTCCTAGGCTAACCATAAATGAACCACTATTCATCTGCCCACCACAAGTATAGCAAGAAGCTAGATAACCTTGTTTTTCAAGTACAATCGCCAGTGCTTGGAGATTGATTACTAAATCTCTAACAAAATTGCGGTGTTGTTGAGCTAGTCGGGTAAACATTTTTCTTCCTCCGAGTAACACTACCTATTGTAAAACCCTAACACTCTTTTTTAATTTTATTTAAGGTGTTCAGGATATATTCACTTAACAATCTAGGTAACCACAAAATCAGTTCAGTATGATAGCGAGCTGACACTAGCTTAGTTTATTTTGATGCAGACTCCTCAGTGTACACTGTTACACCCGGTTGTGCTGTTCTCATTCTCTTGAAGTTTTGCGTCATGTAAAAAGGTTTCAAGATAAATTTAAAATTTATCTTGAAAAGAGATTAATTAAATATTTTATCTAAACTTTTTGACTTGATTATTAGGACTTATAACTTCAATAAAATGTTCTTGTTCGTGATTTGCAAATATTTGATATAGCCGGGTTTCTTTCGATTTAAGGTATCTTACTCGATCAACTTCGGGACTAGCAACATCGTCATTACCTATGGGAATCCAATCACAGAATAGGCTAAAAGTGTAAAATTCTCGAACTATGTTAATATAACCGGTAACTCCTTATTAATTCCCAATTTGCCTTATTTAGAAAATACTACTGAGTTTCAAGTAATCGAAAGACAATTTATACTCGGTCACAGGTTAGATCTTTTTAAAGATTTAAGCGAGGGATTAGCTCACAAGTTTAAGATTTGTTGCAAAATTTGGATGAAAAAATTGTAATCTTTGAATAGGTGAGAAAACAATCATTAACTAAGTTAGTCAAACAACTTAAAGCACAAGAAATTCTCGACTTTAATTCTGTAATTCTAACCGTTCCAGTAGATCTTTTAAAGTCATCACTGTTAGTTGAGCTAGATATGTCAGTATTGGTCTATTGAACAAGTAAGACTACGTTGACAAACATACTGCAGCAGCCTTAGCATATGAGTAGTCGAAAAAAATATATTACTAATAATAAATTTTGGGGGAAAATTATAAATCTATCCTTAATCCAATTAAACTTCAGAATCTGCTCGAAAAGTTAAGAATTCGTTTTATTCTGGAAAATAAATCATTCAGTTCAGGTTCAATAAAATGTCATAGATATTTAATGAATACTGGTTTGCATTTGATCTTTGAGCAGTTTTGACATTGATAATTACTTGATATGGTATTTTTCTGTTACCTGAAAGTTAATCACAGTCTTCTCTTATTTCACGTTTAGTAGAACGATTAAAAATTCGACTATCATCCTTTCAACATCAAACTATCATCCTAAATAGAAGCCAAAAAAGTATATTTTAATGATCAGCTATTGAACATTTATGAGTTGGCTCTTGATCGAGACAGATTTGAATAAATTTTTAAACGACAGTAATTTTAAAAATAGTTAGACAACTCAATAAATCAAGTGTTGCTACAAGAGAGCACGTTCAAATATTAAATATTAACTAAGAGGTTACTGCGTTGTAGTAACCTCTTAAATTAAGAGAGTGTAAACTTGGGTAAAACAGTACTTTAATTAAGCTAAAATCAAAGTGTATCGACCTATTAAATCAATAGTTTCAATAGTTTTACAATTGCTTAAAGAATTTCAATTAACTAACTCTCTCTACATTAGAACTGTCGAAAGGATTGTCATAGATAGCATTTTATATCTTAAACCTAGCCAACTTTATCCTATGAAAGATCTCATAAAACTAACATTGCGAGCTTCTATCGATAATTAACCAAGAATGGAATTAATTATCAGAGAACTAGGTTCTGAAAAAGGAGGAATGATGATCGCTCAGTAACTCGTCGGACAAAAGGTGAGGAGACTGAGACATAACCCCTTAATGATAAAGATCTGGAAATAAAAATTGCTAAATTAGTCCGGTATAAATTCTAAAAAGTGATTGTGTTAAGCTGTATTTTGGGGTAGATGGACAGTGACTTTTACAAATTATATTTGAAGGTTTATTAACTAAAAAAATTTTAGTTCACAATCAAATTGTTGCCCAGTTTAGTGGAATAAAATTCCTCAATTAAAATAAGGAAAATTGCCATAAAACTAAACCTGTTCCCAAAAGACAAAGAATTCCGGACACTCTGGCTAGAGGGTGTTTTTTCCAGCTAACTACTTCAGGAGCTCCCTTATTAGTATAGGAAATCAATTCTGCCGCATCGATGTACGATAACCCCCAAATCCAACCCGCATGAAGTCCCGATGCTAAAGCTAAGCTTCCCTCGTCCATTATTTTGGCCCATACCAAAATCATACCCATTATCCATAATCCAGGGAGTTGAGGAATTGTTTCTTGTCTTTCCCACAGTAAGTGTAAAAGAGCAAAAATACCACTGGAGATAACAGCAGCTATTTCTAGGGAATAGTCTTGTTGTAGTAAATTGAGTAAAATTCCCCGAAAGATTAATTCTTCAGTAATTCCTACCCAAAGTCCTAACCCTAATAAGGGTAATCCTAATTTACCCAGAGGATGTAAATGATTTTTTTGCCAAATCAACCAACCAAACCACCCTTCGAGTCCAAAAGCAATTCCTAAACCAGCAATTCCTAATCCTATTCCCAAAAGCAAAGAAATTAAAAAAGTCAGTTGCCACTCTAGTCCGTAATCCAATATCGATGTTCCTTCTACTAAAATAGTTAGCCATCCTAGAAGAGGAACAGTTGAATAGAGGGACATAACAAGGGGGAGTTTTTCTGACCCTACTAAAGGACTAAAGGGTTGCCAACCAATTTTGCTGGCTATAGACCAAGCCAAAGGTAACCAGAGTGTAACCCAAGTGATTAGAAAGAGGCACACTTTGACTGTCCCAGAAAGAGTCGAGATCAAAATTATCCAAGAATACAATTGCGATGACAAAATTATTCCTTACACTGTCTTGTCTATCTCTTCTAATTAAGAATTTATCGTTACTACCCTAGCAAAATATTTGAATTTGGAATAGGTTTCCAAGAAAAATCTATGGGGGCTAACGTCTGTTTCTTATATTACGCCGCCCCGGGTAAGACGATAACCTTTAGGACTTTAGGACTAATTAATCATTAGACCCTAATAAGAACAGGTTAAGGTGAACCCATCCAATGGAGTTTTTTAGGCTTAAGAGATTCTATAATCTTTGTCTAGATTAAATAATTCCTAAGCCGCTTCTTCCTCAACGACCTCTCCATCATCTCCAATTTGTTTGAGGTGAATGTGTTTGTATCCCAATTTAATTTCAAATTCATCTCCAGGTTTCAATCCCATCTCTTGGGTGTATGTTGAACCAATGACAATTTGACCATTTTTGTGGACACTTACACGGTAAGTGGGTTCACGTCCTCGACCATCTTTAGCCGTTCCTGGTTCAAGAGGAACCCCTTTTGCTCCTAAGACTGCATCATAGAATTCTGTCAAATTGACGCGGACTTGCCCGTCTTTTGTAACTGAGTAATAGCCACAATCTTTAGCTGTTTCTCTCCGTGGTTTGTGGGATAGCTCTTTGACTTTTTGAAGTAGGGCTTTTCCCGTTAAAGGGATTGGTTTGTCGGTCATGATGTTATCAATGTTCCTTGATTGAAGTTTAATGATCGTTGCTTTTATTTAGCATATCAAAAATATAGCGTTATCCTCCTAATAAAATCAAGAAAATTTTCAACAATTATGAACGGGAGAAGCAGGCAGTTAAAGGAGACAAAATGCAAGGAGAAGTGCTTCCCCTTAAAAAAATTTACTCCTAAGATCGTGACTGATTTGAGTTGCTCAGTCTAAAAATAAGTTTTTTAAAGTTAGATTCTACAATCTGAATAACCGTTGTGATACTGAGTTTGGTGGAATATACTTATGGGTGGACGAAAGGATTAAATCTGAAGGTTGCAGAACCATTTTCTAGGATTTCGAGCTATGGAATTGCCCAAGAAGTTAAAAAAACCTCACCCTTTAATTGGAGTCTTAAAAGAAGGCTAAGCAAGAGGATACACCGTAGAGATTGTAGAAATTCTACAATCTCTACGGCGACTGCGATGGAATAATGATGAAGATATTTTAGTGAATGTGTTGGTGCACTAAACTAAATAGATAGGGTTATCCTTACTTTTCTTCTGATAAATCCCTCTATATTTTATTTGTCTTATGAAAGTTCAATTTAAAATTATGCGACAAAAGTTTAATCAAACACCTTATCTACATACTTATAGCTTGGACGTGGAGTCAAAATCAACCATTTTAGATTGCCTCAATTATAATTAAATGGAAAAAAGATGGAACTCTTGCTTTTCGTAAAAATTGTCGTAATACGATCTGTGGTAGTTGTAGCATGAGAATTGATGGTCGTTCTGCCCTTATCTGCAAAGAAAATGTGGATAGTAAACTTGAAAAATTAAAACACTCTGGGAAGGAAACCCATTCAACCATGACCATTCCACCCTAAAAAATCTCCCAATAGTCCCAATAGTTAAGGATTTAGTGGTGGACATGTCCCTTTTTTGTAAAAAATTCAGAAGCCATAAAACCATACGTCAGTGTCAAGGCACATTCTATACACTCTTGCCAAAACACAATGTATGATATGATTCACGGAACACGGAAACTGAAACTCGCCTAGAAACCCATAATAACGGAACCAAAGGAGTTTAGGGGTGTACTCGTTGCCATTTTTGTAACATCGTTTATCCCATGGGCGTTTTCCCTATCGACCAAATTGGTCATATTAAATAAGAAATTTTGGAAAGAAAAGATTCTTAAGACAGTCGTGCCATTCGCCATCGTAAAGTTTTGGTTGACTTAGTCAAACAAGGGGATGGATTGATGAGCGTAAGTTTGGATTGTTTGTAGTAGGGAATTATTTAAGGGATTTAAGGGATTTAGGAGGATTGTTTAGTCTTCTTCCTTTGGGGTTAAGAATGGTAGCTAGTGGTAAGTTTCCCCTCTTTTGTAAACCATCAGAAGGGATTAATGGAGTACACTCATTAATCGAACAGGGAGAAGTAAAAACCCGCTAGGAGCTAGTTTTTTGAGTCTGCTTATCAGTTCCATAATATTGGTAGGTTTTCATCACTTCTCATCAAAAGTAATCATCAGAAACGTTCACAACGCGACCTAAAAGTTGATTTCCTCAAGCTGTATAAGCCGCAAAACCGTCCATTTTTTCTAGATAAATTCTAACATTCCAAACCTTTGTATTCGAAGATAAAAACAATATTTAAATAATTAACATAGTGCAACTATTAGGAAGCCATAAGGCTAGAGGTAAGAATCTAGAATTTTAAGATCTCAAATGCCTACACTTTTCAATTAAAATTAGAAGTAGGGGAGTTACCGACAAAGTTTTTCCCTGACAACAGTTCCTTATAATAACGTTTGCGAACGTTTTATTGAAAAATTAGATACATCTCAGAAAACTATGCTCAACAGAATTGCTACTCAAATTAAAAAGCACTTCCGTGCGCCAGAAGTTAGTGCTCACTGCGATGGACCCTGTGGTGTTTATGACTCCGCCTCTGCTCGCATCTACGCTGAAGCAGTATTGTCTATGACTAAGAAAATTCTAGACCTTAATCCTTCTGTCGGAGATCATGCTACTGCTAATATCCTTGCCCGCTATATTGCAATTAAGGAAGAGCAAGCACAAAAAACTAAAGAAGAATTACTTATCCTTTGGACTGACTACTTTAAACCTGTACATTTAGAAAAATATCCTGATCTTCACGACACTTTTTGGAAAGCAGCTAAACTTTGCTCTGCGTGTAAAGTAGAAGTTAGCTTGGTCCAAGCTACCGAATTACTTGCTACTGTTGAGAAAATTCATACTATGTTCTGGTCTAGTAAGAATCGGGATGTAGCCTGGGTAAGAGCTAGCTAAATTTGTTGATTTTAAGTAGTGGGCATGCAGTTGAGCCTTACTAGTAAGAATCAAGAATTACTTCTTTGGTTGTTGAGGTTACGTCAGCGGTTTTGTGTTACAGGGGCTTCTATGTTTCCTCTGCTTAAAGCAGGAGAAGAAGTCCTTGTAGACACGAGAGCCTACCGCTGTCGTTTCCCAGAAATAGGGGATTTAGTCATAGCTAGGCACCCTTACCGTCAGGATTTAAAGATTATTAAACGAGTTGTTTTAGTTGACAAAAATGGTAGTTGTTTTTTGTTGGGGGAAAATAAAGCAGAAAGTAATGATAGTCGGCATTTTGGGTTTATAACCCTTCATCATATTATTGGTAAAGTTACTAGTAAATTTCCTTGAAACATAATTATTTTCCTAGGAAATGCCACCTTGCAATTAATTGTGTTTAGGTGCTTCGCGTTCGCAACCAATTTTTTGGTATTGTTAATCATCGTTTTAGGTTGACTCCAAATGACTATCCAACTATCCTCTGAGCCTAAGATTTCCATATTATTATCAATTTCCAGCTATTATGAAATATCAATCATTAGTTTAGCTAGATAAATTAGCTAAACTAATGATTGCTCACTTTGTAAATTACTACAGTAATCGTTACTATATCAGTTCTGTTGATAAGTTCGTCTTTAATCAATTAAATTTTTATAAAAATAAGAGTTCAAATGATTCATCCAATTAGGGGAAGATTTAAGCAAGTTAATTCTAGAATAGTGAAAAGGAGATTGCACGAAGGTCTATCATCATGAGTTGTTTTTTAAGATTCTTCCTGGTTAGTGCGGTTGTTTTTTGTATTGCTGATTTAATTCCATTTCCTAATTTCCCCTCTGGTATGATTGTTCATATAATTGGTCAATATCAACAACAAAACCGACAAAAATAAAATGCTCAGAATGTTACTCCCATTTGGTTAAAATATTACTCATTTAAACTTTCTATCTTAAGAAATAGAATGCATACTTATACCTAGTTCACATTTTAAGACTCGCTTTATGGATTTCTATATCCTCTTCTTCTGCTCTATATTAATGATTCTAGTTTGGTCTTCTTGTTTAAGATTACAATTAGATACTATAGTATTTGCGCTATCAAAATAAAGCAGTGTAACAATCAGGTTAGACGTTGAATTTGGAAAACTATTGTCTATTTTTTTTTGATGAAAAAAAGTTGAAAAAATTGATAATATGTTAAATTATATTAAAGAGAGAGATTATGAATCCATAGATTTCATTGATTTACAACTCTAAAGGTTTTATATGTAACATTTTACTAGTTAATTTTTTATTGTTAGTTCAATATAATTTCCTTTTGGTCCATTTTAAAAAAAATAAAAATTCCTCAAAAAAATAGATGATCAACATTAATTTTATACATGATGTTAGACATGAGAGCTAACTTCTGTGTTGTATCTTCTATAGTAGAGACTTATTTACAATATATGTCATTTTTTTATTTACTTTTTATTAAAAAATCAAAGTAATGACGACTCTTAATCTCGATACAAGTTAGCTTATAAATTTATTAGGATTTAGTTTCATTTTGCCTGAATTGTATAATTTTATCAGTAAGTTTTTTTAGAAAATCTATAAAAATGTAAAAAGCTTATAAATGAGTGAAGTTAAAATTTATTAATAAAATCTAAATTTTAGGAAAGACAATTTAAATTTAGACTTTATAGTTGGAAATAACTAATAAAAAACTAAGAACAGAAACTGAATATTATAAAATTGTAAAAAAATAACATGACATATTTCAGTTAATAGCTAGACTGAATTGCCTAATCATTTTTTAATCTTAATTAAATTAATTTAATTAAGATTAAAAAATCTTTGGTTTTCTGGCTTATATTAATAAATATAAGGTTAATGATACCTCATTCAGGGATAGTTTTTTGTCTAAGTAGAGATAAATTTGTTACATCTCTAAATAAAATTGATAACTCTTAGAAAGGTTTTCAAACAGTTAAAAAAGAGTGCTAGATATAAGTCTACCTAAAAGCTCAGCTAATACAATCAGAAGAACAAGTACAATTAAAGTTGATTCGCGATCTAAAAATTGTTTCTAGAATAACAATAAAAGTATAAATATTATGTTCTACTACAAGATAGTAGAAAGTTAAATAAATTGTAGATTATATTAAATTTTTAGCACATACAATTAGAAAAAAAACTTATAACATAAAACTCCTTAAAAGGCTCTGAAAAAAAGATTAAAAAACTTATAATATATAACAATTAGCTATTTGTTTATAGTTTATAAAACTTCACAAGGGTTTCTTGTATAGAAGAAGTTAAAAAACAGAAAATAATTACACGTAATAAAAAAAAATAACTAAAATCCCCTTATACAAGGAAAATGGTATCACATAAAAGCTCATGAAATTACTGGAAGTATCTTTGATTATGAATATGATTTATCTAAAAAAAATCTAAAAAAAAATATCATAAAAAATGCCAATAAAAGTAATTTAATTGTAACTCTAATTTTTCCAAATATAAGAGATACAAAAAATCTACTTTGTTACTTCCATTTAGAATTAATTATTTACTTGTTTTAACTTTGAATAGACCACAGTAAAACTCGATTATTTCCAGAATCAGCAATAATAGCTGTATCACCACAAACGGAGATGCCATAAGGCCAATTTAAACTATTACGATAAGTCCTCCCGTAGGAACGATTTTCTCCCTTACTACTAAAGTTAAGTTGACCCATTAATCCTTGGGAAGGAATACCCATCTCTAGGGAATTTGTCCACCCTAATAAACGAGAATTAGACGTGTCTGCCACCATCAGCCATTGCTTACAAACAGCTACGCCATACGGCATACTTAAACTACTAGAAGATGGCCAATAAACCCCTTGATTAAGTTCTACATCTTTAAAATTTGATTGACCTAAAACTAATTTACAGGGAACATTATTTTCGGTTGGTATTCCATCCCAAATCATTACACGATTATTTCCCGCATCAGTCACAACTAGGTTATCTTGCCAAATTGCTAACGCATGAGGCCAACGCATACTTGAACCTGTTGGGGTTCCTCCTCCATTTTCGTCCCGCAGATTCATCTGGGACTGTCCTAGAACAAAATCTGCCGGTTGTCCATTAACTTCCGGAAGTCGATTCCACACTAAAACCCGTCTATTTCCGGTATCTGCGACAAAAAAACAACCTTGATGGTAAAAGACGCCATAAGGCCAGTGCATCCTATCCGCAGCTGTATTAATTTCTCCTCGGTTAACTTGATTTTGGTGAAAGTCTGTTTGTCCTAACACAATATCCGCAGGAACATTATGATCCTGCGGTAGTTCTTTCCAAATTAAGACCCGATGGTTCCAAGCATCAGCTACCGCTAATCCTTCTCCACAAGTGCAAATCCCTGTAGGAACACTGAAAGTATTGTTTTGAGGAGTTCCATTAGCGTTTTGTCCTTCCTGGTGAAAGTCTGTTTGTCCAATCACTAAGTCTGCGGGTTTGCCATCAGTTTCAGGCCGATTTTTCCATCCCAACAGTCGATGATGTCCTGTGTCTGCTACCCATAACGGACCAGTTTCAGAGACTAAACAAGCACCTCTTGGGCCAAACATAGTAGTGGCATTGGGTTCTAGGGGCATCACCAAAGTATTAGAGAATTGTTCACCTAAAATAATAGATGCGCCTTCGGGAAAAAGAAATTGAGAAAACGATTCATCTGCATTAGTTGTAGAGGTGAAGTTTCGGTCGATTGGAAAGAAATTTTTCATATTGTATAAATCAGCAGAGTTTCTGTGGCTGTCGATGATATTAGATCTTCATACGTAAATTATTTTAATAGATAAAAAATATTATTTCTGAGTCTCTTATTTTTTTATCCCTGGTATTCTATTTTAATGTAATTTTTCCGATTACTAAAACTCAAATAAGACTCGACAAGAGTAACTGATTAAGTTACATTTGACTTTTTCTTAAAGTTATTGCTTCTAATGTTATCTTTTTAATTTTTACAAAAAACTTAATCTATTTTTTTAGTAGATAAACAAAGAAAAAATGTTATTAATTCTTATCACAGTGCTCATTTAGTATATAGTTACAGTATTTCTTTATGGGCTGTTCCTAAGATAGGTTTGCTACATTCTAAATTAGGGGTGACTTCCCTTTAACAGCAAAAATCCTATGTCTTACAGTTATAATTGGGGAGGGTTTATTCCTTGATAGTTAATTATTTGCTAACTATTGCTTCAGCAAAGGACTACTAATAGTCATATAGGTTCTTGATGTATTGAAAATTTACTGAAAGCTAACTACAAAGAAGAAGTAATAATTCTCCCTAGAAAAAAAAAGTTACTAACTAAGCTATAAATTAATTATCTTATTAAGAGATAGCTTAGTTAGCAACAAGGACAATAAATTAATCAACTATAAATTATATTATGCTAAAAATTTTAATATAAAATCTTGTCAAGAACAATAAATAAAGATCTATACAAAAAAAGATTAATTTAATTAATATAACTTGATGAGTTTTGATGCTTATGTTAAAAATACAAAAAATACATCATTTTTTTTAATAGTAACTAAGATAATTTAGTTATTTTTTTTGTATAAAAAATAGGTAAACTAGCCACTTCATAGAAGAAGTAAAATTGAAAATTTTTACAAATAATGATAAACTTTTTTGAAGAGACAAATATTCTTTATAAAGAAAAGTACGTAACTAAATAGTTTATTTGTCAAAAATTTAAAAAAAATACTTATTTTTATGAAATTATTAACCCAACAGTTTTTTATCTCTAATAAAGTCCATAATTTTAGAACTGGTTTTAGTATAATCTTTAATTATTAGGTTAATTCTAACAAAAAAAACACTATTTTAGAGGATTTAAAAAATTATTGAATGTGCTCATAGTCTACAATGTCCTCTATTAGGATAGACTGTAAAAAGTGATTCTTGATCAGAAAAAATAATTAAAATAAAAAAGTTTAAGCGTATATATTTTTTACATATTAGTTAATTCAAATTAAAAATTAAGTAAATAAAAAGTAAAAATATATAGCAGAAAGAGAATAGTCTCAACTTCGTAAAGTATCTTGTAAATTAATTACAAAGAATGGATAAAAAACTGTAAAAATAAATAATTATACCAAAGAAGATATAGTGACTTTTATTTATAAAGCAATCAATCGAATAGTTATTTAATTTAAGTTAATGCCAATATAAATCAATAAATATAGATAGTATTAAAAGTTAATTATTGGACAAAAAAATAAAAATACTTCATAAAAAAATTTATTAAAAATTTAAATATTTTTGCTTTAATCTATAAAAAATAGATACATTCACCTAAGTATATATAGAGTTTTTTTGCAAAAGAATAAAAAAGATTAAGTCGATTAATCATAGAAATAATAAAATTTAATTTACTTTAAAAACCTAATTAAAAATAAACATTAAATAATTTTATTGAATTTTAAAAATATTAAGAAAAGTATATTGATTTTTTAAGTAACTATTTTTTTAAAAAAATAGTTACTTAAAAAAGTATAGTAAAAATAAATATTTTTTGACAAATTCATAGAGAATATCTGCAAACTTACTCTCCAGAATTAGAGCAAGTAGAAAAATTATATATTTTATTAGTAGATGAACTTTGAGTTAATTAGTATTTTAAAATATTTGGTAAGATTAAAAAAAATAAAAAAAATTATTGCTTTTAATATTAAAAACAATAAAAGTTGTTACACCATCTAAATTTTTTATTTTTTAAAATAAACTTAATTTAAAACTAAGAAAATCCATTATTTATCTCTATCTAACTTAATTATTAAGCGTTCTATAAAGAATGTTTAGAAAGCTAGATTAACTTACTTATTAAGCTTACGGTTTATTTAACAAAACATATCTATGTTACTGTCACTACGACAACTTTTAAGTGTTTTCTTCTGCTGCGGGATCGGATTGAGGTTTAGAGTGAAATAGTTTTTTAAGAACAAACCCATTGCTATCAGCCAGATTTTTCTTGATTAAAGAGATTTCTTCATAAACTCCGCATTTCATAATCTTTTTACATCATCAGATTTGAGAATGAAATCTTTCTTTTTTCCTGTTGAAAGGCTTATAGACTAAGTTTGTAAACATCCTTGGTTTTGTTACTGAACAATCCAAATAATTCTGCCATCAGATGATTTACTCCTAAATTTAGAAGTAAATCATTGTATTATGTTAAGGTTCATTAATTTTCTCTTAAAAATAGGACAGAGTTATAGGAAGGCAAAAACCCGTGAAACATGAATGAAATTATCGTCTGATTGGAGTTTTGCGAAGATTATCAAAATTTAAAGTAGATAATTGCTCATAAGCTCTGTCAATTAATCCTTTTTCCAGCAAAAATTCTATATTAACTCCTGGGCAGATCTAAGTGAGGGAGCCGGAGTTGAAGTAATCGCGTAACATCTGAACACTCTTTAGCTGACGTAACCAATGGAACGTTTTGGCTAACCGTAAAGGTCTTAAAGTCCCTGAGAGATCACACAAAAGATGCCGTCGAGTGAAAAGAATTCCTCCATGGAAGCTCCAATAAAGACAAGAAGAACCTGGGGAATGGCCAGGAGTCCAAACTCCTTTAATATTTGGACTAAGAAAGGTTTTTTCTTCGAAAGAAGTCACGACTGCCTCTGGGAGCAGATAGGCCTCCTGTTCTTGGAGCACAACTGAGCACTTTAAAGTTTTTTTTAGGGATTTTACCGATTTACTTGTAGCACCACGATGAGTGATAAATAAACAACGCACTCCACCGTGTTGTTGAAGAAAGTCTTCAACTTGTTGATTACACTCGGGACAATCCACCAAGATATTGCCAGTTTTTTCTAAAATAAAGTAAGCTGTCCCGCCTAAAGTATCTTTATTGGAGGGAAAAGCAAGGAACCCATCGAATATGTTGACGAGGGAGTTTAGATAGCCTAACTGTCTTTTGAAACATGATAGGTAAAAAGCAGAATCCTTGTTAATTTATTACAGGGAATCTCAAAATTGAGTGTGGCCTTGTGACTCTATTATTCCTTAATTTAGTGAATCGTCTCAATCATGAAAGGTGAAGACGATTTCTTGACACATTCTTCAATAGATAACTATGTGGTTACTTTTACTGTTACTCACTTTAAGCATTATTACTTATATCCTCATTAAGCGCACGGTAACGTCAGTCACTCGTACCCCTGCTTGGCTATTGTGGTTAGTTGTCATGACTCCTCCGATAGCTTGGACAGTATGGTATATGGTAATGGGAGAAGAAAAACCTATTCCCTTGGTGTGGATCATCTTGCCCTTATTTATTTGTTTTATTACCTATGGGTGGTTAATTTCCATCGGACGTATTCTTACAGAAAACCAAGATAGTCGGAATTCTTCTTTATCCCCTAACCTTAAAAAAAAGATAAAAACTCTAGAAAATCCAGTTTTTATTCGTCCGATTACCGCTACCGAGGAACAGTCATTAAGAGATTGTTTTCCTTGGGGAGTGTATTACCTGCAAAATTTAGATTATCGTCCCCAAGCCATTCTTTGTCGAGGAAAGTTACGGACAGCTCCAGAAAAAGCTTATCAGTCAATTAAAATTAATATTGAACAGGTATTTGGTGATCGCTTTTTGATTCTTTTTCAGGAAAGCCTACAGGGACAGCCCTTTTTTGCTTTAGTAGCTAATCCGTGGGCTAAATCCCAACAGAAAGAAGCTGAACAACCTACCACTCGTCCTTTATTTGCTTTAGGGTTACTATTACTGACATTATTGACTACAACAATTGTTGGGACTGAAATAGCTGGTATTTCAGTAGAACAATGGCAAGAAAATCTAAGATTACTATTAAATGGATTACCCTATAGTCTAGGGGTAATTATAATTTTAGGAATTCATGAGCTTAGTCATTATTTAACTGCTATTCGCTATAAAGTTGTGACGACCCTACCTTACTTTATTCCTATCCCTTTTTTCTTAGGAACCTTCGGAGCATTTATCCAGATAAAATCTCCTATCCCTCATCGTAAAGCCTTATTTGATGTCGGTATAGCAGGACCTTTGGGCGGGTTTATTGTAACTGTTCCCATTCTATTATGGGGACTATCTTTATCAGAAATTGTGCCTCTAGTTGAGCAGTCTAACTTATTAAGTTTACAAGCATTCGATCCTCGAATTTCTTTTCTATTTGCTATTTTGGCTAAATTGGTTTTTGGGAGTAGTTTTATTGCTGAAAAAGCAATTCATCTTCATCCGTTAGCCATTGCAGGCTATATAGGATTAATTATTACGGCCCTAAATTTAATGCCTGTGGGACAACTCGATGGGGGACATATTGTTCATGGGATGTTTGGTCAACGAACAGCAATTATTATTGGTCAATTTACTAGATTGTTTGTCTTAGCTTTAGGAATTATTAGACAGGAGTTTTTGCTATGGGCAATCCTACTCTTTTTTATGCCGACTTCCGAGCAGACTGCCCTAAATGATGTAACGGAATTAGATGACAGACGAGATGTCTTAGGGTTGTTTTCATTAGCATTGCTAATAATTATTTTACTTCCTTTACCTGGGACAGTAGCTCAATGGTTAAATCTTTAAACTAGTCAAAAGTTGAATTGATTGACTAAAAACTAAGTCTGTGAAAACAAATAGTTTCTTGGATCAATAAGTTAATTTTGGGAAAATTGTCCAAAAAATTCTAAGGTAGGATAGTAGGCTCAAAAATAATGAGAATGCTTTAATTATTCCTTTTGGTCATATAGAGGATACTTAAAATTAATGGAAATAGATCTACTGCACTTAACACAGGTAAGACAGTATTGACCATGGAGGATTAAACTATAAAGAGACTCTCTAGCGGCTGAGGTTTGCGCTTACATCGTTTCTTTAAGTTTTAAAGCACAATAAACTGTGGCTGGTCCCAAGGGTTAATCTCCACTGTTGAGTTTTAAATATGAATCCTCGACTGGAGTTGAAATAGCAGAATTTTAAAGACTTGAGTTAAGCGGAGGATTCGCGCTTGAGAACAAATGTATTGAACTTCTATGACTATCTTAGCAATAATTAACATCCTATGTCTCAACAATACCAGTGTCGTATTTACGTTACCCTTAGACCATCAGTGTTAGATCCCGCCGGGACTGCAGTTGAATCCGGATTAAAACAGTTAGGCTATCAAGGGGTGGAAAAAGTAAGAATTGGTAAATACATTGAACTTACTCTAACAGCCAATAGCAAAATCCATGCAAAAGAACAACTTGAGCAAATGTGTGATCAATTATTAGCTAACTCAGTCATTGAAAATTATTTTTTTGAGGTAACAGCTGTTAACGTGATTCAATCCTCAACGAGGTAAACATCCATGAAATTTGGTATTGTAGTTTTTCCAGGATCTAATTGTGATCGTGATGTAGCAACAGTTACTCGAGGATTATTAAACCAGCCAACCCGTATGGTATGGCATCAAGAAACAGATATTTCTGATTTGGATGTGGTGGTGATCCCAGGAGGATTTAGTTATGGGGACTATCTACGCTGTGGGGCGATAGCTCGGTTTTCGTCGGTGATGCAACAAATCATAATCCACGCTAACCAAGGAAAATGGGTGTTAGGAATCTGTAATGGATTCCAGATCCTCACGGAAATTGGGTTATTACCCGGAATATTAATTCGTAATCGAGACCTACATTTCATCTGCGACCAAGTCCCTGTAAGAGTTGAAAATAACCGTTTACCTTGGACACAAGTATATGCATCAAAACAGATTATTACTCTACCTATCGCCCATGGAGAAGGCCGTTATTATGCAGGAGAAGATACCCTTAAAAGTTTAGAAGATAACGAACAAATTTTGTTTCGTTATTGCACAGCTAAGGGGGAAATTAATGAGGACCAAAACCCTAATGGCTCTCTTAATAATATTGCCGGAATTGGCAATCGAAAAGGAAATATTTTGGGCATGATGCCCCATCCGGAACGTGCCTCAGACCTACTTCTAGGCTCCACAGACGGGCTAGGATTGTTTGAAGGGTTAATTGAAGAAAAATTGCCATAACCTCAATAGAGGAGTAAACTTAAGTGTCAAGAAAATCTAAAAAATGCCATCAAACAGGCAATAGAAATATTACAACGAAAGGATTATAAAGTAAGTAAACATCAATTTAAAAAAGATGAGAATTGCTCACAATATTACAGAGTTAATTGGTCGGACCCCGCTAGTGCAATTGAACAAAATTCCTCAAGCAGAGAGATGTATGGCTCAGATCGTCGTGAAGTTAGAGGGAATGAACCCATCTGCCTCAGTAAAGGACCGTATTGGGGTAAATATGATTAATGCGGCAGAACGTGAAGGACTAATTGTTGCTGGTAAAACTCTCTTAGTTGAACCTACTTCCGGCAATACAGGAATTGCATTAGCTATGGCCGCAGCGGCGAAAGGATATAAACTAATTTTGACAATGCCAGAAACCATGAGTCAAGAGCGACGGGCGATGTTAAAGGCTTATGGCGCGCAATTAGAGTTAACCCCCGGAACTGAGGGGATGAGTGGCTGTATTCGACGTGCTGATGAGCTTGTGAAGACTTTGCCAAATGCCTACATGCTGCAACAATTTAACAACCCTGCTAATCCTGAAATTCATCGCCAAACTACTGCTCAAGAAATTTGGGAAGATACAAATGGCCGGGTAGATATCCTCGTTGCCGGAGTAGGTACTGGAGGAACTATCACTGGGGTAGCTGAAGTACTTAAACAACGTAAATCAACTGTTCAGGCGATCGCTGTTGAACCAGCTAATAGTCCTGTCTTATCAGGAGGAAGTCCTGGCGGTCACAAAATTCAAGGGATAGGGGCAGGTTTTATTCCTAAAGTTCTCAAGGTGGAGCTAATTAACGAGGTAGTAACAGTGACTGATGATGAAGCTATTATTTATAGTCGTCGCTTAGCTAGAGAAGAAGGGCTATTGTCAGGAATTTCTACGGGGGCGGCTTTAGCTGCTGCTATTAGAGTTGCTCAACGTCCCGAAAATACAGGCAAACTACTTGTCATGATTCAACCGAGTTTTGGGGAACGTTACTTAAGTACTCCCCTCTTCGAGAGTCTAGAAACGTTTCAACTGAATAATGATGAATATTGACCATTCGTTATCTTAGGATAAGTCTGCCAACAAAATTAATAGCAAGTTCATAGCAAGTTGATTAAGAGCTTGTCTAATAAATATGAAGTCTTTACTTTTTATATTTAAGAATATACACATTTAATCATAGACTAACAAGTTATACTTTTTGTTTTAAATAAAGGAGTTTTCCCCCCATAACTAAGCTGCTGTTCGATCCTACGCATTAATGTCATCGAGAAGCTCAACAAGCCACATAAATTAATTCAGATTCTTGGTTACAAGAAATTTATGTTCTAATTCATAAGCTCGGTTGGTAACTTTTATTATTAACTCCTTAGGAGAGCAAATTGATAATTTAGTAGCAGACCCTTTTGATGACGAATTAATGAAAGCTTTCCAAGCTTATCAAGCTTAATGTCGAAATTCATTGACAACAAGTAAAATATATACATTGTCATCACAATCAAATCCTAAACTGGTAGCTAATGCGGCAGACAGCTTATCTATATGTTTTTTCCTCAGTCAAGTAGGTGGTCTAATTGATGGATTAGACAGGTTTGTTTTAAGCTAGATAATGGTAATTTACATACAGGAACAGAATTATTCTATATTTTTTAACATCTTTGTTATGAAGCAAAGGAAATACTCCAATACATAAAAAGTTAAAAACCGTTTTTTTAGAGAATTCTAGGATTTATCAAAACAATACTCAAAAATCAATTATTCTCAATACGGACTCTTTTGTCTGTCATTTTCCTTTAATCAGAAACTGTACTTGTACTAAGCTGATTAGCTCGAAACCCCCAACAACATACGTTATCTATTTTTAATAAATTAAACTACGATATATCTTAACATAATTGTAATATCTGAGTAATATTTTGACCTAACCGATTCTGTCATAGATACTATTATGAAAGAGTAAATACGGTCTAAAGAACAAGTTTAGAATGTTGGTTCGAGGTATTACATAAAAGACAAAAGAAATCCTTAAAAGTGCTCTTTCTTAATGATTAGGAAGCACCCAAGAGCAATTAGAGACTAAAGTTGAAGTAATCAGAATTTTTAGTCTATTACAGACCATTAAAGGATAATAAAAAGGAGGGTAAAAATAGACCCAAGTCACTTAAGAGATTACTATAGTAGTTTAGTAAAAAATTCCTTAGATAGGTTTGAATTATCATTTACTAACGTTTATTAAACTTATTGAGTCAAAAAATACTCAATAACTAGCCAAAGAATAATTATTAAAATTAGTATAATTTCTCAAAAAGTTAAATCATTCTTGATAGATTAAATCTATTTCCTACATTAGAATCAGATTTAATCAGCTGGATTTATAAACAAAATTAAATTTCTTTTAAGGTTTGGGGTATAAAAAATACTCTTTTAAGTTAGTAAGCCAAAAAATTACTAGTCTCTTACCTAAACATTTATCTAAAATCTTAGATCAGCAAGTATAAATAATGTCACTAGCTAAAGTAGTTTATTAGATAAAGTTAAGAACTTAGGTTGAGTTGATAACTCTCTTTCATTTTTTACAAAGAGAACTAATGAAATAGTTTTATTAACATCTCTAAAATTCCCAATTTAACAAGAAATGTTCTACAGTCCTTTTTAACTTTGGCTTTAGTTTGGGGTTGATTACATCAATAATGTGACGAAAGTAAAAGTAAATTATAGAAAAGATGTTTTTTAAAAACATTACAAACTTTTACTGAGCGGAATTACTTTTCTGTGTTTAGAGAAGTTCATACTCCTTTTTAAGGAGACTATCTTTAAGAAACTATTGATTACAATTATAGAAACGGAAGGTTATTGTCACCTACCAAAATTATTGGAGAAATGTAACTCAACTCAGTAAATAGTGATCCAGTCAGACAAGGTTCGGATCGGAGAATTGTGAACTGGGTTTACTGTTAATGAAGCAAATGTTCACTGACGACATGTCTACGTATTTAGACATTCACATGAGAAGACTCATATTTGCAATAGCTAAAACCTCTACGAAACAAGTTGTGTTTTGTGTCCTAATGCTCCCAATGCATTTAATTAATTCAGATTCCGCTCACCACATTTTCTTAGTTAAAAACGAGGGTTCTGCAGCTTTTCTGAGCTTACCAAGTACATACTTTATTCAATTTGCGTGGCCTTTTAAGTAAATCAGGTTAGTTAACGACCAACACAGGAAAACCCTAACTGCATATTCTGCCACTAAAATCATAGATTTACCGCACTTATCTGTTAGAGAAGAAGAGAAAACCTAACTCTTTCCTCAGAAGCGGGTCTCTCCCGACGAACATCAATAGGCGAAGAATTATTTTTATCAAACAGCCTGATTCTCGTTTTAGGTCTTCTTTCCTCTTCTATTCCTACATTAAGTCGACCATTCTCGGGAAACATTCTTACGTTAATTCCGTGACGGCGACGGCGTTCATTAGAAAAATTGATACGAAGATCATTACCCAATTCTATAATTTGAGCCTTGACTGGAGAGGCAAATCATGAGATTGAACCGATAAACACGCTAGTTACCAGCAATTCTAAGAAAAAATTCTCTTCATTGAGGGTTTCTTCGAAAAGAGCCAGCTGGAATGATTCGAGCGACTTAAAAATCCCGAACAACAATGCTGATTGTTTCTCTATTACTATCATCGTTTCTTCACCTATTTACATGATTTACATGTTTCATAGCTATGTAAATCAGTATTAATATTGTTGATTTAGCATTTATTTAAGAAAATCTATATAATTTTTATCGCTAAATCTCTCAAAACGATTAAAATCAACAACATTGCATTGCAATCCTGAATTATTAAAGGACTTAAATCTCATGAAATCAAGGTGCAAAATATGGAGTACTCAGTCAAATAGATTTGACTTTAGTGATATCTATTTACTTAGCGGTTACAATGATAGGTCGTGGTGTTAAAGAAATTAGTAACACATTCTTAACAAGATTACAGAAAATTTTAAGAAATTTAGCTAACCGATTCCTAAACATAGTAAGCTATGTTCTCAAAACCGCCATCTTTTCCCAAGCACCCTTTGAGTCAACTGGTTACCCAAGTAGTACAAAAACTTGGGAAAGGAAGACTAAGTCCTGAAACTCTCAAAAAAGGGGAAAAAGTTCCTGAATTACACATACAAGATAAAGAAGGAGATAAACCTCAAGTCTACTCATTAATTGGTGATCGCTATATTTTGGGCCGGAGTTCGAGATTCTGTGACATCCTCATTGCTAATAATTTTGTTAGCCAAGTTCACTGTTCTCTCCGCCGTGACAAAAACGATCCCCAATATTTTGTCCTCGAAGATGAACACTCTACCAACGGTATTTACCACAACAAACAACGGATTAAAAATCTTTCCTTACGTCATGGAGATGTCATTCTCCTTGGACCTCCAGAATTAGCTAAAACTGCTAGACTGGCTTACCATAGTCCTCCTCCTGTTTGGCGTAGACTGATTTCCTATACCCTTCACGGAACCATTGGACTATTTGCTCTTGTCAGTGTTGTTATTATCTGGGAAAGCCGTAAATATGATGTAACGCCCCTCCCATCAGGAGTTAGTGGTCCAGTAGTTGTCTATGCAAGGGATAACAAAATTCCCCTAAACCCCATTACCCAAAGTACTCACCAAGAAATTAACCGTTTACAAGACTTTTCTCCCTATTTGTCTAAAGCTCTCATTGCCTCAGAAGATACTCGCTTCTATTGGCATTTTGGAGTTGATCCCTATGGAATTGTTAGGGCGTTAGTCATTAATTCAAAAGATCAAGGCGTTCGTCAAGGGGCGAGTACTTTGACACAACAACTAGCCCGCAGTCTCTTTACTGAAGTGGGATGGGAAGATACAGCCGGTCGTAAATTACGAGAAATGATTGTTGCCTTAAAATTAGAAGCTATCTATAGTAAAAACAAAATTTTAAAAACTTATCTCAATCAAGTGTATCTAGGGGGCAGTCTCTATGGGTTTGAAGACGCAGCCCGATTCTATTTTAATAAATCAGCCAGAGATTTAACAATTTCCGAAGCGGCCACCCTGGTAGCCATGTTACCTGCCCCAAATCTTTATAACCCTGTTCAGGACTATGATACTTCTGTTCAACTCCGAAACCGTGTCATCACTCGTATGGCAAATTTAGGAATGATTAGCTCAGAACGAGCTGATCGTGAGCGGAGATCACGGATAGAAATTAGTCCTAAAGCTAGAAAAACTTTGTCAAATTTGATTGCTCCATATCTTTATAGTCACGTTTTTAAAGAATTAAGAACTCTCTTAGGGAATGAATTAGCGAAAGAAGGTAATTTTATTGTGGAAACAGGATTAGATCTTGAGCTACAGTCTAAAGCTGAAAAAGAGCTACAAAATCACGTTAAAATTGCCGGCTCAACATATAAGTTTTCCCAAGGAGCAATTGTTACCTTAGATATCCGCACTGGAGAAATTTTGGCTTTAGTGGGAGGGGTAGACTATAAACAAAGTCAATTTAACCGCGTCACTCAAGCTAAACGTCAACCTGGATCAATTTTTAAGGTGTTCGGTTATGCGGCAGCTATTGAACAAGGAATTTCCCCCAGAAAAGTCTATTCCTGTGGTGGACTACGCTGGATGGGACAACGATACAAATCCTGTGAACGCAGTGGTGGAGATGTAGATATGTATCGAGGGATAGCACAGTCAGAAAATGCAATCGCCCTCAGAATTGCCCAAGATGTAGGGTTAAATCGAGTGATTGAAATGGCGCAACGGTTGGGAGTAGGATCAGCATTAACACGATCACCAGGATTAATTTTAGGACAAAGTGAAGTCACTGTTTTGGAAATGGCTGGAGCCTATGCTACTTTTGCTAATCAAGGAGTTTGGAACCGTCCTCATGCAATTCAGCGCATCCTTGACGGGGGAGACTGTTCAGACGTCAATAATTGGCAGACATGTCGAGTAATTTATAATCTCAATCGGGATCAAACCAATAGAAGAAGGGTAATCTCCCACCAATTAGCCCAAACCATGACTGATTTATTACGGGGAGTTGTACAACGGGGAACTGGGAGATCAGCTAGTATTGGACTGGGAGAAGCAGGGAAAACAGGAACTACCAATAAAGCCGTGGATCTTTGGTTTGTGGGCTATGTTCCCAGTCAGAATTTGGTAACAGGGGTATGGTTAGGTAATGACGATAACTCCCCAACCAGGGGCAGCAGCAGTCAAGCAGCGGCCTTATGGAGAAATTATATGAAGGAAGGGCTAGTTTCTCGATAGTCCCATTCTATTTTTTTTAGTCGGACGGAATCACTCAACCACTGACAGCTTAAACTTTTTCCGTTTCTACATTGATATCTCCCAGAAAAGATCTATGCTTCCTTATTTATTAATCTGGAATATTTTTTGCAAAAATTAATGTAGAAAATGCCGTATCCTGGTTAGGATCATCACTAACCCTAATTGATTAGCCGCCGCAATAGAATCTTTATCCCGTACTGATCCCCCAGGTTGTACAATAGCTACAATTCCCGCTGCTGCTGCTGTGCGTACTGAGTCATCAAAGGGGAAGAACCCATCACTAGCAAGGAATCCTCCTTTAGCTTCATTTCCAGCTTCTTCCAAGGCAATTCTGACGGCACCAACCCGATTCATTTGTCCAGCACCAATCCCCAGAGTTGTACGATTTTTCGTCACGACAATAGCATTTGATTTGACGTGTTTCGTCACTTTCCAAGCAAACAACAGTTCCGCTAATTGTTCGGGAGTCGGTTGCTTTTCTGTAGCAATTTCCCACGTCTCAGGAGTATCTATCTGATCGTCGGATGCTTGCACTAATAATCCCCCAGCGATCACTTTAACCGTCTGTTTTGGCCCACTCATTAAGTCTGGTAATAATAAGACACGAATCTTAGATTTAGCAGCTAAAATCGCTTTAGCCTCCTCATCGCATCCCGGGGCGACCACACATTCTAAAAAGGTTTTCGTTAATTGCTTTGCTGTATCCTTATCTAAGGGTTGATTGACCGCCACAATGCCCCCAAAAGCCGAAATTGAATCCGCATCAAATGCATTCCTATAAGCATCAGCCAACGTCTTTCCTATCGCCATACCACAGGGATTGGTATGTTTAAGAATAGCAACAGCTGGTTCTTCGGAGTTAAATTCAGCAATAATACGCCGCGCTGCTTCTAAATCCACTAAGTTATTATAACTGAGTTCTTTTCCCTGTAATTGAGTCGCTGCAGCCCACCCTGATGCTTGAGTTTCAGTTTGATACCAAACTGCATTTTGATGAGGATTTTCTCCATAACGAAGAGATTGAAATTGAGTACCTGAGAGAGTAAAATTACTTGGGAAAGAAGACTCTGTTTCTGAGGTGAGAGTCATGAAATAATTAGTGATAGCTCCATCATAACTATGAGTCAAAGCAAAAGCCTCCCTCGCCATTTTTTGACGGAACCCTAGGGAAACTTCCCCGTTGTTTCTATTTAACTCCTGCAGATAACTATCGTAATATTGGGGATTAGATAAGACCGTAACATGGGCAAAATTTTTGGATGCTGCTCTCAACAAGGTTGGTCCACCAATATCGATTTTCTCAATGGCTTCAGCCATTGTAAAATGGGGCTGAACAATCGTTTTTTCAAAAGGATAGAGATTGACTACTACTAAATCAATCGGACGGATTTGATTGGACTCCATGTCTCGGTCATCTGCTGACCAATCCCGTCGCCCCAAAATACCTCCATGAATGCGAGGATGTAAGGTTTTAACTCGTCCTCCTAAAATTTCAGGTGAGCCGGTATACTCACTCACTTTAGTGACGGGAAGTCGTGCCTCTTGTAGGACATCTGCCGTTCCTCCACTACTGATTAACTCAAAGTCAAATTCATGAACCAATTGTTGAGCCAGATCGATAATTCCAGTCTTGTCCGATACGCTCAGTAGTGCTAAACGCGCCATTAAGATTTAATCTCCCGATGTTAACCATTACTTAGGAATATTATGACATTGCTCATCAAAACCTAAGGTTTGACTTTAGAATAAAATTACAATTACCAAAATTTTACAGATACTAATGCCTAACAATAACAAGAGTGGTATTTTAGCTGCCGGAATGGTCATCGGTGGACTGCTGGGGACAGTGACCGGCATTTTGATAGCTCCGCGTTCGGGAAAGGAAACAAGACGTATTCTCAAGAAATCAGCAGATGCTTTGCCAGAGATGGCTGAAGATCTATCAACTACAGTGCAGTTACAAGCTGATCGTCTATCAGAATCAGCACTTCAGAATTGGAATGACACTCTGACACGACTTAAGGACACAATAGCGGCCGGGCTCGAAGCCAGTCAAGGGAATTTTGAGAACTCTCAAACCTTTTCGTCACAGATAACTATGGATTCCGCATCCTCTTCTGCTAAACCCTCTTCAGGTAAATAAGCGTGAGCGATCCTTTTTTCTGGCTTGGACTTTCTTTACTTTTGGTGACTGTCAGTTTGACGGCAGTCTTAATAATGGCTCTACCTACTTGTACAGAATTAATAAAAGCGGCTCGTAGTGTAGAAAAGCTTTGTGATACTCTCAATCGAGAACTTCCCCCTACCATGGAATCTATTCGTCTAACCGGATTAGAAATTACTGAATTAACAGATGAGCTTAATAATGGAGTTAAAAGTGCTTCAGATATAGTCAAAAGAGTCGATCTCACTCTAAGTAAGACTCAAAGGCAAGTAAGTCTTGTTCAACAGGGAACCCGTCGAGTTACGATTGGCTTTAAAGCGGCTTGGCAGAAGTGGCAAAGTTATTCAACACAAAAAGATTGGTCACCGAAAGCATGAGAAATAAGGATTTAAAATGTAGGAATTACATATTAATAAATAATGTTAAATATTGCATATAAATCGCTTGTATATGTATTGAACTGACCTGAAATTGTTAAATGACAACTAAATATATTAAAAAATAAGGGGAGTGAATTTTTCTTTAAATACTAAAAAATAAAATTATGATGCGTGTTAATAATTTTTGATAAAAAATTACGATGAAACAACGCTATCTCAAGTCTTTTCTGGTGGGACTAGTAACCTGTATCTTCAGTGTAGAAAGCTGAGTTTTTTCCATATCTAGCTTGGGCAGTTAATCACCTAGAACTTCTACTCAATAATTATTACTCCCGTAGTCTACTTAGTAGATTTTTTTCCTTGATTTTAAGAATTATTTCTGATTGAAGAAATTACCAATTTTGAAAAAAATACTAGCTGTAAACAGAACTTTAACTAAATATGATCTCTTTCTGGTCCGGGCTGTTGTCAATTTATGGAGACTTGATAATCGGAATATTTTATTTAGTAGCTGACTCCCCTGACGGCAACGTTTAGTATTTAGTATCAGTAATACTATTTATAATTTGTTATCCCAAACTTTCCTGAAAAAGCTAAACGTGCGCTTTGGAAACCTTAACTATATTCGAGATAATGAAAAAACACGGTTATTGTTAACATTTTACACAAGAGCATCTTGTTAAAGAAAGGTGTGCGGTTGTTTTTAGACAACTATCTGAACAATGTTAATCATAGAAACTTTTATCGTTGATGATTTTTTGTGCGGATTTGCTAAAATCATACACAAGAAAGATAAAGATTTGGTTTGGAAATTTTTGTCTTTCTATTTCGTAATATAATGAGATTTGTCCTAGGAATATCAGAGGCTTATCTGTCTTTAGTACTAAGTTAATCAAAACCTCTTTTAAGATTAAAACTTAAATATCTCAGCTTAGTATGAAATAATATTTAATTATGGAATTCTTTGTTCAAAGACTGTCAATTTTCTTAAGCCGAATATGAAATTATTCATAGGTTTATCCATAAAACTGCTAATTGTGATTACTTTACGTTAATTTGTTCTTATAAAAAGATATATCGTTGTAAACGGCTGGGGCAGTGCTATTCCAGTAGATAATGTACCTATGGTGTAGGTAGAGGTCGCACTTGATCTGTAATCAACGTTTGTCAATCCAGTTTATTCCAACACCTTAGCCATTACCCATCCCTAAAAAACAAAACACAAACGGCATAGGTAATTTAAACTTCCACTAAATAATATTCTGAGAAGTGCGGTGGTAGCCATAGCTATTACTAATACTTTGATAGATTTAGCTTGACAGGTTTGTGGAAAGACTGAAATTGGGGAGTATAATTTTCCTTAATTACCGATCACATCGTTAGTAATTGAACATCGGTTTCGATTAACCAAGCTAAATCTTGCAAAAACGCAGCTGCATGGGCCCCATAAATCACTCGATGATCACAAGTGATATTTACTGTCATCTGACGTTTTACTCCAGTGAATCCTTCTGGAGTTACTACTATTTGGGGACGAGATTTACCAACGGCTAAAATTGCTCCTTGTCCTGGAGGTAAAATTGCATCGAAAAAGTCTACCCCAAACATTCCTAAATTTGAGATAGTAATAGTTCCGTTTTTATATTCTTGGGGTTGCAATTGTTTCTTTCTAGCGCGTTCGACTAAATCTTTCCAAGTACGAGATAGAGAATAAATATCGATTTGCTCAACATTTTGTAGAACAGGAGTAATCAGTCCCCCATCAGGCATTGCTACTGCTAAAGCAACGTTAACTGACCTATTATAGTGGATTCCTTGGTCGCTGTAACTAGCGTTAACTAAAGGATGTTTTTGAAGAGTGACAGCCACTGCTTTTGCTAATAAAACCGTCATAGTTACTCCTTTAGATTTAATTATCTTATAGAGTTTATCTAAACTATCGGTAGTTATCGTATAACTTACATGATAGGTAGGAACTTGTACCGTCGCTACCATATTTTGTACTACTGCTTTTTGTAGGATAGTAAGGGGAACAGTTTCTCCTGAGATAACAGGTACAGAAGTCGGCGACGTACTTGGAGTGGTAGTCGGTTGAGATGCAGAAGATGCAGAAGATGAAGTAGGAGTAATAGTTGCAGTTGTGGGTTTCTCCGTGGTACGTTCTACATCTTCTGCAATAATGCGTCCATAGGGGCCACTGCCCTGAATAGTTTTGAGCTCAATGCCTAATTGTTTAGCTAGTTTCTTTGCCCGTGGTGAGGCAATTATGCGGCCATTAGTGCCACGACTTTCATCGGTTTTCGAAGCATTCGTCGAAAAAGCTGTTGTTGGTATGGTAGTTGGTTCAAGAGTGGAGATTGAGACTATAGTTTGGGTAGTTCCTTGAAGAGTTTGTTCTGAGCCTGAGAGATCTTTTTGCTGTGCTTGAGCAATTTCTGCTTTGGTCTCTGCCACAAGGGCTATTGCTTTTCCTACGGGGGCTTCTTGTCCAGCCTCTACCAAAATGGCGGCTAGATAACCCTCATAAAAAGATTCTACATCCATATCCGCTTTATCTGATTCAACTACAACAACAGTTTCTCCTTTTTTCACTTTATCCCCTGGAGACTTCGCCCAGGAGACGATTTTTCCCTCGGTCATGGTGGAACTGAGTGCAGGCATGAAAATATCGTGAATCATGAAGTAGCTTTTCCTTTAAGTGTGTAAATAGGCAGTGAAGTTTATACTAGATTAGATCTTATCATTTTTTATGAATTGTCTTAACCTTAATGCTATGGCTATTAGTGATCACTTGTAGGTAAAAAGTTAGATCGAATCCAATAAAAAAAAATTACAGTTTTCAAGTTAGACTAAGCACATCGCAGACTTGCAAACACAAATGTCAAAAATACTGTGTGAGTATTTGCTAGATTTTTAACTCTTTTTTCGGCTAAATTAGCATTATGAGAGGCACTTAAGAGTTTTTACATTTCAGCGATTTTTTTCACTCGACATAATAACTAACTATAAGTTAATCATGATCAACTAAAGCTGATGAGTTGTACTTGAGTATTCTAAAAATATTAATAGATGAACTTTAACCGTTTTCTTAATTCATGGTACTGTTCCTTCTTCATCATTATTATACCTCATACGTTTTAACTCTTAGTATTTTGCTGAGTCAACATAATCTTTTTATTTAAAATAACAAGTAAAAAATTTTACTTGTTATTTTAAATGATTAGTCTCCAATCTCATTTAATTTGTTTTTTGAGCATTATAGCAATGATGGTATCTGAATGTAAGCAGATTCAGTCAATAGTAAATTCGCCAATGAATGTAAAATTAACTTTTATAAACAAGAAAAAGAAAACCTACTATCGTTAGTATGTTTCTTTTTGTAAAAAATCATGGTATGCTTCTTTAAAAATTATGTTAAATAGTCGAAAAACTGCTCATATAATAGCTATTTTTGGTAGAAACACATATAGAGTTTTGTAAGATTTTTTGCTAACTCTGATTAAGAGTTTACAGCCTTTAGATCATCAAAAAATTAGGGAGTACTGTAATAGATGTTTACTCGTGTAAAGTCCAACATTCGCCATATCGTTCTAGAAGCAATTAATGGTCGTTCTTTGTTAAAGGTGGTCTATGTCGTTTTGGAGCCACAGTATCAAAGTTCTCTTTCTGCAGCCGTTGAAGCAATCAATAAAAATAACCCTAAATTAGCCATAGAAATTAGTGGTTATCTAATTGAATAACTAAGAAATCCTGAAAAATATGAAGAATTTAAGCGTAAAGTAGCAGATACTAATTTATTTATTGCCTCTTTAATTTTTATCGAAGACTTAGCGGATCAAGTCGTAGACGCGGTGGAACCCCATTGGGATAATTTAGATGCCGTGGTGATTTTCTCTTCAATGCCCCAGGTAATGCGCTTAAACAAATTAGGCAGTTTTTCTATAGCCCAGTTAGGACAGTCTAAGAACGCAATCGCCCAATTTATGCGGAAGCGGAAGGAAAATTCCGGCACAGGGTTTCAAGATGCCATGTTAAAACTGTTGCGGACTTTACCTCAAATTTTGAAGTATCTTCCGGTTGAAAAAGCTCAAGATACTCGCAATTTTATGCTAAGTTTCCAATATTGGTTGGGGGGATCTTCGGAAAATCTCGAAAATTTTCTGGTAATGTTAGCCCATAAATATTCCTATCCAGATCTTCTCGAAGATAAAACTGTTAACTATCAGGATCCGGTAGTCTATCCTGACATGGGAATTTGGCATCCTTTATCGATGGAAATGTTTAAGGATGTCCCTTCTTGTTTAAGATGGTTCAATAGTAGAATCGATATTTCTGATAGTCTAAAAGACCTTTCAGCCCCCTGTATTGGATTGATTCTACTATTGAACCATCTGGTCACTGGGGATGATGCTCACTATGTAGCTATCTACAGTACAGGAATTAGAAGCTATGGGAGCGCGGGTGCTTCCTGTGTTTGCAGGAGGATTAGACTTTTCTAAACCGGTAGATGCTTATTTCTTAGATTACAGTAAAGGGGGAGAAACAATTACTATTGTCGATGCAGTGGTTTCTTTGACAGGTTTTGCTTTAGTTGGGGGTCCAGCTCGTCAAGACCATCCAAAAGCAATCGAATCATTAAAACGTCTCAACCGTCCTTATATGTGTGTGTGCGTTGCCCTTTGTGTTTCAAACTACCCAAGAATGGGAAGAAAGTGATCTAGGATTACATCCTGTCCAGGTAGCGTTACAAATAGCTATTCCTGAATTAGACGGCGCGATTGAACCTATTATCCTCTCAGGACGGGACGCAAATACGGGAAGAGCGATTGAACTGCAAGATCGCATCGAAATGGTCGCCCAACGAACGATAAAATGGGCTAATCTAGGAAAAAACCCTAAACGGGAGAAAAGGGTGGCTATTACTGTGTTTAGTTTTCCCCCTGATAAGGGGAACGTAGGGACCGCCGCATAGTTGAATGTCTTCGGGTCTATTTATGAAGTAATGACTGCATTAAAAAGCAATGGTTACAAGGTAGAAAACCTACCTGATTCTCCCAAAGCACTGCTTCCATCAGTGATCCACAATGCACAAGCAGAATATGCCTCTCCAGAGTTAAATATAGCCTATCGGATGTCCGTTGAACAATACGAACAGTTGACTCCCTATTTAGTTCGGTTAGAGGAAAACTGGGGTCTTCCTCCTGGAAATTTAAACAGTGACGGACAGAATTTATTAATCTACGGAAAACAGTTTGGTAACGTTTTTATTGGAGTTCAACCAACTTTTGGTTATGAAGGAGATCCTATGCGGTTACTCTTTTCAAGATCTGCTAGTCCCCATCATGGATTTGCAGCTTATTACACCTATTTAACCCAAGTTTGGAAAGCGGACGCAGTATGACATTTAGGAACCCATGGATCGTTGGAATTTATGCCAGGAAAACAGATGGGAATGTCAGGAGAATGTTATCCTAATACTCTAATTGGCATGATTCCCAATCTGTATTATTATGCAGCGAATAATCCTAGTGAGGCAACTATTGCTAAGCGTCGTAGTTATGCAGAAACCATATCTTATTTAACTCCTCCTGCTGAGAATGCAGGGTTATACAGAGGGTTAAAAGAATTGAGCGAGTTAATTGCTTCTTATCCAACCCTCAAAGAGGAGGGTCGAGGAATTGCCATTGTTAACACCATCATGGATAAATGTCACTTAGTTAATTTAGATCAGGATATCAAATTACCTAATACCGATGCTAAAGACATGATATCAGAACAACGCGATAATATTGTCGGTTCTACTTATCGAAAGTTGATAGAAATTGAGTCCCGTTTATTACCATGTGGACTTCACATCATTAGGTAAACCTCCCACCGCAGAAGAAGCGATTGCAACCTTAGTCAATATTGCTTCTTTGGATCGTAAAGAAGAAGAAATTATCTCTTGACCTCGTATTATTGCTAACACTTTAGGACGAAATATTGAGGAAATTTATCAAGACGGTGACCGCGGTATTTTAGAAAACGTTAGTTCTTTAGTTAAAGCACAAATAGATGCAGATGGAGGAATTTCTTTTGTTTCTAAACTGAGTTTTCTTAAAATGAATAGAAAAGTTCCTTGGGTAGAAACTTTACATCAATTAGGATATAAAAATGTCGATCAAGAAGCGTTTAAATCTTTATTTGAATATCTAAAATGTTGTTTAGAAAAGCTTTGTGCTAATAATGAATTAGAAGGATTGCTTAAAGCATTAGAAGGGGAATATGTCTTGCCTGTCCCTGGAGGGGATCCTATTCGTAACCCAAACGTTTTGCCGACAGGTAAAAACATCCATGCGTTAGATCCCCAATCCATTCCTACCTTAGAAGCAGTTAGAGCCGCTAGAATAGTTGTAGATAAGTTATTAGCACGTCAAAAAAATGAAACCGGAGGAAATTATCCCGAAACTATCGCCTGTGTGTTATGGGGAATCGACAACATCAAAACTTACGGCGAATCCCTGGCACAAATCATGTGGATGGTAGGAGTTAAGCCTGTTCCAGATGCGTTAGGAAGGGTTAAGAAATTAGAGTTAATTCCTCTCGAAGAATTAGGAGGACCGCGTATTGATGTAGTAGTCAACTGTTCTGGTGTCTTTCGTAACTTATTTATTAACCAAATGAATTTATTGGATCAAGCAGTTAAAATGGCAGCAGAAGCGAACGAACCTGTTGAGATAAACTATGTTCGTAAACACGCTTTCGAGCAAGCAGATAAACTGGGATTCAATCTCCGTGAAGCAGCAACCCGTATATTTTCTAATGCTTCTGGCTCCTATTCTTCTAATATAAACTTAGCGGTAGAAAATAGCAGTTGGGAAGAAGAAAAAGAATTGTGAAATATGTACTTAAATCGGAAAAGTTTTGCGTTTAACTCCGATAACCCAGGAGTAATGAAAGATAACCACAAGATATTTGAATTTGCGTTAAAAACTGCTGATGCTACTTTCAAAAACTTAGATTCATCAGAAATAAGTTTAACGGATATCTCACATTATTTTGATTCTGATCCTACGAAAGTTGTCTCCAGTTTACGGGAAGATGGTAAAAAACCTGCTTCATATATTGCGGATCCAACCACTGCCAATGTACAAGTTCGTACCCTCTCTGAAACTGTACCTTTAGACACACGTACTAAATTATTAAACCCTAAATAGTACGAAGGAATGTTATCTCATGGTTATGAAGGAGTTAGAGAACTTTCTAAGCGTTTAGTTAATACAATGGGATGGTCTGCCACTTCTGATGCAGTAGACAATTGGGTTTATGAAAATGTGAATACAACTTTGATTAAAGACAAGAAAATGTGTAAACGTCTGATTAATTTCAACCCTAATTCTTTCCGTAAGATAGTATCTACTTTGTTAGAAGTAAATGGACGAGGTTACTAGGAAACTTCAGCAGAAAACTTAGAAAGGTTACAAAAATTATATGAAGACCTTGAAGATAAAATTGAAGGGGTAGATTAAGTTTTAATAACTTAATTTATAAGGGTCTATTTAATTATAGAAGTATCCTCTCTTATCTCTAGTTTAGATATTCTTAATTGTCCCAAGATTTTCCAAAATTATCTAAAGTTAGTTCTGTCTAGATTAGATAACTTTTTTACTTACTTTAAAAAGATTTTTAATTAGTAAACTGTTAAAAAAATTACTAATTTAGACAGAACTATGTGTTAAGTTATTCATATTTCTTTATGGCTCATAAATTTATTCCATCCCTAGTTTTTTGTAATCAGTAATTATAAAAAAATTTATAGCTTTTTGCAGTCTCCTTAGTTGCTCTATTATCGACACTTTCCAAAGATAAATTAAAATTGTTGCTCTCAAAACTGAAATTAGAAATATTTATTTTTAATTTCATGATTTCTGTCTTAATCGTATAAACTTTGTATTTTTCGATATTTTACTAGATTATTTTTTTATATAACAAGAAATAAACTCAGTTTTCTTTTTCTGGTAAAATCTACTCTGTTAGATTATAATAATATTTTACTTTTAATGTTTTCTCTAATTTAGAATCTATCCTAAAGACAGATACAATGCATACTTAACCTTATTTTTTACTACTTTAAATTTATGAGACAAATAAAATAATCATTACTCTTTTAGATTCAGTGTGATGAATTAATAGACAATAACTTTCGAAACCATTATCATGAATCGCATTCTCTAAAATTTGCAAAGTATATCTTTCAAGTTTTATTTATAATGATGTTATCATAGCTAGTCTATAAGAGCCATATAAGTTTGTATAAACCTGATAAAAAGTCATTAAAAAAATGTTTCTTGATTCATAAATAGTAACGGTAGATGAATTAAAATCTATTGACAGGGGAAAAAAGTAGAAATATTAGATAGCCTAAATACATGATCTGGAGGACCATATCATATAATTCTATACTTAAGTTTAAAATTAATTTTGTAATTTTTTTTATAAAAAAAATTACTGATAATCCGTGACTAAAGGAGAAATATAATAAAGAAGTTATGATTTATTTTTTTCTTTAAAATTAGTCATTACTCTGATCTTTGATTACCAGATCTATTTTTTCCTGTATTCCCTGTGAGAATTCCCCCTGCGACTGCTAATCCAGCTAAAGCAAGTAAGACAGGTTTCAAGCCTACTAAAGTTTCTGCAATACCAGCTAAAGCTAAAGGTAAAGACAAAGCAATATTAACTGCATTATTTTGTAAACCAAACACCTTACCCCTCATGTCAACAGGCGTTTCTGATTGAATCATTGTTTGCATCGGAACTCCGACAAAAGCTGCAAATAATCCTAAAAATGTGGTCATCAACAGCGTTAACCATAGATTGTCTATAGACAAAGATAATCCCACCAAGGAAACTGCCATTCCCAACGATCCCCACAATCCTAATCGATTTTTACTAAAATGTTGACCCCAGTTACCTAAAATACCTGCTCCAAAAGCCATTCCTAAGCCTCCAAAAGCCAATAAAAAGCCGAATTGTTCAGCTTTTAACCCTGGAATAGTTTCAGCCATCCTAACAGCTAATACCGACAAGGCTGCAAAAATACAAAAAAGAATTACCAGTTGAATTAAAGCGTTGCGAACTCGATGATTATTATTGAGATAATGAAGACCATCTCGAATATCTTCAAATATATGGGGACGTTCTTTTTCGTAGTGTTCTCGTTTTTCTCCTGTCCTTAAAAAAATTAAAACAAAACCCGCTAACAGATAAGATAAGGCAACAACTAAAGATTTACCGAGTTCCCAAGATAATCCCACGAATTTAGCTAACGTTGCAGCCAATTCTAATAAAGGATCTCCAATGGCAAACCCGATAATAGTCGTAGCCATCATGGTAGTAGTGAAAAGAGAATTAGCCGAAAGCAGATGACGGCGTTCAACAATCAGGGGAATAGTAACTTGTTCTGCTGGAGCAAAAAACTGGGTAATAGTTGAATCTACAAAAGTTAACGTTAGTATAAATAAAAATCCCAAAGGAATAAAAAAGTTATCTTGAACTTGGAATTGCCACTGTCGTAACCAGACGGGAAGCCAAGAGACAGGTAATGCTAAGGTTTTATCTTGGGATAACCAGATTAGGGGAGGAATGACAAAAACTAATACTCCTCGTACAAAATTAGAGATAACTAACACCCCTTTTTTTGACCACCGATCTATATAAACCCCAGCAAAGGAACCGAACAAAACCGCCGGAATAGTAAAAGCAATCATAATCGCTGATACCCAACCACTAATAGGTTGATTGTCTCCTTGAAAGTGACCAGCAATTAAGGCAATCATCAAAACCAGATAAACTTTGTCAGCCAATTGAGAGAAAATTTGTCCAACCCAAAGGGTTAAAAACCGCGGGTTCTGCAGAATAGGGCCAAACCCCTGACTCATTGGTGGCTTAGAGGGAGTAGATTGGCGATCCATAGAATTAGGTGAGAAATCTTAGGGGGAGAAAATGACATAGGTTAAGGCTTAAAAATAAGGGTTTTGCTTGACTTGATTGCGAGGATAGCAATTAATTTTGCAGTTAATCACACAGTTCTATTAAACCTTAAAACTCTAAAGGAGATAAAGTACCGTTGAGATTGGCTGACCGAAAAGATTTCCCTAAGTGATATTGAGCATAATTACGTAACAGATTTTCGATGTGAGCCCAAGCTAAGGATAGAAAATCATTGAGATACTCTGGAGGTAAGATTTTTCGTGGCTGCGGAAGATAAGGATGAACTAATTGTTGCAAAAGACTTAGTTCTACAGCATTTAGTTGTTGATTAATTAAAAGCCGGGGAATTTCAGAGGATTCTTGTTGAGTTGACAAGGAAGATTCAGGACTTGCTAATTTGATCAAACCTCCTTGTTCAAAACTAAATCCTACTCGCCAATGAGGATTACTAAAGTTGGCTGATAACGTTTCACTAGTCAAACAACAAGTGTGAACTTGAGGACTAATTCCCGCGATTGTCAATACATGGAACACCGCTTGGGCTAAATGACTATATAAACTTTGACCAGATGAGATTTCTTCGAGGCGATGTAAATGTTCGTTGAGGAGTTCGTAAAGTTCCCTTTGAGGTTGTTTATCTAAGGCTATAGATGATACCAATTCAGCTAAATATTGACTAGCAGCCAATTTACCTAAATTCCCACCTAATCTTGGGTAAGATTTTAAGGTGTCGGCTTGGATGATTCGATCAAGTGATCGTCCTTTGACTATTAACAAATCATTAGTCACAAATAACTGGCTACGTCCGCCTAGTTTTGATGTATATTTCCTCGCCTCTGGAACCACTGCCTGAATTAAACCGAATTCTGGTGAAAGAATTTTTACTAAATAATCAGCCTCCCCGAAAGGTGTTCTTTTTAAGATAATCCCTGTGGTTTTATAAATTCGACTCATTAGCTTTTCTTAAAATTCCCTAAATATTTCGGACTGGCTCACGTTGTTGTCTCACTAAGTCGACTCCATGAGAAGTTCCTAAACGAGTTGCCCCCGCTTCGATTAGGGCTAAAGCTTGTTCCAGAGTCCGAATACCCCCAGAAGCTTTAATACCTACTCGTCCTCTAGTTAGTTGGTTAAGATAACTTACATCAGCGACTGTTGCTCCTCCAAACCATCCAGTACTAGTCTTTAAATAACTTGCTCCTCCATCCATACAAATTTCGGCAGCAAGTCGCTTTTCTGTATCCGTCAATAAATTGGTTTCGAGAACAACTTTAACTGTTTGTCTTGTTTCTGTACAAATTTCAGCAATTTCTTGATAAATTTTATTAGATAGTCCAGTTTTTACCCATCCCAAGTTGATCACTACATCGAGTTCCGTTGCCCCATTCTCTACTGCTTCTTTGGCTTCATAAAGTTTAACAGCTGAGGTGCTTGCCCCTGTAGGAAAGCCAATTACTGTACAAACTTGGGTTTGCTTCCCTTGAAGTAATTCGGTTGCTTTACGTACCATTGAGGGATATACACAGACAGTGGGAAAGCCAAATTGATTAGCCTGTTGACAATACTGTTCCACTTCTTGGGCAATTCCTGTAGGACTGAGTAAGCTATGATCAATATAACTGGCAATGTCAATTTCTGAATTTACTACAGTCATAATTGTTTTTCTCTTAAGGACTATCCCTTTATATTGTATATTGTGACGTAAATTACCCCATCCAGATTAAAGATTATATTTGAAGCTTCTAACTTCATTGAACGTTGCGTCTAAGAGGTAATAAATCTTAATCCCTGTTCGTCTTACACTTCCCTGAGAAAACATCGCTACTCCCTGGTGACAATGTCCGTAAGACTTGATTTTCTACGTTTATTGATGTGTTAACATCACAATCATAATTGGTTTTGTAACATTTGCAAATCCAATTCCCAAAATTAAGAGGCAATCTGCTTACTTGATTTATTTATACAGCTGTTATGGGTCTTAATAACTGGAGAAAAATCTGTCACTGTCAGTTTCAATGTAAATCTTCTCTTTATTCTCTGCTTTATACCTAAGTATTGCACATAGTTGCACAGAACTTGACCCAACTACAATTATTAACAGCGTTAAATTGGTTTTAGTTTCTTCTCATGCTTTTTATGTCGTTTTTTTTACAGCAATCACTTGGTTTTTATTGATTATACTATATAGTAGTTTGTGCAGAAAATCTACTCTACATCTAAAGATTATGAAGTAGACTTTGGCAACTAACCTTCTTTTGACAGGTGTACTCTCTTTGTACTTGTAAGATAAATCTTTTTACTTTAGTGATTTTTCTCTTTTGTCAAAGATATATTGGACAGACGACAGACCTAAAGCCACAACTTGTAAATACTAATAAGCACCGAAAAGAAATATCACTCAGCTAAGGATAGTCTTTTGTTAAGACTTAAAAAAGACTTCGAACAGCTCCCTCAATAGCTCCTCACCTGTCTTTTAACAATTTTTATAAGTCAGTCTAAAAAATGAATAGTTTCAACACTACTGACATCACTCAAAGGTTTGAACTAGTGCCTACTTTTGCTCGGGATCGGGATAAATTATATAGCGATATGCTCTGCATATCATTGTCAACCTAGACAACTAAAAATATTCTAGCACTAAGATAGACAGGACATCAAAGGCGTTTCTTCCATTTTAAAAAGCAAGCGTCTAGAAAATTTTCTAAACGCTCGAAAGATCGTTCAATTGTTCTGATAATTAATTTCTACAAAGCATTAGAACCAGCAACCACCTCCATTAGCTGTTGAGTAATTGCTGCTTGACGCGCTTTGTTGTACGATAGAGTAAGATTAAGGATTAGCTGACCAGCATTATCACTCGCGTTACTCATCGCTGTCATTCGAGCTGCTAATTCACTCGCCGACGCTTCTTCTAATCCTCTGAGTAATTGGTTGTTGATATACAGAGGTAACAAGGAATCAAGAATTTGTAGGGGATCTTGTTCAAAAATCATATCTTGAGGAAAGCTCTCGAGCTCTTGAATAATCGTTTCCCTTTCTATGCTTAATTTCCCTTCGCGGGTAATCAAGCGGAAGATTTCATCATCTTCAACTTCCAATCCCTGAAGAGTCAAAGGTAGCAAAGTTTGAATTACGGGACGAGAACTGATCAAAGAAACAAAACGAGTGTAAATCAACTCTACTCTATCAACTGTTTCTGACAAAAATAGAGATAGTAACTCGTCAGCAATAGATACAGCTTCATCAGCTGTAGGAATTTGGTTTAATCCCGTATACTTGGTTAGAATGGGGACCTCGCGACGAGAAAAATATTGAGTCGCTTTGCGTCCAATGGTGACGAAACAATAATCAAGTCCTTGAGCTTCTAATTCTTTTTGGCGTTGTTCTGCGCGACGAATGACATAAGAGTTGTATCCACCACATAACCCACGATCACCTGAGACAACAACTACAGCTACAGTTTTTACCTGTCTTTGTTGCAATAGAGGTAAACTGACATCCTCATACTTGAGACGGTTGAGCAAATTATAAAGAACATTGGCTAAATTATCAGCAAAGGGACGAGTAGACATTACCTGTTCTTGAGCGCGGCGAACCTTAGCGGCAGCCACCAGGCGCATAGCCTCGGTAATTTTTTTCGTATTTTTGACAGATTTAATCCGATCACGGATAGCTTTGAGGTTAGGCATATTTTTTTTTTGATTAATTATTCATAAGGGGTCGTGGGTGGTTAGCCTTCCTTCTCGTTCGTGAGGAAATGACTAACCACTGACTTATGGTAAATTACGCTGCAAAGGCCTGTTTATATTCCTCAATAGCTTCTTTGAGGAGGCTTTCTGCTTCATCGGTAAGTTGTTTCTCAGTTCCAACGATCTCAGTAAATTTAGCTTTACTGGTTTTAATATAGTTCCGTAGTCCCATGGTAAATTCAGTTACCTTCTCCACAGCAATTTCATCAAGATAACCATTTAACCCGGCATAAGAAATTGCCACCTGTTCCCACACTGCTAAAGGAGAATTTTCAGGTTGCTTCAATACTTCACGTAACCGTTGACCCCGTGACAGTTGAGACTGAGTGGCGGCATCTAAGTCAGAGGCAAACTGAGAGAAGGCTTCCAATTCAGCAAATTGTGCCAATTCTAGCTTCAATTTACCGGCAACCTTTTTCATAGCCTTGGTCTGAGCCGCAGATCCTACTCTACTTACCGAAATCCCTGCGTTGATAGCGGGACGAAAACCTGAATTAAACAAGTCGCTAGAAAGGAAAATCTGTCCGTCAGTGATGGAAATTACGTTAGTAGGAATGTAAGCAGAAACGTCACCTGCTTGGGTTTCAATCACGGGTAACGCTGTCATACTACCCCCACCTAGCTTATCGCTAAGTTTTGCAGCACGTTCTAATAAGCGAGAGTGGATATAGAATACGTCTCCAGGATAAGCTTCACGACCAGGAGGACGTCTTAGTAACAAAGATAACTGACGGTAAGCCTGAGCTTGTTTGGAGAGGTCATCGTAAATGATCAAGGTAGCCTTCCCCCTATACATAAAGTATTCAGCGAGGGTAGCTCCTGTATAGGGGGCAAGATACTGTAATGTAGCTGGATCATTTGCGTTAGCGGCAACGACTATGGTATAGTCCATCGCACCATTGTCTTCGAGGGTTCTTATCACCTGAGCGACAGTAGACGCTTTTTGTCCAATCGCTACATAGACGCAGATTACATCTTCGGACTTCTGATTAATAATGGTATCAATCGCAATTGCCGTTTTTCCAGTTTTACGATCACCGATAATCAATTCCCGTTGTCCCCGTCCCACAGGAATCATCGCATCAATAGCTGTAATCCCTGTTTGCATAGGCTCACAAACGGATTTACGAGCAACAATCCCAGGGGCCATCGATTCGATTAGACGAGTTTCAGAAGTATTGATATCCCCTTTACCATCAATAGGGCGACCTAGGGAATCAACCACTCGTCCTATCATTGCTTCCCCTACGGGAACTTGGGCAATTTTTCCGGTAGCTTTGACGGTACTCCCTTCTTGGATATCGAGACCGGTTCCCATTAATACGGCCCCAACGTTATCTTCTTCAAGGTTGAGAGCAATTCCGATAGTTCCATCTTCAAATTCAAGAAGTTCTCCAGCCATAGCTTGTTCTAAGCCATAAATACGGGCCGTTCCATCTCCTACTTGAAGCACTGTTCCCACGTTAGAAACCGTTACAGTTTGATCGTAGGATTCAATTTGTTGGCGAATAATACTGCTAATTTCGTCGGGTCTAATGCTAACCATAGTTAAGTTGTTCTAAAAGTCGAATGGATACAATAAAACACAAGTAACCTAAGCGATACCACCTAGGCTAAGACTAACACGGCGTAGTTTTCCTCGAAGGCTGGCATCAAAGACTTGAGACCCTACTTTGATAGTAACACCCCCAATCAACTCAGGATCAATTCTCGTTTTGATTTCCACGCCTTGCGCACCAGTAAGTTCTTCAACTTTATTGGCTACAGACTCACTTTGTTCGCTGCTCAATTCTTTGGCTGAAGTAACTTCGGCTAAAACGGTATTAGTCAACTTCCGCAATAGCGTAAGATATTGCTGACAAATCTTTTTAAGAAAAATAATCCGCCGTTTATCTATCAACAACATCAAAAAATTGAGTAGATAAAAATTAGCTCCTTCTCCCATGATTTGTCCCAAAACAGTTTTTTTATCTATTTCTTTGATCACTGGGGAGGCAATAAATGCTTCTAAATCAGGGGACTCTTCTAATAAGGTAACTAAAGAACGGCATTCTTTCCCAAAGAGATCGGTGAGATCGTGGCTTAAAGCCACTGACATTAACGCCTGAGCGTAAGGTTCAGCAATCGCAGTACTAATGAGGGAACCTTTCATTAATTAACCTCCTAATTGAGCGATACTACGGTCAATTAGGAGGTGTTGCATATCCTCATTGACCTGTTCTTTAAGTTGGCTTTCCGCTTTATTGAGAGCCATTTGAGCAATTTGTTTTGTCAATTGAGCAATAACTCGTTCTTGCTCACCACTAAGGTCAGCTGCAGCTGTTTCTTTAAGACGCTCTATGTCTTGCTTACTTTTTACAGCAATTTCCTTAGCTAGAGCAGCAGCGCTATCTTTAGCCCTTTGATAAATTCGTTCAGCTTCAGCTTGAGCTTGCGTTAGTTTCTGCTGTTCCTTTCCCAAAGCAGTGGCTGCTTTGCGTTGGCGCTCCTCAGCTTCTTGAATAGCATCAGCAATCTGCAATCGCCGCTCATTTAGGACCTTTTTCAAAACTTTGCTGCCGTAGAATACCAACACCCCAACGAGAATAGCAAGATTAAGAAGGTTCGTTTCTAGAAGGTTAAAATCTAAGCCGAACCCACTTCGACCCGCCTTATGGGCTTCTGTAGCTAATATAAAAAAAGAATCGATCATACGTATTTTGCTAGTGAAAACTCAATCGATGGCAGATTTAATTTACAAATTCAGGACCTAGAAGTTTTTCTAGAATTTGACGGCTTAGAATATCAACCTGTTGTTCTAGAACACCCAATGCTTCTTGGCGTTGTTGGATAATTTCTTGGGCGACTTTCTCTTTTTCCTCTTGGGCTTTTTGTTGAGCATTAGCTAAAGCTTTGGCTGCAATTTTTTGTGCGTCAGCCTGAGCTTGTGTGATTATTTCTTGAGACCGCTTACGCGCATCAGCAAGCTGCGCTTCATATTCTAGGGACAACTCCTTAGCTTTAGCTAAACGCTTTTTTTCATCAGTTTCTTTCTGACGAATATAATCTGCTCGCTCGTCTAATGCCCTATTCAAGGGTTTGTAAAAAATCCCGTTGAGGACAACTGCCAAGAGGACAAATTGCAAAGCCATTAAAGGCATAGTTGCATCAAAATCAAACATTTTTTGCAGTTCCCATTAATGTTTCAGTCAAAACAAAAAAGATCTAAGCGGCTAACGAATCTTTGGTTGGTGTGGTGGAGGAATCAGTAGAGACGAGACAATGATTGAAGTCGCGAGTGACCAAGTTAATACAAACTTTTCTTGATTTACTACACCTAATATTGTCTGAGTTGACATTAGTAAAAATAGTAAGGCTTGTATCGTCTCTTTTCACTTTTTGCCTTCACACAGCGCGCGTCTCTACTGTTTCAAAACCGCTTATGCAAAGGGGTTAGCGAAAAGTAAAACTAGCGCAATAACTAGACCATAGATGGTTAAAGATTCCATGAACGCTAAACTTAAAAGCAAAGTACCCCGGATTTTGCCTTCTGCTTCTGGTTGACGAGCAATTCCAGAAACTGCTTCTCCAGAAGCATTACCTTGTCCAAAGCCAGGTCCGATAGCCGCTAAACCAACGGCGAGAGCGGCAGCGATAACTGAAGCAGCAGCAATAGTTGGATTCATTGTGATTCTTCCTTTTTTATTGACAGTACAAATTTCGGAGTGAGTTGTCTAGATTAACAACCACGGAGGGTGACGTTCCCAAGCAATGAATAGTTATTGACCGAAGGTTAGAGCCGGCTCCATCGTCGTACGGCGGAGTGCTCTTTGATTCTCGAGGAAAAAATCCCCACTAGTCAACCCCTATGTGCTTGAAGAGTTCAGCAATTCTCGATGTTGAATTGTAAAAATGAACCCATCTGATATTGTCCTATGTTTTGGGCATATTTCAATAACAGATCCTAAGATTCAATTTACGACGCTCAATCATTGCCTTATCCCTTATAAGGATTAATGTTCTCCTTCTTCGATCGCCTCATGAATGTAGGCCCCCGCTAACGTGGCAAACACTAAGGCCTGGATCGCACTTGTGAATAACCCCAAGGCCATAATAGGTAAGGGAATGAATAAAGGGACTAAGAAGACCAATACCGCCACCACTAATTCATCAGCGAGGATGTTTCCAAACAAACGGAAGCTTAGTGATAAAGGCTTGGTGAAATCTTCTAAGATTTTAATTGGTAAGAGAACAGGAATTGGCTCTACATAATGAGAAAAATAGCTCAATCCTTTCTTGCTTAAACCAGCGTAGAAGTACGCTAGAGAAGTTAGTAGTGCTAAAGCAACAGTGGTATTGATATCGTTGGTAGGAGCCGCTAATTCTCCTTCTGGTAGTTCAATTAACCCCCAAGGAACTAACGCACCTGACCAGTTGGAAACAAAGATAAATAAAAACAAGGTTCCAATGAAAGGTAACCAAGGCCGATATTCCTTCTCTCCTAATTGATTTTTAGCCAAGTCTCGCAAAAATTCTAGGACATACTCCATGAAATTTTGCATTCCACTGGGGATGCGTTGCACGTTTTTAGTGGCAGCTAAGGATGCGATCACCAAGAGGCTAATTACGAACCAAGAGGTCATGAATACTTGTCCATGTACCCGGTAGTTACCAATTTCCCAGTACCAATGTTGACCGACTTCTAATGAAGCAAGAGGAAATGTTTGTACAAAACTCAAACCATCTAACATTGTCATTCGGTGAGATTTATTTACTTAATCAAAATACGAGAATGGTTAATTTCCTCGATGCCCTAATGCCTTGGCTCAGATTCCGGTGTTAAAACACTTGTGAGCATATAGACGATTATGGCGAACTTATAAGTTAAAAATCCCAGAAAAACTGGGAGGATGTGCATTTTCTGCCATTGACTAGCCACAACGATTAAAATCACAAATAACCCCATACCTCTAGTTCCCATCCGTTTGTTGACTAAACCTAGTTTTGCTATGTCCCCGGCTAATAGTTTTAAATAAACAATGCCGACAGAAGCTCCTATTAAGTAGTTAAGAGCTGTATCTAGGGAATAGGCAGTCCAGACACAGACAAAAATAATCCCGGTCAAAGATAAACTCAACAACAACAAAGTGCGTTGTAATTGATAGTAATCTCTCATGGGATCAACTGAGGGGGAAACGGTTTTAGCCGTCGGGGTCTGACGATCAATTACGGGCATAGTGCTTAGACAAGTGAAGCTATTAGAATCAATCCATGAAGCCAATAGCGAACTGTCAGCAATGATATCATGAAAGGGTACTCGTTTTTACACTCCTTTCACTAGAGATGAGGAATTCTTCGAGGCACCATAACCAATTCAGGTTGTTTTTAACTGATAATGTTGTGCTGTAATTACCCGGTTCTCTAATTAACTCCTTAAGCATAAAACTGTTTTTTCTTGATAAGTATTTTTTAGGGCAAACTTTTGGAGGTAAGGATAGAAATAGAGAAATTTTGATGAGTAAAAAAAATACTTATGATTGTTGTCAACCATAAATGTTTAGGATAAAGTTGTGCCAGAACTTCCTGAAGTAGAAACTGTTCGTCAAGGTCTTAATAGGCTAACTTTAGGAACAACAATACAAGGTGGCGAAGTATTACTGGATCGTACTCTCGCTTATCCTTTATCAGTTGCGGAGTTTTTGACTAATATTACTAATGTCACCTTTAATGGGTGGGAGCGACGAGGAAAATATTTATTAGGAAGATTGAGAAAAGGGTCAGGCGAAAATGGAGGTTTTTTAGGCGTTCATCTACGAATGACCGGTCAGTTATTATGGTTGAATCACCTTGAACCCCTACAAACACATACGCGTTTACGTTTGTTTTGTGGTAAAGGTCGAGAGTTACGTTTTGTTGATATTCGCACTTTTGGCAAACTATGGTTGGTCCCCCCAAACCAAAACCCAGAAATAATTATTACGGGGTTAAAAAAATTAGGTCCTGAACCTTTTTCTGAAAAATTCTCTTTAGGTTATTTAACCGAAAAATTAAGAATTAGTCGACGCAATATTAAAAGCTTGTTATTGGATCAAAGGATTGTGGCAGGATTAGGAAATATTTATGCAGATGAAGCATTGTTTAAGAGTGGTATTCGACCGACTATAATGGCTAAAAATTTAAACCGTAAACAACTCCAAAAGCTAAGAATATCAATTGTTGAAGTATTGAAAGAGGCTATCGACAAAGGAGGAACAACCTTTAGTGATTTTCGAGGAGTGACGGGAATCAATGGTAATTATGGAAAGGTTGCCTGGGTTTATGGTCGCACCGGGGAATCCTGTCGAGTTTGTGGAATGGACATTGAACGCTTAAAATTAGGAGGACGTTCTGCTCACTTCTGTCCGCAATGTCAAAGGTAAATTGTTACACTCACTTTTACCCTTTAAAATATTTTCCCTATTATTTCTTCCAATTCCGATTTTTCATAAGGACCAATCAATCAAAGTTGAGACTGCCATGGACTGAAAAGTTGCTGTTGTAAGCTTTTAAAAACATGTTTGCACCCCAGTTATGAAAACTTAGATTTAAGACTCAGTCATGGTAGCATAAAGCTACTAAAACAACTTCTGTAACCAGTGGGCTTATGATTCAAAGTCTTGAATTGGACCTGATCATTATTCTTAATGAAAATTTGAGATAATTTCAATAAATTGTCTATTTATATACTTGTCCTATCCGCTTGACATCTTATCTTTAAGGTTAATTGCAAAATATAACATGTATAAGATAAAGCTATTTATCTTTATGTTTTGTTGGTATCGGTAGGATAAATGCGTCAAGTATAAACTTGATAACAACAAAAAATTACCCTCACAATCTCTAAATTCAACTAAGATAATAAGTCTTTAACCGCCATAGCTGAAGTAGCAGTTTTGTTGGCTTTAACGATGGAATTTCACAGAGATTACCTTCATAAAATTTAAATATCATTGGCAATATAACCAAGTATCAGCCTTAAAAAGTTGATGTTCACTGAAGTTTTTTGTTTATATCTGAAATAATACTGATAGTTGTTTAAGGGTAGAAAAATCTGAAGATTTAAAAAGTTAACCTAATCCCTAACCAATTCATTACGATGATAGTGATATAGAACGTTGTTGTTCAAGATGGGTGAATACAGATTTATCACCAATATCGGGGGGAATAGCTTGAATCGCTTTACGTGAACTAAAAATAACAAATAACAATCCCCAACTAGCTAAGAATACTGCTTCTACCCCAACCGGTAGAATTCCTATTAAATGTCCTAACAAGAGACTGGGAACTAAAAAGGTCAGAAATTTGGTTTCTAAACGATTAAAACAAAAGGCTTCTTTGAAGAAGATTCCTGTTAAAGCAGCAAACGTAAAACCAATACCGAATAAGGTTGAAGGATGATTGTAGACAAATAAGGCTAGAGGCTCAGAACTTTGCCAGGCGATGATTAATGCCGTGATTGTCCCAATTATCCAAAATACCTGTAATAGTCGATGGAGAGGACGGAGATAAATGTGAATAGTTGCTAAACTAATTCCTAATCCCAGTGAAAACATTACAAATAATAGGGTTAGCAAGTTTAGTACCCAGAGTTGTTCTCCAATGATCAATACTAACAGAGTAGCAATCGCAAAGTTAAAGGACGCTAAACATAACCCCAAACGATAGATAACGACCTCTGCGCGATCATTTTGAGTAACAGTAAATTTCCCAAATTGTCCTTGATAAATGACTAATTTCTCAGTTTTAGCTTTCATAAGATTTCTCTAACAGCTTGAAATCAATTTAACTTCTAAATTCTATCTTCTTTCTCTTGAATTTTAAAGTCAATATTAATTTTTTAAGTGATCTATTTTCTGTGCACTAGCATCCGATCTTGGATTACTTAATTAGTTATAGTAATTGATTCAAGAAGGAAAATTTTAGTTGCTTAACTCAATTGTAAAATAATGCTATAACTGTAAGCTTTGAACATAATGATAAGGTTAGGATGTCTATAGTTATAGACAAGGCGCGTAGGTTAAAGCGCGACGATTGACGACCTGTACGATGTCATGTGTGAGGTGAGGAAGTGGAACTATCCTGAGGCCTTTTAGCTAATGGGAAGTTCTATAAAAATATAGCAGTAGCTATTAATCACTGCTTCTTACACTCTTTGGAGGTCAAAATGGTTAACAATTCAGTTCAAGTTGTTGCGGCAAGTGCATTAGCCACTCTTGGTTTACTAAGCACAATTTCTGGAGCCCAAGCTCATCCTAAATATCCCCAGTACAACATGGTCTCAGAAGGATTTCCTTCTAGTGTAGATTGGGACAGCAACCGCGCAGTGATTCCCCATATTCAAGAAAAGGTTGTTTTTACCTGTGAAGCTCAAGGGGATGGAAGCTACGTAACTGTGGAAAAAGCAGTACGGGAAACAATGGATCCTGATCACTACCCTGTTTATACCACGGAGGATATTTCTGCTGAGTACGGTCTGGATAGCCAGCCCATGATGGTTTGGACAGCAACCCTGCCTTCCAGCCATCCTGATGGAGCTTACATTCCTGAAAGTCGTTGTCAGACTGTTAGTGCTCGCTTAACCAATCTTTCCTACGCCTTTGGTTTAGTTACCCCCGAACAGGTAGCACAACTCAGCGAATCTAGCTTAGTAGGGAAAGTCAATGGAGAACGGGTGATTTTCCTTTCTCATGATCCCGAAAATGCGTCCACTAGAAACGTAATTTTCACCCTCAAGCCTGAAAACGCACAGCAAGCAGCTACAACCCTAACCCAGTTCAAAATTGGTGTTTCTGGCGGTATTGCCGAAGGGATTGGTGGTCCTGAACTTGCTGTTGAGGAATTACCTCCTGTTGTGGAATAATCTCAGATTTCAGGAAAAGGGCATTTCAATTATGATTATGTGATTCTTTTTTTCCTATTTGATTCGGTTAATCTGCTAGAGAGTAGGCTCTTATGCTACTCTCTACTTTTGCTTTTAAGCAATTCTTCTTTTCTCCGGGAACACTCACAACTAGCTACTCAGACAACAAACAACTTAAATTTCTCCCAGTTACTGATGTATCCATAAAGTAGAATCTCTACAGTAGAACAATCTTTTAACCGGACTAGTTAATCTTGAAAATAATGCTTGTACCGCTTAGATTGCGGGTCGATTAAGACCCCCGACTCTGAAAAAGCCCATAATAAATTAAAGAAATTCTAAACGTATATACAAAAATGATTCTTTCTAAGATCTATTACACTATTTGCGATCTTTCCCGTCTTAGTTGTTGATATTCTTCACTGAAAGTTAATTTAAAGTTTGATGTACTTTCTGTCTGATTTTAGTTAATTTCATCCATTTTAGTTTCTCTGACAAGTCATGTAAATGATGAACAGCTTATAATGGAGAGCTGGACTCTTCTAAAAAATATCTAGTCTGCAACCTACGCTATGGCTTCTTCCCAACGTTACTACCACATAACTACCTTTGGCTGTCAGATGAACAAAGCTGACTCAGAACGCATGGCAGGTATTCTCGAAAACATAGGTTTCATTTGGTCGGAAAATCCTGACAACGCTGATTTAGTTCTCTACAATACTTGTACTATTCGGGATAATGCCGAACAGAAAGTCTATTCGTACTTAGGAAGACAGGCCAAACGAAAACATCAAAACCCCAGTTTAACCTTAGTAGTGGCTGGTTGTGTCGCACAGCAAGAAGGACAAAAAATCCTACGTCGGGTTCCTGAATTAGACTTAGTGATGGGACCCCAACACGCTAATCGTCTAGAAGATTTACTACAACAGGTATCTGAGGGGAATCAAGTAGTTGCAACTGAACCCATCTATATTGTTGAAGATATTACAAAACCCCGTAGAGAAAGTATGATTACTGCTTGGGTTAATATTATCTATGGCTGTAATGAACGTTGTACTTATTGTGTGGTTCCTACTGTACGTGGTGTGGAACAGTCGAGAACTTCAGAAGAGATTCTAACAGAGATAAAAGTTTTAGGAAAACAAGGATACAAAGAAGTTACCCTCTTAGGACAAAACATTGATGCCTATGGACGAGACTTACCGGGAGTGCTACAAACAGGCAGACATCGACACACCCTAACAGATTTACTTTATGCTGTTCATGATGTTCCTGGAATTGAGCGCATTCGTTTTGCGACAAGTCACCCTCGTTATTTTACCGAACGTTTAATAGTTGCTTGTCAAGAGTTATCTAAGGTATGCGAACACTTCCATATTCCCTTTCAGTCAGGAGATAATGAAATACTCAAAGCTATGAAACGTGGCTATACCCAAGAGAAATATCGCCGAATTATTTCTAAAATTCGGGACCTTATGCCCGACGCTTCCATTAGTGCTGATGCTATTGTGGGGTTTCCTGGGGAAACAGAAAAACAATTCGAGAAGACTTTAAAATTGGTCGCTGATATTGGATTTGATCAACTCAATACAGCAGCTTACTCTCCCCGTCCTGGAACATCTGCAGCCTTGTGGGAGAATCAATTAAGTGAAGACGTTAAGAGCGAGCGCCTACAACGTCTCAATCATTTGGTAGCACAAAAAGCTGCTGAAAGATCACAACGGTATTTAGGACGTATAGAAAAGGTATTAGTAGAAGGACAAAACCCACAAGATAAAACCCAAGTGATGGGGCGAACTCAGGGTAATCGTTTAACCTTTTTTAGGGGGAATATTAATCAATTAAAAGGTCAAATTGTTGAAGTGAGAATTACTGAAACTCGTGCGTTTAGTTTGACAGGTAATTTAGCTTAGTAACTGTTTTTTAATCCCGGCTAATATAACACAAATATTTTAGCTAGACTAAAAAATTGAATATCAAACTTGAAAGCTGATTTTCTGATAAAAAATTAAACAGAAAAAGAGAAACTAAATCTATTGAGGTCTGGTACTATAGACATACAATCTCATTTCTAGTTTACTGAATTTTTTAGTTATCTAGATGATTTTTATCAATTGAGTAACATTGTTATTCTGTTCTTTAATTGATAGCATTTTAAGAAAAAAATGCCATTTTTATTGAAAAATAGGTAAAGTTGTGACTATTGTAATCGCTTGTTATTGGTCATGATATTGAACCTTTAAAAGGAGTTATACATTACAGATACTTATCTATTAAGAAAAAGTATTTTTCAATTTGGTCGGCTATCATAGTTTTGTAGAGCTTATACCCTAGGCAATGGTGTTACTGTACTGTTCTCTACCTACTCGCAAAGGACAATTTACAGGAATTCATTTTATCGATTCTTTTCTAATAAGTGTGGTTCTACCAAATTTACTGAGGTGAGAATTCCTGATATAAATATCACCATATGGAAGATAGGACGAGGAATATAACAAACTAAAGATTCTCTTTAATAACCTAAGAAGATACTTGTCCCCTAATCTAAACATTACTACTTCTCAAATTCACTGAATTTTTAAAGACTCCAATTATGGACTGTCTCGATTGATTAATCCCTCAGAAAGCTCGACGTCTAAGTATAGTAAAATCAAACAAATTACCAAAATTTTTACAGGTTGTGCTTCATAGACATCACCGACTGGGCAGCTTTTACAAAAACACATCTTACTAGTTATTTGGAATTTAATTTAACTTAGGCATCTATTAAGAGTTTATTGAAATTAAGAAAAAAAATAAATTTAGCCAAGCAATTACTAATTAAAACTAACGAACGTTCTGCTCTTTCTCTAGAATAGGTAAAATAACAGATAGGAAATTTAAATTCTTATTTAAGATTTTTTTAGAGTTAATTACTTGCCGAAATAGTTAATTATCTGACAACTGCCTTAAATAAGGGAGATGACTTATAGTCTTAAAAAGCAATAGTTACTAACAAATTGTTAGTCATTTTTCAAGGTTGTGGCCGGGTTGAATCGGCTTGTTTATTTTTATCTTCCATTTGCCTGATAAGCACTAAGAATACAGTCGAATAACCGTATTGAACCGTATTGTTTGAGTAAGGGCTAAACATATGGATGATTACCCCAGTAAGCATCATTAAAGTCTAGTAATAGAAGTCTATTAGGGACGTAAATGCTTTCTTGCACATATTAATTTACACATATTAATATGTGTAAATTAGAGCTAATGGAAGTTAATCTCTAATGTCTAATAAATTTTGAATGGTATTCAAGTTCTTAGGAGGTAACGTCAAAAAAGATTTCTCTTGCTCCCAGAGAAATATATTAAGGTAAAAACGTTAGCTACGCAAGTTTAGCCATAAGTTTCGGGAGATGGTCTTATCACTTCTCTGATATTGACTATACTTTGGTCCATATTTCCCTTTACATAGAACCTTGGTTAACCCTATGTGGTTAAGTTAAACATTAGACTATCAGCTCTAAGTTGATAGAGAACTTCATTAGTTACTAATGTCAGCCATTTCCTAGAGAAAAGTGGATAAGTCTGGTTAGAGTTAAGTTTTAAAACTTATTTAGGAATTTCAGAGGCTAATGTCCCGATTGAAGGTTTCCTTGTCGGGATACTAGTTACTCGATCCATTAGTTGTAGATCAATAAGTTGAGTCTACTGGAAATACTTAACCATCAGCGGTTAATAAATAGTCATCAAGACATTACTACCCTAGTCTAGAGTTAACTTGACTAATAACTATTAAGAAGATAGAAGATGACATTGGAGCGATATCATGAGGATAATGCCACTCTACTGTAAAATTCCCTAATTAAATAATTACTGTTAAAACTTTATTGTAATTTTAAGCATTGTTAGAATTTTATTTAGGATAATGTCCTGATAAACCCAAAAATCTGACCGTCAGTTAGACAATATTTATCCATAAATCTTTCACCTACTTCAAAAAGTGGCGTGAAAAGTTTGGATGCATAAAATAGTAATTCCCTTTCTTAATCTTTGCCTAAACTCCTCTGATTTCCTCTGAGTCTTCTCAAGAGACTGTTCAACCTCACCAGGTTTATCTTTTACCTGGAAAGTTAAATTGGATTCCGTTTTTTAATAGTAATAGTCCTAAATTAGTGCTAAATGAAGGAATTTTACTGTACACCTTTTCTCCTCAAGGGAAAACCTATAGAAATGCCCATTTAAATTTGCTATATGCTGGAACATTCGATATTTTTTCCAGCATATAGCAAAAGCCCAGGTTTATAATAATTTAAGTACTCTATACTTAAGGATTCTACTCTAGAATACCCACAAGACCCAGATTAACCTGAAAATTCTCCACGGAGCTAGTTATCTTAGTCGAACTGATGCTCCATTTGTCAAATTACCGTCTCAGGACAAAGATTCCCTGGGAATTGGGAATTCTGTATGCAGGGGCTGGAAGTTGTGTAATGAGGGATAGGGATATTTTACGCCGTCACTGCCAGAACATTGTTCCTCCTTATTTGCTCATTGATGGAAGGCAAAGTCGAAAGTGAATTTGCTTATTTTTGTTAAAGCTCTAGATCTTCTTTTAAACGGACGGTCTGCTCATGTTCGTTTTGATACTAATGGTAATGTCTATGTAGCAAGTTTAGCGAAATTGGCTCCTTTTGATAAAAATGGAGAAGAACGACAACTTACTCCACAAGAATGGAAAATAGTTCTACAAAATAGAAATTTGGTGACTTCCCCTGGAATTGAACCCATGATTTATAGTCGAGTGGTAGTCAAGTGGTAGGTGTCTCTCAAGGCTCTATCTGGCAAGGAAGACGAACAAATCGAGGAAATTGGTTAGCCATTCCTCCTGAAGCTTCAGCTATCTCTTAGCGATTAAGCTCTCTACAAGGAAAAACTCTAGGTACCAAGCAAGTGGAAAGTTCTTCTATGTTAGTCTGTTATCCTAACACCACTTATCAAGTTCATGGTAATTACGTAATACACTATAGCCTGACACTCTCTTTTTATAACCCCACTGTAAACCCTCAAGCAGTTACAGTGACATTACAAACTCCCGTTTAACGGGATAAACTAATTGGAGAGTTAAGTTTCCTTGATCTCCCTACTTTACAGTTTTTTTTCGGGGACCAATTAGCGTCCGTTATCTTTTATCTTGATCAAATGCAGACTTGGCAAACCCGTTATTTTCATATCGTTCAACATATAAAAAAATTGGCAAACCCCTTGTTAAACAAACGATTTTTCCAAAACTATGGAAACTGGTCAGGACAAATTTTCTCTATTCCCCTGATGCTACTCCCCCTCAAGTGTTGACCGTGAGAACAGAAAGTACTTCAAAATAACAGAGATCACAGAACAGGGAGGGTCTATACTCGATGAAAAAGTTCTCCTATCTCCCATAAAGTTCAAATAACTCAGATAAAATCGATTTTATACCATAATCTTCTATCAAGATTAGACTGGATTTTATAAATATCATCGGACAGACAATGAACCAAGTTCGAGCCTATTACTTGATAAATATCCGCCAGAATCCTTAATAAGGATATGAAATATTTCGGTTTTTTGCTGGAGTTACTGAGCCTAGTTAACTATAAACAGCAGAACTGCTGAGGGTTTTGATGATAGCTATCCTATTTAAGTCTATTGATTCAAGGAATATCGACTATAAGCACTACTTGCTGCACAATTACAGGATTATTTGATGTTTATAATTTTTATCTTTATCAAGATGTACGGAGTTATTATCTAAATTGGAAATCTTTTGGTCCTTGATGTCCTCAAATCGGGGATAAATATTTTTTTTTACAATTTTAATTTTTACTGTTTATCCTCCATGACACACAAATTCTATTAAATGTGATTGTCTTGACATAGACTAAAGAACAGTTCAGCGGCACAGCTCCCCTCGTTTGTGAGAAACGGGGGGATCGATGTTAATTAAGAAAAAGCAGCTATAGTTTATAGTTCCCGTACTATCGGCCTACCGTTGATAATTTCTCCTACTAAGACCAAATCAGTCATTCCAACAAACAAACCGTTTTCTAGTACCCCTGGAATATTGTTAATGGTAACTTCCAAGATTTCTGGCTTGTTAATCTCTTCAAATTTGACATCAATAACTAGATTTCCCTGATCTGTAATCACAGGTCCAGCTTTTTTGACTCCCATTCGGAGTTCTGGTTTTCCTCCCAGTTGTTCTAATTGACGCATAACAGGAGTTAACGCTTTGGGGATTACTTCTACGGGTAAGAGACAAGTTGAGCCCAATTTATCTACTAGCTTATTACTATCAATTACCACAATAAAAAATCTGGCTAAGCTATCTACTATTTTTTCTTGAGTGTGAGCAGCACCACCTCCCTTAATTAAATTTTTCTGCGGATCAACTTCATCAGCGCCGTCAATTGCAATGTCAATGTGATCAATCACATCAAGGGTAGTCAGGGGAATATTGTATTTTCTGGCTAGGACTTCTCCTTGAAAGGAAGTCGTCACCCCAACAATATTTTTTAAATCTCCCGATTTGAGGCGTTCTCCAATGTATTGAATGGCATAGGCTGTCGTCGAGCCTGTGCCTAACCCGACAATGGAATCAGATTGAACACGGGCAACGGCGGCCTTTCCCACCTCTTGTTTCATGAGCACAACAGGATCATTGGTCATTGACATGGCTAAACTCCTTAACAGCAGACTATTTATCTGGGTTTTTAGATTTCAACTTCAAGAATAGAGGATGAGTAATTACTTAATCAATCATTGTTTATCAACCCATCCTTTACCCTAACATTCTTCTAATTAGATGAAGTAGCCAGCATTTCTTTAAGCTTAGCTAACTCATCAGCCCAACGGGGATCAGGTTGAAAACTATCGCCAGAGGGACTACTGCCACTGCTTTGAGTACGAGACCGTTTTTTTGCACCATCTTTTTTCACTGATGACTTCGGAGACGGAGCCGAAGCCGAAGTTGGGGTCAAGTTTTCCTCTTGGGTTTCTTCTTTGCCTGTATTTTTAGCTCTCGGTAGGGCTTTTTCAATCTTGAGAGAACTGTCCATGAAAGGTTGACCGTTATATTTCTCAATAAACGCATCAGCCAATTCATCTGTGGCTACAGTGACAAAAGCAAACCCTCGGCATTTTCCCGTTTTGCGATCTTTAATTACTTTTGTGGACATGATTTCACCAGCATCAGCAAACATTTCTTGTAAAGCTTGGCGTTCGATAGGTTCTTTGGGTAAGTTACCGACATATAAACGAATGGGCATAGGACATATCTCCATTGATTGGTTTAGAAAAAACTCATTGGTTTAGCACTGACTCAGCCATATCGAATATGACTTACGTAAAAATCTCTCCAGAAATTTTCCGGAGACGCATTTCCAGAAAACCCAGATTGTCGTTAGTAATATTGGCTTGTACTGTCAAAATTGCCTTACCTCTAACTGTGCTGATGGGGTGATCACTGACGATTTTGTTTCAATCTTGAACAGTTCTGCCAATGAATAGGGACTTCAAAATACACTGCCCTCTTAGATTATTACAGATTCTTTACAGTATTCGTCAAATGATTTGAAAGAAAGTTATTCAAATTTTCTGATTTTTCGAGTAGATATACTTAATATTTCGTTCGTGCTGAGTAAAATTTCAAAAAAGATCTTGCTAAAAATAATGTTAGGTGTGTGTTATATCAACTCATAGAGGTTATTAATTTAGTACAGAAAACTGTCAAAACTAAAAATTCGTCCAGTTGAAAACCTATAAGCTAGGTATTTTGTTAAGCTTTAGTTACATTGCGTTATGTTAAAAAAATACCTTTGTGAGATTAACTTTATTAGGGTAGGACGAATGAAGTTTTGATTCTTTTTAAGAGGTCTATATGAAGTCGAAATTTACCAATTTAAGCTTAACGTAACAGTTAAGAATAAAGTAGATGTAAGATGCAGCGGTTAAAATAAATCAAGAACAAGCTTTAGAATTTCTGATGTAGGAGTCATAGCTACTAATGATCAAGACAAATATTGTACGTAATTTGTCCAATTAACTACTAAGTTAATTAGTAATATAGGCTGCAAGTAAAGAAGTTTACTATGAACGCAAATGCTTTTAAATTGTGATTAGCATAACAATTCTAGATTCAGTGTTTACAAATTAAATTTTAATGTTTAGACTGAAGATCAGTTGTTAACTATTTTTTATATATTTTGTAAAAGTTAATTATGCGAGAGAATCTAATTTGAGATCTGATTATAACGACCTGAAATGGAAAATCAGAGTCCAATTCTTTTATCTTAGGTTAAATTTATTTCAGGTCATTATAATTTTGAGTAGGAGACAGATAACGGGTGCATGGGTGTTATTCCCTATTTATGGAAGAAGTTAGTTTCTAAAATATTTAAATAAAAATAATTATATAAAAAAAATTCTGTAATTTGTAGAATGTACAAATAGAATTTTAAGAAATTTTTTGTTGTATGGTATGAAGTTTTGTATGAAAATAGAAAAAAATAATATCCTGCTAGGGACAAAAAATATATTTATAGTTAAGGCTGTAATAAAGTTCTTGTCTTAATCTATCTTCAAGGTCAAAAAAAAGCTGGTGTTCTACTAATAGATTCAGTAATTGCATTTGAGTACGTCTTCAAGGTTATAAAGAGATTTATACCAAGTTTAAAGGTCAAAACTCTAATTTTATCGTCAAAAAAATTAGAGTTTTATACCTTCATTTTTTTTCTGATTGTCTAAATAAAATTCTTATGTCGAACTTTTTTTAAAAAATATGATTGTGGATGTAAGAGTCACACTTTAAAAAACAAACTTAAACATGAGGTGTGTGAAAGCATAAAGTGATCGCTTGAGCGTTGAGAATAAAAAGTAGAAAGCTAATAAAAAAAAGAAATTATCAAAATACAAGTTCCGATAGCTAAATTTAAATATTTAGGCTGTGATCGTTCATATGAGATATTGAGTTTAATGACAAAGATGACTAAAAAACTATAATTTTAAATAAAAAATACTATTCAGTTGAAAGTCTAGAAATAGAGAACAATCGTTCACTTAAAAGACTTTAAGAATCTAAAATTTATAGAAAATATATAAAAAAAATATAATTTAATTATATTAAATTAATATAATCAAGACTTAAACGAAGTTGGCAAGAATTAAGTTTTTTACTGAAGATGACTCATTAAGTTATTAAATGGAATCAATAAATTTATTTTGATAAATCACTTATTGTTAATACCTTCTACTATGCCTGGGTTTGTTTATCAAGAAAAATAGACAGTAATTTATTTAGTTCAACGTTTATTTTTCCTATATTAGGAATAATGTATATTCTTTGATATTAATTAGCTAACTTTAATAATCCTGGTAACTACCATTAAAAATAATTTGAATTGGTTTTAAATTAGTGTATTTTATGCCTAATTAGTTAGGCTTTATGTTGCTAATTTAGCTTTATTTGTTTATCTAATTTTTTAAAGTAAAATTTTATTCATATCAAGTAACTAAAAATATAATTTTTTTAAAAAAATAAAATAAAAATTTATTTTTTGAGTCTTTTACTATTCATTGCTATTTCTATGTTCGTATTATTTCTCTACTTACTCTTTTAATTTCTTTAAATATACTAATATTAAATATTAAATTATTTTTCTTTTAGTTAAAATAATTTAATTGAGTGTTAACTATTTAAAATATTAAAATTCATACTTATATATTGTCTAATTAATGCTCTTAAGTATTGTTTTTATTTTTTAAAGAGTTGCCGCATTTTTTTATATTTATAAAATTTTAATTAAAAATATTTAAATATATAAAATATGTGCTTTTTTTAAAAAAAGCTAACTTTTATGTAAATTTATTTATAAATAAATTACATTTTGTGTGTAAAGATTTATTTTAAAGTAGAAAACTTTTTCTCTCAAAGACAAATCTATAACAATTAACTCATTATTTTAATTAAATTTACTACTTGTTTAACCACAATAAATAAGAGTTTATGTTGAGTACATTTCTATTTTATTTTATATTTAACAATGTATATTTGTTAAATATTTTCAATATATAATCTAATTTTTTAAACATTTAACGCTATAGATATCAATCAAAAAACAATATCTATTTCATTGAAATTCTATTTTCAAAAAAATATTATTGTATATATATATATTATTGTATATATGATAATTATTTTTACAAATTTATTATTAAAAATTAGATTTTTCTATGTTTTTAATTTTACATACAAAGTTTATTTGCATTAAATTCTAGAGAAATATTATCTAGTCTATTAGCTATATAATTTACTATAAAAGATCAAATAAAATATCAATTTTATTTGTTTTAAACAAGAATAATAATTTTTAATATTTTTTTTATGACTTTATTTTAGAAAAATAATAGACTTATTATATATAAAAAAAAATATTTTTCTTGTTATGAGCTTGTAATAGTGAATTTTAAAAAGATATAATTTATTTGCCGAATAGTTTAATGAATCTGTTAAAAAAATATTTTTTATATTTACTAGTAATAAAAAAATATTAGTTAATATTTTTTTATTACTAGAGTTTAACTTCGATACTAATTGAGTAAAAAAATGAATTAAAATCAATGTAAACTAAAAAAATAGTTATAAAAAGTGCTCACTAAATATTAGTATTTCTAATTTTTACAAATTAAGTTAACACCATTAAAATGGCAAAATTTTTTAGAGTTAATTCGTGTCTAAAAATATCATTTCTAATGAAAAAAGTATTTATTTATATTTATATATAAATAAAATAAAATTTTAGTAAAATAAAAAAAATTTTTATAACAGATAAAAAAACATAAAAAATGGCAATTTTTTTTATTAAAAAAAATAAAAAAATTAATTTTATTTGACATTTTTAATGCTTGATAAAAAAATTAAAGATATAAAAAAAATTATTTACTTAAATATCTTTTCTTTTCTAAAAAAAATTGAATATAAAAGTATAAAATAATCATACTTAATTTGAAATAAATAATTACATAGTATTGACCCAATAAAACTATTTAAAAATGATTAAATATTTTTTTTGTATATAAATAAAAATTATTTTATAGTTTTTAAATAAAATTTAAAACTGTTTACTTATCATTTTGCTTGCTTTGTAAGAACAGTAAGATTTAAGATAAGAAAGAATAATTCTATTTTAGATATTTAGAAGGAACATAATATCTACTTCCTCTACTTTTGCTGCAATGCGTTAGTCTAGATAAACGAACTCTTAATTTTTGAGATATTGTTTAAGCTTATGGTTGTGATACATTACAGTATTTTGGTTTCCCTAATAGGACTATTAACAGCATGTAGTGGAATCGAAGGGTTAGAAGGTCGATTTTCTGCAAATCCTAAATTTACAAAAAATTTAGAAATTCATCAAAATTCAACCATTAAACTTCCAAATTATTTTCCTTCAGAAATTCCCCAATATCCTCAAGCTACTCTACAAGAAATAACTCAAAAAATTACACAAAAAAATGGAGCAGTCAGTTGGAAAACTAATGAATCTACTGAGAAAGTTAAGGATTTTTATCAACGGGAATTAAAGTCACAAAGATGGGAAATTATTCAGCCTTTTTCATCTGACTCTCAGGAAAGTTTATTGATCGCTCAAAAAGATAATCTAAAAATTAGACTATCTCTATTTCCTAGAAAATCAACAACAGAATTCACCCTTGAATATAAACAGGCTAATACGACTCAATTAAATAATAGTTCTTCTGACCAGTTTTCAACCATTATTAGTGAACCCACTTATTTTTCTGATATTAATCAAGTTCCTGAAGCTTTGCGTCCCTATGTTCAAGACGTAGCCAACTTGGGTATTTTAACTGCAAAAAAAAATAATCAATTTAACCCTAATGAACCAATTACTCGTCGAGAATATGCACGATGGTTAGTCGAGTCCAAAAATAAATTTTATCAAGATTCCCCTGAGCAACAAATCCGTTTAGGACTAAAAAATGCTCAACCGGCTTTTAGTGATGTTCCTTCAAATGACCCTGATTTTCCCGTAATTCAAGGATTAGCCGAGGCAGGGTTAATTTCTTCTCATCTTACAGGAGACAGTGACACTTTCTTATTCCGTCCTGATGAATTATTAACACGGTCTGATTTAATTGTTTGGAAAGTTCCTTTAGACATGGGGAGAAGTCTACCTAAAGCTTCTATTGATGGGATTAAAGAAACTTGGGGGTTTCAGGATACTACTCAAATTGGTCCCATAGGATTACGGGGATTATATGCTGATTTCCAAAATGGAGAACATGGGAACGTCCGCCGTGTCTTTGGTTATACCATGTTATTTCAACCTAAAAAAACTGTAACTCGCGCTCAAGCCGCAGCCGCCTTATGGTACTTTGGCTATCAAGGAGATGGTCTGTCAGCTGAAGATGTTTTAAAACGAACGGGAAATAGTTAACAGAAGTAAAATCAAATAACAGTTTATAAACTCTATATTAGAAAGTAGTTTTTCGATGAAAATCACCTTGATGTCTAATAAAATAGAAGTAAATATGGTTAAATTTTAAATTTTAAAATTTAATAAACTGTTTTCACTTATTGAAGTTGTAATAAAGAACATGATCTTTAAAAAATTATTTCTCTTATAAAAAAAGTGGCCATGGTGGATTATGGACTAAAGAAATAAATCCACTTAGACTATAGATTCAGACAACGTAGTCATTGCTACATTACTGACTTTGAATGTTGTGATCTAGTAATTATTTTCCTACAACAACAACTTTACAAACTCGAGAAGATCTTTCTCTAGGGAAACAGTTTTGCGAGTGGGTGACCAGTATTAATAACTGTTTATATGTCGGTGGGTTTGGTGTTGTTCTTATTCTCACCATGTCCACTGTAACTATTTGTTTTATTATTGATTTTATTGCGATTTTCCTCCGCTAAAACACTCTCCCTTCGACTGTAGATATTTATAATATAGGCAAAACTATAGCGGGGTTTCTCCTTGATAGAAATCATATTGCTTATGGAGTCGTTATCCCTTCATCTAACACTATTAGATTGCACTTTCATCCTATTTAGTAAACAACCTTCCTTGATGAGTCGTTGTACAAGGGAAATCCCTGTCCGTTAGTAATTTTCCATTTTCAGATTAAGATTTTCTGTTAAATGGGAAAAGAATAAGAACTCTATTAACTATTTAGGAATAGCTCCTTGAATTTTTATCACTTATATCTACGACAACCACTGTCTTCCTCGTCTATCCTAATTCCTAAAAGGATTGCTCTTTGATCAAATCCTCTTAGGAATTAGTGAAACTTTTAATTTCATGGTTCTTTTTGAAGCAGAATACAATATCTTGATACACCTACACCAATTTTATATGTTGATGGTTGTCGGTGTATTTAGTTGTGCACTATTTTCTGCCATATCGAATCTCATAACTATAGTTATAAGTTCGAATAAAAAAAAGAAAACTATAATATTATGACTGTTAACTGTTATTTCGTCCATTTAATCTTTCAATATGTATATTGTAATGATAGCTGTAGTTTATACTTTTTTTAGTGACCTAGTTTGTCATTAGAATCTGGTTAACAACAATGAAAGCCAACATAATACCTTTTAACCTTAAATAGGTTTAATTTCGACTAATCAGTATTATCTTCTTAAAATCGTACGATTAGTATCTAAACTGATGTCTTAAACCATGCGGAAATTGGAATAATGAAAATAATATACAAACGTAACGCTCACAAATACACGCAGCTTTGACAGCTCCGACTATTTATTTATAACAAATATTTTAACTATAGTTAATTTTAAGGTGTTCTCTGTGACGGGAACACCTTTATTTTGGTTCATTTATGGCAAAGTAACATATCAATAATGTTATTCTTCTCCTTCCACTTGAGCTTGATATTCACTAGCGGATAAAGTATTCTCCAAGTGATCATCAAGGTTTTCAACCCGAACTTTGAGTAACCACCCATCTCCGTACGGGTCATCAGCGATCTGTTCAGGAGTTTCAAGCATCTGTTCATTGCGATCTACTACAGTACCTGATACGGGAGGATAGAGATCCTCAGCAGCTTTGACTGATTCAATTGCCCCAAAAACTTCCCCAATCTCTATGGAATCTCCTACTTCAGGTAATTCCAAAAACACTATATCCCCAAGTTGTTCGAGCGCATAAGCACTAATGCCAATAGTAGCGATTTCCCCATCTAAACGAATGTATTCATGGGAATCTAAGTATCTTAGATCATCAGGATATTCCAAGTCCATTTTTTCTTCTCAAATTCACAGCAAACGTAAGTTTAACACCGCTAATGCTGAAGGAGATAGAATTATTGTTACAAATTTTAAGATAAATCTTGTAATCTGTAGCCGGAGACACAAGTTGCTCTCAGAAACCTGTAATCATCTGCGGTTTCTTATAGATATATTTTGGTCAACACTTTTTTATTGGCTAAATGGAAGAATGTGATACCTCTTTCACTAGAAAAACTAAGAAATAGGCTTGCTTGAGAAGAAGATACAATATTTTTTAAAAATGTCTGCAGAAAAAACATTTACTAGGATAGTTTTGGGAAACTACAGGTTTTCAGTGATTTATCTTTTTTTCTATTAAAGTCCACCGTTATTTATTTTATCTCTTATGTTGCGTTGATAGACCTTACAATTTCCTCAAAATATACTTTACAAAAAGTTAAGGCCTTGTCTAAAAAGGATTAAATGCCCAATTATTTATTAACTTTTCTCAATAGAAGAAATCCTTCACATGAATTGGAAATAGTTAGAGAATGTATAGATGTTGCCTTTAAAAGCTATTCCATTGTTTTTGCGTCATGCTATAGTTATTTTTGGTTCTCTTCTGGCTTTTAACGGTGACTGATGACAAACTTTTGTTTGTTAGGTTCAATCTCTAGTGAGGTTAATTTTTTCAAAATGACTTAATTAAAAATTTCATTAATTTATAGAATTATTTAAACAGCGGTCAAATTTTTCTTAAATATCAAGGTTTATTGATTCATTTATATTTTCTTTAAAAATATATACTATGATAAATTTCAACCAAATTATTTATATTTTTAACCAAATTTAAGTTTTTTTTTATTTTATCGCTATCTATATAGTTTCATAACGTTACTAGATAATTCATTGTAATTCTCTTAAGTAATGTTCATCTGTTGCCAAGGAACATTGTTTCCTAACACTTTTACTAAATTGTTTTGGACATTGATATCACAAAAATTTACCATGGTTACTATCAAAGAGAACCTACCTCTGATGAAGTTTTAATTTTGTCGCATTAAGTCAGGTAGAATAGAGCGACTGGTAATTTGTTCAAGGACTATTATTAACAGACAATTTAGATTTCAAGATTGAATCAATACTTGCTGCATTTAAATTAGATTAATGTAGTCTGACTCGATCAGTTAGCTACTAAAAAATGAAAAGAGATTAGGTAAATTACTCAATATGCTTGAAGAGGCGCATAGAGAAAATTTATTTTGATTAAACAGTCTATCCTCCCTAAGAATTCCCAGATGTGTTACAGATCATAAGTGTTCAACATCATAATATAAAAACTGTCTTTCTTTCATACCCTGATGATAATGAGCTTATGTTATCTTAACTATCTTGGAATCTGGATTATTTTACCCCTTATGCAAGGACATAGTGTCTTTTATAGTCCTTTCCAGGAAGTTAATTTTTTGAGTCAACAGTCCAATGATGTTCATAACCTTGAAGAAATCTTGATTCGAGGTATGGAAAAAGGTATCAAAGGGGATTATCAAGGGGCGATTGCAGATTTTACTCAAGTGATTCGCCTTAATGTTTACGATGCAGAAGCCTACTACAATCGAGGCATTGCCTATACTAAAATCAACAACTATTCCCAAGCAATCGCTGATTTTAACTATGCCTTACGTCTAGATAATGAATTGGCTGAAGTATACCTTGAACGGGCTAAAGTTTGTCTAGTCTTAAATAATAAATCTGGAGCTATTAGAGATCTGCAAACGGCGGCGGAATTATTTAAAAAACAGGTAAATTTTTTTCTTTATCAAGAAACTCAAAAACTTTTAAGACACGTAGGGCATCCTCCTACAATTGAAAATGACAAAAAGTAAAGTTGAGGGTATTTTGGAAACTACACAGATAAAAAATTTAGAGGAGATTATGAAGGTTGCTCGCTCTGTTGGTTGGGGAGCCGCTAAAATCCTTCGTTCTTACTACCGAGGAGAAGCCAATCAAGGAAATCTAGATGTTAATGAAGACAAAAAAGATGGACCAGTTACTGCGGCTGATTTGGCTGCAAACCACTATATTTTAGAGACATTACAAGAAGTTTTTGATACTGACAATTTTGGTTATCTTAGCGAAGAAACTTACCAAGAAACTGATCCTATTCGTCAAGACTGGGTGTGGATTATTGATCCTCTTGACGGGACTAGGGATTTTATTGATAAAACTGGGGAATATGCCCTACATATTGCCCTAGTTTATAAAGGTCATCCTGTTGTTTCCGTAGTTGGCATTCCTGAAGCTGAAAAACTATATTTTGCAGCGAAACATCAGGGGACTTTTGTAGAAACTCCTGACGGAACAGTTAAACCTATTCGGGTTTCAGGACGAAATCAAATGGAGGACTTATTCTTAGTGGTGAGTCGAACCCATCGTGACGATCGTTTTCGGGAATTGATCAATAGTTTACCGTTAAAAGATTGTAAATATATAGGGAGTGTTGGGGTAAAGATTTCTACTATTCTTGAACAAAAATCTGATGTTTATGTTTCTTTATCTGGTAAATCTGCTCCCAAAGACTGGGACCTTGCTGCTCCTGAGTTGCTTCTGATAGAAGCAGGAGGAAAATTCACTAATTTTGACGGCATACCTTTAACCTATAACAAGAGGGATGTTAAACAGTGGGGAGGATTAATTGCTAGCAATGGTCACTGTCATGAACTTCTATGTCAAGAAGCTATAAAATTGCTAGCCAAGATTGATGAGAAACAATAATCCTTCCTTGAAAAAGTTAATAGCGGTTAACAGCTTTTGACCTCTACAGGTTTTAGCTAATGGATAGTTTCTAACTACCATAGACATTTTTGTTAAAGACAGGGTGACAATCTCTGTAGTTTATTCCTTTATCAGTTATGGATTTAAACAAGATTTAAAATGATTTAGAACGCTAGTTTATTTTGTGGATAGGTTTAGTTTTTTTCTTATATAAATAAGTTTTAGTACTGATTGTAAGGGCGATAAATCAACTAATAACGAATTAAGATATTATTAAACATAATATATTTTGACTCTTCCAATTTAAATTTGGTCAATCTATATAGATAGGTATAATAAATATTTACCAAATAAATTAACTCAGATAAATTTAGGGTTGATATACATTTTATTGAAGTTTATCTGATTTTTTAGATCAACTAAAATCCACTAAAATTTTAATTTTTTTCAGTGATATTTCTCCCGGTTAGTCGTACTAGAGGTCAATGACCATTAACCTCTAGTACGACTAATTTAACAACACATTGACTGCTGATTTACAATTTTTGCCTATCTAATTACGTCGTTCTTTACCTTCATAAACTCGAACGACGCTTGCAGATAACCCTTTGTGCTGCAATTCAACAACCCGTTTTTGAGCTTGTTGGGATTGCTTAAATATTCCTGCATGAATAACCCCCTCACTTTGACGAATAAATGCGAGGGGTTCCACAGTTTGAACCTGAGATAAAACTAATGTATTTTTACCAACAACCTCTACCCGATACAGACTAGGAGTCTTGTTTAATTGGGAAGATGAAGCCGAGCTTCTAGGGGTGATGGGAGTAACGGGGGTGACGAGGACAGAAGACGGAGGGCTTTTGGGGGCTTGAAAGGTATATTCACGGACACTCATAGGGGACATAGGTTTAGTTGGAGCCACCTCAACCGGAATAAAACTACTAAATTCAGTACTTGGTTCAGTAAAAGTATTAGAAACTGCATTTTTAGGAACTTGAAGAGGAGGGGGAGAGGGCAGAGTTCCTAAACTTTGGGAAACACTCACCGAAGGAAGACTTACAACAATGGGAATGAGAAAAAATAACCAAAGTTGACTGTCAGAAACCAGTTTGGGGAACCATTGATGTAAGCCATAAGTCAAATTGTTAAACTGGGGAATTCGAGCGGTATCCATGAGTAATAAAATTTTCAATTAATCTCCTCACACCCTTCGACCCAAAATATTGTGTCTTTGGGCTTGTCGCGTAATCATTGTTTATTGTAATGAAGTTGACTGTCAGCTAGGGTCAGCTTCAGCTTAGTCTGTCTTTTTTTAAAACAAATTTAACAATTGTTTGCTGATTATTAAGAATCATCTCAATAGGAGATAAATCTTGGTAAGAATGGTTACATAACGCCTAAAGTCGAGACTATGATTTTAACTGACCACTACAAATACAGTATCTATTCTTGTATTATCTGAATTATTCTCTCTTATAAATTACTATCAAAAAATAGACTAAATTCCTAAAAAATATTAATTGATCTTTCCTAATTGGATAGGAGATTTAGGTTAATTTAGTAATTTAATTAATGGGTAACGACAAGAAGGGAAGAAAGATGTCAGTAACTTTAATGAAAGCTAATCTTTTTTATTTGTTTAAAATTTAAAGCCTAGCGGGAATTATAGATCAAGAATTAGGGATTGGAAAAAAGTAAAAAATCCAAACTGATAATTATAGTTTTATATCGATAATCTGATGATAATGAGATTATCAAATTCTCTAAACTCTTCCCTTTTCCCTTTTTCTCAGTTAAACCCAGCTAAACCTTTGCGTAAATCCATTATAAGTTATTCGAATCATCCTTAGAATCATTGTTTGAACTAACGGAAGAATCAGTTGTCTGTGTTTGTTGTGTTGCTTTTTTCTGTTTTTTTCGTTCTGCTTCGAGGGCGTCTTCAATAACAGCAAGTAACTGTTCTATTTTATCAAGATTACTACGATAGAGATCTAAGTCTTTTTGGAGTTTGTCTGAAGATAAATGAATTATTTCAGCTATTTTACCAAAAATTTGGTTACTTTGCTCCTGATTTTCGACTATATCAGAATCAAGTTCCATTATTAGAGTATATAAACCCACCGTAAACAGGCGACTATATTTAAACCGAGAATTCTGAGCAATCCCTTGCAAAGTTTCACAGAATATTCCATCCTTAGGAACTTGTGAACTAGCAGCTTTAAGAATCTCCATGAAATCTGACACCGACATTCCTTTAACATCAGTTAAGAGGGTTTGAGCTTCTTGTCGATATTGTTCAGCATTGCCTCCAACTGAATAACACAACGCTGAAAAAATAGAGTCTTTATCTTTTTGAGGTCGATATCCTTGAACAAAACGCTCAAAAGAAGTAACGACTCCTAGAGCATAAATGGGATCGTAACAAAAATCTACATTAACCGAGAGCAGATGCATCTCTACCAACAACTCTTCAATAAAACGGCGGTAAACAGAGTTTATGGGTCGGGCGTGATGGGTGTAGAAATCCCGTTTGGTATCCGAAACAGTACGAACTTTATCCACAAAAGAGACTTAAATTTAATTGAAATAGTAACTGCAATCTATTGTCCCTTGTAAAGACTTCTTTGCCAAGACAAGGAAAAATAAGTCATTCAGTGGAAGTCAACGAGCTAATCTTAGAGTCTTTCTCTCGCTATCTCTCAAAATTCAGGAAGAGCTTGAGTTGAGCCAATGTTCAAGAAATTTTTGAAGTTTCATCCGTTCAATATAAGGCCAACCTCCCGTTTCTTCAATGTCTTTTAGAACTTCATATAAATTCTCACGAGTATTGGGCAAAGAAGGTTCAAATAGGTCTGATCGGATTTGTCGGTGTAAAGTTTCTAAAATGCGCAATAAAGACAGCAAGTCATAAGTATTGCCTTTACAATCAGAACCTAAGGTTTTGACAATATCCACCATTTCTTGAAAACGTTGGGAAAGTAAACTGTGTTGTTGATTATCCAAATAGTTTGCTTCATATGGTTTTGCTGGTTGCGTCATCGTTGCTCCTTAAATCTTTTTCCCAATCATTTTCATGATAAAGGGAAGAGGAGAGGAGTAGTTACAAATTTTTAGTAGAGTCGACTCCGATGTCGTTAACGTAACTTATCTAAAACGCCATATGTTTTATTTTTAGTGAAAAATAAAACATATATGAACAAAAAAAATTTAATTTTAGATGAACAAAACGAAGTAGGACGAAAGGCTTTATGTCTTGAATGATTATCTTTCTGATACTGTGTTTGGAGATGTTAATGGTTTGTAACAATGGACCTGTAAATTTAGTTAATCTTCAGAATTTTACCTATGATGAAATTTTAAATACGGGATTGGCTAACAAATCCACTCGGATTTCTAAATTTACTCGGAGATAAATTATTCTCGCAGTAGGAATAACTTATGTAGTAGAAGATTTGTATCTATAACTTCAATAATATATTTATTTAAAAAAATTGTCTTGCATTTGCAAGACAATTTTTTTTGTTCCTAGTAAGCTCCTAATCTAGGAGACTACTGATTTAGAATAAATCACCATTGAAATCACTGTTCATGAGAATGGTGTAATAGCTTTTATCGAAAACGGTATTGATTTTTAACCAAATTACTATTTATTGACTTGAATATAAACAAGTTCTTTTCTTTTTTGCAATGAAGAATCTAGTAGATACAATGGAGTCTGAGTTTACTCCTATTAACAGTTTTAAAAATAATTTAAAAGGTATTTTTAAAGTTTCCTTCCATCTTGGGGCAACTTTCCTTAATCCTAAAGATCGTAGGTAAACTACTAGTTATTATAAAACGGTTGCTTTTTCCGCAACAACTAATGAAAAAGAATCGGTTAATATCAAGTAAGCTATCATTGATAGAGGTCCTATGTATTTTTAAGTTACTAAGGTTGATCATAAAACCGGAGAAGTTGCAGATGTCTTTGTATTTTATACGTTCGAATTAGAACGTAAGTATAGATTATTAATTTTAACTTTAATCACTATCTGAAAAAAAATAAAAACTATATTATCTATTTTTTTAGACTAAAGTTAATTTAATTTATTGATCTAAAGATTTTAAGAATTAAATACAAGAAGATAATATCAACTATTTTAAAATAAATAAAAATATACATTTTCAGAAATCAAAAAAATAATTATACAATAAAAATTATTATACAATTAAAATTGTATAGTATTACCATTAAAATCATAACATAAATAGTTTAATAGAAAAAATTATTTATTTGAATTAAATATTTTAGAGAGCAAAAAAACTATCCATTTTGTATTTAAACTATTAATTATTTAACTATTAATAGTAAATAAATTAAAGATTTATAAGTATTTATAATTATCTACTATTAATCTCCTAAATAAGATTTAACTAATTTAATTTATCAGAAAAATAAATACAATAAATACAAGTTTTTATTGTTATTTAAATCATAAAAAACTAAATTAAGATCATGAATTAACTGTTAGAAAATTTTCTCTGGCAGAGAAAGCCGTCTCTCTCCAAATTAATTGCCGTTACATTAGGTGTAATCAATGTGGAGACAAATTACAAGAAGAGCTCAGCTGTTTTTTAAAAGAGAAAACATACATTTAACAATTTTAAATAAAGATTTAAAACAACAGTTCAAGACGAATATTATTAAATAGGTATTAAACAGTGACGGAAAGAATATAGACAAAAATAGTGAAGTAAGTGAACAATAAATAGAAACAATCCGCAAGAATTTGGTCCAAGACTTACATAGGGGAAAACTTCATACATTAAACCGGTTAATGATTAATAAAAATTGCGTTAATTAAATAACAAGTAAGTTATTATTGTAGTGTTAGTTTATTTAAATTAAAAAGTGAGTCTAGAAAGTATAAAAACAGTAATAGATAAAAGATATAACATAACTAGAGACTTTAGAAAAAAAGTCTTTAGAAAGATTGGAAAGATTAGTACATATTTTATAAATTTTTATGAAAAAATTGCGAATAAATTAATGCTACAGGCTAAAATAATCGCAGATAGATTTAATCTAATAAAACGAGTTTAGGCTTAATTAAATAACTAGAAAAAAATAATTTAAAGTTAAAAATTTGGAAATACTAGTCAAAAAAATATTTTAATTATTTTTAATGAAAACAATTAAAATACACTGATATTCTAAAAACTAGAAGATGTCTTGAAAAGAATAAACTAGGTATCAGGATTATTAAAATTACATAAATAGGTTTCACAAAGCTTATTCATCTTACTAAGAAAATAGAAGATAATTAAGCGTTATTTATATTCAGAAGAATTATTGTCTATTTTAGAGATGAACAAATTATGAAAAAGTAGAAGAGATTAATGATAAATTAAAGTTTATTCAATAAAAGATTTATAGATTCAGAAATTACATCAATTTTAAATCCCAAAACCTTCTAAACTTGACAGCTTATTGGTTGGCTCTACATCATCAGTTTAGTATAAACTAAAACATTAATTGTTACTAAAAAGTTAACTGTACATAAGAGAAGTTCAAACTAACCGTTCTCTGAACAGTTTGTGTCATTTCTCCAAAAAAACTTGGACAAACATGCTATCTTCATATCGTTTAACAGAATAAGTTTACAGAGGCATTCCGAGTGCCGTTAAATATTTTCCCGTGGCTAAAGCGATATTTAAACTCATGATATGCGAAAGTAAAAATACTATTTTCAACTTCTTTAGTATCTAAAGGCATTGTTAAATGACTACAACTATTACCATACCCAACTACTTGCTCATCTTGTCTGGTTTTAATCAACTCTAATCCTTCAATTTCCAGTGGTGAAATTTTTTCATTGAATATCTGGTCAAGAGTTGCTAAAGATATCCAACCTATCTTTTAAAATGAAGAAAATGAACTACTAAAATAGCTGTTATTCTTAATAATTAATTATTGTAGAGTTATTAACTGATAAAACCTCCGTAATTTGACGACAATAGGTCTTTATCATCTGTTTAACTCCTTTTTCAGGGTTATGGTAAAAGCTGGAGAATTCTTCTAAATCCCAATTAGTTGAACTTCGACACTATCAGGTGGTTGAATCGTCACCAATTCTACATCCTCATTATGACTTTTTAATCCTGATTGAGCAGTTCCTAATGCTTATTGAATACGTTTTTCTAAGAGAGGAGTTAGAGGTTTAATTAATTGATGATAACGTAATAATCCATAAACAATTCCACCCCCAACTCCATGGCGTAATACAGTCACTGATTCTTATTTAATTCTAAGAACTAGACGAGTTAACTATTCCTTATCTAATTCCTCAACTGCACCTTTTAACCTTTTAACAATCACCTTTTAATTCTCATCTCATTCGGATGTTATTTGTTCACAGCAACTCATTTTTTACACCAGACTTTTTAAGGTCTTCACTTGTCCTGATATAGAGGTAGATCGATTCATAGATTAACGACCAAAACTTTATAGTGAATAGTCATTAACTATTCACTATAGAATTCGAATAACTCAATATGAACAATTACTGCATTTTTATATCTTTAAGCAAGAAAGGCATAAGCATTCCTGTTACTAGACTAGATACTGCAATAGCCAAAGCTAAATTAATTTCCATTTTATACAGTCCGACTAATAACAACAGTCCGATAACAAACCCCAAAGCAAATTGTTTGTAAAGATATCCAGAGTTACGGATCAATTTTCTTTTGAAAAACAATTTTGCAGAATACCAGATCAGTCTTAACATTGTCTGTAACTCCTACACTAATCTCAACAGGATAAGTCCAATGGCAACAACTGGAATAACCCCAGCGGGACCCAATAAACTACCCAACATAGCAGACAATTCATAGCCAATGTCCTTTCCCGCTAATAACATCCCACCGATAGCTCCACCTATAACAGAAATGATAGCAGCTACTACTAACCAGAGTAAACCAGTTGCTAGAGTTATCTCTCCCATCATTAGGTTCACAAAAAAATTATGAAGGGTTGTATTTGTTCCTAAGTCACCTAGAATTTCAGTCATTTTAATTGGGCTCCTTCGACATATTAAATCACCAACTCCCCAATTGTACCTCTATATCTTGTAAAGCTTTTTTTACGACCTCTACTCGTTCCCATAGTTCATATTGACTAAACACTACTTGAGCTTTTTGATAGTAAGTTTTAGCTTCCATGAGATTATATTGATTACCCTTTTCAGGGTGCTCAAAATTATCAGGTAAATTAAACAAAACGTTTGCTTTATTTGAGATAGTGTTAGCCCATTCAACAGGAGTGTCTTGAGGAGTACGAACCTTTAATGCCTCATCGTATGCAGCTAGAGCTTTCAAATTATTTTCTAACGGATTATCACTCGGAAGAGATTGTAGAGCGTTAGCGAGATTATTATTTAGCATAGCATATTCGCTAGGATGATTGGTTATCGTCACCCATTTCAAACCCGCTTCAAAAGACTGAAGCGCAATAGCTTGAGGCATTTCTTCCTCGTTCAGAACTAAAGGCATTGAAAGATAAGCGATCGCAATATTATTTTGTAGCATGGAAAATTCTTGAGGATAATTCTCCCCGGTGAATACTTTTGCCGCTTTTTGATAAGCCTTTATAGCATCTTGTATAGCTGCTTTTTGGAAAAGTACCAATTCTTGTAGCACAACCCCTATGTTCATATGTACCTCAGCGACTTCTTCAGGAGACGCATATTTTTCAAGTATGGGAAGAGCGGTTTCGTAAGAGGCTTTTGCTTCTAAGAGTAAGCTTTCCCCTTCTGCCGGAATTGTTCGCAATGCAGTTCCCATTCCCGATAAACATCTTGCTCGCCATAAGTGATAGTCAGGAGGACATAATTCTAAACCCCTACGGTAAAGAAAAACCACATCTTCGAGTTGTTGGGGACTTTTAGTCCTTTTTTGCAGCTCCTTAGCCATTTCAATTAACATCTCGATTTTTTCGTCTAGGGTGGCTTCATCGGATTCAATTGCAGTTAAAGCGGCTTTTACGTTGGCATCACTGAATGTTATGGTCACAGGGTCAATCTCTTTTATTACAGTTCAACAGGTCGCAGTCCTCTTAAGAGAACAACTGATTAGAGTAGTCAATCAGTTGTTCTCTTAAGAGGATTTTACTTGCTCTCCAAATCCAGCTTTTTTATATTTTCATTCTTAAATAAACTGGCCTTTATAAAAATTTTAACACAACCTACTATCGTCATAGTAGTAGCCAGTAATTTTGTATTTTAAGGTTTTTTTATGCTTTTTTTAATTCAAATACTAAATTTAAATACAAAAATCTACTTTATTGATTGATAATTAATTATCTGTGTATTTTTCTTCTGCAATTTGAATGATAAGAAATAAGAATTGGGAGACTAAACTCAATAGATTGGGGTAAATTTATATTTCATAGTCCTAAAATCTCCATGGCTGCTTTAATTAAATTTAAATAACGTGGCTGAGTAATATCGACTTTCTGAGAATTTTCTCGCGTTGTTCCTAAGAACCCTTGTCGTTGTCCTCTTTTAACTACCAACATCTTTCCTTTATCATTTATAATTTTTAATTCCTTCTCGGTTTTAGAAAAACTACATTGATAGTTTCGCCCTTGATATTGAAATATTTTTAGCTTATAATCAGAAGCAGATAAAGGAGATAATGGTAATCGTATTCCTACAATGTCTAACTCAATTTTAGAATTACCATTCCAACAATTTTCTGTTAGTTTATAAGCAATATCAACTACCCTAGGTAAGGGAAAATACTCACCCCAACGCCAAGCGATTGCATCTATCTCTGCTTGATTATAATCATTCTGAGAAATCCCCAGTTTAAGATGATTTTTTCCTACTATTTTTTGCTTAACGATATAAACATTAGAAGTCCAAAAAATAGGGAAAGAATTTCCAATTCCACAAGGTTGAAGTTGTTCAGTGGACTGATATAAATTGGGAGTTAATTGTTTAAAATTAGCCTGGGCATCAATCATTACTAAAGGTTGAAGGTGTTGAGTTTTTAAGCATTGATGGGAGAAAATGCTTAATCTTTGCTTGAAAGCCTCTAATTTACTAGCTAATAAACTGAATCCACCTGCTGCTTTATGTCCTCCATATTTTTCCAAAATATCTTGACAAAAATCCAATCCTTCAATTACGTTAAATTCTTTTATTCCTCGTGCAGATCCTCTAATTTTACTAGAGTTTTCTTCATAGGTTCCGATAAAAACAGGAACCCCGTAACGTTCCACTAAACGGGAAGCTACAATGCCAATAACCCCATGATGCCATTGAGATTTAATTACCACTAAAACTCGGTCACGTTTCCAAAGGATTGGAGTATTTTCTATTAAATGAATAGCTTCTAATTCAATATGTTCACATATCTCCTTACGTTTGTTGTTAATTTGTTCACATTGCATCGCCCTTTCTAATGCGATTTTAGAATCATCAGTAGTTAATAATTCAATCGCTATTTGAGGCTCACCAATGCGTCCTACTGCGTTAATTCTTGGTCCTAATCGAAAGCCAATATCATCGGGTTTAAGTTGTTTTTGTTCTTCACTGATTCCGGTAACCTGCATGAGGGCTTGAACTCCTGCTAATTTTGAGTAAGGAAGTTTCCGCAACCCCCGTTTTAACCAGCGTCGGTTAACCCCGACAAGAGGAACTAAATCTGCTATAGTTCCTAACGTAAATAGTTCCAATAATGGGTCTACTAAACCTTTGAGTAAACCCAAATTTTTAGCCGTTGTCACTGCCAAAATATATGCTACTCCAACTCCCGCCAATCCACGATAGGGAGAAGTTTCTCGAAGTAATTTTGGATTAAGAATCGCATCGGCTGGGGGCAATTTTTTAGGGAGATTGTGATGATCAGTGATAATAACACTTAACCCCAATTTTACCGCTCGTTGAATCGGTTCATAAGCCGTAATGCCATTGTCAACTGTTAAAATTAACTCTACGCCTTCATGAGCACAAGTGTCTACAATACGTTCATTAATGCCATAACCATCTGTCATCCGATCAGGAATTTTATAGTAAACATCAGCACCTAAGTGGGTGAGAGCACGCAATAATAAGGCAGTACTAGTCATACCATCAGCATCATAGTCCCCACAAATAGCGATTTTTTTCCGTGTGGTAATCGCATCTTTTAATAACTTCACACTGATCTCTAAATCAGGGAATTCCTCTAAAGGTAAAGGAAGAGTTTGAACTTCAGGATTGAGATAGATTGCGATAGCATTGGGAGTATCAATACCCCGATTAATGATGACTTGGGCAATTAAAGGTGGTAGTTTCGTTGTTTTGATCAGTTGCTCGACTTGTTCGGGATTAGGAATAGCAACTTGCCATCGTTGATGGGGTAATTTCATCAGGATCAAATCTTAATTATTGGAGACTATTAGTTTAAGGACTATTCAAAATTCTTGAGATTTAATTTCAACGACGATACCCTACTAGGGAAAACTTTAGAGATTTTTTTAAATATCTAATTGAAGTGCAACACTATAATTAAAAATAAAATGGATGTTGTATAATCAACTTTTGTGAGAATAGAAGAAAAGAAAATAAATATTTTTAAATTCTGTTTGTACGCTGTTGGTTATATTTAAATTTATAGATCTGTCTTATTTTGGGAAAACCTAATGGAGCTGAATTAAATAGCTTAAACACTTACCCATCAGAAAATAGACCACTAGCATTGCTGCGGCGGACATGGCTACTAAAGTTCCTGCTAGCATTAAGGAAAATTCTTGTTGGTCAATTGCTTCTTGCATTAAGTGGAGTGACCAGGCAACTAAAGCCACATCAAATATTAAAATTGGGCTCAACATCTCTTAAAGAAAGTTAATATTTATTTTATTCTAATAGAGAATTTTGGGAGGGTAACGTTCTCTTAGAGAAATTAAGAATTTCTCTATTATTAAAAAATAAACTCCCGACGAACTCATCAGGAGCAATCAAGTTGACATTGTTTTGAAAATGCTTAAAAAAGCAATTATCGTCTCGAGTTATAGACTAGATTTGAGGACACTCCAAAACTGCTTCTTCCTTAGAATTGACATGACACTCAGGGGTTTCACGATTAAACTTCATATGGATAGAACAGGTTTGTTCTCTATCAACAGCTACAGCGACTATAGGATAGTCAATCAAACCATCTTGGAAAGATATCTGGAAGCGGAAAGTACCATCAGGATTAAGTTCAATAGGACGACCCCCAATGCTAACAGTAGCATCAGGTTCAGTAGCCCCATAAACAATTAACTCAGCATCAGCTACTAACCAGAACTTACGGGAATACCCGGGCAGTGTAGAAACATGAACTCCTAACCCTACACCAGACATATTAGAAACATTCACACCAGAAGCAGTAGGAATTGCCCACATTCCCATACTGGAAGGAAAGACATAAGAACTAACCACTTCTTGATGAACATAGGGACTAACCACTTCTTGATGAACGTAGGGACTGATCACTGATCCTGCTATGTGCTGAGCTTCTACTTCTTGAGCCATACCAAAAATTTCGTCGCGGCCAAGATTGTCGCAGGGGATTGCTTGACGGTGAGTAGGGGGAACCAAATTATAAACAATCTCACCTTGGAGTTCTTGATTTGAGTCTACAGTAACAAAGATATCTTCCACCCACTCAGAAGGATAGACAGGAGGAATATGAACAGAAGCTGAACGAGCGAGAATCAACCAGCGTCCATCGAAACAACGATAACCGATGTCAAGAACATAATCACGATCACTCACGGGAATCGGTAAATACCATTCCCGTGCTAACTCATCGCAGAGGTACTCTTGGATACTGTGAGGACTTTGGTCATTGAGATTAATATCAGTGACATCATAAAGACGTAGGGCTAACTGTTGTCCTCCCTGATGACGTAATTCTTCTTTAGCACTATTAGGAATATCCCAGTAAGCATAAGACCATTGCGGATCACGAGGCAAAATGACAATGCGGCTTTCTCCATAACCATCGGGGAGATCACTAAGCCCGTCATCAACAGAAGATGAAAGTCCCTCTACGATATCATCTTGACCTATTTCAAATTTAGATGCTTCCATTTCTTGTTCCTCCTGAAGGAGTGTTGGACTTATTGTCGTTTCTTTAATTTTTGGTTTTTGAACAGTTTGTTCCTGAATAATTTGTTTTATGGCGGACAGTAGTTGTGCTTTACGCATTCTGCTGTAACGGGAGAGATTATATCCACTTGCTACTCTGCGTAGCTGTCTGAGGGTCATTTCTTCTAACGAGGGTTGCTCTTGTGCCATCATGAGATACATTCTCCGATAATTGGGACAATAAATAGCTCTTGGTAAAGTCTTAAGAGTTTCATCTGAATTATAGTTAACTCATGGAATTTGGATTACGGGGATTGTTCGCTTAATTTTATGTGACAAAAAACTAGGGGAAATAATTAAGGGGCGAGATCGTTAATTGACAAGATTATTTACAAATTTATTAGGCTTTAGGAGATTATATTGTCAGTTTTTCCTAATATTTAGGACCACTGATAAGATCTTCGATTTTCCCTAAAAAATCAGAAAATCATGACAGATTTTGTAATACCCGAATAGTAAGGTTATAAAAAGACTGATTTAAAAAGCATCACTGTCTCGAAAAGAGTTCTGGAAAGATTTGGTTGCATTGATAATGCATTAAGAGTAAAAATGTGCAGAAAAAGTTCTTGGAGCTGAAACTATAAAAAGACATGCAAAAACTTTTTGTTGATTGAAGAGTGATTATTGATCTTTTAGGCTCAATAGAAGATACGCACAACAGACTCGATAACAAAAATACATCAAGTTTTTCTAATAGAATGGGGTTTAAAGAGAAAATAACTTATCTAGACTATGTCCATAGAGTTAAGTAAATCCTAATAACATTATCGTTAGCCACTATAGCAATCCCGTTACAATGAGGGGAAACTGTAAATAAACATAGACTATTTATATTTCAACATCCTTATCGAAGGGTCCATAACTGCAATATGAAGGCTATAAGGGCGATATGAATCGATTTTGCCAGGAGATACCAAAAAGACGTCGATGAGCAACTCAATATCGGTTTTAACAGAACTGTTGCAAATTTTTCCCTATTGGCGGCCTCAAATGTATTTCAAGGCTTCCTTGACAGCTTTATCTCATGCGATGGAAGATCAAGTCTTAGCTGGCTCAGGTTATCCTCTAGTTATTGCCAGTTTTCAACGAGAACGGTTTTATCGGCAAGAAGCTCAACGATATCGGCGAATCGCCAAAAAAACAAATCAGGTTTATGTATTGGCTGCTCCAGAAGCCGACTTTGAAAATAGTTCTGAAATCTATGAGAAGATCGCTTTTGAATCAACAGACAGCTTGACTCAAGAATGGAACTTAATCGTTATTGCTCAAGATTATGCAAGCTGCTTAGTATGTCAAGAACGCATTGGAGTGAATCATGATGATACTAATGACCGTGTTGGCTTAGCGATGGACAATAGCCGACGTTTTGAAGGAATTTGGACATTTGATCGTCAAGTAAGTCAACAGGCTGCAGATACCTTATTACGACGTATTCTTGCCTATAGACCGGAATTAAAGACAAAAATTAAGCAAGCTCGCCAGAAATATTTACCGGTGACCGCTTTAAAACAAAGAGGAGTAAATCTTAAGCAAAAAGAAGTTAATAATTTGACGTGGGATTGTCCTAACAGACACCCCGATCCCTTTGTACAACGCCTCGTTAGTTATCTACAAGCTGGTCAATATAAACTACTTAAGGCCAACCGTTCCCTAGCTTCCAAAGAACATAAGGAACGTCTTATTAACTCGGTTACCACTGCTATTCGACGCTCATTAGATCCTGAAGAGATTTTACACCTAGCTGTTCAAAAATTAGGAGAAGGGTTGGGAGTATGTCGTTGTCTTGTCTATCGCTGTCGGGAAACTGATACCACAGCTACAATTCAACATGAATTTTTAAGTACCGGTATTGCTTCAATTAAGGGAGAAACTTGGCCGTTACACGACAATCCCTTATTCCAAGAAGTGATGGAGTTGCGTGACTCCTTGATGATTGAAGATGTAAATAATAATCCGCGCATTTTCAATCGAACAAAGTCCGATTCAGATTCAAAATCTCTTCAAAGTCTTGTCATTAAGTGTTCAATCCTATCTTGGCTACTAGTTCCCATTCTATATCGGGGAAGATTATTGGGGATGTTAGAGTTGCACCACTGTGGTCCTAATCCTGTGGACTGGAAAGATGAAGATGTGGCTTTAGTTAATGCGATCACGACTCAAATTGGTGTGGCCCTAATTCAAGCCGAAGCTTATGCTAATCTACAAGACCTTAATGAACAACTTGAGGCCCTTGATCGCACCCGTTCGAATTTAGTGGCTATTACTGGACATGAATTACGCACACCTCTTTCTACTATTCAAATTTGTTTAGAAAGTTTGGCCACTGAACCTGATATGTCTCCCAAATTGCGTCAAGTGATGCTTAATACCGCCTTGCAAGATGCTGAACGCATGCGTAAGCTTGTCCAAGATTTTCTGACCCTTTCTCGGTTAGAAAGTGGACGGGTGGAATGGCATCCCGAACCCTTAGATTTAGCTGAATGTGTTGAATTATCTCTGAGTAATGTTAGGTCCCGTAATCGAGATAGAAATTTACCCAACATTAAAAACTTAGTAACTTCCGAACTTCCCTTAATTCAAGCCGATGGAGAATGGCTAGTGGAAGTGTTAGCTAAATTGCTCGACAACGCATGTAAGTTTACCAGTTCTAAAGGAAGTGTAACCATTGAAGTTAGTAGCACTCATCCTGGTAGTTTAGAAGTTACGGTAGCTGATACGGGACGAGGTATTGAGCCCAATTGTTTGGAAACAGTCTTTGATAGATTCTATCAAGAAGAAGGGGCATTACGGCGTAGTACAGGGGGAACAGGGTTAGGTTTGGCTATTTGTCGTCAGATTGTTCAGGGGTGGGGCGGTGAGATCTGGGCGGAATCAGATGGGAAAAATCTCGGAAGTCAGTTTCATTTTACGGTTCCTATTTTCCTCAAAACTATTCCTTGTAAAAGGACTAAGAAAACTTCATCGGCTAAGATAAGTAAGTTAAAAAACAATAGACAGTAATCATCAGAGTCAAATTCAAGGCTCTTAAAAGATTTGAAACCTTTTACTGGAAACTCGATGTTTTAGAAATTTTTAAGTCGACTGAATTTAGCTTACTGTATAAACTACCAAAAAATTTTTGTTTATTTGAAATGTAAGTTTAGTGGAAACAGAAGCAACATTTATAGAGATTTTTACTATGAATATAAAATCTCATCTCAATCTCGCGGAGGTATTTTCTAATCTAGATAACTCTTGTCAAAGATTTGAACAGTGCCATCATTTTGTTTAGAACAGATAAAACTATAACTGTGGTAATTAACTTTCATGATTCATAATATCGAACTATAAAAAAATTTTATATATTGTAGGTTCTTCCCCATTGCAAAAAAGTATTTCCTAATCTAATCAGATATCATCATTATTGTAGAAGTTGTGCCCTGACCCTGAGTAATGATGTTACTGTAGCGTTTTTTTACAGACTTGCAAGGAAAAAAACACAGGAATTAGTTTTATCAATCTTGCAGTGGAATCCGCCTAGTTTTGAAGACTTAGTCGAATTGATATAGAATCATATGGAATAGTATTTTAGATTTAAACCTTATTTAAATAAAGATAACTGTAATCAATCATTGGCTTTATAGATAACCGTAAACTGATCTCGGAAATTAATGTAAAAGTTGATTGACCGACTATTTTAGGTCCGAGGATATGTAACCCAATAACTATTTAAAAAGTTCTATAAACTAAGAAGTATAATTAACTATTAGTTGTCAATAAAAAATGAAGTAAAAGTGACTAAAATTGATTAATAATATTTAACCGTATTAATATTTTTTGATAAATTAGAGTGTTTAAAACTTTGTTGTTCACTTTTTCACTTGATTAATTTTTCATACTTATTTACTTAAAAAACTCTCTCTCAATTTATAATTAAAAGGTAAGCTAATTTTAGGTTATGCTGATTTTTTATAAATCATTGAAGTTTTAAATGTTGGCGGTTATTATTTCAGTTGATTGTTAACTCTCGTTACATTTTGACTTAGTTATTTAAAATAACAACTGTATCCCCAAATATTGTTAAAAATAATATTTATCACCAGAAACACGCTAAAAAACACTAACTAAAGCAGTATTAACTTAACTTTAATGAATTAAATGTAGCGAGATAAAATGACTTGTTCTTTTATAGTTCATTTTAGATACATTTACTTAGTAGTCCTAAACACACCATTAAATAACGTTAAAACTATTGGATATTAATTATTAATTAATTGGGAAAGATTCTGGACGTACTGCTAAAGTCTTAGGATTAGAATTTCCTTGGCGAATTACCTCTACGTCAAGAATTTTTCCAATAGAACTCAGCTCTACCTGTTCTTGTACATCTGTCGCAGATTCTACTAATTTACCCCCAACTTTTAAAATTATATCTCCAGGTTGAAAACCAGCCTCAGCAGCAGGAGAATTATTCACCACACTAACTATTAAAACTCCTTTAGTTTCAGTCACTTCAAAATCTAATTTATTCTCCTGATTAAGTTCTTTTTGTAATTCTCCATCCAAAGTAATCATGTGAATACCTAAATAAGGATGATCTGCTTTTCCCTTAACAAACAATTGTTGGGCCACTCGTTGGGCTGTTTCGATAGGAATAGCAAACCCTAATCCTTGAGCATCTGCACGAATCGCTGTATTAATACCCACCACTTCTCCACTAGAATTAAGAAGAGGCCCTCCTGAATTCCCTGGATTAATGGCTGCGTCGGTTTGGATAAATCTTAATCTCTTGTCGGGAACCCCAACTTCTGAACTTGAGCGCCCCAAGGCACTGATAATTCCTACTGTTACAGTATTATCCAATCCTAAAGGATTCCCAATAGCGATTGCCCATTCTCCAGGTTGTAAATTCTCAGCTGTTCCTAATTTAACTGTGGGCAGATCGGTCGCTCCAATTTTTACTACAGCCACATCAGTCATTTTATCAATCCCTAATACCTGTCCCCGATAGATTTGTCCATTTTTCAAAGTCACTTTAACTTGTTTTGTTCCATCAACTACATGGGCATTTGTCAATAGTTGTCCATCCTCACTAAGAATAAACCCTGAGCCCGTTCCCCGTTCAATATGTTCCTTGGGAATTGGAATTTCCTTGCCAAAAAAACGACGGAAGAAAGGATTCTCAAAAGAGTCGGGAAGGTTGCTAGATACTTGTCTTGCTGCATCAATGCGAACCACGGCTGGACCAACTTTTTGAGCCGCTTTAGCAATAAAATTAAGATTGTTTATACCCGAAGATCTAGAAGGAAAATATAAAGGGTTAAGATTTGTGGGAACCACTGGAGGGTTTTGAACAGTCTTAGTGATTAGTGGTTGATTTGTGTAGTGACTTCTCCACAATCCGAGACTGCTGCCTACAGCTAGGAGTGCAACATAGACACATAATTGTTTGATGGAAATGCTCATGATTCTTTAGTTTAGGATAAATACAGGGTTTCCTCTGTAAAGATTATGACAGGGTTTTTTGATGGAGAGTCAATCTTGGCCTCTTGTTTTAATATTTTTTTCTGCATTTTTCTTTTTTTTCTGGTAATTCTTGGTAACTAATTAAAAGATTTAAAGAATAGTTTAAAATCTTCCTTGTGTTTTAGCTTTTGGTTATGATAGTATACCCAGATGACTATAATGCGGACGTGGTGGAATCGGTAGACACGCACGCTTGAGGGGCGTGTGGCTTTTGCCATGCGAGTTCAAGTCTCGCCGTCCGCATTTAAATAAGAACCCTAGCGCCATCGAAATCAATCGATAGCAGTAGCGCTTCTGCTTCAATTCCTGCATGCATCCATGCATTAGTCATAGCAAGTGATACCTGCTCGGCATGCTCAGAAGAAGTTAAGGCAATCACTGTAGGTCCCGCCCCACTAATGACTACCCCATAGGCTCCCACAGACATGGCGGCTCTTTTTATGGAATTATAGCCCTTGATCAAAATCTGACGATAAGGCTGATGGAGTTTATCATCCAAGGCTATCATCAACCAATCTCGATTGCCTGTTTCTAATGCTTTAATCAATAATCCCAGACGAGCAATATTGAAGATAGCATCATGGCGACTTAGGTGCGTAGGTAAAACAGCTCGTGCCTCTTGGGTAGACAGTTCAAAATTAGGAATAGCAACCACAGGAATTAAATCTGGATGCCAAACAATAGGACAAATTTGCCAATTTCCTGCTTCTCCTACAGATAATTGACAATTTCCTAACAAAGCAGGCACTACATTATCAGGATGACCTTCAATATTGATTGCCAATTCCATAATCTCGGATAAAGAAAGAGGTTCGCCAGCCAATTTATTTCCTCCCATTAAACCACCAATAATAGCGGTGGCTGAACTTCCTAATCCTCTAGCTAAAGGAACTCCCAATTCAATATTAATAGCGACATTAGGAGGCGTTTGTCCCAGATATTGATAAAGTTTAAGAAAAGACTGATAAACCAAGTTAGTGCGATCACAATTTACTCTTGGGGCTTCTTTCCCTGTTACAACAATACTCAGGTTAGGAGTTTCGGTTTCAATGGAACTGAACTCAAAGTAGTTATATTGGTTTAAAGCAACTCCAATGCAGTCGAACCCCGGTCCTAAGTTAGCTGTTGTAGCTGGAACCGAAACTTTAACAGTAGACATAATCAAATCCTCATAAAAAAAACTTGCTTAACATTATGGAAAATTCTGTGTATAGACATAATGCTAGGAATTTATTTCGGGTATAGGGCATAATAAATGAGACTAGGGGATTGAATCTCGGCCAAATTCCTATAAGCTACTTATAAAAAACTTTATTTATGCCAGGTCTCCCGCTAATTCATAAACCTATACTCGGAGTGAGAAAGTAAAACTATCGTGTCGTCTAGCACTATTCGACAACAAACTAATCCAAACAAGCCGCCCTCTCCTAAAGCCTCCTTTAGGCAAGGTGTAGTCAAAGTGGCTGGGGGAACCGTACTGAGTCTTTCCCTTTTGGCCAGTTCCATTATTACAGGGGGACTCGTTGGACTTGCCATTAGCTTTCGCAACCTCCCAGACGTTCGGAGTCTAAATAACTACGCCCCACCAGAAACCACTTATATCTACGATATCAAAGGACGGCTCTTATCGAGACTTCATGAAGAAGCCAACCGAGAAGTGATAACTTTAAACTATATGTCTCCTGAACTCAAAAGGGCGGTACTAGCAATTGAAGATAGTCACTTTTATCATCACCACGGGGTCAACTTCACAAGTATTGGTCGTGCGCTTTGGGTGAACTATAAAAGTGGTGGTGTGGTCGAAGGCGCGTCTACCATTACTATGCAGTTAGTCAAAAATATCTTTTTGTCGACGGATCGAACCTTTAACCGCAAACTTTCTGAGGCGGTTCTTTCTCTTCGGGTAGAACAAGTTTTTGAGAAAGATAAGATACTAGAAATGTACCTCAACAATATCTATTGGGGTCATAATAACTATGGAGCGCAAACTGCGGCAGAAAGTTATTTTAATAAACCGGCATCCGAATTAAACCTAGCTGAATCAGCTTTGATGGCCGGACTCATCCAAGCTCCAGAAACCTATAGCCCTTTTATTAATTATTCTAAATCTAAACAAAGACAAGCAATGGTTTTAGACAGGATGCGGGGTTTGGGATGGATTTCTGCTCAAGAGGCTGAAGCAGCCAAAAAAGAACCTTTGAGAATGGGTAAACCCACAGCATGGCAGAATAGTAAACTTCCCTACGTAACCGATACCGTTATGGAAGAGTTAGAGGATAAATTCGGTGAAGAAGTTACCCTAAAAGGGGGAATGCGGATTCAAACTAGCGTTGACTATTATCTTCAGCTTAAAGCTAAAGAAAGCGTGGAAAGGGGTTATCGTAACTTACGGCGATGGGGAATTTCTGCTAAAGATCTACAGATCGCTTTAGTTTCTGTTGATCCTCGCACTCACTTTATTAAAGCAATCGTGGGAGGAGTTAATTACAATAAAAGTCAACTAAATCGTGCTACCCAATCTCGTCGCCAACCTGGCTCTTCCTTTAAGCCATTTGTTTACTATACTGCTTTTGCTAGCGGCAAATTTACTCCCGACTCCATTGTCAATGACAATCCTGTAAGTTTCCGCGATGGACAAAATGTCTATAGCCCTAGAAACTATGGAGGGAATTATAGAGGTCCCATGCCTATTCGTACTGCTTTGATACAATCACGTAACGTTCCGGCAGTGATTATCGGGAGTAAAATTGGAGTTAGTAAAGTTATTGAAATATGTCGTCGCATAGGAATTAAAAGTCCGTTACAAGCGGTAACTTCCCTTCCCTTAGGAGCAGGAGATGTCACTCCCCTGGAAATGGCGGGAGCCTATGCTACCTTTGCTAGTAATGGTTGGTATTCTAAACCAACAGCTATTGTTCGAATCACAGATAGTCTTGGCAATGTTTTATTAGACAATACTCCAGAACCTCAATTAGTTCTAGATCCCTGGGCAACAGCTAACTTAACGGCAGTTTTACAGGGAGTTATTACGAGTGGAACAGGGAGAGCAGCTAATATTGATCGTCCTGCCGCGGGTAAAACAGGAACTACAGATTCAGAACGTAATGTTTGGTTTGTGGGTTATGTTCCTCAATTAGCCACAGCCGTTTGGGTAGGGGATGATGCTAACCGTGCTTTAGGGAGAGGGGTTACAGGAGGAGGTAATGCTGCCCCTATTTGGCGAGACTTTATGAAACAAGCAATGGTCAATGAGCCAGTTAAATATTTCCCTGCTGCTTCTGAGTTTCCTCGACCCAAAGTACAAAAAAAGAGTAATTGAGCCGTCTTAGTCCTTAAATCATGTATAAAAGGCTTATAGGATAACCAATCCTGCCCAGATAATTGAAAGTGGTTTTGTTTTTTATATCAATGACGAAGTTTTGTTATATGGAGAGTTTAGTATTGGAATTATAGTCTTCATAATTAAGGCACTAATTTACTGTTATATTTCAAAAAATAAATTAGTTTCAAGTATCATTATCGGACATAAAATCAAGTGACACTCTGTTAACCTGTATTGCAGATTTAAAAGTAATCGCCACGAACAAACATCAACATGCGTTGGAAAAGTTAACCATGAGAACTTTGATTAATTAATCCAATCTTATCGTTTAAAGATGTTTTCCAAATTAAAGCAGGGAGAAACTTGCTCGAGTAAAGTGAAGCTCAAAAACATTCTTGAAGAGCAAGAGATAGAGTTAGTGCGATTGAATTGTTAGCAATAGGGTGGAAGATTAAGAAAATTTCCATCTGTTCAAAAAGAGCTTTTTTGACTGTTTATACAAAAATTTATCGGTGGAATTAACTTTGATTGATGGGATTATGAGAAGCTTAGTAAAGCTGTGGAGAAAATCTATGTAAAATATCTAGATAAATCAGGCTTTAACTTATGGTCAGCTACTACTTATAGTTAGTTTAAAAGAGAGGGACAAAAAAGAATTGAATAGACCTACCAAAAAAGTGAAAGGTTAAATATATGTAATTTTTAAAAAACAGGAAAAGGGTTTGAATTTTAATTAACCTTAAAGAGTTTTTTAAAAATTAAATTCTTATTTTCCATGAATAAATAGAATTGATAACAAATAGCAAAGAAGAAAAGAGGCTTAATTAGCTGGTCAAATCTTGAAAAATGAATATGAATTGACAAGACTAGTAACAGAAGTCATAGAATCATATCTAGGATAAAACAGTTTGAAAGTGTATAAATTTCTTGTTAAGCATTAAAAAATCAAGGAGGTTGATTGACTGTAAACTAAATATAATGGTATGGTATCCTAAACACTATTTAACCAAATTAAGAATTAGTTTCAAATTGACGAGAATTAATATTTGTGTCAGTTTCTAGCTTTGTTTGAGCTTCTTAAGCTAAAAAAAGATTCATTTTTTTAGTGTCAATTGACAGTCTACTCGCTCTTTTAATAGTCATTATTATAGTATTATTTATTTATATTTGGCTACTTTTACTTTGAAAAACTTTATTGATTAAAATAAAAAATTTAGCTCGAACTATCTAGCTGATAATTAAATGAGATGACATAGATAGCCAATGTAAGAAAATCAGTATTTCTCATCTTCTGATTGGTTTTACCGTGTACCATAAACTTTATTTTAAAACCAGCTAAATCACTAATAACCTTGTATAGCCTATTCAAATTTTTTGAGATGAAAAAGATATAATTTTTTTATGTAGATGCTGAAGATAACCGCTATAATCAAATCTTATTTACATAAAAAAATTATATTTATGTACATGGCTTAACCATAATTTTTAATCTATCGAATATTATAGTTAATATTTTTGAATAGTACGAAAAATATTAATTTTTAATTTTTGTAGCTCATTGTTTTAATTAAAAGCCATTATCTTTCATTTATTACTTCATATTATTTTTGGATCTATAGAGTAGTTACCTATAGTAACTACTCTCGTTGTTTTTTTGATCAATTTTATTGTATTTATTGTTTGGGGCTATGATATTAATTGTTTTCATCGAATTTGATATACGATAATATTTAAAATTTGATTGCCCTTACTCTTTGTGTAAGATATTAAAAAGCTGTTCTTACTAAATAAGAGGAGTATATCCTTCCTATGAATAGGACAAGTTAAACATGGCAAATAATTGATGTATTCCTGAAAATATTTTAAATAAAGAAGAGACTGAGTTAGCTTATGCTCTATAAAAGCAGATAGATAAAGGACAATTAACCGATGGCAAAATCAAACAAATGATTATGGATAAATAGGTTTTTAAGAGGTTATTTAAGCCGTGATAGTACTCTTCTTAAAGATTCTTTGTCTGCGGTCATTACCGCCTTACAATATTTTTCTGACATTGTTAGTAAAATAAGGGCTAAAAAACTTGTTATGTTGACTGTTATTATAATTATTTATCGAATAAATTTTTTAAAAAATAGCTATTTTTTTGAAAAAAGTGTATCGGTAATCAGCTAATTTAATTTGTCAACTTAACCTTGATACTGTTAAACAAAAAATACGTTTATTGATGTATAGTATTTATTCTTTTAAGGCTAAATACTAATCATTTTTAAATAGAGGAGGTTATGAATACGAACAAAAACAAGCTATGTAAGAAAAAATCACTTGATCCATTAATTGCTCTAGTTGATGTAAAGTTCTCTATATGTTCTAATAAAAAAGAGAAGTAGCAGCCACAAATATTCTCTATAAAAAGCCTGACTCTCACACCAGTTGAACATTGGCGTAATTGTCTTTATTTTTTAGTAAAAATCTAGGCTAATTGTAGTTCTTCAGTGTTTTCTCTTTTCGTTGTTGATATTGTTTGATTTGGTTATGCATCGAAGTATTCTGTTAAATAGTCTTAACAATCGTGTTGAACTGTTCTATTTTAAAGTCTTGATTTATAATTAATTTTACTTTTTTAGCCTGAATGTGATGAGTTGGCAGCTAATAAATTCTAAAACTATCATTTTGACTGTATTTCGATATCCTAAGACGAGACTTATAGCTTTTATTTTTTATTATTTTTTCATGGCTAATCTAGAAGCCCCATTACTTTTTTTCTTGTATTGTTTTTGTTAGGCAATCTGTCTAATCTTAATCATAATTGTCTTGACTTTTTTTCGGTTGATACTTGAGATGATATTTTGTAATAGTAAACTCTTTGGAATTAAAGAATAATTACTTATCTCTATAAGTAACCTGATAAGTACTAGAATTAGATCATGAATTTTTATAGACTAAAATAATCATTCTAGTCTTTTTCAGATACAAAAAAGCCAGAACTTATGCTGATAATATAGATAAATTAAAAGTACAACACAATTATCAGCCTCCGCACCCAACTTCCTAATTTGATTGACGCGAGTATTCCCTAGAACGGTCGTCATGAGAATCGGCCCCTGAAAGTCCTACGAGCCTAGCAATTGGCTTACATAAATGTCATTAAACTTAGGAAGAACTAAATCTAGCAAAATTAGACTACAGTTGGTCACCTTAACTAACTGCAGCCCAATTTCACTATCACCAACTACATCAATAAATGAAGCAACCCTGATTAATCTTGGGAATTATGACTAGTCAGACATCAATTCAGTCAAAATCAACTGAACTTAAATCCTTATTATTTCTTATCCCTCGAAACTGAAAGTTTATAAATCTTTTAATGGTAAAATTTCCTGTTTAACTGATAGATCTAAATTTGGATCGTTATTATTTAGTAAAAGTTCAGCAGTTTCTAACATATCTTTAACGATATCTTTGAGATCTGCTTTGCTATCTAAATAAGCTTGCAAAGCAGATATAGGGTTTAAATTATTTCCCACCCCCAATTCTGGTAAACGAGAACGAGATAATTGACTGATTAATTCTGGTCTAATGGTATAACTATGGGAATCTTTTAATGCTTTATGAATCTCCCCTGTATTGATTAATTCTAATTGTTCAGAACGAATTTTGTAAATTAAGCGTACTACTGAATTTTGTATCGATTTTTTTTGAATGGCCTTAAGGATAGCAAATTGAGGGTCAGATTCCTCAGAAACATTAATATTAATAGTATAAAAAATACGGCTAGGAAGGGGATTAAATTGCCAATTAACTTGTCCTTTAGTTATTTCTAAAGAAATATAACCTTTATCCTCTTTTTCTTCACTAAAATCTACCCGTTCAATACTTCCTGAGTAAATTATCGGAGGATCATTAGTAGGATTTAAATTTTGGTGTTTATGAACATGACCAAGGGCAACATAGTCAAATTCGTCCCGAATTAGCAAAGACATAGGAATGGTAAATCCCTTGCCAACAGCAAGAAGTCTTTCTGAGCCCAGGTCAGCACGCTCTGCCATAAGATGACCTAACAAAATAGTTGGAAGTTGGGGATCGAGTTGACGAATTTCTCCTTCCAAAGCTAAAGTCAGACTCTCAATTAGTAAATGCTGAACTTCTTCAAAAGATAAGCTATCAGTTTTGCGACGAGTCAAGAGAATAGAGTGGGTTAACCAAGGTAGAGTAATCACCTGAATCTCTCCATTTTTAGTCAAAATTTTATTTGTTTTAAGACTATCCCCCACAATAAAGCCAGGAACCCCTAATGTTCGATAAATACAAAGACTTGCACCTCCATCACCTTGAGAATGTTGGTCATGATTTCCAACTAATAATACCGTAGGAATCTTAGCATCAACCAGACGATAGAATTGAGAAGCAAAGGCTTCTTGAACATAAGGAGGAGGGGTAGCATCAGGAAAAGCATCTCCTCCAAATAAAACAAGATCAACCTTTTCTCTCACTGCTCGCTCAATACATAAACTTAATGTGTTGATAAAATCTTCAAAGCGGGTATTTAAACCTGTTTTAGGATCAAGGTGACCATGGGTAAAGCCACTACCAAGATGAATGTCAGATAGATGAATAATTTTTATCATATCTACTTATTTTTGATTGTTATCGAAAAGATTCTTCTTTTGTTATTTTTCAAGATAGAGGATAGAAAATTAATTAACCTATCATCAATTATTAATCATTAACCGTCTATTGATTAATAATTTAAATTAACTTTAAAAAATAAGTTGTTTTATACATATGTATTTAAATAATTTAAACAATATTTTTATTGACTCATTTCGTATTTAAGGCTTTTGTTAAGGAACAAAATCTTGTTTAATGTTTTTATATACTTTCATTCTAAAATATTTTTTTTACATTCTATCTAGTCATAGACTTGTATTTTACAGAGAAAATAGATTTTTAAAATTTTTCGATTTTTAAAATTTTCATTACTTTATTTTAGCTTTATTTGAATTTATTCTCATTTTTTTGTGAACTTCAATTAAAATATCTGTTTGATTTTTGTCTATTATTATATTTAGTTATTTTTTTGCTTTTTTACTTAGAATATTTTTTTCTATTTCTTGGTTTGTGAATGAAGTCCGATTAACTAGGTTTTATTAGACTAATACCTTATTTTTTTAGTATTTTTTCTCGCGAGTTTATTCTCTATTCAATAGAAAAGTAGATTGTAGGATACTTTGCTGCTCTTTTTTTTATTTTTTAATAATTAATATTTAATGTTTACTAAAAAAAGTTAATAACTATTAATTATATTTATTCAAGATATTAAATCTCTTCTGTCTGCTAATTTTTTTTCTCTTTTCTAGAAAATACTAGAATCGTTCGTTAAATTATTTATATAAAAAATATTTTTCTAAATTGTATTTGCTTATTTTATTTCTAGTGAATATTTTATTTTTAGTAATTTTTTAGTTATAGTTTTACTATAACTAAAAAATTACTGTCTTAATTATATTAACTTAATTTTTAGATAGACTGGTATCTAGTAATCACTCTTTATTTAAATATTTTTAATATTATACTTATTTAATAATTCAATTTATAAACTTATCATAAAGATATAATATTGATACTAAAAATATAACATAAAATGCTTGCCATCTTAGCAGTTATGGACAATCTTAACATACTAGAATCTTATCTATTTTCATTGACGTCTCAGTACAATAAAAACTTATTTTTTTCAATTAAATGGTTATAAAAATACTAAAAATTTCAATATTTAGTCATTGCTTAATAGCGAGAATCGCAGTCTATTATTTTGTACACGCACTAATATGATGTCCTAATAGTCATCTATTTTCAGTGGAACTATTATTCTCTTATTAGAGTTAGCTGTAGTGTTTATACTGCGCTCGCAGTGCTATTTTAAAGTCTATCATCTTCTTATTGTTCCAATTCTCAGAAAAACCGTCAAACCTTATTATTAAGTTTGGACTCTTGTCTTCAACATTTGGGGAAAATCTCTAACAATGATAATTGAAGTAATTTATTCTCATGATAAATATCTTTGGAATTATTATCTCCTCCCCCAATAACGGGAAGTCTATTTCTGGTATAAAATCCAAATTCAGGTAGAAACTATCTTAGATTTTTTTTCGTCGTCATTGTTAGAAGATATCAGCTAAAATTATTGTCTATCCAAAAATTTTGTCCTTCATACATCCAACGTACCCTAGATAAATTTAAGCTTAAAGGATTAGAGACGCGCACTAAATCTGAAGATATTATCTTCCGTATCGATAGTGCATCAGTTTAATAGAAATATAATTTTGAGAAAGCTGTTATCATCGTCACTTTACTAAATTTGTATATTATGTCAGGTTAATTCAATGTTGAGTTTAAACAATAAGAATAGTGGTAATTTATGGCAACTACAGAGTATTAAAAACATCATACAGTATTTAATTAGCAAAATCAAATGGCTATCTACCTCTTGATAATCCTATCAGCTATTCAGCCCAACTCAAACTCTTTGATATTAGCTTCTTTTTTAGATAAAAGTTGTTAGCTCTTGCTGTCATCAACAAAGATAATACACAAAAAAATAGTATTAAAATACTCAATATTTAGTATAGATTTAAGTCAACTTTTACAGCTGAAGCAGTAACAAATATCACGACTAAATAAAAATTTAATAATTAATAACAATATCTGAATAATATACTTATGACCGCGAACTCAGCTGAGTTGCTAAGCTAATCTCAGTAGTCGAAGACTCATAAAGAGCAATAGTCAATAAAGCATTTACTAATAATAATGCAGCAACTTATAAAATAGTATAATTATACTTTTGTAACTAATTAGGAGGTTCAGTCTGAAAATTTTTAGTGTCTGTCGGCATATGACAATAATTTTTTACAAATCAAGTCTCCTAATCAGAAATTTTAAACATAATTCAATCATTTTAAAAAAGGATCTAACCTACTCTACATAGTAGAATACTTGATTTATCGCAACGAGTATACCTATAGACAAACCACTTAATACAAGTGATACTAATCATAGTAGGATGGATAATTGACTTACTATTTTAAATATTTAAGCTATGCAAACAAAATTTCTATATGTAACTCATTAATTTAGTCCGGCAAGACAGACTTTACAGTTTAAGAATAAGACCTTAGTTTCTCAACTGAATGTTAGATTGGCACAATAAATGAGGTAGATTGATTCTTATTGTCTATCTTCATAGAACTGATTTTACGGATAAATTTTGTGATAAACTCCTAGACATTCTACCCTTTTTATTGAATCTCAAGCATAAGTTTGTGTTAGAATTCGAACACTATAGACTCTGGAGAAAAAAAGCCTAATGAAAGTTGCTGTTGTTAGTCAAAATTTTCAAACTATTACAGGCAAAACTGGACGTGCTCGTAGATTTTTAGTGTATGAAACCAATACAGAAGGTAAAATAACTTTACTGGAAAAGTTAGAAGTTCCTGACACGGAACCAACTTTTCATGATCTTCATAGCGATGATATTACTCCCCATCGAATTGATGAAATGGTGCTAATTACCAGAGAAGCAGGAGAAGGGTTAACGGAACGTTTAAGTCGTCGAGGAATTACCGTTTATATTACTAGCGAAACTGATCCTAAGACAGCTATCAAAAAGTTAGTTGATGGAACCATTACAAGATTTCCTCCTACTTCTCATAGAGAAGATAAAAGTTGTTTATCTTTCTGAAAAAATAAGAGGTAATATAAAATGATATCTCTCATTAGCTATCTTTAACTTAAATTGGTTTATAAATATTTATTGCACATTAGTTAATTCTAGAAACTGTAATTAGTTTATCAGATTGATTGATTGATTGATTGATTATAACTAATGACCTGTCGTTAGGTTCTAAGCAGTTAATATACAGACTTTTTTAATTTTTTTATACAAAAATAACGATCATCCTGAATGAGACTCATATCCCAAGAGTCATCTACTAGTATAGAATCAAGGATTGAGTTATCCGAACAAGGTTACAAATCCTTACAATTTATCACTATTTAAAGACAACTAAAGATGCAAAGAGATTCAATATTACCTACATAAAATCATTTCTTTTAGAAAAACATCTCACCAGGGAAGAAAAACTGTTAACAGTTCAATAAACACAATGAGATAAATAAACTTAAATTCTGAACATTATCCTAGATACTTTAGGACTTCTTATAATAGCCTTTTCCGTCAGTGTTAAATTGAAAAAGAGCCTAGAATATGGCAAAATTTATTTGCGATTACTGATTTTTCTAAAAGAAAAAATCTTTATTGTTTATATCTATAAAATAAATACATATATATATTATCGGAGTGATGATAGTTATTTTAATTAAGTTAAAATTTAACATAAATCATTAAATTAAAATAAACCTTAATAACTAGATATCTATCGTGTAGTTCAATAGGATAATCTATCAGTGTATTCCTTGTTTATTACTGCTCAAGTCTCTTTTAATCATTTTTTTCTTGAAGCGATCAAGATAGTCAGTTGTCTAATTATTTTTTAATAGTTATTCGTTTCTTTTTGTTATTTATTCTTTTTAACTTCTTAATCAAGTTATCTCAGTAAAAGGAAAAAAAACTACCAGAACTCATTCGTTATATCGAAATACATAATTATATTTATACATCATTTTCGATACGATGGCTATTTCGACATTACCATAGTTTATCAAATTTTAATTTCAAGATATGTAGTCTCTTTTCATATATTACTTATTTCCTGATTTATACTATCCCCAAAGATTCTAAAGCTAACTTAATATTTTTATGGACAGAATTAGCTAAAACATGCAGAATTTCTTTTTTTTGATCCGTCAAAGTTACTTCTAAAACTTATTAATCTCTACGAAATTCTAATGAACAGGAGATCCTAAAATAGAACTCTCTTCAGTAATATTTCCTTAATAAATAAGCAGTAGCTAAAAGTGGTCTTGATTGATATTTTAGGATTTTTTACAATGATTAAATAGAAAGAGAAAGTACGAAGATAATAAGGTATGTTTAATTAATTTATATTAGTACTATAGTAGCGCAATAGAGGCAACATTAAATCTTCATTTTTTCTCTTAACAACAAATCCATACTATGGACGTCACAGATATCTAATTTCATTGCAACAACAATCCATAGTTCTAAGAAATCTAGCATTCAGCTATATTAATTATTTGATAAGAAAAAGATCCCATTACTTTCTGGAAAAAATAGATCATCACATCTAAAGTAACAGTTTTAATCTTAATTTGTTCTAAACGTCCTTTGCTCGATCCTGTAAAACAAACACAGCTTCCCATGATAACTACAATTTTACAGTTATTGAACTCTCCAACTCGACTATTATATTGCTTAAGACTTTAAATAGCCGCTAAATCAAGGATAATTTGTTGGGGTTAATCTTCAACACTATCAATTGAGATAACCTTGAAGAGATTTTTTTGACAATAGGTGAGGCTAAAATCTTACCGAAATTTCTTAGACTAACAACGGAAATACGAGAGGATTTACCGAGGAAAAATCCCTCTCATATTTTGCAAAATGGGACTTAATCGACTATTTCTAGCTGATCGAGGCGCAACCAAACATTCGGAGTCGGAATATGAAATTTAACAAGGGCATATTCATCATTTAATTCAAGAATTTCACCCTTACTTTCAAAAATATAGGAAGGAAAGTGCTGTGAATCGCTGGACTGAGCTTCCAAACTATTTTCAAGCTTTTCACGTACAGTACGAACAAGTGAGCCTTTCTTGATTTGAGTTGGCATAATTATTGCTGATAGAAGTTTTATTTCAAAGTATTATCTTACACGCAACTGACACAGAACGACTCTCTAGACTCCTTAAAAAATCTGTAATTTGCATTTTTATGAGTCAATTTTCCCTCAACCATTTCCTAGACTTTCCATAGGAGTTTTTGAAGTTTTCTACAATTTAACCAGGGTTTTCTACAACTTATTACGAGAACATCAATCCTTAAACATATTGTTGGTCAGTTTGTTAACTAAGCTCGAGATACTTAGATTTAATTATTGTAAGAAAAAAAGCTTTAAAGTCGATTAATGCATATAAATAGATTAATATTAACTATTTTTGTAAAATTTTTTAGCATTAACAAGCCATACTTTTCTTGATCAGAATGGTACTCACACAAATCTCTCATCCTACAAGTAACTGAGTTCTGAAAATAATCCCAGTTAGGATGAGTCTCTAAATAATTATTTAGAGACTCATCCTAACTGGGATCTTGATTTAGTTTTTACTTCCGCTTTATCCTTGTTTTTTTTACAAAATTAAAATGATGATATCTCTCAATTAATTATAAATTATCGCACTTGTACTCATGTTTATCTAAAAACTTTATTTGGACAATTTGATTGATTGGAAATTAAAAATAGTTATTGTAGACTAACTGTAACAAAGTTGTAAAAGAAAGAAGTTACAACTTTGTTACAGTTAAAGTTTCTACACAATAATTGATTTTAAGTAATTTTAGTCAATAACCGCAATACATTCAATTTCTATCAACACATCTTTTGGTAAGCGAGAAACTTCTACACAAACACGAGCTGGAGCCGTGGACTCATCAAAATATTGTGCATAGACTTGATTCATAGAATAAAAATTCGTTAAATCACTCATAAAAACTGTTGTTTTAACTACATTATTCCAATTCATTTGAGCTGAAGTTAAAATTGCCTCAATATTAGCCATTACTTGTTGAGTCTGTTGAACAATATCTCCCCTTCCTATAATGTCTCCTGTGTCAGGACTCAGGGGAATTTGTCCTGACACAAACAAAAATTTACCCCTAGCAGCGATCGCTTGATTATAAGGTCCAACAGGAGTAGGAGCTTTCGTTGTCTTAATTACTTGATAATGAGTCATTTTATTGATAAACACTTATGGGCGCAAAACAGTTTCTATTTTGAGTTTATACTTGAATATGTTTCTCCTTAAAATGTCATGATGAGTCCTTTATACTGGTAAGGATACATCTCAAAAAAACATAATCTCTAAAGTCAAGACAAGAGACCATTAAGTCCAATCTTCTCTATAGGAGTTTAAAAAACCTACTATGAACAACGAGCAACAGCAGCTAGAAAAGACCTTAAAAACCTCCGAAGTATCAAAAAATGTTGATGATTCTTCTGTAGAGCCCAAAACCAAAGTAACTGACCAGCTAGAATCAACAATAACGTCTGAGACTCCCGATTTAGAATCAGTTGTAGCAGAGCCGATAGCATCTGAACCTAAATTGGACGAAGAGAAAACCACCCCTGAACAGGTTATAGCTACTCTAACCGAAGAAGTAGAAGTCTTACAAGGAAAACTAACCAAAGAAGATCAGCAGTCCGAGATTTTGAAGAAACGTTACATCACTTTAGCAGCAGAATTTGATAATTTCCGTAAACGAACTGAAAAAGAGAAAAAAGAACTGGAAATTCAAGTTAAATGTCGAACAATTAGTGAATTACTGTCAGTGGTCGATAACTTCGAACGGGCAAGAAGCCAAATTCAACCTACTAACGATGGAGAGCTAGGAATTCATAAAAGCTATCAAGGAGTTTATAAAAATCTTGTCGAGAGTCTTAAACGCTTAGGAGTAGCCTCCATGCGTCCTGAAGGAGAACCCTTTAATCCCCTATACCATGAAGCTATGTTAAGAGAATGTACTAACGACTATCCTGAAGGAACAGTAATCGAACAGTTAGTGAGAGGATATCTTCTAGGAGAACAAGTATTACGCCATGCTATGGTCAAAGTGGCAGCCTCGACAGAAGAATCCTCCCTGACTCCCGAAGAGTCTACTTCAACAGATGGCGACGGTTCTCCAACTAGTTAACTAGTCTTTCTTAGAAGAAATCCGAAGGGGAGTGGTCAACATTGGGAACAGGTTATGCCAGTAATGTTTAGGTTTCTAGCTGATCCCTAAATCACTTCCTTTATAAATTAATAGAACTAAGTAGATAGTGCTAAATAAATGTTAAAAGAACAAGGGGACTATCTAACTAAGCTTATGTCTTTAGCGTGACAGCAGAATATATTGTCACAGACTTTGATTCAAGTCTTAAACCCTTAACTGATAAGTTTATTATCACTTAACTGTCGAATCTACTGAAACTCAATTTTTGCATACTCAGGGTTTAAACGTAACACAAAACGCTCAAGGCACAAAGGTGATGCCTGAGTAATAGTAAAGAATGACTATGAACCTGTTTCTTAATTTTATTTAAGTTATCATTATTTTTAATAATATTTTGTTGGTCTGAGCTTGGAAGATATCTAACCTAGAGAAGGATTAAAAAATGAAGGAAAAATTCCTACTTTTAAGCGATAAAAGTGCTCAGTAAAGTCTACTTAAGACATAATCTACCAAGTCTTTTAAAATTTTGGAAGAGGGAGAAGGTTTGAGACATTTAAGATGCTGGAGGGCTAGGTTTCCATGATGGGAGGCTAACTCCCGTGACCGTTCAACTCCTTGACTTTGATTAACAATGGACAAGGCTTTTTCGATATCTCCTGCTTTATTGAATTCTCGTTCAATTAAAGTTTCTAAATATGGGTTTTCCTCCATAGCAAATAAAGCAGGAGCAGTAAGATGTCCACTAATTAAATCAGAACCAGCAGGTTTTCCTAAAACCTCTGTTGGGGTTGTAAAATCTAAGATATCATCGACAATTTGAAAAGCTAATCCTAACTCTCGTCCGTAAGCATAAAGATGTTCCCTAACTTCAAGTGAAGTCTCGCTTAACACCGCGGCTGCTTTGGCACTATTGGCTATTAATGAAGCTGTTTTATAGTAACTTTTTTCTAAATAAGCTTCTAGAGTCAGACTTGTGTCAAAACGATTAATCCCCTGAAGAATTTCCCCTTCAGCAAAATCACGAATAACTTTAGATAAAAGTTTAACCACATCTAAGTTATTTAAATTAGCCAAATACCAAGAAGACTGAGCAAACAAAAAATCCCCAGCTAAGACAGCAATACGATTATCAAATAAGTTGTTAACGGTGGGGACATTACGACGTAACTCTGCTTCGTCAATCACATCGTCGTGTACTAGACTTGCAGTATGAATCATCTCAGTAATTTCTGCCAGCCGACGATGACGGGGGGTTAGATCTCTATCTAACAGGGTCGCCCGTGAAACTAAGAGAACAATGGCCGGACGAATGCGTTTTCCCCCAGCATCAAACAAATGTTCAGCCGCTGCCCCTAAGATTGGATGGCTGGCTCCGACCAACCGTTTGAGATTATCAGTCAAGAGGCGTAGATCGTCGTCAACAGTAGCAAAGAGAGAGGTGCTTGTTATCATTGGTTAGCCAAACCTGGTGCATCAGTTACGAAAATTTACATATTCTTATATTCATAATAAGCTAACCTTTCCAGACAAGGAAACGAAATTGTCTACTTTTTTGACTAAATACCTCAACTAATTCGGTAAAATCCCTTAAAAAAACTGACCTAACTTAATTTCTTATGTTAACCTAACAATAGGAGTTTTTAAGGATTTTCCGTCTTCTCAATTATCAAGCTCCTCAGAGGTATCTCCTTAACTGAGGAAGTTCAGGTCAATATGAGCTAGCTAGATTCCTTGTCTAACTAGTTACTCAGGCGTGTCGACTCAGAATTGCTCGGTTTAAGATTGTTAAGCAATCGGGGGGTTAGCCTTAAACTGATCTTCAATCTTGTTCATTCTTGAAAGCGAGTGTCCTCTCCGCTTTGAGGAAGAGTACTTGTTTTTATCCTGCCATCGCTTAACAGTAGTACCCTTAAGGCGCTGAATGTTCAGGCAGTTTGGCATGACTATTTATGTCATTAACTTTACTTCTATGTACACCTTAGCAATGAAAGACTAATAACGAAAAATGCCTGTGATCACTGTGCTTCTCGCTGCCCTCTATTTATTAATGATTTACGGATTACTCATCCTTGCTAAGTGGACGGGAAAGTCGATGTTTCCCCCTCGCCGTGATTTAGGATAAACAAATCCATAATCATCAACGATGATTAATCAATCATATGATAAATGTCAAGTCAAAAAGAATTGATTAATCCTTTCGGGATTGGTAACTGTATCAAGGGTACTCTTACAAACCAATCCTTTTCTATTCAAGAATTTCAGTTTCTTCCCTAGCCCAGGAAGATCTTACTATCTTTGGAAGAGAAACTGACTCAACGACTGGGCAATAGCCTAACCATTGTTGAGAAACCTTCGAAAAAGTTTTAGGACAACCACTGACATAAAAACGAGTAGGTTGAGCAGTGTAATTTCGGTATAATCCCATTAATTTCAACTCTTTTTCAGCGGCTTGCACCACAAAACTTGCAGGATCAATGAGGTTGACAGTTGAGGGGATAATCTCATGAAAGATGGGAGCAAGATGACGATAATGGGTACACCCGTAGATTAGAGTATCAATGTTACGGGCTAGTAACGGACTCACATACCGTAGGGCGACTTGTTTTGTGTAAGGGTCATAAATTCGATTTTGTTCAATTAGAGGGACAAATTCAGGACATCCTACTTGCCAGACTTGAGCATCAGGGTTAATTTCTTGAATTGCTTGGCGATAAGCACCACTTTCTGCCGTTGCTGGGGTGGAAATAACCCCAATGCGTTGACCTTGTTTAACTGCTGCTCTTGCTCCTGGCAAAATAACCCCTAAAATGGGAAAATTGAACTCGCTGCGAACTGTCTCTAAGGCTAAAGCTGAACTGGTATTACAAGCCATAATTACCATCTTGACCTTCTGTTGGTTCATCCAGACAAGAATTTCTCGAACAAACCGTAAAATCTCCGCCTCACAACGATTTCCATAAGGTAGACGAGCCGTGTCTGCAAAATAAATAATCGACTCTTGGGGCAACTGTTGGTAAAGTTCCCGCAAAACGGTCAGTCCCCCCACGCCACTATCGAAGACACCAATGGGACTGTTTTGAACGTTGTTCATAAACAATTTAACACACCACACTTTAAGTTGTTCATAATTGAAACACAGAATCTTCAGAGAAGTAAATATATCTTGGGAAGATAAATATATTTTAAAGTTTTTTTTGTTGAATATAATCCAAAATTCCTTTGGCGATCGCCTGAGCCATTTTAAGACGATAAGCCGGATCACTCAATTTACGATTGTCTTCAGTCCCCGTGACAAAGCCAACTTCCACCAAAGAAGCCGGCATCCCTGACTTTCTCAGGACATAGAACCGTCCTTTTTTCACCCCACGATCATCTACATCAATGCTACGGACAATACTGCGGTGGATAGCTTCTGATAAATCTGGATGTCCATAATAAAAAACTTCCATCCCATTGATGTGAGAACGACTCCCCCCAACCGCATTGGCATGGATACTCACAAAAATATCGGCTCCCACTCTATTAGCCAAATCAGCCCGTCCTCGTAAACTGACAAAATAATCTGCGCTGCGTGTCAACTCAACTTGAACTCCCTGTTCTTGTAATAAGCGAGAAACATCTAAAGAAATAGGAAGAATAACATTTTTTTCCTGTAATCCTCTGAGTCCTACTGCTCCTGGATCTTTACCACCATGTCCGGGATCAATAATGACAAGTACCCGTCCCTTAGGAGCTCTAGAAGAGGAGTTAGGAGGCTCAGAAGGAATTGGAGAGGCATTTACCGGAGGGAGAATGTCAATCGGCTTAGGATCAGGACTAATAGTCAAATTTCGTACAGAATGAACATCTAAAGCTAAGACCTGTTGATTGGGCTGAGTAAGCCGACCAAAGCGAATCCCTAAAGACGGTTTTACTAAAATTTCTACCGATTCAGGTTTGAGTTGACGAACTTTCAACTCGTAAATAGGACTATTTTTCCCTAATTGCGGGCCTACTACCGGTTCAGCTAGTTGAGTATTGGGAATGTTAATGGTGTACACTCCTGTCCGTCGGTCAAAATTGCCACGCCCTCTAATAGGTTGATTAGACTGAATTAACAGTTGAGTATTATTGTTACTTAGTTGAATGGCAGAAATGGTCGGTAGTTGGTTTTGGGAAACCGAATTACTAGAATTATTGTTAGCCGATAGCTCAGGGAAAGTTAAATCTCTAACTTGAGAAATACCTCCTTTTGGCAGGAGAACTACTCCTCCTAACCTGGAATAATAGCCTTGCCAGTTAGGGCTATCTTTAGCTACCTGCATCGTAATGCGAGCTTCTGGTGGTGAAATTCGGGTTTGCTCAAATCGAATCTCACTGACCCCATACTTATTTACTGATTGGGTTTGGTTAAGCAGTGACTGGGGAAGGGATGCCTCTGGCAAAATAAACTCAATAGTTTTTTCGTCGTCACTACGGTTTACCTGAATTTGACTGTTACTTCCGTTGCGTTCTAATTTAATAAAAAGACCACTACGGGTCACTTGAAAGTCATTAGAAGTTCGAACCGGGGGTCTAGAGAGGGGACGAAGAGGCGCAGGGGTAGAGCGCGGAGGTAAAGAAGGAGAGGTTGATGGACGAGCAATTCGTTGGGGAGTGGGAAGGTCTACAGTCCATTGAGTAGGAGAAATCCCTTTAACTGTAACTTTCTGAGGATCGAGAGTATATCCTGGGGCTAGTTCGATCACCAATCGGGTGGTTTGAGCATTGAACTGTCCTATTCGAACACTTTTAATCGTTCCTCCAATTGCTTGATTAACACTAGGACGCTCCAAAATAATTCCAGGTAAGTCAAGGACAACACGGGTTGGATTAGGAATCAATTGGGCTCTAGGTTGAACTTGAGAGTCAGTGGTAAAAACTAAGCGATTATCGTTTGACTCAAAACGCCAATATAAAAGCCTTCCTGCTTGTGCTGGGAGGGTGAACAGTAATGGACTTAAGATACTGATACTCAGTAATAGCCAGTGAAATCTCACAATGATTGCTCCTGTGACACAAAGGTGGCTGTTGGACAGGTTTAAGAGATTATAGCGATTCTCTCGTTGAGTTTGGGGGTTGGTACTGCACGTCGGCAAAAGGTATTTGATAAAATTGAATAACTATTGAACAACTCATTAAGTAAAAGTTTTAGCTGTTTAACCTTACCTTACTTAATTTGTTAATACCGACGACACACACTATATAAATTTTGGTAACCAAGAAAGGAGATTTTTTCCACTTCCTTCAGTTAACCGTTTAAGCTGTCCCATTAATGATCAAAAGTGCTATTTATTGTTATAAAGGCCTGCTCCACTAAAACCAAAAGACGAAAACCCTCTTATTCAGGTTTCGGATAACTCTAGCCTGTTGTCAACAAATCTTGATAGTTCTTGTTAAGAACTGGGTTCTTTTTCCTGGGTCGTAGGAACTAGCTCTTTAAAGACAATTCGTAACCAAGGGGGAGCAATAAAAGTTGTCAGAATAACCATCATAATAATGGCTGCTTCGGTAGACTGGGTTAAAGCCCCACTGGCAGCTCCCACTCCAGCAAACACTAATCCTACCTCGCCTCGCGGAATCATGCCAACGCCAATGGCAAGTTTATTGAGGTGAGGTTGCCCAAAAATGGTAAATCCAGTAACCACTTTACCAATGATCGCCACAGTAACTAGGAAAGCTGCGATAATTAACCCTTCTCGGTTACTGGGAATTGTTGGATTTAAGACACTTAAATTTGTTTTTGCTCCTACACAGACAAAGAAAATCGGGACAAAAATATCAGAGACAGCGACAATTTGTTCTTCAAGTTCTTTTCGTTTCTCAGTTTCTGCAAGAATCAAACCAGCTGTAAAAGAACCAAGAATCGCTTCTAATTGAATCACCTGAGCAATGTAAGATAAAACAAAAGCAAAACTTAAAGAAATCAGTAGAAGTTGTCCTCTAGTCTTCATCTCATTAACTAATTTAACGTAAAGAGGACTTAACAGTCGGCCAATTAGAATCGCACCAATTAAAAAGGCTGCAGCACTAATAACAAGATAAACAAGATTGACTACTTGAATCTCACCAGTTTTAACTAAACTACTCACAACTGCCAGAATAATAATTCCTAGGATGTCGTCTAAAACAGCCGCCCCAATAATGATTTGTCCTTCTGAAGAATTTAAACGACCAATTTCGGCCAACACCTTGGCAGTAATCCCAATACTAGTAGCAGTTAAAGCAGCTCCTGCAAACACAGAAGGAATCACGGGAATGTTGAATAAATAGACTAAACCTAATGTCCCCAGAATAAAAGGAGTAACAACACCGCTAATAGCAATAATCACTGCTTGGGGTCCAACACGAATTAATTCTTTCAGATTAGATTCTAAGCCAATTTCAAATAATAGAATTATGACCCCTAATTCCGACAAGACAGAAATAAATTCTCCTTGAGCTGAAAATATGGCTTGTATACCTTCGGGGGTTAAATCTGCAGTCAGTTGCAAAAATTGCATGAGGGCTGAATCGTCGGCAGTTGCCCCTCCTTCAGGAAAGACTAATAACCCTAGGGCTGAAACTCCGACAGCGACACCTCCAACTAGCTCCCCTAACACGGGGGGAAGATTAATCCGAAAACAGAGCTCTCCTCCGAGTTTACTGGCAAAATAAACAACCACTAAACTCAAAAGGACACTGGCTAAAACTAATGCGCCGTCAGCCTCGTCTTGGGTTACTGTGGTCAACAGGGGTAGCTTAGAGACTAAGTCAAGTAGAGGTAATGTCGAAGTTAGTGTACTCATCCGAATCTTTATATCAGCTATGGTATGGTATCGGCAAAAATCATTTTGATCTACTGTACAGGTTTCTTTGAAAGATCTCCGATTTTTTTTACGAAACTACTTTGCTGTGTAATTTGTTGTAGAATACCATAATTATTAATCAGTTTGAGCGCTATAATTGTCATTAATCTTCACTTAAAAATAAATATTAAACTTAGATAGAGTTCTATCGCTTAACAATATTTAGCAATTTTAATAAATGAATATTTAGCTTTTTTCAAATTAGGTAAGTATTCATTTAGAAAGTAAACAACTAAATTCAATTTTTTTATCATACTAAAGGTAATTTTATGCTATTTTAATCACAAAAAATTATTTCTTTTTTGCTTAGTTTTTTTTAGAATTAGCCTTAACTTTTGCCAATTTTTATCCTCAATCAAACTAATGATTTGGTCTAATTGTTGACGATATTCTGAGAGTGATTGCAACAATGCTTTTTGATTATATTCTGCCATCATTACTCCCAATTCAGGGTTTCCTCCACCGACCCTACTGGTGTCCCTAAATCCTGAACTAGCTAAATTTTGAGCTAATTTCAAAATAGAATCTTCTTTTTCTGCTAAACAAGCACTAATTAAACTAGCACTAATCATAACTGGTAAATGGGAGATCCAAGCAACTGCACAATCATGATTTTCTGAGGTACAAATATAAACCTTAGCTCCTAATTCATTCGCTATTGTTTCAAGTATCTCAACGTCTTTAGAGAGATTATTTTGAGTTGGTGTAATAACATAGGGAGCATTCTTAAATAGTTTTTTTTGTGCTGCGTCTATTCCCTGTTCTGCAGTTCCAGCCATAGGATGTCCTCCAATAAATTTATCCCACAACCTAGAACCTTGTTCTACAATTGACGTTTTAACTGAACCCACATCAGTAACAATTGTTTTTGCTTTTAAATGAGAAATTAACTGTTCTAACGTAGGAATAATTAATCCGATGGGAGTACAAATAAAAATGATATCTGCATCACTTAATGATTGTAAATCAAGACTAGCTTCATCAACTACTCCGCGTTCTATGGCCCGTTTACAGGTGTTTTCTTTACGGGAAACTCCTAGGATAGTATGGCCGTGCTCTCGTAGATCTAACCCTAACGATCCCCCAATTAAACCCAGTCCAATAATTCCTATTTTCATAAATCAATACTTGAGACTGAACTATAATTAATACAATTGATGCTTTCTTCTATGCTGGCTCTTGATGGATTTATTGGATAATTTAGACAATAATTGCTAGTAAAATATTTACAGGTATTACACAAAATATCATATATTATCCTTACTTTTTCTGAAGTATTTTAGATGCTCCTCCATATTAACCAACTTGATTGAAACATAAAAAAACAAGTAAGAACAAAACAGGAAGATACTTCTATATAGGCTAACATAGATTTTGACTTTTTAAATTAATTATATTTATCAAGTTAAATGCTAAGTTTGAAACTGAAAGTTCCAGAGCTAATTATTGATTTTTCAAAATTAAATAAGCGATAAAATCAATGCTTTAGTTATAACTAAAGCATTGATTCTGGAAAGTAAATCTACTTTATTAGAGTGCTTATTGTTCAAAAAATTTTGCATATAACTAACAGTGCCTTTAGTGTCTTAAAGATTAACTTTATTCCTTGCTTTCAAACATTGTTTAGAAAGTAAGTTTTGAAGAAACCTTAGTTCATCTAAAATGCCTTATTCAAGGTTTTATTTGTGAAGACTTACTAAAATTTCACTTTTGGAGTTGACATTTTTTATCCTAATTAATTAAATATAATTATTTTTTTTGAAAAAGATATATTGATGATGGTAAAAAACTGATTAAAATTGTTTGATTAATTATCAAAAGTACTATTAACTTTAGTCAAACTTCTACATTTTTTAAAACTTAGTTCCAAAAGTCAAATAATTATATTCGTGTCACTCCTACCCGAACTACTCTAGACTAAAAATTAATAGTATTTCAGGAAGAACGTATATGAGTGCTCGGTTTGATTATGATCTAGTTATTATTGGCGCAGGAGTCGGAGGTCATGGGGCAGCTATTCATGCCGTTAATTGTGGACTAAAAACCGCTATCATTGAAGCAAAAGACATGGGAGGAACCTGTGTTAATCGAGGGTGTATTCCATCTAAAGCCCTCCTAGCTGCATCAGGAAGGGTAAGAGAATTACAAAATACTCATCACCTTAATAGTTTAGGAATTCAAGTCAATGGAGTGGGTTTTCAACGAGAAGCGATCGCGGATCATGCTACCAATTTAGTTAATAAAATTCGGGGTGATCTTACCAAAAGTTTAAAACGTCTTAAAGTTGACACCATCAAAGGATGGGGAAAAATCATTGACAACCAAAGAATTAGTGTGTTAACTAATGACGAGGAAAAATTTATCACTGCAAAAGATATTATATTGTGTCCTGGGTCAGTTCCTTTTATCCCTCATGGTATTGAAATTGACCATAAAACTGTTTTCACCAGTGATGAGGCAGTTAAATTAGAAATTTTGCCCGAGTGGATAGCAATTATTGGTAGTGGTTATATTGGGTTAGAATTTTCAGATATCTATACAGCCCTTGGATGTGAAGTAACGATGATTGAAGCATTAGATAATCTGATGCCAGGCTTTGATCCAGAAATTTCAAAAATTGCTGAACGGGTATTAATTAAACCTCGTGATATCGAAACATATTCTGGTGTATTTGCTACCAAAGTTATCCCAGGTTCTCCTGTTACCATTGAATTAACTGATGCAAAGACAAAAGAAGTTGTAGATTTCCTAGAAGTAGATGCTTGTTTAGTAGCAACTGGACGTATTCCTGCAACGAAAAACTTGGGATTGGAAAACATTGGTATTGAAACTCAAGGAGGATTTATTTCCGTTAATGATCGCTTAGAAGTCTTATCAGACGGGAAAATTGTCCCTCACTTGTGGGCTGTGGGAGATGCAACAGGCAAAATGATGTTAGCCCATGCTGCTTCAGGACAAGGAGTGATCGCAGTAGAAAATATTTGTGGACGAGATAGAACGATTAATTATCGTAGCATTCCGGCTGCTGCTTTTACCCATCCCGAAATTAGTTATGTTGGGTTAACTGAACCCGCAGCGAGAGAATTAGGGGAAAAAGAAGGATTTACAATAGCCTCGGTTAAAACTCATTTTAAGAGTAATTCTAAAGCCTTAGCAGAAGGGGAAACCGATGGTATTGCTAAAGTAATTTATCATCAGGGTACAGGGGAGGTATTGGGAGTCCACATTATTGGGATTCATGCCTCAGATTTAATTCAAGAAGCAGCCAATGCAATTGCTCAACATCAGTCTGTACAAAACTTGGCGTTTAATATTCATACTCATCCTACTTTATCGGAAGTTATTGATGAAGCATTTAAACGGGCTGATTCAGGAATTTAATTTTGTATGGTGGGCATTGCCCACCTCTTTATATAAAAAAATTAATAAATGCAGTATTTTTTGGTTATTTTTTATTCTATCCACTTTATAAAAATTTTTACTGTATAAAATGTATTATAAATATAAACATAATCTTCTAATTATTTAAAGTTCAAGTGAAACAATAAATAATTAAGTCTAAAAGTTTTGTGTATATTGAGCAATTTATAGGTAGTAAATAGAAAATCCATTATTTTATTGCAGTGAAACTTCTTAAATATGAACCAGTTATTTTTTTTAAGTTCTTTAACACTTAAACTATTAATATCTATCTTTTATGTAGGTAGTAAATTCTTTGAGGATAAAACTTAATATTTATTAGATTTATTATTGATAATATTTTTTTTACTTGTGGTTTTAATAAATAGAAACTTAAATAATTATCAGTAAATACTTTGAGAGAAAAATTAGTTAACTTAGAAAAATAAAAACCTGATTTCACGTTCTAAACACGTTCTAAAATATTAGAGTCAATTAGCCAATATTAAAATGCAAAGACAAATAATACTCTGCTAAATTTTATAATCATTTTTGTAAAGTAGCTATTGAAAAAGACACAACATAGTCTAGTATTTTTTGCTATTCCTGTTCAAATCTTTCAAATAGCCTGATTTAATTAATGATTATTATAAACTTTCACTATAATTTTTAAGTATTTAAAAAATATAGTAATTCGTCATCTAAGTCATTTTTTTATTTCACTTTTTAAAAATTTCAATATTTTTCTTGTCTTAAAAACTTTTAATGTTTTAAATTATTTCTTTTAAAGAGATATTTATATCCCAAGTTTTGTGCCAATTGCCTGTATGATACTGACAAAATTTTTACAAACTTTAAAGTGATGAAACTATTAGTTTTTAAAACCTAATATGCTGGTGCGTTCTAGAATAGATATAATTTCTATATATAGAATGTTCCTTATTCTCTTTAAATTGTTTATAGTTAAAACTATAAACAATTTAAAGAGAATAAAAAATGAACCAATTAAGACAAAATAATAATTAAAATCAGGAGCAATATTTTAAATAGAATAAAAGTGATTTCTCCACGACTTAAATAAGATAAAATAAGTTAAAAAAATTAGTTCTATAAATTAGCTGTTATGATTAGCTCATGTAACCTAAATCTAGGTCTAATTTTTTATCAATCAGTTTTAAAATATGAATAATAATAAAAACAATTTTTGAAATGTAAACAAAGAAACATTAAATAAAAGTTATTATACTAACTCATCAAAATTTAATTTATTATCTGGTTGGATTTCCTAATGTAACTAACATGAAGTAATCACTCTCTAATGTTTAAAATATAAGACTAACAAAAGACTATTGAAACAGATAAAAATTACTATAGCTATAACTCGTCATATTCCATTAAAACTTCTTTTAAAGTAACTAAACTTAATAGATTATTATATACTGCTGCTCTAGTAGTTTCTAACTCTAAAAATGTATATATGTCTAGGAAATATAGTCAAAAAAATAGTCTTTAATACCAATACTAATAATAGTAACGGCAGTAATATAAGTCATAAAAATTGTTAAAATAAAGTTTTTTGATTGAGACTTCTTTTTATTAGTTAATAGATAGCAATATAAAAATACAAAAAAACTACAATAATAGCCTAAAGATAAAACGCCTCCACCATCATCAAATCAAGAATGATTTAATTAATAAATAATGTTTGGCAGGTATTCTTGATTGATCAATAAGAACTACTAAGACTACACTGCCAGTAATTAATTTTTCTAATATTTTTGATGTAATAACTACTCATATCACTAGTTTTTGGGTGTAAGCTGTGACGTAACATAATGGATAAGAGAATGAACCTCACAGCTACCACTATTACGGCTACAAATCTATTGTTTGTTACCAACAATAATCTCACAATCACTACGGCTAATCTTAGTAGATTACCTATTTATCCAAACAAAATTTCCATAGTCAATAGTAATTCTTCAGTAATTTATCTTTTCTAAGATGAAACTTAAAAAGATGAAATAAGCAATGACTAACAGCCTGTAATTATTAGTTAAAATTCTAAATATTACTTGCATCCAAGCAGTCAGAAAAATCAGAAAAAATTGATAACATTAATAATGCTGATATGATAAAGTGTTTTTTGCAACAGTTGCTCTTAAAATTAATTGTTGATAACACTGGTAGTTTTTACTAAATGTTAATCAGTGTTACTGTAATATTGCCAGAAAAACAAATATCTACATCTGTTCCTTGTGATCGCTGTCGTTTAGCATATTCCCCTTGATAATAATAAAACTCTCCTTGAGCCCAATAGTTCACCGGTAAGGGATGGGTGCTCCTTTCACAAAATACAATTTCTGGTTCTGGGGAACCGAGCTCTAAATGAGGCAAATTGACATTCCAAAAACTTCCAGAAGACAAAGGATAACTCCATAGCTTCTCTAATACTTTAGCTGTCCATTTTGTTGCTAGGTCCCAATCGATGACTAAAGGGCGCTTAATCCAATGGGAAATGGCAACGCCTGGAACTCCATGTATAGCTGCTTCTCTAACAGCAGCTACCGTCCCTGAAATGTAGATATCCACTCCTAGATTTCCTCCGGCATTGATCCCTGACAGCACCCATTTTGTTTCTTTAGCCACTTGAGTTAAAGCTAGACGAGTACAGTCTGCAGGGGTTCCATCTACAACATATTCACTGTCAGACCGCTTTTTGAGATGAATAGGTTTATTAGTCGTGACGCGATGACCACAGCCTGAGTGTTGTTCTTTAGGAGCGACAATAACCCCTTGTCCTCCTAGGGCATTGTGTAATGCACGAATTCCAGGGGAATCTATCCCATCATCATTGGTCAAAATAAAAGTCATGTTATGGCCTATTTTCTAAGTCGATGTTCAACCTTTGGCTCTTAATTTAACTTAAAATTGCGCTCATACAAAGCTGATACGAGCTCTTTTAAAGATTAAAGTTGTTAACGTTAAGATTGATATTTCATTTAAATAGACGTTATTCTCACAGGGGAATGATTTTCAAGTTCAGAGATAAAAACCCTGACTGAATTAATGCAGTACTTTGTTATTAAAGTATTTTGTAATTAGATAACTTGTCCAAAATTTTCCAAATGGGTAGTAAAAAGTCGAACTGCTAGGGTCCGTAAGCTTTCTATTCAGTTTTAACTGCTAGCATATTTTTCTCCGACGTCCTTCCATTTGATAATTACGACAAAAACAGACTAGAAAATCAGTAGTTCTTGTCAAGAAATAGGACAAAGAAATATTTTACCAATAAAAAAAAATTTCTGAGTCTAAATTATTAGATTAATAATATATCTAATAGTTTTATAGATTACTTAAATATTAAATATATATTAATACCTAAAAAAATATAGATTTTAATTTAGATGAACCTATAGAGATTAAGTATGAAAAAAGCGGCTAGCAATACCATAATGGGTTTATCTAAATAAACTCTTCAAAAATAATTCTTTAACTTAAGTAAAATTACTGAGAATAAGTAGAATTAGTCTGCCATTGTTTGGTAGCACAATGCATACACAGTGACCAACGTTTGAGTTCACCGGGTGGTGTTGGACAATGACATTGAGGACATAATGACATACCTTGTGCTCTCGCTTTTATTAACTCAGTCCAGCGTTGGAAAGCGATTGCTGGAGTCGTAAAGCTATTAGACGTAGTCTGAGGCAAAGGAGCTAAAAAATCAATCTTACTCGGATGAGATGATTCAACAAAGGTATCTGTAACGAGTTTAGAATCATGCCACTTAGCTGACGAAAAACGAATATCAACAAGAGGTTCTTCAGTAAATCGAGCATTAATGCTTTTGAGGAAAAAGTGACGTTGTAACGATAAATGTTGAGCCCAAACTGAACTTGATGTAGCTACCCAGAGTGAATTTCTTTGAATGTATAAGGGTCGAGTATGGGAAACAATTTTGGGATCAATCACATCATTCCAACATTGGCATAGACGGTAATAGCGTTGATATTGCGCCCATCCAGGTTGCTTAGTTAAATCAATTATTAAATGATTGAGAGAATTAAAAGCCATTAAACTTCATCCTTAATATACTAGTCCTATTTTAATTAGGATTTGTTGTAACACTGAACGGTAAAATAATTACCTTAATGACTATTACTTTATAAATTTTTTCTAAGTTATCTAGAATAATAACTCATAATTAACGATAATACCTTAATTTTACTTAAAAATATGCTTCAATATCTCCTTGAGGCATATGTTAATAACCAGACTAACTTGTAAAGCTTCACTAGTTTTTGCCATAGCTATTCAGACGATGAGCTGAAGAAAGTGGTAAATTGAGCACATCAATATAAAGCCTGTTGACACTGATGGATAAGTGGTTGTAGGGTTATTCTATATACTAGAAGATTCCTACAAAGTCGTCATTTAACATTAAGAAAAGTTAGCTCGAATACTTAAGTACTTTTACTGTCCCCAGAAAACTTAAGCTCTGCTAAAAAGTTGAATCTAGCGCAAACCCTTAAAAAGTATTTTATTACTAAAATCTTCGACAACCTTATCTACTTAATTTAAATTAAATTCTGTTTCTTCAACTTCTAATTCAGTTGCTGTCATGTCAAAACTATTATTTTTTCTAACTTTTTTTTAACCTAACTAAAACTTTATTATCCTACTTTTGTAACCTTTATTAATCTTAGCCCCTCATTAATATCGGCTGTTTTTTAAAATCGTCCTCTACAATTTATCCTAATCCAAGATAAAAATCTGAAGAGAAAAACTGCTTGAAAGTCTCTCCCATCTTTATCCTTTTAATTTCTGTTCGTAGTTTTAGTTAATATGTGAACCACTACTACCATCAAGCAATCAGACAACTTTTTTACAAGACACACTCATATTATCTAATCAATTTAGCAATTCCATGCTCTTTTACTTGGTGTTATTTTCTTATTTACTAGGTTTAATTTAAGATTTTAATTTTTTTAAAAAATATAAATTTAATTATTTTAATATTATTTTTAATATTTTTTTTAAAAATTAAATAGATTGCTTGTACGCACTCAATTGCTGTTTCTTTATAACGTTGTATATATTTCTTGAATATAGCAGTATTTTGACCTCATCTATTTATACAACTCTTTGTGAGCCTGTTATATTTAGTATCTTTTCTGTACTGAACTTTCCCGATAAATTAAGTAATCATAATATTTTCAAGAGCTAAATCAATAACTGAGAGTATTAAATTTAGCCAATGAACATCTATCATCAACTAATCAAGAATTCCAGGTTTAGAGGACAACAACTATCTGAAAGGAAAAAGGAGGACTCTCAGTTCAATAACTTAAAATTATGTTCAAGGACTTAGCAGTATTTAGCAAAATCACTATTACAATGAATAATGAAGAAGTTCTAAATTATGCTAAACCTATTCTCATTAGAAACTATATGACCGACGTTCCTGTTTCTCGTATTCGTAACTTCTCTATCATTGCCCACATCGACCACGGTAAGTCTACTCTGGCTGACCGTATGTTGCAAGATACTGGAACTGTAGAACAAAGACAGATGAAAGAGCAATTCCTTGACAATATGGATCTAGAACGGGAGCGAGGAATTACGATCAAACTACAGGCAGCGCGAATGAACTATATTGCTAAAGACGGCGAAGAATATGTTCTTAACCTTATTGATACTCCTGGACATGTAGACTTTTCTTATGAGGTGTCTCGTTCTTTAGCAGCTTGTGAAGGAGCTTTGTTGGTGGTGGACTCGTCCCAAGGGGTAGAAGCCCAAACCTTGGCTAATGTTTATTTAGCTTTGGAAAATAACTTAGAGATTATTCCCATTTTAAATAAAATTGACCTGCCAGGGTCTGAGCCAGAACGGGTGGCTAATGAAATTGAAGAAGTAGTCGGTCTTGATTGCAACAATATTATCAAGGCATCCGCTAAAAATGGTATCGGAGTTGATGAAATTTTAGAGTCTATTGTTCATCTAGTTCCTCCACCAGAAGATATGTTGGATAAGCCCCTGAGGGCTTTGATTTTTGACAGCTATTATGATCCTTATCGAGGAGTTATTGTTTATTTCCGCGTTATGGATGGAACTGTTAAGAATGATGATCGCATTCGGTTAATGGCCTCTGGCAAAGAATACGATCTCGATGAGTTGGGGGTTCTTTCTCCTAACCAAGTCCAAGTAAATAGTCTACACGCTGGGGAAGTAGGCTATCTAGCCGCAGCAATCAAAACAGTAGAAAATGCGCGAGTTGGAGATACGATTACTCTGGCTACAGAACCAGCTGAAAAACCTCTTCCAGGCTATACTGAGGCTAGACCAATGGTCTTTTGCGGCTTATTTCCTACCGATGCGGATCAATATGAAGATCTACGCGAAGCCTTAGATAAGCTTAAACTCAATGATGCAGCTTTATCCTATGAACCTGAAACCTCCAGCGCGATGGGGTTTGGTTTCCGTTGTGGTTTCTTGGGATTGCTTCATATGGAAATTGTCCAAGAAAGACTCGAAAGAGAATACAATCTCGATTTAATTACCACGGCACCATCAGTAATTTATCGCGTTACCACTGTCGATGGAGAAGTTATTAAAATTGACAATCCTAGTTTACTTCCTCCACCTCAAAAACAAGAGAAAATTGAAGAACCTTATATCCAAGTAGAAATGATTACCCCTGAAACTTATGTGGGGACATTGATGGAATTATGTCAAAATCGCCGTGGGATATTTAAGGATATGCGTTACTTCACCTTATCAAGAACTGCTTTGACTTATGAATTGCCTTTGGCTGAAGTGGTTACTGACTTTTTTGATCAATTAAAGTCGCGATCACGGGGTTATGCAAGTATGGAATATCATTTAATCGGCTATCGAGAAAACCCCTTAGTTAAATTAGATATTCTTGTGAATGGAGATAGGGTAGATGCTTTGGCTATAATTATCCACCGAGATAAAGCCTATTTCGTCGGTCGCGCTTTAACAGAAAAACTTAAAGAGTTGATTCCCCGTCATCAATTTAAGGTTCCTATTCAAGCGGCGATTGGTGCAAAAGTGATTGCTAGTGAACATATTCCTGCACTGCGGAAAGATGTGTTAGCGAAATGTTATGGAGGAGACATTTCTCGTAAAAAGAAACTATTACAAAAACAAGCTAAAGGAAAAAAACGAATGAAGTCTATTGGAACTGTTGATGTTCCCCAAGAAGCGTTTATGGCCGTCTTAAAATTAGATTCACAGTAACTAGCTAGATAATAGTTAATCCCTAATAAAAGGGTTAACTGTTGTTTTTAATATCTAAACTAAAGGATGACTTATGGAAAAATTATAGTCATGCAATATAGCTCTTGTCGCCTTAGCTTAGAAGATGATTTTTTTTGAGGATGTAAAAATCCTTCTAATAGCGCATCTTAATTAACTAAAAATAGAGACATAATGCGCAATATATAAGTCTTTCAAAGCTTTTTACCTAAGTGGTCAATATATAATCTGACTATGCTACGATATATGGAAGCTTGCGGTATGATAGCTATCTCAGTCAGTCAGATTATAGAAATATATGGACAATATTCCCAATCACCTCAGTAAGATCGATGGGCAGTTAGGTAAGTTGACCATATTGGGTTTTCCGTTTGAAGAACTTGCCGTTAATGCTTCCTTTGAGGAAATTGTTTTTTTATTTCTACACAGCCATCTTCCTACCCAAGGTGAATTGGAGCAACTCACTGAGAAATTATTAGGTCATCGAGATCTTGATCCCAAGATATTAGACGTCCTAAAGAGTGTAGCTGAGAATCAGATTGAGCCAACAGAAGCTTTGCGGATTGGGGTAAGTTGTCTATCAATGGATATGCGTTCACATCGTATGGATAAAGAAGGGATTAATGGTGCACTTAAGATAATTGCATCAATTCCTGTAATTACTGCAACTTATTGGAGATTAATCAATAATAAAAACATAATTGCTCCTCATCCAGAATTAGGTCATGCAGCTAATTACCTCTATATGCTTACGGGAAAAGATTCCTCTCCCGAGCATGTTCGAGGATTAGAAACCTATCTCAACACAGTTGTAGAACATGGACTTAACGCATCCACTTTCGCTGCACGAGTAGTGATGTCAACCCGCTCAGATTTTGTCTCCGCTATAACTGCAGCTATTGGTGCTTTGAAGGGGATTCTTCACGGGGGCGCACCGGGTCCAGTCATTGACATGTTATTAGAGATCAAAGAACCTTCGGAGATAGAGCCTTATTTACGGCATAAGTTCGAAACTAGAGAGCGTTTAATGGGTTTTGGTCATCGCATTTATCGAGTTAAAGATCCACGAGCGACACTTCTTTCAGAAGTAGCCGAGGATATTTGGCACCACAAGGGGTCCTCCAAGTTCTGGACTCTTGCGATTGATGTCGAGAGAATTGCTTTAAGGCTACTCAAAGAATACAAACCCCACCGAAGTATAAAAACAAACGTTGAATATCACACCGCGCTAGTTTTGCATGGACTGGATATTCCTACGCCTCTATTTACTAGTACATTTACAATTAGTCGAGTAGTGGGCTGGTTAGCTCATTGTTTTGAACAACTCGAACATGACCGCATTATTCGTCCTAAATCTATATATACCGGACCAAGCGAACAAAAATGGTCTCCCATCACAGAGAGATAATCTAATCGACAATTGTCTCTGAAAGACTTGTAGTGAGTTTGGAGACTCTCCTGATTCGAGTTATTGCCTTGACGGAATTGTTTAAACACCTTTTAAGATAGATAGATAAGATAGATAAGCGTAGCAAAAAGTGTAAAATTATATGGCACCTTATTTAGCGAACTTATTGTGGAGTATGGTTTTGAAAAATGTTATCGTCGTTATCCCTATCACAGTTAGTTCAATTTTTATTAGTTAAAGTGACACAACCGGGTATTCTACAGTAAAAACGTTTGTCCCAGTCGAAATATTAACGTTTTTAAGGACAGGGATGTTCCCTAGATATCCTAGAAGTAAAAAGTAGAAATCCCTTGTCAAAACTCGCTACTATAGAGATGGAATATAGAGAGGGGTAATGGTAAATTTTGGGTTGAATTCGGCCAGCATTCTTGGTATATTTCTGGCAGTGGCGGGAGCTGGCTTATATTTTTTAAGATCTGTCCGCCCTGAATTATCGAGAGACCATGATATCTTTTTTGCGGCAGTAGGTTTACTATGTGGCTTAATTCTATTATTTCAAGGGTGGCGACTTGATCCTATTTTGCAGTTTGGACAGTTTCTCCTCACTGGTTCAGCTATATTTTTTGCCGTGGAAACTATTCGACTGCGAGGCGCGACAACAGAGCAAGCTAAACGAAATTTTCCTGTCGTGGATGATGAGCGTCGGGTAAGTAAAACCCGTGTCTACACAGAGGCTGAATTGGATCGACTCGAACCATATGAAGAAGAAGCAGAATATGCTAACAACCGCCGGTTAAGAGGGTATGAAGAACCTCGTAGTTCTAGGAGTATTCGTCGCTCTACTAATGAGCGTGAACCTACTCGTCAACGTCGTCCTCGTCGCCCCAGTTCACCCTCCCCTCAATCATATGATGCCTGGAATGATTCTTTTGATATGTGGGAGGAACCTCCTACCCCTCGTCGTCCTCGTCCAGATCGTCAAGCTTCAGAAACTACTCCTAGATCTTCTAGAGAACACCCTCTTCATACCTCATCTGATCAAGACTATCATCCTAATCCTCCATTCGAAAAAGCTACACCAGACAATTATGTCGATTATCAGCCCATTGATCAACCACAACGCAAGCTAGGAAAAGAAACAAATCCATCAAGTACTGATCAAGAATCAAAGATTGATCACTATGATGATGATTCGAATCCTACTCGTTTCGATTATTAATCTCGATTAATTCAAGTGAAAACTAGAGCAATCAAAGTAATCCCAGGAAATTTGTCCAAACTTCTTTCTAGTAAAAAATTTGGTCTATGTTTGTCTTTGCATTACTTGGTTCTATTGATTTTAATAAGTTTACTGAATTCTTGTGATTTTATTAACCGTTCTCAAACTTTAGGTGGACTTAATAGTCGCTATAATGATGGTCAACCAGCCCTAAGTGGTGATGGACACTGGCTGGCTTTGGTCTCTAATCGTAATGGCACTAGTCAGATTTTACTTTATGATTTGCGGGAAAAACAGTTAGTCAATGTACCTGGACTGAATCAGAATAATGTTGTTCTCGACAGTCCCAGTTTAAGCCGAACAGGACGCTATCTGGTGTATGTTTCTAGTATTCGAGGACGGCCAGATATTGCTTTATATGATCGCGCTACCCGACAGGCTGAATTGTTAACCCAAGGGTATCGAAGTTGGGTGAGAAATCCCCAGATTAGCCCGGAGGGACGCTATATTGTTTTTGAAACAGCAAAACGGGGTCAATGGGATGTTGAAGTGTTTGATCGCGGTCCTTTAATAGAGTTAGATATTCCTGATGGTGCTTCAATCGTTAACCCTTAAATGGTGAAGTGTTTTGTCCTCATTTCGATGGCGATTTTGACCACTCTTTTAAATAGTTGTGGCAGTTATCCCCGTCTCCTGACGTTTACTTTTGATCCGGGGGGACGAGGATTAAATAGTCGATCTTCAGAATTAACCCCCCAAGTCACCTCTTCCTATATCATTTTCGTGTCTGATCGTAATGGCTCTCAAGATGTTTATTTATTTAATGCACAAAAACGACAGTTGATTGATTTACCGGGACTAAATTCTCTCGATGAAGTAGCTTCTCACCCTTCAATTTCTGAAGATGGCCGCTACATTGTTTTTGCAACGAGTCGTCAGGGAAAATCGAATATTTATCTTTATGATCGTCAGAATCAACAAAAACGTAGCCTCACTGAAAATCTACAAGCAGAGGTTCGTAACCCCATGATTAATGCAGATGGTGATCTTGTTGTTTTTGAGATTGCTCAAGATGGTCAATGGGATATTATGATTTATAATCGCGCAGGAAACCCTATTGATTAACGTTTTTGGAACAGATGTTAACTCTGTTTTTTTCGCTAAAAAAATAACAGCTAGTCTAGAAAAGTCATGATAATTGTTCTGACCACTTGCTTAAAAATTGACTTTTCTGAGATTTTTTATCTTTCGACTGATGAACTATCCCTGATACAATCGCACAAATACTTGGAGAAAGGAGAAATAGATGTGCTAAATCCTGAATAGGGATTTTTTGATTGATAGCTAACTCAATTATTTCGATTAATTCTTCTCCTTGAGACCCTAGGCAATGAAAATCTAAAATCTCTCCATTCTACCAAGTAATAAATTTACAAACACCTGTTATTTTCCTCATAATCTAGGCTTTATATGAGATTTTAAGATACTCTTCAATCACAATAATATTGGTTGTATTCTGTAGTCTTACCTCTGTTTCTGTTAGTCCAACAGTGCTTAAAGTAAGTTTGGTGAAAGTAACACAAGAAAAATGACTATAATTTATTTTAAAACCAGGAAAAAACAATAAATTTTCCATGGCAATACTAGCTTTATATTTAGCAATATTAGAGGTTTTATAGCCACCAAGAGTACTGCCACAAGTATAAAGTTTAGTATTAGTTATTTGTAGTTTTTGATTAACTTTAATCTTCTGAGAAGTTAATTTAACTTTTACTTCTTCTAAATTCAAACCTTTGATATTCGGTTGATTTTCCATAGCTAGAATAATTTCATTCAGCTTCAATTTCTTTATTTCTAGTTTTTTTTTATTTTCTTTTATTAATTTGTTTGACTTAAGTTATAGGACTTTAGGTTAATATTTGTATAACTTCAGCTTCTAATTGTCCTTGAAGTAGTTGAATAATTGAAATATCTTTTTCGTGTAAAATATTAGACTGTTCAACGACTAAAGTAATTTTTTTTACCTAAACGACCTAAATTTGGAGCTAATTCAATTCTAATGGGGGTTTTGCTGAGAACAATTATCTCATGAGGAAGATTATTTAAAGAAAGAGTTTTTAGGTTTAAAAAACCAACTTCTGAGAGGTTAATAATAGGAAGAATTAGAGGAATAGAACCAGTCGCAATAAGATAAGTACGCGAGCGCAATTTTCGACTAGGTAAAACGAAAGTTTATTGTAAAAAATGACAAAACTCTCCAGATTCAATAATGATATCCACCCCCATTGCTGCTAATACTACAGGAGAATGTTGTTCTTTGAAATTGACTTTTACTTTTTGTGTCAAAGTCTTGATATGAGTTGGGTTAAATTTAGATAGCAGAAAGTTGGGAGCGAGACCCCCTTGAGTTTTTATTTTCCATTGTTGTTCAAGATGAGTGAAATGACCGAGAGTATAACGAGCAATTTTTATCTAATGATTATTGTTCTTGTTTCCCATAACTTAGACGAAACGTAAAGTACGTGTAGCTTCTTCTAACACAGCAGAAACGGCTTCTCAAGTATTTTCAATAACAACGAGATTATAATCTATATTTATTCTAAACTTAAAATTTACTCTGTCTTAATAAAGATAATCCTAACAGATTTATAAATTTTCTAAACTATAAAAAATAGTAATTACTTTTCTAAGATTTAAACACTAATTAGACAGGAATAAAAGTTTAGTTATAGACTAACCATATTTTCTGTTGACTTCTTTACATTTTTTTTACTGCTTTTTTAAACCCAATTTAATCCTCTGTAGAAAATTATTAACAATTATCTTTAGAAGAATTAAAATAATTAGTTTTTCTTGTCGAAGACATATTTATCTCTGAAAAATAAGGAGAAAATAGTCTATATTAAAGTAACGATTTTTTTTAAAAAAATTTTATTCATACTTTGTCAATGAAATATTTCTTCATGTATATAAAAATAGTTGGGATAATAATTAAAGAAGAATAGTTGAGTGAGTAACTCTAAATAAATCTAAAATAAAAAAATAGTTTAACAAGAGTAAGTGCTATATTCCAGTCTACCTAAAGATTCAGCTAATAAAATTATAAATACAAGAAATATAAAAGTTAACTTGCGCTTAAAAATATTTGCCATAACAAAAACAAAAGTAGAAATATTATGTTTAAACACAGAATAATAGAAAATCAAAGAAATTGTAGATAGGATAAGTTTATCATAAAATTTAACTAAACAAATAATTTTTAGTTCAAATAGATTCTTTAAAAAAGAGAATAATTCTGATTTTTTTCGAAAATTAACAGAAGAAACTCTAGTAATAATAATAAATAAAATATTTTGAATATATCTAAATAAAGGAATAAATATCTTCTTATCAAGAAGAATTACTCAGCGGATACAACATATAAATAGTTTAGCTAAAAGTTAAATTGATACAATGGAAAGGAAAAGGATTATCTTTATTTTTTATACCCACTTCTAGTATGAGGGAAATATAGTAGAAGAGAAATTGTATTAACTAAAAACTTATAAAATCGCCTAAATATATTTAGGAATAAATATGATTTAAGCCCAGGAAATAGAACAAAATTTTATCTAAAATAGTTAATGTAAAAAATATTAATTCAAGAGATATAAGTCTTACTTTAATTTATTAAAAATAGACATAAAAAATAGTTACATTTTTTATATTTATTTATAGCCACCTATTCACTTAATGTCATAACCAAATAGATTATCATTAACTTTATCTAGGATAATATCCCCTAAACCGTACTCAACCCAACGGCAATTAACCATCGCAGATACATCTGTGTCAGGTTCTAAAGGTTCTCCCCATTTGTGGTCGGTTTCAGGATACATCTTTGTAGTAGCGTCAATTCCCATTCTGCCTCCTAACCCCAATTTTTGACTCGCAAAATCTAAGGTGTCAAAAGGTGTTTCTGAAAGGATAAAAACATCCCTTGAAGGATCAACTTTAGAACTAATTGCCCAAACTACTTGTCGAGGATCTCGGATATTAATATCTTTGTCTACAATAATCACAAATTTGGTGTAGGTAAACTGAGGCAAAGCACTCCAAAAAGCTAAAGCTGCTCGTCTTGCTTGTCCTGGATAAGCTTTATCAATAGATATGATTGCTGCTTTATAACTTAAGGACTCCATAGGTAGGAAAAAGTCTGTAATTTCTGAGACTTGTTGTCGCAAAATCGGAGTATAAATACGGTTTAACGCGATTGCCATTATCGCCTCTTCTTTGGGGGGACGACCACTAAATGTCGTTAAATAAATGGGCTCTTTGCGATGGGTTATAGTGTGAAAGCGAATCAATGGCGAGTCTTCTATTCCTCCGTAATATCCCATGTGATCCCCAAAGGGACCATCAGGTAAAACTTCGCCTGGAGTAATAGTCCCTTCTAGAATAAATTCCGCATCTGCCGGGACTTCTAGATTTAGAGTTTTACATTTAGTCAATTTCACTCCTGACCCTCCATATAGTCCTGCAAATAGCCATTCTGATAGGTCTAGAGGAATAGGAGTAGCCGCAGCCATTATAATTAGGGGAGCGACTCCTAAAGCGATCGCAATCTCTAATTTTTTACCATTTTCTGCTGCTTTTCGTAGATGTCTCGCCCCACCTCTGACGGACAACCAATGTACTGTCATGGTAGTTTTAGATTGCAACTGTAAACGATAAACTCCCACATTTGGGGTTCCAGTCTCACAGTCTTTAGTAATAACTAGTCCCAACGTAATAATTTTTCCCGCATCCCCACGATAAGGACGAATCAGAGGTAACCTGTTCAGATCTAAGTTTTCCCCTTCAATTATCACTTGTTGACAGGGAGGAAAAAAACTTTTACCTGGTTTCGCCTTAATCACATCAAAAAGAATTTTACCAAAATCAATTGTTTGGGAGATTTTTTTGGGTATTTTGGGTTGTTGCAACATGGCTAATTTTTTACCTAGAGTTTCTAAATCTTGAGGTTCTTCCATGTTCATCGCCCAACAGATACGTTCTAGGGTTCCCATTAAGTTAATAGCCAAAGGAAAATTCGATCCCTTGACATTCTCGAATAAGAGTCCAGGTCCTCCTGCTTGTAGTATTCGGTTAGATATTTCTGTAATCTCTAAATCAGGATCCACTAATGCCTTAATCCGGCGTAACTGTCCCCGTTGTTCAAGTTGATTAATAAATTCCCGTAGATCTCTAGCCATGGTGCAATTGGTTACAAATTTTCATATCCTATTATGACTTATTGTGGTGAAATAATATTCTAGCGACAAATTTTGATAAAAACCAGTCTCTAATAGGCTTAGAAAGTATAAAATAAATTATCACATAGAGTGAATAAAAGTCTAATTATTTACCATTAAAATTTATCAGCTCAATTGGCAAGTTCTATAGATTAAAATATTTATAATAAACTTATTAACAATGTCTATAAGTTTTAATTTTTATAGTTGAATTTACTATAATTAAAAATCGATAAATTTCTTGTACTAGTAATAATAACTGAAAATTAAAAATATTATTTAATTAATATAGACTGAGTCCCATAAATCAGCAACTTATGATTTCCAAGTCTTTCATTAATAAATATCTATAAAGTGAAAATTATAGCTTTTATTTCTTATACTTTTATGATAGTTAGTCTCAAAAAAACTAGTATTTTGACTTAATTTCTAATTTAGAATAAGGCATAAATTTCTCTTTCAAAGGCAGTTGCTAATTTCTAACTTCATAAAATTATTAACGTTGCGTTTTTTTCTATAAAAAGATGGTAATGTGTAGAATCACACCGATTTTCAGTAAAAAGTGAGGTAAACATTAAAATTTATACTAGATAATAGTTTATAAAACTTAAGTATTTGTAACATTTTTTAGTTTATCGTAATCTTATTACAGCTAAATTTGTAGAATATGTGCTCATAAAAGACGAAAAAAATCTAGCTAATAATGGCGTATTAATAGGATTAACATGAAAAGATACTGAACGTTTTCCAAGTAATTAATATACTATAAATAACCTCTTAATTTATCATAAAATTAACTGGAATAAATATGACTTTTTTCTGAGTAAACAGCAACTTGGATTAGCTTATCAAAGGATATCATCCTTGAGTTTGCGAACACAATTTTTATCTTTTTAGTGACTATCTGAAAGCTTGTCGCAACTATTGTTCTGTCCTTTTAATCACTAACAAATTCTTAAATGCTAATTTGTTAGTGATTCCTTTTTTAAGTTTTCATAAGAGAATTCAAAAAACAGCATGGTAATTTAACTATTACTGCTATTTTAAGATTAAATAATGAATTCAAAACCGACGTATTTGTCTATCAAACTTTAATTATTCTTTATTGGACCAATCAACTGGTTATTATTGGCAGTTCATCATAGAAAAAACAAATTATTTGTTTTTTCTATGATGAACTGCGTCTACGCTGTGTCGTAAACATTGGTGAACGCATCTATTAAATCCTATTTGAGTAAAACCCATATCTCTCAATTTATTCTAATGAGTCCCACAGGTGTCATTCTCTCAGGTCAGTCTGTCCCTAATTTAGACGGAGAACTTCCTACAGAATCAATGATCAACATCGACAAGATTTTGATTTAGCAACGGCGATGAGAAGGGGAGTAGGTTATAGTAGACTGAGCTACACTATTGTTTAACCGTGCAAACGAAAACCTCTAAGGATAAATAACTTATTTTTGCCCAAAGAGATTCTATTAGAGAACAACTCGGTCGGCATGTGATTACTGCTTTGTCTCTGAGAGCCTTTCAATTACCTTAAGCTCATAAAAAAAATTTTTGAGGCTTGAGAATTAGAAGACATCATCAATTTTCAAAATTTAGCGAAATTTTCGGATTTTTTGGCTACTGATTAATTCATTTACGACAAAAATGTAAATTATTTACACAGTGTAGGGGTAAACGACTGTCGACCCCTATCGATTTTTAACTTAACGCGGTAAAACAGTCCCTACGGTTGGTCCAATTGGCCAGTCCTGACGAGGAGGAAAGGACTGTTCCGAATGCAAAACAGTTCCTCCAGGCTCAACAGGGCGGTTTAACGTTATGGCAGCTCCAAAACCTAGACCAGCAGAAGTGCCTAATACACTAGTTAGTAATAAAAACTCCCGGAGTAAGCCCCAGGGAAGAGTTCGAAGTTGGGGGGTCTGTACTTTCATTAACTTCTCAACACCACACGAGAAAATTAGATCAGATTATGATTCCGCTTAGAGCTTAACCTGAGATACAAATTTTGCCAAGTCTCATCATCCAATATAAAGGACAAAAAATCTCAGTTGCTATGGTCATGAAGAAAATGATTATCAATTCAATAAGTAATATTTAAAAGTTAATTAAATCAAGAAAATATCCCGATACTTAACTTGCAAATTCATTTGGCTTAAGAGTAAATAAAATATTAGAAACATGATTAAACTATCTTTATATATATAATCTTCTCTGAATTGATTCAACAATGAGTAATCAATTACTCATTTATAAAATAAATCTCAAAATTTGTTATTCTATAAGTCAGAGAAGCTGTATTTTTTCGTATATCTAATGACCATCGATTTCCAAGATACTTTTGATATCATCATTGTTGGCGCAGGCCATGCAGGATGCGAGGCAGCTTTAGCGAGTGCACGTCGTGGATGTCGCACCCTGATGTTAACTATCAACCTAGATAAAATTGCTTGGCAACCTTGTAACCCCGCAGTGGGAGGACTAGCGAAGTCTCAACTTACTCATGAGGTAGACGCATTAGGGGGAGAAATCGGCAAAATGGCAGACCGTACCTATTTGCAAAAACGAGTTCTTAACAGCTCAAGAGGTCCTGCAGTGTGGGCATTACGTGCACAGACCGATAAACGGGAATATTCAGCAGTAATGACAAAAATTGTTGAAAATCAAGACAATTTAACAATTCGTGAAGGTATGGCGACGGATTTAGTCATAGGAAAAAATGATCAAGTGATCGGCATTGAAACCTACTTTGGTACTTGTTTCGGCGCACAAGCAGTTGTTTTAACTACCGGAACTTTTTTAAGGGGTCGTATTTGGATTGGGAATAAATCGATGGAAGCAGGTAGAGCCGGAGAGTTTGCAGCAGTAGGACTTACTGAAACTTTGAATAAATTGGGGTTTGAAACTGGAAGACTTAAAACTGGAACTCCTGCTAGAGTGGATAAACGATCAGTCGACTATCGTAATTTAGAGCTTCAACCCCCTGACGATGAAGTACGTTGGTTTAGTTTTGATCCTGAAGTTTGGATTGAACGAGAACAAATGAACTGTTATTTGACCAGAACCACAGTCCAAACTCATCAGATCATTAATAATAATTTACACCTATCTCCAATTTACGGAGGGTTCATCGACTCTAAAGGTCCTCGTTACTGTCCTTCTATTGAAGATAAAATTGTTCGGTTTGCAGATAAAGAAAGTCATCAAATTTTCATTGAACCTGAAGGACGAGATATTCGTGAGCTTTATATTCAAGGATTTTCTACGGGACTTCCCGAAAATATTCAATTAGCGATGTTAAGAACCCTTCCAGGGTTAGAAAAATGCGAAATGTTACGGCCCGCATACGCGGTGGAATATGATTATCTTCCTGCTACCCAATGTTATCCTACCCTGATGACTAAGAAAATTGAAGGGTTATTTTGCGCTGGTCAAGTCAATGGAACGACGGGATATGAAGAAGCAGCAGCCCAAGGCATTGTGGCAGGAATTAATGCAGTTCAGTTCGTTAAAAATCAAGAGATGATTATCTTCCCACGAGAAGAAAGTTATCTGGGAACTTTAATTGATGATTTGTGTACCAAAGATTTACGAGAACCTTATCGAATGTTAACCTCTCGGTCGGAATATCGTCTAATTTTAAGGTCAGATAATGCCGATCAACGGTTAACACCGTTAGGTAGAAAAATTGGGTTAATTGATAATCGTCGCTGGCAACTTTTTAAAACGAAACAAGATAGTATTTCTGTAGAAAAAAAACGTCTTTGCGAAACTAGAATTAAAGGGACGGATAAGGTCGGAATTGCCATTGCAACAGAAACTCAACAAAAGATTAAAGGATCAATTACTTTAGCCGATTTGTTACGCCGTCCTGGGTTTCATTATACTAACTTAGATCATTATGGATTAGGAAATTCTCAACTTAGTTCAGTAGAAAAACAAAGAGCAGAAATCGATATTAAATACTCTGGTTATTTGAAACGCCAACAAAACCAAATTGACCAAATTAGTCGTCATAGTAATCGCCAATTACCAGCAAACTTAAACTACATGAAAATTGAAACATTGTCAATGGAATCTAGGGAAAAATTAACTGAAGTAAAACCTTTAACCCTAGGTCAAGCATCCCGTATTGGGGGAGTTAACCCTGCTGATATTAACGCTTTGTTGGTGTATTTGGAATTGTGTTCACACAAAACAAAGTATCATTCTGCAATAATTGATGATAAAAGAGACTCTATAAAAAATCAGAATTAACTGTTCTAAATGCGTGTGAATCTACATTTTTTAAAAAAGTGATTATACTAAAATTTGTTTAGGAAAACAAACTTAGAATTACAATAAGAGGTAAATAATATAGACAGAAATAATGTCTAGAAAATCTTATTTAACTCAGCATCTTAGTTCACTTAGACTGAAATGTAATTTTATGAAAGGTTAAAATTTTGTCTTCTTAAGAAGATAGCATTTACTTTTGTAAGCGTCTTAGGGATGGACTTTCAAAAATAGTGTGTGCGCTGTAAAAATAAGTTTCAATTACAATGAGGAGATTCTCGAAAATATAATTAATTGGGAAAAGAAAGAGTTAAAATCTTTAAACATAAGAGTTTTAAGTAAAGAAAAGTAAAAAAAACTATATTAACCAAATAAACAACTTGAACAATTAGTCCCTAAATGAAAATTGAGAGCAGCAGATGGATAAGTATCGATAAGACTGAAAATAACTCGTTGGATAGACTAAAAAATTATGTCAAAAAAGTTTGGAATTAAAGAGGATGAAATTATTGAAGAAGGCTCAGATATTCTTGTTAAAATCCAAGACCAAAACATACAAGAGAAGAGCTTATTGAATAAGAAATATCTATTAAAAATTTTATTTTTAAATAAAAATTAAAAATCCGAAAAAAAATATCTAGAAGATAAAGATAATATATGCATTTTTAATGAACTTAGAGCAGAATAAACTTTATAGAATTAAATTCCATAAGTAAATACAAAATGCTCGAATTTAGTTCATGAACATTTGGCTAAGGATCTAGGAAAACATAAAAAAATCTTATTTATAGGAAGATTATCAATATTAATTAATATATGAGTCTTGAGTTCATAAATATATTTTTTTAGGGGAGTATAACAATTAAATTTAGCATCATAGATGAGAGAAGAACAACTATCAATCAATAATTAGTATTTAGGAGTTTAATCCATGAGCCAACAAAGGGCATTCACTTATCCTCTATAAAAAATATTTTTTAGACTAAAACAGAAAATAGAGAGTACTTAAAAAGAGATTCAGCAAAAAATTAAAGATTTTGAGCATAAATTGACTGAACAATCAGAAGACGTTGCTATTATCAAAGATAATTTACAGGCATAACAGCCATTAATTTAAAAATTCTGACTTAGCGAAAATAGTATAAGAGTTCAAGAACTGCAGACAAATAGTAATTATTATCTTAATGATTGATCGATAAAGCTAGTAAAGTTGTTATGGCACCGAAATGATGAGAGGATTAACTTTACTTAATCTTTGTTACTCAACAATAATACTATTGACAGTATTTGTAATCCTAATCACCATTACTTTTGAAGCTTAAAAATTATAGTCTTGAATAGGTAAATTTAAGGTTTGACATTAGCTTCCAGTCCTCAGCAAGTGCAAAAAAAAATGTTCTAAGATACCAACCTTATCTAATTAAGACCTGTCATAAATTATGTTTTATTTCTACTTTCTGACTTATCTAGAATAGAACTAACATCTAACAGTCGGCAAATAAATTATTACAAATAATCCTATTCAAGAGAGTAACTATTAACTATCTTCTCTCATTTTTCTGTATCACCACTAATGTAATGAGGAATGACAATTTAAAAACCGTAAGAGACTAATTGTTTCTCTAACATACTGAAATCATCAGGGTGAGGATCGAAAATATAAGCAAAGGAACAACTGGTATTCTTTTTTTCTCTAACCTTGAGATTTATAGAGACAAAGTTGAAAGGTTGGCTAAAGTTTATTATCAGTTGACCTTTTAAAGTTAACTAAATTTACACCACATTCTCTTTTATTGCTGAATTTTTTTATTTTTATGTAATCTTGATTTAACTTGGTAATTTCATAATAAAAAACTTTAAAAGCCTTTTGTATTAAATAATTAATAGCTAAAAATAATCGGTTTTAATAATCTAATTTTTTCTGAGTCTACTCTAGACTAAGTTGTATATTAATGACTAAATATTATAAAGACTTGTTAAGGCAAATACTGTCTTTAAATTTAAATAAAGAGTAAAAATATATACGTTGAATTTTTATTTTTATTTAACAATATAAGACACTTTTTTATATAAAAGTGTTTTTCTATAAGAGAACTAAGAAAATTAGATATTTTATCTCTATGAATATTTAAAATATACTTATATTTTATGTTAAGATTTTATTTATTAGTAAACTTCTCTAAGAGAAAGTAGTCAATATTTTGCAAATTTGTAATTATATTAAATATAAAAATTTATTAAAAAAATATATATAAATGGAGTAGCATGTATTAATTAATATCCGGCACTATGGACCTAAAGTATTGTCAATTTTTATTTTAAAAAAGTTTAATTATTCTCTTATTTTCCTAATAAAATCTGATATTTTTTAACTAAAATCTACCATTTAAAATTTATTTTTAACTACTAACTCATCCAGCGTTAATTGTCTAGGTTTAGTCCAAGGCTTTTTTACTTTTTTGCGAATTGTTACCATTGGACCGATTAGATAATTATCTGGTAAGTCAATGAGCTTTGCCACTTTATTAATATTAAAACCAATAATTGGACAAGAGCGCTTTAGCTATTAACATTAGAGTCTGCATTTCTATACCAATTGAACCTTGAGCTTCATCTCGTTATAACCATTCCCGTATTTCATAAAAGATACTCATGCAATTAACTAATCAATTCGCTACTTCTTGAGGAGCATTACGCCAATAACGTTGAGGTTTTTTTTGCCAAGCTTTCATATCTGCTGTAAATATAATCAGTAAAGAAGCATCCGTCATTTGAACTTAATAATTACTAAATTTTTTATGATTTTTTGTCGTAATTTTGTATTTCGAAGAATAACGAAACGCCAATATTGAATATGAAAACTGGTTGGAGATTAAATCCTTGCCTGAAGAAGATTCTGTTCTTCTTTAGGAGTTATTTTCTGGTTAGGACCGTAACCTTTTACAGAACGATATTGATAAATCGCTTCTAAAGTTTTCATATAATAAAAATTATCGTGATAAGTTTTTTAATCAAGTTTAAATAAGCTCTTATCTATTCTTACTTGTTAGATTAATTTAAAAAGCAAAATTTAGGTATCATAGCTAGTAAAAGCAAGTTTAATATTGGTTTCTTGAGAGAGAATAGCACCATCGTTAGTATTTAGGATTTGGTCATTGCTCTTTAAAAAACCGTTAGTAACTTAAAACCATAATGATTGATTATTTTCACTGTTGTGATTAACATAATTATCCTCATTTAAAACAGCAACATAGAACTTAACATCCTGATAGATTTTATCATTGGGGTAGACGGTCGATTTTAATATTTCTTGTTTTGTAGACCGAGAAAAATGTTTTTCTCGGCAGCCTGGTTCAAATTTTTTTGTATTATGGATACGCCAAATTTGCAAAAACCGAACTGACTTGATAATAGAAGCATTAAACCTGCTGTGGGTAATTACTGTCCCACTTAACATCTATTGTCTATCCTCTATATGAATTACTGAACTGCTCCCAATACTATCTTTATTTTTTAATGTACCGTTCAAAAGATAGGAGTAATTTCTACATCTCTGTGGTTATTAGAGTTAAATTTTTTGGTTGGTTCAAATTGATCTTCATTGATCACCTGCAGATGACTAAATTTCATGTATTTTTTCTGCTAATAGCTATTAGTAGAAAAGGTATATTTACTGTCGAGATAACTAAAATTAATTTTATCCATTACTTGGGATTAACGAACAGTAACCATTATTCGTACTTCCTCTTTTATAAGAAAAAGATAATTTTAATTATAAATTACGCATCATCTCTAAAATTTAGAGAGTTAAACTATTATGGATGAGTTGAAAAATATGCGTGTATTCACTCAAGTTGTTAACAACATTAGCTCTGCTGAACGAGATAGCTATACTTTGTTATCTCGTTTAGCAGTCAATGAACTGGTGACTGATTTGGAAAATTACTTAGGAGTATCATTATCTTATCGTACTACTCGCAGAGTTATATCAATATAAATAGGTCGAGCTTTGTACGGATCCTGTCTTGATATTTTAAGAGCCTTGAAAAAGCAGAATTAGGAGTTTTTCAAAAAACTTTCATTCAACAGGAATACTTATAATTAATTTTCTAATTTTTTTTGATATTTTTGTTTGAGGTTTGAAAATATTTAAATTTATTACTTACTATGGACATAGTACAATTTAATTGGCATTATAAAGACCATCTTACCTACTTAATAAGTTCAAATTATAGTATTAAGATTACAATACTGTTATTTTTCTTGATTTAATATTTTATTCTTATAGTTTAGTAATTTACCCAATAATTAATATTATACACATTATTTGTATAGCGTCTAGTTACTTAGAAGTAAAAGGAATTTCCTGCAATACTAATGGATAAAAAATACTTCTGTTTACACTGCAGCTATTTATCCGGAGACTGTTGATGGTCATTAATTAATCAAGAACAAGAGGAACTGGTTACCTCTGATAGAGTTTTTTATTCGAAAAATACATAAGTATTAAGAAATGCTACAGTAGTCGTTCGAGAACCTTTATTCTACCGATTTTTATTATGAAGTAATAATTAAAACAAGGAGAATGACGAATGATTGTGCCTAACTATTCTTTTTGTGACTAACTCTTTAGCTGATTTATCTACTGAGTTGCTATTTTACTACTCAATTCATTTAAAATAACTTGTCTAGTTTTTGTAGATTTAAGATTAATGAGGATTAAATTTTATTGATATAATCCGAATAATTTGTTACAAGAATTTCCCTTATTTTACCACGCCTATTTCCCTTAGAGTTAATCATCCGTGAAGCAAAAATACGTTTAATATTAAAATCAGAATATAATTCATCAAAAAAGAAATCTTCAATATAATTAGTCGGATCAGAATTACTTAACATTTGATAAGCTCCTTGCTGAGATACTTCTATAAAAGTATCTCTTAAGCGTCGTTGTTCATCATCATTAAAATTCAAAGAATTATAAGCATTAAAAGTAGCCGTTTTACTAATAGAACGATAAGGAGGATCATAATAAATAAAAGTAGTTTTATCTGCATATTCTAGAACTTCAGAAAAATCGCATTGTTTAATTTCTGCAATTTTAAATGCTTGACTAACAGCCCTAATATTGCTGCTGTTAAGTATGGCCGGATTTTTATATCTACCCATCGGGACATTAAACAAACCCTTCCGATTTACTCGATACAACCCATTAAAACACGTATGGTTAAGAAAAATTGTCAGAGCGGCACGTTCTACCCAATTTTTTTTATAAATATTGGTATCATCTTTTTTATCAAAAGTGTTGTAATCGGTTCTAGACTGATAGTAAAAAACTTCTCTTTTTTCTTCTGTTAAATTTAGATATTCTTTTTTTAGATTTGATAATCTACTAATTAGTAATTCGGCGTTATTTTTGATAACTTTATATAAAATAATTAATTCAATATTCTTATCAAAAAGATAAGCTTTTTCAATATTAAAATGATGGTAAATGTCAAAAAAAACCGAACCTCCTCCAACAAAAGATTCTATGTAAGTCTTTAGACAACCTTGTTGTAGTTTTGAGGGATATTGCTTTTGAATTTGTGATAGTAATTTTGTTTTTCCTCCTGCCCATTTTAGCACAGGATAAGCTTTAATTATTCTGTTATCTAGAAGATTATAGAGAGGTTGTAATTGTTTGATTTTGAAAAGATTTTTTGTATGTTTCATCTTAATTTTAGATATTAAATTAGTTAACTTGAATTGACGCCATTTATGTAAATAAATTTTTTTACTGTTACCATAAATTTAAACTAATATGTTTAATATTCTAACTTATTTAAGTTGAATCAATAAATACTTAATATTTTTTATCAAACTGACTTTTAACTAACATTGCTTATATTTTATTTTTCTAAAGTCAAGATGCTAAGATATAATTCATTAAGTCAATGTCAAGAATAATGAAAGTTTTTTAGAATTAGGACATAAATGGGTCATAGACGATAAAAATAGGGACAGCACATTTTATACTATATAATACTTGGAGAAAATTATATCGCAGTATTTAGTGTAAAATACTTTACTCTTTTTAAATACCCTAATTCTGGAGGACAAACTAGCCAATATTGTATAATAATTTTCGAAGATGTTTTTATTTTTTTATAAAACTGGTTGCCAGAATAAGATGTAAAACTTTTTAAAAATTGACTACAAGCTAACTCTATTTCTATAGACCATATATATACTTCGTTTTTGGGATATAGTTCTTCTAGTTTTTTGACTTTTAAAAGTATTATTTGTAATATTTTTTTTGTTTATAAAACAAGCTACTTTTACTTTTTTCTATATCTGTTCATCTAACTGATATTAATTTTAATTTGTGGACTAACTTTTAAAGTAGTTTTAAAATTTAAAAAAGTTTATTTTCTCTTAATTAACTATATTTTTCAGTAAATTTTTAAAATTTAATAAAAACTTATTACTATAACAAGTAGACTTTCAAGAGTGGATATCATTTTTTTGAATCTATAGAATCTGAACTAAAAAGTTTAAATAAACTAATATTTATGATTAAATGAAATTTTCTAGGCATTGTTTGTCTCCAGATTATTTTCCCCTTATTCATGAATAGATTTTTGCAACTAGATTTAGTATAGTTTGCAAGTGCTGAAGTAATGAGAGTGTGTTTTTTTAGCTTCAAGAGCTATCTGATAGCTTCTTTATTATCCCCAAAAAACCAGTAAAAATTGTAGGTTTTCCAGACTGAGTCAAATGATTTAGTAGCTAATAAATTTAAAAATTTTAATAAAAGTAGTCCATTTATTGTCATTAATGAAAGAGATTGTCTTTAGTTAATCCCTCACTGCAAGCTGCTACTAATTAATAGGTAGACTATTTTTTATGGGTAAATAAATATTGAAGTATAGCCAAATTTACCCTAAGTAGATTTTTATCTAGAACCCCAGCAATTCCTTTATCCTAAATGAAGTTAGTCTGCTTAAATTAAGTTAACAATTTTTAGATTATATAATAAATATTCTCTATTCAAACTAAATCTTCTAAGGCATTGTGACATCAACAATTATCTTGGCGTTAAATAGATATTACTTTATTAAATCTAAAATTACAAAGGATAATTCGGAGTCTATCAAACGTTTCACTTGTAAATAAGCTATCTCCTTTTTTAAAATTTAGTTTTTAAAAAATTTTATCAGGTATTACCTTATCCAATAAATTGCCGACCATACATATTTTTAAAAGTTGCGTTTATTGATCGTTAATTAAGCGATATAAAAATGATACTATCATAGAAGTTATCTATTAACAGATTAACCGAAATATAACTTGCCTCAAAAGAGAAAGTAATCATTAAAAATAAAGAAAAAATTGATAATTTAGGGGTTATTTCTAAAATAAGAATTTAGGTGCTAGTTTTTTTATATATCTATACTTGGGAGTTGAACGCTAATGTCAAACATTTAGCGTCAATGAAAGTCTATTTTTTTACTCAAAGAGAACTTATTAGGTGGTTGAATATCGCTACTGTAACCAAAAACAATTGTGTGAAATAAATAAATTTATACTTAAAAAATATGATGTTATCTCTACTCACTTTCTCAGTGTCTTTTGAGCTTTGATTAGGTCAAAGTTAATGAAAGCCAAAGAATTAATCGATGATTAATATTAAATAGAATTATCTTTCGAACTTAATTTCAATTTTATTCGAGTGCAAATGCTCTAAAATTTAGTCTTCTTATTTCTTAAAATATTTAATAATTATTGAACAATTTTGATTGAATGGTAATGTCATGATTACTGCTTTATCTTTTTTAGCCAAAATATATTTGATGTAATGTGTGGAGGTATAACTTCTACATCATCGACCTCTCCAAACACGTCGAACGTAAAACTTATTAGGCTAAGATAGCCTTTAAAAGGAAACTGCAGAAAAATTTTTTTTTTCTCTTGCAATCGACTAAAGTTTTTGCTAGGCTTGTAAAGGATTAAAAAAGTTAGTTGCCGGGATAGCTCAGTTGGTAGAGCAGTGGACTGAAAATCCTCGTGTCGGCGGTTCAAATCCGCCTCCTGGCATTTTCTACTTTCAGATCGATTGAGCAGTGGGAAAAATTCTGTAATATATTAAAGTTATTTCAGTATCCGATGCCCTGACCAATGAATAGTCATACATTCATCTATTCCCCAGCCCAAAAATTACCTTTTTTTAAAAAAAGTGCTAATTCTATTTTTTTCGACAACTTTTCGTTGAACTCATGTTGAATTATAAGAGAAATGACAGAGTAAAGCAGCTATAAAACTAATTTTGATTTTTAGGCACACGGACAAATGCATTAACAGGACAATTAAATTGAATAGATTAACGGAATTTTGCCAAATAAACAGGAGACATAGAACGTTCTAAAAAAATAGAATTAGAAAGCAGATTTTAAATCTTAACTTTACACTTTTTAGAACAGCAATTCTAGCAAAAGGATTTTTTCAGTGTATAGAGGTAAGTTCTAGTAGTAAAATAGCTAACAAAATTGACTTAAACTCTTATAGAAGAAGAACTTAAAACTGTATCAACATTAATATTTCTTAACGATTATCTTTCAATTGGTTAGACCGTGTTTGAGGGCAAAACGAACCAGTTCTGTTCGACTGTTAGTTTCTGTTTTACCAAACAAACGACTAACATATTTTTCTACATTTCTTACGCTGGTATTCAAACGCACGGCAATCTCTTTATTCATTAGCCCTTCTGCTACCAAATCTAAAACACTTTGTTCTCGCGGAGTTAATTCAATTTTAAGGGGAGAAGGAGTAGTTACTAAATGAGGTTGTTGAACAATTTGCGCTTTAAGTTCTCGAATCTCCTGGACAATTTCTTCGAGTTTTGTTGTTTCACTGTTTGACTGAATACTCACTTGTCGACGTTCAAGTAGACTTTTAATGATAGCTTCCAATTCTTCAGGATCAAAGGGTTTAGATAAATAAGCATCACAACCGGACTGATATCCTCGAATGCGATCCGGAGTCATTCCCCTAGCGGTTAAAAAAACAACGGGAAGGGCTTGATACCTAGCATCTTCTCGAAGTTTTTGTAAAAATTGATAGCCATCCACCTGTGGCATCATAATATCAGAAATGACTAGATCAGGGATGTTTTTCTCAATAAGCTCCCAAGCTTGATTAGCATTACTGGCAACTTTAACTTCAAAATCTCCACTATATTCTAAGTAAGCTTGTGTGGATTGACGAATTCCAGGTTCATCATCTACTAACAATATTTTCCCAGGATTTGACATGATTTCTCTCGCTTATTCAAGAATAATTAAGCATTTATGTTAATGATGCCTTATTTTTATCCTCCCATATTTTAACCTAACTTCTAACATCGAATTGAGGTTATATTAACGATTTACTTAAATTTACATCGCTTTATCTGAAGACGAGTTATTTGTTGAAAAGCTGGTAATTCTCCCACTTTTAAAAAATTCAATAATATTTTATTTATTAACCATTCAAACCAGGCCTTCAGTAAAACTGAAGGCCTGGTTTGAGTGGTTAGTAAAATCTATAAGTTAAATTTATGTTAATCTAAGTCATCTTACTCTGTAGTATTAGAATCAAGTTCCCAAGGGATATCAGATTTAGTGTAAGCACGGGCAATATTATCATCAAGAACCATATGCTCGTCTACTTCATCTAAATTGGATTTTAATAAGTGTCCTGATGAGTTAGAGTCTGAGAAGGAAGTCAAAGACTCCCATGAGCCAGATTTTTCCGATTCACTATTGTTATATGAAGTCGAACGGGATAGCCGTTCTGAGTCGATTTCTATATCTCCCATGGAGAGATCCTCATGGGTATGAAAACCCGTTCCAGCTGGAATTAAACGACCGATAATCACATTTTCTTTAAGACCCCGTAACCAGTCGGATTTACCTTCGATCGCTGCCTCGGTCAAAACCCTAGTTGTCTCTTGGAAGGAAGCCGCACTAATAAACGAGTCTGTATTTAGCGAAGCCTTGGTAATTCCCAAGAGAATTGGGGTATATCTCGCTGGTGCACCTCCTGTGATAGCCATCGCTTCATTGACCTGTTCAATTTGGCGCAACTCAACTAATTCCCCCGGTAACATGGTGGTATCTCCTCCATCATCTACCCGAACCTTAGCGGTCATCTGGCGAACAATGACTTCAATATGCTTATCAGAAATATCAATCCCTTGGGACTGATAAACCATTTGTACTTGATTGACCAAGAATTTTTGGGCTGCTCGTAATCCCTTAAGAGCAGCTTCATAAACCCCTAGCAAGTCCACATAATAATTGAAAAATACGTCTAGGATTTCATGAGGATTCGCTGGTCCATCGGTTAACTGATCACCGACTTCTACACGAGTTCCATCAGACACCATTACATTCTGGGGAGGAAGGATGGGGTATTCACTGATCGTTCCATCATCTTCAATAATCTTCACATCCACCATTTCATCATCTGAATACTCAACTTGAGTGATACCTGGTTTTCGAGCTAGTATACAACTCTCCTTCGGCTTACGAGCTTCTAACAATTCCTCAATTCGAGGCAGCCCTTGGATAATATCTCCAGTTTTAGAACGTTCAAACACTAATAGTACTAAATTATCCCCCCGTTGCACTAAATCTCCATCGTCAATATGCAAAATAGCTCCAGGAGAGACCCGATAAGGTCGAGCTCTACGTAAAACAATCTCGAACCCTGAATTATCCTGAGTTTGGGAGACGCCTACCACCCGCCCTGACGACTGTACTTTAACGCCGGCGGCTAACTCAGCATCAGCTACCATCAAGTCTCCTGGACTAACGATGGGTTTTTTGTCAACTGTAATGGTTTCTAAGTCGTCATCACGTACTACTAAAATTCGGCGAATTGCTTCAATTCCTTGCTTTATACCTCGTACTTCGCCAATAGCAGTACACTGAATTTCTGTCTTAGCCACTATAGCCCCAGGGGGAATTTGCTCTCCATTGGATACTAGTATATTAGTTTGGATCTTGCCTCCGTGAGGATCACTATCAAGATCTCGACGTAGCACCAAAGATTCCAAAATAACTAGCTGTAATCGTTGACAGTCAGCGTCTTCATCAGTTTTTAGTTCAATGTCAGCCACGAGATTCGTTCCATGTTCCGATTCGTTCTGATCAATTTCTAAGACTAGCTGGGTACTTAACAACTGAGTGCCATCGACTGATTTAACTCGTTCCCCGTCTTTAAAAAATAGTTTCTGACAAGGAAGTAACTCAATAGTCCGTCCCCGACCGTCATTAATGGATCCTTGAGAAGGAGCTAGTGGTTCGTCTGAAACAAGATATTCTTCAACTGGACGCAGCAGTAAGCCTAATCCATCGGGACTTTCAATCCATTCTCCTTGACACAGACTTACAGTAGTAACATCAGGTAACACTTGAGTTCCTGGAGGAATTAATGCGCCGTTTTCAATGCCAACCTTGTCTGGGTCAACATCAAAGTAAAAGTCTCCCGGTTTAATAATAATTTCTCGAAGAATATCATTTTTTTGAACTACTTCGACCACTCCACTGCTGGCACAGAAAATATCTTTGACGACTTCAGTTCCTGCTTCAACAAACTGCCCATCCTCGGATAAGAGTAATGAAATATCTTTATTAACTTCATGAGTTTCTTCAGGAATCCATAACAAAGTTCCCCCTTTAGTTACTTCATACCCTGTCTTGCGACTTCCTTTGGATACTTCAATACCACCATAGCGTAAAATTCCGCCAGTGTTAGTCTGATAGCGATCATCAATTAATTCAGCAATGATGGCATGATTTTGTACTTTAGTTTTAGGAGCTGCCAACAATAAAAACTGCTGTCCATCGGCTGTATGAATAACATATTGTTCTCGACCTCCGGTCCCTTCCATTTTGACGGCCGCTTGATCTAATAGAACTGAGGCCGTAATAATCTCAATTTCACGACTACCAGTAGCGGTGCGCACTACACCCCCACTGGCTGAGACTAATTTCGTTTCTGCTAAAATCGTCCCCGGTTTTACCTTATCTCCGTTAGCCACAACGGGTTCTGCTGCTGGCGGCAAGTTATAGACTTGTCCTGACAGCACCCACAGTAACCCTCCCCGTTGAGCAATACGGGTGCTATTCCCCTGACGATCTGTTTTTTCTTCTGGCATTAACTGGGCAAAAAGCACTTCCCCAGCTAAATCAGTGGTTACATCTTTGGTTGCCCGTTCAGTTGACTTTTGTATCCGTGCATTAGTCACTTCAGCTAATAGCTGGTCTGGTCCAACTTCCGTTCCATCAGCCACAAAGATAAAGGAGCCTGGGGTAACAGAGTTGGCTACTTTTTTCCCTGAGCCGTTTGGAGTCCAAATGATATCCCCTGCAATTTCTACTTGAAAAGCTTCATCCCCATGACGAGTCCGTACTTTACGAGTACTTAATCCTTTTCCCCAAGTTACAGTTCCGTTGTTGGGGGCTTTAATTACCCTAGCTACTTCTCCTGTAAAGACTCCTCCAGTGTGGAAAGTCCGCATAGTTAGTTGCGTTCCTGGTTCTCCGATAGATTGGGCAGCAATAATGCCTACTGCTTCCCCTAAATCCACGAGACGACCAACAGCTAAACTCCAACCATAGCACTGCTGACAAACTGAGCGAGCTGCCTCACAGGTCAAAGGGGATCGCACCATGACTTCTTCGACATGTTCACTGATTAAGGAGGCAAGCTCTGAATCAATACTTTGATTGCGATGGGCTAACACTTGCCCATCTACGACAATATCTTCGGCTAATACCCGTCCTAATAAACGGTCTACTAGGGGAATTTTGACGCGATCACCATCTTTCATGGCAACCACTTTCAGTCCCCGCTTAGTTCCACAATCTACTTCCCTCACAATCACATCTTGGGAAACATCCACTAAACGACGAGTTAAATAGCCTGAGTCGGCTGTTCTTAGGGCTGTATCTACTAAGCCTTTACGTGCCCCATAGGAAGAAATAACATATTCTGTTACGGTTAACCCTTCTCGGAAATTTGTTTTAATGGGTAAGTCAATAATTTCCCCTTGAGGATCAGCCATTAATCCCCGCATTCCTACTAATTGACGGACTTGGCTCATATTTCCTCGTGCGCCGGAAAATGCCATCATATATACCGAATTGAGGGGATCGGTTTCTTGAAAATTCCTAATTACTTCATTTTTCAATTCTTCTGATGTACTATTCCAAGTATCAATTACTTTGGTAAAACGTTCAACTTCAGTAATTTCTCCTTTAGCATAGCGATCTTGAGTGGTACGTATTGATTGTTCAGCACTATCGAGTAATCCCCGTTTGGTGGGGGGAATTGTTAAGTCATCAATGCTAATCGACACCCCAGCTTTGGTAGCATAGCGAAATCCTAAATCTTTTAAATTATCAGCCATTTGAGAGCTTTTCGCAGACCCATAACTCCGGTAAGCCCAAGCAATTAACTTTTTTAAACGACCTTTATCAACGATGTGATTATAGAATGTCATACTTTTCGATGTGTTAATAGTTGATAGTTAAGTTTTAGATTGCCTTGTTGATCAATTTTTACTCACTATTCACCGTTTAGGCTTCTTCTTCAAGATCTTCGGTGGTTAACGATTCATATGTAGGACGATTCGGTGTCCTACGTTGAGTATCCACCATCAAGTCAACTTCCACGTCTCGGCTAGTTCCATCAGCTGAAGTCTCTACCTTATGAACGGCAATATCTAAGCCCAAGGATTGTAATTCTCGCATCAACACTTTGAAGGACTCAGGGGTTCCCGGTTCAGGAATAGGCTTTCCTTTAACGATTGCATTTAGGGCCTCATTGCGTCCTTGCATATCGTCAGACTTAACAGTTAATAATTCCTGAAGAGTATAAGCTGCACCGTAGGCTTCTAAAGCCCACACCTCCATTTCTCCAAACCGTTGTCCCCCTTGTTGGGCTTTTCCTCCGAGAGGTTGTTGAGTCACTAAGGAGTAAGGACCAGTTGAGCGAGCATGGATTTTATCATCTACTAGGTGGACCAGTTTTAACATATAAGCCTGACCTACAGTGACTGGGCGATCAAATGGTTCTCCTGTGCGCCCATCAAACACCTGTATTTTCCCGGGATTTTCTGGCTGATAAATCCAACTTCGCTTATGTTTTTGTGAAGCCTTTTTCAACAAACCATGAACAGTATTTCGCGACGCTTCGGCTTCATACATTTCGTCAAAGGGAGTAATCTTAGACCGAACTCCTAAATTTTCTCCTGCCCAACCCAGTAGGCATTCAAAAACTTGACCAACATTCATCCTTGAAGGAACTCCCAGAGGATTAAGCACAATATCGACAGGACGACCATCGGGAAGATAAGGCATATCTTCAATAGGCATAATTCGGGAAATAATCCCTTTATTCCCGTGACGACCCGCCATTTTATCTCCTACCTGGATTTTTCGCTTTTGAGCGACATAAACCCTAACGACCATGTTGGCTCCTGGGGGCAATTCATCTCCCTGTTCACGGGTAAAAACCCGTACATCAACTACGCGACCTTTCTCTCCGTTGGGAACACGTAGGGAGTTATCCCGTACATCTCTGGCTTTTTCTCCAAAAATTGCCCGCAGAAGCTTTTCTTCAGGTGGTTGGTCTGATTCTCCTTTGGGGGTCACTTTCCCCACCAAAATATCTCCAGCATCTGTCCAAGCACCAACGCGGATGATTCCTTGTTCGTCAAGATTTCTTAGCGCATCTTCCCCAACATTAGGAATTTCTCGGGTAATCTCTTCTGGTCCCAACTTCGTCTGTCTGGCTTCAATCTCGTATTTTTCGACGTGAATACTAGTATAAACATCGTCGTATACCAGTCGCTCACTGATTAGGATAGCATCTTCGTAGTTATAGCCTTCCCAGGGCATATAAGCGACAAGTATATTTTGCCCAAGGGCTAATTCTCCTCCTTCTGTGGCTGAGCCATCAGCCAACACTTGGCCGGGGACAACATCCTCATTAACATAAACCAACGGACGTTGATTTAAACACGTATCCTGGTTGGACCGTTGATATTTTTGCAGAAGATAGACGATTTCATCGCCTAATTTATCATGGTTTTCCGGTCCTGTGACTCGGACTCGAATTTCTGAGGCATCCACATAGGTCACAATCCCATCGGTACGGCTGACGATTACCATTCCTGAATCTCGCGCTGCTTGTGCTTCTAATCCAGTCCCCACTAGGGGACGTTCTGGACGTAGAAGAGGAACCGCTTGGCGTTGCATGTTTGACCCCATCAGAGCCCGGTTAGCGTCATCATGTTCGAGGAAAGGAATCATGGAAGTCGCTACTGAGACAATCTGTACTGGAGAGACAGCGATATAATCCACCTGAGCTGGATTGGTGGTGGAAAATTCTTGACGGTAACGAATGGGGACTGTATCGCCTAAGATATTACCCTCTTCATCAGTGGCTGCATCCCCAGGACAAACGCGTAGGTCGTCTTCTTCATCAGCGGTTAAGTACACTGGGTTTAAATCCCGCCGCACCCGGCTATTCTCCACTTTGTAGTATGGAGTTTCAATAAATCCATAGGAGTTAACTCTAGCATAGGTAGCTAAGGAGCCAATCAGCCCAGCATTAGGTCCTTCAGGCGTTTCTACCGGACAGATTCGCCCGTGGTGGGATGGATGAATATCTCGGACGGCAAAGCCTGCTCTTTCCCGAGTCAATCCTCCAGGTCCTAGCGCTGAGATTCGGCGTTTATGGGTCAATTCCGCTAGAGGATTGGTTTGATCCATAAATTGGGACAGTTGGGAAGAACCAAAAAATTCTTTAATAGCGGCTACCAAGGGTTTAGGATTGACTAAGGAAGCAGGAGTGAGGCTATCAGACTCACTGACGGTCATCCTTTCTCGAATAATCCTCTCTAAACGATTTAACCCAACTCTTACCTGATTTTGCAGCAGTTCTCCCACGGAGCGTACTCGACGATTCCCTAAGTGATCGATATCATCAGTACTACCAGTATCGAATTCTAAATTAATTAAATAATCGATCGCGGACAAAATATCCTCCGCTCTCAAGACTCGAATGGTGTCAGCCGTATTGAGACGTAATTTTTTATTAAGCTTATAACGTCCTACACGTCCCAAATCATATCGCTTACTGTCAAAAAAACGTGAATCGAGTAGTTGCTGTCCCCCACTGACGGTTGGAGGTTCTCCCGGACGTAATTTGCGATACAATTCCAGCAGAGCTTCTTCTTCGCTAGGATTCCCTTCTTTATCTAGGGTTTGTTGATAAAAATCAGGGTGGCGTAAAGAATCTAAAATTTCCGAGTCACTCAAACCGATAGCTTTAAGTAATACTTGAGCTGACAGTTTTCGCGTTTTATCAATCCTAACCCACACTAATCCATTTTTATCGGTTTCAAATTTTAACCAAGCTCCTCGGTTAGGGATTAAAGAAGCTGAATAGGTTCTTCGTCCATTCTTATCAGTTTCTGCTTTGTAATAAACTCCTGGAGACCGTACAATCTGGTTGACGATCACCCGTTCTGCTCCATTTATAATGAAGGTTCCCCGTTCGGTCATTAAGGGTAAATCCCCAATAAACACTTCTTGTTCTTTAATTTCCCCAGTTTCTTTGTTAATTAAACGAGTTGGCACATACATCTGTACTGAATAAGTACTATCACGTCGTTTTGCCTCATCAACATCATATTTGGGTTGCTTGAGTTTATAGTTTTCTCCCAAAAAATGTAATTCCAATTTCCCAGTATAGTCTGTAATAGGGGAGAAGCTGTTGAGCTCTTCGATTAACCCCTCTTCTAAAAACCACATAAAACTTGATCGTTGAATTTCTATCAAGTCTGGGAGTAAATCATAGTTATAGATTAGATTAGTCATTGCGCTTTATCACCGAGTTAATTGTTCATTATCAAAACTTAGTGAGCTATCGATAATTGGAATAATTGGCAGGCATTTTGGGTAGTTTTTTGAGCCAGACTTTCTAAGGACACCCCCCGCCATCGGGCTAGAAATTCCGCAACATAACGAACGTAGGATGGTTCATTACGTTTACCCCGTTTGGGGACAGGGGCAAGGAAGGGACAGTCAGTTTCGATGAGAAGACGATCACTTGGTACAGCCAACGCAATTTCCTTAAGTTGAGCAGATTTCTTAAAGGTAACAATGCCACTGAAACTAAGATAAAATCCTAGCTCTAAAAACCATTGGGTTTCCTCGAGAGTTCCATTCCAACAATGAATTACCCCTCGTACTGGGCCTTGATGAGTACAAAATGATTTCAATATTTCTCGGAGGTTAGCCGCGGCATTCCGACAATGGATAACAACTGGTTTATCGAGTTTGTAAGCAATAGCCAGTTGAGCTTCTAATACCTGCTTTTGCCAGTCTTGATTATCTGCTTTATAAAAGTCTAACCCCATTTCTCCAATGGCTACCACCCGCGGATCTGACTGGGCTGCTTCAAAAATTTCTTCATAGGTTGTTACTGTCCATTTGTGAGCATCTAGTGGATGTAATCCCACACAAAAGGACAGTTGATTTTGAAAACGATTGGCTAGAGCTTGTATTCCCTTAAACTCCTTAGGTTCAACACACGAATGAACCAGGTGAACCACTCCGGCCTCCTGCCAACGGGTTTGGAGTAAATCGAGGTCCTGCTCAAAAACGTCGAAGTTAATGTGGACATGGGTATCAATAAGTTGCATCTGGTTAATCGTAAGCCGACTGCTCAGCTAAGTCTCCTAGACTAGAGAAATTAATACTGACCTATTTGCGGTTATTTTCGGTTTATCAAGGAAGTACAGGCTCCAATTTGTCCTAACTTTCTTGTCCCATTCTCTGTATGTCTTATTTAACTCAAAAACCAATTTATATTAAGAAACTGTAGCAACTTCCTTCAGAGCTTTGGCTAAACGAGCTTTTTTCCTGGCCCCATTATTTTTATGTAAAACTCTCCGTTTGACGGCTTTGTCTATTTTGCTGTAGGCTGCTGATAAAGACTCATCAGCAACTGTTTTATTATCAGCGGTTGGGTTTGCTGTGTATTCCTCTACAGCTTTAAAATGTTTTTTCATTAAAGTTCTTAGTGCCGAGCGGTACGCTTTGTTGCGTAGTCGATTGCGTTCGGAAATATCAATACGCTTAAGTGCAGACTTCGAGTTGGCCACGGTCGTTTCCTACAACAGATTGCTTAATGTCTAACAATGCTAACTTTTAACACGGAACAGTATAATAACATTTCTTCCATGAAAATTACAAGGTAAAAACTTTGATAGATTGCAATTTTATTATCATCCTAAACTAAAACTCTTAAATGGAGAGATTGACTCAAGTCCCAATTCAGTAGTGCAATTCGACGTATTGACTTCCTACTCCCACCTCTGACAGCGTTAAGGAACTTAGCGCGACTTTTAAATCTTACGATTCAGGTTTGCCTCAGATGCCCTGCTATCTGAGACTTACTTGGGGTCTCAACAGCTGCCCTACAAACTAACCTCATAAGTCCTGTGTCCAGTTTTTTCTGGCGATAATTTCTTATTCCTGATTAAGTTCTCATGTTTTAACTAAGGGTCGACCCAACGTCCATCAATTTTTATCAACTCAATTAGTTCTTGAACGCCTTGGTCTTCAGAAACTTTCTTGATCTCTTCGCGCCCCCTGTATAAAGAAATGTATCCGGCTTGTTTTCCAACATAACCATAGTCTGCATCGGCCATTTCTCCTGGACCATTGACAATACAACCCATCACCGCTATGTCTAACCCTGTCAAATGCTTGGTAGCTTCTCGTACTTCGTGGAGGACTTTTTCTAAATTAAACAGAGTCCGGCCACACGAAGGACAAGCGACGTACTCTACCATGGTCTTACGTATTCCCAAAGACTGAAGAATATTATAACAAACAGGAATTTCTTTCTCGGAGGCTTCAGTTAAAGAAACGCGAATAGTATCCCCAATTCCTTCGGCTAAGAGAGTTCCAATTCCGGCAGTAGATTTAATTCTTCCATATTCACCATCTCCCGCTTCTGTGACTCCTAAATGTAGGGGATAGTCCATTCCTAGGTCATCCATTCGTTTAACCATTAAGCGATAGGCGGCTAACATCACAGGAACACGGGATGATTTAAGTGAGACGACTATTCTATCAAAATCTAGAGATTCACAAATACGGATAAATTCTAGGGCAGATTCTACCATTCCTTCGGGAGTATCCCCATAAGTAAACAACATTCTTTCAGCTAAGGAACCATGATTGACTCCAACTCGCATAGCTTTACCCTGTTTTTTTAACAAAATAACCAAGGGCTTCAATGTTTCAGCAATTTTTTCGCCAATTTCATCAAATTCAGCTTGTGTGTATTCACCACGGGTGGGATTAGGTTTCTCGAAGACATATAATCCGGGGTTAATACGAACTTTATCCACGTGCCTAGCGACTTCTAAAGCAATTCTCATGCCATTGTGATGTACGTCGGCGACTAGGGGAACCCGTTGATAGACTTGAGTGAGTTCCTTATTAATGTCTGCTAAGGCTTTGGCGTGGGCCATACTAGGAACAGTGACTCGGACAATTTCACAGCCAATTTCATGTAAACGCTGAATAGCGGCGACTGACCCCTCAATATTTAAGGTGTCCTCATTAATCATTGATTGCACCACCACAGGATAACCTCCCCCAATGATGATATCTCCAACTGGGACGGAACAGGTTTTGCGACGATGAATGGCAGTGTCAAATTTAGGAGCAGAGGATGTTAGAAGCTGGGAGGTTTCCAGAGTTCGCATGGTCTGTCAAGATAGGTTGCTTAGGGACTATTCTTACTAATTATTTTAATTGATTAAGGACATATTTTCCATTTTTTTTTGAAATTTAATATTTCACAAAAGGGGTAAAAGCAAAATAAACTTCCAAAAAAATCTTGAAAATCCTTAAAAGGAGCTGGAAATTAAAAAAGGATAAGAATATAAATTACTCCACGTCTTAAATATTAAAAACAAAAAATAGAAAAATTTTAGATATATAGGTAGAAGCATATGGTCCAAAACTAAATCTAATGGAATAGTAATTTCATCGGATAGAAGCTAATAAAATACTAGAAAAGTACTTAAAAATGATTTATTTAAGACAATTGAATAATCTTTTTATTCAATTGTCTACTTGGTAGTAATTTTACTCCACTTAAAAATTTTAGAAAATTCCTAGAATTCCAAGTAAGTTTTTAGATTTAAGTTTGTTACAGTAGTTGGTTGTTGTCTTTATTTTCTATTGTTCAGAAGTAAGATAGAGAGTAACAGTCATTGACCCCAATATAAGATTTTTTAATATAAAATTTTTAAACTCAAGTGTATTTTAATCGGTAAATTTCTTCAACTACTCTTTTAAGTCGCCTTAGTTACTCATGTATATTTTATTGAGTCCAAATTATCGTAAATTTAATGAGTGCACAAGCAATAAGTAAATTAAGTATTTCAAATTAAAATCGGTTGGCTGATGTAATTTTAGTTGCTATTAGTTCACGTTTATAGCAATCACCTCTTATAAAAAATTTTTTAAATATCTAAACAATTAACCATAGTTCTCTTTCTAAGATTTTTTTAGATAAAGTTGGATTAATTAAAAGGGTTTTTATAAAAAAAGTTTTTATACTGATTTATCTTGACAATTTTTTCAAAAATTAACACTTTTGAGATAGAACTTAACTAAGGGTATTTTAGTTTTAAACCTACAAGATATTATTGAACAATAGTTTACTTTATTTAGTGAAAATTAATTGTTTAAACATTGAACGAGATGACATAGTTTTAAAAAAACTCAAGGAGGAAATAGAAAGCAAATATTAAAAATTTTTCTCTTTTCTTCTATATATCATTTTACTTTATTGCAACTAATACCCTCATTATTCCTATGACTATATAATAATGGACTGCATGGGTAAATCCTATTTCGTGGGATATCGGTTACGTTTCATAATCCATAGCTCATAGACACAGTTGAATTTCTGAGCCTCAAACGGTAAATTGAGGGCATTTTCTTCAGTCCACTCAATTGATAGTAAAGATGATTTACAAATAGATTATTGACAGGTGATCGCCAGTTGTTTCCGGGAACAATCTAATCGCGCCACTTCTCCTGTTTTTCCCACTTGATGAGCTAATAATCAGGCTAAATTGCAACTTCTACAGCAGACATATAATCCTTTACCCCCTAATTGGGGTTGATTCCATTTAATAGCTATTAGCTTCCAGATACGATGTTGTCCTAAACTTAAAACGTTGTTTATATCTATCGTAAACTGAGGCGATGTGCTCAAAAATCTTTGGACTTTCTGTATTAGAATGCGAGTTTGGATAGATCATAGGCAAATAGTTAACTTATGCACTGAAATATTTCGCAACAGGATGATAGGTAATAATTGCTGTTGTAGACTGTTCAGGATAAATTTGTTCACTCTCATCCATGTACATGTTAATGCGATTGCATCCTAATACCTCTAATTGTTTATATTGATCTTGAATATTGGGACAAGCCGGATACCCAAAGCTATAACGAGAACCTTGATAGTGCTGTTGTAATATTTCTCGAATATTATCAGGCTCTTTCTTTCCAAAGCCTAATTCTCGACGAATTTTAGCGTGTATCCATTCAGCTAATCCTTCGGTAGTTTGAACAGCCATACCATGAAAATAAAGATAATTTGTATAATCATTATCGGCGAAGAGTTTCTGTGCGTATTCTGTTGCAATTTGCCCAACAGTAACTGCTTGCATTGGGAATACATCAGTTAATCCCAATTCTTTAGAAGTGAAGAAGTCTGCAAGACACAAGCGACGACCGGATTTTTGGCGAGGAAATTTAATTATCCAAATAGGCTCTATATTTTCAGGGATTTTACCATCTAAGTTTTGGATAATTTCGGGATCATAAACTAACAATTGATTTCCTTCAGACTGACAGGGAAAATAACCATACGTCACTGTAGGATGCAATAAATTTTCTGTGATAATTTTCTGTTTCCAGTCTTCTAAAATCGGATTAACTTTTTTGATTAAAAATTGATGGTATTCTTCCCGTGATTGTTCTTTAGGCTTACGAAATTGCCACTGACCTGCAATTAATGCTTGTAAATCTAAATACCAAAATATTTCACTTAGATTTAAGTCTTCTGGATTTAAAATTTTAGTTCCCCAGAAAGGAGGGGAAATAGGGTCTATTATTTCTACAGCTTCTGATCGCTTTGTATCAATAACTTGTGCAGTTTTCATAGAAGTAGATTTACCATCTTTCTCAGTAAATTTTTCTGCTGTTTTTCTCCCTCTTTCTTTTTGAAAAAGGCTATTTTTGTCTTGAAATTCTCCCAAAAATCCTTGTGAGTTATCCCACCTTCCAACTGATTTTGCTGGCATTAATGTATCCATAAATGCTAAATCAGAGAAAGCATCTTTTCCATAAATAACTTTACCTCGATAAGTATTTTGACAGTCTTCGTATACAAATTTTGGAGTTAAAGCAGCTCCTCCTAAAATTACAGGAACATTAATTCCACGCTCATTGAAGACTTCTAAATTATCTTTCATAAATGCTGTTGATTTGACCAGTAGACCACTCATTGCAATACAATCAGGTTTATGCTCTTCGTAAGCTTGAATAATATTTTCAACCGGTTGTTTAATCCCTAGATTAATCACTTTGTAGCCATTATTGGAAAGAATAATGTCAACCAAGTTTTTACCAATATCATGAACATCTCCTTTAACAGTTGCAATAATAAACTTACCTTTTCCATTATCATTACCACTTTCTTCTTTATCCATGAAAGGTTCTAGGTAAGCCACCGCAGTTTTCATGGTTTGGGCAGACTGTAACACAAAGGGCAACTGCATTTGTCCTGAACCAAATAACTCACCTACTACTTTCATTCCATTAAGAAGAAATATGTTGATAATATCGAGGGGATGATATTGTTTTAATGCTTGTTTTAATGCTTCTTCCAAACCTAATCTTTCTCCATCAATAATATGCTGTTTAAGTCGTTCTTCTATAGAGATATTGGCTATTATTGTGGGATCTTTTTTCGTAGTCTTGCCTGAAAATAGTTCCGTCAATTTCGTTAGAGGATCATAGGTACAGATATCTTTATCAAATTCTCGTAGATCGTAAATTAAATCCCGACATACTTTTTGATGTTCTGGCTTAATTTTAGTTAAAGGTAATATTTTATTTGCGCTAACAATAGCCCCATCTAATCCTGCTTGTATTGTTTCATATAAAAATATAGAGTTTAATACTTGTCGTGCTGCTGGATTTAAGCCAAAAGAAATATTAGAAATTCCCAGTAAAATATGACACCCTGGCAATTTTTCTCGAATAAGCTTGATCGATTCAATAGTTGCTTTTCCGTTTTTTCTATCTTCTTCTATACCTGTAGAAATAGGTAATGCTAACGTATCAAAAAAAAGTTCACGGGCAGGTATTCCATACTCTATTGCTGCATTATAAGCTCGTTCTGCAATCTCAAATTTTTTATCTTTGGTTCGCCCCATTCCGTCTTCATCAATAGTTCCTATCACAACTCCTGCACCATAATTCTTTGCTAATTCCAATACTTTTATAAAGCGTATATCCCCATCCTCATAGTTAGTAGAATTGAGGATACATTTACCTCCTGCTACCTTTAGTCCTGCTTCCATTTTTTGCCATTCTGTCGAATCAAGCATTAAAGGTAAGGTTATATTCTTAATAAGACAGGAGACTAATGTGCGCATATCTTGTACCCCATTCCTTCCGACATAATCTACGTTAACATCAAGTATATGTGAGCCTTCTTTTACTTGAGATTTTGCTAGAGATACGAGGCTGTCCCAGTCTTCTTTATTAAGTAAAGTACGACATTTTTTAGAGCCACTAGCGTTTAATCTTTCTCCTATAATTAGGAATGAATTATCTTGAGTATAAGGTTGTGCACTATAAATTGAAGCAGCAGAAGCCTCATAATGGAAGTGGCGTTCTTTAGGTCTTAAACTATGGGAAAGTTCTACTAACGCTTTGATATGCTCGGGACGAGTTCCACAACATCCTCCGATAATTTGTACCCCTAAATCTTCAATAAAGTGCATTAACGCCATTTTTAATTCCATTGGAGTTAAGCGATAATGTGCTTGTCCACCAATGTTTTCGGGTAACCCAGCATTGGGAATACAAGAAATTATAAAGGGGGAATGTTCAGATAAGTATCTAATATGTTCTTTCATCTGTTCTGGTCCTGTAGCACAATTGAGTCCCAAAATATCAATTTTATAGGGTTCTAGAATAGCTAATGCGGCGCTTATTTCTGTCCCTATTAACATCGTCCCCATTATTTCCATTGTGATTGAAACCATAATTGGTAAACGGTCACATTTTTGGCGGAAAACCTCTTCGACAGCGTTTAAAGCTGCTTTAATTTGTAATACATCTTGGCAAGTTTCAATGACTAATAAATCTGCCCCACCATCATATAATCCTTCTACTTGTTCGATGTATGAGTTTTTGAGAATATCAAACTCAACATGTCCTAAAGTGGGTAGTTTGGTTCCTGGTCCGATTGAACCTGCTACAAAACGGGGTTTTTCAAAAGTGGAATATTCAGCTGCAATATTTTTTGCTAGTTCAGCGGCTTTTTTATTTAGATAATAGGCTTTGTCTGCTAAATTATATTCAGCAAGAACAATGGATGTCCCTCCAAAGGAATTAGTTTCAATAACATCTGCACCAACTTCCAAAAACTCTCTATGTACTTTCTTAACTACTTCTGGTTTGGTTTGGACTAGGTATTCGTTGCATCCTTCGTATTCAGGTCCTCCAAAGTCCTCGGCAGTTAAATTTTGAGTCTGTAGTGAAGTTCCTGTTGCACCGTCAAAGACAATAACAGGATGTTTGGGACTTCGAAGATGGTTAAGAAAGGAATTGGAATTATTCATAGAACTACACTTAAAATAGCAGGTTAGAACTTAAATTTTATTTTGACATATCTCTTGCTAGCAGAGCTGAGGGCTTTGAGTGAACAGACACCTTTAGGCACACTATGCCCTAGTGCAGATATTTCTCTATTTTTAAAATCTTGACTGGCTGATAGCTCCAGTAACGTGAAGTATTCACACTCGTTACAGTAGTGAACTCTAACATACAGAGTTTTCTCTCAATACATGTAAACTACAGTTGGGACAAAATTGGGAAGCTCCGTCTTGATTTACCTTAGCAAGACAAATAGAGAAGGAGGCAGACTTATCATAAGATTTTGAAAAATACGCCCAAGATCATTATTCAGCACTATGTTTAACAACACACCTTTTTGCCAAGCGACAAAGTTTACATCTCTTACTAATATCATCCTAACCCTATCACACAGATAGTGGACTAACTTAAAATGCTAATCTTTTCTCTTGTCTCAGATAGATTAATATAGTCTAGCTATTTTCCGGATTAACTTGTATTTATTAACGAAAGAGAGCCGTCGGTGTAGCTATGCTAGCTACACCAACCGGGTTCACCTGTCAATCTGAGACAGTTCATCTGAATCAAAAGCCTTCCGTATAAATTCTTGAGAGAGATAAAAAAACAGACCAAGAACTTTAACTGTACTATATAAGCTATCTTCGGTATTCTCCCAATCAAAGTTTAAGTGCTTGTTTTGGTAACAACATTTAGCGGTGAGCAGAAAAGTAAACCCTGATGAGTTTATCATTCGCGTAGATACGTGTCTGGCTAACAACTAAACTATTATGTATTTGAACTAGACATAGATAAAATTCATAAAGAAGGTGATTTTATAATCCTCCCATCTTTTAAACGAGAAAGATTTAAATACCTAGCCTTTCAATTTTTTCTCCACTAACTGATTTGTCAATTTAGGATCGGCTCGTCCACCTGTCTTCTTCATCACTTGACCGACAAAAAAACCTTTTAACTTAGTTTTTCCATTGCGGAATTTTTCAAGTTCGTTAGGGTTAATAAGTAAGATTTCATCAATGATTTTTTCAATTTCTTTTATATCAGAAATTTTAGTCATCCCTTTAGCTTCAACTAATTTTTCTGGTGATCCACCTTTTTCTAATAGTTCTGGAAGCATTTCCTTAGCAATTTTACCACTAATGGTTCCCTTCTCAATGAGTAGGACTAAATGTCCTAAATTGACTGGGTTCAAGGAGATTTCCGTTATGTCTAACTTACTATTATTTAAATAGGCGGCAATATCTTGGGTTACCCAATTAGCCACTAACTTAGCATCAGCCCCAGTCTCTACAGCTTTTTCATAAAAATTTGCTACATTTGGATCATCGGTTAAAACACGGGTATCATAAGCAGAAATTCCTAATTCTTTCTCATAACGTTTCCGTTTTTTAGCAGGAAGTTCGGGAATAGTTTTACGCCAATTTTCTAATTGTTCAGGAGATATCTCTAAAGGAGGAATATCAGGTTCGGGAAAGTAACGATAGTCACTAGCTCCTTCCTTTTTTCTCATGCTAACAGTACACTGATTTTTTTCTTCCCAAAGACGAGTTTCTTGGAATAAAAATTTACCATTTTCTAAGGTTTCAATTTGCCGTTCAATTTCGTATTCAATAGCTTTTTGGATTGCATTAAAAGAGTTCATATTTTTGATTTCTATCTTGGTTCCAAACTCTTTTTGTCCGACAGGGCGGACAGAAATATTAACATCACAGCGCAAGGAACCTTCTTGCATATTACCATCACTAATGCCTAGATAACGGACTAAACGACGTAACTCCTGGGCGTATTCTGCCGCCTCTCGTCCTGAGCGCAAGTCAGGTTCTGAAACAATTTCGAGTAAAGGAACGCCTGTCCGGTTAAAGTCTACTAGAGAGTGAGTTGAGCCTGATAGGCGATCACTTCCTGCATGGACTAATTTTCCAGCATCTTCTTCCATGTGCAAACGAGTGATCCCAATGATTTTACGGGTAACTTCATTGTTTTTTTTGTTCACTAATTCAATTTCAAGAAAACCGTGTTCAACGATAGGGAGATCGTATTGAGAAATTTGGTAATTCTTGGGAAGATCAGCGTAGAAATATTGTTTACGATCAAATTTACTATACAGAGCTATTTTTCCATCGATTGCTAGCCCTAACCTACACGCAGAGGTTACAACTTCTTTGTTGAGGACAGGTAAAACCCCCGGATAGCCCAAACAAACTGGACAAATATTAATGTTGGGGGGACTGTCAAACTTAGTTGAACAGGCGCAGAAAATTTTACTACTAGTGTTAAGTTGACAATGGGTTTCTAACCCAATAACGGCTTCGTATTCGGTTTGAAGGGGAGTTACAGTAGTCATATCTTGTTAATAATACTTTAGTCTATAAACCAATATTAGCGGTTTCTGCTAGATGGCTAAATCAAAGTTAGAACTTGAGAATAACTTATTGATTTTAACTGAATACTAAAGTCGAATTTAAAAAAAAGTTCACTAGTTATCTTAACATGTTTTTCTAAAATTGTAGAATCTACAAATATATAGGGACTTACGCTTTATGTTGTGCTTATCATGATTACGCTCATAAGCATGACGGTAGAATGTAATAATATACAATTTATTGACGTAGAGAGTTGTCATCATTCTTCTTCAAGATTATTGACAACAGACATATCCACTGTAATATCTACATTTATTAGCTTATAAGGAAACATTTAATAGCTATTGATTAGGATTTAAGAACCTGAATAAACAACTCATTAAATAAAAATATATTTGTATTTAATGAGTTAATAGCCTATACATTAAGACGATAGATGAAAAATAAAAAATTTAAAAATACATAATTGTTTTTAAATTCAAATAAATTATGTATTTCTGGCAAAAACTCTTTAAATTAAAAAATAAAATAAGAATACAGGAATTAATAATAGTTTAAAAAAATATTCGTCGTAAATTTATGTCTAAAAATAAAAAAATATCCAAAAATAGAAACATATACTTTATTTATATTGAAGAAATAATAATTTTAAAAAAATATAAAAATAGTCTAAAATCAAATTAAAAAGAATAATTACTATGGTATTATAGATCTATAACTCGTCATATATCTATGAATTTGTTAAATTACTAACTAATAAAAAAATTGTCAGATTAAATTTTAAAAATGAAGATAAAATAGCTGAATATTAGTAGATGAGCATTGAGTTAATGAGTATTTTAAAAATTTTAATGAAATGGTAAAATTTTGCTCAATTCCTGTATTTTTTAGTTTTATCAAGAGATAAGTTAAAAAATAAATTATTTTTATTCATAATTTTTATGTTTTTTCTGAGTCTATAATAATTCAATGCTAAATTGAATTATTATAGACTTTTATTCTAATTTATAGACTATTTAACTAATATCAAAAAGCTTGCTAAATTAGAGCTTAGCAAGCTTTTATACTGGTTTTGTCAAGTATTAAAATATTGACCTATCTAAATAGAGATTGTTTAATAATTTCAACTAAGTTTGTTAAGTGGACCTAAAAAACTTAATTTTAAAATTTATAGATATTTTACTGCCTCTTTATATGTTCTTATTTTTCAAATTTTTATAGATTTTTGTCTATCTAAAATTATTAATATGTGGTGTTAATTTACACATACTTTAATTTTATTTTATTGGTTTTAAATTATTTTAATATTTTTTTAATCTGTATTTTTTGTCTAAATCTAGATCTTTAAGCATTATTTTTATTTTGTTTACTTTATTTTTTATTGCTACATTCTTCATATTACTATTTAAAGACTCCTCAATAATTTTTATATTAAATTCTTCATGATATGTTATTCATTGTTTAGGATAGCTTAACTATTCTGTAGATATGTCCCATATTTATCACATTTTATTTAACGACAATTAATATTGAGATATACGGACCTCTCTGCTCCAAGCAATTTTCTGATAGTTAATTCATTATTTTGATGAAATTTTTTAGTGATTAAACTACAATAAATACAAATTGATGTTGAATATATTTTTTTGATAAGTTCAACTATTCTTATTTTATTTAAAAATGTACTATGAGCCGTGGTGCATTACCTAAGGCTCTTATAGAAGCAGCCAAAGTTAATGGGGCATCTCATCTCAAAATTTTCACTAAACTTAGTGTTCCCCTTTTTATGCCGACTTTAGCCTCTTGTGCCGTGTTTCAATTCCTTTGGGTTTGGAATGATTTACTCATCGCTTTAGTCTATCTCGGTAGAACTCCTAATCTTGCTCCTGTTATCATTCAACTGAGTAATATAGTAAGTTCTTGCGGTAAGGATTGATATTTACTCACAGCAGGCAGGAGCACTTATTAGCATGACTGTGCAGTGTTTTTTTGGACCTACAACACTATTTTGGGCAAGCAATTCTCGCCAGTTCTGCTAAGTTTTAATCACTATGCCTTTATATAGAAAATAGTCAGGTAGATTTTTAATTAAATTAAAGACTTTATTATTGACGATTTATGACCGCTAAAGCTTGCTCATGTAAAGTTTGGTTAGAGGTTGCCAAAACCTCTGTTGATTGACGATTAAGTGAATTTCCTGACCAGTCAGTTATAATACATCCAGCTCCTTCAATAATGGGAATCAAAGCACAAAAATCATAGTACTTAAGATCCGATTCTAGGATAACCATTGGCATAGAACTCCAACCACTGGCTAACGATACATAGTTGTAACAGTCTCCTCCAAAAGCTATTCGTTTACAAACATCTTGTAATTTAGCCGCAATCATTTGTTGTCTTTTAGTGACGAACATCATGGGAGTTGTTGAGGCAAGACAGGCGTCTTTTAAGTGACTATCAGTTAGTTTAACGTACAAATTTTTGACCAGTCTTCCATTCAAAGTAGGTAGTTTTCCATGTATTCCCAACCATCTTTTCTGTAAGATAGGTTGATTCATACAACCGAGTAGAGGAACGTTATAAGCCTCATCTATTAACCCTATTAATGTCCCAAAAATAGGTAATCCTTTGACAAAAGACGAGGTTCCATCAATGGGATCAAGTACCCAATAACGACCATTTTGAGAGGGAATATTATCCCCTTCTTCTCGAATTATCCCATCACTTGAGGCTTTTTGCCGCAAAACTTCGACCATTGCTTCTTCAGCAGCGCGATCAGCAATAGTCACAATAGAAGATCGGTCGAAGTGTTTTGTTTCAATCTCAATATTAGGTTGTCTAAAATATTGATAAATAACTTTTCCTGAAACATCAGCAAGTTCATTGATAATGTTGAGTTGTTGAACTAGATCAGTCATAAATAGCTTCCGATATTGTTATTATCAATCTTGTCTATCTCAAAACCAAGCAATGAGAGAGACACTTCATTGTAAATAAAAAAATCTGTTACAAAAATTATGACACTCAACCAAACCGTGAACAAGGTATAGTCCAGTTGATTTTGACGGTTTATAGTGGAGCAAAGATAATTCTAACCTAGAAATATTAAATCTGCTACTGTAAACTTACGTATCTAAATTAATAAATATAATTTATTCTTTTGTTTATAAATTATTAATAAAATTTAGAATTGCTTAATAATTTATTATTTAACTATTTATAAAGATAAACTTATTTAAGGATAACATCGATACTTGATAAATTATAGATTGATATATTAATTTTATTTTAATTTTTAAATTAATTTATTTGATTTATTTAAATTGATAAAAACCTCTGCAAAATTTTAATTGTATAAAAAATTTTTTATAAAAACTTATTTTCAGAGTTTATTGGTTAACACTAAAGTATTTCTAGTATAGAATAGCTAAGTTACTTAGGTTTGAACTAATAAATAGTGTCCAATATATCTGAACTTTTTATTGAAGTTTTTTTTATTTTTAAACAATAAATTTTTGAAAAAATTAACAATTTTTAGTTTTACTATTCTTAGAGAAACTTGCAATATTTATTTATTTTTATTAACTATTTAACTCAGTCAATAAATCTATTGCCGACTATGTACAATAAAAAAATTAGAACTACAGTTATTAAAATAAGTGAAGCATGATTTAATTTAAACACAAAAGCTATCGCTCTCTATGATGAATACAATAGTAATAGCTTTTTAAAATAGACTTATGATTTAAAATCCAACTTTATCTTCATTTTAAGTTTAAAATAACGGGTTAAGTAGAAATACTTTTAACCTTCTGTAGTCGACAAGAAGATAATAAAATGATCACCATTAAATCTGACTATTTGCTAGTAAATAATCTGCTTTCAGCTATTTTTTTGAGATTTACTATATGTCGATTATACTAATGAAAAGCACAAAAATTACTGTCCAGATTAACCAATTGACAGGCTAAACTTTTAGTAGTATCTTTTAGGCGAACTTTGTTTTCTTTAAAGGTTAACCAATCGCATTCAGGTTAACTTTTAGTAATATCTTATTCAACAGGACAAGCATCTGTTTCAGTTTTTATTTGCTCAAAGAAAATGTTTAGAGAATTATTATTAAGATAGTTTTAAAAATTTTTTTTATTGATGTGCAATCGTTATTATTTAGCTCTATATAAAAATCTAAAAGCAATATTATGAAAAAGTCTGGTAGAATTTTTCAACCGCTAAAATGACGACTTTAAAAGTTCTAATAAATAACATTAAAGTTAAACTTTAATGTGTTTTTTGGCAATATTGGGTATTTCAATGAAAACTTTTTAAGTATACTTTCTAGCTATACTTCCGTCTACAAAGACGTTAACTGATTAATGACCTTGCCAACGGTTAAAAGGAACACAATCAATGTCTAGTTGATCTAAGGTTCGAGCTACCACAAAATCTACTAAGTCTTCAATAGTTTGAGGATGATGATACCAAGCAGGAATGGCAGGAACCACCTTAACCCCAACTTCAGCTAAGGTCGTCAAATTTCGGAGGTGAATCAAGCTTAAAGGGGTTTCGCGGGGAACAATAACTAAAGAACGACCCTCTTTAATTTGAACATCGGCAGCTCGTTCAAGCAGGTCTGAACTTAACCCCATTGCTAACTTAGCTACTGTACTCATGCTACATGGTAGAATCACCATTCCGAATGTCCGAAAAGAACCACTAGCAATGGTTGCACCTAAGTCTCCCCAACGATGACAGTTAAGTCTACCTTTTTTGGGTACTTCTGCTTGATTTCGCCAAAATTCTGCTTGTTTTTCAGGAACAATAGGTATTCTGGTTCCTTGCTCAGCCTCCCATACCATATAGGTCGCTTTTGAAGCTACTACTTCGACCACAACATCTGCTTCGAGGAGAAACTTCAAAGCACGAACAGCATAAATTAACCCCGATGCGCCACTAATGCCTAAAATTAAAGGTTTTGTCATTGCAAAATGTCTGAGTGTGAACTCTACTGTTACATTTTGGGATAGATAAATAATCAATAATTCTATGTTAACAAATATTAATAAATTTGAGAGCTTAACTATTGTCTGATTACGTCTAACGACTCAAATTAACTAGATCAGTCCTTCAAGTTCAAGTTCTTCAATCATTTGCAGTCCCCTAGGAGCGCCAACCTTAAGCAGCGCATTTCTAGCATCCTCTTTAACCCCTAAATCTTCATCTTTGGCTAATGCTTCAATCAACGCATCTATTGCCGTTGTATAAACCATATTAGAAGGTATCTCTCGACATAATTGACCAATTGCCCAGGCGCAATTACCACGGACCGCAGCCACGCAGTCATGTCTTAACCCTTCAATCAAAGGGGCAATAGCCGCTATGACATCTTCGTATTCTAGCTTAGCGATTTGAGCTAAACTACTAGCAGCCCAAAGACGTACTGCTGAAATATCCGTTTTAACAGCATGAATTAGAGGATTTAATGCACGGCGATCTCCTCCATTCCCTAAAGCCCAAACAATACCTTTACGGACATACCCATTCCAATCCTGTTTTAATAGTTCAATCAATGCTTCCACAGCATCAGGGCTAGTGTTTTTCCCCAAGGCGTAGGCCGCACTAACCCTTACTAGAGGACAAATGTCGTTCAACAGGTCAATCAGAGGAGCAATCGCCCGTTGGTCTTGCAGTTCGCAGAACACACGCGCTGCTAACATCCTTTGTGATGGGTTTGGATCTGTTAACAGAGGTAATATTGACTCTGGGTCAGGAAGCGGGAGTTCAGAACGAGCAGAGTCTAAGAAATCTAATGGTTCACCAAATTGATCCGTCGTCTCAATTACGCTAAGGTCGTCGTCGTTCATAGTTGTTAGGATAAGCCATTATACTTCATGAAACCTACATAATACTAGACAGCAAGTTGTCTAACCCCCGTCTTATCCCAGGAGGTTGGCTCTTTACTAGTCCATAGGCACGTGCCGATAAGATATCGGTATTTTTTAGCTGTTTTTAGCTGTTTTTTGAGAGAAATGATGAAGAATTTCTGGGGGTTTCCCCACTAGCAAGTCTCGAAGTTGTTCTTTGTTCATCGTGTCAAGACCAGGAAATAACTTTAAGTCACTGCCGCTATCTAACTTAATTATAACATTGAATCGAGTAATTTATTCTTAGGACATCCTCTTAAAAGGGATTAATCCATTAAACAGCTGAAAGGCTACATCCCCAGAGGTATTTTTACAACGGAGTGAGTTTACATTGGAAGGGACAGACTGAAGGCGTTTTAAAAAATTGAGAGCTGATTCTCCAAAAAAGAGAAATTTTAACCGAATTTTATTATTAATTAACTGCTCATTTATCAAGTTTACCAAATGAACCTAACTATGATGGATTGTTCCTCTTTCATCAATCAGTAACTTGCTAAATCTCATAAAAGGAGATTTTCTTTTGTTTGGGTAAATTTAAGATGAAAAAGCTTCTCACAGTCTAGAGTTTCGGTTCTACGTTGTAATTTTTTCCGTGACTTCACCTTCGCACATTCCCTAAAGTAAAATATTTTTTCTACCAGTTGACCAGCCTTAGAGCAGCCAAATGTTAGGATTAGCCGGTAATTTTTTGCCGTTGATAAATTAGGGTGATTTTAGGAATCAGTGACTCAACTTATAGCACTCGATACATTTGAATAAAGTGGTAATATCTCTAAGTAACACCACAAAATCGAGAATATCTGCTTGTTGGAGTTGTTAAGCATAAAAATAAAATCTTCCTTTCAGCTTCTGTTCGACATAATCGCTAATAGCGACTAGGTAATTGTAGGCGAGCTAGGGCTATTTACATGATTTTTTAGGCTTTGTAAGCCGTCACTTACTTCGATTGTCTAGAATTGTTTTTAACATTAATTAATAGGAGCCTTTTTTGGCTATCTTGATTTTCCATAACTTGGGCTAAAATCTGTTGACGTTAATTGTCTTCTTTTTTCCCAAATGTATTTGATGGAGTCCCTAGTATATTTTATTTTGGCTATAAACTTATGATTTATGACTTGATTTCTCTGCTAGCTAGCCTTATTTAAGTACAATCAAATTGCTTTCTAGCTTATGTATAAGGCTGTACAAAATACGATTGAAGGATTGTCGAGATATACTTTTCCCTAATTGTTGGAGCAGTTAGTATGCTGCAGAAGGACCTTGACGATTGATAGCTTCGGTGAGCAGCTCGAGCATAGAAACCTGGGAAGCATAGTAGAAAAAACAGAGCGGGACAAGTACAAAGAGAATGATTAACATCATAACTTTTGACGATGAATTTTAGGTTAAATTAGTTTTTTAATAAATTTTTAAAATTTAGTGATCTTCTAAACTATGTTTCGATTGTCATAAGCTCTCGTTCAATAACAGAAGTTACTAAGGATAAAGCAACAATGGGAGCGGTTATAGCCCGGAGAATACGACGACCTAGGGTAACGGGTTGAAATCCAGAGGTGATAGCTTTTTCTACTTCTTCATCTGTCCAACCTCCTTCGCATCCTGTAGCAATCACTATAGATTTTCGAGGGGAATTAGGCAAGTAAGTTAATAAGTGTCTTACTTCCCTACGAGGGACACAAATATAGTGATCAACAGCAGTCTTGTTTATACTTATTAAAAGTTTTTCAAACAGTATAGGTTCGATGATTGTGGGAACAATTTGACGTTCTGACTGTTCGGCCGCTTCAGTAGCAATTTTACGCCATCTTTCGAGTTTGTGAGAACTGGGTTTAAGTAAAGTACGCTGACTAATGGTTGGGATTAGGGTCGTTACCCCTAATTCAGTACAACAACGAACAATTTCATTAAAGCCATTGCCTTTAGGAAGAGCAATTATTAAAGTAACCGCAATGGGTAGTTCTGTTAATTCCTTAAAAATCTCTAAAATCTGAGCCGAATTCTCTGCAAATTGTGCTAGGTAGGATTGACCTTGGCCATTCATTGCAACAAAGTTATCGCCGTCATTTAATCTCAAAACTCGCCTTAAATAATGCTGTTGTTCAGGATTTAGACTGATCTTCTGATTTAGGTCTTGGATGGATTCGACAACTAATCGATACACCTTCGTAAAAATTCCCAATGATACTAGCTTAGACCAGCTACCCTGTCATAGGTCAGGCAATAGAAAGAAGGAAAACAAAGTAGCCGGTTTCAAAATGCGGATCTGTACTCTACCTAACATTAGGATAATTTGTCAATTTATTTTTACGCTTTTTAACATCGACATCACACCTGCTCACATAGTGCGAGGCATTAAACAGTGTCTTGTCTTATTTGTCAGCTATAGTTATGTGTTTCCAATGTCTATATATTAAATAAGTCTTCTTAGACAACCTCGGTAGTGTGCAAAGATTATCTATTGATCGTTAGACTTTTGAGTTATTGACCTCACTGACATGACGACCCGTCCTCTAACTTCACGACCCCACCAGGAAGTATTTTTCCCTAAACAATGAAGATTAGATGAGTCCACTGTCCAGAGTTTTTGTGGATCAAAAAGAATTAATTCTGCTGCTTGTCCCACCTTTAAAGAAGTTAACTCTTGTCCTAAACATCTTTGAGGGTTATTGCTTAAAGCTCTCCACAATTGTAGGGGAGTCAATTCTCCGCTAATGACTAGATTCTCCCATAATAGTGGTAAGGCTAATTCTAGCCCAATCGCTCCTGGAGGGGCTTGTGCAAAAGGAACTATTTTTTCTTCATAACTATAAGAGCGATGATTAACGGCAATTGCGTCAATAATTCCTTGTTTTATTCCATTTTTGAGAGACTGACGGTCTTCTGCATGGCCTAGTGGGGGTTCTATGCGTAAATTTGTATCATAATTAGCGATATCTTGAGTATCTAATAATAAGTTCAGCCAAGAGGTACTAGCAGTTACAGGTATTCCTCTCGCTTTTCCCCAGGCAACTAATTCCACTCCCCGATGGGTTGAGATTCCTCTAAGATGTACAGGAGTGTTAATGACGGTCACCATCTCTAAAATAGCGGCAATAGCCGTTGTTTCACTGATTTGAGGATTTCCTACAAGTCCGTAATGAATCGATAGAGGTCCTTCACGCATCACTCCATTTCCTTTAAGAGATCGACATTCAGGAACCAAGGCTACGGGTTTCCCTATTGGTTTAATATATTCTAATATTCGTCGTAACAACCCCAAATTTTCTATACCCTGACTATCGGTAAATCCTACAATTCCTCCTGTTGCTAATTCTATTAGTTCCGTCATTTCTCTCTCTTTTCCTCCCACAGTTAAGTTTCCCCAAAAATAAAGCTTAGGGGATATCTGTAAGGTTTGGGATTTTTGTTGTAATAAAGATAGGGCAGCTAACGTATCAATGGCTGGAATTGTGTCAGGTAAGATAGCTACACGGGTAAACCCTCCAGCAATCGCCGAAGCAGCAAGAGAAGCTAAAGTTTCTCGGTATTCAAATCCAGGTTCGCCACTATAACTATAAAGCTCGACTAAACCTGGACCTAGAATCAATCCTTGTTCCTCAATGACAGTGGTATCTGGGGGTAAAAAGTCAATATTGGAGTTAATAGCTTGAATTTTTCCTTCAGCCAACCAAACATCAGCAATAGTGTCGGTATTGGAGAAAGGATCTAATAATCGGACTTTTCGGAATAGAGTAGAGGTAGTCAAAATAGATTCGTCAAGTCAGAGGTTAAAAGTTACAAGTTGGCAGAGGTCGGACTTTTTTCTTATTAAAACAGCCAACCGTTGCTAATCATATCAAGTTTATGAACTAATCTAAGTATTAAAGTTGAGGTCAATAGTTGTTGATTCCCACTACAAACTATCAATTATTTATTTAATGAAACTTAAATAGTTTATTTAGTCGAAAAGAATTAGATATCGGCTAAGAAAGGCTTAGGAGAAGATTATTATGACTTTTATAGACTAGTTGTGAGAAAATCATAATAAGCAAAAGTTGAAAATTTTAACTTTGTCAGGTTTCTAAGATTCCAAAAACTTCATTTTCATAAAATGAAGTTTTTGGAGTTCTAATTTAGAAGAATACAGTCAGAATAAAAGTTTTAAAAGTTATTAGCCACTAATTTATAACACTCAGTTTAGAAGGGCCAATTTCATTAATATCCTCCACAGGTTAAGATTTGCAATACTGGACTAGCTTAATTTTCGTTGCATTGATGCCACTAAAATTTGGGCAATTTCTGGACGGCTAAACTCAGGAGGAGGAGTCTTACCCTCTTTAAGCATCTTGCGGACTTTAGTCCCAGACAAATTTATTCTTTCTTTAGGAGTGCTAGGACTAGTTTTAGCAGTGGCCATAGTTTGAGTGCGAGTACAATAAAATGCATGTTCGAATTTCATGGGTTGAATCTTGAGTTCATCCTCTTGAAATTCTTCAAAGATGTGTTGAGCATCGTAGGTACCATAATAGTCTCCAACTCCTGCATGATCTCGTCCCACAATGAAATGGCTACAGCCATAATTCTGGCGAGCAATTGCGTGCATAATTGCTTCCCGTGGACCTGCGTAACGCATCGCAGCGGGAAAAACGCCTAAAAAGGTACGGTTTTGTGGATAGTATTTATCAATTAAAGTTAGATAGCACTGCATCCGTACATCGGCTGGGATATCATCGGATTTTGTCATCCCAACTAAGGGATTGATGAATAATCCATCAACTAGTTCGAGAGCAATTTTAGTAATATACTCGTGGGCACGGTGGATGGGATTGCGGGTTTGAAAAGCAACCACAGTCTTCCATTCACGCTTTACAAACTCTTCTCGAGTCATTTTTGGACTAAAGCTGTGCTCAGGAAAACTGCTTTGGGGGATAGTGTTGATAACGTTGATAGGACCGCCTAGGTAAATTTCTCCCTCAGCTTGCATTGCCTTCACCCCGGGATGCTCTTCATCGGTGGTACGATAGACATTTCGAGCTTCGTGGTTTTGATCGGGCTTAAATTTGCTGGTAATGGTCATGACAGCCAAAATATCACCATTAGGATGAACTAAAGCAATATCACTATCTAGGCGATATTTTTCAGAACTAGCATTGGGAACCTGTAAAGTAACAGGAATAGACCACGCCAGACCATTTTTTAAGCGCATATCGTTAATGATTGCTTGATATTCTTCTTCAGTGACAAAGCCATTGAGAGGACTATAAACACCAGTCGCAATACACTCAAGATCCGCGAGATTACGCTTAGAAAGTGTTAATCGAGGTAATCCATGGGCGTTTTCAAAGGCAATTTGTCCATTAGTGCCGCTTAAGACACGATCAATCAATTGACCGCCATGGGGGGTGATTATACTCGTCATGGTTATTACTCCTAAAATTGGCTCTCTAAAAGGTTTAGTATTCCATAATTTTATACATCAAAACTGAATAGGAATATGTTATGGTTGTTAACTATTTTATCTATAATTTCTTCTGTAATTGTCTTCAACTACATCCAGAAAGACCAATAGTTGTATGTCATCTAAAAGTCTATTCTCTAATCTTACTGAGAATAAGAACTGTTCAAATAACCTAATTATAAAGCCCGGTTTTCTTCCTTTATGATTGAGTCTAACTCTTAAAAGTCTAAAAAATTAATTTTTTAGACTTTTATATTTTTTAAATACACTTTTACTTAGCTTGTATTTATCTAATGTTTGCTTAGCAATCGAATTAATCGTACTAACAAAGCATTTTTTAATGTATCATTATCTTATTTTTTATGGAAGAAAATCTGGGATATAATTGACTTGAGTATTAATTAATTAAAAACAATCAACTATTATGTTTATATAAATTTATGATTTTCAATCAAGGTCATTAACCAATTTACTTTAACCCTGCCCTTACCTTAATTCCAAGTTTCAAGATAGTCATCATTTTTTGAACAGGTTCTATACCAAAGTATTTATAGTTTTTATTAACCAAAGGAGACGATAAAAGTTCATACTAAATAAATTTAGTTGAAGTTATTGTTTGTATTTGTATCAATTTTAAACTTTCAATATAAACTTCAAGGAGTGGACTTTCAATTATTCACAGACTTTTAGCTTAACTTTTTCCTGGGGGCGAGTAACAAAATAGTCTTCTAGCCATTGACATCCTTGAGTTAACAGATTTTCTAAACGAGTAAATTGTTCTTGTACTCTCCAGATTCTTACGATTCCATTCCTAGCGACTGTTATAATCTGTTGACTATCTCGACTAAATTTAAGTCCTACAATAGGCTGCTGATAGCCTTTTATTCTAGCATGAAGATTTCCTTGAAAATCCCATAACCGGATAGTTCCATCGCTTGAAGCAGTTGCCAAATAATTAGCATCAGGACTAAGACTAACATGAGAAATAGGGAAAAGATCACTTTTAAATACTTCTAAAAGATTGCCATTAATATTCCACAATCTGGCAGTTCTGTCTTTAGAAGCAGTCAATAAATATTGACTATCTGGACTAAAATCTAGCCAATTAATCCGATCTTCATGCCCAAGAAATGACTGTTGTAAATTTCCTTGTAAGTCCCATAATTTAACTGTTCCATCTCCAGATGCAGTGGCTAATGTTTTAGCATTTGGACCAAAACTAATATGATGGATAGTTTCATTATGAGCAGCAAATTTATTAATTAACTTTGGAGACGTACTTTTAATATTCCACAGCCAAACTTCTCCTGAACGAGTCGCTATCGCTAATAATTGACTGTCGGGACTCAAAGCAACACTATAAACCCTGACTGAATCATCAAATAATGCACTTAGTAATTTGCCTTGTAAGTCCCATAATTTAACACGACCATTGTTATCAGTCGTCACTAGTTTTTGATTATCTTGACTAAATTTTACATCATTAATACCACTATTATGGGCTTGAAATTGTCTTAACTGTTTACCGTGTAAATTCCAAAGATAAACGTTCCCATTTTCAGCAGCAATCACTAATACTTGACCGTTAGAAGAAAAACTAACCGCCGTGACATAATTATCAATGGTTTTAAACCCATTTGTCATAGGAGAAGTCATGTCCCAAAGCTTCACTGTCCCGTCACTTGATGCAGTAGCTAACCTTTGACTATTATTGCTAATGGCGACATCATAAATGGGATTTTGATGTCCATGAAAAACCGTTACTTCTTCCCCTTGACTATTCCATACTCTGGCAGTACCATCACTTGAGCCTGTCACTATCCATTTGCCATCTTTGCTATAGGTTACCTTCTTAACCAACTCCTGATGTCCTTTCAAGGTTAAAATTAATTTTCCTTGATTATCCCAAATTCTGACAGTTCCATCCTTGGCTGAAGCGGCTAATCGTTGTCCATCTGGGCTAAAACTGACGCTATAAAAGGAGTTTACATCGTCTTTCAGAGTTTTTAGAAGATTCCCTTGACTATCCCATACTTTAACAGTTCCATCCCGTGACGCAGTGGCTAATCGTTGTCCATCTGGGCTAAATATCCCGTGATCAATTGATTTTTGATGACCTTTTAAAATAGCTAGTTGTTGTCCTTGGAGATCCCAAACTCTGGCTGTATAATCCCTAGAAGTCGTTACTAAGCGTTTTCCATTTGGACTAAAACTAACACTATAGACTGATGACTTATGGCCTTTCAGGGTTGCTAATTTCTTTCCTTGTAAAGTCCAGACTTTGGCGGTGTCATCTTGGGAGGCGGTAGCGATACTTTGACCATCAGGGCTAAAAGCTACACGATATATATTTCCCTGATGATCGGTTATGACCAATTGCTCTCGGCCTTGCCAATCCCAGAAACGGATGGTTCCATCACTCGATGAGGTAGCTATTAATTGTCCATTCGGACTGAAACTAACACTATTAACAGCATCTTGATGACTGGTTAATTTATTTTTTTCGTGAATTCGATCTAGAATTTGTTCTAGGGCTAAAATGGGACTAGTAGCGGGATAGTCTTGTAATATTCGTTGATCTCTGACGATAGTTTGTAATTGCTGAACCCCTTCCATTGCTGATAATAACCCATCAATTTGTTCAAATCTAAATCGTCTCCATGCACTATTCCCAGCTTGTTCTAATTGAGTTCCCTTTTGGGCTTCTTGTTGTTTTTTAATTGCTAATCTTGCTTGGGCAAAGAAAATGATTGCTCCTATTAAAGAAAAGACTAAAATAGCGATTCCAAAACGAATCATCTTTTGAGCTTTTAGATTTGCTTGGGTTAAAATTTCATTAGCTTTTTTTTCAGCTACTAAGTTAATTTCTGCTTCCTGTTTATCTAAATTCTGACTTGCTGTTAAAAATTTGTAATCAATATTACCAAGATTTTTATCTATTGCCCAATTCAAGGCGTCTTCTAGAGCTTTTCCACGCAATAAACGAGAGTTATCTTGATAAGAAGAGTTAATCCAAGCAGTAATTGTTTCTGAATAAGGACGAATTTTTTCAAGTTCTTTGCTGACCCATTTCTCGTTAAAAACTCCTCGGTAAATTTTGTTATAAACAATAAGCTGACTATTACACTTAACCACTAATCCAGATAAACGCAGTTCCGTTTGTTCTGGACTATCATCAGCTTCAATTGAGCCATTTTTTAAAATTTTTTGATACAATCCTAGTAATTTTCCAGTTCTTTTTTCATTAAGGAGGAGACGATCACGAATCGTCTTTAGGTGAACCGGCTCATCTTGAGACTCCCAATTTTTTATAATAAATTTTTGTACGACATCAGTGATAGTTTCATCTTCTCTTTCTGGATGAATAATGCCTGCTTTCTTCAGAAGTAATTGACAGAGTTTCTGCGTTAAGAAAGGTTGTCCTCCTGTCCAATCTAAAACTACTTTTAAAACTTTCTTCGGAGAATCTGTAATAGTAGTTAATCCAGGAACTAATGGGTTAACTTCTTCTAAGGTAAATCCTGTTAATTCAATAGGTTGCCCAATATTAAACGGTGTTTGAGTTTTGTCCCGAATTAAATCTGAGGGAGTAGCTACTCCAAATAACGCAAAAACAATCTTATTGAATTGGGGCTTTTCTGCTCGTTGATTATAACAAAATCGAATTAAAGTAAAAAAATCATCAAGGGAGAAATCAAGACTAATGATTTTATCAATTTCATCAATGAAAATATATTGATTTTTTTCTTGAGAATATACTAAAAGAACTTCTTCTAAGAAGAGAATAAATTTTTGAACTCCCGATAAATCTTTTTTTTCTCTTAGCCAAGTTTTTAAATTGACTTTTTCAGTTAAATTAAATCCCAAAAACAATTGAGTTATAATTCCACTATACCATTGTTGCTGACTGATATCACTTCCCAAACTGGTGATGTCTACCGAAGCACAAGTCATTCCTTCTGCTTGAAGTTGATGCATCATACGAACTCTAAGACTAGATTTTCCCATCTGACGACAGTTAAATATATAACAGAACTTTCCTGCTCTTAAAGCTTCTAATAAGTCCTTATCTGCTGCACGTTCTCCATAAGTTGGATGACCATAAGAAAGACTTCCGCCTATTTTATATTTATATTGTTTTTGAATAGAAGCATTTTTATCCATCATAAAAATATTAACAATTAAAAGGCATAATAACATTCTTATTATAAATAACTGAAGATGACTTACTCTCTAATCCAGGCAAAATCTTCATAACTTTTTTTGATCTACTTTTTTGAAGATTATTTAAAATCAAAAGATACGATGCTAGTACTCATATGGAATTGCTTAATTAGAAACTAACAAAATCAATTCAGTGACCTAATTAATAAAAGACTCAATCGATGAGCATTTTTTAAAAAAAACAAACTAAACTAGTTTAAATCATTTTTTTTTAATTATTCTAACCTCTGACTTTTCAGCATGGCATTAACAAATTTATTCTCAAGCTCGCGAAGAAAATACCTACGTATAGAATACTTTAATGGAAAAATTATAGTTTTAATAGTTTTAATTAATTATGAATTTACTATTTTTAATTTAACCTATATTTTTTTGTAATATTTTTGGTTATAAGGAAGATTTTAATCATATTTAAAAATTGAAAAATTTGAAAAAACCACTAAAAAACTATATAGTTTTTTAGTGGACTAAACGTTTAAAGTATTTTAATTAGATAAAAAAATTGAATTTAATTAAGATAAAATAAAAATTAAATATAGCGAATAAATCCTAAAAATATTAAAGATTAAATTATTTTTAAATCATCGATTAAAGGGTTAATTATTTTATGGTTTATTTCCGAAAATAAGTCATAAAAATTATTGAATAAAATTTATTTTTAATCGCTGATAAAAGCTGACAAAATAAAAATATTAGAAATATTAAAATAGAGTAAAAGTGTATGTGTCTGAGAATAAAAATATTTAAATTTTTAAAAAAATATTTTAAACTTAAGAAAGTAGCAAAATAATGGACAAATAAATTATTTATTTCGAAAATGAAATTAGATTTTTATTTAGAAAATAACTATTTTTGTCCAGCGGAGGAAAATGGAAAACTTATTAATAATAGGCTGAATTTATTTTTCTTTTTATCTTATTTTTCTTATAGTATAAAGTTGGTATATTAGTTGTCGTCATACCAGGATAAATTGGTTGGATGCCATGTTGTGACGTTAGTATGATATTCTCTTGTTGATTCCTATATTTCGTTGGGTGAAGATTATTCCCTTAATTATTCGCCTAGATAGATCTAATTTAATTAATGTAAAAACGATTAAAAAACAAACAAGTCAAGGATTTGTTACCTGGATTGCCCAAAAAATTACTGAGACAGTAGTTATTCACATTATTAATTAAGTTTAATTTACAGTTAAAAAAGTAATAATTTTTATTTTTCTTAGAACTAAGACTAAGGCATATATTGATGCTAATTATATTAATAATATACCAGAAGTTATCGAAATAGTTAATTATTTACTAGTTAATAAAATTATTTTTAAAATTGGTCTAAAAATAAAAACATTAATTGAGTATAACTTCAAAAAAGTTTTGACCACAATATAAACTTATTCTAGCTTTAAAAAATAATTTTAGCTAAAATATCAAAAACCTAAACCAAAAGAATCCTATCAATTTCATTGAAAATTATCTTAAATACTTAAATAAATACTAATCTAATATCTTAAATTCAATGAGCTTTTTAAGAAATTAGTCGATAAATTAATACAGACTATGATCATTGAGTGACAAGACCAACAAAGTATTGAGCAGATAGAAATGTTTCTTGAGGACTTACTAAAAAAAATTAAAACTAATTATGTTTAGACAACTTTCTAGCGAAGATTTTGAATAAATTTCAGAACAGACTTGCATCTGACACCAAAAAGCTAAGATTACTAGTAGTTAAATATAAACTTTTCAAATATTCCAAAGTGTCCCTAATTACAAACTAAAAAAAAGGGACTAAAAGTTTGCTAGACTAGTAAACCAGGACAGGTAATCATGGTATCTTTTACAACCCTTCCAAATTATTAACGTTCAAAGGAAGTGGGCTGGAACCCGCTTTTTTTAGTGCCTAAGCCGCAATGAATAACCCTATAATCTCACAAATTATTGAAATAGCTACCCCTATCGCCGACAATCTCGGACTAGAAGTCGTTGATGTTGTTTTTCAGACTGAAAAACGACTTCCTGTGTTGCGTATACATATTCGTAACCCACAAGGAGATACAAGCTTAAATGATTGTGAAGGGGTAAGTCGAGCCTTAGAAACTAGTCTTGATGAGTCCCAAGTCATTCCAGGTTCCTATGTTTTAGAAATTTCTAGCCCAGGAGTTTCTCGACAGCTAAATAGTGACCGTGATTTTATTTCCTTCAAAGGATTTGCCGTCATTGTCACAACCTATGCCCCGTACCTAAATAAAAAAGAATGGCGAGGCAGGCTTCAAGAACGAGATACGGAGAGCGTTCATCTAAACAAGAAAGGACAGGCGATCACAATTCCTCGGGACCTGATTTCCACAATCACACTTGATGACCATCCCTAACCAAACTCTATATCTTTAAGTCAAGGAGGTCCATAACCATGTCCCTTATTAGCTTACCCGGTCTGGCTAAAATGATTGATGAAATTAGCCAACAGCACAATTTGCCAAAATCTGCCGTGCAAGAAGCCTTGCGAGAAGCGTTACTCAAAGGATATGAACGTTATCGTCGTTCCCAAAGCTTAGATCGTCAGCAATTTCATGATGAATACTTTAATAACTTTGAAGTAGAACTAGATATTGAAGAAGAAGGGTTTCGCATCCTCTCTACCAAAAGAATTGTGGAAGTAGTCGATAACATCGACCATCACATCTCTCTCAAAGAAGTCCAAGAAGTTGCTTCAGAAGCTCAATTGGGAGACGAAGTAGTTTTAGATGTAACCCCAAATCAAAAGGATTTCGGGCGGATGGCGGCTATTCAAACCAAACAAGTTCTCTTACAAAAACTACGAGATCAACAACGTAGACTTATTCAAGAAGAATTCAATGATCTTGAAGGAACCGTTTTGAATGCGAGATCCTTACGCTTTGAACGCCAAGACGCGATCGTCGCCGTTCAAAGTGCTTTTAGTCAACCCGAAGTTGAAGCAGTCCTACCCAAACGAGAACAGCTACCCAATGACAATTATCGCGCCAATTCTAGTTTCAAAGTCATCCTGAAAAAAGTTCGAGAAGGCTCCCATCGTGGACCCCAACTGATCGTTTCACGCTCAGCAGCCGGCTTAGTTGTCGACCTATTTACTGTGGAAGTCCCTGAAATAGAAGAAGAAATCGTACGGATCGTGGCTGTTTCCCGTGAAGCTAATCCCCCTTCTCGCTATGTCGGTCCAAGAACTAAAATTGCGGTAGATACCCTAGAGCGAGATGTAGATCCTGTAGGAGCCTGTATTGGAGCTAGAGGCTCTCGAATTCAAGCAGTAGTTAACGAACTGCGAGGAGAAAAAATTGATGTGATTCGTTGGTCTCCCGATCCTGCTACCTATATTGCCAACGCCCTCAGTCCGGCCAGAGTAGATCAAGTGGTTTTAATTAATCCTGATGAGCGCCATGCTCTGGTTTTGGTCGCCGAAGACCAATTGAGCTTGGCCATTGGCAAAGAGGGTCAAAATGTCCGCTTAGCCGCCCGTTTAACTGGGTGGAAAATTGATATCAAAGATACAGCTACCTATCAGCTAGAAATCAACAAAGAACAGCAACTCTCTAATAAGTCAGAGCTTTTGAGTAATGAAAAAGACAATGACGAAACTGACCTTGTATTTAAATAGTAAATAATCATTTCGTTAGTTATGCAGCCCAACTATCGACGTTGTGTTAGTTGTCGTAAGGTAGCACCAAAACAGACATTTTGGCGTATTGTTCGAGTTCATTCATCTCGACAGGTACAATTAGATAAGGGGATGGGGAGATCTGCTTATATCTGTCCTCAGGAGAATTGCTTGTACAACGCCAGCAAAAAGAACCGCTTGGGCAAAATGCTTAGGACTAATGTCCCTGATAGTATTTATCAAGCCCTGTGGAGTCGTTGGCAAACACTAGATACCGAGTCTGTATCAGCTAAATCTCCCAATTTTTAACATTTAGGTTATTTAGGGATGCGTCTTGATGTCTTTGGTCGTTAGCATAGGAGTAAGGTCATTTTATAAGATAGTCATGATTGCAGTCAGATGGAACTGACCAAACCGAGAACTTGCCCGTTGCTTAAAAGCCAAGGGTCCAAGTCTTTAAACCAACACAAACCTAGTCAGGGGGATAGTGGATGAACAACGCACAAAAAGTTAGAATTTACGATTTATCGAAAGAGTTGAACCTAGAAAATAAAGATATCCTAGAAATTTGCACCCAGCTTAACATTCCTGTTAAGAGCCACAGTAGCACGATTAGTGAATCCCAGGCTGAACGAATCAAGGGCATGGCAAGTAAATACGTTGCTAGCCAGATAACTGACCAAAAAGAACAAGTATCTCCTAAGGAAAAAAGCAAACAACAAATCTTAGCTATTCATCATAAGCAAATCCAGACGAGTTCTTCTACTCAAGCCTCAAGACAATCTCAGGGTTCTTCTCCAACCTTAGTGGCTCCCCCTCGGCCACCTGCTAAACCACAATTTTCTCAACCCCCCGCAAAGTCCCAAAAATCGCCTCAAAAAACATTAAACAAAGAGGAAACGGTTGTTACTTCTAGCGAGAAGCCAAAACTGACTGAGAAAACTAAACCCTCCGAAAAACTTATAACTCCTCAAGTTGAAGATAACCAAGAACTTGAACCTACTCCTACTCTTCTCAATCCACCCCAACTATCTAAACCTCTAGTTCAATCTTCTAAGAAATCTCCTTCTGGGAAGTCAGGCTTGAAACTTACCCCTAAACCTGAACCAACAGATAGAGTTGAGGCACAGAAGAAACTCTCATTAGAGACCACGCCGACTCCAAAAACAGCTTCCGCTGAAACTCCGGCTCCTAATAAAAAAATAACTAGAGTCAAAGCTAAACTGGATTCCCAGCGACCGCAAGTTGCGAGGCAACCAAAAGAGGAAATTCTTGAATTAATTGCTCCTTCGGTCAAACCCACATCAGACGAAATTGATGATTCAGATGTAGTCGATGATGATGTTCTTGAAACGGCTCTAAAACCGAAACCCACCTTAAAACGTCCCACGTCAGCGCGTCCTTCAAAACAAAAAAAATGGGAAGAAGAAGAAGAAGAACGCGAGTCTAAAATAAAAAACAAAGGAGCGGCTAAAGCTAAACGTCGGACTAAACGTCTTGACGAAGAAGATGAAGATTTTGAGTCAGGAAGTGGTCTCAATCCCATTCCTTTAACTGCAAGTCTCTCTACGGCCCGTCCCCCTAAACCTCAATCTCAGACGAAACCAGCTGCTGTCAGCAAGCCTAAAAAACCGATGCCCAAACCCGACACCGGTGGAGGCTCAACAACGCGTCAGAAAACAGAACGTCGCGAACGTCAAGAAGTCATTCAACGTCCTGAAATGATTATTCTCGACAGTAATCTGACAGTTAGAGAACTTGCCAATAGGCTACAAATTCCTGAAACTGAAATTATTAAAAATCTTTTTTCTAAGGGAATAGCAGCCAATATTACCCAGACACTGGATTTCGAAACGGCTCAGTTAGTCACAGAAGAATTAGGGGTGGAAGTGAAAATCCCTGAAGTAAAAGCTGCAGCGACTAAAAATACAGAAATGCTCGATGAACATGACTTGGAAAATCTTCAGCGTCGCCCTCCAGTAGTCACTATTATGGGGCACGTCGATCACGGAAAAACTACCTTGCTCGACTCCATCCGTCAAACGAAGGTCGCTCAAGGAGAAGCTGGAGGAATTACCCAACACATCGGGGCATACCATGTGGATATTAAACACAATGGACAATCAGAACAGATTGTTTTCTTGGATACCCCTGGTCACGAAGCCTTTACCGCTATGCGAGCGCGCGGAACTAAGGTAACAGACATTGCGATCCTGGTAGTGGCTGCAGATGATGGGGTTCAACCCCAAACACGAGAAGCGATTAGTCACGCTAAAGCAGCAAAGGTTCCTTTATTGGTGGCTATCAATAAAGTCGATAAACCTGAAGCTAACCCTGAGCGCATCAAACAAGAATTAGCCGAATTGGGTTTACTTTCTGAAGAATGGGGAGGGGAAACCATTATGGTTCCCGTCAGTGCTCTTAAAGGAGAAAACCTTGATACTCTCCTAGAGATGATTATCCTGGTAGCGGAAGTAGAAGAATTGGTCGCTAACCCAAATCGTCTCGCTAAAGGAACAGTCATCGAAGCTAACCTTGACCGTGCTAGGGGACCAGTAGCCACCCTTCTTATCCAAAATGGAACTCTACGGGTGGGAGATGCCATCGTTGCTGGCTCAGTCTTCGGTAAAATCCGTGCCATGATTGACGATCGCGGAGAAAAAGTCGAGGCCGCTTCTCCCTCATTTGCCGTTGAGGTTCTCGGACTTAATAACGTTCCCTCGGCGGGAGACGAATTTGATGTCTATGCTAGTGAAAAAGAAGCCCGCGTCGTGGCTGAACAAGGAGCGGCTGACCAACGTCAAACCCGTCTGCAACAAGCAACGTCTTCTCGTCGCGTTACCCTCAGTAGCATTTCGGCTCAAGCTCAAGAAGGAGAACTGAAAGAACTCAACCTTATTGTCAAAGCTGATGTTCAAGGGTCTTTAGAGGCAATTGTCGGCTCCCTAGAACAATTACCTCAAGATGAGGTTCAAATCAGAGTTCTCCTGGCTGCTCCTGGGGAAATTACCGAAACCGATGTAGACTTGGCGGCTGCCAGTGGTGCAGTGATAATCGGCTTTAATACAACTCTTGCCAGTGGCTCTAGGGCGGCAGCTGACCACGAAGGGGTGGATATTCGAGAATACGACATTATCTACAAACTCCTCGATGATGTTCAAGGAGCTATGGAAGGGTTACTCGAACCTGAAGAAGTGGAATCTCCTCTTGGACAAGCCCAAGTTAGGGCTGTCTTTCCCCTGGGACGAGGCGCAGTGGCCGGTTGTTATGTCCAGTCTGGTAAGGTGGTACGAAACCGCTTTGTTAGAGTACGGCGCGGCGACAGTATAGTCTATCAAGGAAATCTTGATTCCCTCAAACGGGTTAAAGAACTTGCCCGTGAGGTTAACGCCGGTTATGAATGTGGTGTCGGAATCGATAAGTTCAGTGATTGGCAAGCAGGGGATATCATTGAAGCTTACGAAATGGTAATGAAACGTCGTACCTTAGCGGGAAGGTAAGACAATAAAGAGTCCATAATGGCTGATAAACTAGCCATTATGGACTCTTTATTCTGAATTATGTTCTTCTTGTGTTATGAATAACTTTCGTTCGGAACCGTTTTTATGGATTCATCTAGCCGGAATTGCTGTTGTTCCTTTAAGCTTACAATTAGTCTTGTTAGGATTAGCAGTAGGGGATCCCTTCCCTCTATTTTGGCTAGAACTTTTTATCGTTGGAGTGTTTGGTGTGGTTCCAATTCTCTTGATGCAGTTGACTCGACCCTTTGATATTTTTAGTGTGTTACTGCTTGCTCTTCATCCTAATAGTTTGACCGTTGAACAACGTAAAATTTTAAGGTCATTGAAAACTCGAAACGTCCGAATTTTGGCGGTAATCGCGGCCTTTGGTATGTTGGGTATTCTATGGGAACTTTATCTACTCGCTCCCCTAGGAGCAGTGACGGTCGCTACACTACCTCAATGGCGAATACTAGGATTGTTTATTGCGGCGATTGGTTTTTTGTTGAGTAATTTGTTTGTTCAAATCCCTATCGCCGTCATTGGGATTATCCTAACTCCTCAACAACAATGGCTAACCACTCAGCCTTACACAACCGAAAAAATTCTCCAAGACTTTACCGTTTGCGGACTTCGCGTGCAAAAAATTCTCCCAATCAAGACTGAATTTTCGTCCTCTTCTAAATAAACTTATCCCAAAAATTCATATTTCTCTAAAATTTTTCTCAAAGTTATCAGAATCTTCAGAATCTTCCGAATTGCCTGAGTTATGCTTAAAGAAAGACAATGTTAGTCATTTGATGAGATTCTTATGTTGAGTTCAACTATCTCCTGTAATCGTAAGTCTGATCAAGATCATGAAATTTGGGAGCATTTAAAACAGGCAATTGCTGATTGTTCTGGTTTTAAACAGTGGCAGTCTCGCCAGACCAAAGATCATGATTCCTCTCCTTTCGATCAACAAGTGCGCTGTTATCTCCGAGAAACTCTAGAAACCTTGGCTTACTAACATTTTGAGCGGGGGCTTTTGCCCTCTTTTTATTATTTTTCTTATAAGAAGTCCAGTTTAACTCAAATAAAATAGTAAATACTTTAACTGGCAATAAATCTAAAATAGAAAAATATTTAAATAAAAAACAATAGCTAACTGATAAACTGCCTAGAAATTCAGCTAACAGAATTCGAAAAGTAAGGAGCTGTTAAAGTTTACTTTCAATCTAAAAATCCACTCTTAAATAAGAGGTAGAGACGTTATGTTCGGACACGAGATGAGGAAAAGTCAAAAAATTGCAGATTGGTAAATCTCTCAGAAATTACAATAATAAAAACAATTTCTAAATTCATTACTCAAGGAAAATAGTAATTGTGGGATTATCCGAAAAGTGGAAAGGAAAAAAAGAACTTAGAAAGAAAAAATATAGAGTTTTTTAAATAGCTCTCAAAGAAGTATTCAAGAACTCAATAAGAGCAAACAATTATTCGGCTTGTTTAAACAAGAGAAAAAAGTAAGATGAACTTCATAAAAAAACAGCAATAATTTTTAAAAAAACTAAAAATAAAGAAGAAAAAAGTCAAAATTAGAGTTGATATATGTCCTAAAAAAAATATGAAATAGAAAAAATATTTTAACTAAAGAGATAGATAAAACTAAAAAATACAGCAAAGACTAAATACGGTAACTGTTTTTAATCATAAATTACTGTATACAAGTGGTTAAATTATATCTAAATAAAAAAGCAGGTGGTGGAATTCGACCCCATGACATTTAGATGAGGAAAGTGATATTCCACCACCAAACTATACAATTCTCAGTTGTATTTTCAAAATTCTCGGGAATGCAACTGACTTAATGTTTTTCCATAATTTGGATAATTTGTCCTGATACTGTAAACATTAACGCTTCTCAATAGACATGCTGGAGCTGGATAGTATAGAAATTTGTTTCCCCAGCAGAGGCTGTTACCGCGGTCTAAGTGTATTTTGGGGTCAAATCAATCGCCTATCCCCGTAACCGTTTTTGATGGAAAACTCGATCAGACGACAAATATTCTAAGATTGTCTTCGTACAATGAGTTACATCTTCTGTCAGAAAATCTAAGACTTAGGAACAAAAAAAGGAAAGTTTTTCTTTGATCGACTTGTTTAAGGATATCTAAATATACTTTAGTGTTTTCTCAGGTAAAAATTTGTCTTGAAGGACATTCTCCTCCATTTTTTTTGAACGGTTTCCAGAAGATACAAAGAGACTAGACAATCACTAGGTAAAAATCAGTCTGTTAGGGTTTTACTGCATTGACGATTCCCATCACGGCTAATTCTATCGGAAGACTAAAACTTTACCCCGTTTCTGTATTAAAAGAGATCATCCCATAAAGATTTTCTGATGTGGATAAGATTGTACCGATGATAAACTCTTCAAAGATGTTTCATCTTGTAATATGAAAAACTTCTCCCGTTAAGCAATATCTTTTTTGACTAGGACAGTTTACATCAAAGCTTTTCCTTGGCAATGCAATTATGGAAATTCTACTTTTACTGAAGTTTTTTCAATAGCCATCAAGAATAAAGGATAGATAGATTTGTATGAAGAGAATGCTAGGATTCAATATTAACTTTGAGACAGCATTCTGATGTTGAGTTTGGAAGAAAGCTAATATCCTAGAATACTGAGCCACTAAAATTTGAAAACGACGATAGGTTCAGTTAAAATACCTCTTCCCTTTGTTCCATTGTCGAGGAACATTCAACCTCAATAACCCGCAACTCCTCGTTGCTTTAAAAGCTTGTTTGAAGATTTCGCATATTGAGGAAGGCTGCTTATGGTGAAATCTTTGTGATTAAGTATGTATATCCTGAGGGATTTTAATAAATTTTCTTCTGTGGTAGTTATTGGGGAAGCACTTGTTTATATTTTACTATTCCTGGAATTAAGTTTTAGTCAAAATTAACTGAATACATTGATTAGAACTACTTCGTTCTTTTTTTTTGTTTTTGCTGTTTATTAATTACTTTCTCACGAGGAATGTCATGCGTAATTAAAATATTATCGACAACTTTAAATAAATCTCCTAACTCCTGTAAAATATTGTTTTAATTAGCTTAAACAACTTCTTAAGATTCTTCGATTAATTTGTTTTTTAAGCACTATAAGTATTCCACTTCAGATAAAGTTCTCATTTCAAGCACATTTCCAGATTGTTCAATGATTTCTGGAATTTTGTCTTTAACTAATTTATTTACATATTGACAAAAAGTTTATCCTCACCATTAACTATTAATTCCTAATAAACTTACTATTAATGCTTTCTGGACATGCATTCTGTTTTCTGCTTGCTCCCATACCCGGGAATGTTTTCCTTCAATAACTGAATCAGTAATTTCTTCTCCGCGATGAGCGGGTAAACAGTGTAAAACAATAACTTCCTTATCGGCATAATTCAATAAGGTTTCATTAACTTGATAGGGTTCAAATAAGGGAATTCTTGAAGCTGCTAAATCTTCTTGTCCCATGCTCGTCCAAACATCAGTATAAAGTACTTGAGAGTCTTTAGCCGCTTCAATAGGGTCATTGGTTATCATAATCTCAAATCCTTCTACTGCTAATTCTTTAGCCTTTTCAACAATCTGACTATTTGGTTGATAGCCATCAGGGGTGGCAATATGGACTTTCATTCCCATTAAGGCTCCTCCTAAAATTAGAGAATGGGCAACATTATTGCCATCCCCAAGATAAGTAACCGTAATACCGGATAAGGTGTTCAAATTCTCTTGAATTGTCAACAAATCGGCTAAAGTTTGACAGGGATGTTCCAAATCAGTTAAGGCATTAATAACAGGAATTTCCGCATAATTGGCAAAGGTTTCTAAGTCTTCTTGTTTATATGTGCGAACGGCTAAAATGTCTAAATAGCGATCTAAAACTCTAGCAGTGTCGGCAATGGGTTCTCCTCTTCCCACTTGGGTAACACTAGGATTAAGATCTATAACTTGTCCCCCTAACTGATACATCGCCACGCTAAAGGAAACACGGGTACGGGTGGAAGCTTTATAAAATAAAAGTCCTAGGACCTTTTGAGAGATAGGTGACCATCTCCTATTTTTAAGATGTGCTGCTAATTCTAGAACATTCTTAAGTTCATTAGCATTAAGATCAGCAATTCCTAGAATATCTCGTTGAATTAGAGTTGTCATAGTTATTTTAATTTATGTATAGATAGTGTCTTTTTGTCTATAGAGAACAGACCGTCATTGTATCGACTAAACTAGAGTTAACCGTGGATTTATAAATCATAATTCATAATTGCTGTAGATAACCGAACTCAGTAAGACGGGTTTTACTGTTATTTTTAAGTCTCGTTAATTTTACATCTCGTTACAATGAGATTAGGTAAGAGTGAAGTCGTTAAAACAGATTTCACAAATTAAATAGGAGATTCGACCCATGAATAATAATATAAGGGTTGGCAATTTATTCGGAATTCCTTTTTATGTGAATCCTTCTTGGTTTTTAGTTCTGGGGTTAGTTGCCGTTAGTTATGGGAGACAGTTGGCATTATTTCCCCAATTAGTAGGGATTGTCCCTTGGATTTTAGGTTTTTTAACTGCACTGTTACTATTTTCTTCTGTGGTCGTTCATGAATTGGGACACAGTTTTGTTGCACTTTCCCAAGGGATTAATGTTAAGTCCATTACCTTATTTTTGTTTGGGGGGTTAGCTAGTTTAGAAAAAGAATCTGAGACACCCTTGGAAGCATTTTGGGTAGCGATTGCGGGCCCTGCTGTGAGTTTAACAATCTTTGCTGTATTAAACCTAATTCAAGTTAATTTCTCCTTTGGTGCACCAATTACAGCGATTATTTCACTACTTACTTCAATTAACTTAATTCTAGGATTATTTAACTTAATTCCTGGTCTACCTTTAGATGGTGGCAATATTCTTAAAGCATTAGTTTGGAAAATCACTGGGAACCCAAATAAAGGGATTATTTTTGCTAGTCGCGTTGGACAAATTTTCGGTTGGTTAGCCGTTGTTACAAGTGGTTTAGCAATTTTAGGAATTAGTCCTATTGGAAATTTCTGGACATTATTAATTGGTTTTTTTCTCTTACAAAATGCAGTATTTTCTGGTCAATCTGCTAAGTTTCAAGAAACTTTAAGTGGGTATACAGCCCAAGATGCAGTAATTCCTTATAGTCCTGTAGTTCCTGATAGTTTTAGCCTAAGAAAATTTGTTAATAATTATGTAATTGGTAAGAGGAAGTGGAAGAAGTTTTTAACCACTAATGAAAAAGGAAAACTATCAGGAATTCTTGAACTAAATGCCTTAAATAAAATTTCAACTTCCCAATGGACTGATCTAAAAATTTCAGAAATAATGCAGCCCATAAATGATGGTATAACCATAATCGAAGCAGATAAATCTTTGTTAGAAGTAGTAAAGATTTTAGAAAATGACCCTCGTCAGCAACTAACTGTTATTCAAAAAAATGGCATTGTACTAGGGTTATTAGAAAAAGCGTCAATTATCAAGTTTCTCCAAGAACAAACCCAAGCTAAAGTGACATAATTCTTTGGTCTAAGAAACTTTCGAGAACCAATAAGAACAAATCGCAAAGATAAACGACAAAGTATATATCTATCCTTAATTGCTTCCTTATTTCTAGATGGAGCTAAGCGGACTCGAACCGCTGACTTTCACAATGCCATTGTGACACTCTACCAACTGAGTTATAGCCCCTAATATAACTTCCGCACACTATACTACTTGAAATTTAACATCCTTGTCAAGTTTTTCTAGCCTAGAGGTTTTGGACGACAATTGCTAAATAACTTTTAAAATTCTTAATAGGTTATTAAAACATCATTGAACAGGTTCTGCCGAAAGTTTCTTGAATTGACTGGAGTTACCTATTTTTTAATACTAGGAGGCAGAGGGGGAACATTCTTACTAAAGCTTGGAATAGTAGTCGGTTCGGGTTTTTTATCAGAAGTCAGTTTTGCTGGTTCAACTGGAGTCTCCGGAGTTGACATTTCTCGAATCGTCGGTTCGGGTTTTTTATCAGAAGTCAGTTTTGCTGGTTCAACTGAAGTTTCTGGAGTTGACATTTCTCGAATCGTCAGTTCGGGTTTTTTATCAGAAGTCAGTTTTGCTGGTTCAACTGGAGTTTCTGGAGTTGACATTTCTTGAATCGTCAGTTCGGGTTTTTTATCAGAAGTCAATTTTGCTGGTTCAGCTGGAGTTTCTGGGGTTATCAATTTGTCTTGTTGGTTCTGTGGACTTTGGGTGACAGCAGGACAAATTTTGGGATCAAAATTAAAAGATATCCTGACCCGGTAGTGTTGAAGTTGACCGTCTGTACTAAAATTAGTGGACTTAATTTGATTAAAAGCTTGTTGGTTCAAGAGTCCATAACCTGAACTTTTAATGAGATAAGGGTTTTTATCCACATCACCCTCAGGGTTAACGGTGATACCATAAATTGCTGTTCCCTCTAAATGTCTTAAACAAGCCGTTTTAGGATAATCTCCTCTTAACGCTTGCCAATTCTCTTTCTTTGTAACAGAATTGCCTATTTTTGCCATCCACTGGGCATCATTGCGCCTTGCATCTTCATTAGTTGTATTATTTTTGTTGTAACGAAGATTATCCGCTACTTCAATTGTCTCACGTACTAAATTACTGATCAGTTTATCTTTCCGGGCTTGTTCTGCATTGAAAGCTGCTTGAGGGGACGTAACATTACGGGAACTGGGGTTTTGCGAAGTAGATGTGTGGGGACGATCACCTCTACCTTGATTAATTAATTGATCGATGGCAACTGGAGATTTCGACAGACCGAAATCTGGTCTTTTAGAAATAGGCGGAAATCGAAAAGTTGAAGATTGGGAGTTGTTCAGCTCAGAAGTAGGCTGAGGGGGGACAGGCAGTCTTGAGGGTAGATTTGGAGGAGAGGCAGCTGGTAGTGATTGCTGTGGTTTAGGAAGTGGCCTAGGAAAAGAAGGACGAGCATAATTTAGGGACGGAAGAGTTGGTAACGCGGGTAAAGCAGGAAGAGTTGGTAACGCGGGTAAAGCAGGAAGAGTTGGTAACGCGGGTAAAGCAGGAGGGGCTGGTAAAGTCTTAAAAGTGTTGGACGCCGAAGGGCTTAAAGAAAAGGAGTCGAAGACTGGTATATCAGTTGGGAAATTCTTAGGAAAGTCATGTATATCCGACAATGGCAATTGATCTGGTAAACGTGCTATTTCAGTAGAGGTTAATTCGATTATTTCAACGTCACGTTGATTAGAGTCTGACTTTTGTAAGAGGTTTAAGTCAGTTAAGTTAGGAAACAGCAGACCCAACAACAACGCATGAATCCCAACCGATGTTATCACAGATAAACTATTAGAGTTAAATACTCTAATGGACATGGGTTTAATAAAAAAAGTGGAAGTCATAATCGTTATTTAATCCGTTCCGCAATTATGCCTAGGTTTATTGTCTATAATAAACTATAGAATAAGTTGATTTCTTGTGAACGCCACGTCTACTTTTTGAATAAAGACAACCGCTTAAGATTCAAACAATAACGTTACTGGTCTATCATCGATTGGTACTTGTTTATCTAATCGCTCCGAAAATTCTAGTTCCTACCTTTAAACCAGGGTTTTTAAATTTATACACCATCTAAGCTTAAAATTGTAGTTTTTCTTCGTCATAGTTTTTTTACCCGCAAGCGATTCATGATTTCCTAACATAACCTCCTGAATCAATTGTCGAGGTGTGGTAAATTAACTACCACACCGGACCGTGGTTATCTAGGGTGTTCCTTGTAGTTGGGCAGTTCTTACCGTTAAATAAATAACGTTATCGCCACGGTAAAGTTGAAGCTTTAAAGGAGCATTGAGACCTGAATTTTCTACAATAGACTGTAATTCACTACCGTCATCTATCAATTTTCCGTTAACTCCTACAATGACGTCCCCTCGACGGATTCCGGCTCTAGCGGCAGGAGTATTAGGGACAACTTGTACTACCAAAATACCTTCAACTTCAGGAAGAAGAATGGGTGAGTTAGAATTTTTGTTATTTTCCCGAGCCAATTCAGGAGTGAGATTAACCATCTGTACCCCAATATAGGGGTGAGGAACTTTTTGTCCACTGACTAAAATATTTTGCAAAGCTTTGGCCTTATTGATGGGAATAGCAAAACCGATTCCCATCGCATCAGCACGAATAGCGGTATTAATGCCAATTACTTCCCCTTGGGAATTTAAGAGAGGACCTCCAGAATTACCCGGGTTAATTGCCGCATCAGTTTGAATGAAATCGAGACGCTTATCGGGAATTCCAGCTTTTGCGGCTGAACGACCGATGGTACTAATAATCCCCAAGGTAACAGTATTATCCAATCCAACCGGATTCCCTACGGCAATTGCCCAATCTCCTACTTTAAGATTAGCTGAATCTCCTAGAGGGGCAACTGGTAATTTATCCTCTTGAGGGGATATTTTCACCACGGCTAAGTCAGTGACTTCATCGGTTCCTCGGACTTCTCCATTAAAAGTACGCCCATCTTTAAGAGTAACGGTGACTTTATCAGCCTTGTTTACTACATGAGCATTGGTTAAAATTATCCCGTTTCCGTCGATAATAAACCCCGAACCTTGTCCCGCAATTCTTTGTTCTTGAGGAAGACGAGAGCGAAATTGTTCCCCAAAAAATTCACGAAAGAAAGGATCGTTAAAAACCGGATCAATGCTGCGGGTGACAACTGTTTCCGTGTCAATGCGAACCACGGCAGAGCCAGTGCGGGTTACAGCCGCGGAGACAAAGCTATCGCGATCTTCATCAACGAGAACTTTAGCTAAGTTTAAGGGAGCAGAAGTATTTTTATGATTATCTAAGGATGGTTCCACAAAAGGTTCAGCTTGAGACGAGAGAAAGTGGAAGCCACCAAAGCATAAAAACATACCAAGTAAAAGTGAAATCAGGTAGCTACCCAATTGGCGTAGCAGTTTTATAAACTTCATAATTTTTGTAAAACCTCAAACAGGTTAAATCGACTATATTGGATGAGCTTTATTACCCGTTCCGACGAGTCGCGTAAGCTTATAGCGCGGGATTTTTACATCATTTCCGAACCTAACATTTTGAGGATGTTTTGACAGGCTGTTTAATGTATTTTCACTTAAATACAAGATACATAGTTTTTTTAAAAAACTCATTAAGTTATAATGGTATACGAAAATTTAAGCAGGTTTACGATAGCTATTAGCTATAATGTAGACTGGTTCAATTAATTGGAAGTAATATAGCTGAGACTTACTATAAGTCAAGGTCTCATGTCTTGCAGTACCGTAGAATTATTCGTTTTTTTGTGGTTTGCTTTTTGAGGGGGTCAAAATTTTAGGTAGGATTCTAGTCCCCCTCACTTCATTTGCTCCTAACCTTAAAATTACTTGAATCAGAGTTTATATTAGGTTGGATTAGTTTAATATGAGGGGTTCCATCTAAAAAGGTGTCGTCTCCACCGAATATGTTTGCATAACTCTAGATCAACGAGAATTTTTAACTCTCCTAGAAAAATATCCAGTCTTTACGGAATTTTTAAAAGAACAGTGCATCCTTCCTGAACTGTTTGGTCCACTTAACATTCAACTAGAGCAAAAGGCTCAAAGTTCAAGAAATTTCAAAGAGTTAACCATACGAGTCCTGAGTGATATCCAAGTTTACTATTGATCGGCAGGAAATCTAGCCTCCGAGGCATCAATTCTTCTACAAAATCCTAAAATTTTATGGTCAGTGAGTGGAGGGAAAAAAATTATCAACTACCCCGTTGGTAGTTGTATTCCTCAAAATAGGATAATCTCTCCCTTAACAATCACAGGAAACCAACCTGCTCGTTTCATTAAATTACCTGCTCAATGGCAATAACTGTCAAAAGTTAAAACACTGAAATCAGAATATAGAGATAATCAACAGCGAATAGAAGCAGGTTTGCCCGACACCATCGACTCGGACTTAAAGATTCCCTATGTTGATGCCGGACTTGTAGGAACAGAGGTGAAACCTATCCGTTAATTCGAGATAATATCCCTTTAGACCTAGGAATTACTTGCTTCAAAATGCTAAGTCACCATTTTTGTATGCCCTTCTGTCGTAATCTGATTCGTCGAATCTTGGTTGAGCAATTACAACGCACAATAAGTTAGTTCATCATTTCCTTTACAGGGAGCAATTATTGAGTTGATGGGACTCAATACCCAACTGATTACCATTCCAGGTAAATCAGATCGTTTATCCAACTGAAAACTTCTGCCCCAATCCTTTGGCAAGAAAGTCTTGCTGTATCTTATGAAGTCAGCGATCATGAAATTATGATCGCCGTTCGTGAGCTAGGAATAATTAGAATTAACCCATAAAATTTCCAGGAAACTTGGGGAGAAGAAGGAGAAGTTCTCCTATTACAACCTACCAAAGGTACTCCCCAAAAACGGTTTGGCTTAAATTGGTTTATCCTATCCTTAATTCAATACCGTTAGGTGTTGATTGAGGTCTTAATTGCTTCCTTTTTTGTTCAATTGTTCAGTTTAGCTAAATCCCTTAATGATTCGGGTGATCATTGACAAGATAATTATCGGGTGGATACTCTGCACATATTATGGTTGTTGCTGCTGATTATTACCATTTTTGAAGTGAGATTAACTATTGTGCGGACTATTGTGCGGACTATTGTGCGGACCTATCCGTTTGTCGATACGATTGGTCATATCGACATGAGTTTGGGCTCAAAAATTGTCGATCACTTGCTATGTTTACCATTACACTACGTTTAAAAATGACCTGTAGGAGAAATTCCCACTCGAATCAATGAACTCGAAAAGATCCGAAAAATTCTCACCGGAACAGCTTTAACTGTAATACTTGATTCAGTATTCTCCATCATCTACATTTTGGTTATGGTCTTCTATAGTCCTCTGCTGACCTTAGTAGTTTTAGGATTGTCCCGATTCTTGTGGTAGTGACTTTAATTTTTTCCCCAACCATCCACCACTGTCAACTATGGACGAAAGCTGAAGGTAATGTCCAGGTTCAATCATATTTAGTTGAGGTGATATCAGAGATTAAAACTGTTAAAGCTCAAAATAAGGAATTGGATTCACGTTGACAATGGCGAGATAAATGCTACCGTTACGTTTCAGCTGAATTTAATGTCGTAATTACCTCTACTTGAGCTACTTATAATGCAAGCAACTTCCTTAATAAGATCTCTGAATTGCTGGCATTATAAGTAGGAGCTTATTTAGTTTTGGAAGGGAAACTCACCCTGAGACAATTAATCGCTTTTATCACTTTCCCAGTAGAATTAAATTAGATCGACAATTTTTAAGAGTCCGCGATCGTGAAATTCTTTTGCAATCAGGAATGTCTGTTATTGTAAATATTAAAGTACGAGAGAATTGCACAGTAATGGGTCTAATAACTGAACTTTTTAGAAAAAAAAGTAGATAATCTTAAACAAGTCCGTTAATCAAGCATGTTGATGGGAAGCATTCAATTTTTCTCTATCCTCTATCTTATTGGAAGAGTATTTATCTGATGTAATACTTTGAGTTCTAGAATTTTTATAAACCACTTAGTATTAGTCTTACTTTTTACTTTTTTATTGATAATTTTACGATAAATTTCAACTCAGAGAATGTAGGACAATAACTTGCATATTTTCCTATTTTTCTAAAACCTATACTTTTGAGATTAAAAGTGTTATGGATTTACTTGAATATCAAGCTAAAAAACTTTTTCATCGGGTGGGTATTCCTATTTTACCCTCCCAACCTATCGTTAATCTCAGTGAAATTAAACACCTTCATATTCCTTATCCTGTCGTGTTAAAGTCACAAGTCCGTTCTGGAGGTCGTGGAAAAGCCGGGGGCATTCGTTTTGTGGAGAATACGATCGATGCAATCGTGGCTGCCCAAGCAATTTTTAATCTGGCAATTTTAGGAGAATATCCAGAAGTTATTCTGGCAGAAGCTCGCTACGATACAAAATCTGAATTTTTTCTTTCGGTTCTGCTTGATTATAAACTTCAGCGTCCAGTTTTGCTTGGTTCACCCAAAGGAGGAATTGATGTGGAAACCCTCCTTGAGCATATGGAAAAAGTGGTAGTTGATAGCGACTTTTCCCCCTTTTATGCCCGCCGTTTGGCTGTGAAAATGGGACTACAAGGGAAACTAATCCAGACGGTGAGTTTCATTCTTGAAAAAATGTACCAGATTTTTCGGGAGAAGGATTTAGATTTGATTGAAATCAATCCTTTGGCGGTGAGTCCAACTGGAGAAGTTATGGCCCTCGATGGGAAAATTGCGGTTAATGATGCAGCTTTGTCTCGCCATCAAGATCTAGTAGAATTACTCACATCTTCTAAACCAGAAAGTTCGTCAATGATATTCGAACCTTTTATCCCTAAACCTTTAACTCTCCCTCAAGTTTGTGTGATTAAAGCCACCTCAGGCGAGGGTAATATCGGTATCATTAGTAATGGCTGGGGATTGACCCTTACTAGTTGGGAGCTGTTAGTTCATAAACAAGTTAATCCCGTCTGTGGTTGGATGCTCAGCGAACAGGAAGGATTAATCTCTCTTATAGATCAGTTGACTACCGCCTTAGAACAAGCCATTAAATCGACTCATATAAAGGTTCTGTTAATTAACATTTTGGGTAGTCTTAAAACTTCCGGAGTAATTGCAAAAGGGATCGCTGATCATTTTCAACCTTATCTGGAACGCAAGACGGACTTTCGTCAAGACCTTTTCCCAATAGCCACAAAAACTAACTTCCTTGATCATCAACAGGATTATAAACCCCAAAATCATCTTTCCCAAGTTAAGAAACTACCATCTTTAGTAGTTCGTTTGCTCGGGGGTGATCTTGACTCAATTCAAGAAAGTCTTTCTGGATTAGACATTAACTTGACTGAGGATTTGGGACAAGCGATTACTACAACGGTTTCTCTAGCTAAAGCTCAAAAAAAATAGGACTTCCTCACCTCAGTCTAGATAAAACTCAATAAAACATTAGGTTATTTTCTGATTTAATCTGATTAAGATTGCAATTTAATTACACGACGACTATATTGATTTATGAAATGGCAAGCTGATAGTAAAGTTATTATCCAGGGAATTACAACTCCTCTGGGGAACATCTATGGGAAACAAATGAAAGCTTTTGGAATGAATATCGTAGCTGGAATTAGTATAAACGATGATAGTTCAAAGATAGATGGAATTCCAGTCTTTAACCTAGTAGAAAAAGCTGTCAGCGAGTTTAAAAATATTGATATCAGTGTTATTTTTACACCCCCCTATAAAGTATTAGATGCAGCTTTAGAGGCAATGGCTTCAGGAATTAGACAGCTGGTGATTGTATCCGGGGGGGTTCCTCCTCTAGATATGGTTGACCTTCTCCATAAAGCACAAGTTAACCAGACTTTTATCCTGGGTTCAGGCAGTCAGGGGTTAATTGTTCCTAATCAGTTTTGGTTAGGAATATGTGAGCATTCCTTTTATAGTCCTGGATCTGTGGGGATTGTTAGTCGTTGCGATCGCCTAGTTGATGAAGTAGCTAGGGAATTAACCCGAGCTAAGTTAGGTCAGTCTCTCGTTGTTAGTTTAGGCAAAGATTTTATTATTGGCTCAAATTTTGAGTATTGGTTACAGATACTCGAAGAGGACAGTACCACTGAAGTAATTGTTCTTTTAGGAAGAGGTAATAGCCATGCTGAACTCTGTGCAGTTGAATACATTGCCTCAGCTGTCAAAAAACCTGTTATTGCTTATATTGCTGGGCTTTATGCTCCCATAGAACGTAATTTTCGGGATGCTAAAACAATTGTAGCTGCTCAACTATCTTCGTCAGTGATACAAATTCCCCCCGAAGAGTCTATCATAGATGATTTTGAAAAAGCTAAGGTAAAAGTGGCTCAACATCCCACTGAGATTATTAAGCTAGTTAAAATGGCCATCTCTTAGAAATCCTTTGCCTAGACAATTAAGACTATGATTTTCTAGGCAAATATTCAGGCAATCATAAGTATTAACCTTAATTAAATCAACGTTTACATCAATAGGTAAGCATTTTCTGCCTAGCCGTATAGCTTTAACAGTTATTGTATGTAGAAACAACACTAAATACGGTCGTGATAATCTACTTTTGATAAAAGTAAAATAATTTAGGTAAAAACGATGTCTGTAAAACCTAATAAAACCCCAAACTTAGTTCACTTAAACTAAGCGTGGGGTACCTAAAAAGTAAAACTTCTATGAAATTAAGAATATAATATTTACTCTGGAAAGTCTCACAAGTATGGACTATTAAAAATAGCATACTTATTGTAAAAATAAATTTTATTTGTAGTAGAAAATTGATTAAACAAATAATAAATTAGGGAAAGAAGATCTTAAAAGATTGAGGAATAAGAATTTAAAGTAAAGATTAAAAAAAAATTAAATAATATTGAAAAAATTTAGGTCCAAAGATAGAAAGATAAATCAGAAAAGCTCAGATACTCTTGTAAGAGTACTAGATTAAAATTTTGAAAAAAAAGCTTCTTTAGCAGAAGAGATTTGTTAAAAAACCTTTAAAAAGAGAAGGCTAACAAAACTATAACTAACCTGAAAATGTTCCGTTAGTTCTCAAGTAATTGGTATTATTGTTAGTTTCTATGATTTTAGTGGGAATATTTATGGGGTACGGGCTCATTTTTTTGTCTGTTCACTTTGATCTATCTAAATGAAGACCCTTTTGTGGAGTATACTAGAGGGTGCGAGGAAAACTCAAACAAACGCCTACAGAACTCATCCACGCCCAGAATTTTTCCCTTTAATTTTCTCATTAGTCTATTATGCTGCTTTAGCTAAAAGGGTTTTCCGTATCTAAACTCTACGAAACCATTGTCCACTACGCCCCGATATACTCTTTTTTCAGGATAGATAAGTATGTGAAGATTGCTTAGGAAAGTTGTTTCTTTAGCTTGTAATTACTAAAGGTGCTACTAATGAAACTAATGCTGTCCGCCGTCTAAACATAAATAGACTAACCTTAACCAGACAAGTCAATTTACTTTTATTAGCCAGTTTTCACAACAGAAATTTATGGAAGCGGAGTGGACTTAAGAAAAAATTGTAGTTAAGTGTATTTAATTGATAAAAATTAGGTTATGGAACAGACAAAAAGTTGTTATACTCTTTTTATTTGCGACTTTTGATAGGAAAATAACTCAATGTTCTTTTAGGAGTCTGAGAACAGTTTAATTACCTAATTTACCTAAAAATTGTTGGAGATGTTCTTTGGTTTGACTAAGCAATAGAGGCTACTAGAAAATTTTCTAAAGTTAAGATAGTTAGGCTATCTACCAATGGACAAAGTTTATTTACTGATGAGAAAAGCTATGTTTTTAGTGTCTTTCTCAAAATGGTATAAAATTTTCAGTCGAGTAGTAATTAAGAATTTTGTTAGAAGGACTCTCGTTATTACCTTTAATACTGAAGCGATTACCATATTAGTTGACCGCAGTCCTACTAGACTTCTTTTCTATCCTAACAATTCAACCGATTTAGCAGTTAAAATAGAGTAGTTATGGAAACATCCAGTTGGGCACGATGGAATATATTAGACAGTTAGAATGAAGTTTAAAACCCAATATACAAACAAGGTAAACTATAGTAGGCTAATAAAAATTATGATTCGGTCCTTAAATAAAAAATTAATAAAATCTCTGATTCATTAATTTTTTATTTTTCAATCAAAACCTTTAACGAATAAAAATGCAAATTTTAATTACAGGCGTAGCTGGCTTTATTGGATATCATTTAGCACAACGATTATTAATAGAAGGTCACCAAATATATGGAATAGATAATCTCAACGACTATTATGATGTTACCCTTAAAAAAGCTCGTCTAGAGCAATTGTTATGCCAAAAAAACTTTGAATTTAGCCGTTTAGATATTAGCCATCGCTCTTTGATGATAGAGCTCTTTAAGAAATATTCTTTTGAATATGTTATTCATCTAGCTGCCCAGGCTGGAGTTCGTTATTCCCTGGAAAATCCTGAAGCTTATATTGATAGTAACTTAGTAGGATTTGCTAATATCTTAGAAGGTTGTCGTCATAACTTTATTAATCACTTAGTTTTTGCTTCTTCTAGTTCAGTTTATGGTTCTAACAAAAAGGTTCCTTTTTCTGTGACTGATAATGTAGATAGACCAGTTTCTCTTTATGCAGCTACTAAAAAAGCGAATGAATTAATGGCTTATGCTTACAGTCATTTATATCGAATTCCTATTACTGGATTGCGCTTTTTTACGGTATATGGTCCTTGGGGAAGACCGGATATGGCATATTTTAAATTTGTTAGAGCGATCACAGAAAAAAAACCCATTGAGGTTTATAATTACGGTGGGATGAAACGTGATTTTACCTACATTGATGATGTTATTGAGGCTATGGTAAGGATTATCCCTAAGTCTCCCTTAAATACTCTTAATCAACCCCCATATAAAATTTATAATCTTGGAAAGAATAACCCAGTAGAATTAAAAGAATTTATTGAGACAATTGAAATAGCTTTAAATATGAAAGCCGTTAAAAATTTCTTACCTATGCAACCTGGAGATGTTGTATCGACTTATGCTGATATAGATGAATTAGTCAACGATATCGGGTTCAGACCAACGACAAAAATAACCCAAGGTCTTCAACAATTTGTAGCATGGTATCAAGAGTTTTATAAAACTAATGATTGATGATTTTTTTATTTTTATTTGTTGCAAAATCAAAAAATGGTTCTATTGCACTTAAGTTAGTAAACTTACAGTTAGAAAAAATAAAACAAAGAATAAAAAACAGTTGCGATAAAAAATTGAAAACATGTCATATATTAAAAATTTTAAAGACTCAAAATTTAATAAAAATGTATATATATTGTCAGGATGTATTATTTACTTGCTAATTTTATTCCTAAATATGAACTATCTAGTTTAATTTTATAAATTAGGAGAAGTGCTACTTTGATTTGAACTAAAACAGTAGAAGAATACCGAAAATAATATGGGATAGAATATGTCAGATTTTTAGACATAGTACAAGTTTCGGTTAATGAAAAACAAAACTTATCTAGTTTGATTTAAAAGGATAGAACTATTTTTAGGTATTTTAAAGAGTTAGAGATAATCCTTACTTTTTAAGATAAGGAAAGTAGAATTTTTTTTGTTTTACCTAAACACATGGAAAGTTAAGCTCTGCTTCCCGTTACATTCTCTTAAAGAATGAGTTTTACGTAGCCTATTTTGTCTAATTAAAAAGACTTTTACTTATATATTTTTAATAGTTTAAATAAATATAATATATTTTTTATAGGTAAATACTATCAATTTTTATAAAATTTTAGATACATTATTGAAAATATTAGATATTCAAGCCTACTGAAATATTTCATTATAATCACTTGAGACTGCTCTGGATTGGACTAAAGGAGACATGAAACTTAGTCTTGATAATGTGACTTTCGACTCAGCTAAGTTGTTTTAATAAAAACTACGAAAACTCCTTACACAGTTCTTCTAGATTTTAACAAGATGCTGAAATCCCTAGCTAGTGAATTAGTGAAACGCCATCAATTAAATAACATACTTGTTATTGAAGTTAGTTATGGAAAAGGATATTTTTTAATATCTCTATACAGATTTAGTAGAAGTCGGAGATTAGCTTAGAGCCAACTTACTTTTCTGAGTTATAACACTAATTAATAGCTGAGTAAGTTCAACTTATTTAACATTACTATTCAGATCAATATAAAGACTATTGTACTAATCTTATCTCGTATAACTATACGATAGAAAATTTTTCTAATGTGGTAGATTTACCTGGGCTTTTAAGAAAATGTATCAGCAATTATCTCAATACTATATTGTTTAAAAAATTTCTAATACACTAGATGTCATTTGAGAATTGAAAACCTTATTTAAGAATACTGCTATTATTTTGTCCTAGCTTTTCTTACATAAATATTTTTAAATAGACAGCGATAAATAGACTTTTTATAAAAATTAAATTTAATCTATATAGTTTCAATCAATATTTTTTATTATATTTGCTTAGGCAATAAATTATTTAAATGAGATACAGATAGTTCAATTTATCGAAAATATATATCCAATAAAAGCTTGTATTTATTGTAGTTTGACTACCAGTTAAATTTATTTAAAACGGTTAATTATTAGTTGTCTTGAAAAGATTGTGTCTATTTATACTAAAATTGATTAGATAAAATCTAATAGATCAAAAAAAATAAGACAAAAAATATTGAAAAGTCATTCAACAATAATATTGATAATTTTGATAAAAGTAATAAAATAAGTAAATAAAAAATAGAAAAAATACTCAATATTTTGAATTAAAAATTATAGATAAAAAAACTTCATATGCCAAAACGGTTGCAGTTAATAAAATTGTTTTGATTAAAGGACAACAAAGTTATTATGCCGTATCTTACTAAATAAGATTGCTATATTATTATTAGTAATATTGTTTTAGATAGCTCTGTATCTTGAGCTAAATGTTCATCGATTAAATTCAACCATTTTTTATTCATTTTTGGAATTTAATTTCATAAAGGTTATCTCATTAATAGGTTAAAAATTTATAGAGCTTGGGTTCCGTAGTCATAAATTTAAATGGTATCAAGCCCAGCTAAACTCAGTGTATTCACTAATGTTAAGAAATGACTTTTCCCTAAGTCTGTCGTTTCTCCACTTTTGACAAGTATACTTTTAAATGGTTGATGAACACATTCTTTGAGAGATTAGAGCTCTACTTCAGAACTCATAACAGTAACCTTTGGGGCTGACTCTAAGATGTCTCTGACTAATTTATTAGGATAAAGCTTTCTATAGTTAAATAACCAATAGTGGACAGAGCAATCTCCGTTAACGTATCGAAGAAAAGCTGACTGAATCTAGCGTGGGATGTATCAACTAACACAAGCCTATTTCCTCAAATAATATCAAGAATTATGAGTTGTTCCGTGTTGTAGTTCAAATTAAATATTAAAGTGATCGCAATCTCAGCAAAAAAACCGAATAACTATCGTATCCACAGCAATATTTGCCATTATTAACAGTTTGCGTATAGGTTTTAGTCACCATCATCATTACATGATATCGAAGTCTAAACTAATAGTGAATAGGTTTAGACAACTTTATGCAACTAAAATTTGTGTTTTTGTTCATTTTTTAATCTAATCTTAATTAGATTAAAAATTAGATTAAAGCAACGCAGAATCTGTCGAATTGTCATCTCTTAATGATGACGAACAAGACACAAGCTATACAGCCAATTTACTATAAATGGTCCGTTGTTCCGGACTCATACTGAGGTCATCGACTAGTTTAAGCAGTCCAGATTTTACTAACTTTAGTAGAATTTTCAACTTTTTATCTATAAAATTTTAACTGTGGACCAGTTTAAGATTTAAAATTGGGAATTTGACTCAAAACAATCCGAAGAATCTATATCTGCTGAAAAAATCACTAAAGTTAACTAGAATTTGGTAAAAATTTCTAATGTGAAGGAAACTAATTTTCTCGTTGACCAGGAATAACTAAATTATAAGACTAGACATTGATGTTACCTAACTCTCTAAAGTTAAGTTGCAATTAAGTAACTGATTTCGATTAACTGTTTTTCCAAGATAACTGGTTATAATCTGAGTACACATTAATCACGGAAACTGCTTTAAACAGAGGATACATGGCAATGATGAGGAGTAATTTTATTGATCACGAACTAGCTATCCTTGAGCCCAGTGGCTACATCACAGCTGCCAATGCAGCTAGTTTTCAACAGGAACTAACTCAAGCGATAATTTCTTCCAAGCATTCTACCTTTTTGATCGATATGCACAGTGTGGGGTTTCTTGACAGTGCAGGATTAATGGCATTAGTGTATGTCTATTCTTTAGCTGAAAGTTTGGGCAAGCGGTTCAGTGTGTGTTCCTTAGAACCCTCGGTGCGTATAGTCTTTGAGCTAACCCAGTTAGATAAGGCTCTAGAAATTTTTGAGAATCGTCGTCAGTTTGAATTGTTAATGCCCAATGCTGTAGCAGCCTAAACTTGTATCTCATCTCCCAAAACTTCCGGTATATATTTAGAAAAGCGACAGGGTTTTATCCTGAAGTCTAAGTGCCGGAGGTTTTATTATGACAGTTGCAATAGAAAAACTAACTACCCCCTGAGATCAATAAACCTGCCCGTTACCTAGGCAATGAATTGGGAGCCAAGCATAAACCTTGGGCTAAAGCGGATGTGTATTGGGTTCTTACCTATCCAGAAATTTACGAACTTGGAGCTTCTAATTTAGGTCATATTATCCTCTACAATATCCTAAATGCTCAACCCAGACAATTATGCGACCGCGCTTACCTCCCCGCTCTAGATTTAGCCACTAAACTACGAAATTCCAAAACTTCCCTATTTGCCCTGGAATCTCGTCGTTCCCTCACTGAGTTTGATATTTTGGGATTTAACCTCAACTATGAGTTAGTGGTAACTAATGTTCTAGAAATACTTAATTTAGCTCAAATTCCTCTAACTTAGCAAGAACACAATCATGGAGATTATCCTTTGATTTTTGCAGGAGGACAAACTGCAACCTCTAACCCAGAACTATTTTCCGACTTTTTCGATTTTATCGCTTTAGGAGATGGGGAAGAATTACTTCCAGAAATTGGCTTAGTGATCGAAGAGGAAAAAAACAACAACTTGAGTAGAGAAGACTTCCTCTTAGATTTAACCCAAGTTTCAGGGGTTTACGTCCCTCGTTTCTATGATGTGGCTGAAGATAGTTCAGTCTATCCTAACCGTCCCGATGTTCCTAGAAGAATTTTACGAAGAGTAGCAACCCCTCTTCCTGCTTACTCAATTGGGTTTGTTCCCTTCGTATAAACCATACATGCCTAATATTAGAAGTACGTCGAGGATGTACCCGGGGCTGTCGTTTTTGCCAACCCGGAATGTTGACCCGTCCGGCACGAGATGTAGAACTTGAACAAATCATTAATACCCTTGAAGAAGGAATTCGTCAGACAGTCCATAACGAATTTTCCCTACTTTCGTTAAGCTGTTCCGACTATCTTTCTCTCTAATCAGTAGGATTAGAAATTAAAAACCGTCTTAAAGGAGAAAATATTTCTTTGTCCTTACACAGTCAACGAGTTGATCGCTTTGATGAAAATATCGCCTTGATGAAAATATCGCCAACATCATTGGAGGAATTCGTCAGTCAGGGTTAACCTTTGCCCCCGAGACAGGAACCCAAAGGCTACGGGATGTGCTTAATAAATGGTTAACCAACGAAGAATTACTTAGGAGTATCAAAACCGCTGTTGAGCAAGGCCAATCATAAAATTAAACTCTATTTTATGATTAGCCTGCCAGGGGAAACGGCTCTTGATGTGCTTGGCATTGTAGAAACTGTGCGCTGGTTAAAACGAGAATGTCGTCCTAGGGGTAAGCGAGCACTCCAACTTACCTTAACGATTTCTAACTTTACTCCTAAACCCCACACTCCCTTTCAATGGCATTCGGTATCTACCAGTGAATTTCTTCGTTAACAAGAATTATTAAGAGAAGCGTTTCGTAAAGTTCGGGGAGTTAAAGTTAATTACACCGATATTCGTATCTCTGCTATGGAGGATTTTGTTGGACGCAGTGCTCGCCGTTTGTCCCCTGTGGTACATCGTGCTTGGGAATTGGGAGCAAGAATGGATTTTTGGTGGGAAAACGCAGATCAAGCCCATTCTGTTTGGGAACAAGCCATCGACGAGGCGGAGTTAACCTGGAAATACCGTCAAGTTAAGAATGGAGAATGGAATGTTTTTGAAGCGGTAGATCATTATGACGTAGCCTTACCTTGGGAGCATCTTGATATGGGAATTAACAAAGCCTGGCTAAAAGAAGACTTAAAACAGACTTTAGAAGCAGCAACTGTACCTGATTGTGCCTTTAATAGTTGCTCTAATTGTGGAGTGTGTGGACCAAATTTTGGTCATAATATAGCAATAGAACCTCCGCCAATTCCTGAGTTTCAGGGAAAGTTCCAACCCAATCAAAATAGGGCACAACGCATACGAGTTTGGTTTGGCAAAGTCGGGGAAATGGCCTTAGTCAGTCATTTAGATTTAGTCAGATTATTGAAGCGGGGAATCCGTCGTGGGGCATTACCAATTTCTTGTACAGGGGGATATCACCCTGTACCTAGAGTTTCGATTGCAAATGCTTTAAGTTTAAGAATTACAAGTATTGTATAAATTGTTGCTTTTGAATTGACTTAAAGAATAAAACTTGGATAATTTCTTCAAGTTTTATCGAGACAACTTCCGTCAGATATTCCAATTTATCAAGTTTAAGAAATTTTAGTTAAATTCTTAGCAACTACTCAGTTATTAGACAAAGCCGCTTATTTAATTACTGTAAAAACCCATGAGTTATTCTCATTAGGACAATGGCAACATTGGATTGAGCAGGTAAATAATTGTACGGAAATTAGTTGGTAAAAGACTACAAAATCTGGTCAGAAAATTATAGTGAATTTGAGAGAGCGCTTATTTAGTTTGTCCCTAGAATCTCAGAATGCCGATAATTCTGTTATGTTGAGATATTTAGGGAGTTGTCGCAATGATGGGACAGCATTAAAACCTAAACAAGTGATTTATATGTTAGAGCAGATTTCTAAACAGGAATTACGATCACTTGGACTTAAACGGCGTTCACTGGATGGCACTGTGTTGTCTTTACTGTCGTGGTGTTGCTAATAGAGTGAGGCAAGTGTAAATCAACCGACTTTTTCCTGTGATGGGAGAAAGTTGCCGTGGGCAATGGCAAGAATTTTATTATTGTTATTATAAACATCGACAAGCTTGGTGAGGGTGAATTACTGATTGCCTCTTAGTAGTTCACCCTCACCTTTTGATTCAGATCTACGTAACAAAGTTAATCCTAAAAAAATTTTAATTTTTGAGATATTTTTTGGAAAACTAAAACTTCAAGTTTAGTCCTTTAAATTTGGCTTTTTGATGAAGTATCTATTCAGCTAACCTCAAATTCTAACTTAAGCGGCGATATACTTTAACTAACCCTTGATCATCTCCCACATTACCAGGAAATAAAACTACCGGTAAATTAGGAAAGATTGGGTGATCTATTGATGTTCTTACCATCGAACATCCTGCTAAAACCTGACCCAACAAGCGGACTGATCGTAAGTTTAGTCCGTTACTGAGGATATCATTAGATGTAATACCTCCTTTACTAATTAAAAACCCGATATTATGGGGCAACCCTTGCACCACATCCGTCAATAAACCAGACACCTCAACCCCAAAATCCAAGCGGTTTTGTGCATTTTTAAAGGTTAATTCTTCTCGACTGGTATATATCACCGGGGTTTTATTTTCTTGGTAGACTACCTTGACCTTATCTAAAGTTTTTGCTAGGAGACTTTCTCGTCGATTAGGATTATCTCGCAACTGTTTAACATCTATTTCAATTCCTACTACATCTTCTTCTTTTAGTAATTGTTTGAGCTGCTGAGTAGTTTTTTCGACATGAGATCCCACTAAAACAACCCCCGGGTTGATGGTAGGTTTATACTTATTCATTTCTTCGGGGGCGATCGGTTGAAATCCCAATTGTGCCAAAGACGTTAGAATGCTAGCTGCACTACGAAGTAAAAATCGTTTACCCGATGCTGCTGCAGTCAGTAAATCTTGTGCAAATTGATCTAAATCTTGTTGGTTTTCTCCATCAACAACCACACATTGATTTCTCTTTAATTCCATTAATCTTTCTACGCTTCCTTGACGAATATCCCGGAGTAAAAATCGTTTTACTTCTACTGCTTTAATACGTCCATTAGTTTTTTCTTCCACATAGTCAGGAAGATAACTGTGGTGATAGCCAAAAACAGAATCTTTTGCGAATTCTGTCTCATGAACAGGGATAGGGACGCCATTCGTGTGTAGATAATGAATGCTATCACAGGTTACTCTTCCCCCTTCAAAAAAAGCAGGGATAAGAAAATGAGCATCAAATCCACCTAATTCCTGGGTAATAACATCGATTTCGATGGGATAATGTCCCCGTAGTGTAGAATCAGACCTACTAACTACTAGGAAATCTTCAACTCCCTCTGCTTTAACAGCTAATTTTAGATTGTGACAAACTTCTTTCGTAAGAGTAGCAGCATCTTCTGGAGTTAATGCTCTCGTATTGGTGAGAACAAAGAAAATGGGAACTTTATCTGTTAAACCCAACCGCAGAGTGTCGATATCCCAATGCATCAGCAGCAAACAACTATGTACTGTTTGAGAACCTGTGGGGTCATCATCAAGGACAATAATTTTGGGGGGTTCACTCATAGTTATTCTACATACCGCCTTTGTTATTGTCCCATAAAAGTTTTACTTCTAATGTCTGACCTCATTCGTTGACTGATGAATTACAGCGAATCTTACTCAATTAACCGAATTTTCAGCTTTTGACTCCATTTTAATCATTTAGCTGTTTTGGCCATTTCGACTACTTTTTCAAACGCTTGGGGATCTGTAATGGCTAATTGCGCTAACACCTTACGGTTAAGTTCAATATTGGCTTTTTTTAGTTGTCCAGTAAGTTGACTATAACTCACCCCGTACATCCGTGCCGCAGCATTAATCCGAGTAATCCACAGACGGCGAAAGTCCCGTTTCCGTTTCCGGCGATCGCGGTAAGCATTCCGCAAAGCCTTCATTACCTGTTGATTCGCAATACGGAATAGTTTAGAGTGAGATCCTCTAAACCCTTTGGCTAATTTGAGAATTTTCTTACGGCGCTTGCGAGCAACATTGCCCCGTTTTACCCTTGTCATAAATAACTCTCTACTTAATTTTCTAAACAGTTGTCGTGTGAGTTAGGTTTCAGTGATTATATTCTTACACCTTTCCCTTAAATATAAGGGAGCATTAGACGTACATTTGGTTCATCTTGTTCGCTGACCAAAGACAGTTGGGATAGGCGACGATACTTGCACTCTGAACTTTTATGTTGTAGTAAGTGGTTTTTAAAAGCTTTTCGACGAAAAATCTTTTTACCACTTCCAGTTGGACGAAAACGCTTAGCGGCAGCTTTGCGGGTTTTTAGTTTAGGCATGAACTCAGGACAAATTTGGAACAACTCCTCACTATACCACAGTATTATATGATTATACAAGGATGAGTTTAGTTATAATGTTATATAAATTCATAGAATTAAGATTAACTTGAAAATAATGAGGAAGTATGAGATCCTGACTCAGGATAACAAGCAGAGTCATAAATTAACAATTATTGATAGTTACAGAAGTCAAGTTACAAGTAGATATGTTACGCTCTATCTATTTATTAATAGCATTTGCCTAATTGTTGGCAGCCAATTATAAATCAGGACAAGTACAAGTTAAATCTAAGTAATTTTAGATTGGGATAGATAACTACAATATTCTCGTTTCTTACTAGCACCTTTTAGTCTACAAATAATAGATGACTTGGGCTGTGATAATTGTTTAATTATTTATTCCAATATCTGTTTAGTTTTAACCAATTATATAGTTATAGTTTTGGTCTGTTCTTAGTTTTTGAATTTCATTCATCTATTGAGCATACTGTAAACTTATTTTTGTTTTAATTTTTAATTGTGACAAGAATGTTATATTTCCGTGACTAAAAAAATAAAAATTTTTAAAAATACATTAGAGAAGCAATATTTATTTTAAAAATAAATACTGAAACAAGCCAAAAATAACTGTTCTTTATCTTTAAAATTTGAGTAATTCAATTATCCAATTTTAACTTCTAAATTTTAGAGCGACACAATGACAGATAATTACGGTATCACTTTTACTATTATAAATTTCTCCAAATAAAATGAAAATGTATTACATTAAAAATTAACCTATGTCTGATAATGATTTCAAAAAATAGTTGAGCATAGCGTTCGCGCCATTAAATCATTAACAAATGATTTTGTTTAATTTTTTAAAAAATAGTGCGAAGATGGGAACGAATGGCAAGCAGACAGAATATTTTGTAAACTATTAGGATGATTAACCTGTTCAATGCCTTAACTATTAAAAAATACAATTAGGTTTTTATCGACACTCCGAGCAGATAGATAAACAATCATCTGGAATGACAGAAATTCTTGCTTGCTTATCTCATCCCGACAACAACTGATAAAAACTTCTGACTTGAAAACTTCAAACTTCTGAACTTCCTTCGACAATCATGGATAATTGATTATGGAAAAATGTTAACGGTGGAGGAACATTCGTGGAGTCTCAATATAAGGCAGTAGCAATCGAACAAAAATGGCAACAGGACTGGCTTGAACGGGGGTTAAATAAAACCCTAGAGAACAGCGATAAACCAAAATTTTATGCCTTATCTATGTTTCCCTACCCTTCGGGAAACCTACACATGGGTCATGTTCGCAACTATGTTATAACTGATGTTATTGCCCGTCTCAAGCGATTGCAAGGATATCGTGTCTTACACCCGATGGGGTGGGATGCGTTTGGACTTCCGGCTGAAAATGCAGCCATTGAGCGCGGTATTCACCCTGCAGAGTGGACATACAAAAACATCGCCCAAATGAAGCAACAATTGCAAACTTTGGGACTGTCTATAGACTGGGATTTAGAGCTAGTAACTTGTTCTCCTGACTATTATAAATGGACACAATGGCTGTTTTTACAATTTTATCAAGCAGGGTTAGCTTATCAGAAGGAAGCGGCGGTTAATTGGGACCCCATCGACCAAACCGTATTAGCGAATGAACAGGTGGATAGTGAAGGTTATTCCTGGCGGTCAGGCGCTAAAGTGGAACGAAGACAATTGCGTCAGTGGTTCTTTAAAATTACTAACTATGCGGAACAATTATTAAACGATCTCGAAAAACTCCCTGGATGGCCTGAGCGCGTTAAATTGATGCAAGAAAACTGGATCGGCAAGTCTGTGGGGGCATATTTAGAATTTCCTGTCAAAAGAAGTCAAGAGAAGATAGCTATTTTTACGTCTCGTCCCGATACTGTGTATGGTGCAACCTACTTGGTTTTAGCACCAGAACATCCCTTAACTCCTAAAGTTACCACAGAAGAACAGAAAATAGCAGTAGACTTATTCACGAAGACAGTTGCTAGCGAAAGTGAAATAGAACGAACTACGGAAGATAAACCAAAACGTGGGGTTTTAACGGGAGGAATTGCCATAAACCCTTTTAATGGTCAGGAAATACCCATTTTAATTGCAGATTATGTCCTCTATGGATATGGTACAGGTGCGGTGATGGGAGTTCCTGCACATGACATCCGTGACTTTAAGTTTGCAACCCAGAAGAAGTTACCTATTAAAGTTGTTATCATTCCCGAAAACTCGAAAGATACTAACCTCACCTTAACAGAAGCATATACAGAACCTGGAATTATGGTTAATTCGGGTAAGTTCGATAAAATGCAGTCTATAGAAGCTAAAACAGCAATTGTTAAATATGCAGAAGAAGAAGGCTATGGGAAAGCCAAGATACAGTATCGTTTGCGGGATTGGTTGATTTCTCGTCAGCGTTATTGGGGGTGTCCTATTCCTGTTATTCATTGTCCCAGTTGCGGTGCAGTTGCAGTTCCTGAGGAAGATCTACCTGTAAAATTGCCAGAAAATGTCAAATTTACGGGACGAGGTACATCTCCTCTGGCAAAATTGGAAAGTTGGGTCAATGTTGCTTGTCCCAGTTGTGGAGAACCGGCAAAACGGGAAACCGATACAATGGACACTTTTATTGACTCTTCTTGGTACTATTTACGCTACACCGATGCAAACAATAACGAGGAAGTTTTTAACCTAGAAAAAGCTAATAATTGGATGGCCATTGATCAATATGTAGGAGGCATTGAACATGCCATTTTACATCTCTTATATTCTCGTTTCTTTACTAAAGTTTTGCGAGATAGAGGGTTAATTAATGTAGATGAACCTTTTAACTGTCTTTTAACTCAAGGAATGGTACAAGCAATAACTTATAAAAATCCTAAAACAGGTAAGTATATTCCCTCAGATCAAGTAAACTCTGAATATCCTAAAGACCCTAGCACAGGAGATAAATTAGAAGTTTTTTATGAAAAGATGTCAAAGTCTAAATATAATGGAGTGAATCCAGAAAAAGTAATTGAAAAATATGGAATAGATACAGCACGAATGTTTATGCTGTTTAAAGCGCCACCAGAAAAAGATTTAGAATGGAATGATGCAGATGTTGAAGGACAATTTCGGTTTTTAAATCGAGTTTGGCGGCTAGTTGCTAACTATGTCAACAATGAATCTAAAACAGTGAAAAAAACTAATAAACTAACTAAAGTTGAAAAAGACTTACGACGAGCAATCCATACGGCGATTAAAGAGATCTCCGAAGATTTAAAAGAAAACTATCAATTTAATACTGCTGTTTCAGAACTAATGAAGTTAAGTAATATACTCAATGAAGGAAAATGTTTAGATTCTGAAGTATATCAAGAAGGAATAGAAACCTTATTACTTTTACTTGCGCCGTTTGCTCCCCATATTGCTGAAGAATTATGGCACAATTTAGGTTATGAAAACTCTATTCATTTAGCAAGTTGGCCAAAACTTGATTCTGATGCTTTAACTATGGATGAAATTACCCTCGTTATTCAAGTTATGGGTAAAACAAGGGGAACTATTCAAGTATCAGCAACTGCAACCAAAGATGATTTAAAAAAACTGGCTTATAAGTCAGAAATTGCACAACACTATTTAGACGGAAAAGAAGTAGAAAAAATTATTGTTGTACCCGGAAGATTGGTTAATTTTGTGGTAGTTAAATAATATTATAAGGTGGGCAACTATTGCCCACCTTATTAAGAATAATAATGCAAAGAAAATAAAATAGCACAAGGTTATTGATAGTTTTTATCCCTACAATTTTATATAAGTTAGTTTTAATTTATTGTTAGTAACAGCAATAGTTAATAAGATAATTTTTTCAAATTAAATTTATTGGTTAGTAGATATATTTAAATATATAAATTATAAAGATAAAATTAATTACAAAAAATATAATTTAATTAATATTTTTAATAGTTGTCGTGAATATTGATTCAGAATATAAAATTCTAGATACGCTCACCAAGCAGCTATTAAACAATAATTATTAAATATTTTTTAGGCTGAAATGTGGGATATAAAAAATGGTAGTAATATTACATTATATTAAAATTAGTTTTTAAATTTGAGAGATAAAAGTAAAAAATAAGAAATTCAATATAGTTATCAACTAATTAACCATCTATAATAGAGCAGTTATGATAATAATAAAGATAAAATATTGAAATTTTTTAAAAAGCATACTCATCGTTTACTACATTTTTTAGGCTAAAAATTTTAGTTTAAAATCATTAGATGTTAAGAGAATAACGTATTTGGACATATCAATAAATTCAACTTACATAAGTAAAAAAGATTTAGATATTATATAAAATTGATTTAAATACTAAAAAATAATTTTAATAAAAGTAAAGACTTAAGAGATCCTGGTTTACATAAATAGTATGGATAGTCTAGGAAAAAAATATTAGAAAATTTAACTTTATTAATTAATAAAATTGAGACATATTAACATTATTAACCATAAATTAATGTACAAAATTTATTCATTTAAACCGCACAGAAAATAATCAAAAAATTACTATCTATGGCTTGGATTATACGTATACTTCATGATTTTTATCGGAGATAAGTATAAACAAACTTAATTAGTATTAAATAATTAATCTGGTATAATTAAGTTGTAAAAGCACATATTTATAGAATTTATATGGCGGCAAAAAAACCAAGTAATTTACTTGTGATAAAAATCATCGTTTTAATCTAACTTACAATGGCTTTTAGTAGAGTAAGATAAGGTAGCAATTAACTAGTAAAAAACTAAAATAAGCAGATTATACAATAATTAAGATAATTCCATCTCCTAAGATTAAGATTTGCAAATAAACATACACAAAAAAAAATAGAATTACTTTTCGTATTGTACTTGCATTTTTACAAACAGTATCTACTAATCTATTTTTTATTTTCAGCCCTTTACTCTCTATTTTAATAGATTACACATTTCTTGGTGAATTAGTTTAATTTTGCTCTCGGGGTCAAAACCCTTAAATAATATGTTAGCTGTTATTAAGTTTTTATTATAAAAACTTAATAACAATAGCGTTAAATAATTATTTTTTTATTAACACAAATATAAATGTTGATATCATACTATAAAAAGTCTATGTCAATCTATCAAAACTGCTTAATGTGTAAATTACAAATAAATTAACCGGTTTAAAATTTAACTAAATAACTAAACTATATAGATATTAGTATTTTATCTATTACTATTCAAAAATAACGTCTCCAAAGGTATAATCCTAGATTGATCAACTGTAGACTTTGTTGCAGTTTTTGAAGTTTCCAAGTTAGTTCTTGATATAGTTCTCTGACTTGATAAGTTTGGAGTTGTCTATCCATAATCACCACAGAGACCTGCTTGAAAATATAGTTGGTATGTTGTTCGATCCTTGTTGAGATTTTAGTAACCTTAACAAGGAGACGATGAATTTTCCAGAGACGAAAAACAAGATAAAAATCAAGAATTGTTAGCAGAAAATTACATAAGATAACAAATACGAGCATTCAATGTTATGATAATGGGTTGTAAAACCTTATGGGGAATTAGCTCAGTCGGTAGAGTGCTGCGATCGCACCGCAGAGGTCAGGGGTTCGATTCCCCTATTCTCCATTTTAAACAACAATTCTAAATAACTTAGAACTAACTTGATCATAATATTTAATATCTCATTGTAGGGTTTAGATTGAATTTCTGAACCTCTAATCTTCAATTTTTTGAAGAGTTACTTTCGTAAATCTTTATATTATGTTCCATAAAAAACGAGACATAGTCCACTAAAACCGGAGACTTTTACTAGTGATTATAAAAATTCTTAAGCTTTAGACTCATTAATGGTCAACTGATATCCACCCCCTCATCATGAACATTGGTTAAATTCAGCCAATAAATACAAGTATCGAATTTTAATCCTACTCCTAAGTAATCTAATACCTCCAGTGGAAGTTTAGTTAATTACTCGTTATTGAGATCAATTTTATTCTCCCATTCTATCTGCCTTACTTTTGTAGACGTGGCTAAAAATACTTAGTTTATTTTAGGTGTTTATGACTATTGCTTTAATCTTTTTTGCTTATGAAGAATTGTATCAACTTATACCTATTGTCTGTTTAAGGCTATTAACAATCTTTATACTTAGTGAAATTTTCTCCCAAAATAACCAAATTTTCTATTTTTATCCTTACTTTTAGATATCGAAGATTTTAACGATGCTGCTCATTTAAATCTTGACTATATTGATGATTAGTCATTAAACTTAGACTTATATATTTCAGGATAAACCCTTAGGATTCTTGTATTTGAGAAAAGAACCTATTAAGGCAAAAAATAATAGAGATGGGCTTTTAGTTAAATTCAACTAATGTAGACAGAAACATGGACATCATTGATCATCAAATTGGCTTTATAGTAAAAGTTTTAGGACTTTCGATCGTGATTAAGTATAGAGAAGAACGCGTGGCTATTGTCCCCACTTCATTTCATACAATTATGGAAATGGCCATTCCTCCTCTGTTGATGATTTGTGCTCTAGTATGGAAACTGAGAAATCAACTTTCAATCGATCTTTATATTGATAAGGATTCAATCAGATGAATTTTTCTCAATGGCTTGGATTTATAGTTATAGCTGTTGCTCTTCAGATTTTATGGCAAATCCGCCAACTGTTATCGTTGTTTTTTGCAGCTGTTGTGATTGCTAATGGATTGAACCATTTAGTTAAATGGTTCCAAGATAAAGGCATCAGACGAAGCTATGGAGTTTTACTTTCCACGGGGATATTACTAGCTACTATAGCTGTTTTTTTTTGGGTCATTGTTCCTCCTTTTACTAACCAATTTCCAGAGTTAATTCAATTGGTTTCCCAAGGCATTGAACAGTTGATTGTAAGCCTCAGAAAATTCATTTCTCAACTTGATCCAGAATGGATTCCTGATTTTCCTAATATACAAGAACTAACTCAACAATTGCAACCTTTAGTTAACCAAATTGCTGGACAAGGCTTATCTGTATTTTACAATACTCTTGCCATTCCCCTAAGTTTACTTTTGTTATTAGCACTAACCCTGATGTTATTAACTAATCCTCAACCTTACCGCCAGGGATTTATTCGGTTATTTCCATCATTTTATAGAAAGAAAATCGATGATATTTTGTGTCAATGTGATGAGGCATTACAAGGATGGTTTATTTGTGTTTTATTTGATATTTTAGTAATTGCCTTATTAAGTTTTCTGGGATTATTAATATTAGAAATTCCCTTGGCACTATCTCAAGCTATGTTGGCAGGAATTCTTGCTTTTATTCCTAACATAGGTTTTGTTTTAAGTGTTGTTCCTCCTGTAGCCATCGCTCTTCTAGAAAGTCCCTGGAAATCAATTATTGTTATTATTTTGTATGTTTCAATACACCAAATACAAATTCATTTTTTAGATTCCTTCGTTATACGTAAAAAAGCATCTTTGCTTCCAGCATTCATTCTATTATCCCAACTATTTTTTCCAATTATTTTTGGTATTTTAGGATTTTTTCTTGCTTTGCCTCTAGCAGTAGTGAGTAAAGTTTGGCTTAAGGAAATATTAGTAACAGATATTTTAGATGTCTGGCAAGATAAATCATAACTGAGAGTATAGTTTAGTATTTGTTAAGTACTTGTTTTTAAGTTTGTCAAACTCTGAACTATAAAACTCTAGGTTTATCTTTAGTTATAAAATAGTGATACAGTTTAGTAAACTAGTGTGATTGTGGATAAATGTAGTTGTAGAATTAACTATCTTACTTATAGAGTATTGAAGAAACTCTCGATGGTATTTACGTTGATAGGATTTACATAAAATAGCTAGTTATAGCTGTAATGAGGTAGTATTTAAAAGCTAAGCTGAGCAAGAAACCTTAACAGGCTTAAGCTTACTTTGGCAGTGTTATGCAGAACATAGAAAAATGTACATTTTTCTATGTTCTGCATAATAGTTTAATACTTTAATATCATAAGCCAAATAATCTTGACGATATAATTATCATCAATACTAATACTTTAAATAAAGACGATAAACCTTAGTTATGTTGGTATTGTTCAATTGACCCCCGCTTAACTACTTATTTCTAATTTGAAATAAATTTAGAGATTAAAATCAATTTTTAAAAAATTGAGGTAGAAACAGCCTTTTTTTAAAAAAATAGATCAGTAAGATTAATTATTTATTGGTAATAAATTATGATTTTATTTTTCTAATAGGACTAAATTCTTTACTTTAAATCTTAAAAAAGTATACAGGTAAATTACTTAGTTAAAAATAATTTTTATAGGTAAAATTAAACTTGTATAATGAGGTAATCTGTTTTTAACTATCCTGGAGGTAAAATTCAGGCTTATGCTATCGTTGCTATCAATTTAGCTATTATTCTTATGCAAGTTATGACTTTTATCTCATTAACATTGTTAACAATTTTTTAGAATTTAAACCAAGTTGCCATTATATAAAAATCAATGGCAATCAAAAAACCTTTTTTTTAATAATTTAAATTGCAATCTTAACCATAAAAACATGATAGCTTGAATCATTAAATTTATCCTAGCTTAGTCAAAAGCAGTTACTCAACTAACCTACAATCATTCAATCAGTCCAAGAATACCTTTGACAATCATTGCCTATTCCGTCAGAAAAAATCTTCCCTCGTAGACTCAAGGAAACGTTCTATTGTAATGGAGCAGTAAGACTAGAATGAAGAGTAAAAATAGTCGGATACTAGTTGGATAAAGATGGTGATATTTCAGCAATTCACGTCAACTATAAAAGCGTAACAGGAACCTATCCTATTATTTGACTTAAACTAAAATATATCAACAAGAAACCTAAGCCAACCAATTTTTATATCCTAATTGTGTGTGGTATGACTATCCTGAGGTAGCTTTGGAAAAATCAATAAAAAATTAAAAATCTAACCGAAATTGAGATTTTAGCTTAAACCCAAAAGAACCTTTTTTGTCTATCTTAAAATTAATCCAAAAATAGGAAAGATTTATGATTATCTATTGGAGTAAAAATAAACCTCAATCTCTATCAAAGTAGTGTAACAAAAAAAAATTTTAGAAAATTATCATATTTCTTAATAAAAGTGCCTATGGTCCGTAATTTTACGGTTGCAGTAAAACTAAGTCTTGATTTCAAAAATACTATGAGAATGGATCTGTGAATAATGAGAAAAATATTTTTATTAAAATTGTTCATTATCCTGATCTTGCAATCAATCAAAATTCCAAAGAAATTGCCACTCAAAAACTCCGTAATTATGCTATAAGAACTCTTTGTAATATACATCTTGATCCATAAATAAGAAACGTTTTAAATATAAAACAATTATTTGAATTATGGTTGTAATTTATCTGTTATTTTATCTTATTAGGTGGTAAATAACTGGCGTCATACTTATTTTTTAATTTACTGATATAATACTTATTTAAATCAAGAACTATTTGGAGTGATTGCCAGTTTAGATCTTTAACAAAGAACTATAACCATTGTAGATATGTGAAGAATAGGTTATCCATGGGAACTAATTCTTATATCTAATTTTCCTAAATATAAACGAGAATAAATATTAATAATAATCTATGATGATATCAATTATCATAGCAAGCTGAGTATCTATAAATAGTAAAAATTTAAATTGTGCTCTTCCATCTAGTTTAATTTTACCAAGTGTTATTTCTCCTGATTTTTATGAGACTTGTAAACCTAGATGATTGACTTCTTTTAGGATTGGCTGTGACAACATTATAGTAAAAAGAGCCGAAAGTTTTACTTTGTAATATTTCTAGAGATTCCAGAAACTTGATATTCACAAAACCAAGTTTATGAAGTTACAGAATACCGTTTTGAATAAGAAGTTCAGAATTTTTTGGCTGTTACTTTAGTATTTTGAGTCCAAAATATCCAGAATCAATAAGGTTTAGTATAAATAAATCCCCCCATTTTCTTGTAAGTTAATGGCTCGATGTCCTAAAAAATTTGGGGTTTCTTTGCTGATTATGTCATTTTCAATAATGACGATAATTTTATTATCTTCTTCCACTTTCACATTAAATTTAAGGGTTAATGGATTGTTAGGATCTACAGAAATAGTTGGATAAACAACAATATAAGCAGAGTTACCAAAATTTTTTAAGGTTCCCCTTTCTCCAGCCTTGAGAGCTTGAGGATTAGTTGATTTTAGCTCAGTTATATCATATTCCAAGGGTATTTCGGTTTTGTTAATTAATAAAACTTCCACCGAACGTTTAACATCAAATCTATCCACAGGTTGCCAATAGCCAGGCTGATAGGTTTCAGCTGGTAGATCTTGAGCTAGTATCTGACGGGGAAGAGTTATGGTAAATATTGCTAATAAAGTCGCTATTTTTTGTAAATTGAGTTTCATAGAAAGAACAACTTGAATAAAAAAATAACGGTCGCCATTGTAACACAAATTTTATAAATTTTATAACAAATATTTTTTTATTAATCCAATAATTTGTTAAAAATTAACTAAATCACATGTTCAAGAAACATAAAAATATATAAAAAATATTTAGAAAATTATCAATAGACTTTTGACATAGAATCAAAATATATATACTAGAATAACCTTTAAAATAAGTTAAATTCTATGACGATATAACCAAATATTTAAAGTATTTTAAAAGGAGCTTATACTTTTCAATTTCTCTGTGTATTCGATAGCTTTTTTCAAGGTTATCGAGTACGCTATAATGACACCAGAGGACTTAGCAAATGGAGATATCCGTTCATCTATAAGAAACTGTTGGCCAACTGTCAGTTTTTTAAGTGTTCTGAAGATTGTTAGTAACAAAATTAATCTATTTGTTCCCTTTTAATTACTTGGCATTAGTAGTGATTACTTCAATGAATAACCCCATCAGCTTTAATTCTCGTTACATTATGATAAAGAACATTTATTAGAATGAGGGTGCAAATGGAGATAGGCGTTCCTAAGGAAATTAAAGACCAAGAATTTCGTGTCGGGTTGAGTCCCAGCAGTGTTAAGGTATTGCATGATCGTGGTCATCTTGTCTTTGTTGAAACTAATGCAGGGATGGGTGCAGGATTCTCCGATATGGACTATCAAAAAGCAGGAGCAAATATTGTTCCTACCGCAATCAATGCTTGGGACAGAGAATTAGTAGTCAAGGTTAAAGAACCTCTCCTCGAAGAATATCCCTATTTAGATAAACCCCAGTTATTATTTACTTATCTTCACCTAGCGGCTGATCGTCATCTAACTGAAGCATTGATAAACTCAGGAATTACCGCTATCGCTTATGAAACCGTAGAATTGCCTGACGGAAAACTTCCCCTATTAACCCCTATGAGTGTCATTGCTGGGAGGTTAGCGGTACAATTTGGCGCAAGATACCTAGGGAAACAACAAGGAGGACGAGGAATTCTGTTAGGGGGAATTCCTGGAGTGCGTTCAGGTCGTGTTACTATTCTAGGCGGTGGTGTCGTCGGAACTGAAGCAGCTAAAGTTGCTGTAGGAATGGGTGCACAAGTACAAATTCTTGATATTAATGTTGACCGATTATTTTACTTAGAAACTCTTTTCGGATCGAGAGTTGAATTACTTCACAGCAATACATATAACATTGAGTTGATTGTTCCCCAAGCGGATTTATTAATCGGAGCGGTGTTACTTTTAGGAAAACGCGCTCCCATTTTAGTTTCACGAGGATTAGTAGGCAAAATGAACCCAGGTTCAGTCATTATTGATGTAGCGGTAGATCAGGGGGGTTGTATTGAAACTTCACGAACTACATCCTATACTGACCCGACCTACCTTGAAGAAGGAGTCATTCATTTTGGGGTCCCTAATATGCCTGGGGCAGTTCCTTGGACAGCTACCCAAGCCCTCAACCATAGTACCTTGCCATATGTGATGAAATTAGCTGATCAAAGTTTAGATGTGTTAGACAAAGATGTTGCTTTAGGGAAAGGCTTAAATATTAAAGGAAGTCGTGTAGTACATCCAGCTATTTTAGATGTTTTTCCTGATTTAAGGTAAATACTGAAAACAGTGTACTTTTACTAGCTTTCAAAATTTTTTAAAAAAATAATCGAGATAATCGAGTAAAAAATAGATAAGATACCTATCAGGGGATAATTAGAAAGTTAATATCGTGTTAGCTATCAGTTAATATTTATAATATTTAAACCAATTTATTTGGTTTGTGTTAATCAGCTAAAACCCAAAATATATATTTTGGGTTTTAGCTGATTAACATGAATATCTGAGGACTAAAACTGTACTAAATAAAAAAGTTAATTTTGGTACGATAATCAATATTCAATTGAAAGGATATTTTTTAGAAAATCGTCAAAATAAAAAAGTGTTCAGAAATATTTAGATAGATTCAATAAATATCAAAAACCAATAATTTTTAGTTTAAATAATTAAAATTTTTACGACAATATTTAGATAGCAACTTTGCAAGAATTAGAAGCCGACAGAAAGATTTAGTAGATTAATAATATAGTTGCAAATACAGAATATTATCTTTGATATTTGAGCATCAAAAATGTAGGTATGTGCATGATATCTATTAATAATTTAAACAGATTTCTCACTTATATTTGTAGCCTTCTACCGAGTAATCAAAATGATAGATTTAAACTTTAAAAATTTTTTTAAGGAGCCAACACAAGCCAAGGACTAGAAGTTTTACTTTGTAATGATGATTGAGTATGAGGTTTTCATGGTTATATCAAACCTGTTATGTAAAAATTAAAAATAGAAAGAAAAAGTTAAATTATTAATCATAGGTTTATAAAAAGTTATAATTATTACATAGACGGTATTATCGCAGGTTTTGTCTCTGAATTAAATTATGCTCAACTCAATACCATGACTTAATTTATACCTATGATATAAAATACTCAATTTAGTCTAATGAATAAGATTCTGAATTTTAAAAAACTCACTATTATCCGTTATCAGATCTTAGCAATTCAATCTATTCTAAAAATAGACTCGACAGCCACTTAATACTTATTGTAGTTCGACTACTAGAAAATTAGATTAAAAAAATGAATTAACTATAATATATTTTTCTTGGTTAAAAACCATTTATCTCAACAAAGAGTGTAGCTAAATAATATGTTATCAATATGAAACATATGTACAGAAAAATTAAGCTTTTTAAGTAAGAAAAAAACATCTTCTGAAATATTAAAAATAATTGAAGAGGTCTTAAATATTAACATTAAGAATATAGCCAAAAGAAATAAAGTGGGTAAATAAGAAATAGAAATAATACGCAAAGATTTAGGCTAAAGATTATAGATATAGAAGTTTATATATTGAAAGAGTCGTTAATATATTAACGTTTTTAATCATATTTATTAAAGTTTAAATCATTCATTAGAACATATCTGTATACAGTTTCTTATTTATATTAAAAAGCTATTTAGCTAACTATTAGAGCATACTAGAAACTAGTATAAGTTAAAAACAATGGTTAAAATTTAACAATAAGTCATATTTTTATTCATATAAATTAAACAACCTGACTACAATATGATTGACAATCTCTATATTACTCCAAAATCATAAATTTAGATAAATTACCTTAGCTAATTACGGTCTTATTTGACTTGTAAGAAGGGACTCTCCTTCAAATTATTCACGTAGAGCCATATTTGTTAACTTTAAATATCTAACAAATATGGCTCTGCTAAATTCTGTAATGGTGAAAATAAGCTAAGCTATAAAAAATTATTACTTGCTAAATAGCCTAATAAAAAGTAAATTTTTAGAGGCTAAACTCATTCAAAAGTAATGTTTTTAATAGCATTAATAATTTAATATCATAGGTTTAGCAGAATGATAAATATAAATTTATTCACCGATAACTGACAACCCTTCTACTAATAATGATGGAGTATAATAAGAACCATTCCATCGAGAATCATTACCTAATCCAATCACCTGTTTTAGGGCAGTATAAATATTCCCAGCTACCATAGTATCCTTAACTCTACCCGTAATTTCTCCTTTTTCAACCCGATATCCTAGGTCAACATTAATGGAAAATTCTCCCGAGATATCTGCCCCACCTCCCAACATTTGATCCACAATTAAAGCATTATCTAACTGACTAATTAATTCCTCAAAAGACTGAGTTCCTGACTCAATAATCATATTCCCTAAACTAGGAGTTGGATAATGTTCTAACCCGGGTCGAAATCCGTTTCCTGTACTATTTTTACCCAACTCTCTGGCAATAGTATGGTCGCTGTAAAATTGTTCTAACTGTCCTTGGGTAATTAAGGATAAGAGTTGAGTAGGAGTTCCTTCATCATCAAAGGGGAAGGTATATGGAGCACGCTGTGGATCTTGAAATAAGGTGATTTTGGGGGACATAACCACTTCACCTAATTTTTTATTCCAAGGAGAAGAGTTTTCTATTACTCGCTTTCCATTGATTGCATCAGCAACTGTTTCCCACAATATAGTAGCTGCATCAGGAGTAAACATAATCGGAATTTTTCCTGTGGGGGGACTTACATTTTTGTTAGCCCATTGTAACCTTTGTAGAATCCATTTAATTACTTTATCTGGATTCAGTTGATTTTGGGTTAATTCACCGTCATAAATGCTTAGAAAATTTTCTCCCCTTACCCATTCCAATCCTAAATAATAGTTAATAGATGTTTCTTGATATTGACAATGGAGTCCTTGAGAATTTATTAATAAAGTTGTATGTTGTTCACAACTAAATTCACCGTTACAAATAGCATCGGGATAAGTATCCCGAAGTTGATTAATCGCGTTTTTTCCCGTTGAAATTAGGGTTTCAACAGAGATGGAAGAGCCAATATTAGGATAAATAGCGATGCGTGGTTGACTCAATTCCATAATTGTGGAGGGATTTAATTGAGACAGAGCAATTGCTTTCTCTACTAATTCTTGAGAATCAATAGAACCGTAAGCCACTGCCAATCCTGGACGTCCTTCTTTCCATAAACGTAGTGCAGTTCCTTGGGATTGTTTACTTTGTAATTGTTTAAGACGGTTAGCTTCAAAAAAAACTGGATGAGATAAGGAACTTAACTGGTAAACTTCTGCTTCTGACACATCATATTTTAGGGCTAGATCAATGATTTTTTGAGGATAAATTGTCATAAGGTTAATAACCAAATACTTAAACTACAATTTAATGATATAAACACTAATTTTTGTAAAAAATTACCGGATCTTAATGAAGTTCGGTTTCATTAGATATTCAGGTTAATTATAATTGTCTCAATTTATTATAAATGAAACAGGGCATTTTAAATATTTCTACTATCTTAATCGTCGGAACTAATCTAGGTTACTTTTTTAAACAAAAATTAAATCATGATAGTTAAATTTTCATAGATAAGCCCATAATTTTTATAAATTTATTGGAAAAATCGTTGGAACTATATTTTTTTTATTTTTAGTTTTTATATAAAAGTACAATTATTATTTTTTGTGCTCGAAGCAATTTTCTGTTAAACTCAGTACCAAAAATAATCTAGTACGATTTACTTTTTGATTAAGATTATTGACAATAGTAATATTACCAGTATCCGGTTCAATTAAAAATGATGAATTAATAGGTAGTTAGATATGAATAAGCAGCATTATGTTAATGATATATTATTTCTTTTTAAATCGCCACAAACAGAGCCAAAAATGTGTTAAGAGGTTTAGCCAGAATAACTCTGATCAACTAATATCATTTTCTTGTTCAAGAAAATTTCTCAAGTCGGAGCAGGGAGGCTTTTAATTTAAGTTAAGTCAAACTTAAAAAGTTTCTAGGAGAACAAAAGCACAGAAATTGTTTATTTCTTTAAAATAGGCTTTATCGACAGTCCATACAACATTTTTTTGATGTTACAAACTCAGATTAATGGACTTAATCAAATGCTCTGCTAATACTATAATAGAGTCTGGTTAAAATATCTATATAAATTAGATTATGATTTTTGGCAATTTGTAACTAATAGTTGGTCCCAAAAAGCATATTAAAAAATATAATAAATTTACTATGAATCAATATAAAAAGGATATAGAAAATTTGTAAATGGTCTTAAAAACAATTTTGATGGCAGATAAATTGATTAGTAATTTCATGGGTTTACAATAAGATTAAATATTTTTTATTCAAAAGCATTAATAATTAACTCTAGAGGCTTAATTTGTTATTAATTGCGCTACACAAACGCAATACAAAAGCTTGAAGAAGTAGGATACATATTATATATTTTTTTATCACCTAATTATTTTTTAGAATTTAACATAAACAAAAAACAATTGTAAAAGATAATATAAATCATATAAATTAGGAGGTAAAATTACTAAATATAGATTAGAGACAGCAATAATAAAAAGTATTAAATTATGTCTAATACACAAATAGTTTAGAATTGCAGGAGTTATCATTGCTGACTACAAATGTTTTAAAAGTGATGTCAGATTTACGTTAGAAGATACTTTATATAACTAATGTTTTTACTATCTTTAAACTTTATTTAAGCTTCTAATACTAGGGAATTTTGTCATCTTTATCAGAAGAAGTAAACAGTTTATTTGTGTTCAAGAGACTGACTAAACTTTTAATAAATAGAGATCAGTACAAAATTTCTATATAAACAGTGACTAAAAAATATTTTTTAAACAAGTGATTAGAATTAATGTAGTTTAAGGTCTAACGAAATATCCAAGAAATAAAAACTAATTTCTAAATTAATGATCGTCTCCTGACAACTACTTCAATTTATCTTGACAGACTACATATCACCTTGACAGACTACTATCAAAAGTGTTTCTATTGGCATAGAACTCTCCTTTGTCGTAGGGACTAAAATAAAATGCGAGAACTTGATCGCGAAAAAACCAATAAACTCCTAAACTCGATCATGGAGTATGAACTAGCCGGGGTCGTCCGCTACACTCACTATAGTTTAATGGTCACAGGACCTCATCGTATTCCTATAGTGCAGTTTTTTCAACAACAGGCTACTGAATCTCTTCTTCATGCTCAACAAGTGGGAGAGATCTTAACTGGATTAGAAGGTCATCCCAGTTTATCAATTGCTCCTATGGAGGAGACTAATGAACATGACTTACGCGCAATTTTAACAGAAAGTCTTAACCATGAAAAGAAAGCCTTAAATTTGTACAAGGAATTGTTAGAAGTTGTAGAGAATGGGAGTATCTATATCGAAGAGTTCGCTCGCGGGATGATTGGACAAGAAGAAATTCATAATATTGAACTAAGAAAAATGTTACGGGATTACATCTAAATTCTAACGTCTAGTTGAGAGAAAAATCAGTAGGGGGCTTAATTTAATTAAACCCCTATCTTTTAGATAAATGCCGTGACAGCTGATGCTAAACCTCTCTGTGTTGAGTTTTAAAAGACAGTTTTAGAAGTTATGGCTTGTACTAACCAATTGTAAAAAAGGGATAATAAAATGCTCATAACTCTGGATAAAAAGTATTTGAGAAATCTGTTAATAGCAGAATTTAGAACTAAGAAATTCCGGAATTGTTGAGTTAACAAAGATTCTTTGATTTTTGAATGATAGTTATCAATGGAATTAAAATCAAGAGAGTAAGGAAATAAAATGCGATCTGTGCTCCTATAGATTTAATTAGTTTTCTGAATTTTGTTGTTTCACGAGTCGGTAAGTCATCCGTGATGGCATAATCTCCTGGCCGAATTTATGTTTTCAGGACTTCTGTTTCAGAAGGAAGAAAAGCTCCTTTAATTTGTCCATTGTTCAAAAGTAAAAGGGTACAACAAAGTCTAATGCGATTGCTCCTACTAACAGACGATTATTGGGACATTCTCCATAAGCTCTTTCTCCCTTAGTTACTCTGGTAAAGTGACGAATTATGTTATGGCTAGATAAACTCTGGTCTTGTTCATAAAAACTAGGTGTAAAAGTTTTAGTTGTCTCAGTTTAACAGTCGAAATTCAGGAGTAGTTAAGAGTAAATAAATATTCTCTTTTTTTAGATTGTAGAAATTGTTTTAACTATAACTATTATTAAAGCAATGTCCGTGACAATAGTAGACCTCGCAACATCACTACCTAGTTAAAATATCTTAAGTTCAGAAAAGACTACTAAAGATTGATTAGTGAATAGAATGTTATATTGATATAACGTCAAGGAAGGTTGGGAGACTAAAAAATAAGTATTAAAGTCAAAATAAATTAATTATTTATTGGTGAAAATTAGAGAATATTAAATATTTTCTTATTAACTTCTTTAGACTAAAATAAAAATTTTTTATAAATAAATAGAAGAACTTAGTTAATAGATTATTGTGGTTGACGATATCTTTGGAATGTACAATTTTTACTAAAAGCTTTTTTAAGAAAAATCTAAATTATATGGAATAGTTTTAGTTAAATAGTCCACTAAGTACGGAAGCTTAAATAAAATTAATATATAAAAGTAGTTAAAAAAGAGTGCTTGCTAGATGTCAGTCTGACTAAAAATTTAGCGAACATAATTTAGAAGAGCAAGCAGTATAAAAATCTTGGAAGAAGCCAATACCACAATTTTTTCACTTAGAAATAATTAGGTAGATTTTTATATAGATAATTTTTCTATAGCAGTTACTTAATCACTTACTCTATTAGAGGCAAGCGAATCGATTAGCTTTAGCGTAGCTTTTGGTCGTGTAGTTAAATAATTATTAAATAATTAATAAATTTCAAGCTTCATAGTACTTTTATGACAAGATTTTAAGATTTATCTATTGTCTCTACTTAAAATTTACTAAAAAACGACTAAAAAACAGTCTGTATAAAAGTTTGTGTGACTTGTTGATTTGAAAAGTTTAATCAAGATTAAAGTCTAAACAATAATCTAAGAGATTCAAAGTTCTATACATATGTCGGAGATTGCGACTGATTGGTTCGGTTCTACTACTGCATTTAACCTCTAAACACAATTACCCTTGTGAAGGCAAAGGGTAAACTATACTGAATATTTAGGAAAGTAGATAGTTGTGTCTAAGGGATTATTGATGAAATTAAGTGACATTATCAATCGTTACGAAGCTATGGCGGTCAATACTTGTCTGTCGTCAGCGATTGTCAAAAACATCGATCATACCCCAGACAAAATTAACCGAGCTAAGTCAAAAGCCCAAAGACAATGGTTTGGAGCTATCGCTACTTTAGAAGAAATCTTACTGTCCCAAGTTAACGAGACGAGGACAGACGATATTACTTGTCGAGGATTAATTTTATCGGCTCCTACTACGATCCTTTGCCACCAGTCCCTCAATTGTCAATTCCAAACAGGGGTATTTACACCCCAAACAGGGCAGGAGTTGAGCTCGATGCGAGCTCAACTTCCGGCTGCTTGTAAGACTGAGTCACGCACTATAGCAACAATAGCCGAACTTCCTTTGTTTCCTAAAGATCCTATCGCGACTGAACAATTCTGCTTAGTGTTGACTCCCTATTTTGGATTAATTGCAGTTTTAGGAGAAGATTCTCAAAGACTTCCTGCTTTTCATTTTTCCTTTGAACCAGAAGTGATCAACCAGGGATGGTTGGCTTTACGATCTCGACTATTTGCCGCTAATTATCCACAATTGTCTCAGTTTGATGCTTTGGTTCGATATTTTGCTCCGCCAAACCCTGACTATCGTTTAGTTACAAAGTTTAGTAAATTATTACTATACCATTTGCCTGAAATCTCCGTCGTCCATTCAGGACAGCATCGCTCAATTCCTTGGAGATCTCAGAATAAAGAAAAATCGTCCTTAGAACTTTTCAGTAATGCCCCAGACGTAGCCCTACTCCAGGCATTAACTCATGAAATCCGCACACCTTTAACTACCATTCACACTATGACACGGTTATTGTTACGTAACAAAGGATTAACTCCCCAAATTACTAAATTGCTCGAAGGAATTGATCAAGAATGTACGGAACAAATTAATCGTATGGAGTTGATTTTTAGGGCTACCGAACTTAAAATAACTTCCAAAAAGCAGAAATCAGTTAGGCTGGTATATACGTCGTTAGAAAATGTTCTAAATGAAAGTATTCCGTGTTGGAAAAAACAAGCTCAACGACGCAATATTATTCTTGATATAGTGCTTCCCAAAAAATTACCCCAAGTCGTCAGTGATCCGGCGATACTTAATCAGGTGTTAATGGGGTTAATCGAAAAGTTTACCCGTAGCTTCTCTGAAGGGGGAAATATCCGTGTTCAAGTTACCACTGCTGGACATCAACTGAAATTACAATTTCGCACAGAATCTTCTTCTCCTCATAATCCTTTAAAAGCTTTGGGCCAGTTATTGATGTTTAATCCCAATACTGGAGGGTTAAGTCTCAATTTAGATGTAACGAAACATATGTTTCATATCCTAGGAGGTAAGTTGATTGTGCGTCAACGATCACAATACAAGCAAGTGTTTACTATTTTCCTTCCTTTAGGTCAAGATCCTAGTAACCATGATTTGCACCCTCTTTATCAGCAAAAAATTAGGTAGAGATAGATAAAAAAGCGTTTGAGTCAAGACATGTGAGTTCTACGAGACTTAAAAACACTGTTGTTGTCAACATCTAAGTTAAAATACGATAAAATTGAAGATTATCTAAAATTGTAACAGCTAACAGTCAGGACTGCACAGAGAGCAAGATTAGCTCACCTTTTGACTTTAAGCTTAAGAGAAAGTTTTTAGGTCAATAAGTATTAAGTAATCAGTCAAAGAAAAGAGTTAACAAAACATTTTTAAAGACCCCAATATCTCAAATCTTTAATATTAAGATATTTTAAGTCGGTCGTCAACTGTTTTGACAGGAATACGCTTACGAAGCTGAATTTTATCAGTCAGTTTTACTAACTTTTACTTTGTCTTCTGTTGATAACAAGTAATTGACTGAAGTTTTTATTGATAGAGCTTTTTTAAAAGTTCTTGAACAATATTTTTTCAGTCTTCAAGATCATAACCTCACTCGTTCTTAAATGAAAACGGTACTTTTTTTCTGGAGATTTTTTTTAAAAAAATCCCCTTCTTCTAGAATTTAATAAATTTTAAATAGTAACAGGATATACCCAGTCTTGATACTCTGAATCCTTATTTTCTGTAATGGCAAATAATCTATTTCGCAATTTTTCCATGATGGGACGTTCTTCGGATAACTTAAATGTCTCAATTTGTTTTACAGGAATAATTTTCGCGGCGGTTCCACATAAAAAGACTTCATCAGCAATAAACAATTCTGATTTATCAACAGGTCTTTCAATGGTCTCAATTCCTAAGACTTTAGCTATGTTTAAAACACTATCTCTGGTGATTCCTTCTAGTACATCTTGGTCGAGTCCAGGAGTAATTAATTGACTATTTCTTACAAAAAAAATGTTCATTCCTGTTGCTTCACAAACTTTACCTTGAGAGTTTATTAAAATAGCTTCATCGAAACCTGATTCTACTGCTTCTGTTTTGGCTAAAGCTGAGGTAATATAAGCAGCACTAATCTTACCCCGTAAGGGAAAACTACGATCCTCTTGGCGATACCAAGAACTAATACGACAACTGATTCCATCTGAGGATAAATAATCTCCCATTTCTAAGCCATAAACAAAAAAATCTTTTTCAATTTCATGAAGTCTGGGAGCAATTCCCAATCCTGAAGTATAGACTAAGGGTCTAATATAAAAAGAAGTTGATGGCTTATTTTTTCTCACAAAGTCAATAATAATCTGTTCAATTTTTTGTGCTGGCAATTCATAATTTAAAAATTTTGCACTTTGACTTAAACGTTGACAGTGACGATCTAAACGAAATAACAAGATTTTTGAAGAATTTTCGGGATCAGGAATTCCTCGCATTCCTCCGAAAGCTGCTGTCCCGTAATGTAACCCATGAGTAGCAATGGAAATGTTCGCATTTTCAAAAGGAATAAATTGATTTTGAAAGTAAGCAATAGGAAGAAATTGATGCATCACTGGTTCTATGACTTATTGGGTCTAATACCCTAGATATTTTATCAATCAAGATGTCCCTTAATTATAAACATAAATTAGCTATTTCTCTAGGCATTAGGTTATAGTTTGCTGATTGAAAAATCCAGAGAAAAAGGATTTTGATATAAAATCAAAAACAATCCCCGGCCTCATTCTTTTCCTAGCCAATCCATCAGATTTTGCTTTTGGCTACTGGATGGATGATCGATACGAATCACTTCATAGCGACTGGGTTGGGAATCTGCTAAAATGACACTGAGAGTTTTCAGTTGATCTTGATGAAAGACCGTAATTGAAATGGTATCACCGCTTTGATAGTCTTTTAGACGATCGCTTAATTGGCTTGAATTAACGCGAATTCCATCAATAGCCAATAACTCGTCGCTTGTGTCGATTCCTCCCATCTCAGCCGGTGACCCGGACTCAACAAACTTAATAATTTCTTTGTTATTTTCCGATTTAATTCGTATTCCCAGAAAGGGAATAGTTTCAGAGTCTAGGATAGGTTTTAGCTTTAATCCAAAAGGTTCTAGATAGTCATCAAAAGGTAAATCTTCAGTTGCATCTAGATAACGTGCAAAGAAGTTGTGTAACTCAATTCCGGCCACCGACTCAATCACATCTTGTAGTTGTTGGGAGGTAAAACCAATTTCTGGTTTGCCAAATTTCTGCCACATCTGACTCATAACATTATCGAGTGATCGCTGATTATTATGACAAGATCGAATCAATAAATCGAGAAGTAATGAGACTAATTCCCCTTTTAAATAATAGGAAATTTGAACATTATCACTATGAGCATTCCTGCGATACAATTTAATCCAAGCATCAAAACTTGATTCGCTTAAGGGGTGAATTTTACGCCCTGGCGTGTTCAAATATAGGGTGATATCCTTGCTTAGAATCTCAAGAAAATTAGCGATATTGTAAATTCCCGCCCTTAGGGGCATTATCATATCATAATAGCTAGTCGTCCCTTCTAAAAACCAGAGAGATTTAGTGTAATTTTCTCGTTCATAATCAAAAGTCTCTAAGGCTTTTGGTCGAATGCGTTTAACATTCCACAAATGGAAGAATTCATGAGCGACTAACTGAATAAAATGATTATATTTATCCTTAGCTCGAAAACCAAAACGAGGATAAATTAGAGAACATGAGCTTTTATGTTCTAATCCCCCGAAGTCGCTCCCCGATAGATGTAGTATGAATAGATAGTGATTATACGGAAGTTCTCCATATAATTTGGCTTCTATTTCAATGATTTTTTTTATATCCTTAATAAGGGGGATGGGTCGAATATTGCCCTGACCCCAAATGACTAACTGATGAGATTTTCCTAATACTTCAAAAGTATAAATGTTATGGGTGCCAATTTCAAAGGGACTGTCCACTAAAGTATCATAATCATTTGCTTGAAATAAATTGATTTCTCCAGGAATTTCAGGCAAGGTTGTGCTAACTTTCCATTGAACAATTGGGGGAATTATTTGTACAGTAATGGACTGTTTCTCTAACCCTGGAATAAAATAGAATAAAGCGGCTCCATTAAAATAGCCATGAGTTCCATCTAAATGATTTGTCCTGACAGTCAGCTCATTGGCATAAACCTGATAGTCTATCGTAATGTTGTTAACATTGCCTGTTTCAATTATCCAATGGTTTTTACTAATTTTTTGACTTGATAATTTTGTTTGATCTTGACTAGAAGATGCTTGAAAATACTGAATATGTTTAGCGTATTCCCGAACTAAATATGAACCTGGAGTCCACACAGGCATTCCTAATTCTAGGATAGACTCTTGCCATTGGCTAACTTGTAACTTCACCTCAAAAATATGGGAATTGGGTTGAGGCATGGATACAGTGTAGGCAATAGTCGGAGAAGTTTTAGAAATATCTGAGCTATCGGTTCTTATTGCTCTAGTCATATTTAAAGCTGTTGAGAAAAATGGTGAATTTGTTTAAGATTACTTAAATATAAATTATGACCAACTAGGTCTATTTCTAGACAGCCTTGACTTTGTAATTGGGTTATTGCTGACTGTAATTCTTCTAAAGAAACATCAGCGATGTCCGCTAGATCTTGCTCAGGAAAATCCCAAATTTCTGTTCCTTTCTCAGTAGACTTACCGTAAGTTTCTGCTAACTTAATTAAGGTTTTAGCTAACCTAACTTTAGGAGACTGCTGGCGCAATTGAAGACGGCGATAAAGTTGACGAACCCGCCGAACTTGTAGCTGTAACATTCGATGATGTAATTGAGGATCTTTAAACAGTATTTGTAGGAAGCGTTGAGCTGAAATACTCAATAATTGCAACTCAGATAAAGATATAACTTCAATCGACTTAAGAGATTCCTCGAGGACCTCCATTTCTCCAAAAAAATCTCCTCGACCAAGAATTTCTAAAGTTATTTCGGAACCCTGGTAATGGGAACGGACTTTAACCCAACCAGAAACGACAAAGTAAACCGCTTTTCCCCAATCGTCCTCCCTCACAACTTTAATATCAGGGGGATAGTCCTCTTGGTCTACAACTGATAAAAACCATTCTAACGTCTCTGAATTAGCTGTATGGAACAGAGGAAACAGCTCGCTAATTGATTGAGTCTCCATGCAAAGTGTGTCAGTGTTTCACTGAAATAACGGGTTAGGAAATCACAAGAGATCTACCATTCCATTACACCATACCGTTTGTCAACTAAGATAGGGCGACTCATAGATTGTGATATAACTATTAAGGCTCAACCTAAGAAATTTTTATTCGTGAGGGAAATATATTACTTCCCCACTGGGATAAATTAGTTTCTCCATGTTAATTTTGCTTTTTAATTACTCCGGATTCACCATTTCAATATTATTCATCGTTCATGACAACACTGACTAATCCTACTCAACACGAAACCTTATCACAACTTAATCCTACAGTTTGTTTACGGGATATTATCAAGACCCTTCCCTCAAACGTATTTACTAAAGACCCTCGTAAAGCATGGTTTAAGGTGGTTCTAAGTATTTTCATGGTAGCTTTAGGAATGGGAGCTTTAGCGATCACTCCTTGGTATTTACTGCCTATTTTGTGGGTATTTACGGGAACTGCTTTGACCGGATTTTTTGTAATTGGTCATGATTGTGGCCATCGTTCCTTTTCTAATCGTACTTGGGTTAATGATTGGGTAGGACATTTAGCTTTTTTACCGATTATCTATCCCTTCCATAGTTGGCGTATTCTCCATAATTACCATCATAAACATACCAACAAGCTTAATGTGGACAACGCCTGGAATCCCGTCACCACAGAATCTTATGAAAGTTTTTCTACATTTGCTAAATGGGGTTATCGTCAACTCAGAGGACGATTTTGGTGGTTTGCTTCTGTTGTTCATTGGGCCAAGATTCACTTTGACTGGAAAACTTTTACGGGAAAAGAACGAGAGCAAGTTCGTTTTTCTGTGTTAGTTGTGATTACTAGTGTAGTTATTGGTTTTCCTATTTTATTAATGACCCTGGGAGCCTGGGGTTTTATTAAATTTTGGTTGTTACCTTGGTTAGTCTTTCATTTCTGGATGAGCACCTTTACCCTAGTGCATCATACAGTCCCGAATATTGGTTTTAAAAAGGCTGACCAATGGAATGAGGCCCAGGCTCAATTAAGTGGGACAGTTCATTGTGACTATCCCCGTTGGATAGAAATTCTTTGTCATGATATCAATGTTCATATTCCCCACCATATTTCTACCGGAATTCCCAGTTATAATTTACGGCAAGCTCATCAAAGTTTAAAAGAAAATTGGGGAAATTATCTTTGTGAATACCGTTTTTCTTATTCTTTAATCCAGGAGATTACAACTCAGTGCCATCTCTATGACTTCGAATCTAATTACCAATCTTTTAAAAATTATTACCGCGGCAAATCGAAAAATACTAATGTTTCTTCCCTGAGTTAATAGGGGATGTCGGCTAAAAGTTTTCCTGATTTAGAAAAGTGCCTCTAGAGACGTTGTACACAGCGTCTCTACGTTAGTTTAGCCGTTATAGTCTTGAATATTGAATAATGTAATTGTTGATAATTGATTACTATTTGCTATTTTTTTGCTGGGTAGTGTTGTAAATCTCTATTCAAACTTTTCTTTATCAGAAAAATAGATGACGATATTTTATATACAATTTTATGGTCCATTTTTTATTTTAAGAGATTTTAAGAGAGGAAAATCACAATGATTTTCTATTTTAGTTTCAAAAGATGAGTGTAATGTACAGTAACAAAATGAAGTTGATGATTTATAGATGGCTATAAATAACTTTAAAACTTTTAAACAAAAAGCGGTCATAAGAATTGTATTGAGCTTATTTAACTGAGTAATATTCTGTAAAAATTTTTTTAAGATAGACTAGTTATCTATAGTTTAGATAATAAAAATTATCCGTTTTGACCACTTAAATTTTGGATAAGATAAAAATATCTGAGTACAAAATTAAAAGGAAAAAATATGAGTTTTAAAGCTTAAATTAAAGAATATTAAAGCACTAATCTATACATTTACTTAAGTGGTGCTTCTCTATAAGGATTAGAGCAAGACTTTGCAATATGTTACATAAAGAAAATAAATTTTGTCTCGATTTGCCTAAAGGGTTTCCTTATGAAATAAAATAATTATTTTAGATCTTCATCGACTACCTTAAAACATATGTACTTATTGATATACTTAATTTTTAGATTTTATCTTTTTCAGAGAACTTATTAGAAAATTCTGCTAACATCACTCACAACAGATTATAAAATCTGAATTTAGATTTATGACAACCAAAGAATTTTTATGGTAACAATACGAGATTTACTGAAAAAAGTTTCTATCCTTGAGAAATTTTATACTAATAACTCTCTTGATCGCCAAATTCAAGGTATTTGTACTAATTCCCATGCTTGTAAACCAGGGGATTTATTTATCGGAATGCCAGGAACCCGTGTTGATGGTGGCCGATTTTGGCAAAGTGCAATAGAAGCAGGGGCGATCGCAGCTATTATTACCCCCCACGCGGCTGCTCAATTTCCCCCTACCCCTAAAGTTTGTATTCTGACAGCAGAGGACATGGTAACAGTTTGTGCCCAAGTAGCCACGGCATTTTACAAATATCCAAGTCAACAGTTAAACATGATTGGAATTACTGGAACTAATGGGAAAACTACCACTGCGCACTTAATTGAATTTTTCTTGACTCAAGGACAACACCCCACCGCCTTATTCGGAACCCTATATACCCGTTGGCAGGGGTTTCAACAAACGGCTACTCACACCACTCCCTTTGCCGCAGAATTGCAAGGAAAACTGGCCGAAGCAGTGGCGGCTCAAAACCAATATTGTGTTATGGAAGTTAGTTCCCACGCCTTAGCCCAAGGAAGGGTTAAAGAATGCCAATTTAAGGTGGGAGTTTTTACTAATTTAACCCAAGATCACCTGGACTTTCATAAAGATATGGAACATTATTTCCTCGCTAAAAGCCTCTTATTCAGCCCAGAATATCTGACAGAACGAGCAATTGTTAACCTAGATGATCTCTATGGAAAACGGTTAATTGAGGGATTAGATTCTAATCAGGTATGGAGTTATAGCGTCAATGATGAGACAGCCGACTTTTATCTGAGCAATCTTACCTACGAAGCAGCGGGAGTGTCAGGAACTTTACATACGCCTCAGGGAACTGTTTCCTTTACTTCTCCCTTGGTCGGACAATTCAATCTATCCAACCTTTTAGCAGCAGTCGCAACAGTCTTACATTTTAGGCTAGATTTAGAGAAAATTGTTGCTAAATTACCTAAATTTACGGGAGTACCAGGACGAATGGAACGGGTAAAAATTAGTAATGAACAGGATATTAGCGTTATTGTAGACTATGCTCATACCCCCGATAGTCTAGAAAATTTGCTCAATGCTGTCCGTCCCTTTATTCGGGGCAGGATGATCTGTGTTTTCGGGTGTGGCGGTGATCGTGATCGCACTAAACGTCCCCTAATGGGTCGAATTGCCAGCCAATTAGCAGACGTATGCATTGTCACCTCTGATAACCCCCGAACTGAAGAGCCCCAGAGAATCTTAGCTGATATTTTAGAGGGGATTTCCGATTCGGTGAACCCCATTGTTATTAGCGATCGTGCTGAGGCTATTAATCAAGCTATTCAACGAGCAAAATCAGGAGACGGGGTCTTAATTGCTGGAAAAGGTCACGAAAATTATCAAATTCTAGGAACAGAAAAAATACACTTTGATGATCGTGAACAAGCTAGAAAAGCTTTAGCCGTAAAATTAGACTAAAGTATCTAAATGCGTGTAGGTAAATCAAATCCCCTAACTTTTGGTGTAAAGTTTATAACCGAAATTACTTACTCAGGTAAATTAATACAGATTAGGAATATCTAGACTTAGTCTGTTCGAAAATGCACCTTTTATCTAATCAATTGTATTAACTGTCAACAACATCGACATAAGAGTTAGGGACATTTTTGCCAAAACTATCATAACTGATTCAACCTAAAGTTCCCAGACTCGGTGAGACCAGTCAATCACACAGAGAAAGGCATTCGCTTCAGCAACTTTCTTACCCTAGAGAAGCCTGAAAAGTATTGATTATTGATTAATGACGAAAAAGTTCGTTGATAAATCTCGCTGTATTTATTAATAGAATAGTTAAAGAGTTTCCGTTAATTTAAAATTCACAAGGGGAAGACGATAAAAGATGGCGAAAAGTTAATCGGCGGCATTAACTTCAACTTTGAGTAAATGACATTAAATAAATGTCGACAACTTTAATTGTATTGTATCTTCACATTGAAGGAATTAAAGTAAAATTTATATTGCTTTAATATATATTTAAAAATACTACTTTTATGCCACTCTCTGTTTAACTACCCTAGCTAAATTAGATCTTTTTTTAGATATGATTATGACAATTTTCTAATTTTTATTAGATGCCATGTTCCTTCTATCAAGAAAACTTCTGAACTGTAATTTTATACAAAGAAATATTATTTTTCCCCCCTATTATTTTAATTTAATTTTAACCAAGCTAATTGTATACATTTATAACTTTTTTTAATTGGATAACTCATGATAACATAAGTATACAAACCAGTTAATTATGCTTTTATTCAGTTACTTAGTTAATTGTTCAATTTAAATTTTTAGTATTCTAAAATTACCAAATTAGCAAATTATTTTTAATAAACAGCTATTGATGAAGTTCAAATCAAAAGACTAAGATTATAAAAATAATTTTTTCCGTAAACTTCATTATTTTTAAAATCTTTATTGCTTTATGAGCTGGTAAATTTTTAGTAAATTTTCCATAGAACCGTCTTCCTTCGGTTACTCAAGTACAATAACAAATCATGGTTAAATAAACTTTGATTTTCTCAATACTAACTAGGTCTTAAAGTTCAAGTTATTCCAATGTTATCAAATATTTTTGTCTCAGAAAAAGTGTTTGTTTTAGGTGAACCTGAATTTTTAGATCAGACGATACACGGTAAAAATATTAACTGTAATATCTATTTTTTATGTAAGTAAGTTCTTAGTTTTTGTAGAGTAGTACCGCTATTTTGTTATAGCAATTATTGTATAACATTAAGCTGTTCTATTTCAATTAAAAATACTTTTTTAAACTATCAAATAAGGCTTTACACTTTTTGCTACTTTACTTTATAACGTCTAAGGAGAAGACTGACAAAACTATAACTGAGTTGACAATTTACTACTAGTTGTCAAGTTAATTGATTGGTCTTACCTGTTAGTTTATCTAAGTTTTAATAGGAATATTTATGGAGTACAACTTTACTAATAAATAAGTCTCCCGGTAAAGGTTAAGACTCTTGGATATATACTTATCTTTGACAAGAAGAAATTCTCTAGTCTCTTAAGACTATAACTGAAGCATTAAACAATTTAGACAACAAAGATAATTTTATAAAAAACATTCTTATGATCTCACTAATTAGTAAAAACTCTTAAGTTAAAAAAATTAATTATTTAATACTGTACTCTAATTTTTTAAAAAATAACTCAAGAAATTAATCAGCTATGATAGAATGGGTCCATATAGAAAAAAATAACCTTGTCCGTATTTACCTTGTTCATATTTACATTAACTGTTATTTTTTTGAGGTTGAAGATAATAGTCTAAATTGTTTACTATGGACTTACTGCGATCACTTCCCATCGGACTCTATCTCGAAAAACCTATCACTTGGTTACATCAACTCGATCCTAGAGTGAAGTTAGTCTGGTTAATGACCTTTCTCGCTTCCCCAATTTTAGCTCACCCTCTCTGGCAACTTGGAGTTGTTGGAATTCTAATATTATTGACCATAGCTGCTCGGATTCCACTAAGAGTCTGGCGACAACAAATGGGCTGGTTAATCATTCTCTCAATTCTCATATTTATAATTACAGCAATTGCCCCTGATGGTTTAGCGGTCAATACTCAACCTCGACTCTTGGATGGTGACTTATCTTTACCACAGCCTACTGGTTATAACTATGTTTTATTTGATAAAGGGCGGTTGATTACCCGTCGATCTGTTGAGTTAGGAATTCGTATCAGTACCCTAATTTTTATCCTTATTTATAGCACTAACCTTTATCTTTTAACTACTGCTCCAGAAGAAATTACTACTGGGCTAGAATATATACTAGAACCTTTGCGTCATCTTAAACTACCCATTACAGAAATTATGCTAACTCTAACTCTTTCGTTAAGGTTTATTCCCCTGGTGTTAGAAGAGTTACAAAATTTAGCCAGATCAATTCGGACTAGGGCAATTAATTGGAAAAAATTAGGAATTAAGCGCGCTTTGCAGGTCTGGCTAGTTGTAGTTGAAAAATTATTAGAAAATTTGCTGATGCGGGCTGAAGAGATTGCCGTCGCTATGGAAGTCAGAGGGTTTACAACTCCTAATGAACACCGAGTTCAATGGTATCAATTACGCTTAATTCAATGGGATTGGGTCGCTTTAGCAATTTTAATTCCTTTTTGGTGGGCCAGGTTTATTTTAGGAAAAATGTGATCTGAACTTTCTGTATTTTAAGAAAAAAATCGGCGTTAACTAGCAGTGAATCGTCAACTCAGTTATAGTTTTGTCAGTCTTCTCCTTAGACGTTATAAAGTAAAGTAGCAAAAAGTGTAAAGCCTTATTTGATAGTTTAAAAAAGTATTTTTAATTGAAATAGAACAGCTTAATGTTATACAATAATTGCTATAACAAAATAGCGGTACTACTCTACAAAAACTAAGAACTTACTTACATAAAAAATAGATATTACAGTTAATATTTTTACCGTGTATCGTCTGATCTAAAAATTCAGGTTCACCTAAAACAAACACTTTTTCTGAGACAAAAATATTTGATAACATTGGAATAACTTGAACTTTAAGACCTAGTTAGTATTGAGAAAATCAAAGTTTATTTAACCATGATTTGTTATTGTACTTGAGTAACCGAAGGAAGACGGTTCTATGGAAAATTTACTAAAAATTTACCAGCTCATAAAGCAATAAAGATTTTAAAAATAATGAAGTTTACGGAAAAAATTATTTTTATAATCTTAGTCTTTTGATTTGAACTTCATCAATAGCTGTTTATTAAAAATAATTTGCTAATTTGGTAATTTTAGAATACTAAAAATTTAAATTGAACAATTAACTAAGTAACTGATAGAAGTATAATTAACCGGTTTGTATACTTATGTTATCATGAGTTATCTATATTATGATTGTAATTCTTTGCAAATCTATTGGTAGCAATAAAACTTTATTTTTGTACTTGTATTTTTATATTTTTTTAGTAAAACTATTTATTAATAAAGTCTAAAAAGAAATAGTTTTAATAGCTTTTATTCACTAATAAGCAAAATATATTTACTCAAAAAATAAGTAATTAAATAGTCAAGCTAGCGCTATTAATTGTGTTAATGTCTTTTAATGAAAATCAAAGAAAAAGAGTTTAAATAGATTGATATTGTTTATTTTAACCTAGTTATATTGCTTTAAATTTAATGCTAAGATAAAAAATATACAGTAATACGGTTATATTTAATTTAAAAATAATAAAACAAGGAAAATATAGTGATTCTAGAAACAAATAAAAATTAAAAATATTTATCGTATAAAAACCTAAATTATAGGCAAATAATATTACTAAATAGTATATATTTTTTGCATTTGAAAATAAAAAAACTAGAAACTTTAATAAAAAGAGGATATCTAGATAAATTTTTTATGTAATAAAATGGAAAAAATATTTATGTGGTTATAGTCTCAAAAAATAAAAGGAAAAATTATTAAGATTAGTACTTAAAAAAGATAAAAATTTTTACCGGTTTAAATAATAAAATGGATTATAATAGAAATTTTTTGATAATAACCAGTAAATATTTTTACCATGTTTATAAAACATTATAAACATGGTAAAAATATGGATAACTATAGTTTTTTTTCTTCTTACTCTCTAAAATTAAATAAAATTTATCATCAGTTATAAAACTTCAATTAAACAAATGTTTCCTAAATTTTAAACAGCCAGAGAATGTGTAGACGTTATCATATTTATTTTTAGATATCCTTCCAATAATTTCATTATTTTTGTTTAATTACATTCCCTTTTTGGCATAGTTTTTTATCAAAATAAAGTAAATTAATATCCTTTTTTTACTTTAAATCTTAACAATTTAACTTTAACTAAACTACGGATATACAACAAAAATTTTTATTTTTTTTTTTACAATTTTTTTGACTCTAGTACGGATTAATTCTATTAATAGATTTTATTTTTTTAAATTTACAGCTTTTTTTAAAAAAATTACATATTTTTTAGATAATTAATTTAGATTTTTTAGCTTTTAAAGTTTATAATAATTATTATTTATGATCATTTTTTTATCTTTTAACAAGATATTTTATGGTTTTTTGCCCTATTTTTTTCTGCTTTTTGGAGACTCTTTTAATTCGTATTTTTGTTGAATAGTCTATCTAAAAATTATTTTTTGGTTATTCTCTAAGTAATATTTTTAGTAATAAATTCACTTATTTTACTATTTCTTTAAATTCTCATACTCTTGAATTAAAATATTATATTTATAATCTTATTCTAGTTTTGGAGAGAATTTTAAGGTCGCTAGTCAATTGTCTAGTTAACTTTGTATAGTGTTTGTCCTTCTAATTATGTTAGCTTAATTTTTAGACAGGCTGATATATAGAAGATCGCTCTTCTTTAACTACTTTTTTATTTTTAAATTTATTTAAATTCACTTACTCATGCTAGATATGGAGCGGGCATTGATCACTTAAAGAATCTTCCAAGAGAAAGATTTTCTAAATAATAGTGAGACACTATTATTCAATCTAGCTTGATGACAATTAATGAGCAAAGGTCAGCCCCCATGATATGGTGAAAAGAATTATCTATGTAGCAAAAACGAACTATGAGCCAGAAAAAATCTTCCTTAGCATCGTCTTTGTCAAAAACGATTATTCTCGCCGTCGTTAACGGTCAAGGTGGCGTAGATAAAACTACTACAGCCGTCAATTGGGCGGCTATTCTAGCAAAAAAATAAGAAGTTTTGTTAGTAGATTCTGAGCCTCAGAAGTCTGCCACTGGGTGGACGGGACCTGGCAAAGAAAGTATGGACTTTGATTTAACGAAAGAAAATAATCCTAAATGATCAATAAAAATCTGTTAAATCAGCAATTATAGACTTTTTATTGTGAATACACTTCCAGCATTGCGTTCAGAAGCCATAAAAACTGTGATTATGTCTGCTGATTATTGAATTTTGCCTACCCCACCAACTTAGATGGATTTAAGGACTTTAATTGGGACAGTACACACCATGGTAGTGCCGCCTAAAACTGCTCACCTGATTTTGTGCCACTAAGGTAGCTTCCCGTCGCCTTAAAGAAACCTTAGTGGCACAAAACATCCTCATAGAATTGAAAATTACCACTTGCTATACTTTATATTCGTCAGTATAAAGCCTATAAACGAGCGGCATTGGAAAAACTTCCTATTACAGAATGGCGGGTTTCCCTCTCCAAAGAAGCTCAAGCACATTATCGCAGGGTAACAGAAGAGTTACAACGAAATTGGAGTAAATGATGACAAAAAAAAGCTTATCTGATTTCTTAAGGAAAGAAGCTTTCTTAGATGCTCATGAAAATACTTCCGATAGAACTAAAGAAAAAAGTTCTCAGACTCTCCTCTCATCGCAATTCACGATCAATTCTAGATTAAGTCACATGACTAAAGCTGAACTCGAAGTTAAAATCAGGAAATTAACCGAAACTTTAGATAAAACTAATCAACAAATTAATGATCTACAAATGAGCTTAGAACAAGAAAAAATATTGGTCACAACTCTTAAGCTGGATACTCACAAAGTGAATCAATACCAGGCAGAATTGAAAGAACACAAACAACTATTTGAAAAGCTTTACACACAACGAAAAAAAAAGGAAGAGATGGATATTCAATTAGTTGAACAACAACAAGTGATTGATAAACTCAAAACTGAAGTAGCCAAAAAATTACATTTCTCTAGCTCTTCTCTTAAGTCTCAAGCAGCAATGGTTCTAAAAACTAAAGGAACTTAAGACAAGTCACCAATTGCGCTCATGTGGACGTTATGTTGCACCCTCGTTATCTAATGAGGAACTAACCGATGAAAATATAGGGCGGCTTGATTAGAGGGAAAAAATTTAGGAAAAGATAAGTAATCACCATGTCTAACAGTGAATTTCGTGAACGAGAAACTCTTAAAAATTTAATTCTTTATTATTTATTTAAGGGAATTATTATTGCTCCAATTTTCTATACTTATTTCCGAGGAAAGATTTATGGACTTGAAAACGTTCCGCTAAAAAATCCTTTAATTATTGTCAGTAACCACGCTAGTTACTTTGATCCCCCTATTTTGGGCAGTGGAGTTGGTCGTCCTGTAGCATATATGGCTAAACAAGAGTTATTTGAGATTCCCTTTCTCAAGGAGGGAATTAAGTTATATGGAGCTTATCCTGTCAAACGTAGTTTAGGTGATCGCGGGGCAATTCGAGCCGCCTTGAATGCTCTCAAAGAAGGATGGATTGTAGGTATTTTCCTTGAAGGAACTCGCACAACAGATGGTCGTATTCATGAACCTAAATTGGGAGCAGCCATGATTGCTGCTAAAGCTCAACTTCCTCTACTTCCAGTCTGTTTATGGGGAACCCATAAAATTCTACCCAAAGGAGTTAGTATTCCCCTTCCTGTTCCTGTTACTCTGCGCATTGGAACCTTAATCGATCCCCCTAAATCAGTTAAACGTACCGAATTAACAGCCGTTACCCAACAATGTGCTATGGCTATTAACAAAATGCATGATTTAGGGCGTTAGACTATTGACAGTTTTGATAGGTGCGGGCTTTTTATCCATCGCAATAGAACCCTACTACTTCACCATGTATTAACTATGTTTTCTAGATAGAAAACACTCCCATTTACCGCTCCCACCTAGATACCTCCACAGTCAGCACCGTCAACTTTTTATCAGCTTTAGTCGCTAGTCCTTGAGCGCATTTCTATCTCAGACCGAATATATTGTGAAATTACTCTACGGTTCGACGCGTTTCCTTTTGTTTATAGCAGGAGGTTCTCCATGTGGAAGCTAAAGACCCAATTAACCCATTTAGAATTCATCGAAGGAGTTTATCAACCGCCGTACACCACTATTTAGGAATCTTAAAGCGTACTTGAGACAGCGATAGAAATTATCTGCCATAATTGCTGATTATTTTGCTGATTACGAGGAATTAAGCAAGGAAAGACAGATAAATTCTTAACCCGATTGGCTGCTTTGGTTGTTTTTAGGTCTAAGGTGACTAAGGGTAACTCAGCTAGTCTGGATTGTTCAGAAAGTGATTGTACGTAATCGGTTGGATCATCAAGACAACGTCCATCTAAGACTATTACATCTACTTGCCAAACATTGATTAATACTTGTGCTTGTTCGAGATCATCGCTTTCGAGAATACGATGATTGAATTGAGAGGACAAGTTCGTTAACGCCCAGTTTAGGGGAGAGCATAGAACAGGGTTAGTTTTGTCATCAGGACAGTTAGGACAAAGACTTAATACAGTTAAAGCACGATCAGAAGTCTTTTTTAGAGGATTAACTTTCCCTAAAATTGTTTTTAACACTGATGAATCGAGGGGAACCGATACAAAGCCGTCCGCTTGATTTCGTTCTTTTAAAAGTTGACGATTCTCAGTGGTTGTCATAAAGACGCGAATTTTCCGAGTTCGGGGATCAGATTTGAGTAGTGTCAATACGTCCCACCCCGATAGTAAGGGTAATAAGGGATTTAGCAAAATAGCATAGGGACGTAATCGTCGTGCTTTTTCCACTGCGTCTGTGCCAGTACGGGCGATAACCACTCGATAGCCTAATTCATTCAGCTTACCCATTAAATTTTCTATACATTGAGGAATGGCTTCGACAATCAACACTAGGGGATAAGGAGTTGGAGAAGATTGATGATAATGTTTCTTATCCTGAAATTTAGCATCAGGGGGCAACAGTAGTGTAAACTGACTTCCCTGTCCTATTTTAGAAATAAAAGAGATCTCACCCCCATGAGCTCTTGCTAAGCGTTGAGTTAGTACCAGTCCTAAGCCAGTCCCTTCTAATTTACGGGTCAACGGATTTTCTAATTTTTGGAATTTCTGAAAGATCAAGTGTTGGAATTCTTCAGGAATGCCAATGCCTGTATCCCAAACATTGAACGCAACCCAATTATCCCAGTAATTTACTTTTATGCCGACTGATCCAGCAGATTTGCTAAATTTTATAGCATTATCTAATAAATGCACTAACATCTGATGTAAACGCAGTTCATCGGCCAATAAAAACTTTAATCCTGGTTCTATTTCTAAGGAAAATGATATGGAGTTATCGATTTTGTCCTGGTATTTTTCAGCAATGGAATGGTAGGCTCGTTCACAGACACTTCGGATATTAAGTGAGATAAAGGTTAACTTAAGCTTCCCTGTCTCTAAGTGAGTGAGATCAAGTAAATCGTTCACTATAGTCATTAACTGACGGCTACTGCGGTAAATTGACTGGGCATAATGGACTTGACGAGGATTAAGTTTACCAACTTTTTGTTCCCTCAAAAGACTCGACAATCCCAGCACTGCTGTGAGAGGAGACTTGAACTCGTGGCTAATACAAGCGAGGAATTCATCTTTGAGACGATTGAGCTGAACTAAATCAGCATTCTTTGCCGCTAATTCTTGACACAGCTTTTGCTGTTCTGTTACATCAGTGGCTAAGACTAGAGAAACTTCTCCATCTTTTGTGTTTAAGGGACATCTAACAAATTTGCAAACTCTTTCTTTGCTCAGATTATGATCGATCAATGAGCCAGGAGAAGGCGAAAGAGAATGTAACGAATTGGTATTGGTTAGAAAATCTTGAGGGTTACACTTCTCAGGAACAGATTGAAACCATTGAGAACAAGAAGGGTGAGTCGTTAGAGAAGAGCGGTCTGCTAAGTAGTAGGGTGAAGGAAAGTGGAAGGTGGGAGTTTGGGCAACTGCGACAACTTGATCTGAGAGGGATTGTAGTTTTTTGCTTGATAAAAAGCAAACAATAGCATTATTGGGGAGAATCAACTGCCCAATTTGCTCACGCCACGTGTAATTTTGTTGTATTATATTTCCCTGTTTTGTTTGTAATATAACGGGTAGGGGAAATGGCTCTAACAATTCTATCAGTAACGATCCTGAGGCGAATAATGAAGACGGTTGAGGGGCAATAGGAAGGGTTTGAGTCAAAAAAGCTTTTAGCAATTTTCGGCTATCGAGAAGTCCCTGAAAATTTCCACTATCATTCACAAGTCCATAGGTGGGAGAAGTTGTTGGGTCAATATTTTTGTCTTGTAAATAGACAGAAAAATCTATTACTTTTAAGTCATCAGGAATAAGTACTAAAGGAGTTAAGAAGTTCTCCAAGTTATCTAGCGTCAACGATTGAGATACTTGACTATTTTTTTGAGAAAACCTAGACGATGAAGACATAGCCTCGAAAGACTGTTGTAGCAGTAAAGAAAGAAGATAATGGACAGAGACCATACCTAATGGCTTTTGGGCACAATCTACCATTACTACTCCCTCATAGTTCCCTGAGCGAAATAGGGTAGTAATCTCTTGAATGGTGATAGAAGATTGACAAATCGGGACAGGGTACAGAAATTGTTTTAGTGTCAGCATCAGCCTAACGGGGGTGATTCTGTCCAAATCAAGACAGGTATCTCTGTTCTCTATTCTAATCTCGATCTTGTCTTGATTAGTGCTCTTTAAAGGCTTATAAATTACAAATAATTACAATTATTATAATAAATTTACAAATGTTTGTTCGTAGAGAAACTTGTAGACTATCTAAATCAACTATGAAGTTTTGCTTTGCGAGATTTTCGAGAGCTTAAAAACTTAATTTTTATAAAAATTAAATTTTTGGAGTTGTATAACACGGTCAAAAAAATAATTTCAGAAGTTATTAGCTGCTAATTGAGTTGACTTATTGAGAAGTATTCTAGATTTATACTCAACAATAAATTTTTTTTTATATTTATGCATACAGCAAATATAGGTTTTCTAAGAAAATTAGAATTTATTTAAGTAGAGTTAAATTTAAAATTATTTGATTACTCTAATTATAATAATGTCTTGGGCAGAAATATAAACCACCTTTGTAGGATTACATTCATATTTAATTCTTTTTAATAAAATTATTATTTTTAATTTTTAGCCTTGTTTATTTATGGCTCTTTTCTAAAGAATTACAGATTTTTTCGAGAGTTAATTAAACTTTTATCTTTATCTTTAAATAAAATAGAAAATTTTTATTTCTTCTTAATTCCAAATTATCTTTCTTCTAACTTTCATAAAAAAGTACATTTTTTTTTACTTAAAGCATCTATCTCTTAAAAAAAATAGACAAATATTTTTAAAAAAAATTACATAAACTACATTTTTTCTTAATTTTTCATCGCTTAAAACTTACGCTTAAAAACTTAAATATTGTCCTTGTTTTAGATTTTATTCGCAGGGTCATTAGTTAAGTTTTAAGGTTATTACTCTTTCAATTTTGCTAACTTTTTTTGGGGGCTAGACTAGTATCTAATAATTACTAGTTTTTAACTTTTTTTTAGTAGTAAGCTTATATAAGCTTACTACTAAAAAATGCAGATCTATTTCTCCGCCGAAAAATTGATACTAGTCAACTAGTAAGCGCTCGCTTAATTTTTTTTTAGAGAGTTTAGTCAAAGACCATGAATTATCTAATTTGAAAGTATTTGTGTTTACAAAGTATTTATGTTAACTTTTATGGGAAGGCATTGCTGATACTATTCAGTTTGTTCTTTACTAATTTTCTAGTGATCTAGTTCTTAATCTTAAAACCTTGCAATCTAGATTATCAATTTGTCTCTATATCAGTAATCACCGTATTGCCCAGCATTTGACGAATATTCTGAGCAGTAAATCCTATTCTATTCAACTAGTTGACTCTTCTCAGGAGTTATTCGACTTAGTAAACAGTCATGACGTACAAATTGACTGTCTCGTTATTTTTCAAAAAACTACAGTCTCTCCTTTATTTAATCAACTTTACGAACAAGGAACCCTACTTCCGGTGGTTATTATTGAACCAGAGTTAGATCCAGGCGTTATTCCAGAAAAAACTGGAACCCTAACGTGCCTCTATCATAGTGCGGAGGTACGACAGCCAGTAAATACTTTGGATAATATGGAGAAATCTCTTGAGCTAGCCATTGCGCAGTTTTTACGTTTGGGACCAAGTTGTTCTTTAGTGAAAAGTCCAGTTTCCTTGCCCGAAGCCTTAGTTCCTGATAAACAGTTAAGTTTTCTGCTCTTACAACAACGTCGGTTGGCGGAAAAACTTAAGGAAAGACTGGGCTATTTAGGGGTGTTTTATAAGAGAAATCCCAAACATTTTTTTCGAAATCTTTCTCAAACACAGCAAGAAGAACTTATCAAACATTTGACTGAAGAATATCGAAAAATTGTTCTTAATTATTTTAGTAATGAGACTGAAATTAACCAGTTTATTGATAAGTTTGTGAATAAAGCTTTTTTTGCCGATATTGCAATTTCTAAAATTTTAGAAATTCACATGGAGTTAATCGACGAATTTTCTCAGCAGCTTAAGATAGAAGGCCGCAGTGATGAAATTCTTTTAGATTACCGCTTAACTATCATTGATGTTTTAGCACATTTGGGAGAAATGTATCGTCGGTCAGTTCCCAGGGGAAATCTTTATGTTTGATTGACTTTACCAAACAGATTAAGGCATTGTTCCCATCCCAGACCTTTTAAGAAATAAAAAAGTTGGCTCTCCTCGAGTAGGTATGATAAGTTAGTAACTAATAACTTATCATACTTTTATTCTGACTGTATTGTATAAAGATACAGGCTCTGTTTTTTATAAAAAACAAGTCTTTGAGGTCTTGGAAGCCATGCAAAGTAAGACCTTAAGTTTTTGTTCATCATGAACTTATCGTAGCTGGGCTACAAAGATACAAAAAATATTCTTAAACAAGATCTCAAAATATACTAATTTTTAGGCGATGATCAACTTTTAAAAAACCTATGTTCTTAAGCTTTATGTAGCAGGCAATACCACCAACTCTGTCAGAGCTTTGAAAATGCTTAAAAATATTTTCGAAGATGAATTTAGAGGAGTTTATGCTCTCAAACTTATTGATGTGCTAAAAAACCTTCGCTTAGCTGAGGAAGATAAAATTTCAGCAACCCCCACCTTAGCTAAAATTCTTCCTCCCCCTGTTCGTAAAATTATAGGCGATCTTTCAGATAGAGAAAAAATTCTTATTGGCTTAGATCTTCTTTATGAAGAAATCAAAGAAAAAGAAGATAATTCGTAAAAGAAATCTCCACGTTGTTTGCTAGTATATATATTCAAGACAAACTTGCATATCTCTACATCTTAAATTAAATTGTCGTTAATCTTTAATAAGAAGAATTAATAAATCAACAATGAATGAACCGCTTCCTAACGGGCAAACATCAGAAAAACTACCTCCCAAAGGAGTCCGTAAGATTCGGACTATGATTGAAGGGTTTGATGAAATTAGCCATGGCGGACTTCCTCTTGGAAGAACCACCTTGGTGAGTGGAACATCAGGAACTGGTAAAACGTTACTAGCAATTCAATTTCTCTACCATGGGATTAAATATTTTGATTATCCGGGATTATTTGTAACCTTTGAGGAATCGCCAGCAGACGTTATTCAAAATGCCTATAGTTTTGGTTGGGATTTACAAGAGATTATTGATAAAGGTCAACTATTTATTCTTGATGCTTCCCCTGATCCTGATGGACAAGAAGTGGTAGGAAGTTTTGATTTGTCAGCTCTAATTGAACGTATCCAGTATGCAATTTACAAGTATAAAGCAAAACTTGTTTCTATTGATTCAGTAACGGCGGTTTTTCAACAATACGATGCAGCCTCCGTGGTACGTCGAGAGATTTTCCGTTTAGTAGCACGGTTAAAACTCCTAGAGGTTACTTCAATTATGACTACAGAACGGGTTGAAGAATACGGGCAGATCGCTCGTTTTGGGGTAGAAGAATTCGTTTCTGATAATGTAGTTATTTTACGAAATGTTTTAGAAGGAGAACGTCGTCGAAGAACAGCTGAAATCCTTAAATTGCGCGGGACAACCCATATGAAAGGAGAATATCCTTTCACTATTACTGATGATGGAATTAATATTTTTCCGTTAGGAGCTATGCGACTTACTCAGCGTTCTTCAAATACTCGAGCTTCTTCTGGGATTAAAACTCTTGATGAAATGTGTGGAGGAGGCTTTTTTAAAGACTCAATTATTCTGGCGACTGGAGCAACAGGAACTGGTAAAACTTTGCTGGTAAGTAAGTTTTTAGAAGAAGGTTGTCGTCAAGGAGAAAGGTCAATTTTATTTGCGTATGAAGAGTCTCGTGCCCAATTATCTCGAAATGCTTTTTCCTGGGGTATTGATTTTGAAGACATGGAACGGAAGGGACTACTAAAATTATTATGTAGCTATCCCGAATCTACAGGATTAGAAGATCATTTACAGATCATTAAATCAGAAATTTCTGAATTTAAACCGTCACGAATTGCTATTGATTCTCTCTCAGCATTAGCAAGAGGAGTTACTAATAATGCCTTTCGTCAGTTTGTAATTGGGGTAACAGGTTACGCAAAACAAGAAGAAATTACAGGGTTTTTTACTAACACAACTGATCAATTTATGGGCTCTCATTCTATTACGGAATCTCATATTTCCACCATTACTGATACCATTCTCATGCTGCAATATGTGGAAATTCGAGGGGAAATGTCCAGAGCAATTAATGTCTTTAAAATGCGAGGGTCCTGGCATGATAAAGGGATTCGAGAATACACCATTGATCAAGGCGGTCCAAGAATTCAGGATTCATTCCGTAATTACGAAGGCATCATCAGTGGTTCTCCCACTCGAATTACCATTGATGAAAAAAACGAATTTTCCCGTATTGTTCGCGGAGTTAAAGATAAATCCCTTGATGAGTAGTTAATGGTTAAGCTTTTATGCGTTTGAATCGCTTATTGGAGATTTGAGTATAGACGTTTAACGTTTTTCTGCTCCAAAATTCTCTCACAGTCAACATTATAAATTCAGATAACAAACAGCTTAATCTTTATTCTCTATCTCCTAAATCTTTCATCCGTTGAGAAAATCGGAGTTTAGCTGAACGAGAACGAGGATTTATGGCTTTCTCTTTCGGGTGAGAAGTAATTGGTTTTTTAGTGACTACTGTCAGCGTTGAAGAGTCACGAAAACGATGCTTTACAATACGATCTTCGAGACTATGAAAACTAATAATTCCGATTCTTCCTCCAGGTTTTAGCCACTGGGGAACCCGATCTAAAAATCTTTCTAAAGACACAAGTTCCTCATTCACTGCAATTCGTAAGGCTTGAAAAACACGAGTAGCAGGATGAATACGTCCATAACGGTATTTAGGAGGAACTGTGTGAGCAATGGCTTGGGCTAGTTGGGTTGTGGTATGAAATGGCCTTTGCTGTACGATGCGTTTAGCAATCAGTCGTGATCGTCGTTCTTCTCCGTAATGAAAAAAAAGCTCAGCTAGAGACTTTTCGTTCCAATGATTAATAATTTCAGCCGCGGTCAAGCATTGATTTTGATCCATCCGCATATCCAAAGAAGCTTCATGACGAAAACTAAACCCCCGTTCAGGAAGATCAAGTTGGGGAGAACTGACACCTAAGTCGGTGATAATGCCCGAAAACTCTGCTTTTTTTCCTGGATAATCAGCAAAGTTTCCTTGCCACAACCGAACCCGTTCTCGACCAAATTTTTCTAAATTGGCATTAGCTGCCGCAATTGCCTGTTGATCGCGATCAATAGCAGTTATCTGCACATCTCTAAAGGTATTTAAAATTAAAAAGCTATGGCCACCACTTCCCACTGTTGCGTCGAGATAATGTCCTCCCGGACAAATTTTTAATCCGGTAATGACTTCTTGCGATAAAACAGGAATATGGATAAATGAAGTCTCTTGAATATTGGTAAAAGTTATTGAAGCAGGATGATTTAAGTAAGTCATAGAAAAGAATAAATAATTGAGAATCACACAGATGGCTAGAAACAGGAGAAATTATGAACAATGTAGTCTAAGTTTCTTTTGGAGATCACAGGAACTTATAATGCTTAAAATAATTCAAAACAAAGAAGAAACTCGGGCGGAGATTTCAATAGTATTATATACTTGACGGTTAGCGCGCATGGTGTTTATTCACTGTTCCTTATTGAATTTGAACAGAACATTGACTCGTTCTTTGATGGCTAGTTTACTAGCACTTATCGGTATCCTCCACGGATGTAATATTGTCCCCACCTTTTCTCGACAAAATCCGTCGTCAATTTCGGAGATAACCGATAGCGATATTATTAATTATGCTAGAACTGTGTTAAGTATAGAATCTCAACGTCAAATCGCATACCAAAAAATTGAAGATATTATTGATGCTCTCCCCCCAGAAATTGCTTGCGATAGCCCTAAGAGTTTCAGAAAGTTACCTAGCGAAGTGCAAAAAATCGCGGTTGATTTTTGTAATAGTTCTAAAACTATTGCTGAAGAACGCGGATTAACCGCGAGTAAGTTTAATATCATGACTCAAAAAGCACAGGGAGACAAAACCTTAAAACAACAAATCCAAAACGCCATGGTTAAGATACAGCAAGAAAACTAGAGAAACGATTTTATTTTAAAAAAAAGATTATAATAGATTTTAATTCCCCATCCCTAATTAAACAATTAGGGCTCTTCTAGACTAAGTGTGACAAATTAGTGGATAATGAGTTTTAAAACTGTTAAAATGTCGAATATTTGAAGTCTTAAAAACCTTGAACAGTTAGAAATTGAGTCTTTTTTGTCGTAATTTTGTAACAGTTATCCTGTTGTTACTGTTTGTAACAGGGTTTTTTTTCTGCGTTAAAATCTATCTAAATAAACTAGATTGACAATATCCTGAAACACTTATGGGAGGCGCTCACATCTCTTAGAAGAAATTACTCAAAAGATTGACCGTAATCGCTATGTCTTAAGATATCTAACGGTAAATTATCTCTAGCTTGAGGTGATTACATACGTCAGGCAATTGAGTATGGATTGTCATTGTGGGGGCTTTTACTTAAATTCTTATTTGGGCTGGCTGTGAAATCCATGTGGGAATCCTGTCTAAAATCCTGAGTAATTTTAATCTGCTGCCGATGCGTTTAACAAATTGAGAAGCCCCGTCGTCATCGTTCAAACTAATGTTCAGATGTCCTTAGCTTATTCTGAAGCAGATTTTCAACTGCAACAGCTCAAAGTAGTAGGATACTTGACTTAACAGTTAGGGAATCTGGTCAATAATCTTTTGTTTTTAGCGCAACCTAGATAAAGGAAAAGATATGACCAACGTCAAGAAAACCAAAGCATTAATAAAGGTGAGAGCACAACTAATCAAGTGTGCTCGCCTTGTTCACCTACAGCTGACTGTTAAAGATAATGGTAAGGGCATTCTAGAAACCACTGAAACTCATCTGTTTGACTGTTTATACCGTTTTAACTGGTCTCATATTCATTGAAGTTCAGAAGAATCTAGTTTAGGATCAGCTATTGCTGAGGCGATTGTCAAAAATCATCAAAATATAGATCACCATAAATAGTAGCTTGAATCAAAAAACAATTCTTACGGTGACATGACCGTTAAATTACTCTAAATCTGATTTAGTATAAAGCTGAAGGTTTTAAAAATCCTTTTAAGGGATAACTTAGTATCGATACATCACATCAATCCTAGAAGTAACAAATGTCTGAGCAAACCGGGTTTATGGCTAAATGGCTTTCCTTAGTTTTGGTAACTCTATGTTTAGTGGTTCCATTAACTGCTTGTGGAGGCAGTCAAAAGCCTACTCAAACCACTACAAAAAAAGGAAAAACAGACCTTAATGGAAGTCGTCTAGCAATAGTTAAAGAAAGAGGAAACCTAATTTGTGGAATCAATGGGGAAGTGCCAGGGTTTAGTTTTGTCGATGAAAATGGGCAATATTCTGGTTTGGATGTGGATATCTGTAGAGCAATCGCAGCAGCTTTGTTTGATGATCCTTCCAAAGTTGAATACCGTAAGCTTAGCGCACATGAGCGCTTTACGGCTGTCCAGGCAGGGGAAGTGGATGTTCTCAATCGCAATACCAGCTGGACAGTGAGTCGAGACACCTCAGTAGGTGTGGCATTTGCCCCTATAGTTTTTTATGATGGACAAGGCATCATGGTGACTAAAACGAGTAGGGCAACTAAGTTAGAAGATTTGGAAGATAAATCAGTTTGTGTTTTAGCTGGAACTACTACAGAACAGAATTTAGCTGATCAGATGCGTAAACGGGGAGTAGAAAACTATAATTCCGTTATTTCTGATGATGTGGACGCCCTTTATGCCGCCTATCAAGAAGGTCGCTGCGAAGCGGTTACTTCAGATCGGTCTCAATTAGTAGCCCGTCGTTCTGTTTTTCCTCAAAAAGATGATCATGTTATATTGGGGGTCTTTATGTCTAAAGAACCACTCAGTCCAGTTGTCGCCGATGGAGATTCTGATTGGTTTGATGCAGTGAAGTGGATTACTTTCGCTACTATGCAAGCAGAGGAATTCGGCATTATGTCCGAAAATATAGGAACTTTTGAATCTAGTGAAGATCCTAATATCAGAAGGTTTTTAGGATTGGATAATAAATTAGGTGAGGACATGGGATTACCTAATAATTTTGCTTTCCGTATTATTAAGCATGTCGGGAATTATGGCGAAATTTATGAACGCAACATTGGTCAACCATTGAAATTAGATAGAGGACTTAATAAGCTTTGGACTGATGGCGGTTTGCTTTATTCTCCACCGTTTCGATAGAGTGTTGTGTACATATAATAGTTAAGGATCAATACTTAATAGCTGATGTCGAAGCTGTTTTACTGTCAACTTCCTAAATATGAAGTACTATGCTTGAGAGCTATTAGTAACTTTAAAACTATTCACTATTAATTACTAATCACTAACTAAAATGATTGACAAAAAAAAAATACCCCTATGGCAAGACTCTCGTTTCCTGAAAATTTTATTTCAGGTATTTGTTGTCCTAATTTTAGGACTAGTTATATTGACTTTGAGTAATAATTTAATTAACAATTTTAAACGATTAGGATTGAATTTTGGATTGTTTTTTTTAATTGATTCTGATCGCACAGCATCTTTCGGTATTTCTGACTCTTTGATTCCTTATAGTTCTACTGATTCCTACGGTAGGGCAGTTTTAGTAGGATTACTCAATTCTCTAAGAGTAATGATTAGTGGAATTGTTTTAGCTTTTATTGTCGGTATTACTGTCGGACTAGGAAGACTCTCTGATAATTGGTTAGTCCGTAAAATGGCTTCAATTTACGTAGAAACTTTACGAAACACTCCTTTATTATTACAATTATTTTTTTGGTATTTTGCCGTCTTTTTAAAATTCCCTAAAATTTATGATCCTGGTAGTTTTTGGGGTTTGATTTTCTTCTCTAATCAAGGAATTTATCTTCCTCGTCCTTTAGGTACTTTACAAACTTTCTTGGCTCTGGGATTTATTGTCTTTAATAGTTTTTTAGCTGGATTAGTTTGGCGTAAACGGAATCAAATGATAGTTCAGTTGACAAAAAAAGAAAGAACTTATCAAGGACTACTGTTGGGGGTATTAATCTTTGTTTCATTAACTTTTATCTTTGGCATTGATTGGCAATTGCCTCAATATAACAGTGACATTAATCTCATTCAAGGTGGATTAAATTTATCTCCCGAATTTTCTACATTGTTATTGGGATTAACTATTTATACGGCGGCCTTTATTGCTGAAATCGTTAGAGCCGGTATTCAATCAGTCTCTAAAGGACAATGGGAAGCAGCTACAGCACTAGGGCTTAACCCAAGTTTAATGATGCGTTTAGTAATTTTCCCCCAAGCATTACGAGTTATGATTCCGCCATTAACAAGTGAATTTCTCAATTTAGCTAAAAATTCTAGTTTAGCGGTTGCAATTGGTTACAATGATCTTTATGCTGTCGCTAATACTGTTTCCAACCAAACTGGAAGGGCAGTAGAAATGTTGTTGGTTGTTATGATAACTTATTTGGTTTTTAATTTGATTATATCGACCGCGATGAACCGACTTAACGCAATGGTACGGCTTAAAGAACGTTAAAAACTATTACTGTTCATCAGCTAGTTGATTTTAGTTTTAGGCGTTGCACCATGGGTGCAGATAGAGGAGTTATCTACATTGTGACAGTATTAATAGAAACTTGCTCAGTTTTGAGTATAGCAACATAGGTATCAAGAGTAGAAGACACCGAAAAACAGAAGACGAAAAAAGTCTATTTCTTCATAAACAATAGGAACGACTATTTCCGTGTTACTAACCAACTTTTTTCAGTATCAGGGAAACGAATTTTTCTTTCTTTTGTAGATATTCACCGAGTCTTTTCTGGTAGCCGATCAATCTATCCATAATAGCAATATTCTATAGAACTACCAAATAATTTATAATAAATCTCTTATTCTCTATTCTTCGATGGAGGTTTTCATCAATAATGAACCAACAATTTAATCATCCAATTGTTGAAAAAAGTTTTGCGATTATTGATCGTGAAATTGGAGACCATACTCTTAATAAATTTGAGTATGCGATCGCTCGTCGTGTTATCCATTCTACGGCAGATTTTGATTTTATTGATTTACTTAAATTTAGTCCTGATGCGATTACTCAAGCCATCAAATCTTTGTCCCAAGGAGAGACCATTATAACCGATGTTACGATGGTTAAACATGGAGTTTCCACTTTAGTTGGTAAAACGTTTCAAAATCCTATTATTGCTGCTATAGAACAAGTCAGCAATGTCCTACCTGGAAAAACTCGTACCGAAACTGGATTATTAAATTGTTTTAACCAATATCCTCAAGCTATTTATGTGATTGGAAATGCCCCCACTGCTTTAATAGCTTTATGTAAAGAATTAGTCACTTCTAAAGTTAAACCAACCTTGATTATTGGTTGCCCTGTTGGTTTTGTTTCTGTAGTTCACTCAAAAAAAATATTGGCTAAAATCAGCATTCCTCAGATTAGAGTTGAAGGTCGTAAAGGAGGATCAGCAGTTGCATCCGCTATTATTAATGCTTTATTGATCTTGGCATATCAGCAAAATGATAAACAAATAGATGACCTTTTTTAAAAAAGATAGTTATGATTAAAGTCATAGGAATTGGTTTAAACGGAGTAATAGGACTAACTAAACCAGTGCAAGAAATTGTCAATAAAGCTACATTATTGGTTGGAAGTAAACGGCACTTAAGCTACTTTTCTGAGCATCCTGCTCAAATAATAGTTATGAGGGATTTACTTGAAACTATCGAAAAAATTAATAAAGAAAAAGACAATCACAATTGTATTGTTATCTTAGTGAGTGGAGACCCATTTTTTTTTGGGTTAGGACGATTATTAATAGATTATTTTCCAGTAAAAGATTTAACGTTCTATCCTCATATAAGTAGTATACAATTAGCATTTAATAGCCTAAAAATACCCTGGCAAGATACTAAAATTGTTAGCGTTCATGGACGGGAAATAGATAACTTGATTCCCCTATTTAAACAAGGAGTTAACAAAATTGCTATCTTAACAGATCACAATAATAATCCATCAGTAATTGCTCGTCTTTATCTTAGTTTAAATTTGCCTTATGATTATAAATTTTTAGTTTGTGAAAATTTAGGAGATTCTTCGGAAAAGATACAGTCTTTTTCTGCCAAGGAACTATCAGGAAAGAACCCTGATGTATTTGCCTCTCTTAATATTATTGTTGCCTTACAACAGCCTTTAAATAACTTTTTAGAAATTGATTTTAATCACTTACCTTTATTTGGCTTGCCGGATTACTTATTTTCTACCTTTAAAGATAGACCAGGATTGATTACAAAACGAGAAATTCGCATTAGCATTCTGGGAGAATTATCCCTACAGAATAAACAAATTGTTTGGGATGTTGGTGCAGGAACAGGGTCTGTATCTGTTGAAATTGCCAGGTTATGTCCTAATTCCAAAATTTATGCCCTAGAAAAAACAGCAGTCGGAATTGCATTAATTAAAAAAAACTGCCAGCGTCTTAAAGCTTTTAATGTTGTTCCCATTTATGGAAAAGCCCCCAATATTCTAGCTAATTTACCCCAACCGCATCGTATTTTTATGGGAGGAAGTGGGGGAAACATTATTCCAATTTTAGAAGTTTGTAAAGATAGGTTAGCTGAAGATGGAATCTTAGTTATAGCACTAGCGACATTAGAAAACTTAGCTATTGCTGTGGACTGGTTTAAGAAAAAATCCTGGGATTATCAGCTATTAAACCTACAAGTTTCTCGTTCTGCCTCCGCCGGTAATTTAACTCGGTTTTCTCCTTTAAATCCTATTATACTATTACGGGCGGTCTCAACAAAGTAGGGGAGGTAGGGCATTAGTATACTACCAACACTGAACTATGAATGTGTGCGGCACGGGCTTCCCTAATGAACCAATCAAGGGATTTGTCAAGATGCTCATATCCGTTAAGGTTTAGGATAAGTTAAGCCTAAAGAAATCCTCGAATCACTGATAATGAGTCAACTGTATAACGCCTTCACATTATTTCTTAGCCTGCTGATAGAAGCTTTTCCCTTTCTTTTATTAGGAGTATTACTATCAAGTAGCTTACTGCTATTGATTGATGAGAGAAAATTAATCGAAGCATTGCCTAAAAACCCATTTTTAGGGGCATTAGCCGGCAGTTTTATTGGTTTTTTGTTTCCAGTGTGTGAATGTGGAAACGTTCCAGTAGCGCGACGACTGTTGATGCAGGGGATACCTACCTCAGCAGCCATTGGTTTTTTATTAGCTGCCCCGACCATTAATCCTATTGTTGTTTGGTCAACCTGGGTAGCTTTTCGGGCACAACCAGAAATTGTTGTTTTTAGGATCGTATTTTCCTTAAGCATTGCTGTGTTCATGGGTTGTGTTTTCAGCGTCCAAAAAGATCCCCGTACTCTGTTGCAACCATTTTTAGCCCAACGAGTCACTAGATTACGCGATCAGACAAGTAAAAGGAATTTGTCAACTCAAAAAGGCTTTCGTCAAGATAGTCTAACATTACTGCAGTCAGGAACTTTTTTACTTGATAAACCAGGAAAACCCTTGTCAATCGAGGCAATGGCAGAAACAGCCATTGCCTCATCCATAAACTCAACTCCAGACTCAACTAAACGACTTAAACTAGTTTTAGATAATGTCATACAAGAATTAAGAGAATTAGGAGGAATGTTGATTTTAGGGAGTTCGATTGCCGCTTGCTTACAGGTCTTTGTTCCCCGTGAGATGATTCTTGACTTAGGGCAGGGAACCATTAGCTCTATCATAGCTATGATGCTCTTAGCGGCAATTGTGTCTATTTGTTCAACAGTAGATTCCTTTTTTGCCCTTTCCTTTGCGTCTACCTTTACGACAAGTTCTTTGCTCGCGTTTTTGGTCTTTGGTCCCATGATTGATATTAAAGCGATCGGCTTGATGCTTTCAATCTTTAAACCCAGAATGCTGATTTATTTGTTTGTCTTAATTGCTCAATTAACCTTTATCTTGGCCTTACATCATAGTTATTTCTTCTAAAATCAAAACAGTGCCTAATCAGGTGATATTAGCTATAATAATGAGTTTTTCTTTGAAATTACAATTTTTCTTGAAACGTCTTCTACCAGGGTTAGATGTTTTAGCCTTACTGACCTGGGCGATTTTATTGTTTAAATATTGGGTAACTGGTCAGTTAAAGTTATTGATTCACCCTAATTACTTTTGGCTGGTTTTTGTCACCAGCATTATTCTCTTTGCGTTAGCTGGTTTCAAAACCTGGCAATTGATGAATAATTTACGCAAAAAAAACACTAATTTAGTAAATTTTGAGTCCGTTCAACATATTACTTTATTTCCACCTGGGTGGAGCAGTGGTTTGTTAATTGTGACAGCGATCGCTGGACTAGTGATTCCTCCAACCATTTTCAACAGTCAAATGGCACTACAAAGGGGAATTTCTGAATCTTTGCCCATCACTCAAACCCAAACCCAAACTTTTAGAGCTACTTTAAAACCAGAGGAAAGATCTCTCATAGAATGGATACGTACCTTGAATGCTTATCCCGAACCTGATGCCTATGAAGGACAAAAGGCTAAAGTCACAGGATTTGTGGTTCACTCCCCTATTCTACCTAACAATTACATTTTTCTAAGTCGTTTTATTATTACTTGTTGTGCAGTAGATGCTTATCCGGTAGGGTTGCCTTTAAAATTAGAGAGTGATCGCAGTGCTTATCCTCCTGATACTTGGTTAGAAGTAGAAGCACTAATGATGACAGAAACTCTGAAAGTTGATACACAAACTATGAAAGAAACCTCTACTGAAAAACGTCAATTGGTGTTAGAAGCTACGTCTATTAAGACTATTCCAACTCCTGATTCTCCTTATGAATATTAAACTGAAACACAACTTTCTTGAAAAGAAATTAACTGTTGTTTGACCATATTCTTATGAATAAGTTAGTATTGCGACCTATTGACAGAATTTCTTTATTTATAATGGCAGCTTTAATGTTTGTAATTGGAGGGTTGGTCATAGGAGAAAAAAACTGTGGAAGTCAATGTTTTTTAAGAAAAGGACCTCGAGTCAAAAATTTGACATGGCAAAATAAGCAAATTGGGGCAAAAGATCGAGCATTTATTTTAACCTTTGATCGCCCGATGGATACTGTTAGTGTTGAAAAGAATTTAGTGATTGATCCTCCTGTTCCTGGTAAATTTAGTTGGGCTGGACGACGACTAGCTTACACCTTAAAAAATCCGGTACCCTACGGACAAACCTATCAAATCCATCTTTCTGGGGCCAGGGAACGATTTAGACAACAAGGACGACCCGGGGAAGTAATGGAACCATTTCTGGGAGAGTTTCAAAGTCGTGATCGCGCTTTAGCTTACATTGGAACTCAAGGGGAAGAAGAAGGAAGACTGGTTTTTTATAATTTAACCCGACAGAATAAGAGAATTTTGACTCCTAGAGAGCTAGTTGTCATTGACTTTGAATTTTATCCCCAAGGTGACTACATCCTGTTTTCCGCTGCACCTCAAGGGCGAGGAATTGAGGGATTACGAGAATTACAACTGTATAAAGTGACAACAGGAGTTGATAATGGGGTGGATAACCCTACGGCTAACCACCCAGGGAAAATAGAACTGATACTTGATAATGAAGACTATCAAAATAACCAATTTGATTTATCAGATAATGGGAAAATTATTGTAATACAACGAATTAACCGCAAAAATCCAGCTGATTTTGATCTGTGGATGCTGAAATATGGAGATAAACCAGAACGTTTAAAAGTAACGGGGGGAGAGTTTTCCATCACTCCTGATAGCCAGACGTTAGCAGTAGCTAGGGGAGAAGGAATTGGCATTTTACCCTTAGAACCTCAGGCTGAACCCTTAGATTTTTTGCCAAAATTCGGACAATTACTCAATTTTGCTCCTAATGGTTCAGCGGCAGCTATGGTAGACTTTAATACAGATGATGCTAATTTGCGTTACATGCGATCACTTTTTTATGTGAACAATCAAGGGGTACAAAAAGAACTCCTAACAACTGAAGGGTCTATCATTGATTGTCAGTTTAATTTAAAGGGAACTATTCTTTATTGTTTACTAACCGAATTGGTAAATACTGAAGAATATAAAGAACAACCTTATTTTGCAAAGTTTGATCTTAAAAAAGGAGCTATGGTCCCTTTAGCGACTTTATCCGACTATCGGGATATAAAAATTAGTTTAGCTCCCGACGGTTTAGCTCTTTTATTTGATCAGGTTGTAACTAGTGACAATCCCATTTTTAATGATAAATTAACTAGTAATTCAGGAGAAGCAATTGTCGGCGGACAATTATGGCTACTGATTCCACCAATACAGAATACTTCGAATACTCAAGTGGAACTGAAAGAATTACCTCTAATTGGATTTCGTCCTCAATGGTTGCCCTAATTTTTAAACTCTAATTTTTAGGTTGAACTCAGAAAATATTAATGAATAAAACTCTTCTAGATTAAGTGTCATAAGTTCACAGGAGAAATACTAGTTTGATCAAACTTTTCTTCTAAGACTATCGAAGTTAATTTAGCCATAAGCTTATCTTTATAATTAATTTAATTTTCTGATTAATATTTTCTATCACTTCCTTCGGAAGGTCGATTTTCAAAATAAACTACAATTATGTTAACTTCTTTACTTATTGTCTGATACGAAATCTGACGGATATATCCTCCCAGAAAAAGAAATTAAAAATTTAGCCAATTCTAATAAGTTAGATTCTTAATTTCTTTTTTTATTTAACTGAAGATATTACAACAATTCAGTAATACTTATTCCATCTCATCAACTGTTCAAAAATCTTCATTAACTCAAGGCTTGTCTATTAACATCCACAATCTTTGTATTAGCTTTAATTATGAATAGAAAGCCAGCAAATACCCTCTAGCAATTTATGAATAAATTTTTCTATTATTGATATAAAACTAGACGAGACTCGCTTATATCAATAAGACTTTTTTTAGATAGAGCTATATTCTTAATCGAATATTTATTAACTAAACTCAACTATTTTATATCCCCTCTTTGGACTTAATACTATAGAGTTTTTTCGTAAAAAATTTAATAAATATATAAGTATATGACTATTTACAACCCTGTAGCTTTATTGGAGAAGTTGATCTTTCTTGAACGAGACTCCAAACTTTTTTACATATTTTTTCTCTCAAACAAATTATTTTGAATTATGTTTATATTCCTCGATCTACTAGTCTTAATTTTAATTAGTTAGATTATTTCTTAAAAGATTTATCAGTTAATAAAAAAGTTTACTATTGATTATATTTAATTTTTTTTAAAACTTATTAATTTTTTTATTTTTTAATTGCAATTAAAATTTATTTTTACAGCAGTAAAAAACATTTAAAAAAGTCTACATCTAAGATATTTTATAATCATAAATTAACTATTAAGAAATTACTTGAATTAAAAAAAATCTTGCATCTCATAATTAATCGTCGTTGAATTGGATTTAATCAACGTAAAAATAAATTTATAGAAGAGTGAATTCGCTTTAAAAAAGAAATAGAATGAGTAAACAAAAGATAGAAATAATTTTAAAATAATTCAATTAAAAGTTCTATATAGACAAAACTAAAGAGAATTTTAGTTCTATTAAAATTTTCTTGATAATATCAATAAAAAATATCTTTGATAAAAATTAAGATTGAATATTAGGACTATTGAACTTGACTAACCTGTGTCAAAAAACTTATTTATTGTAGCGAAATAATCGTAAAAAAATTAGTCTAGACACTAGACGTTGGATTATAAAATTTATTATCTATTTCGACTAAAGAACAACTTAGGGAACGGTAAAAAGTATTAATAATAAATTAAAGTTGATCAAAAATAAAGTTTATAGATTCAAAAAACTAGTCTATTTTTAACTCCAAAGTTTCTTAACTTAAGATTTTACTATTTCATTCAACATCACCAGTTTGATAGAACTATTAATGTTGACTATTTCTGTAGTATTTTCGATGTTACACAGAAAAAAAATTTATTAATTAAAGTTTATAAAACTTATCTTGTAAAAAAAGTCTTATTTTTTTATATGTTGTATATCTAAAAAATAAAATTGTCTGAATATAACCAGAGTTAAATTGGTAGATTACATCAGCTTTATTATTAATAATACCTTTACGAATCAAATAAAAAATAATACTACTACAACAAAAAATATTCTATTATTATTTAAATTTCTTTGATCATTTTTACTGTATTGTTAATTCGGTATATAGCACTTTTGTCAAATCTATAACTCTGTTAAAAAATCTCAAAAGTAGAAACACTATTAATCTTGTATACGCGTATACAAGTACTTATTTTTAGATAGTAACATTAGTCCAACTTACCTTAACTAATAACATTTAATATTACGTGTAGCTACAGTTGAAAGTATCAGTTTACTAGTGTTATTGTGTCTCTAACACATTAGTAGATTCTATACAAACAATCAACTTGCGAGTAATTACTAAAGTTCGATCAATAAAAATAAGTTGGACAATGCTTACCTAAGGACTAAAATTCTTGGAGATGTCAGGCATTGAGTAAGGCCTCTACAAATTCGTAACTAGAAAAAGGACGTAAATCTTCAATTTCTTCTCCCGCACTGATAAAGCGAATAGGTAAATTAAATTTTTGAGAAACTGCTAAGGCTATCCCACCTTTAGCAGTTCCATCCAACTTAGTTAACACCACTCCCGTTAAGTTGGCTGATTTTGAGAAAACTTCAGCTTGGCGTAATCCGTTCTGTCCTAGAGTAGCATCAAGAACTAGTAAAGCTTCAACTTGAGCATTAGGGGCTTTTTTGTCAATAATTCGCCTAATTTTAGATAATTCTTCCATTAGATTCTTTTTATTTTGTAACCGTCCTGCTGTATCTACTAACAAGAGTTCTGTCTGGCGAGATTGGGCAGCCACAATGCCATCAAATACTACTGCCGCCGGATCAGTATTTTTGCCTGGGTTGGCGATGACTAGAGTATTACTTCTCTGTCCCCATACTTTTACCTGTTCCACAGCTGCTGCTCGAAAAGTATCCGCCGCAGCAATTATACAGCTATAACCAGATTGTCGGGATAAATAAGCGAGTTTTCCAATAGTGGTTGTTTTACCAGCACCATTAACCCCTGTCATTAACCAAATATTGAGGGTATCTTTCTCAGGAGCAAACCCTGGATTCTTTATTTGTTTTAAGGGAGCATCAAGAATATCGCGTAGAATTTCTTTAAGATAGGCAATTGCCTGTTCGGGGGGTAATGTCTCTTCGCGAAGTCTACTTTGTAAACTTGCGATGATATAATCAGTAGCCTCTAACCCTACATCTGCTTGCAGCAACAGAGCTTCAATTTCTGTTACCGCATCCTGGTCAAGGGGTCCTTGGCCAACAATCGCTTTAAGTTTGTTAACTAACCCTCGACGGGTTTTACCAAGTCCTTCACGTAGTTTTTTTAACCAGCTGATCTCTTCTGCAGAAATATCTTTAGGTGCACGGCCTTGAGCCGCAAGAACTTTGACTGACCAGATAAATTCTTCATCCAAGACTAATTCTGATTCTTCTCCCTTTTCCGTCTCTATCGCTGTTTCCTTAAGGATTTCTAAACGATCAGATTTTTGTAGCCAAGCAGGTGTGGTTCTTTCTTCAACAGAAGCAGGTTCTTTCCTAACTTCTTGTTTTGAGGGTTTAGGAGTCTTTGAGGGCTCGATTTTTGTAGTTTTTTCTTGTTGTAAATCAGCTTCAGTTTCAAACGTTTCTAGAGTTTCTTCTGATTGAGACTCTTCTTTGCATTGTTGAATGTTTTTATAAGCGAACTTAGCCCAGGTAAGATAATCCTCTTGACTTGGCTGGGATGTTTGTTCTAGGATTGGTTTTTGGGCTCGTGAAGAATCAGGAGGAGTTTTTTCTTCAATAGGTTTTGATTTTTGAGATTTAGCCGGCGTTTCAACTTTACGGTCAAACCAATTAAACATAATAATGTTTTTAACAAAAGTTAAGTTATATGTTCAGTCCATTTTAACAGAAATTTCAGGATAAGTTAACGAACAAAAGCCTGTTGCTAGACAATACCAACCTTTCATTTAATTTGATTAGGAGACTTATAAATTAATATAAACTTTGACATAGTCGATGACTCTTATTGAATACTAATTTAGTAAGAAAACCATTAATAATTTATCCATATATAAACGAACCGCCGCTCTTTTCTTTTATTTAGTAATGTCGAATAGCTGCCACTACTAGGATTTTTAACTCTTGTAATGCTCGATCTAACTCAAAAGAAGTAACAAGAAATAGCTTACCCTATTTTTGGTGGAAGTGGCCACTAGTTGGACTAAGTTCCTCTATACACTTTTGGGGAGTGCAAACAGTTTGCAATCAAGTTCTGGATATCGACGAAAGAAAAGTTTACTATTATTGCCTATGCAAGGAAAGGAATTGTACTAAGGTTATAGGTTCTCTATGTGGTACAACAAAATACCTTTGAATCTAGATACACAGCAAGTCATTGTTATATAGGCAGCAATCTAGTTTTAGGGTTTGGGAAGTCTATGCCTTTCGAGTTAAGTTATTAACAATACAGTTTTTGGCTGTATCACAGAAGTGGACTCGAAGTTATGCATAGGCTTTGTGCTGATTTTAATGTGATTAATTTCCTGACTGGCAATACGGGGCACAAATACACAAAAATGGAGGGATAATTTAAAATAGAAGTTAAGCTTGTAAGAGATCTCAAAGAGTCAAAAATACATATTTCTGGTTTGGAAGTGAGATAATTTCCAGTTTTGAGGTTGATGTTTAAGTTTTACCGGGAAGAATTTTTCTAGCCCTAAATGCAGAGGCGATTAATACAGTAGAATGGATATGCCCTGATTAAGGATGAAAAACTAGGTTCAAATTAAAGTTGACTTTTATTATTACTATCCCAGTATAGTGGCAACCAAACACAGTTTTAGGAATTTAAATTAATGAAACTGTTTGGGGTGGGTTACCAAAAAAGTATCAATAAATTATCAAAACAGTGGCGATAGAGGCTAGAGAGGATAATTCAAATATCTCAGATATCTCGGAAGTAGCATTAAAATTAGTTCCCTATTCTAATCGGATTTATTAAGAAAAAATGAGCGATGATACTGATTTTAAACAAGTTTATTAGTTTTGGAATGAGTTGATAAAACAAGTGGATGCAATGAAATACCTTTGATGATTAAAGTCATGCTAATTTTGCGGACAAAAACTTAGGATTATCAAAAATAAGAAGCCTGGAGGGTCTGAACGATCAGCAGTAAACTGAAAGTCAAGGCAGAATTACATTAATAAACTTATGGTGGAATTGATTAAACTGAGTGCTTTAAAGGTTTTCTATGACCATGTTTGTAATCAAGTAGACTTTCTGAGCACTATAACAAAATGTCGATAGTTGCTAAATAGATAGCTTGATTGAGTCCTTTAGAATTCTGAGATTCTTGGCTTCACAAATATTTTTTAATTTTTAAGTAAAAATTTTTAATAGGGTTTAAGTTAGGATATAAAAATACAAATTTTAACTCTATATATTTTATTATTTTTTATTTTTTTACTAACTAATAAATTATCTCTAATTAGATAGATGTCTATCCAGAATTATAATATAAGTACTTATGTAACATAAGTAAGAAAAACTTCCTTACTTATTCATCTTTAAAGAGTATAAAAAAATCAAAAAATAAAAATACTACCTACGTTAATTAACGTAGGTAGTATTTTCCTCAACTATTGGGACTTTCCCGTAAGCTTGTTTTCCTTTGGTTGCTCTGGTGCAGTGACGAGTCATAGCTAGATAAACTCCAATTTTGTTATTCAAAACTAGGTCTAAAAATTTAAGTTGTACAAGTGTAGTCAAAGATTCCCTTCTTTGAGTTTGACCCCTACCCTATTTATGTAAGCTTTCGAGGAATTAAGAATCTTCTCGATGCTAACTTAAGTTTTTGGACTAAACAATGTATAATAAGTACATTGACTTTAACGCTTATTTTTTGTATAAGCTAGTACTTAGTTCTTGTATAAGAGCATTGTTATCTTCTTCTAGAAATTAATATTAATCCGTTATGCCTTAAGGCATAACTCCTACTGGACTAACTGGTGTTAATTACATTCTTTTCGTCAAGCTAAGTTAGCATAAGAGCCAATCAATTATAAAATTTTAGAAAAATGATTATAGGACTAAAGTTATCATAATAATTATCTTTACATTAAATATTTTTAGTATTAAGTTACTGCAAACTTATTTTGGACAACTAAATAAAAAATTACAGTAATATTCTAACTGAATTTTTTTTGACTTATTAAATAGTAAAAAGATGAGATAAAAGCAGTATTTTGGCAGAGTAAATATCTCTATTTATTCCATAAACTATTGCTACTGAGTTAAAAATAATGAGTATTTACATAGAACAACTAACTTCACATTCAGATTTAAGCTAAAATTTACGATAAGATCTACTTTCTTATCTATCTATTCCATAGTAAAAAAATGGATTGACAGTAGCTGATCAAGAATTTGACAAATCAAATATTGCCTAACACAAGAAAACAAAGAAAACTCCAGTTAGGATGAATCTATGACAATAAAAAATACATGATACATTTTCAAAGGAGATTTGTTAAATTATTTTAATAAAGTAGAAACAAGCAAAGTTTATTATTTGTTGACACAAGATATTTTTTTTATCATTACAAGTAATAGCAATTTATTTTTTCTCAATATCTTGTGTATTGACAGACTACTAATTAGCCCCAATTTATTATACAAATAATATCTAAACTCATCAAGTATACAGAAATGATAAAGTTGTCCAAAAGCTAGTCCTAATCTCCAAGTGCTAACGCAAAAAAGGGCTATACTTAGAAGTTAATGCTTATAAAAAAAAGTAGGGTTATGACAATAGTAGCTAATAACTAGATTTGTTTTTTAGTGAAAATCTTATACTGGAGGCTAAGAGAGCAATTATATAGATTAACGACTTGTCATAATATCCCCATAATGAAGAGTATAATTAACATCAAAAGGGTAAGTCATTTCTCTTGCAAATATCCAAAAATTACGAAATAACCTTTTTCTAAAAAATGGTTATTTCTCTTCGCGTCTTCCACTTTCCATCTGTCCTTTAAACTAAAAGAAATGCAAGTTAAAATTAGCTACGGCTGCCTCTATGACTGAGATTACTACCTACAAAAATCGATTAACAGAAATCATCCACCGTTACCGCGATCGCGTAGATTTTTTAGCAATTCGGGTCGAATACTCTGAAGAGACAAATATTATATTGCGAGGGAATAAAATAGACACTCTGAGTGAAGGTATTGCTAGTGGAGGTCAAGTCAGAGCCTGTTACAGAGGAGGATGGGGTTTTGCCACCTTCAATGAATTATCAACTCTAAACCAGCGAGTGGAAGAGGTGGTTGCAGCAGCACGTTTGGTGGGGGATGAGGAAACTCGATTAGCTCCCATTGAACCCGTCCAGATCGACTGTCAGTTGCCCTTGACCGGAACTGATCCTCGCCAGGTTCCCTTAGCACAAAAAAAAGCCCTGTGTGATCATTATAACGCTATCCTCTGCAGTTTGAGTAACCAAATTGCGACTACCTCAGTTCGCTATAGGGACAGTACTCAAAACATTCTTTTGGCCACCTCTGAAGGAACATTGATTAAACAGTCTTGGGCAGATTTGGAAATGCGGTTTTCAGCAACGGCTAGAAGTGGCGAAACCTTACAAACAGGAAGGGAAACTATAGGGTCTCGTCGGGGGTATGAAGATTTGATAGGCTTGGAACAACAGATGCAAGGAGCAGCCCAACGCGCGCTGAATGCTTTAGTTTTGCCCCCTGTGAAGGGAAATAACTATACAGTTGTGATAGACCCTGTTCTTACAGGTTTATTTGTTCATGAGGCATTTGGACACCTTTCTGAAGCGGATATGTTATACGACAATCCCGAGCTTTTAAAGTTGATGAGTATGGGGAGACAATTTGGACCTGAGATTCTACAAATTTTTGATGGGGCTGCTCCTCAAGGTCACAGAGGCAGTTATTTTTATGATGATGAAGGAGTTCCTGCAACCAAAACTCAATTAATTCATAATGGGATTTTGGTTGGACGGTTACATTCGCGGGAAACTGCCGGAAAATTGAATGAACGACCTACTGGAAACGCCCGTTGTTTAAACTATCATTATTCTCCTTTAGTACGAATGACAAACACTTGGATCGAACGAGGAAAAACTCCAGTAGAAGATTTATTTACGGATATTCAAGAGGGGATTTATGCCAAAAATTGGTTAGGGGGAATGACAAATGGGGAGATGTTTACTTTTAGTGCAGGGGAAGCTTGGATGATTCGCCAGGGAAAGCTAGCTGAACCTGTCAGAGATGTAACTTTATCAGGGAATGTGTTTAAAACACTAAATAATATTGAGGCGATCGGGAATGATTTTTATTGGGATGAATCAGGAGGCTGTGGTAAGGGAGGACAAAGTGGTCTAGCTGTTGGTTGTGGGGGACCAAGCCTACGGATTAAAGAGGTTATGGTAGGGGGAGAAGTAGCTTAATAAATATAAGATTAATTAATCTAGGATTTCAATATCTAGAACTTAGGGAGCAGAACTAATTCGAGAAAAGAGGTAGTTGTTCAAGGACTTATTCTACCACGAAGATAACCGTAAAACCTCCGATTTTAAAACTGGCTGATGCTCCTATTAGGTTAATAGTCCAACTTTTAGCTAAAGTCTTAACGATAACAATATTAATGTAATGCCAACATTAATATTGTTCAAAAACAAAATTAATGTTGGTAATTAATGATTCTATAGATCTAATTTTTATATCAACTCAACCCTATAGACTATAGTCAAAAACAACTTGACGAAAGATATTAAAAGTCAACCAAATAATTGAAATAAACTAAATAAAAGTATTGCTTTTTAGAGATATTTATCTGTTGTTACTTTCTCATAAAAAGATAGTATTAAAATTCTTATAACTTTAAAAAATATGTTAAGATAAATTATTTGTCTATTGGATATTGATAGTTTTTCAAATAACTAATGATTAGCTTTAATTAATTTTGTACAAGATAAAAATTTAGTTTTAATGTCTAAAAATAGTAGCTTCAAATAAATATAAAATAGCAATAGAAAAGTTAATATAAATAGTTTTATATTCCCTCTTTGAAAACTTAAAAACACATATTTTAGCTTAAATTTGTATAAATCTTAGATTATTAATTAAAGATTGATCGAAATTACTTCTACATTAAAAAAATTTATCATCAAGTACCATTAATACTGTTTTAAATTATTTAAAAAATAAAAGTCTTTTTATCTTCAGTAATGACTTTATAAAAATCTTAGTAACTTAGAAAAATCACTTATTTAGCTTTTATAAAAACTTTATAATCAATCTAAATTTTTAAAAAAATTAAATGCAACTATCAATATTTTTTTTATAAAATTTAATTTTTTTGTAGAGTAATTTCGGTAAAACTACTCTACAAAAAGTCCTGTTAAGCAGGCTAACATATTTATTAAATAAAAAATATTTATTCGCTATGACGCCATAAAATTAATTGCTAGGTTTTTTCTTAAAGTAGTTAATTTTTCTATAAATTTATTTATAGAAATTAAAAAATAAAAAATATGTATTTATTTTAATTAAAATAAATACATATTTTTACTAATTTTATAGTAACTACATCAAATGCTTAAAGTAGTCTAATTAATGAGATTCTAAATTGAGAAAAACTAAATATTACCTATTATTGAAAACTTATAAAAGATAGTAATAGTCTAATTTTTTAAATAATAAAAAAATATAAATTTTTATTTTTAGGGGTAAAATTATAGAAAAACTCCATCAGAATAATAAATTAACCTTGAGCAGAAAAAGCTTTATAGCTCAATATTAATTATCATTATATGAGACTTAATCAATATATATGCAAACTGATAGAAGAGTTAAGCTAACTTTTTAAACAAAGAATATGCACTAAAATATGTAAGATAATAATTTTTGAATGAGTTTCAAATAGTACCTCTTAAAAAAGAGTTAAAGGAAATAGGTAAGTAAGAATAGATTAGAAATGATATTTAAAAATTTAGTTTAAACAACACAAACACAAAAAATAGCAGCAATTAAAATCGTTAGAAACTAATGAAATCACTATAGTTAAAAGACAAAAAAGTTGTTATGTAGTGTCAGTTTATTTAGATAACCGAGTAAGTAAAATATTTATATAAATAAGAACATCTAAAAAAACATTAAAATAGTTAAAGTTTTAGGTAAAATATGGTTATAAGTTTTATATAAATGTCATTAATTAATATTGTTTATTAATTCAACATTAAAACCTGTAGTAGCAATAAATAAGTTGAATTTAATAAAATAACTAAAACTTCAATAAGATAATTTAAAAAAATAAAATTATAAAATAGAGAGCTTAAAAAGCTAGTTCTAAACAGAAGTTAAATATTTTACTTAAGAATTAAAAAAATTTAAAAAATTTAAGTAAAAAAATAAAAACTCAATTTATATACTGTATAAAACATCACTAGTTTTCTCAAGATAGTTTCTTTGTTAAAAGAAATAAACTGAGGATCAGGACCACTTAAATCAATTAATTGATAAAGCTATAGAATAATGAGGTCTTATAGTAGAAAATATTAACAATAAATTGAAGTTCATAAAAATTTAAATATATAAATTTCATCCTAGATTATAAGTTAGGTTGAATTTTCATTGAATTGGCACTTACTACGGTAGTTCCTAATATATAAAGAATAAAAAAATAGCAAGAATATCAAATTGCTGCCAAGTAACTATTAATAACTATAGTTATCCTAATGGAGATTTGTATGAATTTTAACTTAAATAAAACAAAAATAATAAAAAGACGTAGGCTAGCTACTCCTATTATAAAAACGTCGTGATTATTTTTTAAAAAGAATTTTTAAAAAATAATCATAGTAGCACTATCAAGAATAACAATAAAAAATACAAATCTACTCACAATAGTTATTATAAATAGGTTTACGTTAATAACTATTATATCCGTCATAGAAAATTTTGTTTTTCAGATAGTAGTCTAAGTTATCTAATTTAATACCACTATTTTTTATGAAATTAACTCGATTAGAATAGGAGATTCGGACTTGATTGTCAAGCCAGAATTATGATTAATTAAGGCATCTTTTGAGTTGTCAATTACTCAGTGACTCATTCCCTAAAAAATGATAGCATTTAATGCTAGTATTATCTGACCCGTTGGAGTTGGAGTGTTAAGTTATCCCATCCAAAACATATTAGGTTATATTTATGACATCTATCCGCGAACTACATAAACAATTAATCACCAAAGAACGTTCTGCTGTCGAAACTACTATAGAAGTATTAGAACGCATTAAAATGGTAGAACCAAAGGTAAAGAGTTTCCTCTGTGTTACCGCAAATTGCGCTTTAGAAACCGCCAAGGCAGTAGATAAAAGAATTGCTGCCAAAGAAGAAATTGGACTGTTAGCGGGCATTCCTATCGGTATAAAAGATAATCTTTGTACTGCAGGTATTCCTACCACTTGTGCCTCGAGAATATTAGAAAATTTTATTCCTCCCTACGAATCGACTGTCACTCGGAAATTACAGGAAATTGGTGCAGTTATAGTAGGAAAAACGAACTTAGATGAGTTTGCCATGGGAAGTTCTACGGAAAATTCCAGCTATCAGGTCACTGCTAACCCTTGGGATCTCGAACGGATTCCAGGTGGTTCCTCTGGGGGATCTGCAGCGGCAGTGGCAGCTGATGAGTGCGTCGTTGCCTTGGGCTCAGATACAGGAGGATCTATCCGCCAACCGGCCTCTTTCTGCGGCGTTGTCGGACTAAAACCGACTTATGGACTAGTCTCACGGTTTGGGTTAATCGCCTATGGATCATCCTTGGATCAAATCGGCCCGTTGTCAAGAAGTGTCGAAGATGCAGCGATTCTATTGGGAGCGATCGCAGGTTATGATGTTAAAGACTCTACCAGTCTCAATGTTTCTATTCCGGACTATACTACCTTTCTTAAAAGAAGTTTAAAAGGGTTAACAGTTGGCATTATTGAAGAAACCTTTGAAGAAGGTTTAGATCTTGTCGTTGCTAAAACCGTTAATAACGCTATTGATCAATTAAAAGTATTGGGAGCAAAAGTTAAGAGAGTTTCTTGTCCTCATTTCCGCTACGGGTTACCTGCCTATTATATCATTGCGCCATCGGAAGCATCAGCTAATTTAGCCCGTTACGATGCGGTTAAATACGGTATTCGAGAAGAAGCAGAAAATCTTTTGGAAATGTACACTAAAACTCGTGCTAAAGGTTTTGGACCTGAAGTTAAAAGACGCATTATGATTGGAACTTATGCGTTGTCTGCCGGTTACTATGATGCTTTTTATTTAAAAGCGCAAAAAGTTCGTACTTTAATTAAACAGGATTTTGACAAAGCCTTTGAAACCGTTGATGTTTTAGTTTGTCCTACGTCTCCTACTACAGCATTTAAAGCAGGTGAAAAAACCGATGATCCTTTAAGTATGTATCTGTCTGATTTAACGACAATTCCTGTTAATCTAGCTGGACTTCCAGGAATGAATATTCCTTGCGGTTTCGACGAAAATGGCTTGCCAATTGGTTTACAGTTGATTGGAAATGTTTTAGAAGAGGGGAAACTATTTCAAGTCGGTTACGCTTATGAACAAGCCACTGATTGGCATAATCAAAAACCAACGTTAAAGTAGTGAACAATTAATTTTTGATAGCTGATAAAACATGTATTATCAATTAAAACTATTAATTTATGAATAATTATTCAAAGAAGACTTTTGAGGTATGTATCGTCGATTTTATTTTAGGATAGATAGTCAGTGAGCTGGAACTATTCCAAATAAAAGTTGCTTATTTAGAGCTAGTAATTCAAGAAAAGCAATTAATTTTTGTTACCTCTCGTCAGGTAAATTATTTTTCTTAAAACTTAGGATTAGATTACCATAAGTTTGGGTTAAATATATTGATTGTAGATAATAAAAAAACACATCTATATATGTTGGATATCCACTGATTGAAACAGTTATCGCATTCTTTTATATTTACATGATAATGCTAGAAACATTAATTATAATATCAGTTTAGCACAACACTTTCAAAGTAAAGAGTTCTTCATTTTTCTGGTTGACTATCGGGAATATAACAAAACTGATAGAGATCTTTTCTCTGAATCAAAAGTTTATCGAAACTTGTAAAATACTGTTTTTTTTACAAAAGTAAACTTATGTAATTATTATCTGATAGTTATCAGAAAAACATAGTGAACAAAAAAGTGTTACTTTGCAAGGTATCAAAGAATCAAAAAATTTAATTTTTATATAAATCAGATCTCTAAAATTACGGAATTTATTAAAAATAAAAGTTTTAAAAGTTGTTAGCTGTTAATTTAGAATATTAAGTCTAGAAAAACTACGTTTGCATTATCTTTTTTTAAAGTTAAAATAGGTGAACTTTTTTAAAAAAACCACAAATAAAATAATCAAAAGAGAGTGTTTGCTGGATACCAGCTTACTTAGTATCCAGCAAACAGAATTGGAAGAGTAAGAACTATCAACGTTGACTTGTGCAAAAAAATTTCTTCAGAACAAGAACAAGGATAAAAATATTATGTTTAAAATGAGCTTTGGAGAGAATCCGTAAGTAAAAAAGCTGTAAATAACTAAATCACAAAAGTTAGTACAAGGACTTATCCATCTTCTAAAGAAGAAGAACTACAAAGAACAAAAAAATTTTAAATAAAGAAGCAGATAAAATTGAAACTATGGTAAAGAGAAAAGAATAGAAACGGCTATCATTCTGGAGCTACTAAACTTAGGATAACGAAAGTCTGCCAGAGCTTAACAGAGCTTAGTTTGGCAATGACAATAATGTTAACTGTCAGAAACTCAAATTATCTTATATGATAAGGACCTCAAAATGAGGATAACAATAATTATACTAAACCTGTCTTGTATAATTATTGTTATCAAATGACAATTAAATTCAGTTTTGATACTTGTTCAGAGTCCTTTCTTTAGAAGAAAAATATGTATGGAGAAGTTATCTACAGTGATTAGAAAATTAGAAAATTAGAAAGTGAAAGTTGTGCGAATTGTTCCAATAAGTAAAGAATTATTACTGTTGTCATAATCAGGAGAAGTAATGAGAATCAAACCAGGGGTAATTGAAATGTTATCATTGATCGCATATTCATAAATTGCTTCCACATGAAAAGAACTATCGCGGTCATTATTTCTTAACCCGTTAGGTAAGACGAGATTAGACTTAGAAACCCAAGGTTCCATCCCAATAATAATTCCGGCGGTATCTCCTTCAAAAATAGCATCAGGAAAAGCTAAATTCATCGACCAGTTCCAAATATCTAGATTCCCTCTGCCTATGGGGTTTAAATCTTTCCCTAAATCAATTGCCCCTAAGGTTCTGGTCGTCGTAAAGCCTCCCCAAGCACCTAGAACAAATTGGTCAAACATATGCCAACTAAATTCCATTCTATAGGAATTATTAATTGTATTAACGGAGGCTCCAAAGTCTTTAAACTCTTCCTCGATAAAGCTTTGGAAATTAGAACGACGACTACCAGTTCCTGAATCAAGATTGTTATATCCATGCAAATAGGTAAACGCCACTTTAAAATCGTCATTGGGTTCATAAGCGAGTTGTCCCATCACACCATAGGGTCCATTGAACATCCCTGCACCCAAATGAGGACTAGCACCCTTGTCGGCTAAATAACCTCCACTCCATTCAAACACTTCAAAAATCCGCCCTCGGAAACCAATACCTGGCCCCCCGGGCATATAATAAAGGGGGTTACGGGTGCCAAATGAAGATAACGCCCCAAACGCTGCATCCCCATCAAGGAAGTTCACTGTGGGAACGAAGTCATCAAAAGCACCCCCGACTGGTTCAACAAACATCCGCACATTTTCTGCGAGTGCAAAATCATAGATAATCAGTTGTATACCTAAATCACTCTCATCAGGTTGTGAAAAGCTTAATTTCCCTTCAAATGTTTCTGTAATGTCAGGATAAGACGGTGTAGTACCTGTTGCAAAACGGATATAGAGCGAGTCATCTCCATCAAAAGTAGTATTTAATTTAAGTCGTCCCCGATACCCTAGGTTAGTTACCTTAAAGATGTCTTCAGTACCTTGGTTTTTCTCTCCACTGGTGATCCCCGTTAACCCCATGATTATCTCACCAGTGAGAACAGTAGTAGTGGAAAACTGATGATTTTCAGAATATGCTGTACGTGATTCCAAATTATTCGTTCGTGCTCCTAAGGAGCCCGTTTCTGCCTCAAACTCTTGCCCTAGACGCTTTATTTTTTCTATGTCTTCTCGTAAAACCGCTGCATTTTGTTTTAATAAAATTTCTATCTCATCGGAACAGGAACTTATTCCGCTAGCAAATTCATCACGGGATAGGGTTCTGCCTCCTTTAAAAAGTCCATCAGGATACCCACTAACGCAACCATAGCGTTCTACCAACCCCCTTAATGCTTCGTAGGACCATTGGGTCGGAGAAAGATCTTGTAACTCTGAAACACTGGTTAACTGTGATTGCTGACGAGGACCAGTATTATTTAAGAAACCATCACTTAATTGTTGTAGTCTTAAGTTGTTTTTGGGCAACTTAGGTAAAGATAAAATAGGGGAATTAGATGTATCAGGTGAAGCCTGGGAATTAGATGGAGTTATCATCACTATTCCTAGGATTATTAGGGAAAATTGGACTACATTTCTAATCTGTAACATTATTTAAATTAACTCCCACACCGAAGTTTTTAGTAATGGTTGCCATTGTACTATGCCTTATCAAAAAAAGTCCATGCTTTATGTCTGTTTAGTCGGATAAACTCTATTCTATGGTTTCGTCGTTTACCCTGAGCACATAATATTAAAAAATAGATTGAGCTAAAGTAAACCCAATGAAAAGCCTTTTGTTGCACGAAAAAAATTAGAGGCGGGTTTCCCTAGATAGGTACCAATAATATTTGGGCTATGGTTAAATCAGCGACTAGAAAAGCAACAACTTTAATTTAAATTTATGATCATTGTTTGTAAGAGAAGAAGCAAAGTTACTAACTAATCATTGACACTATTTTTCCTATGCTAGTTTTCTTAAAAGTTTATGGAATGAAGGAATTAGGATAACAGGAATTACCGCAATTGCTAAACCGCATTTAGGAGATGGACAGATAAAGTGGAGTTGGGAAGATGGAAAAGGAACTATGGAAAAAATAATATTAAATTTAGATTTTATTGCCTGAAATATCTTCTAAGATACTGGTGAGCCAGTGCGATTGTTGTTTGCCAACTAACTATTGGAAGTTTACATAGAACTATAAGAAAATGAAGTTTAAACAACTTTTAATATCATTGACCTTAGCTGGTGTGAGTCTTTTTTTGCCCGTATCCCTGATCAATAAGCAGGTCGGAGCAAAAGAAACGGCTGCACTATTCAAGGCAGAAACGGCAAAAAACCCTACTTCTCCAATTACGTCAGCTGTTTTAAAAGAAGCTAGTCTAGCGGAAAAAATAACTCCGGCAGAAACTAAAGTATCAGCAACGCGCTTAGTACTGAAGTTAAAAGAGCGTAAGGTTTACGCATATCAAGATGATAAACTGTTAGCTAGTTATCGAGTGGCGATTGGTAAAAAAGGGTGGGAGACCCCACAAGGAGAATTTGAAATCATTCAAATGATAAAAAACCCAAAATGGGAAAATCCTTGGAATGGGAAAATAAGTGCGCCAGGGACAAATAGTCCCCTCGGAGAACGTTGGATCGGCTTTTGGACGAACGGAAAGAATTATATTGGGTTTCATGGAACCCCTGGAGAACATTTGATCGGTCAAGCAGTTTCTCATGGTTGTGTTCGTATGAGGAATGCTGATGTAAAAGCTTTATTTAAATTGGTAGATAAAGGAATTCCGGTAATTGTTGAACCATAGGGTGACGTACAAAGTTAAACTTGTAAGGGAGGGAGATAGAAAAAACTAATTGTTTATCGTGCAATCGACTGTCTCCATCCCTTACTTAATGTGTTTAGTTAGAATATTATTATGGCTGGCGTTGCTCGCTCTTCTTACACTGAAACTCAAATTTCTGCTTGGTTACAAGGTTTACTAACTGTTGCCTGGGCTGACGGGCATTATGATACCGAAGAACAAAATTTAATCTCTCAACTTACTCAAGATTTAGCTTTAGAAGATACAACAGATGTAGCTTTTAGCGGGATTACTCCCCAAAAATTAGCCAGAGCATTAGGTCCTGATAAAAATACTGCCGAAAATTTCTTAAGAACCGCCGTTTTAGTGGCAATTGCTGATGGAATTTACTCCCCCTCCGAAGCAGAGTTATTACATCAATTTAACGACGCTTTAGGACTCAAGATAGAAGCCTTCAAATCCCTAGAACATACTCTGTGCATTCCTCTGGAAAAACACCCACAAGCACAGGTTGACAGGGCCGCTATCTCTTTGTCAAGTCCGCCTCATCCCCATCCTGATCTCTTGCATCCTCTCAAAGACTGGCTCGATGGAATGGATATTAATGACCCTCGCCTTGCTAGATTTATTTGTAAGATGGTCCCTTCTCAATGTCCCTTTGAACGAGATGTTAAGCTTTTTGGACATAAAATTGTTCACATTCCTGCTTTATGTAAGCTTAACCCTCTCTATGAACAACTCGTCGGCTTGCGTTTTCGTGCTTTATGCTATTTGTCTGACAATTGTAAGGAAGATATTTCAGAGTACGTTTAGAATAAGTAAACAATAAACTAAGGTAAGGGTCGACAGGTGTTGACCCCTGAAAAGGACATATTTAGGGACTTACAACAATAATTTTCTATGCAATTTATTGATCGCGCTGAGATTGAAGTTGAAGCAGGTAAAGGGGGGGATGGTCTAGTTGCCTTCCGACGAGAAAAATATGTTCCGGCTGGAGGACCTGCAGGGGGTAATGGGGGATGGGGAGGCTCAGTTATTCTCGTAGCTAATCAAAACCTACAAACTTTACTGGACTTTTGTTATGCGCGTCGTTTTAAGGCCGATGATGGGAAACGAGGCGGACCCAGCAATAGGACAGGAGCCAATGGCAAAAACTGTATCATAGAAGTTCCTTGTGGAACTCTTATCTACGATGGTGAAACCGAAGAAATTTTGGGAGACTTGGTAGAAAAGGGACAAACCCTCTGTGTAGTGGCTGGAGGTAAGGGAGGATTAGGAAATAAACACTTCCTCAGTAACCAAAATCGCGCTCCTGACTATGCCCTCGATGGACTTCCTGGGGAACATCGCTGGTTACGCCTCGAGCTAAAATTACTAGCCGAAGTGGGAATTATCGGCTTACCTAACGCAGGAAAATCTACCTTGATGGCTGCATTGTCGGCAGCCCGTCCTAAAATTGCCGACTATCCTTTTACTACACTAGTTCCCAATTTAGGAGTAGTGCGTAAACCCACAGGAGATGGAACAGTATTTGCAGACATTCCAGGGTTAATTAAAGGTGCTCATGAAGGAATCGGGTTGGGGCATGAATTTCTACGTCATATTGAACGAACTCGTCTGTTATTGCATTTAGTAGATGTAACTTCCACCAATGTGATCGCTGATTATCAGATTATTCAAGAGGAATTAAACGCTTATGGTAAAGGGTTAAGCAATCGTCCCCAGATTATTGCTCTTAACAAAGTAGATGCGGCAGATGAGGAAACTATTCAAACTATTAAAACAGAATTAGGAAATCTTAATTCATTCCCAATTATCACCATTTCTGCAGTGACAAGAACAAGATTAGAGGAACTTCTCCAAATTGTCTGGAAACATCTAGAATAGGAGAAGATTGATCGATTTATCATTGTTTTAATCTTTTACTAAGCCAAATCCATAATTTTTAAAAACATCTTTTACTTTCTCACTAAAAAGAAATTCTGTAAACTTTTTAGCTTCTTCTGGATATTTACTTTGTTTAATAACAGAAATAGGATAAATAATTGGAGAATGATAATTTTCAGGAGCTGTATCTACTATTTTAACTTTATTAGAAATTTTGACATCAGTTTTATAGACCAATCCTGCGTCAACATTACCTGTTTCTACATAAAATAAAATCTGACGGGTATTCTTCCCAAAAACTAACTTATAATCAATTTTTTTGTATAGCTTTAAAAAATTTAAAACTTCTTTTCCATACTGTCCAGCAGGAACACTGGCGGGGTCTCCTAACGCAACTTTTTTAAAGTCAGCATTGTTTAAGCTTTCAAAAGTTACATTATTATCTTTCTCTTTAAGAACAATTAAAACAACTCTATTTTTTAGTAAATTTTGTCTAGTTTCTGTTAACAACAGCTCTTTTCTTTGTAGCACATTCATTTGTTTAGGAGCTGCAGAGAGAAAAATATCAATTGGCGCCCCTTGTTCAATTTGTTGTTGTAACGAACCAGAGGAACCGAAATTATAGTTGACATAAACACTTGGGTTTTCCTTGTGATAAAGGACTCGAATATCCTTCATTACATCCTGAACACTAGATGCAACTGAGACAGTTAAATTAATTTTTTGTTGTTTTTTATATAAATTAGAATCTGTACAAGCCGTCGTTAAGACTGCTAAGTTAAAAGCTATAAATTTTCTCCTATTTATAATCATAATTTATTTTAAAATCTCCTAAAATAATTAGCTTTACAAGTTATACAATAGAGGATAAATAAACAATAGTTTATTTTTTAAAATTATTTATTTAAGCGATTTTTAACTAAAATTATTTAGTTTTTTTTGAAAAAAAATTACTTTATTTTTGAACCTTATTGTAACATAATATACTTAAAAATATTTTTTAAACTATTAAATTATAGTATCTTTATTACGATTGAATGACAAAAACTGTAGCTTTTTTTAAAAAAAATAAATTAATGAATTTGTGTATATTGAATTTAATGACAGATTTCTTATCTTAAATAATGAGAATTAGTGATGAGAAAAAATTTATTGATTTAAATCATTTAGTTATAATTACATGGTTTTCCATAGGTTACGATCTATGGTGTAGAACTAGGATCAAAGTTTATTTAAAACTTAATCAAAGTGTAGTTAATTACATTGACGGAAAAACACTAATCAAGTTTTGCTAAACTCTATGAAGCAAACGTCTTCAAAAACGAAGAAGGGTTTAAGGTTTGCTCTTAACCCCAAAATAACCCTCAAAATACTAGCAACGCTCTTTTTAACCGATAACAGTATAGAAGGAAAGTTTAAGCATGCTCAAAATTGCTGTTCCGAAGGAAAGTGAAATAGGAGAATTGCGAGTAGCTCTAGTTCCCGATACCGTCGCCCGTTTTATCAAATTGGGATTTCAGGTATTAGTTCAATCAGGAGCAGGACTTGGAAGTCATTTTACCGATGTTGAATACACAGCAGCAGGAGCACAGATCATTAGTTCTCCAGAACAATTATGGGGAGAAGCCGATATCCTCCTTAAAGTTGCTCCTCCAGGGGAACAGCATGGAAAAATGGAAATGGATTGGCTTAAATCAGGAGCTAAGATAATCGGTTTTCTTGATCCCTTGGGAAACCCAGAGAAAATTCAGGAATTGGCACAGCGTCAAATCACTGCTTTTAGCATGGAGTTAATCCCTCGTACTAGTCGAGCTCAAAGTATGGATGCCCTTTCATCTCAAGCCAATATTGCCGGTTATAAATCTGCCCTAATCGCCTCAGCTTCTCTCCCCCGACTGTTTCCCATGATGACAACAGCGGCTGGAACCATTCCCCCCGCCAAAGTTTTAGTAATTGGGGCAGGAGTTGCCGGATTACAGGCAATCGCCACTGCACGTCGTTTAGGGGCTGTAGTGGAAGCGTTTGATATTCGTCCCGCCGTCAAAGAGGAAGTACAAAGTGTTGGGGCTAAATTTGTGGAAATTCCCATACAGGAGAACACTACCACCACAGGGGGTTATGCCAAAGAAGTCACCAAAAATACACAAGAACTTATTTGTCAGGTATTAACTGAGCATGTTAAAAAGTCCGATGTAGTGATCACAACTGCTCAAGTTCAAGGAAAACGAGCTCCCGTTATCGTTTCCGAGGAAATGGTCGCAGAAATGAAAGTTGGCTCGGTAATTGTCGATATTGCAGCTGATCGTGGAGGCAACTGTGCCTGTACTGAACCTGGAAAAAATATTTTTTACAACGGGGTTCATGTAATTGGCCCCTTGAACTTACCATCTAGTCTTCCGGTTAATGCCAGCCAAGTTTATGCAAAGAACCTCTTAACATTAGTGAAATACCTGGTTAAAGACGGAGTAATGCAGCTTAATTTCGACGATGACATAATCGGTGGAGCTTGTGTTACCCATGAAGGACAATTGCGCCATCCCAAAGTAAAAGAAGCTCTATCTACGTTTGCTTAAAGCCTAAGGTTAGCCTATCGGGAAGGAAAAAGGCAACAGTTTTAACAGATCTAGTTTAGAGTTTTTTACCTCAATACCATAATGCTGAATCCTGCTTAGGAGTGTAATTATTTATGACAACTGGACTGTTGGTTGGTTTAGTAGTATTCGTTTTAGCCTCATTTGTGGGGTTTGAGGTAATTAATAAAGTTCCCCCTACTCTGCATACTCCTCTAATGTCAGGGGCTAATGCAATTTCGGGTATTGCCGTTGTTGGAGCGTTATTAATTGCTGGACCTAAAGAGTGGAGTCTTAGCGTGATTTTGGGCTTAATCGCCGTTGTCCTCGCTATCATTAACGTTGTGGGTGGTTTTTTAGTTACTGACCGTATGTTGCAGATGTTTAAAAAGAAGGGAGCATAGATAACTATGAACGATACCATCTTATGTAAGGATATCCTGTCAGGATTAACTACTGGCATCGAATTAGCCTATTTAACCGCCGCTGCCCTTTTTATTATCGGGTTAAAACAACTGGGTTCTCCGGCAACTGCTCGTCGGGGTAACATTGTTGCTTCATTCGGAATGCTGCTGGCTATTATTGCCACCATGATTAATCAGTCAGTGGTTAACTATCAAATGATTTTGATTAGTGTGGTAATTGGTTCCCTTATCGGGGGGATTACTGCCCAAAAAGTTGCTATGACAGCTATGCCCCAAATGGTGGGTATTTTCAACGGGTTAGGAGGAGCAGCCAGTGCCTTAATTGCCGTTGGAGAATTTTGGCGGTTATTAGAAGTTGAAAAGACTATCCCCGTTGACGCGACTATAGTGGCAATTTTAGGGGTTTTTATCGGCGGTATTACTTTGACTGGGAGTTTACTAGCTTTTGGGAAACTACAAGGAATAGTCAGTGGTTCTCCTATTACCTTCCCCTTACAACAGCCATTTAATGTCCTGCTATTTTTTAGCTTTATTGTCGGTAGTGTTTATCTCTTTTTAGATCCCACCAACATCTCTATTTTCTTGGGATTGGTCTTCGTTTCACTTATTTTTGGGGTCTTATTTGTTCTTCCTATTGGGGGTGGTGATATGCCCGTGGTTATCTCCCTCTTAAACTCCTTTTCTGGGTTAGCTGCTAGTGCTGCTGGGTTTATTTTAATAAATAATATGCTCATCGTTGCAGGAGCGTTAGTAGGAGCATCAGGGATTATTTTAACGGAAATCATGTGTAAAGCTATGAACCGTTCCCTTTTAAGCGTTCTATTTGGCGCATTTGGTGGTGCAACTATCGCTAATGATGGAAGTTCTGGGGAAACAGCTGATAAGACTGTTCACTCCATCGATCCTGAAGAAGGAGCAATGATATTAGGATACGCCCGTTCCGTAGTAATTGTTCCTGGTTATGGAATGGCAGTGGCGCAAGCACAACACACTGTGCGTGAATTAGCCAATCAACTTGAAAAAATGGGTGTAGAAGTTAAATACGCTATCCATCCTGTTGCCGGGAGAATGCCTGGTCACATGAATGTGCTGTTAGCTGAAGCAAATGTTCCTTACAATCAACTTTATGATATGGAAGACATTAACCCTGAATTTGATACTATCGATGTTGCCTTGGTGATTGGGGCAAATGATGTGGTTAATCCTGCTGCAAAAAGCGATCAGAATAGTCCAATTTTCGGAATGCCTATTCTCGAAGTGGACAAAGCTCACAATACTATCGTTATTAAGCGGGGTCTTAGCACTGGGTTTGCTGGGGTAGATAATCAACTTTTCTACGAAGATAAAACCATGATGCTTTTTGGCAACGCGCAAGATATGCTATCCCAGTTAGTTGCTCAGGTGAAGCAACTATAAACTGTTTTTGTTGATCGGTGAACAGTTTTGCCTTTTCAAGCTTGAAACTGTTCACTGTATTTGATGAGGAAAGAAATGGCTATATAGAGAACAATAAACTAAGTTGAAGATAAATCTTCAGCAGCAATTCAGCAATTCAATGTAACGCAAATAATTTTCTATGTTTCTCCAAATTTTCAGTTAACTATATTCTTCTTGAGAGAAGAGGTCGTCTCATTAGTTTAAAATCTATGATCGTTGTCTTGACATATGTTCTCCCAAGCTATCTTTAGTAGACTGGACTCTCTGGCTCTTACCTCGTAACTCGTAACCCTAACCTCTTCTAAACATGGCAAATCTCAATCCCAATTCAAGTTATAGTCTCTCTTTAACCATTGAACTTCCCAACATAGTAGGAACTCTCTCCAATGTTACCCAGGCAATAGCCGGAGCAGGAGGAAGTTTTGGACAAATTTCTTTGATTGAACATACTCGTGCAATCACCCAAAGGGAAATTACAGTAGATGCTTCGAGTGAAAGACATGCCGAGGAGATTCTAGAAGCAGTTCGAGAAATTCCTAACGTTAAAATTCTCAAAGTTTCTGATCGCACCTTTGATCTCCATAGTAAGGGGAAAATCATGGTCACCAGTCGTATTTCCATAAAATCTAAAGCTGACTTGTCCATGGCTTATACTCCAGGGGTTGGACGTATCTGTAACGCTATTGCCCGCGATCACTCTCAAGTGTTTAACCTGACTATTAAGCAAAATACTGTTGCAGTTGTTACTGATGGAAGTGCAGTCCTAGGATTAGGAAATTTAGGTCCGGAAGCTGCCCTCCCTGTCATGGAAGGAAAAGCCATGTTATTTAAAGAATTTGCTGGTATTGATGCTTTCCCCATCTGTTTAGCCACCCAGGACACTGAAGAAATTATTGAAACTGTTAAACGCATTACTCCAGTATTTGGAGGGATCAACTTGGAGGATATTGCTGCCCCTCGTTGTTTTGAAATTGAACGGCGACTGCGACAAGAATTAGATATTCCAGTCTTCCATGACGATCAACACGGAACAGCCATTGTCAGTTTAGCGGCATTAATTAATGCCCTGAAACTAGTCCAGAAGTCTCTAGAAAAAGTGCGAATTGTGATTAATGGGGCAGGAGCGGCAGGGATAGCAATAGCGGCTTTATTACGCACTGCCGGAGCTACTACTATTTGGTTATGTGATTCTAAGGGACTTGTCTCCCATTCCCGTACTGATTTAAACCCTCAAAAACGGGAATTTGCAGTTAATATCAGTGGCTCTTTAGTAGATGCCATGCAGGGAGCTGATGTATTCTTGGGCGTAAGTGCGCCAGGGGTAGTGACACTAGAAATGGTCAAATCCATGGCTAGTAAGCCCATTGTGTTCGCCATGGCAAACCCCATCCCAGAAATTCAACCGGAATTAATAATCGATGATGTAGCAGTTGTAGCGACTGGACGTAGTGATTACCCCAATCAAATTAATAATGTGTTAGCTTTTCCCGGAATCTTTCGTGGAGCATTAGATTGTAAGGCTAAAACTATCACTGAGCATATGTATTTAGAAGCAGCTAAGGCAATCGCGTCTTTGGTGAATATTAGTCAACTTGATCGAGAATATATTATCCCTTCGGTGTTTGATGGAAGGGTTTATCAAGCAGTTGCGGGGGCGGTTTGTCGTGCAGCCCGTCAGGATGGGGTAGCTTCTGAATAATTATCTAAAAACGTAGGGGATGATTGAAATATTTTATTTCCCCTATAACTTAGGAGAGTCTTCCTTAATTTTAGTTATTATGATAATAGAATTGCAGAACAGCTAAGTCGGAATTTATAAGCAGAGAAAACTAGAGAAATTAAATGTATAAAAAACATTAACAAATCCTATTTAGCTTTATTAAAAGCAATGCTAACATATCTAATAAATTTAGCACCAAACACATTAATAGATTTCGATAAAAAAGATCTTGTTGTTTGATCAATAAACAGATAAAAGTAGTAAATAAAGATTTCTAAAATTAAATCTTAAACCATGAAGAGAGATAGAAAAATAAACTGTATTATTCTCAGTTATTCTATTCTATTTTTTAGAATTTGGTACACTGATAACTATAAAAAACTATTGAAAAACATATTGATCCTAACTAAAAGTTCTACAATTATTTCAAAAATTTTAAGTTTTACCATAATTAATTCTTGTCGCTAAAAAAATAGATTTAAAATACCTGATATGCTAGTCTCTTGATGATTAATGAATAGAAAAATTTATGTTTTTATTTCTAAAATTTAAGTAGCATTATAGCTACGTTAAAACTAACGGTATTCAACTATAGTGATTCAAGGAGAGGAAAGTTTGATGTTAATGTTGCATAAATTGACTGAATTTTGGTATGTTTGACAGCATCAGATAATAGTATTTTTAAAAAAATTATCAAATGGTTCATTTTAACTTATAAAGGGTCAATAAAATTGGTAAACTTTAATCAATAAATTTTGTTCAATTACAGAATTAATCGAAGATATACAAAATATAGTCACGGGACTTAGCCATGGAAAATATATTCTCGATTGCCCTAATTAAATAGGTGAACTAACTTGTAATTTTTCTAAAAAAAATTAAATTATTGATCAATTGATTTTTTTGAATACTTTTAGTAATTATTGGTTTATAAACACTTAACAAAAAGCCAGTATATTGACTTTTTTAAACAACCTTATTTACTATTATTTTTTTTTAGAGAAATAATTATTATGTGATTGCTTAAGTATTTACTAAGATAGCAATTGATGAATCTGCATTTACAATAAACATACAAGCATATAAAAAAGCTGTCTCTCAATTAGATGCATCTATTACGGCAATTAATCATTATAGGAGTTGAGTTTCTTTGGGAAACTATTGAACCAACGAACCTCTTGAAAAAATTAGATATTTTTTCCTTCCTAATTGAGAAAGAGAATAATTCTATTTTGTAGAAAAAGATACTTACAAAACCGAGGAACTTGTTATAAATATAACCATTAAACATGTTTCTAACTATAGCTATTAGGTACGACAAGAATAGCCACAATTAATTATACCAATATCTATCTAATTTTGTAGGGATAAATAGTCTCTTAGAGTATACTCTAAGAGACTATTTATCCGTGAGTTAAACGAGGTTTAAAACACAGTTGCTCAATATTTTTATTAAAAACAAGACGAAATTTATGATTACCTAAAATAGTAACTACTAACAATCAAGCAAGATAAAAATGATTATTTGAACTCAGCAGGACACAATACAAACTGATATTTTTACCTTAAATAGTTTCAAACACTTCTATTTCTCTAATATTCAACCTGAGAGCTCTTATCAAGTTGATCGTTAACTGTTTCAATCAAAGAACACTTATAAGGTAGGCTAATAATAGCCAGTTTTACCAACTACTTTTTTTATCTTCTGTTGATGACCAGTAATTAATTAAAGTCGTTATTGATATAGTTTTTGAAAAAGTCATTGAACAATATATACTCGGGGTTTTAAAAATTTACTAATTAAATTGTTTTTTTAATCAAGAACTAGTTGATGATTATCTATATTGACTTCAAGGTACTTTAAAGTTAATAATTAACTGTCATATTTTATTGATAAATATAGTTTAAATCTATGATATCAGACTATTAAATTTTACTTTTATACGACTAAATCTTTAAAAATTTTATCTACTAAATACTAGTCTAGTGCTAGATTTATATCGAAATAACATGGATGAAACTAATTACTACCATTTCTTCTTTATAAGCCCATAAGAAAACAGCGTATTAAAATCATTGTCTAGGACATAAGCTACATTCATTCTTTGTTAGAATTACTTATATTTATCTTAATTATCTGCTTTTTTTTTCAATAAATATTGGCTGTAATTATAGTTTATATCTAAAATATTTACTGATATTAGATGCATTCTATTTTAATGAATTTTTATTGTAGAGATTAAGCAATCTATAAAATTGAAGACTTTTGGTAAGATGCAGCAATCAATTGAACTCTCAAAACTAATTGGTGAGCCCATAAAATTAAAACCAATAACACCGGTAATCTAATAAAAGATAGAGATTGAATAAATTGCTCTAAAATTGAAGTTAATCATAATTTTTTTTATATTGTTTAGTATCCTAATAGCGAGATAACATAAAGGGTCGTGGGTGCAATAATCACGTCAACATCTTTAAACAATACCCACACTTGATGTCAAGCTTAAAAAGCTGAAATAAATGCTTCTGTTAAAAAGTGATTGTTGAGTACAAGCTTGAAATTTATCTAAATATAGGCTAGAATTTTTTTAAAAAAAATAATAAATTAGCGGTTGCTCTTGCTTTCTTGAAATATTTAAAAATAGCGATTTTTTTAAAATCTCAAACATTGATGATTTGTTCTAAAATTGCTAATGTTTTGCTTTACTCTTTGTTTTAAGAAAATTATTTTCGATAGCAATTTTTAATTAGCCGATTCCTACTTTAAATATTTTTTGCAGAACTCTGACGTAAGATTTAGTATAAACTGTATATCTCTTAATATTTCCTTGCAAACTATTAAATATCCGTGTATTATCTTAAGCAGAATCAACAGAAACTCCAAGTTGTCTTTACTCTTGATAATCTTTCATAAGTTAATTTGAACACCAAAATATTACATAAAAACGCAGTAAATAGGCTGTTCCATTAGTGTTTGAGCCTAGATACCTGTTTTTGACAACAAGACCATAGGTATATTCATCGATCTTTAACGTCAAAATTAAAATTGCCTCTACTTTTTAAAAGTTAATAATGATGGTTGTGTTTTTAGTTGCCAGTATATTTTTGCATTAATTTTTGATCTAGCTAAAGTCAAGAATTACAATAATATCAAATTATTTTTTAAAACCATAAACAACTCTTGCTAAAATTTCTCAATTTTATACTCGATATATTTAATGGCCGACATGTTTTATTTAAGACAAAGATTGCTTAATCAAAATTATCATAAAATAATTAAAATTAAGATTCTGTTATCCAACCTTTTCAGGACTTGAGTGCTAGATTTAATGGATTTATCGGGAGAAATAGCCTGAAAATTAAGGATATTTATAGTTTAAAAATAGAGATAGATCTAATTGACTTTAAAAATTTTACTAAAATTATTAACTCACTACCAAATAGTACGAAAAAATATGTAAATTAGTTATTATTTACTATTTATTCAATCTAATATTGAATTTAAATCAAAAAATTAATTATAAGTAATTACTATAATTTAAAGTTAACTATAGAGACAAAGAAACAGTGATATTTTCCAAAGTTATATTTCTGAATGTAGAGTTTACTAAATCTGAACTAAATAATAGACAAGATTCGATTAAATGTTCAATAAAGCTATCCGCCATCTATTTAAGGACTGAATAAAACATAATTGACAGATTTACTCATTACTGTCAATCTGTTACACCAAATTGAAAATTCCTATAAAATTGGCAAATGTGAGAGTAGACAAAAAACGATAATACATCAACAATGTTCAATGAACTATTAATCATACGATCATGACATGGATGATATTCCAGAGGCTTTAAGAGAAACTTCTATCAGTCAAGCCAAAATACAACAAAAACGAAGATTGTTAGTGCTAAGTATCCTAGGGATAGGGCCTATTTTAATTTTAGGAGGAACTTTCTTCATGCGTCTAGTGCCTTCACCATCAACCACATCCTCATCCTCATCTTCTGGAACTTCCGCGAAACTTTCTTCCGCCCCAAAATCAATCTCAGTAGTTAATCCTTCTCCCGAGCCATTAGAAAATGTTCTTGGACATTTAGAATATAAACAAGCTCCCATATCAAAATTAAAAGCAATTACTTCTGACGGACGCGTCCGATTGTGCCTTAATGCAGCTGAACAATTTATAGAAATGCAAAAGGCAGCTCGATACCAAGGAATTATTCTAACTCCTATTTCAGGATTTAGGACGGTTTCTGAACAAAATTACTTATTTTTTGAAATCCAACGACAACGGAACCAAAATCCTAGTGAACGTGCTGAAGTGAGTGCGCCCCCTAATTACAGTGAACACCATACTGGATATGCGGTAGATATTGGCGATGCTAAAACCCCTGCTACCCATTTAAGCCCTGATTTTGAGAAAACAGCTGCTTTTAGCTGGTTAAGAAATAATGCTGCTAAGTACAGTTTTGAGCTGTCTTTTCCACCTGATAACCACCAAGGTATTAGTTATGAACCCTGGCACTGGCGGTATGTAGGAGATCAAGAAAGTTTAGAGACTTTTTATAAAGCTAGAAATTTACAAAAAACCCCTTCTAACTAAAAGACAATAAGATTATGACTAATTCTAATTTATCAAACAGTGACGCGACTTTCTCTCACAAAGAATGGTGGGTAGAACGTTGGCTGGAATTACTGGATTCTTATAGATTTAAAAAGCGGTTAGAACGAGCCAGAATTTATGCAAGAGAAGGAAAAATTTTAAGTATTGAATTTAAAGACGCCAAAGTATTTGCAAAAGTTCAAGGCGGTGATATCAATCCATATCAAGTATCATTTTCATTGCTTCCTTTTACTGATGAAGATTGGGATTATATTATTGAAAGTTTATCTAAAAAAGCAATTTTTTCAGCCCAATTATTAGCGGGTAGAATGCCAGAAAATATTGAAGAAGTTTTTATTAATAATGGACTTAGTGTCTTTCCTTTTACCTTGTCAGATATTAATGCTTGTTGTAGTTGTCCCGATAAAGCCAACCCTTGTAAACATATTGGGGCAGTTTATTATCAATTAGCTGAGTATTTTAGTGAAGATCCTTTTATAATCTTTAAATTAAGAGGGAGAACAAAAGAGCAAATTCTTGACGCTTTACGTCAGTTACGCCTTCAGAAAATTAATCAACGAAAAGATAGAAAATTAATGAAAGATAAGGATATATTAGCAGAAACAACAGAGAAACTAAATCACAAAACAGAAGAATCTAATACTTTCGATCTTACTAAATTTTGGCAGTATAAGAGAGGATTAGATTCCTCACTAATCGTTATTATTCCCACATCTGATGATCAAACAGTGTTAAATATTTTAGGAAGAATTACTTTAACTTATGAAGAAGCGCGAGTAGCTCAACAGCATCTACAACAAGTTTATAAAAATATAAGTCAATATGCAGTAATGGAGGCATTAAATCGGAAAGTCTAAGATGAATAGCAATTCACAAAATGATTAAGTCAAATTCTTTTTAATTTGAGGAAAAAATTAACAGCTTATAGTGTCCCTAAGAACAAGGAGAAACGTCACTAATAAGAAGATTATGTAAACTAGCTTCATTAAAACACTTTCAACCTTCACAGTTTCTAGATGATCTCGATTAGAAGTAATGGTTAAAAGTAGTAAAAGAATATTGCATGGTAATCCAAAAGCCCGTCTTAGGTTACCGACGATTAATAAACGAGTGAGGCTGTAGGTTCGGTCAGATGCTTTTACTATGAGAATGCTAGGATTTAACTCATCTTAACGACTATAATTATAGTCCAATTGATGAATATTGATGAATGCGGAAAATGCCAAAAATTTAACTAATGTTGTAATCTTCTTCATGGATTTAAAGACGATAAAACATCTTCTAATTTTACTAAATTAATAAATAGGCAACAAAATCGTTTAACGAAGAATAACTATCGAGACTTTTTTTAGTTAACTATTGTTTGAGTTCTCCAACCCATAACCGTTCGGGATGATCGCCATAAATCTAAATATTCTACTGATGGATTACCAGAAAAACTTCCATTTACTTTATCCTAAGAAACTTGGACTCTAATGAGTAAACTCATCATGACTGACTCGATAAATAGTAAAATTTTTCCTCAAAGGAATTCCCTAACCATCACAAGCAATTAACACTTTAACATTTCCCTTAGCTAATAGTCGACTCCAGCCGGTTCTAATCGCAGTTCCAACTCCTGTATAAAAATTAACAATATAATAAAAATTGTTATTATATTTTGACCTTAAAAACTGTAGGAGATGTAATCTAGAATAAATTAGATATTGCTCCATCGGAACGGAAAAACTAAATAAATGACTTAAGTTCAAAGGTTATTTAGAAAATTTATGTACTTTTATCTATGGATAAAAGTATCTGTTAGTCGTCTATTATGCATCTCTGTACAAATTAGATAAATATATATCTGTTGTGACTTTCTAACTATCTTTTAGCTGGAAATAAGCCGTAAACTTTAGTATATGTCATTGTATCCTGAAGTAAGGACAATAAAATAAAAATCAGAGATCAGGTTAGTTTAAATATTTTCTAGCATGAAAATTGCTTATTTGGTCAATCAATATCTGACTATCAGCTATTGCTTTATTCGGCGAGAGATTTTAGCTCTTGAAGCTCTCGAAGATCCCATTACTCGACTTTCTTTATAATCATGTGTTGGTAAGGTTATTGATGAATAATATCAGCAAGAACTAGAAACAATAGAAGTTGTTTTAAGCGTTGGAATTATCGATTTTTCTTAAAGTTGCTTTAACTCGACCGGAGTATTGATTAACAGCGTTAAAACTAACTGTAAAAATTGGTTAAAATTCAGAGCGGAGAGTTTGACCTTACTGTGCTTGTTTAGTCTAAGCTTGTATTCTATTAGATAGATTTTTTAGGTTAAATATTGCCCACTTTCATCCCCATTTTGGAACTAATTCAACAACGGTCGTTTTATAAAATTCTATTCAAGGAAAATCATTTTATAGTTTCACCGTTCATGGACCTGAAGAATTTGATAAGGTTGAGGCCATTTCCTTCCCAGATAAAGATAAAATGAGCTAGTTTTGTTGTAGCAATTAATTCTTATAGAAAAAGTAAGCTTGATCGCTGGTCCAAATTTACTAACTAGCAAAAACTTAAGATTATTTATTATGGGTTTGATAAATTATTTTTTAACTTGCCTTAATAACCAATTTTTAAACATTTTCTAAATAGAATTATTTTATTTGCATTGATTGTATTTATCGGCATAAGTAGAAAATTCTATCAATAGAAACTCTTGCTATATTTATATATCTATAAACAAATTTAAGGTAGTTTTAGTCGGAGATAGAGATTTAAAAATACTATCAATTGGAAGATGTTACTAAAATGAAAGGTTGAGCAACTCAAGCACGAGTACAACGGCATATTTTCCCATCCAAAATAATGATTTTACCAAGTTTCGGAGAAGGATTACCTGTTGCTACTATAACAAGTTTGACCTTAGGTCCGTTAGTCATTAATACTTACGTGGCGGGGATTCCTGAACTTGTTATCCCTAACGAGTTAGGAGAGTTAATTCTTGCGTGATCGGTAGGATTCTTAGTGATAGCGATGAAAAGTTTCCTAGAAACTCCTATTTCTCGATTAGAAGAAATGGGAGTTTCTAGGAGCTAAACGAGTTGCACAACGACATAATGTAACTCAAGAAGCACAAAAATTACATCAATTATTTGAATCTGTTTACCTATCTTCTTCTTGATTATTTTTTTTATAAACTTCATTCTTAGCTGTTTTTTTAATCTTGTTTATTCTTTGTTACTTTCTATTTTTAGAATGTTGTGTTGCTCGGGTTTAGAAATTTCATAAGATCAACTCACAAGTTATATCCAAACTAAGTTTAAAGATTTAAATTCTAGTCAATCATAAAATAAATATCATTAAATATACTTTTAGATCTCAATTGAGTTAAGTTAATAATCCTGTCATTATTATCAATAATAATGACAACCATAACGATAATATAGCTAAAATTTATCATCAACATAAAAAAATTGTAATTAAACGATAGTTTTATAAAAAATAGGAAAAAGATATGCTCTTTACTATGAACTAAACTTAATAAAAAACGCACCTCTAGATATTGTTATTTTTATGAGTACAGATTTTGATTTAAAATTGAAAAATTTAAAAAAAAATAACTAAAAAGTATTACTAACAGGGAAGTCTATACAGGATCTTTACCCATTTAAATACCCACCAATCTCAGTACTAAAATGCTATTTTTACATTCGATTTTGGGATACAAAAATTTTATTATACAAGTTTATCTCTTTTATGACTTTCTTGCTCATTAGAAGAAATAGGAATAGCTTTCCTTTGGTCTGTTATTCAAAAACATCTTTGGTTAATGGTAATCTTGTGGAAGATATGCAGTTATAAATTGATTCAGTTCTAGCATGATTTTCTACTCTATTTTGTTCTAATACTTAAATAATAGGTATTATTGCTGAACAAAGTTACGCCACAAAAACTTAAAGAACTCGTTGGGAATATGGTTGTCTTCAAACTCTTTTATCCCAGGTTTCTCAATTAATTAAGGGAACAATAGTCCAAGGACGTTTTAATTTATTTGTTCTAGCTTTAGAACTTAGTGTTCCCCCATTGTCATTATTAATAGCCTTGTGTACAGGGAGTATAATAGTGCAAACCGCCGAATTGATAGGCATTTTATGACTACTGTTGATAATATTGACCATAGCCGGTATACTGTTAACATTAAGTATTTTCAGTGGTTGGGTTAAGTTTAGACGTAAAAAAATTTTTTTAAAAAAATTATCAGCAATCTCGTTATATTTGCTGTAGAAAACTCTTCTATATTTTGAATTTATACTATGTCCTCAGTCTAAGTGAATTAGAACATAAATAGATTTAAAAAAATCTATTTATTAGAAATACTTACTCACATATATTTACTTTTAAATTTGCAAAAATTAGCCACAGTTAAGTCAATGAATGAGTTAAACCAGTTTAAGTATTTTCTCTACCCTCAAATATCATCGTTACTCCTTTATCAATCACTTTTTAAAAGTGAAGTCTGTCAAACTTTTATTTCCCTGTTATATTCCCTCTACTTTAGAGATAAACATACCTTAAATTTAGAGTCTTTGAAAGCTTATGGACTTTTTTTTGAAGCTTTGGCAAGAACAAGAAAAAGTTGGCAAGATTACTTTGTTAGTGAGATTTTACTTAATGAAAATTCTTTTAGCCAGCAAGTACAATCAATTCCTTTTCAAGAATTACCTAAATCTTTGATTGATGCAGTCAAGCATGATCTGAGCATTTTACAGATTATTTATAATTGTCAGACTCAACAACTTGCTGAATGGGTCAAAAAATTCACATTAATAGAGTATATTCCTGTAGCTTGGGAAGTAGAAAATATTGATAATACTTTTTTACATCGATCTAATAATTGGCAAGACACAATAGAAGAATTAGCTGACCATTATAATCGACAAGGAACAGGTATTTTCGCTAAATACAAGGTGTTAAAATGGGAAGAAAAACAATTAATAGGAATTAAAAATTCAGATCCAATTAAATTAACTGAGATTGTTGGTTATGAGCCACAAAAGGAAACATTAGTTAAAAATACAGAAATTTTATTGGCTGGTTGTGTTGCTCTTAATATTTTATTATATGGAAGTCGGGGATCGGGTAAGTCTTCTTTAGTTAAAGGATTATTAAATAGATATAGTAGCCAAGGATTGAGATTGGTCGAAGTAAGTAAATCTCAATTAAATCATTTACTTTGGATAGTCGATAAATTAAGGGATTATCCTCAAAAATTTATTGTTTTTGTTGATGATTTATCTTTTGAGGAAAACGACGATACTTTTAAATCATTAAAGGTTGTTTTAGAAGGAAGTGTGACTGCTAGAGCTGACAATGTCGTGGTTTATGCTACTTCTAATAGGAGACATTTGATTAGAGAATTTTTTGGTGATCGCCCTCAACTTAGTGAGTCGGATGAAGTCCATGCTTGGGATACTGTACAAGAAAAATTATCTTTTAGTGATCGCTTTGGTTTAACCTTAACTTTTGAACCGGCAAATCAAGAAAAATACCTCTCAATTGTTAATCATCTAGCCCAACAAATAAGACTTAACTTACCTCAAGAAGAATTAGAATTTAGGGCAAAACAATGGGCAATTAAACAAAATGGACGTTCAGGAAGAACTGCTCGACAATTTATCCATTTTTTACAAGGAGAATTAAAGGTTAAAGGTATTGAATAAATAATCGCTAATTTAGATAGTATCTAAATTAGCGATTATTTCTAGTGTGTATAAAAAGTTTTATTAGTAAACTTAAACTCTATATCTCACCATCCGTCTATTATTTTATTAATGTGAAAATTGGACCTAATTTTAAAATAAAGATTCTAGTATGTTTAGCAAGTTAACCAATGTTTATATAAGAAAAATATTACTTTAATCTCTCTTGCTTATTCCCCCTATAAGAAAAACTTAAATTTATAAATTAGAGTAAAAAAACTGTCATTTGTTGAATTTGTCATCAAGATTTAGATTTAATTAAAATAAGACTTTATGAATGATTAGAGTTACTAGGCACTCACTGTCTTTAATTTAGAATTAAGAATATTTAACCGTAGTAGTTTAATAAAATCAGAAACAAGACATCGTAGTCCATACTGGATGTTAGCAAGTACTTACTTTGAAAAGAAAATTTAGTACAATTCTAGTGTCAGCTAAAACACTTACTATGAGAATGCTTGATAAGCAACGTAATATCTTGAATTTCTTAAAAAATTGAGGCAATTATCTGAAGTTTGGAGCGACATTTTATTTATTTTACACCCTAAATTTAGAATCCATAGTTGAGTCTATCTAACCTCTGTACAAACTTTCTATTTGAAAATAAAGTGATCGCCTAGCAGCAGTAAAGATTATTACAATAACCTTAACAGAATATAATCTATCGTGGCAATCTGAAGAAGCTGATAATGATTTTTTAAAAGCAGATGTTAGTAGATAGTTTTCTGTAGTAAAATATTAAAATATAATTATTAATATCAGTACTTACTTTATTGATTTAATAAATTTAAATAAAAATAGTCACTAGTCCTTTTTTAAAAGCTGTTAACTCATATAAAAATTATAGTTATCGATCTTTCACAGAAATCGAGACTGTAAATATGATCTATAATTAAGTTTTTAGTTAAAGTCGACAAAGATAAAAAACTAATTTATGTGGAGTATCTGGATAAATTGAACTAAAAAAAATAAAAAAAGTAGTTTAACTAAAGAATGAGATTGTACTATATAGATATTTCCACTAGAATTAGAAAAGCTAACAATAAGACCAATAAATAAACCCAACAACTGATTTGATATTTTCAAACCAGTTATAGTTTTATTAATTGTCTCCTTATACCTTAGAAAGCAATAAAAATTGTAGAATTATTATCCTCTACTATAGTAGAGAATAATTACTTTTAATTTGGATAGAACTACTTAACATTATAGAATAGTTTCTGGAACCAAATAACGATGCTAATCGACAAGAACTGAGTACTTTCTACACGGAAAAATAGATGTTAGAGTTTAGCATTATCCCCATATGTTGTTTAATCCAAAACTTAACTTAACCCCCAAAAATACTTTATGTTTTAAAGTTTACGCAGATAGAGTGCAAACCTTAAGACAAAAATATTAAACTATACTTAAACAAACCACACTTTCATATTTAGTTTTTATTGACAAAACCAGAGTTATCTATCCATGACTTGTTACTGTGCTAGAGCGACTAAAGGAAAATTAGTTTATGGCAGATGTTTCTCTAATTTAGAGAAAAATATTACGTTAATCAGAGCGCTTGCTACATTCGATTGTTTAGTTATTTTTACTTTTTAACGATGGGCAAATAAACAAGTTTTTTTTTAAAAAAAATAAATGTTTATATTATAACTGTGGACAAAAACTTGTGTCATTATGGAAAATTTATCAGCTCATCAAACAACAAAAGTTAGATAACTGATGGAATCTATAGGAGCATAAGTAGTATTTTCATCTCTATATATCCCACTGATTTCAACTTCATTGAAAACTGTTGAACAAAAATTAAAGAATATTTACTGATTGAAAAATCTAAAAATTTTAAAAGTCTCAAGGAAACAATTGATTTAGTAACCGATAAAGACATAATTAGCTAATTTACCCACTGCAGTTATTATGAGATTAAAATTCGCTATTCGAGGTAACGGGTCATGGGAAATTCCGAAAGGTGTGTGATAAGGGATTGAAGCCACTGTCAATACTACCTACCGTAAAAAGACAAAGTTCTTAAACTGACTGATTAAAAGAGAAAACAGAACAGTTTCAACAGATTCTAATTCCAACTCAAATTTTTACTGTTGTCATCATCTCTATTTCTTCTCCTGAAGGAAGATGATGGCATTGATTTCCGTGAATTGTATTGTATTTTTTCGGATTTTAAGTCAGAATCACCAATCCTCGTAAATAATCTTTTAATGGATGATCATGAATGAGATTATCCAAGGAAAAATTATCGGGATCAAATGCTTTAACTTTTATAGAGATTGTTAATCTATAAAGTTCCGATCACATCTGCTTCGACAGATAGAAATGAACTTTATTATTTTGATGAGGAGAAGAATCAATCCCGACTACACGGTAAATTCGCAACAATTTTAAGTCGGTTTATCTTAACAATTTCCGTTGATTGTTGTTAGAATATCTTCTCTCTAGTCCACAAGTACTCTAGAAAGTCTCCACTATCTTGCCCCCCTTAGTCGTATAAAGACAATACGTTCATTAGGAAGAATGAGAATAATGGTTGCTTAGGTTACGGGGCAAGAAAATGAGATATAACTCTCATAATGGTTTAGTGTATTGCTGCAACTAACTTACAGGAATAAAAGATAAGACTAAGATCTTAGTGCAGTTGGGAAGATTCTATTTGTGCTTTCGCCCTTGTAATAGCTTGATGAATTTGCTTAAAACCAGTTCCACCGTAGCTATTACGAACTGCTACTACCTGTTTGGGGGAGATCACCTCGTAAATATCAGCTTCAAACAAAGGGTGTAAGGCTTGCCATTCTTCTAGAGATAAGTCCTTAAGGAGCTTACCCGATGCTAGACTAGTCTTAACTATCTTTCCTACTAAATTATAAGCCTCCCGAAAAGGAATTCCGCGGACTGCCAAATAATCGGCCACGTCTGTCGCATTGGAAAAATCCTCGGCTACTGCTTGGGCTAAACGTTCTTGACAAAACTCAATTCCTTCTCTTAAAAAAATCGTCATGGCTTCTAAACAACTTTTAACCGTTGCTACCCCGTCAAAAATTCCTTCTTTGTCTTCTTGGAGATCCTTATTGTAAGATAAAGGTAACCCTTTCATTAAAACTAGCATTCCTTGTAAATGGCCAAAGACTCGTCCAGTTTTTCCTCGGACCAATTCAGGAACATCAGGATTTTTCTTTTGGGGCATAATACTTGACCCTGTGGCACAGCTATCGGTAAGGTTGATGAACTTAAATTCATGAGAAGCCCAAAGAATTACTTCTTCACTCAGACGGCTAAGATGAACCATAATCAAACTAGCAGCATTGAGAAACTCGATCGCAAAATCACGATCACTCACTCCGTCTAAACTATTGCCATAAATCCCTTTAAATTCTAATAATTCGGCACTGTAACGACGATCAATGGGAAATGTTGTTCCTGCCAATGCACCACATCCTAAGGGAGAAATATTTGTCCTAGCGTAAATTTCTCCCAACCGTTCCCAGTCTCGTTGTGCCATCTCGAAATAAGCTAATAGGTGGTGAGCTAAACTGATCGGTTGAGCCCGTTGTAAATGGGTATAACCTGGAATAAGGGTTTCTACATGGTTTTGAGCATGATCGAGCAAGACTTGTTGAAAATCCCGTAATTGACTCCGAATTTGATTAATTTGATCTCGTAGATAAAGACGAATATCAGTCCCTACTTGATCATTACGAGATCTCGCTGTGTGAAGTTTTTTGCCGACATCCCCTACAATCTCTGTTAAACGGTTTTCTACCGCAAAATGAACATCCTCTTGGTCAATTCCAGGAGTAAATTCTCCATTATGATGTTCTTGACGAATTTTTTCTAATCCTTGCACTAATTGTTGTGCTTCACTCTCAGGAATAATTCCTGTATGAGCTAACATTTTGGCATGGGCAATAGAACCTGTTAAATCATATTCAAGTAATTCGATATCAAAGCTAATACTGGCGTTAAATCGAACAATGGAAGGATGAAGATTGCCTTCAAAGCGCTCACTCCACTTTTTTTGTTTAGTCACAGTAACCCCCTAGGTCGCAAAAATCAAAAATTGTTGTCAGAAATAAATAAATTAAACCCTAATGGATCATAAATTTTGAACCTAATGTGTTGTACTTCATTAATCCGAGAGCAATATTCTTTATATGAGATTATCCGTTATCATTAGTCAGCCATTGGTTTATTATCGGCCGTTGACTAAAAATAAAGAGTTTAACCACCAGTAAAGATTCTAAACATATATCCTAGAACAAATTCAATATTCAAAATCCAAACTCGACCGAACTTGATAAGATTTTTAATGATTGAAATTTTCCAAACTGTCAGTATTTTCAATACTTTAATGTGAGTATTGAAAATACTTTGAGGCACGAGACAGTCTAACTTAATGTTAGTTTAACGAGATTTAAAAACACGGTTGTTATTCTCAATATCTAAATTAAAAGACGAGAATATCTACGCTTATCCGGGATAGTAACTGCTAACAATTAAGACTGCAATGGTAGTGCCAAACAACAAGGAATGAAAGCTGACTTATCTTTTGACTATCAATCGAGAGAATGGTTTTCTGATAAGTAGGTATTAAGCTGTAAGTTTAAAAAGGATTAACAAAACAGTTTCAAACACTTTAATCTCTCTAATGTCCAATTCCAGAGATATTTTTAAGTTGCTCGTTAATTGTTTTAATCAAAAAATGCTTACAAAGTAAAATGTTGTTAGTCAGTTTCACTAACTTTTACTTGATCTAATTACTTAAAGTATTTGTTGACCGAGTTCTTAAAAGCGTGTTGGTGTGCAGCCAGAGATAAACTGTTATGCCAAGCAAACAGGGCTATCATTCCCAGATTTATAGTGGGATAAAACAGTGCCATTAAAAAATCTTCCACAAATAAGACTTACTCCAATAATTTCACCTGCATGACGACCAAAGTCATATCGTCACTGTTATTATTTCCTGTCCCAATAAACTGCTCAACCGCTTTAAATAAATAATTGAGAATAGTCTGGGGACTATCACATTCGTGACAAGCCGCTTGAAAGGCAGCAATCAAATTGTCTTCATTAAAGCGATCACCTTTTAGGTTAACCGCATCAGTTAGTCCATCAGTGTAATAAAGGACAATATCCCCTGGAGTTAACTGAACCCGTCCATCCCCATACTCAGAATTAGGATCTAATCCAATTAACATTCCTTCGGTATCGAGTCGTTCAATCTCTTGTGTAGCGTACTGCCATCGCAGAGGAGGGTTGTGGGCTGCATTGCTAAAAGAGAGAATACAAGTTTTGGGATCATACTCTGAATAAAACAGTGTTACAAACCGATTAGAGTTCTCTAAATCAGAGTACATGACTCGGTTGAGATGTTGGAGGATTTGTCCAGGGGAGTTACGGTTTAATACCTCTGCCCTAAGCATTCCTCTCGTCATAGTCATGATCAACCCAGCAGGAACTCCTTTTCCCATCACATCTCCAATGACAATACTCCACGGAACGCAATGAGCTAATGCTTGCCCTTTGTTGTCTTGATCTTGACGGAGTTGATCATAGTTAGTTGGGATAAAATCATAGTAGTCACCTCCAACCCGGTTAGCTGTTTGACAATGGGCAGCTAACTCTACGCCATGAATACTTGGGTATTTGCGTGGCAGTAAACGTAATTGAATTTCAGCAGCAATTTCCAATTCGCGATCCTGTCGTTCTTTGGATCGTAGTTCTACCGTTAACTCATTATTAGCAATAGCAACAGCTGTTTGATCAGCCACCAATTGTAGTAATCTTCGTCGGGTTTGGGTCCAAATATATTGAGGATTAGCACTAAAAACGTAAAGCCGCCCCCGTTCTATATTTTTAACTAAAATTGACGTATTATACAGACGAATTTTTGTCCCCATTTCATGGCTAATTTGTTCGTCTAAGGAAACTGCCAGGTTGCGAGTAACTGAGGCGTTACTGTTAGCCTGATTAATGATGCGAGTCAGGACTTCTTGAATCTCCAACTCGATTTGATGATTTTGACAATGTAACTGTTCTAAAGAGACTTTACCATTTGCTTTATAGAGAATCAAAGCACTTCCATCAGCATCAGTCACCCGTGCTGTCATCAAAGGGGTAAGTTCTAAAAACTGATTGAGATTATTAAAACTTCGTAGGGCAAACCCTAGGGAACTTAATAAGTTTTGAATTTTATTTTGTTCTCGATAAAGATTGGCAACAAGTTCTTTCAGAGCAAAAACAGGAGTGGTATCGGTTTTGAGACCACAGGTTGGTGTGTTTTTATCAAAAGGAGGCTGGCGGTGAATAGGCACAGCAGTAATGACATCAGACAGTAAAGGTATCAAGTGTTTTAATCCTAGACCATAAGCGTTGAGGAAGAGTAATTGTCTAGTGAGGCAGTCTATCTTAAACGCGCTAGGCTTGAAATGTTAGTTTTTTGAGTTGAGGACAATTATAACTACAATTATGACTGGTTAATCATAACGTTAATTCGTTAGATTGCCAATAAATATCTTGAAAAGATTCAATTGCAAATTTCCTAATGAGCAAAAAATCCCAGAAACTTTCTCCTGGGAATTAAATATCTATAACAAATATCTAGGAAGGGGAGTCTGTTGTCAAAGATTTCAGAATCTCTTTAGATTATAATCTTGCTCCGATTTCTCATCGCTTGTCAGGTTATTGTTATTTGATTATGTCATTCTGATTATTGTTGTTAGTCTGCTCAAACAGATTTCTTTGTTGAGACTTGTTTTCGTCATCTGTTTGTAACAAGTTCGTTAAGTTTTCCTCAGACTCTTCTGTATCTAAAAAACTGGAAAAGATTTCATCAGAGTCGCGAGTTGTCTCTTTGGTTTCTGACTCAAAGAAACCGACATAAGGATTTTTTTTGTCTTTTGTGAAAACCTCCGATAAGTCTCCACTCGTTTCTTCATCAGTAGATAACATCTCAAAAAAGTCTAGATCGTCAGATTTTTTTTGTTGAAACAAGTCAGAAACTCTTTTCTGGTTTTTTTCTTCAGTTTGCTCTAATGATAGAGCTTCAGTGGTGTCATGGAGCAAGTCTTCTGGTAAACTATCAGGATTTATTTTAGGAAAGTCTGGCAGTTCTCCTATGGGTTGCAATCCCTCAGTATCAGAGGCTGATACGATTTCTTCTAATAAACTTCCCGAGTTTAAGGTACCAGAAGTTTCTTGGTCCCTCCAATCGTCTAGGGCAAAGTCTCCTTCGTCATAGGCTTTTTCTAACTCGTTAATAGCTTGCTGATGAGCTTGTTGCTGTTCTTGCAGTTGAGTTTGATAAGTTTGCTCAATTTGTTGGATGTGTGCCTGATTAGTTTCTAATACTGGAGCAAACCTTTGCATTTGTTGCAGCGTTTCTTGAAGTCTGGCTTGATAGGTTTGTTCTAGTCCCTCAAGTTGAGTTTGATAAGCTTGTCGAATTTTTTGGATTTTTTGTCGTTCGTTCTGTTCTAATTCACTTAATCTAGTTTTAGCCTGAGACAGTTCTTCCGAACGTTCCTGATAGGATTGCTCGATTGCTCGTATTTTAATTTGATAAGATTGTTCAATCTCTTGCATCTGCGATGGAGATTGACGTAGTTCTTTGATTTCTTGTGCTTGTTGTTGCTGAAGTATTTCAGCTTCTTTTAGAGCTTTTGTACTTCTTTCTAATTGAACTTCAAGTTTGCGCTCCTTGGAGGAGGTTGATAGAAAAATACCGATAACTCCTCCGATAATCAAACCTACAACAATGCCAATCGCAATACTCATTATCGTCTCCAAAATAGGGGTAATTAATTTACAATATGCCCAGAAGTTTCACTTTAATCAATAAGTTATCACTTCCAGAACAGCTTAGTTTTTAACAAACTTTGACAATAGCTGCTAATATTTCAATGATCTCGGACATCGGCGTTTTCATCAGCCTATTTGTAACGAAAGTTTTTATATTAACTTTAAAACCATTTATCCAAAATGGAGAAGAGAGAAAGTAGAAAACACAAGAGTAAATTAGTTTACGACGTTTACGACTTAGTTTCCGACTGAATTTTAAGAGTTAAGTCTGTTCCAACTTTGACCTTAATGGTTATATTTTAGATGAGGAATTTGACTAAAATCTATAAGCCTTATATACCACTTAATTAGGTTTGTAATTCTCGATAAGCAGTATAAACTCCGCGGACATTGTACCAATTTAGAAAGATTCGAGCGATTTCTAGGGCGAGTTGCGGTTTTCCTTGATCAATTAACCATTGCAAAACAGGTGCAAGCGTACGTTCATTAAGACTGCCTTCTAAAGATAAAAATCCCCATAATAAACGATGTAACCAAGTCATTTGGATCATCAATCTAACCTCCCATGTGGGATGTTTCTGGTAAAAAAGAATTCCCATCTTTCCACGTTGAATTTCTTTGTCGATCAGGCTGGGAATTTGCTCCAAATTAAAAGATGGATGCCAATGGTAACCAACTGCTTTGGGACACTTAACTAATTTTAATCCTAGTTTTTTTAGTCGCACCCCTAATTCTAAATCTTCCCATCCGTAAAGTTGAAATCTCGTATCGAAAACTCCTACTTTTTCTAACCATTCACGGGCAATTGCTACATTTCCAGTAGCAAAATAGGCTGCAGAAAAATCAGTGATTTTATAAGGTTCTGAGGTAGGATTATCAAAATTACAAGTGTTAATCACCGCACCGTAGGTAAATAATTTCTTATTTCCTAATTCTTTTTCTCCTGTGATTAAAGCATTCGCATGGGACTGGATGAATGTATCAGTTACAACTAGATCACTATCAATGAATATAATTGTATCACCTTGTGCTTTTTCTATCCCTAAATTTCTCGCTGCGGCAGGACCCAGATGATTTTGAATAAAAAGACGCACATGAGGGAATCCTGCGGTATTTTCTGCTAGCCATTCTAGAGTATTATCCGTCGAGCCATCGTCAACTAAGATGACTTCATAGTTACTTACTTTATCATCAGTTAATTGTTGATTTTCTAAGGCTCTTAGGCACTTTTCTAGGATAGGTTTTCGATTATAGGTAGGAATAACAACGCTAAAAAACACAGCTTTTTTTTTCTGGGAATAGGATGTAATCAATAGTCTAACGAATTTTATCCGAAAGTTGCCCAATTTATTCAGGACTCGGGATTCTGGCTGTGGCGTAGTATGGCTAGCTACGATGTTATAACATCAACAACTTATTGCCATCGTTCAAATTGATAATAGGGCAAATCACGATCACGTAATTTCATGAGACGATTAAAAAATGACAGTAAGATTAAATTCAATTACTGACAAAGCTTTAGTAAATTGTCTATATTTTACCAAAAATATTTTAGTTTTATTAGTATTTATTCTAATATTTATCAATAACTAACAGTTTATATAAAATAAAGTTTTGGTTTGACTACGTCTTTGAAGTCAAAAAAAACAAGATGATATTCTAGTGTTTCAATTTCTTACTGAGGAAACTCAATACATTTAGCAATCTCTGCATAAACTACGGTATATTATTTTTAGGCAAAATTTGAGTAACAACGCATTTAATTTTCCAGATTACCAAAAATCAGAAATTGTACTGCAATAAGGACATTATCATCTAATCAATTATTATTAATAATTTAATTAATTATTAAATAAATTATTATTTTTACTCTCTTAGAAGAGATACTATAACTACAGTAACTGGCAGATAAATTCATGTTTTAATTAAAATTTATTTAGATTAATTTTATTAGCTTCAATAAAATTAAAATTATATCTTAACTACTTTATTTTTTAAATTTATATTCTTTAAACTTAGTTTTTTATTTATCAATAAAAGTGCAATAATTTTAAAAGATAATATTCACAAGGTGAAATACATTTTCTTGTTCTTTTTTGAAATTACAGTTCAATATTTATAATTTTCTCCGAGATTAGTTATATTTAAATTTCGATATTTTTGTTCAAAAAATAACTATCTTGCTAATAAGAAGTAGATCTCAAAAAAAAAAGTCATAAGAAATCATACTAGTGCTTTGTATAAAAAATATTTGCGTTATTTTGAGAGGTTTACTAAGGTTGAAATATTTGTCAATCTAACTTTTAGACAGCCGTATCAAAAACAGTTATAAAAAATAATTATAATATGATATTTAGTGTCAGTAGTAGTGAAGTAAACGGACTTATTTTTTGTTATTATTATTTTTTAATAGTTAAAAAATCCTTTTTTCAGGAAGATAAAAGACAACTATTAGGGTAGATGAAGACTCTTGATACGAAAGGAGAAAGTTTAAGAAAAAGATTGGAAAATAAAGAATTTATTGATTGCAGTAAATTTGTTAGTCTATATTATTATCTTGTCAGAGAAACCAGCTAAAATATTTTGACTTATTGGTAATTACTAACTCAAATTTTGAGGATAGCCGCCACAGAAATTAAACTAGCATAAATGTATTGTTGTTGAGTAATCAGTTTTTAGAGATATAATGGTAGCCAAAAAAAGTCTATTTAAAACCCAAAAATAATCTTTTTCTATAAGAGTCAATGTTAACTATAAAAGCCTAATAAACACAACTTTTAAAATTTTTTTATCAAATAAATTGTGATAAATTGTAATAAAAAATGAGAGATTATATAGTAATTTAAACCTTTTCTCTAAAAAACTGTTTTTTAGAGAAAAGGTTTAAAAAAATAATATATAAAAAACTATCCTCTTAGTTTTAGCAAATAATTATAACTTTTAAAATTATTTAAAATGTATTCTACATTTAAAAAATTAATGGTTTTTAAAAGACTTAAAATAGAGAATAATATTTACTAAATTTCTAGTATAAAATTATAAAATTTTCGTATTGATAGAAAAAAGTGATTTAATTTTAACCTATCTTCTATGTCGTCGTGTACTTTATCTTTATTTTTTAAATCAAGACAAGTAGATTTGCAAAAAAAAAAATTTAACTTAATTTATAGCAAGTATTTTGTATATTGAAAATAATATTTCATAAAAGTTAAAATTTCAACTACGAATCTTTCTATTCCATCTTTTTTGACAATCTATCCTACTCTATATTTTCAAGTATTTAAACAAAAATGACAATAATATTGTTATTTTGAGCTTATTATTGAACTAATAGTTCATCCAGGTTTTCTAAAAATTAGAATAAACTATATCAAGCTAGATTTTAAAAAATAAATTATTCAATCTAATAAAATATTTTATTACTTAATAAACCTCAATAAAATAAATGCCAACCTTGTTATAGATAAGATTTCTATTCAAATAAAAAAAATATTAATATATGAATTTTTCAAAAAATAAAACTATTTACTAATTGATTTAATCAAGATAAATATGCTAATTAACTTCAAAATTTATTGAAATTTTAAAGAAATTACTCACATATTTGTATAATAAGATTGGAATTTATATAAATAATGATAATTTACAATATAAATTTTAAAAATTTTGTTTATATCAAAAATAAAATATTTAAAAACTAAATTATTAGTTTTTTCTTTTAAAGAAAAGTAAATTTAAATATAAAATATTTTCAATCAATTAATCTCTTTTTAGAACACTTTATTTTTGTTTACAGAAGTAATGTTTAATTATATTAATTGCTATCAATATCATTGATAGCAATTAAATATTTTGATCTTTAGGTATTAATTTTAAATACTTCTTCATGAAACATAAGGAAAGTAAAATACTAAGGATTAGCATCTGGATAAATAAATAGATAAAAAGAGTATCAAGTTCCCTGTTGTATTCTAAAAACAAACTCTGTCGTTTTTTTCTTGTCTTGTTCGTTGAATAGATCAATAAGATAGTTAATATCATCAATTAATAAGCGAATTTTAAAATACGTTTTATCGTCTTAAGTAGTAACTCTCTTAGGATTAACATTAGCTAAATTAAATTGAGTATTCTCTGTTAACTTGTTTAATTTTAGAAAACTTAATACTTGAGTTATTTCAATAATAAAACAGGATTAATTTAATAGTAAAGATGTCCTTCAAACAAAGGTCATAGCCTTGATAAAATCTGAGATAAACATAATTGTACTTCGTTGCAATTGTCTCTTCTAATTCTATTTCTGATAGCAAATTTTATATTTAAATAATCGTTAAGTACTAACTGTAAATATTCTATGATTGTGCAGTTTATGCTAGGATTACCTGTTTTATTGATTTTTTTTGATCAGCTTGAACAACAAATATAGGAAAAGTTTAACTATTTTTGCGTAAGTTGTACTAATGATTATCAGTAACTTTCAACTTTTTATAAAAGCCTTACAGTAAATAAGGAAGTAGAGAATTGGTATCAGTCATAGATTATAGTTCAGGGGTTTTTAATTAACTTCAACACTTCTATACTAAAAATAATAGTGCTAAAAAAGCTATCCTAGTACGTTAACAATTCTTGAATAGACGATATGCGGCTTACCGATTCTTCCCACTCCCAGTCCAAATGGCAAACACCAATGTTTGGTGATAGTCATGGTTTTTATAACACAAGACAAAAGAAAACCAATCGTACTATCGGACAAAAACGCCAGCCTTGGCTAATTATGGTCTTAATTAGTTTAATTTTATTAGGGGGGATTGGGTCACGTCTTGTCTATCTACAACTGTTGGAAGGAGAAGTTTATCGGGAAAAAGCCGAAAATAATCGTATTCGTATCATTCCTAAACCTCCTGTGAGAGGTAATATTTTTGACCGCAAAGGTAGAGTCTTAGCCTCAACCCGCTTAACTCATGCTGCTTATCTTTGGCCTGTTGTCATCAAAGAATCTAACTGGGAAGACAATTTACGCTACCTATCCCAACTTTTATCTATTCCAGAAGATAATATTGAACGAAAGATTAAACAAGCAGGCTATAATTCCCCTACTCTTATCCGTATCGCCCGTAGTCTTAATCCTGCTCAAATTACTGCCCTAGAAGAGTTTAAAAGTGAACTTAACGGACTTGAAGTCGATATCGAAAGTGTACGAAATTATCCTAACCAAGACCTAGCAGCTCATGTCTTAGGATACACTGGAGAACTTAATGCTGAACAATTATCTAAACGTCGTTCCGAAGGATATCGTCTAGGAGATACTGTAGGGAAAATGGGGGTAGAAGCGGCTTATGAACAACAATTACGAGGAGAATGGGGGGGCTTACAGCTAGAAGTAGACGGCGGAGGAAAAGTAGTGAAAGTCTTAGGGCAAAAAATTGGGAAGGCAGGAAAAGATGTTACTCTTACCCTAGATTTAGACGTACAGAAAGCTGCAGAATCCGCTCTAGGTCAACGTAAAGGGGCTATTGTTGCCATAGATCCAAGAGATGGAGAAGTCTTGGCCATGGTTAGTTATCCACGCTTCAACCCCAATGTATTCTCTAGCCAAATTACTCCCGAAACTTGGGAGAAATGGCGTAGTCAAGGAGACCCCTTTGTTAATCGCGCTTTACGAGGATTTCCTCCTGCCTCTATTTTTAAAATAGTCACGGCGACTGCCGGAATGGAAACAGAGAAATATCCCCCCAATATAGTTTTGAATACATTCGCTTACCTTAATGTTGGCGGAACGGCTTTTGGGGAGTGGAATAGGGCTGGATTTGGACCGATGGGCTATGTTCGAGCGATGGCCTGGAGTAGTAATACCTTTCATGGACAAATCGGCCGCGGGGTAGGAGGTCCAAACTTAATCAAATGGGCACGTAACTATGGTTTTGGAGACAAAACTGGCATCGAGTTAGAAGAAGAGGCACGAGGGTTAATTGCGGATGATACCTGGAAACGAAAAAATTACAGCTGGGGATGGACTGATGGAGATACGGTGAATATGTCTATTGGCCAAGGGTTCACCCAGGCAACTCCCCTACAGGTAGCTATTATGTTTGCTGTCCCTGCTAATGGTGGCTATCGAGTTAAACCCCATTTCTTAAAAGGAGACGGGGATGTGAGTAAATGGCGAACGTCTATGAATCTTAAACCTAGTACTATTACAACCCTAAAACAAGGACTACGGGGAGTTGTGTCAAGTGGAACCGGGAAAGCATTAAATTCGCCAAATTTACCACCTGTAGCAGGAAAAACCGGCACTGCAGAAGCTCCTCCTGGGAAAGTCCATGCCTGGTTTGGGGGATATGCTCCTTATAACAAACCAGAAATTGTAGTGGTGGCTTTTGCTGAACATTCCGGCGGGGGTGGAGGGTCGGTGGCTGCCCCCATGGTACGTCAGGTAATGGAAGCTCATTTTAAAAATAAGAAATAATTGTTTTTAGAGTTACCCTCTAAAAGATTGAGTTGGCATTAAGTTTGTCGAAATGTTCCCCATTTCCTCTGTTGACTAGTTAATTCTCAACGAGGTATAAGATTATGAATATAGCTATTTTAATTCAGTAAAACTTATTGGTTTTCCCAAAAGTCATAACTCTTCTAGACTAACCACTGATTTATCATAACTGAGTCTAGAAAAGCCAAATTTTTTCTAAAAAAAAATTGTTGAGAGAGTTTTTTAGTCAATCCTAATGGTCTTTTAATTTACGCACAGTCCGATAATTCTTCTCTTGAAGATTCGTTTTACTATCACTGCTTGGTTCTAACTAAAAAGCAACTTATAGCCACATTGGATTAGGTTTATTGAGCTAAAAGCATTTACCTGAATCAAATAAACACAAGTTTGTACTCAATCATCGTGGTCGACGAAGACAATTCCCTCCTATAAAGACGTTTCGAGGGAGAGAGCCATTTCGTTCTTTGTACAACACAAACTTGATCAATTGATAGGTATGTATAATAAGCGGACAATCTCCATAAAACAATACATCAAGGTCTAGGTTTGGAGTCAGCTTTGACCTTTGTATCTCTTAATGATAACCAATAGAACGGCGTTGTAAATCTGTCTTAGCAGTATTTTAGTCTACTTACTTACAATTAATTTTTACCTTTTATTGATGGCAATTAATTCCTTAAGTTTGAACCATTTCCTCCGTGTTGGCTTCGGTTAATTCTTGTCTCGAATTAACTTTAACTGCGCAGAACATCCCAAATCGACAAAGACCACTACCAAAAGCAATACCCATTAATAACAAAGTGGGAACTTCTCGCAGAGATTTAATCAATCCCGATAGACCGAAACGGAATAATCCTTCAGGTCGAACAACTCCTTGCCAAATAGAATCAAACCAAGAAGGAAGAGTTTCTCGTGTCCAATCGGCTGTTGTTACTTGTCCTTCTACTAATCCCGTTTCTGCTAATAGTTCAGAAAACTCTTCAATACTAGAAAATGCTGGATGAGACCATTGATCTAGAAGTTGACGCATTACAAGTTTTTCCCAGAAATTAAGAGACTTTTGGCGATCATCTCTTTGATTCCAGTCAGCTACGACCAACAAACCGCCAGGTTTCAATACTCGCATCATTTCTTGAGCATATTTGGCTTTATCTACCATGTGGGGACCTGCTTCAATGGACCAGACTACATCAAAACTATTATCCGGAAGAGAAAGGGCTAGGGCATTGTCCACCTTAAATTTAACATCAACGCCTTTAGGGGTTAACTCCTGGGCACGTTTAACTTGTTGGGAACTAATAGTAATCCCTGTTACATTAAACCCATAATCTTTGGCTAAAATACAACTGCTTCCACCAATGCCACAACCTACATCTAAAAGGGTAGTGCCATGAGGCAATTGGTCTAACCCTCCCCATTTGGCCATTTCATCCACAAAGTCAGACTTGGCCGTCAAGAAATCTTTCTTTCGGGGTGGCGAACCATAATGACCTAAGTGGATATGTTTCCCCCAGTAAAATTCTAAAATACCGTCTTGAGTCCATTCATCGTAGGATTTAGCCACTGTGTTGGAGGACTGATAACGACGAGGAGTTATTAGATAGAGTATAATCCCCATCGTTAGTGAGACCAGTAAAAATCCCAGAGGGTAATATAAGTCCATCAGTTCTAACACCGTAGTATCTGTTCACATTAGTAGTTTTACTATACCAAGTTATGAAATTGACTGTTGTTTTTTGCTGGGATTAGGTGCTTGGACATAAATCAAACAACACTATGTTAATACATATTTTAGATATGAAAGCGATCATCACGAAAAGTATGTTAATAGGGTTAGCGATAAGGACTTGAGTTAACTAATTTTATTTCCTGCTTTAAGCATGTTTCCAAAATCGGAGAAAGAAGGGTCTTTATTTGAGTTAAGTAAAGCTAGAAAAATTTATCAAAAAACAAAAGATAGAGCTAGTGCGATTAGATTGTTAGCAATGGGGTGGAAGCTAGAAATAATTGTCATTTATTTAAAATTGGTTCCTCGAGAATTAGCGTAGAAATTCATTGGGGTCAAAACTTGGGTTGATGTGACGATGAGATGCTCCGCAAAACTGAGGACGAAATTTGTTTAAAGCATTTAGATTAACCAGACTTTGCTCTTTGGTCAGCCGTAACTCATAGTTTGTCTATAAAAATGGTAAAAACAATTGGATATATCCAGAAAAGAGAAGAAAAATTGAATATATATGAATCCCTAAAAACAGTAAAATAGTCAGAGTCTAGACTAGTTTTTAAAAAGTTATCTTGGAAGTTTATTAACTAATAAACTTCCAAGATAAAAAGAGATTGAATAATTTCAACTAAACAACACTAATACTTCAAAAGTAGTATTTAACTCATATTAATTACGCTTTTGTAGCGTAATTTAAAAGATAGATTTTAGGGTTTACATAAATTTATTACTGTCTACTTATTTTTTAGCTATAAATTATTAAGTAAATTATATTTTTATATTATTTTAATAATAGTTTTAAAAAATAGTAAGCAAAAATTAAATTAAAATTAATAGAATAAAAAATAGGCAATTTATTAAATATTAATTAAACTATTTTATCCGTAATTTTTATTGTAAAATATCTGATTTAAAACTGCTTTTATTTGACAAATTACTTATTTTTTATGCTGTTTTAAACAGGTTTTTTTATTGACATCTAACTACTTAGATCTATAAATTTTACTAGTGTGTTAGAAGCAAACCAAATAAAAAATAAATTTTTTTGATAGTTGCGAGAATGGCAGCTATTATTGTTAATAAAATTACTTTACTTTCTAGAAAGGTAACTACTAAAAAATTTGCAATGGCAGAACAAAAAGTTGTTGTACTCATTTAATTTTCTTGGTAGCTAGCGCCTCTACTAATAAAGATGATGTGTGGGGAACTAAAAGATGACAAATTGTAGATTTTAGAAAATGTTTAAATTACTCTGGTAATTGGTTCACTTATGTCGAAGTTAGTTGCTATGAAACAGCGGTTCGGCCTAATCTGGAAGGGAAAGATTTTTAAACCGTTGAATTATTCTTCCAGATAAGCAGACTATCTCAGTCGATGAGCTTTTCTAAATGTAGAATAGAGAAGCATTTAAAAATCAGTTATTATCTTAAATCTCAGCCTGTCTCAAAATTTGGCTGATAGACTTAGAAAAGTAAAACCTATCAGAGTTAACTCGCGATTCCAAAATTTTGTCCAGAATTATAACAAGAGAAAGATTGTAGGTTTTCTTGAAAAGTAGGAGAAAAATAACTTAGATAAAAAAATAGAAAATAGATAGAAGAACTATTAGAAATAGGGTAAAAGTCAGTTACTAGAAATCAATAGTTATTGACTTTTAAGAAGAGAAATAAGTCAAATTAATTTCTAGAATAATACGTAATTTTCTAAAAAAATAGCTCGAAATAAAACCGAATAAAAGTTAGTATAATAATTGATATATATCCCAAAAATAAAAAGTAAAAAATTTTCATATAAAGAGGTAGATAAAGTCTAATTTTTTAGCCTTATAGTCTATGACTAAATGTAATATGAAAGGAATAGCGCGAAATAAAACTCATGAAATTAACGGAAGGGTGTCTAAAGATAGATATAATTTAACTAAGACAGTAAAACAAAGTTTTTATTAAATAAGTTACTCTTAAGAAGTACTAGTTATGGCAATATAAATTTAACTCTAATTGCTTATATATAAAGATACGAAATAATTGTTTATTTAAGGATGTTTATATACAATGTTTCCATAAATAAGAATGCAATTACAATAACTGGAGGTTTAGTGACAACTCCATACGAGTTTTTTACGCCATCGGTCCTAAACGAGAAGTGGTTAAGTAAATTGGACAATCATCCTTTGTTAGGTTGTCAATGTCCTAGACTAGAATCTATAATTATAGAGAATATCAGCGAGGGGCCGTAACGGTTTCGACAGGTTGGCGAAATCTCCTCCGTGATTCAGGTCGAGAGTGAGTCTCCTCTCGTAAATCCAAGGCTCAAACAAAAAAGTAAATGCGAATAAAATCGTTAAGTTTGAGCGTGTGGCTGTAGCTGCATAACTGAACTCTTAAAGAGTCCGCTCGCTTCTAGGGTGACTCCGTTAAGTTCTAGAAGCCTAACCCCAACGGATGCACTCGCTAGTTATCTCTGGTTAGCTATTGGGTAAAGACCTTACTAGAGTATCCCACCATTCGGGATAAAGAATGGTTCCCGTTCTGCGGATTAAAAGGACTAAACCTGTGAATGAGCGGACAGTTAATACCCAGTCTGGACAGCAGTTCGACTCTGCTCGGCTCCATAAACAACATTAACTTCAGAAAGACTCAGCTAATTTGTGGTCATAGCTGGGTCTTTTTAGTCAAAAAAGACATTTTTAGTCCGCTAACCTTAAGATTATTAACCAATGTAATTGATTGAATTGCTAGGCTCTTCTCTCTTAAAAACTGTATAGAAGATAGAAAAATATTATTAAAGACGATTTAAGAAGAGATCAGTCACTCTTTCAATTGTAGTTTTTTAATTAGGTTATAAAAAGGTTGCCAATCATCTCTATAGCTAATCGCTTCCCAAACTATTTCAATAGTTTCTTTGGCTAAATTAATTTTGGGGTTATGAACTTGTAAACAATTTTTTACTGTTTTCATCATTTCTATAGGTAACTGATTTAGAATTCGATGATAAATTCTACACCAACCTTGCCAATCAGCAGGAGGTAATGTTCTGTTTTCTAAAATAGTTAGACTGTCTTCACGCCATCTATAATTAAATTGTTGAGATAAAGTTTTAAAAAATCCAAAATAACTTATTTGGGTTTCTTCTAGAACTTCTAATGTTTTTTCCACTAAATCTCGTCCCTCAGTAATCATTAAATTATCAAATCCTAATCTTCTTAGGATTAATTCTTGATAAAACTGGAGGTAATAATCATTAAATTTCGCTAAAGCTTCTTCCAACTGAGGCAGAGAAATGACCGTCATCAAAGGGAGATGTAACATCTCTAAATTTGAACGACAAATAAACGATTGATTCCCATAACTGTAGCGTCCGCCATCATCAAAATAAGCAGCAACAAATTTTGGATTATAGGTAGGAATAAAAGCATAGGGACCATAATCAAAACTTTCGCCCGTAATTGACATATTATCTGTATTTAATACTCCATGACAAAATCCTGCTGCCATCCACTGTGCTGCTAATTTGGCAACTCGTTTGACTAATTCCCTATAAAAGAGGGAGTAACGGTCTGAAGATTGACCAATTTCGGGATAGTAAATATCAACAACATGGTCTAATAATTTCTGAATTAAATCGGGACGTTTCAGGTAAAATAAGCGTTCAAAAGTACCAAAACGAATATGGGAACGATTAACACGAATCATCACTGATGAACGAGTGGGGGAGGGTTCATCGCCACGCCATAGCTTCTCTCCAGTTTCAATTAAACTTAAACAACGTGATGTTGTTACTCCCGAAGAATGTAACGCTTCGGCAGCTAATACTTCCCTAACTCCCCCTTTCAAAGTTAATCTACCATCACCACCACGAGAATAAGGAGTTTGACCTGAGCCTTTAGTTCCAAAATCATATAACTGATTGTCTGTTCCCTGTATTTGTCCGTAAAGAAAACCCCTCCCATCCCCTAAAAGGGGATTATATTGCCCAAATTGATAACCATGGTAGCGTAGGGCTAAAAAAGGACGAACTCCTTGGAATTTACCAAAGGCTTCAATGAAATGATTATCAGATACAGCTTCAGAAGATAACCCGAACAAGGATAGTAACTCATTATTGCGGAAACGGAGAATCTGTTGAGGAAATTCAGCAGCAGCAACTTGGTCATAATAATCATCACCCAGATTTTCGAGAACGGGTTCATAATTAAGATTAAAAAAGGGATTATCCGGGGTTTCTATCATATTAGCAAAAAAAAAATCTTAAATCTAAAATCCTTTATCATCGAATGTAAAGTTCAACACTAGTTAACTTATACACCCGCATCAATTTAACTAAGTCCTAAGGTTTGGAGCGAGCCATCAAAATCAAAATACTCGGTCATTAATTGTTCAATGCAATCTATTTTAATTTGTTCTTGAAGTCTAACAGTTCCAAAAGTGCTATCAACAATTTCTACCGTTTGTAAGGTATCAAGATTAACTGAAAGAATGGGGACCTCTAGATCCTCAGCCCGGTTGATGATTAAAGGTTGAGGGGTAATATGTCCAGTTAAAATCAGACAACTGGTGGAGGTTTCCAAGGCAGCTAGTTGTAAGTCTGTGCGATCACCTCCTGTAACCACAGCTTTATGTCGTCCTTTACGAAAATATTCCAACGCCGAGTTAACATTCATTGCCCCGATAGTGAGACTTTCCACCATTAAATCTAAGCGATCACTACGACACAACACATCTGCTTCCAACTGGTAGGCAATTTCACGAACACTAACGCTGTGCAGTAAACTACTCGACGGCAGCATTCCTAAAACCTTAATTCCTTGTCCTTCGAGATAAGGTCTAATTAGGGTTTGGGTGGATTCAAATTCGTCGATAGGAATATTATTAATAATCACTCCTGTCAGATAATCACCTAACTGCTGTTTAGCCTTAACAAGGTTATCAACCACTAAAGGGGAATGATAACGGGCGACTAGCATAATCGACGCACCGAGCGTATGAGCAACATCCATTACCGATAAGCCAAATAAACTTCCTTTCCATAGTGTTCCTGCTCCTTCGAGAATTACCACATCAGCTTCTATGTCACGATAGGACTGGTTTAACAATTGGGTATAGTCTTTGGTATCTTTTCCTTTGAGGCGTCTCTCAACAGTTTTTGTTTCTAGAAATAACAAAGGTGATCGCATCTGAGTCGATTTTAAGCCCAGGATATCAGTTATAAACTGCACATCAGCTTCTTTGTCTAGAGTCGAGCCATCTTCCAAATAGGTTCCGACGGGTTTACCATAGGCCACAGAAAACCCCTTTTGCTTTAAATGATGAGCAAGTCCGATAATTGTCCCAGACTTGCCACTGCACGCTTCAATTGATCCAACTAGTAGATATTTTGTTGACAGTGCCACGAGGTTACTCCTTAAATATGTCATTCAACGGCAGTTTTTTAGGAAATGGTGTAGATGTAGCATCTATCAAACATTGCTCTTAACCTTTTTCTTTCCCGCTTAACGCTTTTACAGCAGTTTTCAACTGTGTAAACTGCTGTAAAAGGATGAGAAAGAAGACTTTTTAAGGTGCAGTAATCTGTGATAGATTACTCTAATAAAATCGGCAAAATGAGCTTCTGAAAAAGTCTTAATCGCGTTAAGGAGAAAGTTAATAAACTCTGAGTTAAGAATGGTAGTCTTATAGATAAAGTTCTCATTACCGATTAAATTGAATTCGACAACAGGCTAATGAAGAAGGAGACTTAAAGACAACTACGTTGCCACAAAAGAAATTCTGTTACTTCCCTCAATACGACATTTTCTTTCTAGATCACCTTGATCATATAAAAAAAGCACATGGCAGAGAACTTCATATTTATCTTTGGAATAGTAAGGTTTATAACTTACCACACTCCCCTTTGGGGTAAGTTTGATTTTATCGATAGTAGTCGTCATGGAATTAATAATTTTAAAGGGGTTCAATATCGAATAGAGGGTAAACAACCTCCCTTGAATTGTACTATTTTCAATGTCTGACCTAAATTTGTTGAATCTTTCTTATTGATTGTATTGCTCTGATGAAACATAAGAAACGGCTAAGCCGCAGCGTCGCACAAAGATAAAAGATATCAATGTAAAAAAATGAACTTAAATAGATTTATAGATGAGAATCTTACTCGATATTGATTCATCGTAATGAATATTGAGCATACTTTTAAGACAAAGAATAATGGACAGTTCACTTTCTGAGCATCTTCAACCACTCCCCTGACTGATGTATCGGGGGAGTGGTCTAGTCTTAAGGATGATACTATTGAACCCAATTTTTAGCCCGTTCTACTGCTCGTTGCCAAGGAATAAAGTTAGCTTGAACCTTAGGGGCATTGTCTTCAGGGTTGAAGACTCGATCAATTTTACGGGTAGCAATCAAGGTATCATAACTGTCCCAAAACCCAACAGTCAACCCAGCCCCAAAAGCTGCCCCTTGGGCAGTGGCATCTAGTATCATAGGACGTTCCACGGGAATTCCCAAAGCATCAGCTTGAAACTGCATTAAGAAATTATTTTGGGAAGCACCCCCATCAACTTTAAGACGGGCTACTTGTGTGCCTGACTCCTTATTGATAGCTTCAACTACTTCTTTAACTTGGTAAGCGATCGCTTCTAATACTGCCCTTACCATGTGTTCTCGCTGAACTCCTCCAGTTATGCCCAAAAATGCTCCCCTAGCTGACATATCCCAGTGAGGCGCTCCTAATCCGCTCAACGCAGGGACAAAGTAGACTCCATTAGTATCGGAAACCTGACGGGCCAAAGTTTCAGTTTCGGCCGCATTATTAATTAATTTTGCGCCGTCACGCAACCATTGAACTGCTGCTCCAGAGGTAAAGATCGCTCCTTCTAGAGCATAGTTAACAGAGTTATTTCTTGTCCAAGCTAAAGTAGAAAGGAGTTTATTTTTGGAGCGCACGATTTCTTTGCCAGCCTGTAGTATCAGGAAAGAGCCCGTCCCATAAGTGCATTTAAGCAATCCTTGGCGGTCACAACCGTGGGCAAATAGAGAGGCTTGTTGATCACCAAAAATAGCGGTGATAGGAATTTCCGCCCCTAATATATCAGCATCAGTTTTACCAAAAAAACTCATACTTTCTTGAATTTTTGGCATGATAGTTGATGGAATGCCAAATAATTCTAATAAATCTGGATCCCAAGTTAGACTATCGAGGTTCATCAACATGGTACGACAGGCATTGCTATGATCGGTAGCGTGAACTTTACCCCCCGTTAGGTTCCATAGCATCCAAGTATCAATGGTTCCAGCGATGACATTCTCAAAGTTGACTAGGGGTTTGTTTTCTTTAACCCAATTAATCAACCAGGTGAGTTTAGTGGCGGAGAAGTAGGGATCGAGGATTAAACCAGTTTTTTGAGTAATTTCTTGGGATTTTCCCTGTTCGCGTAGTTCAGAACATAGACTGGCAGTACGACGATCTTGCCAGACGATGGCTTTATGTAGAGGCTTTCCCGTATTTTTATCCCATAAGAGACAAGTTTCCCGTTGGACAGTTAAACCAATAGCTGCAATTGCCGTAATTTCTATTTGTTTTTTCTCTAAAACCTGATTAATAACGCTAAGGGTATCTTGCCAAATTTCTGTTGCATCATGTTCTAACCAACCTGGATGAGGATAATGTTGCGTTAATTCTTTATATACTTGACCAGCAACTGCGCCTTCTTTATCAAAAAGAATGGCACGGTTCCCAGTAGTCCCTAAGTCTATCGCCAGGATATATTTGTCGTGTTTTATTCTCATTGGCTATCATTTAGTAATAGGTTGTCCAAAGTACTTTCATTGAGAAATGTTTTGGATCATCATGATGAGCGATCTTGAACTGCCAAGACCGAAGACAACATCTATAGATTTTCTTCTATACGATTAGGACCTTCTATCTATAATCAGGCTGAACACTCACTATGAGACTGTTTGACGAGTAACTTAACATCCTAAATCCCGTTTTAATTCCGAAAACCGAATTTTAAGTTAACCACTTAATAAAGGCTCAGTACAACTGGTACTGTATCTGAAACTAGTACTTACTACTCTGACGAGAAAAGCACCTGGGAGTCTCGCCATGTTTCGACCCCAAATGCTCTTCTACTTACTTTTCTCACACCACGATTCATCGAATTGGTACCGAATCTAGACACATTCTACTGTATGTTATTTTTTATAGGCAAGAAAAACAGGACAGTTTCGTAACTGTCACTGATGAAATTAAGAACAAAACAACTGTCCTGTGATGAGGAAACAGCAAGAGTAATACAGTTATAGTTGTTGTTGATGGTAGATATTTGTTTTATTTCATGTCGGTGTATTTATGAGTTAACTCATTTTTTTCCATCTAAGAAATCAAATTAAGTAGAAGGTTTTTAAGTAGTAATAATTAATTAAGTGTTTAAGTATAGAAAAAGATAATAATTTCAACAAATCCGACGAAATTTTTTGTAGAATTCAGATATTTAATTTAACTATTTTCTAGAAAAAACTCTGATTTTATTGCTATCTTAGTCCATTCACGAGGAATATGGTATTATTTTTTTTCAAAGATTTCTAAGAGACCTTTAAAAAAATTTAGAGTAACCTGAAAGTAATTAACAGTAAATAATTTATTTTTTGAATACATTAAGAGTTTTAAAAAATAAATTTTCTTATACAAGAAGTATTTGGTGATTAATTTATATTGTTTTTACATATTTTTTGTGGCATGTTTTTTTGGGAAAAAAGTTTGTTTAACTACCTGAGATAAATCATTTTTATCTTCAAATATCATTACGGTAGTTTTATTGTAAGCTATACTAAATTCGTCGTGTAAAAAAAATCTAAATACAAAGTTTAATCGTTAATATTTAAATTACTAGAAGTAATAGTTGACTCTAAAAAATACGACAAAAGAAGAAATGAATGAATAAAAAATAGAAATAATACTTAAAGATTATGTAATGTTAGTTATTTAAAATAAAAGAATAAGTTTATAAATGATAGAAATAAGAAAATATAAAAAAATAGTAATGGTTAACTTCCTTTGACTAAAAAACTTGTTACTCGTCAATGACGAGTGACTAAATTACAGATAACTGTAATGAGCAACATCCAGACGCGCAGAGATGACCACTTGTAAGTTTGTCTGGAAAAAGTACTTACAATTTCGCGCTCTCAGTAATTGATTAGACCATTATCGGTTTACTCATAGCTGTTTGCTAGAATTATAGCTCAATAAAAATGAAGTTGACCTTTCTACAATATTTTTAGGGAAGTTTCTCTATACACCCGTTACCAGTTCCTCTATGGTAGGGGGAAACTTTGGTTGAAAACCCTGGGTAAAAAACATAAATTTTTGTTTAGGAAAATTTGCTTAAACTTATAATTGGGATATAGCAGAAGCTGAGAATATATCCTGGACAAAAGTAAAAAGTAAACGTGAGTAAAAAGTAAACGTGCCCAAAATTGTCTACAATCTAAGTTAGAAAAGATTTCTACCGATTGGTATATTTTTACAGCTGATTGCATCCTACAAATTCGAGAAAATCACCCTGAAATTCTTTTGATTGCTTATGGAGAATTACGTAATAGATTAGACGGGGAAAAAATAGTCGCCTTAGAAACAGACTTAGGAGGTTTAGGTTTTCCTCTTCTTCATACTGCTCCTAATTCCCCTAAAGCTCTCCATAACTTGGTTAAGTTACTGATAACTGAAATAATGAAAATGCTTTTTGTCCTGAGAATACTACCTTATCTAATTTAAAATCAGGTAATTCTGTAGATTTAAGTAGCTTTTAGGCTTTCGTCAAAAAGGTACAGATTTTCTAGTTTTTAAATCTGCTTTTTAAAGCTTAACGAAAGAAAGAGCTAAATCTTGAGTAACCACCTCCAAAATCATCTCTAATAATTAGAGCTTATTTTGTTAATTTTACTCATAAATAAAAAGAACTTCTTTTGTTATTTACTTCTTAAAAAAATAACTTAAATTAGATAAATTTCTTAAATTAATTTATCTATTGGTTGAACTTTATAGTCTATCTTCTAGAGTAGAAGGTCGCTAGCCTCTGCATTCTACCTAATTGAAATTAAACTCAAACGTTTCCATCACTTTAGTAAACAAAATTCTTTCTTAAGACTAGACCAAGTAAAGATAATGTACAGATGTCATATAGATTAAGAGAGTGTCATCGAAAAAATACTCAATTATTATTGAAGTTAATTTTTTTAGATTCAGTGTAGCCAATATGATTTTAACTTGCTAAATGCTAATAATTTATCTTTATAGAGTTGAGATCAATTATCTGAGTAATAAAATTACATAATAGATTACATAGACTACATGGTATGTTTGTTGAATTAGATAAATTGCCAATTTTTACTGTAATATTTACTATGTTTTTAACAGTGAAACATAAAACAGGTTTTTTAAAAAAATATCTGTCAACATAAATATTTAGCATATTAATTTACGACTAATAATTTAGATTTAAACTGACTTGATTTTTATGATTTTATAGTACTTTATCATTGACAATGATACTATATTAATTCAGTGGCTAATGTTAATTATTTTTTGAGATTTTCTAGAAACTTTAGCCATTTTACTGCCAAGTCAATTTCGGTAAAAGGTATTTTTATCGGAGCTTTATTACCTGTAAAACTGAATTCTATAGTTGGATTTCCTTTTTTAGGTAAGGTATTGATGTCGACCGGACAATTATTGACTAATAGACGAATGCCCGTGACATCTTCTAGAGAAAATGAAGGTAAGTTTTGTGGAAGTAATCGCGTTGGCTTTCCCCAAGTTATTTGTTTTTCTTTAACCCCAACAATTGAGTAAATATCATATTTTGCCTGATCAAAATTTTTTGCCCATTGACGATATGCTTCTAGTTTATGATATTCATTTTTACCACTCCAAGCTAACGAGAAGAAAACAATTAGTAAGGGTAACCACAAAAGACCGTGTTCCATATCAGTCATCTTTATTTTGAATTAGGTCTATTTTATCTAATCGGGGAACAAAAATAACTGCTATTGTAGCTTTAATCAAACCAAATACCAAGTTAACGACTTATTGTGATACTTTCTAATCAGTTTATATACGCATGAAGAATTGTTTAGACCACTAAAATAATGAAAAAAAAAAGACTATATCTGTGTTTTTCTCCCAATTTATAGTCCGGAACTGAATATAATGAAAGGGGAATAGTATCTCCATCTTATCTTCAAATTTAATTAAACGTTAACAACGCCAAAGAATGAGTTGTAATACAATAGCCTGCAATCATAAATTTAACAGGCTAAACCCATACCTTGTGCGGATATTACTGCTAAAGATAATGCTTTTTTACAGCTGCTCACACTCATTAAAATTGCAGTAAGAGTTTAGGATAAATTATCTAAATAAGTTTCCTTAACTTGAAAGAATAATAACCCTTGATAAACTATACCTTCATTTTCTTTATTACAACAAATGGTTATCTTATGATGAATTTTAATTTTATCGATAACATTTTTAAAACCGAGAATAACTGTAATTCCTATTTGATAAGAAATAATCGCCTCGTGATAAATTATTTCTCTGATTGGTAACGATTAGCTGGCTTTCTTCATGATTTTTGTTGTTCTGAAAGTATAACTTCTATATTTTTAGTGAGTCTTATACTACCTTCTTCATAAACTATCTTAACGGCTTTGGTCCCTGAATGTTTTTTAAGAATTGGACAATAGCCCTCTTTGATAGTGGATTTAAAAACATAATGTTTATCAAGGTCAACAGCCCATTAGACCACATTTTTCCTTACCCTTAGACAGCCGCGATCAAAATAGTTTTGAAAACCCTTGTTTACGTGTCAATATCGAACATTGCCCCTGCAATGGCTAAATCTGAACGGACTATTTTTTAGTCTCTAATAGGTAGGGTAATCTGGAAATGAGTAAACTCATTGCGATGACTATGGAAAATTGTGTAGTTAGTAAAAAGGGAAACGAATCGGCAATTTTACTTGATAAAACAGCTATATCGATGCTTCAATATTCAATTTTATATTATTTCCGTTCTTTCAGAATTCAAGTTATCACAAACATTGATATCATGACCTATGACATCCACATATTTGTTTAGAAGCATTGGCGATCATACCTTGTAAATTGGTAATGTTATTAACATCAAGATCTGCTAAGAGATCGTGCTATTTCTCTTTTAATCCTACTGATTTGATAAAACAACAGCAAAAGCAGAAAGTAATAGTAGCAACTCCTGTGAAAATCTTAACTCCTTTTCGTTGTAACTATTTAATCCTTTCACTAAGGTATGAGATTTTCTTTCCCACTGATCTCGCCTCTTTAACTATTCACTTCTTTAAACTATAAGATGGTAATTGAAGTAATAGAAAGTCGTGTACTCCTCTTAATTTTTACAGCTGATCGTTCTTCAGAATTACAGCATGATTACCCTCGACAAGCTATTGATTTACTAAAACTAGGGTAATTATCCTGACTAAAAAAGCGAATTATATATTTTTTAAATATTAATTAAGATGTGAGATAATTTACGGTAAACTATTTTCTTTATAAAAGAAATAACGGTTTTTTAGGAAAAAATATCTATTTTAATTGTCTATTTTATATTTTTTTATTTTCAATTATTAAGCTAAAAAATTGCTAGTTATTATGTATTTTCCTAGTAAAGTATTTTAAGCTTCTTTTTAGGAAGTAAAATAGCTTGACTACTTCCTTATATTTTACCTGAAACCACTTAGATTATTACTATTAATAATCTATCTACTAGAAAAGTTAATTATTTTTGTAGTTAAATTTCAATCAAATAACACCCCAGGAAATTTAGCTATAGTTTATAGTACCAATAATTTTTTATTAATTGTAAATTTTAATAATGATTGATGGTCATAGAAATTAGAAATAATAGGACAAAAATTTTAAAGAGAAATTAAAACCAAGAAATTAGTAACATCTTAAATTTTTTTCATCCTCCCTAAAGTCTAGATTTTTTGTCTTTCTTAAAAGAAAGAAATTTAATTTTAAAAAACCAGTGACTGTCCATAACTAAACCAACTTTTAAATTTATTTTTTTTGTCAAGTAATTAGTTTTCTCTAAATATAGACTTATCAAAAAAAGACGCTTTATAGTTAGACATTAAACTTAATGAATGATTCAACAATCTAACCTAAAACAAAAAATAGAAATCTTATCTACAAAAGTCTCTAGATAAAATTAATAATTAAGAATCAAGAGTTTATTTATAAACAAAACATTTAATTTTTTGGTAGCATGAGTTAGGCGATGACTAAGTTATATAGCATAGTCATTGACAAGAGAATTTGCTGTATATCACGAGTTAGAAGACTTTTATCCCTTTTAAGATTTATCTAATAACCTCTAAGCAACACTTTGACAAATAGTAGTGGTAAGAGAGGGATCGTGATCAAGTAAGTTAGGAAACCCTCGTTCAATGATTTTTACTTGAACTTGTTGAGCTTGCAAAGCAGTTTTTAAGATAGCTAAAGCTTGTTCTGGATCACCTCGTCCACAGAAAAATAAATCGGCTGCAAAATAACCGTATTCAGGCCAAGTATGAATAGCAATATGGGACTCAGCTAAAGTTGCTGTGGCAGTAACACCGTGAGGACTAAAATGATGAACACATAAATCAATCAGGGTTGCCTCCCCTGCAGTAATTCCTTCTAAGAGTGCATGGCGAATTCGTTCGGGGTCGTTGAGGAGATCTGATGGTGCTTGCCAAGCGTCGACAATCAAATGAGTTCCCAATTTTGTCATTCTTGAATTTATCCCTAATGATTTACCCTTTCAAGATATCTAGATATAGCATAATTTAGCTGATAAGCTCAACCATTGATGGAAATATGTTCAGAAGTTGACAATTAAGATTAATATCTAATCTAATGGAAATTTAAAATAGTCTAGGCTAAAACAAATATTTTAAGAAGGTTTTGATATAGAACTTGAGCAAATTAAAACTATAACAGAGAGAAATTTAGTAAATTGAAGACTATCTAGACGAGAAAGTGAAGCCATGAAAGTAACTATTCATTCCCACAAAAAAGTCCCTAAAGGGTAACCTGAGTAATCCAGAGAATTTCACAACCAAATTCTTAATGAAGATATTGTCCTAGAGGATTAGGGTTACTTATTTAGCTTATTCTACATTTAGTCTCCTTTTACGTTACTAATCATAAAGTAGGAGTTAAGTCAATATTTGTTAATTTATACTTTTCTGAAAAGAATTTTAGGGTGTTGGGAAAATGTGAATTTGATGAAAATTTAAGGAGTGAAAAAGGAGTAACAGCTCTATGCCAGAAGTAATATTTATCAATCAAGGTCTGGTGCTATGGACCTACAATCTCGTCTTAAATCTTACGGAAAGATTTTATAATCTAGATCACTTTCACAAAAAATGAGAACAGATGAAGTTGTCATCATTGTAATCGCTTGTTCTTGCTCAGGATATTGAAGCCTTAAAGAATTTCATACATTACGGATTCTTACCCATTGCAAAAAAGCCTGTTCTACATCTAGTGAACTACAATTGTTTTGTAGAACTTATGCCCAGGGCAATGATTTTATTGTACTGTCCTACTTCGGTATGATTCTGTAATTAATTTCACAGAAGAGCACACCTAGTTTATGAAGATTTAGTTGAATTAGACAAAAATTCTGTTGTATGGCATCAAGAATTTAAGAGTATATATTCCTCAAGAACTTTCTAAAAAGTTTGATAGGCAAAAAATTACTTGAATTTTTTGCCATCGACAGTAGATGAAGTAAAAGTTTGTGAAACCCCTCGATAGAATTTACTTTTGTCAACGTTCTTTGATTAAAGATAACTAGTTTAGAAGTATGTCTCAGATAGAATAGTTAAAAAATTGAAGTGTTTTTAACTGTTTTGTTAACCTAATTGTTCATATTTATTTACTGAAAAAATCGGATCTTGATTTATGGTTAAAATGCTAGTTTGACTTACCTCCTGTCGTTAGCGATTATTGTTTTAGATCATCGTCAACTTTGTTGTATTTTGACCTAGATGTTGAGAATAACAATCATCTTTTTGAATCTTGTTGAACTTATCTTGGGAAAAGGTCAAAAGTTGTTTTTAGGAATAGTTCTAGTGGATGTTTCAGGTGATTTGGGTTCTGGTTCACGGATTTCGGGAATGGGGAAGAAAAATAAAATTAAAGCCATCAAGGCAACACTCCCTATTCCCAATGTAGCCGGGACTGCCCGTTGTCGTAACGGTTCATCAGGGGGACGATATCGTCGAGATATTGGGTGTAACTGCAAGCTAAAATCAGGAAGTGTTCTACTATCAGTAAAAAATTGATCAAGACTTTCAACTAAATCAAATAACTGAACAGTGTTTAGTTCTAACTCCACACAAAATTGACTTATCTGTGTACTAGGTTGCCATTTTAAGCGATGAAGATCAGTGTCTTCAATTTTTTCAAGGCGAATGAGATCTTCGTTTCCTTGGATATCTTGGGGGTGAGGGATACCACTAAGATATTCTTGTGCATAGGCACTAGCTACTTTGGCTAAATTTTCTAGAAACGTCCTTCCCCCCTGGAGTGTTTGGGACGTCCCCACAAAACGACATTCAACATTGACTAAAATTGATAAAAGAGGGCGATTATCTTGGGAATCACTTCCAGTCAAATTATCACTCAACCCTTCTAATATTAAGGTACAATTCGGTAGGCTATATTGTCGTTTGATATTCATGCGACCTCTCCATCAAATAAACTAATCCAAAATCTTTGCATTCCGGTAGTTCCCGTACAAAACAAAAGTTGTTTTAATAAAAACAAAGCCAATTTATTTAATTCATCATTAGAAGTTAGATAGACTGAAACTTTAGCACGACGAGGATTCATCCGACTCTGAAAATGAGCATGAAATTGTTCTAAATATTCCGCTAACAGGAAATGACAATTGACTGGTAGTCTTTTTTGTCTCATCTGTTGTTCAGCTAACAAAAGTTGTCGAATCTGAACGGTTAGAGGTTTTGCTTGATGGCTTGCAATAATTACTAATGCTTTGGCTTGAATAAGAGTTAGGGTTTTACGGGTATAGGAACGCCGCAAAGGATTAGTACATCGCAACCGCCATAAAACAATTCTATTTCTAATAATCTCCTGTAATTGTAGTTGTTGAATAGTTTTGAGCATCTGTTCTGATGCTCCTCTTTCCAAGGCTTCGATCGCCAATAATAATAAATCAATCCGTTGTTGAAGTCGCACGGCACATCGCTGACCAGAGATAGGAAAATCCGGCAGGACATCTAAAATCACAGGTTTAAACTTAGTATGAGAACTCGAATCAGACATTATACTAACAGTGGAATTCATCTTACAGAATAGCTTAGTGTTTTGATAATTGGTCCGTTATCTGTTTTAACTATATCTGGCAAGAGAGTCAATTAGTTGACTATTGACTTAATGGTTAGAATGGCATCCAGTATCAAAGGACAGAAAAATAATGCTCGATTCGAATAAAGATTATCCATTATAGGTTCAACAATCTATATTCAGACAAAGAAATACAACCATCTTTTAGAAATTAGCTAAGTTAGATTCGAAAAAATCTGGATATGTTATTTATTGAGATGGTAGATTTTTGGGGCGCAAAAACACCGGATGATGTAGCACACCACTAATTACCTACACGAACTATCAAAAATCTTATGAATAAAACCGAAAAAGCTTGTCAGATACTTAACCACAAATAACTGTTGCTTATTGGGACGAGATTAATTTTTATCAAATGGATATTGTTCTACTTAGTTCTTCAGAACTAAAAATCCTCTATACATTGCTAAAATTAATCAGTGATAAAAGCGTAAATTTTAAGTAAGAACTTATACTGACAATCTGTTAAAGTGATTTTTGACTTCTTGCGAACAAATTTAGAATATAACTTATGGATCTTAAAGCGTTGATTAGGGATATTCCAGACTTTCCTAAACCCGGGGTTATGTTTCGAGATATTACTACTCTGCTCAGTAATCAGGAAGGATTACGCTATACCATTGATACCTTATGCCAAAAATGTCAATATCAGAGTTTATTGCCCGATCATGTTGTGGGGATGGAATCTCGCGGCTTTCTATTTGGAGTTCCTTTGGCTTACCAACTTGAGGCTGGTTTTGTCCCTGTTCGTAAACCGGGTAAACTTCCGGCAGCAGTCCATCAAGTTGAGTACAATTTGGAGTATGGAACCGATAAACTCGAAATTCATCAAGATGCCTTAGCTGATCATCATAGGGTACTTATTGTTGACGATTTAATTGCTACGGGAGGAACTGCTAGAGCAACAGTAGATTTGTTAGAGAAAATCGGTTGTGAGGTGTTGGGATTTGCCTTTATCATTGAGTTAAAAGCCTTAGAAGGTCGCCAAAAACTTCCTGATGTGCCAATCATTACCCTAGTAGATTATTAGGACAATAAACTTTACCTATATTTCCTTTTTTAATTTAGATTTATCTTATAATTTCTCTACAGAAGTCTTTTAAAAATTTGGCTATTTGCTGCCAGTCTAACATATTTATAATTAACAAACATTCGAAATTCACAGTGTATAAATTTATTAACCTATGAATTCTTTCTCATCCTTTCAGTCCAATAAACTATTGATAGAGCTAAAAAAAAGTTTAACAAGTGATACTAATCTATATATTGTAAAACGAATTTTTCAAGGACTTTTTACTTTACTCCTAGCTTCTTTTCTTAGTTTTCTTATTATTCAAATTGCCCCAGGTAATTATATTGATACCCTCAAACAAAATCCTAATATTTCCGCCGAAACCTTGGCTAGTTTAACCGAACGGTTTGGATTAGATAAACCTTGGTATGATCAGTATAGTAAATGGTTATTTCAAGTTGTTACTCATCTTGATTTTGGAGAAAGTTTTGTCTTTAATCGTTCAGTTATTTCTCTGTTAAATGAACGAATTGTAGCAACATTATTATTGAGCATAGCTTCAATTATTTTAACTTGGCTAATTGCCTTACCACTTGGCATATTAAGTGCAGTCAAAAAGAACAGTTTGATTGATAAAATTCTGCGGGTAATTAGTTATTTAGGACAAGGATTTCCTAGTTTTATTACGGCATTATTATTATTAATTTTTGCTCAGAATGTTTCCCCTATTTTACCTGTGGGAGATATGATAAGTTTAAATTATCGAGAATTATCTTCCATTGGGAAGATAATTGATATTGGATGGCACATGATTTTACCAACTATTGCTTTAAGTATTACAAGTTTTGCCGGGTTAATGCGATTGACGCGTGGACAGATGTTGGATGTGATGCGACAAGACTATATTCAAACTGCACGAGCAAAAGGATTATCTGAAAATCAAGTTATTTATGTTCATGGATTACGCAATGCCATTAACCCCTTAATTACTTTACTGGGATTCGAGTTTGCTAGTTTATTAGGGGGATCGTTTATTGCAGAATTTTTCTTTAATTGGCCAGGGTTAGGGACTTTAATTTTAGGAGCAGTTCAAGCACAAGATCTTTACTTAGTTATGGGAAGTCTAACCATGGGGGCAACTATGTTAATTGTGGGGAATTTGTTAGCCGATTTATTACTTAAAGCAGTTGATCCTCGTATCAGATTAGAAAATTTAAAATAAAGAAAAGTCTTTTCTTTGTAAACGAACAGATTTTAAACCCAAGAAAATCATTGTGAATGATAAAGACTTATTTTTCTCTAAAAATTGCTACAGTAGGTAGCCCCATTCTATAACTAACTGCCTAAACTACTATAAATTTTACTGACCCTAGTCTACAAGACTTAATTGAGTCATTAATGACAACTATGATGAAATCCAATAGAACAGAAATTGCCGCACTTGAAGTATCTCAGTCTTTGCGTCCGTTTATAATTGCCTCCTATTCTAATCCTCGCTATTCTAACGCCCCTATGATGAACTCTATCGTCAAGATTGGGAAAGGTGTCTCAGTTTTTAGGGGATACAGGAATTGAACGATTTTGTAGGTAGAATCTTTCAATACAAGCTCAATCACCTCAAGGGTTTGGTTTTCCTCAAGCGACTTGAAAGTTTTCAAGACTAATAAAATATCACAGATCAATCAATTTAAGAACATTAGGAAAGACTCTCATTGCTCTGAAATCAGAATCAGATTTAGAATGGCAAACTCTCGGTGCATAAACCCGCTTGTCCACTGGATAGACTCTAACTGTGATTATTTGAGTTTCCCTTTCAAAAATTAATTACTGACCAGATATAGATATCTATATTTTATGGAACATTAGTGAGTTTAAATTTCTCTTTAGAAGTGACTTGATCTTGGATCGCTTAGAGAAATACTGGTGGCTCTTTGCCTTGTTCTCAGGTGATGGTATAGGAACAAGTCATCTCATCATAGGATAATAGCGCTTAAAAGTTTCTCTAAAGAGCATAACCCTATCGGGAAAAATTTAAAATATGAGACGATCTTCTGAACTAAAACGACCGGTTTTCAAGAGACTCTAAAGTTCTTAACGCGTAGAAAAACTATTCCGCGCAATCAGCAAAGATTGCAACAAATAACCAACAACTTAGTATAATTTATTTCGTCTAATCAAAATATAAGTTGATAAAGTTTTGCCCAGTTATCCCATTTTTTTTTGAAATCATACTTTTTTAGTTTGTTTTTCCCTACTTTTTCAGATTTTTTAAACCTCATGAGAAAGATAAAATATATATCTGCTAGCTATCACTCACTCACAAAGCTTAACTCAACGAATGAAGAGTATTGTTATAGTTGGATAGATAACATTAAGTTATCATTCTTGATATTTAGCTCTTTTTTCAGTTGCTTAATCAAGACAAAAATCTGATATATCTATATCAATTATATTCTATGGATCTTGAGACCAATTTTTCTCTACACCACCATTATTTAGGGATGTTTTTGCCCATTGATAGTCTTTTTTCAACCCAAGGCATTATGGTAATGCTACTAGCATCCTATGGTTTAGCAATGTGGATGTTTCTCACCAGCGCACCCAAGGTTTATACTATTATGGTTTGTGATTTGGAAATAGCCCGACAATTTTATCAGGGCTTGCTAGAATTACCTGTGGCGGAAGTTCCCTTGCATTACTATTACAATTACGAACGGACTTTAGGGACAGAAGCATTTGATTCTTTGTATGTATATACTACTCCTAATCCAACAACAGCAGCTTTCAGAAATTCTGAGGGACTTTGGTATCAATTAAAAAGAAATGCTCAGTTGCATATTATTGCCGGGGCTAGTTATGGACACAAGAATCGTCAACGCCATGTTTGTTTTGACCATGAATGTTTAGAAGACATTTTAATGCGAGTTCAATCAAGACGCTTAAAGTACAAAATCCGTCGTAATCAACCTCTTAATTTTTTAGTCAAAGATATTGAAGAAAGAGTAATTGAAATGACTGAGCTTAATAATTAGTGGTCAATGTTCTTAAGAACCCCATAAAAACGAACATATTGACTAATAAAAAGCTTTTTTTTATTGTTGAGTCCCCAGTTTTGATTGTTTATTGACAATGATTTTTTATTAGACAATCTATCAACGGTTATCTTTTTATGTAAACCTTCCCATTCTTCTCAAATTCTTGATTTTGGTTGTGAAATAGATCTACCTTTTGGTCGTCTGACAGAACAATTTTCTGCTCTAAAAGGATTCAGCCGGGACTTATCTCCCATATACATTTTTAGAATAAGTCCACCAAAATAATCAATATCATCCTTGTTTAACTTATTGTCAGGGAAATACGGAATTTTTTTAATCCGCTGATAATCAGTGTGGTGTAGTGTTTAACACTATTAGCTATTTCAACTTTCAAGCAGTATTTGCTCAAGTGAGCCAAGTGTTGCTCCTCCAAGGACCACTTACATAATCGGTTCTCAAAGTAGGGTCTGTACGTTTTATTTCCTTTTCCCAGGAGGAATTCACTTTCATAGTCGTCAGCAACGAGAAGAATTGGGACAACAAGCGTGCTCAAATTGTCTAAAAGATTAGGATATATTGGGACGAGTGGTTATGAATATTTTTAGTAAAACTTCCTTAACTTTAAAGTTAAGGTTTAAATCTTTCTCTTAAGGGGAAGGATTCCCTTATAATCAATAAAAGAATTTTTTTAGGACTGCAATACTGCAATGGCACTGCTAACCATCGGAAAAGGATTGCTACGCGCTTTAGAGACTGGAAAAGGATTAGTTCGCGCTTTGGAAAAATCAAGCGCGTTAGCAGTATACGCCCCCCTAGAGGGGGGCTTTGAAGGGCGTTATCAACGACGTTTACGAGCCAATGGCTATAATAGCTTTTCTTTGACAGCTAAGGGACTTGGCGATGTTAGTGCCTATTTGATGGGCATTCATGGAGTTCGCCCTCCTCATTTGGGTAAAAAGAATATTGGACAAGATGCGGCTGTTGGCCCTATATATTTTGTTCCTCCCATTGCCGCGTACCAACTAGAAAACTTACCAGCTAAGTCTAAGGGATTGATATTATGGATTTTAGAGGGACATATTCTATCCAAAACTGAATTAGAATATCTCGCTAGTTTGCCCGTTATTGAACCTCGGATTAAGGTTATTGTGGAAATGGGGGGGGAACGCTATTTTCGTTGGACAACCTTGTCAGATGCCATTAAAGCGACTTAGTCAGGGACTTGTTCTTCAAGGTCTGGAAAAGTTCTAACCAAGACCTTGACAAGTGTTTAAGATCTATGTTAATTTTACTCAGATAGGCTGCATGAGCTTGCAACTAGTTCGCGGGTGTAGTTTAGTGGTAAAACCTTAGCCTTCCAAGCTAATGATAGGGGTTCGATTCCCCTCACCCGCTTTGATAGTTTCAATTAAGCCACAAAATTGATACTTGAGGCTATTTATAGTCTATGATTCGTGATAACTTTGTAGGTTGGGTTAAATGACAAAATTTAAGGCGGTTGTCTCGTTCGAGATATTTCGGTAATAAATTCAACATAAATTAATTCACAACCTGATATTTTTTAATAAAATTTTCTAGAAATTTATTGAAATCAATTTACTTTACTGAAGTGTAGGTCACTTAGTATATGTAATGAGGTTTGTGAGATAATGTCTTCTCTTAAGATGAGTTCCAATAATTCTTTGGACAAGACTTTTATCCTTGAAATATTCCACTAAAATATATGGTTATTTAGTCATTGTGATTAATTTTTACTCATGTCTAAAAAAGATTTAGATATTTTCTACTATTATTAGACTTAGTAATAGTAAAGGAGCTATTTTTATTATCTTTCATTAAAGAAATATCATTTGGGTCAACATTTCTAAAAATTTCGGTTTTATAGGTAAATAAGTAGCTAGAAATAATATTTAAAACGTAAATCATTCTTGATTGCTATATTTAAATGACTAAAGTTAAATCTAGATTATTTTAATCTACTTAGTACTTACTCTTCTGCAACTACTTTACTTTGCACTTGTTTAAATCTATTGACTTAGATTGATTAATAATATAGTGAGTAAATTTTTACGATTAAACCCATTAATAATAGTATAAAAAATTAATTAAGAAATTCAATTCATTGAAAGATAAGCTTATGACTTAAGTAAATTTAATAATCCTAGAAAGACAGTTTTATTAAACTGTTATTTTTTCTATTAACTTATCAGCCTAAACTTGGGAGAGCTATTAGTTAAAATAATTGCCAATTTTTATAAAAAAACTCTATCATAATTGACTCGTAAGTATTACGATGATTTAATTATTATTAATCTTTTTGCTGGTTATTTGATTACTCAATAATTGTACCTCCCAACAATAAGCAACCGGAGAGAATGTTAATTGTTTATTTTTTACCAACTTTTCTTCCACTTTTAAAGTTAAAGTGTATTATGTAACAACGCCACAAAGTATCCAGACAAGCACTACAGAAGACACTATCACCTTTTTATCTAAATCCTCTCCTAGATTTTAATGCTGAACTATACCTTATAATTTTATAATTGACTAGACTCGGACAAGCTAAACCTCAAAACTAAACTTCATATACTTTAAACCAGATTAAATCCCAAGGAACAGAAACCAAACCGGATATTCCTAGCATTGCCACGAATACTGATTTATGATTATTGTCTTTATTAAGCAATTGCTTCCGAACAAAAAGTAGGATATTATAACTATTATCGTTAAAGATCCTAAGACAGACAAAATTGCTTTAATTGAGTCTCCATAACTAGCTACCTAACCAATTGATTTAATGATCACTCGAGGTTCGCTTTCGGCGATCCTCGAAATATCCGACTAACCCAATCTCGCAATGACAACCCAAACTAGTGGAGAGGCAAACCTTTATTCATCTGGAATGGACTGGCAACCTATGTTCTTAGGTCTAAGTCTGTAAAAAACTATCATATTTGCAATAATACCCGGGTAAAATCAACTTTCCATCAATTACACTTCTATTATCAATCCCTCTTGGTAGAGACAGAAAATAGGATCTGTCAGTTTAAATAGAAAGCGATTGAAACCTCCGACAGTTGACAATGTTGACAGTATAAGCCCCAGATGGAATTACTTGAAATGGAGGTTAAAATTTATCGGAGTTTGTTTATTCTAACTCTTTAATAAAAACTAACTATTTTTACATCAAGCAATGTTATATAGCTAAAAAGTTAAAGAATCGGTAGGAAAATACCCGAGATTCAAATAAGACCATACTACCCTCGAAACAGAAACCTGTGACATTAGAAATACTATGGCGGTCAAGTCAAGACTATCAAGACGACCAATAGTATTATTGAGTAGTAAATAAGCCTAGGCTTATTCTAGGTTTGGAAGATTAAAAGGCTATACTTTAGTCTTAACTTATATCAAAATTTGCCACCTGCTAAGGGGTGGAGAGCTTTATCCTATTGGATAGAAAAATATTAGCGATGGTTCAGATGGTCACTTTATTGAGCTTTTTAACGGAGTTTACTTCAATAGTTTTGGGCTCAAAGTGTCTAAAATTAGTATCTAGGGTATTTTTAAAGAATAACATCCTGAAATTTATACCATGCGAGGATAGTTAAATTTAACTTTGTCTAAGAAAAGAATTACCGAAGTTGAATATTGTTTGAGAGGGATTGAAGATTAATAAATTTATCCTCATTTAGCAATTATTGTTTAGAACACATATCAAGAAATTAAAGACAGCCCATGGAAAAAATTGTCAAAAAACAATTACCTGCACAAACTAGACTAAATTAAACTTTTCTGCGTAATATCTCGATTCTTGTCTAAGAATAATAAAAAGATTATTTCCAATAAATTTGCCGTTTGTTAGGGTCAATTAAGGGACTATTTTCTTGCATAACTTGTTTAACTTGATGTGGATCGAAACTACGGCTAAAATCTTTTCTCAACTCCCCCACCCGTCTTTCTGTTTCTTGGACTTGAGTTTGAACTTCCTTCAATTTTTCCTGTTGTAAAAACTGATAAGGAAGCAGCTTTAGCAAGGTAAAAGCGGCAATAACTGACAAAGTTCCATTAACGATCAGTTTAACTTTAATTTCGGTAGTCATCCATTGACCCTGAAGATGAATTTCTTTCTGATCAGGTTTGTGACGACGTCGGCGGACAGAAGAGAAATTGGGACTTCGACGAGTTTCTAAAATCTGAGGTGCAGCCATAAGCATTAAACTGTGTGATGAAAAATCATCAATAAAAAACTCTGGACATTAATCGGTCAACAAATATGCTGAAAATTGATTTTGTATACTGCTTACACGGTTTTTCAACGGATCAGAATAAAGAAGAATTATTCTTAAATTTAACTATCAAGATGAGCAGCTGACTATTTTATTATAAAACGAACATCCTACTTATAAAGTTCCGTAGCTAGGCAAAAAGTTAGGAACCAAAGCAATTATTAAAGCAACAACAACTTGGAATTCCGATATGGATAGGGGAAATGAACTCTTTGTTAACTAACGTTCACTCACTTTAGTGTGTTATTATCCCATCCTGGACTGAGCTTATCATCTTTGGAGAGGAAACTAGAGGTATTTTTTGAAAGATTTTGTTACAAACATTAACAAAGTAAACGGATAACTCATAAATAAAACCTTAAGGCAACCATTGTGGTTTAAACCCAATTTCTAGTTCTTCTGGTTTGATTTTAAGAGTTTTGTCTGATTCTTTTAACTCAGGCAGGGGAAGTAACCACACTTGTCCATCAACGATCGCCTGTTGTTCTGAGGTAATTAAATCATTGGTTGACTTGGGAACCATTGTCGCTACTTGATCAAATAATAAAGCGACTCCATCAGGGGACATGCTTAGTTGGACATCCCGATAGTTGGGTAAAGCAAGTAGGGGAAAATCTACTGTCTTTTCCATATCAATTACTGAAAGAAAAGGTTCTTCACGATATTTACCTTTTTTATCCTCAACTAAGTCAGTTTTAAGACAATAAAGTAATTTTTCTTCCCTAGGTTCAAACTCGCAGTCAATAATTGGATAAAGGGTACGGAATAACTCTTGCTCTTTTTTGTTTCGATTGATAAGTATCAGTGATCGTGTATAATCCCGATTATCTCTAACAAGAAGCATCTGCTTCCCATCGGCAGAAAATCCTAGACTTTTTTCATACCCTGTTAAGAACTCTGACGATCCCCCATCAGAAGTTAAAGGAATTATTCCCACCCCACCTCGTTGAGAGATAACCACACGCTTACCATCAGGGGAAATAACAAAATCTCCTCCAGGAACTCCCAATGGTCTGGGATTTTGCCCTTCAGAAACTGTCCATAACCCGGAATCATCTGGATTTTTATGATTAATTCGCCAAATGACAATACTTTGACCATTGCGCGATAGATCAAAACTCAAATTTTGATAGTCTTTTGTGTCAAGGATGCGTTTTAGTCTTCCAGCCCGTGGCATTTCAACACTATTAGGAGAAACTTGTAAACCCGTGGTGACCGTGTATAATTGCTGGTTGACCAATGTTTTACCACTGAGACTAGGTTCATAAGCACTAAACAGAATTTTATTGCCATTGGGATAAATTCTAAAATTTGTGACGATTAGATCGAGAGGGGTTAGGATTGTTTTTTTCGGTTGATTAGTATCAGTAATATTATAGAGAATTAGCCGCCCCCGTTCTTCTGCCGTAACGCCAATATAGGCAAAGGTACGATCACGAGTACTAAATAAACTGACAAATGGTTCAATCGGTTCTCGATCATAAATTCTGTGAGCATTTTGCAATTTAATTTGATAATTTGTCCCGTAAATTGGGGGATCTTCTAATGTATAAATTAATTGGCGTCCTTGCCAGCTAATTTTCCCAGGAAGGGGAGGGTCAATAGATAGATATTTTTCAACACTATACTTATCTACAGGACGGTTAAAAGTTATTCTAAAAGCTTTATCCTGTAACCCAATTTTTTTTCCGTTCCAACTAAAATAACTGACCCGCAAGGGAATTTGTTCTCCTCTCACTAACACTACTCCCAGTGCCAAACTGAGAATAACAATACCCCCTAAGGCGATCCAATCAAACAAGTTTAGTTTTTTGAGTAAAGATTGAGTTTTTTTTGATGGATTTGTCATGATGTTGATAAAGATTATTATAGGTACAGGTTAGACATAAAACCTTTTCAATAGGATCTTCCTTAGAGAAACTCTAATTATCTAAAATTTCTGCAATACCTCATTAGTCTATCTTTTAGGATTTGAGTAGCATGGGAAATATTTATAACCCAAGGAAGACCCTATTCCCTCGCTACAACTGTACTTTGAGACAAAACTATTCCTCCTTCCGAAATGATACGATCAGCACAGGTGAGTAAAGGATCCCATTCCAAATCAGTATATGGAACAGCCATAATTATGTTAGATATTATGATAATAAAAGATTACATATTTCTTAGGATTTAAATTTTTTATTTAATTTTTCCAAAACTAGCACCAATGCCATGTGATTACTGTTTTGTTGCTAAATGTGAGAACTTTAATAATATTAATTCTGAAGTTATATTTTTATATCTCATTTTTCTTAGAACTATAAATATAACTATAGCAAAGAAAGAAATATTAGTAACTTCTATTAGTAAATTATTTTAAGATCAAGTTTCTCCTAAGTGAAAAAGACTTCATCGTAACTATCTATATTAACTAGAATTTTCCTCGCGTTCCTATTGTCCGTATTAACTAAATACTCCTTTGTCATAACTCTATTCCATAGGTTAAAAAATTATATAATACACGTTTTATAGATCCCTGACTAAAGTGGTATTTCTAAAATATAGTTGGGGACATGGCTAGAAAAATCAGCTGGTAAATTTAAGAAAAACGATATATGTAAAAATATTTCTTAGATTGAACATTCGAAAAATCTAAGTATTTGGAACTGTTTTTTTAACTTTTTTACTTGACCGGTTGCTTATACCTACTTATCTGAAAAACCTTGTTTTTATTTAAGACAAAAAGGTAAGTTTGCTTTACCTCCTACTATTTTTTAAACAACCATTGTAGTCTTGATTGTTAACAGTTGTCATTTAAGGCAATCATCAACCTTGTCGTACTGTGACTTGGATATTGAGAATAACAACCGATATTTTTAAATCTCATTGAACTAACATTTTATAGAGGTCAACAGCCATTGCCCCCTATAAAATGTGTAGTTAAAGTTTATAAAATTGGTATCAAATATCTCGGATTCTTCCCAACTTTCTATAAAAAGCATAGAGAACTAAATCCGACGCTGACGCTGAGTATTAAAATCCCATCGCCTCAGCAACAAGAGGCAATTGGGGCTTGATTCCTGATTTGACCTGATTATTGCTATAGTTGATCGCACAGTCAGGATCCTTAAGTCCATTGCCTGTTAACACACAAACCACCGTTGCGTCATTAGGAACTTTATCTTTAACTTTTAATAATCCTGCCACAGAAGCGGCACTGGCCGGTTCACAAAAAATTCCTTCTTGAGAGGCTAATAAGCGATAAGCTTCTAGAATTTCCTGGTCGGTGACAGCGTTAAACTCTCCGAGACTAGCTTCTTTAACTGCCCAAGCTTTATCCCAATTAGCAGGGTTGCCAATACGAATAGCTGTTGCTAGAGTTTCAGGTGATCTAATTGGTTTACCAGTGATGAATGGTGCAGACCCTGCAGCTTGAAACCCCATCATTTTTGGTAGGTTATCGCATTTCCCTAAACTATGATATTGACAAAATCCCATCCAATAAGCATTAATATTTCCTGCATTGCCTACAGGAATACATAACCAGTCAGGAGCATTTCCTAAACAATCCACCACTTCAAAAGCCGCGGTTTTTTGTCCTTCTAAACGATAAGGGTTAATAGAGTTAACCAGGGTAATGGGATAATTTTCGGCCATTTCTTGGACAATGGTTAAAGCATCGTCAAAATTCCCTTCAATGGCGATCACCTCTGCCCCATAAAGCAAAGCCTGCGCTAACTTTCCTAGGGCAACATAGCCATCAGGAATGATGACAAATGCTTGCATATTACCCCGTTTAGCATAGGCAGCTGCTGCTGCTGAAGTGTTCCCCGTACTAGCACAAACTACCGCTTTGGCTCCATTTTCAGAAGCCTTGGAAATCGCCATGGTCATGCCCCGATCTTTGAAACTTCCTGTAGGGTTTAAACCATCATATTTAACTAAAACTTTGACTCCGCGCCCAATTTGTCGGGAAATATGGGGAACTTGAATCAGGGGAGTATTTCCTTCTAGAAGGGTGATAATTGGAGTTGCTTCGCTTACGGGAAGATAGGGGCGATAGGTTTCAATTAACCCCGGCCAGGGTTGGCAGTTTGTAGGGGGAAGAGTTGGCACTTCCAAGAATTGAGTTTGAGCGGTTTGTGGCGTTAGATAATCAACTTTCATGGATAAGTTAACCTTGAGGGTTGGTTGCCTTTACTGGTTTCTAGGAGGATTATTCCTCATAATTTTAGATCGGTCAGGTAGATTAGAATATCACTCTTTTTACCCTATTCAATAACAGATAAATAAGTTTCTAGTGATTCAGTTTTGACTAACAATAAGCTTGAGGGAGCCGCAAATATCAATTAGCTATTCTAACCAGAATCTAGAGGGGTTTGTTTCATTGTTCACAATCCCTATCTGCGATAAATTTTGACTAACCCCATAAATAGTTCAGACTCCACTTACACGATCAATCTGGTTAGGAGAGTTGACTATACTTGTTAATTCAGCTCTTCCGTACTAAAAACAATAAGACAAGTCAATGTCAGTAGTTAAAAAAACACTGGTCTGGAAGAATGATTAATCTTAACTTTATTAAGTTTTAATAAATACGGGACTGGAGGGACTCGAACCCCCGACCTCGTGGTTCGTAGCCACGCGCTCTAATCCACTAAGCTACAGTCCCATGTTTGTCTCAACAACTAGCTATTGTAGCATAATTTTTATCGATTGCACAAGGGGATACTTTTAAAAGTCGCAAGTCCAAAGGAAACAAAAGCAGTTAAATCTCATAAATACCTCACTCAATAGTCTAAAGTGACATAATAGAGATTAGTCTTAAGCTTTCCAAACGACTAAAATAACCCCACAAATAATAAATCCTAACCCACAGGCACGATATACAGGGATTGACTCTTGAAAGAAGAAATAGCCAATTAAAACCGAAAACACATAAATTAACGCCGCAGAAGGACCAGCGATACTCAATTGAACACGGGTTAATAGGAGAATATAAGCGATCGCTCCTAACCCATAGCAGGATAATCCCGCCAATAATTCTGGGGTCATGACGATATTCAAAATGTGACTAACCACATTATCTGCGTTTACTTTACCTAGCTTAGTTGCCCCTAGCTTTAAGAATAACTGCCCCATGGTACTCGTTAGCACTGAAAATAATAACAGACACAATTCCTTATAGGTCACAACAACGATTCCATCCGGATTATATATAATTTTAGTCAGTATATAGTATATACAAAATTCCCATGAAACTAAAAAAGTAACCGTTTAATAACGAATAACTATTAATTATTAACTCACATATGATATCTACGTTTAAACCTTTTTGTCCCATTGCCGTCATCGCAACGACTCCTAGAGCTATCAAGACTCTACACCCATTATGTCAACAAATTGGGGCAACGCTTCATGTTCCAAGTCATCAAACTGGACTAAATAATGCTCAAGTTTATCAAGGTTCTCTTAAAGACTATTTAACTTCTATTTGGAGTCAGAACAAAGTCTTTATTTTTGGATTAGCAACAGGAGCAGTAGTTCGTTTAATTTCTCATTTACTACATGATAAATCTAGTGATCCAGCTATTCTTGTTATTGATCCAACGGGGAAGTTTGTAATTAGCTTATGCAGTGGACATCAAGGAGGAGCAGATCACTTAACTCAATTAATTGCTCATCAACTTAATACAACTCCTATTATTACAGGAGCAACTAACAATTTAGATTTGCCAGGAATTGATGTTTTAGGATCACCTTTTGGCTGGCGCAAGGGAGAAGGAAATTGGAAAAAAGTTAGTAGCCTTATTTCTCGTGGAGAAACAGTACAAGTTATTCAAGAAGTTGGTTCAACTCTTTGGCAAGATAATTTACCTTCTAATCATCCTTTTTATTTTGGATTTCCTAAATTTAATGAAGCTATTAAATTTTCAGGACAGATTTGGATCAGTGCCACTAAAAGACAATTTTCATCCGACTTAAAGTCTTCTAAAGTACAATGGCATCCTCGGATACTATGGGTCGGAATCGGGTGCATTAGAGGAACTGCTGAAAGCTTAATTAACAAGGCAATTCATAAAGTATTTAAACAGTATAATTTAGCGAACGATGCTATAGCAGGAATAGCAACAATTGACGTAAAATCTGATGAAATAGGATTAGTACAGTACTGTAAAAAAAGACAATTACCTTTAAAATTTTTTCCTGCTAACATTTTAATAGAAATAGAAGTTCCTAACCCTTCAACTATTGTTCAACAAGAGGTAGGAACTCCCAGTGTTGCTGAAGCATCTGCTATTGCTGCAGCTAATTCTTCTTCTAATTTTCTTTTAGTCTCTAAACAAATTATTCAGTCAGAGAATGAAGGTACAGTAACGATAGCAGTTGCTCAATCTAGTCGAGAATATACTGGAAGGACTGGAAAACTATATTTAATCGGAACTGGTCCAGGGAGTTTAGCACAAATTACTCCGGCGGCAAAAACAGCTATTACTCAAGCGGATGTAATTATTGGTTATTCTTTATATATAGACTTGATTAAACCTTTACAACGCCCTGGACAAATTATCGAAGCATTACCAATTACTCAAGAAAAAAAACGAGCTACTAGAGCGATAGAATTAGCAAAATGGGGGTTGACAGTAGCGGTAGTATCTTCAGGAGATTGTGGTATTTATGGAATGGCAGGATTAGTGTTAGAAGAACTACAAAAAAGAAATTGGGATGGTAACATCCCTCAAGTAGAAATCTTTCCAGGAATTACTTCTTTACAAGCATCAGCATCTAGGGTAGGTGCGCCTTTGATGCACGATTTTTGTGCCATTAGTTTAAGTGACTTATTAACTCCTTGGGAAGTAATTAGAAAACGGTTAGTGGCAGCAGCAAAGGAGGACTTTATAACGGCTATTTATAACCCACGCTCACGAACAAGAACTAAACAAATTATTTATGTACAAGAAGTTTTTTTAAAATATCGTAATCCTAAAACTCCGGTAGCTTTAGTTCGTTCTGCTTATCGTCCAGACGAGAAGATAACCTTAACTTCCCTTGGAGAAATGCTCAATTTTACTATTGATATGTTAACCACAGTTATTATTGGTAATTCTAGTACTTATAGCTATAAGGGTTGGATGATTACACCTAGGGGATATGATTAAAATCGATAACTAACATAAATATTTATCTTTGAACTTAGACTTGATTAAACTGAAGACAATGAGGAAACGCAAAATACAATTTTTAAAAAATTAAATTAATAAAATGGCAATCTAATTTTGCTCTGAATCTAATTTTATTAGATTCAGATAATAATTTAATTTGAACTAAAAGGTTTACTAGGATAAAAGGCTGACTTCAGGATAATTAACTAAAGAACTTAGGTGGTTTATCAAAAGTATAAACATCCGTATATTTTGCAATTGCGTCTCGAATATAAAGAGGAGTTTGCAACATTCCCAATAAAGTTTGCCCATCAATTAAACGTAATTTTCCTGTCGTTTTTGTAGCTAATAAATTATCAATAAAAATTGGGTCAGGGAAAGTGTTTAAAACTTGATTTCCACAGATAGCAAAACCCCAGGGAGAACCATAGGTAGGAGTAGGAGCACAATAAGAATTAACTTGAGGAAAAACAGCTTTTAGAGTATTCACTAAACGGGCGTGATATTTAATAAATGGAGGAGAAACTTGACCACTCTGGATAATCACTAAACCCTGGGGAGATAAGACTTTCTGCAGCTTAGCAAAATATTCTTTGGTAAATAATGGGAATGACGGACCTTCTTCAATGGGATCAGATAAATCTGAAATGATAATATCCCATCCTCCGGAGATTTCATCTAGAACTTTTAGAGCATCATCGATAATTAATTCTACTCGTGGATCATCAAAACAGTTCTGGTGCATTTCAGGGAGATGTTTTTGACAAGCAGCTACTACTTCTCCATCAATGTCAATCATCGTCACTTTTTCAATCGATTTCCACCGTAAAATTTCCCGAATAGTCGCTCCTTCTCCACCACCTAAGACGAGGGCTTTTTTTACAAATTGATGGGTAATCATTGCTGGTTGTACTAAACTTTCATGATAAATAAATTCATCCCCTACACAGGATTGCCATTTTCCATCTAAAACTAATGCTTTACCATAGGACTCACTTTCAACAATATACATCTCCTGATATGGAGTTTTTTGATAAACTAAAATTTCTTTAATTCCATGACTATAAATGTCCCAAGGGGTAATATTTTCATTAATCCACAGCTCTGCTTTAGTTTTACTAGTAGTCATAATATTCCTTTCATTTAAAAGATGATCTAGCTATTTATCTAAGCACAAAATTGTTCTAGAGTTTTAAAAAAATATTTATTTAGATGGTTTTCTGGAAAATTTAATTCAAAAAATCTCTCTTAAATTTATTTTATATAGGAAGTATTTAATTCTTTATGAGCTAGATTTAAATCATAACCTGATTTTTAAATTATTTTTAAGATTTTCGGAAACTCCTAAAATTAGGTGTATTTATAAATTGTCAACAAATAGTTTCTCTCTATTCTAGAAATTTATTGAAAGCCTTATTACTCTCAATTTCAATTTTATAGATATCTCTTGTATACTCTTTTATTTTTTTTAAAAAAAATATAAACTATAAATTTTAATTTTTATCTGAATAGTCTAATTTTTTATTAATCTGTTTCATGATATTTATTTTTAATAATATTTTTATTAAAAAAATACAAGTCTATATGCTTTTATTCCAATTTTAATAAAAGTAAAAATTTTTTATTTTTATTAATTAATTTTAAGTTAAACTAGACAAATATTATACTAATATTTTTTTATTTTTATTATTTTTCTTAAAAAGAGAATTTTTATTAAGTCTTTTCTCTATTATTTGGAGATTTTTTTAAAAAAATTTTTTAGCAATTCTCACAATAAACTGTAAATCCATGATAGTATTCTTCTTTGCAGTATCTTTACTCTTGTTTTCTAAAAAATATTGAGTGACTTCTGAATCTACTATTACTGTATCTGTATAAGTTCTCCTCCTTATTAAGAAAATATAGTTATTCACAGAACACTTTATAGTATCTAATGTATTTAGACTGACTCTAATCTTTTTAGAAAAAAAATTCTAAATAAATTAAAATAATATTTATAATTATGTATAAGTATTTTTTATTGAAACTTTTAGTAAAAATGGTTATTGGTTAAGTTCTAATTCTAATTAGAATTAGATTTTTTAAAAAATTTCAAATTAATATACTAAGTGATTAAATTAAGTAATAGATTGGATTGCATATTTATTGAATTACTAATTTAGTTTAGAATATTCTTTTTCTTTGGTATAATTAAATTTTTTCCATTTATTGTTTATGCGATGTATTTGATGTATCGACATAAGTAGATATAAGACAAACAATTTTTACCTAGATTAATTCTATTGTTCTAATTTTATTAGATCTGATTTAGGAGGAATATTTTTTGATATATTTATGTACAAAATGTTAGTTTCTGAAAAGAGAATCAATTACTTTATTGACTCTAAGGCTTAATAATCCACTGTGAAAATCAATATAAGGGGAAGAACATCTATTACGATTAGTCTTTCTATTATCTAAATAGTTGTCCAGGAAAATATACTTATTTACTTTTTAAAACAATCTAAAAAGTTAGACTAGTAGTTATTTGCTTTTTTTAGTAAAATTATCACCTAGCCTAGATATTTCAACCGTAAATATGTCTTTGTCTTTCACCCTAATTCATATCTGACTACTAATCTTATATTGTTTAGATCTCTGAAATTAGTGATTTAAATTGAACGGAAATGCTGTATTCTATAACTAGAAAAATAGTTGTTGTAATCTTGTAGATTGTATAAAGCAAGATTTTTAGCTTTTTAAAATTGTGGTTTTGTCACAGCTAGGATAGAATGACCACAAACGACTGAAAATCAACATATTGGATTTAGAGAACTTCATTCCTAAGTTAGCTATCAAATTTTATGTTAATTTTTCTGATCTGAATCTCCACTATTCAACAATTTTTTCATCTACTTTGTTCTCTTCCTTATTTCTAAAAAACTAAAAAAATAAAAAAATATTAAAGATATAAGTAAAAAATAGTAATTTTTTTAGTTTTTTAGATATGATAGTATATCAAAATAAACGTTAATTTTTAAGTTGCTATAAATTCTATGGTTTCAACTTCAATTAAAGCTTTATCTTTAGCAGAAATTGCTAAGACAACCCGTGAAGCTGCACGTAACTTGGAATTACTATCTATAGACGAGCGCAATAATGCAATTGAAGCCATCGCGCAAGCCTTAGAAAACACAATTCCTGAGATTATTACCTCGAACCAATCTGACTGTAACAATGCTAAAAAAGAAGGAATTTCTCAACCTTTATATAACCGTTTAAAACTTAGTGAGACCAAATTAAAAGCTACGATTAAGGGGGTAAGAAATGTTGGAATATTGCCGGATCCTATAGGAATAATTCAAATCCATCGAGAGTTGGATAAGGGGTTAATCTTAAAGAGAAAAACCTGTCCGTTGGGGGTATTGGGAGTTATCTTTGAAGCCAGACCTGAAGCCTTAATTCAAATCACTAGTTTAGCCATAAAATCTGGCAATGGGGTAATTCTTAAAGGAGGAAAAGAAGCGATTAATTCATGTCAAACTCTATTTAAAGTCATCCGAGACGCACTTTTAAAAACTCGTGTTGATTGCGATAGTATTAAATTACTAACTACCCGTGAAGAAATTCAAGAATTATTAGCCTTAGAAAACGATGTTGATTTAATTATCCCTAGAGGATCTAATAGTTTTGTTCGCTATGTTCAACAAAATACTAATATTCCTGTCTTAGGTCATGCTGATGGAATTTGTCACCTTTACGTTGATAAACAGGCAGACTTAAATAAAGCAATTACCATAACAGTAGATTCTAAAACCCAATATCCTGCAGCTTGCAATGCCATTGAAACATTATTAGTTCACCAAGATATTGCCCCTCAGTTCTTGCCTAAGATAGCTCAAGTTTTAAAAGAAAATAATGTTGAATTAAGGGGAGATAAAACCTGTCAAGAATTAATCGATATAATACCTGCAACAGAAGAGGATTGGAAAACAGAATATAGTGATCTTATCCTCTCAATTAAAATCGAAGCTTCCCTAGAAGACGCGATTGCTCATATCAATACTTATGGTTCAAAACATACCGATGCAATTATTACGGAAAATAATATTTCCGCTACAAAATTTTTAAACCAAGTAGATGCAGCTGGGGTATTTCATAATTGTTCAACTCGCTTTTCTGATGGGTTTCGCTATGGTTTTGGGGCTGAAGTCGGTATTAGTACTCAAAAAATGCCTCCCAGAGGTCCGGTCGGCTTAGAAGGATTAGTCACCTATAAATATCAAGTGATTGGAGACGCTCACATTGTAGCAACTTATTCAGGAGACAATGCTAAGTCTTTTAACTATCGAGATATGTAAGAGACTTTTTATAAAAAATCTTAAGGTCGTAGAATAGGCAAAGATGACGGTTATTTTTATCAATAATATTTAATTTTAAAAAATGAACCATTTTCATGATTTTAAATTAATTAAGATTGACAGTTAAAATCAAAATAAATTCAAAGGAGGTAAGTTATAAATCTCTTAATTGCATGGTGATTAACTGCCATTAGTTTATTGATTGTCGCTCGATTACCGATTGGATTAGAAGTTAATATTTTTTTCAAGACATTGGTGTCCGCCATTGTCAAACCAATACTATTAGTATTAACAGTTCTTATGATTATTTTGATAATAGGGGTATTTTTGATTATCCTCAATACCATAATCTTTGGATTAGCAGCAGCTTTAGTTCAATAATTTAGGTAAAAATATGTATTTTAGAGTGCACTTTTTGGTTAATTTTTGCTTGGTATTGTGAACAGTCTATTATCCAATACAATGTAAATTGTACTGACTAATAATATAGAAAATAATTATTAATCTTGACATTAGCTAAAAACCTTAATCAAACAAGATCAACAGCGATTACCAAATAATTTAAATTCAAGAAAATAAGAATATTTTGTCATTGAGTTAGTTTAGTTAGTTTGGAAGTGAGAATAAAAGTAATATTGAAACTGAGCTAATAAGGAGAAAACCTGTCACTGTTTCAGCGTTTACTATAGAATCAAATAAGAGGATGTAGTCAAAACTTTGTTAATTATCTATCCCTAGGGTAATTCAATTTTCTAATGGGTAAAGTAATATTAAAAATGAAACTTAAATTCTATTCGAACTTTTAAAAAGATTCGCCAATAGCAAATTTATTTATCTAAATAACTTTAGAATATTTGTTCTCAAAATAAACTTTCTTTTAAAAAAATCATGATTAATTTGATGTTAATAGGATGAGTATTTAAATACATTTTTTTTAAAAAAGTATATTTGTAGTATTTTATATTTTCAAAAGATAATTCGATTAAAAGTTTTAAACTCTACAAAATTAAATTAATAAATTAGCTAGATATTACAATTTAGTTAAAAATAATTTAAGTAAAAAATAGCTCTTTTATTTAAGAAGTAATTACGCTAGTTTATTAAGTTAAAAATCAGTCAACACAGATCTTTTGATTTATTTATATAAATTTGTATAAATGGTTTTTATGTCTAATTTTATTGAGAAGTAAAACAATTGAAAACATATTCTATTTTTATAGATGACGATTATAAGCTATTCTCTAGATTTTAGGTTTTAAATTAAATTATTTAGTAAACACTTATATCACTCAATTTTTTAAAAAATTAAAATAAAAAACTTATCTATATTTTAAACAAAAAAAGCTATAAAAATTAGTATTTCCGTTATTTAAAAGACTGTTATATCAGCAGATATCTAGAGTTTTTATAGATATGGTTATTCAATGTCTAAGTATTAATTGAATAACCATATCTATAAAAATATCAACCCTTTATTTGATATAATTATCATGTACCTTAACTTTATAAAATCAATTAATAAAACCGCAACATTAAATTACATTTATTGCGTAAATAATTAAAATATACTATTGAATTTACTAAACTAACAATTCTTATAAAAAATAGGAAAGACTACTTATTATAAATAATAAGTATCAACTTTAGTTAATAATTTAATTGAATGAATATAATTATAGTTATTAAGATTAAGCAATTAATATATCAGACTATTAACTGTTCATAATTTGCTTAAAAATATAGTAATATGAGACAGCATATATAGTTTTTTGAAAAAGTTATGGCAGGTCATAGTAAGTGGGCAAATATCAAACGCCAAAAAGAAAGAGTTGATGAAAAAAAAGGTAAAACTTTTACCCAATTGTCCCGTGCCATTATCATAGCAGCAAAACATGGGCTTCCTGATCCAGCGGTTAATTTTCAACTTAGGACTGCAATTGAAAAAGCCAAAGCCGCTGGGATTCCTAATGGAAATATCGAACGGGCGATTGCTAAAGGGGCAGGAATCTTTGAAAATAGCGATTCTATGTATGAAGAAATCCGTTATGAAGGCTACGGATTAGGGGGCGTGGCTATTCTCATTGAAGCCCTAACCGACAATCGTAACCGCACGGCTGCTGATCTGAGGGAAGCTTTTAGTAAAAACGGAGGAAATTTAGGAGAAATAGGTTGTGTAAGTTGGATGTTTGACCAAAAAGGAGTCGTCATTCTTGAAGGAGAAGTCAATGAAGATTTTCTTCTTGAAGCTTCCGTCGAAGGAGGAGCGGACACCTACAAATTATCTGAAGAAGAAATGAGAGCTGAAATCTTTAGTGAAGTTACTAATTTAGACACTCTAACTCAAATCTTAAAAGAGAAAAAAAATATTTTTTTTGAAGTAGAATTAAGATGGATTCCTAATACTTTTATAGAAGTTAATGATCTAGGTCAATACAGATCACTATTAAAATTAATTGATACATTAGAAGCTCTTGAAGATGTACATAATATAGCTGCAAATTTTAAAATATCTGATATATTAATTGAGGCTAACATCGCTTAAATAAACTTATAACTTGAATCAAAAAATACTATTTAAATAGTCTTAAAAATTACAATGTTAGAAATTAAATTTATGGGGGAATTAATTATTATCATACTTTTATTCTATGAGTAATTTTTTCTGTTATTAATTATAATTAAATATCTAGTAAAACTGTTAAATTGCTTCTAAGGACATTTGTGCAATATTAACCTTTATAAGTTTACAGGCAATTCGAATAGTAGATACTCTCATTTTAATGAGAACAGATTTTAAAACTGTTCGGTAAGTAACTTTAAGCTTCAGAGTCCGTTTCCTTTTTATAAAATTGTATTGTGATTGAAACAAAAACAATCTGCGGAGCAGATTGCCTAGAAATTCTAGTTTCAGATAGTATTTTATAAGCCAGGGCTAGAACATTATTAGTGATGATATGAGCAAAGGAGATTCAATTTCAACAATAACAATGATTAGGAATGTTACAATATTTTAGTTTGGATCCTCATTATATTGGCAAGTTCATTATAAAATAGTCCTAAAAATAGGTGTTAAATAAGTTAATTGCCGGTCTATAAGTAATTTTTGGTTTCATTGAATATCAAAGGGTCAGCACTGATAGATTTATGGTAATTTTGCGAGGAAGTACTTTATATACTTCTACACTTTAGTAACAAAATAGAATAAATGAAACAACGCAACTTTGATAATCCTAATTTTCTGACCGAGCATTTCTTAAAAGATGTGAATTTATTTTTAATTCAGGCATCCAAAAATCGGTTAAATACTGAATGCTTAAAGGTAGTTCGTAGAATTATTCAATAAGTAGTAGATTTAAAAATTCTGGATAAGGATTATTAAATATTATTTTCTGCTATTGATAGAAAATTTGTAGAGACTATTTGTAAAATTAATTTTAAGGTAATTGAAAGGGATGTTAGTTGAGGAGAATAAATAAAACCTTTTTTATGAAAGGTGCGTCACAGTATAATAAAAACTTTAGTTTATATACAACAAGAAGAGTTTAGTTAACACATTTTCTCTTAATATTTCGTTTACAAAAAGTCTCTCGTTGATTATGATTGTCTGAGCAATTACAAGTCAAAATACATTTAATTACAAAAAGTTTACTTCAAAAATGACAATTAAAGCATTTATTACAGGAGGAACAGGATTTGTCGGCACAAACCTAGTTCGGTTGTTATTACAAAAAGGTTATCAAGTGCGAGCATTAGTGCGTCGCAAAAGTTGTTTAGATAACCTTAAAGGGCTAGATGTTGAACAGGTGGAAGGTGATCTGAATAGTCCCGACTTAGCTGCAAAAATGCGAGGAACTCACATACTTTTTCACGTTGCAGCTCACTATTCTTTTTATCAACAAGATCGCCATCAACTCTATCAAAGTAATGTTTTGGGAACTCGTTCAATTCTAGAAGCCGCCCGTCAAGCTAGAATTGAACGTACGGTTTATACAAGTTCTGTCGCCGCCATTGGCGTAGGAAAGTCCGGTCAAATCATTAATGAAAGTTATCAAAGTCCAGTAGAGAAATTAGTTGGTCACTACAAAAAATCAAAATATTGGGCTGAACAAGAGGCTCATAAAGCTGTACAAAATGGTCAAGATATAGTCATTGTTAACCCCAGTACCCCCATCGGACCATGGGATATTAAACCTACTCCCACGGGAAAGATCATCTTGAGATTTTTACGCCGTCAAATGCCTGCTTATGTAGACACAGGGTTGAACTTAATTGACGTACGAGATGTTGCCTGGGGTCATTTATTAGCCTTAGAAAAAGGGAAATCGGGGGAACGTTACCTCCTGGGACACAAAAATTTAAGCCTTAAAAGGCTATTAGAAGAATTAGCTACCATTACCCAATTAAATGCTCCCCGGCAAACTGTTCCTTTTTGGCTACCTTTAACTATCGCTTGGCTCGAAGAATCTCTTTTAGCTTCCCTGGGAAGATCTTCATCTCTAACATTAGATGAAGTACGAATGTCTCAGTTTCCGATGTACTACGATGGAACCAAAGCGGTCAAGGAATTAGGATTACCCCAATCATCGGTTAAACAAGCCTTACAAGATGCTGTTACCTGGTTTGTCAATCATGGATATTCTTAAAAATCTAACAATTATCAATTTTAAGCATAATGTCAATCATTGTCGAAAATCTTGGCAAAATCTACTCTATTCCTATTAAAAAGCCTGGAATTAAAGGGACATTATCCCATTTTTTTAATCGAACTTACCGACAAGTAGAAGCTGTCAAAGATATCTCATTCACCATTGAACCTGGGGAAATAGTTGGGTTTCTTGGAGCTAATGGTGCAGGGAAAACCACTACCCTAAAGATGCTTACTGGACTAATTCATCCTTCAGAAGGAAAAGTAAGAATTGCGGGGTATATTCCCTTTCGTCGTCAACCCCAGTTTCTGCAAAAAACTAGTTTAGTGATGGGACAAAAACAACAATTATTATGGGATTTACCTACACTAGATTCATTAAGGATTAACGGAGCAGTCTATAAAATTCCAGACAAAATTTTTAAACAACGACTAAAAGAATTGTCTCAAATGCTATCAATTGAAGAGAAATTAACCCAGCCTGTCCGTAAACTTTCTTTAGGAGAACGGATGAAAGCTGAATTATTAGCCGCTCTTTTACATTATCCCCAAGTATTATTTTTAGATGAACCGACTTTAGGATTAGATGTTAATGCTCAAGCTGCGATTAGGAAATTTTTACGGGATTATAATCGGCAGTATCAAGCAACAATTCTGTTAACCAGTCATTATATGGCTGATATTACAGCTTTATGTAAACGGGTTTTATTGATTCATCAAGGACGATTAATTTACGATGGAGATTTAGAGAAAATTTGCACTAGATTCGCTCCTTATCGACAGGTAAATGTAGAATTAGCTGACTCTATTTCAACTGATCAATTAGCTAGTTATGAGAACGTTGAAACCGTTGATGGACAAGTAGTTAAGTTTTTAGTTAAACAGGAAAATTTAATCACTATGATTACTCATATTTTAGATCGATTTGAAGTGATTGATCTTAATGTGACTGACCCTCCTCTAGAAGAAGTAATTGGTCATCTTTTTCAAGCTAACAATATTTAATTGCAAATTAAATACTGTTAGTTATTGATTTAAACCTGTTTAAGTAAATAGCTCTAATTTAAGTTAAATACGATTACAACCCCTTCCCTAAAAGTTAGAAAAAGTTTAAAAAGATATAAATAAGTTAAATCTTAAATTACTTAATTGTTTTTTAAAAAACTTATTAAATTAAGCCTCATATACTAATCTTAATACTAATATTTTTGGTGCTAAGTTTAATTATGGAGAGTGAATTAGCAAACATTTTTTATTTCTTTATGAAAGAACTTATCTCTTTTTCCTCTGATGGCATCTGCAATTATTTTCTATAAGTAAGATTTTTTTAGAAAGTTTCTCCTTCTAAAGGGAAAGAAACTTTTTAAACTTCACTATTTTTTTCTTTAATAACAATATTAAATATCCTATTTTTTTCTATTTTAACTATCTTAGACGGGCTGATTGCACTAGTAATAATCCTCCGGCACTCAGTCCTAAAATATTGGGAGTCCAAGCTGCTAGAAACGGAGTAAAAATTCCCCAAATTCCTAAAGAACTAGTAACAAAAGAAAGAAGATAATATCCAAAAATTAACCCAACACAAATTCCAAAACTAGTGGCTCGATTGGTATTCTGCGGTCTAACTCCTATCGCTGCTCCCACTAACCCAAACACTACGCACACAAAAGGAAGAGCATACTTTTCTTGGATGCGAACTTGTACCTTACGAACCCGTTTTTCATTACCACTAAGTTTCATAACTTCTAAATATTCTTTAGTCTCACGAATACTCATTTCTGTAAAGTTTTGACGACGATTTGCTAAATCTAAAGGGGCGCGGGGTAAAGCCAATTGCTGATGTTGAAACCGGACAATATTACGATAGGAACCATCAGGGGCAATTAAGTAAATTGTTCCGTTGAAAAAATCCCAGGTATTAGTCAAAATATTCCATGTTGCTGACTGAGACGTGACAATTTGGTTCACCCCTTCTTGGGTACGATCAAGGATCGTCAGTCCTCGCATTTGTTTCCCATTAAATTCTTCCGCATAGAATAGACGACTTAAAATAGTTGCTTCTTTCCCATCTTCCTGTTCAAGAGTACGGTATTCGGGATAAACAATATTTCGTTCTGTAAAATTAGGGCGTTCTTGGTTAATAGCTTTTTCTAGGGTAACAGCCGCTTCGTGAGTGGCTACTGGGGCAATCCAATCATTCACTACAAAGGCACATACTGTCACTATTAAGCTAAATAACACGGAAGGAATTACTAAGCGGTAAATACTGACCCCTAAACTTCTCATGGCAATTAATTCACTATCGCTCGATAGACGACTATAAGCCATTAGAGCTGCCAATAACATGGCCATTGGAAAAGCCAAAACAACAAACCCAGGCATTTTCAACGCCAGGATTTTTAGGGCTACCGTAAGCAATAAACCCGATTCTGTGACACGGCGCACCAGATCAAATAAAGTTCCGATCGCAATGCCTAATGAGGTAAAAATCCCCATTCCAAAGAGAAAAGGTAATAAAATTTCCATAAAAAGATAGCGATCCATAATGGATAAGCCAGGAAGTTCCAAATTAACCTTTTTTAATTTAAATTGCCCCATATTCATGGTAATTTTAAGTTATTTTCGTTATAATTGGAAGTTTTCCCCTAGATAATACTGTCGCACTAAATCATTGGCATAAAGTTCTTCAGCACTACCAGCAGCTAAAATCTGACCGTCACGCATGATATAAGCACGATTAGTAATAGCAAGGGTTTCTCGGACATTATGGTCGGTAATCAGAATACCTATATTGCGATCACGTAATTGGGCGATTAAAGTCTGAATTTCCGAAACTGCGATCGGATCAACCCCAGCAAAAGGTTCATCTAATAACAGAAATTCGGGTCCATTGAGTCCTACGGCTAAGGCCCTAGCGAGTTCTGTGCGCCGTCGTTCCCCCCCAGAGACTTGAGATCCTTGGGTATCGGCAATTTTTTCAAGACGAAATTCTTCCATAAGTTGATGCAGACGGTTTGCCCGTTGGCGAAAAGGAACTTGAGTTTGTTCTAGAGCTAAGTGAATGTTTTCACGAACATTCAAATGGCGGAAAATACTAGCTTGTTGAGTCATGTAACCGATTCCTAACCGCGCTCTTTTATTGAGGGACAAAGTGGTAACGTCTCGTTGATGAAGCCACACTCTACCCGTATTGGGTTGAATTAACCCTGTCGCAATATAAAAGGTAGTAGTTTTGCCCGCTCCATTAGGACCGAGGAGTCCCACAATCTCTCCAGGGGCTACTTGTAAGTTAACTCGATTAACAACAAAGCGTTTTCCATAGGATTTATGAATGTTATCTAAAACGAGTGTCATTATATTAAACTCAAAAGTCGCTAATTTATAAATTTCAAAAAGACACCTTATCAAAAATTGCAACTATATCAATTGCTGATCAGGGATTTAAGAATGGAGGTAAAGGGGTTGAGTTTAAAGGAGGGGCAGGAGCTACGGATGCACGGGCAGGGGGACCTTCTTCATTTCCAGTGACGAGATAGATAGATTCAACTTGCTCGCTAGATTCTGGCGTGGCAATAAATCGTCCTTCATCGATGAGATAAGTCATAATTTCTGCCCGCATACTATTGCCTTCTTGTAAGACGTAAACGTTACCTGTTAAAACCAGACGACGTTCTCGACTAAAATATTGTGCTTGGGCTGCAGTTCCTTGAATTTGGCGGGCGGGATAAAAAATTTGCACATTACCCCTAGCGGTGACAACGCCCGTTTCAGAGTTGGCTTCTTGAATATCAGCGCGAACGGTCAGGGGACTGTTGGAGGATGGGGTTTGGGCAATCGCGTTTAGGGATGTCCCTTTAATGGTCAAGATTCCTATTATTAGGGCTAAAACACTCTCTAGAACTTTTAAGGAATATTTGGGCGTTAATACCGGAACGGATAACATTGCTCTTCTAGTCTAGTGGTCCAAGATTATTGATTCGATTATAGGGATAAAAACAACGAGTTGGTTCGGAAGTGGCAAAAACATTAGGCGGACTTTAATTATTTGGTATCCTGTCGTGCTCTATTTTATTTAAAAACCTTTATTTTTGGCACCCCTTTTAGAACGAAAGTATCTAATAGCTGTATGTCTATAGTAGGTTTTAAAATAGCGATCAATGTTTTAAGTTAGGAAATAATAAGAATTTTGGATATTTCATAAGGTAAGATTCTCTATTTTTTTATTCTATTTAAATTTTAAAATAATAAAAATATTATTATATTATTTTATAGACAGACCTACAATATAGACTTATTTATGTCTATATTGTATTCCAAGAATAGACGATATTTTACTACTTTAGTTAAATCATATTTATCTTTACACCTATCTCTTAAATTTTATGAGTTTTTATTTGATATAATTCCCCTTCTATATTCTTTTTTTTTACCTCTTCTATAGCTATTTAAAATCTAGGTAATATTTATTTGCTTAAAGTTTTTACAACAGACCACCGATTCTATATTTTGTTCACATTTGGAGGGTAAGATGGGAGCTGCCATAGTTTACCTCTAGCTTTTTCTACCATTTCTATGAGGGGGTTTCTTCTGAAAATTAGTATTATTTAACGATCTCTCCTAGTTTTTATAGAGTAATCGATTTTTTGGATAATTAATTGGATAACTAAACTTTAAATCAATCTTTATTTTTTTCAATTAATAGTTTTAAAAAGCGAAAATTTTTTACTTTTTTAAGATAAAAATATAAATATTTTTTGCTTTGTCTTCCTACAAATAAATACAAGTCATAGGACAACATTTCCATTATTTAGAATAATATCAATATTGATTATTTTCTCTATTATTCAATAAAAATTTATCTAGATAAACCCTTCTATTTTTAGATATTGATTATAGTTTTGTCCGAAAATTTTCTAATTTTAGTTTATTCTTTTCTAGATATCCATAAGTTTTCTCTAGTAATTTATGACTTCTAGCGCCTATAACTTATTATTCTGTTTACAAACATTATTTTCTCCATAATTGAGCTATTTTTAAGTTCAATCATGATCTTTCTTTATAAAGAGTTTAAACTTTTGTGCGGTCTCAACTTTACTATATTTCCTATATTTTATGAGTAATTTTTGATTATTTTACTTTTTTAGGTAAAAAGCTAAAGTATTGTGACTAATTTTAACTAAATGAAACTCCATATACTTTTTTGTGTTTTCTTTCTATTGCCTCAACCAATTGTTGGTGTGAATCATAACTATGAGATGCTAGCATAACTGATGGCACTTACTTGATAATTTTATCACTTCTCACCTCTCTTCTAATCAGAAGGATAATCTAACACGTTTGTGTAGTACTACAGTAAAAGTAATTTATATTTTTCATATCTTCTGCTAAATAAAATAACATAGCAATTTTATAAATTTATCTTAATTGATAATGTTATTTTTTTATTTTTTATAAGCAGTTTGTTCCCCGGCGATGCCTTCATCAATTTATTCTCAGTTAGAACAATATTAATTTGATGTTGTATAAACTAACTGAATGGTTAAGTAATTTATCTTTTCACTATTTATTAAACACTATTACTTTAATCTATATTAATAATTGTCATTGCTAATATTCTCATTCTTAAATAAGAACAAAATAATAACTATTAACATTAATAATAATTTCCTAGCTAATGCTTAGTAAAATCGTTAATACTTTTCTTCTAAATAACGTTGTACGATTTCTAAAATACGCTCACTTGCTTTCCCATCACCAAAAGGATTAATCGCATTAGCCATCTTTTTATAAGCAGTTTTACTACTTAATAATTTACTCGCTTCTGTTAAAATATTCTGAGAATTAGTCCCCACTAACTTAGCAGTTCCAGCTTCAACAGCTTCAGGACGTTCAGTAGTCTCTCTTAATACTAAAACGGGTTTACCTAGACTAGGGGCTTCTTCTTGTAATCCGCCTGAATCTGTTAATAATAGATAACAATTTTGAATCGCAACGACTAATTCTCCATAACCTAAAGGTTCAGTTAGAAAAACTCTTGGATGATCCTTTAATACTTTTTGAATTGGTTCCCTAACTACTGGGTTGCGGTGCATTGGCAATAATAAGATTGTATCAGGATATTTATCTAAAATAAGACGAAGACTAGTGAGAATATCTTGTAAAGGTTGACCCCAATTTTCTCGTCTGTGAACTGTTGTGAGTAACAATCGATAATTATTAATATCTAACCCTTCAATGTTAAAAGTTTGCTGCTTCTTGGCAACTGTTAATAAGGCATCAATTACTGTATTACCGGTGAGATGAATTTCGCCTGTGACTCCTGAACGCTTAAGATTTTCTACAGCTAATTGAGTGGGGGCAAAATGTAATTGAGCAAGTTGGGAAACTAGACGGCGGTTAGCTTCTTCAGGAAAAGGATTATAAATATTATCAGTGCGTAATCCCGCTTCAACATGTCCAATGGGGATCTGCTGATAAAACGCCGCTAATGTAGCTGCAAAAGCAGTGGTGGTGTCCCCTTGAACCATGACTAATTGTGGTTGGATTTCTTTAAAGATAGTTTCTAACCCTTGTAAACTGCGGCAGGTAATATCAGTGAGGGTTTGACGTGGCTGCATAATCTTGAGATTGTAATCACCTTCCAATTCAAATTCAAACAATTTCATCACCTGTTCCACCATTTCCTGATGTTGTCCTGTAAGGACAACATGGGTCTTAAACGCCGGCGATTGACGAAATTTTTTGATCACGGGAGCAAGTTTAATTGCTTCAGGACGAGTTCCTAGGGTAATACAAATGGAGTAAGGCACTGAAATTATTAAAAGATAGTGTTAGCTTATTGATTCTATAGTATTAGGGGTCAGCAATGAAGTTACCCCTCTTGTCAAAAGTCCTACTCAAAGAATACTTTAGCGTTATAGTTATTTTTATCTGGATAGGTTGAAGTAAAAAAATATAAAAATGTCAGTTGTGCCAAAAAATAAAGCTGTACTCCATAGATATTCTCATTAAAATCATAGAACTATTGTCTTGTTGTCGAGAAGAATTTTTAAAAATTAGTGCCGAATAATTGCTAAAATGTAAACCAACCATGCTACTATACAAAATATACTTACTCAAATAAGACAATAAGTGTTGGAGTTAGTGTCCTTGCTATGTTTTATTTTATTCACAAACTTAACTTGACCACAAAAAACACTTTATGCTTTAGAGTTTTGTACAGATAAGGTTTAAACTTTGGAGTAAAAATATTTGACTATACCTGGATAACTAAAACTTTCAGATTCAGTTTTGATTGACAAAGCCAGAGTACGCACTCGACATAACTCATCACTTTGTTGGAATAACTGAAGGAACAGGGGTTTGTGGGAAATACCCTCATAGTCCAGGAGTAGATATTACGTTAATTGGAGTGCCCGCTAAATCAGTTTTTTTAGCCCCTTTTACTTTGGGATAATAAATCAAATAAAGAAGCTTTTCTGAGTTATAAAACAGGGAGACTGACACACTGTGGCCAGAAGCCTATGTGCCCATAGATAATTTAACGGATTATAGAACAATAAAAAGTTAAAGAACTGATGGAATCTATAAGAGCAAAGGTCGTATTTTTATTTTCTTACTCTCTTGATTTCAACTCCATTAAAAACCGTTGGTTAAAAATCAAAAAATATCTATAAAGTCAAGAATATTAGAGAGGTAAATCAAGATATTGATTTATTAACAACTGATAAAGACATATTTTGCTTTTTACCCGCTATTATCATCATAAGCTATTTAATAAAAATCTGTTATTAATGCAAGTCTAATGCACTAAGTGATCTCATAGATAACTTGATTCGATACAATAATAGGGAAAGTAAGGTTTAGGAATCCCTCTGTTAAGTTGAGGGAAAAAGTAGCAATTAAACTCAACTAACGTGGAACTTAAACAAGTAATTATTGCTCATAAAGCTGCAGATGCCCAAAGTAAATCATGGGCTCAAACCTGCGCTCGAGAACTCGAAGCCCATAACTGTAAAGTCTTGATGGGGCCTAGTGGTATTAAAGACAATCCCTACCCTGTGTTTTTATCTTCTGTCAACGAAAAAATTGATCTAGCCATCATTTTGGGAGGAGATGGAACCGTATTGGCCGCAGCGCGACAATTGGCACCAGAAAACATTCCTATCTTGGCGGTGAATGTGGGAGGACATTTAGGCTTTCTCACCGAACCCTTTGAGTTATTTCAGGATATAGAAAACGTTTGGGCTCGTTTGTTAGGGGATCGCTATGCGGTACAACAACGCATGATGTTAGAAGCTTGTTTATTTGAAGGAGATAAGACCAACCCAATTCCCAGTAGTGAAAAGTTTTATTGTCTCAATGAAATGTGTGTCAAGCCCGCAAGTATTGATCGGATGCCCACAGCAGTTTTAGAATTGGAACTCGATGGAGAAGTGGTGGATCAATATCAAGGGGATGGGTTATTGGTAGCAACTCCTACTGGTTCAACTTGTTATACTGCTTCAGCCAATGGACCTATTGTTCATCCAGGCATGGATGCGATCGCTGTTACTCCCATTTGTCCCCTAAGTTTGGCCAGTCGTCCTATTATTATTCCCCCTCGGTCTGTAGTAGATATTTGGTCTTTGGGGGACTTTGAATTAAATACTAAGTTGTGGACTGATGGAGCTTTAGCTACGTCGATTTGGCCAGGACAATGGGTAAGGGTTCATATGGCTGAATGTGTGGCCAAATTTATTATTCTTCAAAAAAATTATTCTTTTTATCAAACTTTACGGGAAAAACTACAATGGGCTGGAACGAGAATTCACTATAACAACAACCATCGAGGGTGAAGGATATCTCAGTTTACTCTTCAAGAGTAAACTGAGATATGTTGGCGTGCGTGGCATAAGGCACCCGAAACTTACTTTAGGATTGTTACGAAAAAAATTAGCCTAATGTACCTTACTTAAGGTTTTATTGACTGAACAATCTATTAGGATTTATTTGCTCCGGAGTTTTTCAAATTAAACTCCCAATTTTTTTAGAGAGACCTAAGAGTCTATTTTCTTTTGATTAATGGCAATTTTAGATAAACTCAAGCTAAGCAGTTTTAATAAAAGAGTTAACTTCATAGCCCATTGAGCATTAGGTCCTCCAGGGAGAGGAATTGACCAGGTAGCAAAATAAATAGTGAGTTAAGAAGGTTAAATGATTATTTGCATGATCCAACATCTAATATTATTTCTTCATGGAATTATTTTTCCTAGGATAGGTTGTTCACTAAGTCATCTCCATACCTAAAAAGAGCTAACTTACGTGAATTTAAGGCAGATTCTCCGTCCATCTTTGGATTTTTCTTACAGTGGACTAATTTGACAATGCATCTCGAACTAAAATAACGGTGCTGTGGACTTGCCGAGCGATTGTTTTGGGAAGATTACCATGTATTACCTGTTCTAATAGACCCTCACGACTGACCCCTAACATGACTACATCACAGGTTTCGTCCGTTGCCAAATGAACCACTGCATCAGCCACCGACTGGGAACGAATGGGTAGAGGAATGACAAGGCGATCAAGAGTTCGTTTTAACTCTTGAGCAGTTTGCTCTAAAGCTTGGTAGTCAGGAAAATTGCCATTGGGGGAGAATACTTTGCACAACCAAATAATTGGTGATCGTGAACGACTATATAACCCAGTTAGTCCAGGGAGTAACTCCATAGCCCGTTGAGCATTAGGTCCTCCAGCGATAGGAATTAACCATGTAGCATCCTTATCTAAATTATAAGGATAAACATCATGATTATCACCTAATTTAATTAAAACTAACTCACAAGGAGCTTTACGAATCAAAAAATCTACTATATGTCCAAAAACTGCTCCAGGAGTTCGACTGTCTTCAGTCCATTCCAAGATCATCAAATTAATATGGCGATCACGGATTGTTTCTAAAATAGCCTGGGCAATATTATGAGCAACCCGAATTTGAGTGTGAACCGGAAGATGCTGATGCCGGCCTAATCTTTCCAGGTGTTGGAGTAATTGGCGATGGGGTTGATTTGTGAGGAAGGTTTGAGCGGGATTACTGTGTTTTGGAACTTTAATTATCTGTAGACATTCTAATTCCGATTGTTTCTGAGTTGCGATCGCTGCTCCAATTTGAAACAAAGCCGTTGCACTATCTAGGTTAGCCAAAGGCAATAAAATGCGTCCCTCTCCAATAGCTGGAGCGCGAGTTTGATAGATAATATAAGAAGGTTCTCGCAAGGATTCATTTCCTTGAGCATCATGACCTTCAAGTTTATTAGCCTCTACACGAATAATATCAGTGCGGGTAATAATTCCTACTAATTTTGTTCCTTCTGTTACCGGAATACGAGATAATCTGTGTCGATTAAGTATATAGAGAACATCACTTAGAAAAGCATCGGCTGGAACTGTAATCGGGCGGGGTGTCATAAAATCCCTAAGACACGTGTCTGGTGAATATTGAGCTGAGTTGGCCAAATCAGTTTGAGTGACAATTCCTACTAATTTGCCGTTCTCCATCACTGGAAAGCCACGATGACTCGATATAGACATTGCTTGAAAAACTTCTTCAAGGGTTAAATGACTAGATAAACTTTCTACCTTGGACTGCATAACATCGGCTGCAGTCAATTGAGACAAAAAATCTTGCCCCGTTGCTGCTTCATTAATGTAAATTCCCTTAGTCTTAAGCATATCTTCGTATAAAGATCCTCGTGATACACTCTCGGCTACCACATAAGAAACTGCACAAGTCACCATTAAAGGAAGAACGATATTAAAATCCGTGTTTAATTCAAAGACAATAACAATAGCTGTTACCGGAACCCGAACTACTGCGGTGAAAAAGCCCCCCATGCCTGCCAGGGCATAAGTAGATTCGGACCCCGTCCCTGTCAAAAACTCCTCAAAATCTCCCACTAAATAGCCTAGGGCGGATCCCAAAACTAAAGCGGGGGCAAAAAGTCCCCCCGGAGCATTGGAACTATAGGCTAGTATAGTTAAGAGAAAATGAGCAACAAAAGCCAAAAGAATTTTGTCGTCACTCAATCCCCCCGTCACCAAAAAAGTTCTTAATCCTGCATTATCTTGAAAAAAAGGAGGTAAAACAGCAACAATTACCCCAGAAATCATTCCAACTAATCCAATTCGCCAAGGTAAAGGTAAGTTAAGACGACTTTGCACGGTCAGACTAAACAAAAGTCCCCGTTTAAAGAGTGAGCCTAATATCCCAGCCAAAATCCCCAACAATAGGTAAAAAGGAATTTCAGAAGCTGAGAAACTAATATTAGGCAGATTTAAAAGAGAAGATGAAAATGATAGAGATGCTGACTGAAGGATCAAAGAGACAACAGCCCCCACAAATGAGGCAACAATAGCGGTTTGTAGCGTTAGACCAGAAACGTCGCGCATCAACTCTTCAACCACAAATAAAACTCCAGCAATCGGAGTACTAAATCCAGCAGCTAGTCCGGCAGCAGCTCCGGCCGCAATCATTTGTCGTCGATGTTCAGGAGAGGTAGGAACCCAACTGCTCAACTGTGCCGCTAAAGCCGCTCCAATATGGACTGTGGGGGCACGACGACCTAAGGTTAACCCAGCCCCTAATACCAAGATTGTACCAATTAGTTTGACTAGGACAACCCGTATAGATAATGGAACAGGATAGCGGGCCAACGAAGCTTTTACTTGGGTAATACCACCTCCTGCAGCAGTAAGAGAAACTTCTTCGATCAACCATCCCGATATTAATCCTAAAATTAAGCCTCCAAGGGGAAGGACCCAGATCGCCCCAAATTGATTGGCTAGACTTACTCGCCATCCTCCTAACCAACCAACTCCTATTTTAAGAATGAGAGCGGCTAAGGCTGAAAGAAATCCAATCAAACAGGCTTCTAATAAAGCATAGCGAGGATCGGTGGTGCTGAGCCCAAAGTTACTAGAAGTGAGCCACTGGTAGAGGCGTTTGGGATACAAATGAGGCTGCATGCTTCACTAGATTGAGGCTAGGTGTATTTATCATAGATTATTATTAGATTAGAACTTTAGCTAACAATCCTCTAGATCTCTTTGAGATTTAAAAAATTTAACGGTGAAATAATTGCACTTTTGTTAAATATTTTCTAACTTTTTTAAGCCGTAAAATATCACTACATAGATCTTATAATACTAGTCAAAATTTCTCCGAAAAATTACTTTTTATAGGATCTAAATTTATACTTATTTAAGATAAAAATTCACATGACAACTTCCTATGTTTAGAATTATTAAATCAGAAATTTATTTCTTCTTGCAAATTTTATATGGATAGCATAAAAATATTACTTTATCCATAAATAAAATCTATTGCAATAGTATTTAATTAACGAATTAGAGATTCTTTTTTATAAAAGATTTACTGTTAACGGTTTTGAGATTAAACAATAAATAAAATAATGAAATTTTTTATGTTTATACTGATGTTTAAAAGCTGTCCAAAAGTGAGTTAAGTTAAATATTTATAATTGAGATGAGTAAAAATTAATCAAATAATCTAGATTTTATTCGGCATAATCTTAAGTCTAATCACCTTTAATCTTTTAAATTGCCTCTATTTTTTAGAGAAATAATGGTTATTATTTAGTGTTTTTTATTGGTTAACTAATTTTTAAATAAAATATTTTATTTAAAAATTAGTTATAGTTTCATCGATTACCTACTTGAAGACTATAAAACAATAAAGAGTATCTAACTACTTATTTTTATCCAGAAAAAACTCTTTTTAATGGAGGTTTAATGACCTAAATTTTATCAAACGATTGCTAGAACAAAATAACTATACAGCTTTACAAAAGCCAAGTATTCACTCGAATGAAAAAATAAATGTTAGAGTTAGTATTTCTACAATATGTCGTTTTTCCCAGCAACTTAAACTTAACTTTTTTTAAAAAAAATATATCTCGGTAACTTAACAAGCTATAGGGTTAAAATTTTGAGAGTGTAGTGTTCTTTAATACTTAAAAAACTTAAACTTTCGTACTTAATTTTTATTAATGAAACCGGAGTTAAGCTAGCTATAACTTGTCAGTATGTCAGAGAAACTAAAGGAAAACGAGCTTATGGAACATATCCCAATAATAAAGGAAAAATATTACGTTAATAGTAACGCTCACTGCATCAGTTTTTTTCTCTTTTCCTCTTGGAGGATATGTAAATAAATTTTTTTTTCACTGATAAAACAAAAGTACTGACGGTATAAACCTATGGCTAGATTTATGCTGTTATGGATAACTTATCGGTCTATACATAAAATAACAAAAGCTAGAAAAATGATGAAGTCTATCGGAGAACAAGTAGTATTTCTCTCTCCTTATTTTCCTGATTTAAACTCTATTGAAAACTGTTAATTAAAAATTAAATAATATTTATTAACTTAATAATTTTAAAATTATAGAAATCTTAATTTAGTTACCAATTAAGATATAGTGATTAGCTTAAAAATTTAGTCAATGGAATTAGAAGAAAAAATATTATCAAAGTTGACTCGTGACTCAAAGATAAACTCCATAACAGAAAATAGCATAAATATTATCTATAAAATAGAAGAGTATATAAATTTAAAAACATTGTAAATTAGGTTAATTCATTAAAAAATACAATTTTTTGTAAATTTACAGATAGATTATTTAAGAAGTCTTTTAAGAAGAATACTTTTAAAAGTTTTTAAAAAAGGATTTAATTATTTATTAATAGCTAATATTCATCTAAGTCTATAAAAACGATGGTCTAATTTTTTAAAAACGTATTTTCAGAAAAACCTATAGATGAAAATAATAAAAGTAAGGACGAGAATTGATGATTTTAAAAATGAAAATTAAGCTAAAAGACAAGTTATGGAATACTGCGTCATTCCTAAAATAATAGGAGCACAAGGTTTATTTGCTTATACAAAGTAGGTTTTAATTCATAGAGTTTAGTAAGTCGTACTTACATATTAAGCCAGAAAGCAAAAAGTAATTTCATATAAGGGTATCCTAGTCGTGGTTCTTACACTAGCAAGAAAAAGCTCAGTGGAAGAACCTATAGATTAAATATCGGTTTTCTAGACATATTTAGCCAAAAGATATTCCAACGCAAGCTTAACAACTGAGTGTCAACGTCCTGATTTTTGCGTTTGAGCAACAAAACCTGCATTGATATAGCGGACATAATTATCAATACGATCCTTTTGTCCAACTCGACTAGGATTTTTGAAAATATCCGTTAATCCCACTCCCAAAATCATAACGACTAGAGAAAGAAGAATATAATTACGGATAATGGCAGCTTTGTTAGTTGAAGTTGATAACATTTTCTTATCTCATTAATATCTTAAAGTTTCATTTGTGACAAAAATTGTGTGGGCAGCATCGACAAAAATTGTGTGGGCAGCATCGACAAAAATTGTGTGGGCAGCATCGATAAAAATTTTGTGGGCAGCATCGATAAAAATTTTGTGGGCAGCATCGATAAAAATTTTGTGGGCAGCATCGATCCTAAAAGTAAAGTCTTAATAATTTTGGGTTCAAATGAATTTGAATTCTTTGCCTTATTATAGAAAAAATATCTAAAAAGATGTGATCGCCCACTAGCATAACACTTTTGTCAAAATTCTATCCAAGGACAACTGATTAAATCTTTCTACCTTTGATCTTGGGGACCCCGGAATCAAAAAACTTGCTTTATCGAGTTATATTCCTATATCTTTTAAGGGTAATATCGTATTGTTGCCCTCTTATCCTTCAATTAAATATGGAACAATTTTGGCACGAGGTCTTAACGTTTTGTCGGACGACAACCCAAAAACTAGGACATTGTTTAGTGGCCGATGTAGGTCAAATATCCCCTACACAGAAGGACGATGGTTCTTTAGTTACCCAAGCTGATCATTGGACTGATCAAGCTATTCGGGCGGTGATCGCTACTAAATTTCCTGAACATGGAGTTCTTACTGAGGAAACTACTCATATCTTTCCTGAAACAGACTGGTGTTGGATCATTGACCCGATTGATGGAACTACTAACTTCACACGAGGTATCCCAATTTGGGGCATTTCTCTAGGATTGTTGTATCGAGGAACCCCTGTTTTTGGCTTTGTTCATTTTCCCCAACTTCAGCAATCTTTCCATGGATACTGGTATGGGGAAACCGGAATAACTGGACCTAAAGGGTCTTATTCAAATGGGGTAAAAATTCACACGAGTCACGACCAGCCTAGTCAAAGTCATCTTTTCAATTTATGCACCCGTAGTATTAAAATTCTTAGACAACCTTTTCCTTGTAAAATTCGTATAATTGGAGTCGCTAGTTATAACATTTCATTAGTGGCTTGTGGAGCAGCATTAGGGGGGGTAGAAGTAACCCCTAAAATTTGGGATATTGCTGCGGTTTGGGTTATTCTTAGAGGTGCAGGTGGAGTTTTTGTTTCTTTGAATGATGACCCCATTTTTCCGCTTAAGATTGGTCAGAATTATGGAAAAAAACCTTTTCCTTGTTTAGTGGCTAGTAAACCTGAATTAGTTCCCTTTTTTAAGCCCTTAGTACAGGGTATTATATCCTAAATTATTATTTAATAACTCTTTTTATAGTCAAAAATATTTATTTGTAAAGCTGTAAATTAATCAGATATTCATATCTCTTATTTAGAGTTTTATTGAGAATAAAGTCAACTTTTTCTGTTACAGAATTTAGCTGGCGATAGCTTAGTTTGGTTAAATTTAAGAGATTATTTGTCGATGGATTATCATATTGTTGCGTATGATTTGCAAGGTCATGATAATAGTAGTAAGCCTCAAACTAGTTATAAATTTACGGATTAGATTAATGATTGAAAAAGATTAATGAACTATTTAGGATGGAGTGCTAAATTGGACCCTATTTAAACGACAGGAAATCCTAAAAAATTCAAAAGTTGAATATTGATTAATCTTTTTTTGATTAGCCGGATGCCATCCATTTTAAAAATAACTTTTCCCGTATTATATAAAATGTCATCTTTCCTAAAAGCGATGGGAGCTTTTGAAAGTTATGAGAAAGCTGAAATCTTAGCCTGAAGTTTAAAACAATATCAAGAATGAACTCCCTTGTAACAAAAAGTTTTCCAATCAGGAATGGAAGAAAAAAACGAGGGGAGATGGGGTAGTAAATTTGTAGTATAGTCCCGCAACAAAATCTTTAAAAATGTGATGAGATGTGCAGAGTTAACTGAACCTATTGAGATTCCTACACTGTTTATTCAACCCCAAAAAGGACTTAATAGAACTTCATCGTAAATTCAACTTTATACAACTTATTTAAATAACTTACACATCAAAGAAGTCGCGGAAAATCATTGAGCCTTTTTGCTGGACGAGCAACTAACACAGGATGAATATCTTTCCTTTGCAAGGATTATTTGCCTTTAATTTCTTTAGACTTAAACTTTGACCAATATTTGTGTAGATTTTCAGCTATTTTTCCTAAGAAAAAAATACAACCTAGAACATTAGCAATAGTTAAGGTTAATAAGATTGTTTCACTAAATTTTACTAAGGCTTTTCAATTAAAAATAGGTCTCAGAAAGATAAAAGTTAAAAACATAATTTTAAAAATATGATGACTAGATTCTCCGAAAACATAATCCCAACATCTTTCGCCGTAATAACATCAAGAGATCATCGTTGAAAAGGCAAACCGACCTATAATTTCAGCTAAAAAAAAAGGAACCAAATTGATGACTCGACTAAAAGCTAGCGCGGCTAGAGCTGAACCACTCACTAAATAGTTGCTCTCACTACGTTCCTATAGATTTCTGAGATTTCTGTCGTTATAATAACCAATGCCGTTAAATTGCAGATAATTACCATGTCAACAAACGGCTCTAAGATAGAAATAATTTCCTCTCGAATAGGTTCTTGAGTCTTGTCCACTGAATGAGCAATCGTCGTTTCAATCCAGCTCCATTAGAAAAAACACTGCGCCAGATTCCTTAAACCAAAACGTCCACCAGTCCCCCTCAATAGTCTGAGGAGAAAAAGCCTCTTGAACCATAAAAAGACCCTGGAAATCACCGTAAAGTTTACTTTTAACACCCACAAACAGCTAAAAAGGTAAATTCCGACCATTACTGGGACTAACTTATTAGTGACGATGCTAATACGGTTAACATCGCCGATACGCCGATAGTTACTAATCCCAGCAACAGAGCTAAATTCAGACCATAAGCCTAATTATATGGTTGTAACTGTGGAATGATAGTGGCTAATACAGCAAACAATTGATTAGACTGGAACATATTTTCTGCACCTATGGCTGAACAAATTTCAGTAACCCTATAAATGGTTGCTAAAAGCATACCTAATTGAGCTTGACCTAATGTATTTGACCCGTTACGCAAATAATATATGAGTCCACCAACTACTGTGCCATCAGGATGAACAATGCGATATTTTAGCCCTAAAGTACATTCGATGAATTTAGTTGACATTCCCAAAATTGCCGTTATAGTTATCCAAAATACTCCCCCTGTCCCTCCAAGTTGAATTGATTTCTTTGTCCCTCCAGCAATATTTCCTAGTCTTACACTGGCACATAGAGCGGTCGCCAAAGCTTGAAAAAGAAGTTAGTTCTTCCTTTTAGTTGTCTTGGAGGTAATCATATCGACCTATGGCAATATCAACAGTGTCTTTAAATACCCGAATATTAATAAATCCCGTTCGTAGAGTACAAAAAATTCTCCAACCAATATCCAGAGAGTAATTAGGATAACTCCTCTAAGCTCAAAGAAAAGTGTCTTTTTAATCATATGGACAAAACGAGAAAAGATTTGATCAGTTTAGAGCAAAAAAACGATTCACAGAAAAATTAATTTTTCTGTGAAAGATCTTAACTTAATGTAGAAACAGATAAATTACCCCTACAACGTTTCAAGTAACAGAAAACAGAGAATTGTCTGGGATCAACGTGCCTCAAACAGTCCATTATCAGGTAAATTACTAACTGAGCGTTGTAAAGCATTGAGAGATTGATTGTAGCCAATAACTGCCTGTAGAAAACGCCCCCGTGCATCTGTGAGATCTCGTTGAGCATCAATAACATCAGTTTGAGTTCCAACCCCCGCCTGAAATCGTAATCGAGCCAGTCTGAGAGCCTCTGTAAAAATTTCAACGTTCTTGCGGGTACTGGTGATATTTTCCCGATTTGCAATAAGATTATAATAAGCTTCTTCTACCTCAAGACGAATGGCATTGCGTTGTTTAGCAAAGTTGGTATTGGCTAAGTCTATATTCCGTTCAGCTCGTCTGGCTCCTGCAAAGGCTTTTCCCCCATCAAAAATCCGCCAGCGAACCCTTGCTTCGAATGTCCAATCCATAAGAACAGGAACGCCATCGTCTAAGTTGTCCCGTGCATCATATTCTGCGAGAAAACTAACTTGAGGTCTAATTTCTGACAGAGCAATGTCACGATCTTGTTGACCAATTTCTCGTTGTACTAATTGTTGTTCTAACTCAGCGCGATTTTTATAGGCACGGACAATGGTTTCATCAAGGGTCATTGCCCAAGTCCCTGCTTCGGAGATCTCATCTACTGCTGTTAATTGAATGTGCTGTCCCACACTCAGAAATTCGGCTAAACTACGTCTTGCCGTTCGCTGTTCTGCGATTGCACGGGTTAACCCTTGATTAGCCGTAGCTAAGTCCCCCTCAGCTCGCAAAACATCAAATCGTGTTCCCAACCCCGCTTGTTCTAACAATCGAGCATCCCGTAAACTTTGATTGGCATCTTCTACTGCCGCTTGGGCAATGGCAACCTGAGCATCGGCGTTTTGTAACCGATAATAACGATCAGTAGATTCAAAGCGGGTTTGTTCAGAAATTCGCTCTACTTCTAGCTCTTGGTTCCGGACTTCTCGTTGAGCCCGTGTAATTTGAGCTAACCGTTCGCCCCCACTGTAAATAATATAATTAAGGGTTGCTAAAGCCCGAAGATCTGTAAAAGTTTCAGCACTGGTTTCTTCAGGAATTAAATTTCCGAGTTGATTCGTACCACCACCGAATACTCTATCATTTCTAAATCGTACGGCACTAGCTCCAATATCTATTGTAGGAAACAAGTCGGCTTGTTCGACCTTTAAACGAGCCTGACGCTCTTCTAGTTTAATACGAGAGGCTTGGAGTTCTCTATTATTATGCAATGCCAGAGAAATGGCTTGATCTAAGGTAATCGGTTGACTAATGGCTGTCTCCACCTCTGAGGGTTTAGTGGGAAACAATAAGGGGTTGCCACCGGGGCTAAGTTTGTTTGATAGCAAGTTTTTTAGGATGGCTGAAGAGTAATCAACAGCGTTGGGGACATTTAATGAGTCTATGGGCTCAACACTAACCTGAGTAGAAAATTTCTTGATAGTTGATGATGTTTGTTTTGAAATAGATTGTTTTATCTGCTGGGTGTCCGCCACATGATAGTTCACTTTCTTCGCCCGCACTCGCCTATTGGGGGATAACAAAGAAGTTTCCTGAGAGGTTGCCGAAGTTCCATCGTGAGTTTTGACAGAAGATGACGGTACTTGTGTCGCCACCGATACTTTCCAGACTAAGGACAGAAAAATACCTGCACTCATACTCACACACAAACGTAAAACAAACATAGTATTTATTGAAAATTTGAGTAGGACCGATGATGACCTCGTCAGCTCAATTACACTGAGGGAATCATGATGTTTTTTTGATCTTGACTCTTCAGCTATATAAGTTACATTATTTTCAATAAAAGAGAAAATCTTCTATTACTATTCCAGAGTAGTCTAACAAAAATGTCGGCAGGAGTTTTCAACCGAAGTTAAGTGTCACCATTTATTATTGGTTTAATAGGCAGTTAGTTCAATTACACATAAGTCCGAACTACTGAGAATTATCAATGGCCGCTATTGTGCCACCAACAGTGTATTGAAACGCACGAACTTCCACAAAAAACATATTTGGTTATGTTGATTGAATAATTTGTGTTCCCTTTGATAGAACTAAATTATTCTGAGTTCTTGGGTTAAACCTTGGATGGGTTATGGCTTCATCCAAAAAACAACCAAAGTCGAGTAAATTGGAAATTACTTGTAAAATAGCGATTTTAACACAATTTTTCATTGTTCTAAAGTATTTTTAGTTTTTTAAATCTAAGAATGATTGTGTGAGACTTGATTAAGGAAGTCCGATGATTGGAAGATTATAAGTGAAATATCAAGAGATTTAAGTTTGCTTTCTCAAGTAGATTATTCAACATAATTACTATATCGGAAATAACCTAAGATGCTCTCTCCCCATTGGAGTTAGTGACACTAGCGACATGATCCTCACTGTCAATAACACTAGTATTACTAATATTGGTACTACTCTCCAATTTATCTATTGTCTCTTTTAGTTGAAATTGACAATCAATCAATATAAGTCTTTCTTTTTAAGAAAATATTTAATTTTTAACTATCAACATAACTATTATAGTTTTTTCTCCTAATCGCTTTGTTCGATTATCTACTTTAGAACCAATATTTAAAAATGCTGATAATTACTACAATTTGTATATTATAATTATTTTTAATTTATACTTTTAAATGCCTAAATTATTATTAGCCCATGGAATTAAGATAGAGATTATTAGTAGCTTCTAATCCCGATATTTGACATTACTTTTTTAAAAAATTGTTTTTTTCTATAAAGACTCTCACTTTCTAGCTTAAGAAATACTTGTAAGAATATTTACAAAATTCTTAGTACATTCTGTTTGTCCTTTTTTGCAAAAATTTCTATTAGTACAATAAATTTTGCTATATTTCGACACGATTGTCTAAATTAACTTAGATAATTTAAAATCAAAGTAATTATAAAATGTTATCTTATAATTATTTATAGTTTACTTAATATAAAGTTTAGCTTTTATATAAAGAAATTTTTTCTATCTTTCTAACTGTCAGTTTCTATCTAAAGTTACGATTAGTATCTTTAGATTAGCAATCAAACCTAAGTCAATATTAAACTTTTTAATTTTTATACTAAAGTTAGTTTAAATTAAATAAAAATTAATGGCATTGAGCTCAAATTTTTTACAATATGTTCGATAAAAAGTTAAATAGAATGTCTTGATGATCTTCGACATAGACTAATAAAAAACTTTTTAAGACTCACTAAATATAGATTATTTTTAATTTTTTTTACTTTAGTATTTAAAATTAAGATTTACTGAATAAAATAAGCGATAAAAGATATACACAGTAATTATCTATAGCTCTCCTAGACTAGCTATGACGGATCATAATAGACAAACTCTAAAAATATTATTTTTGAAAGTTTTTAGTAGTTAAAACTTTGATTGTTATCAAAATTAAATTTTGCGAGTTATATAGTACAATTAGGATAAGAATTTTGAAAGTTATGAGCTATTTATTGTCCTTAGTCTAGAATAGTTTTATTGTTTAAACTTACCTTCCCATAAAATGTTGTCTAATTATCTTAAACAAAAATTATCATCTCCTTTGAAAATTGGATCATTGGAAGTGAAAAGTCGCGTATTTCAGTCTCCCTTGTCTGGAGTTACAGATTTAGTATTTCGTCGTTTAGTTAGGCGATATGCACCTCAATCTATGATGTATACTGAGATGGTTAATGCTACACAAATTCACCATTTAAAAGAACTAACAAAACTGATGGGAATTGATAGGGATGAACAGCCTATTAGTATTCAATTATTTGACTATCGTCCCGACTTTCTAGCTGAAGCTGCTCAAGAATCTGTGAAAAAAGGGGCGCAAACTATTGATATAAATATGGGTTGTCCCGTGAATAAAATCACTAAAAAAGGAGGTGGTTCTTCTCTACTTCGTCAACCAGATATTGCTCAAGCAATTGTTAAAAAAGTAGTGAAATCTGTTGAAGTCCCTGTTACCGTTAAAACTCGTATTGGCTGGAGTGATCAAGAAATTAACATCCTTGATTTTGCAAAAAGAATGGAAGATTCGGGGGCAGCAATGATCACCATTCATGCTAGGACTCGTGCTCAAGGATATAATGGAAAAGCAAAATGGGAATGGATTACTAAAGTCAAAGAAATATTAAGTATTCCTATACTTGCTAACGGGGATATTTTTTCAGTAGAATCAGCTATGAAGTGTTTAGAAATTACAGGAGCAGATGGAGTGATGTGTTCGCGAGGAACATTAGGTTATCCGTTTCTAGTCGGGGAAATTGATTATTTTTTACAAACAGGAATTCGCAAAGTTCCCCCAACTCCAGAACAACGACTAGAATGCGCAAAAGAACATCTTAATAATCTATGGGAATATAAGGGGCAACGAGGAATTTATCAATCACGAAAGCATCTAGCTTGGTATTGTAGGGCATTTCCAGGAGCATCTGAGTTACGCGAACGCGTCTCTCGTATTGAAACTGTTGAGCAGGGAAATCAGATTTTAGATAAAGCTCTTGAATTTTGTAAAGAGATTTAACTTGTTGTTGCTGTTTTCTACTTTTTAGTAGTAACTTTTAATGCTCACGAAATCTGTAAGTGTTTACATTACTATTTAAGGCTGTCAGTTTTTGTCTTAAAATAAGAAATAAACAATAAAAAAGTATTGACAGCAAAGAGTTTTAAAAAATAATTTTATAAAGAAAAACTTAACTTTAAAAACAGATAAAATCTATATTTTTCTTCTAAGAAAGATAAATAAATACTTACACATTTACTGAATAAACTATACTTTACTATAAATAGTTATAAAGAAATTATTTTGGGATAATAAGTATCCGATGATCAAGAATAACTTGTGTTGTTGTACGAAACACAATCTTAATGCTACTATTATTTATCTAGAGTTAAGAGAACTTGATGACATTGAATTTGTTATTTTCTATAAAATGGACTTAGAAGGGTAATTAAAGACAAAAATTTTCATCCCAAGCCTTCATAATTAAAAGTAAAAAGTGTTGGCGGCTTGAAGTTCTCAGAATAACTCATCAGAGTAGTGTATAGGTTGGTATTGTTTGTTACGTATAATATACAATACCAAGCAGAAGTCCCTTTTATTTAGCTTCTCTGAGCAATTCACGTCAAGAAAAATTATCTCAAAAATTATTGTGACATTACCCTTTGACTGAAACCTAATTATAAGTTATACAGTTTTGTCCATGCTCATATTAATGCCGCCATCTCTCAACAACTTTATATTACTGTAGGAATGCTTAAAACCCATGTTTGTAATATTCTTAACTTATGTTGATAATCGCACTTAAACAGTTGTTTTGGTATTCTGTTATAGCTGAGTTATTTCATCTTGATTGGTCAATTTTAATGAATATAAAGTTAAATAAATTTAAATTTATTTAACTTTATATTTCACTTTTATTTGTAAATTTTGGAGAACTCTATCCAGCCTAAAATTAATGTCAGTATTATGATATAGTTTTTCCATAAAAAAATATTTTTTTTCTCAATTATTCAGAAAAAATATAGCTATTATACAAAATAATGTAGGTCCAATATTATGATGTTAACTATTAAATTCAATTTTTAGGAAAAATTGCTCTTTACGTTCACGTTTTCGGTATTTATGTAGTAGAATATTACGTAAGAACATTAGGAGACTGGACTAAATTACATGCAATCACATAGTTAACTGAGAACTGATCATATAATTACAAAACAATTAAAAATTGTGTGTCTAATCATTTAGAGTTGTTTATTTATTTTCTTTATATCTTTCAAATCTTTAGCTATTTTTTTAGCGTCTAAAAAATAGCTAAAGATAAATTTTAAACTCTGGAACTCTAGAACAGAAAACTAGAAGTAGAAAAGAAGTTAGTTTATTAAAGTAAAGTAACATTTATCTGAAAAGTAATGGCGAATTCGTTGATCTCATTTTTTTCCCGGAACCCGAGAGAGTGTGGACTAATGCCAGTTTCCTCAGGCAATTGAATTGGCATTAGTAAATCGTCAACTTGTGGCAGCCTTTAAACATTAAAGAATTCAATAAAGATTGATACTACTATTACAAAATTAAAGAACTAAAAGTCCATTGACTATTTTTATTAGAAACAGCTTTTTTAAAAATTATAAATTTTACATAAAAAATCTATAATTGACCTTAATAATATAAGATTTTTTACAAAAAACATCTTCTGAAATATTTAGAATCAGCAATCAATATGAACGATGGTCCAAACATTTAGCATAACATCCTTACTAGCACTCATCCTGGAATAAAGCGTTACTAAAATGGAGATAGTTCTCATATTTTCCCTGAAAAATTAATAAATGGAAAAAAAATTTTTTTTGAGGAACTCACATAAGTTATTAACTTTGTTAATTTATATCTGACAAAACAAAGACTCTTAATAATTCCAACATATAAAGATTACTATAATAAGTCTTATCGACTTCAACGTTTATGGGCTGTGATTTTAATGGGTAAAAAATTATAGTTTTGAAGCAGTTTAGTTAAATCAACTTCAGTTTCCAATAAACAAGCATGTCCACTATCGGGTAAGATTACTAAGTTACTATTAGGTAAACAGTTGATTAATCGTTTTCCTTCAGCGACAGACGGTAATAGGTAATCGCTATCACTAGCGACGGTTAAAATAGGTTGGGTTAACTGTTTTAATTGTGCTTCATCGACGTTGAAATCCCGTAATAGCTTCAGTCGATAACTAACTACTAATGGAGGAACTGACTGCATCGCTTTTAATAAAGCGTGATAATCCTTTGTTTCTATTCTTCCTAAAGCTGCCAAAAAGGGTAAAAATCCTAGAATTGAAGTTTGGTGTAGAATCTCTGGTACCCATTGAATTAATTCACTTCCCAAACTTAATAAAGGACGTTGCCTAAAAGATGAAGCAGGATTAATTAAAATCATTTTTTTAATTAATTTAGGAGACTTCAGAGCAAGTTTTATCGCTAAACATCCTCCAAAAGATTCTCCACACAAATAAACAGAGGAAAATTGAAGATGACGCTTGAGTTCTTTTTCAATTAAACTAATGGTTTGAGAAACTAAAGTATTCCAGTTGCTACAATCATCTTGGGGAATTGATAAACAACAAACTTTAAAAAATTGACTCAATTTTTTAACTTGTCGATGTAGCAGCCTTCCTGTTCCATCCATTCCTGGTAAATAGATAAATAGAGGGACTTCTGGTGATGTTGAAGATTTTGGACAAAGTAACCTCATTATTGACTGTGTAGGGTTGGTGATTAGTTTAGATATTCCCAAATAGGAAACTTTAAAATCATAGCAAACTTCTTCTTTTTCTGGATATAAGAAGGGATTAGAAGTATCGTCAAAGTTGATTTCATTTAAAATCAACTTGGTTTAGCTTAAAGCAGTTAAATCCACTTTGCCAAAATTAATACTTTTAGTAAAAACATAGTGTTCCGGCTACTGACTATTTTAAACGACGAAAAAATTCGATAATTGACTCGATATCTGCAACATTAAAAATTTATTAGACTTTTGATAGTTATATTTAGGCAGAACATTTTGGAAGACGTTATAAAAAGTTTTGAAAATCAATCTTTTTTATCTGTAAAATTACAAAAGAATAATTAAATACTTGTACAAATACCATTAAAACTGTTCAAGAGTTGAGGTGTAAACAATTTGACTTAGAAAAATTATAGGACATACTTTGTTATACGACATATTTTCACAAGTATGGCTACCGTCTACTATGCCTGCACAAAATGTTTTAAAGCAGAACTTAATCCTATTGAAAACATAGAATTTTGAATCTAATGAATAAATATTCCAGTATCATTAATTTAACCCTGGGGAGTGGTATTAGTTGTTGATATTTTTAGCATTAATTATTCTCACTAACCGCTGAAGTTTAGTAAATCTAATAAATTTACTAATATTTTTGACAAAATAGCGAATTTAACGGTTAGAATAGTAAAAACAACTACAAAGTTCCGCTAAATTTTTAAACATATCAATTAGGTTAGGAATATAATCTTGTAGTTGAGGCTTTATCTGCCAACAGCTGGTTAAAATATGACAGTAATAATTTAGAAAATGGTTAAACAAACGCTTAGGATAATTAATTGGCACATAACCTGCTCGTTAAATGATCTCCATCATTGATTCAGAACATTTGGAACTAAATAATAATAATTATAACATTGATCTTCTTAAGATGATTTAGATACCAATTAGGTTTATTCAATAAAAAACTTTGATTAAAACATTATGTCATTCGAAATTTATCTCAGTAACTTTCTTGATTTATTTGAAAGTAATCTAGACCAAGTTTTTAACTTTAATCCTTATGAGAAAGCTAAAGGAATCAATACAGATAGCCGTTCCATCAAGAAAGGAGAAGTATTTTTGGCATTAAAAGGCAGCAATTTTGATGGACATAAATTTGCAAAAGATGCAACACTGAAAGGAGCAGTAGCTCTGATTGTAGATCACTATTTACCAGTAAGTTTAAGCAAGAAAATACCACAGTTTCAAGTCAAAGACACTTTAGTTGCTTATCAACAAATTGCTCATTGGTGGCGTAATCAAGTTGATATTCCTGTGATAGCTGTCACAGGCTCAGTTGGCAAAACGACTACAAAAGAATTAATTGCAGCTGTCTTGAGAACACAGGGAAAAGTCCACAAAACTCAAAGTAATTACAACAATGAAATTGGTGTTCCTAAAACTTTATTAGAGCTAACAACTGATCAAAATTATGTGGTGATTGAAATGGGTATGCGAGCTCTGGGAGAGATTGCTTTACTCACTCAAATAGCCCGTCCCACTATTGGACTGATTACAAATGTGGGAACAGCCCATATTGGGAGACTAGGCTCAAAAGAGGCAATCGCCCAAGCTAAATGTGAGTTATTAGCTCAAATGCCTCGAGAGGGAATTGCTATTCTCAATCACGAGAATACTCTTTTAATTCAAACGGCAAAGAAAGTTTGGTCCGGAAAAACCATGACTTATGGGCTTGAAGGAGGAGATATAACTGGAAAATTAATTGATTCTCAAACTTTACAGGTAGAGGGGATGAATTTTCCCGTGCCGTTACCAGGTCGTCACAATGCTTTAAACTATTTAGGGGCTTTGGCTGTAGCCAAATGTCTAAATTTCGATTTGACTTCTTTTGCTCAAGGAGTTAAAGTCCATTTGCCTAAAGGACGTTCCCGACAATATAAATTGCCAGGTGACATTATCATTCTCGATGAGACCTATAATGCAGGATTAGAGTCTATGAAAGCGGCTTTAAATTTGTTGAAAGAAATTCCTGGCAAACGACATTTAGCGATTCTAGGAACTATGAAGGAATTAGGAGAAAAATCAGCCCAATTCCACTGTGAAGTTGGAAAAATGGTAAAAGAAGCGGAGGTTGATCATTTGTTAGTGTTGGTTAATGATCCTGAAGCAGAGGCAATTACCCAAGGTGCACTAGGTGTGATCACTGATTGCATCTCTACCCATCAGGAACTCATTGAACGATTGAAAGTAATTATCGAACCGGGCGATCGCTTACTTTTTAAAGCCTCTAATTCTGTCGGGTTAAACTTAGTGGTAGAAAAGTTTCGGGAACAGTTAATAGTTTAATCATAGACTGCCTGTGGGAGCTGTTGCGCTTCATAACAAAAGACAATAAATATTAACCTTTATATTTAGTTATTTCTTTATGTTAACTGTTGACTGTTTAATGCCATTTTCATGAAAATTTTGTGCGCACTCTGTTCTCGGCAATTTTCCCCAGGATGTCTTTGAACATAACTACCATCAGACTGTAATTCCCAAGCTTGACGATTATCGGCTAGCATAATTCCCAAAATTTCTTGTAATTCCTGCATAATTGATGGATCTTCAATAGGAGTTATAGCTTCAACCCGACGAGAAAGATTACGAGTCATCCAGTCTGCACTCCCAATATAAATTTTTTCTTCTCCACCATTGTGAAAATAAAAAATTCGTGAATGTTCTAAAAAGCGACCCACAATACTAATAACATTAATATTATCACTGATACCTTTAACTCCTGGACGTAGACAACAAATTCCCCGTACAATCAGGTCTATTTTCACTCCTGCCTGAGAAGCCTCATAGAGGGTTCTAATCATCTGGGAATCGACTAAGGCGTTCATTTTAGCTACAATGCGGCCACTTCCCCCATTTTTGCAATGTTCTACTTCACGATAAATCATTTCTATCATGCGATCACGCATAGTGACGGGAGCGACTAGCAATTTTCGGTAGGATTTCTGACGGGAATATCCTGTGAGAAAATTAAATAGATCTGTTAAGTCAGCCCCCAGTTCTTCTCGACAACTTAATAAGCCTAGATCGGTGTACAAGTTAGCAGTTTTATAATTGTAATTTCCTGTTCCAATATGGACATAACGCCGAATTTTATTATCTTCCCGTCGCACTACTAAAACTACTTTAGTATGAGTTTTGAGTCCCGCTAACCCATAAACAACATGGACTCCAGATTGTTCTAGGCGTCGCGCCCAAAGAATATTATTTTCCTCATCAAATCTGGCTTTTAATTCCACCAAGGCTGCTACTTGTTTACCATTTTCGGCTGCCGCAATTAAAGCATTGACAATAGGAGAATCGCCAGAAGTACGATACAGGGTTATCTTAATCGTCAAAACATTAGGGTCATAAGCAGCTTGGGTAATAAATTCTTCAACAGAAGCACTAAAAGAATCATAGGGATGATGAACTAACAAATCGGAATTGCGAATTAGGGAAAAAATATTTTCTCCTTCATGTTGGATTATGCCATCTTCATTGTTATTAACAACTTGTTTAATTCGTTGTAAAGGATTAGGAATAACTGCACTCCAAGGTCTCTCTTTAAGATCAGGGCGAGGAATGGACATAAAATAAAATAAGTCTTTGAGTCCTAGTAACCCGTCGATATGGTAAACGTCAATCTCATCTAAAACTAAATCTTTCATCAGTCGTTCTCGAATGTTACTGGGGGTGGAAGCGTGGATTTCTAAACGAACTGCAGATTTACCTACATGACGTTTGCGAAGTTCCTGTTCTATGGCTAATAGAAGATCATCAGCTTCATCCTCTTCCACCAATAAATCCGCATTGCGAGTCAAACGAAAGGGATGACATTCTTGTACAATCATCCCTGGAAACAAAGCCTCCAAGTTATGGGCTATCACTTGTTCAAGAGGAACTCCTGTCCAAACAGCAGTCTGCTCATCTTCTTGATGGCGTAATTCCTTGGGGAATGCGACAAAACGAGGAAGCACTTGAGGAACTTTAACCCTTGCAAAATGTTCTTTTGTGGTGTTAGGTTCACGAACTACAACCGCCAAATTTAGACTTAGGTTAGAAATATAAGGGAAAGGATGGCTCGGATCAACTGCTAATGGTGTTAGTACCGGAAAAATATAATCATCAAAATATTGATGGAGATAAGTACGTTGTTCTTGATCGAGATCGACGTAGTTAATTAAATAAATTCCTTGAGCAATTAAGAGATTTTTGAGGGTGTATTCAAACAGATGATCCTGCTGTTTAACTAGAGGACAAAGACGATCACTAATATTGGTTAACTGTTGAGAAGGAGTACGACCATCAGGAGTTAACTTACTTACACCAGCAGCTACTTGTTGTTTTAACCCTGCTACGCGAACCATAAAAAATTCATCAAGGTTAGAGCTAAAAATTGCAGTAAATTTTAGGCGTTCTAGAAGTAGAGTTCGTTCATCTAATGCCTCGTGTAAGACTCGATAGTTGAATTCTAACCAGCTTAATTCTCGATTGAAATAGTATTGAGGATCTTTAAGGTTAAAGGTATTATTGACTACATTTGCTTGGGACATAATTTTCGAAAGCACACAGAAGGCACACAAACTAATTTCGGTATAGGAGTTATTGCCTTTGATTTTATATTGAACTTGTCCTCTCAGCGTTATATCTATGATCAAGATGACGTAAGTTTAACTTATGTTAAAAAACAACAAAGTTAACGATTCTCTCAAGTAACAACCGCCAATAATAAAAACTACAATGGTTATTTCAAATAGTGGGAGACAAAACTAGCTTATCTTGTTCTCCTAAATTGAGAAAAGGTTTTTTCGGCAAGTAAGTATAAGCAATCAGTCGAGTAAAAAAGTTAATAAAATAATCACAAATACTTTGTGACATTGAATCTGAGAGATCTTTTTAGGTTTATCGTTAACCGTTTTAATCAAAGAACGCCTATGAAGCAAAACTTTACTAAATCAGTTAAACTGACTTTTTCTTAATTCTTTATAGATAACAAGCAGTTGCTTGAAGTACTTTTTAAGATAGTCTTTTAAAGTATTTTTGAACAAAAACATACTCTATAGAACCTTCTCGTCTCTCAAGAACAGAAAGCGCTCTATTCTTGAGGACCTGACGAAAGACCTCTATCAGAGTAGAATCGATAAAACTTATCCGTATAATTTAGCTTTTGCAAATCTATAAAAACAGCATAGCAACGCCATTGTCTAAGACATAAGTCCACAAAACGATTATATCTGATTAAATCAAGAAATGCTTTCTTGCAATGGGGAAGAACCCGTTATGTATAAAATGTTTGAACAGTTTAATATCCTGACTATGGAAGCGATCTGAATCACGAAATACTGCGGTAGGACTGGTACGAGATTTTATCTGCATAGCACCAGACTTTAATAAATGCTGTTTTTACCATAGAGCTACTGTCTCTCTTTCTGTCCATAATTTTCCGTCACTTTAAAATTAAAAGGTAAGGATCCTGCGAATTAGCGATAGCGTAGTTGCAGACTTTCAGCAACTACAGTCTGTTGAATCAGCCAACGGACTTAAACCTCAGGACTGTTTTATACTCAGTTTTACTAAAGCCATCATCAACGAGTCATTCAAATCGGCCCAGGCCCAGCATTTTAGTATTAAACTTCTAGAAATTATTGTTTTAGGTTTTCTAATCCAAAAATTACTTTAGCTGAATTAATATGATCTCCCTGTTGAAGGCTATCCACAGTAGCCATTCCTTCAGTGACATAAGCAAATACAGCATAGTCTCCATCAAGAAAAGTTAAATCTGACAGAGCAAAATAGAATTGGGAAGAGGCAGTATTAGGCATCTGAGATCGAGCCATGGCTACAGCGCCACGGGTATGGGGCAGAACTACAGTTTTTTTGACAGAAGCTCCTTGTCGACCTAAAGTCCTACCATAGATAGGTTTTTCATCTCCTTCTAACTTAATTTCAAGGGGAACATAACGAGTTTTCTTTGTATCAGGATCAACAAAACTGCCAGTTCCAGTTCCTTGGGGATCTCCTCCTTGAGCGACAAAAGGTTGGGGTTCTTTAACTACCCGATGGAAAGTTAATCCATTGTAAAAGCCGCGGTTAACCAAATCAACGAAATTTCCGGCGGTGATGGGAGCATCTTTTCCATTGACTTCAATTTTAACGGGAGAGCCATTGATAATCATTTCTACTATTGCTTTGCCTTCGAGTCTAGGGACATGATTGTCCATATCCAATTGATTCCCTTCACCAGTTAGCATTGATTGAGTTGAGTTTTCGCTAGTATTGGTATTAGAAGAAGTTGCCGACGGGCTAGAACATCCCGTTAAGAGTAAACTGCCAACTAAAACTAAACAAGCTAAGATAGTTGACCAACGCTGTAGTAATTTTTTCATTTCAATTTTCTAATGCTAGGGTTGGCAATTATTATAAGTCCTAGAGGAGAACCCACCCCAAATCAGCCAATTTAGCCTCTTGGTTTTCCAGTCTTAAAAGTAAGATGGATCGTCCTGTGCGAGTCAGGAAAACTTTTCTATATTGCTTCAGCCGTACATAGAGTTTTTGTTTGACATTTAACCCTTATTTTATATCAGTCCGTATAGCTTGGACATCTTTGAATTCGATACGATGTTTTTCCCAGGAAACTCCCAGTGAAATATAGTTAATTTCCCCGTTTCCCTATTGAATTCGGCATAGCCTTCTCCGATGTTTAAAATGATGGTAGAGCAGAGACATAGTCAATTCCATTCCATAGAATAGAAGAGCTATTCCTTGAAAGATAAATTGAAGTCCACTTGTGTCTCTAACGACGAGAAGGTTGATCTTGGAATAGCTCAACAGTTCAGCTGAAAAAACATCAATTTTCTTGCTGAGGCTGCTATTCTCCACCAAATATTACTGAAGCGGCAAGACCCTAAAATTTCTTGACGAAAAATAAGGCGATCATTTGTAATAGTGGGTGGACTCATTAAGTGATTTGATCATAACAGCTTGGTGTATTTTACTGAAAAAATCGCGATTTTTAATCTCTTCTCGAATAGGCTATGCCCACTCTACATTTTAAATCTCCTGACTTTTGGGAGAAACGGATATTTTCACCATAATCAACGGGACAATCAATAGCTGCGCGAACATCTTGTTCTAAAGCAGTCTTTAAAGTAGGAATTAAGTCGGTTGCCGACTCAACTCGATATCCCTTTAATCCCATACTTTCAGTAAATTTAACAAAATCAGGATTGCTAAATCTAATAAAGACTGATTCTCCAAACTGGTTAAGTTGTTTCCATTCAATTAACCCATGAGCATTGTTGTTAAAAATCAAGGTGACAAAGGAAGTTCCGACTCGTAAAGCGGTTTCTAATTCCTGACAATTCATCATAAACCTGCCGTCTCCTGTCACGGCTACTTACCTTCTTATCAGGGTAAAATTTAGCTGCTATTTGCCCCCGGAATAGCGATTTCCATGGCAGCAAATCCGTTAGAAATTAAACAGGTATTTGGAGTATCACAGTGGTAATGGCGAGCAATCCACATTTTATGCGCTCCCACATCAGAAATTCTAATATCTTCTGGACCCATTCCATTACCTGACGTAGATCATAAATAATCTTTTGTGGTTTAATGGGATACTCTTCATCATAAGCATACTGTTTTGTTTATAGTCAGCGACAATTTCTTTTCGTAAACTTGTCCAAATCCCTGTTGATTTTCCTTGGCGATCAGCCCGTTAGAGAATATCCATCAAGGAATCAGAAATATCACCGACCACTTCTACTAAAGGAATATAACTGCTATCAATTTCAGCCGTTTCCATGCCGATGTGGATAATGGGAGTTGTCCTCTCAGGGTTCCATGTTTTAGGAGAATATTCAATTAGGTCGTACCCTACAGCGATCACTAAGCTGCACTTTTCAAAGGCATAACTAATTAAATCCCGTTGCTGTAACCCTAAAGTCCATAAGGCCAAGGGATGAGTATAAGGAAGTGCCCCTTTGCCCATCAAGGTATTGACCACTGGAATATTCAAGGTAGTGATAAATTCCGTTAACGCTTTACTGGACTGGGCGCGAATGGTTTCATTCCCTACCAAAATTAAGGGGTTTTTGGCTTTATAAATGGCCAGAGCCGCTGCATTCAAACTACGATAAGAAGCGTAGGTTTTTTCTTGACCATTCCGCTTAATAGGAGCACCAAAAGCGGGCATCGCAGCAATATTGTCCGGTAAATCAATGTGAACTGCCCCGGTTTTCCATTTTTAGCGATTTTAAATGCTTTTCTAGTAATCTCAGGCGTAATACTAGGACGAACAATTTGTTTATTCCATTTGGTTACTGGAGCAAACATGACTACTAAATCTAAGTACTGATGAGACTCAGTGTGCATACGATCAGTTCCCACCTGTCCTGTGATAGCTACTAATGGCGCGCCATCGAGGTTAGCATCAGCTACTCCTGTCCTGTCATCAAATTGGTTGCTCTTGGACCAAGAGTGGATAAACACACCCCTGGATTTCCCGTCAATCGGCCATAGATGTCAGCCATGAAGGCTGCTCCTTGTTCATGACGAGTGGTGATAAATTTAATCGAAGAATGCTTCAATGCTTCGAGAACATGAAGATTTTCTTCCCCAGGAAGTCCAAAAATGTATTCTACTCCCTCATTATCTAGACATTCAACCAGTAATTGAGCTGTTGTTGGTCCCCCCATAATTTCTATCCCCGAGATTGATAAATCATTTTAATATGAGTGAGCTCTGGGTCTGGGCAGTTTTTCCTGAAGGGGAGATATCTTTTAATAGTTTCCTTCGGACTTTATAATAGTGGAATTTGTATCTAAACTATCTAAAGATACTTGAGGTAAACTGCTCAGTGTGACCACATTAATTACTTAATCTAAATAGTCTTTACGTTAACAAATTCTCGAATACCTTGGATACTTAATTCTCGTCCGTAACCTGATCGCTTGATGCCCACAAACGGCAAACGAGGGTCAAATTTGACAAGTCCATTGATAAAGACGTATCCAGCTTCAATCTTTTCGACTAATCTTTCTTGTTCTGCAGGATTGTTAGTTCAACCACTAGCTTCTCAATTTAAAATGGTACTGTTAGCTAATTCAATAGCTTCGTCGATATTTTCAACCTGAAAGAGCAATGCAACAGGGACAAAAAATTCATCACTATAACCGGGAGAATCTACAGGAATGTCTTTTAAAATAGTTGGAGGATAAAAGTTTCCAGTACAATCGTGATCAGGTTGGCCACACACTAAAATTTTAGCCTCTTTTGTTACGGTTTCTTGGACTTGTTGATCAATATTTTGAAGAATTCTAGGAATGACTAAAGGACCAACGTCTATTTCTTCTGACATGGGATCACCTATTTTCAGGGTTTAAAATTTTTCTACTAAAAGTTATTCAAAACGATCAGCTACTAACTCGACTAGGATCAAGCTTTTTGCGGCAATACACGATTCCGCAGCAGTAGCAGCCGATTCAATATCGGTACTGTCTAAGATAATGAAGAGATCGCTCCTCCCAATTCCAATACGGGTTTTTTATATTTTTGCCAGCTGTAGATACAAAACTAGTTCCAGCTGATTCATTTCCAGTTAAGATTCCCGCTTTAACGCGCTCATCAGCTATAACGGAACGGACTCGAGCTGAGAAGCCCCTATTAAGAAGCTTTGAAATGCCTCTGCCGGAAATTTGGCAGCTTTTCAAATTACTTCAATGGCTAAGGTTTATTGAGGGACGTTGGAAGCATGTTTATGAGGACCTACATTACCTCCCATTAACGCGGGCGCCGGAAAGGGAAAGTCTTGTCAGGAAGAAAAATTTCAGGGCATAACTGCTAAAATTATCCCCAGAAGTTGATAGCAAAGAAGGCTAAGACTAGCATCGGTAGTTACTGGAACATCTTTAAGAAATTAAGGGTATTTTCAGTATAAAAACAGCAAAAAAAAGCATATTTTTGAGTTTCGGACATGGCCTCTTTGAGAGATTTACCCATTTCCATGGTTATAAATTTGGCAAATTTACGATAGTCCTTTTCTAGGATGTCAGCCGAGTTGTTTAAGCATCAACTTCGTTGTGCCATTATCGTTTGACGATACCCTTTAAAGGTTTTATCCGCTAGTGCAAGTTTGGCTTTAATTTCTGAGTCTGTCAGTGGTTCAAAGGTTTTTAAGGGGTTTTCTGTTGTTGGGTTGATTGTGGCGATACTCATAATATTTTTTCCACACCTATTGACTGGAGTAACTTTAACTTTATGTCTTTGCTTCAGTGTGCTGTTTATCTGTTGACTCAAACAGTATTCTTTGTAAATCTTTAACCTCTATGCTCTTCAAAAACTTTCTGTGTCTAGTTTTATGGTCTATATCTCTAATATTTTTAGACACTATGGACATTACTTTATTCAGGATTTATATTTAAAATTTTAGCTTTGTTAGAGAGAAATTTTAGAGACTTGCTGCAAAGTATTTTATATTTTTTTAGACCCTCAACTAGGACTATAAAGTAATTGCATTGAATCATTTTTAGATATAGTTTACTAGTTTTAACTTGTACAAACGCTATTGATTAGGATAATGTAATATCTCTTTTACACCATTATTAATAATTTTAAGTAAAAAAAATTAACTAATAATCAATTAAGGCTATCCTCAATTATTTCTTTAATGGGGCAGTATCTGAACCGATAATTAAACATCCGGTAGAAATGACTTCTAACATTGACCAAGACAGAACAAAAAGAAAGGTCAAGTAGCTATGAAGGGAGGATACTTGGAACACTTTGCAATAGTGCTAATAGACTAGCCATCCCGTAAAATGAAGGCGTGATAAGTCTAAAGAAAAAGTTTCTAAAATTAATTGTTTACAGGTCTTTCCATCTGGGAGTGATCGCCCATAAGCCACTATATCTCGTCCCACAACAACCGTATTACAATTGGGTTGTCGTTTCTGTAAAATGGTGACAGTTTCCATAAACAGAGGAAACCCGCGACAGGGTTCCATTCCTCTCGCTACATAAGTAATAATTTCATCTGCTTCTAATAAATCCAGAATTTATGTTTTGGCTTTTAAAACTTAATATCAATCCCATCATGACAGATCGTAGTTTTTTATTGAAACTCTGGTAGAAATTGTTGCCATTGTCAATAGGTAGAAGATAGACCACGAGCACAAATATATATAAATCCATTAAAATAAAAAAATTTTTATTCTAATTCTGGCTTTATCATTTCTATTTAAGAGATACTCTGGATTAAAGTCTACATTGCTTTTATAGACATCATAAAACTATTAAAAAAAGTACAAAAATTTTACTTTAGGAAAGGCATTTTAAATGAATAAAGCAACTTCCCATCCTGAATAGTTATAAATTGAATCAGGAAAAAAATTTTGTGCTTTTAGTTGCTCAACTAAGCGATAGACTGTTTGTCTCTGAAGTACTATATTTTCTAAAATTTTAACATAGTCATGAGTCTCTAAACGAACTACGCGAAAATGGCAATTAAATGGACTTAGTAACCTCTTTAATTACTCATCGTTTAAATCTAGTTCAAAAAATAACTTTATTTTTTGAATTTTAGAATAAAATAGTTGTCAAGTGACGAAATTAAATTTAGAGATTTATCTATACAAAAAGTATTTTTATAGCTAAATTTACTCAATATTTAATTCAAAAACCTAGCTTATTTTTTTTAAATAAAAATAAATTTTTACCGTTTTTTATCAAGCGTTTTAACATCGTTTACGCAATGTGTTTAAAAGTTTAGTAAAAGCCTCTTGAAGAGGCGCGACCACCTCAATTTGCTTTCCTGTCACTGGATGTTCTAAACTCAACTTATGAGCGTGTAAAGCCTGACCTGGTAAATTTACTCCGACCGATCCTTTAGAGGAATACAGTGGATCCCCTACAATAGGATGACCAATATAACTACTATGAACTCGTATTTGATGGGTGCGTCCAGTTTCTAGGCGAAATTTAACTAGCGTGTAGTTCCCTAACTTTTCTAACATTTCCCAATGAGTAACCGCCTCGCGTCCCCCTTTTTCCACAGGAACCACTGCCATTCTTTTGCGATTAACTCGATGACGGCCAATAGGTAAATTAATTGTTCCATGTTCCTTCTGATCGTGAGTAGAAACATTCTCCTGTGACTGAAAATGAAGAACACCATAAACTACCCCTAAATACTCTCGTCGCGCTGTTTTTGTTCTCAGTTGACTTTGTAGGTGCTGGTGGGCATAATCAGTTTTTGCTACCATTAACGCCCCTGTTGTATCTTTATCAAGACGATGGACAATCCCTGGTCGTTGTACTCCGGCAATTCCTGCTAATTTAGGAAAATGATACAAGAGTCCATGGACTAATGTTCTAGTGCGATGTCCAGGGGCTGGATGAACAACCAATCCTGCGGGTTTGTTAATGATAATGAGGGAGTCATCTTCGTAAAGAATATCAAGGGGAATAGGTTCGGGTTCAAGATTGGATGGTTGAGGAGGAGGAAAAGAGATAAGGAGATGATCGCCTAAATTAACTTTAGTTTTTTTATTAGTACAAATTTTATGGTTAACTTGAACATTCCCTTGTTGAATTAGTTTTTGGAGACGTGATCGGGAGATGTCTTTTAAATGTTGAGATAACCAACGATCAAGACGGTCACTTTTTTCTATTACGATTAACTCTACTTCCATTTTCTAATAAATTTTGGTTAAACTAAATATTTTATTAACAGATAGTCAATTATTTTTTTTGACAGATATGCTGGATAATTGGACTGAGTTAATCAATTTTTAGTCATAATTCTGAATTATGTCTTTAGTCTACTCCCTGATATTTAAGAGTTATTCAGTAAAATTAAAAAATACTCATTTAATTTGAAGTCAGCAATCGTAAAAAATCTAAATTACTAGCAGTTTATCTTCTCTGAACTCTTTCTAGTTCTATTCCTTTTATTTTATTCTCATAAATTAGCCACTACTTCTGAACTTAAAAGTTTTGATGACTCCTATATATGCTTTTGTCACTTTAGTTAGTTTAGCACAATAGTAATTCTTAACCGAGCAAGTCATTACTAGTTATTTAACATAACAGTTGACAATTTAATTGAGTCAGGTTAGTGGAAAAACTTTAAGTACAATATCTATCTATACTAGATTCTCTCTGAGATTATCAGTAATTATACTTTTTTAGATAAAAAAGTATAATTATATCAATTAGCTCTCGGTTAACTTTCCTATTGTTTTGTAGTATGTGTAAGTTTTGGATGATAGATAATGACTCAAGATAACTATCATAGTTTTAGACTTTATGTACTAGAAGATAGTAGCCAATTAATCCATTAAATATTTTAGATTAACTCTCAGCAATACTAGTACTTAAATTAGATTTGCTAAATACCAGCAGCCATCTTAGATATTTTTTGTTATCTAAACTTAATTTATTTCTTGTCTTATATATCGTAGTACTCAGGGATTAACTAACTGATTTTAAAATTATTTTTTTCATACAAACTATTTGTTAGTATACTTTTTCTTATCTAATTTGTCATTTAAATTAGTTTTAAAATAATTATTTTTTTTAGTTTTTTACTTAAATAAATTTTATAGAATAAACCTTTTAATCTTAACTAATTGAAATATTTTCGCAAGTCTAAAAGAGCCCTATTTTTAAAATAAAACCTGAAAAATATTTTATATATTTAATATTATTTAAAGTTTTTGGGGTATTTTATTGTGAGATACTATCCAAATTATAGGTTACACTTTCGAGGTTGAACAAATTCCTAAAATAGTTTTTTTAAAATTCAAATAAAAGATGAAATAATAAAATATTACTGTAAGTACTGGTGATGCATAATTGTTTTTATAAAAAAGCTATTTAAAATTATTTTTTTGTGATATATATCGTACATTATTACTTAAATAACCTCTAAAAAAATCAGGATTAAACCTCTCTATTTATTTCATTCAATTTAATAAAAATTAATCGTTTTAAAAATTAGGTAGTCACAAGCTGATTTGAATAAAAATAGTCATCGTGGAAATTTTATTTTCCCTTAAATTCAGGAAATAAAGCCACAATATTAATTATGTTAATATTGTGGCTTTACAACAAGTATTTTTGTCAATATTGAGACTCTCTTATGCAGGTACACCAAAGCCGTCAAGATCATAACACTAATGGTGGTCATTATTTGTTGATTATCAGTAATTCAAGGTGTTCATCATTAGATAATAAATAAGACCAGATAATACATGAGATGGACATATTTATCGTCTTTTTTTTTAAAAATTTTAATATTTTTTTAAAAAAATTACACTTATCCTTTGTATAAAAAATCCTAAAGCGGCGACACATGATAGATAAAATCATTGGCAATACACTAGTAAACAGTAAAGTATTTTTTGTTAAATTTTATAGTTGCCATAGTTTATTTTTTACTTATAAATAATATTATCTATAGATTTTTTGGTTTAATCAATTATTAATGGATCAATATCAAATGTCAAGTAAACTGATTGTAAACAAACTTTTTTAAGCTCGTTAATATCTGGAATAATTACTTGAGTGTTAGGACTAAATTTTAATAAAATATGCCAGCGATAACGTCTAGCTATTCGCATAATCTTCGCTGGGACAGGACCTAAAATTTCACAATTTTTCCCTACTTGCTCCCGAAAAATATCTCCTAATACTTCAGAAGTTTGCTGAACTTCTATTCTATTTGTTCCACTCAGTCTAATTAAAATTAATCGTCCGTAGGGAGGATAACCTAATACCTCTCTTTGGGGTAATTCAGTTTTAATAAAGCCTTGATAATCATGGGAACTGACTGATTGAATAACGGGATGTTCCGGTGAATATGTTTGGATAATTACTCGTCCAGGATCATTTCCTCTTCCTGCCCTTCCTGCCACTTGAGTTAAAGTTTGAAAAGTCCTTTCTGCTGCTCTGTAATCAGATAAGTGTAGTAGTTCATCTGCCGTTATTACTCCTACTAAAGTTATTTGGGCTAGATCTAACCCTTTTGTTAGCATTTGAGTTCCTACTAATAAATCTGCTTTTCCTTGAGAAAATTTTGTCAATAAATTACGATGTGCTCCTTTAGTTCTTGTTGTATCACTATCAAAACGTAAAGGACGTAGAGAAGGAAACAGTTTAGTTAATTCTTGGGTGACTTTTTGGCTTCCACTGCCAAAGAATTTTAAATAAGGAGAACTACATTGAGGACATTTACTCGGGTGACTTTGACTATAATTACAATAATGGCATCTCAGTAATTCCGCTGCCCCTTCATGAGTATAATGGTAGGACAAAGATACATCACAATGGGGACATTCTAAAACATAACCGCAACTCCTACAGGAAACAAAAGTACTATGACCCCGACGGTTAATAAACAGAATGCCTTGTTTTTTTGAGCTTTCTAGTTTGGCTAAAGCGTCTTGTAAAGAATGACTAAAAATAGAAAAATTTCCTGCTCTTAATTCTCGTCTCATGTCTACAATTTCTACCGGAGGTAAGGGACGAGATTGAATTCTTTCTGGTAAAGATAAATAGTAAGAACTAGGAGAGGAGGAGACAGATAAAGGGAGAGAAGTATCTTGAGCCGTATTAGCTATTTTTATCCAAGTTTCTAACGAGGGAGTGGCTGATCCTAAAATTATTGGACAATTATCTATTTCTCCTCGCCATAAGGCAACATTACGGGCGTGATAGGTGGGTGAAATTTGGCTTTGTTTGAAACTAGAATCATGTTCTTCGTCAAGAATAATTAATCCTAAATTGGGTAATGGTGAAAAAATTGCTGATCTGGTTCCAATGACAACTTGAGGTTTTCCTGTTAACATTTGTCGCCAAGTATCATATCTTTCCCCCTTTGATAAATTACTGTGGTAAACACCAACTTTGTTTCCAAAACGAGACCGAAACTGATCAGTTAATTGGGAAGTTAAACCAATTTCAGGAACTAAAACTAAGGCGGATTTACCTTGTTCTAATAAAGGGGCAATCGCTTGTAAATAGACTTCTGTTTTTCCTGAACCTGTTACCCCATGTAATAAAATTTCTGCATAGCTTTCTAGAGTTTTAATAATGTTTAGGGCTTTTGCTTGAAATATGGTTAATGGTTTCGGATGATCGCTATTTAATTGAGGCTGTTCTAATAACCTTAATCTTTCTTGAGATTGAATGACAACACAGCCTTTCTCTTCTAACTTTTTCACCACTTGAGAACTTCTGTTAGAAAGTTTAACTAATTCTGTTAACCAACATTCCCCACCCTGTTGACGCAATACCTCTAATACTTCTAACTGTTGTTTAGTCAAATTTGTGGGAAAGCAATCAACCACTAAGGTAACAGCCTTTTGTCGTTTAGGTTGATTGCTTTTTGGGAGTTTGAGATAACTTTCAATCCAACCCCGTTTGATCAATTCTCGTATCCCCCGACTTGCTTCTCTAACTTCTCGGTGCAAATACTGACTACTGTAATCTCCGTCTTTTTGTGACAGCAATAAGTTCAAAATTTGTCCAGCCACTGAACTACAAAAAGTTTCAGCCTCAGGAAGTATAATTTCAGATTTTAAACGAATACGACGTTGTGATCGCCCCAATAACCCTGGTGGTAATGCTCCTCGAACTACTTTTATCAAATCTGTACAATAATATTGGGCAACTCGATTAAGTAATTTCCAATATCGAGAGGAAAAGAACTCTGCCGTAATTACATCCTCCACATTGCGAACTCGTTGCAGATCAAGATCAGGAGGAAGGGAACTCACCCGACGGATAGCAATTCCCCCCACCATTTGAGAACCAAAGGGAACATTCAGGATATCTCCTGGTTTCAGGTTTAATTCTGGAGGAATATGGTAAATATATAATCCTTGTGTCCCTGGACAGTCGACCAATACCTCAATCCATTCTTCGGAAGAGAATCTTACGTCATAAGGGGGTTTCGATTCAGCTGCAATAAAAGTTCTCGTCCTATCAGCCATAGTCCTTGAGTATTTTTAAAAGTAAAATATAGTGATACTAATAGAATTGTCTAAAAAAATTAACCCATTTCTTCAGGGTATTAGGTATGGAAGCAAAGCTGAATTTGCTAATGAAATTAGTTAGTAAACTGTGATCTACTTCTTGAATCTTTATCTTTTCCTATTTTTTCTCAAAGACTTAAGAATTCTATCGAAAACTTATTTCCACTGATGTCAAAACTTTCTATATGCATTTAAGGTATAAAAATATACCATTGTTATTTTTTTTTAAAGTTTAACTATAAATAATCTAGATTTTTTTGAGGTTGTAACAAAACTTTATTACAACCTCAAAAAGATAAACATCTCAAAAATTAGCCTAGTTAATCATTACCAATTTTCCTGATATCCTTCATTATTACTGGGGTTAAAGATGTCAAGTTCTCTCTAGTAATAGGTTTTATCTCAAAAAAAGAATAGCAAGATTCTATCTACTAATTTGTCATTTTGTAATTAGACAAACAGAAACCCCAAATAATTCTGGTAGTTTAGTAGACATGATCCTTCAGCAAGGAATAATCTTGACAAGGTTAAGATGGGAGTCCACTGGAAAATACGATGACTCAGTTTCTCCTTTTCCTCATTCATTAAGGTGTCATAATTTTTCTTTATTTTGATAGCTGTTTATCTGGGACAATTACTTAAGACAATCTTAAATATTTTTTCCGAATTTCATTAGATGTCACGATCAGCTTTACAGAATATTTGACATTGTACCTAGCTCTATTGTTCCCGAATTTATTGATCTTTTTACACCCCATTCTCATTTGTTTATAAATTATGAACATGACTCAAATGATCCAAGACCATTCCTTAACTGATCCATTAGCTCAAGAAGTCTTTGAGCCAGATAATATTGGTCAAGTTGATACTGATTTTCAAGCAGTTGAAGTTGATACTGATTTTCAAGCAGTTGAAGTGGAGTTCTCGTCCTTATCTAATGAATTGGGCAATCACCACCCCGATGAATACCGCAAAGCCGTTTCAGATGACACTGTTGGAGCATTTTTCAAAGAAATGTCACGCTACCCGCTACTAAAACCCGAAGAAGAGGTTGAATTAGCTCAAAATGTTCAATTTTTAGTTAAAACTGAAGAAAAACGTCAAGAACTTAAAGAAGAACTGCAGCGTTTTCCAACCAAAGGGGAATTAGCCGCAGCGATGGGATTTGATGGACAACGGCAGTTTGAAAGTCGTCTTTATCGAGGACGCACTGCCAAACGAAAAATGATTCGCTCAAATTTAAGGTTAGTAGTTTCTATTGCAAAACGGTACCTTAATCGGGGGGTTCCTTTTCTAGATTTGATTCAAGAAGGAGCTATTGGCTTAAATCGGGCAGCGGAAAAATTTGATCCAAATAAAGGCTACAAGTTTTCTACCTATGCCTATTGGTGGATTCGTCAAGCTATTACTCGTACTATTGCCAATGATGCACGGACGATTCGCTTACCGATTCACATTGTTGAGAAGCTTAACAAACTCAAAAAAGCACAGCGCGTTTTGAAGCAGAACTTGCAGCGAAACCCTAACGAAAAGGAATTAGCTATGGAGTTAGAAATGACACCGCCCCAACTGCGCCAGTTACTTCAATTGCGCAGACAATCCCTTTCGTTGAACCATCGCGTAGGAAAAGGAGAGGATACAGAACTGGTGGACTTACTTGAAGATCAAGAACTACAACTTCCTGAAGAACAAATGAGTGAAGGAATGTTACGCTATGAAATATCGGCGGTGTTGAGTGATGTCCTTACTGAACGAGAAAAAGATGTAATTTCCCTGCGCTATGGATTATCTACTAGTCAACCCCACACCTTGGAAGAAGTAGGGGGAATGTTTAATTTATCCCGTGAACGAGTCCGTCAGATTCAAAGTAAAGCCATGCGGAAATTGCGTCGTCCCCAAGTTGCTCGTCGTCTAAAAGGATGGTTACATTAGTTATTGAATAATTGACAGTGAATTAGTAGATTGTCGTGGACAAAGTAGCACTTAAGGCTAACCTCAAAAAAGGTCTCGAAACGCTGCTGTTCACTGTCACCTGAAATAAAATTTATGAACAAAGATCTCAGAATACGTTCTGCTCAACCATCAGATGTTGTAGACTTATTTTCGCTAATTCAAGCCTTGGCCGAATATGAAAAGCTCTCTTATCAAGTAACAGGGGATGTAGAGATGTTGCGGGAACATTTATTTGGAAAAAGACCCTATATAGAAGCTATTGTCGCACAATGGGGAACTCAATGTGTAGGGTTTTCTGTCTTTTTTTCCAACTATTCTACTTTTTTAACCAAGCCAGGAATTTATGTCGAGGATTTATTTGTCTTACCTGATTATCGTCGTCAAGGAGTTGGAAAATCCTTATTAATTTATTTAGCTCAATTAGCTGTTAAACGAGGAGCAGGACGATTAGAGTGGAGTGTTTTGGATTGGAATAGTCTCGCTATTGAATTTTACAAGAAAATGGGTGCTGATATATTACCTGATTGGCGTATATGTCGAGTAACTGAGAGAACTTTATCTAAGTTGGTTAATGATGATCAACATCACAGTCAATAAAAAAATACTGAAATGGATTAATAAAGATAGCAATTAGTAATTTTTTGTCTTACACTTTAGTAAGTGAACTTAAATAAGTTTAAGATAGACAAGTAATAATTACGAGATGCCAGCTTGCCTAACAACCCAGCTAACAGAATTATAAGAGTGAAAAATGTCAATATTGCAGATTAAATAAGTAAGATTTTTGAGAAAATATAATGAAAGAAACAATTTCTGGATGAATTACTTAAAAAAGAGAAAGATTGCAGGATTTTCCTAGAAGTTTTAAAAAAAATATAGAGGGAAATAGTATTAAACAAAAGCTTATAAAATTTCGGAGGGGTATTTGAATATAATTCAACTAATGCAGTTGAAAAAAGTTTCAATAAAAAAAGTTTCAATAAAAAGAGTTACTTCAAAAAATACCAATAGAAGCAGTGTAGAATTAAACTTTAATTGCACTTAGAACATAGGAGCACAAAAAATGTTTATGTAGAGTTGTCTACTTGCCGGAATTTATAAATGATATCCAGACAATATCTAGACAAAAGTTATAAACAACCTAAAAATTTTTAAAAAAAATTTAATGACTATAAATTTACCTAAAGTGAAAAAACTATTCAACCTTTCGACAAAGAGGTTATGTTTATATCGATTTTGAGAAATAAGAATAACAACTAACAGCGTAAACAAACAATTGATCATTACTACCCTGATATTGCCTAAAAGAAATTATGAAACAGTAATTTATGCTAAATCTAATTCATTTTAACTACCTGTTTTATTAACTCTAGTATCAAGTTTATCCTCTTGAACTTTCTGAGTTTCTCCCCCTTCAACAACAATAACCACTGTAATATTATCCGAACCCCCAGCTTCTTTAGCCATTTTTACGAGATTTTGAGCTACTATTTCACAAGACCTTTGTTGTTTAAAAAGCTGCTGAATGGTTTCATCAGAGACCTCTTCGGTTAAACCATCACTGCATAACAATAAGCGATCGCCAGATTGAACATCCAGATGGGCAATTTCAATGGTATTAACGTCCTTACGTCCTAAACATTGGAAAAGAATGTGTCGCCAAGGATGAGTTTTAGCCTGTTCTCGGGTAATATCACCCATTTTCAATGCCTTTGCTATCCAAGTATGATCCTCTGTGATTTGCTCAAGCTCAATGTCACGGAAGCGATAAAGGCGAGAATCTCCAATATGAGCTCGCCAAGGCTGATCATTTCGGAAAATGATCACCAAAGCTGTTGTTCCCATATCTCCCCGTTCAGGATAATCTTGTTGATCAATGAGAATTGCTTTATTAGCTTGTAAAAAAGCTTTTTCAAGGAGAATACGAGAAGGAATATCAGATTTCCAGTGAGTCTCAAGATATGCTTGAATCTCTCGAGTAGCAATTAGGCTTGCTTCTTCTCCTCCAGCATGGCCTCCCATGCCGTCAGCTACAATAAAAAATCGTCCTCCAGGGTCGATGTAGAAATTATCTTGGTTAACTGATCGCACAACGCCTGTATCAGTTAGACCCGTGAAGCTACGATTTATCATTGGTGAGTTAACTACTAAACAATTTACAATAGTGATAAAGAAGAACTAGAACATCAAGTCGCGGCTATCAAGACGACGCAGCAAGCGAAATAAAGCCCACGCTGGGACTAATGCCATTATGATAGTGGCTATTGCCAAAAGAAGCGAACCGTTGACAAATAAAAGAGCTGCAGATATGACTAAAGCACTGATGAGAATAGTATAGTTAGTTCCCATCTGTATCATACCTAAGCGACGCAATAGACGATCAGATTCAACTGAGCGTACTCTTACGCGAATATCACCGCGATCCAACTTTTTCATTGTATCGTCAATTTGTCGCGGTAATCCTAACGCTGTATTGCTCACTTGAATCGCTTGTCGTCTTAATTCATTGAAAATGTTAGTTTCGCTATTTCCATTAATATCAGTCATAAGTTCCATGGCAAACGGCTGTGCCACCTCCATGAAATTAAAGTCTGGATCTAACCCTTTTCCTATCCCTTCTATTGTTAAAAATGCACGTATAACAAAGGTAAAAGTTGCTGGAAAGCGGAAGGGTTGATTATAGATAAGTTCATACAAATCATCACTAATTTGACTAATTGACTGTTCCTCAAAAGGTTTGTCCATAAAATTATCGAGCATGAATTGAACGGAACGACGCACTGGACCCATATCGTCTGCAGGACTTAAGGTATCGAGAGCTACTAAAGACGAGACTACTCGAGCAGCATCTTTTTGAGCAATGCCAAACAAGGCATCCATTAACTTCTCACGGACGTTGGCATTAATACGTCCCATCATGCCAAAATCATAAAAAATTAAGGCTCCATCCGTACTTACAGCAATATTTCCCGGGTGGGGATCGGCATGGAAAAATCCACTGTTAAGCAATTGGTATAAATAAGCTTTTGCTCCTAGTCTAGCCAAGATTTTACGATTTAATCCGGCTGCTTCGAGTTCTTCATAATGGCTAATTTTAATTCCCGGTATATATTCAAGAGTTAAGACACACGGGGAAGTGTAACGCCAGTAAATTCGAGGGACTTTAACCCAATCCTCGTCACGAAAATTACGACGAAAGGTATCGGCATTTTGTCCTTCATTAAGGTAATCAGTTTCTAACCAAAGAATACGGCAGCATTCTTCATAGATTCCAGTCCAGTCTCGTCCTTTCTTCAAACGAGGATGGTTTTGAAAATAGTGGGTAATGCGTTTGAGAATCGCTAGGTCAATAGTAAAGAGTTGTTTTAACCCTGGCCGTTGAACTTTAACGACTACCTCTTCTCCTGAATGAAGTTGAGCTTTATGGACTTGACCTAAACTAGCTGCTGCAATAGGGATTGGAGCAAAATCATGGAACAGTTCAGGAAGGGATTTCCTAAAATCCCTTTCAATAATAGCTGTAACTTTTTCGTAGGCGAAAGCCGGAACTTTATCTTGAAGTTTCGACAGTTCCGCAATATATTCGGCGGAGAATAAATCGGCACGAGTAGAGAACAATTGACCTATTTTAATAAAAGTTGGTCCGAGATTGAGTAAATTTTCTCTAATCCACACCGCTTGTCTTTGCCGTCGGGCGGTTTCTTTTTCTTCGCTATAGCCCCCTCGATAGCTCCATTTTTTACCATTGAGCCAAAATTGGGTAAGTAAGGTCAACACGAACCACCAAATGTCCAGGCGGCGGCGATTAATAGAGTATTTATCCTGATTCCAACGGAATTTTGGGTTATTTTCCAATTTGGTCACGTAATTAGAGACTAAAGTAGTTTTTGTGGAATAGGAACGGTTGACATTAAAGGACAGAGGAGACACTCGATTTTTAGGTCTGAGAGTAACTTAGGTTGATAGGAGGAGAAAATAAGAGTAATTAAAGAAATAATTATGTTTTTTGGGCGCGATAAATTTTTAATTCCGCTTTAAGACGAGCAATTTCAGCACGTAAATTGTCTATCGTCTCTTGTAAATCGATAGGAAAATCCTCACTGGGAGTAGTGTTGACAGTGTCTCCTGGAGCAACATTGACTTGAGCCCTTGTTTCTACTTCTTCGATAAACTGCCGCAGTCGTTCGCGTTGTTCTGCGTCAAATCTACCCAATTCGCTCAGGACACTAGTAAAGTTCTCTTCTATTTTCTCGCTCAGGACTTCAGCAAAAGCTCGGCCTAGGAAAAAGGCATGAAGGACGGGGTTACTCATTACAAAATCTTCTCTAATCTGTTTTGTAACAAATTATATCTTGCTTCTTTAAGACTTACCCAGTAAACTCAAAAATTGGTTTGGCTTTGGAGAGTGTTCGACAGAGGCGAAGAAAAGAAGAAAATTCAGGTTTAACTTTTACCAAATAACAGTAGATAGAATAAGTATCTTGGGTAGCGATAGAGAATACTTTCTAAAAACGTGACTTCGATAGAAACTTAAGAGAAGGGAAAGTAGTAAATTGCTCCTAGGAGCAACATCTCATTGAAATCTGATGTGGTAGATTTAAAATTAAAATTTTGTCTTGCTCTTACAGAAGTACTTTGTGATGTTGTATATGATCTTTATTAGAGATTTGGATGATCTTTTTTTTATCAATATCTGAGTTGTATTTTGATATACTCACATTGTAACAAATAATCCTTTTTTATAAAAACGACTTAATGACTCTATAACTCCCTGCTATCATTTTTAAATCCCGATATTCTAGAAAGAAGATTCTAAACGTCGTTTTCTTTGATGGCATCAATGGTAATAAACTCTTTAACTCGATCGCTTCCTATGCGCTATTCTTTTGCAATCCTCAGCTTACTATTTTTTCTTTGGAGTAGTGTTCCAGTTATTGCTCAGCCACTTCCTAATACTTCTTCCACTCCACTCGTTAGCCAATCAATTACACCTTATCTTAATAGAGCGATTAAACAAATAACGGAATTTAAACTCGATAATGGCATGAAGTTCATCGTCATGGAAAATCATGACGCACCTGTGGTGTCTTTCGTCACCTATGCTGATGTGGGAGCAGTAGATGAACCTGATGGCAAGACAGGGGTCGCCCATTTTTTAGAACATTTAGCGTTTAAAGGGACGAAAGATATTGGAACCACCAATTACGCAGCAGAAAAACCTCTTTTAGATCAACTGGATACTCTATTTTCCCAAATGAAAGCCGCTCAAGCTGCGGGTAAAATAAAAGAAGCCGAACAATTAGCTCAAGAATTCCAAAAAGTTCAGACAGAAGCTAACCAATACGTTCAACAAAATGCTTTTGGTCAAATTGTAGAAACGGCTGGAGGAGTCGGGATGAATGCAGCGACTTCGAGTGATTGGACGACCTATTTTTATAGTTTTCCGTCGAATAAATTGGAACTTTGGATGTCGTTGGAATCAGAACGATTTTTAGAACCTGTTTTCCGAGAATTTTATAAAGAACAGGACGTGATTTTGGAAGAACGTCGCCTCAGAACTGATAATAGTCCTATTGGTAAAATGATGGAGGCATTTCTCGATATCGCCTTTACTAAACATCCTTATAAACGCCCTGTTATTGGTTATAATCAAGATATTCTTTCTCTTACCCGTGAAGATGTAAGGCAATTTTTTGAGACATACTATGGACCTGATAATTTAACTTTCGCCATTGTAGGAGATGTGAGTCCCAAACGAGTCAAACAATTAGCCCAAGTTTATTTTGGTCGTTATTCAGCTAAACCTAAACCGCCAAGAGTAACTGAAGTAGAACCTCAACAAACTGAAGCCAAGGAAGTTACTCTGGAATTACTGTCTCAACCCTGGTATCTTGAAGGATATCACCGTCCGGCGATTACTCATCCTGATCATGCTGTTTATGAAGTGATGGCAACTTTATTAAGTTCAGGACGGACCTCTCGTCTTTATCAATCTCTGGTTGAGAAGAAAAAAGTGGCTTTAGTTGCTCAGGGTTTTAATGGGTTTCCAGGGGATAAATATCCTAATTTAATGTTATTTTATGCTCAGACTGCCCCTAATGGTACAGTTGACCAGGTAGGTAAAGCCTTGGAACAAGAAATCGAACGATTAAAGAAAGAATTTGTCACCAATCAAGAATTGCAAAGGGTAAAAACTCAACTTAGAGCAGCCTTAGTGGGATCACTTGACTCTAATTTAGGTATGGCTCGATCATTGATTGAATATGAAGTGAAAACTGGAAGTTGGCGCAATCTTTTTGAACAATTAACAGCTGTTGAAGCGGTGAGTGCAGCAGATATTAAACGGGTAGCTGAAAAAACGTTTATTCCTGAAAATCGAACTATTGGTCGCATTTTATCTAAAACAAAATAATGTCTATTATGGGGAATAAAAATAGCATTTGTTCCCCGATAATTTTTTAAAAAGTTATCTACTTAGAATAAGTTGACAATAACCTATCAGTTTTTCAATGTGATCAAGTACCCTCTTTAATCGTTGTTCTTCTGTACTTCGCTTCTGGGAAGACTGTAAAAATAGAAAATCAGTTATTAACAAGCGCAACGTCCGATGGATTTCAGTCTGGATAGATGGCCGAGAAGAGACGGCATAATTCTCTAAATTCTCAGTGGTTAATCCCAAAATATGATTTTGAAAAATTTCTTGTGCCATGTGAAAATTTTCTTGTGCCATGTGAAAATTTTGGGATAATCGTCCTGAGTTTATGTCCTTCATCATGATCTGAGCTCTGAGCGTGATCAAGGAAGCTAAGAATTTTTGATAAAATTTTTGATGAGGTTTCGGTAACATAGACAACAAGATCTAGCTTAAGATATATTAAATAATATTAAACAATAGAGGTTTATTTCATTGGTACTAAACCTTTTCTTCGACTAAAACTGTTCAAGCAAACATTAATTTCTTTGAGTTAGTCTTTCTGCAGAAGATATAAAGAAAAAATATATATTTGATATTCTGGGCGCCTTTTTGATTACTTTTTTTGTTAAATAGCAGTCAATCGTTAACTCGTAGAGTAATTTTGCTTTCAGCTACTATAGTTGTCTTGTTCTGTCTCTTATCGCCCTGTTAACCATTCTATGAACTTAGTTACCTATCCTGAACCCGAACATGTTAAACTGTCTCTTCCTGACTGGCTGAATCGGTCTTTTCTCGCCTGTCAATCTGATCAAGATAGTGAAGATGTTGGTCTAATCTGTCGTGCGTTCAATTTTGCCTATCAACTACATGAGGGCCAATATCGTAAATCGGGAGAACCATATATTGCCCATCCCATCGCTGTAGCAGGGTTATTGCGGGATTTAGGTGGAGATCAAGCCATGATTGCAGCTGGATTTCTCCATGACGTAGTAGAAGATACGGATGTCACCCTAGAACAAATTGAGGAACAGTTCGGGAAAGAAATACGAAACTTAGTGGAAGGAGTGACTAAGCTATCTAAATTCAATTTTTCAAGTAAAACAGAACACCAGGCTGAAAATTTTCGTCGGATGTTCTTAGCAATGGCTAAAGATATTCGGGTGATTGTGGTTAAATTAGCTGATCGCTTACACAATATGCGAACTCTAGAACATCTTAAACCAGAAAAGCAAAAACGTATAGCCCTGGAAACTAGAGAAATTTTTGCTCCTTTAGCAAATCGTTTAGGAATTTGGCGGTTGAAGTGGGACTTAGAAGATCTATCCTTTAAATATTTAGAACCAGAAGCCTATCGAGAAATTCAGTCCCTAGTAGCTGAAAAACGTAGTGATCGCGAAACCCGTTTAGAAAAACTAAAAGAGACCCTACGTCAACGCTTAGAAAGTGTTGGGATTCGAGTGTTGGACTTACAAGCTCGCCCCAAGCATCTCTACGGAATTTATCATAAAATGCAACGACAGCAAAAAGGATTTCATCAAATTTACGACATTGCTGCCCTGAGAATTATTGTCCAAAATAATGAGGAATGTTATCGTGCCTTAGCGGTAGTTCATGATGCGTTTAAACCAATTCCTGGGCGTTTCAAGGATTATATTGGATTGCCAAAACCTAACCGTTATCAATCTCTTCATACAACGGTAGTGGGGTTAACAGGTCGTCCCCTAGAAGTCCAAATTCGCACCCTGGAAATGCACCACATAGCTGAATATGGGATTGCTGCTCACTGGAAATATAAAGAAACAGGAGGATCGCACTATACTACTCTTTCTCAAGGGGATGAAAAATTTACCTGGTTGCGTCAACTTCTCGAATGGCAAAAAGATCTCCAAGATGCTCAAGAATATGTGGATACTCTCAAAGATAATCTTTTTGATGATGATGTTTATGTCTTTACCCCTCAAGGAGATGTGGTTGCCCTAGCGAGAGGGGCTACGCCCGTTGATTTTGCCTATAGTATCCATACAGAAGTGGGAAACCACATGAAAGGAGCAAGAGTTAATGAAAAGTGGTCAGTTTTAGATATTCCTCTGAATAATGGAGATATTGTAGAGATTATTACCCAGAAAAATGCCCATCCCAGTTTAGACTGGCTTAATTTTGTAGTGACTCCCAGTGCGCGAAATCGTATTCGTCAATGGTATAAGCGATCACACCGAGATGAAAATTTTGCCCGAGGACGCGAGATGTTAGAAAAGGAATTAGGTAAAAGTGGCTTAGATGCCTTGCTTAAATCTGATCCCATGCAAAGTGTCGCTGAACGCTGTAATTATCAGTCTGTTGAGGACTTACTAGCAGCCTTGGGATATGGGGAAATTACCCTAAACCAAGTTGCTAACCGACTTAGAGAAATTACCGTTAAGACTCAAGAAGAAGAAATTTCTAATGATAAAACTCGAGCTTTTAACCCTTTTCCTCTTGCTTTTTGTCCAGTTAAACAAAACAAATCTCCGATTATGGGCGTTGAAGGGTTAGTTTACAATATTGCTGGCTGCTGTCACCCCTTGCCCGGAGAACCCATTATCGGTATAGTGACAAAGGGAGCTAGAGGTATTTCAATCCATTGTCAAGGGTGTTCTAACATAGATGATATACTTGGTGACCGTCTGATTCCAGTTCGTTGGAATCCCACAGAAGACAATGGACATACTCGAACCTATCCCGTGGATATTTTCATTGAAGCTCTTGATCGTGTAGGAATCCTTAAGGATATTTTATCCCGTCTCAGTGACAATAATATTAATGTTCGTAATGCTGGGGTAAAAACCAGTCGTAGTCGGCCTGCAATGATTAACTTGCGAATTGATATTCGTGATCGTCAACAATTAGAATGTGTTATCACTCAAATTCGGAATTTGAGTGACATCGTCAATGTTCACCGTGTCAATAGTGTGGAATCTTGATACAAGTACTTAAATAAAAGACGGTTTTAGAGATTGACGACAAAAAAATGAGATTCCTGCAGTTTTTGATGGTATTCTTAGGGGGGCTTAGGTAGTTGCTCTCGATATTTTGTAAGCCAAGTTGTTAGTAGTAAATTGACCCTCAAACATAAATTTCCCGTGGAAACATTCACAGTTAACATTGTAGGGTGTTTCATTATTGGACTTTCTATCGGACTAATTGAAAGATTTTAATTCCACTCAAATTGGACATTGTTGTTAGCAATGGAATTTTGTGGTGGATTTACTACCTTTTCTTCTTTTTCTTATGAAAACTATCTCTTGTTAAAAAACAAAGAATATTTATTAGGATTAAGCTATATATTAGCTAGTTTAGTTTGGGGGGCTGTAATTTTTTTGCCATCTATCTTATGAGAAGGATTGAAAAATTAATTTCTAATCACTAGGTACAAGACAAAAAGTACTCATCTAAAAGGAAAAACAGAAGTTATTCTAAATAGATGCTCTCATCGTTAAGCCTAGTTCTAACGGAAAGGCATCGATTGTTTTATGTTGATTTTTATGTCTCGCACGGCGCACAAAAAAAAGCGCCGTTAAGAAAATATTAGTGCCTAAAAATAATATTTATGATCATTTAGACCAACTAAAGATTTGTAACGAAAGTTCAAAGATAGGACCTACGTCTACAATTAGAATAATAGACAACCCCGATAATAATAAGCTACTTTTAAAGGCAAAAAAATTATCCCTCTTTAGTGACAGTATTAATTAATTATTGGTTATTTTATCCGTCTGATAGCTTGTGGAGAAAATCCATTCTTTTGTAAAGCTTCAGTTAACGCTAAACCGTTGTCAACTCGATCAACAAACATCACCCCATTAAGGTGATCTATTTCATGTTGAATAACCCGTGCTAATAAATCAGTGGCTTGTCGCTTGCGAGGTTTTCCTTGTTCATCTTTAAAAGATACTTCAATCACTTCAGGACGAGTCACATCCAAATAAACCCCTGGAATACTTAAACAACCTTCTTCAAACAGGGATAATTCATTAGAAATACTGGTAATTTTAGGATTAATTAAGACCACAGGTTTATTAGCAGAATCATCAGGAGTACAATCTATAACAATCAATTGTTTATGGATCCCTACTTGAGGTGCAGCTAAACCGATTCCATGAGAACTATACATAGTTTGTAGCATTTCTCTAACTAGTTTGCGAACGGAGTCATCAACTCTCGCAATACGTTTAGCCGGTTGACGTAAAACGCGGTCACCCAAATAGTGAATATTTAACGGAGGATTTTCTAACTTTTCTTTTTCTACAGCGATTACAGAAGTCATAGGACTTTTAGCAGGTCAATGGTCAGGCGATTTCCTAATTCACTTTGATCTTAACGAATTTTTTCTGGTTTAGCTCAACTAGAATCATAGAAAGACTATAAGAAACAGTACAGATAATTTATGACATAAAACACCTGCAAACTTCTAATTTCCTTAATTCTATTGCATTAAAGAACATGTCTAAAAAAGATTCAACCTTTTACAGTTCACTCAATTTACACTTTCTCTTCTCTTAATATTCTTCCATTTATAAACCCAAGACTCGGTTAAAAGCTTTATTGACTTTATGACCAGAATCAATAGTTTCGAGAGGATCTTTGCGGAGTCGATGACGTAAACATAAGACAATAGTACGACCTACATCATTGACGGTGACACTTGTCCGTCCTTCAAAGGCGGCCAACGCTTTAGAAGCGCGGTTGGTAACAATGTCTCCTCTAAGTCCATCCACATCTAGTTCAGAGCAAACTTCAGAAATTTTAACCCGCAACTCATAGTCAATATCAACCTGTTTGAGCAATTTTTGAGCTTCAACTAAGTGGTTTTTCAGTTCTTTTTGTTGGGATTGATATTTATCATAGAATTTCTGGGGATCTTTGTCAAATTCCGAGCGTTGTTCTACAATTTTTACCCTCAAGATCGGTTCCTTTATAGTATGAATTTCTGCGTGCATTCCGAAACGATCAAGTAATTGAGGTCGTAATTCCCCTTCTTCTGGGTTTCCTGAGCCAACTAGGACAAACCGCGCGGGATGACGAATAGAAATCCCTTCCCGTTCTACTGTATTCCAACCACTGGCTGCTGAATCAAGGAGAACATCTACAAGATGGTCATCAAGTAGGTTAACCTCATCCACGTAGATGATACCACGGTTTGCTTTAGCCAAAAGTCCAGGTTCAAAAGCTTTTACTCCTTCTGAGAGAGCCTTTTCAATATCGATTGAACCACAGATTCTATCTTCAGTGGCTCCTAAAGGAAGATCCACCATCGCAACTTTTTTACTAGCAACTTGGAGAGGAATATTTTCTTTGAGTTGTTGACGAACGCGATCACTCATCAAGTCAGGATCATTTGGGTCAGAGTTGAAGGGATCATCCGCTATTACGTCAATTTCAGGAAGCAAGTCAGCTAACGCGCGAATAGTGGTAGATTTTCCAGTTCCGCGATCACCCATAATCATTACACCACCGATTTTAGGGTCAATGATGTTGAGTAGCAAAGCTAATTTCATCTCTTCTTGGCCGACAATAGCAGTGAAGGGAAAAACAACGCGACGAGTCTTTGTAGATGCCTCAAGAGTTGCAGTCATCAGAATTATTTAAAATTTTGGTTAATTCAGTTTTGGATGACTATCATGATCATGTAGTCAGCGTTTTCCATTGTGCCATATTGTAGGAGTATCAGAGGTATAGAAAGGATGGAAAAATTAATTAATAATATTCTTTGTTTTAGTCTAGTTTAATGGATATAATATCTTGATATCCCAAAAATTAGAAAATCATTGAACAAACAATTAAAGAAGGTGCAGAGTGTAAATGTACCAAGTATGTAATACAGTGTCTTAAACCAGAAGAAAATCTTCTAAAGCTGAGTAAGTATTAAAGCAAGAAAAGCTAGATCGTTACGGCTCCATCATTGTGATTACAATCCCACCGATTCTGAAGCCTAATAATCTCCGCCCACTTTGTTCGTCATGTCACTTGAGTTATCATCAAGGAAAAAGGGAAAGTATTCCACTGGGACAATTATCTTTGTCTTCACTTAACTAACATCAATTTTTCTTACTGTTTTCTAACGATTATCTTTATTTCTTACTTTTAAATATCAAGCGAAAAGAATAAATTGTAGATAAGATATATCGTTTTCGAATATTATATTTTGTCAGTAGAGTTAATTGAGAAGTATATCAAGCTTAATATTAAGCTAATTAAGTTTGGTACAATTCGTGCGGCGTCATGTCAAACTAAAAGTTTTCTGAGTCTACAATCTCTAGTTTGATAGTGGTTTTAATTGTAATTATGTAGGAGATTTCTTTATCACGTGTTTTTTTAGTTTTTGTTCACTTCTATCTATCTAACTCAGGCTATTTTATTAATTTAAATTCTGTGGTTATTTATTAAGAGACTATTGTTCTAACTCGCTATAGCTCTTTAAAAAATATTCCGACAAATAAAGATCAAAATTTATACCCATAATTAAATATGGTAGACATGCGCGCTCATCATAAAAATTTATTAATTCCAGCTGGAATGAGAACTATTGACTAGGTTTGACCAATAGGTCAAAGTTCCTAATTGGTGTCGAGGAAGTAGTAATGACTATTGATAATGACAAATGGTTGTTTTTTAGTGCAACTTCAAACGTTATCTCTACTGCAAAAACTATCAACCAAGGGGCAAGTGCTAGCGATATCCTGACAATAATTTTTGCTGATGTAGGAAGTGTACAACTATTGCAGGAATTACAGACGAGCACTACATTAATGTTTTCTAAATATTTGAAGGAGAGGTTTTGGTATCTTAATCAAGATGGATGTTACCAGAAGCAAAAATTATTGGCGGAAGAGAATAAAATATAATTTTCTATTGAGCCTAGCTGAGATATAACTTTAACTTTATAGTCTGGTTTAACCGTATTATCTAAAATTACCCGTTTAAGTCGTGGTGTTAATAGTTTTAATGAGATTTTCTTCACCAATTGTCCGAATTATCTTTGGTAAACTCTCTTTGAAAAGAACCTCAGTAAGATGGACAATACCCATCTTACTGAGGTTCTTTTCAAAGAGAGTCTTGATAGATTCGTCCTTTTTTGACGGGAATTTTCAAGGAAGTTCCTTTACCAGCAGGGGGATAGATCTGGATTCTTCCGTTCTCAGTAAAATTTTGTAAATAATATCCCAGGGCGGCAACATGTTTAAGAATATGTAAATTAGTTGAATGATCGGGACAGGTGATCACTAAAGTTAAGACCTTAGAGGAACTGGTAAGATACCAGCCACATTGAGATAATAAGGTCTGAAGTGAGCGATCACAAGATTCGTAGAAATATTGACCGATGATTTCATCAAGTTTCCGTCGCAGTCCGAAGTCCGTCGTACTTTGTAGAGGTAAGTCTTCGGGGGAAAGGAAAGGAGTGTTCATGAGAAGTATGAGTTAGATATCGGTTATCCTCTCCATTATCTAATGTTGGCGGCTACTTATAAAGAAGAAGATATAAAGAAAAGAAAGTTATTATTATTTAATATATTTCTATAAATGTGATGTGTAAATTTTGTCTTTATTTTTCAATAAGAAATCTTAATGAGGGTGAATAGAAAATAGTAAAGAACGTAGAGATTTTTTTAAAAAATCTCTACGTTCTTTAACTTAATCTTATCATTTATATTGTTATTTTTACTTTTTCTAAAAAAAACAAAATTTGAGTTATTGCATAATATAAAATAGGATAAGATTAATATCTTAATTTTTATTTAATTCAACATTGTGAGAAGTTAACTAGCTGTCGACAGCTTATTTCCATTTGATGACACAGAAAAACAAAAAATTCCGGATCAGTCTTTTGCTGTAATATCTTTCACGTTGGATACGTTTGTGTCATTATCACTATCTCATTTTCCGAGAACCTATTGCAGACATAACATAACTTAATACAAATGATGTTATCTTTTTTTAAAGAAATAAAGAAATTGACACTTTTAAGTTCAAAAGTAAATGGTTACAGATTTTAGAGTTTTGTTGAATCAGAGCCTGAATTGAGATTATGGTTTTGCCGCTATATGATTTTGAGGAAGGGAGTTGAGCAAAATTTTTTACAAAATATAGATAAACAAGAAATTTGATTCCATATGATGAGTTAAAATTTCTATCTATTGAGTATTTTGCTCGTTACACTGTTAGGAGATGAAATAATGAGAGGTAGAGTGTCGGCTTTTGTTGTAATTTAAAATTTATATTCTGCTTTTGGCTTCAGCACTTTGTATTGTTCTTTGTCCTCAAACAACTTTAAGCTGTAGTTTACAGTGAAAGTTTGAGAATTTTGCAATACAGTGGTAGAAGGCCAAATAGTCACTGCTTAAAATCGATGACTCAATCTGTCAAAAATAACAATTTATATTTTCGTTCTGAAAAGAACCCTGTCATCATTGCTCAAGATGTAGAGAAATGGTACGACAATAACTTTCATGTGTTACGAGGGGTCAGTCTTCGAGTCAACCCCCAAGAGGTGGTAGTCATTATGGGACCGTCAGGGTCAGGGAAATCTACTTTTATTCGCACTTTTAATGCCCTTGAATCTTATCAAAAGGGAAATGTTATCGTTGATGGTGTAGAACTTTCTCATGACCTTAAAAATATTGAAACTATTCGCAGGGAAGTGGGGATGGTGTTTCAGCAATTTAATCTATTTCCCCATCTAACCGTTCTTAATAATGTTACTCTAGCTCCGATCTGGGTTCGTCACCAAAAGAAAGAAAAAGCGGAAGTAACAGCCATGCAATTACTTGAAAAGGTGGGTATTCTTGAACAGGCTCATAAATATCCAGGTCAATTATCAGGAGGACAACAGCAGCGAGTGGCGATTGCCCGCGCATTAGCCATGCAACCTAAGATTATGTTATTCGATGAACCTACCTCTGCCTTAGATCCAGAAATGATAAAAGAAGTGTTGGACACTATGCGTAATTTAGCTGATTCCGGGATGACCATGGTATGTGTCACCCATGAAGTGGGGTTTGCAAGGGAAGTAGCTGATCGTATAGTCTTTATGGATGGAGGAAAAATTGTTGAAGTTGCAACTCCTGAAGAATTTTTTAATAACCCTCAAGCAGAAAGATCCAGACAGTTTTTATCTCAAATTTTATGATTTTGATACCATTCTTATACATGTAAACGTAATTTTAGCTAGATTTAAAAACACATTTTTTATTGCCCACATCTAGGTTTAAGATACAATGAGGCTAATGATTTACTCTAAAAATTGCCAACAATCAAGACTATAAGTGTTTTTTAAAGACAGTAGGAAGCGGAGCTAACTTATATTTTACTTTTGATTCAAAGCAGATAATAAAGTCAGATTAATATGTATTTTTTATTTTATCCTATCAACTTATCTAAGAAGAAAGTTGCCTTATCTCTAAACAATTATGTAAGATATTTACATCAAAAGAGTACAGGGAACTGGAATATATACGGATAAAAAATTAATAGAATCTTCTCCTAATACAGATATGAAGATTCACAAGGTTTTCAGTTCGTCTTATCCTATCTTTTTAAATCCATATTCCAGCTAATTAAATTTCACGTGATTGATTTAAGTTCTGTTAAATCACAATAATCATAGTGGACCTATTATACAAAAATGAGCAATGTAAAGACAAAGATTTGATTATCAATCATAGACTTATTGGAAGGTATTTTCGTGCACGAAAATACCTTCCAATAAGTTTTTTATTTGAATTACATTTTGCTAAACTAAATATTTTATATAATTTATACCGATAGTATCAAATACTCAACTTAATTCAAAAGATAAGATTATAAATATATAAGAACTTGTTATTTATTACTCCTCAATTAGACTGAAAATAAAATAGGAATAATTCGATTTATCGAAAGATATAGATTTAATAATAATTTGTGTTTTTTATAGTTCAGCTATTACAAAATTTTATCGAATTTTAAAAAAAACTTAAACCAATACTATTGAAACTTACTTACTGGGATCGAAAAGCTTACTCATTGTGCCTAAAAACTGTGTAATAAACTTAGAACTATGTAATAATTTAGATGTAGAACTATGAAATTATTATCTACTTTTACAAAAGAACAACTCAAGTAACGGCAGAAAATATTAATAATAAATTGAGATTGATTAATAAATAGGACTTATGGATTGAGAACTTTCGTCGATCTTTAACTCAGAAGTTTATCTATTTGACATTTAACCGGTTAAATCTACATTATCACAATATAAAATATTGAGCTTAAAGCTGTTCCTATGTTCTCTATTCCCTAACACACAATAAACTAGATAAAGAATTATAGAAAGAGCATGAAGTAAATGGTTAACCAGTCAACTGCTAACCTTGAAGTATCCCAAGAAGTAACTCCCATCAAACTTCCCCGTACCAGTGAGTCTGATAAAGTAAAGCGCATTCGCCATACAACCTCCCATATTATGGCTATGGCAGTTCAGAAACTTTTTCCTAAAGCGCAGGTAACCATTGGACCTTGGACCGAAACAGGGTTTTACTATGACTTTGATATTCCTGAACCCTTTACTGAACAGAATCTCAAGGACATCAAAAAAGAAATGGTTAAAATTATAAAACGTAAACTTCCCGTTATCCGCGAAGAAGTGACCTCAGAGGAAGCAAAAAAACGTATTACCGAGCTTAAAGAGCCCTATAAACTCGAAATACTTGAAGGACTTAAACCCCCTATTACCCTTTATCATTTAGGAGATCAATGGTGGGATCTTTGCGCGGGTCCCCACATGGAAACTACGGGAGATATTCACCCCCGAGCATTTGATCTAGAAAGCGTGGCTGGAGCTTATTGGAGAGGGGATGAAACAAAAGCGCAACTGCAACGTATTTATGGAACTGCGTGGGAAACCCCTGAACAACTAGCCGAATATAAACGACGAAAGGAAGAAGCATTAAGACGAGATCACCGTAAATTAGGTAAAGAACTAGGGTTATTTATCTTTTCTGACCTCGTGGGACCAGGTTTACCTCTGTGGACTCCCAAAGGAACTATTATTCGGTTTGCTCTAGAAGATTTTCTAAAGAAGGAACAAATCAAACGGGGTTATCTTGGGGTAGTAACCCCTCATGTTGGTCGAATCGATCTCTTCAAAATTTCGGGTCATTGGCAAAATTATAAAAAAGACATGTTCCCTATGATGGCGGAAAATGCTGAGGAAGCAGCGCAAGAAATGGGATTTGTTCTTAAACCAATGAACTGTCCTTTTCATATCCAAATTTATAAAAGTGAGTTGCGCTCCTACCGCGATTTACCAGTTCGGTTGGCAGAATTTGGCACAGTTTACCGATATGAACAGTCAGGAGAATTAGGAGGATTAACCCGTGTTCGTGGGTTTACTGTTGATGACTCTCATTTATTCGTTACTCCTGATCAATTAGACGCAGAATTTCTGAATGTGGTTGATTTAATTCTTACTGTCTTTAAAAGTTTGCAACTGAATAATTTCAAGGCTAGATTAAGTTTTAGAGATGATGAGTCGGGTAAATATATTGGATCTAACGAAGCTTGGGAAAAATCTCAAAATGCTATTCGTCGCGCTGTACAAACGCTGGAAATGGACTATTTTGAAGCTCCCGGAGAAGCGGCTTTTTATGGTCCTAAATTAGACTTTATTTTTCAAGATGTTTTGGAAAGAGAATGGCAATTGGGAACAGTTCAAGTTGATTATAATTTACCCCAACGATTTGGCTTAGAATATATAGCAGAGGATGGAACTCGTCAACGTCCGGTGATGATTCACCGCGCACCTTTTGGCTCTCTAGAGAGATTAATTGGTATTCTAATCGAAGAGTATGCTGGGGATTTTCCTTTGTGGTTATCTCCTATTCAAGTGCGTATTTTACCTGTCAGTGATGTTCAGTTAGATTTTGCTAAAAAAATAGCGAACAAGATGCAAAAATCAGGCATTCGCGCAGAAGCAGATACCTCTGGAGAAAGACTAGGTAAAATGATTCGTAATGGAGAAAAACAAAAGATACCTGTAATGGCAGTTGTCGGTTCAAAAGAAGTGGAGTCTAACGATTTAAGCATTCGAACTCGCACATCAGGTGAATTAGGGAAAATGGGGGTTGATGAAGTGATAGAAAAGTTAACTAAAGCTATCACTAATTATACTAATTTCTAAGCTCATGGGTGGGGATTGCTCACCCTAAATTAACTAAACTATTAATTGATTTCAAAGAGAATTTAGTTTATAAAAACTGTTTTATAAATATAAAAAATACAAAGATAAAGTTTAATTATCAATCAAAAGCCTATAAAAAACTATGGTTATAGCACTGTGTAAAAATGTTAGAGTAATATTTTTATCGTCTAGGACTTTAACTACATAGAGAATTCTCTTTGTCTAAGTAAATTCTTCTTTTTACTAGCTAAATTTTCTAATTTTATCTCTGAATAGTTTTCGTCTTAGTTTATTTAGTTTTTGATATTAATAAATATTTTTTAAAGTTATTTCCAATCTTAAGGATGTATAAATCATACTTTATCAATTAATATCGCTCTCCCATAATTTAGCTATCTTTTCTTGAATTAGATTATTATCTTGCTTGATAAAGGACTTAAATTTTGATGTATTTTTAATAGCAAATCGCACTAAGTCTTCATTTATTAGTAGCTACGGTATAATCTCTTATTTGCTGTTATTTTAAACTGTAAATCTAAAATATTGCAACTAATTACAAATCAACGATAAACTTTAAATTTTGATATCTTCTTTGTACTACTTCAATCACCTTTTATTATAAATAATAATTGTCAGCACAACTAAGAATACTCACTCGACTATTGGATTACTTCTTTTCCAGTTAGAAACTCATCTTAATATTTTTACGTACTTCTCTATTATATAGATAAGTAGTTTTATATAAATAAACAACACTATATTAGAAACTAATAATAAGGTAGATAAACTGTTAAATTACACTAAATTATACTGAGAGAATAAGAAAAATTTTTAGGTTGAAAAGCCACAGTAAAACCAAAATTTAATAGACTCGTTAGTCAACTAAAATCTGGTACTAATTTTTAATCTAATGAAATAAGATTTAGATTGTTATTTTTAGTTGATCAATTTTTTTATTTTAGAAATAACTCTCTCCATTTTTAAATCATTTTATTATGAACTTGATTTAATAGTTTATAGAATAACTATTTTGAATTAATATTTAAATAATTAATGATTTTGAATCTTTACTGTTTTACTTAAATTTTATTGAATTCTGAATAAAATTAATATTTAAGTTGATAATTATTGCTTCTAAAAATATTTAAAATTAGTCTATATTTGATTTTTATTCTATTTTTAATAAATTAAATTCGTATAATTTTATAACTAGTTTGAGCTAGGAAAACCTAGAAAAACAGTAGAAGGTATCAACAATCAATAAGTTTATCAAAAGAAAACCTTATTGATTGATAACTTTTGTAAATTTTAAATTCTAAAATTTTTATTTTTTTTATTTCAATAGTTAATCCTATATTTTAATTTATAAAATCCAGAAAGTTTGGAAAAATATAAGTGATCTAAATAAGTAGAGTTTTATCCTATTTCGATTACTTTGATAATGTATATAAGTTCATTTAAATTGACGATTTAAATGAATATAAAATCGCCAAAAAGTTGACAGAACAGAGCTTATCTTTATTTTAAGAGCTTAAAGTTAGTGTATAGTTTTATTTGAATGAAGTAGCAATATCTATAGTTTAGCAAAATTATTTTAACTTGTCTTTAATTAATCTTTAAACTTAGCTACTAAGATAATATGAGTCTATTCTATTTTTAAGTCTTTTATCCTCTCTCTGAAAGTTATCTAGATCAAGATTTTTTATATTAAATCTAAGGCATGAGCTTATCGAGTTGTTCACACAAAGTTAGTCTCATAGAGATTGGTTATTTTTGCTATTCCATAGAGTTGCATTGTTCTACTTCTAGAACTTATGAGTTAAATCTTCTCTAAGACACTAAATTAAGTGCATTTCCTTCATTTTATCGATTTTCAAAACTCTGTTTCGACAATTATGAAACGGACCATACTCTTAACCTTTTCAAAGAGCCTCAGTGAAATGATACTATTGACCATAGTATTACTTCACTGTAACTATTAACTGTTAAGTATAAACTCACCAATGACACTAACTATCTATAACACTCTAACCCGTAAAAAAGAACCTTTTAAAACGATTGAGAAGAATAAAGTACGTATGTATTGTTGCGGTATTACTGTTTATGACTATTGCCATTTGGGTCATGCTAGAACCTGTATGGTGTGGGATGTAGTGCGAGGTTACTTACAATGGTGTGGTTATGATGTAACTTATATTCAAAACTTTACAGATATTGACGATAAAATTATTAATCGGGCACGTAAAGAAGGGGTACCGATGGAATTAATTTCTAAACAGTTTATTGACGCTTATTTTGAGGATATGGAACGTCTTCACATAAAACAAGCAGATGCTTACCCCCGTGCGACTCATACTCTCAATAGTATTCAAAACTTAGTGTCCCAACTCAAACAAAAAGGCTATGTTTATGAATCTGGTGGAGATGTTTATTACTCAGTACGGCATTTTAAAGACTATGGAAAACTTTCAGATCGAAAATTAGAGAATTTACAAGTAGGAGCTAGTGGAAGAGTAGATTTAGAAGAATTTAAAACAGCAAAAAAAGATCCTTGTGATTTTGTCGTCTGGAAAAGTGCAAAATCAGGAGAACCCTCTTGGGAATCTCCCTGGGGAAAAGGTCGCCCAGGGTGGCATATTGAATGCTCTGCGATGGTTTTAGAACATCTAGGGAAAACTATTGATCTTCATGTAGGGGGAAGTGACCTAATTTTTCCTCACCATGAAAATGAAATTGCCCAGTCAGAAGCAGCGACAGGAGAACCTTTAGCTCGTTATTGGATGCACAATGGTATGGTGAAAGTAGAAGGAGAAAAAATGTCTAAATCCTTAGGAAATTTCATCACTATTCGGGATTTATTAGATAAAATTCATCCCATGGCAATGCGACTGTTTATTCTTCAGGCACATTATCGCAAACCAGTGGACTTTACTGATGAAGTGTTGAAAGCAGCAACCAATAGTTGGCATACTCTTAAAGAAGGGTTACTTTTTGGGTATCAATACGGGTCTCAATTAGGTTTTTCTACTTCCAAGTCTTCCTCTACTTTAAAACAAAGATTTAAAGAAGTAATTGATGATGACTTTAACTTCGCAGGTGGTTTAGCGATATTATTTCAAATTGCTAAAGAATTACGTAGAGCAAGCAATGTCTTAGTACACCAGGGAAATACAGACACTTCACCTAAAATATTAGAAGAACAATGGAAAACTTTATTGGAATTAGCACAAGTTTTAGGGCTAGAAGTTGACCAACATGAGGACAAAAAAGAGTTAAGTAATAGGTTAAGTGATGAAGAAATTGAAGATTTGATAAAGCAACGAAAAAGGGCCCGTAAAAGTAAAGACTATGTTGAAGGTGACCGTATTCGAGATGAGTTAAAGGAGCAAGGTATTATTCTAGTTGATCAACCTGAAGATATCACAAATTGGTATTATAGTTAGACTTAAGATATTGCTAAAGGATGAAGGACAAATCATCAACAATAAAAAACACAATACAATATCAAAAAAAATAAATAATTTTTATGAAAACCTTGAAAGTTATATTAGCAGCACGAGCTTCTAAAAAAATTGGGAAAGGTGTTGTCGTAAGTTTAGAAAGAACAGATATGTAAATATGCTATATCACAAAACGAACTCTTAAGATAAGAAGAAACAATAGTTTTATTAGTGATAGTTTGAGGAAGACTCAAATTACCGTAGGAAAAGCTAATTTTGTGTTTATCCTGATAAAAGTTAACCTTAATAAGTATAAGAACTTAACTTTTTAAGTCTATCCCCAAAAAATCGACTTTTTAAAAAAATTAACTATTTTTAGTGTTCCCTATAGTATAGGAAGAACTGCTTGTGATTATTTTACAGCAAATATGGCAATCAAATTTCAAGAAAATAATGTCAATTCTGTTGCAGTTTAGTTAAAGAATATGGGAATTAAATCTATGAGTAACTTTACTACACAAGAAAGCAAAGATGAGTCTAGATTGTCATTAGAAGAAGATAAGTTATTCTTTTAAGAAGAGAATTATAATAGAGAAATTCCTTTACTAACAGAAAAAGTGGATGCTGCTTTAGCTAAACGACCTTAAACTTATTAAATGTATAAGTATAGTCCACAGGGTAACTGCAATTGCCAAGAAACACGGACTATTTGAAGAACAAAGTATTGTCCAGTTTCATTTAATTTTCTCCATAGATAATTTTTACAATACCAACTTTCAATATACAAAAGCTAATTAATTAATAACTGGTATTTGTTTACTGTCTTCTGTTACCTAGTTCATAAACTGTCTGGTTAGAGGAGGAGCAAAAACTAAGGTGTTTGTTATAAATTAAGAAAATAAATAAAGTCTGGTAAACATTTCAATTTTCCCTACCCTAGCACTAGGATAAGGCGTAAATGCAACTAAACAATTGGATAATGTCTCTGGCAGATTTTCTAAAGTAGGTAAAATTCGACCTATTTCTCTTCCAATGGTTTCTTTACTCAAAACTCGATCAATTTTTACCATCCGGTTGGTGCAGATTTGGCTAATTTATCCTAAACAAAAATGACCGTTAAGAAATTGTGTTTCTCAGCAATAATATCTGAACTGTGATTATTCCTGCCTATAATTATTAAATTCCGACTCTGCTATTAGTCTTTTTAAGATAGCTGGCATTGTCCATGTTCACAATTTCATATCTATACAAGAAGTCACAATTAACTGTATATGAGTGAAATAAACATCAACCGTTACACCAATTTTATTGAGTAAATAATGGCTCAGTCCATCTGCACAAACCATAGTATGTTGACTATGAATTTTTTGGTAGCTGTGATCACTCCTACGGTAAGATTTTCTTGTTTAGATGGTTGTTCAACTGACTCAATTTGGATTTCTTCTCAGAGTAAAATAAAAGCTTGGGGATATGCTTGATTGTTTTTTTAAGAGTAAATATGTCCATGAGGTAGCTTTAGTTCCCAAGAAATAGAACTTGGATTTAAAAGTGGTTCCAATTAGCACGCCTTTCGAACATTTAAACATTAAAGAAAAATCGCAAATTTATTTTAATTTTGAGTACCTACTTCGGAATCATATTCCGTATAAATTGTTAATAATAAATAAAATTTTTGGAATTGTGTATCTGTACCTAATTCTCCTGATAAATTAAATTACGATGAATTGAAATTCCTTTGTGATAAAGTTAACGCGATAATTTATCGATTTCCGACCAATAGGCTAAGCCCTCATAACTAACTATAGCAATTAACATTTAGTGGGTTAATTTCCCTGTCTAGAAGTAACACCCTTAAGTTTTTTTAGCTTATTTGTAACTTGATGCTGATCTTGTAATTCCACCAACAACAAAAATCTAATCTTAGTCTTTTATGAGTTAGGCTATTCTAGCTAGTAGAAAATCTCTCAATATAGCTATATAGTGATATCTAAGTAATTTTCTAAAAAAAATTAATGAATAAAGATTACTAAAATTTAAGTAACAGATCTTTAACAAAAAAACAGTAATCTAGTTAAATCAATCTAACTTTCCTATACTAGCCATAACGAAATCATAATAAGCAAAAGCTAAAAGTTCCGTCTTGCGAACCCCTTGCGCTCTGAAAGCTCAATTGTTATAAAAATTAGGCTTTCAGAGTCATAGAACACAGTTAAAGCGGAACTATCGGGAGTTATGAGCTACCAACTTATCACACTCAGTCTAGAAGAGGTATAAACCTTTATACATCCCATCCATAGCTCCTACTTGATTGAGATAACACGCAATCGGTACTTTTAGCCGTGAGTTGATTCTTCAGTAGTTTTGTTGTTGAGTCTGTCGATGATCAAAATAGGAATTGCTAAAATAGCGAGCTTAAGAATCCAAGGTGCAACAATTAAAGTTAAGAAAGTGGACAAAGTAGCGGTACATCCCATGGCTGCCTTAAACACATCCTCTTTAGCATTAAAGCTGAGAAAAACAGACACTGAAGCAATTGTTAAAGTAATTAAAGAAAACATAAGCATCTACGTGTTTCTACCTCATTAATAGTCTATAGGTTGTCTTGCGTTCCTTCAGTTATCTTTACTTACTTCCGTCCCTTCACAACCTTTTCTGTGTAGCTATGTCGAGATGAACGATATTGTGCCGAATCTCACCCCTTATTAAGCTACATAACTTTTAACATAAATGTCAACTCTCAGTGAAGATTTGTTATTTTTTTTGCAGTTTAGTTAGATTTTTATTGAGAAAAATAATCAAAAGAGATAGGCTGAAAGCAGATTTTTTAAGGGCACACCATTAGAATCCGTTTATTGCTAAGTAGATAAACTTAAAATAAGTCCAAAAAACTCAAGCAGAAATATGGTTTAGATGAAGAGTGATATCTTAGAGTCTGGACCATCTAAAAATCCAGCCAATAACAGAATTGGAAGAACAGAAATATTATGTTTAAATACAAGGGGATGGAAAGTTAAAAAAGTCGTAGATTGAGTAGAATCGTTAGAGAACTTTATGAGAAAAAAATTTTAGAAATAAATAGGAATAAAGAAGTATTGTGGGTATCTCTAATAAATAGAAGAATAAAAAAAGTAATTTCTAAAAGTCAAAAAAAGAGAAGTATTGTGGGTATCTCTAATAAATAGAAGAATAAAAAAGGAATTTCCAAGAGTCAAGAAAAGAGAAGACAACTAATTATAAACTGAATAAAAGTTTTAATTATGCTTTATCAATAAAGAGCTTGAAAAAGAAAGTTTTGCTAAAATTTTGGAGACAGAGGTGGATACAGCTAAGAAATGCTGCTGAACAGCTGATGGGATGAAGAGGCTTTGCCTATGCAAAGCTATTAATGATAATCCAACTGTTATTGAATCTTTCCATACTGAAACTTGACAATAATTTTTCGACTATTGCTTTAAAGCCAGTTTATGAGACAATTTTAGTGTGGCTTTCCTCAAAAGCCTAGATTTGCTTATGACTTTTTTTCTGCGGTCGACTAATCGAACAGTTGTCTCGTGCGGACTTTTTTAAATTAATTCTTAGATGACGTAGGCGGAAATTTTTAAAGGTTTATGAAATTGAATATCTAGCGACACAGTTTTTTTTAAACAACCGGTATTAGTGTCAGAATATTGGGTATTGGATATTTATCAATTTTCTATTTGATGAAAATCTTATTTTACAAAAAATGATCTTATCGTCTATGTAGTAACATTTTTTATGGGTTTTCGTTCGTTACCGATAAGCTCCAATTAAGTTCGGAAAATACTCATGAACTCTCAAATATTCAGAAAATTATGCCCTCTTAGGAAGAGGTTTATTTATATTTATTTAGTTATCACAAGTCAGCAATAGCCCAAGGTTATTTTTTTGACCAGATATTGTCTTTCCAGAGTAGGTTATTTGCTTATCCACATAAAAATCAAATAATTTTCCCTGTTTTTTTTATAGTAAAAACTCTCTATCGTCATATCTTTAAATCAAAAGAATTTTTTATAATTAAAACACTAATTATCAGACTTTAACTATAACCTCACTATCTATATCTCTACACTTAAAATATTGTTCGGATAACTAGAGATATCCATTTTCCGAAAGGAAACCTAAGCTAATGTCTTGAGAAGCTTGATAGGAATTTAAAGATTGTCCTAACAACTTAGCAACGTGTTTGCCTAGTATATCCCCTTCAATATTTACCCAGTCTCCGATTTTAAGATGAGAGAGATTGGTTTGATGATAAGTGTGGGGAATGACTGCTACTTTAAACCAATGCTCTTTAGGATCATATTCAGCAATGGTTAAACTAATACCATTGACTGCAACACTGCCTTTAAGAAAAAGATACCGTTCAATGTTCTTCTGCCACTGCTCTAGAAGGGAAGGTGGTGAGGAAAAGAACATCTCCCAAGCTTTTTCAGTAGTGATCGCTTCCACAAAATAACCTACTCCATCAACATGTCCAGTAACAAAATGTCCGCCTAGTTTGCTACCAACTCGTAAAGAAAGTTCCACATTGACATAACTAGCAGTTTGGACTTGTTGACCTAGAGTTGTTCTTTGTAGGGTTTCTGGGGAAGCAGTAGCTATAAACCCATCAGAGGTTATTTCCTCAACAGTTAAACAAATTCCATCAATGGCTACACTATCTCCTAGGGCAAGATCTGTCCAAATATCGGTTTTTTTGTTATCTTTTAAGGAAATAATAAAGCAGTTAGATTCCTGCAAACGTATTGTACCAAGGCCTTGAATTAATCCAGTGAACACGGTTTTTTTAAAAAATAACTTTGAGTTTTGTTTCTACTTTTTCCTGGTACTATTATACTTGATTTAAGTATCTAATAAATTTTGTTTAGAGCAAATATTTAAAGTAAGCAAAATCAAAGATTAAAAATTAAAGTGTTAACTTTAACAAGGACATATTGTTTTTTGTTAAAAATTAACCTAGTTTTTGTTATAAGTGTTTGTTATTTACTACTCTTATGAAGAGTTTGATTATTTTAGGATTTTAATCACTTTGATAAAACACAAAGTAACGTTATTAATAACTTATTTAAAATGTCACCTTCTCTCTGTCCAAAATGGCAAAAATAAATAAAAAAAACGAGATAAAACATAATTATGTAAGACTAGATAAATGAGTTGAATACTATTAATTGCGACGAAGTCTAATCAATATAGTCAAGATAAGTGAATCAAAGTATTTTACAGAGTAAAAAATATTTTAGATATCTCTAGTCCAATCTTCTTAATACATATTGAATATAGTTTGAGATTATTTTTAATTTTCGTTGATAAAACCACTGTAGTTTATGTTTTTTCCATGAAAAATAACTATGAGGTTTTAGTAAGACCAGAAAAAATATAGAAATTAAATAATAAGAAACTAGCAGAAGTAAACTTTTAAAAAATACATTTTTTGTTCATTAGTTTATTGGAATATCAGGATAATTTAGAATATTACTGGAAATATACTTACTTTCTAGATAGTAAAGAAAATATTGTTGTATATAATTTTAAGAAGAATAAACATTAATTTTTTACTGTAAAAAATTTTAAGAAAATATTTTATGCATCTAACTATTTTACTGTTTTAAACTACTAAAATAGTTAGATATAATTTGTCGTATTTTTTTTAAATACACTCAATATTTAGCCTCTTTTTGACAACCTATAAGTGAATAGAAAAAACATAATATTTAATTTTTTTTAAAAATTAAATATTATGTTTAAAAAGTATTTTTTTTGAAAAATATATGCTAAATTTTAATATTTTATAAGTAGAAAATAATATATTAAAATCTATTGAAACCAATGACAACCTAAAAATGTAGTACTTAATAATATTCTTGCTAAGAACAAAGAAAATAGTTTATATAAAAAATATAAATAAAATAAATGGCTGTAAAAATAGCTATATAATATATAAAAAAAAGTTACACATACAAAAAAATATTGAATTATATAAAAAAAAAATAGTAGTTTTAATTATGTATTAACACAAACTATTTTAAATCTTAAAATTTTGAATATAATGATAAGTCAATAGATAAAGTTTAATAAAACTAATAAACAGTTAAATCTCTAACTAAATTATTTTTATAGAGGAAATTAAGATTTTTACTCATTTATTGTAAAAATTCAAAAAGTAGTTGTTTTAATTCAACAATATTAAGTTATGTAAAAATTATATAAATAATTGACTTTAACTCTGAATAGTTTAGTTATATGAATAAAGGCTGCTCATGCAAGCTATTAATTTAATCCACAAAAGTGAACGTTGTTTTTGGTGAAATAAAACTCTAGTTCTTCACTAGTTAGTTGAGTCTAGTAAATGAGGTAGAATGATTTTTGGTAAATTAACAATAATTTACCAAAAATATTAATTGATGATTTTCATAGGTCACAAAAAATCTTAGTTATTAGCTATAAAAATAATTTAGTAAGTTATGAGTGTATACACTAAAAATAATAAAATTTTTTAAAAGTAAAATTCTCAGTAATTTACAGTTTAAAGAACAACTCTTTTAGTTTATTTTAAAATTCCTATGATTTATTGATCATTATATATAATAGATTTTATCATTTTTGATAACTAGAGAAAGCAAAATATATTGATTTAAAGTAAATTATAAGACAATCAATTTAAGATATTTAAATAATATCTCATAGCGTTTATCGTGTTTAAAATTTACTCAAGATTTTTTCTGGAAATTGCCAACTGCCTATTAGATTTTAATCCCAGCAATGAACTCTAATTTTAACAAAGAACTCTTATTTGTACTTTTTTTTTAAAAAAAATAGTAAAATTTTAGATAAATTAGATTTTTTACAAAAACTTTTTAGGACTATTTATGAGATAGATATACAGTTTAGACAAAACGTTATAGCAGCGTAACATAGTTAAAACTCAATTACTTTTAGTGTGCAATAGGACAATTTAGCTTGAGTTTAGATTGCTATGAGAGAAACTATCCTGAATGTTAATCCTATTTTTTATAAAAATTTATATCTTTATTATATGAATAATAATTTTTTTTAAAATAAAAGATTATATTGTTCGATATAATTTATCATTGACAAATCTTTAAGAGAGTTTTTTTGCTTAAATAATCAAGAATTAAAATCTGGATTTATCTGTTTTGCTAAAGTCTGGAATAGCTGTTTTGTCCTGTTTATATTTATTTGTCCATTAATTGAGTTACTAACTGGACAAAGAATTTTATACCAAATAAATATAATGTGATTTATAGACACTACTACAAAACAAAAATAACTTTAAATAAGTGAATTTATCGAGTTTGTTATGATAAGCCACTTTAAAATGCTTCTTAACTCATCGAAAATAATTAAATAAGAAAATCTCTGTACAACTTTATTTTTTTGCCATAAGCACTTCACATAACTTATGGGGTGATTACTAAAACAGGGAATAAGATTACATAATCAGCGAACCTTCTTAAGAGATAGCTTAATCTTAAGTCCGTGACTAACAAATTTCGCAAGACTCTTAATGGAGCACTAACACTTCTTCAATTTAGCTTAAACATAAGAGCCGTTTCATCCCCACGAATTTGTTAGAACCTAACTTAGAGTAGTCATCAGTCTACAGCTTTAGGAGACAGAATCTCATTCCAGGACAGGTAATCACCCCCAGCTGTAAAAAGTCAAGATTCCGTGAGCTTGGACTTCAGAAGATTATAGCCATCAATTCCGATAGAAGTTCAGCCCCTATTTGACCTAAATTTTAAACATCTCGGCCTCTTAACTACCAATTAGTGACAGTTAAGTATTCTTTTCGACTATTAAACCTAGAAGTTCCCTGGCGACCATTACTTGCTGCAAATTAGTAAAGTGGCAAGACCCTATAAACCACCTTATCCCATTTAATTTATTTAGGTTAAAATTCAGCAAAGGGGAGGCGACGGGTCGGCCTTTGAACATCTCCTAATTGGCGATCATTAATTTCCAAAGTATCGTTTAGTTTTTCAACTCTAATTTGATAAGCATCCAAACCTAGTCCATTGGAGTTGTAAGATTCCGGTTGTATATGATCTGTATATTTACCCCCAACTGCCCAATTCCAGTCGTCAAAAATTCTTGATTCAACTTCGGCTAGGTCTTTAGCTGAAGGCTCTGTTTCAGAGGCGATCACAGTTGCTGTAAAAGAGAAACTTAAACTAATGAACAATAAAACGACTTTCATAACAACTTAGGGGTGTATAGGGTTATTTTTTCTTCATTTCACACTAAAAATAATCTATCCTCACCCCTAGGATGATAAAACAAATAACAAAACGTCTACCTCACCTAAACGGATGAGATCAGCCAATACGTTAAACTAATTTTTACAACTTTTATCAAACTCAGTTCTATCTTAATAAAGATAGAACGATATTATAAATATCTATATTTTTTTGATTTAACTAATCATTGAGTTTTAGTTGCAACTCAATATGAATCAATTTTATTTGCTTACTAAATTAAAGGTAGATATAAATATTAGCATTCAGTAACACTTCCACAAAAACGCCTAGCCAAGGAAGTATTCTTAGCTATATATTTTTATATAGTTATTCAGTTATACAAAAAAACTATGGTTAATGCACTAGGTGAAGTCACCCTAACATAAGTCAAACTAACAACTAAAGCCTATATCCGAGAAACTCTTCTTACCCCACGTTTTTTACACAACAGATTTTGAAACCGCCGCTAACCTTTCTCTGACCGAACAAGAGATAGAATAGAATTAAACGCGATGTTAACAGAGATGACTAAAGACTACAATCTCTACCATTTTTTGGTGATGAATAATTCAATACAGGCTCTTGGGCTCATTCAGATAAAACCGTGAAAGAAGGATTTATTGAAGAGCTTGAACGGTCTTGTCTTTCAGGATTTTATGATTTTTTTTATGTAAAGAACTTTCTCGAAAACTGAAAGGTCGCAACCCGATTCTATCAGAAATGTTCCACTTGATGGCGCGTGACGAAGCCCCTCATGCGGAATTTTTGAATCAGGCAATGGTGGACTTTAATCTCCCCCTAAATCCAGGAAAAATTATCTAAAACCGTATCTATACGTTCTTTCCATTAGAATGGCTAATTTAAGCCGTCTATCTTTCTGGAAAGATCGGGTATTGGTATCGTATCATCATTTTTGATTATTGAGAAAAATATTCCTAGAAACAATTTTATCCTATTTTTAAAAAGTTTGAAACCTGATTTCAAAATGAAAATCGTCACAGAGATATTTTTACTGTCTTATTGCGTTCTCAACCTAAACTTTCGAACACTTGGAAATACAGATTATGGAGCCGCTTTTTCCTCTTGTCTGTCTTTGCTACTTACACTTTAATTGTTGATGAAAGAGCTAGTTTTTATGAGTATTTAGGGTTAACCGCCACGGAATTTGATAAAGAAGTAATCCGTAGAACAAATAAAACATCAGCAGGGGCATTTCCCAGTATTCGGGATGTAGATAATCCCGAATTTATTCTCATCGATGTAGAGGCCTTACGAGGAACAGTTCATTAATTTTCTATTCCAATAAGCTTAATTTCTTCTAGAGACTCTGCATACAACACCTCTAAAAGTCTGATGATACTAAAGAGCTAAAAACCATTAGATGAGTTTTATTATTAGATTTTTTTGTCTCTCATTTCTAATTGTAGAACTCTAGGAGATAATGAAGATTAAGGTAAATTAACCCCAAAATATAAATTCAAAATGGATATTATTCCTGCGATCGACCTTCTTGATGGACATTGTGTACGTCTCTATCAAGGCGACTATCAAAAACCCCAAGTCTACGGTGAAAATCCAGTAGAAATAGCTCGCCAATGGGCGGACCTTGGGGCAACATGCCTTCACATAGTAGATCTCGATGGGGCTAAACAAGGAAATCCTGTCAATTTAACCACCATCGAAGCCATTGTGAAATCTATTGCTATTCCTGTCCAAGTAGGAGGAGGGTTACGCAATAGTTCTAGTATTGCTCAACTCCTCAACCTGGGAGTTGAGCGTGCCATTGTGGGAACCATTGCTGTAGAGGATCCTGCTTTAGTCCGAGAATTATGCCAAGAATTTCCTGGAAAAATTGCCGTAGGCATCGATGCCCGTAATGGCAAAGTAGCTACACGAGGATGGTTAGAAACCTCAGAAATCTTAGCGACAAACCTTGCTCAACAAATAGTACAATTAGGAGTAGCTGCTATCATTTACACCGACATTCATCGAGATGGGACTTTAAGCGGTCCTAATTACAAGGCCTTACGAGAATTAGCAAGTCATGTTGAGATTCCAGTCATTGCATCGGGAGGAGTCAGTTCTTTGACTGATTTATTAGGTTTACTTTCTTTAGAAGCTATAGGAGTAACAGGGGTAATTATAGGAAAAGCTCTATACACAGGGAACCTAAACTTAGTAGAAGCTCTTCAAGCTGTTGGTCCTGGGCGTTGGCAAGATGTTCCCCCTGACTTGGAATCTTCAGCTTTTGGATAATCTCTCAATTGAGTAAAATTAATAGGGATGATCTTATCTAAATTATAACGGTAATATATTTGGTATCGTTATCGACAACAGAATCGTCAAGTTGAGATATTTTATCTCAATTTTGGACCATAATTCTGGAACAATAGAGGGCAAAAATGGCTACTAGTCGTCGAGTTTCTCGTGTTTCCTCATTGATAAAACGCGAAGTTAGTCAAATGTTACTCCACGATATTAAAGATGACCGCGTGGGGACAGGAATAGTTAGTGTTACATCAGTTGATGTGTCAGGAGACTTACAATATGCCAAAATCTTTGTCAGTATTTATGGAAGTCAAGAAGCTCAATTAGAAACTATGGCTGGACTCCAATCGTCTGCCGGATTCGTTCGTCGAGAATTGGGACAGCGAATGCGGTTACGACGCACTCCGGAAGTGGTCTTTCTCCAAGATCTTTCACTAGAAAGAGGAGATAAAATGGTTCATCTACTCAATCAAATCAAGGAAACTCTCCCCGACGAAAATGATTTTGACCACGAGGAGAATAATTAACCGTTGTGACCAACTCATCATTTAATTGGACTAACGAAACCCTCAAGCAACAAATTGGACAAATGCTAGTAGTTCGTGCCTCTGGCCATTTGTTCGATCAGCAGATTCGTTTCCCTACTTGGGAAGCCCCTAATGCTCAATTACGCCATTGGCTACAAACCTTAAATTTAGGAGGCGTTATCCTATTGGGGGGAACTGGAGCTGAATTGGACCTAAGAACCCAGCAGCTACAACAGTGGTCAAAGACTCCTTTGTTAGTGGCTGCGGACACTGAAGAGGGGGTGGGACAGCGATTTTCTGGGGCGACTTGGTTTCCTCCCCCGATGGCCTTGGGAACTATTGCTGAACAAAATCTTGGTCAAGCGATTGAATATGCAACCCAAATGGGGGTAATTACTGCTCAAGAAGCTCTCGCCATCGGAATTAATTGGATATTAGCCCCCATAGTTGATGTTAATAATAACCCGGAAAATCCGGTAATTAATATCCGGTCTTTTAGTAATAATCCTGAGATTGTTAGCCACTTAGCAACGGCGTTTATAGACGGGGCTAAGACCTATAATGTTCTAACTACTGCTAAACATTTTCCAGGACACGGGGATACTAGCACTGATTCTCACCTAGATTTACCAGTTATTCCCCATAAAACGCGTCGACTAGCAGAGGTAGAATTAGTTCCATTTAAAAAAGCAATAGAGGCTGGTGTTGATAGTGTGATGACTGCCCACTTGTTGATTCGGGCTTGGGATGAACAAAAACCTGCAACCCTTTCTAACAAGATATTAACAGGTCAGTTACGAGAAAAGTTAGGTTTTGAAGGGTTAATTGTTACCGATGCTTTGGTAATGGGAGGAGTAACTAATTATGCTTCTTCTGAAGAAGTAGCGGTGATGGCGGTAGAAGCGGGGGCTGATATTTTATTAATGCCTCACGATCCCGAAAAAACTATTGAGGCGATTTACCAAGCGGTTGAGTCGGGACGCATTACTCGTGAGAGAATTGAAGCCTCTCTAGCCAGAATTTGGCATGCTAAACAGAAAGTATCGACTACCATTTGTTCCCCTGAAAATCAGCCTTTATCTTCTCTAAATCAATTATCTCAACCTAGAGCCAAACAAGCGGTTGTTCGTATTCTTCAATATTCGAGTGATAAGGGAGGAAATTTACCACTAAAGAAGAAATTTAAACGACGTAATTTAATTGTGGTAGATGATCTCCTTAATTGTGATTTTTTAGATCGTCAGACTCCTGCTGTAACTATTCCTGAACAATTGGGATACAATTTACAGTTAGTAGATGAAAATACCCTCGGTTTTGTTTTAAAGGATAATCGCAACACTCTATTACAAATATTTGTTAGGGGAAATCCATTTCGAGGAAATGCAGGATTAACCGATAGGGCACAGAAGATTTATAAAAAATTGCTAAACCACAAGATAGTTAAGGGATTAATTATTTATGGGAGTCCTTATGTTAGAGATTGGTTTCTTAGTGAAACTAAAGTCTTGAAGGATGATTTACCTTGGGTATTTTCTTACGGACAAATGCCAGAAGGCCAGGACATATCTTGTAAAATGCTGTTTGGTTTATCGGAAGTTTCTTGTAATTCACAGGATACTTTTCTCTAGTTAATAACTGTTAGCATATGCTTATAAAGCCAGTCTTACTCCGATTCTAAAGCGCATTAGCGCAGTCTAACATATCAAAATCTACTAATGATCCGATAATCAAGGCTCATCCTAGCATAACAAATTAACTCAATTCCTAAAAAACAATAAAAGTTCACTTAATTGATTAGATTCTATGGCTATAAATAGTTTCTTAGATATAGTATTCAAGTACATGATTTGCTATTGTATTAAATGGACTAAATACACCATATAAATAATCATTATGAACCACAACTTTGCGAAAATGGGGATTGTTCTTTTGGACGGTGCCATTACACTAACTAAAAACTAGCGATTACAATATAATGGATGTCAAAGCAGCCGTTGCCTTTGAGGCTGGAAAGCCCCTTAGTATCGAAACAGTACAAGTTGAAGGACCGAGGGCGGGGGAAGTCTTGGTAGAAATTAAAGCTGCTGGGGTTTGTCATACTGACGCCTACACCTTATCGGGAAAAGATCCCGAAGGTTTATTTCCAGCAATTCTCGGACATGAGGGGGCAGGAGTTGTGCTCGAACTGGGAGAGGGCGTAACTAGTCTCAAACCAGGCGACCACGTCATCCCACTGTACATCCCCGAATGTCGCCAGTGTAAATACTGCTTAAGCTTTAAAACAAATCTTTGTCAGGCGATACGTTCAACCCAAGGACTAGGAGTTATGCCCGACGGCACTAGCCGTTTCTCCATAGATGGAAAAACTCTCTACCACTATATGGGTACATCTACTTTTTCCAAATATACCATAATCCCAGAAATTTCGTTGGCAAAAATTCGCGAAGATGCCCCCTTCGATAAGATTTGTTACATTGGCTGTGGAGTAACAACAGGAATTGGGGCAGTGGTAAATACAGCTAAGGTAGAACCAGGTTCCAATGTAGTAGTATTCGGCTTAGGAGGTGTTGGTTTAAATGTGATTCAAGGGGCGAAAATGGTAGGAGCTGATATGATTGTAGGGGTTGATATTAACCCATCTAAAGGTCCATTAGCCAAAAAGTTTGGCATGACTCACTTCGTCAACCCTACAGAAATTGATGGTGATCTGGTAGGGTACTTAGTAGAGTTAACCAAAGGGGGAGCAGATTATAGTTTTGAATGTATTGGTGATGTCAACGCTATGCGACAAGCTTTAGAATGTTCCCATAAAGGTTGGGGAGTTTCTACTGTTGTTGGGGTGGCTAATGCAGGAGAAGAAATCAGTACCCGTCCGTTTCAATTAGTCACTGGAAGGGTTTGGAAAGGAAGCGCATTTGGTGGTGCAAGGGGACGTACTGATGTTCCAAAAATTGTTGACTGGTATATGGATGGCAAAATTAATATTGATGATTTGATTACTCATATTATGCCGTTAGAGAATATCAACAACGCGTTTGAGTTAATGCATCAAGGTAAGTCCATTAGGAGTGTTATTACGTTTTAGAATTTGTTGTAGTTCTTTAAATTACACAAACTGTATTCGCAATTACACTATCATTGTATGACATCTCTATTATTGATTTACTTGACTTCTTTATTTTCCTTCTTCTAAGAAGACAAAGTATAGAAATAAAGGTTGCCATATTATTATATTGATTTAAGATATTAGCTACAAAAATTGGTTCACATTTTATTGTGTTCTAAGCAGGAAAAAACAAGATCACTGAAGATTTATAAACAGCATGTGAAGTTTTATTAACTTAGCAAAACTATGGTTTATGTATTTTTAACTAAATTTACTTAGTTGATTCTTATTAAGTCTCAGAAAAAGAGGATCTTCTTTTTGATTAAAATATTCATGAATAAAACGTTAAAAAATTGCTGTCCCAATTCTGTATATTTTGATAAACGACATCACTACAACCACAATAATTCAATAAATATTAACTGTCCAGTTAATATTTATTGAATAGTCGATTATTCTCGAATTGTAAAAGTGGTAATATCTCATACTTAGGTTACTTCTTTTAGAAAGAACTTATTTTTATGAAACACCCATATTTTTAAGCTAATTTTTTTTACCTTAAAAATAAACGAGAAGACTGTAATTGTCCACAAGCTGCATTGGCCCCTAATCCTCGTGAATAGCGAATACTAACAGCAATTTTATGTTGTTGAAGAACCTTAAGAAAGGTTTGAGTTCTTTGCTGGCTAGGACGTTGATAATTCGCTTCTTTAATGGGATTATAAGGGATTAAATTAACATGACTTTGAAATCCCCGTAATTGATTAGCCAATTCGATGGCGTGCTCAGGCAGATCATTGACTCCTTCTAATAAGATATATTCAAAAGTTACTCGCCGTCGAGTAATTTCGATATATTTTTGACAGTCTTCTAATAATTGTTTTATAGGATAAGAGCGCGCACTAGGAATTAATTTTTCCCGCAATGCTTGGTTAGAAGCATGAAGACTGACGGCAAAAGTAACTTGTAGATGATGATTAGCCAATCGAATAATTTTTTGAGGAAGTCCCACCGTAGAAATAGTCAGTGAGCGCTGACTAATATGCATATCTTGATTGAGAATTTTTACGGCAGAGATTACTGCTTCGAGGTTGAGTAACGGTTCTCCCATTCCCATAAAAACAACATGACTTACCCGTCTTTGAAAATCTTCTTGAACTGTTAAAACTTGATCCACAATTTCATGAACTTTAAGATTACGGTCATAACCTCCTCTTCCTGTAGCACAAAAGTCGCAGGCTATAGGACACCCTACCTGAGAAGAAACACAAGCAGTCAAGCGTTTGGTAGTGGGAATACCAACAGCTTCAATAATTAAATCATCATCAAGAGATAATAAATATTTTCGAGTGGCATCGGGGGAAATAGTGCGATAATTAATTTTAGAACGACCAACAGGATAATTACCCAGTTTTTCCCGCCAAACTTTTGGAAAAACATAAATCTCCTCCAATGATCGTACCCCTTTTTGATATAGCCACTGATGGAGTTGTTTGCCTCGATAGGCTGGTTGTCCCTGTTGTTGGACCCAATAGCTTAATTCTTCTAAAGATTTACCTAAAAGGGTTTCTTCAGTTGAAATCATTGGTAAACCTCTATGAATTGTTAAAATTACACTCTTTGAGTGTATCGTGTCTTTCTGTCAGCTTTTGACTTACTATAAAAAATAACCTCAGTAATCGTACACTGTGATGAATCGGGCAATGTTATGGTCAAAGAATTTTTAATAAAAGAACTGAGGTCATATTTCGTAGCTCCAACGAAAATTTTATGATTTGATCCTAAAATAGAGTGTCTATTCATTGAGCACAAAGATAATTATCCTAGTTGAATTTGTCCCTATATCGCCTTGCTGATATTGATTTCAATTTCTCCCTTAAACAAAGTTAAAAAACATTGATGTCGAAACGATCACCTATATAAATTTAAATTTGTCAAAATATAGGTATTCTAAACGGAATATGGCATTCTTGGATAACGATAACGATCATATCTGTTGTAAGTGTAGAGACTACCTAAAGAGATTATGGAAAAAAGTATGAGAAAAAGGTGAAAAAAACTGAAAAATAAATGGTTATATAGATTTTGACGTTGTAAGTCTTAATTTTTATCGATACCATTAGTAATGGTGGTTTATCAATTACTTCTCACACGGCACAGCCGTTACAACTATGGAAAACATACAACTGATCAACATTGGGTTTGGAAACATCGTTTCTGCTAATCGGGTGATTGCAATTGTTAGCCCTGAATCAGCACCTATTAAACGTATTATCACCGATGCCCGCGATCGTGGACAACTTATCGATGCTACCTATGGCCGCCGAACCCGCGCAGTAATTATGACAGATTCGAGTCATGTGGTACTTTCAGCCATTCAGCCAGAAACTGTCGCCCATCGATTTGTTGTCAGCAAAGATACTCATGCTAACGGTAATTAAAGGTAAAATTCCCCCATGTCATCAGGACAGCTCATCGTACTGACGGGGCCTAGTGGCGTTGGTAAAGGGACGCTCGTTCGTTCCTTACTAGCACGCCATAATAACCTTTACTTGTCTATCTCCGCTACTACCCGTTTTCCTCGTCGGGGCGAAGTGGATGGAAAAGATTACCATTTTGTCACACGCTCCCAATTTGAAGAGATGATTAACGAAGGAGAGTTATTAGAATGGGCAGAGTATGCCGATAATTGCTATGGTACCCCTCGTTTTGATATAGAAGAAAAAATTAACTTGGGGACAAAAGTGTTATTAGAAATTGATGTAGTGGGAGCAAGGAGTATTAAACAGACTTTTCCTGATGCTCTAGGAATTTTCATTCTACCTCCATCTTTAGAAGAACTAGAACGTCGTCTGAGAAGACGCGGTAAAGATTCACAAGAGGCTATTACCTGCCGTCTGAAACGAGCCAAAGAAGAGTTGACGGCTAGTGGAGAATTTAACTACACCCTTATTAATGATGACCTAAACCAAACATTACAAAAGTTTGAAAGTCTAATTTTTGCTGTTTAGTTCAACACTGTCTATATTCTATTGAGGGTGAAGCAATTACCCATTCTCAATATCATGACCTTAACATTTCCTGTTTTTTAATTGAAAGACTACGGCACTCAAAACAGGAGCCTTTACTTTTAAAACATAAGGCCAAGTGTCAAAATTCCATTAACAGGTTTCGATAGGAAATTGTTTCAGTGTTCCATGACCACCATAAACCTCAGGGGCATAACTAGTATTGATGAGCAATACTAGTTATGCCCCTGGTTGAAGCACGCTAACCCAATAATTTTGATAAATATTTAGTTCAAAGTTACAAACAGTTACGTTCTATTTATGGCTCTTATAAAACTCCATCTCTATAAACAAAGTTTCCTCCTTGAATTAAGTAAATAGTTTTTTTTCTGAACCATTTTATCATAAGAAAATGCAAATATAAAACCTTTATTAAAAGTATGCCGGAGACTAAATAGAATTTGTTTATGATCATTCGAGCCATTTTTGGGATATATTTGAAAACATCGCAGGGTATCATTGATATAACCCATATTCCATTCAAAATTTCTAGTCCGCTAATGCCAGTGAGATGTGGTGTAACATCAGCCCAAGTAGTATATTCTTCAGCCATGGACAAAATTTCTGGATAATTCTTGAAGAGGACTACGTTTAATTAAAAAATAAGAGCCACCGCCTTAGTATTATCGTCTCTTCGTGTTTATCAGGAATCTATCGACCGGATTTTCGGTCATAATCAAGATATCACATTGAGTTGACTGCATTCATTTGAACCTGATTAATTTAATAGTAATCACATTAAAATAAGGCGTTAGCAATCAAGAAATTGTGAACTTCATTGCATCTGTAGTTAAAAACGAAGATCCTTATCCTTTATATTTTATATAATAAAGGTCACTATATTTGTACAAGATAGTTCCGTAAAACATAGCTAACTCATTAAGGTCTTTAGAAAAATGCCCTGTAACCTAATCCACAATAATTCTTATTTCTTGTAAATCAATATAATTGACAAAATAAATATAATTTTGGTGAGTTCCATAACGAAACGTAGGGGCATATAATAATAACCCACTACTTGATATCCTCAAGATCCATCAAAAAAATATTTGGCTACGAGAAAAAGTCCAATATAGATACAATCCATTTCTTTGACATAGGGAATTCATCATATGTTAATTCACAGTAGGTTGGAAAGCGCCCTCCGCGCTTGTGGGGAATGAGTATGGTAAGATTGACATTAGAGGTAGAGTCATAACTGGTATGCAACCATGACTCTAAATAGACCTCAATAATGGATAAAAAACATCATAAAAATCGATTTTAGCCTGTTTATATAACCAATTTTAAGATTTCCAGATATCTAAGAGGAGTAACTCTAGAAATCGTTTTTATAACTACAGTATTTGTCGGTGTTTTCAACAACAAATTTGTATTTTGCCCTGAAGCTGAGCTTTTCAATAAAGAGTTCCGACATTACCATTTCATTGCGTCTTAATTAAATAGCTGTAGTTGTTCTACCGGTTTAAGTTCTCCACGACAGGTGTTAAAAGCTTATCAGGCAAAGCATCCTTTTGCTATGGAGTTAAGTTCAACGAGGTGCGCTCTGAATTTTTAAAATATCTAATGATGATTTCTTCGAATAAATAAATAGAAATCAAATTCACTGAGTAAGTGAATTTCGGCTTTTTCAACCTTGTCTATCGCTTTATTGATAGTCATTTTTGATGTTTTTTTATTGTGAAGTTTACAGAAAGGGTGACATTAAATTAATCACAACTACTGATTAATTTTAAAAGATTTACATCAAAATAAACCGGTTAAAATTTTTGACTTGTTGTAGAAAAATTACAGGTAACTTTTTGACAAGCTGGTAACTTACTTTAAATATAATTGCGTCTATTTAGACTATTTTTTAGCCAACAAATTTAAAAATTAATCTTTTCGATTTGTTCAAATCAACTTCTTTATCAAAGATCTAATATTGAAAAATTAAACATTGAATAATGGGCTTAGGTATAATTGTTCGGAAAACACAAAGTAGTCGCTAATAATAAACAGTAGAAAACTGACACGATAGAAAAGATTTTAAAAAAATCAATATCTATCGCAACTTTTCTTTATCAATCAACAGATATACATTGTCATATATGTATATAATTGATATTATATAGCTGAATTTTAATCTTCATATTTCTATCGATTAACTATAATATTTTTATTAATTATCCACTCTTTAATGGTCGATTTTTTTGTATTAATTTATATTAACTTTGAATATTTTTTATGTATTAATTTCACTACTTGAAATTTTTTAAACTATTTTTATTCTGAATACTTTAGTATACATTATTTATTTTTTAAATAAATTTTTACATATTAATTAGATCTCATTTAAGGAGAATTGATCTTGAGATAGACAAATTGTTCTGAATAAGAAAAACTTCTAATAATCAATGTATTGTTGTTATGAAGTTTTTAAAAAGTTGTCCACAATAAATACAAGTCGCTATTATATCTATTTTTTAGATAGATATAATCATTCTTAATACATCTAAATTGTATATGATAAACGATGGTAATTTTTTCTAAATTTAAAATGTTATTTATTAAACTAGTTTACACATTTGACACTACAGGTATAAATGAAGTAAAAATATTAGATTTAGTACAATGGAATTCTTTATACATAGAGTTTTAATATGATTATCTATATAATTAGGCTTTTTAATAAGCGTGAGATCTAAACATAAATACTAATTAGTACTTAATTCTTGAACCTAATAATTTAGGTAACACAAGACTTAATAGAAAACATCATCAGGTTAATTACTACTGAGTTATGAACTGCTTAATAGCATGAGTTATGAACTGCTTAATAGCATACGAGTACAGACAAATAAAGTACCTATTCCGACTCAAAATGAAATAGTCAATAAATTTACTAAAGTAATACTAATTAACAAAAAATAAACTAAAGAAAATTATGAACTTCTTGGCAAACTTTTCCAAAAAATTTGTAATTTTAACGGAACTGTAGCCGCAGTCTTTCTAAGATTAAAAAAAAATCGAGACAAATAATTATACTGGTTACAGTAATTTTTACTAGAGAAGATAATAAAGTACCTACAACGGGAACAAAATTAAATAAAATTAACAGTAATGCCATCAAAATTAATAGCACTAATTTTTTGAGTTCAAAAAGAATTGCTAAGCAAATATCTGTAATTATTCCAACTTTTATTATATTTACTGTTCCTGTCCTTAACTTTTCCAATTTTTCTGAAAGCTTTCCATACTAAGTACCACCTAAAATCATCCAAAATTGAGCTAAAATAAATCCTGTTAAAATCAATCAAATAATCTAAAGTTTCTAACTAACCAGGTAAATTAGTCAAAACCGCATCCAGATAAGCAATCAAATTTACGATTACTGTTTGACTGATTTGCTAACCTAAAGAATAATAATCTTAAAATATAGAACAATTCCTTAAACAGCATTAATTAGGACAGGAACAATAATATGAGATAAAAGACGAGAATCAGGTTTAAAAATTTCTAAAAGACGGAAAAGATAAGTCACTCCTGAAAAAAGCCAAATCCACTAATGATATTTTTCATGTAAAAAACTATGTGAATTTTTTTCAGAAGTACTAAACACTTGCGAATATTTTTTGAAATCAGAATAATGTAAAAGATTGATCAATAATTAAATAATTCATTGTTTATAATTAACTAATTAGGTAGCACTCCCACTTTAACACTTAAATTAATAGGGCTTCCATCTCGCTCAATCTGTAAATGTAAAATTTCCCCAACTTGGGTTTTTTCTACAGCTTTTTGTACTTCTCCTGGATTATTTAGGAGTCTTTTACCAATTCCTCGAAGAATATCTCCTGCTTTTAATCCAGCTTGTTCAGCAGGAGAATCTGGCATAACCTTAGCAATTAATACTCCTTTATCTGTTGTTAAATTCAGCCCCTGACTTTCCTGTAGTTTATTTTTAATTTCAGGAGTGACTTCTACCATTTGGATTCCTAAAAATGGGTGTTCTACCTTCCCATCTTCAATTAATTTATTAGCAATTCTTTCGGCTTTATTAATGGGGATCGCAAACCCAATTCCTTGAGCATTTTGAATGATAGCAGTATTCATTCCGATAACTTGTCCATCAGAATTGAGTAAAGGACCTCCTGAATTACCAGGATTAATTGCTGCATCGGTTTGGATAAATTCAATTCGTTTATCACCTACTCCAACTTGAGAACTTAACCTCTTTGTCGCACTAATAATTCCTGTTGTAACTGTGTTATCTAATCCTAGAGGATTACCAATAGCAATTGCCCACTCTCCTACCTGAAGATTATCAGAATTTCCCTGTTGTACCTTGGGTAAATCATTAGCTTCAATTTTAATGACAGCCACGTCTGTTAAAGGATCAGTTCCTAACACCTTCCCTTCAAATGTACGGCCATCTTTTAAAGTAACAGTTACCACTTTTGTCCCGGCGACAACATGGGCATTAGTAAGAATTTTTCCATCTTTACTTAAGATAAATCCCGACCCTGTTCCTCGTTCAATTTGTTCCTGAGGAACTCCAGGAATTTCAGAGCTGAAAAAGCGGCGGAAAAATGGATCATCAAAAACTGGAGGAACCTTATTTGTAACTGTTCTAGAAGCATCAATACGAACAACAGCAGGTCCTACTCTTTTAACAACATCAGTAACAAAACTTTCGTTATTTTGAGAAGAAATAAATTTTTCCGAAGATTCAGTAACCTGGGATTTTTCTAAAGGTTCAGTGGGTTTTGTTAAGAATTTAGATTGACTAATAGTATAAGCTCCCCCAACCCCTATTCCGATCCCTAATAGGACTGAAGAAACATAGGTTAAGGAAGTCCCCAGAAGAGGACGTTGGGATTTATTAGGGTGCGAATAATCGAGGTTAAGTGTATTATTTTTCATTACGGATTTGACCTTTAATAATTTGAGATTAAAACAGTTTGAGATTAAAATAGTTTGAAATTGAAATAGTCATTGAAGAGAGAAATTTAGCTTACTAGTTCACTATATAAAAAGCCCGTAACTTGATATCGATATGTAATACACATTATGATATCATGCTACCATGTATTCATGATATCATAATGTGCAGTATATGTATTATAATATCAATTTGGGAGTATTTTAATCGTGATACCTTTGAAATTTGACTAAACCAAGAGAAACTTTACTCTCGTCGGACCATAGAGTCTTATTATACTATGTTTTATAGTAAAAGTGTCTGCCTTATCTAAAAATTAGATTGGTATAAGAATATAATCAGTGAGTTTCCGGAAGTTTTATATAAGTTTATCTTCTATTCTCAGAATCTACTAGATTGCTCAATTAGTTTTTAAGAAACTATATCTAGATTAATTTTCTATTCATTTTAATAAATTTAATTGTCAAATGATTTTTAATCTATTAATTAAAATTAATTAGACTAAAAATTATTATTTTAAATAATAGAGTAGCGGTCTTTAATAATTATTAAAAAATATTTATCACATAAGCATAAATAATATCTATCTTCTTTTTAAGACAATTAAAAAATTAACAAAAACCTATTCTTATAAATAAAAATAATAAACATATGGTAGAAGAATAAAACTATCAAATTAACAGGAAATAGAAATCTTAATTTCTTGAAACCATTATTAAAATAATATAATTTAGCGTAGATTAATCTATAAACCGCTTGTAAAAAAAAGTATAAAAATATTATTTTTTCCTAAGTTATCTTTCAAAATACCAATAATTTTTTTTTAAAAAAATATGTATTTTATGAAAATAAATATAAAATAAACTGGCCAATTTTTAATTATATATTTAACCGATTAAAGTGAATTTCATTGAGCTTAATTAACAGTTAAAAATTTTTAAAAAATTTAATAAATAAAACCTAAAAAGTGTCAATCTAAATAAATTTTGCGTATCAATACAAATACTAATTTTTATTAAAGTAGTTGTCTAAAAAATACTAAATATAATTTAGACAATAATAAAATTATTAAAGTTTTTTTATAAAGTCTTTAATAATTAAATTTTAAACCAAGTACAATTTAATTGCGATCAATTAAAGATATGAAATATAAGTTATTTATATTTATAGTTTACTTATTTTTCTAAATCCTAGCTAAATCATTAAAGTTTAGGTAAAACTACCTGTAGCAATTAAACCAGTATAGATTTTAATATAAATAATTTAATTAAATTAACATCAAAAAAGAAATATCTTTTTAAATAAATATTTGTTTATTAGGTTTAAATTGGTCAAAAATAAATTGATAAGAATAAATACATAATAATTAAAATAGAAATAATAATCATCCCAATAATGAGACAGAAAATATTCAACAAAGATAAGCCACAATTAGATTTCAAAAAAAATATAAATAATAATATAAAAAATAATGTTTATATAATCTATTTTTTCGAGATAAAAGCTGGCTTCATTAAGTTATTAGTAAGTTATTTTTTCAAGTTTATTTTTGATAAAATTTAGATATAATTTTATAATTATAAACAAAAAAAGTATATGTATACTGGCATTTTTAAAATTATTTATTCATAAAGCTTAATCAATAAATTTCTTTGAAAATTTAAATAAAAGTTAACTTAACCAAAGCTAATTTTAAAAAATATGTTTTGATATCGAATTAGTCTAGATAGTATTAATTGTATTAAAATTTAAGACAACCTAACTTACTTGTTTATTTGAAGCAAAAATAGTTGTTTATAGCGCAAAATAATATGCTATCTAATTTGCAATAAACATTAGTTGACTTCAAGAAAGTCAAAGTTAACTAATGCCTTCAGTATATTTAATGACTAGAAAACACTTGTCAATATAAAAAGAAATAATTTAAAAATTAAACTTTATGTCTTCTCAAGAATAAAAAGTCAGTAGTTGATTTCTAGCATTCAAAATTTAACTATCTCAAGAGGGATCAACTCTCGTATAATCGATCAGAGAACTAACGCCAAGACACACGGAGCAAAGATGCGAATTTTATTTGTTGCGGCAGAAGTCGCCCCCCTCGCAAAAGCCGGAGGTATGGGAGATGTAGTCGGAACTTTACCAAAAATTTTACACAAATTAGGATATGATGTACGGATTTTTATCCCATATTATGGCTTTTTAGCTGATAAACTAGAAATTACTCCAATTCCTATTTGGCAAGGGTTTGCCATGTTTCAAAATTTCGTTGTGTATGAAACTACCTTGCCCGATAGTAATATCCCACTTTATCTATTTGGACATCAAGCATTTACCCCCCGTCGTATTTATCGTGGGGAGGATGAATTTTGGCGATTTACTCTTTTTGCAAATGGGGCGGCTGAATTTGCTTGGAATTTCTGGAAACCAAATATTATTCACTGTCATGACTGGCATACGGGCATGATCCCTGTTTGGATGAAGCAGTCTCCTGATATTAATACAGTTTTTACCATTCATAATTTGGCTTATCAAGGACCATGGCGTGCTTATTTAGAACAAGTAACATGGTGTCCCTGGTATATGCAAGGGGATAATGTTATGGCTTCAGCCTTGCAATTCGCCGGACGAGTTACTACCGTTTCTCCCACTTATGCTCAGCAAATTCAAACAGCGGAGTATGGAGAAAAGTTAGAAGGTTTGCTTTCTCACATTCATGAGAATATAGCAGGAATTCTTAATGGTATTGACATGGAAAATTATAATCCAACTACTGACAAATTTCTATATCAAACCTTCACAAAAGATACTCTAGAAATGCGAGAAGCTAATAAAATTGGGTTACAAGAAGAGACAGGTCTAGAGGCGAATAAAAATATTTTATTGATGGGGATGGTGACTCGTTTAGTCGAACAAAAAGGCATTGACCTCATGATGCAAATCCTAGATCGGTTTATGGCTTACACCGATGTTCAATTAGTCATTGTTGGGACTGGAGACCACTATTATGAAACTCAATTATGGCAAATAGCTTCCCGTTTTCGAGGAAGAATGTCAGTGCAACTTCTCTATAATGATGCTCTTTCCCGACGAATTTATGCTGGTTCAGATGTTTTCTTAATGCCCTCTCGTTTCGAACCTTGTGGCATCAGTCAATTGTTAGCCATGCGTTATGGCTGTGTTCCCATTGTTCGCCGTACTGGGGGGTTGGTAGATACAGTGTCATTTTATGACCCCATTAATAATACGGGAACTGGATACTGTTTCGATCGCTATGAGCCTTTGGATTTTTTAACCTGTATGATACGAGCTTGGGAGGGGTTTCGCTTTAAACAAGATTGGCAAAAACTTCAACAACGATGTATGTCCCAAAACTTTAGCTGGTATAAATCTGCTGCCGAATATATTAAAGTATATAAGTCAGTCATGGGTAGGTCCCCTGAACTAAGTGAGGCTGAACGTGACGGACTCAATCTTTTAAGTGAGTCCATAACTTAGTTTAAATTAAAAGTTAACAACGATTGGGTAATCATAAATTTACCATCAACAATTTAGATGAGAATTTGTAAGTGTTGAATTAGTTGAGACGCTTGAACTACCCCTTCAATCCGCTCGACTGGTTCGCCTTTTTTGAATAAAACTAAAGTCGGTAAAGCTTGAATTCCATATTTAGAGGATATTCCCGGATATTTATCGCTATCAATCTTTATAATCTGTAGACGACCCTTCAGATGAGTACCCACCTGTTCTAAGATAGGACTCATCATTTGACAGGGACCGCACCAGGTTGCATAGAAATCGACCAACACAGGAACTTTGGAAGTAGCTAGCAGGTTTTTAAAACTAGAAAATTGCTTTTTAATTACCATAATGTTCCACCTTAATGATGGCTAACGTCAAGATGACTTTATTTGAAAAATTTGGCCTGGTCTATTTCTCCAGATAATAGGGGAATTTTTTATAATTTTATTAATTCTTTAGAGTTTGTTAACCATTAGTCCTTGTCTTAGTATAGAGAATATCTCCAATTCATACTTAAATATTTCATACTCAATACTGTAAATTTATGTTAAAATACTTGGTATAAAATCCATACAAAACAAATAAACAAGTTAGGTTCAGAGGGTTTCTTCTTTTGATTTGTTATAAGGATAAAGACGAAGAAAATCTTAAATTAGAAAAATAGATTGAGTCAATCAAAGCTATACTCTTCGTTAGGACTTTATGGTGACAAAAGTAGTCCCAACCGCTGAGCTTTGGACTAAATGTATGCGAATATGCGAGCGACTAATGAACTCCCAAAATACTCACTAAAAAGTCCACAGAGCGTTCGTTGGGAGTCTAAGTAGTTAACAACTCACAACAAATACTAGCCAGCAAAGAAAAGATAGATTATGAAATCATCTCTCGTTATTCTATACCATCGCGAACCCTATGATGAGGTAGTAGAAAATGGAAAAATTCACTACCGACCAAAGAAAAGTCCTAATGGAATTATCCCAACCCTAAAAAGTTTTTTCACTGATGTCTGTCAAGGAACTTGGATTGCATGGAAGCAGGTTAGTACTGAAGAAAAAGCTACGTTCACCGAACAGGTTACTGTAGAGGAGGATGCAAGTTACACCGTCCATCGTATTCCCCTAAACGCCAATCAAGTTAAACATTTCTATCACATTACCTCGAAAGAAGCCTTTTGGCCAATTCTCCATTCCTTCCCTTCACATTTCACCAGTGAGTCATCAGATTGGGAGAATTTTACAGAAATCAATCGTCTTTTCGCAGATGCTGCTTGTAAAGAAGCAGCCGATGATGCCTTAGTTTGGGTTCATGACTATAATCTTTGGTTAGTTCCCTATTACATTCGTCAGAAAATGCCGAATGTTCGCATCGCCTTTTTTCACCATACACCTTTTCCCCCGGTAGATATATTTAACATTCTACCTTGGCGCGAAGCTATTGTAGATAGTTTGCTATGCTGTGACGTGGTTGGATTTCATATTCCTCGGTATTCAGAGAACTTTGTGAATGTAGTTCGCGGTTTGCGAGCAGTGGAAATTGTACAGAGAGAAAAAGTAGCTGGACACATGACTTCGGTGGGAATTGCTTTAGCTGAACCTGAACGAACTACAAAGCTTTCCTATAAAGGACAAATTATTAATATTGATGCTTTTCCAGTAGGGACTAACCCCAAAAATATTCTTGAAGTCCTGAATAAACCAGAAATTAAAATTAGACTTGAGCAAATTAGAGAAGAACTTCAAGGACGCAAGCTATTAGTTGCGGCTGGTCGGGTAGACTATGTTAAAGGAAATAGTGAGAAGTTAGAAGCCTTTGGTCGTTTATTAGAACGCCGTCCTGACTTACACAGTAAAATAAACCTAGTCATGACTTGTGTACAACCTGCCACCGGAATGCGAGTGTATGAAACTGCTCAAAAGCAGATTGAGCAGCTAGTAGGAAACATCAATGGACAATATGCCAAGTTCGATTGGACCCCAATTCAACTGTTTACTCAACCGCTGCCTTTAGAAGATCTGTTCTGCTACTATCGCGTCGCTGATATTTGCTGGACAACTCCTTTAAGAGATGGCTTAAACTTAGTCGCGAAGGAATACATCGTTGCTCATGAAGGTAAAGATGGAGTTTTAATTCTCTCCGAATTTGTTGGAGCTGCTATTGAACTTCCTCAAGCAATTTTGACCAATCCATATTCAATTGACCTTATGGATCAAGCAATAGAAAAAGCTTTAGCCATGTCCCCTGAAGAACAAAAGGAACGTATGGCTAAAATGTACGAAACTGTGACAACTTACGATGTCAGCTACTGGGCAAATCGTCTCTTTAAGTTATTTAAGAAGATAAAACACGAAACTGTCTTAGACGGATAACCTCTATTGAGTTGAGGATCACCTAGAAAAAACAACCTGGTTTAATCTAGGAAGTCTTTTGTTGATTTTGAGTTATTTTCTCTTTTTTAAAGGACACACAGAAAGAGTCGTTAGTCGCCAATCTAACCAAGAATTGTTCTTGAAAAATCTAGAAACAAGGCAATGATGATCATGCAAGATTTTAATGAAATTCAACAAACGACCTACGACTTAATTGTCATCGGTGGCGGTGTGAATGGTGCCGGCGTAGCTCGAGATGCTGCTTTACGAGGATTAAAAACGATTCTCATCGAGAAGGGGGATTTTGCTTGTGGAACCTCTAGCTGGTCAACCCGTTTGATTCACGGAGGGTTGCGCTACCTAGAATACTTTGAATTTTCCCTAGTGAGAGAATCCCTAAAAGAACGAGAAATTCTTCTTCATACTGCCCCTCATCTAGTTAAACCTTTACTATTAACTATTCCCATCTACCGTGATCGCTCTCGTCCCTATTGGAAGATTTGGGCGGGAATGATACTCTATGATATTTTCAGTGCGGACAAAACACTTCTTCCTCATAGGATGTTACCTCCTGCCCAATTTAAACAACTTTTTCCTTCTATTGATCCAAATGGATTAGCTGGAGGAGCTCAGTATTATGATGCTCAAGTAACTTATGCGGAAAGATTGTGTTTAGAAAACATTCTCTCGGCTAAAGCAGCTGGAGCGACGGTTCTTAGTTACGTTGAAGTGATTCACTTACACCGTCAAGACAATAGAATTACATCTTTAACCTGTAAAGACTATTGGACAGACCAGGAATTCATCGTTAATGGTCATGACAAGTCGATAGTGATTAACACGGCAGGTCCTTGGGTTGATCATGTCTGTCAGTTGGGGATGAAAGATAGTAAAGAGGCTCCCATTGGTAAAACAAAGAAAATTGGTGGAACAAAAGGTAGCCATATTGTAGTTAACCCCTTTGTTGGAGCACCCAATACTAGTCTTTATGTAGAAGCTAAGTCTGATGGTCGTCCTTTCTTTATTGTGCCTTGGGACAGGATGTATTTGATTGGAACTACCGATCAAAAATTTCAAGGGAATCTCGATAAATTCAAAGCCGACGATGATGAAATTGACTATTTATTGAGGGAAACTAACAACATTATTCCTAACGCCCAACTTTCGCGCAAAGACATAAAATTTACTTATTCAGGAGTACGTCCTCTCCCTAACCTTGAAAGTAAACAAGCCGGGAGTATTACCCGCAAACACATTCTTTTTCGTCACACTAAAGAAGGAGTAACTAACCTAATTTCTTTAATTGGAGGAAAATTAACTACTTATCGCCAAGTGGGCAAAGAAGTGGTTGATATGGTCTTTAAGCAACAAGGAAAACCTATTCCCCCTTGTTCGACACAAGATAAACCTCTTCCAGGCTGGATTCTACCTGGTGATTCCCGTGTGCAACAAGTTTTAACAGAATATCGTGATCGAGTTTCGAACCAGACCATTGATCATTTATTCTGCATGTATGGATCAAAAACACTAGATGTTTTAGGTTTAATAGACTCAGAACCGGATTTGGCTACAGTCATTGTTCCTGAACTTCCTGATATCAAAGCTCAAATTGTTTATGCAGTCCGTCATGAACTAGCTTACACTTTAGTAGACATTATGCGTCGTCGTACCACTCTTGCTATGCACTCTGATTATGGAATCGATTTACTGCCGAGTCTTACGGAGACTTTGAGTCGACATTGTGGTTGGGACGAAAATAAATGTCGTCAAGAAAAAGAGAGATACATTGACTACATAAACAACAATTGTCTTCCTGATTTTGATTCTTTAAAAACATCTCTGTAGTCAACACTGACATTTTGGGGAAGGGAGATGCTTCTCAAAGACCAACTCAACTATAAAACCTAGATTGGATTAGTGAAGTTCTCCCCCCACCAGCTGTTATCATGAATTAAACAATGATTTTATTAATGAACTAACCGAAGACAGAATCTAGCTTAGAGACTGCAAAACTGGCTTACGCTCTCCGAGAGGTCAGCAGGGAAGAGCTCTCAAACTTTATATACCCAAAGGGATGATTAGTCTGTGTTGGATTCACCGAAGATCGACCTACTTGAACAGAAAAGTATAACAAACACGTTACTGTGCTAGCTAATAGCAAACGCTCTAACATCTCACACCACCTAAAATTAATCGAAAAGACACTTGGTTTTACGTTCTTGTCCTTAATTGTCTAAAAGAGAATGTCCTAGAATATCAGTTGAACGTATCACCAGACAACAGACCAAGATGTTTTTATTATAAAGGCTGATGTCAAAAATCTAGTTTAAGACTATAGATTTTTGTGACAATTTACGTTCTGTCCCGTATTTTTGCAGTAGTAATATCGTAGTAAAACTTTTGAAGTCTAATCTGTATCATTTTAGACTCAAAATCAATCTCTTATCCACGATGTTCTCGTTTAGAAAAACACTAATTAGAGACGAACAAAACAGATAATAATGTTCCCTAGAAAAATTAAATTTTTGACAGAATGGCTAAGTCAAGTTCTTTCCTACAATCTCCAACACTAAACATCAACCTTATTATTAGGTAAAAAAGTTTACGATTCACTGTTACAACACTTGGGGTTAGCTACTTTTTCCTCTAAACTATTAATCTAGCCACGTTAACAAATGAGTAATCGATTATGAGTGTCGAAAATGAGTATGTTGGAGAAGTAGAGGCTACCCGCGTCCGAGTTCTTAGTGAAGCTCTTCCCTACATCCAACAATTTACTGGACGAACTGTCGTTGTTAAGTATGGTGGTGCTGCGATGAAGGACAGTTACCTTAAAGATAAAATTATCCGTGATATTGTCTTTTTAGCTTGTGTTGGTGTTCATCCTGTTGTTGTTCATGGTGGCGGTCCCGAAATTAATACTTGGCTAGGAAAACTGGGCATTGAACCCCAATTTAAAGACGGGTTGCGCGTGACAGATGCAGCTACCATGGATGTGGTAGAAATGGTGTTAGTTGGCCGAGTCAATAAAGAATTAGTTGCCCTAATTAACCAGGCTGGTGGTCAAGCGGTTGGACTGTGTGGCAAAGATGGTAATTTAATTAAGGCTCGTCACGTTGGCACAGAAGGTGTTGGATTTGTTGGTGAAGTCAATCAAGTCGATACAAGAATTGTTAATGCTTTGATCAATAGTGGCTATATTCCAGTGATTTCGAGTGTAGCCGCTGATCAGAAAGGACAAGTACATAATATCAATGCCGATACAGTGGCTGGTGAGATAGCCGCATCTTTAGGAGCAGAAAAATTAATTTTACTCACCGATACTCGAGGAATTCTCCAAGATTGTAAGGATTCCTCTACCTTATTGACTAAATTGGATATTCAACAGGCTAGAGAATTAATTAGTCAGGGTATTGTAGCAGGTGGGATGATTCCTAAGGTTAATTGTTGCGTGCGGTCACTTGCTCAAGGAGTAAGAGCTGCTCATATTATTGACGGGCGATTCCCTCACGCCCTATTATTAGAAATATTCACTGATAAGGGGATTGGCTCGATGTTGGTTGCATCGAACTCTAGAGTCAGGTAAGTTTTAAGTTAGTAAGTCTTAATGGTGGTAGTAATTCCCGTACATTAGCCCGAAATCCCTTGCAAAAATTAAACAGATAAGCTACAACTAGAAACACGAGGACTGCTTCTCTATATAATCCGTCTGTTTATCTGAGTCTATACAGCAACACTAATTTATAACCACACACAAGAAGCATAACCCAGCGAGTATTTGTAAAATTTAGTAAATGCAAGTTAATTGAGTCTATGACGCAACAAGTGACCCATCCCATGGTGAAGTTTCAGCGTAAAGTCGCTTCACTCGTGGAGTCCAAAGTGCTTAAACCGAACGATAGTTTATGGAAACTCGCCCTCCTTTATGGCGATCAATGGGGTTATTGGAAAGGAGAACTTTTAGAGTTTGAATTTACCATGAAAGACCCTGTCAGCGAAGTCCTGAATGTAGAGGCGTGGGATGAAGAATAATTATAAGTGGGGATATCTTGCTCTCTCCAAAACATTATTTCCATGACCATTTTTACCCTGCGAGCACTGAGAAAAAACTTTGGCATCAAAGAAATCTTTAAGGATATCAGCTTTAGCCTCAATGAAAGAGACAAAGTTGGGTTAATTGGAACAAATGGTTCTGGTAAATCCACTTTGCTTAAAATCATTGCTCAGCTGGAACCAGCTGATGCGGGAGATGTTTGGATTAATGCTGGAGCCAAAATTGTCTATTTGCCCCAACAACCTAACCTAGATGGAAACCTCACAGTCTTAGAGCAAGTCTTTACTGACTGTGGAGAACAAATGAAGTTAGTTCAGGAGTATGAGCAACTCTCTCATCAACTAGCACACCAACCAAAAGAGATAAACACCCTAATGGCCCAGTTATCAAGTGTCAGTCAACGCATTGATGCACTGAAGGCTTGGGAGATGGAAACCAATGCTAAAATTATTTTAAGTCAACTGGGAATTGAAAATTTTGGGGACAGAATTGCTAATTTATCAGGTGGTTATCGTAAGCGTATTACTCTAGCATCAGCCCTGTTGTCTAACCCTGATGTTCTACTGATGGATGAACCGACTAACCATCTTGATGCTCTGTCAGTAGAATGGTTACAGAGTTATTTGGCTCACTATCAAGGAGCTTTATTACTAATCACCCATGACCGTTACTTTCTCGATAGGGTAACCAATCGTATCTTAGAGGTTGATCAGGGAGCTCTTTATAGTTACGCTGGTAATTATAGCTATTATCTGCAAAAAAAAATTGAGGCCCAAGTATCCGAATTAAGTAGTCAACGCAAACAAGCAGGAATCTTACAAAGGGAATTAGAATGGCTTAAGCAAGGACCAAAAGCTAGAAGTACTAAACAAAAAGCTAGAATTGACCGCATTAAAGAGATGCAAGAGAAAGAATATAAGCAAGCTCAAAATAAGGTAAATATTTCTACAATTAGTCGTCGAATTGGCAAAAAAGTTATTGAACTAAAAGAAATTAGTAAATCCTACGGTGAGCGCACTTTAATTAAAAATTTTACTTATATTTTTGGTCCAGAAGATCGGGTAGGGATTATTGGACCCAATGGAGCGGGCAAATCTACTCTGATGAGTATTATTATGGGTCATGTTACCCCGGATTCAGGGACAGTAGATATTGGATCGACCGTTCATCTTGGCTATTTTGATCAACATTCTGAAGATTTGATTGTTAATGAAAATCAACGGGTAATCGATTATCTCAGAGGTGTAGCTGAGCTAGTTAAAACTGCCGACGGGAATGTGATTACTGTTTCTCAAATGTTAGAACGATTTTTATTTCCACCGGATCAACAATATGCACCCATCCATAAACTTTCTGGAGGAGAGAAACGGCGATTATTTTTGCTAAAAATTTTGATGAGTTCGCCCAATGTTTTGATTTTAGACGAACCGACAAATGATCTTGATGTACAAACGTTGGCAGTTTTAGAAGAATATTTAGAGGAATTTAATGGTTGTGTGATTGTAGTGTCTCATGATCGCTATTTTCTTGACCGTACTATCGGGACTATTTTTTCTCTAGAACCTGATGGAAATATTCGTCAGTATCCAGGAAATTATTCTATTTACCTAGATTATAAAAAAGCTCAGGAAGAACAAGGTAAAGAAGAATATAAAGAAAATAAAAAACAAGAAGCTAAAACTAGGAAAAAAGAAGTTTTTTCAAAACAATCAAAGTTTAGTCAATCTCGTAAGCTGTCTTTTAGTGAGAAACACGAATATAAAAAACTCGAAGAAAGAATTCCAGAATTAGAAGCTAAAAAAGAAAAACTTGAACAAATACTGTACGATGGTCCTCCTAGTGATTTTACTAAAATGCAAGAGTTAACAGAAGAACTAGCTCAATTGATTGAATCTATTGAGACAGCTACTGGAAGATGGCTAGAATTAGCAGAACGAGACAGCTAAATCTCAGTGTTTTTTTAGATAACAAGCAAAAAGATGATATTCAGAAGATTTAGGAATCTTAACTTGTTTTTATGATTTTACAATAACCTTAATACAATATAAGAATATTAGTACCATTATTATGGCTAAAAAATAAGTAATCAAAGAGTAAAGTGAAGGCTATCAGTTATTCCAGCATCTTATGCTTAATAATTTCTTCTAAAAAAGAGAACAGATTAAACTAGATATATAAAATGCAACTAATTTCCTCAAAAATAGATTAATTAAAAGAGAAATTAAAAATAATCTTTAAGAAAAATTTAGACTATATATAAATACTATTGTAATTATCTGAATTTATGTCAAAAAAACTTATTTATTCTGCCAGAAAGGCTTTAGAAAGATTGGGTGTTAAATTTTTAGCTAGAGAAATTACTGCCTATTTTTACCAAGAAACAGTAAAAAAAATTAACAATGAACTGAAGTTGATTAAAGGGAGAGCTTATACATTCAGGAACTCCGTCGATTTTAACTTTAGAAGTTTCTTGACTTAGCATGTTACTAGTTAATCTTACATTATCAGTTCGGTATGACCTTCTTTATTATTCTAACTCTCGGAAAACCTCATGATTTTTCTGTTCCTTAAAAAATCTATCTAGAAATTGTTGTTCTAATTGTATTTTCTAACAGTTACACTCAGGATACAATCTCTTTAACTTTTAATCTTCTTGCGTTTAAACATAAAATCTCTGATTTTATTCTCATTGGAGAAAGAATTTGTGGGGCGTAAGTTAACTGTGATATTTCTTCCTCTTTTAATGCTGTCAATCTAATTTTCTAGATAAGCTGACAACATATAGTACTATCTCTTTTTCTCTACCATACTTATTCAAGCTCACCTGTTTAAAAAGTATTACCATTTATCTACCACTTCCTACTTACTTTATAAGTAAGTACTACCCACCATTTATTGACTGTGAATGTATCAGTTTTTAACCACCAGAAAATTTTTTTTACTAGTTTCGAACTTCTTAGCATGGTTGACTGTCCAGTTAAACTTATGTGCACGTGTTCCCACCGATTAGAGCAATGGAGTTTGCTCTTTAATTTTGTAGCCTGTTTCGTTTCCACGTGTAAACTAGACTCGTTTGTTTATGGCGTAGGGCTTCTTGCGCGGGATCTGAAGAAATATTAGACCTAGGGAATTGTAATGTAAGGAAAGGATTTAGGGGTTAGTTTATTTGGTTTAGGTTTTTCCATCTCAAGTATTTTTTGTTGTATATTAGCCAATTGTCGTTTCAATTGATTCATATGACTGTAGAGCTTACTGACAGTAGCTTTATAACACTGATCATTTTCAATTCCATCAGGTTCAATACCTAATTCTGCCGCAATTTTTTCCACTTCTCCCATTGTGGGAATACGCTGACTCGATTGACTTAATTCAGTAACTCGTTGAATGTAGTTTTCAATAACACTACTGGAAATATTTTTGAAAAAAATAGTCTTTATTTGAAGTTTCTCTTTTAGAGTTTTAGTTTAATCGAGTCACCTAATACTAGGTCAAAAGTTAAGCCTGGGGGGAATTGTTTTCGATGTCGATTGAGTATTTTTTGCACAGATTTGAAATGATTATTTTAATCCAGATTAATCTATTAAGCTAATGTTGAACTATTGAACGAATAATATCTTGTTGAGTTAACAAGCCAATTACTTTATCTCCTTCGTTATTAACTACTGGTAAACTGCCAATTTTCTTATTGTGCATAATGTAGGCAGCTTCACGTAGAGATTGAGAGAATTGAACTGATATGGGTTTACTAGTCATTATCTCTCCTATTGTTTGCCCTAGTACTTTGTGAATTTTTTTTTCATGTTTTGTCATGCTTTTATCTGGGAAATTACTGATTAGTTGACCGTTAATTTTACTTTGTTGTAATCAATTTTTAACTCAATCTTCAGACTGGGTTATCAGATCGCTACTTTTTGTTGAAAATATTTTTCCCAAAAAATGGAATTAACCTTTTTTGTTTTTCTTCTAGAAGAATGATAATTTTTAATGTGAAAATTAGTTTGTCAATTCTTAGTGATTTCAATTAAGACAGGCAATTTTTAGTCGGACTAATCTATAATTGTTTATCTTAAATTCGGTGATTGTTATTGACGATTGGTAAATTGACGTGATTTCTGCCAAAAAAAAACAACTTTAAACTCAAAAAATAACTAACAAAAGAACAAAATATACCAACAATTAAGCATCCCAAAAAAAGTGTGAAGACAAAATCAAAACCTAATTCTATTAACGTTGACCAGGATTGCCAATTTTGTTGTAAATCTATTTGTAAAACTGTATTTTGAAACCCCAATAATAAAAACTCACCTACTTTATAATTGAAAGCGAAAACAGGAACATAAGTTAAAGGATTACTAATCCAAGTTCCGACAGCTGCAGCGAATTTATTACCCTGAAAAATAACTGCCAGCAAAACCCCCATAATAGTTTGAAGCCCCAACAAAGGAAAACACCCGGCAAACACTCCACAGGCTAATCCTCGCGCTATGAAATGTGGAGTTCCCTGTAACCGACGGAACCGTAAATATAAGTAACGGCAATGTCTTCTCAAGTGAGAAGGTAATAAATTAAAGCCTGTAAAGTTCGGAGGACTGTCTTTTTCTATCACCATCGACTCAGAGGAGTAACTAGAACGGAAATTTAGAGGCATTGTCAATTAACAATCGAATGACTATTTCTAGTATAATATCAGTCTCTTAAAGAGATCATAATAATCTTACGAGACATGAGAGCAATTTTAAAAATTAATTAATTTGCTGCCTATTTAAATAATTTTAGAAAATTACTTTTATTGTTGAATTCTTTTGAATAAAGCGTCGATATAAGAAAAATTGTTCGTTGGAACCTACTTAAAACTCAATCTATTTCAGAGGTGAAAGTTAAACTGTATAGAATATTTTTTCTATCGGTAGAAAAAATATGAGCAAAACATAATGAAACGGTATCCTCTTAAAGATTATGTTTTATGATCAGTGATTGTTCGTCCCTTATTTTATAAAGATGCCATAATACTACAAGTCTTTATTAAAATGAGGTGGTCTTGCGGACTATCTAAAGGATAGATATTACCCTAACGAAGGAGTAAGCAACAAATGCAGTCGGAGCAGACCCCGCTGACAGTCCCCAAAGAATATCTCAGAACACCAGGTGGATTCAACCCTAATGTCTTGATGTTTTTTAGCGCATTCTTACTGATTAGTCTTTCAACGTGCGGTTATTGGTTATGGGGATGGTCTAATTGGATTTGTTTTTTTTCTAATGTTCTCGCTCTTCATTTGTCAGGAACAGTTATTCACGACGCCTCCCATAATGCGGCTCATAATAATCGAATTTTCAATGCCATTTTGGGGCACGGTAGTGCGCTAATGTTAGGGTTTGTCTTTCCCGTATTTACACGGGTACATCTACAACATCATGCTCATGTTAATGATCCTGATAATGATCCTGATCATTTTGTCTCCACCGGAGGACCTCTGTGGATGATTGCTGCTCGTTTCTTCTATCACGAAGTTTTTTTCTTCAAACGTAGTTTGTGGCACAAGTATGAATTATTGGAATGGTTTGTAAGCAGACTATTTGTATTTACGGGAATTTTTCTGGGTATTCATTTCGGATTTATCGATTACTTAATGCACTTTTGGTTTGTTCCTGCTTTGGTAGTGGGAATTGCTTTGGGTTTATTTTTTGACTATCTTCCCCATCGTCCTTTCAAAGAACGCGATCGCTGGAAGAATGCAAGAGTTTACCCTAATTCTATTGTAAACCTAATGATTTTTGGACAAAACTATCACTTAGTTCATCACTTATGGCCATCTATTCCTTGGTACAAGTATGAATCAGCCTATAATGCCACTAAACTTCTTTTAGACGCTAAGGGGTGTGAGCAATCTCTAGGTCTGTTCGAAGGAAAAAATTTCTGGAGTTTTTTATATGATGTCTTTCTAGGAATTCGCTTCTATCATAAATGAGTTCCTGTATTGTCATGATAATTCACTAAGTCATTCAAACTACTTGTAAACTTACAGCAAAATGGCTCACAAGAAGTAAAAACTTGAAAACGGTCAATAAAAAACTGGAATATTATTACAGAGAACTAGAGTCAGACTTTCTAGGTTTTTCAGAACTCATGAAGCATGTGGAGGCTGACCCTATGATTCAAGCTTGCTGCATTGTCCATTGATAGAAAATGTCAGCTTGGTGTTTAATAATAGGAAGTCAAGAAAGAATAACTCTATCCTGGCTATATCATTCTTTAGTACAATTCTTACGACGTTTAGCTTTACCCATAATTTAGGTCTAAAACCTATCAGTCATAATCATAATTTATCGGAGAACTTTGGAGAGTTTGTTTAATCGGTTTCTAGATAGAAGTTAGAATAAAACGACGATTAATAGGTTGAACTGGGCGAGCATTTGAGGAAAAGATTTGTTTAAATTGTTGAATTTGTCTGAGAGAAACTTCTAATGGTTCTTTAAATACTATCCAATAGACAATCTCAGAACAAGGAGGAGTAGTCAAAGAACCAAAATATCGGTAGCTATCAAAGTTAGCTGGTAGAATTTTATTTAAGGGAATATAACGATCAGAAATTAATTTTTCAGCACTTTTTCTAGAGGGAATACTATCCCAAATCAACTGAAGAGTTTGATGTTCTTGTCCTTGTTTAAGAGAAACTCCTAAAACAGCAAGAGAACCCTGTTGATTTCGATGAACTAGATGGATTTCCATCGGGTAGTTCTTTCCATTGACAGTATGTTCACTAGGATGATGGAAATGAAATTGTAAAAGCTCAAATTTTTGGTCATCAACAATAATAAAATTTCCTGGGACACTATTAACCTGAATGGTATGACCATTATTGATAATGCGCAGGGGAATTTCTTTATAAAAAATTTCTACATGTCCAAGCTGAGATTTAATAGGAGATTGTAAGTCAATAGGTGATTGTTGTTTTCCCATTTTACAAACTCGGTATTCTTCAGAAATCTCTCCCCATTGTTCAGGATGCCGGTAATCCCATTCACTATGATTTTCTTTGCCAATAGCTGCTAATAATGAAGGAAAACTCAAGCTAAAGGTTGTCCCTGCTAATCCCACAGGAATTGATTTGAGAAAAGAGCGTCTATCCATGATTTTAGTTGGTATATCGGGACTATTAGGTCTAATTATAGCGTCAATCATCCGATTAGTTAACTTTCAAAATAGTTCCCAAGTAAAGATTAATGATTTTAACGTTGGAGTTGATAATTACTGCTAATGTCGTCTAGGCAAAAAAGAAGGTAAGTCAATCTTGGCTTTATCATGGGGTTTGTTAGAATCAATGTCAAAACTGAAAGTAACAGGAGGCTGTACTGCTAATTTTTGAGGTGTTGGAGTAACCATTTTATGAGAGTGAATATTATACTTAGCAACAGTTTTGGGATCAAAATTAGCTGATGTAAATTCCTGGCTTTTTTGATTGAGTATTTTCTTCGTATCAGTCTTCATCTGTTTCACAGACTTAGGTATTTCTGGGGCTAAGGAGGACAGATCTTGAAGAGGTTGATCTAAATGTCCTAAAGACGATAAGGGTTCAGACTTTTTTGGAGCATTAGAGATAGCGATTTGGTTAAGAGGAGCTCTCGGTTGTACTTCAGCTAAAACCGACCCTGAGACTTTTTGTGTTGTGACTTGTTCTGACCAGGTTTTAATGGAATTTATCTTAGGAGTAAAAGTTTTAGCAGAACTGAAAGAGTCTATCGAAGGCTGAATTTGCTTTCTACTAGACTTACTTAAGCATTCATCTAAAGCTGCTTTATACTGTAGGGCATATCGTTGTTGTCGTTGCAACCTAGTTTGTAATTCTTCAATCTGTTTTTCACTATGGTCTAGTCGATCAGCTTTTTCTCGATAACGTTGCTTAAGTAGGGTGCATTGATATTCTACACTAACCAATTTGGATTGAGTTGTCACCAACTTTTCTATAATAGTATTTAACTCCTGTTGTTGTTCCTGAAACTGCTTTTGAGCAGTTTGAAATTGTTCTTTTATCGCATTGACTTGGGCAGTTTTCTCGGCAATAAGGAAGTCGTTTTGATGTGCTTGTTGTACTTGTTCTTGTAACTGTTTTTGAGATTCAGCTAGAGATTGTTCCAATTTTACGATGCTCTCAAGTAGTTCCCCATTTTGTTTTCGTAGTTTTCGGGCGAGGTTAAACCAATCCCGACTAGTAACTTGGTCATTTTCAGGAGTAAGTGAAATTTCTATGGATGTAGAGGAAGGGGGTTCACTAATCTCGATTGGGGTTGTAGTCGGATAAATTGGGGAATTAATAGTGTCAGTCTGATTCAGGTAGTCAGAAGTATGCTTCAGATCTAAATTATTGTCTAAGGGCATCTGAGGAGAATTAATGTGATTCATAGGAATGGCAACATGAGCTGGCTCTGAATATTATAAATAGATGGTTTAGAGCCAGATTTGGTTTCCTTACTTAATCCACTTGGTTAATCCTTGGCTCGTAAAGTTTCCAGAAAATTAATAGTTTATCTCAAGTATATTGGGTGTTGAACTTTAAGGACTTGAATGATTATGGTCTTTATAATTATCGTGATTGTGTGGTTTGAATTGAATTTCTACCGATCCCAATTGTGACCATTCTAAATTGAAGAGAGACATAGTTTCAACTCCAAAAGCCGCTATTCCCATAGAAACCGCTCCTGTAGCAACAGTTCCCATGGCCACTGCCCCAAACGAAATTACCCCCATTGGAACAATTCCAATAGCAATAATACCCATGGGAGCAATCCCAATTGAAATATAGCCTGTCGGGGTAATACCAATGGAGACGAGGGCAGTTTTTTGTTGATTACAAAAACCTGTAGGTTGAACAGAAACGAGCTTTTTTTTTTCGACTGTTGAATCCATAGGTAGCGTTAGATAATTAGGTATATTAGCGAAGTTTATCTTACAAATAATCCTCAATATTCGTCAAAAGACAATATGTCAAACTTCAGCAGATAATTAGGTAATGCAGAGCTAATTATTGACTTTATTAAGTCAATTATATTTATATGGTTTTTGCGCTGATATGAATAATTTATAGCACAATATAAATCTTGCTTTAACTTATCTTATTTCCCAAATAAAAGCATATATTGTTATTAAGTTTTAAAAAATAAATAGTTAATTAACTTTTTTTAAAAAAGTTTTAACCTCCAACAAGTATTGTCAGTAATTTAAAATCATATAATAAGTACAGTTAAATTTTAAAATTAGTATTTTAATTTTTTTTATTACAAAAAAAAATTTATTTTAAAAATATTAAATATCAATAAATATTAACTACTTGTTTATAATATATAGCTTGGGAAACTATAAAAATTTTTATTTTTATAAAATAACAAATAATACTCTATTTTTTTATTTTTTTTCTTACAAAAAAATAAAAATGATTATTTTTTGATAAATTTATACACTAAAATAGTATTTTTTTATAAATTAATAATTACAATAAAAATATATATCCTTGGATGAAAAAATACTTTTATCTTGATCAAATAATGAATTAAATTCAATATTCATTATTTGTCCTAGTATTAGGTAATACTGAACTCTTTCATGATCTTGGCAGTAACTCAATTATTAACTTACTTTGGAAAAATTTTTATAAAGTTAAAAAAAGATAATATATAAAATATAGATATAGTATCTTACTACATTTATATACTGTTATATAACTCATTACACCAAATAAAATATTTACTTACTCTGAGATTAGTGTTTTTTATTAGTTTTTATCTAAAAATAATTTTCTATTATAAAAAAACTAAAAGATCAACTTATTCTAAAGTATTTATTACAAAGAATAATTTGACTTTAAAACTTAAAATTAAATTAAATAAACTGATACAATTTAAATTGTATTTAATCTCACCAAGTTATTAAATAATTCTATTATTATCTAATAATATAAATCAAGAACTCGTTACAAACAAGAAGAGACTTGGGAAGAAAATAAATGACTTTGAAAACTAAATTGTTACAAATAATTTCAATGATCTACTCCCTCAATCACAACAAGATCTTTATTAGCTTTATGTAGAAAGTATTTAATTTAGATATTAAACTAAATATTTTCTACATAAATACAAAAAAATAATAGATTTTAAGACAAGTTCAAAACTTACTTAACTCCTATTCAATTTCTAAAGGAAAGAAAAGATATTTCAAAAAATAAAAAATTAGTTAAATTAGCTCTTGCGTAAAAGTTAAATTTTTTTAAAAAATTAACGTAATTAAACCTATTAAATTTAGCTTTTTTTTAGTTTAGCAAATAAACCAGTTTATTTTAATAGCGATTATCATCTATTTCTAGTGAATTGTTCAATTTTAAAAAAATTAACCAAATCTAAAGTAGCTCTAGATACTTCCAAATCTTTACCTATATTTTTTAGATCGTTTATTTATCAAATTGATAGAATTGATTAATTCAACTTTTATCTTATAAATAAGAAGGTAAGATTTATATATATTGTAAAAGTCTAAATATTTAACCCTATTTTTTAAACTAGAGATATTATAAAAATTATTTTTTTTTGCTATTATTTAACACTTTTAAAGTCTAAAATTAATATATAAATTATTTTTTATTTAGTTTTTTTATCCGTGGTACTCTCTAAAAATAGATTTTTTGATACTATTTTGCTATACTTAGGTAAGTTGTTCAATTGCTATTAGTCAATCAAATTGCTTAAGAGTTTATTCTAAATCTTTAAAAAATAGAAAGCGACATGAGCGGACTATTAATGAATAGTCCATTTAATTTAAACAGATTTTTATAGCATTTTTGACGATAAAAAAATCTTATTTGCTATAAGAAAATCAAAGATCAGTTTAGTAAACTTATCTGATAAATTAAAGCTTAAAAATTCATGTGTTACAATGGATATAATAAGCTGGTTTTCATGATAAATGACTATTTTAGACTGTTTCATAAAGAAGAACTTTTAGAGCTTTGGACAAAAAACTCTAACCTTTATAGCATATTTTTTCTGTCAACTAACAAACATGTTCGGATTGCTTTTTGGGTTTATCTTTGACTATAAATGTTGAAATTCATAGCTGATTAATTAATCGTCTTAATCACATAACTGTAATAGGTTAGAATGTATTCTATGGAAACACCATTTTCTTTTCCCAAGATTCCTCCTTGCACTTGGAAACGTCCTATCGGTAAAGGATGGGATAAGCCCTACACAGTACGAAGAGCTAGTAACTTAGATGATGGACCAAACCATGGAATGCCTCTCGGCGGGTTCGGAGCTGGTTGCATTGGACGTTCCCCCCGTGGTGACTTTAACCTCTGGCATTTTGATGGGGGTGAACATACATTCGGTAGTATTCCCGCCTGTCAGTTTAGCGTTTTTGAACAATCCGAAGGGAAAAATTCTCAAGCTTATGCTCTGTGTACCCAACCTCCTGAAGATGGAACTTTATCAACTTGGAATTGGTATCCTACGGAGAAAGGGACTTATCATGCCCTTTATCCTCGCAGTTGGTACGAATATCAAGGTGTATTGCAAAGCAATCTAGTTTGTGAGCAATTTTCCCCAATTATTCCAGATAATTATCAGGAAACTAGCTACCCTTTAGCTATCTTTGAATGGACTGCCTATAATCCCACAGATAAACCCATTACTCTCAGTATTATGGTAACGTGGCAAAATATTGTAGGATGGTTTACCAATGCTATCAAATCTCCTGAAATTACCGTCAGAGACGATGGTAGCCCTGAATATAAATATCAACCCCGATGGGGACAGAGTACGGGAAATTTTAATCAATGGGTGCGAGATAACTGCAGTGTTGGATTCATCTGCAACCATATTCAACTCCAGACTCAAGTGCAGGAAGGGGAAGGACAAATTTGCATTGCTAGTGTAACTAATCCCAGTGTCGAGGTTTTTTATTTGGGAAGATGGAACCCCAAGGGAGATGGTTCAGAAATTTGGGACGATTTCGCTATGAATGGATCGTTACCAAATACTGAAAATGAAACCCCAGCTAAACCTGGAGAACAAATTGCCGCAGCCATGACCATTCGGTTTACTATTCGTCCTGGGAAGACTAAGAAAATTCCCTTTATTTTAGCCTGGGATTTTCCTGTCACAGAATTTGCTCAGGGAGTAGAATGTTACCGTCGCTACACTGACTTTTTTGATCGCAATGGTAAGAACGCTTGGGCAATAGTTAAAACAGCTTTAAAACATTTTAATGTTTGGCAAAAAAAGATAGAAGAATGGCAGTCTCCCATTATTAAAAGGGACGACTTACCTGGCTGGTTTAAAATGGCTTTATTGAATGAATTATATTTACTGACTGATGGAGGAACTTTATGGACAGCCGCTTCAGAGGATGATCCTATTGGGCAATTTGGTGTTCTCGAATGTCTAGACTATCGTTGGTATGAAAGTTTAGATGTTCGACTATATGGTTCTTTTGGACTAATGATGCTTTGGCCAAGGATAGAAAAATCAGTTTTAGAAGCCTTTGCTAGAGCAATTTCAACCTATGATAACACCCCTAGAATTATTGGCTATAACCAGGCAAAAGCAATTAGAAAAGCCAAAGGGGCCACCCCTCATGACTTAGGTGCTCCTAATGAACATCCCTGGAAAAAAACCAATTATACTAGCTATCAAGATTGTAATTTGTGGAAAGATTTAGGGAGTGATTTTGTTCTGCAAGTGTATCGAGATTATTTATTAACACCTGGCAAAGATAAAGAATTTTTAAGAAAATGTTGGCCGGCGATTGCAGAAACCTTAGCTTATTTAAAAACTTTTGATTTAGATGGGGATGGTATACCTGAAAATTCCGGTGCACCTGATCAAACTTTTGATGATTGGCAATTACAAGGAATAAGTGCATATTGTGGCGGGTTGTGGATAGCAGCCCTGGAGTCGGCTATTAAAATCGGCGAGATTATTTTAGAAAATACTCCAAGTAATTTAGAATCAGAATTAAAACTAGTCAGTGATCATATAAAAAATTATAATTATTGGTTACAACAATCGCGGTCAATTTATCATAAAACTTTATGGAATGGAGAATACTATAAACTCGACAGTAAAAGTGGTTCTAGTGTGGTAATGGCAGATCAATTGTGTGGTCAATTTTACGCTCGTTTATTGAAATTGCCTGACATAGTTGAAAATCAATATATCCAGTCAACCTTAAATAAGATTTATGATGCTTGTTTTTTGAAGTTTCAAGAAGGGAAATATGGAGCAGCAAATGGCATGAAGCCCGATGGAATTCCCGAAGATCCTAATTCAACCCATCCTCAGGAAGTTTGGACAGGAATTAACTTTGGTTTGGCAGCATTTCTCGTGCAAATGGGACGCAGAGATGAGGCATTGAAGTTAACTGAAGTAGTAGTTAAACAAATATATGAAAATGGCTTACAATTTCGTACTCCTGAAGCGATAACGGCTGTTGGAACTTTTCGTGTATGTCATTATCTACGGGCAATGGCTATTTGGGCGATTTATGGAGTCTTAACTGATTTTAATTCTTTATAGTTCTTTTCTAAGATGAGCAATGCTACCCTTTGATCTAGAGTTTAGTATAACAGTCAAATTCCATTGATTATGCAAAACTATTAAGTTTGATAGAAAGTATATTTATTACTATCAACCAAGGTATTTTAATACTAACTTTAGTCAGTAAAATTGTCTTCTTACATTAGAGATTAAAAGACTATAAAAAATTTCTAGATATCCGCCAATAAAGTATTTTTCTAGTGGTTTTTAAAAAAAATAATCTCGTGTCATCTTTAGTTAAATCATAAGAAGCAAATCTGTACTCTTTGAGGCTTAGTTAAAATTTTATTACGGGAACCAGAAAAGTCCGAGATTGTTTTTATAAAATTGCCCTTAAATTTTAAAAATTAACAGATATTGAACCTGATGTTTAATTCTGTATAGAAAATGAAGAAGCTTTCTCAAGAACAATCAATTAACAGCTAAACTGTATCTCTATGTAATGTATATTACATATATTAGTCAATTTTTATTAGTCTAATATTGGCTAATGTTAACATTAAAAATATTTATCAAATATATTAAATTAACTTTAAATCAAGAATTTAGTATGGCACTACGGCAATTTAGATAATATCTATTTAACTAGATAATAATAAACAAATTATTTAATTCGTAATAGGAGTGGTCGTTTACATAAAAAAGGATTTTTTGAATAAGATTAAATTAAAAAAAATAAAAATATTTTCGATGTTCCTACATATTGTCTCTTTTTTGAACTAAGAGTTGTTAAAATTAACAGTACTCTTTGCATTATCAATGAATAGAGGACAAAAGAACTATCTGAGATTGACAGATAGCCACAAGTTTATATTTTTAAGGAAATCATACAATGTTTCAAAAACTGCTTTTAGGACAGTTTATCGGAGTATTACTTTTACTATTGGGAGTAAGAAGACTTTCAGCGTGGAGTCAAACCGAAGACTATGTATTAAGAAGTGAATTTAAGCAGATAACTCAGGGATATACCATAGCTCAGACTTCTGAAAATCTTACTGCCAAAGACTTGGAGAAATTTGCTATAACTATCAAAAAACAACGAAGTTTAGCCCAAGAAACAACACAAAAAATGCTTAAAGTTCTTGAAGGTGAAGGATTAAGCCGGCAACGTTTTCGAGAAATTGCTCAAGGAAAGAGTGACACAGGAGTGTCTCTAGGCAACTTTTCAGATGAAGAGCTTAAAAAATTTGAGAATGTTTTTCCCGAAATTAAAAAAATTGCTCAAGAAGATCTACTCAGACAACGGGAATTGGTAAAATCTCAAGGATTTACCATCCGGGAGTTTAATGAGATCGCCACTAAAGTTCAAAACAATCCTTTCTTTCAGAGAGAAGTTCTCAAACTTATGAAAAACTAAGTCTAGTTTGAGTTTACCAACATTTCATTGGCATACTATACCATTATGGGTTTTGATTTGACTGGGAAACATGTCAGAATATCTATAAATAACGCGAATTTTTAATCATTAATTTAGAAGAAATTATTCAATAACCTAACCTAAATTTCTCCCTTTTTAACTTCAATAAGGATTTTGAGATTTCTTCAATATTATTTTAGAAACAACTTATTTTAAACTAAGAATTATCTATTGTCTAAGTAAAGAAGGTGACAAAAAACTAATGAATGCATCTTCATCGAGAGAATTTTCAACAAAAGATAATCACTCTGGATTAGAGAGAGAAACTCTTTGATGAGCGATCTTCGATAATTTTTTTTACATTCATGGAAAATTTCCAGCTGTTGCGACAATAAATAATTTCTGCATTGCATTAGCTTATACTGTCCGTGATTACTTCTTTCAACGGTGATTAAATACGGTCTAAACTAATCTAAGAAATAAATATTAAAGTCGTCTACTACCTATCAGCAGAGTTTTTAGTTAGTTCCTATTTAAGTGATAATTTAACTACCCTAAATATTGAAAAATACATTTGCGAAGTAATAAAAAAATAAAGAATAAATCTTAAAAAATTAATTAATTACGAGAAAGAAGCTAAATAAAAAAGTGGGCAGTTAGGGAGATTAGCTGCTTGTTATATGGACTCTTTATCGAGACTAGAAATTACAGCTGTTGGCTATAGAATTCGCTACAAATTTAGGATTTTTAACAAAGAAGTTCATGACGGTTAACAAGTTAAAATTACTGATAAATAGCTGCAACATCGTAATTCCTAGAACGTTGCCCGTCCTTAAATTTTAGTTATTATTGTTAATTCTGGAGATCATACAGAACCCTATCCTAATAGGTGTGGAGCCTCCTAGCGAGTCCATTGGATTCCTGACTATGTAGTTACAGAAATTCTTTACAATACCCCGTTTTAGGACACAAAGTTAACACCGCCAACACCCTACGGTTAGGGAAATCAGAAGCCTGTAAATCCTTTAATTTTCAAGGACTTAACTTAGGAAACTACTACTGAACAGTAAATAGTAAAGTCAGCTGGGAAACCATCAGTAAAGCACTTCATCCTAACGATGAACTAATTCAAGAAAAAAAATTACAGCTGCAACAACAATATTTTTTGTCTCCTGTTCTCTACAGAATATGATTCGCATTCATTTCATGAAAAACTTCAACTTATACAATTTTCACAAACAATCAGCAGCTCAACTAAATGATACTCGTCCTGCTTTAGGAGTGGCTGATTTAATACAGTTAGTTATTAGTGGATATCCATTATTATAACTAAAATTAAGCTTGGGAGATCATCTACAATACCTTTGCTTAGGCGAAATATACCCTATTGCCTAAAGCGTTTAAAAAATGTCCTTTGAGTATTTTAAGTTGGTTATTTCCTCTACTTATAGAAATTATCTACAAAATTAATCAACGATTTCTCGAGCGTACTCACATTAATTTTTTAGGTAAGACCGAAAACCTTTACAATCTTTTTCTTATCGATGAACGTAGAACAAATATGTTCGTATGGCTAATTTAGCTTGTGTGAACTCCCATACGATTACATCTCTACATTGAGAATTACTTAAAAAAACCGTATTGTGTGACTTTTATGAATTGTTTCCCGAAAAATTTATCGACATTACCAATGAGGTCATTCCTCGTCGTTATGTAGTTTAAAATAACCGCAGACTAACCGGGTTAATTAAAGAAAAAATTGGAGAGAATTGTATTAAACATCTCAATGAATTACGGAAATTAGAAGAGTTTGTAAATAATTCGTCTTTTCTTAATCAATGGTGTGCAGCCAAGCGAGATTTAGTTAATTACATCCCAACAGAAAATCCAAGTTAAGCAAATTCACAAATACAAACATCAACATTTGAATGTCTTACATATCATTACTCTTCTCAAGAGTCTGAAGTATGATTCCAATTTATATATTGTCTCTTGTACTTTTATTTTTGGTGATAAAGCTACTCCAGAATATTTTATGCTTCAGCCAATTATATAAGTTAATTACATCGGTAGGGGATTTGGTGAATAATGCTCCTGATATCAGTGATTACCTAAAAGTTGTTTTCCTTCCTAATTATAATATTCCTTTAGGACAACGAGTTTATCCAGTAGCTGATTTCGAACAAATTTCTACCACCGGAGAAGAAGTATTAGGAACAAGTAGTATGAAATTTTTCCTTAATGGCGCGTTAACTATTAGGACCTTCGATGATCCTAGTATAGAAATTAAAGAAGAAGTCACAGAAGAAAACTTGGTATTATTTAAGTTAACCAGGTTAAAAGTTACTGAGGTAAAATTATCATGCTATATTTATTGTAATCTTTATAAAGAAACCAAATTTTTTTAAAAACTCATTAACTTAATTTATTTAAACTAATTATTAATAATTTAATGTACGATTATTCTTGTCTTTTATTGGCAGATTATCAATTCTATATTGACTATCAAAAAAAGGTGAATAAAGCAAACAAGGATTAAGACTATTGAAGTCGGATGTCTATTTTAGACCTGGCACAAATGGGTAAGTTTTTCAGTGATTGCTCTGTTCAAAAATATTGTGAGCAGGTTTGGCATCCCAACCCTGTCACTATCAAATTACAATTCAGCTCTCAAAATAGTGTTAAATCTAAAGTTTAGAGCATAAATTAGGGTGGCTAATCATTTTATTGTAGGTCCTTTAAGGCAACAAAGAAAACTAGAAAAAGTATGGACACACTATTGAACCCATCGTCTATAGAAAAAGAAAAGAAACAGTTGCAACAGATGCTAATTCTAACTCAAATTTTTGATGTTATCTGTTACTAGATCTGAAATTCTCTCTTCCGAAGGGAGATTAATGTCTAATAGTAAATATCTAATAGCGCTATTGTGTATCGTTTAGATTAAATTATATAAGCTTAAAATAACTCTTAAGAATACTTAACTATGGTGCAATATAACAATCAACAGCTTCAAGAAAATTTGCTATAACAAAGCTAGTACATAACAATAAATACAATGGCATGATTAACTCAATTTCTAGGTTAATTAGCAGATAATTAATATTCTTATTTCCGCTTATAAAACACTATAAATAAATTATCTTATGATCAATTTTATATCTTGGCTTTAGATAACTTTATTAAAAATTTAAAAAAGTTAAAAAAAGTAATAAATGTGACTTAAAAAGTTGATTTGCCTAAGTTTTATGACGTTTGTTAAAAATAGTTTATTGGCAATTGGAAAGAAAATTTAATCAAAGTAGATCAAAAAAAATCCTAGTGTTCACTAATTAATTGGAAATTTTTTTAAAAATAGTCCTAGTTTTAATTTTTATTTTAAAAAATGTTAGATAGATATTATGAAAATGTAAAAGAGCTATTAATAAAATTATTGGGTTTTTTCTTAAAAATACTGACAATATCTAATTGAGCTATCTGTTAATAGTTAATTAAAATTTTATAAAATTAAATTATTTCCGTTTATGCCCCGAATTACCTTATATTTTACGAAATAAAATATAAGGTAATTTAATTTTTTTAAATTTTATAATTTTTTCTTTAAAGTATTTTTTTATTTTTCATGTTTTTTAACTTACTATTAGTATTGCTAATACTTAGTCAATTTCTGCTTTGTTCAGCAATCTGTATTCCTCTTGTCATATATTTGTAAAATAATGAAAGATAGCATGCTAAAAATTAAACTTAAATTTTATACGTTATTTTAGATAATAATTTTGACTAAATTATGGTTTATAATCAAAATTATTATCTAAAAAAATTAGTTATATGAATTTTATAATAAACCATAATTTCTATTATAAGAAATAACTTTAGTTCTTAATAGCCAATGTGAAATTTAGTCTAACAAAAGCTCTATTACTAAATAGAAACTCAAGCTATGATTGAGTTTTAAGATATTTTCCCAGCAATCTGGAGTATTTATACCAAACAAAAATATTATGTAACTATGTGTTTTTTTAGTGCCGTTACTTAATAAAATTTTTGTACTTTGACAGTAAACACAGCAAGGCATAAACAAAAGTAAAATTAATACAATAGCCAACTATGCCTCAAAAAATCTACAAAATCAGAGCTTTAGCGCAATTACTACTATTATTTATGTAAATATTATTTTTAAATCCTTAAAAAAAGTCTTAGAAAAACTAAACTTAAGAAAGTTGCACATTCCGATAGATAGGATTTTACTATTTAATGATGGGTTACATTGCTGGTTTGAGTTAGAAGTTCCATTACGACAAAATACCAGTTTATTTTATTAATCTATTACAGTCGTTTCTTTAAAAGGGATTAGGTAAATCAACAAGTTAACTATCTCAAGAAAATTGGAATTAATTTAGATAGAGGATTAAAGGTTGGAAAATCTCCTGATAATGATCAAAAATTTAGTAATACTTTTACTAAAGTGGACAAAAAATACTAAATTTAAAACTTCTTACCGTGCTAAAAAACAAAAAAATAGATATAAAAACTAATTTGATGAGCCATAAAAACTTTAAAAAATATACTTCTTATTAAGAGTAAAAAAAAGTAGCAGGTTTTAAAAACTAACTAATTATCAAAAAACTTGATTTTTCCAAAAAAGTTTACGAATATTTATGTTTTCTATTACGTAAATTTAAATTACATAAATTGAATCTGGTTTATTGTGTTATTATTGATACCCGTAATTTTAGTTTTTCTTGATTTAATCTCCAGGAGAGAAGAACTATTGTCTGTTGTCTTCTTCGAAAAGCTTATTAGGGTACCTGGTTGTTATTCACCTATTACAAAAGTAATTTAGTTAAACACTATTTTTTTTTAAAAAATACTAGATTTGATTGTCAAATATTACTTAATAAAGGTGGTAAAATAATCTAGATAGAAACAATGCTTATAGAGTAAAATCATGTAGCTCAAAAAAATGGTGAATTTTAAAAATATCTCAGAAATAAATACCTAAAAATAGTGCGTTCTCTATAGCAATATTCTGTAATTATAGTGGAAAAAATTTCAAAAATATAATTTTTTGCAAAAAGTAGAAAGATATAAAAAATAATGATTTGAGGCAAAGAAGAGGAAAGAAATTTTCCTTGATTGATAGACTACTTGAAAATTTGCCCCATAAATTAACATAAAAATCTATAGATATACAAATATAGATAGGATTAAAAGTAGCTCGTTGGATATAAAAAAAATTGTGTTTAAAGAGCTTGAGGATAGAGAGAATGGGACTATTTTAAAAAACTCAGACACCATTATTACTCAGAGTCAGAGACCAAGATATAGAGAGGAAAATTTTATGAAATAAGAAATATATTAAAAATATACTTTAGAAACTTAAAAAAAGAGTAAAAATATATGCCAAAGTTGTTGGAAGTTTTGTTGTTTCTTTGCTGAACTTATTATTTTTTCTCTCGTCTCTGTTCCTGAGGACAGGAATTTAGGAAAGCTCTGGAATATGTTTGGAGGAAACATGGCTTACATCTTTGTCAATTATTCCCAAGCAACGGTGTCACTAAAATAGTCTAGAAGACGAACTAGAGACAGATAAAGAAATTTTAGCGATACAGTTTCATCAGGACCTAAAATCTAGAAATTAACTATACTATCAGAGATCATAATCTCGAAAAAGTTGGACATCTAACCATTATAGCTCGATAATACAACTGCTCACAAACTAGTGACTTGCAATTTTCAGGATGACTGTGTTAACGTTTGAGAAAAATTGAGATTTTTATACATTTATCAACAATCAACAAAGTGAATTCATCTAATGCTTAAACTAATTATGGTCGGAGGAATTACAGGAGTTTTTTCCTTATTTATATCCCTACCTGTTCATGGTCAAATTGAGGTTAGAACCCCGCAGTTTTTTGAGTCCGAACATTCAGAAATTAGCCCCTTAGAACTGAGACAATTTGCTCAAATTCTACAGCAATTTCGAGAAATTGACTATAGAACTCAACGAAAAATGGCAATAACAATAAAAAAAGGAGGACTAAGTTACGAACGATTTATGGAAATCGGACAAAGTCATAAGAACTATAATTATGCAACTGGACTTCAGGCTTCACTAGAGGAACTAGAGAAATTTCAAAAAACTATGAGTGAAGTAGAAGAGATTATCGTTAATACAGAACAAAAAAAAGAGCGCATAGTCCAGTCTCAGGGATTAGAAATCAAGCGTTTTCAGCAGATTGAAACCATTATCTCCCAAGATCGTAAATTACAAAAAAAGGTACAGCAGATGGTGGGTAATTAAATGTTGCTGAATTATGAGCAATATTCTTCGTATATTTAGGATAAATTGATGGGTATATCCTATTTATGTAAGACGAAGACCTAGGAAAATTGGTTCTATAACTGTTAAATAGGTAAGCTTAAATAAGCCTAAAATAGAAAGACAGTCAAAAAAAATAATTTTTAGATGTTAGTTTGCTCAAAGTTGAGTTAGCATAATTAAAAGAGAAAGAACTGTCAAACTTAAATTACAACCTAAAAAATTTTTTTAGGGTAAAAAAAGGGGTAAAAATATTATATTAAAATCTAAAAAAAATTAAATTTAGAATCATTAAAAATAGGATAAAAATGTCAAAAAATATTATAAATAATTATTATTTATATATTAAGGACTGCAGTCTTCATCTTCTGACGAAGTAGATATAGTTAATCTTCATGAGAGTAAAACTGTTAAGAATTCATTATCTTCTATTAATGCAGTTCAGTGAACTTATTAAAGATTATAACCTATTTCATTTTCTAGTTATATACAGTTTAAAACATCCATATTTTTTAATTAAATTAATGCTAAAAATTTAGTAAAAAGTATTATTTCTAAATAATAAAAAGCTAAATTTAGGTAAAAATAAGTAATTGTAAAGCCCAAAAGACTCTTGAAAGTTAACAAACTTAATTACATCGAGTTATGAATCAAATTTGAAGATACTTTTACGAGAACAAATCCAGAAACTCACCCAAAAGCCATAATTGTTCAATTTCTGAGATAATCATTGTTATAGAGGCGAATAGTGTGATAGCAAGTGACCACAAACAAAAATACACTCAACAAAGTGAGCGCCGATCTTAACCCCAGTGTTAAAAATTTTAAGGGGTTTAATTTGATCAGAAAGTAATTAATCATCCTGACTATTGGGTAATTTCCGTAAAAGTGATAAACTTTAAATTCCCTACTTTGAGCGATTTAAGACATTCTTAAGTCCGACATTTGTTTTCCTATGATCTTCCATAACTTCACCTAATAGAAGTATTATAGAGTCTGTAATTTTGAACAAGTGCATTAGTCACAGACATAAACAACTATGGATATTTTGGCTCTCGGTTGGGTTGGCATTTTAGCCTTATTTACCTGGTCTCTAGCAATGGTTGTATGGGGTCGTAATGGTTTCTAAGCAGTGGAGACAACGCCTGTGCTCAATAAAGCTTTTTGGTTGCTTTAGGGTTGCTGAGCTTAGTTGACGACGATCATGTTACCTAACTAGGCTACAGTAGTATGCTCGCCATCGTCAAAACCGAGATAAAAAAACAGAGTAATAAATCACTAACATTAGGGGAACAAATTTTCGTTCCCCTAAATCTTTTAAGCACAAAGGAATCTTCTTGCTTTTTGTCTCTTTTATCCTTGACAATTAAGGTACTTGAATGTTACAAGACAGATTTTAGTTTTAAGAATGTAGGCATGCATTCGCGTTGTCGATAATTACTATGATGAAGGGTCAGCCATAACCGTTAACAGTATAATCAAGAATGGGAAAACAACGAGTACTATCAGGGGTTCAACCCACAGGCAATCTACATTTAGGCAACTATTTAGGGGCAATTAGCAATTGGGTACAGATTCAGAAAAATTACGATAATTTCTTCTGTGTAGTGGACTTGCATGCTATTACAGTTCCCCACGATCCTCAAACTTTAGCCCAGAATACCTATACGATTGCGGCTCTTTACTTAGCCTGTGGTATTGATTTGGAGCACGCGACTATCTTTGTCCAGTCCCATGTAAAAGCCCATAGCGAACTTGCTTGGCTACTAAACTGTATTACCCCTCTCAACTGGCTAGAACGAATGATACAGTTCAAGGACAAAGCACTTAAACAAGGTGAGAACGTTAGTGTTGGCTTACTTGACTATCCCGTATTGATGGCTGCCGACATTCTTCTGTACGATGCTGATTGCGTTCCCGTAGGAGCAGATCAGAAACAGCATTTAGAATTAACCCGTGATATCGCCATTCGTTTAAATGATCAATTTGCTACTCCTGAAAAACCTGTAGTTAAGGTCCCCGAACCCTTAATAAGAAATGAAGGTGCGAGAATCATGAGTTTAACTGATGGTACTCGTAAAATGTCCAAATCTGATATCTCGGATATGAGTCGAATCAATCTATTAGACCCTCCTGAATTAATCAATAAAAAAATTAAACGCTGTAAAACTGACCATATTCTAGGTTTAGAATTTGATAATCTAGAACGTCCTGAATGTAACAACTTATTAAAATTGTACGGTTTATTATCAGGGAAAACGAAAGAACAAGTAATCTTTGAATGTCAAGGAATGGGATGGGGAAGATTTAAACCTCTACTGAGTGAAACAACAGTAGAAACCCTTAGACCTATTCAAGTAAAATTTCAAGAAATAATGAACAATAAAGATTATTTAGAATCGGTCTTGAAGGGGGGAAAAGAAAAAGCTGAAGCTGTTGCTAATCAAACTTTAGAACGAGTCAAAGTAGTTTTAGGATATTTAGCCTCTTTTTAAAAACTACCTAAAAACCCTTAATTCTATTCGTCATTATTCTCATGATCAATCGTTTTCGACAAGCTGTTCAAAACAAAGAATTTCTAATTACTGCAGAAGTGACTCCTCCAAAAGGAGGCAATCCTGTCCGTATGGTGGAGATGGCTAAAAAACTTAAAGGAAGAGTTCATGGGATTAACGTAACTGATGGAAGTAGGGCTGTCTTGCGAATGTCTTCCATAGCAGCTTCAGCCTTGTTGTTACAATATGGGATAGAACCTATTTGTCAGATTGCTTGCCGTGATCGTAATGTAATTGGATTACAAGCTGACTTAATGGGGGCTTATGCTCTAGGATTACGCAATGTTTTGGCATTAACTGGTGACCCAGTTAATGCAGGCGATCACAAGAAAGCAAAGACGGTATTTGAGCTGGAATCTGTTCGACTACTCAAAATGATTAATAATCTTAATCGTGGGGTTGATTTTAATGATCAATCTCTTCCCGATGACCCCCTAGATTTATTTGCTGGGGCAGCAGTTGATCCTCAATGCCCTAGTTGGTCTGGGTTACAACGAAGGTTCGAACGAAAATTAGCCGCAGGAGCGCAATTTTTTCAGAGTCAATTGATTACAGACTTTGAGCAATTAGATAAGTTTATGCATCAAATAGCTGCAGGAACGGGTAAACCAATTTTGGCGGGAATTTTTCTGTTGAAATCAGCTAAAAATGCTAATTTTATTAACCGTAATGTTCCCGGAGTGAAAATTCCTGAAACGACTATCCAAAGGTTGGCCAATGCCGATGACGCTTTGCAAGAAGGAGTTAAAATTGCTGCTGAACAAGTACAACTAGCTAGAGAATTATGTCAAGGAGTTCATGTTATGGCTGTTAAACGTGAAGATTTGATTCCTAAGATTTTAAATTTAGCAGGAATTTCTCCGATTTCTTTGGAACAAGCTGTTATTAATTAACTTAATGAAAATTCTGGGAAAAAAATTAATTTCTAGGATTTCTCCAAAATTTATGCTCATTTTTCTAAATTGTCATACATCTCGGAAAATTAATGTAAGTTATCATATTGGTGAACTATGAAGTTGTTAATTTTAAAGCAGAAAGTATGTGTTAAGTAGATAAGTATGAATCAATATAAAACTTAATTTTGTATTGGTAAATGTAGATTGATTTATACAATTAAAACAATAAAAATACTTTCATTTGCCATTATTTAAATTTACGTATTTTTGGCATTATTTTTTAGATTTTAATTACATACCTCTTGAGATACAGCATTTGCACCGAACAACTCCTCTTTAGGGACTAAACAAAGAACATTAAAGTTGAAAATGCTGTATCTCAAGAGGATAAACTAATAAATTTCTATATCGAGAGCAACTTCACCTGTATGGTTCAGTCTACTTTTTATTCATTAACTATTAAGATCTCTTATATATAAGACAAGGGGAGTATCAATAAATAGAAAATTATATAAAAAATTTTAAAGATTTCAGTTAGAATTTTCTATGATCTAACTAGTTTATGATGAATTTAATTTGCGGGCTATACAATAGATTATTAGAAGAAAAAAATACTCAATCATATCTAAAATTTATTTACAAAAAATTATTTATATTAAAAAATAATAAAACAGGCAGAAGACAGCAGAGTTTGAGAATAAAGAAGCTATGAATACCGGATTTATGTCAATTGTTCAAACCAACCTAACAAATTTTTTCTTACCTACTTGTAATACTTTGCCTTGGAGTTCTTCGACAGTTTCAAAACTTGAGTTAACGTCAGTAACACGATCACCGTCTAAACGAACTGCACCCCCTTGAAGTTGTCGTCTTCCTTCTCCACTACTGCTACATAATCCACTGGCACTCAAAACATAAAACAGTTTAGCGGGAAATTCTACTCCAGAGAGGTCATATTCAGCTACTATATCGTTCGAGGTTCCAGTTCTCTTTTTCACTAACTCTTCGGCCGTTTTTTTTGCAGTTAAAGCAGCGTCTCTTCCATGGAATTGAGAGACAATTTCAATCCCTAATTGTTTTTGACAGTCTCTTGGATTTTCAGATAAATTATCTAATGGTAATTTAGTTAATAATTCAAAATAACTTCTAATTAAAGTATCTGGAGTCTTTTCTAACTTTGAATACATCGACAATGCATTTTCTTTTAAGCCAACATAGTTATTGAGAGATTTAGACATTTTTTGATGTCCATCTGTCCCGATTAAGATAGGTAATAATAAACCAAATTGAGGAGTTTTTCCAAAGTATCTTTGTAAGTCTCTTCCTACAGCAATATTAAATTTTTGATCCGTTCCCCCCAATTCTATATCTGCATCAATCATCACTGAATCATAACCCTGCATTAAGGGGTACAAAAATTCATGGAGAAAAATAGGATTTTCTTGTTTAAATCTTTCTGCAAATCCTTCTTTAGCTAACATTTGCCCTACGGTCATTGTGGCTAATAATTCTTGAATTTTAACTAAATTTAATTCTTTTAACCATTCAGAATTGTAGCGAATCTCTAATCGTCCTGGGGTTTCAAAATCAAGAATAGAAGACAATTGTTCTAAATAGTTTTTAGCGTTCTCCTGAACCTGTTCCTGCGTTAATTGTTTCCTAACTTCCGATCTTCCTGTCGGGTCACCAATTTGTGCAGTGAAATCCCCTATAATTACTACAGCAGTATGGCCTGCATCCTGAAACGATCTTAACTTTCGAAAAGGGATACTATGGCCTAGATGAATGTTCGAATCTGTGGGGTCGATTCCTAACTTGACTCTGAGAGGATGATCGCATTTGTTCAGGTATTTTTCAAGATTTTCTTCAAAGTTATCTGAATTGGGTTGATGGGGGAAGATTTCATGAGTTCCTCGATACAACCAAGCTAAATTTTTAGAAGGGATAACAGGAGACATCTGCAATTAAAAGTTACTAAAACTTCATCTTATATGATAACTGACTATTAATTCACTAGGATTAAAGCCTACCACTATAATTAACAATTTAAAGTAAATAATTATAAATTTTTAAATTAAAAAATCATAAATTAATGACTAACGATTAAAAAGATGATTCATAAAGTGAGGAATGGCAAACAATTGATTATGTAAAACTTCTCTAATAGTAACAGCGTCTTCTGAAGGAATCATCCCTGATTCGTATTGTAGAATTAATAAGGCATTCCATCCCATTAAAAATAGAGTCACTCCTACTCCAATCAGTGGCAATCTTTTACAGGATAAATTATCCCAAAAAGCTGCTAATCCCCAAACAAAAATCAAACTACAATTTATAAACATTCTTCCCCCAAAACTTGAGCCTTGCCACCAACACCACCAAGAAGCAACTAAATAAACTTGTAATCCAAAAGCCAGTAAAAAACTTGTTACTAACATTGGTAATTTTTGAAAAACTAAAATTAAGCCAATGATACTTAAAAATAATACAGGATGCCAAAAAAATAGACCGCGATGTCCCGAAAATAAAACATTACTAATTTGTGGTCGAATCCAGTTAAAACTCGATTCATATCCTTCTGCTCCCCCCTCTTCTAGATAAGGAATTTTAAAAAAACTATTATATTGCCATTGATAGATAAAAATTTGGGGAAGCTGCATTAAACAAGCTACAAATCCTATCACAGCTAATGAAGTAATATCTGGTAGTTTAATCATCCCTTTCCAGGGGGTATTTATACCAATTTGGTTAGCTTTAATGACTCTATTAATTATATTCCAGACAATCATGGTGATAGGAACAATAGCAAACAAAATATTTTGCGGACGAACAAATGTCCCTAATCCCAAAACTAGTCCTAGTAAAATTTGTTGACGGCGTTGTTTTACCCAAACTGTAGAAATACAAATATAGAGAAATATAGAAATTAAAAATTGAGAGACAGCATGAGACATAGAAACTTCTAGAGTAAGGTAAAAACTCAAAGGAGAGGCAAACCAAATTCCTGCTACAGCTAAGACAGAAGCAGTCTGACTAAAAAATAATCTGGCGGCTTTATAGCAAGCAATTAGTCCAAAAATACCTAATATGATACTGCCCAGACAATAAAATAATTCATAACTCCAAGTCAGTCCATTCGGGTCAATTTCTAACCCTAAAATATTTGCAATTAAGGTTGCAAAATGTCCGAGGGCAAAAAAGGGGGATAGAATCAATCCTAAACCCAAAGTATATTTACTGTATTGGGGAATAGCTTGATCTACACGAGCACCCCCACCAAAATTAGATGCAGAATGGGATAAATATTCGTATTCATCATAAATTCGAAGATCACCATCAAAAATCAAGGAACGTAGAGGTGTATAATACCCTATCCCATCTCCGTATACTCCAAACCCTATTAAAATGAAATTCAATAGAAAAATTGCCAGAGTAATGACAACTCCCAGCCAAAATAATTTTCTTACCCAACCTTTTACTCTATTTTTATCGGTCCAGTTAATCATCTTGACATCCTAGCTAAATTGTTGTGTGATTCAGTTATAGATAATACCTGGTCAGGTACACGGTTTTGTGGTTTTTACGAATAGAAACTAAACCAAGTGAGGTTGTCATAAAAAAAGATAGTTTTATCAGACCTGTCATGTAAAAATAATATCTAAAGAGAAGAGAATAAGAACATGTTTTAACTGTCTAGCTTTTTCATATGGTTAATAACCAGTCTAATTTTCTCTTTTAATAAAGTAAGAATCGTTTATCCCAGTATTCCTAAGTATGTTCATACTTTGTTGTGTAAAATTATATGAGTTTTGTTCTTGACTCAATTAATTTGCTTCTATGATCAAGAGTTCGATATAACATTATATTGTCTCCTGTATTCTTTGACCATAATCTATTCTAATATCAATATTGTCGAGTTAATATCCAACTTTTTATTGGCATTCATGTTTTTTATAGTCACTGCAACATTATTAAATTGTTTTTTTAAAAAATATATTCATAGTTAAATCTTTATGTATTTATGGCAAGAAATAGATAAGTAATTAGATGTAAAATATAAAAAAATCATTAATTGACTAAATTTATTTTTTTATTTTAAATTCTTATTTTTTCGTCTTAAATAGTAATTTATTTTTTTTAAAATCTTTTATTTTTTATTATTTATTAAGTATATTAATGGCTCTGCAGAACTGGTATTGTTATTTTATCAGTCTTTTGGCGCAGTAATAAAAGGAGTAGAACAGTCTTACACAGTGTTAGGATTAGAAATAGATATATCCCTTAAAAGGATTGAGTAAGCTTACTAAGATTTAGCATTCTGATTGTCTTCCGAAAAATAATAAACAGTTAATTGCTAGAGTACTAACTAAACTTTAAAAATCCAATTACACTGTGTAAACGGCATAAGTCTTGTCAATTTAATAGATCTTCTTCTAAACATGCCAATTCTACTGTTACAAAGCAAAAAAGACCTTATGCTCACCCCTATAATTATTAGCTACAAAACTCCTATGTTCATAGTCATGAAAATTACAACGACCATTATTGTACTTCCCCCCAGTTGTCTCAAGGCTTCTATTATCTTATCGTGACTTAATAGAAGCCTTGAGACAACTGGGTGTTGATATAAAAGAAAAGAATTAATCTATGCCAATTTAAACTATGTAGATTTAAATGCTATCCTTTTACATTAGGTAAATTTAGAAGAAGCCAATTTATTTTGCGCAGACTTGTTTCTGATAAATTTATCATAAGTTAATTGGCTTCAAGCGGATTTACAGCGAGTTAACTTAATTTGGATAGATTTATCAAGTGTAAAAGTAGGATAAAAAATCACATCATGGTGAAGTTAACAGGGGCGATTTTACATGGAACAATCCTACTTAATCTGGTAGTTCTTGTAAAAAAATCTAACAATTTTATAGTAGTTATTTTTAGAAAAAATGCCTAAAGTTCGCGAATCTCAATTAATTAAAGTTGCAAAAATTGGTCAAGTGGTAAGTTTTCCTACAGATACTGTTCCTGCTCTGGGAGTTTTACCTGAAAGTGCTTCTCTGATCTTCTCTCTTAAAAAACGCGACCCCGACAAACCCTTAATTCTAATGGGAGCATCTCCTGAAGATTTTTGGCAATATATTAAAGGAACTCTTCAAGAATTGGATATTTGGCAACAAACAGCTCAACGTTATTGGCCAGGATCATTAACGTTAGTATTACCTGCTTCGCCCCTAGTTCCAAAAGCAGTAAATCCTACTAATTCAGGTACTATTGGTCTCCGTATTCCTAATCATAAAACTGCTCAAGAAATTTTGGCAAAAACGGGATGTTTAGCTACTACGAGTTCTAATCTATCAGGACATCCTCCTCTAGAAACTATGAAAGCGATTGCAGCAACTTTCCCTGATGTTTATACTTTAGATGATAGTGACTTAACTTTTGAAGAAAAATATGTAAGTGGAATTCCCTCAACTGTTGCAAAATGGACAGAAAAAGGGTGGATGATTTTACGTCAAGGGGACGTCTTTATTAAGGAAGAAGAAACCCTCGAATAGATTGTATTTTTGATAAACTCGTTATATAAAAATTAAATGTATAAAGATAAATTGTAATTATTGATAATAGGGTTGCTTATTAAAAGCTATACTTACTATATAGAGCAGATATAGTAAGTATAGTTTTTAAGTTTAATCAAACTCAATTTAATTTAATATTTTTATAAAATTTACTGAGAAAATATACTAAACAGCAACTTGGATTTACTGTGGCTCAACCACTAGAAAATTTTATAAAAATAATGAATTAACTATAATAAATTTTCCCTGAACAAAAGAAACCATCTATCTTAAGATAGCTTATTATCAAATTGAATGTAATCAATCTGAGAATAGATTCAAGAAAAAGTTAATCTTTGAAAGTAATATATGCTAGAAGATGTAATACAAAATTTATTAAATATATCTTAAATAGTCACATTAAAAATATGAACACAATAAATGAAGTAAGTGAACAAGAAATAAAAATAATATTCAAGGACTAATATTAATATTTGCACATAAAAAAAAATAAAAATTAAACCGATTAGAAGTTGATAAAATAGCTTGTATTGAAATATAAGAAAGTTATTATTTAACATTATTAGATTTAGACAAAGAAATGATCTTTGGAATTATAGAGAAAAAATCTAAAAGACATAATAAAATAATATAGTGGTTTGAAGTAGCAATAGATATTTTTATAAAAAGAGATAAGTTAATTTTTAATTAAAAGATTAAAAAACTTTAAGTCAAAAGATAGATAACTTACAAATACTGGTCAAATAGCACTTAAAAAAGTAAATATATTTTTTTTTGCAAGAAAATTTAAGCAAAAAACATAAGTAAAATCTAAATATTTGTATAAAATATTTCTATTCTATTGAAAATCTGATTAAAAGAGAAATTAATAATAATTGTCAATAAAAACTAAGACTGAGTATCAAGATTATTGAAATTAGCCACTATGTATTGAAAAAATTATTTTTTATATATAAAAAATAGGCGATAATTTTATTATTCAGCTTGAGCTTATCAAGGATAATAGCAAATATCAACAATAAGTTAAAGTTAATTAACTAGGAAAATTTGCGGCTTAATTAATGCTATTTATTTTGTAATATAAAGTATTTAAATTAGTATTATTTGGGTTAACTCTACATTGTAAATTTGTTGTAACTGCAATTCTTATTGAAGATTACTCTGTCTATTTTTTGTCTTTCATGTTTATTTATAAAATTTCAATTTCTTTATTTTTTAGGACATAGATTAGTTCTTATATTAACTTTTTTTTAATTATTTTTAGCTATCTTCTTGAAAAAATTGGTTTTTTTTTGGAGTTAATTTTAATTTTTTTTTTTTAAAATTTTAGATAACTATTAACTGTTATATCTTCTTTTTCTTTGAGATGTAATTTAAAATATTTTACACTTATTTTTATTTCAAATTATTTATTTTTTACTTCTTTGATAAAAAGATAATCTTTCCCCTTCTTACTTCTAAAATTTATCTAGATTGTTTTTTCTAATCATATTCTGTCACAGTTCTATTAAATTTACAATGTATGTGATTTTTCATTTCTATAATTTGAATATAAAATCTATGTTTTTGTTCTCCTACCAGAGGAAATTTTGAGGTTAAAAACTAATCTTGATAGTATTTGTTTATCTAAATTCTATTAACTAAATTTTTAAGCGGTTGGCTATTTAATAATTGCGCTTTCTTAGTTACTTTTCTATTCTAGACCTATTTAAGGTTATCTACTTAGTAGCTCATGAATAACATTTATTCTAAGTACTTGTTATCATAGTCGACATGTGAATTTCTGTTGCACAATAAGGAGTATTAAAAGCAACAGATCTCTATATTTAAAGTTTTCGGAAAAGATTACCCAAGTACTTGTTCTGATTCCTTTAGCATATATTCAAAAGATTCTTCACCCAGAGGTAGAGAATTGATTTCATAGGTGTTCTGTAATACCATCGTGGTTGACTTATTTTCTTGAAAGCCAATACGTTCATAAAATTTCCGTTGGTAAGTCGTCATCAAATAAACCCGTTCAACCCGACACATCAATGGATGACTTAAAGCCGTTTCTACTAACTTGCGTCCTAGACCTAATCCTTGGTATTGTGAGCAAACAAGTACATCCCAGATAGTTCCCCGATAAATTCCATCAGATATACCTCGACAAAAACCAATCATTCTTCTTGTATCCCAAACAGTAACGATTGGATTACTGTTTGCAAGTGCAATCTCTAAATCTTCAAGGGTTCTTTCTCTTGCCCAAAAGGCTACCTCGTTGAACAATGCTTGGAGTTGTATAAGATCAACCTCAGCTCTGTCGATAGAGAACTTAATGTGGCGACAATCCATCTTTAATAATTCCTAACGGGTATTGGGAGATTAATTAGAAGTCAAAAATTATAGACATGCTTAGAATATACTTAACTCTTTCTTGATACACACAATAAATCGTAGCGAATTTTTTTAAAAAATCAGCTACTTATTGTTTTCATATCCTGACATAAGTAGTCTGTAGATAAATGTACGACCTTGTGTCAAAAACTTTTATTGAAGAAATTAAAACTTTGACCATTGCCCATTGTTTTGGCTTATCTTTAACTTTAATGGTGTTTAACTATTTATTAAATAAATTCCCTGTTGTTGTTGGTCTCGAATTATGACTTTCCTCAACTCTCTACCTCCTTCAGTTTGCGGTGAATATTGTAATCATACTCCGTTAGATTTATTTAATTCTTCTCAATGCTTAGAATTAGCTACCCAAGCAGCTACTGGAAGAAATTTCACTGTTTTATTAAATACTGCTACTGAAAAAGCTGTTCAAGTTTGTCTAAAAGAAGACAACTATTTAGCATGGCTACCCATTGCTCAACTATCAGCATTAAAACCCACAAGTAAACCTTATAATTCCCTCATTTTAAACCGTAATGACATTGTACTTCGTTTAGGAGAAGTTATTGCCTTTACGAAGGCAGCTATGGAACAGCCTAATTATTATTTATGGGGGGGAACTATTGGACCAAATTATGATTGTTCAGGATTAATACAAAGAGCTTTTGCGGTATCAGGAATCTGGCTACCTAGAGATTCTTTTCAACAAGAAGCTTTTACGAGAAAAATTAAGAAAGAAAATCTTTTAGCTGGAGATTTAATCTTTTTTGGTAAAAGACGAGTGAACCATGTTGCTCTTTATTTGGGAAAAGGGGACTATATTCATAGTTCTGGTCAGGAAACGGGCAGAAATGGTATTGCGATAGATCCTTTTTCAGAACAAGGCGATAAAATTAGTCAAGTATATTACAAAAAATTTTGGAGTTGTGGGCGCGTTATGAGAAGTTATAGTAATTTTTTAAAAGCTTAGTCTCTCTTATAGAAAAACAAAGTTTTCCTTTGTAAATGAATTAGGTGTATCGTTAAATTAAAATTTAATTATAATTGAATCGTTTTGAATGAAAGGGGCTCAATTACTTGTTCTAAATGTGCTGCCACCCGAATTAATGTTAATTCATCGGCAGGTTTTCCTATTAATTGGACACCCACTGGTAGCCCCTTTTCATCTTGTCCTATCGATAAGGTAATTCCAGGTAAACCACTCGCATTACAAGGAGGACAAGGAGCAATCCATTTAATAATATTCTCTACAACTTCTTCTGGAGATAAATTGTCCCATTCTCCTACCTTAATTGGTTGTTGTAGATAAACAGGTAAAACCAACAAATCAAAATGATCAAAAAAAGCAACAATTTGCCGTGAAACAATTTGCATTTGATGAACCGCCTGTAAATATTTTTCTGTCATTTTTGCCTGTTCTCCTAACCACTGATTAATGGGACTCAATACTTTTATAGGAACTCCAGATGCTAAAATTCCTGCTTGCCAAATTTGCTTAAAAGGATTGATTAATTCCTGAAAATTAGGACAGCTAGGTTCCACCTCGTGTCCCATTTCTGCTAACAATTTAACTGTCTTATGAACTGCTTCTTTGATAACTTCTTCAGGTTCAGGAAACGGGTGGATTTTAGTCGAAAAGGCCACTTTAAGAGGAATTGAAGATTGACGAGTGGCCGCTAAAAAAGAAATCTCAGGAGATACTAACCAATAAGGATCCCCTGTCACATAGCCGGCCATGACGTCTAGTAATGCTGCTGCATCAGCCACCGTCCGCCCTAATGGTCCGTGGGTTGAGATCCCACTTTGAAAGTCCCCTACAGGAGCATTGGATATCCGACCCCTAGAAGGTTTAATCCCTACTAACCCACAACAAGCAGCTGGGATACGAATCGAGCCTCCTCCATCCGAGCCTTGTGCAATGGGGCATAATCCCGCTGCCACAGCAGCAGCCGCTCCACCACTTGACCCCCCCGCTACATAATCTCGATGCCAAGGGTTACGAGTTGGAGGAAACCCTGGAGGTTCCGTATAGGGAAAAGAACCCAGTTGAGAAGTTGCTGTTTTACCTAGGACAATAAATCCTGCTTCTTTGATTCGAGTTACTACTTCATCATCATAATTCACAACATTGTCTTTAAAAACAGAAATTCCATAGCTTAAAGGCATTTGCGCAACAGCGTTAAGATCTTTAATCGCCGTAGGAACTCCAAAGAAAGGAGGAAGAGCATTATTAATCTTTGAAGTCTGGGCTAATTGTTCCGTTTTAGCTTTAGCGTCGGCTATAGCTATGTCCCCTGCTATAGCAAAAAAACTGCCTAATTGGGGATCGTATTGTTGAATCCTATCAAGGTAAACTTGGGTTAATTCTAGAGGAGAAATTTGACGGTTACGAATTAATTTTGCTAATTCTAAAGCAGGGGTAAAAGCTAAATCAAGAGAATTCATTGTATTGGTCTTAATTACTTGACGGCCAAACTTACTAAATTTTCTGGGCAAATTTCTGCCATAATTTAAAACGGACTTGTAATCTGTTTTCAGAGCAAGGATACAACTGCATGGCTTGATAATGCAACTTGAGTTCTCTATGAAAGTGTCCTCAATTTAGCTCAAGGTTGCTATTATACCCTTTCTAAGCAGCACAGACGAGTAACTTCTAATTTTTAGTGAATCAGAAGTATCAGCAAACGTAGACAAATAACAATTGGTTATGACTCAAGTATCTGGTTCGTCCGATGTCCCCGATATGGGACGTCGCCAATTCATGAATTTATTAACCTTCGGAACAATTACCGGCATAGCAGCTGGGGCATTATATCCGGTGGCTAAATATTTCATTCCTTCTTCTAGTGGTGGGACTAGTGGTGGTGTAACGGCTAAAGATGCTCTTGGTAATGATGTCATTGTCAGTGAATTTTTAGCGAATCACAACCCAGGTGATCGCGTTCTAACTCAAGGGTTAAAAGGCGATCCTACTTACATAATAGTTGAGGGGGAGCAAACTCTGGCTGATTATGGAATTAACGCTGTTTGCACCCATTTAGGTTGTGTTGTTCCTTGGAACACTAGCGAAGGAAAATTTATTTGTCCATGTCATGGCTCCCAATACGATGCCCAGGGAAAAGTCACGCGCGGACCTGCTCCCTTATCATTAATGTTGGCTCATGTTAATGTTGATGACAACGACAAAGTAGTTTTTAGCACTTGGACAGAAACGGATTTTCGAACTGATGAAAACCCCTGGTGGGTATAATTCGGTCAATTATCTCGATCCTTGGTAATGTTAACATTTAAGATTTGAGTGGTTTGACTTAGCAATGAGAACACCCGATTTCTCGGCAATTTGGCAAGTAAGTAAGCAGGTTACGATGCATATCATCTTGATTGCTTGTGCTACTTTTGCCCTCTATATTTTTAACGATGTTGCTTTTCCCCAAGGGGCTGCTGCCTATCCTTTTTGGGCGCAAGAAACAGCTCCAGAAACCCCTAGAGAAGCAACTGGACGTATTGTTTGTGCTAACTGTCATTTAGCAGAAAAGACTGCTGAAGTAGAAATTCCTCAGTCGGTTCTACCCAATACGGTTTTTGAAGCAGTGGTAAAAATTTACCACGATCCCAATTCCCGACAGGTGTTAGGAGATGGCTCCCAAGGGGGTCTAAATGTGGGGGCTGTCCTCATGTTACCCGAGGGCTTTAAAATTGCTCCATTTGATCGCATTCCCGAAGAAATGCAAGAAAAGATCGGAGGACTCTACTTCCAACCCTACCGTGAAGATCAAGAGAACGTGGTTCTTGTGGGCCCTTTGCCTGGAGATCAATATCAAGAGATTATTTTCCCCATTTTATCTCCTGATCCTGCTACGGACAAAAACGTGAACTTTGGTAAATATCCTGTTCACTTAGGGGCTAACCGCGGTCGTGGGCAAATATATCCCAACGGACAATCTAGCAATAATAACGTTTTTAAAGCATCCCAAGCTGGAAAGGTTTCCGCCATTAGTCAAAATGAGGCTGGCGGTTACACTGTTACCTTGGAGACGACTGATGGTGACGTGGTAGATACCATTCCTGCCGGTCCTCAGTTGATTATTTCTGAAGGACAACAAGTGGCAGCGGGAGAAGCACTCACAAATAATCCCAATATTGGTGGTTTTGGGCAAAAAGACACGGAAATTGTTTTACAAAGTCCCACACGAGTTAAGTGGTTATTGATCTTCTTAGCAGCGATTATGTTAGCTCAAATCCTGTTAGTTCTTAAGAAGAAACAAGTCGAAAGAGTTCAAGCAGCCGAGATGAAGTTCTAAGCCTTTTCGCAACTTTTTCAAAAATTATATAATTCTAGATGGACAGGCTAGTACCCTGTCCATTTTGCTATGTTTTTTATCCTAAACTACTCTAAAAAAAAGATTTAAACTTTCAATAGAGGACCCCCAGAAATAGTGTAGTAACTTATCAATTAAGTCTGCAAAGGGGGCTTTATTTTCTTAGAAAAATGCTTCAGTTCTCTATTAGTTTAATATAGTAGGCAAAGTGGAACTATCTAAACAAATTCGAACAAGTTCCTCAATCCCAGTAACAGGAAAAATTTCAACATTCAATTGTTTAGCTAATTCTTCAACCGTCATATCGTCTAGGAAATAAATATCATTGTGTTTAAGCATAATTGAAGGTAATAAAATTCCATTACCTAAATCTTTTCCTTGTAATTGGGTCAATATATCTTCGCCTGTCAATAGTCCTGTTACTGTTGTTTCTTGTCCCCAGTAATGACTCTGTAATGCTTCTAATTTAATTGTTAATCCATCTACTTTATTTAATTTTTTAACTAGGGGTTGAAAGGCTTTTTTTACGGCATTTCCGACAACCCAAGTAAGGGTAACTGATTTATTAACTTTAGCTGGCAATAAATGTTTTACTGTTGTTTCAAATTCTTTGATAAATTGACGGATTGAACCGACTCCATTATCACTTTGTGGATAATCTTCATAGTGAGATTCTGGAGGTAATTCTTCTTGTCCAATTAAGAACCATTCATCAGCTAACCAAACAAAATTACTGTTAAATCTATGGTGAAATTTTTTTTGCAAAGCTTGAACTTGTTTAATAACTTCTTTTGCTTTAGTTTTAGTGACTGGAATTAATTTATCGTCTAAAGAACGAAAGCGAGTTAATCCTACTGGAACCACTGCAGTAGAAATAATTGTCGGAATATCTCCTTGATGAAATAAGGCTAAATCAGTCAAGGTTTTTTCTAAATGCAAACTATCATTAATTCCCGGACAAACAACCACTTGAGCATGGATTTGCAACTGTCGTTCTTGAAACCATTTAAACTGTTCTATAATCTGTCCAGCGCGGGGATTTTTTAATAAACGAACTCGTACATCAGCTTCTGTTGAGTGGACTGAAACATACAGAGGAGAAAGACGCATTCTTTCAATACGTTCCCATTCCTTTTTAGTCAAATTAGTCAAGGTCAAATAACTACCATAAAGAAAGCTCAAACGATAATCATCATCTTTTAAGTAAAGACTATCTCGTTTTCCTGGAGGTTGTTGATCAATAAAACAAAAAGGACAATGGTTATTACATTGAATTAACTCATCAAATAAGGCCTTTTCGAACTCTAATCCTAAATCATCATCATAATTTTTTTGGATTTCTACATAATGAGTTTTTCCTTTATTATCAACTACCTCTAATTCTAAATATTCATCAGAACATAAAAATTGATAATCTATTAAATCCCGCAGTGGAAAACCATTAATAGACATCAAAGAATCCCCCACTTCAAAACCAACTTCATTAGCGATAGAATTGGGGATGACAAAGCTAATTTTAGCGGGGCGAGTTGAAGAATGAGTCATAATCTAAGTATCTAGGTTGATAAATAATTGTATAAATTTTAACCGCCTAAAAACCATTTTATAATGTCAAAAATTCTTTCAATAACCTCTTTCCCTAAGAAAATAATTAAAGTTGACGTAGTACCAGCAATTAGACAAATAACTAGTCCTACTAGACTAATAAATCCATCATTTTCTTGTAATCCAAAAGCAGTCACAAAAATTCCAATTGCAGGTAAAGTATTAGTTCCCGGAATAGGAATCATCATAAAAATAGACATTAAAGCAATTGCCACACCGATCACAACTCTTCCTGGTGAACTTGTACAAATATAGGTCATACGAGGGTGAGTCAATGCCTCAATTTTTTTTAACCAAGGAAGTCCTTTTTCTAGGAATTTCTGCACTGTCTCCAGTTTAATTGACCCTTTCATTATCTTTTCAGGAAACCAAAGAACTTCATATCCTGCAATCAGTTGAATAGCCAAGAGAAACATTAAAATTCCAAAAGGAATGGAGTAACCTGGGGCAGGAACTGGTAAAGCTGAAGGTAAAGCTAGAGTAACAAATAAAAATCCAAAGATTCGCTCCCCAGCTAAAGATAAAATATCGGCAAGTTTAACATTTGAAGCTCTTTCTTCTTCAAAAAAATAGCGTTCTAATTCAACTGAAAGTTTTGCCATGCTATACTACATTGATTTTTGGGAAAGTAACTTAACTATTGATTATTTACTGTAAATCACGATGGGCGGGAATAACCCACCCATTTTCAGTTGATTAAGTTCCAACAGTCCAAGAATTGATATACCGGGTTTGTTCTGCAGTTAAGGTATCAATAGTGATGCCCATTGCTTTTAATTTCAACGCAGCAATATCTTGGTCAAGTTCCTTAGGAATTTTATAAATTCCTGGTTCCAACTTTCCCTGATTTTTCACTAAATATTCACAAGCTAAGGCTTGGTTTGCAAAACTCATATCCATCACCGCACTAGGATGTCCTTCTGCTGCAGCTAGGTTAATTAAACGGCCTTCCCCTAGAACAATAATAGACTTACCACTGGGTAGAGCATATTTTTGTGTAAAGTTACGAACCTCTTTAACTTCACTCGCTTTTGCTCCTAAAGATTGGAGGTCAATTTCAATATCAAAGTGACCTGAATTACAAACTATTGCACCGTCTTTCATCACCTCGAAATGTTCAGCGCGAATAACATGCTTGTTTCCAGTTACGGTTACGAACACATCACCGTAAGTAGCAGCTTCTGTCATGGGCATAACACGGAAACCATCCATAGCAGCTTCAATTGCTTTAACAGGATCAATTTCAGTGACAATAACGTTAGCACCTAATCCACGAGCACGCATAGCAACTCCTTTCCCACACCAACCGTAGCCGGCTACCACGAGAACTTTACCCGCTAAAAGCACATTAGTGGCGCGGATAATACCATCAAGAGTGGATTGTCCAGTTCCATAGCGGTTATCAAAGAAATGTTTTGTATCAGCATCGTTAACGTTCATCGCAGGGAAAGTAAGAACTCCATCATTCAACATTGCAATTAAACGAACAATACCGGTAGTGGTTTCTTCTGTGGTTCCAATGATATCGTCTATTTGGTGTTGTCGTTCCTTAATCAAGGTAGCAACCACATCACTACCGTCATCAATGATAATATTGGGCTTATGGTCAAGGGCAGTTTGAACATGACGGTTATAAGTTTCATTATCTTCCCCTTTAATGGCATACACAGGGATATCATAGTTAGCTACTAAACAAGCTGCTACATCATCTTGGGTAGAAAGAGGGTTACTGGCGATAAGTACAGTATCTGCTCCCCCGGCTTTTAGGGCAAGCACCAAGCTCGCAGTTTCAGTAGTAACGTGACAGCAAGCGACTAAACGAATTCCGGCAAAAGGTTTTTCTTTAATAAAACGTTGTTGGATTTGTTTAACCACAGGCATTTCTCTTGCAGCCCATTCGATGCGTTGCCGTCCTTTGGAAGCCAAGGAGATATCTTTAATATCGTATTTTTGTTGGACTGGAGTAGCCACCATATCTTTTGTTTCCTCAACGAAATGAAATGTTAACTTGTTAATCTAATAACTCAAGTTAACACTTTCTCAGAACTTTTCTAACATAAAAAAATTGCAGTCAGGATAGTTAAAACTTAAATTTTGCCTCATACACTCTACTTACTTCAACTAATAGATTAAGGTTCTATGACACATTAAATCTTGATTAGCGAACTAATCCGAGGGAAATAGGGGTATTTAGAGATTCTCGTCAACTCGAAACGAAGGGGTAAAAGAAGAGGATGATGAGTTACGTTCATTTCGAGGCATTAATGGAGGAGGAAGGGGATCAAAAAGAAAATAGGGAGAGAGTTCCTCTTCCTGCTCAGCACGAACTTCTCGTAATTCACTAGCTAGAAAAACTAGCTTAAATTTTTTTCCTAAAGAGCGTTCAAGTAAAGTTTCTACTAAGCGCACTTGATTTGGGGTAACGGGGTTATCTGCATTCTCTTGAACGGTTAAAAATACAGTAGGCCTTTTCTTACTCCAAGGGACTCGAGGCCATTGAACCTCAAATTTAATTAGTTCCGTTTGTTGACCGACAGTGATTGTTTGATTCTGAAGAATTTTTTTTATATCGGCTTCAAATCGTTCTTCCTGAATAAGATTCCAAAAACTTATGAACAAAGGAAAAATTAGAAGTCCTGTCATGACGAAAAATCCTCCTAATGCTTTCCCTGTACGGCTATAATTGAGGTAATATCCCCCCAAAGTAAAAATAGATAGAGAAGAAAGGGTAATCCCTAATAAATTGGTTAAATAGAGGAGAAAGGATCCACTACTAAGTTGCCAATCTTGTTGAGACAGGGCAATACCCACTACGCATAATGGAGGCATTAAAGCCACTGAGATCGCAGTTCCTGCCAACGCGTCGCTGATTTTACGTTGAATTTTAGCAAACCCACTAATCCCTCCTGCCATCACTGCCACTCCTAAATCCGCTAGGTTGGGTTGGGTCCGTGCCAAAATTTCTCCCCCAAAAGAAGCTGCAGGAACCCCGAACAATCCCCCCACTAGTCCCGATATAAGAATGGATATAAGGGTACCTACACTTAAGGTTAATAAGCTAGTTTCTAAAAGTTTCCCATTTGTATCCAGTGCACCAAGTGCCAATGCTCTTAATGGCAACATTAGTGGTGCAATCAACATTGCTCCTATAATCACGGCAGCACTATTCATTAATAGTCCCAAACTGGCAATAATACAAGAACTGAAGGTCAAAATCAGAAAATTAGTCTCGAGTTTAGCTTCTTCTAGGAGTTCCTCGCGCAATTTATCTAGAGCCTCTGGTGAAACTCGAGGAATTTTATCTTTAATCCAAGTTTTCATAGGTTAGCTCGAACTCTTCCTAATTAAAGTTGATGAGGAATCAGTCAATTATGTAGCATAACTTTAAATTGGCACAAAAATTGACCATATCAAAAAATAACAAAACCGAATAAGAGATTTTTCTGTCGAAAACTTTGTAATTATCCTAAAATTAACCAAAATTTTACTGTAAGTGGCTAGTGTCGCTTATATAATGCTTAGCTATCTAGCTTGTCTTCTTAAGTACAAGTATGAGCTCAATAGTTATCCTGCTCGTCGAAGACAAGAGGTTTTCGAGTGAACTAGAATTCACGAAATACTGTTTCCAAGTAAATCTTCAACTACGATATTAGTTTTGACTACACTCATATTCCTAATTATTGACTTTTATAATGTCAACTGGTAATGTAAACCGGTAAAGTTGTTGTATCTCAACAATTACTTAGATAGCTAATTCTCCTCTAATTGAGGGACTTTGGTCTGTTGAAGATATTCCTAAAAATGAATAATTTTTTATCTAGAAAATTTGTGATTAAAGAGTGTTATTCAGCAGTCTTGTTAAGCTTTTTTAAAAGATCAACTATACGGTTAAACATTTTTTGTATAACTTAAAATGTATTTTGTCTATTAAGACTTTGAGTTAAATTTTTTGTATTTTCTAAAAAAATAAGAAACTACAAGTACCCTAATTTAGGGACAGACTTTTAGTTCACTCATTTCTACATGTTATTTTAACCAACTCAAATAACCTGGTTCTAACTAACCAAGCTGGTTATGTAAAAATTAAAAATATAAATATAAAGTTTGATTGTTAATTAAAAAATATATTTATTTTGACTTAATTTTAATTGTTGGCAATATCTATCAAGATAATTAATTTAATATTAGAGGTTTACTTTGAGTAAATAAGACCATATATATAAAATTGGTTATTATTAAATAATATTTAATAGGTATAAGAATTAATACATATAGAGGTTCATTAGATAGAAAAATATATAGTGTAAGATTTAAGTTAAAAATTACATATAAAAAACTAATAAATTGAAACAATTAACAATTTATAACTCTCTTGTTCTTTAATCAAGAAGAACAGAAGAGTTATTGTGTATTATTAGTTAATTTATATGAAGGAGTTATTTGATAAATAAAAAAAAATAAATTAATAGTATTATAGCTAATATTTGAGGAAAAATAGAGTTTTAATAATCTCAAAGAAGATTATTAAAACTCTTAAAAACCTTTATGATAAGACTATCGATTAATTAACTTAAGCAGTAGCAGATATAATTTATGGAATGGAATAAGTTAATGCTCAATTAAAGAATTTAAAAATATTAGTCAATCTAAAAAATACGGTTTCACTAAATATGTTATGCCATAAATTCTATATTAACTTTTTAAAAATAAAAATTTCTAATTATTATTTTTAAATATAAGCTTTTTTGCTGTTTTTTTTCAAAGAATAAGACTATACTAACGGCTAGTTTATTTCTATTGTCCTGAGTTCAAGCTGGCTAATTTTTTATTAAATAAAAGTGAGTATATTTTGCTCAAAAATAAAAATTAAATTTAATGATACCTATTAAATATCGTTAATTTTCTCTAAATTTTACCCATAAAAAATATAAGGTTTTAAAAAAATATAGAAAAATCATACTAAAAATTTAGTACATTAAAATTATATATTTTTTGATAACTTATATAGTATACTAAAAATCTAGAATAATCGACATCTAACTGAAGAAACTATTTTAAATTCTGATTGAATTAAAACTTAAAAAGTAGTAATTTATCGTAATAATACAAAATCTTTTAGGAAAAAATTAACTGCTATGGTGATTCAGGGTTATGAGTAGATTAATATATCTATAGATAGATTAATCTACTCATACAAAAACTTATGTGATTAAACTCAAAGATAAGTACAAGACAGCTAAATTTAATTAATTAGTAAATATTTATCTCAAAAAATAGAGTGATTTAACTAAAATAAATTTTCTTAATAAAAGATTGTGGCAAATAGTATTTTATTAAATTAGTAAAAAAATCTAAAGTAGAAGAAGAAATTACCAAAAAATAAATTAATTATTATTTTTAAATTTTTCATGGAAGTATGTCTATCGAATTAAAAATGGGTTTTAAAACTGTATTGTATTTTTTAAAAAAATTAGTTTTAATAAAAATTAAACTTCTGAACAAAAATAACTATTATCAATGCAATATTTTTAGCTTTAATACGACTAGTTTTTAAAAGAAAATTTCAGCTTTAATTAAGCAAATTCTGTATTTTATAGATACGGAAATGTGATTAGAATTATTTGTTATCTACTCTTCATCAAGAATTGCTTTACGATCAAGTAATAATAAAGTTCTTAGTTCATCAGTGTTTAACTTGGTCAGCCAATTTTCTCCTGCGTCAACAGTTTGTTCCGCTAATTGTTTTTTACTTTCTAGCAAATCATTAATTTTCTCTTCTAACGTCCCTGTACAAATAAATTTATGAATTTGAACATTTCGTTTTTGTCCAATGCGAAATGCTCTATCTGTTGCCTGGTTTTCTACTGCAGGATTCCACCAACGATCAATATGGAAAACATGATTAGCACGAGTCAAATTTAATCCTGTTCCCCCGGCTTTTAAGGAGAGAATAAAAATAGCAGGACCATTGGGATCATTTTGAAAGCGATCAATCATTTCTTGTCGTTTCTCTCGACGAGTTGCACCGTATAAAAAGAAAACATCTTGAGAAAATCTTTTTTGTAAGTAAGGTTGTAATAATTTTCCCCACTCAGAAAATTGGGTAAAAATCAAAACGTGATTATCTTCTTCGATCAATTCTTCTAACATCGCTTCTAACCTCATAAGTTTACCAGAACGCTCAGAGATTATCAGTTCTTTCTCTTTTAGAAATTGTGCTGGATGATTACAAATTTGCTTAAGCTTTATTAATAATGAAAAAATTATTCCTTGACGTTGAATTCCGGTTTTATCTTCAAGTTCATGAAGAGAATTATCCACTAATTTTTGATAGAGTCTACCTTGTTCAGGGGATAACCCACAAAATACATTCATTTCTTGCTTTTTAGGAAAATCCTGGATAATATCTTGGTCGCTTTTTAAGCGTCTTAAAATAAAAGGACGTACCAGTGACCGCAAGATTTGTATAGACTCTCGATCTCCATATTTTTCAATAGGTTCAGCAAAACGACGCTGGAAAAATTGTTGATTTCCTAAAAATCCTGGGTTTAAAAAATCTAAAATTGACCATAGTTCTGACAAGCGATTCTCCACAGGCGTTCCCGTTAAAGCAACTCGAAACTCTGTTTTTAATCTACGAACTGCTTGAGACTGTTTAGCTTGGGGATTTTTAATATTTTGAGCTTCGTCTAAAACTAATCCTTTCCACTCAATTTTTTCTAAGGTTTCAGTATCTCGATAGACGAGAGGATAACTTGTGAAGACTAAATGTTTATTTTTTACTATTTTAGCAAAAGACTTTCCTTTCATTCTGTTTTCTCCATGATGAATCAAAGTTGATAAAGTAGGAGAAAATTTTTGAACTTCTCGCTCCCAATTATTTAACACAGAGGTAGGACAAACTAATAATACTGGTTTTCTCAACATCTCTTGTGCTTTTAAATGAAGCAAAAATGCAAGAAGTTGAGGTGTTTTTCCTAGTCCCATATCATCTGCCAAACAAGCTCCTAATCCCCATTGTTCAAGAAAAGCTAACCAACTAACACCTCTTTTCTGATAAGGACGTAATTCTCCCTTAAATTCCGGGGGATTATTGATTATTTCAATCAATTGATGATTTGTAAAATTATTGATTAATTCTTGTAAAACTCCAGATGGTTTAAAATTAATAACAGGAAGTTTCGCAATCATTTTGCTATCTCCTATACTGAGGCGTAAAGCATCTTCAACTGATAATTTAAGTGGACTATAAGAGTTATTTAAAACTATTTTTGCCGCCTGAATATCAGATGGTTGTAAGGTGATCCATTCTCCATTAATTTCTACCAGAGGAGACTTTTGATCTAACAACTTTTTAAACTCTTTTTGAGAAATTATTTGTTTACCAATTACTAATTTTAATTGGTAGTTTAATAAACTTTGTAGGCTTAAGCGTTCCTCTTTTTTTGATTTAACTTCAGCCTCTATACTAATTCCCAATCGTTTCTCTTCTTTTTCTCTGGCTAAACTAGAAGGTAAAATAACACCCAATCCATTATCTTCTAAGATTGTAGCACTCGATTTAATAAAGTCATAGACCTGAATGGAATTAAGTTTACAACATAAAGGTTGACTTTCTTTTAAACTTTCTGCAATAGGGGAATAGAGACGGGAAGCCAGTCCCAATCCCTTTAATAAAGTTTCTTGAGGCTTTTCAATAGTTCTTTCCCCCCATAATAATTGTTCAAAAGGATGTTCCCAAATAGTTTGAGCATCTACTAAAACTTTTCTATCATCTAAGGCCTGTAAGTAATATTTTAAATTCCAGTAAGTATCGGCTGAATTGATAGCTTTTGAACTAGGAGGCTCTAGATAAAAACATACTCTAAATTGATTAATTATTAAAGTTATATTAGTTGAATTAACTAAGTATTCTTGAATAGATAAACTCCAATTATATAAAGCATTTTCTAGTCTTTTAATATCATTTGTGGAAGCTGTAAAACTAGGATTTACTTCTGTCAAAGATTTCAACCATCGTTGAACTAATAAATCTTGATTGAGGAAAGAACTAGACTGGGAAAATGAACGTATATAAATATCAATAATATTTTTAAGAAAATCTAAAATTAATTGTTGTGATTCTAAAAAATTGGTTTTGATATCCACCTCAGATTCAAGCCCTTTAACATAGGCTAAGCATCCAGCTGGCATCAGGTTACTAAATTTAGAAAGTCGAGTTTGATCAATAGTACTATCTAGGATTAAACACCACTGACTTTGAGGAGTTTTTTTCTTTAAATAAGTAAGTCCAGGTAAAAATTTTCCCCTGGCCAATAAATCGAGACTCCATCGATAAATATGAGACCAAAATTTTAAATCTTCACCTAAATAATTTTCGTGGTTGCCTGAAAACCCTAAGGGTAATTGTCTAAAAAAATTAATAGCTTCTATATCTTTTAAACAAAACCCTTGTATTTCCCAACTTTTTATAAAAAGAGAATTTTTAGAAGTATTAAATTTGCTCGACTCTAATTGAGAAGATAGACAAGGAACATCGATATTTTGGCTTTTAATTGTAGTACTAGGTAAATTAATGATTTGACTAGTCCATGTTTCTTCTATTTTAGGAGAAAATTCTAAATTATTAGATTTCAGTAAATTAATTAACTCTAATTTATTGAGAAGAAAAAGATGTAAGTTAACTGATACATCTTTAGATGTATCAGGATAATTACTTCGCCAAGTTTCTCCCCAAATAAACAAAAAACTCTTATCTAGTTTGTTAATCCAACTTCCATGTAGAGTAGGCATAAATAAATATATTTTAAATTATCTAATAAGATACTAAAAAGTCTAGTTTACTTTAAATTTATTTCTCTAGTTATTGATGATTTTCTTTACTCGTTTTCGTCAAATTAAAAGATAATTTTTGAGTGTTTAGATCAATCAAGACTAAACATAAGACTAAACAGAGACTTTTAATATCAATCTCAAACCTTTCGCTAGTTATCGCTTCTATTTTACGCCTGTGACGGATGTATGACAATGTTATTGATATGAAAGTACCCCAAAGTGACTATTTATTATCTTGTTTTTACTATTCTTATTTCTAATATAAACAATAATACTTTTTATTATAATTAGGGAATAGTTCTCTTTAAGTTTTGTCTATTAAAACGGTCCGAGTATATCTTTAACTGTAATAACTTGTTTAGCAGAATAACCTGCAAAATAGCGAAGAGCTAAAATTTTAATTTCTACTCCTAACCCTGATTGAAAATTATTAGGTTTAATAGGTAGCTGTCCAATTTTAATAGTAAATTTATTTCCATTGAGCATTACCAATTCTTCTGGAATTTTTCCTTCATATCGAGTAATATAATCAGAAACAGAGCGAAAACGAGCATCAGAACGAGTTGTTCTGTAAATAATTTTAAATTTAGTGGCAATCAAGTCAGATTGTTGTCCTTTATCAATTAAAGTCAACTGAAGATTTCTCTTACTGCCAGATAATTTTGCGCTTCCTAATTGTGTAGTATCTCCAGCACGAATGGCATTATAAATAATAAACTGAGTTAGTTTATTCCTTTGTTGAGTTGTTGCTTCAATCCAAAGATCATTAGGAAGATAAACCTTAATTTTTTGATTTTCTTCTAATCCTAAAGTGATTTTTTGATTAGCAAATTCAGAAAACTGTTGGGGAGCATTCCATACCAACAGGAATGACCTTTCTATCCGCTCAGCAAGAGCTAAATACTGGTCATCAATAATTGAACCAGGAGCAAATAAAGCCATTGCGCCGTTACGAGTTTCCCATTTATTCTTTGAGAGAAGATAACCTTTTTTCTTTAATGTAGCCATTGTTACAGTTGCAGCAGACTCATCTGGTTCTAAAGGTTTATCAAGATTAACTAAAGTTAACTTTCCGACAATTCCATCGCGTCCCCTAAGTCCACTTATACCATTAGACCCCTGTCTTCCATCTTGACAGCGAAACTTACGGGTTGTACAGCGATAATCAGAATTATTCGGATTCCCTGTACAAGTTTCTAAATTCCAATAGGAATTGTTGCACTGACAAGCTTGACCACCTCTACCAGCAAGGCCAGATTCTCCTGCTTTACCTCCTGCCGCATTGACATAAATTTGCTTAAGATTAGTAATATCAGTGGTATAGATGGTCAAAGACCCTCCATTACCACCATCCCCTCCGTTACCACCATTACCACCATTACCGCCACTAGGTGCTTGAAGATTATAGGAGACATCAACTGGTTGGGATTCGCAGTTAGCGGCTTTTCCATCTTGACCATCTTGTCCTTTTTCCCCATCAAGACCAGCCAAGTCTAAGGTGAGAGGAGAACCATCAGCAAATAGAGTGAGATCATCACTATTTTTAGTGTTTTGACCGGCTAGTCCAGATTGACCATTTTGTCCATCTTCACCAAAGGATTTAATATCAGCGGACCAAACTACGTCATAACATCCATTAAAAGTGATGACAGGAGGAATGAGAAAGGAACTTGCAAAAAAAACTGTAAATAGTAAAAACTTATCCGAAACACGCATTGATTCGTTATTGATTAACGATGACTAAAATCTTGGGACTCGATTAAGTGAATTTTTGTTTCCTAACTATAAATTTTCTCGAGGGAGTAATCAGCATAATTATTTTTCTAAGCGAATTGCATACCATTGTAAATAGGTATTAGAGCCTATATCAAGTTCACAAAAATTATTTTTCAAATACTCTGCCTGTTCGTCAACTAAAGTAAATTTCTTCAATTCTCTAGGTAAATTATTTTGGCGAGTCAACAGAATTTTTTTGAGTTTTTCTAATAACTCTTGGGGAGTAAAAATTTGTTCTGATTGATCTGCTTCGATAACAATGAAAACATCATCTTGATACAAGATTGAGTCTACCATCAGTATTGTAAATTCCTCAATTTAAGTTGAATTATAAGATTAAAATTAATCATCTAAATTTTTCGACGATAAACAATAATTTTATCTCCTACTACTGGACTATGGGCAATTAAATTTCCTTGATAATCAATCATTTTTAGCTTGTAAAAATTTAAATGTTGAGAATTTTTAAAAATATTGTTAGCCAATGTATCTTGTCTTTTAGATGTTAATTCATACCATTGTTTCCCTAATGTTACCATCAAATAGCTTTCTTTAAAATTGGCTTCAATTGGACCTATTAACTCTTCCGGATACTGATTTTTTAAATCAAGAATGTCATGTCGAATCGCCTCGATCAGATTTTGTTCTGGAGTAAATCTTGGTTCAGAAGGTGACAACATTTCCATGGATTGAGGTATTTTAAGCGATTTTAATGGGGGGGAGACGGCTACAACTTTTGGTTTAGAGGTGATAGAAGTATCTTCAGCTAAAGGAGTTAAGAGTCTAGAAAATAGCAAAATTGAGCTGGATAAGATTAAAATTAGTATAGTGGTGATAATGACAATAATTGCCCAATCGGATAGGTTATTATCCCAACTAGAGGGCAAAATCAAGCGAAAAGCTCTTAAAAAGCTATCCCACCAAGTTTTAAATCCAGTAAAATTCCCAAACTCAGTAGTAGGTATTGATAATGGTTTTGAGGGCTCAGGTCTAGTTGATTTATGCCATTCTGCGATGATTTGTTTATGTGAGGTTGGGAGGACAACTTCAGGCATAGGGGGCATAGGGGAAGACTCAAGATCTGCCACAATCATCTGAGTCGTTTTCACTAAAGTTTCTACAGTGTTTGTGGTCGGAAATTTCTCAGGAGATGCTCTTTTAAGTATTTTGACAACTCTATCTAGTTGTTGAGCAGTTGTTTCTAACAAAAAAATCAACTGTTCTTGAGACAATTCATTTTCTGGCATTTGATATTTGTATTGTATTTCTATTAGTTCCAGGTTATGTTGTTTGAAAATGGTTCAGTCCAGAGTATCCTATCACAAATTTCACCTTGATGGAAAGATAAAATTTCCTGTGGAAAAAAAGTTTAGAAATACTCAATTGATAGTATTGTGTTTGTCACTTTTTTTAAAAGCCTATGATACTAAGTTTTTTAATCAATAAATAAGCTATTTCTGAGCTCAAGAAGACAGATATTACTAGTATTAAAATAACTACTGTTGATCATGATTAATCACTGTTTTTTATTTTAACTAAAAAAACTTAAAAAATAGTTAGTAATTTTCTTCATATTAAGATAATTTAACTAATTATTTAAAATATTTGTTATTTGATTGTAAATAATCGTTGTAGCAAATAATAGAAACTCGAGTGATACATAAGGAGACATTTAAAATTTGCTTTAAGTTAGCAGAAAGTGCTAAGATATGGTTTGGTAATGGAAATAAAGATCGGTGATTAAGTTTTGTTGTTACTATTTAGTTAGGTTTCTTCCAGATTAATCGTTGGCAGGCTGTTCTCCGGAGTCTTGTCTTGATATTTCTGCATAATATCTGAATAAAGAGATTATCCCATGTCAGTATTCTTCAGTCATCTCTCTTTCGAGATTACTGAAGAATACCTAAGGGAGTTCTTCACTGAGTGTGAAACTCAAAGAATGCAGGAGTTCAGCTATTTTAAAATGGCTAATTGTAAGAAAAAGAAAATACCTCATCCACTCCGCCCTATCAGGCGGAGTGGATGAGGCAACACCTTAAGGTTAATAAAACTAGACCTAATGAAAATAGCAAAAGCTTATATAGCAGGACAGGTCACAGAAACTATTCGGCTCTAAACTTTCTATTTTCAATCCATAAACACTTGGTCAAAGTCAACTAGAGTTAATCTTTAGAGTAGCTTTTTTATGTCCATCCTATCTAAATTATTGAGGAAATCATAGTGGCTAAGCGTCGTAATCTAAAAAAAGAGAAAGCTGAACGGAATCAAGCTTATGCTCGTCAGTTTCGTCAGAAATCTTCTCGATTTTCGTCTCGAGGTAGACACCATGCTGGTAATCAGAACAGCAATAGTAACGAGAGTCAAGATAAAGATGAGTAAACTGATGAATAAAACACTAAGTCTTCTTTTGATTTAGTAATTGTTCAGGTGGGCTGATACTTTTTGAAACTAGTAATTACTTAGTTGATTACAAAAGTTAACATAGCCCACCCAGGTTGTCAAAAACTTTCTGAGGAGTATTAGCTTAGGCTCTCAAAACTTCTTCTAAATTTTTTTGCCAGGCTAAAAACTGAGTGTATTAGGTTTTACTTAGTCTATTCATAAGCTTTATTGAACTTATGACGAATGCGAGAGAGTAAGATATCAACTTCAGGCAGTTTTAATTGCAGAGACAGAACAACAAAGAGACCAAAAGCAACTCCTAACGCTAGAGTTAATTGTAACAATTGTAGCAATAGATTATTACTTCCTAATAGTTGTTCCCAAGCTAGACTAATTACCCAACTTCCTGCTCCGGCTATACAACTAATTACCGTCAATCCCAATAAAGAAAGCCCCCATTCTTTCAATGGTAAACCATGAAGACGGCGATTTAAAATCCATAAAAATATCATCATCGATGTAATATTTACTCCAATAGTAGCCAACACTAATCCTGGAGTAGCAAAAGGTTTATATGATAAAAAATCAAGTAATCCGTTGAGGAAAATGTTAAAAACACTCACCTTAAAAGGAGTTTCTCCATCTCCCAAAGCATAAAATACTCTAACTAAAATGTCCCGACCTAAGTAAAAGAACATTCCCAATCCATAGGCCATCAAAACTGGAACAACAATATCTACATCGGTTGACTTGAAAGCTCCTCGTTGGTAAATTACTTTAATAATTAAAGGAGCAAGGGCAATAAAAGTAGCTGTTAAAGGAAGCATTGTTAAAGCAGCTAAGAATAGTCCTTGACGAATTCTTAACTTTAATTCTGGCCAATTTTCTGGAGTTGTTAAACGAGAAAAAACAGGTAAAAAGGGAACTAAAATCATGTTAGAAATGATTCCCAAAGGTGTTAGGGCAACAAAATTAGCATACCGCATGGCAGCTGCTGCATTTTGAATAAACGACGCAAAAAAGAGATCAGTATAAACATTAACGTGTAACATTCCTGATGAAAGAGTAGCAGGTCCTATAACTCGTATCACATCCATCACCCCTGGCGTACGCCAATCAAAACGCAAACGTAATTTTCCCATCCCAACACGACTTTGGGTGATTAATTGGATAACCCACTGTAAAGTCCCACCAACAAGGGTTCCTCCGGCTAAAACTATTCCCCCTAGCTGAATATATTGAGGGGAATTGATTTGAGTACCCACTGACCAAGCGAAAATTCCTACACTGATCACAATTGCTAAACTTGAAAACAGAGGACTAATACTGGGTAGCCAATAGTGATTGGCCGCATTAAGACTACCAAACCCAATACCGATGAGTCCTGCTAAGAGGGCTAAAGGAGCCATGATTCGTAATTGTTGAACTGCAATCGCCCTAGTTTGTTCTTCTAATCCTGGGGCTAGGATATCAATAAATGTTCCCGCAAAGATAATCAAGGTAATGGTAGTCATCAGTAAAATAATGCTTACTAAGGTAGTTACTGTTTCTACAAGAGACGCGGCTTCAGACTTGTTTCGTTTAGCAAGAACACTAACTAAAGCACTATGAAACGGTCCATTGATCCCTCCTAAAAGGATTAAGAGAAAACCTGGAATGACGTAGGCATAGGCATAGGCATTAACTACTGAACTCACTCCAAAAGCCGCGGCGATCACTTGTTCTCGGACTAAACCAAAGATTTTACTAATGAGGGTAGCTAGGGCAACAATACTTGCAATACTGAATAGGGAACGAGAGACTTTTTTCTGGTTAGACACAGGACTTTTAATGAAAGACTGATTATTAATTATCAGTGATTTCGAGAAGATCGACAAGAAATCAAGCCAGCTATAATTTAATTAGTCTATGCTTAACTTTGAAGGAAATACATAAGAAAATTTATTATTTATTAACTGTTTTTTATAGAAAATAATTTTTAATTATTAAATATAAATAGAAAAAATAGCAGTAAAAACTTAAAAAAAATTAAAATTTTTTTTAAAGTAATTAATATTTAAATGCATTTAAATTCACATAATTTGAGGAGAAAATATAAACATTACCGAAAAGTGCTATCTCCTTACTAAAATTTTCCCTAAAAAGCTAGTTTAATTGTTGATTTTTATATATTTTTTAATGAATTAATTAAGAACTAAAACTGTTATTCTTAATGTAGTGAAAGCAACTTTGGTAAATTACTATTTACAGTAACTTTTTTTTAGTGCCAGAGTTTTCAGCAGCAAGTATTGGGAAAGATTGACAATAAAAGATTTTAAATTTAGTCACATAAATTCTTATAGAAATAGATTTTGAATAAAAAGATGGAATAACTAAACTCTTCCTAATTTTAGAGAAAAGAGCAATCGTACTTTTACTCAATTTTCTTAAAAATAAAAATACTAATCTCAGAATTTATTAGTGTATTCAACGTATTTAAGATACTCTAAACTATTCGAAAAAAAAGTACTTTTTTTCTCGAATAGTTAGTAACTAAAGTTACTAAGGGAGTGTATGCATATTACAGTTTTAAGTGAGTTATTGATTAAGTATTGTATGTTCATAAGCATAATCTGCTCTTTTCTGATGACTATACTCCTTTGAACAGTAATTTATGTTATTGACAATTATATTTTTTAAGTTCATACAATTATGATAAAAATTTTGACAATTTTAAGGAATAACATTTAACCTACTTCTTAATAAGATCTGTACAATATTCTACCTCAACTGTCAGGCAGTAAACTTTAATTGTAGTAAAAATATAATATTAATTTGAGGATAAATTTACTCTAGTTAATTAAATTAAGCCCTTATTCTACAAGATAAATAAATAAGTTTTTTGACAAACTATCTTAGTTCTAAGACTAATAGGGGATAGTCAAGTAGAAAAGGACTTATTCATCATGCTAAAATCTCCAGACATTTCCCTAAACCTTAAATAAGAAATGGTAAGGGTGTTGGCTTAGACAGGAATAACTCAGGAGATTAAGTTTTTCTAAAAAAAAACTTAATTGAGGTAATTTAAGAGTGTATCAGGCTATTATCATTTATTTAAGATGAGAATATAGTTCTGTACTATAAGCCTAATTTATCTAAATTTTAATTGTTTTTTTATTATCGACAGAAAATGACTAAACAAATTCAAATTAAACAAAATGTACTCTTGTATCTTAAAAAATTACAATAGCCAGCAGCAATAGACCTTTTATAAAAGTTAGTGACTGATGTTGATTAGGAGTTTTAGTTACACGCAATCATAACTTCGCGAAGATGTTTCTTAGAAGACTAGTAAGAGAAAGATTTTAACTTTTGTATGCTATCTTACTTTATCTTTATCTTTCTTAATTATCCTTCCTCACTAAGAAGGAGATATAAATTAAGGACTAGAAAATGAAAAGTAACGCTTGTAGCGTGTATCTCAAAAATATCAGTGATAGTGTTCACGCAGATAAATGTTTAATCTGTGGTGAAGCTGTCGATGTGACTAAAATAGTACTTTTAACTGAAATAAACTGAAAAATTTAAGTATCTTTGATTTCTGATCACATTACAATGAGCAAGAAGATTAAATTAATGGAAATATTAAATATCTAAGATAAATTAGTCCCAAAAAAGTTAGAGGATAATCTTTCATTCAATTATCCTCTAACTTTTTTAGGAACTTTCTAATAATGGGTGATTATACACTGTCCCTGTCACTTCTATGACTACCTTAATTTTAGCCAGGAGAAAAGTTTCTCTAATTGTGTATAGAGATGAGTGTCTAACCATTAAATATGGATTATTTTTAATCGAGATTTTGCAGAGGTTAAGAGTAAATTATCCTCAACTATTGTTACGTTATCTGAGTATTCACTGTTTATCGCTAAAACCATACTGACATTTGTATCTATTCTTTGATACTTTTTCTTATTGATATTAAATTAAGATTTTTGTTTGAAGCAGTATAGAATTAATTTAGTCGTATTCTCCACAAAAAATTACGCAATGACGGGTTTTATTGATTTTTCTACTAATTTTTTTAAAAAAGAGACGCTTAAGTTGAGGATAGCGATTTATTTTACGATCTTTATTAAGAATTAGAAGAAAATTACAATTTTCTTCTAAAATAGACTACTACATTCTGAATATAAAAAATATTTTAATTGTCATAAAAGATATTAATATTGTTATACATATGTTATTTTAGTGTTAATTATCTAAAAATTTGAGCTATTTAAGTCAATACTTAAAGGTTAATTATTCCAAGTATTGATAATAAAAATTTACGTTTGTATAAAATTAAATTTATACTAATTTATAAACAGATTTTTCTTAACTATTGGTTTTTTAAAAAAGTAAAAAAAATTATAAGCCATGAATTAAAATTAGTAGTTTTAAGCAAAATTTAATACTAATTAAATTCTAAAATATCATGTATTTTAAATGCTTATCTAGAAGCAGAATCAAAAAGACTCTTAAATGGAGAATCACAAAAAAAATACTTTCAAAACAAAAAAAAGTAAAAGTAAAATATTTTTGTAATTTTGTAAAATAATCGTTATTTTGTTAATTTTTACATTTTTTTTCTAACGACTTGATCACTAAAACTCTTTTAAAATTTAATACAGCACAATTTGATACAGTACAACAAGAAAGTGGTTAACAGAGAGTAAGTGCTATTGTGTGTTAGTCTTCTACTCGAAGGCGCTTGAATCGATTTTTTTTCTCTACCGGTGACAATTGCGAAAAAAATGAATATATACCAAAGAGAAAAAATACTTTGCTGAGGACAAATTAAATAAAGATAGTTAAGAAATGGCAGTGACGGCAATTTATATATTTTGAACAATCCCAGTATTATTACTAGATATAAGCAGAATTTACAAAAAAATGATGTTTATGCTGAAGTTCAACAGGGAAATGGTGCGGCAATAAATTTAGTCGTTAATTATCTCCAAATAAAAATATCGACTTGTGCTCTCTCCTTAATTGAAAGTGCTTGCTAGACTTGGCTATAGAAATTTAATATTGATGGATTGCCTATACTTAATTGTTAATCAGTGACAAATTAAGTATAGGTAACAGTAGTGAGTAAGCCTATTCATGAATTGGTTAATGAGCCATCAACCAATAACTTAACTATTAAGGTACTAAAAACTCTTGATTTTGTCGTTTTAGGGAATGGAAGAATTTAGTTGAATTTGAGAATACCATACGTAATGTTAGAGGGGAAACGAATATAAGCTGTTTAGCTATATCAAAGCGTTGATTGCATCAATAGTACCTTATGAGCGACTACTTTAGCCAACAAAGTAGATGATAGGTTTCATTTTTAAACTTTTTAAGCTGAATTATTTCAAATTTATATAAAAAATAAACTTCAGATTTGATATTAAAATCAGTGAACTTTTTCGGATTATATAGTATTGAAGATCTTGTCGTGTCGTTAGAAAAAGATAGGAGAAAATCATTAACACCAATGCTAGCACTATTGGTTTGTATTAATACTTTAATTCCTCTAGGGCTTGATTTTATTATCAAGATTTAATAGAGTTTAGATGATCTGTACTCGAAAAAACTCAATAATAATGAAACTCATTGACCTCTAAATACTTATTTCATAAATTTAGTTATTTTATTGAATATTCAGAAGATAAATTAGAATATTTTGCTACTTTTATGGACATAACTACCAATTATCATGAACACACACACGGGCACTTAAACTTTGATTAGACGGCCGATTAAACGTACAACTACCGGAATTTAGACACTAAGCACAACACTTTGCGAGCTTAAATTCTCTTTCTCAGAAAAAATCTCAATAAGCTGTTCTTCTCCAAGAGGGGTATTTTTATGTAATATTGTTAACAGTCTTAATATTATCTAAATCCTGTCTTCTTTAATTTCCTGCTTCTCATAAGCATAGTTTAACCTAAAAACAATCAATGTTTGGTCTGATCGGTCATCTTACCAGTTTGGAACACGCTCAAGCCGTTGCCCATGCTCTCGGCTACTCTGAATACGCCAATCAAAGTCTTGATTTTTGGTGTTCAGCTCCACCACAAATTGTTGATAATTTTCATGTCACTAGTCTAACGAGACAAACCATCGAGGGAAAATATATAGAATCTTGTTTTCTACCAGAAATGCTTACAAATAGACGGATTAAAGCTGCTATTCGTAAGATTCTAAATGCCATGGCCTTAGCCCAAAAATCAAACATTAATATCACTGCATTGGGAGGATTTTCCTCGATTATTTTTGAAGAATTCAACCTTAAAGACAACAAGCAAGTCCGCAATGTGGAGTTAGAATTTGAACGCTTTACCACAGGCAATACTCACACCGCCTATATTGTCTGTCGCCAGCTTGAACAAGCATCAGCTCAACTTGGTATTGACTTATCTCGAGCAACAGTTGCTGTGTGTGGGGCAACAGGTGACATTGGCAGTGCAGTCTGTCGTTGGTTAGATAGAAAAACTGATGTAGCCGAATTATTACTAATTGCTCGAAATCAAAAACGATTACAAACACTACGAGGAGAATTGGGACGAGGTAGAATTGTGGGGCTAGAAGAAGCATTGCCCCAGGCTGACATAATTGTTTGGGTAGCCAGTATGCCCAAAGGGATGGAAATAGACCCCGAGATCTTGAAAAAGCCTGCTATTGTCATAGATGGCGGCTATCCAAAAAATTTAGGAACTAAAATTAAACATCCCGATGTTCATATCCTTAAAGGAGGAATCGTTGAGCATTCTCTTGATATCAACTGGAAAATCATGGAGATTGTCAACATGGATATTCCTTCTCGCCAAATGTTTGCCTGTTTTGCTGAGGGTATTTTATTAGAATTTGAAGGCTGGCACACCAATTTTTCTTGGGGTCGTAATCAAATCACTGTTGGCAAAATGGAACAAATTGGCGAAGCTTCTATGAAACATGGTTTTCGACCTTTTCTAGGCTAATTTTGGTTCAGGACTTCCCAAATACCTGGATAGGATGAAAGTTCAATGATTCAAGTTTTTTAAGGCTTGACCCTGACTTTTCAGGCTAAAATCGTCTAAAATTTCGCCGACATTTTCTGAGTTTAAGTAGAGCAACCCTATGTTTACAGTTATTGGGGTAAAAGATGCCGTGGCTCACCCAGTTCTGGTAATATCGACCAGGCGAAAAGTGTCCTATTTTGATCATATTTTGATTAACTATTAACTTAAATTGATTGCTTAAACAATCAATCAACATCGATTTTGGTGTAACAGATAGTTAACAAACAACGACAAACTCATGAAACGAATTGGTTTTTACTCTCAGTATCTCGCTATTTTGGCGACGATTTTCCTTGCTTTGGGAACTTCATCTATTGCTGACGAAACTAATCCCATCACCACAACCGATTATTTTCAGGGACGACAGTCCATTGAAATTCATGTTCCCCAACCTGAACCAGGAACGTCGGGGAGCTGTGCAACTCTAATGGAACCAGCCATCACTAGTATTATCGGTAGCTATCGGGATAACTGGGGAATCCTAGTAGAAAAACTCGAAGAAGGAACTACTTTATACAGTCATAACGCCGATAAATTTTTTATTCCTGCCTCTAATATCAAATTATTTACCACTGCTGCTGCTTTGCAAAAATTAAATCCCAAATCTAAGATTCAGTCTAAATCTCTACAAGATTGGATTAAAGTTACCAACGTTAGAAGTGATAATTATTACGCTGATATCCTTTTGAGCCACATTGGAGGGGCAGCAGCTGCTAAATCAGCCTTGGCGCAAATGGGAGTTAATCCTAACAGTTTCCATCAAGCTGATGGCTCAGGATTATCTCGACGCAATGTTGCTACCCCCAGGTCATTAATAATGACCTTACGGGCAATGTATTATGCTCCGGATAAGGATGTTTTTTATTCCTCTTTACCTATTGCTGGAATAAGTGGAACTTTGAGAAATCGTATGAAAGGAACTTCTGCTCAAGGTAAAGTTTATGCTAAAACCGGAACTTTACGAGGGGTTAGGGCTTTGTCAGGTTATATGAATCATCCTGATTTTGGAGAGGTAGTCTTTAGCATTCTCGTCAACAATCCTCAAGTTTCTGGTTATTCTCTAGTTCGTGCTATTGATAGAATTGTCCTTCAACTCAGCATTATCCAACCTTGTGAATAGATGAACAAATTGATGTTGTTTGATGTCGGGTTATAGTGGATAGCCGTAATTTCTGTTCTCAACAAAACTCATCTACTGTCTAGTAGAATATGGTAAAAACTTATGTTCTAAGACTTTACTTAGCCCTTAATCCTAGTAATTAAGAGGAGGTAGATGGTCTATTGTGAATGAATATCTAAAATTTGCTTCCCAGATGTCCCCCACAGTTCTACACTTTACTGAAAGAAGTGTAACAGGCAATAGTGAGGTTTTGTTGTGAAAAAAGTTTTAGCAATTATACTTGGTGGCGGAGCAGGTACGCGGCTTTATCCCCTCACTAAGCTACGGGCTAAGCCTGCTGTTCCCCTCGCAGGTAAATACCGTCTAATTGATATTCCAATGAGCAATTGTATTAACTCAGAAATTTTGAAAATCTATGTTTTAACCCAATTTAATTCTGCTTCCCTCAATCGTCACATCACCCGAACTTATAGGTTTTCAGGATTTAGTAATGGATTTGTGGAAGTATTAGCTGCACAACAAACTCCAAAAAATCCTAAGTGGTTCCAAGGAACCGCCGATGCAGTACGTCAGTATATTTGGGCATTTAAAGAATGGGATGTTGATGAGTATTTAATTCTCTCTGGAGACCATCTTTATCGGATGGATTACAGGCATTTTATCCAACGACATCGGGACACTAACGCCGATATTACCCTTTCTGTAGTTCCCATTGACAAAAAACGAGCTTCCAGTTTTGGGTTAATGAAAATTGATGATTACGGCCGCGTTGTTGATTTTAGTGAAAAACCTAAAGGGGAAGAACTAAAACGGATGGCAGTTAATACAACTGTTTTAGGTTTAAACGCAAAACAAGCCGAAGAAAGTCCATATATTGCCTCCATGGGGATTTATGTTTTTAAAAAAGAGGTCTTAGCTACACTCTTGGAGAAAAATCCAGAACAAACAGATTTTGGCAAAGAAATTATCCCTTTCTCTGCTAAAGATTATAATCTACAGGCCTATCTATTTAAGGGATATTGGGAAGATATTGGGACTATTGAAGCATTTTATGAAGCTAATTTAGCTCTCAATCGCCAGCCAAACCCATCTTTTAGCTTCTACCATGAAAAAGCTCCAGTCTATACCCGAGGACGTTCTTTACCCCCAACAAAGATTCTTAATTCTAATATCACTGAATCGATGATTAGTGAAGGCTGTATAATAAAAGAATGCCATATTCACAATTCTATCTTAGGAATTCGTTCAAGAATCGAATCTAATTGCACGATAGAAGATACGATGGTGATGGGAGCAGATTATTATGAGTCTCTAGAAATTAGACAAACTCAAAAACAGCAGGGTGAGATCCCTATAGGTATTGGAGAATATAGTACCATCAGACGGGCAATTGTGGATAAAAATGCGCGGATTGGCCGCAATGTCGCTATTGTCAACAAAGAACAAGTCGAAGAATCAAATTGTGAAGATGAAGGCTTCTATATTCGCAACGGTATTGTAGTCGTACTTAAAAATGCTACCATTCCCGACGGAAAAGTTATCTAATAGTTAACTAGATTTTCAGCCTCGAAGGGGAAGGGATTTCTTGCCGGTTAACTTTGCAGGGCCGAGAAACACGATATTCAACCCACCTCTTTCTTAAGAGAAAAATAAACGGTCAGAGGAAAAGAAAAGGAAAATCTTTTCCTCTTTAACATTAAGTTAAAATTAGAATTTTTATCTTTCAGTGATGTTATTAGCTTGTTTTGACTCGGACTGGATACACTCGAGTACCCGCACTAGAACCGCCGCCGTATAATCACGGGTGGCTTTACGCTCAGGAGCAAACTCGATTCCCTCTTCGTTAAGAGGACTAGCAACACCACAATAACCCGACATTTGGCTAATTACATTTTTTGCCCAATTACCAGAAATGTCAGAAAACTGAACTGGTTTTTGGTTTTGTTGAATTTCTATGGGTAAATTGAGTTGTTTTTTCAGGTAAATGGTTACACTACGCATAGTATCAATTAATTCAGCCCGGGTGATAGACTCAGTTGGTCGAAGAGCATTATTAGGATTACTAACATTTAGAAAATTCCACTGCGCCCATTTGATTTTCCTTGCACTCCAGCGATCGCCTGATACGTCTTTGAAAGTGACAATGTCCCGTTGAGGTTCTGTCTCTAAGTTCACATTAGACACCTTTCCAAGAGCGTCAACAGCCATGACAATTAGTTGTTCACGGGTAATAGCCTCTCGAGGACGAAAGGTATTGTCTTCAAAAGCAGTCACAATCTTCATGGCTGCTGCTTGTTCAACCTCGCGCTTATAGACATTATCGTTAATATCTGTAAAGACACTTTCCAAGTTGGTCTTTGCCACTGAAGTCATTCTTTGTTTAGGATTAATTGTGGTTTCAGTTGCTTCTCCTTCTCCAGTTATCGCTGTTTGAGATCCGCTTAAATAAAAGTGACCTAACACTTTTCCTTGATAGGACCGTTTGGAAAATTGCCATCCAGGATTCAGAATTACTTTCATAAACCCAGAAGCAAGTCCTTTGGTGCTACCGACAACTATTTCTTGGTAATTACCAGCCCTTGAGGTTCCTACTAGTACTAACTCGCCATCACGGGGAACTAAACGCAAGAGGTAATCCAATCCTAAGTCGTTCCCGTCAACCCGAATAGAATAGCCATTACTATCGGTAGCGCGGCGACAAATTCCTGCAAAGTCAAAATTTAACAAGAGAGGATCTACTAAAATGGGATTAGAGCCACTCTCAGTCCAACAAGTTTGTTTATCCGGGATTTGTTCAATAATTAACAGGTCATATTTACCCTGCCCATAAGGTCTGGCAATCGCAATAACGTTATTTTGTGGAATAGCTTGTTCTTCAAAGGTTGAAGCTTGAGCAGAGATATTAAAAGACATCAGGCTGGGAAAAGTAACGCTTGCTAGAGCTGCAAGTCTCAGTAGTAAGTTTAATTTTTTCATCGTTTTTTAAAATAACCTATTGTTACTATCGCTGTTTGATAACACTCAACGTAATTCGTTGACCTTATTAAGGATTATCAAGTTCCGTCTCTTAGAGGAGTACTACAAAATTAGCATAAATAGAGATTATTGGAATGAATCTTGCTAAATTGACTTTTTGTAATCCCTTTACCTAAACTAGATTGAGCATATTTTTAGCTGACTAGATTTCAGGAAAGGATCTCTTCCAAAATTTCGGTTAAACTGTTGGGGGAAAAACACGCGATTATTTAATTTTTATGTTTAACCGTCTGGCCATGACTCAAAGTCTTTACTTACGTAAACACTCTGATAATCCCATAGACTGGTGGTATTGGTGCGAAGAAGCCCTTTTAATAGCCAAAAAACAGAACAAACCAATTTTTCTTTCAATAGGCTATTCTAGCTGTCACTGGTGTACGGTGATGGAGGGAGAAGCCTTTTGTGATCAAGTGATCGCCGATTATCTTAATATCAACTTTCTGCCTATTAAAGTAGACCGAGAAGAACGTCCTGATTTGGACAGAATTTATATGCAGGCAGTTCAGATGATGGGGTTACAAGGAGGATGGCCACTCAATATTTTTTTAACACCGGGTGATATGGTTCCTTTCTATGGAGGAACTTATTTCCCAGTGGAGCCCCGTTATGGCCGCCCCGGTTTTTTGCAAGTTTTACAGTCAATTCGCCGTTTTTATGACACAGAAACTGAAAAACTAAATAATTTCAAACAAGAAATTCTGACTACTCTACGAAGGTCAGATCTTTTTCCGTTAACCGAAACCGAATTACTAAACAACGAGCTTTTTTTACAAGGAATTACTATCAATACGGAGATTATTAAGGTTAGTTCCCAAAATGTTAACCATCCTTGTTTTCCAATGATTCCATATGCAAATATCGCTTTACAAGGAAGTAGGTTTGCTTGGGATTATCAAGAAGAGAGTAAAGCTCTTGCTAATCAAAGGGGAGAAGATTTAGCTTTAGGGGGAATTTATGACCATGTAGGCGGCGGCTTCCATCGTTATACCGTAGATTCAACTTGGACAGTTCCGCATTTTGAAAAGATGCTCTATGACAATGGGCAAATCATCGAATATTTAGCTAATCTTTGGAGTCAAGGCCAAACTGAACCAGCGTTTAAACGAGCGATTACTCGCACAGTGGAATGGTTACAACGTGAAATGACTGCTCCCCAAGGCTATTTTTATGCATCTCAGGATGCAGATAATTTTACTACTACCCAAGCTAGAAAACCTGAAGAAGGAGCATTTTATGTCTGGAGTTATCAACAGTTAGAAGACAGTTTAACCCCAGGCGAATTAGAAGCGTTAGCAAGAGCATTTTCCATTACCCCTCAAGGAAATTTTGAGGGAAAAAATGTCTTACAACTTTATCAAAAAGGAGTATTGTCAGAAGAGTTAGAAAAAGTATTAGATCGATTATTCACGTTACGTTATGGAAATTCTAGAGAAAATTTAACTATTTTTCCTCCAGCCCAAAATAACGAAGAAGTCACAAAGAGATCCTGGATAGGACGTATTCCTCCTGTAACAGATACTAAAATGATTGTTGCCTGGAATAGTTTAATGATTTCAGGTTTAGCTAGGGCTTATGGGGTTTTTAGAGAACCTTTGTATTGGGAATTAGCTATCAAGGCTACTGAGTTTATTCTGAATGAACAATGGAGAGAAAACCGATTAAATCGTCTCAATTATAGTGGTAACCCCTCTGTATTAGCTCAGTCAGAAGATTATGCTTTATTTATCAAAGCATTATTAGACTTACAAACGGCAAATCCTAGCCAAACTCAATGGCTAGAAAAAGCGATCACTGTTCAAGAAGAATTTGACGAGTTTTTCTGGAGTATAGAAAAGGGAGGTTACTTTAATAACGCTTTTGATAATAGTGAAGATTTATTAGTCCGAAAACGGAACTATATCGATAATGCTACTCCTTCCGCTAATGGTATTGCCTTAAGCAATTTAGTACGCTTAGCCAGACTTACAGATAACCTAGAATATTTTAACCACGCCGAACAAGGACTACAGGCGTTTAGTTCTGTTCTAAGTCAATCACCTAAAGTTTGTCCAAGTTTATTTTTAGCCTTAGATTCGTATCGTTTTGGCAGTTTAGTAAGAACCAACCAGGAGGTTTTCAAAGAATTAAGTTCCCAATATTTTCCTACTACAGTTTATCGCATCGATAATAATCTTCCTAGAAATTCTGTTGGGTTGTTTTGTCAAGGATTAGTTTGTTTAGAACCAGCCGAAACTCTGAAAGAACTATTAAAACAAATGCAAAAGTCTAATTTACTTAATTTACAGTAACTTTTTATAGAGAAAGTTACTGTAAACTAAATAAACTTTGATGACTAGTGCTACTCTGCAATTTTTACATATAAAACTCAAATATAATTAATACTTAGTGATTCAAGTTTTAATGTACTTGGACAGTATGATTTTTAATACGGGTAAAAAAAATTACTTGCAGTTTATAAAATTGACAAGATAAAAGAACAGTAAGATTCTGTTAAATTATATATAAGAGAATCTATACTCTAGCTATTATTAAAAATAATTAATTTTTTTTAATTTAATTTTAGATAAACTTATTTTTTAACTTCTTTTTTTATTAAAAATTTTGGTTTTATTGAGTTTTCAATGGTAAACTAATAGTGGAAAACTGGGACAAAAAACAGAGAGAAAACTGGTTAAAAAAAGATATTTAAAAATATATCAGGTATTAATTATTTTATCAATTTAATCGTTTTTAAAAAATGATATATTTTACTTAAAAGCGCTATTTTTTGACTAGAACACTTTCTAATGATGTACTATGTAGCATGTTTCAACAGATTTTAAAAAGTACTGTTTTGATTTAAGCTCCCATAGCAAAAAAAATACTGACCACGATATTAGGAGAGAATGTATCAAATTTTTTAATACAAGGCAAGACTCGGTAAATAAAAAACGGAACTTGTCCAATTTGATTTAAAAGAGTAAAACTTTACTCAGAATAAAGAAGTATAATAATTCTTAACTTTATTGGAAGAGGAAAGTAGATTAGTTATTTAGTTAAATCAAAAAAATAAGAAGTTGAAATCTGTTCCTAATTCTCTGTTATTTGTTTCCTCATCTTAAAGTCGCAGTTTTACATAATAAGTTTGGTAGAACTAGAATTCATTTTTGTTGTCCTTCTATCCGTGAGGCTTATATGACTAAACCGACAATTACTCCATAAATTGCTGTAAAAACTGGATTAAACATAGCATTTAATGTACTATCTAACATAGGATATAGTAAGCACAACTAATAGAACTGCTGCTGGTGTTGTTTGGGGAGTCAAGTAAAATTTAGTAGGATAGCGTTTTAAGGCAAAGATTAATAAAGGAAAGAATAAAGAAGTGTATAGACTAACTACTACTAGCATTCCGTTAACCATATAAGTAATAATTCATAAGTTGCCTGTTGTTGAAACATAAATTAATTCTCTTCTCCAGTTTTCTAGATAAATACGATTCCCATCAAATCCTCCCCGCCCAAATATCTGTCTTTCTAATGCTTTTTTGACTGAAATTTTTTCATTCTCTAACCGAAATACCAAAGAGCGAGTTCTATCCTCTTCAAGCAGGTTAGCAATTCAAGAAAAAAACAGTTCAGTATTTTTCTTAGATAAATTCCCAGTGGATGCTAAAGAGAAATACCCTGATACTCCTATGTGAAAAATTAACAAAGCTATATTATTCCAAAAAAATTTATCTATGAACAAGATAATGCAATCGTAAGTTAAATAAATATAAGTTGCAGTAGATTTAAGCAATACAAATATTATTTTTAATGCTTCCACTAACCAAGTAATAGGTATGGGCCCTACTTTCTCAATAACTTTTACTTACCATAACCAAATTCTAATTAATGTTACAGCCATCATCTACATTCCGAGTTCAAGACCGCATTACATAAAGACTGTCAGTCTAAATCCTCCATAACGAACGGTTTGAGCATAACTATGGATATGGTAGCTATACATTATCAGATGGAATTTTGGACTCATTCTAATCTAAAATAAATATAGAGGAAGATAAATTAATCTACTGATAAAAATGTTAATAGCCATTTAACGTAATTTAAATAAATAATTAAAACAAATTAGCTCTAAAAAGTAGAGTAGTCCATATCTATGGTTTTAATAACTGTTTATGATCCGTTGTATACTCCCAATCCATTAATAATAGAAAAAAAGGACAGATACACAGAACTACTATCGGTAAATCAAGTCAATTAAATTAAAAATATTTATAATGTTGACTGTCAAACAAAATTGATAAAAATAAAATGTTATAGCAAGTAGCTGATATCCTTTTATAGGTTAGAATCCCTAGGAATAAGAAATCCATCTTTTATAGTAGAAATAACTAAGCTACTAAAAAACTTACAATTACTGCTCCTCTTGGTAGTAATTATAAACATATAAAAATGCCAATTAGTACCCATACCAAGATTGCCAGTGTAGCTATATGGAGCATTAGTAATATTTATTGATGATCTATTTATATATAACTTTTATCCGAGCATTTATATTTTAAGGTAATCTTTTTGAGATTAAAATTTTACTGAAAACTTAGAGTAATGTGAGTTAGACAAAAAATTATGGATAGAAGAAAAAATAGCCGATCTATGTTAGAGGCTAGATTTATTGATATTTAGTCCTGAAGATATAAGATCAAGACTAGATCTTGCCGAAGTATTTTGTGCTCTATAATACTTCTATTAAAATAGGGAAAGTATTGTAATACTTTCCCTATTTTAATAGCATTTATCAACAACAACTTTATTTTTCTTCTAGAAGTTATTCTCTAATACAATAAAGTACCATTTAATATAGTTAGTTATTTTATTTTTATAAAATTGATGACTTAAACAACGATATTATAGTATTTCTTGCTTATTTGTGAATAAGAAATTACAGGAACTTATGTCATAAATTTTACTACTAAGTTTTTAAAAGTATAGTTAACTAGAATCAAAACTATGTTGGATGGTATCAGAAACTTAAACTACATTAATTGTATATAAATATGGTAAATTATTGCCTTTTAATTGAACTCTAGACAATATAGATAAACATTACCTATTTATAAGTAAATACAAGATTTAACCGGAATATTTTTTATAAAAAAAATAATAAATATTTAAATTAAATTGTATCATTAATTATTAAATTTTGACTTTATAAGTGTTTTTATATTAAACAATTTAAAGACCAGTTCAAAAATATTTTCCAGTTTAAATACTCAAAATATAAAAGTGTTTACAACTATTTATTCCTTGAATAAATAAATTACTCATACTTACTTATCTAAAATGTTTTTTCTTAGTTATATATTAATATACAGGCTAGTCTAACTTTTTATTTTTTCAAAAAATTGTAGTTCTAATTGTTTGTAGCTATCATTTCAGGTGATTGTTAACTTTGTTATATTTTAACGTAGATATTGAGAATAATAACAGTATTTATGAATTGAGTAGAACTCACTTTAGAATAGTATTAATTTTAACCCAAACTATTTTAGTTCATTGTATTTATCAAAATTAATCGCTGTATAATCGAACTAAAATAATTATTTAAAATTAATTTTTTTAAAAATTTAAAGTACTTTAAATTTTTAAAAAATAAGTTTATATTCAATAATTGAGCTGATTGATAGTTATTTTTTGCTAATTGTTTTATAATTATTTTGTGGATTTAATTTTGTAGAATTAACTAAATATTGACTACTTTAGTCTTCATTAATTGGATACAAAATAAAGTCAATAAAATACTCTAATCTGTATTCTATTGACTTTATAGTAATTAATTTATTAGTTATTGGATACCCGTATTTTTTTTATAGAGCTAGTAAATTTAACACTTATTATATTTTTATAAATTTTTTTTAAAAAATTTATAACTATGTATTTTTATAGGCTTATATAAAGCTTATCCTCTATATTTAAAAAATGAAAAATTTTTTGTAATGTGTCTGATAGATCATTGAATAAATCATCTATTAAAATAATTTTTTAAGAAATTATTTAACTTTTTATGTCTATTGAATGATTACTAACATCTAAACAAAATCTAGTTTGTTTGATTTATTATTCAAATGTATTTTTTATTTTTTGTTTAGATGTTATTACTATACGTCTATTATGAGTAGAAGATCGATCAACAGAATTTTTCATTATCCAGATTATCTTGACTTCTATTAATCTTTCTATAATTTATTTTACTGTTTCTGGACATTCAGTAAGTTTGACATAATCAGTTGATACTTTTTGACAGAGTTGCTCGGATTTAATATCAGTAAAAAGTGAACTGTAGTATTATACCTCTTTATCATCTATATGAGTTCTTATAAAAAATAAGTTTTTTTTATGAGAGACAGATATTTTTTTAAAAAAATACAAAAATATTTATATAAATTTGTTCTTTTCTATTTAGCAAAACCAATGATTTAAAAATATGCCAAACACATCTTTATTGTCTATAAAATAGAATAAGTTAGCAGTAGTCTATTTTAGATTTAAAATAATAGAATATGAGTTTAAATTTATGTTTATTAAGAATTTTTAAAAATAAGTTTAAAAAAGCTAAAATCTGAACTAGTAAATAATTTTAGAGAAGACTAATTGGTGCAATACTTATGATTAAAAATATAGTCATTATCATGTACTCTTTTAATGTATTGATTTTTTGTCTTTAGGCACTATATACAACTGGAGCATAAGGCATAATTTCATTGAATGTAATCATAAGTATGACGCTAAAAATTTCCTATAAACAAAACGATAATGGCAAGATAACAATCATATATAAAAAATTAAAAAATTTTTTATATGTCCCATAAGATGGCTTACCTATAGCAAACAGAATTGGATTAATGCTCATAAAAAGAGTTGTTGTCCAAATTCCTAAGAAAAAAATTGACAACATCTAAACTGCCTGGACATACCTGTCATCGTATAGAGTAAGAATTAATATACTACCAAAACTTACTAATATGGTTATACCATACAGTATAAAAAGTAGAATATGCTAACGGACTTTAGAGATTTTTGATTGAAATTTTACCTTAAAAATTTCAGTGTTACGACCTATCAATGTGAGCTATCAAAGGGAAAATTACCTGATGGCTTATTCTTTCTGCTACTATCTTAGACAAGTTAGTAAGTAGAAAAGCAACTGTATAAATACTTAAAATCTTTAAGTACAAGAATTTTCCTGAAAGGAGTTTATCAGCTTGGTTAGTCAACAAGAATATTAATGTAGAGACGAAAATCCAGCAACCAAAAGAGACGAATTCTTTGACCGACTCTTTTTCCTAAGCAAAACGTCTGAGTGAACTTGCCTCTAAGAGATAGCCTATGTTATTACGTAAACCTCCACCAACTAAAGCCAAAATAGTTCCTTGAAAAGGATCCCAGATAACTCTGCTAGCTATTGCTAAAAATTGAACCCCGAATTAAAATCTTTTTAGGATGTCTAATTCTATCTTACGATTGAGAATAGCTAAAGAAATAGAGTTAAATCCATTAACAATGGTAGTCAAACTAGTAATTGGCATTAGCCATAAAACTTGAAAACTATCGTTAAATCGGGCGATAGGCTAATCGATAAAGCAACAACCTAATCACAAAACAAAATCACAAACAACTTGTAAAATTTGAGATGTGTTGAGAAAAACTTGATATTCTCCTCTTAGACCAGGAATAATACTAGTAAGACGCAAAGCTTTACTTCTCCTTTGACTTGGTATTGTCCAAATCGTACCCCGAACTGCGGGCTTTTTATTTTGATAACATAGACAATAAAAATCAAGTATTTTTATAGAAGAAAAATGAGGTTTCCTTCGATAGAATGGGAATATAAATTCAGAGTTTTTACATAAATTAGGATGTATGATATGAACCTGAAACTATTTTATCTATAATTTCCTTCCATAATCTTTTCTCTTTTAAGTATCTGTGTCAACCCATTGAGTTAGTAGAATTGAATTGAAACAAGTCAAGTTTATTAAAATAAGCATATCTTTGATTAAAGAGCACTGTATTTAATTAATTTTCACAACTTGTTGTATAACTCAATTGACAATCGGTAATATTGTCAAGCTATTCTTAAACAACTTTTATTGAACTTTAATAACTAATGAATCAATCTCTTCTCTCTACTCCCTCTGGGACTTTAAAAATTCCTTACTTTTGTCCAACTAAAGAAATTGCTCGCGATTGTCTTCCAAAATTATCTCTCATTCTTCCAACTTATAATGAAGCTGGGAACATTAAGGATATCGTTGAAATTTTAAGTCAGTTGCTGGACCAATATATGCCAGGACGTTATGAACTAATAATTGTTGATGACGATAGTCCTGATCATACCTGGCAATTAGCTTTAGAATTAACCTCTAATTATCCCCAATTGTATGTGATGCGCCGTGTTGAGGAAAAGGGTTTATCAACGGCAGTTATTCGAGGGTGGCAAGTAGCGCAAGGAGAAATTTTAGGGGTCATTGATGCAGACTTACAGCATCCCCCAGAAGTGTTAGAAGAACTATTGGAAGAAATGGAAAGGGGAGCTGATTTAGCTGTTGCTAGTCGTCATGTTGAAGGAGGAGGTGTCAGTGAATGGAGCATTTTGCGTCGCTTTCTCTCCCGTGGGGCGCAAATATTAGGACTGATAATTCTCCCAGAAGTTATTAGTCGCCTTTCTGACCCTATGAGTGGCTATTTTATGGTGCGTCGTAATGCTATAGCTTGCAAGGCTTTGAGTCCAGTGGGATACAAAATCCTCATTGAGGTAGCTGCAAGAGGTTGTATTAGTTGGATTGCTGAAGTAGGTTATGTGTTTCGAGAACGTCAGGATGGAGAGAGTAAGGTCACTTGGAAACAATATGTAGAATATATTCAGCATTTATTGGGCTTACGCTTATCAATTTCAGCCCGATTTATCAAGTTTAGTTTAGTTGGATTAACTGGTGTTATTGTTGACATGGGATTTCTTTATCTATTAAGTAATAATATTGGACCAGAATTACCTTTAACACGGAGTAAAATTATCGCGGCTGAGTTAGCTGTTATTAATAATTTTTTCTGGAATGATTATTGGACATTTGGAGATATTTCCCTCCGACAACCAGGAAAAAGACAAAAATTAAAACGCTTAATTAAATTTAATTTAATTTGTTTGGCAGGATTAGTTCTTAATGTATTATTTTTAAATATATTTGTTAGTATTTTTGACTATAATAGATACATCGCAAACTTATTATCGATTGCCCTAGTGACTCTTTGGAATTTTTGGTTTAATCTTAAATTAAGTTGGCGAGTTACAGAGATTGACTAACAGTAACTTTGTCAAAAGTTAATAAATTTATAAAAAGTGGTCTTTGTCAATGTCAGAAATAACAATCAGGTTAATTAAATTAATTCACTTAAAATAAGTGGGAGATGCCTACCTTAAGAATCAATATTTTCTTTCATTCAGTTCAAACATATTAATCGCCACAGGCATATATTGAATGTGAATTTTTACATGGGAATAATAGGCTAAAGTATGTTTGAAGAACTTGAGAGTATCTCTTTGAGTATAATCCTTGCGTGAATGCGCCCCTCGACTTTCTTGATAACTTAAAACTTAAAGTAGAAGTAAGAATAATTTCCTCTGCCATCATAATACTTTGTAATTTTATTCACTCAATTAATTCCGTATTTCAAAAATAATCTTTGTTGTCAAGATAAACTTGTTTATACTATCGCCTAAATTGCTGAATTTTTGCTAATTACTCCTTTATTTTCTTTTCCTTACAAAACATTCCACAATAGTAAATTATACCGGTTTAAAATTGCTGTGGCAATACTCCTAACCTAATAGTACTTTCTTTGTTTAAACAACTTTAGATTCGTTTTTTTGCTTTATCTAAATAAGCGTGATAGTTAATTTTAGAAAACTTGTGATCTTAGACATATTCGGCAATATTTCTGCATGTGATACGTTCATAAACCACACATTCTAATAAGGAATTACTTACCTAGACGGTTTGTCCCATAAACTGGGAGACAAGCACATTCTCCAGCCGGAAAAAACCCTTTTATTAATTGAGTTCCACTCAAGGGTACACGGCATTGAGTATTTACTAGAATCCCTCCCATACAATAACGAACAGTGGGACGGACTCGCGTGGGTTCATGGATTGCGTCCACTCCCACAAGTTAATATACTTGCTTCTTCCCAACAACAAGGTCAATTCGGACTGCTATCAGGATAGACTCCTCGTTCTACCAAAATTTTACAGTTAATAGCACGAGAAGTAATATAACGAGAAGTCTATTCCATACGAAAGTGGGTAAATCAGTAAATCCTCCATAAACCGGCTTCCTTCGCTGTTAATGAGGTGGACCCTTCTCCTCGTATAGCTTCGCAAATCAAGACCCCAACGGGATACAATCCGGTAGGGTGAAACTGAACAAATTCCATATCTTCTAAAGGGATATCCGCCATTGCAAACATGGACAACCCGTCCCCTGTAGATGCATAATCATTAGAGGTCGTATTGAATACTTGTCCATAACCCCTTTGTAGCAAACATGACTACTTTACTTGGGATAATTTTAAGTTTTCTATTATCTTCGATACGATACATGATGATCCCTTTTGAATTTCCTTCTTCAATAATTAATTGCATCACATACCATTCATCATAGATAGTAACTTCATTACAAGTGCAGTTGTGGGTATGACCATCAAAAGCTTGTTAAGTACTTTTGTTATTTTCTAAACGAGAAGATAGTACCCCCAAATATTCTAAGTCGATAATCACATCAGGAGTTTCCTGGGTCAATAAGATAACTGCATTTTATCGGCGAGATAGTCTGAACCTTTCACTGTATCAAAGGTATGAAACTTCCAACTGTCTTTAGAATCAACATTTTTAAAACTGGTAGCAATTCTTCCTTCTGCTGCTACTGAGTGTGATCGAATAGGATGAGTTTTGGCTACAACAACAGTTACATTAACTGTGGGGATAAGGCTTTAAATTTCTAGGACGGCGCGACATCCACCTAACTCACCGCTAACAATAATGATACCATCTTGTCAAGTCTTGCATTAGATTATGATTCCTTATCTCTTATATTAACTTAAAATCAGGCTAGTTAAACGAAATTTATAAATATTATCAAACTTGGATGACAATGTGCAAAAAATTAACTTGAGACAGTTTTAGAAAAATGGGTTGTTCATTTTTAAATAAAGCAGATTTTGATAATATCTTTATTGCTCATCCCAAGCTCAAAGACAAATCCAACCAACCCATCGCTAATAAAAAAGTTGTATATATTCTAGATAGACTCCCCAGGTAGGATTCGAACCTACGACCAATCGATTAACAGTCGACCGCTCTACCGCTGAGCTACTGAGGATTACTTGTTGCCATCGCTAATTCTAACAATAAATCTGTAAATTTAGCAACCCCTCGATGAATATTTTGTGACAATCTCCGCCGTATAGGACGTTGTAGATTTTGACTTTGGGATTTGCTCTGAGAAAAATATCTTTCCTAACCCGCGTGTTCTATGTCTACTCATAACTACTATTCTATCTTTTTGGCTTAAATCTTAACCGATTTATTTATTCTTCTTCCCGTTGCAACTTCTGCGACGTTATGCTGAGAAGGTTATTTATGCTTTTATTTACACATATATCTACCAAACACTGTTGCGAAATCAACCACTATATCTATATATAGAAACAGCTAAACGGACGATGTGGCTAGAGATTCCCCATCTGGGGTCACTTTTGTCTTATAGAGGAAAAGACAATTTTACTGATTGAACAATCATAAAGGTGAACTGAACGATGCTTTTTATTTAAGACACTATTCCCGTAATTTACAATTTGGACTGAAAAACCATGCCCAAATATTTATGATTAGAGTATGAATTATGTATGGTCAGAACGGGTTCAGATGAGATACTATATTCTGTATTTGGAAATTTATCATTAAGTCGATATAAGATTGACACTTAAAAATTATTAGATTGTTTTAGCAGTTATCTTAATGAATGAGAGGATACTTATTAAGTATACTTTATACCTTACTTGTGTGAATGTCCTCGAAGTTTTGTTCAGTTATGGCAAAGCTTATTTTACCAAGGTAACTTTATTAATGCAACTATTCTATAGCAATTATACCTTTCCCGTATTTTTGCTGTTTTAACTGTAGGAGAAACATTAGGAATATCTAAAACCTTGGGACAAGGTAATGTAAAAAATTTTATATTAGATTGTTAGCAATCTCGGTCGGCTGACAAAGGTGGACAGAAGTTGATACCGCAGGTACCTACCTTGTAATATTCTTAAATCAGGCTCATTTATTGAGGTGTTGAGGCGATAGAATGTAAGTCGGCTGTTGGGTTGAGGATATCCTCGGATCATGCTTATTTCATTGGGGTAACTGCTGCGTTATTGAATGCACATACTTTGAGGAAGAAATAATTATAATTAATCAATCCCCTTATTGGCTGCTAGGGTTGTATTAGTGTTGTCTTAAACTGATTCGGTTTCTTTTTTAGATAAAATAAAATTTTTAGTTTAGAAGATTGCTGCTTTATTAAAGTTACACCTCATTTATTTAGTTACTTAATCGTTGTTTTAAAACAACGATTAAGTAACTCACGGGTTTTCGCATTTTTTATCTTTATATATTGATTTATATAATAAAAAGTATTATCAGTAAATAAATAAAAGAGATTAAATAATTACGTTTATTTGTAATAAATATATTTAACATTAACAAAGTATTTACTAAATTTTTTAAAAATTAATTTATCTCTATTTAGAGATTTTACAACACAATTTTTATTTAAAAATACTATTCAATAGTATGTTGATCTTTAGCAGAAAGATGATAGTGAATTCAGTGATTAAATGTTAATAAAAAGCACTATTTAGATGTGTTTTACTTACTTAAAAGTAAGATTTGCAAACAGATTCTAAAGTAGGTTAATAGAGTTAGTTACAAGAATTGTAATTAACTAATATTAGTTTCTAACTTAAGAGTATTTTTTAAGTTAATGGAAAAAAGAATTTTATTTTTATTAAGTAATGCTAAAAAAGTCTCTCGGAAGATAAAAGATAAAGCTAACGCTATTAGATTAACGACAATAGGATGGCAGATCTAATGATTAATTAGCTTATTTTCAGTGCTAATTTTTGTTGGATAGAAAAACTATTTTTTTAAAAAAGATATTTTTTTCTTAAAATAATTAAGATATACTTGTCTATATATTAATGCTCATAACATAGTTGCTTATGATAATTTATGAAAATTTTTTATAAATATAAAAAAACATAATAGCCCTCTAAAATCTTAGAGAGCTATTAGTTAAGTTAATGACAGAAATATAAATTAACTTAAAACTTCTTTCGCTTTGGCAACGACGTTCTCAACGGTATAGCCAAATTTCTTAAGTACGATATCACCAGGAGCAGAAGCACCAAAAGTATCAATACTGATACTTGCGCCTTCATCCCCAACATAACGACACCATCCAAAGCTAACTCCTGCTTCAACGGCGAGACGTTTTTTAACTGCTTTAGGAAGAACAGACTCTTTATAAGCTGCATCTTGTTCTTCAAATAATTCCCAGGTAGGCATAGAAACAACTCGAACCTTCTTACCTTCCCCGGTTAAGACTTCTGCTGCATTAAGACAGAGTTCTACTTCGCTGCCAGTTCCGATGAGAATGATATCAGGCGTTCCATCACAGTTACTGACGATATAAGCACCTTTTGCTACTGCATCAATAGAACTTCCAGCTAAGTTAGGTAATTCTTGGCGAGATAATGCTAACAAAGTGGGGCGATGACGATTTTCTATTGCAATTTTATAAGCACCGGAAGTTTCATTACCATCCGCAGGACGAATCACAATCAAGTTAGGAATTAACCGTAAAGAGGCAATATGCTCAACTGGTTGGTGAGTAGGTCCATCTTCTCCTAAAGCCACAGAGTCATGGGTCATGACCCAAATAACTCCTGCTTCCGCTAAAGCAGAGAGACGAATAGCATTACGCATGTAGTCAGTAAAAACCAGGAAAGTTGCACCGTAAGGAATTAGCCCGGATCCATGTGCGGCTATTCCGTTACAAATAGCTCCCATACCGTGTTCGCGTACTCCAAAACGGATGTTACGATTTTGGTATTGTCCTTTTTGGAAATCTCCAATACCCTTAAGTAAGGTCTTATTAGAGGGGGCTAAGTCAGCTGATCCACCGATTAGTTCAGGTAGCACGCCAGCAATTGCATTCAAGGTTATGCCTGATTGGTTACGGGTAGCATCCTTTTTAATTTCGGGGGTATAAACAGGAAGGGCTTTATTCCATCCATCAGGTAAATTGCCACTGACCATCCGTTCTAGGAGAGCAGCATCTTCAGGATATTTAGTTTTGTACTGAGTAAACAACTTATTCCATTCTGCTTCGTAGCTAGCGCCGCGACTAACGGACTTGCGAAAATGCTCTAGGGCATCAGATGGGAGACTAAATGGAGCATATTTCCATCCTAAGTGCTCACGGGTAGCCTTAACCTCATCAGCCCCTAAAGCTGCCCCATGGACATCGTGACTGTTAGCTTTGTTAGGAGAACCATAACCAATGGTAGTGGTAACTTTGATTAAAGAAGGCTTGTCGGTAACTGCTTTGGCTACTTCAATAGCTCTAGCAATACTATCTAAGTCTGTATTTCCATCTTTGACGTGCTGAACATGCCAACCATAAGCCTCAAAGCGTTTAGAGACATCTTCAGTGAAGGCAAGATCGGTAGACCCATCGATTGAGATATGGTTATCGTCATATAAAGCGATTAGCTTACCTAAGCCCCAATGTCCAGCTAAAGAACAGGCTTCTCCAGAAATTCCCTCCATGTTGCAGCCATCACCCAATATTACATAGGTATATTGATCGATAAGCTTACAATCTGGTTTATTGAATCTAGCGGCTAAATGAGCTTCAGCTAGGGCTAACCCAACTCCGTTAGCAATCCCTTGTCCCAAAGGTCCGGTGGTAACTTCAATTCCTTCAGTAACGTGGTTTTCAGGGTGTCCAGGGGTTTGTGATCCCCATTGACGGAATTGCTTAACGTCATCGATGGAAACACTGTCATATCCGGTTAGATGTAACAGAGCATAGTGAAGCATACAGCCATGTCCAGCTGAGAGGACAAAGCGATCACGGTTTAACCATTTAGGATTTTTTGGGTTGTGTCGCATGAACTTATCCCAAAGGACAAATGCCATTGGAGCTGCCCCCATTGGCAATCCTGGATGTCCAGATTTAGCTTTTTCAACAGCATCAATGGCTAAAAAGCGGATAGAATTAATGCACAGTTCTTCGAGTGACTGGGTAGCAACGACCATAACTTTTCCTAGAATAAACTTACGATAACTAAGACAACGATGGGTACTGAGTTTGGTAACTACCAACTGCAGGCTACCCCAAGGTTTGTACTTATCATCCCACTCTTGTGTAACGATGGGAAGAGATAGTCCCATAATTTCTTTTATTATCGTATTTTATAGTCATCTATAGTAGTTATAAATTGATAAATTGTGTTAAATATGTGTATCTTAGAATGAATAAAATGATCGTCATAGTATTTCTAACAATTTAATTGTTTTGAACAACAAGTAAATATTTTAAAAAATAAAGAGAGCTAAATTTTAGTTTCAATGCTCTCGAATTAAGTTGAGGTTAACTCCAAAAGATAATTTTTTGTAAATTTAGTATCAATTGTCAATCTAATTTTTTTTTTGACATCACAAACTCTAACCCAATAAAAACTCTCATGACACTGAAAAAACGAGTCAAAGTCGCCTCGGATATTCTAACTATAGATTCTACATAATTACTTTAAAAACCAGCAGTAAGATTTAATAACACAACAGACTTCTCTAAATTCAAGGACTAAACTTTTACCAACTCCGTTTGACTCTCAATTCTTTTGGAAAAATAAAGTTGAACTATATCAGTTTTCAAAAAAAATCAATACTTTAACTTTACTAAACTTTTTTAAATAAACGAGTTCCCTTTTTCTTTTAGCTGAACTAGTATTCTCTTTTTCAGTATTGAGACTTGTCTATTTTTAGCTGTTTCTAATCTTTCTGGTCATGAGATAAATCTTCAAACGTCTTGGAAAATAATTACAGCTTTAATATTAAAATTAAGCTGTTTATTTCTTGATATAAGTTCTAATTACTATCTTTTATTTGGACGAACCTTTCCTCCAGATTAACATATCAAGTCTCTATTTTTTATTTTTAATAATTACTTTGTATTTTTAATAGCTTATTTTGAAATAAATCTATCAATAGGTAATTTTTGGTTTGTTACAGACTATAACATGCTAATATATTTTTTCTATAAAAAGAGTATTGAATCATAGAAAAACTATGATTCAATACTCTTTTTGTCAAGTTGCTAACTTAAGGTTAAGTCTATCTCTTTTTAGAAACAAAAATTTTCATTAAAATTCTTTAAGCTAATGCATATTAAACTGCTAGAGATTCAGCCAAATATCCCATTTCTCTAAGTTTTTGCCAAATTTTATCGACACTTTCTTCGAGGGGTTCTAAATCAGTCCGGCATTCTATTTCGGGGTTCAAGGGACATTCATACGGGTCATCAATTCCAGTAAAAGACTTGATCTCTCCCGAGCGAGCACGTTTGTACAATCCTTTGACATCACGATCTTCACACACATCCAAGGGAGCATTGACAAAAACTTCTACAAAGTTTCCAATTCTGGCTCGAACTTCATCCCGAATGTCACGATAGGGAGAAATAGCAGAAACAAGAACAATTACTCCATGACGGGTTAATAAACTAGCGACAAAACCGATACGACGAATGTTTGTATCACGATCCTCCTTAGAAAAACCTAACCCTTTTGTCAAATTTGTTCTAACAATATCTCCATCAAGAATCTCGACAGAATAGCCTCTATCACTCAATTTTTTTCCTAAAACATGAGTGATGGTACTTTTTCCAGCACCACTTAATCCAGTTAACCAAATAGTTACGCCTCGTCGTTCCATAGTGGCATCATAATCCTACTAATATGTCATGTTTATATACAATTCCGAAAAGAATAACCTGAATAAGGACAGATGGCAATAGATTAAACTATGTTTTTGTTAGCTAAAGTTAAGTGTTGAAGTTACAGAAATTGAGAAATTGCATTTGCTAGGCTATCAGCGCCTCCTTTTTTTCCTACCCGTTGCTGCCCATTTTCTAAACATTTTTCTAAATATTGGGGATCCTTAAGAATAGCTTGAATGGTGTGGGCAGCATCCGTAAATAGAGTGGGATTATTTGGAGTTTTCCCGATAGTTTTCACAGAAATTCCTAACAATCGCATTTGTGCATCAGCAAAACCATAAGTGAATTGAGGGCCGTGTCCTGGAAGCTGTACAATAGGTTTTCCTAAACCGACTGCCTGTTCTACTGCTGTTCCTGCCATCCCCAAAACCAAATCGCATTGTTGTAAGATATCGGCAAAGGCGTTCCAATAACACCTTACAACAATTGTTTTATTCTGCTTGATTTTACTGAATATTCCTGGTGACTGATATTCCCATCCCTGACTTTTTACAGTAGTTCGTAGTTCTTCTTCTCTGATACTAGACACTAAAGGAACTCGAAATTGTACTATTTCCAGTTCACTAATTGCCTCACATACCTTCAATTGTAATGTTAGGTTATGAAGAGCTTCAGGAAGACGACTTCCGGGTAGTAAGGCGATTGTTGGTATCTTGGGATCTAGGTTTAAATCGTTACCTGCAGGAGACAAGATATCTAGAATAGGATAACCCGCAAACACGGCTTTAGTCATACCTTGCTGTTGTAAGTCTTCGGCGGTGAATGCATCGCGTGTAAATACGGCTAGACATCTATGTGATCGCAAACACCATTGAGTTAACCCAGGTAGTCGCAATCTACCCTCATAATAGCTGGAAGTAGACACAAGAAAGGCTACGAAAGGACGGTTAGTGAGATATGCCATGGTAACAGGAAAAATATCCCCCACAGCAATGCAAAAATCGCAATTATGACGATAATTAAGCAAAAATTGAATTTGACGCAATGTCAATCCCACTAGTCCTGATGCTAAATCTTTGACTAAATTAAAAAAATGGGTATAAAAAATTCCCCCAGACGGTAGCATTTGTCTCGGTCCAACCAGAGTGATTCCCAAACGCTGGTAAGCGTTTCCTGATCCTACTAACGCCATCGCCACGATGTTAATTCGGGGAGCAATTTTAACTAACGATTGGAGAATTAGACTTGCATTAAGGTCTTCTCCTGTTCCATTACTAATGAATAATACCTGCTTTTTGAGCATGATAGTTTATTTGAGAAATCGTTTGTTATAACTTGAGGTATTTAGAAGATAAAACTCTAATTCATCAATTAATTATAATAGAACTAACCCTATCATTATTTATGAATATGAGGAAGTTTAGGTAAAATGTTAAAACAAGTAGGTAGTCTACCAAAATCATCTTTTTTCGTATCAAGCTGTCTCAAGTTTTTTTAAAAAAAATTTAAGTAATCTACAGTTAATCATCTTGGAAGAAAAACTGAGCTCTAAATTTTGTCTTAATCAAAAGTGAATAGGCTAACAGGCACAAAAAACAATGTTTATAAGTTAATATTTGATATTTTAAAAGTGAGGCTCATGAATAAAGACTCTAACAAACTTATTATGTAGTAGCGTTGACACTAATCGACGTCAAAATTTTGAAGACGATATTTTAAAAATATTCAACTTCTTAATAGTTTACTTAGTATTAATGATGTTTCCAAATAAATTTATATTACAATTTGGCTGGTTTTAGTATGAAAAATTTTATATATTCAAAATATAGAGATAACATTTATATTTTAATTTTGTCTAATTATTTTGATAAATAAGGAATTTTATTTTTTGTTCAAAATCTAATTTTTACACCTTGTATTTGATAACATTAGATTATAGACAATATATTTAATTTAAGTCGATTTAAGTACAATTTCTAAATTATCTGAATCAATGGACATCTGAGAATTTATTGACTAATATCCTCTATAAATAAATATGTATTATTTAGATGATTAAAATTGAGCATAAATAAGCGTAGAAAATTTTAGTTGATTGCAATCAACTAAAATTAAGATTTTGAGACAAATTACCCTGAGTTTACTGTATTTAAATAATTGATTTGATAATGCATTATTAAGAATTTTTAAGTTTTTATAGTCTTTTTTTTGGGGATTTTGATTAAGATCTGTTTTCGTGTAGAAAAAACACAGAAAAATATTCCAAATACTAATCCCGACAAAAATAGTCGGGTATATTTGACGAAATAGATTTACCATGATATTATGCTTGAAACGGAGTAAGAAATCTACGGAAGATTACAGAATTTTTCAGTAAAAGATTCACGAGAAATCAGGATCGAAAACCATGACCCAGGCAACACAAACCCAAACCGCTACTTTCACCCATCTCGTTTCTAAAGAAGGTGGCGTGAAATATCCGCTAAAAGCTCTTCATGTGTGTGAAGAAACCTTTTCTCCTCTAGAAGTGGCTTATGACTACGATGCCATTCGCGCTCAAGTGAGTCGTGAAATCATCGAAACAGGGCCTAATTCCATTTGGCGTTATAAAGCATTTTTGCCCGTAGAAAGCGAAAATCCTATTGATGTTGGCACTGGGATGACTCCTTTGGTGAAATCAAAGCGCTTAGCCCGTCGCTTGGGTCTGAAAGATCTCTATATCAAAAACGATGCGGTGAATATGCCGACCCTCAGCTTTAAGGATAGAGTGGTTTCTGTAGCCATGACTCGTGCTAGAGAATTGGGCTTCACAACAGTTTCTTGTGCTAGTACAGGAAATTTAGCCAACTCTACTGCAGCTATCGCTGCTCATGCTGGGTTAGATTGTTGTGTCTTTATCCCAGCTGATTTAGAAGCAGGTAAAATTCTCGGGACTCTTATCTACAACCCTACGGTAATAGCGGTTAAAGGAAACTATGATCAAGTGAATCGTCTTTGTTGCGAAGTAAGTAATAGCTACGAATGGGGATTTGTTAATATTAATTTACGTCCCTACTATTCTGAAGGTTCTAAAACCCTAGGGTTTGAAGTAGCTGAACAACTTGGCTGGAAACTTCCTGATCATATAGTTGCCCCCTTAGCTTCTGGTTCCCTCTATACTAAGATTTACAAAGGGTTCCAAGAATTCATCAAAACAGGATTACTTGAAGATAAACTTGTCCGTTTCAGTGGCGCACAAGCAGAAGGATGTTCCCCTATAGCTACCGCCTTTAAAGAAGGACGAGACTTTATAACCCCTGTCAAACCGAATACTATTGCAAAATCTATAGCCATTGGAAATCCAGCTGATGGGTGCTATTCCCTCGATATTGCCCGTAAAACTAATGGAAATATTGAAAGTGCCACCGATGCAGAAATTATTGAAGGAATTAAACTTTTGGCGGAAACTGAAGGTATCTTCACCGAAACTGCCGGAGGAACCACTATTGCCGTCCTAAAGAAGCTAGTAGAAGCCAGAAAGATTGACCCTGAAGAAACTACCGTGGTTTACATCACCGGAAATGGACTAAAAACTCAAGAAGCGGTTCAAGGATATATTGGTGAACCCCTGACCATTGAGCCAAAACTTGATAGTTTTGAACGTGCTTTGGAACGTTCTCGGACCTTAGAACGTCTTGAATGGCAACAAGTTTTAGTTTAGTCTCTGCGTAGTCGTCAGAATTTCCTCATTTATTCATACCTGATGGCTACACTCCCTTACTACGCTAGATAATTGATAATTATTAGTTATTGCTAAAAAACTATGGCTGTTAAAGTATTAATTCCTACACCTTTGCAAAAGTTTACGAACAATCAAAAAGACTGTGAATGTACAGCGAGTAATTTTAACGAATTACTTGACTCCCTTGAAAAGACTTTTCCTGGAATTAAAGCACGTTTATGTGATGAAACTGGAGCTCCCCGTCGCTTTCTAAATTTTTATGTAAATAGTGAAGATATTCGCTTTTTAGATAATACAAATACTATTCTCAGTGACGGGGATGAAGTAAGTATTGTCCCAGCAGTTGCTGGTGGTTGAATTTAGATATTCGTAAATCAAAAACAGTGAACAGTGTTTATTCTGTTTGCTGTTTTGTCTTTATATAAGTAGATAATATTAAGCTTCAATTGATTAGATTAGAAACCGTTCGATACAAACTCTGTTTAACTGTCTTATCTGAACCATATTTATGTTCAAACATCTTTAGAAAAATTTCATGAGTTTATCATATTATTTTTGTTTTATTAAATTCATTTCTGGACTCTAAGTTGATAGAGAGAATAAGTATAGTTTTTTTTTATCATTTAAGTTTTATTTTAAGTAAACTACTTGTATGTACTAAAATCATTATTAAGAATAATCACTGTATATATTTTTTCGTCTTTGCAGTACTTTTTAGCCTCATATACCTCTTCATCCAAAATCTTTACTGTCTTTTTTAGTTCTTTTTTTTAGAACATGGATGATCTCTTGTCCTTACTTTTTTTGTCCACATTTTTAGCCCTTTTTTTTAAAATTTTACAAAAAATACTATAGGTTAATCTAATTTTTTTCTCTTTTTAAAACTTTAAAAAGTTGTTGGCTATTACTAAGTGTTTTTATTTTTTCTAAAACTTCTTGAATAAAGTTTATATATTCTTTTTTTCACAATTTTTTTTCATCACTTCTTGGAAAACCTAGTAATTCTTATCTTCTTTAAATCATTCACCTAGAAATTATTTTTATCATTATATTTTCTAAAAAAATTAAGATATTTCGAATATTTTAACTGCCTGAAATAATTCTTTTACCATTTCTTCAGACCAGTTTCCCTCGCAACAACGACCCTGGTTAAGAATAAAACGTAAGGAATAAGCATGGGGATATCCTTCTACTTCTAACCACAAAAAGTCGCTTTCTGCTTCACAGGCAATTTTTTCAGCGTCCATCAATTCCTGGGACATCATTTCCATTGTCTCAGCTAACTTTTTAAACAAACGGCAAAAATCCTTAAATTCAGCTTCAGTCAATTCTATTGCCCAATCTTTGCCACCAATTAATCCCTGATAAGGAACAGCGTTAGGATTCCAGCCAATACGCCATCCTGTTCCTTTTTTAATTAGACGATCACTCATAACTTTAATAAGTCAGCATCACTTTAATAAATCAGCATCTCCCGGCTTAGAAAGTCCAGGTCCTATAGTAAAAGTCGGTTGAGAAAGCTCAGGTACTGATTCTGTCTGAATTGTAGGAAGTTTTAGTTTTTTCTGTTTAGGAGTATAGATACTAACCAACAAATCCACTAACTCCTGACGTTGATGGCGGTTTAATTCTTGAATTGCCTCAACGTCAAGAGTTAGTGGGTTACTTTGAAGAGTAGAACTACCAGGATAGCGATCTTTCTTCATTGATTCATTCACCCCTAAGTAGTCAGCCAGGGTAATTTTCCAATCAAGAGAAACACTGGGTTCCCGACGTTTTAAATCCCGATGATAGCGGATCAAACGACTGATTAAAGTTTGAACAGGATCAATTTTCTCTGTATCCCTACGGATATATTGATTTTCTTTGGGCAAATAGGATAATTTTTCATAAACTATAGCAGCAGCTTCCTCCGGTCGTAGGGTTTGAGCGTTCACAGGTTTAACTTTAAAACTGTCATCTCGAGAGAGTTCAAACCGTCCCACCCCTATAACTAGGCTAGCACTCAGGAAAAAAATGACCAGTAGTCTCATGTTTCGCTGGAGATGTGAGCAAAAATTCCAAGGATAAAGAAGTTTCCAAAGCATAACTGATAATATTAAAATATAGTTTATATAGATTTTTTGCCATTTTTATGGCTTATCTAGACAAACTTGGTAGGCTCAGTATAGATTTTAGTCTTCAATTATCACTAATGATTTCAGGTTGGGTAAGTTCATCTGACATTTCAATAATGGCACGAATAGCCGGTTTCATTAAAGGATCGTCAATGCTATCAAATTCCTCGTAACGACGACGTTTAGCACGGTTAGCTACTTGCACCGTAATTCTATAGCGGTTAGTCGCAGCATCGAGGAGTTCCTGAGCGTGATATATAACTTCAGATGAGTCAAAAGCAAGTCTTTTATGCATGAATAATATGTAGGATGGGGAACGGGTTAACCAAGATTATATCTATAATAACAGTCGTTTTAACGACTGTATAGTCCAACACTAAGAACGATTACTGTGTAAGTTATAATCAACGCCTGTACAAAAACATCAAGCTGTCCAGAAATTCGCTTGAGGAGATATTCCCTAATGCAAACTGTTGAAAAGCCCACTCGACTTTTTAAATCACCTGTCAAGTCTCAACCTTTAAAAATAGTCGCTTTGGGAGATAGTTTAGTTTATGGACATGGCGATCCAGTCGGTGGAGGTTGGGCAGAAAGACTACGTCGTCAGTGGATGAGAGATTTACAGACTGGTCATGTCTTGTACAATTTAGGGATTAGGGGGGATCGTGTTTCTCAGGTGTCTGAACGATTAGAGGGAGAATTTCGATATCGCGGAGAGTTGCGTAACCAAGTCCCTGATTTAATTATCCTCTCGGTGGGACTTAATGATTCTCCTAGGCTAGGACAACCTAATGGACGCTTATTTACAGACTTTACAGTATTTGAGCAGCAAATCAACCATTTATTACACCAAGCACAACAACTGTGTCCAGCTATTTTTATAGGAATGGTTCCAGTTGATGAAGAAAAAATGCCATTTCTGGGTTGTTTTTACTTTAATCATTTTGATCAGTATCGCTATAAAGAAGCTACTAAAAAAGCCTGTAATAATTTTAATATTCCTTATCTAGATATTTTTGATTTGTGGTTAGGACGCGGAGAAGATTGGTTCCGCTCACGGTTAACTCCTGACGGACTTCATCCTAATGTTGCTGGCTATAAATCTTTATTAGAAGATATCATTAATTGGCAAGTTTATGTAAAAATAGATGACTAATGTACAATTTTTCTAACTTAAAATATAGATAGTTGTTTAAAAAAAAATAAATTATAAGTATTTGGAAATAGTCGATATTAATTAAATTTATCTTTCTAACTTCTTGTCCTTATTCATTTTTAGAAATTTCTAATTTTAGCATTACAAGTGATGTTATGAATCCTTTGAGGATAAGTAAATTTGGCAGCAAGCGGTTATAGTTGCTGTCGCAATGTTTTCTATAACTCTACTTTATAGAATCTCAGCTGATTGTTAGTAATACCTTACCATAATTGATGTGATACTAAAAAACTTATGAATTTCAAATGTTAGGGCGTAACAAAATTTTTCCCAAGACGGCTAGCAACAATTTTTAATAAGATCCCGTCTAGTGAATAGGTTAACTTATGTTTACATAATGGAGAAATATAAATTTTCCATAATTCTGATATAAAAAATAACAAAGCGTAAAATAGAAAAACTATAAATCTAGCTCAATATGGAAATTACCAAGACTCGTCGCCCAGTCAGGGGCAAACGTCTATGTGTCAGCTTATTTTTCCTTCCTATTTTACTTGGAGGGGTTTGTACATCCTCTGTGACAGCAACAGATGTTGAGCTAGATGTAGGAGTGGTTCAAAGGTTTGGAGAAAAAGAAAAGGAAAAATTGGTCATTGCAGCTACTAGTGAGGATACCCTAACTCTAAAATTTAACGACGATGATAGCCAACAACAAATCGTTCAAACCAAGCAATTTACTATTGAAGTAGTTAAAGAACCTTTATCGACACCTGTGCTACGAGAGAAAGTGATTTTAAGTGATCATGCTACTTTTGAAACTGCGGAAGACAGTGCGAATAAATGGAAAGAAAGGGGAATTAAAGTAGAAGTTACTCAACCTGAACAGTGGCAAGTTTGGGCAAAACGCGATGTTTACGAAACTCCCCTATTACGTCGTTGGTTACTAGAAAATCTTAAAACTAAAGGGTTTAGGGATGTCTATCTTGAATTGGAAATTTTAGCAGCTACTCCCCGAGCAACTTTTACAGTGGATGGTAAAATTTATAGTCCTGATTATTTAGAGATAATCCCAGGAAGAAATCCTGTTCAAGTTAGTCTAAGTCAAGGAAAAGTCCGTTATTATGGGGGAAGTCTACGGCTACAACCCAACGCCTATGGAACCTACACTTTAGTTAACAATGTTCCTCTTGAAACTTATCTCAGAGGAGTTGTTCCTCATGAAATCGGACCATCTGCTCCCCTCAATGCAGCAAAAGCTCAAACTATTATTGCCCGTACTTATGCCTTACGGAATGTACGACGGTTTCAAGCAGATAACTACCAATTGTGTGCTACAACTCACTGTCAAGTTTATTATGGGTTAAGTGAAACTAGTTCTAAAGCTGATCAAGCGGTCGCAGCTACCAAAGGCTTAGTATTAACTTATGAAAATGAGTTAGTAGATGCTCTTTATTCCTCGACCACAGGAGGAGTGACAGCTAAGTTTAGTGATGTTTGGAATGGAGAAGAAAGGCCTTATCTTAAGGCGGTTATTGATTCTCCTAAAAAACTTTGGGATTTGTCAAAAATATCCTTAGCTAAGGAACAAGATTTTCGTAATTTTATTAGTTTAAAGAATGGATTTAATGAAACAGGAAGAAATGTTTTTCGTTGGAATCGACAAGCAACTCTTGAAAGTTTAAGTCAGGATTTAAAAAAGTATCTTGAAAAACGCAAACATCCCTTAGCTGATTTTGAAATGATTCGATGGATGGAAGTCATTGAAAGATCGGAATCTGGGCGCATTTTGACCATGAAAATAGAAACGGACAAAGGTTCTTTAGAGTTACATAAAAATGAAGTTCGTAGTGCTTTTTATCCCCCTCGCAGTACGTTATTTTATCTAAAACCTATCTATAATAATCAAAAACAATTAAGAGGGTTCGCCTTTGTTGGAGGAGGATTTGGCCATGGTGTGGGGATGAGCCAATATGGATCTTACAATTTGGCTAAATTAGGTTGGAGTGCTGAAAATATCCTTTCTTTTTATTATCCCGGAGCAACAATTAAACCCCTTAATGAATCGATTGTTTTTTGGCGATCACAAGAATAAATAATCAAAACCACTTACATCAAAGGTAAACAAATGCCAAATTAAGCTTTTTTTATTGATGAAGTTACCGAATCAACGCTAGGCTTTCAGCAGGGAGTGAGGAAATAATATGTCATCCTTCACTTAATAGCAAAACAAATTTCAGACTCATCAGTAATATTCTTGGCTCTTCTAGACTTAGTATGATAAGTTAGTGACATAATATAGTTAAAATTTTTATTCTGACTGTATCATGTTACCCCAAAAACTTAATTTCAATAAAGATCAAGTCTTTGGGATTTTGGAAATCTTGCAAAGTAAGACTTCCGAATTTTTTTATTATAAAGTTGTCAAATACAGTCTAGAAAAGCCATATTGTCTTGGTTTTTTTGCCGTTACTTGCTATCATTTTTTATGACTATTGCTCGTACTATTTGTTTAGGGTTTTTAGCTGTTATTTCAGTAGGAACTCTCTTGTTGATTTTGCCATTTTCTACCTATGATTATCATTGGAATAACCCGATTATTGCCTTATTTACAGCAACTTCTGCTGTTTGTGTAACTGGCTTAATTGTAGTTGATACAGGGAGCTATTTTTCTTTTTGGGGACAATTGATTATCCTGCTATTAATTCAAATAGGAGGATTAGGATATATGACAACAACAACCTTTTTAATATTATTAACTGGTCGGCGATTTGATCTTCGACAAAAATTAGCTATTCAAGAATCTTTAGATCGTCCCCTTCGCCAAGAAAATAGCAAAACAATTATTCGTTCTATTATTGGGATGACTCTTCTTTTTGAAATTGTAGGGGCTTTACTCTTATTTAACTTTTTTACAGAAAAATATGGAAAAATTGGTGCATTATGGATATCTGTCTTTCATAGTATTAGTGCCTGGAATAATGCTGGATTTAGTTTGTTTCTAGATAGTTTAGTTGGCTTTCAAGATTCTCTTACAATTAATTTTGTAGTCGCTTTTTTAATTATTTTTGGAGGCATTGGTTATTCAGTTATTATTGAACTGTATCTTTGGATTTTACACAAAATTAAAAAGCGTAGAGAAAGAGTTTTTTTATCTCTTAACTTCAAAGTAGTCATTAGTACTACAGCATTCTTACTGATACTGGGAACAATTATGTTTCTATTGGTTGAATATAAAAATCAGAACACCTTAGCGTCACTAGATTTTAAAAGTAAATTATTAGGGGCATGGTTTCAATCTGTAACAACTAGAACTGCCGGGTTTAACAGTATTGATATTGGAGGAATGACAATTTCTGGACTATTTTTAACCATGGGTTTTATGTTTGTTGGGGCGAGTCCCAGCGGAACAGGAGGAGGAATTAAAACTACAACACTTCGTATCTTAACTAATTGCACCCGTTCAGTTTTACGCGGTAACGATCAGGTAGTGATGTATAAGCGTGAGATTCCAGTTTCTCTAATCTTAAAAGCAGTAGCTGTTGTTTTTGGTTCAACCATTACCGTGATTTCTATTACTTTTCTTATCTCCTTTATTGAGATTAGTTTTCACCCGGCTTTCTTTGATACTGAAGTCAGTTCATTTCAAGTTTTATTTGAGGTGATTTCAGCTTTTACTACGGTGGGACTTTCCACCGGGATTACCGCCAGCCTTTCTCCCCTGTCACAACTTTTAATAATTTTAGCCATGTATACTGGGAGAGTAGGTATTCTTGTCTTTATGGCAGCCATTGTCGGTGAGATCAATCCTAGGGTTGTTCAATATCCTGAAGAACGTTTGTTGGTTGGGTAAGGAATGGATTAAGTTATCTCGTGATTTTTAACCATAAAAGGTAAAATTGAGAGTTAAAAACTGCAACCTTTAAATAACAAAAGAATAGGGGGAGAACATTGAAATCCTTAAAGTTTTTGAATAATCTTCGTCGAGATACTCGTCAATTTGCGGTTATTGGTTTAGGCCGTTTTGGACGCGCTGTCTCTGGAACACTTTATAAATTAGGCTATGAAGTATTAGGAACTGACATTAAAGAATCCCTAGTAGCACAAGTTTTAAATGAGAAAATTGCTTCTAGTGCTATTCAATTAGATTCAACTCAACCTAATGCTTTAAAAGAGGCTGGAATTTTCGAATTTGATACGGTAATTGTGGCTATTGGGAATTATTTAGAAGAAAGTATTGTTACGGCCCTCAACGTAAAAGAAGGTGGTGTTGAATGGGTTGTGGCTAAAGCATCTTCTAAGGTTCATGGAAAGTTATTGGAACGGGTGGGAGCAGATTTAGTGGTCTTTCCTGAATATCATGCTGGGTGTGAATTGGCTTATACTCTGACAAAACCAGCTATTCTTGAACGATTTGATCTTGATCCTGATCACAGTATTGTAGAAATTTGGGTTCCTGAGGAATTTCACGGAAAAACAATTGAGGAATTAAATCTTAGGAATCGTTATAAAATAAATGTTTTGGCTACTGGAAAAGAAGATAAATTTAAAATTAATCCTACTCCCCAAGAAAAGCTGGATAAAAACTTAGTAATGGTTGTCATTGGTTCCAACAAGGATATTCAACAATTACCAATTTAATGGTAATAAATCTACTAATTAGCAATCTACCCGATGAATGAATCCATTACATTGACTTGTTTGATAGATGAAAGTTCTTAAGTTGATTCGGGACAAAATGGATAAGAATTCAAAGGAAATCAACTGACAACTAGGGACTTTTTGGAAAAGTGTAACCGATTTGGAGACTAGATAGTCGAAAACTAATTGTCGCGATTCATCAGTTGTCTTGATTGTGTTTATTTTTAGAAAACTAGCTAAGTTATTTTGGTTTATTGGGAATCCTTGAGTAAATTTTAAGTTAGCCGCAATATCATTTCTTTTACTCAATTTAAAATCAAAATAATTTCTTTTTTTGACGCTCCTGCTAACAATAGTAGAAGAAGCATCAAATAATAATACCTAATTACGACTCTCGTTCAAAAATGCCAAAGCCAAAAGGTTCCATTTCAAGGGTTCTCTGTCCATTACCCAAATTGGTTGCTGGGAAACTTATAAGATTAGACCCGACAATTTCCTTTCCATACCGAAAAGAAATAAGATAGGAATTGGTTTGTTCACTAATATTAAAGACACAAAGAAGTTCTTGATCAGGGGTTTTTCGTAAAAAGGATAAGATACTATCTCCTGCTTCAATCAATTCCACCGACCCATATTTCAAAGCCGGTTGACGATTACGCCATTTTAGAAAAAATCGAAAATAGTTAAGCATAGAATCTTCTCTCTCTTCTTGAGCCGAAACAGCAAGAGACCGATATCGTTCATCGGCAGGAAGCCAAGGTTCCTCATTATCTGTGAAACCAAAGTTATTTGCATCTGATTCCCAAGGCATAGGAGTTCGACAGCCATCGCGTCCCGCAAAATAAGGATAGAAGAAAATCCCAAAAGGATCTTTCATCTTCTCTTTAGAGACATTGGTTTCTGTTAGCCCTAATTCTTCCCCTTGATAAAGAGAAATAATGCCCCGTAGGGTAGGTAACAAAGAAATGAGCATTTTTTCAAAAGCGGGGATTAGAGAAGCATCGTCCGGTTGCCACCTTGACCTAGCACGAGGAAAGTCATGAGTACTCATAGTGATACAGATCATTTCTTCCTCATCCGATTCAAGATGAATAGATAAATCTTCGATCACCTCGGCAATTAATTTGGGGGTTAGTTTCTCATTAACCAACAAAGCGCTATTGTACGCTGTATGTAATCGATTTGCTCCCCGAATATACTCAACCGTTTGTCGCATTGGATCATCAGCCGCCACAATCTCTCCAATAGCAAAGGTTCCAGGGTATTTATTCAGGGTTTTGCGGATGCGTCTTAAGGATTTGATGTTTTTAACCTCATTCATATTGTGAAGGTTAATAAACTTAGAGTACGGATTAAGGGAAGAAACCCCATCTTGATTGGGCATTCCTTTGGTACGACTCGGATTATCTAGTAGATTTTGATCATGCATGTAGTAATTACAAGCATCGAGACGTACTCCATCAACTCCTTTTTCTAGCCAAAATTCTACTACTTTCATAATTTCTCTAACGACATCAGGGTTATGCCAGTTGAGATCAGGTTGGCTATCGATAAAATTATGAAGATAATATTGTTGGCGAGATTCACACCATTTCCAAGCAGTTCCTCCGAAAATTGACAACCAATTATTTGGAACATCTCCTTGGTTAGCATCAGCCCAAATATACCAATCCGCCTTGGAATTATGGCGATTTGAACAACTTTCAATAAACCAAGGATGAACATCAGAGGTATGACTCCATACCTGATCAACTACAATTTTAAGATTGCGGGTGTGAGCTCTCTCAATTAATTCTTCAAAATCTTCTAGGGTCCCAAACAGAGGATCAACCGCATAATAATCTGAGATATCATATCCATAATCCTTCATCGGAGATTGATAAAAAGGTGTGATCCAAAGAGCATCAATGGGAAGAGATGCTAAATAATCGAGCTTTTTTATGATTCCTGGTAAATCTCCTACACCATCACCATTGCTATCGTAAAAGCTACGGATGTAAATTTCATAGATTACGCATCCATACCACCATGGATATTTTGATTGGAAACTAGACATTAGAGTAGTTACCTCAAAAAACGAAGGTTAAAAAAAACAAAGCTGAAATCGAGAAGTAAATTGGAAGGCCTTTGATGATGAGAGTTTCGACTCACACCAGTTGCTAAAAAACAAAGAACTGTTAATTAGAGGACTGTTGTTTGTTGTGTCGTTGCCATCAACAGCTATTTAATGGCTATATAGCACCTGACTATATCATCAGTTAATATTGATGATATCTCCTAAAAAGTCATTACGGTTATTCTATACCTAATAAATAGGTAAATTCAAATAAGTCTAAAATAGAAAAGTTTTTTTAAAAGAGCAACTATATAGATATCAGCCCGTAGATACCAGCCCATTTAAAAATCAGACTAACACAATTAGAAAAAAAACTATTAAAGATAACTATTGATTAAAAGTTAACTCCAAAACAAGAACAAAGATAGAGACATTGTATTTAAGCACAAGAGGATAGAAAGTTAGATTAGGCAAACTTATCATCAAAACTTATCTAGAAAAACAATTCCTAGATAAGTTTTGATAAAATAAGCTTAGCAAGAAGAAAAGATAAAACATATTAAATAGTTATCAGAAGAGGATGCAAAAACTTACAGAAGTCAATATTTGTTTCTTCTCTTAAAAAGAGAAGAAACAGGGCAGATTATATAATAACTATTTTTTTTAAAAAAATGAAAATAACAAATGGTAATGACAAAAAATGTTCTATATCCTAGAGAAGAATAATCTAAACAAGCAAAGTAGTAAATTCTGTGTTATTTTAAATAATAAGCGTATAAGGCTATTTTTTTAAAAAAATCTAGGTTTTAGCAGATGAAAACTCATAAATTAAACTTATATACAAGTAGAAAAATAAAAAGTAATCCTACAGGGTAAAAAAACAACTAAATATAATAGGAATGTCCAAACAAAATAAAAGTTTAAATTTTGCTTGATTAAAAGGAGAAGTTGACTTTTAGTTCAGAACTAAAGATAATAGAAAGGGAATGTAATCAGATAAAGGCTGACAAAATTGCAGGAATAATGTTTGAAGATAAAATGTGATTTAAGTAAGGCAGTTAAACAAAGCGTTGCTCAAAATAGTTACTTCAAAAAATGTCAACTGACAGTAATTAAAATCAAACTCTAATTTCTTAAATATTAGCAACACAAAGCTGTTACGAATCTCTAATCATTCAAGATTGAAATGCTCAAATAACTGATTTGTGACTTCCATGAATTTAAGTCTATGTAAATATGTAGTTTTTGTGAAGTTAATGAATTTCAGCTTCAAATTGATTAGTCGAGACAAAGCTTTCTCCAGGTAAGAGAACAGGGTTTTTTCGGAAAATTAGTTGTCCTCGTTTACTTTTGCGATTAATGGCAATGCCGTAAGGTCGCCTATTTTGTTTTGGATGTAAAACACAATAGGCTCTATAAATACGCTGCGCTGCCCTTAAAACAGCGCAGTCAACAGTGATAGGCAGTTGTATTTCTTGTTGTTTAGTATCTGGTCTTTGATGTGCATATCTCACTGTTTTGTTCCCCATAATTCAACTTGACTTTTGTTGTATTTCCATACAAGTCAATACCCACTCGAAGACGGATATCTTATCTATTAAGATTCCACTACTTTGAGTAATACATCTCCCATTTCTTGACACCCTAATGCTTTCATCTGCGGGGACATAATATCTCCTGTCCGATAGCCTTTAGCTAACACTTCTAATACCCCTTGTTCAATTTTATCTGCCGCGTTAGGTTCATTTAATCCATACCGTAACATCATGGCTGCACTTAGTACTTGGGCGAGGGGGTTAGCCTTATCTTGTCCAGCAATATCAGGGGCTGAACCGTGGACAGGTTCAAATAAACCTGGTTTTTCTAAGCCTAAACTAGCTGAGGGTAACATCCCAATACTACCAGTTAACATAGCCGCCGCATCGGAGAGAATATCCCCAAATAAATTACCTGTCAAAATAGTATCAAACTGCTTAGGAGCGCAAACTAACTGCATCACTGCGTTGTCAACATAAAGGTGAGAAAGTTCTACATTAGGGTATTCTGATGCTATATGATTAACACGATCACGCCATAATTGAGACACATCTAAGACATTAGCTTTGTCAACAGAACATAACTTACTGCTTCGTTTTTGGGCTATTTCAAAAGCAACTTTGGCAATACGGTCAACTTCTGACTCTATATAAGCCATTGTGTTGACTCCCCGTTTTTCCCCTGTTTCTGTCTCAAAAACACCTTTAGGTTGTCCAAAATAAATGCCCCCTGTCAATTCTCGAACCACCATGATATCAACTCCTTCTATCACTTCTGCTTTAAGGGAAGAAGCATCAATTAGTTGGGGAAAAATAGTTGCAGGACGCAAGTTAGCAAAAAGGTTAAGTCCAGCACGGATAGCTAATAATCCTGTTTCAGGACGTTGATAACGAGGGAGATTATCCCACTTATACCCCCCAATGGCAGCTAATAAAACAGCATCACTGTTGCGACAGCAAGTTAAGGTCTCTTCAGGAAGAGGCTTCCCCGTCGCATCGATCGCTGATCCTCCAATGAGGGCTTCTTTAAAGTTAAATTTGATATCAAACTGTTTTCCAATGACATGTAGAATCTTCACAGCAACTGTCAAGATTTCGGGCCCAATGCCATCACCAGGGAGAAGGGTAATTGTGTATTGCCGCGTCATAGGGGACTTTCACTATTTAGTTCATTTGCCTGTTTTTTATTGTACCCTGAACTATCCTCTAGTTTTTTAAAAAATTCCTAGTTACAATAAAGTCTTAAAGGTGAGTGTACAAAATACAAGACATTCAATCCCTTAAACAATTTTGAATAACTCTCGTGACTTTTTTACTATTTAAAATATCTATTTATACTAATTTATTTGACCTCTTAATATGCAAATTCTCGAAATCACAGTTTTTAAATTACAAAATCGTTTGCTGTATCCATTCTTATAAATTTTTCAAGTATATTTTTTTGAGAGTTTTTTATAGTTCATATCAACTAAGTTAAATTCTAGTAGATTAGCGCAGTGTAGTGTTACGATGTATTCTTGATTAGAAAACACAGTATTCTAGAAATTTTAGTTTGTTTCTTAGAATAAAAATTCATCTAAGGAATCCTACTTAATATTTGGATTGCAAACAATCTCTTATTTTGAAAAAAAACTTAATTCTTTGATCTTTATAGAAGAAAAAGCTGTAGTATCTTTTAAAGATAGAGTTCTTGTCAGTTTTTTGAAAACTTAATTTTAGCCTTAGTCCATTATTTAGTATAATCTTCAAATTAATATTCAATTCTCTTCAGGATCAAGCATGTTTGATTGTTTTTTTATTCCTATCCTTAATGAGAGAAATTCTGCTACTGTTTTCCTTCAAAAAGGAGTTATTTTTTGCAGATAGGTGAAGACAGTATAGACTTAATTATATTTTTTGTTAAAACTACTTGATAAAAGTAGTTTTAACAAAAAGTAATAAAAAAAAGTGTAAAAAGAGATTATAAAACTAGTGCACAAAATCTATTTTTTATTTTCGATAAACTATTACTAAGATAAACTTTACGGTGAAAGATGCTGATATGACAATCATTGCAGCCAAAGAGACTCAAAAAACAGGAGCAAATAGTTTAGAATTAAGAAAGCGCAATGTTAATGTCTCTAAAAGTATCTTTAATGAAATGGTAAAATTATGTTTTGATGCCATCTTATTTATTATTAGTAACTCTATTAATAGTTAAATCTAAGTATTAATATTCTAATTTAACGTTTTTTTAAAAAAATTGTAATTTTTTAGCGTAATAGTCTTGGGATAAATAGCTATTTTAGATATAATCCTTTTCCTCGTTTTTTTATCCTAAAACTTGAATCTTAGTAATGAATTTTTATACCTAAAGTCATAGGAGATCAGAACAGTAAGTTCGATTAATCGACTAGCATACACATTGGGGAAATTAAAATTTCCTCGCGAAAGGGGCAAAACTTATTATAATTTTTAAAAAAAAATAAAATAATGTTTTTAACTAAGTAAAAGATGCTGTATATAAAATTTACAAACTGAAAGGCTATGGTGTCAATGCTATTGATTTAGTAGTGACAGGTATTACTTAAGATAATCTTATGGTGTCAGAAGCTGATTTTAACTATTATTCCTCAAGTTCAGGGATTCTATAACATCAATATGCTTGTTCTAGTTTATTCATCGTTGTTGATGAAGGAGTAGCATTAAAATACGTTAACTTATTTCTCAATGAGATGGAAAGGAAGCAATTATTAAACTCAGCTAAAATTTTACCAAACATCTTTAAACAAGTTGATATTTGATATATCTTTAAAGTTATTAAACAACATAACAAAACATCATGAGTATTATTGCAAAAATCAACAATATTTTTCCTTCTCTTGAAAATATTCCTCCAGAATTTCACCTAAAAAGTTCTATCGAACAACGAGAATATCTAATCAATGGAAATCTAGAGGTTTGGAATGGAGAAATGGAGGAATCCTTATCTCCTATTTACCTAAAAACACCTCAAGGATTAACTCGCAAAAAAATTGGGGACTTTCCCTGTTTAGGACAAGAAGCAGCTTTATCTGCTTTAGATGCAGCAGCAAAAGCCTATGATAATGGACGCGGAAAATGGCCAACTATGCCCGTTGGTCAACGAATTGAATGCCTCCAAGACTTTGCCTATCGAATGAAGGAAAAACGAGCAGAAGTCGTCAATCTTTTAATGTGGGAAATTGGGAAATCTTATACAGATTCTTGTAAAGAATTTGACCGAACTGTTAACTATATTGAAGACACTATTGATGCTCTTAAAAATCTAGATCGAGTTTCTTCGCGCTTTGAGATTACCCAAGGAGTTATAGGACAAATTCGCCGCGCACCCTTGGGGATTGTCTTGAGCATGGGACCAGCTAATTATCCCCTCAACGAAACATTTACGACTCTAATTCCCGCCTTAATTATGGGGAATACTGTTGTTGTCAAAGCCCCCCGTCCAGGGGTGTTGTTAAACTATCCCTTATTAGAAGCGTTTAAAGAAGCTTTTCCCCCTGGAGTTGTTAATACTATTTATGGTAACGGTCGAACGATTTCACCTGCATTAATGGAGTCAGGAAAAATTGATGCTTTAGCTTTTATTGGAAGTAGTAAAGCAGCTAACAACCTCAAAAAACAACACCCAAAATCTTACCGTTTAAGATCAATTTTAGGATTGGAAGCTAAAAATCCAGGAATTATTTTACCCCATGCCGATTTAGATTTGGCTGTTAAAGAATGTATTTTAGGAACTCTATCCTACAATGGACAAAGGTGTACTGCTATTAAGATTCTTTTTGTGCATACTGTTATTATTGATAAGTTTTTAAATAAGTTTATTGAAGCGATCAGTAACCTTAAATTTGGGATGCCATGGGAAGAAGGAGTTTTCTTAACTCCCATTGCCGAACCAGGAAAACCTCAGTATCTTCAAGACTTAGTAGAAGATGCAAAAAAACATGGGGCTGATGTGATTAATGAGGCAGGAGGAACCATTAATGAAACCTTCTTTTATCCAGCAGTTCTTTATCCTGTCAACGAACAAATGAAAATTTATTCTGTCGAACAATTTGGACCAGTTATTCCCATTGTTCCTTTTGATGATATTGAGACTCCTATTGACTACTTAGTGCAGTCAGACTACGGACAACAAGTAAGTATTTTTGGACAGAACACAGAAGAGATAGCCCAATTAGTTGACCCCTTAGTTAATCAAGTTTGTCGGGTTAATTTAAATAGTCAATGTCAACGGGGACCTGATACTTTCCCGTTCACTGGACGAAAAGATTCTGCAGAGGGAACTTTATCAGTTAATGATGCTTTAAGAGCTTTTTCCATCCGGACTTTAGTAGCAGCTAAAGAAATTGATCTTAATAAAAAATTAATTTCTGAAATTGTCAGGGAACATAAGTCTAATTTTTTGTCTACTGATTTCATTTTATAAGTAAATTATCTAATTCATCCCTTGCCTCCTTTCTGTTAGAAAGAGCTGAGAATTAATACTTATTTTTTTGATTCACTAAAAAGTAATAAGAAATCAAATTTTAGACTTTCTGAATAGAGAGGATGTAGTTGACTACTTATGACTTTTTTAACGAAATAATCAGAAGTATAAAATTTTAATTGTGATGGGTTATCCGCAAATTGTTTTACCTCTAGAACTTAGGTAAAATGAGGTCATCTTACTCAGTTTCGTTTCGGAAAAACGAAACTGAGTAAGATGACCTCATTACTGGTTTATCTTAATTATTCAGGTTTAGATTTAGGTTTATCAATAAATTTAACTTGCAATTCTTTTAATTGTTTGTCGTCAACAGCAGCTGGTGCTTGTGTAAGTGAACAACTTGCTTGTTGAGTTTTCGGAAATGCGATAACATCTCTTATGGAATCTTCTCCAGCTAACAACATCACTAAGCGATCTAACCCGTATGCAATACCTCCATGAGGAGGAGTTCCATATTCAAAAGCCTCTAACAAAAAACCGAACTTATTGTATACTTCCGACTTAGATAAGCCAATAGTTGCAAATACTTTTTCCTGGATTTCTTTTTTATAAATTCTTAGACTTCCACCTCCAATTTCTACTCCATTGTAGACCAAGTCATAAGCTTGTGATCTAGCCGTTTCGAGATCATTTAAATCTTCTGGATTAGGTGCAGTAAAGGGATGATGTAATGCTTCTAATCGGTTTTCATTAGCATTCCATTCAAACATGGGGAATTCAGTGATCCAAAGTAAATTAACTTGCTCATGATCGATTAATCCTAACTGTTCTCCAATTACTAATCGCAATCGAGATAAAGATCTATTAACTACATCCATATTCCCTGCTCCAAATAGCAATAAATCTCCTGGTTTAGCTCGTGTTTTAGCTAATAATTCAGCTTTTTGTTCTTGATTCAAATTATCTTTTATTGCCCCAATAGTATCAAGTTGATTATTATCTTTGACTCGAATAAAAGCAATTCCTTTGGCTCCTGCATCAGTAGCCTTTTCGAATAAATCTCCCCCAGGTTTAATTCTTACATTAGAAATTGCTTCATTCCCCCCAGGAATCGGTAAAACTTTTACTTTTCCACCATTTTTAATTGCATCGGCAAAAACTTTAAATCCACTATCTTTAACAATGCTTGAAACATCAACTAAAGTTAAATCAAAACGTGTATCAGGGCAATCTGTCCCATATTTTTCCATAGTTTCTGCATAGGTTAGACGAGGAAAGGGACGGGCAATTTCAATATCTTTGACAGTTCTGAAAATATAGCAAACTAACCCCTCATTCAAGTCTAAAATCTCTTCTTCGGACATGAAACTCATTTCCATGTCTAGTTGAGTAAATTCTGGTTGTCTATCAGCCCGTAAATCCTCATCGCGGAAACAACGGGCAATCTGATAGTAGCGATCATATCCCGATATCATCAATAATTGCTTAAATAATTGAGGGGATTGTGGTAAAGCATACCATTGACCAGGGTTAACACGGGAAGGAACTAAATAATCTCGTGCTCCTTCAGGGGTAGAGCGAGTAAGAATGGGAGTTTCTATCTCCATAAACTGTTGTTCATCTTCGAGATAGCGACGTATTGCTTTAACTACCCTATGACGTAACTGCAAGTTTTTGGACATGCTATCACGCCTTAAGTCCAAGTAGCGATACTTGAGACGAACATCCTCTCTGACTAATTCTGCTTCCAAACTCGATATCACAAAGGGAAGTTGCTTATCCACTCCGTTAAGTAATTCTATACTATCAGCATATATTTCTACTTCTCCGGTCAATAATTTCAGGTTGAGAGACTCTGAGGGACGTTGACTTACACAACCTACTATTTTAACTACATATTCGCTACGTAGGTTTTCTGCATCGGGATAAGAGTCAGGGGTTCGTTGTGGGTCACTAACAATTTGGATAATTCCTGTGCGATCACGTAAGTCAATGAAGACTACACCTCCATGATCTCTTCGGCGATCAACCCAACCAAATAGGGTAACGGTTTTATTAATATCAGTTGCTCTTAGGTCGCCGCAATAATGAGTTCGCATCGGAATTAATCTTAGTTTTATCGTCATACAAAAAGTCACGTTTTCTGGTTTAGTCTGGCTAAATCAAAAGACGCATTGTCCATTATTACGTATTTAGTTACTCTCAAGCATCTTCTTTTAGATCGAGTTAAGATTCGATTACAGGGTGTGGGGAGCTACTGAAGATGGAAAGAGTTTGAAATTCTTGTTAGATTGAATATTATTTACAATAATATACTAATTTAAACCTTTAGTTATTCTAATCTCAATTAAAATTAGATAACAAGCTATCTATAAAAATTAACGAAGAATAAAAAGATAAACTTCTGGAAGATTAATTTGACGCGCTGTTATATTCAATACCCGAAAAACCACCCAACTTGTTAAAGGTTGTCCCTGGGAATTAACAAATAGAAAAGCTGATTTTTGAGGCTTAAGTCCATTAAGATAAATAGTTAAATAAGGTCTTAACAAGGGAGTTATAGGAACTAATTTGTTAAAATTGGATTCTGATTTGGTAATCTTGATTTGATTAGGGTAAATATCGCTAGTTTTTAAGAATAAAATATCACTAATTCTTGACGAAGTAAAATAGGCGATTGCTACTATGGTTCTATATGGGAGCGGCAGAGTTTCAAGAAATTCTTGTAATAGAGATCCTTGAGCTAAGTCAGGTAAAGAGTAATCCGACTGATACATTAGGGTTTAGATTAATGGGGATTAATGGGGATTAATGGGGAATATTAGGATAAGGAAGTAAGAAAAAAAATATGAAGAAAAAATTAACACAATGGATCTTAACAAATTTTTTTAAAGTAAAGTTAGGTGATTCTCTGTGAGGAAGACGTACCGAGTTGGCTAAAATGTTTCTTTCTTCTTCTGAAAGTGCTATTATTGAAATAATGAGAGTTTGAGTATCGGTTTTGAGTTTGTTATTAGCATTGACAGGTTTTTCCCGTTTTGTCTTGGCAAGATGCTCTCCGAAATCTAATATCTCTACACACATCAGTCGTCAATGGAGACAATCTATGTCCATTTATGTAGGCAACCTTTCTTACGATGTTACAGAAGATGATCTTAATTCGGTCTTCGCCGAATATGGTTCAGTCAAAAGAGTATATGTCCCTACTGACCGGGAAACGGGTCGGATGCGTGGCTTTGCATTTGTTGAAATGAACTCAGTTACTGAAGAAGATAAAGCCATCGAGACCCTTGATGGAGCTGAGTGGATGGGGCGTACTCTCAAGGTCAACAAAGCCAGAGAACGCGAACAGCGTGGTGGTGGAGGCTATGGTGGCGGACGCGGACGGAACCGCTTCTAAACTGTCTGATGTTATTTACCACACTTTAAATCGGTGTGGTCTTTTTGTGGATCGACATCTCTTCAGACCAATCCAAATTATATGACCTTATTTTCCTGGAGACTTTGTGCACAACGTCTCTAGGCTATTTTCAAGGTTTATGAATTAACTATATATAGTAATCAGAAACGATTCATGAGAAATTTCTTGTTCCTTGTTGCCCTTGATTAAGATCTCTGCTCATAATAAACTCCTGGTTACTATGTATTGAGATAATGCACAGAAAATTAGTTTTGTGCATTATCTCAAAATAAATCTTTATAAAAAAAGATTGAGACTGGTTAACTAAATCTTGAGGTGAAAGCTCAAACTAATCCGAGGATAAATTTTACGAATTTATATTCCTCATGCTAGTGTAGATTTAGATACACAGGATTTTTTCACCTTTTTCAGGGTGAAGATGAGCCTCAAATATAAACTATCTTTTATGAAATTCCCCCTGCTTCTATTGACTTAAAGTTTTTAATCTTATTTACTGGTTAGTATAATTTTGTGTCATGGCGAGCTTACTCTCCTGATAGTAAACCTAATTGGATACCCTTTCTTCTATTTTTTCAAAAGGTCCAAGAAGTTTCAGCTTATAACCTACTTAAAACCCCAACCTTTAATTATCGCTAACAATCCTTAAATCCTCGACTGTATAAGGGACTGATTGGTCGATGATAAGCCAGTAAAATGACTAATAAGAATTGCCACCGCTTAATTGTTTTTACTCGTTATCCTGAACCTAAAAAAACCAAAACGCGCTTGATTCCAGCTTTAGGGCCAGAAGGTGCAGCAAAGTTACAGCTTCAACTTACAGAGCACACGATAACAGAAGTAAGAAAATTAATAAAAAAAATTTCTATCACTGTTTACTATACAGGAGCTAGTCAAGAATTTATGGAAAGTTGGCTGGGAAATGATTTAAATTATTGTTCTCAGCATGAGGAAGATTTAGGAAATCGAATGAAGTTAGCTTTTGAGGATTCTTTTCAATTAAAATTCTCTAGAGTAGTCATTATTGGAATTGATTGTCCTGATCTGAATATAAAAATTATTATGAATGCTTTTGAGTCGTTAGATGAGAATGATTTAGTCTTAGGAGAAGCATCTGATGGTGGTTACTATTTAATTGGACTAAGAAAAATTATCCCTGAGTTATTTCAAAATATTCCTTGGGGAACAAATGAGGTCTTATCTAAAACCAAAATTATTGCTCGACAACTCAACCTAAATACATTTGTTCTACCTGTTTTGTCTGATATAGATCGTCCCGAAGATTTAGCAACTTGGGAAAAGTACAGAATGGATTAAGAAAAATTATTGACCTCCTAGACTAGAAAGTCCACATTAAATAATAAGTGAAACAATAACAACAATAATCGAAAAGAAATCACTCCCACAGACGCCGACTAGGTGAACCATTCAGTTGTTGATGGGTATCTTGCAATAATTTAGGAATATTTAATTTTTCAGGACAACGGGGAAGACAATCACCACATTCAGTACAATGGCTGCCTTTATTTCCTTGAAACCAATGAGCAGCATTCTCAAACATCCTATAACGATATTGGGCAAAATTAGTCATGTCATAGGCAATGGCGAGATTACGTAATCGTAGTACTTCAGGAATGTTTATGGTTTCAGGACAGGGAAGACATTGATAACATTGACGACAATGATCACTTCCTAAAGTTGTTTCTGTATGAGTTTCTAAACGTTGGAAGAGCTCTATTTCGCTTAAGGTAAGAGGCCCCACATCTAACTCTAAAGGACAAGCTAATTCTCCGGGATTTGCTGCTCCTACACTTAAAGTGGTTATACGTTCATCGCTCAACAAAAACCGATAGGTTAATTCTAACGGAGAAAACGGCTTACACAAACTTTGTAGGCGGTCTGGTGGAGTATAAAGACCACCTCCTTTATCTCCAGGAGAAATGATAAATATTCCCAGATCTTTTTGGGATGCGAGGACGATTGCGGGCGCATTGCGTTGGAAAAAATAATAATAATGAAGATTGACAAATTCAAATAAATTCGTTTTTATTGTTGCTAAAATTAAGTCTAAATTGCCGTGAGTTGAAAATCCTAGATGATGAATTCTTCTGTCGTCTAATGCTTTTTGCAATGCTATCCAACATCCATTAGGCTGAGTAAGCCAATGAAAATGGTCCCATGTGTTAATTCCATGAATGGCTAAACAGTTGATATAATCTACTTGAAGACGTTGTAAAGACTCATCGAGCCACTGACTCATTTGATCGGGGTTAGGAGTAGGTGGTAACTTCGTTGTAATATAAAGTTTCTCTCGGCAGCTTGAAGATTGCTGAGCGAGGAACTGTCCTAAGTAACGTTCACTGTTTCCGTAACCTTTTGCTGTTTCGAAATGATTGATTCCTAAGGTGATCGCTTGTTCGACAGTTTGTCCAAATATAGCCTCAGAAGACAAACAGCGCATGGTCCCTAGGGAAAAAACGGACAATAGTAGATTTGTTTTACCGAAACGTCTATAGCGCATACCACTACCTTAGTACTAAGCAAAAGGCAAGAATAAATCATGTCTAATCATGTCTACTATTGCTAATGCTCATTATTATCCTCCGGAACCTCTCCCCGTCGTTGTATCAGATCTTCTGGACACAGATTTTCCACAAATTCACGAAAGGCGCGGCGTTCTTCCTCATCCGCATCCCGATTCACAGGAATCGACGCATTAGCAATCACCTCTTCCATGACCCAGATGGGACTTCCTGTGCGCAAGGCGATGGAAATAGCATCAGAAGGCCGACAATCGATTTCTTTTTTAGTTTCTCCTTGATGTAAACATAGCACAGAATAAAACGTCTTATCTTGAAGAGAATGGATAATAATACGGTCTAACTCCATTCCCCACGCTTGAAATAGATTGACAATTAAATCATGGGTTAAAGGACGAAGAGGAGTCTGGTTTTCCAAAGCTCCAATAATGGATTTTGCCTGATCTTGTCCAATAAAAATGGGAAGAGCACGACGTTCAGAGCCATCTTGTAGTAATACAATGGGACTTCGGGTAACGGCATCTAAGGCGATTCCAGCAACGTTCATTTCAATCATTTGCCGATCCTCATTTAATCTTAATCTTTAAGTATTTTTTCTATGTTATTCAACTTTAGAGGAAACCAGATTACTTAAATAAAGTTTTCAAGACTCTAGTCTAACTCGTTAAACAATCAGGTATATTCACAGTATGCCTAAAAAAGAGGAAGATTAGTTTTTTCTCTTTTTTGGGCTTCTTACTTGAGTTGTTGAGTTTTCCCAAAAAACTTGTTAAGTTTTACTAAAATCATCCTTTATATCGAAATATAGTTGTACAGTGATGGAGTGAGTAAACAATTAATTATTAAGTCTACTTTGTAAGGAAAGCCTGTTCCATCTATGAGGAAGGAACTATGAGTAGTGATTTAGCTACAAGATTGCGCGAAAAAAACAGCCATTCTCACACTATAGCTACAATACAGTATTCACCAAATGTTTTTCTAAAAAAATTCTTAGAAAGAAAAGCTTTAGAAAAGTATTAGTTGGTTTTTATTATCTATAACAGTATGTTAAAAGAAGAATTGCAAAGTCGTCATAATTGTCTAGTAGTTGGTCAGATTAATTTTTTTGGACTGAACTACCAACAGTTTTTAGAAAATTACTTAGTATCTTATATAGGGAAAATTCAGTGCAAAGAACTTGTTAATTTTCCAGCAAGTTAAGTTTAGGAAAAATTATTTATTCAGCTTTATAATTAACTTTAGTTGAAGAAACCCAATTCTAGAAATTTAATGAGATTCACATCTCAGAAACTAAGTGAGACTTTAGAAGAAAATATTAGAATATATTATTTTTTTTAGTGATTAATAGTAAGTTTCTTTAAAAAGAATGCCGATAAAATTAATGTATATTTTACCCTTGACTTTGATATAGTCTATGAATCAGAAGATAATGCAAAAGCTACTAATAACGACCACGTTTTTGAGTTGGTCACTCGTCAAGACAGACGGGTAATGCGGAACATCATAATAGTCATGGACATAATGTAGAAATCTTAACAGCCGGTTTATGACACTCGAAACTAACCACTTAATAGTCAAAGTTAAAAACTATCAGCTGTTTATCAATGCTATATTTCCTAAAATATATTTTTTTAAAGAAAAACATTTTAAAAACTATTAAGAATATTGTTGATCTCTATGAAAATTAACTCACAAACTGTACAATTTAATGCCGATCTACTTAATAAATATAATAAATCCATACCTCGTTATACCAGTTATCCCCCTGCCACCGAATTAAAAACAGAGGTAAGAGAAATAGATTTCTGGGCAGGAATAGTAGCAGGAAATCATCAAAAAAAACCTATTTCTCTTTACTGTCATATTCCCTTTTGTGAGACTGCTTGTTATTTTTGTGGCTGCAATACAATCATTACTAAAAACAAAAGAGTTACTCCTACTTATTTAGGTTATTTAATTCAGGATATTCATCAAACTGCTGCTTTAATCTCTCCCTCTCGTCAAGTCAATCAAATCCATTGGGGAGGCGGAACTCCTAATTATTTGAATCAACCACAACTGGAGCAGTTATTTAATAGCTTAATTAAGAATTTTAATATTGATAAAAAAGCAGAAGTTTCTATTGAAGTTAACCCTCGACATATTGATAGAAACTATATATTCTTCTTAAAAAAATTAGGTTTTAATCGGATTAGCTTTGGTATTCAAGATTTTAATTCAAAAGTCCAAGAAGCAATCAATCGTATTCAACCTGAGTCTATGCTATTTAATGTGATGGGTTGGATTCGAGAAGCAGAGTTTGAAGGAGCTAATGTTGACTTGATTTATGGGCTACCTTTTCAAACTTTAGAAACTTTTAAAGAGACTGTTAAAAAGACCATTGAACTCAATCCTGATCGCATTGCCTTATTTAACTTTGCCTATATGCCTTGGTTGAAACCAGCGCAGAAAAATATCTCTGAAACAGATCTACCTAAAGCAGCAGAAAAACTGGCTATTTTTCAAATGACTATTGAAAAATTAAGCCACAGTGGTTACATATATATTGGGATGGATCACTTTGCTAGACCCAATGATGAATTAACGATTGCCCAACAAGAAGGTAAATTACATCGTAACTTCCAAGGATATACCACCAAACCAGAATCTGATCTCTTTGCATTTGGCGTAACTGCTATTAGCATGTTAAATGATGTTTATATCCAGAACTATAAGGGATTGAAAAACTATTATAAAGCTCTAATTTCTGGAAAACTACCTATGGAGAAAGGTGTTAGTCTCCACCGAGACGATATCATCCGACGGGCAGTTATTATGGAACTTATGTGTCAATTTAAACTTAATAAGTTTCATTTAGAAGAAAGGTATAATCTTCCGTTTAATCTTGATTTTGACAAATATTTTGCTCATGAATTAATTGATTTAAGAGCTCTAGAGACTGATGGCTTAATCAAATTATTTAGCGATCATATTGAAATCACACCTCCTGGAAGATTATTGATCCGTAATGTTGCTTCTGTCTTTGATATTTATCTTAAAAAACGTAAAGAACAATCATTTTCTAAGTCAATTTAAATGGACTGATTTGTGACACCATTTCTAAGTAAGAGAAACAAATTATTCCTCAGTCATATAATAAAATAATATTTAAATTCATCTTTTTATAAAAGATAAATTTAGAACAAATAATTATAAATTTCTAAATAGCGATCAAAAAAGATTAATTATTTAATATTGCTAATATTTATACAATTAGAGTTAAGTTTATATTGTAAAAATTGATATTTTTAAAAAAATTAAAAAGGTTTTAAAGTTAGATTAAGATTATGACTAAAGATTTTATTAAACAGAAAAATTTTTAAGTGATCTCACTGTAATTCAATCTTCATTCGATCTGAATATATACTGTTTAGGTATAAAATACCGAAATTAGTTAATCTTTAAAGTATTTTAATTTAAATTAAATCCGAGTTATCATTCTATATATAGAGTATTAATTAATCGTTAATAACATAAAAATTCTTATTTATCATCTGTTTTTATAAATTTAATAAACATTAAAAAGTAACATTTTATTCAAAAAAAAATTAAATATAAAAGTAAGATATTTATTCTTAAAATATAAATAAATAACCCAAACAATAATGGACTTGACTGAATTTAAAATCAACTATACTAGATACCATAAAAAGTTAAAAAACTTTTATATCTTCTTGTCGTACAACTTTTTATAAAAGTTTAGCTAATGATATTTATATTTTTTTTTATAAAAAATACTAATTATGAAACTATAAAAATAGTTTTTAGAAACGCTCAGAGAGTATTTAAAGAAATTATTATATTTCTGCTAAGTTTTTGTTTATCTATTTTTGAATCTTCCTATTTAGTAGCTACAATATAATTTACTATTAAAGTAGTATACTTACACTGACGGTCCCCTTTAATTAACTGGCAGAATACATGCTCAGCACTAGCTAGTATAAGCTAATGTTTTTTCTGCTAAAGCTGCATATTGTATGACCTTTTCTGTTGCCAATTTTCAGAATGCATCCGCTATGATTCTAATTCGTCTGATTCATACTTCTTGAACTGTTTTTTTATCTCTTTATGAACCAAGTGAATCCAAAATTTAGCGATCACTATCTCATAAGAAACTAACCATTGTTCAAACAAACAACTCTTTAACAAATTAAATGTACCAAATATAGTTAAGATATTTGTATTGTAGTATTTTAAGTTTATTAACTTGTTTAACTTTTTCTCCTTTCTGTTCAGAGGTAAACAACAACTACTTCGATTTTAACACAGTTTAATAATTTTACCTATTCTTCTAAGTATTTTTCGAATACTATGAACTAAAAATTGCCGGTTTAAAGCTTCTTCAGAACATTGCATGTAGTTTGCAGATAGTTTTTCAAGGCTTGAAAAACTATCTGCAAACTACTAGATTATTCTTGTCAAGACTTCAAATTTAACAAAAGAAACTACAATCTTTGCTTAACCGCTACTTTAGCCTATTTAAACTTTTATGATAGAGGTATTTTAGACTTTTCAGAGAAGGACGACTTTCATAGAAAGTATATATAATTTCCCGTAGGGGAATTTAAGGCTGTTTGCATAGTCGTAAATGATCGCAAGCCTTTAAATTTTCCATGACGATGATTGAGAAAAATATAGTTGTTAATTTCCTCTCAGGCTAGATTATTCAATCAAATTTTATTGTTTGCATTTTTTGCTAAATTAATAGTCGTGGTTAGAGAGTCAATCACTGTCAGTCTATATTTAACTGTAATTTTCTGAGAATATACTAGTATTACTTGTATAAGGAATTACCTGTATAAGTAACTAGAGAAATGACAGTTACAGAGATGATAGCTAGAAGACGAGGTATCGCATCAGGTTGTTTGTTGCTGTATGAAGTGATGCAGTGAATCATCAATTAATCGGCTAGCATAACCGAAGTTACCTACTTAGTAGGAAAATAATATTAATCCCGTACACCTTAAATTTAAGATCATCTTTATTTGTTAAAGAAGTATGAGTGAAATTTTTACTAAAAAAGTCTGGTTTTCTAATGTTAAAAATGATCTCCTAGCAGGGGCTGTGATAGCTTTAGCCCTAATTCCTGAAGCTATCGCTTTCTCTATTGTCGCGGGAGTTGACCCTCAAGTAGGACTATATTCCTCTTTTTGCATTGCCACTATTACTGCTTTTATTGGTGGTCGGCCTGGGATGATTTCGGCAACGACAGGAGCAATGGCTTTATTAATGACTACTTTAGTTCAAGACTATGGACTACAATACTTATTAGCCACAACGATCCTAACAGGGATTCTCCAGATTATTTTAGGTTGGATCAAACTCGGTCATCAAATACGCTTTGTTCCAAAAGCGGTTATGATAGGATTTGTTAATGCTCTAGCTATTCTGATTTTTGACGCCCAACTGCCTCAATTTAAGGAGGCTTCTTGGTTAGTTTACGGGATGGTTGCTATAGGGCTGGTAATTATCTACGGTTTACCTCGTCTCACAACTGTTATCCCTTCTCCATTAGTAGCTATCGTTGGCTTAACTATTATTTCTTTAGTGACAGAGATTCAAGTGCCTACTGTTGGGGATATTGGAAATCTTCCTCGTACTCTCCCCGTATTTTTTGTCCCAGACATTCCTTGGAACTTCGAGACATTACAAATTATTCTGCCCTATGCTTTCACTCTATCTTTGGTAGGATTATTGGAATCTTTTTTGACTGCTAATGTAATTGATGATTTAACCGATACATCTAGTAATAAAAATCAGGAGGCGATCGCCCAAGGAATAGCAAATATTGTGACAGGATTTTTTGGTGGAATGGCTGGATGTGCCATGATTGGTCAATCTGTGATCAATATTCGTTCTGGAGGACGAGCAAGACTTTCAACTCTTAGTGCTGGAATTTTTCTTTTGACTTTTATTTTAGTTTTTGGCGATTGGATAGCACGAATTCCTATGGCGGCTTTAGTAACAATTATGATTATGGTTTCTATTAGCACCTTTAACTGGAATTCTCTCCTCAATATTACTAAGTTTCCAAAGAACGAAACTGCAGTAATGATTACCACAGTGTTAATTACTGTGTTAACCCATAATCTAGCTATTGGGGTGCTTATTGGAGTGGCTATGAGTGCTATTTTCTTCAGTCGTAAAATTGCCTCTCTTATTTTTGTAGATTCCCTACTCAAAGGAGATGGAAATGAACGAGTTTATAGTGTTAATGGACAGATATTTTTTGTTTCTGTTGATAACTTCATCAGTGCTTTCGATTTCCAGGAAAACCTGCAAAAAGTGATTATCGATTTAACTCATGCTCATTTGTGGGATCATTCTGCCGTCGATGCTGTCGATAAGGTTGTCTTACGGTTCCGCAAACATAACGTCAAAGTTGACCTAATCGGCCTCAACGAAGCGAGTGCTACCCTAATAGAACGTTTAGCAGTTCATGATAAACCCGATACTCTCAAAAATGATTGTGTATAAAGGGTTAACTCACAAAGAAAATCTTCCTAATCCGTAATCAACTGCAGATTTTGACAGCTGATGCTAAAAACGTATTTAGTCCTTGGACAAGAAAATTAAGAAATTAGTAAGAAATTTCAAGAACTCCCTTGCCGGGTATGATTTCCTTCTATGCTAGACTCATTCGATTGGTTTTTAAGGTTATACCGAATTGATAATGTAGAATTGACTAGTGAGATGGTGAGTCAAGGAGTTTTGGAGTTAAAGATCTACAAAATTTCTGAATCCATCAGCTTTCTTTTTAATCAACTTCAATTTATTATTAATTCCTTCTGTTGTTCGTTAGTCATAATGGACAATAATTCCTCAAATCCAATGTCTAATTTTTTTACAGCTTTTTGGAGATAATAGGTAAGCTTTTTAAAACTGATCAGTTGATTTCAATAAACCTAATACTCAATCTAAGTATTTTCAAGTATTCTCTAATTTTTTCTTTCAATTAGTATATTTTAGGGAAAACTAGTAAGGTTTTATGTATCAGATTTATATCTGATTTTAATTTAGCTTTTAATTCTTTGCTCTAATCTTTTTAATTTTTAAATAAAACATATTTACTCTTAAATTTAACTCCGAGAGTTTTTTCTTTTTTGACTGGTATTCTCAAGTTCTTTATTTTCTTATTTGAGAGCTCTTTTTGATTATCTACTTAAATATTGTTTTATCACACAAAATCTATTTGCTAGTACCTCAGCTTATGGCATTTATTTGTCCATTTCTACAATTTCTATGTTTACTCATTTATATAAATCTATGTAATACTACATAATAGTTTTCTTGTCCTTTAATTGCAGCCATTTTACTAAGTTGCTAAACATTTTAATATCTAAGATTTTTTCATCTATAATTTTTGACCTAAATCTCTGAGCATTGTTTTTACTTTTTGTTTACTTACTTTATTTTTTAAGGTGGTTTAACTCTTCCTTCTCGACTACATCTATGCCCATGTGATGACGACTAATCTTCAGAGATACAGCTTTTTCTCCCCAATGCAAATTCCTAATAGTTAATTTACTATCTTGATAAACTTCATTTCTGCCTAAATCACAATAAATACAAGTTAATGTTAATTCTATAATTTAGAATCTTACTCATTGAATTGAGTTAAACACTTAAATTCCAGAGGCATAAATTAACTGAAAACATTCAATTGGATACAATTTAATGTTAAGGAGATAACCTACCAAAATGCTAGCCACATCAAAACTGCGGCTTTTGATAAGCTTATTATTGACGATGTATTTTGTATCTTTACTTTACATGACAAGTTTGGTTAAATTCTATGGAAACTTTCCTCAGAGAATACTAGTCTGTTGAAGAACATTAGTTCAGATCATACTCAGTTTTCTCGCTACCAAGGAGGTCAATTGGCAGAATCATACAGGAACTTTCCTTAAGGAATACTAGTCAACTGTTCTATACTGGTTTTGAGGTTAGGAGCGAAAGGAGAGATGGGAGAACGACTAGACTTAACACTGACCTGGTTAGGAACAAACATTAAGGTCCTTTTCCCGACCCAAAAGGTTCGTCCATCAGTGGCACAAGCTCCCCCCGCTACCCAATCTGCCACTCGCTGGGCTTGGTCTAAGGGCAACTTATCTAGGATTAAGACTACAGTCTTACGCTCTTGAACCAGCTCGAGAGCCTGGCGAGTTTCCTGTATTGAATACACCGTTTTTACCACTACTTCGGCCTGACAATCACCATGAATAGGCCAATCGAATGGGTAGATATTAGTCATAACTTTCGTTCCAGCATTGCGTGTTAACTTGGAAGAATTAAAATACTTTTGACAACCTTAGATAATGCAGCTTGTTAAACCATAAGTACCAACCAGCTAAAGTTCCCGACAACAAAAATACCCCCTTTACCAAGCGGTGCGAGAGTGATGTGAGATTCCGTCTAGCCTTTTCTCCCATAGCTTGAACTCAATTTCAAAAAAAAGTTCGTCCACGCCGCATCTTATCTCTCGTTATTGCTACCGTTATATATGATCTAACATAATTTCTTCCAAAGGTTTAGTCCCTTCACAATGGTTTAACATAGTTTTTCCCGAAATTCTAATACTTTGACATTTGTAGCTCTTTTTCTGAGAGTTTGCTCTGGAGTCGAGAGAAACTACTCATTCGTTTTAATAACCAGGCAGTCTATCCACAATTATCAAACATTATTCAATCCTATCAACTTTATTTATCGGGGTAGCACAGTTTATCCAAATGGATATTCTACGAGATTGAAAAACACTTTTATTATTTTCAATACCTAAGTTAAAGTACGACGACGAGGTCGATGATTGGAGAATAACCTATATATAATAAATAAAATCACTCAAAAATTTTGATATCCCGAAAATTCAAGAAGTGATTACAACGATTGTGGCATCACCTGTTCTCATTTTAAAACGGCATCTTTTCTTAGTAAGTATTCTTATAAATAAATTCTCTCGATTCACCAACAACGGAAAATAAAAAAATGGCTAGAAACTATCGTCTCCTTCCACTAACATAAATCTTCCTTAGGAATTCATCACTTAAGCTGAATTTAAATTTAATTTTCCGAGTAATTGATTTAGACGTTGTGGATTGTGTAGATAGAGATAGCCAATCAACGTTTCAAAACTGGTGGCTTGTTGATAAAGTTCTGGGGATACACGTCGACGTCCTCCCGCCGCTGCATTACGCCCCCGACGAACAATTTCCTTCTCAAATTCCGTTAAATGAGGGCAAAGAGTTAACAGAAAAGCAGCTTGGCTTTCGGCGCGCACCAACGATACCACTTGATTATGATAGTCAGCTAACCGCCGAGGAGGGAAGATATAGTGGCTTCGAACATAAAGTTCATAAACTGCATCCCCCAAATAAGCCAGAAAGCCAGGGGACAACTGCTTTATCATACCAACTGACTCTAAATTAGTACCAATGGACTCAGAAGAGAGGCTATCATAGACTCTATTAACCTCATAGGGAATCGGAGACTGAGTTTGGTCATAATTCGGTAGGTTCACAGTCTTAACTCGGTTTAAGTATCCCAAAAGAACAAAAGCAGCAGCAGTCCCTCGTCATGAGTTAACTACTTTGGGAGATTATTGACAGCATCTTCAACTGAAGCTTGCAAAGACAAAAATTTTTCTAGACGGACTAGCTTAACAGTTTGAGTTACTCTAGGGTTCGTAACAATTTGTAAGCTACCTTTATTGGTTTGTGCTTTTTTAACAAGTTGAACTAAAGCACCCAGTCCAGAACTGTCAATAAAGTCAATTTGAGACAAAACTAGAATAACATCGGCTGGACCCTCATCTATACAATTTCCAATCACCTTACGAAAAGTAGGTTCAGAAAAAGCATCTAATAAACCAGTTAGCCGAAAAATTTGGTATGTGTTTCTAACATCGCGAGTTCCTCGTAAACTCACGGTCAGGGTAAGTTGCTCAGGAATAGCTTCCTCCTCCGAGTCGATGATAATTGATAATCTTTATTGAGCTATTATAGCGTTGTGAGACATTAAAAGTGAACTTTTTTAAGGATTTGAACCGATCGACATTTTTTAACGTGATCATCACCGAACTTCAGAAAACTGTTTTATTTAGAATTAGTAAGCAAAGTATTCCATCTAAACTATAGTGTAGATGGAATACTTTCTACTTTTTTTTTATATCGTAACGCACTAGGATGTTTGTGTGTGTATCCTAACTCTGTGCTAATTGACTTTATAGTCTTTTGAGGGTAGGTCATATGAACATTCTTTGAAGCTTTTTACCTAATTATTATTTATAGATACTGAACATCTATCGATTGTTTCTTTGATATCTAAAAATAATAGCTCTACCGCAACACTCTAAAATTTAAGTCCAGTATCCACAGTCTTAAGTCAAGCTAGAATAAGATATATTAAATTATACCACATTAGCATAAAATTGAGGTTAATTGACAAGATTGCAAGATTATATTGTTTGTCTTTTCTAGACAAACAATATAATTACATCTCGAACTTAATTTTATAGCTTTCATTTTATTTGATAACTACAAAAATTTTGGCAAGACTGAGCTGTCTTGTTCTTTTTAGTTCACATCATTTCTTGAATACTGATACGAGATTTTATTTGTTAAATGTTTATTCTTAGTTAAAAAAAATTATGTACGAATTAAATGCAAAGCTTGGCTTAGAATTTTTTTCTAAAGAAGTAAACATTGTAACTTTAACAAATATTGTATTTTTTAGTAATCAATAAATTGTAATTATTAGTAGCTCTTATATTATTAATAATTTTAAACAGATGGAGACTGTTGTCTCTAAATTAAAAAAATTATCTGCTCAAGAGTTACGGGGAGAAAAATTTGAACTATATATCCCTTTTTCTTGGTTTTAAAGACTTTTAAAATTAGGTTGAGCCGCAATTATTAAAGAGTTTATTTTTGAGCAGAATATATCTTAAGTCAAAGAAATTTTCAGATAGTGTTAGGTAAGCAAGAAATTGATGATTTTAATACCTATCTATACTCGCAATGTTCTAAACTCACAAGCAGTGGTTGTCCTAAAATAACTCACTTGTTTACCCGTTATCATTAGTCCTTTCCATTCTGCTAGAAAAACAGAACTAATTAAACATTTAGCAAAAATTTCAATTAGAGCTTGGGCTTATGGCTTAATTGTTAAAGTTTATCCCCATCTTGGAAAATTAGTTTATCATACTCAGCTGGAACCTTCTATCGAAGCAACGGTCAATTTCTTCCATGGTTTAGACTCGATTTCTAGAGTCGTTGGGTATTATATTTCACAAACTATGCTCGTATTAGTTTAGTCTGACTAAGAATTATTTAAGGACTGGTTTTTCACTAAAAACTCGAATAACTGTCCCTTCTTTGGGCAAATCTTGAAATTTGATTAGTAACTTGTTGTCATTAATCTGACGAATATTCATGTCTTTGACTAACTCTAAAAATTTATCTACAGGAGATAAGTCACAAGCTTCTATATCTGCGGCTTCTGTTAAATAATGAGTAGGAATCATTACCTTGGGCTTGAGAATCTCCATCGCCTGTTTTCCCTCATTAGGTTTATAGGCTTTTGGTCCTCCTCCCACAGGGATCATGGCAATATCAGGAGTCCCTAGAAGAATTTTCTGTTCAATGCCAATCGGGGCAGCTGCTCCGCCTAAATGGACAATCCGCAGTCCTCCTTGAATCCAACGCCAAGCGACGTTAGTTCCGAATTGTTTGCCTCCCTTACGATCATGATCAATGCCAACGCCTTGAATTCTCAGCCCTTTAATTTCATAAACTCCAGGTTCATACAAAATCTTAGGATTTCCAGGTAGGTTTTCAGCTGCTCCTTCATCCCAGAGTTGACTACTAATAATTACTAAATCTGCCTCTATTTTAGGTAGTCTATATCCGGCAGTACAGCCAATTGTCCGAAAAGGATTAGCTAAAATTCTTAGTCCTCCCCCTATGTATAGAAAAGAAGTATGACCTAAATACTGTATCAGCAACGAACCGTTACCCTCAGCTGAAGCCAGTTGAAAGTTAGAAATCAGAGGAATTACAGTGGCTGTAATGGCACCTGCACTAGCATAGTAAAGTAACTGTCGCCGTTTCATCTTTAGTTAAAAAATTAGGTATTTTAGTCTTATTTAGTATAACAAGTCGGTCAAGTATTATCAGTTGACAATTATTTTAGAGACTGTATAATTCATTGCTCACAAATAGTAAGCTATATTGAGTAAATGAGCCTAGATAAGTATAGAATAAAGATTGGGTAAAAAGGGAAGAGCAATAGATGTCAGTCCACCTAAAATTTAAACTAATCTAATTAGTAAGAAAAAAAAATATTAAAGTCAACCCGCAATCTAAAAGTTTTTAATAGGACTAGAACGAAAGCATAAGTTATAAAAAAAGAATGATAGTTTCAAGAAACTGTATATTTAGTAAATCTATTAGAAAATAAACCATAGGAATAAAATTTTAGATAAATTCTTCACTTAAAAAATAAGATTGTTGAATTTTGTAAGAAGTAAAAAAAACTTGTATAAAAGAATATATAAAATATATCAAAGATCTTTTAGAAAGAAATGGTAAATTATACTAATAGCTAACAATTATTCAATTTGTCAGAGAAGAAAAATAAATTAGTCTCCGGAAAAAATCGTAATTATTTTAAATACAGAGCTAAAAATCAAAAATGACAAAAGTAAGTATGAGAATTAATCTATGTCCTCAATAAAAAAATCAGAAAAAGTTGATTGAGAAATACTGTGTTATTCAAAATAAATAGAAGTATGAGGTTGGAATACTTAATATAAAGTAAGTTTTATTCTATAAAGTCTAATAATTGCTTTTTATGTATAAGTTAGAAAACAGAAAGTAGTTTGAGATTGCAATGAAGAAAGATTATACCAAACTAATAATGTAGAATTAATTAGTAATATGTCAAGTTAAAAAAATCTAAAATTAAAAAATGATAAAATTGCTGATTCCATAAGCTTTCTTCTTAGTTTACTTCAATTTATTGTTAATATTTTATACTGTCCTTTAAGGTTTTCTTACTTAAAAATGAGGAAGAATTTTTCTAATTAAATGCCTAGCCTAATTACTTTATAACTTTATATGATGAAAAGTAAACAGTATGACACTAATTAACTAATTTTAACAGTTCTGATACCTAATCTGTATTTCTATAAAAAATTTTCTAAATTCCTTTAAATATAGTTAGTATCTCTTCAAAAAAACTAATGACGTTTTATAAACCTGTCTAAATTTGACTGTTTATTTTTTATTCAATCTTTTTATGTCTTCAGTCAAATATGTTTTCTTTTTGGTATATCTAACATATTTTTTCTTTTATTATAAGTATTTCTGATTTTTTATGGATTTTTATTTATTAGTTATTGTTTATGTCCTTAATTAATATATAAAATTATTTAAGGTTTAGGATTAATCTAAATTGTAGTTTAAAAATTTTATTCTAAACTTTTAGCTATTTTACTATAATCTCTAATTTCCTTACTCTTATAATTACTAAATTAACAAAATTTTCGAGTGCGTTATCTGTCTTTTGGGATAAAAGTTGATTAAAATTAGTGTCGAGATATTTTTGAATTTGCTCCCTACACTCATCAAAAGTAACTTTTTAATTTTTATATAACTAAATTCCTTTCACTACTATGTTTTAATATGTATTAAGATTGTCAATGCTACCATTAAAGAATTTAACTTTAATCGCTAATATCTTTATCTGTGTTTAAAACAAAACTAATTTTATTTTAATTTTTTTTGAGTAGTTTATTTTTGACTTGAGCAGAATCCATAAAAAAATAAAGCAAATTAAATTTTCTATAAAAGAAACAGACTGAGATAGTAATAGTCTATAAAAAACTTTCTCAATTTAAATGAAGTAATTACTTCATTCAAATTGAGAGACTCTATATCTTGGATATTCTTCTAAATTATGTTTTTCATAAGCTTGTCTAATTTTTTAAAATAAAACTAAGAGCTAACTTCTATTTGTAAAAGTAATCAATATTCGAAGTTAACTGGAGATTAATGAACACAATTTTCTTTAGCTAAAGTTTTATGATAGACAAAAAAATCTGCAACTATTTTAGAGACTGTTCGTAAACTAAATAGAAAGTAGGGCGTGTTATATTAATTTTCATTGTGATGCGACATACTTTCACTGACAATATCTAGTGTATTAAATATAAGGTAACACGCCCTACATTTATTTTAAATTTTCCTAGTTGACAGTCCCTTTTCGCAACGAATAGCTAATTAAGTCAATTAACTAACAAGATAATTCAAACATCTTTTGAATAGGACGTAAAGCAGCAATTCGAATAGATTCATTTATGGTAATTTCTGGCTGTTTAAACTTCATTGCAAGATATAATTTTTCAAGTGTATTCAAGCGCATATAAGGACATTCATTACAAGCACAATTATTTATTGCTGGTGCAGGAATAAAGTGTTTTGTAGGGGCAACTTTTTCCATCTGATGAATAATTCCTGGTTCTGTTACTACAATGAATTCATTACTTGAACTTTGCTGACAATATTTTAACAAAGCAGTAGTTGAACCAATATAATTAGCATGACGTAAAACAGAAGTTTCACATTCAGGATGAGCAATTATTTCCGCGAGGGGATGTTCTATCTTTAGCTGAACCATTTTCTTTTCTGAAAAGGTTTCATGAACTATACAACTGCCCTGCCAAAGAATTAACTTTCGTCCTGTTTGTTTCATTACATACTTTCCTAAGTTGCGATCAGGAGCAAAAATAATAGAGCGATCTTTTGGCAGTTGCTCAACGATTTTAACCGCATTAGAACTCGTACAAATAATATCACTCATAGCCTTAATAGCAGCACTACAATTAATGTAGGAAACTACAATACAATTGGGGTATTGAGCTTTAAATTGAGCGAAAGTATCAGGAGGACAGCTATCAGCTAAAGAACAACCCGCTCTTAAATCAGGGAGCAAAACTAATTTATTAGGATTCAAGATTTTAGCCGTTTCTGCCATAAAATGAACTCCAGCAAAGACAATGACATCTGCATTTGTGTTAGCCGCTCGTTGAGAAAGACTCAAAGAATCACCTAAAAAATCTGCAATATCCTGGATATCATCATCTTGATAATAATGAGCCAAAATAACAGCATTTAATTCCTTTTTAAGTTGGCTTATCGCTGTAAATAAATCATTAGGAATTTGATTGGATTGTGAAGATGGGTGGAGTCGTATAGTGGTAAACACAGTGGAATGTCACTCCTGAGGGGAATTTATAGTTAATATAACCAAAACTATTATAGTAATTTTAACTAAATTAGTGCAACATCACTACCCCAAAAATTGAGATTAATATGCTGTTTACATAAGGGATTAAAGGGTTAAGCATAGACATACGAAAATTAAATATAAGCTTCAAGAGTTATTGATTAAATCAATTATTAAATTCAAGTTCATAAATCCATAGTTTTTGTCTGTTGATCATTTTATTTGTACTAATAAATATATTTAAATAAGCTACATCAATAGTAACAAAGTTGTGATTCTCTAATATTGCATCACAACAACAATTTGTGATTTTAAAGTTATTCCAATGATGGCTCGTACATCAAAATTAATATGAATAATTTTTTTAAAAAAAATAATAATTGTACGTTAAACTATTTAATTATTAGTATTAAAAGTCTTAAAAATTGTGCTTTTATAGATATTTTTTTGTACAAAAAAATATCTATAAAAGCCTAATTAGCACTAATCTTTATAAGAAATTTATATTTAAAATATCTCTTTTTAAGAGATTTTAAATATAGGTTTTTTTTGTGTAGAAAAATATTTAGACAATATTTATATTAATTTTATTTTTAATTAACTAATCTAAATGTTGTCTTTAAAGATTTTATATGTTCTCCTTATAGATTAGGTCGAGTCAAGGTAGTATCTAATGCTGCAGTATTTTAAAAATACTGCAGCATTAGATACTTTTTTAAAAAAATTAGTAAAAAATTGTTTGTTTAGTAAAATTTATGTCTCTTTATTATACTATTTTTCAAATTTATAAAAATGTTAATATTCCATTTACAAGATTATTAAAGATTATTAATATAATAACTAAAAAAAATTTTTACAGAATTTATTGAGTTATTATATTATGTTTGGTTAGTTAACTTAAGACCTTAATATACTAAAAAATATAAAACATTGGTAGTTAATAAATATCAATATTTTATTGTGAACGTGTTCTGTAACTACAAAAACTCAATTTTTATTAAAGACTGAGCTTACAAGGTCTAAAAAATTTTAACAAATAAATACTTTTAGATTTTATTTGTTAAAGTTTTATTACACCTACTATAGACGAGTTCAATTTGATTATTATTGACAATAGGCCATCATAGTAAATTCTTCTCTCATCTCCTCATCTTCTCAATATCAAGAGGGAAAAATCGGTACTAAAACCTAGATGATACAATGATTTATAACTTCTTTATCAATCCTCAATCTTTATAGTTTAAGACAAAAATCGTCATTTTAGGCATCTTAAAGCCTAAATCCTTAAACAGTTAGAATAAGTTCTAAAAGAAACCTATGCTTAAAACTCTATTTGGTGACCCAAACACCCGCAAACTCAAAAAATTTCAGTCTTTAGTCACAGAAGTGAATATATTCGAAGAAGACATTCAACAATTATCCGATGAAGAACTCAAGCAGAAAACAGTTAAATTTAGAGAAGCGATCGACAAAGCGAAAGATAATGAAGAGTTAGAAGATATCTTAGATGAGATCTTACCCGAAGCCTTTGCTGTGGTACGAGAAGCTGGAATTCGGGTCTTAGGGATGCGCCACTTTGATGTTCAGATTCTCGGTGGAATTGTTCTACACAAAGGGCAAATTGCAGAAATGAAAACAGGGGAAGGGAAAACCTTAGTGGCAACCCTTCCTGCCTATCTTAATGGACTAACTAAAAAAGGAGTCCATGTTGTTACCGTGAACGACTACCTAGCCCGTCGGGATGCTGAATGGATGGGGCAGGTTCATCGTTTTTTAGGACTCAGTGTCGGGCTAATTCAAGCAGGAATGAGTCCTGATGAACGAAAGAAGAACTATGCTTGTGACATCACATATACCACCAATAGCGAATTAGGGTTTGATTATCTACGGGATAATATGGCCACCGCTATGGCTGAAGTGGTTCAACTCCCTTTCAATTACTGCATCATTGACGAAGTAGATTCTATCTTAATTGATGAAGCTCGAACCCCTCTGATTATTTCAGGACAGATAGAACGTCCTACCGAAAAATATCTCAAGGCAGCCTCCATTGCCGCACAACTCATCACGCAAAAAAGTGAAGAAGAACCAGGAGACTATGAAGTAGACGAAAAAGCTCGGAACGTTTTGATGACGGATCAAGGGTTCGAAAAAGCAGAGGAGTTATTGGGGGTTAAGGACCTCTACGATCAAGAAAATCCTTGGGCGCACTACATTTTTAACGCAATTAAAGCTAAGGAATTATTTGTTAAAGACGTTAACTACATGATCCGCAGCAAAGAAGTGGTGATTGTTGATGAATTTACAGGGCGGGTGCTACCTGGACGGCGGTGGAGTGATGGATTACACCAAGCCATTGAAGCAAAAGAAGGGGTGGATATTCAAAAAGAAACTCAGACTCTAGCCACCATTACCTATCAAAATTTCTTTCTTCTCTATCCTAAACTCTCAGGGATGACAGGGACCGCAAAAACTGAAGAAACAGAACTTGAAAAAGTCTATAATCTTCAAGTTACTATTATTCCTACCAACCGACCTTCCCAACGCTACGATTTTCCTGATGTTGTCTATAAAACCGAACCAGCTAAATGGCGAGCCGTGGCTGCTGAAGTGGAAAAGTTACACCATCAAGGACGACCTATCCTCGTAGGAACTACCAGTGTTGAAAAATCAGAAGTTCTTTCCCAACTCTTGCAGACAAAAAAAATTCCCCATAACCTTCTTAATGCCCGTCCTGAAAACGTAGAGCGGGAATCAGAAATTGTCGCCCAAGCCGGACGAAAAGGTTCAGTTACTATCGCCACCAATATGGCAGGACGAGGAACTGACATTATTTTAGGGGGAAATGCCGACTATATGGCGCGGCTAAAAATTCGGGAATTCCTGATGCCTCAAATTGTGATGCCTGAAGATGATGGTATCATGGCGGCAATGACGGTGAATGGTGGAGGTCGTCGGTCTCAAGGATTTGGGAAAGAAAAGAAGAAAGCTAAAAACTGGAGTCCTTCCGATTCAGATATTTTCCCCACTCAGCTCTCTCCTGAAATCGAAAAAATGCTGAAAGATATGATTAAAATAGCCGTTGACAATTACGGACAGCAAAGTTTATCAGAACTTGAAGCTGAAGAAAAGATTGCAGTTGCCTCAGAAAAAGCTCCCACCGAAGACCCTGTGATTAAAAAATTGCGTGAGGTTTACAAGGCTATTCGTCAATCCTACGAAACTGTTACCAATAAGGAACAAAATGAAGTGGTGGAATTAGGCGGACTCAACGTGATCGGGACTGAACGCCACGAGTCCCGACGCATTGATAATCAATTACGGGGACGAGCAGGACGACAAGGTGATCCAGGATCAACAAAATTTTTCTTAAGTTTAGAAGATAATCTTTTAAGAATTTTTGGGGGTGATCGCGTGGCCGGTTTGATGAATGCTTTTCGTGTTGAGGAAGATATGCCCATCGAGTCCAAGATGCTTACCCGTTCTCTGGAGGGTGCCCAAAAAAAGGTGGAAACTTTCTATTACGATACCCGTAAACAAGTGTTTGAATATGATGAGGTAATGAATAATCAACGTCGCGCTATCTACGCTGAACGTCGCCGAGTTCTTGAAGGGTTAGATCTTAAGGAACAGGTCCTCCAATATGCTGAGAAAACCATGGATGAAATTGTAGATGCCTATGTAAATCCAGAATTACCTTCCGAAGAATGGGATGTAGACAACTTGGTGAGTAAGGTCAAGGAATTCGTTTATCTCTTGCAGGACATTACTGCTAAAGATATGGAAGATATGACCGTTAGTGAAATGAAGATATTTCTCCATGAAGAGGTACGTAAAGCTTACGATATAAAAGAAGATGAAGTAGATAAAATTCGTCCTGGTTTAATGCGTGAAGCCGAACGGTTTTTTATTTTGCAACAAATTGATACTCTATGGCGCGAACATCTCCAGGCGATGGATGCATTACGAGAGTCTGTTGGTTTACGAGGTTATGGACAAAAAGATCCCTTGATTGAATATAAGCAAGAAGGATATGAAATGTTCTTAGAAATGATGATTGATATTCGTCGAAATGTAGTATATTCGTTGTTTCAGTTTCAACCTCAAGGACAACCTCAAACTGCTTAGATTTTAGTGTTATTGTCGAGGATTAATATTTGAAATTCTCGACATTTTTTAAGACTAAATCAGGCTGTTTAAATGTGTTTTTTATTTAAAGACTTAATTCTTAAAACGAAAATAGGTATTGACAAATAATGATAAAAATACTGCTGTGGCAACTGTAAAAGTCTCTATAATACGATTACTAAAATATATTACTTTAATGTTTAAAAAATGTAAAAGTTGATTATTTCAATAAAACCATTCTATTTCAATAGAAATAGTAGTAAAAAGACGAATTAGAACTTGAATAATAAAAATAATGAGAGTATTGTTAATGCTGCTATCGTCTTAAAGAATTTACTGAAAAATACCAAATTCTAGTAGATGGAACACTGTTAATATCTACATTAGGAAGTATTTGTGTTGAAAGACTTGCGATGTCCTAGCTGACAGAGTTATTTACCCTACAATACGCTCAATGTATTAAACACTCTATTATTACCATCAGTTTATTCGTTCTTCGAGCTCCGCTTGTAGAGATCAAGGAACCGATAATTCAGGCTTTTAATCTCTTCTCCATTCTTGAGAAACAAAAATTTCCCACGGTCACTTAACTTATTCGACAAGCGGGGACTGACTACGGTTACTAATCTTAATCAAGTTCAGATTCACCGTCAATTTCAAAGAAAACCTCTAATATTAACCACCAATTTCTGGAACTTGCTCAAAGAAGGAATTATTCAGCAAGATATTATCCTACGCGATGGGGATACAGTTATTGTTCCCACTCAAGACAATATTGATATTCCCCAAACTTGCACTATACAATGTATATATAATACGAGTTTGGGGTTATTGGCTAATCGAGAAATTAATGTAGCTGTGGTAGGAGAAGTGTATCGGACAGGCTCTTATTGAGTCGTTCCCAACAGGAGTTTGGGAGGAAGTGGAGAATCTACCAGTTGATAATAATCCCTGAGACTTAACGTTTCTATTGAATCAGTCAGTGAAGTTAAAACCCTAGCCGACATTCGTAAAATAGAAATCCGTCGTACTGAATCGTGATGGTTCCGAACAGAACATTTAGATAAATTTGTGAAAGTTGCTACAAATAGATGATATCCAAGAGGATGTTGTACTATAAGAGGGAGATACCATTATGATTCCTAAGTCCGAAAATATCTCTCCAGAAGAATCTGAAATCAATCATTGGAGCCACTAGTTGTTCTCCGAGCGTGTCATGGTTAATGTAGTGGGGGAAGTGCGCTTAATTGAAATTATAGAAGTCTTTTCCTATATTACTTGTTAGTTGCGTTCGGCTTCACCGACTGTTTCTTTTTACTTTAGATTCCGAAAACAATCAACTACTATTTGAGTTTCAATAGCATCTATAGCTGTTAATTCATCCTCAATTAACAAACTACTAAGTTTAACTGTAATTTCTTAATATAATTCAACAAAAAAAGTTCCATAAGAACTATCATTCTTTTATAAAAAAGAATAACTATAAAATGTACATCACAAAAATTGACTAATTTTATAGTTATTTAAGTTTATTCATGATTTAAGTGTATAATCGAATAGTATATGTATACAAACATAGTAAAGCTCTCATTAAGTTGAAAAACCCATACCGTAACTTTGAGTTCAGTACATAAAAAACGTTATGAGCTTCCTAATTACTTAAGTCTCATGTTTTCTGAAATTAAAGATCTCACCAAGTCTCTGTTCCCTAGGCTTCTTGAAATTCGCCGCCATTTTCACCTTCATCCTGAACTGAGTGGACAAGAATACCAAACTGCTGCATATGTGGCGGGTATTCTTTCTTCGTACGGTATTCAAGTTCAAGAAAATGTCGGAAAAACGGGAGTAGTAGGAAATTTAAAAGGAAACGGAACAGATTCGCGCCTCCTAGCTATTCGTACCGACATGGATGCTCTACCGATAGATGAGCAAACCAACCTAGAATTTGCTTCGTGTAAACCTGGTATTATGCATGCTTGTGGCCACGATGTCCATACAACGGTGGGGTTAGGAACCGCTATGGTTCTTTCTCAGTTAGCTCAACAATTATCGGGAAACGTAAGATTTTTGTTTCAACCTGCAGAAGAAATTGCCCAAGGAGCAAGCTGGATGCTTCGGGACGGAGCAATGTGCGATGTAGATGCAATTTTTGGACTACACGTCTTTCCTTCCCTTCAAGCCCGTTCTGTGGGGATTCGCTACGGAGTTTTGACCGCTGCAGCTGATGACATAGAAATTTTTATTCAAGGAGAGTCAGGTCACGGAGCTCGTCCCCATAAAGCTATTGACGCTATCTGGATTGCTTCTCAGGTCATTACGACTCTTCAACAAGCTATTAGTCGAACTCAGAATCCTTTGCATCCCGTAGTACTAACTATTGGGCAAATTAACGGTGGCCGCGCTCCTAATATTATTGCAGATCAGGTAAGAATGTCAGGGACAGTACGATCTCTTCATCCTGATACCCGCGCCAATTTACCTCAGTGGATTGAAAAAATAGTCGCTAATGTCTGTAATACTTATCGAGCAAAATATGAAATTGATTATCGCCAGGGAGTTCCTTCGGTGCAAAATAACATAGAATTGACTCAGATTCTTGAATCTACTTGTCGAGAAGCTTGGGGAAATGAGCGGCTACACATTTTATCTGAACCATCTTTAGGCGCAGAGGATTTTTCCCTCTACCTTGAACACGCTCCAGGAAGTATGTTTCGTTTAGGAGTAGGATTTTCAGAAAAGCCCAACCATCCACTACATCATCCTCAATTCGAGGTAGACGAGTCGGCTATCTTGACGGGGGTCATCACGCTGGCCTATGCCGCCTATAAATATCATCAATATTCCAAATAGACATATTAGTAATTAGAAATAATTCATGAAAGATTTCTCTTCCTTGTTTCTTTTGATTAAAATTGGTGTCCTACAACTGATGTGGTGATTGCTGTCGCAAGATCTTTTGAAACTTGTTTTAGTGTTTTTAACCCCTTTAGGGAACTTCTAATCAGATGAATTGAACTTAGGGGATTTTTGGACATCTGAAATGTTAATTTCCAAGGATTTAAGCTTCCATCCTCTTCCAATGCAGGGGTTAAATTAGGTAAATCCTGTTGAAAACCATCACTAATCACTCTAATCATGGCAACAGGAATTTTTAAATAATTACAAAACTCTAAAAGGGGAATTCCTTCCATATCTACCACATCAGCTTGATAACGCCGGCCTAATTGCCATTTTTCCTCAGCTGAAGAAATGATGTGATCACTTGTCACCGCTTTGCCCCGTATAATCTCCTTGTTAAGATGATGATACACTAAATTACCTAGATTCACATCGCAAGTTTGCCACGGTGGAGGAAAAGTATCCTTTGAAATTAAACAACATTTTTCGTATAGAATCTTATCACCTGCCTGATAATTTGGGGATAAACTTCCGCCTAATCCCATTAACAAGATTCCTTTAGGAGAATGATTAACGAACTCATGAATTTGCTGCCACTGTTTGAGATAATGTTTAAAAGGTAAAAGTCCTGCAGGAATCGGAATTATTTTAATTTTAGTACCAAATTGCTTTACTGCTCTAAATCCTTCACAAACGGCTTTATATTCAGCTCCTTGGGGAACTAGAATCATGTCGATATAGTTTGAAATGCTATGTAAGGATAAAGACATTTTATTGACGACCTATTCTTTGTTTAGAAAACGTTTTTATTTGATTTTTACTTTTATTTAGTTTTTTCTCTTTTAAAAAACTATACTAATTCTGAAAAAGCTGATCAGGAAATGATAGTGGCGGCATAAAGATAGTCTCTCAATGATTTTACTTTACAGAAATACTAGAAAAGTTTTTTAAAAGTTAAATCTTACATATATGTAATTACTTTTCAGCTATTATTTTTATTTAAATTATTTTTCTAGAAAAAAATATATATGAACTATTTTTAGTATTTTTTATTGAAACCAATTTGTTAAACAGTCTACTTTTTGTAAAGCATTAGCGTTTACTCATGTTAGTCTCAACTTAAGCTCAAAGAGACATTTTGAAAATATTAGGACATCGGGTTGTAGAAAACCTAATTTATCCGCATTTTCGTTGGTTTTAATATCTCAATAGAACTCTGAATAGGAGAACTTCTGTAGACACTTTTAGATAAGTGTTAAAAAAATTTCTTATCTCTACACTGAAGTAATGAGAGTGAAACCTATATCACTTCGATTGATATTTTCTAGAGTAACTTCCTTGATTAAGACTTGATTTGACGACTTTTCATATTCTTCAAATATTCCTTTGGCAATTATATGAGCTTTTATTTTAGTCCACTTCCTTTCTAGTATAAAATACTACTACCTAAAATAGGATAGTTATTGAAAATAAAGTTTACATATTTTCCGACTATTTTAAATTTAAGTAATATTTTTTTAAGTTAAGTTTTGAAAATAAACCATTAGTCCTCAATCTTTTCTAAATATGTCAAGTATTGTTATACATACAATGGTTTACATTTAGCTTTTCCGACTATTTTTAAAACCTTTATTCTTTATAAAGAGTGTTATTGTTTACAATAATAATTCCTTTAGTTTATAGAAAAAAATAAAATTGCAATAAGTCTTTATTATTTTTACTTAAATAGCCTTTTTTATTGATATATTTTATTGCTAAATTTAGCTTTATATAAATTAATTTTTCTCTTAAATACTTCTCCTGCTACTTCATTTACTTCTTGTTATCCGTAGTTTTTAATAGTTATTCCTAATTCTTAGTACGTATAACTACTTATATTATATTGAGCAATATTATTTATTCAGAATTAAGCTATCTTTATCTGATTTATATTATTATTTATCCTGATTTAAAATTTTATCTATTTTTAATTAGAAAATATTTTGCTATTTACTGGCAATTAATATATTATTTTATATTTTTTATTCTATCTAAATAGAGACAGCAAGTATTTTTACTAATGTTAAATAAACAATATTGTTTGATTGCTTTATTTAAATTTTTTTAATCGCTTTTTAGCATAAATTATATTTATAAAATACCGAGATAAATAATGGTGTTTACTCAGACATTTAATCAATAATTAAATAGTTAAATAGTTTAAATCCTATTTTTTTGTCTAAAAAATGTCGCGGTTACATACTATAAGACAAAAAAAGTGAAGAATATAATTATTTTTTTATTTTATAGTTAGTTTTTTAAACTATTTTATACTTGTTTAAGTTTATTCATTTACAAACTTAAATTTAATATCTAAAGTTAATTGATATTTTGAAAAAAAAGAGGGCAAAAAGCCCTCTCATTCTGGTCACTAAATTGGGGTTAAATTAACGTCAAACTACACTAAAAATAGTCGCCAATGCCAAAACTGCCCCAAAGACAACTAAAGCATAGAATTGAACGCGACCATTTTCCAGATATTTCAATCCTTCCCCACTTACAATAGTAGCCAAACCAGTTAGATTAACTACCCCATCAATGACACGATAATCTACTTCCATAATTTGACGAGCTAACCGACGACACTTCATAACAAAAACATTATGATAAACATCGTCGAAATACCATTTATTGAGAGAGAATTGATACAAATTCGGATATCTTTTAGCGATTGCCGCGGGATCAATTTTATGTTGCAAATACATCAAAGAAGCAACTGTAATTCCGATTACGGCAATACCGACAGAATTTCCGGCCATAATTAGAAACTCAGTCCAATTAAAACGAGCAGTTTCTTCAATAACTTCTCCTGGTGCAAAAATGAACCATTCAAACCTGTTATTCCAAGGTTTTCCCAATAAACCGATAAAAGCTGAGGGAACCGCCAAAATCAATAAGGGTAAAGTCATAGTTAAAGGAGACTCATGAGGAGAACAGCTATGATCGTGTCCACGATCATCATCATGGTCTGATTTACTAATGCCCGTTACCCCTGTACCGAATTCGGAAAAAGAAGAAGATGCATCCAAAGAAGCTAACAATTGATTTTTGATAGCTTGATCATTGCCGCGAAATTCTCCTTCAAAGGTCATGAAATACATACGGAACATATAAAATGCAGTGAGTCCCGCAGTTAACCAACCTACTAACCATAATCCAGGGTTAGCCCTAAACGCAAGACTGAGAATTTCATCTTTTGACCAAAACCCTGCAAAAGGAGGAATTCCACAAATAGCTAAAGTTCCTACCAAAAAGGCTAAAGAAGTCAGAGGCATATACTTACGCAACCCACCCATTAGTCGCATATCTTGAGCCAAAATAGGTTCATGACCCACAACTCCTTCCATTCCATGGATAACAGAGCCAGAACAAAGAAACAACATAGCTTTAAAATAAGCATGAGTCATCAGATGAAATAATCCAGCACTATACGCCCCAATTCCCATAGCCATTACCATGTAACCTAATTGAGAAATAGTGGAATAGGCTAACCCTTTTTTGATGTCATTTTGAGTCAAAGCAATAGTCGCGCCTAAAAAGGCTGTTAACGCCCCGACCCAAGCGATAGTAGACATTGCCACCGGAATTTGTTCAAAGACAGGATACATCCGCGCTATAAGAAAAACCCCAGCTGCTACCATCGTTGCAGCGTGAATTAAAGCAGAAATAGGAGTAGGACCTTCCATTGCATCTGGTAGCCAAACATGGAGGGGAAATTGGGCTGATTTAGCCACAGGACCTAAAAATACTAAAACAGCAAATACAGCAGCTAAAGCGGGGGCTATGGTTCCTATAGAAATTAATTCTTCGAGACGCTCACCCATGATGTGGAAATCAAAGCTTCCAGTTGTCCAGTACAGCCCTAACATTCCCAACAGTAAGCCAAAATCTCCTACACGATTGGTTACAAAAGCCTTTTGACAAGCATCTGCGGCAGCTTTGCGATCGAACCAAAAGCCGATCAAAAGATAGGAACACATTCCCACCAATTCCCAGAAAATGTAAACCTGGACTAGGTTGGGACTAATGACTAATCCTAGCATTGATGCACTAAAAATGCTTAAATAAGCGTAGAATCGGACATATCCAGAGTCATGTGCCATATAACCATCAGTGTATATCATCACCAAAAAGGCAACGGTGGTAACGATAACATTCATTAAGGCACTGAGATGATCAATGGTATAACCCATATTAAGATGAAAATTGCCAGCTGCAGCCCACTCAATCAGACGAGTGTAGTCAGCGTGGCCTTGAATTTGACTCCATAACAGGGTGAAGGACATCACCATCGATGCCCCTAATAAGGAGATGATGAAGACCGAATTTATCTGTCGCAGGCGGTTAGTTCCTTGATTAAAGGAAATAAGTCCTAACCCGACTAACATCGCCCCAACCAAGGGTAGGACAGGTATTAGCCAGGCGTATTCATAAAGAAGTTCACTCATGTACTTTTCTAAACACTAGAGATTACAGGATAATTAGAACATGGCCTGATGACTATGGCGAGTTAACGAGAAGTTAGAGTTAATTCATGTTAAACCATATTCCACAAACCTATTCTTTAGTGTACGTCAGTCTTTTTATCTAAATTCAGAATTATCAATTAAAAATCTCAAAGAGTTGGAAGTTAGAAGTTAGACATAGGAGAAGAACGCAACCTCAAGGTCTGATATTCTAAACACTTTAAGGTTTAATTTTTTTCGGTAAACTACACTTTTTAGTGTTGTATAAGCCGTATTGTGCTAATAAATAATTATGTTTAGAATGTAACTAACAAATTAAATAAACCAAAGCACTAAATTGTAGTAAACAGAGGTTTTTTATGGCACTTATTCGTTACAGCAATAATCGTGAATTGGATACTTTACAACACCAAATGAACCGTTTGTTTGATGAGGTCTTTTCCACTAATTTTGGACGTAACCTAAAAGGGTCTTCTTCTTTCCCTGTAGCTGAACTTTCGGAAACTGATGAGGCGATTCTACTTAAATTAGAAGTTCCTGGTATGAAAGCAGAAGATCTAGATGTTCAGGTAACTAAAGAAGCTGTTTATATTAAGGGTGAACGTAAGCAGGAAGTTGTTTCTGAAGATAAAGGAATAACTCAAAGTGAGTTCCGTTATGGCAGGTTTGAACGGGCGATCGCACTTCCTTCTTTAGTTGACAATACTAATGTTGCTTCTGAATATAAAGAAGGCATTCTTAAATTAACTATTCCTAAGGCTGAAGATGAAAGAAACAAGCTTGTCAAAGTAAAGATTGGTTAGTTGTAGCAGTAGTCACATAGCTTAGTTTTCTGCTTTAATAACTTCTTAGGTAATCACCTGAGAAGTTATTAGTTTGTCCTTGACTTCCAAGCTCCAAAATAATAATATAATTTTTATTATTCTTCTTTTGAAAAACTTTATAAAAACTCCTTAATAAATTTCTTTTATTTTTTTATTTAGAAAAAAATAAATTTTATAAAATAGTTAAATTCATATAGTATTATTTTAAATAAAAATTTATTGACACAAATATTAACCTATTTTCAAAAAGAATAAATAAAATTTATCTTCAAGAAAGAACATAGTTCGTTCAATAAAACATAGATATATTTGCTGAATAAAAACATAAAATTATTGAGATTATTGTAGTATAGAGGAAAGAAAATAAATTTATTATATGAAGTAAAAATAAAATTATAAATGTTCTTTAAAAGAAATAGAGCTAGGTGTAAAAAAAATTTTTTTAAATTCATATTGTCCAAGTAATAAGACAGATATAGTTAAAGGGAGAAAATAATAAACTAATCTATAAATCAAAAGAAAATTAAATATTTTTTCTGTAGAAATAAACGGAGATAAAAATACAAGTATAACTGTTTCAAAAATTCCTAAACCACCTGGAACATTACTTGCTAATCCAGCCATTTGTGCAAATATATATATTTCCAAAAAAGTTGAATATGAAAATGAAACAGATTCACTCAAAATAGAATAAAAAACTGCTGCAGCTAATGACCAATCTAATGCGGATACAATTAACTGACATAAAGCTATTTTTATAGAAAGATTAGGTAAAGTCCATTGACCAATCTTCACTGGTTCTTTACAGATCGCTGTTAGAAATAAGTAAACTAAAATAATTAGAAGAAAAATTACTCCTAATGGCTGTACTGAGACAAATGGTAGATTTAATAAATGAGGAATTTCTAAAGGATTTGTGGTAAAAATAATTGCTCCTATGACCAATAATCCTAAAACAAAAGTTAAATTACAAAAAGCAGAAATTTGAGCTATAGAAATTGCAGATAATCCCCAATTAGAATATAAACGATAGCGAATCATACAACTACTGACTAAAGAAAAACCAACACTATTACTAATTCCTGAACAAATAACACTTACTAAAGCTTTTTTAGAATAAGAAAGAGTATTATGAACATAATTTACTGCTAGACAGTCATATCCTGTCATAACTGCATAGTTTAAGCTCATTAAAACAATCGCTCTTAGAATATTAGACAAGGGGACTGTCGATAAAGTATTCCAAATATTTTGAGTATTGTAGTAGTGGAAATTTTCATGAATTGTCCAAAGGGACAAAATAAAAAGTACTAAACTAAAACAAGATGTAAGTAAGCGAAAAAAAATGTTGCTAAACATATTGAAAATAATAAATTATTATGTAAGTAATACCCAAAAGGCAAATTATTTAAAAATAAAATATCTCTTTATTTATAAGAGATATTTATTGATTACCATTATGGTTGAATTCCAGTTTAAATACAATTAAAAAAACTTTAAAACATATTTTTTTGTACTCAAAAAATATGAATTAGTTAATAATTTAAAGTGAAAAATTGACTTCTTTCCACCAAAACTAGTTTTATTAATCGAGTTAAGTTAATATTTATCTTCTAATTAAAGATATCAAATTTATCTCAAATTATTTATTTGACGACAATTATAACAAGATTATATAATTTTAATTATTAAAGTAATAATAACATTTTGACCAAAAATTAATATAAATCTGTTCCTGTTTACTATGGGACCAGTCCTTCATCTTTAGCCTTATAGAAGGAAATATTGTCTTTAGACAGTAGTTGTATTCCCATCTATTCGTTTTAAGATAAGTAGTATACCTCAAAAAAAATTATAATTGTCTTTTATTATATTCCTTGATCCATTGCTCTTACTTTTTTAAAATCTAATCGCCATTGTTCAGTTTTATCTGTGTTCTATTTGAGGGTTATATCAAGGAGAATTAATATTAATTCCTTACTACTATACTAAGAGACAATATCCAATCTCCAACTATTCTGTCATCGAAATTGTATAAAAACTTTTAATATTTTATTGTCCTGCTTTATGAGTTTATTTATCAATAAACTGCTTAAAACACTTGATATTTACCATAACTGTCTGCATAAATAAATTTAAATGCCTGCTTTTTGACAATCATCATTTTAATTTTTAAAAAAATAGCGACAATTGAATGACTCTATGAAGGGATGTTAAATTCACTTTTATTGAAGTTGTTTTGGCAATTTACATAATTTTAAATTAACCAAACCTAATACTAAATTCTCTACTACTTTTTTAGTCAACTATTGTTTAGATTGTGTTAAGTAGGCAGTGAGAAATAAATATTAAGAATGTAAATCATTTAATCTTAGTTATTAAAATTTAATTTAAGCATAACTAAAATTGTAATAACCTATATTATATAATAACTTTTTTATTTTAATTAAACTTAATTTTTTATCTAAATTTTATTAGATTTATATATCTCTTTTTTTACTCTGAAAAACTATTTTTTTATTCTTTAATTATTAGACAAATACGAGCCACTCTATTCCAGAGCTTAAAATATTCTTTGTTTAAGTAAATCATTTTTTTACTTCATTATTTTTTAACCGACAGAGTATTTTACTTTTGTCCTTTTTTAAAAAAATTTGTAGATTCTTTCCGGAGTAAATTTTACTTTTTTAAGAGCTTGCAATATTTTTTATCCTCTAATTTTTTGAGCTCTTTTTAAGAGAATTTTCTAAAATTTTACATTTTTTTAAAAAAAAATAAAAAATTCTATATTTTTTTTAGCTTTAATAATTCAGATAAAAAATATTTTTTTAATTGTACTTTCTGATACTTGCACTTAATTTTTACTCTCTTAAACTTTTTATTATATTTAATTTAGATAATACATTTTAACTTTTGTTTTTATAACACCAAAAATTAATATTTACTACACTTTTAATAGTATATTTTTTAGCCTAAAATATTTGGCAATATCGAGATATTGTAAGTAAGTCTCAGATAGAAATGTTAGTCTATTTTAGACTTTTTAAATGAGTTAAAAATACTTTATTAATGAGGTTAATAGGATAATAGATACTTTTGATAAAGTTAAAATTTAGTTATTAATTAATTATTTTTTTTAATCTTGCCTAATTAATGTGAATTTTAATTCTTTTAAAATAGCTGACATGAACTGAGGATTAACTATCTATAGTATTCTCCATAGTTGTGAACTTGACTTAGAAATAAAATCTATAAAATATTAACTACAATTATGAGCAAATTTTTCTATAAAAAAACTAAATAATCAAAGTTTATGGATCATATATAATCAAACTTGGGTGGTAAAAATAGAAAAAAAATTAAGCAACCTTATTATCTGTCAAGCCAATAATAAGGTTTTTTATTCTAAACCCTAATTTATATAAATTAGGGTTTAGAATATTTTTTTTAGTTAATGATACTATATATAATTGACTATTATATATAGTATCATTAAACCTGTCCTTAAAATACAGCAATTTAAAAGACCAATTATCTTGATTTAATTCTTAAATGGATTGACTCTGTTAAAACAATTAATTAATAGCTTTAAATTTAACTTTATTAATGTCTAAGGCTTAAAATTCTAATTATTTCAAGAGCAATCTTAAATGAAGGAATAAAAAATAGCTAGGATGGAGAACTAGCAGATTATTGAAAATAATTTATTTTCAATAAAAGCATTAAGCTTTAATTTTGAGGAAAAAACTTACTTATTTTCAACAAATAGTTAAACTTCAGACATAAGCTAATAACGAAATAATGGATCACTAATCACTAAAAATATCTTTTAATGAAGAATTTCAAGTATTATTAATAACTTGTCTTTAATTTATAATTGAAATCTCTAAATTAGGGACAAGTTAAACGGACAATCTACCCAATATGTTCAACCCTTGAGGCATTATTCCACATATGTTTTAATTTGGAACTTCGTGGACGGCTTCCTTTGTAAGTCTTAGAATTTATCGACAAATTATTTCAGGATTAGTTAGCTTTCTCCTTCTCATAACCAGTGACATTGAAACTAGGGCAAAATATTTACCAACTTCCACTGGGCAATCCTTACCCGATAGACTCTTAGATGAGTTAGTTTATTTTTTCTAAGAACTTTCGTTAAAACGTATTAGTAATGTCTTAAGCTATTAAGTCACTAGTCACGATAGACTTGAACCTAAAAACTTAAAACTTATTTTTGAAGAGAGACTTCAATTAATCTGTTAAAAATTAATCTATCAGATCTAGATTCTAAACTTTATATCTTATCACTGAACAAATTTATAATAGTAGGTAATTTAGACAGCTTTAAAGACTAGTTATTAAAGTAAGGAAAGACATGTAATCAGAAATAGAGTAGGCTATAGACTACTCTATTTCTAGAGTTTACTCTTAGTAAGAATATAAGAAACTGAAAATCTCTCAGCGTGAGAGCTATATTTCATACACTTGAATTGATCTCCGTTACGTCTGAATATAGAGCGGTTATTTGGATAATTAATAGAAAAATCAGAATTTTCATACCCGTCAAATGATTAATCTTGTAGAAGTCCTAGTCCTTGCGTATTGTGGATTTATGAAATTAATCAAGAGTTTGAGGAGTCGATAGTAAAGAAGATAACAGAACTACCAGTCGGTTTTTTGAAATTCTTATCACCTGGTTAGCGGAAAAATGGTTTCCAATGTTTGTAGTGGCGATGGCTAATAATGTTCAGCTTTACCCCCTAAAATGTTTTGCAAAAACTCCTTTGATGAAATTTTTTTTGTGAGTTTGCCTATACAAGAGGAACGTGAAACTATTTTTAACGTCTCTCCATCTAGACTCTAACCTCATAACTTGAAAAACTACAAGATCAAGCAGTTAGCCTATGAAACACCTGATTTTCCTAGGACAGAAGTAGAATGAACTTTGATTGAGGCAATGTACATTGGCTTTGTCCAAAACCAGGGTTTTATCTCTGAGCGTATCTTAGAGACTTGCCAGTCAAATTATTTTTTTGACAAGAACTGCCTAAAAACAAATCAAGTTTGTTGAAGACCAGGCTGCTGCAGAGTAAGCTAGTCCAGCTTCCGGCATAAGTCGTTTACTGTAATATCATTTACGATCAACTTAGTTCGGGATTTGGAGTTACTGTCTTATTTATGTCAAGTTTTAAAGTTTAATTTTGAAACAATTATGAAATATTTCTCTGTCTTTTTACAATTTATTTTAGGATTCTTTGTAGGGATTCTTCTACTTGTTAGCGGGACTACAGCTTTGGCTTATGTAGTGTTTTATCGTTTAAATACCTTGCCTCCAAAACCTACTTTCGTCGAAGAAAAAGAAGAAAAAGCTGTAGAGGCGTCTAACCTTGAGTCTAACGTCCAACAAAAGGCTAAAAAATCTGAAGAAAAATCTCAAGAAAAAATAGCTGCTCAACAAACTCAATCTTCTCCCGAAATTGAGGAAGAAAAAGAAGAAAAAGAAAAGGATTTGCCGTCCGGGGCTTATAAAGCCTCTGTTATTTGGCCTAATGGATTAAGTTTACGGGCCGAACCTGGCGAAGATGCTCAAAGGATCGGGGGTCTTGATTACAAAGATGAAGTGATTATTTTAAAGACGAGTCTCGATGGAGACTGGCAAAATGTTCGTCTTTCCGGCAATGGCCAAGAAGGTTGGGTTAAAGCGGGCAATGTCCAAAAAGTAGAATAACGAGTAAGGTGGGTATTTCCCACCTTACTCGTAAAAAACAGCTCACTTTAACACACGTCAATGTAGAAGATTTTTTAGTAAAGTGCCTACATAATTTGTTGCTAAGAGTTTTATAAATATATAACTCTAATAATCTTTAGAACTTAGCTATTTTAGTTAGTTTAATTCTAATTCAGTTTCCGCGTCTTCAGCTACAATTTTTATCCTTATAAATATAAGATCAATTTATTAATTAAACCCAAAATTTATGACTTATTTTATTAGTAAATATTTGTGCGACAAATATTTACTAATTTTTATAAAAAAACATCAAAGTTATCTAAATAATTTAGCAAAAGATATCTTTTGCTAAATTATTTAGATAAATATTAGTTCGGTAGCTACCAAGAACATTTAAAATTAAAATCATTTCAGTAATTACCACTCTTCAAAAAAGCCCTCAAGGTAAATTTAGATTTATACTTCATCACTCGCATTCAAAATAAAGTATTTTTAAATTGTTTGCTAGAGGAATTAATGCTCTCTTTTAAATACTGGATAGTTGATAAATTAAGTTTACTATCTTTTCGATTGTTAAGTTTTTTTTTGAAGAGTTCATTGCCCGGTGGATAAATCATAGCACGACGCAAAAATATTATAATAGTTTTGTAATTATAAAACAAGTCAGTAAATAGTTAAGTAAGCACTATTAGTTATGCTGACACCTTATAGGCAATATCTATGCTCAAAAATAATCATAGCATAAAAAAAATACATAAATTTAAGATTTTTATGCTTAAAGTCCTTTAAGTTTCTTCTTGATAAGAATAGAAACATTAAAAATTACTCATGAATAAAGAAGACCTAATAAAATTAGAGACAAACAGAATTTCAGGTTTTTTGTTAAACGAAATAATAATAGGACTTAAATAATGATCTCTCCATTTTAGGATAACAATATCATTCAGCAGAATATAAATTATACGTACAAGGATTTAGAAAAAACTAGAATCAATTGCTAAAAACGGAAGGAAACATCTAGATTCGATTAGATTTAATATAATAGGAAACTGTTTACATGATTAAATACCTAAATAAGAAAATAAAAAGCTATTTAGATTAGTCTCTTGAAAGACAGAAAAGTATTTATTTTTTAAGTCCCAAGTACAGGAAAATAAAAAATTATTTAAGTCCTAAGTATCTCAATATTTATTTTTTTAATTCGAACTAGAAAATATCATTATCTTACATAATGTAACTTTTTATCAAAAGGAAATTTTTAAGAAAATGCTAGAAACATATAGATGCAAACTATAGTATCTTTCACCTGACTTTCCAGATTTAAATGAAATTGAGAATTGATAATCCGTTGTAAAAACTTAACTCAAACAAATGTTATCTAGTTCTGGAACAGTTAGAGAGTCTGTAGATACTGTATTTTAAAGTTTTCTTAATGTTTTTAAATTGTTCTATAGCAACTACTAATAATCAGGACTTCAATGGTTTCAAAAAAATAGTTAAGAGATAAAGACAGCTCATTTATTAATCTCTAATTTAGAGATTAATAAAGTTTTTTAGTTTAAATACTCATAAGTAATTAATCCAGTTTTATGTCTAATAAAATATTATAAAAATTTTAATTTATTGAATATTTAATTTTTAAAAATATCTTGAAATTTATTGTTAAATATTTTATTTTTAAAATGTTTATTTAGTAAGTTTTTATTATTTTAGCTTACTGTTTATTTGTTTTGTGTTAATTAACAGTAATTATTCTAATTCTATATTAAGATAGCTTTCTAAAATTTTTTTAGCTAAGATACTTTTGTTATTTAAATATTTTGATAATTAAATTATACTTTAAATGGTAAATAGTACTTTAAATGGTAAATAGTACGAATAGAATTGCCGTTATCTATGTTGCCTAGAATGAACTAAAAGTTCAATAATTAGCCCGATATCTTTGTTTAATTTAACTAATTTTTTAAAAATTAATAACAGACTTTCATCAAAGTAAGAGCTATAAATTTATTTTTGCAATTTTTCCTTTGCAGTCCTGTAAAAAACAGTACGATAACATCATCTTCTAGAGAAGAAGATCCAAAACTAACTATAGTTGACTAGATTTTTTTATAGTAAAGAAGGACTTTTGATTAAAATAATGACAATAATTTGAGATCTTATGAAATTTAATTTGTTTAAAACAAATTATATAAAATTTAAATTAGAAATAAATCAAAAAGGAGTAGGCAGGACTGATCATAAATTAAAGTTGATTTTAAAAAAATTTATAAACTCAGAAATATCATGAATTTATAAGCCTGGAGTTTTTAAATTGGTATTTTACTAGTTAATTTTATCAAATTATTTTGACATAGAAAATATAGTAAAAGTTAAAGCGATAAAAGTTATCGACTACTGATACTAATTTATTAAATCTAGTTCAGAATAACTTCTATGTTTGAAAAGTAAATTACCGCTAAAAATCATCAAATTCTTCAGGAGTTGTGTGATTAACTATCTTAAATTAAAACTAGAATAAAAGAGTTTAATAATTGAATAACTATTAGGTAATTTTATATTATACAAAATTTGTAATACTGAATATCATTGTAAAATGATAGTTGAATTCGTCATTAAAGAACTTAAAATTGGTAACAATTTAATTGAGTTAGTCCAAGGAGATAAGATTGCAGTAAATCAAAGCTTACAATAATTAGCTACAACTAAAGTATTTTAAATACTAACCGATATTTTATATACAAGTATTTAAATTATAACAAGTTCTGCAATTAGTTCAATTATTGAAAGCTTGATGATCCTTGAAAATTACAAAAATCTCTTTTAGATTGGCATAATGATTCATGGGGGAGTGTAAATAAATACACTATCTAGCTATCTAAGGAATTAGCTTATTTTCGAAAGACCACACTTTAAAAAAGGACCAAAGTCGACTCCAGCAATAGTTCTTAATATAGAAAGAAGCTCAGAGATAGTTTGTCTAAGAATTATATCTTAATTATTTAGTTGTTGTTGAGTGATCGTAGAACCTCTAAAATAAACTTTTCCGTTTCCTCCTCCCAAGTTAATATTGGTAGTTTCGAATTCACTAAGATTAGCTCCGGTCAAATTATCTTCGACAAAGTTAGTCTTGGCTATATTGGTTCTCTCGAAGTTTGCATTACTGAGATTAGCTCTGAGTCGGCACCACTGAAGTTAGCACCTGTGAAGTCGATACTAATGAGAACAGCCGTATTAAGGCTTACCTCAAAAAAGTTCAATCTAGAAAAATCTAAACTGTTTGCAGCTGTAGAAAAATCGAAAGCGTTTGCCTCACAATTTACACAGTTATTGGCACTAATCCCTAACGAACGCTCAATATCAGTTTAGATAAAAGTTTTTATTTTTAATGGGTAAAAAATAGCCGTTATTTATATTAAAATACCTATAAATAGAGATATTTTTTGTAATTCTAGGATTATTCTCAATAAGCTTGATCTATTGTTTATTCGTTTACTCACGCCAAATACTCCGTATTTACATAGACTAAATTAAATTGTTAGCAACAATCCCATTAAACACCACTTAACTTTGTCATTGGTGTTAATTAACATTAACTTTTATCTACTTTTTAAAGTATATATTTATCGAGATATTTTAAGAATTCTCAATCCATATTTTTTAATCTGATAATCAGCACTCCCAGTATATAATTCACTTATCAACACAAAATATATTTATCATATTTCTTTTTATTACTTATGTCTTGTTATAATTAGATCCCACCCAGTTTATACATCAATAGCTAATCTTACTCTGAATTCAAGATTTTTATAAATTATCTTATAATTAACCTATTGGAAAATCTCTTTAATAGAGAAACTACGGAAAATAACCAAAACCCCCATAAAAACAGGAAAAATGATCTGCTAACTTTTCTACTATACCTAACCGCCTGTACTTTCTAACTAAGTAGGAATTGGGATTCTTTTGATAAAACTAATAGAAGTTTCTAGGATGTAAGTCAATCAATAAATAGTAGTTATTTTTGCAATAAAATTGACTGCATCAAAAGAATAAATAGAAGTAAAGTAAATAACCTACATAAACCTGAGAGGCTGCTTTGATACTGCTTAATAAAACCTGTTTAAAGTTTGACTTTTTCTAATTTTTTTCTAAAAATAATCTATTAATAAATAGTGAGCAGTTAAAACGTTCCTAATGCTCTCAATTAGGCACCAATGATTGACTAAAAAGTTACCAAAAATACGTGAAGTAAAACTTAACCGACTAGGATTATAATAAGTTCAAAAATTGAAAAAATAATTAGAATAACATTACTTAAAATCAAAAGTATTTCCGTACAATAATAATAAAATTGTAAACTCAGAACTAGAAATTCTAGAGCTTAAGACAAAACTTAATTGCAGTACAATATTAACTATTTTGCAATTGTAGCTAGTAGTTTTACTAAATAAAGTTTATATTTTTGAAGTAATTTTAGTTGAGTTTTTAGCTCTAAAGGTAGTAATTTTGCCAATCAAAGAACTAATATGAACACACATAATTGTTTTTAATATCATTCCTACTCAATAGGCTAATGTATAACTTTTAAGAAAATTAAATGTTATAAAAAGTGTGTTTTAAACAGATAAATAAAAAAATAGTATATAGATAATTTAATATAACTTTTTCTAATGATTACTTCATTTACTACTAAAAATTTAGTCCTATTTTTCAATTTCCTCGCCTGTTCTTTAGCTGAACAATGCCCAACCAAAAAAAGTGATAGTAGGCACTAAAATAGAAGGAATAGAGACTACAATTAATTCTCTAATTGCATTAACAATAACACTAGTTACTAACGGATAAAATATGTGAGAGAGTTAACAAAATACTGCTAATCTATCAACAGAAACAAGAACAATATATCCCAAGTTGATTAGACTATTTATTTACTTTTTCCTCAAGAAAAAATTAAATAACTATCTTTTTGTTTTTTGAGACTAATGCTCCTTCACAACTCGAACCATTTCCAGCGGTACATCCATAACAATAAGTGGCAGTTTTAATAGTTTTAATTATATCTAAATTGCTTAAGGCTAATAGTTTATTAATGGTCAGTTTTTCCCCATCTTTGTTCGTTGCATGAATATTCTCCATTTGATTGAAGTCACAATCATAAACATTACCAGAATAATCAATTGAGAGTTGATTTTTACACATTAAATAAGGCACTGTTAGCTCATTATAATTAGATTCTAAAAACTTAAGATAAGGAGTATATAAATAGTGATTTTGCAAAGATTTTTTTGTCCTACCTACGGGAATATTAATACTAGTAAAAAGACTATTAAAATTGATATTAAATTTAGTTTTTAAAAAAAATTTATATTCTTTCTCTAATTGATTCTGCTCGGGAATCAAAATAAAATTATTATCTCTTGCTATAGGTGGGTTATAAACTAAATCTAAGATTAGATTAGGATCATTTCCATACCCTTTTTTATTTAAAATTTGCAAAGCTTTAATTGAATTATTATAAACACCCTTTCCCCTTTGTATGTCAACATTCTTTTCTAAATAACAGGGAAAAGAAGCAATAATTCTTACTTGATGTTTAGTACAGTACTCAGGTAAATCTTCAAAATCAGGTTCAAAGTAAATTGTCAAATTAGAGCGAACAATCACCTGTTTTTCCGCATTTCTAGCTGTTTCTACAAGAGGACGAAATCCATAATTCATTTCTGGCGCACCCCCTGTTAAATCTACAGCTTCTATTTGATCAAAACGGTTGATTATGTCAATTAATTGCTGACAAACTTCTGGAGATAATTCCTCCGTGCGTTTTGGTCCCGCTTCCACATGACAATGAATACAAGCAAGATTACATTTTTTACCTAAATTGATTTGTAAAACTTTTATTTTTTGCTTACTCAAAGGGGTCTTTATTCTACTTTCAAAGGAATTTATATTAGAAAAATTTATAATAGTCACTTCTAATCTAATTTCTCCATAAAATTTAGTAGCTTTTATTATTCTACATTGTCTAGTAACATAAAATTGACTGTGTTTAGTTTTCGAGAACTATAATAGTTTGTTTCTCAACTGCTTTGAGTTAGTATGAGTGTAACCGAGATAATTGTGTTGCCCAGTAAAAATAGGAATAATTGGTTCTAGAAAAATAATTCTAACATTAATTTGACTTTTATAGGTCTAAAAGTTTAAATAAAATTTATCTTTATTTTTAATAAAACAAATATTTAAATGGCTAAATGCTATCCCATCACTAACTTGTCATATTTTTTTATTTTAAAATTTAAATATCATATAATTTTACTGAATTTTAAAAAAAATAATAAATTATATTTACAAAAATTTCTAGCAATACACCTCCCATAATTTAGGATTATTAATAATTTATAGTATGATTTTAATTATAGGCAATATCAGAAAAAATAGATTTTTTACCGAGTTTAAAACCTCGACAAAGTTCAGAAAATAACTGACACCTCTCTTGAAAAGAGACTAAATTTAAAACAAAGTTAGAAACAATAATAGTATTATTATAAAACAAGATAACTTTTAAAGTTGATAATATCATATTTGAGATTTATTTAATTGTTTGAATTACTAGATTATATTCTGTTTTAAGCATTGTTGTACCCGATTGAGGTCTAGAGTTAAACCTTGTATTGGGCTTTTAATAAATTTGGTGTTATAGTAGCTAAGTTTATCAGAGATTTATTACTAATACTAACGAGCTAAATGAAGTTTTTTTGACTCTAATAACTATATTTTTTTGTTTATAAAGTAAAACTAATAATAGTTTTATCTTTATGAAGATAAAGAATTATCTCATCAAATCTATGATATTTATCAAAGATTCCTTCCTGTAAAACTTTTAAACAACTATTTTCATAGTCTATAGAACAAGATAAACTCAGTTGTTGGACTTTTGCTTTACTTGATAAAATTTTAGATATACTTGTTTAATATCATAATGATTGGAAGAAGAAGACTTTTAACTAAAAATTGACTTTATAGTAATTTTCTAGGTTATCATTGTAATAATAGTCTCTTAGATTTTACTGTTACTACAATGAATATTGCCGAGGTTTTTCCAAAATTTCTCTAAATTTTATTAATAAATTTCGTCTTACTAAACTTATTCTGTAGAAATAAAAAATATCAAGATAAAATTTGAGTATCAATAGATAAGCTTACAAAGAACTATAATTATTATATGGGAGATATTTTAGTAGTTTTTTATTGAAATTAAATTATACTATTTCTAATATTTTTACTCTATTTATGACTATAATATAAGACATAAAACTTAGTTCAATAAACGAGATATTTAATCTATAAAAAATTACTATTATCCATTATTAAATGATAAATTATACAAAATTTAGTAATTTTATTTATTTAAAAAATATACCGAATATAAAATTATATTTATTGCGATTAAAATACTAAAAAATTTTATTTATATGATAGTTAAGCATTAAATATTTTCTTATAGAATATAAAACTATCTATCTTGAAATTAGTTCTTCCCAAATAAGACATAGTCAATGTGGAGGAAAATCTATAGAAGAGCTAAGCTTTTTGGGGCAAATAAATAAACTAAAATGTATCAATGCAAAAACTATTAAAAAATTTTAAATAATTGCATAAATAATGTAGTTTAAAATATTGAACGTATAAACAATCAATAAAAACAATATTGAGTAGTTTAGTCCAAAAAGCAAATACTTAAAAACCTCAGTCATTAAAATAATTTATAACTGATTCAGTTACTCCTGTTAAGATAAGAACGAGTCATTCTCTACTAAGAGTAGATTCAAATAAATAAGTAAATATAGGAATTAAAAAAAGTAAAATATAAAAAATAAATAGATTACTTAAAATGCTTGATAATTCTCTAGGAATGGAATCTATAAATACTACAGGCTACCTCACTTAAGAGTTAAACGGCTTAAAATAATTTAAGCCGTTTAACTCTTAAGTGAGTAAGTTTTTTAACCTATCTTATATATTCTTTCGAGAAAACGAACTACCAGTACAAAAAATAAAAGTTTTTTAAAATTTTATCAATTTAATCCAATTAAAATCTAGATATTTAAGAGTAGAAATTAATGATTACTAACCTCTACTTTGAAATACATATAATTTTTTTTATATAATCTATTTTATCAGATAAAAACTAAAAATTACCTCAAATTTTAGTTATCAATTCGAAAAATATTTATAATTTCTTGAGTTGACAATAAACCTTACTTCCACTATAAAAAACGACAAAATAAACTTTATAATGACGGAATAAACCCTTAATAGTTAAGCGATTAAACTTCTGATAGTAGTCCTCTGAAATTGGTTTAATCGCGTCAGCAATAGTTTTAAAATAAAAATGAAAAATAGCCAAAAAGATGTGATTAACTACATCGGAGATACCAAGTAATCTCGGAAGTTTTATGATGTAAATAAGTACTCAGATTTAACTATCTTACAAAGAATACATAAAAATAGAAATAATATTTAAGTAGTTGTATCAAATTTTATTGATAAGCCAAAAAAACTATAATAATTATTACTTTAATTCAGTCAATATCACTTATGATTATGTCCTATTTTTAGAAAAAAAACACATAAATATAAAAATATTAGAATTACCATAATTTTTTTATTTTACTGTAAACCGCTTAAAAAGACCGAATAGATAAATAAAACTGGTTTAAAGAGAGCTATTTTTTTATTCAAACATTAAAAGATATCTGCCTTCTGTCATTAGAGGCTAACTTTGATTGGTGTCAATATTTTCTGTATTTCTATGATGATTACAATGGCTAATATGCTAGCCATGAAAAGGTACTGAGATCAGGGTGTTGCCAAAGTATCCAATAAACTGGCTAAGCCATTTGTAGTAAAAAAATAAACCGTAACTACAATCATGACTAACTATAAATAATCCCTAAAATATAGTTCTATGTGTTATCAAAAAAATAGGCTAAAAAACCTAAGAATCTAGAGTATAAGCTATGGCTGAGAGTAAGCCAATAATGATCGTGTTACTAATCAAATAAAACAAGGACTTGAATACTGAGAACTCAAAGCAATGGGAAGTAATTGCTGTCCTAATTTACCGTAAAATAGAAGGTAATTTTTTAGGTAGTTTTACATTCAAATCCTGCAGTCATTGACTGCTACATTCGCTGAATATCTCTTATCTAGAAGTGTTTTTAAAGCAAAGAGGGTTAGAAGTTGTCAATTTAGAAGAAAAATTATTTTTCTACTTAGGTTTGAGATAAAAAGTTTCCTCCAGTCTAGACTTGAATTGCCATGAATCTACAGACTATATCTATATCGCGATTTTTAAATTGAGTACATCATGTAATAGAAAAGTCTTCAATACTATTTAAATTAAAAGGTAATTTTTTAGATATATATATTTTTTTATGGTTCTTCTATACCAACTGTAACGAAACCTAAATGTAAAAAGGTTAAAAGTTCAGCTTTACAAGGTTCTCAAAATTCCAAGAACTAGATCTTTATGAAAATCTAGTTCTTGGAATTAGAAGATTCTACAAGAAAAATCCTAGAAATTATTGGTGACTGCTTTATTATGCTCAGTACATTCGATAATCTTAGAAACCTCATCCGTTTTTTTAACTACGCCAGCGTAATATTCTCGGTTCTACTGGATTCTTGAAGAGTCGATTTTCTGCTTTAGACTTTTGATATTCTTGTTTTAGACGAAAATACCATTTTGCTTGAGTATCTGCATCATCAATCAACATTAATGCAGGATTGTGGCTTAGCCCTTCTCCTTGTTGAATTACCGCATCACGATCTTGTGTCAGAAATTGACGGGTTAAGAACCCCAATAAAGGTTTAAAAACTCCTATCCAAGGAATAGTCCAATAAATGCTCTGAAAAGCCTCACATTCGTTTTCATCAATAGGAGTAATAGTGGTTAATAAACAGGCAGAATAGCGATCACCTCTTAAAATTTCTGTTCGTACACTCGGTAATTGAAAGATAATTTCAATAGAAACCTTATCTCCTAAGAGTTTATAAGGGCGTGCACTCACCGGCATATCATAGGGGACAAGACGAAATCCTTGAGTAACAGGTTCATATTGCTTTTCTTTAACTCGAAATTTTTGTGGACCACTACGCCACCACCAAGAACTATGAATGTGAGGACCGTGGGCTGGATCCATTAGTCCAATAATAGCGTGGTCAATATTACAGGTAAAATGGATGACTTCGGAAATTCCAGGTTCGACCCTACCAAAATCTGGGATAGTAGGAACTGGGGGAATTTTAGCTAAATCAGTTTCTCTGTCAGTATCCGTCGCAAAATAGACCCAGATATTTCCTTGAACTTCTCGGCAAGCATAGGTAGGAACCCGAATACGACTAATATCTAAATCGTCATGTTCAGTTAAAGAAGGAATTTCCTTACAACTCCCATTATGAGTGCTAAACTTCCAACCATGGTAACGACAACATACATTGTCCCCTTCCATCCATCCATATTGCAAGGGGATTCCTCGATGGGGGCAAATATCACGCATAGCAAATACTTCCCCATCTTTACGCCGTCCAACTAAAATGGGTTCGCCGAGCATTTTCTTATGAACCATTTCACCTGGTCTTAATTGTTTACCAGGTAAAGCGACATACCAAAAATCACGCAATAGGGTGCTCATGAAGCTATCCTCCTCTCAATGGAAGTTGACGTAGTTTCTCTCATTTTGTTCCAAATTAACGAGATTAAAATCAATTTTATCTTATACCGCTCTAAGGTTAAAAGATAAATGACCAACAGGAATAATACTAAATGTTTAGATTGGAACATCTTCTCTATATCGATAATTTTCTTGGGAGTGATGGAAAAGTAAATTTAATATTTTACATAAGGCTATTTATTTGTCTAAGTTATCTCAATACAGAGTTTATTTGTCGGTTAATTTAGCTAAAAAAATTGTATAAAAATAATTTTTGTAGCTCAATTAACTAATTTTAATATTTTTCAGTTAAAAAATATAAATTAATTTTTTCTGTTATAGGTATTAATACTTTAAAGTGTAATTTATTGATGGGCTTGTTGCCATAAACCGCTACATTCTGCTTTATAAATTTCTAAGTAATTAGAGCTAAAAATAACTTTCCAAAGCAGTACTTTACTTAAAGACTTCTATAATTAAAAACAAGAGAGACAAACCAAGTTTTTATATCAAATCTCTATTCGTTAGATTGAAGATAGCTTCTTTAAATCCTCAAAATGCATCGACATAACGATATAATATTTTATAAAAGCTTTTTATTGTTCTAGAGCAAAAGGTGATAGGCGCAAAATACATTACCATTATTTGTCGCTAAAATATTAGGAGATTTAAAACTGAACTTTCAAACCCATAGAAAATATAAAATGCCAAAATTAAAGATAATTTTTGATACACAAGCTTTTAGTTAATTAGTATCAGCTAAAAAATAGGAACGGACTTTATAAGTATTATCTAATTCATTATCAGTAAACATATTGTTTAATCTAAAGTAACAATGTCTTGTTAGTCATATCATGAATACCAGCATAGGAAAAGTAACTCTCTAGATCTGAATAATTCAACTATACTATGCTAATTTTCTAAATACACATCCATAAAAAAGAACTAAAAATTGTATTTTCTATTTTTCTTTTTGTATGTCAACTTTAGCAAAAGAAGTAACCCGTTTCATGGTACTACTACTGATAAAGATTTGAGACAAGTTTTACGAATTTATTTCAGTCCATAAAATTTTTATGAAGCACTCTCAATACAGACAATCTTTTCTGTTTTTTCTACATCACTTATTGTATTTAACACAGAAACAATGGTATCACTGGAAACATTGCTGTTTAACTCCATGTTTAATATTTAGTTAGTAACTTTTCTTTTTCCTGTAGTGAGAAGGTAGTATTGGTAGGCATTAATTTTGAAGATTGATAAGTATCTAATTTAAGGATAAAGTTGTATTTTCTGAGGTCATAAAGCAGTTATCTAAGATTTTTAGCTTTAGAGAGTCAGAATTATCAGTGAATATATTTTACTCATAAGAGAAATCTTGTTTGTCTGAAAAACCTGCCTATTTAGGCTGGTCCCAGGACTAGCCTAAATAGTAAATAAATATCAATCAAAACAATGTCAAAAAAAGACTTAAAAAAATAACTAGATATTGTAATTATTGACGTGGTTTATCGGAAAAAGTCCTAACTATAGATAAATGATAAGCTGAGAAATAAACTTACCTGTATATTACTAAATCGTAAATACTGAAATATCTAAGATAATTCATAAAGGACAAATAAATTAACTCCAAGAGACTCAGCTTTAAACAAGTACTCAATTCCACAATTACTAAATTAATTTAGTAATTGTGGAATTGTCCTTAATTTTTTTTGAAGATGATATTTACTATAGCTTTGGATGAAAATTTGATTTCCACTAGGAACTTGTTGGTCATTCATAATAATGATTTACCTTACTTTATCTAAAGCAATTGTTTATAGTTTCCTCAGTAAAATTATTAGGCGTTAGCCGAGTTAGTCTAAAATTGAAAACAGAAAATATAGTGATGATCATCCACAAAGTTAATTATTTTCTTCTTATGTTGCTTAAAATAATTGATGTTACTATAGTTAGTGGTTTAAAAAAATTCAATCTTAATCTTCTATTTGTCCTCATTAAAAAAACTATTTTACCGATCATCATCAGAAGTTACCAATATTATTATTAACGCGATATCTGCAATTGATTAAATTCTTAAAGTCTATAGTTAGAATAAATTATCCAGGTCATTTAGGAAGATTGATAGTTAATTAACTATTATTACAGTGATGCCATCTTTGGACTCTTTTTTAAACATAAAATATTATATATTGCTCTTTTATTTGATGGCATGTTTTTCTCCTCAACTAATGAATTCGCCGGAACTGCTCAAAGACAGTTTAGAATAAAAAAGTTATAACATTAACCAGCTATGTCATCCCTAACACTTCTTAAAGGCAAAGAAAGAGAAGTTAAAACTTCGGGGGTAGCCTCCATCAATGGCACTCCCTTAAATTACATTGTGGTCTTGTCCACTGTAGTTACAGTTCTCGCATTTGTTCCTTTTTCCATAACCATTGGTTCGGGAGGGTTGTTTCCTATGAGTCAGGGGATTTTTCCCTTAGTTGGGTGGTTACTAGGTCCATTAGCTGGAGCGATAACCAGTGGAATGGGGACTCTTATTGGTGTGTTTCTCGCACCTCATACTGCAGGAATCCCTCTGATTTCTATTTGGGGAGCAGTGATAGCTAGTTTTACGTCCGGTGTAATGTCTTCAGGAAAGGGAAATACATGTTGGCGTTTTGTGTTGACCCTTATTTTTGTAATTGAGTTATTTTTATATACTCACCATGCTCTTTCTAATGGGGTTTCTCTTCCAACAATTATTGCCGGTTCTTTTATTGACTGGTCAGGTATTTTATTGTTTGCTTTGCCCACCTGTTCTTTGATTGCACAATGTATTAATAGTCAGAAACCTTTCTTGGTAACTGTTGGGCTGTTTTTGGGGACTTGGATGGTCATGGGAGTATCTCACCTAGGTCAAGTTGTTATTACCTACTATATGTTTAACTGGCCCGAAGAAACTTGGCTATTTTTAGCTCCTATTATACCGTTAGAAAACTTAATCCGTTCTTTGATAGGAGCATTTATCGGCATTAGAGTTATTTCTGGTTTACGAGTTATTGGTTTGATGAAACCTAAACAAGCTATTTATTAATCGAAGGTAAAAAGCAGAAGTAAATATATTTTCCTTTGTTTGTCTATTTTATCGAAATAATTATGGATGTGATTGCTAGTTTAGAAAATGTCTCTTATCTTTATCCCAATTGCTCCAAACCAGTCCTTGAAAATATTTCATTAGATATTGTTCAAGGGGAATTTCTGGGCATTATTGGTCCAACTGGTGCCGGAAAAACTACTCTTTGTTTAACTCTTAATGGGATTGTTCCCCAATTTTATGGGGGTCGTTTTTTTGGTTACGTTACCGTCGGGGGACTTGATACCATAGAACAAACAGTCAGTACCTTAGCGCAGTATGTGGGAGCAGTTTTTGAAGATCCTGAAACTCAACTACTGTCAACTTCGGTAGAAAATGAAATCGCCTTTGCCTTAGAAAATCTCCTTGTGGAACCTGATGAAATTATTACTCGTATTCCCCGGGTGTTAGCCGCGGTTCGACTTGAAGGAACTCAAGAGAAACATCCTCAAGAATTGTCAGGGGGACAAAAACAGAGGTTAGCAATCGCCGCAGCCTTGGCCTTACAACCTAGGTTATTGATCCTCGATGAACCCACCTCTCAATTAGATCCCATTGGTTCCCAAGAAGTGTTTGCTATTGTCAAGGAATTAAACCGGGAATTAGGAGTCACCATTATTATGGTGTCCCATGCTGCAGAAGAGATGGCTGAATTTAGTGATCGCATTGCCATACTATCAGAGGGGAAATTGTTAAGCATCGGTTCTCCTGAACAAATTTACTCAGAAATTGAACTCCTTCAAGCTCAAAATTTACGTCCCCCCGAAGTTGCTCAAACTTTCTACCACATTAGTCAAAAAGGAATTACAGTTCCTCGAATTCCTACCACACTTGATGAAGGACTTTCCGCTCTCAAACAGATACAAAAGAATTGGCCTATTGCGCCATCATTCACTCTGCCTAACACCTACGCTCAAGATAGAGAAAAATTAGTTCTTTCAACTGAAAATTTAACTTATATTTATAAGGATGGAACAAAAGCTTTACACCAAGTTTCGTTAGATATTTATCAAGGAGAATATGTATTAATTGCGGGTCAAAATGGAGCAGGAAAAAGTACTTTAGTTAAACATTTTTTAAATCTGTTATCTCCTTCCGAAGGAATTGTTAAAATACGTGAGCAAGATATTAGAAATTTTTCTGTTAGTGAATTGTCTTGTTTTATTGGCTACGTCGGGCAAAATCCAGACAACCAAATCTTTAATATGACAGTAGAAAAAGAAGTTTCATTTGCCTTGGAAAATCTAAACTATTCTTCTAAGAAAATTAACAAAGAGGTTAATAAAAGTTTAGAAATAATGGGCTTGTTAAAATATCGCCATGTCCATCCTTTATCCCTGCCAAAGGGCGATCGCGCTCGAATTGTAATTGCTGCTATTTTGGCGATGGAACCTAATATCATTATTCTTGATGAACCGACAACTGGTCAAGATTATCATGGTTCTCTTGCTATTTTAGAAATGAGTCGTCAGCTACACAAAATGGGAAAAACTGTTATTGTTATTACCCATCATTTATATTTAATGCCAGACTACGCTCAACGCGCAATTATAATGGGTAAAGGAACTATTTTACTGGATGCTCCTATTCGTGAAGCTTATTATGAAATCAACTTACTAAAGTCTACTTATCTCACTCCTCCCCAAGTCGTTTTTTTAGGGAAAACTCTTAGTCAATTTTCAGAACAAAATTATCGTGTATTAACTCCTATTGAATTAACTAACTGTTTTTAAGCTATTATCAATTATCAATAATAATCCTATGTTTAAATTTGAATCTGTTGAACACGATACCTTTTTCAATCGTTTAGATTTTCGAACTAAACTAGTGATGATTGTCATAATCACTCTAATTGCTTTTATCTGGGACAGTCCTATTACTGGAGGAATTCTTGCTTTATCTGTTGCTTTTGCTTGTTTATTAGCTGGTATTAGCTTAGGCTATTTTAGACTGGTTCTAAAAGTAATGTTTCCTTTTTATATTTTTCTCTTAATAACTATGGGTTTTTTTAACGTTGACCAAGTTGAAACTTTAATTAACAGAAATACTTTAACACCTATTTTTAGTATCCCTCAAACTTATTGGTGGATTGGAGGAGCTTCTATAAATCGAGAAGGGATTATCTATGCTCTAAGTATTATCTTTAAAACTTTAACAATGATTTTAATTATCCCTTTAGCTATTTTCACTACTGATATCAACCAAATGGTAGTAGGTATGGCAAGAGCAAAAATACCTTATAAAATTGTTTTTATTTTCTCCTCTACATTGCGTTTTTTTCCTCTTCTACTAGGAGAGATTGAAACTATTATTGAAGCCCAGAAATTACGTGGATTAGCTATAGAAAAACTTGGATTAATCTCAAAAATTAAAGTGTATTCAGCCGTTGCAGTTACCCTAATTCTCAACGCGATGGCTAAGTCTCAGAAGTTGGAAGTAATTCTTCAGTCCAAGGCATTTTCTGGCAGCTCTAATCGTACTTATTTGCATAAATCATTACTTACTCAAATAGATTATATAACAATTAGTTTGTTAATTCTCTTATTAATTTTTGTACTGTTTTTTTACTTTAAATTTGGTGTAGGTAAATTTGCTTGGTTAATTTATTCTTAGTTGCTAACTTATTTCTTTTATTACTTAATCATAATAAGTTATTGATTATAAAACCTGTCGTGTAAGCAATAACTTTTATATATCGAAATCATTCCACCGAACTTATCCAAAACCGAACTTGTCCAAAGATTAAGATATGAGATCTATTTTTAAAAGCCTAAAGAGAAAATCGTTAAAATGTAGCGGGTATTTTTTTGGAGACATTAAACTAGTGAACAGTCAACAGTGAAAACACTGATAACAAAGAACTGAATAACTGTTTAACCAAACTCCAAGTGTCACTCAGTACATTAGATAATCGCAATGGATATTGCCAATTTTCCCTGGTTAACTACCATAATTCTCTTTCCAATTATTGCTGCCTTGTTTATTCCTATAATTCCTGATAAGGACGGCAAAACAGTCAAATGGTATGCTTTGACTATTGGACTCATCAATTTTTCAGTAATTGTTTATGCTTTCTATACTGGATATGATCTAAGCAATCCCGACCTTCAATTATTTGAAAGCTATTCGTGGGTTCCTCAACTAGACTTAAATTGGTCAGTGGGGGCTGATGGACTATCCATGCCCCTAATTTTGCTAACGGGGTTTATCACCACCTTAGCTACGATGGCTGCTTGGCCAGTGACATTTAAGCCAAAGTTGTTCTATTTCCTGATGTTGTTGATGTATGGGGGACAGATCGCTGTTTTTGCAGTACAAGACATGTTACTTTTCTTTCTTGTCTGGGAATTAGAATTAGTCCCTGTCTATCTTATCCTATCTATTTGGGGAGGAAAACGCCGTCTTTATGCAGCGACTAAGTTTATTCTCTACACTGCAGTGGGATCATTATTTATCTTAGTAGCCGCTTTAAGCATGGCATTCTATGGTGGCAATATCACGTTTGACATGACGACGATTGCGAGTAAAGATTTTCCTTTAAAACTGCAATTATTGCTTTATGGAGGTTTTCTTCTTGCCTATGGTGTTAAATTACCCATTTTTCCTCTTCATACTTGGCTACCGGATGCCCACGGAGAAGCCACTGCACCTGCCCACATGTTACTAGCAGGGATTCTCTTAAAAATGGGAGGATATGCACTGCTGCGAATGAATGCACAGATGTTACCGGATGCCCATGCTTTTTTTGCTCCCATGTTAGTAATTTTAGGAGTTGTAAATATTGTTTATGCTGCTCTAACCTCTTTTGCTCAACGAAACCTAAAAAGAAAGATTGCCTATTCTTCAATTTCTCACATGGGGTTTGTCCTAATTGGAATAGCCTCGTTTACTTCATTAGGGACCAGTGGGGCAATGTTACAAATGATTTCCCACGGGTTAATTGGAGCGAGTCTTTTCTTTATGGTAGGTTGTACTTATGATCGCACCCATACCCTGATGCTAGATGAAATGGGAGGGATAGGACAAAAGATGAAGAAAGTCTTTGCCATGTGGACCACTTGTTCAATGGCTTCTTTGGCATTACCTGGAATGAGTGGGTTTGTCGCAGAATTAATGGTTTTTGTAGGGTTTGCAACCAGTGATGCCTACAGTCCAACATTTAAGGTAGTTGTAGTTTGTTTAGCTGCTGTTGGGGTAATTTTAACCCCCATTTATCTCTTGTCAATGTTGCGGGAAATGCTTTATGGACCTGAAAATGAAGAATTAACCTCCCACACCAAATTAATTGATGCTGAACCGAGAGAAGTATTTATTATAGGGTGTTTATTAATTCCTATCATTGGTATTGGTTTGTATCCGAAAATTGTCACCCAGATTTACGATTCTAGTATTAACCAACTCACCGCAGTATTACGTGATTCAGTGCCAACTTTAAGAGAAGGAGTTAAGGAAGTGCAGATCTCTTTCACTCAACAAATGTCTTTAAAAGCTCCTGCAATTAAGTAACCTTAGGTAAGGTGGGTGGTGCCCGCCTTACTATCAATTATTAACGCCAAATCATTAATCTTCATTAACGATTGTTATACTTTTCTAGTCGTAAGCTTTTACAACTGTTATTTAATTTTATTTAAATTTCTTTTTTAAAGAAAAAATGCTGAGACTGTCAATAGAGTTTTCATTTAAATTCTTATTACCAAACAATAATCACTGAATCGTGTAAATGAAGCCAACTAAGTAACTTTAAGGAGAGATGACACTGAGAAACATTCATTTTCAGAAAACAATCATAGGCATGTTCTAAGAAGATTCCTTCATTTGAGCAAAATCTATAAAGCTTCAATCCACTCTTGAAGAATTTTTCCGGTAAGATGACTGGGAATAAAGTTCATTAAGGTACATTGATTAATGTCTTTTTAGTGTAAACCTACAGTCATTCTTTTTTTCTCAAAATGCCATACAACAGTATAGGGAAGAGCTTGTGACATACCAAACATGACAGATAGAAATTGCCGTATCTTCCACAAGCCGAATAATACATAGAGCTGCCTATTTTTTTATAAAAACTGCAGAAAAAACAGCTATTAAAAATTAACTGGTATTAATCAAGGTATTGCAGTATCAGTCACACAAATACGTGTATTTTAAACTTTTTTGTTAGTTTTAAGTTCTCTTTATTGGTAATTTTAAAGTTTAAGAAAAAAATACCAAAATTAAACTAAAATATTAATTTAATAAAATTAATATTCTGCTAGAAATCAACAGGCACTTCTGTATTAAACCCAAAAGAATGTAGATGTTATTTTTTTAAAATTATTAATTGTTTAAGTAAAAATGTAATATTGTTTTTTTTGATTTAAAAAACCATTGACTATCATAAAATTTAGCTAATAGTTTTAATGTGAGGTTTGCGTTTATAGAGAACAATGATGTAAGCAAATTAGCAATGAAAAGGAAACTTTTATAAAAACTGAATCGATGTATAGATATATGAACTCCAGTAAATCGTAGCGAGAAATAGAGATCATAGTAACACTAGGCTTTTCAGTTATAGGAACTACTCCTCCAGTCTTTCCGTATCCTAATACTTTGACAGCCAGAAGAAGAAACAATTTTTCTTTCCCTAAAACCAAGAAGTTTGCATGCACTTTTTGAGCTTTTAAAGGGACTGATGTGGGGTAAAAATCTTCTACAGCAATAGCTTTATCTCGTCGTATAACTTCTTAAATCTGTCAAAATAAATTTAATTTATGCATGAGCATCGCTTAGGAAACGATAAGTTGTGCCCAATCCCATTTTTCTTCGGTTATGTCTTAAATGTTACGCTCATAAAGTTTAAATTCTTAGGTTTAGGATAAAATGCTAGTAACGGTAATTAAACTCAATGCTGGCAATAAAATTTTGTGATTGACCAACTCCAAGCTCTTGTCATAAGACTGAAAGATTGGAATAAATACCCAAAAAATAGGTAATATTCGCATTTAACTATTCTTTGCATATATCAATTGAGTCTAAATACAATAACGATTCTAACAATTTACTGAAGTTGAGAGTAAAATGGTACAATTGTAAGTTCGGAAATGACTTAGTCAATTTTTGAGCTAAAAGTCAATCTCTCACCAAACAGTGATTAAAAATTATCAATGAGTTAAGGAGTCTCAGTAACTAATATGATCAAACTACGCTTAAAACGGTACGGCAAAAAGCGTGAAGCCAGTTATAGAATTGTCGCTATGAATAATAACAGTCGTCGTGATGGTCGTCCTTTAGAAGAATTAGGATTTTACAACCCCAGAACCGACGAAACCCACTTAAATGTTCCAGGGATTGTTAAAAGACTTCAAGAGGGAGCCCAACCTACTGATACCGTTCGTAGTATTCTTCAGAAAGCGCAAGTATTTGAACAAGTCAATGCTCCAACCTAATTCTTGGTCTAATTCATCAAATCCTGCTAGCCCAGATTATTTGGGTTTAGTAGAGTTTTTGGTAGAACCTTTGTTAGAATCGCCCGATTCTCTAAGTGTAGATTGTGAACAGGTTAATAAGAATCAACGAGTTTGGATTCGTTTAGCCTTTGAAGGTAATGATAAAGGACAAATTTTTGGAAGAAGTGGCTGCAATCTCCAGGCTATTCGTGTGGTCCTACAAGTAGCTGCTACTGCTGCTGGTCAATCTTTATACCTTGATATTTATGATATTCCAGGAGAAAATTCTCGCTCTAGCTATCGAACGAGTTACAGACCCGAACGTAAATTTGTGCGTAAAAAAACCAGGACTTATCCTCCTCCTTTGCCAAGACTTTCTGTAAAATCTCATTGGGAACAGTAGGAGAAGTTTGGGAGAGTAAAAAACCCTCCTAACATTTCCCCACTTCCACAATAATCACTGAGTATTGTTTTTATGGTTAATCTAGGAGAATCCAGCCTGCAAAATTATCAAACTATTTGTTATCAACGTCAAGGAGATAAACTATCATCTCCTGAAAATTGTACTCTAAGCATAGAGTTTGATCATCCAGAAAATGGTATAACCTGGGAAATCGTGGCTCGTAGCGGTCAAAGATATTATTATCGAAATAATGGAGAAGGCATTGAACTTTGGAGTCATCTGACGCAACAATGGTTCAGAGTCGACCAAGTAGACTGGTTTCCAGGAAAAGAAAAGGTATTGTGTTGGGACAACTTTTGTGCAGAATGGAGTGAGTTACCTTTAGATTAAAGGCTCTTACATTGTAAGTGAAACACCAGCACTATGCCGCGTTACGATGGGAATTTTACTAAAAAAATTAAGTACACTAGAATGGAGTGGAGACTATTTTTTCCTCAATGATTTATTTGATCACTATACAATTCTAATTTTTAGTTAACTCCCATAATGCAGTTATTTTTTAAAATCCTCTGGATTTATATTAGAAGAATTTAGTTGACAACTTTGTGGGTTTTAATATTTATTCTAATCATCTGACTTTCCCCTAATTTAAAAACTCTGTCCGAGATTATCCAGTGTACTCAAGAAGTCCAATGGTCTATTCTTCTATGGAGAAATAGTGCTAAACCAGTCTTAGGGTAGCTTAGTATTATCCTCAAGACTAGTTATGAATATCCAAAATCTGAACTTCATTATTGACGGTGCGGTAGGAGGTTTTATAGCAACTATAGAAGCAGAATTTATCTTATACAGGTTAATTAATTTCTACCGATAGACCCTACTATTTATCTCAATGACGTCACCATTTATGAGGTTATGACCACAGTAGATACGAAAAGTGGGAAATAAAATTACGAGTAAATCAAATATTGAAACCTAAGACTGTCTTTTGTGCATTTATGGGAAAGAATTTTTAAAAAAGTGGCAGAATATGACTTAATGAAGTTGTTCGTAGAATATCGTTTTATATTAAAAGTTATTTGTCAAGTTACATTTAAGACCTATCCTTCCCCTTACACATCGGGAATCTTAGGAATAACTGTAGATAAAACCATTACGCATAAGATAAACCAAACCTTACTCGAATTAGGACTATTTATAGTCCCGGTAGAAGTCGGAAAGACTTCTGTTGTCCAAGAATTAGGTATAGGAAAGGAGATAGAGTTTAATAGTTTGTCTTAAACGTATTTTGACAAATATGAGTGAATAAATCTCACAAGTTGCTGCGATTGAAAAAAATGACGATATCAAGTAGTGATGATTTTATGTTTTTTGTAAAGGCTATCTGTTTCCTTGTTTATTAAAACATAGTAAAAATTTTAACAACAAATGTATGTGAAGTATTTATTTTTTAAACCAGATGATGTTCTGCAGAACTGCTAGAAAATCATGGATGAGAAAAACAAACAGAAGCATTAGTTAAATAGATGATCGATAATTCTGAAGGAACTGATGTTGACTATATTATTATCAGTACTGCAGGATGTAGTTCATCTTTTGTAAAAATAATTATGTCTTGGCAGATAATCTGAAGTATTTTTCAAAAAATTCAGGTATACTCAGAAATTACTAGCTGAAGTGTAGTGAACTGTTAATTTATCTCTTGAATTAAGGATGAATCAATTATAGTCAATCAGAATACTTATTATTTATTACATTTACATAGTTAACAAATTAGTTTACGACCAGGATAATTATAAAAATAAATACTAGAAATAATATAGAAAAACTCATTAAGATAGCTTTGTTTTATGGCAGTAGAGAGGCTTGTAATATGTTATAGTCTGAAGTAACTAATGAGTTAGGAGAATAGAATATTAATGATTAATTGAATACAGAAGCAAAACTAATTGTATCAGCTAATTTTTGGTATCCTTGACAGATTAAAAATATTTGTAATTACACTGTAAGTAAATTACTTTAATGTACCCAATAGAGTTATCGGATTTTTAAATATAAAAAATTATCAAAAGTTATTATATTACTTTTTTGATCTAAGTTTTATGTCGATTTTGAATTGTGCAAATAGGTAAACTTCAATGAGTCAAGATCAGAATTAAAAATTAGATAGTAATCTGCTTAAAAATTAAACTTATGACATCATAATAACAAAAACTATTGAAGTTAACTTACAATTTAAGAAATTTATGTAGAATCAAGAACAAGAGTATAGATTTTGTATTTAAATACAAGAAGATCGTAATTTAAATGATTTGAAAGTTTGATACAACTATTAAACATATAATGAGAAGAATTTATATACGAATTATTTAAGAAGCATAATAATTGCATACATGTTAAAAATAAAAATTAACTTTTATAAGGATCGGTATTTTTTTAAAATAGTTGAAAATTAAAAGTAATACGATTAAATATAAAGATTTATTTTTTTTCGAAAAAATAAGGTAGAAAAGCTAAAAATTTTAGATATATCAATAGATAAATTCTAAAAATAAAACATAAATAAAGAGATAAATACGGTAATCGTTCTTGGTGATAACTCAGTGCATATAAGTAGTTTAGTTCAACTAAAATTGAAACAATAAGAAAAAAATATATCTATTCTAGATTTGCTAACAACTTAGAGGACAAAACTAAATATAAAATAGAAAAAATAGTGACTATAAAAATTAATAAAATTTATAAAAAAATATTTAAATATGAGATTTTTTAGGTGTTTAGAAGATACTTCATTTTAGTTAAAATAGTTCCACATTGAGACATAAAATAATTTGAGTTTTTAACGTTTATTTAAAGCTACATCTTAAGTTTAAAAAAGCTATTTTTATACAAATAAAACAGTCGATGATAAAGTATGTTACAATAGCTGTCTGAAAAGATTTTGATTGTCTCAAAATTATCTTTATTTATTTTAAAAAAAAAAAATAAAATAGATTTGTCAATATAATTATGACTTTTTCTTCTCTAATTCGTACCCTACAAAAATCACCTCTAACTAAAGAATTATTAGAAAAACTAAAAAAAACAGGTTATTTGGGATTAAAAGGAATTCCTCGACTTCCTAAGGGCTTAATCGCATCAGCATTAGCACAAGCGGAGAATCGAAGTTTGTTAGTGGTTTGTGCAACTCTAGAAGAGGCAGGAAGATGGGCGGCTCAGTTAGAGATTATGGGCTGGACAACTGTTGATTTTTATCCAACCTCAGAAGCGTCTCCTTATGAGTTATTTAACGCTGAATCAGAAATGATCTGGGGACAAATGCAGGTTTTGTCAAGTATAAATAGTTCATTGTCTATTGGTAACAAATTAGCCATTGTTACGACAGAAAAAGTTTTACAACCTCATTTACCACCTCCTGACATTTTTTGGTCTTATTGTTTAAATTTACAAACAGGAATAACTCAATCATCTCAAGAAATTAATCAATCATTAACTAAATTAGGTTATGAAAGAGTTTCTTTAGTAGAAACTGAGGGTCAATGGAGCAGAAGAGGAGATATTGTTGATATTTTTCCAGTTTCCTTAGAATTACCCATTCGATTAGAATGGTTTGGAGATAAATTAGAAAAAATTCGAGAATTAGATCTAGCAACTCAACGTTCGTTAGAAAAACTTGATCAAGTTCTTCTAACTCCTACAAGTTTTGATCCTATCATTGCCAACACTCTTAATCAACGACATCAATCTTTAAAGACTTATTTATCTATTGAAGAAATAGAGGCATTAGAAGACGATAATTATCCCGAGGGAATGGGACGTTTTTTAGGAATAGCTTTTGAAAAACCCACTTCATTAATAGATTATTTAGAAGACAATACTCTTTGTGTTTTTGACGAATTAGAACAATGTGAGTTTCATAGCAATCGTTGGTTAGAATATATAGAAGATAACTGGCAAGAATTAGGAGCATCTTTACCGAAGATTCATCGTTCTTTTAAAACCTCTATAAATTTAGTCAAAAAACTTCCTATTATTTATCTCTCAGAATTATCAGAAAGCACGGATAAAACTACATTAGATTTATCAAGTCGTCCAATTCCTAGTGTTCCTCATCAGTTCTCTAAATTAGCAGAAATATTACGAGGAAAACGAGAAATTTACAGTGGTATTTCTCTGAATAAATATTCAACCTGGTTAGTTTCTGCTCAACCTTCTCGAACAGTTTCTTTACTAGAAGAACATGACTGTCCAGCTAAATTCATTCCAAATCCTCGTGATTACCCAGGAGTTGATAAATATCATACTCAAGGGATAGCAGTAGCTCTAAAGTATTCAGGCTTAGCAGAATTAACAGGGTTTATTCTTCCTACTTTTCGAGTTGTTGTTATTACAGATAAGGAGTTTTTTGGACAGCATGTTTTGTCCTCGACAGGTTATGTCCGAAAACGTCGTCGAGCTGCCTCTAAACAAATCAACTTAGAGCGACTACTTCCAGGAGATTATGTTGTCCATAAAAGTCATGGAGTTGGTAAATTTTTAAAGCTAGAAAGCTTAGCAACTCGTGAGTATTTAGTTATTCAATACTATGATGGTTTATTAAGAATACCAGCAGATTCTGTGGATAGTTTGTCCCACTATTGTCAAACGGGAAATCGTCCTCCAGAACTCCATAAAATGACAGGAAAAACCTGGGAAAAAACTAAACAAAGAGTTCGTAAAGCGATTAGAAAATTAGCAGTTGATTTATTAAATCTTTATGCTAAGCGTTCTAAACAATCAGGGTTTATTTACCCTCCTGATACCCCTTGGCAAGAAGAATTAGAAGGTTCTTTCCCCTATCAACCGACACCAGATCAACTCAAAGCAGCTCAAGATGTAAAAGTCGATCTAGAAAGTGATCGTCCTATGGATCGATTAATTTGTGGAGATGTGGGGTTTGGTAAAACAGAAATCGCTGTCAGAGCAATTTTTAAAGCCGTTACTAGTGGACATAAACAAGTTGCATTGCTTGCACCGACTACGATTCTAACGCAACAGCATTATCATACTCTAAAAGAAAGATTTGCACCCTATCCAATTAATATTGGACTACTAAATCGTTTCCGTACAACTTCAGAGAAAAAGGATATTGTACAACGGTTAGCCACAGGAGAATTGGATGTTGTTGTAGGAACTCATAAGATTTTAGGAAAAACTATTAAGTTCAAAAATTTAGGATTATTAGTAATTGATGAAGAACAACGATTTGGGGTTAATCAAAAAGAAAAAATTAAAGAATTAAAAACTCAAGTTGATGTTCTTACTTTAACTGCCACTCCTATTCCTAGGACCTTATATATGTCCTTGTCAGGTATTCGAGAAATGAGTTTAATAACTACTCCTCCACCCTCTCGTCGTTCTATCAAAACCCACTTATCCAGTTATAATCATGATGTTATTAGAACCGCTATTCGTAACGAATTAGATCGAGGGGGACAGATCTTCTATGTTGTTTCTAGAGTTGAAGGAATCGAAGAAGTAGCGGGAAAATTGCAACAAATGATTCCCAGTGCGAGAATCATGGTTGCTCATGGACAAATGGATGTTAATGAATTAGAAATAACTATGTTAGAATTCAACAATGGGATGGGAGATATTTTAGTTTGTACAACGATTATTGAATCAGGATTAGACATCCCAAGAGTTAATACAATTATTATTGAAGATTCTCAAAAGTTTGGCTTATCTCAACTTTATCAGTTGAGAGGAAGAGTTGGGAGATCTGGAATACAAGCTCATGCTTGGTTATTATATCCAAGTAGAGGGGAATTAACAGAAACGGCCCGAAAAAGATTGAAAGCCTTACAAGAATTTAGCCAACTGGGCTCAGGGTATCAATTAGCCACTCGTGACATGGAAATCAGGGGAGTAGGAAACCTATTAGGAGCTGAACAGTCAGGTCAAATGACGGCTATTGGATTTGAATTGTACATGGAAATGTTACAAGAAGCAATCAAAGAGATTCAAGGTCAGGAAATACCTCAAGTTGATGAAACTCAAGTTGATTTACAGTTAACTGCTTTTATTCCTACTAGTTATATTGCTGATACTCAACAAAAAATGGATGCTTATCGAGCAGTAGCAACGGCGAATTCCAAAAAAGATTTAGAGCAAATTATGGCAGCTTGGACAGACTGCTATGGAGAGATTCCCGCCTCCGTAAAACAACTACTGCAGGTAATAGAATTAAAACAAATTGGCAAATCTTTAGGGTTTTCTCGCATTAAGACTGATGGCAAACAACATATCATTTTAGAGACTCCAATGGAAGAACCTGCTTGGAAATTGTTACAAGAAAATCTACCAAATTATCTACAATCGCGGTTTGTTTATAGTCCGAAGAAAGTAACTGTTAGAGGGTTAGGACTATCAAAACCCCAAAAACAATTAGAGAGTTTGATTGAGTGGTTGGGAAAGATGAAAAAAGCGTTACCCCAAGAGGGAATAAAAATTACTAATTGATGTTCTTAGGTACCTTTTCAGGGCTATAATTTTTCACTGCGCCACCTATTTCAGGATGGACGCAAAATAAAGGTTAAGGAAAGAGTTAGACATAAGCCGGGTTCTGTTCCTATAAAATATTAGTCTTATAGGGGGAGTTATCTATCTGGGATGTTTGTTACCAAACACCTCAAGCGGTTCTCCAATAACGGGACGGGGAAAAGACCAACCTTAGTCCCTTCGACCTTGCTTCCCACCGGGGTTTACCGAGCCAGCATCTCACGATGCTGCTGGTGCGCTCTTACCACACCTTTGCACCCTTACATTTGTCGGACAATACCCGAAAATGCGGTATTTTTCTGTGGCACTATCCTCACGCTCACGCGCACTGGGGATTGCCCAGCAAGTTTGGTCTTTAGGAAGCCCGGACTTTCCTCGAATTCGCCTCAAGGACGAATCCGCAACTCCCTCACTAACTCTCTCCTATGTTTAGTGTACTGTTTTTTAGTCATAAAATTTTCGTTGTAAGTAGACAAGTAAGTATCTTTAAATAAACGTTAAAAACATCAACTATTTTATATTTTTGTAGTTTAAAAGATAAAGCTGGATTTATATTGCTCTAATTTATCCTTTTGAGGGCAACTTTTTTGAGCAGGACTTTGTTTAACCTTCTTGGCTAAATTATCTTTGTCTTCAAATATATTTTCTCCAGTTTTATGAACTTTTATTTGATACCATTTTCTATGGTGTTTAATTTTAAATTAAACACCATAGAAAATAAAGATTATTTTTTTTCTTATTATTTTAATATAGCTTTAGCTAAAAATAGACATAATTATTATGCTAATTTTTGCCCTCTTAATTTATAATTTTTTATAAATTTTATTAAAAAATCTTATAAAATTAATTTTTATTTATTTATTTTAAAAAATTTATTATCCATGATAAATAATCATATCTTTTGTTGAGAACTGTTTAAAAAATTTTAAAATACTTCTTTCTCTAGATTATCTATCTATAAATTATTTTTATAATTATACGTTCTACAATTTTTTTAACTTTTCATGCTTTTGCACTTAAATATAATATTTCTAATTTTATTTGTGTTATGAGAAAAATTTGTGAGTTTCTAGTTAATTTTAATATTTTCTTATCTTTTAATTCTATTTGCTGAATTTTTAGGCAAGATGTAATCATCTAGCGCTTATTCTTTGGTAACTACTTTTCTATTTTAGATTTATTTGAGTTTATCTAACTTAGTCTTATCTATAAGCATTAGGAAGTCACTAATATTTAGCAAAGAAATATAGCTGCAAAAAATAAATAGATTTTATTGCTTATTTCTATTAATTAATTTATTTCTTGTTAAGACGATAAAATAAGTCAAGTTGTTCCTGTCATTAAAAGGAAAAAATTAAATTTATCGTAACAGTTGCCATCAAGCTTAGACAAGTAATATAACTACAAGACTAATAAAATTTTTGCATATATTCAAAGTTTAGATCATAAACTTCTGGAATACAAGCTAGAGGAATAAAATTGTAGAAATAACTATTAAAACTTGTATTATTTCCTTTATTTTATTACTCATAAAAGATAAATAAACATCCATTAAACTTGAGGTAAGTTATCGATAAATCTCTACAATATCAAACAGTTCAATAATGTGATTATAACAATCTCAAAAATAGATTTTGAGCCTTAGTTGAATCAAAGCACTCTCTCAACATTGTGTAGAGGCCAAATTGCTCGCTTCAACGCTAATAATTCCCGTCGCACAGCATAAATTTTTTCGAGGTTGTACAACCCAGTCAATCTTCTAAAACTTCTATGCGATACTATATTTTGCTAATAGGGGGAAATAACTATTCTCTGATAGAATCTTATAACAAATAAGTTAAGTAATCAGGTACGGTCTAACGAACTTTTCCTTGATTGGCATAAATACGATTATAAATTATATCAAAATAATCTTTAATTTATTTTTTAAAAAAAGTTAAACGGTAGCCTTGTCCTAAAATAAATCCCACTTGTTCACTTACAAATCTTTCTTTACTAGGTTTAAAAAATACCATTCAGGCAATAATTATTAACTATCCGTTATAGTCTTCTACTTTGAGTACTTGGGGAATATTTACCACATATTTAAGTAATAGAGGATGAAGTTCAAAAAATATTATGACTTGTTTAAGAATTATTTAACTACCTAATTTTTGAATATCCATTCAAGAAACAGTATTACTATCTGAATAAGAAATTAGAGCTTTGGAAATAACATCTACCCTGCGCACAGCATAGATTTTGTCGTAGTCTATTAAAACAATGCGCGATAGATTGGGAGCTCCTTCAATGTTAGGGATATCGGGTCTATTACCTGGCTTATCATAGAAGTATTTAAAATAATCTTTTTTTTCTAAATTAAGTTTTTGCGTAGTCTAGGATTAGATGGATAAAGTTTAGTCATATAAAGTTTAGTTTAGATTAGCTTTCTAAATTTTTTAAACTTAAGAGTAACAGAGATAGTGAATGGTTATACGTTATAACCATGGTTATTTTAGATTAGATATGATAAAGATTTAATTAATCTAGATCCAGATTATTTCTCATTCTATTACGATAGAAAATACTCTTTTTGAAAAAATTAACTAAAGTAGTTCTACCATAAAAAATATATGACAATTAAAGTTAAAATTTTTTATCTAGTCCACTATTTTATTTTATTACTCAAGTAATTAATGTCGACGATGTAAAAGTAGCTAGTTATTCTTTTATTAGTGTTGAGTGTAGATTGTTGTCAGTTTAGAACTTACTTAAATATTTTATCATTTCTTATGAAACTCTAAAACTAGACTGATATTCTTTCGTTGTGCTATAGATATATGAAGTTTAAATTGATATTTAAAAAAATCAAGAAATAATAGGAGATTTTATAGCTTTGATTTAAATAAAAAAATTAGTATGGATTTGCAGATATCTTATAAGAGTGTTATTTGAAAATGCTTCCTAATGTTTAAATATTAGCATACAGATTTTATCTTATAAAACAGATTGATAAGAAATTATATTATAACTATAAAGGTTACAAAAAGCACCAGAAAGCACCAGAAAGCACCAGAAAGCACCAGAAAGCACCAGAAAATTTAAAGCTTAAAAAAGAGATAAAAAACTAGTTGGTATAAGTTATATTAAATATTTTTAACTTTAAAAAAAAGCTTGGGTAACACAAATAAAGCTAAGATAGAGAAAGTTTTGACCGTGTACTTTATCTTCGAAAATATGTATAAAATAAAAGAAAATATAAAAAAAATTAATTTTTAGACGATAAATAATAAATTTTTTGATAAATTTCTAAAATGTACACAAACTGCTTATTAATATTTTTAAAAGAGTTATCATCTAATAGATAGATAAATTAATAAAATTAAAGCTTATCTCGATACTTAAAATATCTAAGAGATGGTTTGGTCGATCAAAAAAGCTGTATGCTCAAAATAGCGTTTATTAAGATCTAGTACTTTAGATATAAAGGTCTGTCTTGATCCTACTAAAGTATTTTGCGAGCTAGAGTACTTATATCAAAAATTACGACAATATTATTATTACATTCTTTGATTAACAGTATTAGCTTTTTTTAAAAAAATTTAATTTTTATTTAAAAAATAGGCGATATTATACTTATAATAATTATTTTTTATTGGCTATGATATCGGATCTTTGAAAAATTGAACTTATTATAAGTGCAAAAAGTATTTCCTAATCTAGTTAGCGATAATCATTGTGTGAAGCTTGTATCCTGGGAAAGGAAAAATTACACGAATTAGTTTCATTGTTTCTGCTCCAATAGAGACTTTCTATCAGTCTTTCAGTAGAGCATACCGAGTTTTTAAAAACTTAGATTGTAGATTGGATGGATATAAAATTCTCTGTAACAGTGTTAAGAATTTAAACTAAATTTAGTGATAAACAATTGCAGTGAATTATTAGTTTTTAAATTAACTCCAGAGAACATAAATAACCGTAAAATTGTTTTTGGGTTGATGCAGGAATTTAACTGACCAATTTTTTAAAGATTCAAAATTTATTGCTCAAGAACTCTTGGAAAAGCTCTATAAACAAAAAATATAAATAATTACTTATCTTCAGTTGAAGATAAGTAATTATTTAGTCAAACTAATTTATAAAATTTCACTTCGTAAGTGTTTTTAGATTAAAACACTTAGATTGATTAAAAATTAATTTAGATCAATCGGAATGTTTAAAACTATATTTATTAACTTCTTTTTTGACTAACCACCTACAGAAAACTTGTCTTTTTAGCCTGAAACCAAGAGATAGTCAGAAAGATAAATCAGCTTTATTTGTTCGCATGCATGTTTAAACAACAACTATAGTCTTAAATATTAACGGTTACCTTTTAGAGCAGTTGTCAACTTCATTGTATCTAAAACAGAGCCTTATTAAAATGAATAGACTGTGGTTGTTATTTTGATAGTTAAAAAATTAATTTAATGATCGGTAATAAGATTATTGGTAGATAGTTTTTAGCCTGAATTTTTTTTAACTAATAGCCTTTTTATATAACTTTTGAATAGTTTTTAGTATCTTCTCAAAAGAAGATTTATAAGAATCTTGAGACGGGTCAAGCAATTGTAATTTAGTTAACAATTGGGCTTCTTGCATCTGCACATCACCATCACTGTAAATTAAACCACTAATAGATTCAAGTAGTTTTTGATAATCTTTAGTAGTAGGATTACCGCCTAAATACTCTTCTAACCATTGGTAACACTGACTGGGTTGAACTGGCTTAAGTTCAGATAAAAGAACAGCAATTTCTTGATCATCGGCAAGACCTTGAGTAGCTATCATTTTGTTCAAATAATCACGTTCTTCTTTCTGGATTAATCCGTCAATCCAAGCAGCACCAATCAAAATCTTGAGGAGTTGTTTCTTTTTCTGAACACTTTTCATGGTCAATTCCAATTATTTCTGATTTTTCCTATTTCTATAATGAAGGACTTTGCACGCACATGGAGGTTCTATCAACCTTTCTTTAACTTCACTAGAAAAAAGCCATCCATTCGATGCTGATGGGGCAAAATTATTATCCATCCTGATGAAGTTACCCAATTACACAAGGGCGAACGGGATGATGGTGGTTCAATGTGCCAATTTGTATGGGTATCAAGAAAATGTTTGATAATTAATTCATTTTCTAAACAATTAAGGGTACAAGTAGCATAAACTAAGATTCCCTGGGGTTTTACCCAGGTTGCCGTTTTCTCCAATAACTCTTGCTGTAATTTCGATAGTTGTCGGACCTTTTCGGGACTATGTCGCCAACGAATATCAGGATGTCGATGTAAGGTTCCTAGTCCTGAACAGGGAGCGTCTAATAAAACTCGATCAGCCATTGCAGTGAATTGGTTGAATTGACGACTATCTCCTGTGACGATCTTAATCGATTTTAGGTGTAATCGTTGGGCATTGGCTCGTAGTTTATTCAATCTTGATGGAGTGCGATCACAAGCAAAAATTATTCCTTGATCTTGCATTAATTCAGCGATGTGGGTAGTTTTTCCTCCAGGGGCAGCACAAGCATCAATAATTACTTCTGAGGGTTGAGGATCAAGTAAATGGGTTACTAATTGCGCACTGCTGTCTTGTACAGTCCACCATCCTTCTTTAAATCCTGGTAATTCTTTAATAGCTCCAGTTTTACCAATTAATCTTAATCCTTGACAAACATCTTTTAGGCTCATTACTTTGATGTTAGCTTGTTTCAAATGCGCTTCAACAGTTTCTAGCGTAGTTGTCAAAGGATTGATCCGTAGATCATGATGAGGAGATTGGTTAAACCATTCACATAGTTTGGCAGTTGTATCTTCCCCGAATTGCTGCAACCAAAGTTCGATGATCTCATTGGGAAAACTATAGAGGACACCTAATTTTTCAACAGGGTGATCAGGTAGGATTAAAGGCTCAATTTTAGTTTTACTTAGGCGGATATAGTGACGTAAGATGCCATTAACTACGCCTGAAAGAGATAGTAATTGATTTTCTTTAGCTAGGTCAACACTGGTGTTAACCGCTGCTGATAAAGGAATCTGATTAAGATAGCGCAATTGATAGAGGCCAAGATGTAGTATTAAACGAAGATTTGGTGGTTGTTGATGGGCAGATTTTTTGCCTAGTTGATTAATTAAAGCATCTAAGGTGCGTCGTCGTCGGACAATGCCGTAGACCAATTCCGTGACCAAGGCGCGATCACCTGGCTCGAAATTAGTTTGGTTGAAAGCTTGGCCAAGGGCAATATCAGTATAAGCTCCCCGTTGTTCAATTTCTTTGAGAATTAATAGAGCTAATTGGCGAGAATTTGTGCTTCCTCTGGCTGAAATCTTCATGGTTTTTACCAGGATATTTTTTTATTGAGTAGACTACCTAAACTAACATAAACTGATTCAATGTTTACTAGTTAATAATTAATCGACTGGTAAAATATATCTAGATGTTTAATGCAAAAAAATGTTACAAAGCAATTTTTAAGAATGCTATAAAAACAATCAGTTAAAGCATTATAGGGATAATATATTTAAGTATATTAAAAAATAATTTATGCTATAAAGTATTTCGCCAAGTATTAAAGTAATGTTTTATATTCATAGTACCAGACCTCGATAAATCCTGCTTCTTGCATATAATTATTGATTTACTTTTTCTTCCTGAATTTTTATAGAAATTATGTTTTTTCAATATAGATAGATTCAATTTAATACTAACTCTATTGAAGCTTGACAAAATTATTTTTATAGTCTAAAAAAAATAAATTTTTAGAAAAACCTAGTCGTACTACATCGATAAAATTGTCTCTATTGACGACACACTATCTTCAAAATTTTCTTGAAAAAGTTTACATTTTAATCTTAGTTAACTTTTTAAATCACGGTAATTATACAGTCTTTGAAAAACTTTTTAAAAAATATTGTTACCATTTTTTTAAAAAATTAATAACAATATATAGTATTTTAATTTAATTTAGGACTATGATATCAAATACTAAATTGAGTTTAATACATAAGACTCTAAATTGAGGATAATTAACCATTTTCAATCTTTATATATTAAATGAAATAGGAATAGTTTTATTTATATGACTTGTATCTATGACAATAAAATTGTCAAAAAAATTTATGTAAATAATAAATTGTACTTAATTTAGTCATGAGAATACTAACTCTTAGTAAGAAAGAAATAATTTAGATCAAAAAATACCTACAAAACTTTATTTAGCTTTAAATCTTCGTTTGTTTAAAATCCAAAGTAAATACATGAAAAGTTAAAATTGTGTAGGATATTTTCAAAATAATATATTATTTTGAAAATATCCTAAGAAAGAAGTCTAAAAAAAAGTTGTTCCCTGTAGCAGTAAATTCTGGTTATAGTAAAGAAATTATGAAAAAATCTAGTAAATCAGAAGAAGAGAGAGATAAAAATATTAAAAATAAGAGTTTTAAATAAAGAAGAGAAAAACTTTATTAACTGATAAACTACTTAAAAAAGTAACTCACAAATTAAGATATATGCCAACACATGAGCAAATATATACAGGACTGAAAGTCGCTTATTAGATAGAGAAATAAAAATGTGCCAAAAAAGTTTAGGACTGACGAAAATAGCATTACTTGAAAAAAGTTTAGATACTCTTGTAAGAGTTCGAGGTAAAATCTAGACAATAAGAGATTTTTAAATAAAAAAATAGTTTCCATTTATATTAGAAATTAACAAAGTTTAAGAAAAGATATTTAAAAGTTAAAATTGATATATAGTTCTTGATTAACTTAGAGTTAGGTTAAAGCCAATTAGAAAAAAATAGAATCCTATATATCTCTGGACTTCAGGACATTCCTAGTTTTATTTGTAGCTTTCAGGGTAAAATTATTAATTTTACCCTGAAAGCTTTCTTAAATTCACTTATTTTCAATAATTTTTGAAACTTAACAACATTTATCACAATTAGACCATCAGTTTTAGTTTTTCTTCCAGGCCAACAATCTTCTCAGTTAAAGACTCTATCTTTAAAAATCTGAGATAATCTAACGTTATTATCTATATGTTTTTTCGATCAAATTAGATATTTTGTGTTTTCTTTTTATTAAAAAAAATTTGACTGTACTCAACTTACGATGTTAAATCAACTGGTAGAATACCAAATAAAAAAAATTTGTAGTTGAAGATTTATAAGATTTATGAATCTATAAATTTTCTTTTGAATTAACTTTAATTTATTATTAATCTTCTTTATCATTATTATTTAACTTAGTTTGATATACATCAAAGTCGGGACAGCTAATACAAAACTATCGATGTATCGGTGAAACTGCGGAGACTTTTCAGTAAAAATAAAATTTTCTTGATAAAATTACTTAGATTAATGTTTTGCCAGACTTAAAATGGAACGCGAACCAAAATTCTAAAAAGTTTCATATTTCTAAGGTTGACTTTAAAGAAATATTATATTGTTTTTGATAAAAGTTATTCAAAATATATTTATTAATTAACTAACGTTTTGGAAAACGACGTTGTTGAAGAAAGTCTGGAATATCTAACCCTGTTGGCTTAGGAGATTCTGGCTCAGGAGTTTTGGTATTTTGCGTGTTGTTTACTCTTCGTGTAGAAGTGTTCTTTACTGTTTTTGAAGCTACATTATCAGATTCTCCACTGAAACCTGTCGCAATAACTGTGATTATTACTTCTCCTTGTAACACTGAATCAATAACTGCTCCAAAAATAATATTGGCCTCGGGATCAACTACCTCAAAAATGGTTTCAGCAGCTGTTGTTACTTCATGAAGGGTGAGATCAGTACCCCCAGTAATGTTAAAGACAACCCCTTTAGCTCCCTTAATTGAATGTTCTAATAGAGGAGAAGAAATTGCCTGTACTGCCGCATCATTGGCACGGGATTTTCCTGAACCTGTTCCTAGTCCCATTAATGCTGATCCTGCGTCAGCCATCACTGCCCTAACATCCGCAAAGTCTACATTAACTAAACCAGGAATTGTAATAATATCCGAAATTCCTTGTACCCCCTGTCGCAGAATATTATCAGCTGTCAAAAATGCCTCTTGTAAAGGAGTGTCTGGAGGAATGACTTGTAGTAATTGGTTATTAGGAATGACAATTAGAGTATCAACATTATTTTGCAGGTTATTGACCCCTTCTGCCGCCTGAGTAGTACGCCGTCGTCCTTCAAAGGTAAAAGGACGGGTGACAACCCCCACCGTTAGACAGCCCATTTCCTTTGCCACCTCGGCAACGATAGGAGCTGCTCCTGTTCCAGTTCCCCCACCCATACCAGCTGTAATAAACACAAGGTCAGTATTTTCTAAAGCGTGAGCGATTTCGTCCCGAGACTCCTCAGCAGCTTGAGTCCCAATAGATGGATTTCCGCCAGCTCCTAGACCTCTAGTCAATTTTTGCCCAATCTGTAAACGTTGAGGCGCCGCTGATTGAGAAAGAGCCTGAGCATCAGTGTTGATGGCCCAAAACTCAATTCCAGTTAAGGCACTTTCAATCATACGGTTAACTGCATTACATCCGCCGCCACCAACGCCAATGACCTTTATTTTAGCAACGTTATTTGGCACTATTCTGTTGCTCCTGGTGTCTTCTATAAGGGATTCTGAAGGATCGTTAAACTGAGGGAAGAGTAGACTGTTATTGTGAATATGACAATCTTCCATTGTATTTGACACTTCGGAAGATTGAGTCTTATCAAGACTCGAATTGCTAGAAATCAGTTTTTCATTAGAGGTCATTTTGTATTGACGATTGATTAGGAACAGTTGCAAAAAAGTTAGACGACAGTCCGTTTAATTAGTCTAAAATATAGTTGGTAAATGTTGGATCTAGTATACCTATGCAACGGGTTGAACATTCACCTACACATAAGAGCTTACTATTTGCACGGACTTATCTCATTCTTATACACTAAAAATCTAGTGAGAGTTTGTCAATCTTTAGTTATGTTATAAGCATAATTGTTTTCGTTAAAAGTAAGTGAAAATTTGCGAATAAATAGTTAAAAATTAGGGTATTAATCAGAAAATTAGACTAAGGAGTTAGACGCACCGAAGGAGACCGAGGATTGGTTACATCTAAGTAAAAAATACGGCTTGAAGGAATACGGGACGAAAGTTCTCTCATTTTAGCTAAAACCTGCAATTGTTCCTGAAAGCGATCGCTATAAGGACCACAATAAACAGTTCCCAATTCAGTTTGTAAAATCAGATTACTTGGGTCTCGCCAATCTACCGTCATAATGTTTATAGGAGACTGAAGAATTAGGTGATATATCTCAAGCCAATGGGAACGATACTGAGGTTCAAAACCGAGTACCGTGAGGTCTTGTTCTGTCTTAACTTCTGTATCTTCTTTATAGAAATTTTTAGGAATCCAGACTCCAGCGGCATCAAGATATCCATCCCCTTGAGAAGAAGTCCCCATAGCAATAGGTTGTCGTTCCTTGACAATAACAGTTATTTGAGTGGGAAAAAGTTGACGAGTAAGATAAATATCTTTCAATGGGGGTTCTGCCTTCAATTGTTGGGTCAATTTATGAAGGGGGAGTTGCCAAATAGACTGAGGATAAGATAGCTTAAGAAGCTGCCGAATTTTCTCTGAAGACAATAGTTGATTTCCTACAATCTTAACTTGTGATTTGTCTTTGATAACCCAATGAGGCCAACTGACCACCCAGACTAATCCCCCCACCATCCCCAAAAGAGCTAAAAAACGCCAGACCCCTTGCCATACTTTTAATCGTCGCTGAATAGATAAAGTTTGTCTCCTACTTTTCAAGGAATCAATATCAACTGGTATATTATTCATCATAGGATGACTGTACCTACTTTCAAAAGATGTTATAACTAGAGGAAAGTACTCTAATCAGAAAATAACCAACTGTCTGTCTCTTTGTCTGTCCCTATGAACTAAACAACTCAATATGTAGAAGGTATACCAGGTTGCACTATTAGGTTCAAGTGTCACAGTTGACACGCAGTTAGTAAAAAATCTCTTTACCCTTTTATCTTTGCATAAATTTAGGCTTATGGTTAATCAAAAACGCGGACTAATTCTCGGCGCGACCGCGGCTGTCTTGACTGCGGTTGCAGTCACAGGTGGAGGACTCCGTTTCTCCCAGAGTCAAGCTTTTTTTCAAGATAATCCAAAAGAATTAGTTGATGAAGTCTGGCAGATCATTAACAGGACCTATGTTGACGCAACGTTTAATCAGGTAGATTGGCGAGCTATTCGTCAAGAATATTTAAAGCGTCCTTATGTTGACAAGAAGGACGCTTATAAGGCGATTCGGGAAATGCTCGAAAGGCTTGAAGATCCGTATACCCGATTTATGGATCCTGAAGAATTCAAAAATATGCAAATTGATACTTCAGGAGAATTAACTGGAGTAGGTATTCAAATTACCAAAGATGAAGAAACTAACGAATTGATGGTGGTCGCTCCCATTGAAAATACCCCAGCATTTAAAGCCGGAATTTTATCTAAAGATGTTATTACAAAAATTAATGGCAAAATCACTAAGGGTATGGACGTCGGAGATGCTGTTAAGTTAATTCGAGGTAAGCCAGGCAGTGAAGTAACTTTAACGATTCGCCGTAGTGCTGAAGAAACTGATTATTCCCTTATTAGGGCGCGCATAGAGCTAAACCCTGTTCGCTCTCGTTCTCAACAAACTCCTATTGGGTTAATTGGCTACATTCGTCTAACTCAATTTAGTAGTCAAGCTGGTCAAGAAATGAGAGAGGCTATTAAAAATTTAGAAGCCGAACAGGTTAACGGCTATATTTTAGACCTTCGTTCCAACCCTGGGGGACTGCTATATTCAAGCATCGAAATCGCTCGAATGTGGCTTGATGAAGGAAAAATTGTCTCAACAGTTAATCGTGGTGGAGAAGAAGAGCAACAACGAGCTAGTAATCGCGCCTTAACAGATAAACCACTAGTGGTACTAGTGGATGGCGGCTCAGCAAGTGCTAGTGAAATTTTATCAGGAGCTTTACAAGATCATAGACGCGCTATGATTGTAGGAACTCAAACTTTTGGTAAGGGCTTAGTGCAGTCTGTTCGGGGATTAGGGGATGGATCTGGGTTAGCTGTTACCATCGCTAAGTATCTCACTCCCAATGGCCGAGATATTAATAAACAAGGAATTGACCCTGATGTCATATTTGAATTGAGCGACGACGAACGCAAAGCTCTCCAACAAGATCGAGAGCGAATTGGAAGTTTTGGTGATCCCCAGTTTAATAAAGCATTTGAAGTACTTAAACAACAAATAACGAACTCTAAAGAAGCCAACGTCCAAGCTATAGGTCAATAACATTGTTTAGGTATCTGGTAGTAAAAATTAGTAGTATTTAGCCTTAAGTCACTTAAGACTTACATAGGGAGAGAAGGCAGAAATTGTAGTATCTGTTTTTTCTCCTTTGTTTTTGAATCATGAATAAACAAGAGAAGCGATTATGTAAGTCTATTAAATAACTGTAGTTTCTGTAGATGAATAAACCTTAGATTAAAGAACGGACAATTTACGTAACTAAAAACAATGACAATCTTTTGATGATTCTAGCTCTTCTAAACTAGAAATAACAAAATTATTACTATTCTCAATTAGAATAAGCTTATCAACAGTAATAGAAAGTTTAACTTAGCCTATTGACAGTAAGATTAAAGCCGCACTAGTTCTACTTAGCTGCTATTGCTATATTTTACTTAACTTTTTAACTAAGTAGTTTTAAAAAGTCGTTAATAATCTCGTTAAAAAGATCATTTGTAGTTAGTATTGATATCTATTTTATAGTCAAAATGTTTATATTTTAGCTCGAATACCTACATTTTGATTAGCAAATATTGTTGTCTTTTTAGGATTATGTTTAATAGATAAGATCAAGAATTTTTATCTATATCGCCATTATTTCTTAATTTAAAGATTTTTTGAGTATTTTTTTGTAGAGTAACTTTCCTTAACTTCAAGACCCTTTAACCTTGAAGATTAAGTTATTATTAAAGTCATAAAAATAGTTTATAGTATTTTATTTTTATTCAATGATTCCAAGTCTGAAATAATTTTAATCGGTTTTTGTAAAAGTTTAATTGATTTAGTCATGTATCTCTAAAATATTATCAACCAATTACACAATAAATTTCAGACAAGATAATTATGGAGTTTAGCTACTTTTATTTTTTTAAAAAAACTACATTAATTAACATTATAAAAATAGTTTCTCTTGACCTTAATTGGTAGCTTGTATTAAATCTTGTTTACTGCTCAATTCACTAAAGTTATAATGCGAATGCTCTATGTTGTCCTAAAATATGATTGAACATTTTAGAGGTTTGTCGTTAGACAAGAAAGTATTCATGGAGAAAAAATATCATGTTTATGGTGTTGGTAACGCTTTAGTAGATATAGAATTTAAAGTTTCACCAGAATTACTTCAAGTATTAAACATCGATAAAGGTGTCATGACTCTGGTGGATAAAGTCCATCAAGAGAAGTTACTAAAAAAACTTAATGGACAACCGTGTAAGCAAAGTAGTGGAGGCTCTGCTGCTAACACCATGATAGCTCTTAGTCAATTCGGTGGTAACGGGTTTTATTCTTGTAAAGTGGCGGCGGATGAAGCAGGAAAATTTTATTTGGAAGATCTACGCAAGTGTGGGTTAGACACTAATGAACACAATGATGATAGCGAAAAGGAAAGCACTGGAAAATGCATAGTTATGGTGACTCCCGATGCTGATCGCACCATGAATACATTTTTAGGTATTTCGAGCAATTTATCCGAACAAGAATTAATCTTCGAAGCAATCTCTGACTCTGAATATCTTTATTTAGAAGGATATTTAGTCACTTCCCCAACTGCTCAAGCAGCAGCCATTAAAGCTAGGGAAATTGCAAAAACTTCAGGGGTAAAAACCACTTTTTCCTTATCTGATCCAAACATAGTGGAGTTTTTTAAAAATGGGCTATTAAAGATTATTGGCTCTGGGTTAGATTTTATTTTTGCTAATCAAGCAGAAGCCGAAAAAATATCTAATACGAAAGATGTTTCCGAGATAATCGCCTATTTAAAAACTATAGCTAAGGGGTTTGCTATCACCTGTGGCTCGAAGGGATCATTAGTTTTTGATGGTCAGGTATTAATTGAAATTGCTCCCTATCCCGTCCGGGCTATTGATACCGTTGGCGCAGGAGATATGTATGCGGGAGCATTTCTTTATGGAATCACCCATGGTATGACCTATAGCCAAGCCGGCGATCTCGCTTCACGGGCTTCTTCTCGTATTGTTACTAATTATGGACCTCGTTTAACTACTGAGGAATTAAAATCTTTACTAACAAGTTAAAAAATTTTTCTATTAGCAATTCAGTGTAGAGATATTTGACAAAATATCTCTACACTTTTTAATTTATCTCTGACCAGAGAGATCTTGTATAGATAACCAACATTAGCTTTCTGCCGTCATATGAAATACATATACAGTCCGATAACCATCCATAAATAAACATTCTCAAGGTTATCCGGGGAATAAATCTTTGCGTAACGAGGACAGGAATTTGTGGTCATGTTCTCATTGAAGAGATTACAACATATGTATTTGCTGGATAATAAGAATGAGTTACCCTCAATTGTTGACACGGAGACCGAGAGGCTATTACAGTCAATAAAATCGAAAAATATTACAACAGCCGTGACTCAAAGATCTTAAGTGGAAGGCTTTTAGAAGACATGAAAATAACTCAACAACAAGTATGTTCTGTTGAAAAACTGCGTTTTATTTTCCCAAAAGTAGAGATGCTCACAAGAGGAAAAAACCTTTAATTTGTCTATAAAAACTTTAAAAAATGTTCAAATTGTACTTCTTCTTTTAGAAGAAATATGAGAATTACTTCATGAAGACTTAGAAAACAGAAAAAGAAACTTTCGTAAAAAATCAAACAAAACTGAAAGACTTATCCGTTTGATTTAAAATACTTGAGGTGCTAGTAATAGATATTGATTTGTTTGCCTTTATTGTATATAAAATCTATTCACGCGAAAAAAAGGATGTAGATATTGTATCTTGTACACTATGTTTGTCGGGGAGAAATAACTTCTCACACAAGAAACTTTTATAGTGGTTATATCACATCAAATATTGTCAGACCATTTCAAGTATGAGCTAGTATTTCAGAATGATAGGGCTAAGTTCTTCTCGAAAAAGCTAACCTAAAGTGGGAAATCAAGTTCTTCAAAATTAGCTTAGCCTTTTAAAGATCGATCATTTTTAGTAAATTTATGTTGTGAGACTATCAGAGACACCCCCAAGATTTGAGATAGCCAGATTTCAAAATTGTGAATTGGGTAGTAACGATCAGCCACAGTAGTATCTGTTATAGGCTTGACGAGGATGGTGAACATTCCCAAACGATTACCAGCTAGAATATCAGTAAATAATCGATCACCCACCATAGCCACACCATTAACTGGGAGTTTCATTGCCTGGACAGCCTGCCGTAATTTGCGTCGAGAAGGTTTTACTGCCCCCAATAAGTAGGGGAGGGTTAAGGTATTGGCAATTCTCCTAATGCGACCTTCACTTAAGTTATTACTGACTAGCCAAATGGGAGTCATCTGTCTAATAGTTTCTATCCACTGCTCAAGCTCTTGGGAGACTTGACTTTGTTGGAGGGGAACCAAGGTTTCGTCTACATCCAAGACTAATCCTTTAATATGATAATGAGTGAGAATTTCTGGTGTTAGACCGAGAATAGTATCTCCCAAAACTAAATCAGGTTGTAATAATTTGGTCTTGGACATTCGTTTATTTACCTCAATATAATGGAGGGTGCATTTTTAATCTTATTTCTTAACTTGAATTACTTGCAAACTTCCTCTTCCATAAAGTAGTTGTTGACAACCTCTAAAATCTACTGAAGTGAACTTTGTCACTAAGTCAATGTTAAGTAACTTCCAGGCTGTCTTCATTTCAAATATCCATATAAAAATAGTTAAAGATGGACAAAATAGACGAAATGTTTAGTTGGCTTATATAGATCAATTATAGTCAAAACCCCTTTATGGTTAAAAATCTGATAAACTTGTAAAAAATTTTTTCAAGCTGCTTAGCTTACATTTTGTGGAGAGCAACAAGAGCAAAACTAGTATGAACTCAACCACATTTCAATTGAGCAAAAGGCATTTTTAGCTCATTCGTAAACATAATTGACCCCAAAAACCGCTTTGACTGCCTGAAATAGGAGAGTTGATGAGACGTTAAGTCCAGTTTAGTAGAAAGAAAGTTAGTGGTTTGACCTCTGCTATAACATAAATCTAAAGTCCCAGTATCAGATTTCATAGGAATATTTTCAATTGTAAGGTTACATAACACTATTTCCCGTTCAACATCTCTGAGTGTTGAAGGTGAAATAGTGTTATGTAACCAAGGATATTGACGACTCCAGGTTCTTAAAAAAATCGTGACCAACTCGTTATCCCCTGACTTATGTAACTCACTAGATTATGAGTATTTTGTCATTGAAATCTCAATATTGAGCCTATATATTGTTAAACTTAACAAAGAATCTGAAAATGTTATTTATCTACATAAAATTATGGCTCGCGTCGGGGTTTTATTACTGAATTTAGGGGGACCAGAACAATTACAAGATGTTCGCCCCTTTCTATTTAATCTATTTTCTGACCCAGAAATTATTCGATTACCTTTCCCTTGGTTACAGAAGCCCTTAGCTTGGTTGATTTCTCGGTTAAGAAGCGAAAAATCTAAGAAAAATTATGAGCAAATTGGGGGAGGTTCCCCTTTGAGAAGGATTACTGAAGCTCAGGGGAAAGCTTTGGAAAAAAAATTAGCAGAAATTGGGCAAGATGCTCAAATTTATATTGGGATGCGTTATTGGCACCCCTTTATTGAAGAGGCAATCAATCACATTAAACGAGACAGCATAGAGCGTCTAGTCATTTTTCCTCTGTATCCCCAATTTTCCATTAGCACCAGTGGATCTAGCTTCCGAGTGCTTGAAGAAATGTGGCAATCTGATAGTGATCTTACACGAATTAACTATACTTTAATTCCCTCTTGGTATGACCATCCTGATTATTTGACAGCGATGGCCGATTTAATTACTCGAGAATTAGATAAATGTGAAAATCCTCGTCATATCCATATCTTTTTCAGCGCTCATGGAGTTCCTCAAAGTTATGTTGATAAAGCCGGAGATCCCTACCAAGCAGAAATCGAAGCTTGTACTCACTTAATAATGAAAACCCTCAATCGGCCAAATGATTTCACTCTAGCTTATCAAAGTAGAGTCGGTCCGGTGGAGTGGCTCAAACCTTACACGGAAGATTCTTTAAAAGAATTAGGGAAAAAAGGAGTCAAAGACTTATTAGTAGTTCCTATTAGTTTTGTTTCGGAACATATTGAAACTCTTCAAGAAATTGATATCGAATATCGAGAAGTTGCTAAAGAAGCAGGAATTAAAAATTTCTATCGAGTTCCTGCGTTAAATACCCACCCTATTTTTATCGATTCTTTAGCTCGACTTGTGACTAAGTCTCTTGAAGAACCTCCTTGTACTTTTGATGCGGTTATTCGTCCTAAAAAAACACCACAAAACATTACATATTAAATTTTTTAAAAAAATTGATATTAAATATTAAAGATTTATCAAAAAAATATCAATTAAAAATATTTATTGAGTTTCTACGTTGAATACTCACCCTGTTTTATTAATTTTTTAGTTCGATTGGCAAATAAGTCTCTTGAAGAATCTACTTTGTACTTTTAATGCGGTTATTTGTCACAAAAAAACTTGAAAATTCACTCTTAGGAACATTGGCGTAGGCACTTTGTTTAAACTACTTTAATGTCTTAAGTTTATTTAAATTAACCCATTTTTTTACTTGTCAATTAATAATTGTTAACCAATTTAATAAGTGTTTAAAAAGTAAGTTTAATTGGTTTGTTTCATATACATTAATGGGATTACTAAAATGCAAAAGCTAAAATAGCTTCCATAAGTAAAGTTAAATTACCTCTAATCAAATAAATTTAAGTTTGCTTGACTAATGTTGTAAAAAAGTAAATTTTCTATTTATTAATTTACGAAAAAATTGGTCCCTAAATAAAATAAAGATAATGATAAATTCTTTCACAGAAAGTAAGAATAATTAGGGACTAAAAGGGTAATTTATAGAAACTAATAAAGAGAGATCATTTTACCTTGTAAGGGTGACGGTATGCTGTAAGTTTAAGATTTATTGAAAATAACAAGAGCGTAACTTTAGGCTTGGGTGTCCTTAATTTTGAACGGAGAAGTGCGTTAGGCAATTCAATATATTCCAGATACTGAACAATTTTAGCCAAAATCTTGACCAATTTAATAAAAATGATAAAGTCTTCGATATCAGCAATATCATTGACTTCGGTATAAGTCGGACAGGAGTTATGAAATGTGCTGCCTATTATTTTAGATGGCGATAATGATGGGTATTCTCTTAGAATTCCATAATTGAACAGTATATTTTTTTTGCACGGGAACCAGTTGATAAATTATTTCTACTCCTAAATCTCTTTTTGTCACTAGAACACTATTACAGACTTCTACAATCTTTTCTGAAATTCTTTACTCGTTAGTGTTTTTTCATTTTTGTAATAATCGAAACAATAGCCCAATTCTGTTAAGAAGATAAATTCTTTAATATGCCAATATCATTAATTTACAAGTAAAATTCGGATATGATTAGTGGTTCTCTTGAAATGAGTTAAATCTAAGCTCTTTTTTCTTTTTTTCTATCATGGAAAGAAGATATGAATTAAGATTTAGTAGGTTAATCCCTTCAACAATTTTGTAGATAATCAACTGTTCCCTAATTTCTTTAAATCTAAACTTCAATAGTTAATTGAATAACAAAAATTACATCCCAAGTTTAAATTAATTAAGGCGACATTCGCTTGGTTACTTGATTTACCCCTTAAACCAAGAGAGTTATTAACCCTTAGTTGAAGGGAATTTATCCACCGGGAATTGTTCCACCCAAATTTTAATACGCTGGAAGTCTGAATAGTAAATTAATGAAGGTTTCTAATCTTTCAGATGTATCTCACAATAAAGCTCCTACATGAGTGTGAGTTTTTTTATAGCTTCGATGGAAAAAATTCAACCTCGTTACACTCATCTTATCATTAACCATTTGCTTAAGAATTCCTCACAGAGGCAATGATAATGACAATTTTTACCCGATGAACAAGATGTTTTATTCTTTTAAGATAACTTGTTTTTATAGAATTATTGATAATTAGTTTTTAGAAAAGATCATGATAATCCCATATTAAGTCAAAGTTAAGCCGTTTATAAATCCGAGTGTTATTATATGGTGATACTTACTCAAATTTTAACCTCTAACTAGATATGAAGCTAAAGCTAAGAAAGAGTGTGATGGAGAAAATTGGCAAAGCAATAAAAAATAAGACTTTAGCATCATTTGTGACTGTCTTATTACTACTATCATGGCTGAATCAAGAAGTTATTCGGGGAAATCTTGATGCTTGGGATGAAACTTTTATACGATGGGTTTGCCACTTTCGTCAACCTGGTTTATTTGAATTTGCGCGAGTCTCTTATATGTCGGGAGAAGCTGAAGTTGTTATTTTTTTTGTTTTAGGCAGTTTAGGTTTTTTATTCTGGAAACGTTGTTTAAAAGAAGCCCAAGTTTTAGCAGTTTCTTCTCTGGGAATTCTTATCTTGACTGATAAGCTTTTAAAGCCCTTATTTGATCGAATTCGTCCTGCTCCAGGATTAATTGATGTTCAAGGAAACAGTTACCCTAGTGGTCACATTTCTGGTAACTTCATGCTATATTTATATATTTCTTATTTGATTTCATCCAAGTTTCCTAAACTAACTGTTTATCTTTATAGTACATCCACTATTTTAACTTTTTTTATGGGTTGGGCGAGTCTTTATTTACACGTTCATTGGGCAACAGATATTATTGCTGGTTTTTGCGTTGGCTATCTCGCCTTTACCTTGTCTATTTTTCTTTTGAAAACTGTTGACACAAAATATCGTAGCTTTTAGTTATCTCAGTTATTAAAAATATTTATATTGGATATTCTTATGAATAAAATAAACGTGTATAAACAGATTATAGGCAAATATAATTTTTTAAAAAAATCTTCTAAAATACTCTGGATATTTTCTATTTTATGGCTGGCACTAATTAGCTGGATCGCTTTTTTATGGGATTTAGGAGCTATTGGGTTAATTGATAAAACAGAACCTATGTTTGTTGAAACATCTCGTCATATGCACGTAACAGGAGATTGGTTAACTCCTTATTGGAATGGCGAAACTCGCTTTGATAAACCGCCTTTAACTTATTGGCTAGTCTCTTTATCTTTTAAACTATTTGGGGTCAGTGAATGGGCGGCTCGTTTTCCCTCGGCTTTATTTGCGATTGCTTTAGTAGGTTTAAGTTTTTACAGTTTACACAATTTTGGATTTCCTAGCTTTCGACCTTTCCACTCTTCCACAAAAGAGAAAGTACAGAGCGCTCCATCTAAATTATGGTTTTCAGCTAATTTAGGAGCAGCTATCGTTGCTTTTAATCCTTTCTGGATTGCGTGGGGAAGAACAGCGGTTTCTGATATGTTCTTGTCTAGCAATATTGGATTAGCATTACTTTCATTTTTTATTGGTTATGCTCATCCTAAAAAGGATTCTACTAAGCAATTAGGATTATCCTTGAGAAATTGGTGGTATGTGGGATATTGGGTATTTATGGCCTTAGGTGTTTTAGCTAAAGGTCCTGTAGCAATTGTCCTCCCAGGGATTATTGTCATTGTATTTCTGTTATTTGTTAAGCGCTTAGTTGAAGTAGTAAAAGAGACTCCTTGGTTATTGGGAATTGGGAGCTTTATTGTTATTACTGTTCCTTGGTTTGTTCTTATTACTTTAAAACACGGTCAAGAATATATTAATACTTTTTTTGGACTGCACAATGTACAAAGATTCACTAGTATTGTTAGTCGCCACCCTGGGGCATGGTATTATTACTTTTTTGTGGTCTTAGTTGGATTAGTTCCTTGGTCAATTTTCTTGCCATTAGCTATTGCTCGTTTACGTTTTTGGAAACGGAGACTTTGGGTTTCTTCTGATCGTTCAAATCACCTAGGTTTATTCGCTTTAGTGTGGTTTGTGGTTATATTTTTATTTTTTTCAAGTTCAGTCACTAAATTAGCAGGTTATGTTCTTCCTTTAATACCAGCTGCAGCTATTATGGTTGCACTGTTTTGGAGTGAACAAATGGCAACAAAAGGAGAAAAATGGTCAGGAATTTGGACAATTTTATTTTGGCTTAGCGGATTAGCTAATGCGGGAATTTTAAGTGGATTAGCTATTGCAAGTGTTATCAGCCCTAAAATTATTGGCTATGATTCAATGATGCCTCATTTTAGAGAGTTATTAAAAGAATCAGGTGCCCCCATCCATAGTGGAATTATTTTGTCATTTTCCACTTTAGGTATTTTGATTTTACTGTTCTGGAAACATCATCGACGCTGGATTTGGGCAGCAAATTTATTAGGGTTTGTTACTTTTTTTAGTTGGGTTGTACTTCCTTTTGCTCCGATTGTTGACAGTCAACGACAACTTCCTCTAAGAGAACTTGGAACTTTGGTAAAACAAGAACAAAAGCCAGGGGAAAAGTTGGTTTTTATTGGTTTTATGCGTCCGAGTATAACTTATTATACTCAACAAACCGTTGATTCTATTACTGAAACTGATATCTATAGTGGTAGAGCAATTGAATATTTTAATGAGCAAGCCAATCACCAAAATATATCACCGACTATCTTGATAGTGGCTCAACCTAAATATTTTGAACAGTTAGCCTTAAAGCCGTCTGATTATCAAGTTATTGGGGAAAGTATTGCTTACCGATTAATTCGGATAAAAACACAAACAATTTTAGATAGAGAAACATTAATTAAACAGTCTAATTAAGTCCGATAAGCTAAGGCAAAACGTTGAATTCCTGCTAAATCTGGCAATATTTCAATAGAATGATAATCGGAAGAATCTTTCAACAATTGAGCTACACTTTTTCCCTGACCCGCCATCATTTCAATTAACCAAATTCCCCCAGACTGAAGATAATTAGGAGCACTATCTACTAAATAGCGGATTGCCTCTAAACCGTCTTTGCCTCCATCTAAGGCTAAATATGGTTCATGGTATCTGACTTCGGGTTGAAGTTGAGACAGTATCTTCGTAGGAATATAAGGAGGATTAGATATTAACCCACTAATTTTACCTTTCAACTTTTCCAAAGGAGTCCACCATGATCCTTTATAAAATTGGATTTTTGAAGAAAGTCCTAAGTTTTTAGCATTTTCTTTAGCAACAGCTAAAGCGACTTTACTATAGTCAACAGCATGGATTTTTGCTTTGGAAAACACCATCCCTAATCCAATTGCAATCGCGCCACTACCAGTCCCCAAATCCACCCAATGTCCTGAGTTTAAGTTAGGGACGGAACTCTTTTGTACTGCTTGAACGGCCAAGTCAATAAGCAGCTCGGTTTCAGGGCGAGGAATGAAAACTCCACGAGCAACTTTCAGTGAAAAGTTACGCCAAGGAGTTACACCTACAAGATATTGAATAGGAACTCTATCTTTCAGACGATGCCGCCATAATTGGTCCAAGTGAGATAAAGAAAATCTCAGGCAAATTTGTGATCGCTGCCGAAATAATTCTAACTTCAATGAAAGTCGATCTAACTCTGCTACTTCTTGAAGTAACCAATCTACCTCTTCAGGAGAAATATTAGCGACGATTGACTCAATTTTAGCCTGACTTCGCCAAGTTGCTAGCTCCGATCCCGATACAGTAGTTTTTTGACTGTCTCCTGTCGAATTTTCCATTAGCGTCGTTAATCTTGGCGATTTTCTTGAATGATTCTCATCATTTCCTGGGATGGCCATAACCTAATTTTTCTAAAAAACTCATTATCTTCTTTTTCCAAAGTACCAATTAAATTTCCCAGTAAAATTACTTCTATTTTAAGATTAGTAACTTGCTCAGATTCCTGTTGTTTTAAGTTATTAATAATTTGTTGAATTGTCTTTTTTTCAAAAAATATAGGAACAATAGTTTCCTCATCTTGTTTGATTGTTAGATAATTTTGTTCAGGTCCTCCTTTAAGAATATATAGGGGAACACCCCCTCTATATTCTTTCCTATCTTCACTTAGAATAGGCTTAGCAGCCTCAACTTCAGTTTTAGTGGGAATATATTGAAGTGCCAATCGCTGGGATTCATTAGAATTTTTTTGAGAAACCTCATAGATTGCACCTAAAGAGATAAGTTCTACTTTATATTGATCGGCAATATCGGGTTTGTCTTTTCCAAGTTGGAGCAAAAATTCTTGGGCATTCTGTTTACTCATAAAAACGTTAGTAAACACTGTTTTTTCATCTACTTTCCCTCCCAATGGGACATTTTTATCGTCTACTAACATAAAAACGGGAATTCCACGGAGTAACTTGAAAATTTCTTCTTGAGGCAAGGCAAAAGCCGAGCGCGACGGCTTAAAGCCAAAACATAAAACTGTACTAGTAACTAATCCTAGAGTAGCACCCCAACGAATTAAAGTTTTCATATTTTTATAACAATTTAATACTTCTAATACTTCTTAAAAACTGATGGGCAATTGTTTTTTGTGTTAAGAAATTAATGACATTACTGGAATTTTCATTCCTACTTTGTTTCCTGATTTTGTTTAAATGTTTCTAGTAGTTTCTTCGCTGACTCTTGGGAAGGGATGAGTACCACACTTTTTACGAAATCTTCTTGTTTCTTGTCGTTACTTTCAAAGGCTGAAACAATTCCACCCAATGGAGTTACTTTAACCTCTATAGATGAAGCAAATTTAGGTTGTTGTAGTCTAATATTTTCGATTAATTTCTGTAGAGATTCTCTTTCAAAATAAAAAGGAGTAAAACTTCTCTCTCCATCTTTTACAGATAGAAAAGTCTCTTGTTCATCAACTTTTATCATTCCATAAAATAAAGGAATTCCAGGAAAATTTTTAGCACTAGGATTTTCTTGCTTAAGAATTGATAGAGCTGATGGGAGTTGTTTTTTTAAAGGAATAAAGGTGAATAAATCAGGAGGTTCTTGAGATTGACTTTTTTCCTTATTTTTTAGTAATTCATAAACTTTACCTAAAGGAATAGTAATTACTTCTACCTTACTTTCAGGATTTTCTTTAGTGATTTGCTCAACAACCTGCTGAGCATCCTGATGACTCAGATAAGTGACAAATGTTTTTTTGTTATTGTCAGTAGACAATAGTATTTCTTTACTGTTACCAATAGTAAATACAGGGATTTGATTGAGTTTTTCTACAATTTGTTCTGGAGTTAATGCCAAAACACTCAGACTAGAATTTAACAAAGAATAAATCATAACAGAACCTCCAACTAATCCTAGAGTAATACTGCTACGGATGAATGATCTCATAAGAAGTTAACCTCACATTCTATAATTGACTTTATATATTCTTAATAAACGATAAAAACGAACTAATTTTTTTCGCACAAGTTTAGGTTTAGAAGATTTATCTCTTACAAATCTATTGTTTTCATAGTGACTTTACTACTCGAGGTAGTTGAGATTAAAAAGTTTTTTTACAGGCAACCGGCTCTCTACTCACAGTAGGACGAAATTCGCTAAAACCTAGTTCCTACCCAACTTTATCCCATCATAACAAACCTACATTCATAGAGGTGATGGAACATCAAAGGCAGTACAGTTGCAAGTAATCCAGTTAAAGTCGGGATGACAGGATTTGAACCTGCGACATCCTGCTCCCAAAGCAGGCGCGCTACCAAGCTGCGCTACATCCCGCATCGCGCCTGTTCATTATAGCCTAAATACTTAAAAATCATCAACCTCTACCAAAGATTAACCTAAAACCCTCATACATATCATCAGGGTTAAATCTTAATTTTTGGAGATGTCTAAGTTGGGGTACCAAAACATCCCTTTGATGCCTTCAGGTTCTAAAACAAATCCCAGACGACGATAAAAATCTATTACCTGAGGATCAGCAAACAGAGTAATATTACTAATATCCTTATTTCTAAGTTTCTTAATCATATATTTGATTAAAGCTTTCCCAAGTCCCTTATTTTGGTAACTTGGGTGGACAACCACGTCCCAAACTGTGGCGTTAAAAGCATGGTCGGAAGTTGCACGGGCAAATCCAACCAAGCGCCTCCGATTTTTCTCAACTTCCCACATAGAAACTACGAGAAAACTATGATTTAAGGCTTGTTTCACCTTCCGTAAAGGACGACGCGCCCAGCCAACAGCATCACATAATTTTTCTAGTTCGTAGAGATTGATGTCCCGTTCGGTACTTAAGAAAATGCGTCGTTGACTGTTTGTCTCGCCTTTTATTTCTAGAGGTTCTCCGTTAAACTTCGAAATTAGGACAGAGGTGACTGAATCAGAAGGGTTACTAAATAATCGTTTCCAAAAGACCATGCCGACACGGCTAAGCTTTGATGTTCTCTTTAATTTATACTGTATTTAAGTTATTCGGGTAGTTTTTAAACGGACACCAAATTGTAAATTTTTTCTTAAATCACCATATTGATCAAAATGCCTTCTCATCAGGTTAGGATAAAAATATGCCAACCATCGACATTTTGGGAATTTCTCACGCCTATGAGCTAACATCCACCTCTTTTCAAGCATCTACCCCTGTACTGATTTTTATTCATGGATGGTTATTGAGCCGTCAATATTGGTTTCCGTTAATTGAGCAATTAGCACCTAACTATCCTTGTCTAATTTATGATCTCCGAGGGTTTGGTGACTCTCAGCAAGTTCGAAAAGCTTTAAATCGAGACAGGGTAATCGATTGGGGAACTTCGTTTCAGCAAGCCCCCCCTAGTTTTACTAAAAATATCTCTCCTTATAGCTTAGGGGCTTATGCTCAAGATTTAAGTGTTATCCTACAAAAATTTGCCATTAAGAGAGCTTGGCTTATTGGCCATTCTTTGGGGGGTAGTATTGCCTTGTGGGGGGCTGATATTTGTCCTGAAACTGTTCAAGGAGTTATTTGCCTAAATTCAGGGGGCGGAATTTATCTCAAGGAAGAATTTGAACGGTTCCGCTCAGCCGGAGAACGGTTAATCAAATATCGACCCAGTTGGTTATCTTATGTGCCTCTAATTGATGTAGTTTTCTCTCGTCTTATGATGGCCCGTCCTTTAGAAAGACGTTGGGGACGACAACGGGTTCTAGATTTGCTTAAGGCAGATTCTCAAGCTGCTTTGGGATCTTTACTTGATTCTACAACAGAGACTGAGGTTCACTTACTTCCCCAGATAGTATCCCGTTTGCAACAACCTGTTTATTTTTTGGCTGGGGACAAAGACACAGTAATGGAGCCTAAATATGTTCGCTATTTAGCTAGTTTTCATCCTCTTTTTGAGGTTCAGGGGAGTAATGTTATTGAACTGGCTAATTGTGGTCATATGTCTATGATAGAACAACCAAAAATATTAGGGGAGAAGATGTTGACAATTATCATGAAGCATAGTTAAAATTTCTGCGACTTATTGACGAAGTTTTAACTATGCTTCATGATAATTTATTTCTTCTGAAGTGTGCTATCCGGCTTGCCAAAGAGCCTGATTCTTTAATTATTTGGGATTAATCCAAAAAGACATTTGGGGACGGCAAGAAGTAATTATTTCTGCAAATGTCCATTTCTCTTAAATCTTTGTAATTGAAAACTTGAAAGTATCACCATTTCTATTTCTTTCGTTTTGCTGTTCATTGTCAGCCTAATAAATAGAAAAGTCTTTGCTTCTTGTCCATAAGTTCATATAGACAATATTCATTAAGTATAGATTAGCTTAATAAGAATTCAAGAAAGTATAACCTATGTTTAGGCGTCTAAATCTTGTGTTTGATATTGATGTAAAATGTGAGTGTGTTATGAGGAAGTTTCCGATAAACGATAGTAATAAAAACTTGATTATTCCCCTAAAAGATAAAAATAACAGAGGAGGCTTTTATTTGGAAAAGACAATTCAAAGAAAACCAGGAAGATTGACAGTACGCTAAGGATATAATTATCTATTGATAATCTTCCTGATTTTGGAAATACTAATAAGAGTAACTACTTGAAAGGTAAGATAAAATCTTATTTATTGAGGACATTTTAAAAATTATCAGAAGACTTTAATAGCAACAAAAATATTTTAAGATAAAAATTTATTCAGTGAGAAAAATTGAGGTTTTAAAAAGTTATGGTGTATGGTATAGTTCTATTAAAAATAACTCAAAAAAAATCCTTACCTAGGGTACTATAATTCAGTTTAAGGGAAACAAGTTTTTTCAACCATTAAACTCCTAAAAATAGAGAACCTCATGGAGGTGACTTTTTAACATGAGGATACTCAAAAAATTTATCTTAGCCCATTTAGCTCAATTTTATATTTATTAGGGCAATAAATAAGAGAATATTCGGGTTGACTAAGAAATTAAAGTTTATAACTAGGCAATTTTTCCAATTAAGTCAGGAAGTAAGTTAAAATCAAAAGAAATTACAATGGTTGCGTCAGCAATCTAGTTTTTACAGAGCTTCAAGAGAAATACCAAGAACTTTCTCTATATTTTAACTGGTTAAGAAGTTTAGATTTTGATACTCAAACCAAAATCAAAGAAACTTATTTATCATACAATACTATCTAGGGCTATCTCCTTAAAAGACGATTGTAGTCAGTGTCTTAAGTGAATCCTCCCGCTATCAAAATCTTCTACATCAATTTCAGGCAGTGAATATTGAACTTTCTAAAGAATAGGATAGATTTTTAGATGAAAGTTGAGAAATTGAGATTATTAAAGAAATCAAAAGTAATTTAATCAAACTTTTGCAACAAAAAACTTCAAAAGCTTTGGCAAACCAGAATATTAATTCAGATCATTTGGGAATATCTTCTAGTAACTTATGTTTGTCCCTTCAGCAGTAACTTATCGAGACAGCAAATTAAATTGAGATTTTACGGCCGATAAAAATTGCTACTGACAAAGAAATGCAAGGTCTTCAGCACGAAATATACAAAATATCTCTTGTTGTCCGCAATTATGCTCATTTACAACAAAAATTAATTATGGCTGACAATAGCCTTAACTTATCTCCTGACGACTTTCCAAAAGATGCATATAGAGTCCGTTAATAAAAAAATAGCTCCTTGATAGCTGGTTATTCCCCCTGAAGTAGAAAAAACTCTACTGTTCTGAAATCAGTCCAAAATGTGAGTTTTGGGATTCTCGTGGAACTATTCTTAACAATCGGAGTAGCTAATCTAGTAGAAGTCAGACGTTAAACATCAGACATTGACCCTCTATGGGCAGTTAAATTTTAACCTTATGGTCATAATGCCAAAATACTTTGTCCTAAATAAAAATGTAGATTAATGACATTGCATATTAAGAAAATTCACGTCACAATTAAAAAATATATGTTTTTAAATACTTTTCTGAAGAAATACTTAAAAATGACTGTCGATCAGCTAGACACCTCTATTTCACTCTCTAACCACACTGCAGACTACGATATTACTATTGTAGGAGGAGGGATTATTGGTACTACTTTAGCTACAGCCCTCAAAACATCTGGGTTAAAAATCATTATTGTTGAGGCTCAGGTCCAGATGAAGGGCGCCAGCAAACCTCAAGCTTATGCTCTCTCCCTACTGTCTGTGCGTATTTTAGATGCAATTGGGATCTGGAAAAAAATACTTCCCAAAGTTGGAAAATTTCATTCTATTCGCCTTTCTGATGCTGATTATCCACAGGTGGTTGAGTTTAAAACTACCGATATTGGAACAGATTATCTAGGCTATGTGGGGGAACATCAAGTGATTCTAGAAACCCTGCAAACGGCGATTGCCGATTCCTCTGAAATTCGATGGCTATGTCCGGCTGAAGTGATAGCCGTGGACTATCAAGATACAGAGGCCGTAGTAAAGGTTAAAGTGGAGGGACAATTACAGCAAATCCGTAGTAAATTAGTGATAGGAGCTGACGGAGCAAAGTCGCCAATACGTTTAGGAGTAGGTATTAAAACTCAAGGGTGGAAATACTGGCAGTCTTGTGTTACTTTCACCGTCAAACATAACTCCTTGAGCAATGACATAGCATTTGAACGATTTTGGTATTCGGGACCTATGGGGATTTTACCCCTTCCTGGAAATCGTTGTCAGATTGTTTGGACAGCTCCTCATGCCCAAGCAAAAACGATTAAAGAATTAGACGAAATAGAGTTTTTAAGTCAGTTACAGCGACGGACTGGAGGACTTTTAGGAGAATTAGAATTAGTCAGTGATCGCTTTATATTTCCGGTTCAGTTAATGCAAAGTGAGCGCTATACAGACCACAGGCTTGCTCTAGTCGGGGATGCTGCACACTGCTGTCATCCTTTGGGAGGACAGGGGTTAAACTTGGGAATTCGGGATGTGGCGGCTTTAGCAGAAGTTTTACAAAAAGCCCATCAACAAGGAGAAGATATCGGAAGTTTAAAGGTGTTGAAACGTTATGAACGCTGGCGTAGAAGCGAGAATTGGATCATATTGTGGGTTACTGACTTTTTGAATCGCTTATTTTCTAATCAGTGGTGGTTATTAATGATATTGCGTCGGTTTGGATTATGGTTAATTAATACTTTTCCTTTAGTTAAACGGTTCTCTTTACAATTAATGACAGGATTACTCGGAAAAATGCCTCAATTGCTTAGATAAACCTTGAATTCAGTCAACCATTATAATTTTCTAAGTTTAACAAATTTTTCTCTGAATTCGAGAAAGATAATAAGAGCGGCAAATTACTCAAATTGTTCTTCATTTGAAAGAATTCATAGGAGACTATTTATAATAGTTATCTTAAGATAACTGTATGATGTATTGCGCTAAACTAACATTCTCAAAAAACATCTAAGTGGCTTAAAGTAAAAAAGTCAAGAAGTTACCTAAAAAAACTGTATTTTCTTATTATGTGACTTACTTAAAGTTTCGTTTAGTAACAGTCTCTGAATTGAAAATTAACTTATGATGGACAAACTATATTAATTACCATTATCGATGGTACATAAGTGCACTATGTTTGGTCAGTCTATTCCATTAGATTTAACAGTATCAAAAAAAATAACATCTATTTCCAAAGATGGAGTAAGAGCAGAAACAATTAATGATAATAAATCAGCTTTTATGCAAAAAATTCTAAGTTTTCAATGAAATTAAAGACAGTTAATTTATTTATAACCAACAGTATTCCAAAGAGTTAAATTTTCTTGGGACTATACAAAACACCAAGTTCAGCTAGTTTTGTATTAAATCAAGTATTAATTAAACTACTTTCTTCTGTACTTGTCCGTCTCATTAATCAAATAAAAACATGTTATTATTTGATTTCTATAATAGGTTTCTCGTAAGTAATAATTTATCTTAAAGTTTAAGTTTTCTCGGTCAGGATAGTTTTTATATAAATAGATAAAAATTCCAATTGCAGATTTTTTCTATGTTGCAAACCTTCTCGTAAAATTGTTTTTATACGTTTAAAATGTCTCCTGTATAAGATATGAATTGGTTAGATTTTTTTTTATTCCATTGAAATTCAAAATAAACAGAAGTCTTTTTTATCTATGCCAACGTATAAGTCTTTACTAAAGATGTTAATATAACACTACAAAATCCTAGTATAGAATTTATTAATTCTCGTCCAATGTACCACTGTATAAAAAATTCACCCGTAATCGCTACTAACAAGTCCTCTTATTTACAAAACTTATAAAGCTGTTAAAAACAGCTTATTTATAAAAGAAAGGGGCATAGTTGGTGGAGTAACAGTAATTATAAAAAATAAAATATAATACTGTGTAATTTTATGATAAAAATCATATATTTTTTCTTTAGGTTATCTTTGTAATAGTTTATAACTTGTATTTAATTCAACTTAAAGTCTTTTGGTATAAGGGCATATATTAAGCCTTTAAACTATGAAAATTAATAATTTAAAATACTTAAAAATTAAATTTATCTCTTTGATTGTAGAATGGTAGAAGAGATAGTTTAAAACTCAATATTTTAATTAATTGAGCTAAGAGATAACAATTAGAACTATAATTCTAATTGTTATCTCTACTATCTTGACTTAACGCTTTTACTATTGCAATTTTACTATTAGTTCTTCAATGATTATTTTTTTTATTTTAAGTTTTCTAACCTAACAGTTTTGATAAAAATGAGTTAAGATCAATTTTCATTGAGATAAAAGTATTAATTGGTACCTTCTGTATAATAAAAACCTTGCCGATAATTAACTCATACAAGAATATATGTTCATAGTAGAACAGTTAAACTTTTATTTGACTGAGTTTTTGTTATTAAAATTGTTCCAGTCGTTGGTAAACTTATTTAAGTAGTTTATAAAATATTGGTAACTTATTAATGACTTATTTAAAACCATTTAATGATTTTTTTTAAATTTTTTTAGAAAAAAACTTTTTCTTATAATCAATTAATGTTATTTTTTTTACAGGTAAATTACTAGGTTCTACTCTACTCATAGTTCTCATTTTTTAAAACCTTTCACTTTCTGTGTCTCTAAATGAGTAAGTTATTCTAATTAAGTTAAGTATTTTTTTATATCTAATTTTTGATTGGATATCGAAATTGATCTTAATACATAAAAAAAATTAAAATATCGAACTAGTATCAAAATATAAATATATTTTTTGATTAAAAATAAAGACATAAACAAATAATTCATAACTGCAATAATTAAATTGCCGTCAATATCGGATTACTTGATGATAAAATTTCTTGTAAACAAATTAATCTTCATACATAGAAACCAATAAATATTTTAAAAAATTAGAAAACTATTTTTTAAAATTAATCGTGCTTTCAAGCTTATTTCATTCTCTTCTAATATTTAATTAGATAACTAAATTATCGGGAGAACCTAGCTATTATGGGAAGAATTACCGTTTGAAGGAGTATTTGAATAAATACTCCTTCAATAGCTTTATTTTATACACATCTTCGAATAACCTCCGACGAACTAGAAAGTTCATTGGGTAGCTGAATTTGAAATTAAGTAAAGTTAATACAATCCTAGTAATGGTTTCTTCTGCCCTAGAATGGGATTAAAGCATCTATTTGATTAATTTTTACAATATGGACTTTATAGCAGTTATTGACTATGACATGGGAAATCTACACTCTGTTTGTAAGGGAATCGAAAAAGCAGGGATAACCCCAAAAATCACTGATTCTCCTAACACAATTGCTAAAGCTGCTGGAATTGTTTTACCTGGAGTAGGATCTTTTGATCCGGCAGTTCAAAATCTACGAGCGCGCCATTTAGTTAATCCTATTAAGCAGGCAATTGCTAATAAAAAACCTTTCTTAGGAATTTGTTTAGGATTACAAATTCTTTTTGATACTTCTGAAGAAGGGAAAGAACCAGGGTTAGGAATTATTCCTGGAAAGGTCCGTCGTTTTCGTTCTGAACCTTATCTTAGCATTCCTCACATAGGTTGGAACCAATTGGAATTTACTCAACCTAATTTATGTTTATGGCAAGGTTTACCCCCTAATCCTTATGTGTATTTTGTTCACTCTTATTATGTTGATCCACTTGATCTAAGTGTTACTGCAGCAACAGTTACTCATGGGAGTCAAACGGTAACAGCAGCAATCGCTTTTGATAATTTAATGGCAGTGCAATTCCACCCTGAAAAATCTTCAGATTATGGCTTAAAAAGCCTATCTAATTTTGTGAGTTTACTTAATTAAGAGCAATAGGTCAGGCTTCAATTGCAGTCATTTACTTACTTAAAAATATCTTAAAAGCCATCAATAGTTTTTTTAGATAAAATTACATTCAGAATTAGGTAGACTAGATCAGCATTTTAGTATTTTATAATTAAGACAAGCAAAATCAGAAAAAACAACCGATGATTCATGAAAATGGTTAGATGGTCAAGAATTTATTAGTCATGTAGTATTGATTGATAATTGTTACATTTTTGGGTAGTTTAGCTAATGTTTTTGTATTTATCGGTAGTTCTTAATCAATATCTCTTTAATTAACTATTAACTAGAATGCGAATTTATGGAAATCAATTATTAACCACTTTACCTGGACAATTAACTCGTCCTACCTCTGCTAAAGTTAGAAAAGCTTTATTTGATATTTGGCAAGGTTCAATTGTCGGATGTCGTTGGCTAGATTTATGTGCAGGAAATGGTTCAATGGGTGCAGAAGCTTTATGTCGTGGTGCAAGTGAAGTCATAGGTATTGAAATATATGAGAAAGCGTGTCGAATTATTAAGCAAAATTGGCAGAAATTTGCGACGACAAATCAGAATTTCAAAGTTATTAAAGGTGATGTTCTAAAAGGACTAAAAACCCTAGAAGGACAAGAATTTAATCATATCTATTTTGATCCGCCCTATACTAGTAAATTGTATCAACCTGTTTTAGAAGCAATAGAAACTTATAAACTTTTAAAAAAAGACGGAGAAATTGCAGTAGAACACAATCCTAAATTATGGCAGGCAATGACAATCAATGGGTTAGAAATTTGTCAAAAAAAATATTATGGGAATAATGCTATAACATTTTATGTATTGCAATACAGTTGAAATAAGATAATCAACAAGCAAAATAAATCCGGTCACTTTAGCATAAATTCTACTTACTGCAGTTACTTCTAAAACTTTTCCATTTACTTTAATTAAAACAATAGAAATATTGCTATTATTCAGTTGGTAAAGTTTTTTTGTTTTTTTCTTTTTACTAAAATTAATTATTTTTCTAAAAAATTAGATTCTTAAAGATTTTAATAACTTCTATATTACCAATATTATCAGTTCTACTAAGTCAAGAAACTACCAACGAATCGCGAATATTAAGTCTAATTCAATTTGTTTTTTTATTTAAGTAAATTTACTATTTTTATCTGCAGTTATTTTAACTTCTATTTTGTTGTAATTACTGTTATTATAGTAATCTACTGTTACTTAACAGGGATCACATAAACACTAACACTTAGCAAATAGATTCATCATAAATCTCAATAAGTTAAACTAGTTTTAGTCGGTTTAACTAACCTATTTAACAAAACTTTAGTTGTCAAATAACAGTTTTTAATTAAAAAATTAAAGATATTTTTTAAATGAAATTTTTTTTACTCTGTATAAAGTCAAATTTTTGAATCATAGAAAACAATAAAATAGAAATATTTTTTGTTCTAAACCCTTCAAAAATTTTACTTATTATACTTTAAGTCAAGTAATATTAAGGTTATCTTATTTACTCTTTTCTTGACTTTGTCTATAAATTCTCTGTTAAAATTTTAACTATTTTAAATTATTTTTTTCTTGACTTTCTTATTTTTATTCTAATGACAGCATCAATAAATAACTTTTTTATGGCTATTAGAATTAGCCCTTCAATTGTCTGACGTAACTCTACTACTTGTAATCAAACATTGGACTAACATGTACATTGATTCAATTGAAATTAAAAATCATCAATTTCTTTAGAATTTTTCCTTGAACCTCTTTGAGATAAATATTTAGAACGTTCCCATAATATAGTAGCTAGTGATCCCAAAACCATCCCCCCCCCCATAGAGAAAGATAATAATACTCCAATGGGAAGTTTAATAGACTTAAAAAATAAAAACTTTAAAGAAATTTCAGTAATATTTTGAATAGAAAAAATAGCGAACACTCCCAACCAGAAAGCAATCATTATTATAGTCATTAGGTAGGTTAAAGATTTCATGATTTTTTAGTTCCATGCATAATTCTATTATATTGCCTTATGTATTGTATTTTATGAAATAAATTATAGTCATATTTTTTTGTTATTTATGGATATTTTTTCTTGAATACACTCAAGAGAAATTTTAGAAAAATATTTATGCTGAAATTGTTCTTCTTCAACTACTTCTAGAAATTGACTAACTTTTTTATGAGCATTATTAGCAATTTGATTTTCCCATCTAAACTTTAAGTTTTCTTCTATTATATTAGAATTAAACCCTAATTTATGTAAGGTTTCTAATCCAAGTTTTAGGGTCCAATCACTGAGGTCTAATTTTGTCTTTATTTGTCTTATGTTGACCACCTTGTGAGTACGACTATAATATTTTGCAATTCCTAATAGTTGTTGCCAAACTTGTATAGAATTTAGATATTTTGGTGAATTATAAGCAAGAGCAAGTTTAAGTTTGTTTTGTTGAGTTTGATGATATATTTTTAAAAGTTCATCCCAACTCTTAGGACATTCTTGTAATACTTGAATTTGAGCATTTACTTTTTCTGAATATTCTTGACATTCTTTATTACGCCAATCTAATAAACAGTTAGTATTTTGATTAATTTCAATGTTAGCTACATAGTCTCTAATAGCAATCAATCTAACTTCATAACGTTTATAATAAGAATTGAAATATAATTCAACAATAGCATCTTGGGGTTTACCGAAAGGAAGTTCATCTTTATAATGTTCCCACCAAACTCCAGGAAATCCTTTGGTACTAGAAAAATCATAAATTTCAAAAATTGTCTTTATATATTGTATTTTGTTTCTTGTTTCGTCCTCAATATTTTTATTGTGAATATTATCAAACCAGCAATTTCTTATTAAAAGAATAGGAATAGAATTGCCTATTCCACAAGGTTCTAATAATTTTAATTCTCGAAATAAATTTTGTCCTAGGTCAACAACAGTAACAATTAAATCCACTTCAATAGTTGTTTGTAAATAATTAGTATGATCGATTTGTTGTCGGAATTGTTGATTAATACCTTCTCTAAATAAAGTTAGATTTTTTAGAGGTAAACTTAACCCTGCAGCAAAAGGATGTCCTCCAAAACGATGTAACAAAGTTTTATGATAATCCAGTAATTGATATAAATTTATTTGATTAACTGAGCGCGCCGAACCTCTAAGCATTTTTATGACTTTAGTTTGGTCTTCATTTTTTGTTTCTATTGTGGTTAATAAAATTGTTGGACGACTATGTTCTTGAGCAATTTTTCCGGCAACTAACCCTAGAACTCCGCTTTCCCATTGGGGATCTTCTAAGACAATAACTCTCACGGTTGATAAGTCAATTTGAGATAGTTTCTTTTTAACATCTTTATAAACTCTTTGTTGTATTTCTTTCCGTCTTGTATTAGCTAATTCAGTTTTTAAAGCGAGTTTATGACAAAGTTTTGTATCGCGACTAGTTAATAATTTAACCCCAAATGTAGCATCTCCATAAATGCGACTAATGGCATTAATTCTTGGTCCAATGCCATAGGAAATATCAGTGGGTCGATCACCATTTTTTTTACATAACTCTAATAACTTAGCAACTCCTGGACGAGTTGTAAATTGCTGCTGTTTTTGCAGGTGTTGAATACCTTTTTGTGCTAGATAACGACAGTCTCCTTTTAACTCAACTAAATCAGCAATTAGCCCGATAGCAACTAAGTCTAATAATTGTTCTAATGGATCTTGAGGAATATCAGGTAATTCTTGATAAAATGCTTCAACTAATTTATAGGCTACTGCTACTCCTGATAGATTAAATAAAGGATGATTAGTGCTAAAGTAACGAGGGTTGATAATAGCAATAACAGGAGGACGATTATCTGGTAAAGTATGATGATCTGTAATAATTATATCAATGCCTAACTCATTAGCATAGTCAATTTCAGTTAAATTGGTACTCCCTGTATCACAAGTCACAACTAACCGGGTTCCTGATACTGCCAATTTTTCAATTCCTTGACAATTTAATCCGTGTGATTCTGTAATACGATTAGGGATATAATACTCAAGTTGAAGATGAGGAGAAAAAAATTGCCCTAGTCCTTCCCAAAGAACGCTAGTTGACGTAATCCCATCAGCATCAAAGTCTCCCCATATAGTTACTTTTTCTCTATTTTTATAAGCCATTTTAAGGCGTTTGACAGCCAATTTCATTTCTTCTCCAAAAGCAAAGGGACTAGTTGGATGATAGGCATTAGGATCAACGAAAGCCATAAGTTTATCTTTGTTTTGAATTCCTCGTTGCCATAAAATTTTAGCAACATGTTTTCCTTCCGAATGAGGAGTATAGAATTTAACAATTTTTAAAAACCACTGGGGAATTAATGGAGAAGATTTTATTTCCCATTTGTCTTGTAAAATATTCATTTTAAATAAAAATTTGTCTTTTAATATTCGGAGAACTTTTAAACTGAGTATAACAGCTATGAGGAGCTTAAAGTAAGATAAAGTTAATTATAATAAATAATTTTTGTTAAACCGCCAAGCAATAATATCTAAAGAAATAAACTCAAAAAAAGTAAAAATTAAAGCTATCTTACGTAAGATTGCTCCTTCAGCTAGTTCTATAAAATAGCCATCTAAAATAAAGGAAATCGAACCTGCTTCTAGTACAGACGAGAGCCAATAGACAGGAGAACTAAGAAAAAAAATTTCCTGATGGTTAGTTAGTCAAGTAAATAAAGGTTGGGGAAACCCCACAAGATCTATAGCTAATATTAGTCCTAAACTTAAGCCAGTTATTCCTGCCAGTTTTAACAGAAAAAGTAAGTCTTATTTGACTTTTTTTTTGAAAATTTCTAGCTAAATATTTAGTAGGAAAAGCTAATCCATTAATTAAATACACTGTTAAGAAAAATATCTGTGACAATAAAGTATCAGTATTTTGGGTTAAGATTTTTATTCCCATTTCTGTACTTATTTTAGTAAATAGAAAAAAGGCAGCTATGAGAACTAAAGTACGAACAAATAGTTCTCTATTGATCGCCAAAGGTTTTCTCAGAATACTAAGTTTAGGTTGTTTAATTATCTTAATTATATCTAATGAATTGACCAATTTTACTGCAAAAGATAAGTCCTATTAGTGCCATTAAAACTTAACGAATAGAAGTTATTTACCTTGCACCAATACTGTCTAAAACCCAACCTACAATGAATAGATAATCGAAGACAATATTAGTTCTATTACCTCTAATTGACATAGACAAAACTGTCCCATTTTATTCCTGTCTTAAAAACTAATCAATAAGAACAAAATTTAAAAAAACACTGGTACACCTAGAATTTATGCCTCATAGTAAGCTTGGGCAGATGCTTTAAGCATTGGGGCTGCATTGAGGAGGAAAAAGTCTAATATCTTTAATAGATATTGTAAGGGAAGAATTTCTAATCCTAAAGTTAAAGCTAATAGTCCATTGCCTAGCAAGGCCAGCAGCACATCATCTTTAGACAGCTTGATCAGTTAACTCTGTTGTTTCTATGCGAAGAAATTCTAAAGTAAGGTAAAGATAGTTGAAAAAATAACTATAGTTAAAGTTACGCCAACTAGATGATGAATGGCTCCTAGATAGATAAACGAAAAAGGTAACATTGAATAATCCTGTAAAGAGAACTATCAGATTAGAGAGAATATTAATCAGTGCTAGCCGTAAAAACCGGTTAAAAAATAAAAACATATTTAAAATGTTTAAATTTTTTTAATCCAAATATTTGTATCTTCAAGTTTAAATTTTATCTCTTAGTCTAAGATGAGGTATTAGATGGAATATTTTTTAGTATTTATTAAAATTAAAGCTAACTTATCATAAGAAATGATAAATTAATATAAAATTTTTTATATTAATCATTATTCAGTAACGTAAAAAATAAGTTTAAATTGAAATAAATATTAGATATTTATTTCAATTTAAACTTATTTAATTAATATTTTTCTGACTTAGATTAATATAAAAATTACTTATTTTTGTATTAAAAATTAGTTTAAAAATAAAGCTGTAGTTTATAAGAATTGATAATCAGATTATATGGACTAAAAATTAGAATAATAAATTAACTTCATAGATAATATAATTGTTAAAAATTATTTATAGTCCTATCGATTTTATTATTAGCCTCTAAAAACTAAAAATAGATATATAATAATTATTTTTAATTTAAAATAAATAACTTACTATTAATGTCTATTAATTTAATAAAGTAGGATAATTATTCTAATAAATATAGATAATCTTACAGGGAATATAATTAATAATTGATATTATTCATTAATAGATTTATTATTATCTAATATCAACTATTATGACATAATAATAAGCATAAAAATTATAGACTAAAAAAATATACAATATCTATTTTCTACAAAAAAATAAGTCTTGATAAAAATTAAAAAAATTAGTTCATATTTCTATAAACTTTATATAAATATTATTGATTAATTAATGTCAAAAATTCCATTAATAGTAAATAAGTTTTATGTTATAAAATAAGTTAATATCTAATTACAAATAAGATAAAAAACCTTAAACAAGAAACTAAATAGCTTAAAAGACTAACAAAAAGAACAGAATCAAGAAAAAAGATATTTGATTGAAAATTAAAAAAATTTAGGTAAAAAAATGCAAAATTAAAGCAAGTGTGCAAGATATCACTAATTTTGTTAAAAATATTCTAATTAAAAGAGAAATTTAGAATATTTATTCTAAAAACTTGGACCGGATGTCAGGAGTATTTAAATTAGCTGATTAGCCTTAAAAAATTATTTATAGTAGCTGGAAAACTCTAGACTGACATAATCTTCAAATTAGAGTAACTATTATCTACTTTAATATGGAAGGTATCAGTAATTAATTTAAATTAATAAAAAGAAGAGATTATGGATTTATAAATTTTATAAGTTTTTAACTTCTAAGTTACTATACTTAGCATTTTATTCAGATAATTTTATATCGTAATTTTAGTACAACTTAACTATACAAGCTCAATAAACGTTCCAAGACTATAAACAAAATTTCTACAAACTGTATAATTTTCCATAACAGCCTACTCTAAAATCAGGAACTTTTCCTAATCTTTATGTTGGCAGTATATCAGAACTAATTTGCTGTTCTAGTTAATATTATCTAGATGGTTTTAAAAATTATGTAGCAGTTATCTTATCTTAGTTAAATTATTTTTCCACTAATTAATATAAAAACTAATTTAGCCATAACAATGTTAGATTTATAAGGTCATTCTCAAACCTCTCTTGAGTTATTTAAGTAAAGTTTTTCTTTAGAGGTTCTTAGTGATTTTACCTTTACCCAAAAATAAGTTACTTACGTTGATAAATTTATAAATTTACCAATCAACTCCATGTTCAAGCTGTCCACTGTCAATTTTGGCGGGCTGATTACTAAATCTATGAAGTGACGGGAGTTTATCCTAAAATTATTAAGGAGACTCTGAAGAATAGGCTATTCCCCTAATTTAAGCCAGTTGAGAAGTCAGTTTAATTCCTCAATGGTACAATTAATTCATCAGGGTTTGTTTATATTGGTATTGATGGAGTTTATTTGGCATGAACTTTGGAGTTAGAACAAAAACGAAATTAACAGTTAAAAGTAGTTCTCATTTACATAAGATAGTCACCAAGTAAAATTGACAATTAAATTTATCCAAGAGTTTTTATCTTTGAGTTATACTTGGCGCTTACATCGGTGCAATAAGGCCGAATAGCTAAACAATTCACAGTCAAATTTAGGAAAATAAGCGTTAAATTTTATTATTTGCCCTCTTAGTTCCTTTCCTTAGCTAAATTTTAAAAGATTCTAACATTTTAGTTGCAGACTTTCTCTAGTTGATATTAATTCCAAAAAGACTGATACAACCCAGGTTGTTGCAACAAGGTTTGATGAGTTCCTCTCTGAACAATTTTTCCTTTATCCATAACTAAAATACGATCTGCTTGCGCTGCAGCTGATAAATGATGAGAAATAAAAATGATAGTCTTACCCTGTTCCTTGCAAAGACTATTTAGAATCTGGGTAGCAGTTTTATTATCAACACTCGATAGAGCATCGTCTAAAATTAATATTGAAGCATCCATTAATAAAGCTCTAGCTAGAGCAGTACGTTGTCGTTGACCGCCTGAAAGAATAATACCCCTCTCTCCAACGAGAGTGTCATATTCTTGAGGTAAATTCATAATTTCCTGATGAATATAGCTTTGTTTAGCTGCCTTTTCTACTTCATATCGTTCTTTAAGATGATCCCCGTAACGAATATTATTTTCAATAGAAGTATTAAACAAGAAGCTATCCTGAGGAACATAGGCGATTGCTTCCCGTAATTGGGCTAAAGGTAACTCGGTGACATCATAATCATCTAAAAATAACTGTCCTGGAGCAATCTCAAGTAAACGGGGTAAGGTATTGGCTAAGGTAGATTTTCCACAACCGATTGGACCAACAATCGCTACCATTTCTCCAGGATTAATCGTCATATTAACTTTGTTTAAAGTTGGGGTTTTTGTCCCAGGATAAGTATAGCTGAGGTTAAGGGCAACTAATTTACCTTTAATCTCTGATAAAGAGATAGATTTAAGTTGATCTCGATCGCGAACTCTCGGTTGTGCTTGAAAGATAGCTGCTATTCGATCAATACTCACCTCTCCCCGTTGATAGGCAGTAATTGTAAATCCCAGTAAAGTCGTGGGAAATACTAACTGTTCTACTAAAATAATTAAAGCAACAAAATCCCCGATGCTGATAGTTCCTTCAGTGATTGCTTTAGTTCCAAAAGTTAACAACAGTAATAGACTGATATATGATAACCCTTCAATGATAGGGAAGAGAAAGTTACGAATTTGGGCGAGTTTTAAGTTAGCCTTTAGTAGTTTTTGGTTTAGTTGGTCAAAAGCATAAATTTCGTTAGCTTCTTGAGCATAAATTTTAATTAAAGCCATGCCACCGATGTCTTCTTGAATTAATTCACTAATTTCAGACAGTCTTTCTTGCACCTTAAACTGTTGATATTGTAATTGTCTACTGAAGATCTGAACCGTAAATAGAATCACCGGATAGACAGTAATCGTCAATAAACTTAGGGGAACATGAATGGCTAACATCGCCGGAAGAGTCAAAGCATAGGCAAAAATAATATTAATTAAACTCAATACTGCGAAGCCCACCAAACGACGAATATTGTCTACATCACTGGTAGTTCGGTTAATTAAATCGCCGCAGGTATTAGTAGAAAAATAGGCAGGTTCTAGGGTTAGTAAATGCTCAAATATCCTTTGTTTGAGGTCAAATTCTACCTGACGACCCACTCGAAAAATTATGAGGCGCGAGATCATGCGAATTATCCACATAATAGTCGCTAAAACTAACATTAGGAGAACATATAACAATACTTGGTCAAAACTAAACGCCCTCCGCAAATCGTCAATACTATCTCGAATTAGTAGAGGAATATAAACCCCTAGAGCGTTAACAACAAATAATGCGCCTGTTCCCCACAACACTTGTTTCCAGTAAGGATGTAAATATTGACCCAGTTGTCGAAGTCGTGACGTTGCCATGTGCTTGTCTTTAAAATACCTCTTTAGGTGATTTTTAAAAAACTTTCTATTATTTTCAGCATAACTTGTCTGTGTTAAAATCAACCGATAAAATCTATAGAAAACCTATGGAAGAGTCATCAAACTTATTGAAACAAAATCATGACTATTATATAGTTTTTTAACTTCTCCACTTAGCTAATTCTAGTTTTGAAAAAAATTAATATTCAATATTTAAGAAAATAAAATGAGTTCTAAAATTTAGTTTTCAATAAACATTGATTCATTTTTATCATCAACTTTCCAATTTTTATTTTCACCACCAATAATCAACCTATTGATAGTAACGTACTCCTTACTTAATTGCTCTAAAGCATTAATCAAAATATCCACAGCAATTAAATCGCTGGTTCCTAAATCAAACCAGCAGCGTCCCCAAACTCCTCGATATTGAAACTCTGTCATATTGTGCATCGGAGCCATCATAACACTGTTAGCTGTACCTGTCTCATATTCCATATAACTAATATCAATTCCCTGGTCTTGTACTTGTAAATTTTCGGCGTTAAATGCACCCAACTTTCCTAAATAAAACCAGGAATTAAATACTTCCTCTATATATTGTCTTTCCATAGATGAAGGAATAGTCTTAAACTCTAGCCAAATCCATAGATCAAAAGGATTAAATTCTCGAAATTGAATTTTCATATATTAACTATCAATTATTAATTAGAATGTATTTTCACCGACTTACTAATTTTCCACAAGCTACTAGATACTAAATTAGTAACAATGTGGGCTATGATAGGAACCGCTAGATTCCCCGTCACTAAAGCACTATAACCTAACACAAATCCTACTGTCGTTGCCCAAACTACATAAGGCCACTGTTGCGCCCCACTTGAATGAAGCACACCAAAGACGACACTTGACAGAATCACTCCCAGTAAATTTAATCCCAATGCGGGCAACATTACTCCACGAAACAACAGTTCTTCACTTAACCCTGGTAATAATCCTAACCAAATTAAATCTAACCAAATCAACGGTCGAATTATCAATTTAAAGTAAGTGTCTGCACTTTGACGATAGGCTGGACAGAGAGAATAAATAATGCTGCTAGTGACAATAATTCCCCCTGCTACCCCTAAACCACCTAAAATAGCGTTGGAGGTTAATTGAACATCTAGTAGGATAACAGACCATATTTTCTGCCAAACTTTAGCAATAATTAAAAGAATAACTGCTGTTACCCCCATTACTACTAAAATTTGCTCACGAGTTAACGGTTCTATGTCAGACAATTTAGGATTAGTCACGAGTTTTAGAGAAACAATTAAGGGATGAGACAGTAGGATGCAAGGCACTAACACTGATCCCAGCACGATGAGCGACTAAAACACCTAACGCCTCTAAATAAGAGTTTACCTTAATCGCCTGAATTCCGAGGGACTCTGGGGTAACTTGTAATTTGGTTCGATTTTCTGCAACCGTAATAATACGGGTGTTCTCCTGGTTAAAACTGAGAATAGCACTCCCTCCACAAGCAGTCTCTGGAATAATTACTGCATCGACTTGATTTCCCCAAATCACAGAATCCACAAGTGTTGAACTAAAATCCACTCCCCCTGTGTAAACAAACTGAGGTGCGCGACTCAACCCCACTAAAACGCAAGGTAAAAAAGTATAACCAAGTTCTTCGGCTGCGGCACGGGGGGAAAGATTTGGCTCAAGGGGTAGAGGCATTAAAGCAGGAGCATGAGCAGCGGGAATACCAAATTTACGGACAATTAAGTGGGAAATAACTGCTTCTGCTCCCGCTAAGGGATCAACTCCTTGACCATGACGGTAGCTATCTAAAGCTAAACTGTCAAGCTCATCGGGAAAACGGACAACAACTGCGATTGCCTGGACTTTGGCTTGGGTGATTAATGTTTCTGCTGCTCTGAGTAAACTATCTGGGTTACCAATAGTTCCCCAACTTATCCCAGAAGAAGCGATACGTAGTTCAATCTCTAGAGGAGTGTCGGTAAGGATATAATCGGTTATGTCTAATCCTAGAGTAGCTCTAGTAGCATCAGCAACTTGTAGATGACGTGTTTGTAATTCTGGTTCTAAACCTTGGTCTAAAATTAAACCAACTCGGTTTTGATGAACTGGTTGCAGTCCCCAATCTCCTCGAGCAAAGCGATCAAGTCCATATCCTTCAACGTAAAAGGTGTTGGGAAGATTCCAGTAGAGTTGTGCTCCATTAAGAACATTTGGGTGTGTGATCAAGCGGTCACACACTTGGGAGACAGCACGGGCAACAGGAAGAGCATCTCCCGCATAACCCCCAATAGCAGCCCCAATTCCGGTGGGAACAATTAAAACGACGGTATAAGAAAGATGAACCACTATAGTGAATTTTACTTATTGCTATTTGTAATAATTCCTTCTATGTGAACAATTTGTTTTTTAGTGTCTACTTCTGTGATCGCCCAGCGAAGAGGTTCTCCTTGTTTTTCAAGTTCAGCTTCAATCTCTTCATGTAATCTTAAGGTATTTTCTTGAAGGCTGACTTCAGCAGTAATAAAATGGGTTGTCATTGTTTTTCAATTCGCGTAGGTGCTTTCATCACTTTACCATGATAGATATTTCTTACCAAAAAAAACATTAATGTAGGTTAATATTGGCTAATATGTATTAATTTAATTATTCATGTAAACTATCCTGTACAGCATAATCGTCTACTCAGATTTATATTAAATGTACATGAATTTTTTTAAAAAAATCAGCTCTTATTAAATGAGTCAGCTTGGATTAAGATTATGTGGATTAGATAATATGTATTTTCTGAATTAGATCTAGTAAAATTAAAAAATAACGATAATAATTTTATTTGCTAAGTTTTGCTTGATATTATTGAGTACCTATTAAGTCAGTATTTTATATATAAAAATAAACTAAAGTTAACATAGTCTATCTTTACTTTTTAAAATAAATATTTTAAAAAGTAAACGTAAATAGGCATAAAATAAATTTTGTTTAAATCAGTCTACATTAACTTCTATTACTTTAAAAAAACTACTTTTTTTGGATTTTTTTCTATTTAAACTATCTCGCATCAGTTTAATTTTAATAAAATTTATTTTCTACAGTATTTTTAAATAAAAACTTTGTTTGATAATCGCATTTTATTAAAAAGACTATTCAACATTATTTTTGATATTTTCTATTTATTTTGTTATTTCAATGTTTTTGATGAAATTACTCCATTAACTATTCCCATAGAAGATTTATTCCATAATGATTTAAGTTTTTATCCCCTTATCTTGACGATCACCTTAACCTACTAATATCTAGTAATATGACAAATTAGCGGTAAATCAAGCTATACTGCAAAAAGTTAATATGACTATTCAGTTAGTAAACTCTATAGCAATATGCTTCAAAGCTTTAACTCACAATCAGTAATAGAGATAGCATTATCGGTGGACTCTGAGACGTCTAACTTATCTCCAGCTGTTTTGGGTATGATTGCGGATTTTTTTAAAATTTTATCTGAAGTTAGTCGATTACAGATCGTCTGCACTCTTAAAAAAGGGGAAAAAAATGTCTCTGAGATTATTGAAATTACGGGTTTAGGACAAGCAAATGTATCTAAACACCTAAAACTTCTCACCCAAGCAGGAATTGTGACACGAACCCAACAGGGGGTTAATGTAATTTATGCAATTGCGAACCCTTTAGTTTTTTCTTTATGTGATTTAGTTTGCAATTCAATTGTTACCCAATTACAACAAAAAAATCAGCATCTAGAGTCCCTAAAAGTCTTTCAACAATTTTTCTAGCTACAGTATTAAATGTTGGAGTAGTACCCATAATGTTCAATGGATCGGTATAAAATAAATTAAAGTTTAACGATAAAGCTAGAAAAACTAGACTTTAGAACAAGTCTAATAAACATCTGGAAAAATACTTAGTTAACAAAAGATATATTTCAGCTGATAGATAGTCGATAGTAGCATCTTAATTATCAGATGAGGAAACTTGTGCTGTAAGCTTGTACGATTTGTCTGGGGGAGTATCAAATCTATTAATGATTCAATTCTCATTGCCTTTAAAATTTTTTATTTGTTCCTCAGTAAGTTCTTGTTACAAATACTAAGGACTATTTCGTTATATAGGGACTAGACAAACAATCAATAGTAACAATAGCAGATTTCAAAATTAAAGAAATTTAAATCTTGAAACCCGTTATTTTCATCAAAGAGCCGGAAAAACTTTAAAAAATTAAAATTTGGATTAGGCTCTTTTAAATTTTCTAGTGTCTAATAGCAGGATTTGTTATTAACTTTAGAGAGCAAAAAATTCAATTGTTTGACTTTAAAAAATAAAGGTTTAAATCTTTATTTTTTTATTTATTAAAAGAAGGCTCAGGTAATTATTTTTCCTGAGTTTTCAATTCTAAATTCGTACCACTTCCACTCTATTTTACTGTTCAAGAGCTAAGCGTCCTTGCTTACCAAGTCGGATTAAGAGAAAATAGGCAAAATAAAGAACATATACCGACAATCCTAACAGGCCTAAAAATCCGATAAATCCTTGAGTGGCATCGCTATGAACAATAGAACGATATCCCAAAGGAGCCTCAATCCAAACTTGACAGAAGGGACTTGAAAGTAAGTCTAGGGAAAAGGCACAGGACAAAAAAGGAACACTAGCGATGACCCCTAAACTACAATAAACTGTCATTGCCCAACGCCAGGAGACAACTACTAACTTTAGAAAGCTCGGAGGTAAATCCTTGATTTCGTCGTTAAGATCCACCCAAAACCAAAGGGAAATGGGAATAAGAATACGAGCGACCAAAGCAGTGATAAAGCCAATTTGTCCACAAAGATTTTCAAAAGCAGAGTTTTCGATCCCCCAGGCTGGAACCAACAAATAGACTGTGATCATTAATAAACTAGCCACTCGCCAATAAATAATGAGAAGACGACTAATGGCTTCTGCTTGTCGAACTAGAGACCAGATAATCAAAATTGTGGGTATTATAACAATGAATGACATCGCTAACCGATAATCAGTCCAAACTAAAGGACGAAACCATAGTTCTTCCATTTTGTTTTAAGTTCCTCAAAAAACGCTCTAATCATTTTAAAGGGATGTCTTTTCCGCTCAGAACAGCAGTGATGATCTACGGTTAGATTGTTCACTGCCGCTAGGTTATGATATCGGTCAATGGACAACAGACGGAATCTGCCAGTGTCTTAACCGCTAGTCTTCATAAACTCGACATTCAACCGCGTCAGGATTATTATCACAATAAGTCTCAAAAGGGGTTTTAGTAAGTTTTTTTTGTCTTTGGTGAGAAGCCTCTGCTTGCAATTCTTCGACGGCATCCCAAGCGGCAGCACAATCACCAGAACTATCTCCTTCGATACTGCAAACGATTTTAGCGTTTTGTCTCTCTCGTTCAATTTGATTTTCGATGTTACCCATGATTCCTCGTTTGTTTTCTTGACTTTAATTTTATAGGTATCGAGAGTCCAGTTTATCCTAACGGATTTATCTGTGTCACGACTCATCTCATGGTTATAGATACCTCTTCCACCCATACCTATTTATATTATGATTAATTCCCAATCTTCTCCTAAGAAAAGTGGATTTTAAGAATTGACTGAATCGCAAAATTTCTCTGTCTTTGATTGAGCTCTTAAGACATAATTATCGAAGTGATTCTATCTTATCTGTGTTTATTAACTAATAATTCTTTTTGTTGCTCTATAATTACTTGTCGTTTTGTAATTTTGTTAATTTTTTATGGTCAATCAAATGCAGTGGGTTAATGCTTTATCCATCCGTCCATCACTAGAAGCAGCAGTCACGGAAGTTGTAGACAGAGTTAAAAAATCTTTATCTCAATCCCCTGATTTGGGTATCTTATTTATTTCTTCGGCATATGCTAGCGATTATTCTAGATTAATTTCCCTAATTCTGGAAAAGTTATCTTTACCCATTCTTATTGGCTGTAGTGGCGGGGGAGCAATTGGCGTGGAGAATTCTACCCAAATTATTGAGGTTGAAAGTGGACCTGCTCTGAGTCTTACTGTTGCTAGCTTACCGGAGGTTGATGTTCAAGCCTTCTATCTTATTCCTGAAAATTTACCCGATCTCGACAGTCCCCCCGATGCTTGGAGTAAACTTGTGGGTGTTCCTCTTCAACAAAACCCCCATTTTATTCTTTTGTCTGATCCCTTTTTCCGAGGAATTAATGATTTATTAGCTGGACTTGATTTTGCGTACCCAAATTCAGTAAAAATTGGTGGACTAGCGAGTACAGGGGTTATGAATGTTCAAAGTACTTTGTTTTATTATACTTCAGAACGTTCAGAGCTTAAGCTATGTCATCAGGGAACTGTAGGACTAGCCTTGAATGGAAAGATTATAGTTGAATCTATTGTTGCTCAAGGGTGTCGTCCTATTGGTCAGCCCTATCAAATTACGAAAGGGGGACGCAATGTTATTTTACAGTTGGGAAAGCTGGAAAATATGGCTCAACCCATAGTTCATCGCTCTCCTTTAGAATCTCTTAGAGAGTTAATTAAAACGTTGGATAAAGATGATCGTCAATTAGCTAAACATTCTCTGTTCATTGGGGTTGTTAGCGATGAATTTAAATACAATTTACAATCTGGAGATTTTTTGATTCGCCACTTGGTTGGGATTGATCCGCGAGTAGGGGCGATTGCTATCGGCAATCTCGTTCGTCCAGGTCAACGGATTCAATTTCATCTGCGCGATGCTAAAACTTCGGCAGATGATTTAGAACTTCTTCTCAGGACTTATGTCACTTCTGGCGAACTAGACAAAAAAGTTCAGGGCGCGTTAATGTTTTCTTGTTTAGGACGTGGAGAAGCTCTTTATAACCAGCCAAATTTTGATTCAGGGTTGTTCCGTCGTTATTTGCCCCAACTACCTTTGGGGGGCTTTTTCTGTAACGGAGAAATTGGCCCGGTAGGGGAACAAACTTTTTTACATGGTTATACTTCTGTTTTTGCACTTTTTCGTCAGCCAAATTAAATAGAGAAAAATGTCTATTTATTTTCTGTTTTTCCCTAGGTTTAGGCAACGAAAAAATTTTATGACTTGAAAGGACTGAGGGTGTTATTCTTCAGTAACTTGTATTTATTGTAGTTTAGCTACTAAAAACCTTCACAAAAATAATGAACGAACTGTTAGAGATTTGTCTTGGACAGAGAAAACCAATGTCTATTTCAAGATAGACTGTCGTTAAATGAGACTCAATCAATGTATTGAAAGGTTAAGCAAAAAAGAATATAAACTGAAAGACTTAAGATAAAAATTATTGAAGAGGTCTTAAATAGTCATATATAAAAATGTAGTTAAAAGCAATGGGGTAAGTGGAGAATAAATACAAATGATTTTTAAAAATTTACATTTTAAAATACAAATTTAAAAACTTAGATATTTAAGTTGTTGTAATTGAACAATAAAATAATAAGTTTATCATAAGGCTTTTATTGAAATTACAGAGGTAAGTATATATTCTGAATAATTCTCTACGAATTTTCTGAAAAAATTAGTATAGCAAGTTAAAATAATAGCAGATAGATTGTGCCTATTGAAGCAACCTAGTGCTCAAAAGTAAAACTTTTAAACGAGAAGCTAAAAGTTTAACAATATTTATCAAAAAAAAATTGTCTTAGTTAAATAAAAACAAATATACTTTGCTTAAAAATTAAGAATATTTAAGCAATAAACAAAATAAAACTTAAATTTGTAAGATATTTCTAATTATTTCAAAAATACACCGTTCAAAAGAAAGCCTTGGAAGATTTTTGATAAAAACCTAGGCTAGGTATAAGAACTATTAAAATTAGCTAATTGGCGTAAAAAGCTTCGAAATAATTAAGCATTGTATCTTAGAAATAATTGCCTATTTCAATAATTGAAGTTGACGAATAATAAAAATATATAGATTGAGAAACTCCGTCAATTTTATCTTCTGAGTTTCTTGACTGAGCATTGTACTAGTTGATTTTATATAATTAATCCGTTTTTATATAAAAAACAAGTTAAAAAATAGATTTCAGTAATCATTTTTTAGCTTTCTCATACTGCAATCATTGTGCGGTTTTATCTTCTTTTCTCACTATTAACCAAACTAATCCAAAACACAGAATAACATTGACTCCTAAAAAAATTCTAGAAATATCTACTGAAGGTATTCCTAAAACGGCAGGATTCATAACAGCATGAACTGTCAAACAAGAAGCGACTCCTAAAGAAATTCCCAACACAAATGATTTTACTGGTATATAACCTAATAAAAAAAATATCACAATAAAAGGAACTAAAATACTAGCTAAAAAAGGATTTAGTAAAGAAGTTCCGCGAATAGAATTAGCCAATTCTGGAATAGAACTTCCCATAACTCTGAAGGGCCATTGAGGTAAATCAAAAATATAGATTCCTTGGAGAAAAAACAATCCTGAACTTCCCAAAATTAGCCCACAATTTAGAGGTCCAGTCCAAGGAAAAGGAAAATAGACCCTTAAGAACCAAGCCAACAGATAAGACCCCACAAGCATTAATAGTTTGGGAACTAACGCCACTACATCATCATCAATCCAAAAACGAGGGGCAAGGTGGCCATTATCGCGCATCCATCGGAAAAAGTCACGGAAGATAATTTGACCTTTAAAGGCTAAGGAAACCGCTTTCCCTGCATTTAATTGTCCTGCCCCGTAGTGGTTAAAAGGATCTTCTGGAACATTACGAGAGGACCGTTTAAGGATAGCTAATACCTCAGATGGTTCTTTAATACCAGAAGCCTTAATTAAAGCCGCTACACCCGCGACGTGAGAGGCGGACATACTCGTCCCCTGGAACCCGACAAAAATCGATTTTCCCGTCTGAGGGTTAATTGTCTCTTGAATAATCTTTCCCGTTTCACTACCGCCAGGAGCAGAAATATCAATTCCAGCCCCATAATTAGAATAAGTTGTCTTTTTACCAGCCGCATCTAGAGCAGAAACACTAATCACTTTAGGATATCGGGCAGGATAGGAAGCAGCATTTTGATTGGAATTCCCCGCAGCAGCAATAATAACAAGACTTTTTGAGTAAGCATAGTTAATAGCATCTTTCATAACTTGACTTTCACCACCCCCTCCAAGACTTAAGTTAATCACATCGGCATTATGATCAGCAGCAAAGCGAATGGCTTCAGCAATATCAGCAACAGTTCCCCTACCTCCACCACCAAGAACCTTGAGAGGCATAATCTTAGCATGGTAGGCAATACCAGCCACTCCATACTTGTTGTTCGTCGATTGGGCAATGATTCCAGCAACATGAGTTCCATGACCATTATCATCAGAGACATCGGTGTGATCGTTGACGAAATCGTACCCTTCAACGAATTCTGTCTGTCGTAAATCAGGAATTCTACTAACTCCTGTATCAATAACGGCAACAGTGATTCCTTCCCCTTTGCTATTTTCCCAAGCTTTTTCAATATGAATGCTATGCAAGTTCCATTGCTTGCTATAGTCTGGATCGTTGGGGATTTCTAAAGACTTATAAATATAATTGGGTTCAGAGTATTCAATATATTTTTTGATAGAAGACTGTTTTATCAGCTTAAGGAACGTTTTATCCCCTGATACAGTGTAGATGTGTTCATCAGCAGAAAAAATACTATTGAGACTAACAGTCTTTTTATATTGTTTATTAATCGCTCCTAATTGTTTACTGATAACTGAGGTAGGAACATCTTCACGAAAATTAATCACTATCGAATCAAATTCCCCTTGATTTGCTAGTCCCTTGAAATTATACAGAGCTACCCAGAGCCCTATAATAAATAAACTGAAGAATAATAACTTTTTCATAAGTTTGACCAACGTGACAGCAGGTACTAGTCTAGATTTTAGAATAACCTATCTAGACCTTCAATTCTTAACTAAAAATGTTCCTATTACTTCGTTTTTAGGTAATGGTTAACTAATCTCGGGGTAAATTTTAGTACAATTTAGATTTAAAACTAAAAACTTAGATTCAGGATCAAAATGACTGCTAACGTTGAAATTTATACTTGGAGTACCTGTCCTTTCTGTATTCGAGCTAAAGCCTTACTCAATAAAAAGGGAGTAAAGTATACTGAATATTGTATTGATGGAGATTATGAAGCAAAGGAAAAAATGAAACAAAGAGCTGAAGGTCGTAGTAGTCTTCCCCAAATTTTTATTAATAATGAACCTATTGGTGGATGTGATGAATTATATTCATTGGAATCAATGAGTAAACTAGATGCTCTCTTGACTACAACGGGTTTAAAAGCTACATAATCTTAAAAAGAGTTTAAATTTTTACAAAAATTTAAACTCTTTTTAAGTCGGGATATTCTGCTTAAAAGTGGCTGAGTTTCTCCCTACTAAGCGAAGGTTATATAAGAGATAGACTAAATTTATTTGGATGTTTAACATCTAGTAAAATTAGGTTGATAGAGTAATAAAAAATTTATGTATTAAAATAAGACAAACTGAATGCATCTAGTTTGTTCCCTCATAAAATTTGATCGTTTTAAAAATGGTTATTCAATGCCATTTCATAAATATGTTATCTAAATCCATCATTTTATTTTATTACTAACTTCATTACTTTCTACAGTGTAATCAGATAATAAGAGCTAATTATTATTGTATTAGTTAAAATAAATTTTATATAGAAACTTAACAGTATAACCAATGAAATTTATCAGAATTATCTATATATAATCAGAAATTTCTACTAAGTGTTTACACAGTGTTTTTTTAAAAAAAAGAATAACTACGTCAAATACTGACGAATTCTTTAGCAATCAATACATTTTTTACTGTTAAAAAATAAAGAAAATATTGTACAGCTTTTAAAGCAATGTCTACACACTCTTTAAGTGTTTTCAATTTAGATAACATTTGTTTTAGTAAAGTTTTTGCGACAGACCACCAATTCTTGATTTTGTTTGAATTCGTAGAGTAAAGTAAAAAATATCATAGTTCGCATTTAACTTTTTTTATTTTTTTATAAAAGTTCTTTCTTTATAAGGAGGTAAATTACTATAGATAATAATATCTACTAGTTTTCATTGAAAAACTAAACTTTGATATAACTAAGATTTAAATAAATCTCTATTACAAATACTTTATTTACTTAAACTAGTAATTTTTTTGCTTTTTAATCACTAATTAAACCAGTTTTTTCTATTCTAAAATTAGAATTTTATAGAAAATTTGACTTTTTATTAAACCTAGTTTTGTCTAAATAGTTTTTTAAAACTATTCACTCTTGTCTCTTTATTTAATATTTATATCTTTTTTGTTATTTTTGCAAAGTACGTATAATTGATATTATTATTGAGTAATATTATTTCTATATAATTAAGCTATTTTTGTTTAATTATCAACATATTTTATATGCCAAAAAATTTGATTTTTTATTTTTTTAGATTCTGCTATACTTTTCCATTTATAATTGACTGCAGTGTTATCTCATCTATATTTTAGTTCTTTAACAAAAGAACTAAAATATCATTACTGATTTTTACAAGAAATAGCGCTCACTTGACTATATGTTTACTTCTTTGCAAAGTATAAAATTATCCTAATAATTTTTCCTAGTACTCTAGTAAATTTAGATAAAGGAGTGAAAGTAGGAATTATAGAAACAAGAAAATCTTAAAGAACAGGAAAATAGATAAGAGCTTGGGGTAAAAAGTTATAACTAAGATTTAGAAAGTTGTCATAGATCTTAGCAAATTCTATAAAAAATTTGTGAATAAATTTACGCCATAAACCGAAATAATAGTAAACAAATTTTATCTAATAAAATTCGTTAGTAATCTATTAAATGACTAAAGCTTAATTCTTAGATAGGAGTTTTAAATACTAGTAAAAAAGTAAAAAGTTGCCTTAGTTAAATAAAATAAATATTGATAGTTAAAAATATCTTGTATTTCAAATATAAATTACACTAAATATCAGTATCATTAAAGTTAGCTAACTAATTTTAGAAAGGTTTATTTTTTTACCTAAAATAGGGCAAAAAAATTAGACATGGTACTGAAATAATTATTATCTATTTTGAGTGATAAACAACTTTCAAAACAGTGGGATGGATTAACCAATTAAGATTAACTAAAAAAAAACTTATCGGCTCGTAAACTTAGTATAATCTATATTATAAAATATCTTGAATTGATATTTTACTTATTAATTACACATTATTGGTTCAGTTTAATCAAAATTAAATTGATTATAAAAATAGGTTCATAACTGAACTTACTTTAATTTTCCTAGAAAAAGGGTATTATTAGACTGATATTTTTTTTGTTAGTCTATCACATTTAATCTAGGAGGATACAAAATAATGTTGTCATCTTAGAAGTTTATCACTGTGATGAAGATTTAATAACTCTAAAATTTTCAGTTAATAATGGATAATTTATAGAGGCTTAATAACAAGCCCCTATTCTTGTTAATTTAATTAGGTAGGCATAAACACATTAAAAATAATTAGTTACTATATTTGAGCGTGTGATTAAAGGCTAGAGTTCAACGACGAACTTCCCCATTGTTCGTTTAATAACTTTAATAACGTCCATTTACTCAATTGTCTTAACTTATTACGGACGGTTGAAGACTCTTAAAAAAAACCTGTAGAATTTGTTCGACAATTTGGGGACTGGTTAACCCTAAATCTGCTTTAGATTGATCTGGAGTGGCATGATCAACTAGGTGATCGTTCACACCAAATCGCTTCAAGGGGATTAAAATGCCGTTATCAGACAAGACTTCAGCTACTGCTGAACCAAAACCGCCGATGAGACAACCTTCTTCTAAGGTAGCTACTCTTCCAATACGTCGAGCGAGGGAAAAGATTAATTCCGTATCTAAGGGTTTAACAAAACGGGCATTAACTACTGTTGCCTCAATGCCATATTCTCCGAGAATTTCTGCCACTTGTAAGGCTGTATTTACCATGGAGCCATAACCTAAAAGTAAAACATCATCTCCAGTACGGAGAATTTCTCCCTTACCGATGGACAAAGGTTCCCAACCTTCTTCCATTAAAGGAACTCCAATACCACTACCACGAGGATAACGCATAGCGATCGGTCCATCAGTGTGATTAACTCCTGTCACCACCATTCGTTGTAATTCTGCTTCATCTTTGGGAGCCATGATAGTCAAGTTAGGAATACATCGTAGATAGGCGATGTCATACATTCCTTGGTGAGTCGGTCCATCTGCGCCGACAATTCCGGCGCGATCAAGACATAAGAAAACGGGAAGGTTTTGAATACAAACATCATGGAGAACTTGGTCGTAAGCTCTTTGTAAAAATGTGGAGTAGATAGCTACAACGGGACGCATTCCTTCACAAGCGAGTCCAGCAGCCAGGGTAACGGCGTGTTGTTCAGCGATACCTACATCAATGTATTGGTTAGGAAGCTTAGCATAAAGTTTAGCCAATCCTGTTCCCGTAGCCATAGCAGCAGTAATTCCAATAATTTTAGGATCATTTTCTGCCAGTTTAGTGAGGGTATGAGCAAAAACTTTAGAATAACTGGGAGGTTTAGGTTTATTGGACGGATGAGCTTTGCCAGTAACTAAGTTGAAGGGACTTTGAGCATGGTAACCTACTTGATCTTTTTCAGCTAGGTCATAACCTTTTCCTTTGATAGTGGCAACATGAACAAGAACGGGGCCGGAGACTTTATGGGCCTGTTTGAAGGTACCAATTAACTCTTCTAGATTGTGTCCGTCAATTGGACCAAAATATTTAAAGCCTAATTCTTCAATTACTGCACCTACTTTAGGAACTGCTAGACGTTTCATCCCTTCTTTAACCCTTTCCATTTCGGGTGTAAAAGAGCCCCCAAAGAAAGGAAGCTGTTTAAATTGTTCTTCCAGGTTGTCTGAAAGGAATTGAACTGGATCACTCAGACGCACCTTGTTGAGGTAGCGAGAAATAGCTCCTACATTCGGAGAAATAGACATCTCATTGTCGTTGAGGACAACCATAAGATTTGTATTGGGTAAATGTCCAGCATGGTTGATAGCTTCTAAGGCCATTCCTCCAGTTAATGCTCCATCTCCAATTACTGCTACAACTTTATGGTCTTCTCCTTGAGCATCTCTAGCTAATGCCATTCCTAAGGCGGCAGAAATACTTGTAGAGGCGTGCCCGGCCCCGAAATGATCAAATTGACTTTCGCAACGTTTTAGATATCCGGCAATGCCGTCTTTTTGCCGTAGGGTATGGAAACGATTATAACGACCAGTTAACATCTTATGGGGGTAGGCTTGGTGTCCTACATCCCAGGTAACTTTATCCCGATCTAAATCTAGGGTTTGATAAAGGGCGACAGTGAGTTCTACTACTCCTAAGCCAGGCCCTAGATGTCCTCCACTAGCAGCGATTGTTTCTAAATGCTTTTCTCTAATTTGACGACTGATGTCCTCTAGTTGTCGGAGCGATAAACCATGTAACTGGTTGGGATGAGTGATTTCACTTATGTGCATGCTGTATGTTTCTCTAACATTTTGATTAACGCGCTATATCACACTTTAATTGATTTTCTGACTTTGGTTTATTATTTCCTCATTATTTAGTTAGAGAAACTCTGTCCATTAATCGTCTCATTATCTCTATACGTATTTTCAATAAAGTTATTAACTATTTCTAATTTTTATTAAAAATAAAATTTTTAAATAATTAAACATGTTGTTAAATTAGCTAAAATCTCAATAATTTTTTTAAAACATGACCAGATAACTCACAGAATAATATTTTTGTCGATTGATAAATTACTGCCTTTATAGTAGAAAAACCTAAGATAGTACGTGATATTTTTATATGTATATTATATTTTAAAAATTATTAAAGCTAATTTAGCTTAACTAGATTTGCAGTCTGTTAAAAACATTTAGAAGTTTTTATATATTTCTTGTGGATAGATATTAATTAAATATTTTTATTTTTCTAAAAAAAATAAAAATATTTAATTAAATAAACACTAAATAGGATAATCCAATTTTAATTAAATTAAAATTAAGGTAAGTACTAAACTTATATTTATTCATGTGTTTTCTTGAAATTGACTTAAATTTTATACATTAATAAATATTAATTATTAAAAATAACTCTATTCAATTAAATGTAGTTGCTACTAAAATAGCATTATTGATTTGTATTATACTGCTTTAAATTTTAGTGACTTACTATGTTCTTTGACTTTATCGTGAATAATATAGTTCTTCATTAAATTTATTTTTAAACTATATTAAATTAACTTTGTTAATATAGTTTAAAAATAAACTTATATACATCCAGTATAAGTATTTTTTCGATAAATTAATGGCTGGTATGATAGAGTTTTTTAAAATTTTAAAATTAAAAGTTTATCTGCTAAACTAAATATTTTTTATGACATGTAATTTTATTGTTATTTAGATAAAAAAATATTTAACTTTAATATTTGGTTAAGTATATAACTATAAAATGCAAATTATTAATTTATATTTTCAACTTGATTTATAATTAATACCTAATAAATTTTATCAAAAAACAATATTTTTATCATTAAAAGTACAGACTAGCTAAGTTTATTTTTCTAATTGATACTCAATAATGTTACTTAGATTTTTAATTTTATGTTTTAAGCTTTAGAGTTTACTAATACAATTAGACTAAAATAACTGTCAAAAAATTATACGAAAGATTAAGAGAATCAGAATAAATCTACAAAATACTTTTGAACTTCCGTTAAGTTTGATTATTGGTCCCTACCGGACAATGTAGTACTGCAGCTGCTTTACAGATATTAGATTTAGACATGATTGGCAAGAAAGTTATTAGAATAATTCATAAATTTATATTCGTAAAGTTGGAAATATAAAATCATTGCCTGTACTATAGAAGTATATTAATAGATGAGTTATATTTTCTTGCCAAAGAATCAACTACTTAATCTAGAAAATGTACTATATTTATGGGCTTTTAAAAAAAATAGTAGTTTTTTTTGTATTTTTCATCTTAAAATATAAATTTTTATTATACTTATATATTCTATTTAGAAAATATATAAGTATAATAAAAAACTGCCTATCTAATTATTTAGATTGTAGTTGCTGAATAATATATTGAAACTACTAATATAGTCAACTAAAAATAACGCTAATATTTAAATTATTTTTAATATTTTTAATATTAAAAATAAGTCACTTAATCTCATCATAGAACTTTATTTTATTCAATAAACAAGTTAAATAAACTAGAATATAAAAAAATAATAGTTCTAGTATAGCGTTTACTTATTGTTTTTTATTCTTAATTAAGATTAATAAGCAAAGGACAAAAAAGACTAAATATAAGCAAAACAAAAGTGTTAACTTTTTCAATAAAATTGAAAAACCTATTTTATTGGAATTATGGTCTTTGCATTCGATAAAAAAATATTGTCCTTTTAATCTATTTATTATGAGTCCATAATAGACAAAAGCTAAGATTATTAGCTTAGAAAAAAGATAGGAGTTATAAATCAGTAATTAAGATAAAAAATCAATAATTAAAAATACTTTATAAAACTGAATAGCAGTTTATTTATGACAAATATAAGTTTTTTTAGTAAAAAATCGACGGGAGTAAGATACAAAAATGTTTAGATTAGGAATTGAGTATTTGCAAAATAGTTAGAGAAATTACTTTACGGTATTCTTACATCATCTCGTTTCTATAAGGCGCGTTTAGCCATTTAGTTTACTAAATTATCTGTTAAAGTAGAGATAAAATTAAAGACATTTGTAGTATTAATGCGATAGGCACATTCTCGCCGAAAATCATTTGGTAATCGAGAAAGTCGTTGGCTATTTTGGAATAAATAATCGTAAAATGCTATTGTATAAAACTAAGAAATTTACTTTTCTGGATAATCGCTTTTGTAAAAATTCCCTGGATAAGTGTGAAGATCCTGTGTGATGTTAGGAAGACTATTAAGAATAAAGGATTAAGATTGAGTGATGATAAATTTTATACAAAAAGAAATCCTTAGATGACAACTTAATGTTGAGATCTTTTACAAATTTAACTTTCGAGAGTAATAAGGGATGATTACATTAAAAAATCTACTCCAGAAATTTTAACCAGATCTAATTTGAGTTCATTTCCTAGCTCTGCTGTAAGACATTACGCTTTATTCAAGGCTTTTCCAGATTATTGATCGAGTTTTATCAGCGATAATTCCCTTAAAAACAAATTTTCAGAAAAAAGGTAAGGGAAGGGAGTCGGAAGGGACAGAGACAGCTTTAAGTTCATAGAGAACTGATACGAGAGACTTAGGAGAATATTCTAAGATTTAAACTTTCTTTTCTAAAACTTTACGTTTAAGGTAAATATGTTGGGATTAAATTTCACCATTATTTAAATATAATACTGAAACACTGGAAATTATCCTTAATTCCGAGATATTTAAGAGAAAATACATGAGCTAGCAGTTTTTCAAGTATAAAATTAGATGACTTTGACAATTTTTTCCAAAACTTAGTTTTTTAATGGGTAATTAGGCTTAAATTTATTGGTCATTACTAAGATAAATTTCTAGTTTTCTCAATTTTTCGAGAAAAGTCTTAGACATCAAGTATTTATTGATAAAATTGCTGAAACTTTTATCCTCTAAATTTATAAAAATCTTTCAATTATTATGACTCAACCAAAACACAGACCATTAGAATTAGCCGCTTTTTTTGCTTTCAGTGGTGGATTGAGCTTATGTTTGGGGTTTACGTCAACTGTCCAATCCACTTCCCTAAAAGTTTCTGATACTCCCATTTTTCAATTTAACTGGCTTCAGGCTATTGTGTTAGGAATGGTACAAGGATTAACAGAATTTTTGCCTATTAGCAGTACGGCTCATTTAAAAGTTGTCCCCTTAGCTTTAGGATGGGGTGATCCTGGAGTATCTTTTACAGCAGTGATTCAACTAGGAAGTATTACCGCAGTAATATGGTATTTCTGGTCAGATTTAACAAACATTATTGAAGGAATGGCGAAAGCTATCTACATCTCGGACTATAAATCTTATGATTTTCAACTGGCGGCAGGTATTACTTTGGGAACTTTACCCATTGTTTTTTTTGGATTGTTATGGAAAGTGTTGGTTTCTGATTTAGATAATTCTCCATTACGAAGTGTAGGGGCTATCGCAATTGCTTCAATTGTAATGGCTGTAATGTTAGCTTTGTCAGAAAAGTTAGGAACTCATAAACGAGATTTTAAAGAACTAACATTACAAGACGGAGTATTAATGGGACTAGCCCAAACTCTGGCTTTAATTCCAGGAGTTTCTCGCTCAGGGTCTACTATAATGGCCGGATTATTTATGAATTTGGAAAGGGCAACGGCAGCTAAGTTTTCTTTTTTATTAGGAATCCCAGCCATTACTATAGCAGGATTCGCAGAATTCAAAGAAGTTTTAGTCCTAGGCTTTTCTAGAGAAATCTTATTTCCTGTTATTATTGGAGTTATCTCTTCAACAATTTTTTCCTATTTAGCCATTGCTTGGTTAACCAGCTATTTACAAAACCGTAATACTTGGATTTTTGTTTGGTATCGTTTAGGATTTGGCGTGTTAATCTTAGCATCTCTCGTATTTAATTTCAATTGAATTAAAACATAGTTACGCTACTTTTGAGTTAAGATGATACCATAAAAAATACGACTAAAAATCAACGAGTTTCTTTGATATTTTTAAGTTTTTTTAAGGATAATTGTTGATAAAAATATCATTTAGCCGTGTGCTAAACTTTATTATGCATAAAATCCCTGTTACGGTTATCACTGGCTTTCTTGGAGCGGGTAAAACAACATTGGTTCGTCATCTATTACAACATAATCAACAAAGACGAATTGCTGTTTTGGTTAACGAATTTGGGGAAGTAGGTATAGATGGAGAACTTTTGCGGGATTGTCAAATTTGCGATGAGGATGAAAACTCAAATACTAATATTATTGAATTGACCAATGGTTGTTTATGTTGCACTGTCCAAGAAGAATTTTTTCCGACTATGCAAAAATTATTAGAAAGGCGTGAGGAAATTGATTTTGTACTAGTTGAAACTTCTGGATTAGCATTACCAAAACCTTTAATTAAAGCTTTTCAGTGGCCAGAAATTCGTAACAGTACCACTGTAGACGCAGTGGTAACAGTGGTAGATACTCAAGCTTTAGTTTCAGGGACTTTAGTGAAGGACTTGGCTGCCTTAGAAGCGCAACGACAGGCTGACCCCAATCTAGAACATGAAACCCCAATTGAGGAGTTATTTAAAAATCAGTTAGCCTGTGCAGATTTAGTATTGTTGACCAAAACTGACTTAATTAAACCGTTTCAGCTTCATCAAGTCAAAGAATGGTTAAAACAAGAATTAAGACCAGGAGTCAAAGTGGTTTTTTGTGATAACGGGGAAATTAATCCTAATATTTTATTAGGGTTTAATGCCGCTGTTGAGGATAATTTAAAGAATCGTCCTAGTTATCATGATCAGGAAGAAGAGCACAATCATGATGATGATATTAATTCGGTTCAAGTAACTTTAGATCAAGAATTTGAGATAAAAAGCCTAGTCAATCAACTTAAAAAAATAGTCAAGACCCAAGAAATTTATCGAATCAAAGGGTTTGTAAATGTTCCATCTAAACCCATGCGGTTAGTTTTACAAGGAGTCGGTGATCGCTTTGATACCTTTTATGATCGTCCTTGGAAATTTAATGAAGCGCGCCAAACTAGATTAGTATTTATTGGTCGTCAATTAACATTGGAAGAGATTGAGTGTGCACTAATCTAGAAAGATGAAAACTCCCATTAAGAAATGGGAGTTTCTTCAATCAGGCACTGTTTGTTTTTCCTTAGGGAAATCTTAGGGAAGTTCTAGTTTCCGTCATTAATAAAAGCTAGAGTCAAGCTGTCGCTAACCAAGAAATGATCCAAATGATAAGCTCGTTCTTCTGTTTTAAGAAGAATTTGCTCATAAAGATAACGAGTTGCTCTATCTCCTAAGCTTTCAGCCTGAACAGCCTGTTTACGGAGTAGTTTGATGACTTCCTGTTCTGCTCCTAAATCATGTTCTACCATCTCGCGGCAGCCGTAAGACCCATCTGCTTCAGGGCTAAAGCAACACAATTCAGCTAATTTACTAAAACTAGCAGCGGGAATTCCTCCGAGTCCATTTAACCGTTCAGCGAGGTCGTGAACATGACCACGAACATTATCGTAGCTTTCGTTAAAAAATTCATGTAAAGAGTAGAATTCCGAACCTTCTACAACGAAATGATGCTTTTCATATTGAAGGTATAGTCCTTGAAAACTAGCTATCAATATGTTTAATCCTTCACAAATGGGAATGGTAACACTCTTGTCTAGTAAGACAGAGTTTTCCCCCACTTCTCCAAAAGCCCGTACCAAACCCTGAGCATGAGCAGTTGTCGTTTTCATTGTTTCCTTCTTTATATTAAACTTTCCATATCTAAAATACCTCATTTTAGTAACGGTTTATCGATACCCCAAAATATATTAAAAAAATTAGGCTTAGGGTGAAAACGGATAAACCCAGATTTGCTCTAATTCTGAATTGTCTTTGACACTAATTTGTTTTATTGAAAATAATAAATATTTATCTAGTTTTCTATATAAAGCAATAATCAAAAATATATTTATTTGTTGACATCGATAAATTAAGCTAGTCTTTCCTCAGAATCGACCTTAAGTCATAGAAGCTGACTGGAGTAATCGTTGAAATGTATATCATTTGTCTTCAAAATTTATAAATTCCCTGACATTGCTGGACTAATCAACTCTTACAAGTCTAACTAATTCTATTTTTGTTATCCAGCTTTGGAATGTGGTCAAGCGATGATTAACTTCTCGTTAAGAATTAATCTACTAGTTACATCAGTATTAGTATTACTAATAAACTTAATTATCAATCACTTCATTAATAAATAAAAAAGCATGTCAAAGTTTCTAACAATTTCTTCCTTCCGCCTTATTGGTCAATTAGAAAGCTTTGTCATGAAAGACGGAGTCAAAACTAAATATCTGCGTATTAGAGTGACTTCGAGGGAATTTTGGGTTGAAATCCCTGAAAAATTAGGAGTTTGCCTAGATACCCAGCTTTCTCCTAGAGCTTGGCTAGAAGTTCAAGGAACTAGAGAAACAAAGGGTAGGATGGGAATTTTTAAGCTTAGAGCAAAAACTATTAAAACTTTAACTCAACCTCAAGAACCCTGTGTAATGATTATGCCGGAAAAAGCTAGTGAAAAGAAGATTTTAGTCTGTAAAAAAGCTAACTGTTGGGAGCGAGGAGGACGAACCTTATATCAACAAATAAAAAACAAATTAGTTGACCGCGGTTTAGGCAATCAAGTAGAAATTAGGTTAACGGGATGTCTTAAACAGTGTAAAAAAGGACCGAATATAGTAGTTTTTCCCGATAAAATTGAATATAATCAGGTCAGTATTAGACAAGTGGATAATTTACTCGAGAAACATTTTACTTAAGTTGTCACCAATTTAAAATTTGCTTTTTTAACCTTTCTAAAACTACTGTAGCAGCTTTTCGTATTGGAGGAGTTAACTCCAATCCTAGTTCCAAGTTTTTTGCCTCAATTAAGTAGACGATTACCTCTTGAGGGAAATCATTTTTAAAAATTTTGCGTCCGGCTGCTAAGGCATGATCCCACCGAAAATCATGCAAGTTATAACTTGGTGCAGGTAAGTTCTCTAACTCCTCTCCAGGGACTGCAAAAATAGTTCCTGGAGGGGAATTAGTCAAGCATGCATCAATAATGATTAGTTTCTGACTACCTCTAGCTTGGAACATAACTTCTATTCCAGCCGTTCCACAATCATAAATACGAACATTGGAAGCAGGATGTTCTAAAAGAAATTCTTGAAGGTTTTGGGAAATGACGACTCCCACAGCATCATCAGATCGATTTAGATTACCACAGCCAATAATAGTCAACATAAAAAGTATAAAAGTGTCAAGAAAAGGGATGTCCTAACTCTGAGATAACTGATTTTAAGGATAACTTATCAGCATATGGTGCAAGCTTCCCTACCTAAAGAATAGGACATTATTGTTTCACTAATCTTTCTCAGAACAGAAAATGTTGTTATTTATCTATTATCTTCATCCTGCTCTCTCTACAATCAAGACTACCTATTACTCATCAGTTGTCAATGTATCGTTTTTTGATCCAGAAAAACTTTTCTATCCATTTCTAGTTTTTTAATCTCTTAGTTTATTTCTATGTGTCAATTAGACTTGTTCTATTATAACTTTTATAGCTTTGTAATCAAGCCTTGAGTATCTTTTTATTCTGATATAAAAAAATTGTAAGTATCTCCTTCCAGTTCGATGTTTTTTAAAAGTGTTTTTCTGGTTTTTTTCGACTTAATTTTATAAATTAGTAGCTAATAACTTACAAACTTTTTATTTTGACTGTATTTTTAAATTTTTTAAATTTTATTTTTAAAAAAATTAAAGTTATAGAATATTTAAACCCTCTTACGATTAAAATTTAAAGGTTTATTGTAAGAGGGTTTATCACAGTTATTTTTTATTTTTTTACTTTAAATTTGCTTATTTTACATAGATGATAAACTGTTTGGCATAGTCTTTGGTGACACTTATATTTTGTTGAGTTGAGCAGTATAATTCTTTTTAAGATCGCTCAACTTAACAGTTGAGTTGACTATATAATTTAGGCTTATTGGTAAATTTAAATAGATTTAAAATCTAAAATTTTTGCGTATATTTTAAGAAAAATTAAATAAAATATTTTTATAAGTTTAAAATAGATTAAAAAAATATTTTAAATAAAAAATACTTTAAAAGACGAAAAAATATTTTCTAATAAATATTTACAAATAAAAAAAATAAACGTCTTAATGTACCTAGTACTCTCAATTAATTTTATTTTCTTTATAAATTTATTTTCTTTTAGTTGCTTTGATGGTTTTAAAAAACATGGTTAAATAGATCTAGTTTTTTCAGTAAAAACTAAGTTTAAAAATTGAAATTTTTTAACTGTATCTTATCTTACCTCAATATTTAAACACTATTTATCTAAATTTTAAAGACATAGAATATTTTTGGTTAAGTTTAGTTTTTGGATTAAACAACACATATTTAGGATATAGACTGTGACATCTATTTTTTGTGTACGGAAGTATTTAATTTTTACAGAAAAGTATCATTATTTTGTGCTAATTATTATTCAATAATATTGATTTTTTCTACTTCAACTAACAAAAAAAAATTTAGCTAAAATGGAAAAATTATGTACTTTTCGTTATTTTATCACTCCTGAGAAGAGGATTAATTCAATTAAAATTAAATTTTTAATAGTTTGCAGGTTATTGAATTAAGTAATTAATTGCAATGAAGATATCTATTACTTAGAATTTTTTATTTGTCCATTTACTTTAATTTATTTAAATAAAATTTATTCTAAAATTAGAAATATTTTTAGATAAATAAATTTAAAATATTAGCCGAACAAAAAATATTAAACAGTTTTAAATATTTCTCAATTAATAGTTAATTACTACAATCAAAGAACGTTTACGAAATAAGATGATATTATTTGATTTTACTTCGTACTTAAAAATTCTTGTAATAGAGCTATTATTATAGTTTTTCAAAAAAAATTTATAGATAAATATAATAATCTATTCCTTAGATGTTCTGCTAGTTAATAAAGAACTTTATGGTCTTATTTATTGCTTTTAGTCAATTTTAAAGCTAATATCTAGACCGATTATTTAAACTTTTAAAAAGTTTAAATTTTTAATGTTATTTAACAGAGTTTTGCTCTAAAATAATTAAGTTTTTAAAACTTTAGCATGCCTTACTACAATGCTGGTAATAGATTTTTATTTAAATAAAATTAATGAACTAATTCTTATGATTTTGCCCATATGAGTCTGTAAGAAACAGCATATTGAGATTCCCCACCAAAAAGTATAAGCTACGCTTTAGAAAATTATGATAGATAACTAACTAGATTGAAAAATATTTTTTTTAATGCTTGTTTTAAACAGGTAACATTAATGAATGTTGCTCATAGCATAGAACTGCTACTTCCTTTTCCCTTCATAACTTTCAGTCGAACTCACGCTTATAAAAAGTCTCTAGGAAAAGTTGTTTGATGTTTTAAGTTGAATTAAGTTTAATTTTGAGTATTTGGCCATATTTACGTAAAATATAGTAAATATTATCTACTCTACTTAAGTTAGATTAACTATTTAAATACATAGCATGATAGCTGATGTGATCTTCAATAAAACTAGAGATCATAAAATAACTGTGATCATATTCTTGATGAAATCTTAAAATTAAAGATTGTCCGACATGTTCGCAAATTTCTTTAAATCTTTCTGGTAATAATTGCTTCTGATAATAAAAAGGATCAGCTAAGCCTTGATCAATTAAAAGTGGATATCGAAGCTGAGTTTGTTTAACTAATTCACTTGCATCATATTGATACCAATTGCTTTTATCGTTTCCTAAATAAGCTGTAAATGCTTTTTTTCCTGAAAGACAATGAATTGGTGATGTAATAGGAGCAAAAGCAGAAACTGAGGTATATTGTTGAGGATTTTTCAATCCACAAATCAACGCCCCATGACCTCCCATGGAATGACCAAAAATACTAGTTTTATCCCTATTTACATTAAAATTATTCTGTATTAAACTGTACAATTCTTTTGCAACATAACTATACATTTGATAATGGCTGTTCCATGGTTCAATGGTAGCATCAACATAAAACCCTGCCCCACTTCCTAAGTCCCAAGTTTTATCTTCTTCTAGGATCTCTGTATCGCGAGGACTAGTGTCAGGAACTACTAGCATAATGCCGTATATAGCAGCAAACTGCTGTGCTCCAGCTTTGATAACAAAATTTTCTTCTGTACAAGTTAATCCCGGTAAATAATACAAAACTGGGACAGGTTCAGTTTTTGCTTTAGGCGGAAGATAAACAGCGAAATTCATCGGATGATTACAAAATTGAGACTGATGACTGTAGTAGGCAACAGTTCCTCCAAAACATTGGTATTTTGATTTTAGGGTAAGACTATGAGGCATAGTAAAGCTTTTTTATCTATGGAGAAAATACAATTAAGGATAAACAATGGGAGTCTTATTCTCTCTTTGTTCAAGCTGTAAAAGACTATAATTATATTAGTTATACAGGAAATACTAACAATAATCAAGACTATTTTGATATGACTGAATTCATCATATAAAATTTACTAATGTAATGTTAACTTAAAAAATACAATAATTAAATGCTGACACAATGTATAAATCTATAAGTTAGCTATTCTTTTAATTAACTTCAATTTATTACTAATTTTTGATACTACTTTTTGTTTGTAAAAGATAAATAGGTAGTAATTTAGAAAAATTACTACCTATTTATCTCACATTTTTATAAAAAAAATAAATAATTCTTTTGAGTCCAATGAGTTGACTCTCATAGCTCTTGTATTCGGTCTCTTTTATTTAAAAAAAATCGAGAATAATAGTGATGTTTTATGATCTGAGCTTAATTCTTAATTTTTTATTTTAAGTTTGTCTGTTAAAGATAACATATATTCATTTTTATTTAATTTTTTTTTATTAACTAAAATTTTATTATTTGATTAAATATTAACCGTTTTAACACCCCAAAACATACTTATTTCTACTTCAATTTATGATATCGATTGATTTTTTTAGTCTTCTAGAATTTACATTAATTTTTTTAATTTTTTTTAAAATTTTTTGTATTAATATTCTAGATATTTAATTATTACTTCATACATTAGTATTTTTATATTTAACTTTTTATTTATCGAAACTATCATGTATACGATAATTTTTTTGCTTTTAATCAAGACAGTTTTATTGATTGAATGTCAAGGGGTTTAATGTCTGAATTTTTCACATCTCCAATTTTTAACTTAATTTTTTAATTACCATAATTTACTGTTTACTCGGTTTATTGTTTATTTTGAAATATTTTTAATATCACTATTTAAAAATTTTTTTAAAAAACTAATTTTTTTGCAATTTTATTTTTAGCATTTATCAGATTTTATCTCAAAAGAAGATATCTTAAAATAGTTTTATTTATTATTTGATCATGTATAATAGCTAACTTCTTAAAAAGATTATTTTAACTAATAAAATTAAGTTAAAATATTAGATTTAAATTTATAATTTATACGCAAAAAACCCGTGAATATTTTATGTAAATATTCACGGGTTTTGACAAGTCTATCATTAATGCTGCAACTTTTAAAAGGTTTAGTCTAACCCATCCTTTTTTGGTTTAAACTTAATTAAAATTAATTCCGTCTTGACACAACCCATAATCGCCAAATTTGTCAACACTATCGTCCAACCAAATTAGAACGAGACAGACTACAATAATTGGGATGACCAACTAGCTATTCTGAAAGACTTTAACAAAAATATCGTGCCTAAACGTAACTGGTTGCTTTCCCTATTTGCTTTAACAGGTTTTTGGACTTTGATGACCCCCGTAATGGGACAGGCCCTTCTGCCCTACACTCCCCAATTAAACTTAGAACAATTGGAACAACGGGGTTTAGAATTAGCCGAGGATGCGGTACAGTTAGTTCGTTTTCAACAATACGAGTTAGCCCTGTCAAGGGCTAAACTGGCTACCCAACTTGCTCCAACTCAATATCAACCTTGGTTTATTTTAGGGACTTTATATATTCAAAAACAAGAATTAGATCAAGCGATTGAGGCATTACAAAAAGCATTATCCATAGCCCCAGAAGAAGCAGGAATTAAATTTACCTTAGGAAATGCCTATTTTCAACAAGGAAAATATCGAGCGGCGGTAAGGGAATTAGAAGAGGGACTTGTTCTTAAACCAGATACCCCCGCAGCTTTGTTTGATTTAGGTAATTCCTATCTAAAATTAAAAAAAATTACAGATGCAATTACAGTTTATAAAAAGGCAATTACCCAAGAAAAAAATTTTTGGCCTGCGGTTAATAATATTGGTTTGATTAAGTACGAAGAAGGAGATACCAAAAGCGCAATTGAAGAGTGGCAAGCAGCATTAACTATTGATTCTGAACAGGCAGAACCCAAATTAGCTGTAGCGGTAGCCTTATATGCTCAAGGGAAAACAGAGGAAGGACTTAAGTTAGGGGAAGCCGCCTTAAAACTGGACAGTCGCTATGGTGAATTGCAATTTTTAGAAGATAATCTCTGGGGGACTAAGCTCTTAAAAGATACTAAAATATTTCTAGCTACCCCTAGGATCAAAGCCCTCCTAAAAAGTCTTGAGAAAACACCTTCATAGTTTACCTAATTGAGCATTTTACCTATCACTGTCAAAAGACTCCACCCTGGTAAGCCTTGTGTATAAATGCTATCAAGGAATATAAATGATAATGAGAATAATTGAGCAATTTTAACTGATAATAAGGAGATCGATTATAAAAAAACCAGTTAACGCATGACTATGATGATTAATCAAGGAGAAACCATAGCCGCGATTGCTACTGCTATCGTTCCCCAACAAGGTAGCATCGGGATTGTGCGTCTATCGGGAAACCAGTCCTTAACCATTGCCAAAACTTTGTTTGAGCTTCCTGGAAAGCAATTCTGGGAAACCCATCGTATTCTTTACGGTTACATTCGTCATCCTCGAACCCAAAAGGTGATAGACGAAGCCCTTTTACTATTGATGTTAGCTCCCCGTTCTTATACTCGTGAAGATGTTGTGGAATTTCACTGTCATGGAGGCATAATTCCTGTACAGCAGGTTCTACAATTATGTTTAGAATTAGGAGCAAAACTAGCACAACCTGGAGAATTTACCCTGCGAGCATTTCTTAACGGTAGAATCGACTTAACCCAAGCTGAGAGCATAGCAGAATTGGTGGGAGCGCGTTCAGCTCAAGCATCTCAAATAGCATTAGCTGGATTGCAAGGAAAACTAGCAAAAACAATATATCAACTCCATGATAGTTGCTTAGATGTTCTCGCGGAAATAGAAGCTAGAATCGATTTTGAAGATGATTTACCCTCTTTAAATAAAGAATTAATTATTGAGAGGTTAGAAAAAATTTTAGCAAAATTACAGAAGATTTTAGTTACAGCCAGTCAAGGGGAATTACTCCGCAGTGGGATTAAAGTAGCTATTGTTGGTCGTCCCAATGTGGGAAAATCAAGTTTATTCAATGCTTGGAATCAGTGTGATCGCGCTATTGTTACTGACTTACCAGGAACCACTAGAGATTTAGTAGAATCACAGTTAGTAGTGGGAGGAATTCCTGTCCAAGTGTGGGACACTGCCGGAATTCGAGACACTGTGAATATAGTTGAAAAAATGGGAGTTGAGCGATCACGTCGTGCGGCGAATTATGCTGACCTTATTTTACTGACTATTGACGCCCAAGCAGGATGGACTGCTGAGGATCAAGAAATTTATCAACAAGTAAGCCACCGCCCCTTGATTTTAGTTATTAATAAAATTGATTTAGGAACAATAGAATCAATACAATTTCCCTCGAAAATTAAACAAATTGTTAAAACAATCGCTTCAAAAAATCAAGGAGTTGAAGCTTTAGAAAAAGCTATATTAGCATCGGTTAGAATTCAAAAAATCACAGCAGATGATTTAGATTTAGCCATTAATCAACGGCAAGCAGAAGTCTTAACCCGTGTTAAACTTGCTTTGGAACAAGTACAAGAAACTATGGCTAATCAATTACCTTTAGATTTTTTGACAATTGATCTACGTATTGCTATTAAAGCGTTAGGAGAAATTACTGGAGACGAAGTTACAGAATCAATTTTAGAGAGAATCTTTAGCCGGTTTTGTATTGGCAAGTAATAGTAACACTTACTCTAGTTATAAAACTTAGCGAGTAAGTAGCTTTAAATAAATATTAAAAATAAAATTATTTATTCTTAAGCAAAACAATTTAGATTAAATATATGATACCTAAGTTTATATCTTTTGGATTAACTACCATAAGTCGATTATATTTATATTGAAATATTTTTTAAAAACTTTGTGAGCTTTTATTTAAAACTATTCGCCTTCTATTCTGTTTAGTTCTAGATTATAAGCCAGTAGATAAATAAATATAATTATTTTATTTTCTATAATTTCAATAATACTTCAATCAAATCACTTACATACAAGAAATAATTTTTAAAAATAATTATAGTAATTATTCTTTTATTCTGCGGATATTTTTAGTCAAATTTGACTCTTTGTTTGAAAAAATATTATCTGTTTAAAAAATTTTTTTTTGAAGAGACAAATAGAATTTAATACTCACTTTTATTCTTTCTCTATTTTTAGCTTATCTTTAAAGTAAGACTATAGATTGTTATGTAATTCGATTTTACTTGTCTTATATTTTTAAAAAATTTAGCTAATTGTTAGCTGTAATAGAGATTTTATTTTTTTTTAATAACTCTTTAAAAAATTCTATATTTTTATTTATTTTTCTTTCAGCTATAGGAAATTTTTTGAGTTACTCTTTTCATCAAATAATCTATATAAGATTTTTTTAATTATATTTACCAACATATTAATTCTATTGATTCACTATTTTTCAGGTATATTTTTACGAATAGATACTGTTATTAAGGCATATTAGATGCTTTCCCTAAATTATTGCTGGAGACTTTGATTTGGCTAGAAGGTTTCCATGACGAAAGACAGACGTTTTCGGAAACTTGTACAATGTTTTGTTCAATAAGTTTAAGATGACAATTGTTGTAAAGAAATTTACTGAATCATTAAGCAGCAGTTTACCCAAAATCTATCTATGTCAATGTTATTCTTGTATTTATTCCCTGACCACCGTAATGGAATAGGGAAAGAGATATGATCCTTTGACAGTTAATCGTACGTATAACTTGAGTGAAACAATCCTTAGAGCCGTCTCCATTAAATTTAGATAAGCTTTTTCCTTTTGAACTAGATGGGTTTCAAAAAGAAGCAATCACAGCCCTGACAGAGGGAAAGTCTGTTGTTGTCTGTGCGCCCACAGGTTCAGGAAAGACTGTTATTGGGGAATATGCAATTTACCATGCCTTAGCAAGAGGTAAGCGTGTTTTTTATACTACTCCTCTGAAAGCCCTTTCAAATCAGAAATTTCGTGATTTTCAAGATAAATTTTGTCCAGAGGTAGACCAAGACGAGCAAAACCCAATAGGGTTAATCACGGGAGACATAGTAATTAATGCTAATGCTTCCATCGTCATTATGACCACTGAAATTTTTCGTAATATGCTTTACGAAACCCCTATCGGCCAGGTAGGAACGTCTCTAGAAAACGTGGCTACTGTAATTTTAGATGAGTGCCACTATATCAGCAATCGAGATCGTGGAACAGTCTGGGAAGAATCAATTATTTATTGTCCTCCTATTATCCAACTGGTCGCCCTGTCAGCTACCATCGGCAACCCTAAGGATCTTACCAATTGGATCAATCAAGTCCGAAGAACTGCCCCTGGTATCGACTTAAAGACTGATGCAGTCAGTCTGTGTAAGTTGATTAATTCCGATTTTCGTCCTGTTCCCCTACGGTTTTACTTTAGTCGAAAAACGGGACTTTCTCCGCTCCTTAACCAGAAACAAAATTCTCTCAATCCTTGTTTGAAATCTAAGGGACAACAAAACAGAAAAAGGCGACTTAAACGTGAAGATTGTCCTAACCCAATGACAGTGATTAGACAACTCCATAAACAGGACTTACTCCCTGCTATCTATGTTATTTTTAGTCGTCGAGGGTGTGATCAATCAGTACAGAGACTCGACGGTCTAACCTTAGTTTCTCCAGAAGAAGCTCACGCCTTACAATATAATCTATTAACCTTCTTTCTCTCCAGAAATCTCCCCCTTCAAAAAAGTCTGCTTCAGGTGGTTCAAATTGAAAATCCTCTTCTGTACCAACCATTATTAAACTTTTTATCTAATCTAGATTATAATGCCGATCTGTTTGATCGTTTAAGAAAAGATGAAGAAGCCAAAATTTATCTATTTCAATTATTAGCTAATAGTTGTCAATTAGTCAGAGGCGATCAACTCGAACCTCTAACCAGAGGCATTGCTGCTCACCATGCGGGAATTCTTCCTGTCTGGAAGGAATTAGTAGAGCAGTTGTTTGAGGCAGGTTTAGTTAAAGTAGTGTTTGCCACTGCAACCTTATCAGCAGGAATTAACATGCCAGCGCGAACTACGGTGATTTCTGCCCTTTCCAAACGCACCGATGTTGGACATAGTATGTTGACACCATCCGAATTTTTGCAAATTGCTGGACGGGCAGGACGACGAGGAATGGATAAAGTAGGTTATGTAATAACGGTACAAACTCCCTTTGAAGGATCAAAAGAAGCCGCTTGTCTGGCAACAGCTAACTCAGAAGATCTAAAAAGTTGTTTTACTCCCTCCTATGGCATGGTTTTAAACCTGTTGCAAAAACACACCTTAGATGAAGCCAAACACTTACTAGAGAGAAGTTTTGCAGAATACTTGGCCCAATTAAAGTTAGAACCTGAACAGCGGAATATTGCCAGTTTGACCACTGAATTAACAAAAGTGGATATTGATTTAGCAGGACTGACAGAAACCGATCTCTTTACTTACGAGAAACTCAAGGCTCGTCTTAAAGAAGAACAGCGATTGCTAAAAATTCTACAACAGCAAGCAGAGAAAAATCGTAAACAAGAAATATCTCCTCAATTGGATAAATTAAATTTAGGAGCTATTTTTTATCTCAAAGGAAAACGGCTAAAATTGTGCAGTCCTCATTTAGCCGTATTAGTGGCAATAGTTCCTGGATCAGGAAAGTCTCATGATTATTTATGTTTAGGGCAAGATAACTATTGGTATAGAGTAAAACCTAGCGATGTGGTCGATATCAGTGAGACTTCTCTCCCCCTCAATTTAATTAAAGAACTAAATTTGCCCGATCTTGATACGATTCCTTTCGGGAAAAGTCATAAAGGCGATGAGAATTTTGTGAAGATCCATAGTCAAATAAGTGATCATGTTTTTTCTTTGAAGATCGCCCCGGAGGTAATCGAACAACAGCAACGTGTTAATCACATTCAAGAGAAACTAGACAGCCATTCCTTCTCCCAACAAAAAAATCCAACTCGTTTACTAAAACTACACCGTCAACGATTGAAACTCCGAGAACAACTCCATATCAGCCATGTCAGATTTCATAAACTCCAATCTCGTCAATCCTATTATTGGGAAGAATTCCTTAATTTAATTGATATTTTACGAGAGTTTAAAGCATTTCATGGTTATGAACCCACGACTCTAGGACAAGCTTGCGCCGCCATTCGAGGAGAAAACGAACTTTGGTTAGGGCTGGTAATTATGTCGGGCTCTCTCGAACGTTTAGAGTCTCATCATCTGGCTGCTGTGGTCAGTGCCTTAATTACTGAAACCTTGCGTCCCGACACCTGGACGAATTACTTGCCCTCCCCAGAGATCTTAGATGTTTTTAACTATTCAAATGAAAAAGAAATAAGTTTGAGGGAAATTCGTCGTCTTCTTTTCCAATCTCAGTCTCGGTATGATATCGCTATTCCAGTGTGGTTAGAGTTAGAATTAACGGGAGTAATTGAACAGTGGGCATTAGGGACAGACTGGCAGGAATTGTGCGAGAATACGAGTCTTGACGAAGGGGATTTAGTCCGCTTGTTGCGACGAACTATTGATCTTCTTTTGCAAATTCCCCAGATTCCAAATATTTCTAGCTATCTTAAAAAATCAGCTAAGGACGCTGTGACTAAACTCAAAAGATTTCCAATTTAGGTTTGCAAGTTTCAATATGTGGGGTGTGTTTGTCAGCATATCCCTATGCTGAACTATCGTTAAAGAGCAGGGCTTCTCGTCGAAAAACTAAACACTTATTGAATACCATGCAAATATCTAGAATCCTCAATCACCTCAATCCTACATCGGTAAAGAAAGATTGAGCATTTGGAATAACTTATAAAAAGTTATTCTCGTTTACCTCAAAACAAATTTTCAAATGAGGAAAAATCTATCTATTAAAATGTTATTGGAGGAAAAGTCCTCAAACATCACTTGTAGTGTTGTAATCTGCTTATTTTTTGACTACCTAAAAGACCATTCCCTACACCTGTTGTGGGATAGACTGAAAATTAGGAGCGTATCGTAGCTCTAGCTCTATATTGCCATTGAGGGGATACTAGTAAAAATTACCAACAATGAACATATTGAAATTATTCACTATCGATTGATCATCACTATCAGGAGACATAATACACTCACTAAGTGGAAAGACTATCGGATGTAGCATTGATCATAAACAGTTAGTTGTCCCTTAGATTTCAAACAAAGAATATATTAAAAATTAACTTCCGATAAATTTTAAGAGTCATAATGAGTATTTCACCTCTCCTTTCCACTATATAATAGAAAGAAGAACACCAACCTTTGGAGAGGTGGCAGAGTGGTTGAATGCGGCGGTCTCGAAAACCGCTTCTGAGGTAGCTCAGACGAGGGTTCAAATCCCTCCCTCTCCGTTACAGTCACCGAATTTTTTCAGGTGGGCTATACCCACCTGAAAATAGTTCACTTATTATCCTAATGCTGCCAAAATATCTTGGGCGTGACTGTCAGTTTTAACCTTTTCATCTACATAGTTAATTTTGCCTTCAGCACCTATAATGTAGGTAACACGCTTAGAATGACCACCGCCGTCTACATCGTAGTCCTTAGTGATCTCTCCATCAGTATCAACAAGGAGTTGAAAGGGTAAGCCATACTTCTCCTTAAATTTACGGTGGGAGGCTTGTCCGTCCATACTAACTCCAAAGACAACTATTTCTTTACCCTGATACTGATCGTAATTATCACGGAAACTTTGAGCTTCTTTGGTACAACCAGGGGTATCATCTTTGGGATAAAAATACATAACAATGACTTTGCCTTTAAAATCGGATAAGGAAACAGTTTTGCCCTCATCATCTGTAGTAGTAAAGTCTGGTGCAATAGTTCCAACAGATAAAACCATAGTTCCTAAGTCCTTAGATTGAAAGTTTGTTAGTTTCGATCATAAGGTTTTACATGTTCCTTGAACACCCTTAATAATAAAGACGTTGGACTTTTTCCAAAAAAATCTTTATGACTGCTTCTTCAACTCAACTCCTGACTCCCTCAGACCTCAAGTATTCTAACAAGACTCTAAAAAGGGCTGAACGTGCCTTATGTTGCACTTCGTTTAAGTTATCTTTATTTGTTGCAATGAGGAAGAATAGTGTTCCTCTATCTAAAATTGCTCGATACACCGGTGTTGAAAAAAGATATACTCAAAAATTTCTTTCAGAACAAAAAACAGAAAGAGACTTAATCTGGTTAATTACTGTGGGTGTTCTACGACGGGAAGTTGATGGACAAGGGATTACTGATAGTTTTCGTTTAACCCCCTTAGGACGAAAAATTATCGCTAAGTGGGAAAGTGAAGGAAAACAAGCGTCTCAAGCTTTGTGGTGGGATTGTATCGTAAATATCTTAACCCGTTGGTTTCGTTTTTTCTTATTTTAAAGATACAAAAAGTCATGGGCGTAGCTGAGCACAAGTCTTATGTCCTTAATATAGGTTCAACTTATTTATGAACTCTATCATGGTGGTAGGAACAACGTCTCACGCTGGAAAATCTTTTCTTACTGCAGCTATTTGTCGAATTTTAGTTCGTCAAGGATGGCGTGTTACCCCATTTAAAGGACAAAATATGGCATTGAATGCCTATATTACTCCTGATGGGGGGGAAATCGGGCATGCCCAAGCTGTACAAGCGTGGGCAGCTAGAATAACCCCTACAGTTGAAATGAATCCTATTTTACTGAAACCCCAAGGCAATATGATTTCCCAAATCATTATCAAGGGGAAAATGATAGGAACAACCCATGCGGCTGAATATTACGAAAAGTATTTTGATAAAGGATGGAATACTATTACGTCTTGTCTTGAACGTCTAAAAACAAGATATGACGTGATTGTCTGTGAAGGTGCTGGAAGTCCTGCTGAAATAAATCTCAAACACCGGGATTTAACGAATATGCGAGTTGCCCGCTATTTAAACGCAGCAACCATTTTGGTGGTTGATATTGATCGCGGAGGAGCATTTGCCCATGTGGTAGGAACCTTACAACTTCTTGAACCTGAAGAAAGGGCATTAATTAAGGGTATTATTATTAATAAGTTTCGGGGACAGCGATCATTATTAGATTCAGGGATTGATTGGTTAGAAAATTACACTGGAATTCCTGTCTTGGGAGTTATTCCCTGGCGTGATGTTGTGTTTCCTTCAGAAGATTCTTTGAATTTATTAGATCGGCAGTCATTCAATAGTAAAGGGAAGTTAACCATTAATGTTCTTCGCTTACCTCGTATTGCGAATTTTACAGATTTCGATCCTCTAGATGCGGAACCAACAGTTAATTTAAAATATCTTAATCTACAAGACTCCTTGAACTATCCTGACGCGGTAATTATTCCAGGCTCTAAAACTACTATCGCTGATTTAATTGAACTTCATAAAAGTGGAATGGCAAAAAAAATCCTAGATTATATCAAGTTGGGAGGGATTGTTATTGGAATTTGTGGTGGGTTTCAAATGTTAGGAAAACAGATATTTGATCCTGAACAATTAGAGGGCAATCAAGATTTCTGTTTAGGTTTAGATTTACTTCCGATGGAAACAGTTATTACCCCTAAAAAAATTTCCCGTCAACGACAAGTAATATCTAATTATCCCGAATCTGGTTTAATGGTAACAGGGTATGAAATTCACCAAGGAATTACTTGTTTAATTAAATTCCCAGAAACAAGAGAAGCTACCACTTTGTATTCTTTATTTGATGATTCTAGTTTAGGAGTTGTTAACGATACTTATTCTGTTTGGGGGTGTTATTTACACGAACTATTTAATAATGGGGTCTGGCGACGGACTTGGTTAAATTTTTTATGTCAACGTAGGGGTTTATCTCCTCTACCTACAGCAATTAGTAATTACTGCGAACAACGTGATGCCCACCTTGATATATTAGCTGATTTAGTGGAGGAATTTGTTGATATAAAACCTATATTGAATTAGCTAATAGATTGTTTATTTTAAAGTTTTAAAAAACTATGACAGTTAAAGTACAATTTCTCCCTGATAAAATCACTATTGAAGCCCAGCCCGGTGAACTCATATTAGAGGTAGCACAAAGGGCAGAGGTGTTTATTCCGACAGGATGTTTAATGGGTTCTTGTCATGCTTGTGAAGTGGAATTAGGTGAAGGAAACCCTGTTTGTTCCTGTATTAGAGTAATTCCTTCTGGAAGTGATTTTTTAAATATTTATGTCTATTCTGATCCTGTTTGGTAATTATCGAAAGATAATAAATAGAGTTTCTTTTATTACACAAATTTTTAAGAGTTTTAAAATTCCTTATTTATTTAATAGCCTACTGACATTTTTAGAAAAAAAACAGACATTCGAAAAAAAACATCAATAAAGCTATATAATGTGATGTTTTCCAGTTCTTTTGTATAAATTTTATATTGACTCGATTTTAGACTGAATTGGTATCCAGCTGTTTCTCTTTTTTAACCACTTTTTTAGGTTAATCTACTTAGTGAATAACTTCTTACTGCTATGCATCGACTCTTTCTTAAAAATCCGACATCTTTAATTAAACTTTTTGGAGCAACTTGGAATAAATTGCCAGATTTTAATTGTTCAATCGTTTTTTTAACCCAAAGGATAAAATCCTAATCGTATCGTAAAGAGTTTTTAGTTATGAAGTGATAAAGTCATAAATACTATAATCCCATCCTAACTCAATCTGACAGCAATTGGAGTTTAGAAAACGACCGGGTCCAACTACTGCCCGCGCAGCACAATCGCAATTCAGATAACAATTATAGTTAACTTTTAATTTTTAACTAGCTCTATGTACGGAGAGGGAGGGATTCGAACCCTCGTTAAAGTTACCCTTAAACAGCATTTCCAGTGCTGCGCCTTCAACCACTCGGCCACCTCTCCAGGTGGTTCACGAACTATTATTATAGGACAAAATGTTCTATGAGATCAAGTTTTTTTGCAAAGAATTTGAGCAGAGGATAAAGTAAGGGGAATATTTTATCGTCAAGAAGAATATCACTGGGGCTTTAGCACTTGCCAATCACTAGGACTTTAGCCTGGTGATTGCGCCGTTTTTACCATAAACATCTGGAACTCAACAGGATACATTAGGACTTTTCTAACATACTCACTCGCAGATAAACATAGATAGGCTGGCAAAACATTATTCCTTTTTTTTACACAAGAAGTGTATTTTTTTGATAATCTATTGAGTTAGATAGTCTCCAATATACTTTTTTTCTATTACTGTTAGTTTTTTACCTTTTCAGTAATGATAACTAAGATAAATTGACGGACAGAGAATTGAAATATAGGCTGCTTGGTAACAACAACCATTGATGATGTTCGAAATTAAACAGAGCGTTAATTCAAAAATAATATCAGCACTCTTCCAATTTCTTTATGAAGGTACAAATGCCCAACATCTCATACCTTGCACTAACATCATTCATTAATCACTGGTGGCAGTAAATGTTGAATTATATAATTATCAGATAACAATCTCAACAGTAAGTAGTGATAAACTTAATAAATAATTAGGCAAAAAGAATACTATTACCAATAGTCTTAGGAATAGAAATAATATTCTAGTTTCTCTCCTAGACTAAACCGCAGATGGTATCGACACTACCATCATCCCATAACCCTAATATTCTCTATCTTTTGAGAATCACAACTCTATTTTTTTTCTAAGTTGAAACATGTTAACAACTACCAAAATGACTGTATTCGATTCGGAACAGTCCCTCGTATTGGAGAAAAGTCTAACCAGTTTTGTTTCCAAAGCATTGGAGTCAACTATCAATGCCTCGGCCAAACAAGAACATAGGTTTGTAGTGCTTTCATATACTCAGTTTGTTCAAAGGCTGTAGAGTCAGGACAATAAAATTAACTGAGACTTCCTTACATTTTGTGGATGGACTCATCCTTGTGTTCTCCCATCCAACTTGTATATTCCTTCTTCTACGGTACTGATATATTTAATCCCATGACGGAATAAGGCACCAACTATTTGAGTAATTTTAGCCCCAGCAATTACTACTTTTAGCAAATTTATAGTGTTACGAATGCTACTAGTCGTGGCTAAGTTCGCATCAATATGATAATAGACAATAGCAATCCAAAGCATAAGCAGAAGTACGGACTGAGGATACTCAACAATATATTTAGGATAGATTTTTAGGTTTTCTGGATTAATATTTAGTTGATAAAAGCGACTAAACAATACAAGTCTCGGCTCCTGCTTAAGCTGGTAGTTTAACTATATTAGCCATATTATTGAAATAAAGATCAATTTAAATAACTACAAAGATGCTAATTTCTACTTGCATATTTAGCAGAATTTCGAGGTAATTATGTTCTATTTTTATAGCTAAAAATATCTAGATCAGTGGAAACTTAATAGATATCGAATTCTAATACATCAGTCCGCGCCTGTTGAATTTGTTTGGCATAATCTAAGCAACCACCAAGGGTAGATTTATTAGGAATAGCAATGATGAAAAATTTTTACCATTTCTTTGACTTGACAGATATGATTGAGTTATGTGTGTTAACATACAAAATTTCTAATTTAGAGAAGTAGGTTAACGTTTCTAGAAAGCTTATCGTACCGTGAGTAAGATGATCATAAAATTTTAGGAGTTCTTACCATAATTTTTCCTAAAAAAATGAGTATAAAACAATCCCAGCAGCACCCTTTTCTTCCCTACGTTTTAAGTTATCAATCTCTTTAATTGATGTAGCACACGATCCCACTACTAAGGGAGATTAGTGGACTAGTACTATATCAGGTTATCTTTTCTTTAAACCTCAAATTTTCTCACTAGGAAAAACTTTGGAGTTTCTGTTACAGATTTATTAAAAAATAATAAGCTATAAAATATGGAGTTATTACGAGTATCTTATCTATTCTAGAAGACTGTAATTCCCGTATTTATTATCTCTAGTCTATTCCACTGTTATTTTAACGTTTTGCTCTGATTCTTTTTTCTTCTGCTCAATATTTTTTTACACTTTTTTTGAGGGTTTCTTCAAAAAGCTTCTGAGATTGTACAAATCTAATTATTAATTTAAAATTGACTGTTTTTAAAACAGTCAATCAGTATATAATAAAAACTTTGATATTTTTATATATAACCATAACAAGTAACAAACAACTATAATTATTTATTTTTTAACTTAAATCGATATATTTATTTCTGTTAGCTCAAAATTTTATATATATAGCAGTATTTTTATAATTACTAAATATATTTCTATTAATAAATTTATTGATAGTTTTAAACAGAAGTAAAGCCTAAAAATATTGATAACAAAATTTGATAATATCTGATAATTGGTCTGTTTGTTGAGGATAGTTAACTAAGGGGCGTTTAATAATAATTATTTTTACTCCTAATTCAGTGGCTACTAACCTTTTTATTGACTCTCCTCCCTCTTTTCCCGATGCTTTAGTAACAACTAAAGAAATATTCCATTGTCGCCATAATGCTTGTTCTAATTCTGCACTAATAGGAGGCCGCAAGGCAATTAAGCGATCACCGCTAAAGCCTGCTTTTATAGCCATTTCCAATGATTCTATTTTAGGAAGAACACGAGCAAACAAAACAGCGTGATTTTGCCAAATTTTAAACAAAGGTAATGTTTTATAACCAACAGTTAACAAAGTTCTTTTCCCTTGAAGATAATTACCCTTAATCAAGGTATCAAAATTATCGAGAGTAATGATTTCAGGAGAGGAAGGAAGGGATGCTCGTTCATAGCGAAGATAGGGTATATAATCTTCTTGGGAAACAGTGATTGCCTGCCGAGAAATTTGCACTGCATAAGGATGAGAAGCATCTACAATAGCGATAATCTTTTCTTGTTGACATAAGAGTCGAATTTTCTCTGGATTTAAAGTACCTGTTTTGATAGTTAAATAGGGACTCATAGGGTAGGAAATTTGGATATTTTCTGTAGCTACAGTAACGAGACAGGTCAGTCGTTCTGAAACGATAGATTCAGCAATTGTGACACTATCTCTTGTCCCTCCAATTAACCAAATTTTTCTCATAGTAAATAATTACATAGTTAATAATTAACAATACTTATTGTCTTTTTTCAAAGCTTTTTGAAAATTATGACAATAGGAAAGATTAAAGATAACTAAAACTTTCCCTAATAAACTCAAGATTCACTTCCTAAGTAATTGACGACTAAAGTTAGTCTGGTTATCATCTTTGATGAACTTCCAGATACCAGTGAAATAAACAACCAATATAGTAAACGAGATTAGTTTAAGCATTTGATTTTTTTAAAGAGGCTAGTTAAGAACACATTTTCTTATAATTTTATATCAACTTTTCATCAATTTTTTATAACTTGAGCTACGCAATTATATTTTTTTGCTCAAATCACTCTTGCAGAAAAGATATCCTACTTATCTAGAAAATAGTTTATATCATTTTAAATTCTATTTTATTAGACAGAAAGTTTAATTTATAGCAAATTACTCGTTATTTTTTCTTCTAGAATAGTTAATGTTTTTTTTCTAATCTTTAATTAGTTTATTAATATTTTTAATTTAATTGTATCTTATTTTTATTTTTTTAAAATAAAAATCATACTAAAACCTAAGTTTTTTATTTTAAAAACTACTCCTTAAAATTCTTTAAAATATAATTTTTTACTTGGTTTATAAATGATTTTATAAAAACTATTTATTAACTATAAAGCGATCATTAACTACTATTTGCTTTATTTGTTTACTAGATCAAGTTTCCTTAATTCCTTACTCATTTGTTATTATTTTATGTGTTTAAGTAATCATTCCAATATCATGTGGGCTAATCAACTATTTTCTTTTAAAAAAAAGAAGAGCAAAAAATAACAAGTTTCTTGATGAAATCGTGGAGTACTTATGTTTTTTTATTTTTCTCCAAAAAAGTTATTTAGGTTAATTTTTTTTTATATTTAGATCCTAAATAACAATAAATCTTTATTTTGTAGGCAATAATTATGCATGGTTTTCGGCAAAAATAATGTTGGAATTTGAATCTATAAACTACCTATCGCAATTTTAAAGTTTTTCTAATTTAACGTTTAGTATTTATCAAAAAATATCTTAGATTAATAAACCTATTTTAGATAGCATTTTTTTACTTACATTTATAACAAAATCGTTATTATTTAAATAATTTTGCTATGATAGTTACCTGAATATATCCTTTTTTATTTTATTCTATCTTTATTATTTATTATTTTTTTTAGATAAAAATAACTATATATAAATTTAATGACTGTGTTATAATTGGTTATTTTTATCTGAGTCTTTACAATTCAATTGATTAAATTATTTTTCAGTATTATAAATATAATTTATGGTTCTAGATAAACTACAAAATTTTTATAAAATTAAATTTTTATTTGATTTTTTTAACATCAAATAACTACTAATTATTTGATTGTAAAATAATTTTTTAAATAAGTTTAACTTAAATAAATTAAACGAATTAATTAATTAAAAATTTATTTTTTTATGATAAAAAATATAAAAAAAATACCCATCTTATTGTTCGCTAAAAATTAATTTATAGCTATAATATTGAATACTAAAGTAACAATTATAAAAACTGTTTTAAGTTCAACTAAAAATAGTTATTAATTAATAAAAAAAATTACAATCATTTTAATGAAAGTAATTTTTTTAGAGTAATCATAATTTATATCTAATATTTGCCAATTCTAGTCATCTTATAACATCCTGTAGATATCAAGGATAAAAAAATATAATGATTCATATTTTTTAAAAACTTGCTGTTATTGTTAATAGTTTAACAAAATATATTTCTAAAGCTAGAATATTTTGATAAAGATATATTTTCTTGAGAAAGAGATACGAGGCAATTCTTTTTGCTGCTCAACAAAAAATACCTGAGATTATTGATTTTTTATTTAAAAAAATTTTTTTTAGTTAATTTTACTATATTAATCTTGGTAAGTTAAAATTGCAATTAGTTCTATGATAACTAAAAAGATATCTAAAGCAACTAGTCTATTTAAATCATTTAGATTCTTTAAGACAGTAGTTTTAAATTAGCTTTTAAATTATTTAAAGTCTAATATTTTTTGTCCATGAAATTAACTGTTATAAATATAACATTCCAATTTATTTGACAAATAAGTTGAAATACTATACTAAATTTTCTTTGTATGAATTGCACTATATATCGCAGTAAACTATCAATTTGATATTTTTTAGATATTTTTAAAAGTATTAATATTAACTTTAAGTAGAGCAACTATTCTAATAGCTTGACTAATAAAGTGGTACATATTTTCTGAATATATAACTGCTATAGTATCAATATAGATAATTAAATATTTTCTTATTGATCTAAGATAGTGGACGTAATTTTTTCATAAAAACTAAAATTATATTACAGGGATATTGACATAAATATCATATTAGTTTACACAAATTTTACAGAATAATTTTTATTGTATAGCATTATAAATTTTATTTAAATAGCCCATAAAACATAATTTTTTTATTCCAAAATAAAACAGTACCTGTAATTAAAATAAGCTTAAATATATTTAACTAAACAATCGTTTATTGTGATTTTAATTTCAGGGAAAAAATATAATCGTGAGTTTCTTTTTCTAAAAGACAGGTAAGTGTATGGAAATTAAAAATAAAACAAGTTACATTACCATTAGAATAAAAAATTGTCTAATATTTACGTCCTAAATTACTTTAAATTTAATGAGTAAAGTGATGGAATTATCTTCTTTCAAGAGACTCTGAAAATAATATCTGATTCAAATTTTCATAAAGAGTGATAATTTTTTAGTTTGATTTTTAATCAAGATTAAATGCTGCTTAAATTCTGTGTAAATATTAGTATAACTTTTATTTAAAACATAAATATTTTCATTTAAAAAAATATATTATTACTATATTAGTATGCTATATTTATAGTATAAATCAATAATTTAAAAATTAAATTATCTAATTAATTTTTAATTATTAATATATTTTTTTATCTTTTTTAAAAATTTTTATAATTAATTTATTTTAGTTCTTTTAAAAAAAAAGTCAATTACTTGGAGTATTACAACTTTTGTTAATGATAATTGATTAATAAAAACTTCGATTACAGCTTTATTATTGCTAATATTTTTTATTAAACAATATTATTTTTTTGTTGATCTAAGAGTTCTATATATCATCAACAGCTTCAATACTAGAAAGACTCATAAGTAAGTTTTTAGTAAATTTAAGTTAACTTTATTTAAACTTAATAAATTTAGAGTAAGTCCGATAAATACTATTATCAATATAACTTACCAAACAACTAGTAAAGTCAGTGTAATTGTCTTTCTTGAAAAAAGTATTTTTTAGAGCATATAAAAATTTATTATTCGTTTAATTAAAGTTCTTATTATAGATAAGTCGTAGAAGCACAATAATTAATAATTGATAATTGCTCGACTTAAAAATTATAATATAATAATTAGTCAATTAATTACATAATTTATGGTACGTCAACGTTTAAAATCTAATTTACCGAGAAAAATTTGTCCAGTTTGTGGATTTCCTTTTACCTGGCGTAAAAAGTGGGCTAAGTGTTGGGATGATGTAAAGTATTGTTCCAAACGCTGTCGTTTGCATATTTTTTAGTTAGGATGGTAATCCTCACTTGATAATTTCACTTATGACTGCAATTAAACCTGAATTAATGATTCATGGCAGTGTAAGTTTCCTTACAAATAAAGGAAGTTTAGAAAGTGTTCGTCAACTTCTCCATAGTATTTTTAGTGCAGTCTATCAACTATTCAACAATATAAGAAAATACGATAGATGATGTAGTATTAGTAGATTGCCAACATTCATTAAAATGAAGTTTATTTTAATGAATGTTGGAACTAGATCAGTTTTTCAGTTCTATAGACTAGTTCGCATAAATGCTTGCTTAATAGATAGAATTAAACGAACATTTAGCGGTGTAATCAAGGTCTCTCGGCTCAAAAATACCATTAAATTAGTCAGATTTTATAATTCTAAAGTGATAAAATTCTTTCTGATCTCTATTCAGTTAGATTGAACGAAGAACTCAAGATTTTTATTTATGATCCCCTCATAAGGTTTCATCTCCTAAAGAATGGATCAAAAAGTAAAAAAAACTTTCAAAGTAAGATGTGGGAATTAATTGCTCAACTGTATTCATAAGCGGGGACGAGACTATTAGAGTGGTTGTCCTAGATAGTTCAGGAAATATCGTTGCAGGTACTTCTATAGGAGTCAACTTGAGAAATTAGAGCAGATGAGTGACTCAGCGATGTCAGCTGAAAACTATGCTAATTCCCACATTGATCTGGGTTGTACGGAAGTAGGGAAAAATGTCGTCAATAGAATGTCTAGCGGTAAAAATTGTCATTCAGGTGAGTAATAGAGTGAACTTGTCCGATACCATGTAAAAATATAAGATTAACAAAAGAAAACTAGACGTAATAATTCTTGAATTAAAGTGGGGTTATTGCTTAGTGAAAACCCTGTAAAATCATCCTTGCCGTTTACCACAATGATTGTTTTATAAAAAAACCTGGAATAGAAACTGACAGAACTTATAGGTTATTGTAACAAGGAGACTATAGAAGATAGAGAGTAACCGCCTACAAAAATATAACTATAGGACCTAAGATTATAATTGAGGCTACAAAAATTAATTAAAAAATCAATTATAGATTTAAGGCTGTTGACAATTTTATGTTTTCTCTTCAACATTTCTGTTATAAGTTGAGTTTGAAGAGTAAAGATAAAGAAAACCCATAGCTTATAATGTCTAGAAATGCTTCAGTCTTTTTCAGTAAAAATACATAAAATCTTCTTATAAAGTTAAGATAAGGTTCTTTAAATTATGGCGACTTGGCAATGTGTAACAGAATGTGGAGCTTGTTGCAATCTTGATCCGGTAGATCGTCCGGACTTAAAAGATTATTTGACCCTAGAAGAAATAACTCATTACTTCAGTTTAGTGGGAAAGGAAGGGTGGTGTATTAACTTTGATCATGACACCCGTAAGTGTCGTATTTATCAAAACCGCCCCGATTTCTGTCGGGTAACACCAAGAACATTCGAGAAAATGTATAAGGTTGGGAGAATAGAGTTTAATGATTTTGCCATCAAATGTTGTCAGCAACAAATCACAGGGATTTACGGAGAAAATAGCCATGAAATGAGGTCTTATAACCAAGAAGTGGGAGTAGATGGAGATGGAAAAATTGGAAGTGAATAAATCGGTAATTTTGGGATGATCCCTTCGTGGCAAACTTTTGCTCTATAAAGGAGAGATAACTCAAAAATTAATTTAAATCTTATGCGGCAAAATCCACTGAGACTAACTATAATTTGTCTGTTTTGTTTTTCAATGAACGATTAAACAAAGAGTAAATTCGACTTAATAGTTGGGGAAAAGTGGTATCTAAGTACTGCTTATAGTTCCACTTTTGTATCAATATTTTTTTATAAATAGACAATGAAACCAAATGAATAACGTTGTTAATTTGGTTTCATTGTCTTGATTACTACTACTTTATTTAAAGTATTAATTAAGGATTTACTCTCTTATTGTTTATCCTCTTCTCTCTGTTATTAACTTAAGAGACTATCTTAGATTGGCGATGTATCCTATAATATAGTCATTGGTCTTTCAGCCGTAACTACTCCTGAACTATATAATTCATCAAAAGGATTTAGTTAACTAAATCCTTTTGATGAATTAGCTTTCAAGAATGACTAGTGTCCAAATAAATATTAGTTTGGAATTGATAGTTTATAGATAAGTTATTAGTCGGGTAGTAGACAATATTTATCTGATAGCAGTTAATGTCAAGGTAAATAGTTACAATCTGTTATTTTTATATGGATAAAAAATATAGCAAAGATACAAATTTTGAATGAAAACTAGTTAAATCAACACCGAGATGCATTTTGCTTATTCGTTTATATATAAGTTAATTTTTTATTAAGTTAAAATATTGATTGATAATTCTGAAATTTAGAATTTATACTCTATAGTTTTTTTTATTACATTAAGTAAAAATTTTATCTTTCAAAAAAGATAGAGAAAAATTACGATTAATTAATTTTTGTCCACAATCAATACATATAATTCCAGTATCTACCTTGTCGGATAAAGTTGATGCAGATTAAAATTATAACTAAGGAATAATTTAGTTTACAGTATTTAATACTGTAAACTAAATTATTGTATCTGTAGCCTTGCTTTGATTTCAAAAATATATTCAAAAAACTAGGGGAAGGATTCTTTCGTTTGTATCATTTGTGTTTTATTTCTGAGATTAACAAAATATATGCAGTTGAAGCCATCCATAATTTATATCTTGTTTATTAAAACTGCTATGCTACGATCTATTGCTGTTTTTCTCTGTTGAGGATTAACAAACTTAATAAACTTTTAAATCTCACTAAACATAATTTTATTTTCTAGAAAGTATCTATAAATAAAAATATAGCTGCCGATAAAATAACCAAGTATTCAAGTATATAACTATAAATAAAAGTTAAAAAAGTAAATTATTATGTACCTCTATATTTAAGTAATTAAAGTACAATTTATATTGTTTTAATTTAAATTGTTTATAACAACTCTTTCAAGCAAGACTTCATATAACCGCCTTAGCTTAATCATATTCTCCTTTAAATGTTCTTTAGACAATTTTTTATGAGCTTTTATTTCATGCCATTCTCCTTCTATATTTAGTTCCGCATTCTGAATAGTGATAAAAAATCAATAGAATTCTTTTTATTATTTTAATTTAGGTTAAACTAAACCACTTGTACGTACATAAGTAATGATAAGCTAGAAAACTAGAATAACTTTTTTGACAATCAAACTGAATTAAAAACTTTGTCATCCATCAACTTGCCAACACAGATAACGTATGCAGTGTAGATCTATTTGATGGGCACACTATATCTATTCTGTTAGCATCTTACCCTTGACTTTTGCATAGCTCAATTCAAGGGCGTAATGATTTTTTTTTAATCGCTATCGATAGTAAAAACACATTTAAATCGGCTGTATGAAACTATCTAGTCTTAAAAACTTAATTTTTGGACAACTTTTAGAAAAAATAAAAAACTATTGAAGTATTGCTCAAATAATCAAATGACAACATGACTAATTGTCATTATAGTGCTATTTACTTTTGTAAGTCTTGACATCATCATGTTCAATAAATCAGATCTTTTTACGAGAAAAATAATCTTAATTTAAGAAGCAATTGCCACTGATTCTGAAGGGTCTTGTTTTTGATATAATTCCCTGAGAATTGTTTCTAAATCATCAGTTAGCTTTTCAGAACTGCTTTTTATTTTTTTCGAAGAATATTTAGCCACCTCTATAGGTTTTCCAATAGTCACCGTCACATCGGTTCCCCAACTAGGATAAGGTTGAATATATCGAATCCCAACAGGAAGAATTTTGATTTGAGATCCTGGTTTTTCGGATTCTACTTCTAGAGCAATACGGGCGACTCCTCGCTTAAGAGGATGAACTTTATTATCTCGAAAAATTCCTCCTTCTGGGAAAATAACTAACATTTCTCCTGCTTTCAGGAGCGCAACACTATGTTCCAAACTGCTTAACCCTGGACGTTTAACATCAATAGGAAATCCTCCTAAATGGTGAATTAGGCAGCCTTGAATTCCCGTCATTTCGGTTGATGTTACCATAAACCGTACGTCTCGGCTACTGATAAGTCTTCCTACAGCTTTAGGGATAATCAAAGCATCCCATCGGGAACGATGGGTTGGGGCAACAATTGTCGGCCCAGTTATTGGAATATTTTCTTGTCCAGTAATCATAATTCGACCAAAAAATGAAGGCAATACTAACCAACATCCTAGATGATATACCAACTTAACTAACCAGGGATTAATGGACGATTCAACGGAGTTACTAGATAAAGTAGATGAATTCATAAAATTAAGCAAAATACAACTTTTTTAAAAAATGATTTTCTATAACTAGAGTTAGTTTCAGCTTCACTTTAATCGGTCTTACGAATTAATGTCTCAAAAGTAGAGGACAGTTAGCCGAGTGTCATTCATACAGAACCTACGTAATTAGTAATCCTTGAAAATTGACGTCAGAAACAAAGAATAGAGAATCGCTATTACTGCAACAAGATAGTTAAGAAAAAGAGTTAAAATTTTTCATTTATAAAATTTTAATAGTTTAAGTATCATTAATTGGACAAAAGCCAAATTAATTTTAATCATTTTACTGACTATCTTCACTCTAAAAAACAGACAAAACTACGTAGTGGTTCTATTTAACTGAACAGTTACTTTTTACTGTTTTTAGATAATAAAATTTAAATATGAATAATAAAAAATTTCTTAATTTATTGATTTTAATAAAACTCTCTATTTTAAGATTTACTTGTTTAAAATTTATACAAGTGTTTTATTGAGTTACTCTTTTATCAATAGCCCTAATCCTGCTCCTGTAACTTCGGCTAAAATACTAATTAATCGAAAGATAGCAATGGTACTAAGAACTATTTGAATGGGAAAATTTTCTGTTCTTAGTAAAAAAATGATTGTGGCTTCAAATACCCCTATACCACTAGGAGCACCAGGAATTACTAATCCTAATAGCCAGGCGAAACTAAAAGCATTTAATAATAAAGGAATTTGAAAAATTGATATTGGAATAAATGCTATCCAAGTCAAAATAAATCCTAATGTTCTTAATAATACAAAGACTATCTCTCCTAATAAAATAGTCTTTGGATATTGCTTTAAATGTATATTATTTTGAATATTTTCTTGTTTAATTTTTTTTTTAAAAATAAATATTTTATTAATTATAAAAGGGTGAATTATTGACAATCCGATGAATAAGATTATTATTTGCATAATAAATAACCAATGGTTATAAGCAGTTTTATAAACCCCAATACAATGACTCAATAAAGTGATTATTAAAGCTGAATTAGCCATAAGTAATGGTTCTAATAATACGCTAAAGCTAGCAATTTTTAAAGAAACTCCTTGTTGAGAAATTGCAAAAATACGTCCATAAAAATGTCCTATATTTCCAGGAATATATTTAGAAATATTGGTAGTCAGATAAACTTTTAATCCCCATTTTTTTGTCATTGGCTGTTTAAGTGTTTTTAGGATTTTAACCCAGACTAATGCAGACCAAATATGAGAAAAAAAAGTAACCAAAAAAGCTAATATCAATAGATAACAACTTTGATTGTTAAGAGTTACTGTTAGGATAGTACTCCAATTATTTATAAAAGTATTTACTATGAACAATAGAGTCATTCCAGAAATGAACCATTTTAAGTAAATTTTAAGGAAAGCAACAGCCATTTTCATATAAAAATTTTCTTTGAAATATACTTTAAAAAGGTTATTTTAATAGTAAAAGATAAACGTTAAATTATTATTTATATTCTCTATATTTTCTCTATTTACTATGCCAAATATTTAAAATCATCTGTTGAACAGTTCGTAATGGTTGATTGATTTTTCTAGCTAAAACTACGCAGTCTTCATATTCCGGTTGAACATTAATAATTATTTTCTGTCCATTTACTTCCTGACTAGCAATTTTTACTTTAATTGTACCATAATCTGTATTTATTTCCTGAATTTCTCGGTTTAATATAGAGCGATCTTGAATAAGATGACGTATTCCCAATGTGGTAGTTTCTTGAAAAATAATCTTTTTACAATCTACCATTTTATCTAAAGGACATATTACGGTTAATAAAATTCCTGGGCGAGACTTTTTCATTCCAATAGCTTGTGTGAATACATCCATAGCTCCTATTAAAAATAACTTTTCGAAAAGGTAAGTAATTACCTGAGGGTTAAGATCATCAATCTGAGTTTCTAATACAGCAATTTTTTCCGAACTATTAATAGTATCTTCGCTAGGAGATTCTCCTATCCATAACTTTAAAATATTTGGAATAGCTAATTCCTGTGAACCTGCCCCTAAGCCAACTTTTTGTAATCTCATTGGGGGAAGAGAGCCAAACCTTGTTACTAAAGTAACCGCAATAGCTGCTCCTGTAGGTGTTACTAATTCTCTATTAATATTATTGCTATAAATAGGAACTTGATGGAATTCCCATAATTTAATTACAGCTGGAACAGGAACTGGCAAACATCCGTGGGCTGCCCAAACTATCCCCCCACCTGTCGGCATAGGTGAACAATATAAAGATTCGATCCCTAACCAATCTAATCCTAAACAAGTTCCTACAATGTCCACAATGGCATCAGTAGCTCCCACTTCATGAAGGTGTACTTTTTCGGGGTCTACTCCATGTACAGCCCCTTCTGCTATAGTTAATTGACGGAATATATCCAGACTCCATTGAGTTACCTGGGAGGATAAATTAGCTCGTTTAATCATTAATTCAATTTCAGGTAGATGGCGGACACAATAATCATGACTATGATGATGCTCAGTTGACTGATTATCTCTCAATAAGTCAACATGAACCTTGGTAGCTAATTGTCCTTGACGGTGTACCTGTTCTTTCCACAAACAATATTCTGTTTCAATACCTAATTTTTGGAGGTTTTCTATTAGATATTTTAAAGGAACACCACTGTCAACTAATGCTCCCAAGCACATATCTCCAGCAATTCCTGTTGGACAGTCTAAATACCCTATTTTTTTCATAATTTTGCTAGATTTTCTGTTATTTAGTAAAAAAACGTCATTATCATTATCTTGAATTTATTTTAATACTTAAAATAAAATTTTATCCTTAATTTTTAAAATGGCTAAACTATACAATCTTCATCCTAATAATCCCCAATCTCGTATTATTGAAGTAATTGTGAAAGACCTGAAACAAGGAGCAGTTATGTTATATCCTACTGATACGGTTTATGCTATCGGTTGTGATATCAATCACAAATTAGCTGTCCAACGAGTTAAGCAATTAAGACAATTGTTTAACAATGAATGTCTAACCTGCCTTTGTTCTTCCTTGTCTAAGATCGCTGATTATGCTTTTGTCTCGAATAAAGCCTATCGGATAATGAAGCGTGTTATTCCCGGCCCTTATACTTTTTTGCTTCCAGGGACAAAATTAGTCTCTAAATTAGTGATAAATCCCAAACAAAAAGACATAGGAATCAGAGTTCCTAACAGTAATATCTGTCAAATGATTTTAGAAAGTTTAGATAATCCTATTGCGTCTAGTTCTGTCCATTCACTCAATCAAAAAAAAGAGTTTCCAAGCATTGTATTGGAAAAAGCGAAACTTTTTGAAATCTTAGATAGTCAAGTGGATTTAATTATTGATAATGGATTAGAATCGGGATTTGAAGTATCTACTATTTTAGATATGACTTATGATAATCCTGTAGTTGTTCGACAAGGATTAGGTTGGGATGAGTTACAAAATTGGATGACCTTAATGGTTTAACTATTAAACATTTTACTTTTGTTGATAATCAAAGTTTTTGTATGAAAGTTTCAATTAAGAAAAGTTTATTTAAGAAGCTAGGATTAAGCTAAATTTAATTCAACAACTTCAAGGAAGATCGGTGCGAGCTGTTGTAGCAGAAATATGAGGTGTTGCCTTTGATATTAGTAAAAGTTCTCCTACTGTTGGATAATAAGTAAGCTGTATTTTGTATATAAAGTAGTGATTTATTTAGAGTTTTTTACTGTAAAAATAATGTTTACATTATTAACATTCATATTTTGTAAAAAAATATAAAATCGTTAATTTTAAACAATTAAGGTTTAAAACTTAGTATAGTTTTGTGGATAAAAATACAAATTCAATCATACTAATCTAATTAAATTTTTTTATATTTATTGATCACTTAATTATTTCTTATAAATTAGTAGTTATATATTTTTGAGCTTTGATACTTTGAAACTAAAAACTTCGAGCTCCATTATTATAAGTATTTTATAGATAAAGCTAATAAAATTCAGATAAATAAGTCCTCAAATTATATTGCATTATCCATATTTTAGTAATTAATATTATTAGATTATTTACTAATTAATAAGTTGATGTTAACTAACGAATATGAGATATTTCTGTCAGAAAGAATTAATAATTTACTCTCAAGTTAGATTGACTAATCAAAACTCCTCGATCTAATTTAAAAAAATTGTGTATTCGTCCTATCATGCTCTTAACTTATAAGCCAGCTTTAACTTAATTTTTAATATTTTAAAAAAAAACGTGGATTGACTGACTCCAAATTTAAAATATTTGATAAGAAATACTTTCTTTAAAGAAGCTATAATTAATTGAACTAATTGTTTATACAAAACTACTTTTACAGATTAATCAATCTCAAGAAACTTCATCTTAATTGATTTGATAGCTGAGTCTTTAATAGAGTTTTAATCTGTACTCTAAAGTCCGTGATAATTGCATACTAATTTTACAGTTAGCAAATAGATGACACATATTTAATTACTATTGAAGAATTTTGAGTTATTTAACTTGACAGAAATTATCTACTACATCCAGATGATGTATATTTAAGGCAATTCCTTAAGAAGTATTATCTAACTTAATAAAAAGTATATAGATAACATTTTTATTATTTTTTTTGTCTCTGTTGGATTGATAAAGATTTTACCAAATTTAACTTAGATAACTTTCTTTGTAATCTGCTCAAATTTTTGTTTATTCTTTATTTTAAATTTAATTGACTCGGTTAACTTATACTGTCGATTAGAATTGATCTTGGTTTTCAAACCCATATCACGAGAATTTAAGATGTAGAGAAGAGATCTCAGCAAAGAAGTTTCTAAGCAATTAAATATCAACAGCTCATTTTCTAAGAAGTGTTGAAAAACTGTTTAGCCTATTGTAACTTTTACTCTTGTAACTTAGTTGCTATTTACCTACCCACTTTATCTTGCATTACAGCTACCTTTAACTTTGATTTACCATTTAGTCTAAATTGATAACTTAAATGTTCTCTTCCCGTATTATCCTACTACACACACCTCACTATGACCAACTGACTCAATTGGTTGAGTTAGATCGTATTTGTTTAGGAGGATTATGGACAAAAAAAGGTTACCAGAGAGAATTAGATAACCCAAATAGTAGCTTACTGGTTTTATCTATAGAATTGGGTCCTATTATTGGTTGCGGTTGCTTTTGGGCAATTTTAGAAGAAGCTCATATTGTATTATTGATGATTCACCCCGACTATCAAGGACAAGGATTGGGACAACTATTGCTTTACAGTTTGTTAAAAGAAGCCACTAACTGTAATCTTGAACGTGCTACCCTGGAAGTGCAAGTTTCCAATCAGTCAGCCCTTACTGTCTATAAAAAAATCGGCTTTCAACTGGCAGGAAGACGCAAAGGCTATTATCAAAAAACCGGAGAGGATGCTTTAATTTTGTGGCGAGGGAGTTTAAACCACCCTCGATTCAGAGAGGATTTGTCTCATTGGTGGTCACGTATCAGTGAGCGTCTTAGTCAATCTAATTGGCAGCTAATATTAATGTTAGAGAGGGGTGATAAACAGGTAGAAAAATAAGATCAATATAATAACTTTAATGAATAGCAATCAAGATAATCAATAAGCAAGAAAAATTTAAGGAAGTTTTTAGATTATTCCTGAGGATATTGAGTGCTAGAATCAGCTTACAAAGGAAAGCAGCAGGTGATGGACGGATAAATCATGTTTGAACGCTTTACAGAAAAAGCTATCAAGGTCATAATGCTAGCTCAAGAAGAGGCTCGCCGTCTCGGACACAACTTTGTCGGGACAGAACAGATTCTTCTGGGGCTAATTGGTGAAGGAACTGGAGTCGCAGCCAAAGTTCTTAAGTCTATGGGTGTCAACCTCAAAGACGCTCGCGTTGAGGTCGAAAAAATTATTGGCCGTGGTTCAGGGTTTGTCGCCGTCGAAATTCCTTTTACTCCAAGAGCTAAAAGAGTTCTTGAACTCTCATTGGAAGAAGCTCGACAACTCGGACATAATTACATTGGAACCGAACACCTCCTCCTAGGGTTAATTCGTGAAGGAGAAGGGGTAGCCGCAAGGGTTCTTGAAAATTTAGGAGTGGACTTGTCCAAAGTTCGGACTCAAGTGATTCGACAACTTGGAGAAACGGCTGAAGTAGCCGCTGGTGGAGGTCCATCCGGAAGAACTAAAACTCCAACTCTCGACGAATTTGGTTCTAATCTGACCAATATGGCCGGAGAAGGAAAACTTGATCCCGTAGTAGGACGACATAAAGAAATTGAGCGGGTGATCCAAATTCTCGGTCGTAGAACCAAGAACAATCCTGTTTTAATTGGAGAACCAGGAGTAGGAAAAACCGCAATTGCTGAAGGTCTCGCTCAACGTATCGCCACCAAAGATGTTCCTGATATTCTCGAAGATAAACGAGTAGTCACCCTCGATATTGGCTTGTTAGTAGCCGGAACTAAATATCGTGGAGAATTTGAAGAACGTCTTAAAAAGATTATGGACGAAATTCGTCAGGCTGGAAATGTGATTTTAGTGATTGACGAGGTACATACTCTCATCGGTGCAGGGGCAGCTGAAGGGGCAATTGACGCAGCTAATATTCTTAAACCAGCTCTAGCACGAGGAGAATTACAATGTGTCGGGGCTACCACTCTCGATGAATACCGAAAGCATATCGAACGAGACGCGGCTCTAGAGCGCCGTTTCCAACCAGTTGTAGTGGGTGAACCTTCTGTTGACGAAACCATTGAAATTCTCTATGGGTTACGGGAACGTTATGAACAACATCATAAGTTAAAGATCCTTGATGAAGCTCTGGAAGCTGCCGCTAAGCTCTCTGACCGCTATATTTCAGACCGCTATCTTCCTGATAAAGCGATCGACCTCATTGATGAGGCAGGATCGCGGGTAAGGTTAATTAATTCCCAATTACCTCCAGCCGCTAAGGAACTCGATAAAGAGCTTCGTTCTATCCTTAAACAAAAAGACGATGCAGTCCGAGCTCAAGACTTTGATAAAGCTGGAGAACTGCGTGATCGTGAAATGAAAATTAAAGAGGAAATTCGGTCAATCTCTTCAGCAAAGAAAGCAGAAGGGGATAGTGATGACCCATTTGTAGACTCGGAGGAGATCGCCCATATTGTCGCCTCTTGGACTGGAGTTCCAGTGAATAAACTGACGGAAACTGAATCCGAGAAGTTGCTACACATGGAAGATACGCTACACCAGCGTTTGATCGGTCAAGAAGATGCGGTTAAAGCGGTGTCACGGGCAATTCGCCGAGCGCGAGTTGGTTTGAAAAACCCTAACCGTCCCATTGCTAGTTTTGTCTTTTCTGGACCTACTGGAGTAGGTAAGACTGAATTAACCAAGGCATTAGCTGCTTATTTCTTCGGTTCAGAAGATGCCATGATCCGTCTGGATATGTCCGAATATATGGAACGCCATACGGTATCTAAGTTGATCGGTTCTCCTCCTGGATATGTGGGTTACAACGAAGGGGGCCAGTTAACTGAAGCAGTGCGCCGTCGTCCTTATACAGTGGTTCTCTTTGATGAAATTGAGAAAGCACACCCTGACGTCTTCAATATGCTTTTGCAAATCTTAGAAGACGGTCGCCTCACTGACGCTAAGGGTCGTACAGTAGATTTTAAAAATACCCTGTTGATCATGACCTCTAATATCGGGTCTAAAGTGATCGAAAAAGGTGGTGGTGGCCTCGGATTTGAGTTTGAAGACAATAAAACGGAGGCCCAATATAATCGGATTCGAGCTTTGGTTAATGAGGAATTAAAGAATTACTTCCGTCCTGAATTCCTTAACCGTCTCGATGAAATTATCGTCTTCCGTCAGTTGAATAAGAATGAAGTTAAAGAAATTTCTGAACTTCTTCTTAAAGAAGTCTTTGCTCGGTTAACTGAAAAAACTATTACTTTGAATGTTACTGACAAGTTCAAAGAACGTTTAGTGGAAGAAGGATATAACCCCGCTTATGGGGCACGACCTTTACGTCGTGCCATTATGCGTCTTCTTGAAGATATCTTAGCTGAAGAGATTCTTTCAGGCCGAGTTGGTGAAGGGGATACCGCATTAGTGGACATTGGTGAAGATGGCAAAGTCAAGGTTATACCCGGAGAAAACAAGCAAGATTTGTTAGCTAAGGCTACAGATTAATGAGGGGTTATCGAATAATTATCTGGATTATTAACCCCAACTTATAGCGGTGGTGAGTCACTTCTACTACCGCTTTTAAAGGCAAAAATTGCGAGATAATAACCTTTTTATATTGAAGTTGATGAAATTAACCATTAAACACACAATTGGCTTCAATTAAACTGAAGATCTTAGTTTTTCAGAAATCTAAAGGACTCAATCACTGTGTTAAAGATGTCTTGATGAATATTCTAATCACTTCTGAAGAAACCAGATTTTAAGCTCGTGGCAAGGAATTTGATTTTGTCTTTTTCAGATAAGTTACCATCGTTAATGATATTAGTATTGGCAAGGAAAAGATCATCCACTGCAGTATAGTAAAATCAGGTCATTATCAGCTTTATATTAATACGGTCATCAGTCTCAGGATAAATGATATCTATCATCCTCTGAATTGCTCTAAACTATCATTGCCTCCTAAATTATTTTTTGAGGCATGAATGATATTTACTTAATTTTGTGGATCATTCATAATCAGAGTTTAAGAATCTTCAACCTAAATTATAAATTGTCAGTCAGTGGTAATAGTGTGGCTGTTTTGGGTTTCAAAATAAAATAATGTACCATTAGTAACAATTATTTGGTGATTGTTGGGAGTAAATCTTTTTCCAGAATATTCACCAGAATACATTTAGGTTATTCTTTTCATCAGTCGGTGGCACTTGAAGTGCCAACTAGTTCATCGGAAGCACTATATAGATTAACATCTTCTCCAGCAAGAAATTAGAAAATTCTATGATTTAAAAAATTATGAAGAAAAGTCTAATTAGATCCTGAAAAAATTCGTAAAAATTTAAAAAAGTTACTATAAATATAAGGGAATAAAAGTGAGTATAAAAATTGATTTATTTCCCACAGAAAAAGAACTTAGAAAAATAGAAACTTCTTAAATAAGTGTTAAATATATTCAAGAAATACTGTAGATACAAAGAAATAGATGCAACAATTATTTTTTATAACTACTTAGTACACATTAACTATTTTAGTTAAAGCCAATTGAAACAATAGAAATAAAAAAAATTATATCTATTGCTCTATTTTTGATAAGCTACATCTATTTAACTTTTTACTTTTCTACTGCGTTTGTTAATCTCTTTATTGATCTAGATGTTATAAACAGATTTTTCTTGTAACTGTCGCTCACTATAAAATATTAAATTTAACTATTAGTGACTTTTCTATAAGTATTTTTTTAGTAATTTTTTTGATTAACAATTGACTTTTAACTGATAAAATATAATAAGATGATTTTATCAGTCTACCTTTAATTACTTAGAACTAAAGTATTTCAAAAAAATAATATATCTGTAAATTTAGTGTGAAAATTTAAAATTTCTATCTTAATTAAGTCAGAAAGTAAGAATCTGTGGTGATAATGAGCTCAATAATTGCTACTGCTTGAATTGCTACTGCTTGGTAAAGCACTGTTTTCAATAGATCAATTTCTGAATTGTTATTTAAAGGGTACGGAAAACTCCTATCAATTGAGGTGTGGGGTGATTATTGAGAGATAAAAATCGAGAGAAGTATTCGGAGATTGCTGAATTTATGATTAAATGCATAAAGTCAGTGGTTGAAGAGAGGTAGGATTCCTATTTGATCATCAGAGAATATATTATTAGAATCTTGAAAGGTACTGAATATAAACCCGATATCATAGCGGTCAGAGGATTAACATCAGTAAATAAACTCCTTTTGCAAAAAAAGTATCAATGATTAAAAATAAAGAATCTGTCGCTCTAGCTATTCAACTTGTATGGATGAATCGACAAAATGATTATGTACTTGAAATAACATATTTACTGAAAGTATTGGAGTATTGGAGTTTTGGAGTTAATGAAATCGGATGGTGGATTATGTTAGAAACAGAGTTATTAGCTTTATAGCTAAACTAACCTACAATTATGACTTGTTCCCTGATAGACAGAGAATACAAACTCGAACATTTTTGAGGAAACAGTCCCGTTTTAGACTCTACTGCATTCTTAGAGTTAACTTGACAGAAGAAATTTATCCTCCTGCAAGGACTTAGCAATTACTTTTTGACTTACTCAAGAGAAGCTACCGGGGAAAGGACGTTAAAGAAGCGGTCCACCAAGCTAACCCATAAGGTTGTTTATGTTGATTAAGAGGTTGCGGATACTGAACCCGAACTTTGTAGGAGCCGGTGTTAGGAATTTGACAAAAAATGTGTTCAATGTTGTCTACTTTACTAATAGAAGAACAAGTACTTTGAGAAATATTTTTACTTGTTGCCGGCATTAAATATACATCTAAATTATTTAAGCCACGATCACGGAATGTTTCGCCTAAATTATATCGCTTATTTCTATTAGTATCATTCAACTCAACATGGCGGTCCCAAACAAGAGTAATAGCAACATAACTTCCTTTGCTTAATGGATTTTTTATTACATAATCATGATGTTCATTATAGGTTATCGTATCGTAATTCCAACCTAAAGAAGAAACTGTCTTATCAGGTTTCCATTGACCGGCACTAAATTGTTGATAAGCCCGAAAGGTATTTAGATGTCCTGTTCCCATTTCTATATCTAAAGGGGTTTTTGGGTCGTGATAGGCATCAGATTTTAACCAGTTTTGATTTTTTTTACTTAAAACTGTGCGAACCATACCTAATAACAAACCATCGCCGTGGTCTCGCAATTTATCAGCAGAATTGAGCAAAACAGCTTTCATGACTTGATGGCGACGAGAATCCAAACTCCAATTAGCTTTTTTTTCTCGTAGTTGGCGATCACCAAATTCCTGGAGTAAAGCCACTGAGGCCGTAATATGAGGGGCAGCAAAACTTGTCCCGCTGACCTCATTAATTTTGCCCGACAGATCGTATAGAATGATTTTATTCCCTGGGGCCACTAAACTCACCGCTCGCCTTAATCCTGTATTGATTTCGCGTCTAATTAAACGCCGACCTATTCCTATTGGAAATGCACTTAAATTCGCAAAATCAACTTTAGTAAATTTCCCTTTTTGTTTAGTTGTATAAGCAGTGGTAATTCCATTGTAATGGTCTGTAGGAATGGGAATACCCCCCTCCCCTTGATTACCGGCGATAACATAAAGAACGTCATGAACCCTTGCAGACCAATCAATACATTGAGTCAACAAAGCATTGCCATCAAGCCTAGCATTTTCTCTAGGATCTCGTTGTAAAGATTCCCCAAAACTAAAATTAATCGCCCGAACATCACCACCATTTTGCTGAGCTACGTGTTGACTGGCTAAACATTCTTCAGGTTGTCCTCCTCGTTTGAGCTCACCAACAGCTGAGGCGTATAATCTAGCTTTTGGAGCAACTCCGGGTACCCGTTTATCTTGACTCACCATCATTGTTGCTACCATTGCCGCATGGTTATCTAGATTGCTGTTGGGTTTGACAAAATTGTTACGAAAATAGACTCCTGCTAGATTAATCTTTGGATTCCAGGCAGCAATCTTATCAAACCCAAATTGTCCAGGTCGGCCAATTTCTACTTGACCAATAGCAATTTTACGTCCCGTTAGATTGTAAGGGTCTTTGTGTAACTTTGCAGCATTAATTCCTGCTTCGCCTATAGAATTTTCTAAGGCCCTAATGGGGGTCATAATTTCCAAGACACTTAAACTCCCTACCAACCATGCAACACTCTTTTTCATGTATTGTGAATCTATGTCACTGCTATCACTTATATTAATGAGAGTTCTAAAGTCTGGGTAGACTTATAAATAAAAATTCTTCTTTAGAGTGGTCAATAGAGAACAAAATCTGTGATTAAAGCATCATCACAGTTGATTAATTAATATAGAGGTCATTTCTTCTAGATTTATCTTCCAAACTGTAACTTAGCTAGATCATTTGTTCTATTCTTACTTGAGAGGTCAAAGTAAAATCCTTTATTTTTTTGAGTCTAACCTAAATATTAGTAAATTGAGAGTTAACTAAATTCCCAGAATAAACCATGGCGTTAATTAACTGGGAAGAATAGATTTGACAACAAAAAGATAACAACTATGACAGGTAAACAACTCCAAATAAATGTTAAAAAGGTAATTTGTTTAGAGTTGCTTATTTTAGTTAGTATTGTTTAATGTAAATCCTTATATTTCAAAATTTTCTCTAGAATAGAGAAAATTCTTAGTCAGACTAGTATTCAGTAATTTTCTTTATTTAACTAATTCTCTATTTCATACTTATGTGAGCTTCCCTACTCAGAGGCTGTTTAAGATTAATATAGATTTTCGTAATTGTCTTTAATAATCAAGATAGACGACCTTAAAAAACTAAGTAAATAGTTAATTTTTAAATTAATTTTTTTTATATTTACTATGAATTAAAAAATGATTTTTTAAAAATAAATAACCTTTTAAATATCAAATGGACTATCTTTAGATTATTATGGATGACGGTATTTCTATTTTGGACAGGTACAGTAACAAGACAGAATTGTAATTGAATAAATTTTACTTAAGGGATAGTCTACAGGCAAAAATGAGTTACTCAATTGTTAATAACTTATCATGGTTCTAAAAACTTAGTAAATTTTTACGATAAAATTAGAAAATGTAACTGTAATTTTTCTAAAAAAATCTTGAAATTCATTATGATAAGCTCGCTACATACAATAGAGTAAAAAAAAATTTTTAATGATAAACTAGTAATAAGCAAGTGTGCAAGAACAACTAATTGTTTAGATAAAAAATAATATTTTTTCCTATTGTCGAGAACCTAATTGTAGGGAAAGAATGTGTGTGCATTGAATTAACCAATCATTATCAAGTTAGCTGCTAGAAAGTAGCGATCGCAAGATTAATATATGACTTAGTTAAATTATGTTTTCGACCTAAACTATTGTCCGTCGCAAGAAACGAATAGCTAGAAATTCGTTTTATCTGTATCTATACTCACTTTCGACAGAAACAAATACAATCATAGGTAGAAAACAATTTAAGGTAAAAGATACAGAAATTTTTACAGCTATCAAGTAATCCTATTCTAGGCAGTTCACAAATGTGTATCGTATTGTTCAGCTAATGCCCTAGAATACAATCAGGAAAATGCGCTCAAGTCAAGGACTATGCATTGTGTTTGGTTAACGAAATTTTTATGGAAGTGTGTAGCCAATCTGTCACTTTCCTTAAAAAACTTAATTTGGATGGACATCGTTATACTTATCCAAAAGCCATTTTGACTTGCAGTTGGGCATTATCTCAAACAAAAATAGAGTTTACTGCAGTTTAAAAAAATAAGTAACACTCTAACCTTGCTTAAACGATGAATTATTGAAAGTCCAAAATAAAACAACCCTTAATGATAAATTACGAACCATCTTCTCCAGAAAATACCTTAACCTTAACGGTGACAGATAATTTAACCGACCCAAAAAACCAAAACCTTATCTTGGCAATTGTCCAAGCAGCCGATGACCGCAAAGCAGATAATATTGTTGTCTTAAAAGTCACAGAAATTTCTTACTTAAGTGACTACTTTATTATCGCTACTGGATTTTCTACTACTCAAGTTAAAGCAATTGCTGATGCAATCGAAGACAAGGTTGATCAGACTTGTAAACAATCCCCCCTACGCATCGAAGGAAAACGACAAGGGACTTGGATACTTCAAGATTATGGGAATGTTATCGTTCATATTCTTCTACCTGAAGAACGAGAATTTTATAACTTAGAAGCGTTTTGGGGTCATGCTAAACGTATTGAATTATCTTAATTGCAAGCTATACAGATACAATCATTATGAGGGAATTACCCATAAACATCTGTCCCGTTCCTGCTGAACAACAGCCGGTTAACGAATACGAAAACTTAAAAAAATCGTGTTTTTTTCGATGGGCAACTCTAGAGACAAAACTCTATTGGCGAAAAATTACTTATGTAGGACTAATTGGGTGGATATTAAGCATTCCCATTACTGCAGCTAGTTTTCCTCCTAAAACATCTCCTTTTTTATTTATCCTGTGCAATAACCTAGGGGCAGGGTTAATGGTTACTCTAGTCGTCATACAATTAGGATTAAGCTGGTGTTATGTGGGTAATCGCCTAAGAAAAAAAACAATTTTTTATGAAGAATCAGGGTGGTATGACGGACAAACTTGGTTTAAACCCCCAGAAGTGTTAACTCGTGATCGCCTGATTGTCTCCTACCAAGTAGACCCAATTCTACAACGTCTAACTCGTACAAAAGTGATTATCGTAGGCATTATCATTGGTAATATCATCATGTGGCTGTCTCAATAACATTTCGATACACCCAATACTAACCCACAACCCTAAACTTTAGAATCGAATGACCAGAGGAACACGCACCCATACTCCTAAATTAGAAGTTCATTTATTACGAGAAGGCATTATTGAGTCAGCTCATCAAGTTGAAGCAATGGTCTGTGATGCTCGTGGAAGACTTTTATTAGTTGCAGGAAATTCTGAAACCACCGCTTTTGTTCGTTCAGCTTTAAAACCCTTTCAGTCCATAGCTGTAGTTACTACTGGAACCTTAGAACGCTATGAACTTAATGATAAAGACTTAGCAGTTATTTGTAGCTCTCATCAAGGGACGATTGAACAGGCACGACAGGTTTTCAATGTACTTTGGCGAGCTGATATTGAGCCCAGTGCGTTGCAATGCCCGATTCCTCAAGGATCTCAAAGTTCTCTCCAGCACAATTGTTCAGGGAAACATGCTGCAATGTTAGCTATTTGTCAACAACGCAACTGGCCTCTTAATACCTATCTTAAAAAATCTGCTCCTGTACAACATTTAATCCTAGACAAAATTGGTGAGTTGTTAGCGATACCAGGGGCGGAATTGATCAGTGCCTATGATGATTGTGGAGCTCCTACTTACTCGATGAAGCTTAGTCAAATGGCTCATTTATACGCTCAGTTAACATCGGGAAATAACCTAGACTTAGAAAGAATTGTCCGAGCAATGACTTACTACCCAACAATGGTAGCTGGGGAAGGAGCCTTTGATACAGAATTGATGCGTTTAACTGAAGGAGAACTCGTCAGTAAATCTGGTGCTGAAGGCATTCAATGTGTTGGTCGTGTGGGACAGGGAATGGGGTTAGCTATTAAAGTAATAGATGGTTCAAAACGAGCTAAATACGTGACAGCTCTTCATGTATTGCGAAGTATGGGTTGGATAACTCCTAGTGTAGCCGAAACCTTAGCTGAAAAATTTATGAGCCTTAATAACTGCAAACGCCTTGAAGTCATTGGGGAATTATCTATAATTTAAAATTGTTTAGTAAATAGCTTGCCATAGACCTATGGTTTCTGCTATGCTCATAGAAGCGGCGCGGGATAGAGCAGTCTGGTAGCTCGTCGGGCTCATAACCCGAAGGTCGGTGGTTCAAATCCGCCTCCCGCCATTTTAAAAAGGTCACTTTTAGTTCTAAGATTAGATAGATGCAATCTTTTACTGAGGTGAAGTATTACCTCAGATAGCGTTATGGATTAACCATTGTTGAAGTTGGTCCTTCCATTAATTATCCTCAGTTTGGTGAAAACTATTTTGAGAATTGAGATGGAAAGTCAATACAATAAATGGCCGGAACTTTAAGAGGCTTTGATGATTTAGAAGAATTGATAGTTTAAGATGGCTTTAATTAACGGGATTCTCCAATTGGTAAAAAATTTCTAAAACTTGGATTGTTTCCTCTAATATTCGTTCAGAATGTCGTCACTTTCTCAAAACTTTTGTTGAAGCAAAAACTAGAAGTAGTTTACTTTCGTTAACCAGTTATCAAAAACAATCCTTTCAAACAGTATTAGGGATATAATCTTAAACTTCTTAAGCTAACAAAAGTTACCCAAAATTTATCTTTTACTAGAGTAAATCTTCCCATTACTAAATCAATAGTAACTAGAAAATATGATAAATCTCACAAGTTTAGAGTAATCTAGAAGATTTGCTGAAAAATTAAAAAATTACTAGCTAACTTTTGGGAAGTGTAAATTTTGGGCTTAATAAAAAAATGTAAAACCCTATCTTATTAAAGATTTAAAAACTTTAATGATTTTTAAAATAAAAATCTATCATTTTTGTTGTGTTGAAGTTTGGTCAATAGTTTTATTTTGGGTTGGGTTTACAATGGAAGTCTTGATTGATATTATCAAATCTATAGTTTTAGAGCAATTTATCTTTTCTTCTTCATTTAATAATCCTGATATTATCCTAGGACCTAGCCTATATATGAGTTATTTCCCTTGGCTTGATCAAGAAAGATTACGGATTAAAAAAATATTTAATGAGTTAACTTTTTGATTGTTGGACTTTATGGATGTAATTTTTTTAAGTAAGATAATGTATCTCCACAGATGACTATTATTTGAGTACTTAGATTTAAAGAAACAAATACTAATTTATAATAAACTCTGTTTTCGTTGGTCCAGTCCACTGAGAAGTTTATTGGAACAGAGTCTGGATTATTCTCTAATAGGAAAGAGACTCTAAATTCACAAGATTATGAAAAGGATATAGTCAGTTTAGTTCATTTTAGAAAAATAACATCTTGAACAGATAGTAATTAAGCAGATTTTCTTAAAAAAGAAGTTTATCACAATTGTTCTGATAGTAAAGGATGGAAGACACTAGGCTATTTATATTAAAAATTTTATGGTAAATAGTTACAGACAAATTATTAAAGAAACTAAAAAAAATTAACAGTATTATTGACTAATTCTTTAAACTTGGTTTTAAAAATATCTATAAATGATTAATGGTAAAGGTAATAAAAAAACTTATTTTTATTTCATAAAACTAAACTAAGTCAAAAAATGTCCACACAGTATTTAAGACAAGAAATCAACTGAACACCATCCCTAATAATAAGAGAAAACCTAATATAACATTCTGACTAAAAATCTCTTCATAAACAGATTGAGAAATATCTTTTGAACGAAGGCAAAAGTATTGACTTATCCAACCTACTAGGGCAATAAGTACAGTAATCCAAAATCCAATTTTAAGTCTTAAAACTATTCCCAAATAGGATAATAAACCAACACTTATGGCAAAGAATATTCCTACAGCATTAGCAGTATAAGTCCCAAAAAATAAGGCACTAGAATTAACTCCAATTTTTTTATCATCTTCCTGATCTGACATAGCATAAACTGTATCAAATCCCAATGTCCAAAATACCGTTGTTCCCCATAATATCCAAGTAGAAAATTCTAACCGAGCTGTCACTGCCGTCCAACTGATTAAAACAGCAAACCCCCACGCTATAGACAAAACTAATTGGGGAAAAGGGAAAACCCGCTTAGCTAAAGGATAACTAACAATCACAGGAAACGCAGCAACACAGAGCCAAAAACTTAATTTGTTGAGATAAAAGGCTAAAATTACTGCGCACCCTAAAGCAATAAAAGCAATAATAATACCTACTTTTACGGATAAAGACTTTTCTGCTAAAGGACGGGTACAAGTCCTTTTTACTTGAAGATCAATATCTCTATCCCACAAATCATTAATAACACAACCGGCTGCACTGGTGGCTAAGGTTCCTAAAATAATTATTCCTACTAACAGTAAAGGAGGAGTTCCGCCAGATGCTAATGTAACTGCCCATAGCGCAGGAATCATTAAAATAAGCCTTCCAGCCGGTTTATTCCACCGCAAAAGTCGAATAATCGTTAGCCAAGTAGGTTCAGAGATTGATTTAGAAGGAGTAACCATAAAATAAATTAGACTAATTATTTGTAACTTTTCTATCATAGAAGTTACCATAAAACTAATAAAAAATATTCTAAAAAAATATTTAACAGTCTACACAATTAAGATATAAACTTATTGTAAACGAATAAAAATGCCAAAATAGTCCTTTATAATTCAATTTTTTCTATTTAAATTATTTTAAATTTTATTTAATATCAAAGACATTAAGCTAAGTAAATAGTATGCTAATATCTTTTGATTTTTTATGCCTGTATATATTTTTATTTTTTTTATTTTTTTAAAAAAAAGTAATTTTGTTAAACTTTTTTGCAAAAAAAAATAAAAACTTGTAATCTTAGTAAATTTTTTTATTTATTTTTATGATAGTTTTTTTAAAATTAATATTAAAAAATATTTTCTATTTTGTTTTATCTAATAAATTAAATTCATTCAACAAAATTTATTCTTTATTATTTTAGTCTGCCATATGAATACTTCTCTAATATAGAAGTATTCATATGAAACTTTGTCTTAATTTACTAAACTTTATTTTAAGTTTATATTTTAAAAATTTTCCTACTTTTATAGCTATAACAGTTACTTTTTAATCTAAATCTGCTAGTCGTAGCCTACAACTTATTTTTTCATTTAATTAAATTTCTTTGAAAAACATCAGTATTTTTATATTTTTAATCATTGACTTCGCTACTATTTAAGAATAATTTGATATTTTTTTACTTTTTTTTGTAATAATTTTTTTATAAAAAAATAAGTTTACTTGGTAGTAATTAATTCAAAAATCAATAACTTTCTATACATAAAGTAATTTTTTAAAAGTTATTTATTATTTTTATAGACTATTTGATAGCATCAAAACTATACATGTAATTGCTGCTATTTCAATGGTAATAAGGATTAGTTTTCCAAAGTTAATAAAAATCTTATCTAACTTTAAACCTGTTGAATCTGATTTAATTTCTACTCTTTTTATTTTATTTATCTATAATTGTTTATTATTTTTATTAAGATCTCTAAACTAATAATTAAACATTCTATATATTTTTAAGAAGTTTGTTTGGCAATTTACAGTCAAATCCATCTACTAATTACTAAAACAATCAATTTAAGCTAAGTTATTTTATTTTTTATGTCAAGTTTTACTTTTAATATTTTTTAAAAATTTAAACGTTATTTCATACTTAAAATCTAGTCTTAAAGAGTGTATAATATCTTTGATATTGACATATAATATTTTTTTATTTGTATTAGAAATAATATTATCTATTTAATCCTTTTAAACAGCTTTATCCAATATATTGTTTATATTTAATAATTATAAAATATGAATCTTTACTTTATATTTATAGTTGTTTAATTTTTTGTTCAGTGCAAATAACTATCTATTAATTTTTGGGCTTTAGTCCATTTAATTATTAACGCTTTAAATGGATTATCTATAATATCAATTTTAATTATCATAAAGTCTAGTTTTTTTAAAAATTTAAGTTAACGTTTCTTTCTTCTTAAATAAAAAAATATTTTTTAGATTACAATAAATATATAATTAGTTTAGTGTTAATTCTCTTTGGATAGAGTAGTTAAATAAAAAATATAGTAATTACTATACTCATTGTTACCAATTTTTTTAATAAAAATAATGTGATAATATATGATTATTATCTTATTCTCTTTAATTTTAATTAAAAATTACTTATAATTATAACCCTTAAAAAGGTTATAATTATAATAGGGATAAGCGAATTATGGATTATCAGATTTGTCTTGTTTATTTATGTAAATATTTAAGTAATACTTATGTTACTTAATTGAGAAAAATAATTTAATAAATTACCCAAAGGCCTTCTTCTATAAAAGAATCAAGAAACTGAGTCTATGACAACATCTATTAATTATAACTCTACTAATAGTGACAACCGTAATACTTGTCTATTAGCAGCCATTGATATCGGAACAAACTCGATCCATATGGTGGTAGTAGAAATTGATAAAACTCTGCTCACCTTCACGATCATAAGTCGAGAAAAAGATACAGTTCGGCTAGGAGAGCGGGAGGTAAAAACTAGAAAGTTAACCGAAGAAGCTATAAAACGGGCAATCGCATCTCTAAAACGCTGTAAAGACTTAGCCACTAGCTTGAAAGTGGAGCATATTGTTGCTATTGCTACTAGTGCTACTAGGGAAGCTCCTAATGGACAAGATTTTATTCAACGAGTTTTATTAGAGGTTGGTATTCAAGTTGATCTAATTTCTGGCTATGAAGAAGCGCGTCGCATCTATCTAGGAGTCTTGTCAGGTATGGATTTTCAGGATCGTCCTCATGTCATTATTGATATCGGAGGAGGTTCAACAGAAATTATCCTTGCTGATGTTCATGAACCCCGTTTTCTCAGTAGTATCAAAGTTGGAGCGGTACGACTCACAGAGGAATTGATAACTACTGATCCCCTCAGTGAAACCGAATTTACTAATTTACGAGCTTATGCACGGGGAATGCTTGAACATCCAATTGATGAATTACGTCGTAAACTAGGCAACAACGAACAGCCTCAACTGGTGGGAACCTCCGGAACTATTGAAACTCTAGTAACTATAAATGCATTACAAAAGTCAGGAGAAATTCCTAGTCCTCTTCAGGGTTATCGAATGGAACGTAAAGAGATTAAAGATTTAGTAAAAAAATTTGCTTCAATGACTTATGAAGAACGGTTAAAGGTTTCAGGTATGTCTGATAAACGTGCCGAAATTATTGTGGCAGGTGGAGTAATTTTAATGGAAGCAATGGCCATGCTATCGCTAGATAATATTACCATTTGTGAACGGGCATTACGTGAAGGGATAATTGTTGACTGGATGTTAACTCACAAATTAATTGAAGATCGATTGTGTTATCAGGGAAAAGTACGTCATCGTAGTGTTTATACAATTGCTCGTAAGTATCAAGTTAACATGGAATATACTGAAAGAGTAGCACAATTTGCCCAAAGTTTATTTGAACAATTAAAAGGAATTTTTCATAATTGGGGAACAGAAGAATGGGAGTTACTTTGGGCAGCAACTATTTTACATAAATGTGGTTTATATGTTAGTCATTCCGCTTATCATAAACATTCTTATTATTTGATTCGTAATGCAGAATTATTAGGGTTTACAGAACTTGAATTAGAAACTATTGCCAATTTGGCTCGTTATCATCGTAAAAGTATCCCCAAGAAAAAACATGAGCCCTATAGTAAGTTACCGGATACTCATCGAAAAATAGTTAAACAATTAAATACGATTTTACGTTTAGCCGTTGCTCTCAATAGTAGGCAAATAGAAGCCATTAAAACTGTTAATTGTAGGTATAATGAAGAAGATAAAGAACTTTATTTACATTTACTTCCTACTGATTCTAACGATGATTGTGCCTTAGAACTGTGGAATTTAAACTATAATAAACTTGTTTTTGAAAATGAATTCGGAGTCAAAGTTATCGCCACATTAAACTAGATTTCTATTTATTAATAGCAACTTAGCTTTAATAAAACTAATTTCGACATAGTTAACTTGTCATCTTTACTGAGATACTCATTCTTCTTCTTGTAGAAAAGTTTTTTTAGTGACATTGTATAATTAACTAGTAATACTAAATACAGTTGTGTATTTGTAATAGTAAAAAATAAAGAAATTATATAAAACGAAGAAAAAACTATCTTTAAGATTGTGGTTTAGTTTGATTCGATTAAAAGAATACTTTTTAGAAAAATAGAGTTAAGAAGGTAGAATTTCATTTTAAAAAAATTTAAGATTATAGATATTGATTAATTGATAAAATCTTTAATAAAGTAGACAGTATAAAAATAGTTTATTAGACTAGACAAATAAAAAATTTGTTTAAAAAGTTTAGAATTACAGAGAGTATATTTTTAAAAACCCCCAGATTTTTTAAAAAAGTTCCATGCTTAAGACATAAAATCAGAAGTTATTTGGAACTAAAAAATAGTTAAAGATCAACTTATAAAAAAATTATACAAAATATTCTCTCTCATAGAGAGAATATTTATGAGTTATGAATACAGAGCAATATAAAAATTAATAGTTTAAAATTTTATTGTAAAATGAAAAACTGTCTTGATAAGTCAGGACTATAAATAGTTATACGTCCCGAGAGAAATTTTCTAGAATTAAATTTCAATAATAAATAAAAAATAACTGAATTTAATCGATAAAAATTTGACTCAAATATAAAGTTTTTTTTAAAAAACTCTTATTAATCAATAAAGGATAATAACAAATAGTTTTATCATAAAAATAACAAAATTTTTTATAAATTAATAGAGAGTATTTACTGGTTTACTTTCTTAAAGTTTATAGTGAAACTTTAAGAAAGTAAATATTTTAAAAAAAAAATAAAATAAGCCTTATTAAATAATTGTAATTTTGCTAAAAAACTATAAATTAACTAAAATTTAACTTATTATTATCGGTTATTTTTTTATCAAGAAAATATGGTAATTAAATTTACCATAAAATACTGAGTAAAAAAAATTTTATATTTTAATTGGCAGACTTTTAAGAGGACTGCTAAAGTTTTATTAACTTAATTTAAATCTAATTTAGCCTTTGATTCTTTCACTTAAATTTTCTTAATTTTTTAATCAAAGTATATGTACTAATATTCAAAGTAAATATAATTTTTAAATTATAACTAGTCTTTTAAACTTCTTGGTTTCTAATTTTTTTAAAAAAATTAATCATCTAACTGATTACCAATATATTTAACTATATAAAATTTATTTACTCTAACTTCAGTTTATTACATTGATTCATTTGCAATATTCAATTTTAATTATATCCAAATCTAAAAATTTATGGAAGAGATACTATAGTTTATATTCTATTTTTTGAGATAAAAAGTAACATTATTTTTAATAATAAAATTTTCTAGTCCCCATCGAAAAATTTAATTTTGAGATGATCAAGTTTTAAACAAATCTCTATCACAACTATTTTCAATATATTAAAATAACGTATTTATTTTGTAAAACCATGAATAAATGTAATATGATTTATATTCTTAAATATTGACTTATATAAATACACTTTGCTATTTCTAATATTTTTAAAAATTTTTTTATTTTAGTTCATTTATTAATATTTATATTTCTCTGCTATTGGTGTTTTGTGTATAAATAATTATACAACAATAAGTACTACTATCTCCGATGCTTAAACTTAAATAGTTTAAGCTGCATCATTATTTTACTTAAATAAAAAACTTAAATTTTTGCTTGTCTTAACTGTATTTTTATTATTGGTTAGTGATCGCTCCGTCATCTTCTGTTTTATTTATTTTTTTAAAATAAGACATCATAGTTACATCTAAAAGATTTAGCGTCTGCCGTTTATCTAAAACTAGTAATGCTACTATGATTTCTTAAGTCTTAGTCAAAATTTTTACTTCTTAAGTTTATAGTGATAATTTTTATCGTAAATCTTAAAATATATATTTTTTGATGTTTCAACATATTAACTCTTCTGTGGATTTATTCTTATATTAATTAGCTCTCAGTCGAAAAAAAATATTTTATAGTTAATTTATTAATATAAATAAATTTACTGATAGTTAAACTATGATAAATACAAGTTAATGTCCAATCTATTCTATTTTTTTCAATAAATCGAACTTTTTTTATTTTATTTGGAATTTTAAAATACGTAATTATTGAGTTCTTGTCAACTTAAAATTTCATGTATTAAACTAACTTGAACATTTAATACTATAGGTTTAAGTCAAGTAAAAAAAATTAATTTAATTTGATTTAATTCAGACACAAAACCTGATATTGTATTATCTATGTTAAGATTATGATTTTTGAGAAGCTTATTGTTAGTGATTAAATTTTATCTTTAGATTTTAATTTTTTACATGGCAGGTCTTGATAAAACTGGGTTTCTCCAAACAATCTGAGAGACATTCCCCGTGTTACCCAGAAGTGGTACTCTATAGGGTGGCGAAAGAAGATTAATGAGAGTAGGTTCTACCTTAGCCAAACTCTAAGCTAACCCCTTAAACAGATAGAATAAGTATAAGTATGGTAGCCGTAACAGAAAAAACCAACGTTGGTAAAATCACTCAGATCATTGGCCCGGTTGTTGATGCCGAATTTCCCAGTGGCAAATTACCTCGAATTTATAATGCACTCATAATTGAAGGCACAAACCCTGCTGGGGTTTGTGTTTCCGTTACCTGTGAAGTGCAGCAATTGTTAGGAGACAACCAAGTTCGCGCTGTTGCTATGAGTGGAACAGACGGATTAGTTCGCGGTATGGAAATTATTGATACTGGTGCGCCTATCAGCGTTCCTGTAGGTAAAGTTACTCTTGGTCGCATCTTTAACGTCCTAGGAAAGCCTGTGGATGAGAAAGGTGATGTAGATATGAGTAAAACTTCTCCTATTCATCGTCCCGCGCCTAAATTAACTGAATTAGAAACGAAGCCTCAAGTTTTTGAAACTGGAATTAAAGTTATTGACCTCTTAACTCCTTATCGTCAAGGAGGAAAAATTGGTCTGTTTGGTGGTGCGGGTGTCGGTAAAACGGTCATCATGATGGAATTAATTAACAACATCGCCATTAACCATGGGGGGGTTTCCGTTTTTGCTGGTGTAGGAGAACGCACCCGTGAAGGAAATGACCTCTACAACGAAATGATTGAATCTAAGGTCATTAACCCTGATCACCCTGAAGAATCGAAAATTGCTCTCGTTTACGGTCAGATGAACGAACCCCCAGGGGCTAGGATGAGAGTTGGTCTATCTGGCTTAACCATGGCGGAATATTTCCGTGACGTCAATAAACAGGACGTACTATTGTTTGTTGATAATATCTTCCGATTTATTCAAGCAGGTTCTGAAGTGTCTGCATTATTAGGACGGATGCCCTCTGCAGTTGGATATCAGCCTACTTTAGGAACTGACGTTGGAGATTTACAAGAACGGATTACTTCTACAAAAGAAGGCTCTATTACCTCTGTTCAAGCAGTTTACGTTCCTGCAGATGACTTAACTGACCCTGCTCCTGCAACCACCTTTGCACATCTTGATGGAACCACTGTCTTATCCCGTGGACTAGCTTCTAAAGGAATTTATCCTGCAGTTGATCCTCTAGATTCTACCAGCACGATGTTACAACCTTCTGTTGTTGGTCAAGAACACTATGATACAGCCCGTGCAGTGCAATCAACCCTACAGCGTTATAAAGAATTACAGGATATTATCGCTATTTTAGGATTAGATGAATTATCTGAAGATGATCGTCGCACTGTAAACCGTGCTCGTAAGATTGAACGATTCTTGTCTCAGCCTTTCTTTGTAGCTGAAGTATTTACTGGCTCACCTGGTAAGTATGTAACTCTTAAAGAGACTATTAAGGGGTTTCAAATGATTCTCAATGGGGAGTTGGATGATCTGCCTGAACAGGCATTTTATCTAGTCGGAAATATCGACGAAGCTAAAGCCAAAGCCGAAAAACTGCAAGAAGGCTAATCCTTCCTCAGTCAACAGTCTCTTGGATAAATACCTTTTGAGTCACTGTTGACTGATAACTACATAATTGATAGTTAAAACTAATAGTGAATAACTGATATGACATTACAAGTCTGTGTGATTACTCCAGACAGAATCGTTTGGAATGACACTGTAAAAGAAGTCATCTTACCAAGCACGTCTGGACAGTTGGGAATCTTATCTGGTCATGCTCCTCTATTAACTGCTCTCGACATTGGGGTTATGCGAATCCGCCCTGATAAGAATTGGAAAAACTTAGTAGTTATGGGCGGCTTTGCCGAAGTCGACCACGATGTTCTCAAAGTTCTGGTTAATTCAGCAGAGGTTGACGATAATATCAGCAAAGAGGAAGCACAAGCGGAATTCAGTAAAGCTCAAACCCATTTAGAGCAAGCAAATAAAGGGAATAACCGTCTAGAACGAATCAAAGCATCCCAAGCCCTAAAACGAGCTAGAGCACGTCTTCAAGCATCTGCTGGACTAGTTTAAGGATTTAATTCCAAGAAAAAATTAGATGAGGGCAAAGGCTTAAAGACTCAGCCCTCATCTGTTAGCGCCATCAGATTAATTGCTGCCACTGAAGACGACTTTTGGAAACATGGCTTGAGCATCAGCCATGGAGATGCGTCTGCCTTGGTTACGGAGATCCTGCCAATAATTAATGACTTCTGTGGCTTGATTGAGAATTTCAATCCTTTCAGTTTCCGAAATCCAATGTTTGGCTTCTAACTCATCTTTTAACTGTTGCCAAGCATCGTTCCTTGGCCAAAAGAAATAGTCAGTTAGGGGACTGGTTCCCTTTCCCACCATTTGATCCACAGTAATCGCTACATTAGCATCTAACCAAAGTGCTTTTAAAAGAAATCTTGACTCTAACTCTAATGACTCCTGCAACAGATAAACCTCGTCTATTCTAGCTACACTACCTACGGCAGTATATTATACCTCATTTGATAGCTGTGCGGTTATTATAGAGACTCATAGCTTTTTCAATTCCTTCTTTGAGACTCATGTCCAAAGCATTGACTACTAAGGGTAAGACCTTCTCCATAATGTTTTTTTCATCAGAGGTAAACTTTCCTAAAACATGGGAAATCGTTTCTTTAGAAGGATGAGATTCACCAATTCCAATACGTAACCGAGGAAAGTCCTCGCTACCTAAATAGGAAATAACTGATTTTAGACCATTGTGTCCTCCAGCTGATCCCCCTAATCTAATTCGTATTCGTCCGATAGGTAAATCCATATCATCATAAATGACTAATATTGAGTTCAGTGACAGTTTATACCAATCGCTGACAGCGCGAACTGATCGACCTGAACAGTTCATATAAGTGAGCGGTTTAAGTAAGTAAATTTTCTGGTTATTTTTAACCATTCCTTCGGTGAATAAACCTTGAAAACGGCGGTTTTCCGTAAAGGATAACTGCCAAGTCTGGGACAATGCATCAAGAGCTTCAAACCCAATATTGTGGCGAGTTTTATCGTATTTAGCTTCACAATTTCCTAGTCCGATAATCAGTTGGGGAATAATTAAAGAAGATGAGGGAGATTTAGACATTGAAAATACCATTTTCATTGAAGTATAGATAAATAAAACAAATCTTATAAAATCATCTAAAAAATAAATATCTAAATAACTCCAAGGTTGTTTCATTGCCTATTGACTATAAAATAAGGCCAAGTTAATTTACCATATTGAAGTTATCTAAATCGTTCAAACGCTTACACTATCAAGATTATAGTTAGGTTAACATGACCATTCGCACTGTTTCGACTACTCCTTTTATTGATCAAAACCCAGGAACCTCTGGACTACGGAAAGCTGTTACTGTCTTTCAACAACCTAATTATCTTGAAAACTTTATTCAGTCTATTTTGGATTCCCTTGATGAGAGCAAAGGACAAACTCTTGTTTTAGGAGGAGATGGTCGTTATTACAACTGTCAGTCCATACAAATTATCCTTAAAATAGCTGCTGCAAATGGCATTGGGCGCATTTTAGTAGGCTGTAATGGAATTCTTTCTACTCCAGCAGCTTCAGCTGTTATTCGCAAATATAAGGCCTTAGGAGGCATTATTCTTTCAGCCAGTCATAATCCTGGAGGACCTAACGGTGACTTTGGAGTCAAATATAATGTAACCAATGGTGGACCAGCTCCCGAAAAAGTTACTAATATTATTTTTGAGCGGACTAAAACTATCAGCGAATATAAAATATTTGATTCAGCAGACATAAAACTTGATCGCCCTGGATCTTTTACATTGGGAACAATGGAAGTAGAAGTTATAGACTCTATTACTCCTTATCTTGAATTAATGCAGACATTGTTTGATTTTGACAAAATAAAAACCTTGTTGAGTTCAGGAAACTTTAGGATGTGTATGGACTCTCTTCATGCCGTAACTGGACCTTATGCTCGTGCCTTATTTGAGAAATGTTTAGGGGCTCCAGAAGGAACTGTAAAAAATGGGACTCCTTTAGAAGACTTTGGGGGTTGTCATCCTGATCCTAATTTAGTCTATGCTCATGACTTAGTAGAAATTCTTTTTGGAGAAAATGCTCCTGACTTCGGAGCAGCTTCCGATGGGGATGGTGATCGAAATATGATTTTGGGACGTAACTTTTTTGTGACTCCCAGTGACAGTTTAGCAATATTAACTGCTAATGCGAAATTAGTCCCTGGATATAAAGATGGTTTAGCCGGGGTTGCTCGTTCCATGCCTACTAGTACAGCCGTAGATCGAGTGGCTAAAAAACTGGGTATTGATTGTTATGAGACCCCCACCGGTTGGAAATTCTTTGGTAACTTATTAGATGCGGGAAAAGTAACCCTTTGTGGAGAAGAGAGTTTCGGAACCAGTTCAAATCATATTCGGGAAAAAGACGGTCTATGGGCAGTACTTTTCTGGCTTAATATTCTAGCAGTTCGAAATAAGTCTGTTCAAGCAATTGTAAAAGAACATTGGGAGGAATACGGACGAAATTATTATTCTCGCCATGACTATGAAGAAGTTAAATCAAAACCTGCTAATGAATTGATGGCTCAACTTCGATCAATGGTAGGAAATCTAAAAGGCAAGAAATATGGTGACTATACAGTCGCCTACGCTGATGACTTTTCTTATTCCGATCCTATTGATAGTAGTGTTAGTCAAAAACAAGGTGTTCGCATTGGGTTTACAGATGGTTCTCGTATTGTTTTCCGTTTATCGGGGACGGGAACAAAAGGAGCAACTTTAAGGGTTTATATCGAGAGTTATGAACCGAATGCTAGTCAGCATAATATTGAAACTCAACAGGCTTTAAAACCTTTAATTCAATTAGCTGATGAAATAGCTAAAATTAAAGAATTTACGGGACGAGATAAACCCACTGTTATTACTTAACTTATCTCCTTAATTAAAACTTGTAGAGTGGGTAATACTCACCCTACAAGTCTTGTTTTTTAGTTAAAAGCAACTTTCAAAAAGATTCATTTAAAAATTGTTTCTTTAAAGTTTTATTACTAATTTTAGTTTTTACATTTTTTTGTAGAACATCATATGCAACTTTTTTTATAAGTTTTTTATTAATTTTGAACAGAAAAACAATATATTAAAAAATAGCCGGTTTTATTAAAGTCAATAATTCACTCAAAAAATATTATCCTTAATTTTATAAATTTAATGGCTTTTTATTTGAAAAATGTGAGTTATAAGCAAACCTAGAAAAAGATCAAAAAATTAATGTTTAGATATATAAATTATCTCAAAAGTTATTTTAAAAATAGTATTAATAAACTTCCGCTTAAGAAGCTTTAAACTAGATAAATAATTCAGTTAAATCTTGGTACTTGTATCTAATTTAGAAAAGTTAATATTAAACTTGTTCCTTAATTCAGACTGAGTAGTTATTCTTAATGTCAAACAACATAAATTTTTTCAGGTTTTTATTGCTATTGGTTTAAAAAAACACTGGTTATTGGGTGAATAACTAAAATTTGAGTTAATAACTAGAATTGAATTAACTTATTCACTTTTAAAAATAAAATCCTAACGATAGTATTTTACTACTAAATATTTTCAAAGTGAATAGAGATTTATTTATTAGTTTTTATGACTATAATTATATTTTAAAATTTTAATATTAAGAAATTAACTATTTTAGCAAAAGCTATATAATCATCAAATAAGAATTCCACGGGTGTCCCATAAATCCTAGATTTTGACAAAAATCTAGATACAAAACTATCGCCTATTTCTTTTTTCTAATTCATCAATGACATAATTAACATCAAAAAGGATAATCTACACAGTCAATGAACTTAAATATTTCTTAAGAAGATATTTTTAACCTGTCTTAAAGTCCTTGAATAGCATTGCCGATATATCATAGTAAAGTTACTAAACAAACGTAAAAAACTGATGGTTTAGCTTTATTGACAAAAGCCCTAGTCCGCGACGCCAAACAATGAAAAATTAAATGATTAGAGTTCATCTCTTGTTTAAACTTATGTTTCAGTAAAAGTAGCTAAATAATTAACTTTTACTAGTAAAAAAAAAGACTAAGTTAATAAAATAAAGTATTAACTAGGGTCAAGAGGAAAGACAATGAATAAAGTCAAAAGACTCCTGAAGATTAAACCTTATAGTAGTTGACTCGATGATTATTGAGAGTAAAGAAAAGGGTCGATTTTCACTTGTGCTCCCTAATCGGAAAAATGAGTACTGTATTATTTTTACTTAAAGTACTACAGAACGATACTCTTTTGAATATTCACTCGAACTAGAGCTCAAAATTTAAGTATCATTTTGAGCTTGCAATTTCTTAATAGTATCGTGAGCTTGCTTAGCATAATCCGAATTACCTTGAATTTTGAATAATTCTGCGGACTTATGGATATCGATGAAAGCCGCTGTCTGATTTCCTATCAGAAACTTAGTTACTCCACGATTGTAATAAGCATCAGCTAAATTGGGGTTTAATTTTAGGCATTTGGTGTAATCAGTGATCGCTGCTTCTAATTTTCCAGCGTGATTGTAAGCTAAACCACGATTGTAATAAGTTTTGGCATAATTAGGATTAAGGCTGATAGCTTCAGTATAGTCAGCAATAGCTTCTTGATGATTACCGAGGTAATCTTTAGCATTACCCCTATATATATAAAAATCAGCATATTTAGAATCAAGATTAATTGCTTCGGAACAATCAGTCAAAGCTTTTCGATATTCTTTTAGTTGAAAAAAGGCATAACAGCGATTACCATAAGCATAGGCAAATTCACGATTGATCTCTATGGACTGATTATAGTCATTGAGAGCCTCATTGAGCTTGCCCAAGGCGTGTTGAGCATAGCCACGATTGTAATAAGCATCAGAATCTTGGGGGTTCAACTCGATGGACTCAGTGAAGTCAGTGATAGCTCCTTGATAGTTTCCTTCATTAATTTTATCTACCCCTTGGTTATACCATTCCAGAGCATCTAATGTTTGAGATAAAAGACTGTTTGGAGTTAATTCTGTTGGGGTGTCGTTTTGCTGTTGAGACAACACCAATGGATGGGCAAAAACTAAAGAATTAACCGTAAGAACATTGGTTATAAGTACTAAAATACAAAGATTATTAGTCATCATTCTAGCTTGAAGTTAAGAAACAACTTTTAAATATTTTAATAGCCTAATTGACCTTTAGTCTTTAAGACTTCCTTCTATTTTATGATGTTCTCGCGGATAGGCTAAGTTGGAAATCATCAAAAAAACCCCATTTACTGTCAAGAACAATAAGTTCTATATCTCGTAAGACGACAGTTCATTTAGCATAGACGCGGTTAAGATAGAATTTACTCTTTGATGAGTTACTTTGTTTAATTGAAAACCCCTTGTTAAAAAGCTCGTTAAGTTAATTTCTACATTTGAGCTGATCAAAAAAGCAGATTTTTTTATCGAATCCATTAAGATAGATAAAATTTAGTTTGCTACGCAGAAGATTTACGTTACTATTATTTTTTGATCAAAAAATAATAGTAACGTAAATCACTTAATAAAAGTATTTATGCTCTAATACATTTTTATTGAATTATTTACATTAGTTATTTTATTTTAAATAGTATTTTTGGCTTGCCAAGATAATCAAATTTTTTTAAAAATTAGTTAGAGCTTATTTTTAATATTATAAATAGCCAAATAAGTTATTATATATACTTACTTAGCTAAAAAATTATAAGATAAACCTAATCAAATTAGAACTGTAAGGTTGGGTAATTGCTGAATGACTTTTCAGTCTGTTAAATATTTCTACATGTAAATAACTATACATATTTTTATATAGATTAAATCTATATTTAAAATGATAAAAATTTTAAATAATACTCGGTTTAATTACTTTTTTGGCTTTAAGTATACTTTTGCTAATTTTACGACTTTTTCTGTCGTTCTTGATTGCCGATGGGTAGATTGCTTGGTAATCTCCTATTTTATTTTTTAAAAAGAAATTTAAATAGAAGAAAGACTATAACTTCTTTATATTCTTTTTGTACTGTCTCAATCACTTTTTAGTAAAAGTCAAAAACTAGGAGTCCTTAAAATATTTTTTTGTTGTGCTATAACTACTGTCTGATAAAGCAGAAAATATCAACTTATTAATTAAAAGATGGTAAAATCTAGGAAAAATCTGATAATTTTTCTAGTATAAAAATACTTTACTATAAAACTAACTGCGATTAAACTAGTTCAGTCAATAAAACTATATTAATTAGAAGTCAAATATTAAGCTTGATTATAAGCAAAATATCTTGTTCACTTTTATTACTTCGTTACCTACACGAAATCCCTGAACAACTTACTTCAGTGTGGTTAAACCACTGTATCGAGTAAGTATTTTCTGAGGTTTGATAATTATTTGACAATTTTTGACTAGTCCTTATTACTAGTGATAAACACAAAACGTGACCTCACTACACTTTTCTTATCTCGATGAGTTCTGGCGGATACTATTCTAAAGGACTCCACTATTTAGTTAATCCATCTTATATTCATAGGTTAAAGTGTATGGTAAACAGTTTTTAGATGTTCTATAATCTATCTTTCATTAAGAGAATAACGACATTCATTATATTGCTAGTCCAAGATTACGCTACAGACTAATTTACCAAGAGAAAAAAGAATTTTTAAAAAAGGGTTGACATTTTTTAGGGACCCAATGTATATTGGTAAATGCGCGGTTGAGAGCAACACTCTCCTCGACGCATCGAACCTTGAAAAATTCATAGTTTAGAAGCTAACAGCTTTAAGTAAGCCCCTTGTTATTTAAGACAATTATATGTCTTATTGTTTCTTCTGTCTACTAAGTAAGAGAAACAGTAGGATAACGTTAGAAAAAGCCGAGAAACTAACTTAGTTAGAGAACATCGGCTAAAAGTCAGATCAAACACTATGGAGAGTTTGATCCTGGCTCAGGATGAACGCTGGCGGTATGCCTAACACATGCAAGTCGAACGAGCTCTTCGGAGCTAGTGGCGGACGGGTGAGTAACGCGTGAGAATCTACCTCTTGGTTGGGGATAACAGTTGGAAACGGCTGCTAATACCCAATGTGCCGTAAGGTGAAAGATTTATTGCCAGGAGAAGAGCTCGCGTCTGATTAGCTAGTTGGTGAGGTAAGAGCTCACCAAGGCATCGATCAGTAGCTGGTCTGAGAGGATGAGCAGCCACACTGGGACTGAGACACGGCCCAGACTCCTACGGGAGGCAGCAGTGGGGAATTTTCCGCAATGGGCGAAAGCCTGACGGAGCAATACCGCGTGAGGGAGGAAGGCTCTTGGGTTGTAAACCTCTTTTCTCAGGGAAGAAGATCTGACGGTACCTGAGGAATAAGCATCGGCTAACTCCGTGCCAGCAGCCGCGGTAATACGGAGGATGCAAGCGTTATCCGGAATTATTGGGCGTAAAGCGTCCGCAGGTGGTTACTCAAGTCTGCTGTCAAATACTAGAGCTTAACTCTGGAAGGGCAGTGGAAACTGAGAAACTAGAGTCCGGTAGGGGTAGCGGGAATTCCCAGTGTAGCGGTGAAATGCGTAGATATTGGGAAGAACATCGGTGGCGAAAGCGCGCTACTGGGCCGGAACTGACACTCAGGGACGAAAGCTAGGGTAGCGAAAGGGATTAGATACCCCTGTAGTCCTAGCCGTAAACGATGGAAACTAGGTGTGGCTTGTATCGACCCAAGCCGTGCCGAAGCTAACGCGTTAAGTTTCCCGCCTGGGGAGTACGCACGCAAGTGTGAAACTCAAAGGAATTGACGGGGGCCCGCACAAGCGGTGGAGTATGTGGTTTAATTCGATGCAACGCGAAGAACCTTACCAGGGCTTGACATGTCGCGAACCTTGATGAAAGTCGAGGGTGCCTTCGGGAACGCGAACACAGGTGGTGCATGGCTGTCGTCAGCTCGTGTCGTGAGATGTTGGGTTAAGTCCCGCAACGAGCGCAACCCTCGTTCTTAGTTGCCATCATTAAGTTGGGAACTCTAAGGAGACTGCCGGTGACAAACCGGAGGAAGGTGAGGATGACGTCAAGTCAGCATGCCCCTTACGCTCTGGGCGACACACGTACTACAATGGTTGGGACAAAGGGCAGCAACCCCGCGAGGGCAAGCGAATCTCATCAAACCCAGCCTCAGTTCAGATTGCAGGCTGCAACTCGCCTGCATGAAGGAGGAATCGCTAGTAATCGCAGGTCAGCATACTGCGGTGAATTCGTTCCCGGGCCTTGTACACACCGCCCGTCACACCATGGAAGCTGGTCACGCCCGAAGTAGTTACCCTAACCTTTTGGAGGGGGACTCCTAAGGCAGGGCTGGTGACTGGGGTGAAGTCGTAACAAGGTAGCCGTACCGGAAGGTGTGGCTGGATCACCTCCTTATAGGGAGACCTCAGTTCAAGGAAAAAGGTAAGAGGTAAAAGACGTAAGTCTGGAGCCTAACAATAGTGCCTTTCCTTAGAACTAATCCCAAGGTCGTGCAAGGAAAGCCTGCTTAAATTTAGCTTCTAAACTGGAATTGGTTCGGAATAAGGGCTATTAGCTCAGGTGGTTAGAGCGCACCCCTGATAAGGGTGAGGTCCCTGGTTCAAGTCCAGGATGGCCCACCTAACACGATATACAACATATATCTTAATAGAGCAGCCTTAAACAATAGGTTCAGCACCGAGTCTTGCTTGGAAAAGTAAGACAGACTGCTGGACAGTTGAAATCCAGTCAAGCACCTTGAAAACTGCATAAAAATGAGAAAGCGGTCAGCATTTTCTTACATTCTAGTTAATAGAGTAAGAAAGCGTTAACCGAATAAAAAAGTCTAAGTGATAACCATGTTGAAATGGTCAAGCTACAAAGGGCTAACGGTGGATACCTAGGTACACAGAGGCGATGAAGGACGTAGTTACCGACGAAACGCTCCGGGGAGCTGGAAACAAGCATTGAGCCGGAGATATCCGAATAGGGCAACCTTAAATACGGCCACCTGAATACATAGGGTGGTGCGAGCCAACCGGGCCAACTGAAACATCTTAGTAACCCGAGGAAAAGAAAGCAAAAGCGATTCCCCTAGTAGCGGCGAGCGAAAAGGGAACAGCCTAAACCATCGGCTTCGGCTGATGGGGTTGTGGGACAGCAATGTGGACTGTAACGGTTAGACGAAGTAGCTGAAAACTGCACCAAAGAAGGTGAAAGTCCTGTAGTTAAAAACTTGAACAGCCTAGCTGAATCCCGAGTAGTACGGGGCACGAGAAATCCCGTATGAATCCACGAAGACCACTTCGTAAGGCTAAATACTCCTGTGTGACCGATAGTGAAATAGTACCGCGAGGGAAAGGTGAAAAGAACCCCAGTAAGGGGAGTGAAATAGAACATGAAACCGTTAGCCTACAAGCAATGGGAGGACGATTTAACGTCTGACCGTGTGCCTGTTGAAGAATGAGCCGGCGACTTACAGGTTGTGGCAGGTTAAGGGAAAATACCTGAAGCCAAAGCGAAAGCGAGTCCGAATAGGGCGCTAGTCACAATTTGTAGACCCGAACCCGGGTGATCTAACCATGGCCAGGATGAAGCTTGGGTAACACTAAGTGGAGGTCCGAACCGACTGATGTTGAAAAATCAGCGGATGAGCTGTGGTTAGGGGTGAAATGCCAATCGAACCCGGAGCTAGCTGGTTCTCCCCGAAATGCGTTTAGGCGCAGCGGTTGTGTACCATAGCGGGGGGTAAAGCACTATTTCGCTGCGGGCTGCGAGAGCGGTACCAAGGTGAGATAAACTCAGAATACCCGTTATGCATCAGCCAGTGAGACGGTGGGGGATAAGCTTCATCGTCGAAAGGGAAACAGCCCAGACCACCAGCTAAGGTCCCCAAATGAATACTGAGTGATAAAGGAGGTGGGAGTGCACAAACAACCAGGAGGTTTGCCTAGAAGCAGCAATCCTTAAAAGAGTGCGTAATAGCTCACTGGTCAAGCGCTCCTGCACCGAAAATGAACGGGGCTAAGTATTCTACCGAAGCTGTGGACAGGAAACTGTGGTAGGGGAGCGTTCTATGTAGGGTGAAGCACTAGCGGCAAGCAGGTGTGGACAGCATAGAAGTGAGAATGTCGGCTTGAGTAGCGAAAATATATGTGAGAATCATATACCCCGAAACCCTAAGGGTTCCTCCGGAAGGCTCGTCCGCGGAGGGTTAGTCAGGACCTAAGGCGAGGCTGAAAAGCGTAGTCGATGGACAACGGGTTAACATTCCCGTACTGATTAGAAATTGTGGCGGGGGACGGAGAAGGCTAAGTCAGCCGGATAATGGTTACCGGTGTAAGTATACGAGGCGTTGAGGGACGGAGAAAACGTCCTGAGCTGAGTTGCGAGTCCGACTCTCTACGGAGAGGAAGTGACCGATGTCATGCTTCCCAGAAAAGCCCGAACCACGTTAATTTCTAATTACCTGTACCCGAAACCGACACAGGTAGGGAGGTTGAGAATACTAAGGGGCGCGAGATAACTCTCTCTAAGGAACTCGGCAAAATGACCCCGTAACTTCGGGAGAAGGGGTACCACCGCAAGGTGGTCGCAGTGAAGAGGCCCAGGCGACTGTTTACCAAAAACACAGGTCTCCGCCAAGTCGCAAGACGCAGTATGGGGGCTGACGCCTGCCCAGTGCCGGAAGGTTAAGGAAGTTGGTTAGGGTAACCGAAGCTAGCGACTGAAGCCCCGGTGAACGGCGGCCGTAACTATAACGGTCCTAAGGTAGCGAAATTCCTTGTCGGGTAAGTTCCGACCCGCACGAAAGGCGTAACGATCTGGGCACTGTCTCGGAGAGAGGCTCGGCGAAATAGGATTGTCTGTGAAGATACGGACTACCTGCACTTGGACAGAAAGACCCTATGAAGCTTTACTGTAGCCTGGAATTGAATTCGGGCTTTTCTTGCGCAGAATAGGTGGGAGGCTTTGAAATCTGGCTTGTGGGTCAGGTGGAGCCAACGGTGAGATACCACTCTAGAAAAGCTAGAATTCTAACTTTAACCCGTCAACCGGGGAAAGAACAGTTTCAGGTGGGCAGTTTGACTGGGGCGGTCGCCTCCTAAAAGATAACGGAGGCGCGCAAAGGTTCCCTCAGGCTGGTTGGAAATCAGCCGTAGAGTGCAAAGGCATAAGGGAGCTTGACTGCGAGACTTACAAGTCAAGCAGAGACGAAAGTCGGCCTTAGTGATCCGACGGTACCGCGTGGAAGGGCCGTCGCTCAACGGATAAAAGTTACTCTAGGGATAACAGGCTGATCTCCCCCAAGAGTTCACATCGACGGGGAGGTTTGGCACCTCGATGTCGGCTCATCGCAACCTGGGGCGGAAGTACGTCCCAAGGGTTGGGCTGTTCGCCCATTAAAGCGGTACGTGAGCTGGGTTCAGAACGTCGTGAGACAGTTCGGTCCATATCCGGTGTAGGCGTAAGAGCATTGAGAGGAGCCTTCCTTAGTACGAGAGGACCGGGAAGGACGCACCGCTGGTGTACCTGTTATCGTGCCAACGGTAAACGCAGGGTAGCCAAGTGCGGAGCGGATAACCGCTGAAAGCATCTAAGTGGGAAGCCCACCTCAAGATGAGTGCTCTCACAGGGTCAACCTGGTAAGATCACGGGAAGACTACCCGTTTATAGGTGCTAGGTGGACATTTAGTAATAAATGAAGCCGAGGCATACTAACAGATCGAGGGCTTGACCTTATCTTCTACGTTGTTTTAAGATTTTGATTTTTTCTTTCTCATTTTGTGCAGTCTTGAAGGTGTTTTCACCAGTCATTCCACTTCTTGGTGTCTCTAGCACCGTGGTCCCACTGCGATTCCATCCCGAACTCGTCTGTGAAACGCGGTAGCGGCAAAGATACTTGTGGGGTAGCCCACCGGGACAATAGCTCGATGCCAGGATTTATTTTTAAACAAAGAATCTCTTTCCTAATCAGGGAAGAGATTCTTTGTTAGAATCTGGACCTATACTTTCTGAACTAAATACTCAAGAATGAAAGGTTAATTCTACTAATTAGAAGTAAAAATTTGAGTTATAAGTGAGTTATAAAACTTTTGAATATTTTAGAAATGAAACTTTTTTGTTCGATTACTTCTGATTACTTATTGACCTGAAAAATAAAGTATTTCTCAATTTAGACTAAGCAAATAGGCTCTCTTTCCTGCTCGCTGTTTAAAAACAGCTTTAGATAATTATCAACTTCATCGCATTTTGTCTCTAAGGCACTAAAATATAATAAGATTCACTAAAACTTAACATATCCTAATTTTATATTGTTATTAACAATAAGTAAATTCTTAATGATTTAAAAACTTAGAATTAGAAATTATTTGAATCATTCAATCATTAAGAATTTACGTTAACAGAACACCTATAACGATGGGCTTTGAAACTATCTTCAAATTTCTTAACACAGTGTAAGCTAAGTAAAAGGCGTTTATAGAAAAACAAACATGACGACTGTCAACGAAAATTACCTTAAACTCAAGGCAGGATACCTATTTCCCGAAATTGCCAGACGGATCAAAACTTTTGCTGAAGTCAATCCTGATATTAATATCATTAAGCTGGGTATCGGAGATGTCACTGAACCTCTGCCTGAAGCTTGTCGCACTGCCATGATTAAAGCTGTGGAAGATATGGGTGATCGCGCAACTTTTCAAGGCTACGGACCAGAACAAGGTTATAACTGGTTACGGGAAAAAATTGCAGCTAATGACTTCCAATCAAGGAATTGTGATATAGATGCCTTAGAAATATTTGTCTCAGATGGGGCTAAATGCGACACAGGGAACATTCTTGATATTTTTGGCAGGGATAACAAAATCGCTGTTACCGACCCTGTATACCCAGTTTATGTTGATACAAACGTTATGGCTGGTAATACGGGGGAAGCCAATGATAAAGGAGAATATGACGGCTTAGTTTATCTTCCCATCAGTGCAGAAAATGATTTTATTGCAGACATCCCCAATCAAAAAGTCAATCTGATCTATCTTTGCTTTCCTAACAATCCCACAGGGGCAACCGCCACCAAAGACTATCTCAAAACCTGGGTAGACTATGCTAACGCTATGGAGTCTATCATTTTTTTTGATGCTGCTTATGAAGCTTTCATCATCGATGAGAGTCTCCCCCATTCTATCTATGAAATTGAAGGAGCCAAAAACTGTGCGATTGAGTTTCGGTCTTTCTCTAAAAATGCAGGATTCACGGGGACACGTTGTGCCTTCACAGTAGTTCCCAAAACTCTTACGGCTAAAGTCTCTGATGGGTCGGATATAAAATTGTGGAAACTGTGGAACCGTCGCCAGTGTACTAAATTTAATGGAGTCTCCTACATCGTACAACGAGGGGCAGAAGCAGTCTACTCCGACAAGGGAAAAATACAGGTTAAGAAATTAGTCAGTTTTTACCTAGAAAATGCTCAGATAATCTGCAATCAACTGAAAAAAGCAGGGTTTAAGGTATATGGTGGCGTAAATTCCCCCTACATTTGGATAAAAAACCCTGATAATCTCTCAAGTTGGGATTTCTTCGATAAATTATTGCAAACTTCTCATGTGGTGGGAACTCCAGGATCTGGGTTTGGTGCCGCAGGAGAAGGATATTTCAGGATTTCTGCTTTCAACAGTCGGGAAAATATAGAAGAAGCTATGAAACGTATTACAACACAGTTTTCATTGTAGTTTCAGGTAAGGTGGGCTATGCCCACTCGACGACGAGTTCAACTAAAAACTCTCTCTCCTGGGAGAGAGAGTTTTTTTGCTTAATAAGCGAGGGCACAAATCTTCTATTGAGCCGCCCATTCAGTATGGGTAAATTCGCCTCTGGGTTTATCAATACGTTCGTAAGTATGCGCTCCGAAATAATCCCTTTGTGCTTGGGTTAGATTCTGAGGCAAACTAGCACGACGATAACTATCAAAATAGTCTAAAGACCCACTAAAAGCAGGAACAGAAATACCCAACTTGTTAGCCAACATTAACACTTCGCGCCATGCCTCTTGACGATCCAAGATACTCTGTTTAAATTCAGGAGCTAATAACAAATTAGGCAAGGTGGGGTTATCAACAAATGCTTTTTTAATCTTATCAAGAAAACCAGCACGAATGATACAACCGCCTTTCCAAATACGAGCAGATTCAGGCAAACTTACCCCGTAATTGTATTCTGCTGAGGCTTTAGCAATTAGGGCCATTCCTTGAGCATAAGAACACATCTTAGAACAGTACAAAGCATCTCGTACTTTGTCAACAAATGCCTTGGCATCTCCTTTGAATTTAGTTGTAGGTCCGGGTAGTTCTTTTGATGCAGCCACTCGTTCATCTTTATACGAAGACATGACCCGTGCGTTTACCGCAGCATAGATAGTAGGAATGGGAACCCCTAACTCTAAGGAAGTCATCACCGTCCAGCGTCCGGTTCCTTTTTGTCCTGCGGAGTCGAGAATGAGATCTACTAGATGTTTTCCAGTTTCTGGGTCTTTGTACTTGAAAATATCGGTGGTAATTTCAATTAGAAAAGAATTAAGTTCATCAGTAGTATTCCATTCTTTGAAGACATTGTGCAACTCTTCATTGCTCAACCCTAGTCCGTTTCTCATGATGTCATAGGCTTCAGCGATTAATTGCATATCGCCATATTCGATCCCATTGTGCACCATTTTTACATAGTGACCAGCTCCACCGCGTCCCACAAAGGTGACACACGGCCCATCATCTACTTGGGCAGCAATCTTGGTCAAAATGGGTTCAAGTTCTCTATAGGCAGCTTCAGTGCCCCCAGGCATTAAGCTAGGCCCTTTTAATGCACCTTCTTCTCCACCACTAACACCCATTCCTACAAAACCAAGTCCGCTGGCTTCTAATTCTTGGGTGCGTCTTTCCGTATCCTCATAGAGAGAGTTACCGCCATCAATGATCATATCTCCTTTTTCAAGGAGAGGTTTTAAGTCTTGAATGACGTAATCAACAGGTTTTCCTGCTTGAACCATCACTAGAAGTTTACGGGGCCGTTCTAAGGTTTGGACTAATTCTTTTAGGGAGTAAGCCGCTTTTATATCTTTACCGACGGCCCGGGTACTCATGAATCTGTCTGTTTTCTCTCGGCTACGGTTGTAAACAGCAATGGGATAACCACGACTCTCCACATTAAGGGCTAGGTTTTCTCCCATCACGGCTAAACCGATTACAGCAAAGGTACGTTTCGTCATATAACTGCTACCAAATCTACTTGGTTCTTATCAAAAAGGGCTTTTGCTATTGCATAAGGCATTGGCTGATTAGACATTGGTAAGAGCTGAGGCTTTGTTATGGTCAACTTTTGCCTGATGCCTATTTACTTTTCGCCTTCCGCATAGCGGTGCACCCCGATTAATCTAACGTTTTTTAGTCTAACGTTGGATTTTTAGTTTCCCCAATTCTTTAAACAGTATCTTAACAAGGCAGTAATTGAAAGTCAAAAGTAAAAAGTTAGAAATCAGCAGTTAAACCTCTTTTTTTCTTTAACTATGCCCATAATTGGTATTTTATGATTATGGATGATTATGCGAGCATTTATAGGTTATTTTTTCTATTAGTTGGTAATTTATAGTTATACTTTAATTTTTACTTCATTATTTATGTATGATCCTCTAAATAATCGGAAATAAACAATGCCATGTTAAGGTTTGGTAAGCTTTTAGTTGGGACAGGAATCAAAAAATAAATTTATAAAAAGTAGTTATTGAGCAGTTTTAGACGTTTTTTGAATAAAAAAACTTATAAATACTACAATTATTCTTAAATTGACTTATAGTTAGAACGATTGCTTAACCTCTGAGCAATGAAGAGACTGTAAAAAAAATAATATAATTTGTTATGACAATCGATATTTTAGTTTGTTTAAAGTGTTACGCTATAGTTTTCGCAATTTTACTTAAATTTAATCCTGTTACTCACACTTAAACCCTGATTTTAACCCTAAAATCCAGTGCTACTTTTCTAATTCTAGAGATGTGATCACGCGATTAAATTTAAGTGATATGTTTGTAACATCGAGGTCTTGACTATAAACTACCTCTCAAATGAAGGATCGTGGCAGTTTATAGTCTTGTTATTAGAAAAAAAATAAGACCAAAATTATCGAAAAGTCGAGATACCGAATTTTAGACACCGAAAGTAATCTAGTTTTCATCAGGGGGACTCTAGAAGGCACGATACGATTTTGCCTGATTCTCACTGGACATTTTTTCTTTCTAGAGAAATTTTACTTTTAAATACTACCCTTAGGTAGGAGAGTATTTAAGTCTGTTTTTTAAAAAATCTTCATCTCTCATCACCCCATTTGTCTTTCCATCATGGAAGAACCTGAATTGATTCTACAGGTTGCAACCACAACGTCTTTTAGGTAAAATTGATGCTAAACTGGGATAATTCTTGACAACTGAAGAACTAATTGCGCTCAATTACAATTAATTTAATCTAAGACTAAAATTCTCCGTGTCAACTCCCTTAAGTCAAGTCTGCAGACAAGTTTTGTGAACACATTAGTCAATTTTCAAGAATTAAAGCCTGGAAAACGTCTATCAAATCTAAATTAATCAATTAGATTAACACTTAGAAAAGTTTCTTATTAACTAAATTCTACTTGAACCTACGCTATATCCTAAATCAAGAATTTATCGTAGTTGACCTTCAATGATTCTGATTAAACATCGATGAATTTATATTGCGTCAGCAGGAGTTATCAAAAATGTTACAGTATCGTAGGTCGACCATACAATTAGACTAAAATAACTTTCTTTAAGGTTGTTAAGATTAACATGAATGCAGTAAGATAGTAGTTAAAATTGAAAGTTTTTAAATAAGTTATTTCTTGTTTTTAATCAATGATTTTGTCTGACTGTAATCATTTAAAACTAATAAAAAATTAACAAAAATTATGTAGCAATTTCTATTTAAATCGAAACCCCTGGTTATCACAGATCATTAATTTAGTTTTTTCTACTTTATATAATATATAAGTTAAAATCATAAAGTAATAACTAATACCTATCGATGCTAAACTAAAGTAATTGTATTAGACCTGAGGAAAATTATAAAAATTCGAGCTGTTCTAGTGAAAATCAAAAAAATCAAAATTTTGTATTTTTCTATTAATTAGGTTAGGTTGTTGCTATTAGCGTTTAATAATGATAAATATTCATGTTATTTTGACTAACTTTGAAATATATCCAGATTTTAAAGAAATTGTTTGTGTAGAAGGTACAATACTTTTCGTTTATCTTACTCAGATAATAGCTAATTTTTATGACGTTTTATCTCAAAAGAAAAGGATAATAAATTACAGAATATATATTTTTTCTGTGAAATTTGTTGAGCCCTTAAGTTTAAAAACTTAATCAATTGATTCTTGTGAATAAGACGATGATTGTTTTCTCTTCTTTAGGAAATTTGATTTATAAATCATTCTAATTATTATGGTCAATAATTCAGAACCGCTTCCAAACCAACAAATTATTTTAGTAACTGGGCCGACCCGTTCAGGTAAAAGTGAGTGGGCTGAAACCCTAGCTACAAAATCCAAAAAGCCTGTTATTTATATCGCGACAGCCTTAGAAAATACCCAAGACCAAGAATGGCTAGAAAGGATTACTCGCCATCGAGAACGTCGTCCTCCCCATTGGGAAACCAGATGGGTTCCCTATAACTTATCAGTTATTTTTGAAACGGTTACACCGCCTCATTGTCTTTTGATTGATTCTCTAGGAACTTGGGTAGCTAATTGTCTAGAGCAAGATAGTTTTACCTGGATAGAGACGATGGATCAATTCTTAAAACGTTTAGAAACTACCCGTGTAGATGTTATTTTAGTAGCTGAGGAAACAGGATGGGGAGTCGTTCCAAGCTTCCCCTTAGGACGTACATTTCGCGATCGCTTAGGAAATTTAACCCGACAACTGGGGCTAATCGCTAATTTAGTATATCTGGTGACCGGAGGCCACGTCCTTAACCTAAGTTTACTTGGCGAACCTCTGACAAAAGAATAATTGTAAATTTTCAATTACAAAGAATGATGAAGAACAATACAGGTGTTAGCATGAGGATGCACTGCTGACCATGGAAAGGTTTATACATATGGCTTCGGAAGCACAGGTAAAACATTATCTTGCTCATTGGTTTCAACTGGGCAAGCAGGTTTTACTTCCTAAGCGTCAACAAAAATTACGTCCTAGCCAGATCTTTGGGGGTAACACCTATTCTCATGAATTCGAAAGTTACTGGCAATATATCTTCGCCGCGGGTGCTGATTGTTATCTGGAAGGTGCTGAGCAAACTATTCAAGAATTATTGAGTTCTGATTGGGAGGTAGTCGAATGTACAAGGTGTCGGATGCCTTCTCCTGTTGCTATTTCTGGAAATAATTCTCCTGTGTGTCTTTGTGTTAGCTTGTCCAGTTGGCCAAATACTGAATTACCATCTCCAAGAGTTGCTATTGATAACCAAATCTACTTAGCTCGCATTCAAAAGCGAGTTGCAAGATCAAACTACGACTGGTTAGACTTTGGCGTATTTAACTAAAGTAAAAGAGATTAAGCTAATCTTTCGGCCGCATTAGCTAACTCTGAGGCGACACGAGCGGAATAGGGTTTGATAAGCCACCAAATCAACGGAGATAGCCATCCACGCAAAGTCACTGAATAGGAAATATAAGACCCACAAAGAGTAGATTCTACTTGATAAGTGATTTTCTGTTCAATTCCTGGAATAGCTAAAACTCGCATACTTAATAATTCCCCTGGCCTTACATTTTCTACAAATAGACGAATGGGGATGGGGGTGAGGCGTGTTACCACTTGATAGATCAACCCTGGTTTCGCGATTAGTCCCAAAGGGACATTCGTTTTTGAGAACAAGGGATGCCAAGAAACATCGGCCAAATTAATTAATTTCTGCCAAAGAACGTCCACAGGGGCAGTACTAACAACACGATATCTTTTGTAGAGAGAAAAAGCACATAAAAGCTTGCCCTTGAAGGTCATTAACATTAACTTAAAAGAGAAATTAAGCATCACAATCGCGTTTACTATGATAATTCTCTGGCAAATCTATTTGACTATAGCACCTAATTTTTGCAACACTCCTAGTGAATTCAAAGGATTAACATTTGGTTAAAAATACAATGACAGTGTGAGTTTCTGTTCTCTGGGATGATTAATCATTTTTCTTGAGAACATACCCTCATATTGGTTTTAAACTGCATAGAACACAAGATTTTTAGTTGTTACACAGGAGACAACAAAGCGGAAAATACGAGGAAGATGTTAGAATTCTCAATCTTTTCTAAAAAACAAAAGAAGGTATAGTGGTTCGCTTCAGACTAATTTACTGTAGAAATAAGTGAATTAGTCTATGTTGCTTACTATGGACAGCTCTTAAAGTTTTACCTAAAAACTTAGCTGTGTTCAACTAAATAATTAATGATAGGTTAAAGCTTTATTCCATGAAAACTAAGTCTATAGAGTTTTAAGCTCTTTAACTTTATTGCCATCTTATATAATCAAAATATATATTATCTGATGTATCACAATTTTACCTGATGGCTTCATAAAAACCGCCAAAGAACAGAACTTTAAATATCAACAATAGTACACCAAATCTACTAGCGTAAGTTAAGTGAGGTGAACAATAAGAAGTTTGCCAAAAAGGCTAATTAAGCTTGTTTGCTTGACCACTACGCTAAACCGGTCAATTCTATGTCACGTTCATTGGTAACATCTGTCTTAGAGAGCGTTATTACGGGAAAGTATCTCCTCAAGAAGGATAAAGTCTTGGTAAAATTGCTCTCAAGGAGCCATTCGAGCTCGTAGAGTAGCGTTATAACAAATCAGTACGAAAGCTCCGTAAAGAGCGGTAAATGTCTATAGTCCACCAATTTGACACTAACCGGTGAAGTCTCTTTGAACTTTAGATCCTCAGAAGAATCAAGATGGAGTATCTGAAGGCATTAGTGAGGGCAGATACAGCTACGGTTAGGAAGTCAGCTTATTCGAAGTACGAACTGACCAACTAGTAGGTTTATAAGAATAAAGATGGTTCTGGTTAACCATCTAGTGGGTACGAAGTAAGCACAGAGGAATAGCAATAAACTAGACCAACAAACACAAAGCGATTACGCTTGAGACAGCCAGAGATAATATCAAAGCATCCACTCTGTGGACCGCGTCCAACTACAATGGTCATAGCATTTAATCCTCTTGTTAAAATTGAAATAGATAACAAGATTTCTTAACGTTTATGTTTTCTGGTTTAAGTCATTTCACCCCATTTTTTTTGAGATTAACTTAGTAGAAGCTAAACCTAAACTTTTTGGTAGTTTAGAAAACTACAGGTGGAGTCTACTCTAGGCTATCTTTCAAAATTGTTAGCAGAACACTCACAATCCTACATATTTCATAATCATAATTTATTGAACAACTTAATTCAGTCCCTTAACTTAATAAGACTAAACAATTAGTTGTTAATAGTTGAACTTAATCTATAATCTTCGACTTTAATTTTGTATTTACCTTGATAGCTTTTCATCTTAATTTAGGTATCCTAATTTTAAAATTTTTTTACTTTTAACCATAAAAAATAGAAAATTAAATACTAAATTAAGCGTTTAGAGGCAAAAAAATTAATTACTTAAGATAAAGCTACAACTGTATTTCTTAATCTTTAATACTCTATCAACGGAACAATGTGAAAAGTTTAGAGTAATTCTTCTTATCTTCCTGATAATTGATTTGAAGGAGAGGTCACTTTTTTGCAAAAACGAGCTGTAGAAAATGATAATTTAGTTCAAGGGTTTGAAAACATGAATGTTATTGACGTTGAGCGATAGTTCAGTATATCTTTTTATGTGTGCATGATTGACAAAAAAATACTTTCTTATGGAATAAATAATCGTATTTTTTTTTTAAAATATTCATATTGACTAGAACACAAGCCTTAACATTAAGTTAAGTCTCTATAATGATTCTTTTGCACTTTCAACCCAAAAAGATGATAGTGAAAAACTCATCACCTCGCTGTCAAAATGAACTAACAATCAACTTTGGTTCAAAAACTTTTTCTGTATTCTGTCGCCAGGTTAAAGCATTTTATAGAGTAGGCAAAGGTTCAACGATATACGATTATTTGAGATAACTATCGTAATGTGTCTACTCTAAGACTATAAATTTTAACTTCGCTTTTTCTGTCCTCACTTAAGGAGCGTCTCCTAAATTACAGTAAGGACGACTGTAACTGAAAGGGGGTTCTAAGTCCTGTTTCTTTAAAAAGTTTTGATCGCTCATTATCCTGTCTGTATCACCATTATATACAATCTGACCTTGGCTAAGAATAATAGTGCGCTCACATAATTCCCAGGCTAAATCGAGGTCGTAGGTGGCAATTAATTGGGTTAGAGAAAGGGTCTTTAGCAAGCCAATCAGATAGCGCCGGGAATGGGTATCAAGTTAGGACGAAGGTTCATCTAACACTAACACTTGAGGCTGCATGGCCAAAACTCAGGCGATTGCTACCCGCTTTTTTTCTCCTCCTGATAAATTATCAGGGTTCCTTGAACTATAAATTTGGTGATCTATTTTTACCGTTTCCATAGCCGCTAAAACTCTTAATTGCAGTTCTTTTCCCTTGATACCATAATTTTTCGGTCCAAAAGCGATATCATCCCACACAGTAGGCATAAATAGCTAATTATAGGGATTTTGAAAAACTAAACCAACAAAATTTCTGATCTTGATAAGATTTTTAGAATTAACTTCCCACTGCCCTACTTTGATATGTCCTGACTGAGGTAGAAAAATTTCATTGAGGTGAAATTGCAACGTAGATTTTCCCGATCCATTTGCTCCGATTAAGGCTACTCTCTCTCCTTCTTGAACTGATAAGTTAATTCCGTTCAGAGAGGAGGTCCCATCTGGGTAACTGTGACTTAGATTTTTAATTGCAATAGGGTTATCGCGCATTTCCACCAGTAGAAAAAATCTTTATTTGTACTTTACAAATCAACTAGAAGCACTGGTATAAAAACGAAGGGCAAATTGCCAGAAATAGTGAGAGATAAATAATAGAGATAATGCTATTAGTGTTGCGACTAAAATCCATAAAGCTTCGATTTTTCCTAAAAGTATCTCCGCCGGAACAGTGGTTAAAAAAGTAACAGGAATTACAAAGGTAAAGAAGAAACGATAGACCGTAGGATAAGCACTTACGGGATATCTACCTGCTTCTAATAATCCTTTGAGAACTGCAGTAACATTATAAATTTTGATAAACCACACACTGGTTGCTCCTAAGATAAACCAAATACTATACAGAATAGTGATGCCCAAAATTGTTGCTATACAACTGAGTATATAGTCTCCTAGATGTAAAGATAGTTTAGAACTAAAATAAAAAATTATAATTACTCCAAAAACCAAATCTGAAAATCCCCAAGGAGATAAAATTCTACAAGACAACCAAAATTGACTACTAATTGGTTTCAGTAACACGAAATCTAGGGTTCCTTTCTCTACTTGTTCAACAATTCGGTTTAGATTAGGGACTAAAAAGGTAGCAGAAATGCCTTGTAAGAAAGTAAACATTCCTACCACTATCATCGCTTCGTCCCAAGTCCATCCATGAAAGGTATAACCTGTTCGATAGAATAGGAACAAACTAAATAAACTCCCAATAAAATTAGCGAAACTGCTAATCATAGCAATTACGAAATTTAATCGATATTCTAATTCTGCTGTGACTGCTGTTGTCCAAAATAATAGTAAAACTTGTAAATAGGTTCTCATTCCAGTTGATTACTTAATAATTTATTTGATAATCTTCTTTGAGAAATATGGCATTAAACTATGGCATTAGTTCAAACATAATGCCAATTTTACTATCTTTTTTTATCTGTGAGTTTTGTCTTTCAATTTCAGTAGCCAATCGAATATTTTTAGTAATTGCATAACCAAAAGAAATGGTTGTAATTCCTATTTCATTATCTTCACCAGGGGAGATAAAACTGTGAGATAATGAAATATCAGATGCGCCAGTACGTGATAGAGGAAGTATCAATTTACCTCCAATGTTAACTCCACCTTCAGAATAGTTGTTAGTGGAAATTGAACGATATCCTACCATGGGAGCAAGATTAATGTAATTCCCCAAAGGCAACAGATAATATTGTAAGTTAACCCCTCCTGCATCTCGTCTTCCAAAGGAAGTTTGATAGTCACCGCTAATTGTTAAACCCGTTTTCCCAATAAAAATATCATCAACTCCAATATTAATTCCTCCATCATGTTCAGTAGAAGGAAATTCTGCGTATCCTATTCCCACACGTGTTCGAAAACTCGGATCAGTATAAATATCGTATAAAATATTAGGAATGTTATTTAACCATTTTTTTAAAACGGGGCTATCTTCAATAATTTCTGATGGTAAATCAAAGGTATTTTCGATCGAACCATCCTGAATAGAACTAACCTCTGATGAGAATTGACTATCAGCTGGAGTTTCCAACATAAAGACTAGTAAAATATTGGAAATAATGATATAAAACCAATAAAATCCTGGATGTAATTGTTGTTCGGGCATTATTTAAAAAAAAAGAAACACCGCTAGGCTAGCATTATACTATTTTTTTACGTCGATGTGGAGGAAAACCCGATGTTAAAAATAAAATCTATATTTAGAAATATAGAGGATCTACGAGAAGTAGAAGTTATCGTTTAACCTGTTTTTATTTAGGCGATAGATAATCTAAGTGAACAATTCTAAAAAATAAGTTAAAAAGCAGTTTATTAAAAAATAAAAATTTTTTATTCTAATTATCGACTATGTTTAACTTATTTTTATAAATTTTCTAGAATTAATACTTAAGTGAGCTTTTATTAAAGTCTATTTTTTAGATTATAATATCTATGGTGATCAGAATCAATAATTTTTTCTGTAATAGTCAAGTAACAGATATTGATTTTATTCATTTTTTAATGAAATAGGAGAAGTTGATTGGTAACGATATATAGAAAAAAATAACGAATTGCAAACTAAATATTGAGTAAATTAATTAGTTGATTAAGTACAAATTTTTATTATCAATTATGAAACAGAACATACGTAAAATTCAAAAAGAATCCGGTGTAATCTTAACAAAAAATGAAACAATGATCAATAGTTTTGGCAATGATAGTGAAGGCTTTGAAACAGCTTATAACGGAGCGGTTATTTGTGATCGTAGTCATTGGGGACTCTTAAAACTAACAGGAGATGATCGCTTACGTTTTCTTCATAATCAAACTACCAATAATATTAATCAATTAAAGCCAGGACTAGCGTGTGACACCGTTTTTGTTAATTCTACTGGTAGAATGATTGATTTGGTCACAGCTTACGTCACAAACGACTCAATTTTGATTTTAGTTTCCCCAAACCGTCGTCACTTCTTGATGGAGTGGATGGACCAATACATCTTTCCCATGGATAAGGTAAAAATTACAGATATTTCCGAGAAAAATATTGTTTTTACCTTAATTGGTTCCGAATGTACTTCATTTCTGAAAGAAGGAGGGATTAATGGTTTAGCTGAACTTCCAGCAGAAAGTCATTGTTTAACGACTATGGGAGAGGCTTCTATGAGGGTAGCTGTAGGAAGTGGGTTAGCTATCCCCGGCTATACCTTAATTGTTCCAACCGATCAAGCCAAAACTGTTTGGGAGCAATTAATACAATTAGGGATTATTCCTATCGGTGATCGCGTATGGGAAAAGTTGAGAATACGGCAAGGAAGACCGGTTTGTGATCAAGAATTAACAGAAGATTATAATCCCCTAGAAGCAGGATTATGGAGAGCTATTTCCTTTGACAAAGGCTGTTATATTGGACAAGAAACTATTGCTCGTCTAAATACCTACAAAGGAGTCAAACAAAGATTGTGGGGAGTTAAGTTAAGTCAAGAGATTCTTCCAGGAACTCCAGTTATTGCGGATGGAAAAAAAGTAGGAATTTTAACAAGTTGTACTAAAATTGATCAAAATTTTTTAGGGTTAGCTTATATTAGCACCAAAGCAGGAGGAGTAGAATTAAACATTCAAATAGGAAAAGCAGTAGGACAAGTGGTAAAAGTACCTTTTTTAACTCATAAAGATTATTAAGTATGGCACATTTAGGTAAGCTCTTGATTGTTTATGAGCTCAACTAGAATTTTTATCATGCTATCATTCACAATATACATAAGCTATAAGCTTTTTTGTATTGGCAACGCATAAAACCTCCTACAGTTTCCTTCTAATTTATGGCTTTCCTAAATCAAATAGGGTAGCATAATTAAAATCTAAGTTTTTTCCGTTGACTGAGCTGTAAAAATAAGTATTTTACAGCTCAGTCAACGGAAAAACTCCTATTTCAAGGAAAAAAATGATGCAACAGTCTTAGTTAAGTATAGGAAGTTGAAAACCTATGGTTCTTTAGCGTAATTTTCTTAAAACCTGGTTTCGAAGACATTGGAATCAATAGAATAAGTTCTGTGTAGATTGTTGAATGTTCTATCAAAATCTCACCCAAAAAATACTTTATAATACCAAAATTTTAATAAAAAAAATCACATCATAAAACAGATCAAACACTTATAATCTCACGAATTTAGTCTAAAATAAAGAGCAATAAAAAAGTTAAATATCTTTTTATCCTTAAAAATTTTTTAAAAAATAAAAGAGGAGAATAGTTATCAGATAATAAGCAGATGAAGTACAAAATTATAGCTTTTTCTAAAAATAGAACTCTCCAAAAATTAGTAGGAAGTACTAATCATAAAATTTAATTAATCAAAGTCCAAGTCTATAGCTTAATTAACTTTGATAATTTCAGAAGAAGATAGTTAGATAAAGAGTGCTTGCTAGATGCCAATCTAGCTCAAAGTTAATCTGATAAGATTAGAAAAATAAGAAACATAAAAGTAAACTAATACTAAAAATTTTCTCTATAACGAAAACAAGAGTAAAAATATTATGTTTAAATCCAAGATGATAAAAAATAAAAAAATTATAGATTGAGTAAATCTATCAGAAAATATAACTATAAAAACAATTTATAGTTATATTTTCTAGTGTTTTCAGATAAGGAAAAGGACAGAATTTTTACAACTACTCCTAACCGGTTAATTATTGTACTTAATGGAAATGGAAAATGTTGTTTCTCACCAGAAGAGCGTGTTCGTGTAATAAAGTTGCTCTATCTAGCCTATTTTATTCGTTTAAAATCTCCTAAATTTTTCTTCCTCCTACAAAAAAAATTAGAGTGAGGACTCCCCCATGCTGCCAAACTGACTTTTGTAGAACTTCCTTGACAAAAAGTTTTAGTTTCTTCTCCTCTTGCATAAAAAAACTGTAACTATTACTTTTATCTTGCTTTTTTTTTATGAAATTTTGTAGGCGTCAAAGCCAGGCTTCAATCAGTTTCTAAAAAATTAGGTTAGTTGTCATGACAATAGACTTAAAATACCAGAGAAACCATGAGAAATAATGAAAAAAATGAAGTAAGTAAGACTATAAAAAGGACTTCGTTATCAACGGAGTTCATAAACTATTTACCCGAGTTTATAAAATAGATATCTTTGTCATTCTAATTTAAGTTAGTACAGATTGCTCATGGTGAAATTACTACTTCATCGTGGTTACCTCCTTCTTGAGTATGAATAGTTATTCAGGCATATTTAAACGTTAAGATATTTGAAAATGTCTCAATGCTTAAAATTATAAAAAATCATCATAAAGATTTCTGTTATATAAGATAAGATACTTCATTATTTAATTCAAAGCCATGGTACGGTTACAAACTGAAGCAGTTATTAAAAAACAGATAGTAAACTGCCATGCAATATTCCTAATTTCGATTAGAACGAGGATTATGTCAACTATTCGTGTCGCTGTTATCGGAACGGGTTTTGGTCAATCTGTCCATATTCCAGGGTTAAAACACCATTCTCGCACCGAGGTAATTGCTATTTACAATCGTGACTTAGAAAAATCCAAAAGTATAGCAGATTATCACCAGATCCCCTATTATTTTGATAATTTTAAAAAACTCTTATCTCTAAGTAAAATTGATGCTGTTAGTCTTTCTACTCCTCCGTTTCTTCACTACGAAATGGGTAAACAAATTTTGGAAGCAGGTAAACATCTACTTTTAGAAAAACCTATGGCGATGTCAGCGCAAGAAGCAAAAGAACTTTATCATTTAGCAAAACAAAAAAAATTAGTTGTCACAACAAATTTTGAATTTCGTTATGTTCCTGCATGGCAACTTTTATCGAAATATTTACAACAAAATTATGTGGGACGAGTTCGCCTAATTAAGATTGATTGGTTAGTGGCGAGTCGCGCAAACCCAGAACTTGCTTGGAATTGGTATTCCCGTCGAGATCAAGGAGGAGGAGTTTTAGGGGCGATTGGCTCCCATTCTTTTGATTATATTCACTGGTTATTCGGACCTGTTAAACGATTAACAGCTCAAATGTTTTGTGCAATTAAAGAACGTCCTGATCCTAAAAATCATAATAAGTTAAAGCCTGTTAATACTGATGATACTTGTTTATTGATGTTAGAACTGAATGATGGAGTCCCCTGTCAAGTATCCCTCAGTTCGGTAACTTATAATGGACGCGGACACTGGGTAGAAGTATATGGCGATCATGGTACTTTAGTCTTAGGAAGTAACAACCTAAAAGATTATGTTCATGGCTTCCATTTGCAAGCTGCCCCCGCAGGTCAACCCCTCACAGAAGTTGAAATTCCTAAACAGTTAGCATTCCCTGAACTCTTTACAGATGGACGATTAGCCCCATTTATTCGAGTCGTTGATCGTTGGGTAGAAAGTATTGATCAAAGAAAGTCTTTAGTTCCCTCTTTATATGAAGGAGTTTATTCTCAATTAATAATGGATTTAGCCTATGAAGCAAGTTATAAGAATTGCTGGACAGACGTCCCAAGTCTAGAACAATATATGGATCTTGTCAGCTTAGAATAATAAATCGGTAGCTAATAATTTTCAAAACTATCATTCTAACTGTATTCTGTAACTCCAAAACTTTATTTTTCTAAAAAAAATTTTCTTACATCCTGGAAATCTTATAAGTCAAGACTCTCATCTTTTATTTATTATGATTTTTTTTACAGCCAATCGGGAAGAGTCATGATTAACTTATTCTGGAGTTAAAGCAACAAATTATTGCTATTTCAATAGCTAATGATTTTTTTAGAAAACTTAAAATAATTCACTAAAAAATCAGAAGATAAACTAATAGAAAATAAAAAATAATAGCAGAGAAAAGCAGGATAAATATTGAATAAAAAGTAATTTAAACAGAAGTATATTAACTATTTTAAGACTTTAAAAATTAAAGATGATAGCTTATGAGCGTAGAGAATTTACGATTATATAGTAATTTATCAAATTTAAGTTTTTAGTGATAATCTCAGGGATTATTAGAACCGTTAATAACTCATTATTTACACGAAATGATAAATCTCAAGTGAATACAGATTGATCTTCTATTGTCAAAATATGAGTTCAACTGAGAAGAGGTGAAGTTATAATTTTTGTGATCGCTTGTCATCGGTTAGGATATCGAAGCTTTAGAAAATTTTATATGTTGCAGCTTCTTTTCCCTATTGTAAAAAAGTCAGCTATCATCGTTTTATTGAGCTTATACCTTGGATAATGATTTTAATATGCTGTTTTTGGCAGACTCGCAAAGTAAAAATTATAAGAATTAGTTTCATCAATTCCAATATAAAGAGTACACTGAGTTTTTAAAGGGCTAGTTGAATAGGTATAAAATCATGTAAGATGGCATTACGGATTGAAAACGTATTTAATCATAAACTACTGCAGTAAATATTGACTTTTAAGTTAACTTTAGGCAACACCGATGACTGTAAACTACTTCCTAAGTTAATGTAAGATTTGGCTAGTACAAGATTTGATTAGTAAATTATTGAGAATCCAAGGATATTCTTCTCAAGAACTCTGAATATCCTTTTTGAAAACTCTTTGACAAGCTTTATGAACAAGGACTTCAAGTAATTCACCGTCATCGACAGAAGAGCAAATAAAAGTCAATGAAACTGATTGATAAAATTTTACTTTGCAAACGTTCTTTGATTGAAAAAGTTAAGTACCAACTTGACAATATATTTAAGATTTTATATTCGATAAATTGGAGTGTTTAAAACTGTTGAATTAACATTCTTTTTGGATTGATTGCTTATTCATCATTTCCCTAAAAAAATATTTTCTTAAAAAAAATTAAAAACTTAAGATAACTTCGTATTATGCCGCGCTTAAACAATAATTCAAGTCTCAACTATTGATTATTACTATCTGAGATAATCGTTAACTATGTTGTATTCTAATTTAGATGTTGACAGTAATAACAACGGTTTAAAATTTTGTATAATTTACATATTAATGGAATAAAAGCTTATTATATAAAAATATATTTCACGTTTAGTGATTAAACAAACAGATTACCTGGACAACCTTTTTTGTTCTGTTTAATTCTTCCCGTTGTTTCAATTTTACTTTAACTAAACCATTTGTATACACCGAGTTATTACTAATAATAATCGCTATATCTAGTATTTTTCTACTTTATATGTCTCTTTATATAAAATTTTACTACCTTTTAAACCTCTTATTTTTTAGAAAATAGAGTAATTATTGTCCTAATTTTTAATAGTTATTATTTTTTAGTTATTTAAAAATAATTATTGGACATCATAAGTTATTTTTTTTCCATTTTTCCAAAAATTACGCTATCCTTTTCTTCCTTAAATAATTCATCTAGAAATTATTTTTAAATTGCATTTTCTAAAAATTATACCCAATCTGTAATTTCTTTAACTTTCTTGGTCTCTTATATTTTAGATATTTAGATATGATGTCTAAATTTTCATTCTGGAGAATAATTTTGGTTTACTAGTCAACTTTGATAGTTCTTGTATTTCAAATTATATTAGCCAGATTTTCGGCAGTTTACTATCCAGCAATTACTCTTTCTCTTTTTATAGTACTCTTTTATTCCACACTTATTTTAGCTAACTCACTTGGTTTAGTATAATTGATACCTCAGAATTGCTATGAGCGACACATGAAGCCTATGTCTGAATAGGACCACTTTCAAATTAATTTTTTCTTTGTTGCCTGATAAATTCTAAAAGTAATTTTTTCTCAGCCCTAGCGATTGCTTTATAAGTTTGTTCTACCGCTTCAGTTTCTACCGAAATGTTGGTAATTCCCCACTGGACTAAATCTTCAACAAGATCGGGATATTGACTAGCTGCTTGTCCACATAGACTACACGAAATTCCCAACTGATGAGACTTCTCAATGAACTGTTTTAGAACTTTTTTTAAAACAGTGGGACAAGGTTGAGAAATATCACTGAAATCGAGATTATTTCGTCCAACTCCGAATAGCAATGGGACTAAATCATTCGTTCCAATTGCTATTCCCTGAACCCCTGTATTAACATATTCTTCCAATTCAAAAAGAACTGAGGGGACTTCTGCCATGATCCACAACTCAAAAGTTTTAGATTCCATTAATCCTGCCTGTTCTACTCGATGACGACAAAAACGAAATTCTGCTACACTGCGAACAAACGGTAGAATCAAATGGAGATTATGGAATCCTTGTGCTTGAACTTGAGCTAATGCCCTTAATTCCAAGTCAAAAAGAGTTGGATTGAGTAGATAACCAGCTGTTCCCCGACAGTCACCTCGAACTGTAGCATTAATACCTTGGCATAATTGACCATTAAAAGACCGATAAAATACGGGGCGGGGAGCAAACCTGGTCGTAAACTCGCGAAGACATTCGCAAATTTGTTCAACAATCTGTGTAGGTTCAGATTCATTAAGCCATTGCTCTAGGGACTTAGAAGAACATAAATTTAATAGCATTAATTCTGATCGCACCAATCCAATACCATCAATGGGTAAATTTATGGACTTGACCAAAGAACTTGGTTGACTAACATTGACCATTAATTGGGTAGCAATAGGATAAGACAAATTTGAAGATATCTCCTGGGAACTTAAGGAAAAAGCAAGGGGAATATCATTTTGGGGCGTTGTACAATGGTAAATTGTTCCACTTTTGCCATCTAGAATTATAGAATCACCAGTTTTGAGTAATTCTGTTGCCCTCGATACCTCAACCACTGCAGGGATATTTAATTCTCTAGCTAAAATAGCTGCATGACTGGTTATTCCTCCTTGTTCAGTGATTACTCCTGCCGCCTGTTTTAACAAAGGTAATTGAGAGGGGTAAATCTCTTTGGTGACAATGACACTTTTCAGAGAAGATGGGGGGAAGGAGGCAATTTCCTCAGTTATTATTTGGATTAATCCTTGGGTACGACCAGGGGCTGCCCCAATTCCTCTCAGGAAGGGTTGATTATCCACAATTATTGATTGTTTTCGAAAAGGCAATGGATGAACTTTAGAACTTAAGATACTAGGGATAATCTCAGTAATAGCTAAAGTCGGAAGTTGGGAAGATTCAGATTCAAGCCAGATCCATTCCAAAGAGCTCCAAGATAACTCATCTTGACTAAGATCTTCAAGTAGTGAATAGATTTGATTCAGGATGGATTCATCGAGACAGTATTGCTTTTGTTGAGAAGAATTCAACACATAAGCTCTTAAAGGACTTTCAATATAGTCAACATCACGGGATACGTCTTCATTTTTGAGTCGATAAGCACGGGTCTTATTCCCTAATTCTCTATCAATAAGTAGGCTGGTAGTGCGATCAAAGACAAAGCGATCAGGCAAAACTTCCCCTCGCCATAAACTTTGGGGTAAACCCCAAGTAGCTTGTATTTCAAAAGTTTTGGGAGAAACTGTAACAATACCTGAGACGAGCACATTGGTTAACGGTTGAACCAAAACTCCTAGACTTAACTTTTCAATGGAAATGTCCATTCGTTGCCCATAAAATAAGCTTTGCGCACTCAACAATTGACACCAAATTTGTTTAATGGCTAATTCTAAATCTCGGGGCAACTTTTCACAAACTTGAGGCACTATTAAGTTAGCAAACTCTTGTTTAATGCCTGAAGAAGTTCCTAGGGAACCCTGTACTATTAAAGAGGTGCTAGGCAACTGCTCAATAGCTTGTCCAATAATTGTTCTCCATTGGTCAGGGAAATCATTATGAACAATAGTTTGACGACTCTGTTGTGCTGTTAACTGTAGAGCTCTAAAATTATCTACATCAAAATGCAGAGAAGATGTGGGAAAATCTGCTAATAAAGAAGTGGAATTATCTAACCTTCCCAAGAATTCTCCCCAAGTTTCTGAGCCAATAACAAATCCAGGAAAAACTGGATAGCCTTTTTTTTTGAGTTGGCTTAGCATCCAGGCTTTTTCCCCAACCCAAAGGCGATCAACTGATTCAATCTGAGATAGCCAGTAGAGAGTTATCACTGTCGGGATAATGACTAAACCACGATCACTAGAGTACACATATTTTAATCTAAGTTTGTCACTTAACTTGTCTCAGGGAGATTTTCCATGGTCAAACCTCTATAACAGTCAAGAGCATTTATACAATAACCAGTCCACTTCCTTAATTAGGATAACCTATTATTAATTCTCTTTAGTCTCTAGACCGGCTTCAACTCATTAGAGTTGACTTACTAAATTAATTCTAACATCATGTTTTTGGAAAATTTTTTATAGTTAGAGCTAATCAATATTTGTCGAGTTATTTAAAATGATTAATTCTTTATGAAAATTATTGGTGATATTTCTAAACGATTATCTCGGCTAACTTGTTGACATCAACGATTATCTCGGCTAACTTGTTGACATCAAGGACAATCGCTGATTCTATTTTTAACGATCATTACGATGATCATAATGCTTACCCTTTTCTTTAATCTAGCTATGGACTAATTTGTGATGCCCAGTTTTTGGGGAAATGCTCTGGAGAACTAACAAACCTCCTCGATAGTGAAATCCTCCTATTTAAGGGTCTTCATTCAATTGAAGTCACAGATGAACTTTGGACTAATCGGGAGAAATTTTCAACAGTTTTAGTAAAAAAAGTCAATCAAATTGAAAGTGTTCATGGTTCAATATATAGCTAAAATTTTAGGGCTAGAGGTTACGACAGAGGAGCAGAGTATTAACACTAGTTAAAAAACTATGATGGGGAACTAGATGTTCTCTTTTAGATGAATCAATTAAACACTCTATAACTTCTACTTTATAAATCGGGGAAGAGTGTAGTGTAACCTAATTATAGCTCTTCCACAGCTAGTCTAGAAGATCCGGAAAAACTAAACAGCAGTCATTGCTTGTGAGTCTTTAGCTGCCATCATTTTCATTAGATCTAATATCCGAGAAGAATAACCCCATTCATTGTCATACCAAGATATAACTTTAAAGAAATTGGAGTTAAGTTCAATTCCTGCTTTGGCATCAAAAATACTTGAATGACAATCTCCATTAAAGTCCATGGATACTACCTCCTCCTCAGTATAGTTCAAAACACCTTTCAAAGAACCTTCAGCCGCCGCTTTCATTGTTGCACAGATGTCTTTATAACTTGTCGCTTGAGTAGTCTTAAAAGTTAGATCAACCACAGAAACATCAGGAGTGGGGACTCGTAAAGCCATCCCTGTCAATTTTCCTTTTAACTCTGGAATAACCAAAGTAACAGCTTTAGCTGCACCAGTAGAAGTTGGAATAATATTTTGGACTGCGCCCCGTCCTTCCCGAAAAGCTTTTTTGCCAGAACCATCTACGGTGGGCTGAGTGGCAGTTATGGCATGTACTGTAGTCATTAACCCTTCGGCTAAGCCGAAGTTATCATTAATTACTTTAGCAATGGGAGCTAAACAATTGGTGGTACAACTGGCATTAGATACCACATGATCTTTAGTGGAGTCATATTCGCTATCATTGACTCCCATCACGATTGTTCGAACTTTCTCGGTATCTTTGGTGGGGGCAGAAATCACTACCCGTTTGGCTCCTGCTTTAAGGTGTTTACTGGCTGCGTCATAGGTTGTGAATAATCCCGTAGATTCCAGTATATAATCGATATTTTTTTCTCCCCAAGGCAATTGTTCGGGATCTCTAGCAGAAAAACAAGGGATAAATTTACCATTGACAACAATACCATCTTCTTTAGCTTCCACCGTCCCGTTAAAGCGCCCATGGGTAGAGTCATATTTAAGTAGATAAGCAATGTTGTCCGGAGGAATTAAGTCATTAATGCCGAGAAATTCAAAGTCAGGGTTATGTACACCAGCCCGAAAGACTAATCTCCCAATTCGGCCAAAACCGTTAATACCAACTTTGACAGTTGCCATAAAATAAACTCCTAAAATTAAATGTACAATCTTTCTTTTGGAAGCAATCAAAAAAGACTATTTATCCTTACAGTACTGTATCTCCCGTAACTTATATCTTAAGTAAAGCTTGAAATATTAACATTTTATGAGTTTTTAGTTGATTTTTTGTCTTTCATAAACTTTTTCAATTTTTGGTCATTCTGATTTGATCCCATAACTTAAAAAAATCTAGTTAATTACATTGTTCGTTTTAAGTCATTAAACTTACTACATTAGTAAACAGTTATAGCTCTTCCAGACTAAAAATTACAGAACAGATTGGTAACTAACAATCTTCAAAACTATTATTCTAATGAAAATCTGTCACTCCAAATACTTAATCTATATAAGCACTAAGTTCTGATAGTTTTAAGAGCTTTTTAAAGTAACATTCTTTATTTTCTATAAAAAAAATAGTGTCACAGCTAGGCTAAAAAACTATAGTTACCATTTTATGATAATTATTTTATTTCCTTACAGGAAAATAAACCTAAAAGAAATGACTATACTAACAGTCAATAATTTATAATAATTAACTTAAGATGCAATTTTAAAATAATAAACTATGACAGCTACACCGGAAAAACTAACCTTAGAACAAACCCCTCTTTCTAGCAGCGAGTTGCAAAAAATTCATGCTTATTGGCGAGCTTGTAACTACCTTGCTGTTGGGATGATTTATCTACAAGATAATCCTTTACTCAAAGAACCTTTGAAGGAAGAACACATTAAACACCGTTTGTTAGGACATTGGGGCTCAAGTCCTGGTTTGAGCTTTATTTATATCCACCTCAATCGCCTGATTAAAAAATATGATTTAGAGGTGATTTATCTGGCAGGTCCTGGTCACGGCGCTCCCGGAATACTTGGTCCAGTGTATCTTGAAGGAACTTATTCTGAGACTTACCCTGATAAAAGGCAAGATGAGGAGGGAATGAAAAAGTTTTTCAAGCAATTTTCCTTTCCTGGGGGAATCGGTAGCCATTGTACTCCAGAAATTCCTGGCTCAATTCATGAAGGGGGAGAATTGGGCTATTGTCTCTCCCACGCCTACGGCGCGGCCTTAGATAACCCCAACCTTATCGTTGCTGCCGTGGTAGGAGATGGAGAAGCAGAGACTGGACCATTAGCCACTTCTTGGCATTCTAATAAATTTCTCAACCCCATCCGCGATGGTGCTGTGTTACCTATTTTGCACCTCAACGGTTATAAAATTGCTAATCCAACAATTTTGGCTCGTATTAGTCATGAAGAACTAGAATCTCTCTTTAAGGGGTACGGTTATAACCCTTACTTTGTCGAAGGGTCTGATCCTGAAGTAATGCATCAGAAAATGGCCGCTACCCTGGAAGCAGCGATCAAAGAAATTAAACGAATTCAACAAGAAGCGTATAGCAGTGGGACAGCTAAACGCCCCATGTGGCCAATGATTGTGTTACGTTCTCCAAAAGGATGGACAGGTCCTAAAGAAGTAGATGGCAAAAAGACAGAAAACTTCTGGCGATCACATCAAGTTCCCTTGTCAGAAATGCACAATAATGCTGCTCACCTAAAAGTTCTTGAAGACTGGATGAAGAGTTACAAACCCGAAGAACTTTTTGATGAAAATGGTACATTAATTCCCGAATTACAGAAACTTGCTCCCATTAGCTATCGCCGTATCAGTGCTAATCCTCACGCCAATGGAGGGTTACTCCGTAAAGACCTTGAAATGCCTGACTTCCGTAACTATAAGGTTGAGGTAAGCAAGCCTGGAACAATAAAGGCAGGAAATACTTTCTTGTTTGGAAATTTTTTACGGGATATCATGGCTAACAACATGACTAACTTCCGTGTTTTTGGTCCTGATGAGACTGCCTCTAATCGTCTAAGCAATATTTACCAAGTAAGTAAAAAAGTCTGGATGGCTGAGATTCTCCCTGAAGATGCTGACGGCACTGAAATTGCTACTGATGGACGGGTAATGGAAATACTGAGCGAACATACGTTACAAGGATGGCTAGAAGGCTATTTATTAACAGGTCGTCACGGATTCTTCCACACCTATGAGGCGTTTGCTCACGTAGTTGACTCAATGTTTAACCAGCATGCTAAATGGCTTGATATCTGCAAAAATAAAGTCTCTTGGCGGGCATCGATTTCTTCCCTAAATATCATGTTGTCTTCAACTGTTTGGCGACAGGATCATAATGGGTTTAGTCACCAAGATCCAGGATATGTTGATCTTGTTACCAATAAGAGTGCAGACGTAGTTCGAGTGTATTTTCCCCCCGACGCTAACTGTTTGCTGTCTGTTGGAGATCATTGTTTCCGAAGTAAGAACTATGTTAACGTCATCGTTTCCGATAAACAGAAACACCTTCAATATTTAAGCATAGAAAAAGCTGTTGAACATTGTACAAAGGGCATTGGTATTTGGAATTGGGCTAGTAACGATGATTGTGGCACAGAACTTGATATCCCTGATGTGGTCATGGCCTCTTGTGGTGACATTGCCACTAAAGAGGCTTTAGCCGCTACTGCTATTTTACGAGAAGAATTTCCTACGTTAAAAGTGCGGTTTGTTAATGTAGTTGACTTGTTTAAATTACAACCGGAACGAGAACATCCTCATGGACTTTCAGATTGGGATTTTGACAACTTGTTTACTAAAGATAAGCCGATTATTTTTAACTTTCACGGCTACCCTTGGTTAATTCATAAGTTAACCTATCGTCGCACTAACCATGCTAACCTTCATGTTCGTGGTTATAAAGAAAAGGGTAATATTAATACCCCCTTCGAATTAGCGATAAATAATCAAATTGATCGCTTTAATTTAGTGATTGATGTCATTCACCGTGTTTCTAAATTAGGGTCAGCTGCCGCTTATGTTCATGAACGTATGAAAAATGCTATTATAGAACATAAGGCTTATGCCTATGAAAATGGCATCGACAAACCGGAAATAACTGAATGGAAATGGCCTTACTAATTTAAGCTAATAATAAATAGTGATAATTAGGGAAATCTTTTAACGGGACATGATCATTGTTTACTCCTATAAACTTGATCTGTCTCTTCTTAAAAAGAGGTTGAATAACTAACATGCAATTTTTATTTACGTGGCTTATCACAGCAATCTCACTATTAATTACGGCTTATGTTATTCCAGGTATTTTCATTGAATCTCTTGTTGCTGCTGTCTTTGCTGCTATTGTGATGGGGGTAGTTAATGCTATTGTTCGGCCTATTCTAATTTTATTTACACTTCCTTTGACTTTTTTGAGTTTAGGATTGTTTTTATTTGTGGTTAATGCTATTGCTTTTTCTTTAGTGAGTTATTTTACCCCAGGGTTTAGCATTAATACCTTTTGGGATGCCTTATTGGGTTCAATTATTTTATCTCTTGTTTCTGGATTTCTTAGTCAATTATTAGAGACTAAAGAGTAACTTTTAGGTTTATACTTTTGCCAGTATTTAACATCAGAGTTGTTTTCTAACAAACACAAGTTTAAAAAATATTATCGTCAAATTTTTTTTATATTTAATTATTTAACATTTCTTATTTAATTTAAATTTTCTTAGTCCAGCTATTTGACTAATCTATTTTCTGTGTTATTATTAATGACACAGAAAATAATCTCTTCTTTTATTTTTTATCTTCATTAAAAAACTCTAATTCATTTTGTTAATGATTCTCCGTGATATCTTTATTTATTTTTTCAGTTAGTAGTTTATGAAAAATATTACAGAGATTGCATTAATTAAGTGTTCTAAATAACAATTTTATGACCTATATCGAGAATAGAGTGTTAAAAACTACTGTTGGCAGCATAGATAAATACAATCCTTACTAATACACCTCTTCGGATAAATAGTTTGGGTCGAGAATAACTCTAATTGAAGTCTTTATAATAGCTATTGACGAGGAACAACTTAAATACTCATTGGGGAAAATTTATCGTTTTACCTTTGTTTCCATAAACTATTGACTGTGGCTATAGTTAAAGTCAGTACAGTAAGGGGAATAACAACAAGGAGCATGATATTACTGAATATCTGTAGACTATTGTGTTCCGTCGAACGTAGAATCAAATAAGTTGTGTAGGCAATATAATAACTAACAAACAGTAATCCTTCCCAACGGTCAATTACATGTCCTGTAAGGAAAATAGGTAAACAAGAAATAGTGATGGCAATCATCACTGGTAGATCAAATCCAATTGCAGCACTAGAAACAGGGATGCCTTGAGGAGAAACCATAGCCCCTATACCTAATACAGCCGAAATATTAAATATGTTACTTCCAATCACGTTACCAACCGCAATATCTCGCTCTCCTTTTAAAGTAGCCATAACGGAGGTAGCCAATTCTGGTAATGACGTTCCCACTGCAACAATCGTCAAACCGATAACTAATTCACTAACCCCAATGGTGAGGGCGATGCTAGTAGAACTTTCCACCAACCAACGAGAGCCTAAAATTAATAGCCCTGTTCCCCCTAACATTAACCCCAAATTCTTCACCCATTGAAAAACTGAAACATCTCCTAAGACGGTATATTTTTCATATTCTTTTTCTTCAGGAGGTTGTTTTGACCCTTGATAAATGAGAAAAATAGTATAAATAATTCCACCGATTACTAAAATTAATCCATCTGAGCGGTTAATCAAGCCGTCAAATCCAAACAACAAAGTTAGGAATGAAATTCCAATCATGATGGGAACCTCAAGTCTAATTAACTGTTTTGCCACTATTAAAGGCATTGCCAAGGCGGATAACCCTAAAATGACTAAGACATTAAAAATATTACTACCAACTACATTCCCCAACGCAATATCGGCTTGTCCGGCAAAACTTGATTGAATAGCCACAGCCATTTCGGGTGAACTTGTCCCATAAGCAACAATAGTTAACCCAATGACCAACGGAGAAATCCCCAAACTAGCTGCCAGGAAAGATGCACCATTGACTAATCCTTCTGCACCAATGACTAATAATACTAATCCAGCTAAGAGTTTACCTAGCACGAAAAAATCCATACGTTGCACTCTCTTGACGTAAGGGGAGTAAATGGTCTTGATTGATCTGTTGAAGTTCTTTAAGGGAGTTGAGATGATTGATTTGATTGGTTGACTGTCCAAGTTTATTAATCGATCATCAAAATATCAACCCGATTTTTGACAAATCAACAGTTTGGTAATGTATCTGACCATATCATATCCCTTGTGCACTGTGCGCTATGGCGGGATTGATCAGACCAGCCATATTATGAGTATTTATATGTTGTCCTGCTCTTTTAAAGAGTTTAACAATTAATTTTGACTGTTACATATTAACGTTTTTCGTCATTCACAACCTCATGAATCTTCTGAGAAACTAAAACCCGAGTGAAATTAGGAACCTTTTCATGGCAATGGGGACAATACCAGTAAATTTTGTGATGATTGATATGCCGTAGAATTTTACTAGAACAAATAGGACAATTATCCATTTTTCATTAAAAATTTTATTTAATAAAACAATATTCATTTACTTTTAAAATAACACTTTTATCGTTTTAAAAAACAAAAGTACACAAAAATCAAAAAATAGAAATGGTTAGTAATGAAACTCAATTCATGACAGTTGACAGAGAAATTGCTATTTCACCTTTTAAAATATCTATTATTTTCTTCTAGAAGAGTTAGTAGGGTTTTCGATGCAGGTCCATACCGTTTTTCATATTAATAGTAAAAATTTATAGACTTCCAACTCCTATACATCTTTAGAAAACTATCTATTTAACCGAAAACTCCTATTAGTTTTTTCTAGCTTTTGAAGACTTAATAAGTATATCTATACTAGGCTAGCTGTGACAAAATCATAGTAAATAAAAACTAGAAGTCTTGTTTTACTTATTTATCAAGATATAAAAAACTCGAGCTTGATAAATACCAAGTTTTTGGAATAATAGAATGCAGTCAGTATAAAAATTATAAAAAATACTAAACATCAGCTCATCATACTTAGTCTAAAAAAACTATAATTGTTACTCAATCAAACTAAAAAAATAAGAGTAAAACAATACAAAAATTAAGCTAATAGTAAAGCTCTATATTTTTAATTATATGTATTTTTAAACATATAGAGTTTTATTTTAAAAAATAGAAATTCCGATACAATGAGGGTAGTCTTCAATACAAAACTATGACTTTATCAAAAGATAATACAATCCCTTCTTTAGCTAAGGACATAGGGGAATTGATAGCAAAATTGTCAGAACATCAACACGGCACCCTAGTCCAACGGGCATTATCTGTTTTGTTGAGAATTGCGGGAGAAGAGATAGACCGCCTCGACTGGAAAATTTTAACTGCTGCCCTAGAAGACTTAGAACAAGGGGTTCAGACTTTTTATCCTTACCGTCACATACGTAAAGTTACCATCTTTGGCTCGTCTCGCCTGTCTCCCCAAAGTTCGGAGTATCGTTTAGCAGTTGAATTTGCCCGTTATATCACTCAGCTTGGGTTTATGGTTCTTACAGGAGGAGGAGGAGGAATAATGCAAGCAGGGAATGAAGGAGCAGGACCAGAGCATTCTTTTGGACTTAATATTCAATTACCATTTGAACAAAGTGCCAACCCTTTTATTGCTGATGATCCAAAATTGATTAATTTTAAATACTTTTTTACCCGAAAACTCTTTTTTCTGCGAGAAAGCGACGCAGTAGCTCTATTTGCAGGAGGGTTTGGCACCCAAGATGAAGTCTTTGAAACCCTAACTCTTTCTCAGACAGGAAAATATGGACCCTGTCCTTTGGTATTAATTGATGAACCTGGAGGCGACTATTGGAAAACTTGGAACGAGCATAACCAGAAGAATTTGTTACAACGGGGATTAATTAGTACAGAAGATTTTAGTCTCTATACTGTTACAGACAATTTAGCTCATGCCTGTAACGTTATCCATAATTTCTATTGCGTGTATCATTCAAGTCGCTATGTGGGAGATTTATTTGTGATGCGTCTTAATTCAGAATTATCTGATGAACAAGTAGACCAGCTCAATGACGACTATTCAGATATCCTTGTCAAGGAAACAATTTGTAAAAGTGCTGCTTTACCTAGTGAAAAAGGAGATGAAACAGAAAGCTTACCTCGCTTAGTCTTTTATTTTGACCAGCGCAACCTTGGTCGTTTATATCAAATGATCAATCAGATTAACCAATATACTCCTTGTTTATCAGTAGAACCTCACCCCGAATGGAAGTAGGTAATTGTGAGAACTATGAGAAAATAACAAGGAGAAAACATTTAACTGCTAACTTCGTAGAGGTCAAAAGCTATTGATCCATGCAATTGCACTTGATTAACTTTGGTATTGACACTCTATTTCTCCGATGTCTCAACTATTAATTTGGATAATGAACAGTTTATTAGGGTTTCAGTTTCAATCTCCAGGGCCAATTATCTTTGAAATTGGTTTTTTTGCTATTCGTTGGTATGGCCTATTGATCTCGTCTTCAGTCTTAATTGGTGTTGCTTTATCCCAATGGTTAGCCAAAAAACGTCAGGTTGATCCCAATTTAGTGGCTGATCTAGTGATTTGGTTGGTAATTTCCGCTATTCCCTGTGCTCGACTTTATTATGTCATCTTTGAATGGCAACAATACGCTCAAAATCCAGGGGATATTATTGCTATTTGGAAAGGTGGAATTGCCATTCATGGAGCCATTATAGGAGGAACTTTAGCAACTATTATTTTTGCTAGTTTAAATAAAGTTTCTGTTTGGCAGTTGGCAGATTTAATTGTGCCATCTTTAACCTTAGGACAAGCCATTGGACGATGGGGAAATTTCTTTAATTCAGAAGCTTTTGGTTCTCCGACTAATTTACCATGGAAACTGTATATTCCTGTAAATTACCGTCCTTTAATATATATTGATCAGGAATATTTTCATCCTACTTTCTTGTATGAATTTATTTGGAATTTGTTAGTATTTTTTTTGTTATTAAGTCTATTTTTTTGGGGATTAAGACATAGAGACAAAATCCAAGTAGGTACATTATCTTTAGTCTATTTAATAGCCTACAGTTTTGGAAGATTTTGGATAGAAGTATTGAGAACAGATAGCCTAATGTTAGGCTATCTAAAAATTGCTCAAGTGATTAGTTTAGTCATGATAGGATTGGGAATTTTGGGTTTAATTTGGCTCTATAAGGCGAAGCGCTCACTACCAGATGTTCGTTATTAATGAACATCTGGTTTTTCTACTCAACAAACTGTTTAAATATCAAAAAAAAATTCTAGTAAGAGATATAAATTATTCTACTGAATAAAATTGTCTCGTGCTGTAATTTTTTTTAGAAAAAATTACAGCACGAGACAATAACCTAACTTGAAATATCGTTTAACCATTAAATTCTAGCAGATTTGAATTAGATGTTTCATAAAAATAGTAGTGGATATATCAACTAATTAGTTGTTGAGTTAATTGGTAGAATTTATTGTTGATTTCTGTAATTTCATTGGAACTATCTATAGAATATAGCTGCATCTTTTATGCAACTAACATTTTTTTTACTTTAATCTATCCAAAGGAAAACTGCTGTTATTACCATGACTTTCAGTCAAATGAAAACTTAATAATAAATCTAAACCTCTTAATAATTCATTTGAGTCATATCGCATTTTTTTTACCTATTAATCCTAATTAATAAGGAAGAGACAGTTCGAGTTGCTGTAAGATATTGTCATCTAATAGAGGATTGAGTTTGATCTTGGTTAACCTATCTTCTCACCAGGAATAAACTAACTAAACTGTCATATTGAGGATATGACTATGGTAAGAGAAGTAAATCTAAATTTATTCTCCTATTTCAGATGAATGTAAAATGCTAGTAATAACTTACTAGTGCTCTTAAATGAATACAATATAAAAAATAGCTAAAAAAGAGCAATTACTAGATGCAAGTCTGTCTCCAAAATTAAGCTAATAGAATTAGAAAATAAAGAACTATATCGACATTTATATAGATGGATGAGATAATATTGTTTGCTTTGAAACTGGTTTTAATTGCTCTAGAATTGGGATTCTAGGTTAGAATTTGTGTAGAATATGTTTGCTAGTTTTTTTTAAAAAAATACGTAAAAAAGGAGAAGCCTCTCCCTATCCTTCGATATCATTTGAACTTAATATATAGCAAAATATTTAGTTTTTTGTATTGGTTCTACTACTAATGGTTAAAGAAAAATATTTGTTTACAGTGAAACGTTGAATAGCTAGACATATTTGAGTCTCAATAAACTAAAATTGTTTTTCGTAGCGCACTCGAAATTCATTAAGACCGTAATCATAGGAGAATTTAATAAACCCTTTATCTTCCACTTCATAAATAGTTTCTAAGAATGGGACAACTCTAAAATCCGTACTTCTAATCGTTTCACTGATGGTACTTTCCATATCATAAATGAGGGTTTGGAATACCATTGATAATGCTAACTGGACAATGCCAAATTGAACTAACTGCTCGGTACTTTGTCCTTGTAAAGATTCAGCTAAAACAAATAGTTGTTTTCCTAATAAGCGGACAATTTGTCCTTGACTCTGCGGAGGACTACTAGTTAAATTAATCACTGGATTACTTAGAAGTTGTTCATCTAAGTTCCCTTGACTTTGCTCAGCCAGAAGAGTTAAACAGTTTTCTAAAAGAGTTAATTCCTCCTCAGACCAGGTGGTTTCAATACGGATTGATTGTGGAAGATTTTTAATCAAACACGACTCAGATTTATCTTTGTCAAAACTGGGAATTAACTGATTTAAAGATCCCTTAAGAGCCAAATTTATATCAATCCGTTGTACCTTATTTAGACTATCATCAGGAATTTCAGTAGTATCGGCCGCACGGAAGTTCTTTGAGGTCTCAGGAACTTCTGAAACAATCGTCCGCAGTTGTAGATCAAGATCAGGATTTAATAATCCTTTGTCTGGATAAAAAATAATTTGATTAAGATTCCGACGTTCGAGAAAAAAGCGGGTTTCAAGAAAATTAATCAGTCCCCGATTGAGGGTAATATTTCCTTGAGGCTTCAGGCTAGTTAAATTATTTAAAGAGCCATTAACTATTAAATCTCCCTCGAATTGAAACTGAAATAGAGGTAGAGTTTGCACCGATAAATTTTGAATAATAACCCTAAAATCCTGTAATTTAGGGATAAAAAGAACATTTTCTTGAGAGAAAACTACTTGACGATGAGTTCTTGACGATTGAGTTAAGGCAACGTTAGGCAACCCTGTGGCGATTTCTGTGGTTTCGGGTATAAAGACTTGTCCATCAGCTAAACGAACCACACCGCTAACAGAAGGTTTAAGAGCATTTCCCGTAACAAAAATGCTGCCTTCTATTCCTCCACTATATAATCCTTCTAAATCAATAGTTCCTTTTTCAATAGCAATGGTGAGGGGGTTGTCAACTTGAGGTTGGGACTCAAATAAGGGTAAGACTCCGGCAATGATCAGGTTGCTTTGGGCAAAGGTTCCTTGTAGTTGAGAAATTTTTATAGCTTGATCATCGAGGTTAATTTCCCCGCTAATAGTTAAAGGTTCGGGTAAAACGGCACTTTGGAAGATAGCTTCACTTAAGAGTACCTTTCCTTGGGCGTTTAAATCGTTAACTGTCAGTCCATTGAAAAGATTAATACGTCCTTGGACTTGGGCGTTAACTTGCCCCTCTCCGCCAATTAAGATTACTTGTTCTCCAGTTAAAACGCTCACTAACTCTAGTGCGTCTGTACCTAGTTTTGCCTCAATGTTAAACACATCATTGTCGGGGGTAATGGGAAAAGGAATATTAACTGCTAAGTACACAAAGGATGCATTAGTAGTAGCCAGTCTAAACCGACCATCTTGATAGCTAAATCGTCCTTGCAGGTTTTTTCTCAGTGCTCGCCCTTGAAATGCTCCTGTTAAAAAAGCAAACTGTCCTTGTATTTCCGGTTGAGTAGGGGTTCCGCCTAGAGTTCCTGACACATTAACAAATCCACCAATATCGACGGGAAGTTTCACAAAGTTACCTAAGGTATCAACGGATAAGCGTTGCACTCTCCACTCAGAATCGATATTTTTTGAGGAAAAATCTCCCTGTAAAGCGAAGAGTGTTTCTTTTAGTCGTATTTGTGCGTATTTAACTGCAATTACTCCATTGATTGACTTAGCCTGGACTCTAACAGAGTTAATGGGAATAAATTGTTCATCTAATATCACCAACCCCAAGGGCGGCACAATGTCGGGGAAGGGTTGTTGAGGATGCCATTCCCACTTATTTCCCATGAATTTTAGGTTAAAGGTGGGGTCCAATAAAGTTCCTCCTAGGGCAACATTGGCATCGAAGCGACCGCGAATATCCAATTCTGTAGGAATTCCTCCTGCTTTACGGAGAGCAGCTAATTGGCGTATTTTTTTATCAATAACCCCTAATAAGTTTACTTGTTCGGCAATGGTTTCTTGAGCATCTCCGACAGATTGTGGAGGGATGACTTCGGCGGTAGTATAGTTTGGGGGTTGTAATTTAATTACGTCTAAGACCCGTTCAAGGTTGGTAAGATTTAAGGCGGTCAATAGATCTTCTACACGACCATCATTAACTGTTAATTTTCCTTGTAAAGCTAATGATTGTAGATTAAGTGACCCTTGCACATTGTAATCACTCTTCCCTAATTTCAGGCTTGCATTGTGTAAAAAAGCCACATTATTTTTATATTGGACTTTTGCGGTGAGTTGTCGCCCTTCAATAAATCCTAACTTCGGTTTGTGAATAGTGAGCGTTCCCCGTCCTTCGAGAGTGGAAGTATCGAACTCCAATTGGCTGCTAACCGAACCTGAAAGATAACTAGGGATGCCATATTGTCGACCCAGAGAAATTCTAGCTAATTTTAAAGGTAATACGTCAATTTTGATGGTAAGGCGATCACCTTCTAACATTCCTTGGACAAGGATAGGGGATTGTTCTCCAGCAGTTTGACGTAATTCAAAAGAGGCGGGAATATAAGGAGCAAGACAGTTTTTTTGGGTACAAGGGATTAATACTGCATTAATTTTATCTTCTTTGCCTTCTAAATTTAGAGTAACTTTTTCTCTAAAAGAAATTTTAATAGTTCCTGTTAAAATTTCTTCAAAAACTTGCTCATTAAAGACAAAATTGGTAAATTTCAAATTTCCTAATAATTGGATATTACCTGGATAGGTAGGAGAAGTTAAAAGGTTTTTCCCTAAAAATTTTCCAGTAAATTCTCCCTGACCTTCTACGCTAAGTTCTCCGAGAAAGAATTGTCGATCTGGAGAAATAATGGGAATTAATTGAGTTAAGGGTAATTGATAAAAGTTAGAACTGGCATTAACCGATAGGTTTAGGTTGGAAATATCAGGGTTGCTTAAAAGATTAGATAATTGTAAATTTCCTTGAGCATTCAAAATTTGTCCGTCGGCTCGAACGGCAATATTATTAACTTGAACAGGAATAATTTTCTTTCCTTCCAGAAAATCTTCTATATTGCCAGAAAATTTAATTTCTGCGTTTAAATTAGAAATTTTAGTTGAGAACGCTTGGGGAATAATTTTTTCTAAAATCAGAGCAGGATTGAGATTAGATGCGTTGATGTTTGTTGTCCATCGATTATTATGTAATTGGGTAGTGGTATTTATGTTACCTTGGGCGGCAGAAAGCTGTAAATTAGCTATTAGTTCGACACTACTTACGTCAGGTTTAGTAGAAAGTAAAGGTATTAATTCAGTAGAAAATTTAATTTTTCCGCCGATAACTTTTGTAGTAACAGGTATGGTAGTAACAAGTTTATTAAGATATAATTCACCAAGGTTAATTAACCCGTTTACCTGCCCATTTCTTAACCTACCAGAAATATTAACCAGACTATCCTCAACTACAAATTGTGCCTCAACATTGGCTTTTAAACTATTTAAAATTAAGTCTTTGTCTGGGGATGCGAGGACAGAATTTAGATTTCCTGTTAAGGTAAAACTACTTCTAATTAACTTAGCATTAACGAATAAATTAGGGAAAATCTTGTCAAGGGAAATTTGAGAGGTTCTTACCACTGTTTGTAGGATTCCATCGCCTAAATCTATAGTTGCATTGACAAGACTACCATCAATGGTTAATTGTAAATTTCCCTTTGCTTGAAGATGGTGAATATTTAAAGTAGAATTTCCTAAGAGTTTGTCCAACGAACCTGATAGGTTAAAGTGACTTTCTGTTATTTTTGTAGGAACGGCTAAATTAGAAATATAGGGATTAAGAGAAACTTCTGATATACTAATGACGGAGTTTATATTGTCATTAGCAAGACGACTACTCACGGCGATTGTCCCACCATCAACATCAACAGTTAAATTTCCCTGTCCATCAGTTTGAACTAAATGGAAATTATCTAACTTACCCGATAATTTTACATTACTCTTAATAAGAGTAACTGACTGACGAGAAACTTGATCAGGACAGGTGATAACTGAACAAGTAATCATTAAAAATGGGCTTAGAGAAAAAGTATTAGCTTTTAAAGATATCTTCCATTTTTGATCTTTTAAGCTCCCTAAACCATGAATGGTAACATGTCCTTCTGCAGACCGTAAAATTGTTTCCTGAAGTGAAATTTCTAGTCCTGACAATAAAATTATTCCTTTCCCTGAAATCTGTTCTTTCGAATTTTTAATTAGATTCGGGGACTGCCATTCTATTTTACCCAATGGGTTTCCTAAAGTTCCGATAATTTCCCCTTTAGCGGTAATATTTCCTAAACTAATATCTTGTTTCTTTTTAAAATAAGAATTTGCTAATTCTTCTGTGGGAAGCTTAACATCAAAAGCAAAGAAAAAAGGAATTTTTTTCCAATTAGTCTTTTTTTGTTTTTTTCTCTCTTTTAGAACTCCTGGCTCTACTTTTGCTCTAGCTATAATTTCTCCTCCGGCAGCAGGAATAATTCTAACCTTCTCGAGGAGAAAGTAATCTAAATTAGCTTTAAAATTGCTTGTAAATGTCTTAATAATAACCTGATCGATTAGCAGAAGTTTTACATTCTTAATTGTTCCAGTCAAAATAGGATTTTTAATTTTTCCATTAAGTTTAATTTTTCCTTGGATTTCTCCCTTTAGCTCGAGAGGCAACTTGAGAGGAACAATAGCAAGTAAATCTTTTAGAGAAACTGGATTAATATCAATATTAACATTATAACCTTGGTCCCAATTAATTCTTCCAGTAATTTTAGCAACTAATTTTCCTAGACTAATTTCTGTATTTTGTAATTGAACAGTTTTTTCTTGAAAATCTAAACCTAAGTTAACTTTAAGGGGAGTTTTTAAGGATTTAATATTTGCTTCAATAGTAGAAATATTAAATTCTCCTGATCCTGTAATTTCTTCTATTTCTTCTAAAGAAGGAAGATAAAGATTTAAATTACTATTTAATTCTCCACTGTTGAGGATAATAGGTAAATTAGGAATCAAAGAAACTAGCTCAGCTAACCCCAGTTTATAAACCTGTAATTGTGCTTGGGTTTTCCAACTCTTAATATTGGTTTTTCCTTCTATATCAATCTCACTGTTGAGAATATTGACCTCAAAAGCATAACTAAATTGTTGATTATCATTGGACTTATAATTATAATTTGCTTCTCCGTCTGCTTGCAGAGATAGAGGTTCTCTAAACCCATAAGGATGGACCGTAATATCTGCATCTTCGAGATGAATCTTAATGTCAATATTAATTGGAATATTGAGTTCTCCTTTTTCTTCATTTTTTGGTAATTTAATCCATTCTCCTCTTTTATTCTGTTCGATAAAAAAATTAGATTTTTTAAGAGTAATATTAATAATTAAAGGTCTACCAATAAAGATTGGCAGGGGATTAAAACTGATGTCAAGTTTTTTAGATTCAGCATAATCTGTATCCGTCTTAGTCGTAAGAATATAAGAACGTCCAACACTAATTCTATTAAGAGAAAAGCTTTCTACTTTACCTACTTTGACTTCCCTTTCAAGAAGTTTACTGAATTCTTTGGAAAGGAGAGGTGATAGTTTTTGACAGACGAAATAATTAATCCCATAATAGGTTGTCACCCCCAACATTAACAACATTCCACCCATTATTAGGGTAGAAGGCCGCCTAGCAAAACTAGCTAATTTAGTTAGAAAATTATTTTTTTTAAACGGTTCTAGTGGTGAATTGGGAGGATTAGTCGTCATTTTTGCCTAAGCAGAATTCATCAGGATTTACTGATTAAGTTAACATACCTGGCTAGTTAGATTAGCATCTATTTCTCATAAGCCACGGAAATTTTTTAAGTAGATCTTTAGTGACTTGGTTAAATTCCGCTCTTATTATTTAAGTCAATCAACTTTGACGAAACATTCTTTACATTTCCTTGGTCTATAAACCTAACTTGTATTAGGGAAGAGACGATGGGGAAAAAATTAGCTTTAGTAATTTTAATTTTAATGTTTGCTACAACTAGTCAATCTTCCAGTTTGGCTGGTGAAATTTTGGAAAGAATTAGACAAACTGGAGTGATTACCGCCGGAACTCGTAAAGACGCTATCCCTTTTAGTTATGTTAATGACCAAGGAAAATGGGTGGGATATTCTTTGGATATTCTCGAAGTAATTCGTCAAGATATTCAAAAAAAAATAGGTAAACCCATTAAACTTGATTTGGTAGAAGTAACTGCTAAGAATCGCTTCTCTTTTATTGAAAAAAGAAAGATTGATATTGAATGTTCTTCAACAACAGTCACTTGGAAAAGAACTAAAACAGTAGATTTTAGCGTGAGTTATTTTGCTAGTGGTACCAAAATTTTAGTTAAAAAAGGGAGCGGACTAGAAACAATTGACACCCTTGCTGGCCGTCAAGTAGGGGTAATTCCTAAAACTACCAATGAACGGGTGATTAAACAACAACAACCTTCTGCTAAATTAGTAATAGTAAAAGATCATAATGATGGGTTAAAAAAACTAGAGGAGGGGATGATAGATGCCTTTGCAGGTGATGGAATTATTCTAGAAGGATTAAAAAAAGAATCAAGGAATCCTAATGAATTAGGAGTATTTCCAGAGTTTCCCTATGTCTATGAATCTTATGCTTGTATACTTCCTCAAGATGAATCTGTTTGGCGGAATATTGTGAATTACAGTTTAGTTAAATTTATGGAAGGAATTGTTAGTGATCAACCTGAAGCCGTAGCAGTTTATGAAAAGTGGTTTGGGGAAGAAACTGGAGTTACTCCCTATTCAAGAGAAGCAATCAATGATTATTTTCAAGGAATTATCAACAGTTATGAATGGGTTCCTCTTGTTCACTATTAAAGTAATATTAAAGCTTGTCTTAATAAGAAGATACAGCCTTATCTAATAAGATATAGAATATATTGTATTTAGTTTTGTATTTTAATTTATCCAGACTAAAAAATAAGTAACTAACAAGTTAAAATTTTATAAAATAAGTAGTTAATATCTAGTCTAGCAAGTATTTTGTAGATAGACTCTCAAAAACAGTGCGCTTGTTGTAAGAACAAGTTTTACTTATAGAAAGTAGAAGTTAAAAACTTAAGAATAATAATTTGAGATCGAGAAGAAAAACTTCTTTTTTTTTTAAAAAAAAATAGATAATCATGTATAAAAAACAATATATTACTTAAATTATCTAAAGCTTTCTTGGTAGTATCAGGTAATAAAACATAGAAACAGAGAATATATTGAACAACAAAGAAATATTAGTATTTTACATTTAAAAAGCTGAAATATGGGAAAACAATAATATTAAAAGCTCAAAATAGATATATGTTTTTTACATTAACCTAGAGTTGAATTTAATTCAATAAGAAGAGTTTAAAGTTAAATTAGAGAAATGCTGACTGCTGTGGTAAGCTAGTCCTATATCTATAGGTTGATTAAACCTATAACGAAAGAAACTTTATGGAATTGAATTCTAAGAGTGAATACAAAATAGCTAAATTTAGTTGATGAGTTAATGAACATTTATCTGAAGATGTAGATATATTTGAAAAAAATTTTATTAATAGAAGATAGTTGCAGATGGCATCATAGCAAAAAAAATTCTTTCGGGAAGTACTAAAGAAAGTACTAAAGAATATTTTTTAACTTACTTTTTAAAATTAAAATAAACAGAAAAATTATTTGTTTAGATCAATAAGTGTTAAGTTAATGAGTTTTAAAAAAGATGATAAGATGGAATAAGTCTTAGATAAATCAGTATATTGTTCAATACAATTAATGGAATAGTTAATTGTATACCCAATAATAATGAGTTAAATTTACTCTATTTTTTGATAAAAAAACTCTTATTTCATAAGTATCGAATAGTCATTTATACGAAAACACTTATTATGAATATTGTATTAAGTTTAAAAGTTATGGTAAAGTATTATTTCATTTATAAAATTTTTTATCTCAATTTCTATTGTGTTAAAATGATTAAAATAGCAACAATAAGAGTAAAATTATTCAGTAAAAAAGTAAATTTTCTGACTTATACATCATGAGATTATCATTTTTAATGAAGGGAGAGAATGTCCTGACTATCCTAATATAAGAAACTTCAGAGTCTCATCGAGGTTTTAGTCAAGTTATCAACGATAGAATTAATAAATTTTTATGAACCATCTGGAGAAGTTGCTTGTGGAATAAGTGTTTTTAGGAAGACAATCTAAGAGTCTTATGTTCAAATATCTAAAATTAATTATGAGATGAGTATAGCAAGCAGTTAATGAGCCGGGTAAGTTATTCTTATAAACGATTGTATAGAATCAGTTATTTTTAACAAAATTAAGAATGTATTTTGTCATTTGATTAGGTTTTATATTTTAAATTTATTCTTAATTTTTTCTCTTTCGTTTATTGCTAAGCTTGTTTTTACAAGAGTAATTGAGGTATCGTAATTATACTCTCGAAGAGTTTCTTAATTCATAGGAAGTTTTTAAAGAGAACTGTAATTGTACTTTATTAATTTCTTTTTATTTCTCTGTCGAAGTTTACTTGCAACCTAAAAACTTCTTCCAGAACCAGAAAAACAATATTATGTTTATAGATAAAAATACATAGAGTAAAAATAATGTAAATTTGGTGAAACTTTTTAAAACCACAATGATAGAAACAATTTATAGATGGAATGTTCGAGGAAAAGAAAAAATGTAACTGTATCCGAGAAGTGGAAGAAAAAGGACATAAAAATACAAAACTTATTGAAAAGATCTAAGAAGAGGGAGGATGGAAGAATATAATGATTGTTAAAATTGTTCTGGATAATTATTTAGTTTATACAAGTAATTCAGTTAAAGCTAAATTAAAAGAATAAGAATAAGAATAAAAATAAAAATAAAAATAAAAATAAAAATAAAAATAAAAATAAAAATAAAAATAAAAATAATTATTTTTTATACCAACTTACAGTCTATAGCTAAATATAATAGTAGGGAAGATGTTTAAAAATGAATCTAATTTTGCTTAGATGCTCAAATCAAGTCTTGCTCAAAGAAGTTGGACTAAACAATATTAATTAAAACAACATAAATTTGACTCTAATTAATATAGTCAATAATTATTAATTTATCATAATTGTTTTTGTTTGTTTAAAATTTCTGTGTTTGATAGGTAATTGGATCAAAAATGAACCGATTGGAGAGAGTTTCGCCATAAAGATTTAAAGTCAAAGTAGGTTCATCTCCTATTGCTTCTACCTGATGAATTGCATTGCTAGTAAAACTAATGATGTCTCCTGGGCAAAGTATTTTTTCCCCAACTTTTTGAAGTTTATTGGAAACTTCTGCAGTTGAAAATTGCTTCCAGAAACTATTTTTTTGCTTTCCTCCCAAAGTAGCTACCACCCCCCAAGTTCCATGATTATGAATGGAGGTGGTAGTTCCTGATAACATAATTTCGGTTTGAAGAGTTAAAGAAAATCCCGGTTCATCATAGAGTAATGATAACGCAGTACCTGTTTTGGGGGAGGGGTCAGGAATGGTAGTTTTTACCCAATAAACATTAAGAATCAACTTTCTTACCACTCGACGAATAGACTTTAGTAAATCCTTTTCGTTTTGGTTTGTCATTTCTCCTTGATTGAGAATATCTTCGAGTTCTTCCAAAAATCGATACAATCGATAGGGGTTAGTTTTGGATAATAAATCCCATTCTTTAGGAGAATCAAACCCTAAACAATTACCATTTTCTGTTACTAACCAATCTTGTTTTGCCATTTGTTCTATTTATTTGAGTAACTTCTAGAGAATTGTCTTCTCTTTTAACCAATGTTAACTGATGAATGTATTTAACTTTCTATCAAACCATTGAGATCTAATAAAATCTCATCTTTCATTAACCGCTCAGTAAAATCAAGTAGAACTTCTTCTCTAATTAGTATAGGGTTGTTTTTGTAATCCATAGTATTTGCGGTGTTTGTTGTCGTTTCTTTAACTTCTGCAAGCATTGGTTGAGAACTATTTAACTAGGAACATGATTAAGCAAAGTAACCACCTTCCCCTAATTTAGCAGCTACTTGATGGTAATAATTAACCCATCATCAAGTCTGTAAAGCTACGAGAATTTCTGCTAATTGTGAATCTTACATGTTGGGCAAGAATTCTAAACCGCTCATGAATAGCATTTGAATGTCACAGAATACCAAATCGGTATATCAGAAGCTATTTTTTCACAATCTTCTTAATCATTTGCTAATCATTTAGGTTAAAGATAAAGAGATTGACGGGGAATGAGTTGTCGATTGTGACAGTCCTGAATCAAATCAACTTACCGATTCATCAAGTTTTCTATTATATTTCGATAACTCAAGCTTAATGCCTAAGTCATCTAGCAATTTAGTAAAGTCTTTATCAAGAAAATTGTCAGTCAAGTTGCCTTAATTGGAATAAAGTCTTTATACTATAAGTTTTTTGTATTTGGTTATAGTGAATCAGCTTCTTGCAGTTAGAGTATTTACCTTGAGTGACAACAAACAATACCCATGTATTGCTCAAGTTTTAGACACATGAAATTTTACTTTTACAATTTTAGTTTAATAAAATGACACGAGAGGTGAATAAATAAGATTTTCTAACAGTTGACTTAAGAGTGGACAGAAAGTATTTCTAATAACAAACATTCCCAAACTAATTTAGATTGTACATAACTCAAAAGATAGAGACGAGATTTTTCCAAAATTTCTAATATTTTTTCATTTTGAAATTTTATCCAAAAATAATATTGTAGATATTTAATTAACCATAGTTGAGTTTGAATGTCTATTTTTTCAACAATAATCTTCGACAATTCTAATGCTTCAATTTGATTGTAAGGTATGTTTTTTATTCTTTGATACAGTTCTTTTGGGATATTCTGTAATTGTTGATTAGCGACAATTGCTTCTCCTGGACTTCCTTGGGACATGTCCATTATATCTAGATTTTTTAAAATTTCTTCGGTTCCTTTTTTTTTAAAAACATTAATTAAATCTTCAGAAGATAACCGATAGAAAGGAATTTTTTGACAACGAGATACTAAAGTTTGGATAAGCTCATCTGTACGAAGAGCTAGTAGAATTAAAGTAGCTTGTCCTGGTTCCTCTAAAGTTTTTAATAATCCATTAGCAGCTGCTTCTGTCATAGTTTGAGCATCTTCAATAATGACTAAAGCTCGAGGAGCTTCTAGGGGAGGACGGTTAAGAAATCGGGTAACTTCTCTGATCTGCTCAATCCGAATTTGTGGAGTAATTTTGCGGATTATTCCTAAATTTTTAGCTTCTTGAACTGTAATTAATTGACCTTGGTATTGATAAGTTGGTTCTACCCACAACAAATCGGGATGATTTCTTTTTCTGATGCGTTTTTGAACTAATAATTGTTGTTTAGGAGGAAGGTTGACGCATAACAAAGCTTCGCTGAAGCATTTAGCCCCTAAACTACGTCCAACACCAGCAGGACCGGTAAACAGGTATGCTGGTGCAACCCGGTTTTTGGCGATGACTTGTTCTAACAATTCAACGGCTTGAGGCTGTCCGATTAGTTGCTGAAAAGGGTTGATATTCATATAAGATAACAGGCAACAGTTTGAATTAATCTATCTTAAAATTAGGAATTTTAGATTTATGGCTCGATATACTTCTTCTTATCTAGTTAGTTTGCCTTTAGACCAACTCCCACAAGCAATCGACAGAGTTTTACAATCGTGTGGACTCGAATCAGTTTACCATGCAACGGATTATATAATGGCACGAGAAATTCCCGGTCAGGTAGTTTTCTCTAAATTAGTGACAGTGGAAATTCTGATTGATAGTACTAAAGCAAAGAGTGATGAGGTTCCTATTACTTGGGTGATCAAAAATGATGAATTACCATTACAAGTTACTAACCATTGTCAACAACGATTTGAACAGATTCAGGAAATAATCAGTCAACATCAACAATGGCATTTAGTTGCCTCTGCTACAAGTTAATTATTATCAAGTACATCAAAAGTGAGCAAAAATTCGGGGGGGGGGGGAAACTTCATCTCATCAGGCTCTCCCAGACAGATGAGATGAAGTTTCCCATAATCTAAGTCACTAGTCGGATTGATTTGGAAATTGACGACGCAATAATAGGGAATTCGTGACTACAGTAATGGAACTACAAGCCATTAACCCTCCCGCTAAAGCCGGACTAACACTGACTCCTAGGGTTGGTAGTAGGATACCTGCGGCAATTGGAATGGCTAGAAGATTGTACCCTAAAGCCCAAAAGAGATTTTGACGGATTTTATTGAAGGTCGCTAAACTCAGGTCAATGGCTTGAACCACTGATAATAAATGTGTTCCCATCAAGACAATATCTGCTGTATCTAAAGCTACTTCTGTAGCTCCTTGCAAGGACACTCCTAAGTCTGCTTGAGCCAATGCTGGAGCATCGTTAATACCGTCTCCAACCATAGCAACTTTTTTGAATCCGGGGTGAGAGACTAAAAGAGAAGACATTTGATCTTTGGTCTTCTGTTGTTGAAGAGAGTGGATGATAATAGCTTTTTCATTAGGTCGAACTTGGGCAAATACTTGATTAATGCCCAGTTGTTGGGCGATGGACTCGGCAACAATCTGGCGGTCGCCTGTTACTAAAATAACCTCTAGTCCCTTTTCTTGAAGACGGGTTATGGTTTCTTTTGCATCAGGACGTAAGGTATCTTCGAGGACGATAACTCCCTGTACTTCCTTCTCAAGTACTACATAAACTAGGGTTTTGTCTTCTTTGATTAAGGCTTGTTCTTCGTTTAAGATAATACCCTGTTCTTTCAACCAGTCTTTGTGACCTAATAAAACCGATTTTCCTTCAACTATTGCACTTACCCCCAGTCCTGCTTGAGTTTGAAAATGCTCAGCCTTCAGGAGAAGCAATTTCTGACGTTGAGCTTCTTCTAAAATAGCGGTCGCTAGGGGATGATTCGTGCCACTTTCAATCGTTGCAGCCAATTGTAGCAGTCTTTGAGGGCTAATTGGGGTTAGGGGAATACAGTCGGTTACCTTCGGACATCCGAAAGTTAAAGTTCCTGTTTTATCAAACACAATAGTATCAAGTTGATGCACCTTTTCTAAGACATCTCCTCCTTTGATCAATAACCCCCGTTCGGCTCCGATCCCTGTTCCCACTAAAATAGCGGTAGGAGTCGCTAACCCCAAAGCACAGGGACAAGCTACTACTAAAACAGCGATCGCTAACCTTATACTTAATAACATGGGAGAAGAGGAAAGAGGAAGAGGAGATGACAAGAAGGCAACTTCTGTTTTTTGAACTCCTATTGAGTGGCTATGACTGGTCATTTCCAAGACCTGAGGATAGATTTTTGTTCCGACCACTAGCCAAAATACTAAAGTCAGTAAGGCAAGCACCATCACCCCATAAGCAAAATAACCAGCAACTGTATCAACAAATTTTTGAATGGGAGCTTTGCGAGTTTGGGCATCTTCAACAGAGGTAATAATCCGGGCTAAAGTGGTATCGTTTCCGACATGGGTTGTTTTAATGGTGATCGCTCCTGACTGGTTAAGGGTTCCGGCAATCACCTTATCTTTAGCTTGTTTAGGAATTAGTACCGATTCCCCTGTGACTAACGATTCATTTATAAGGGTTTCTCCTGTCACTACTTCTCCGTCAACAGGAATCTTTTCCCCTGGGAGAACCCGGATCCATTCTCCCATCTGCACTTGTTCAACAGGAATTTCGATGCTAGAAGTATCTTCTGTCAAGGGATCACCGATCAAACGGGCGACAGACGGTTGTAAAGCAATTAAAGCTTCTAAGGCATCGGAGGCACGGTTTCTTGCCTGTCCTTCTAAGGTGCGTCCCAATAAAATAAACCCCAAGAGCATGACAGGCTCATCAAAGAAACATTCCCACCCCAAATGGGGAAATAACAAGGCGATTAAACTTGCAACATAGGCACTTACTGTTCCTAATCCCACTAGGGTATTCATATTGGCCATCCCGTAACGTAATCCCCGCCAACCATCGATAATAATTTCTCGTCCAGGAATTGATAAGGCTAAAGTGGCCAGCCCCCCATGGAACCATACATTACTGAGCAGGGGAATCGTAAGACTTCCTAAATGTTGTAGGTGTCCTAGCCCTGAAAACACTAATAAGATTGCAGCAGTAGTCAGTTTCCATTGATATTGTCGCTTTTGTTTTTCCTTCCGTCTAGCTGCATTCGAATGGGTTAGGCTTAAGATCGGCTTTGACGAGTTCCTTAAATTAGCGGAAAAGCCAACGCTAGTCAGTTTATCAGCTAGAGCTTGGGGTTGAACTTTCCCCAATTCATATTCAACAACGGCAACTTCGGTAATTAGGTTAACACAGGCAGATATGACCCCAAACTGTTGACTTAACTGCCTTTCCACTGCTTTGACACATCCGGCACACTTCATCTCGTGTACGTCTAAGACAACGGTTTCTGTCTTAAGTTGGGAAGGAGTTTCTTGAGTTTTGGGGGACAGTTGCACCATGTTATTTAATGTTATGAATACTTAATTTAATTATGGTTGAGATTAATTACAAAGTTAGACTCAGATCTAAATTCTAGTCAGCCTTGGGGGGACGCTGCGTCTTGGAGCAATTATTTTAACATCATCTTCAACATTTGTCAGGTGGGTTATGTAATCTCGTCAACTACCTCGACTTCAGCGACAGCAAATCAAGGTTTGCATCTAAACTCCAGCTTAACTATAAGAATTTTTTCAAGTCTTTCAAATATTTTATAAGCCTTGGTTTCAAGGTTTGATAACGGCGGCTTTCCATTACATGGAAGGTGGGTAAAACGTTTTTGAGTCAATTATTTTTGTTAATTGTCTCTTTAGACTTTAGGAAGTAATGACAAGCACACAATTGTTCTCTCACAGCAGAGGAAAACTTCCTTCAATTGAGACAGAATAACTTGATGTTATGGATTGCTAGAACAAAATAACGATGCTATTGTGCAAGAACTAAGCACTTACTTACAAGACAAAATAGGTGTTAAAGTTAGTATCCCTCCCATATGTCGTTTAATTTAACACTTAACTTAATCAAAAAAAGATGCTTCATACTGAATTACTTGGTACATCTAGTTTCGTTGCCGCTTTTCCTTACGGAGGATAAGCAAGTGAAGGAGTTTTTATGAATGCAATGCAAGGAAGTTAACCATCACCTAGAATAGTAATCGTCAACAATTAGGACTGTATTCTTTGTTTACAAACAAAAAAATACAAGCTCAGACTATCCTTCTACCTTAATTGTAATAAGTTTTTTATATAAATTATGTATAAGCAGTCAATCGAATAAAAAAAGTAAAAAAACAGTTCCAAACACTTTAATTTCCTAGAAATTAAATCCGAGAGATATTTTTAAGTTAATCGTTTTAATCAAATAACACTTGCTAAGTTAAATTGTATGTATTGATCGATTTCACTAAATGTTGCCTCATCTTCTGTTAATGAGGAAGAGTTACTTGATATCCTTGTTTATATGACTTGTCAAAGCATTTTTGAACAATATATTCTTCTTAGTCTCTAAACCATTTGTCAATTAAGTATTGACCATAGCAATTTATAATTAAACGTAGTTTGAATCCGTAATGCCATCCTATAACATTTTGGTTTCATTCGATTAAACTTTTAAAAACTTGGTATGTGCTCCACTTTAAGCTTGATGGAAAACTTCGATTAGAGCAGAATTGATGCAACTAATTTCTATGATTTTTTCTTTATAAGTCTGGAAAAAATAGTCCAGCAACGTCACTGCCCAGAGCATAAGCCTCACGGAACAATTATAGCTAACTGGCAACTATAGCTGACCCGATTTAAGAAGTGCTTTTCTGCAATTAGGAAAGACCTGTAATGGATTTTACCAATCACAGATTTTATGTTTTCAGCTGCAAAGAGAAATCACAATAGTCATAATTTTACCTTTTTTTAAATAAGAACGGCATCTCTTTTCTCTCAACGGAATGACTATTTAGTCATTTATAAATATTTTTTGTTTAAGCTTGCTATTTGTTTTAATCTAATTGTAGCATTTTTGACTGAATTATACAAATTTTGATCAATTCCATTCAACTAGACAGGGTTGATACTGAACTTGGACCCCATATTTTCTCTTTGCTAGAGCAGAGGGCTTCGGAGTGGAGAGTTTCCAAGAAAGAAATTTATAAGTCAACTTTTATAATTGAGTTTGGTATTAGCATAGTGAACAGCTTAAGCTTATCGTACAATCTGTACAGGCATCACTAGATAGATCATTTTTATTCCTCCTAAAGGAGTTAAGATTACGGGTTGATTACTTGCATTTAATTGCATCTGAAATTCTTTGGTTGGTAACGCTTTGAGTCCATCCATCAGATATTTAACGTTAAAAGCAACATCGCCGCTTTCTCCGGTAATTTGGGCCGGTATAGATTCCTTAGCCTTGCCCAAGCCCTGCGCTTCTACCAATAACGATATTTGCCCTTTTTCTTCATCAATCGTACATTTAACTAAATTATTTCTTTGATCGGCTAATACAGCTACGCGTTCAAGACTACTTATAAATCGCTTTCGATCTAGACTCACTGTCCGTGCAAATTGAAGGGGGATTAGTTGATCATAGGAGGGGTATGTTCCATCTAATTTACGACTGGTGAGCCGCTGTTCTCCTAATTCAAACACTATCTGAGCATTGTCCACATATAAGGTTACTGTATCTGTCCCCTGACGATTACCAAACATCCGCTCTAATTCCCGTAAAGCTCTGGACGGAATAGTGACCGCAAATTCTGTAAAATCTCCTTCAGGTATTCCTTTTGCCTCTTCTTCCCCATCTGTTTCAGTTGGTAGAGGGGTTTTTACCACTGCTAAACGGTGTCCATCAGTGGCGGCGAATTCCAAACCATCAAGAGTTCCGGCAACATGAACTCCTGTTAAAACTTGTTTAGTTTCATCACTACTGGCGGCAAATAAAGATCCTTTTAACCCTTCGGTTAACATGGCGATAGGTAATTTAAGGGTGTCTCCTTTTTCTACTGTAGGAAGTTCAGGAAATTCTTCAGCACTCATAGTTTGTAGTTGAAACTGTCCTGATGCAGATTTGAGGATAATTAACTGGTTGTCGTTCTCTAGAGCATCTTTGTTAGTGATAAAGGTAATTTCTCCCTCTGGAAGTCGTGAAACAAGGTCATTGAGCAATTTAGCTGGCAGGGTAATTTTTCCTCCTTGTTTAACATCAGCACTAAAGCTGGTTTCAATGCCTAAACTGAGATCGAAAGCAGTAAGGCTAACTCGTCCTTTGTCGGCATCCACCACTACTAATACATTGCCTAACACAGGGTGGGTGGGACGGGAAGGAACAGCACGACTGACTAGAGAAAGGTTATTGTTAAGTTCACCTTGACTGCAAACAAATTCCATGGGGTAATACCTCCAGAATAAAAATAGTCTCTTTCGAGAGACTCTCTATCAAAAAACATTCAGAAAAAATTTTGTCGTTTTTTAAGGTAGTTAATGATTCAATGATATCTGACTCTGGTCGAGGACGGTATTAAGACATCTGACATTGTCAAAAACATTGCCTTTTACATGCACACACGGTGGTGTATATCTCTTAGATATTTACCCACTCTTAAGTGTCTTTAGGCTTAGCTTGATAAGCTAGAAAATTATCAAACAATTCATCTATGATTAATGGCTTGACTTGTTGTTAACATAATCCTTCCTTATGAATGAACAAGACCAAAAGGCATACAATATTTATGCCCTTTGGTCTTGTTAGAACTTGCCTCCAGCAAGTTACCCGTTAAAGAGGATTGGAATTAATTACGAGTGAGCCACTTTTGACCGTTAAGGCGTTGTAACGTATACAATACCATTAAATCTAAAGTTACTTTTCGTTCATCAATCATAAACGACTCAATGGTACTTGGAGGAAGTCCATTAACCCCATAGGAAAAAGTTTTAGATCCGTTAATATCTTCTTCTAGAAAGTATAAGTTAAACTGACGTTGACCCCTATTCCAAGTTCCAATAACCTGCCAATATGGCTCGTTAGTATTAACACCAGGAATAGCTGATTTTCCCTGAGAAAAAGATAATTCAATATCAATTAGTCCCGTTTCAGTCAATTTTTTGTACAAAGTTGGGGTAAAATGCTGCTCCATAAATTCAGTAAAAGGTTTATCTTCAAGAGCAGGGGGTTTCCCCTTTTTTTTAGCTGTTAGTTCAGCGTTAGGAGTAGTTTCTTCTGCCATAATCAAATGATTGGGTAAAACTGTAATCACAATACAACAAATACTCAAAAGGCCAGTATCTTTTGAAAGATACGTCAGTTCTTAATCTATAATGAATCATCCCCTAAAGACCACTAAGTTTTGACAGAAACTCGGAATGTCTCAAGATTATTCGGTTATGATTTGCCACTTCAGAAGAATTTAGGGATAATGACCAACGAAACCTTTGTGGGTGATGAAGAAACATCAAGGTATTATGGTCTCTTGAGCTATGAATCAATCTACTAAATCGCTAATCGCAGTCAAAGAATTTTACGATAAAAATAAAGTTGTTTTGAACTTGGGTAAATTACCTTGGCAACTATGGATAATTGCCCTGATTTTTGCATCGGGAATGGTAGGATTTACTGCCACTTCTATGTTACTTAAATTGCCAAAATCTCCCCAATGTACTAGGATTTTCTGGCCAATCGCCTCAGCCTCGATGCGGATCTATTGTGCTCAACTTGAAGCAGCTGAAGGAACCGTAGACAGTTTACTCAAAGCTATCAATCTAGTAGAAGCCTTACCCTCAGATCATTCCCTGCGAAGTGAAATCAACAAGAGTGTAGAGGAATGGGCGATCGCTATTCTCGATATCGCTGAAGAAAAATTCCAAAGTGGACAACTCCAAGAGGCTATCACTATCGCTCGTAAAGTTCCTAGTCACGTTCAAGTTTATAATGTGGTTGAAGAAAGAATTGAAAAATGGCGATCACTGTGGCAAAAAGGAGAAGAAATTTTTGCCGAAGTTGAAGAAAGACTACGAAAATCAGAATGGAATAAGGCCTTCCGTTCAGCCGTTAAACTGCTGAGTCTACCAAACAAATATTGGGCAACAACCGAATACGATACAACTGTTAAACAAATTCAATTAGCCCAAGAAGAAAACAAGAGACTTAGTAAAGCCTATCGGATATTCCTTCGAGGAGGAGTCGATAATTGGCTGACAGCGATTGCTGATGCCAAAAAAATTTCTAACAACAGTTACGCGCACCGAGAAGCCCAAAACTTAATTGAGAATGCTAAAAACAAGCTAGTCAATCATATCGAAGGGTTATTAGAAGCTCGTCGTTGGCAACCCCTCCTCGATGTGGTTAATCGCCTCCCCCAGAGCCTTTTACTAACAGAAGAGATTGATGACTGGAAAGCTTTGTCCAATGCAGGTATGGAAGCAAAAATAGGTACGGTAGAAAGCCTAGAAATAGCAATTACTTCAGCCCAAGTAATTGACGCTAATCGTCCTTTATACCAAAAAGCCCAAGATTTAATTAATCGTTGGCAGCTCGAAATCGAGGATGTTACCCGTTTTAAAGAAGCTCAAAACTTAGCCCGCGGGGGAACTATTAACGACTTAAATGCCGCAATTGCCTATGCCGAATTAATTCCTTCGGGCAACCCTCGCTACCAAGAAGTACGTCAAAAAATTCAAGCCTGGATTCTGGAGGTTCAACGAGTTGAAGATCGAGCAATTTTAGATCAAGCTCAAGATATTGTCCGTGGGGGAACTGTTGTGGCTTTACAAGAAGCGATCACTAAAGCTAGTCTGATTACTTTTAACCGAACTCTTTATGATGAAGCACAAAGAAGTATTCATCAGTGGCGTGCGAGTATTCAACGGCAAGAAGATCAACCGATTCTTGAGCAAGCTATCTTTTTAGGAAATTCCAAAAATTATAATGGCGCAATTCAGGCTGCTAGACAAATTGACCGAGGTCGGGTTCTCTTTCGAGAAGCCCAAAATAAAATCCGTCAGTGGCAACAAGAAATTAAAGCTCAAAAGGATTTTCAAGAAGCTTATCTCATGGCCCAAGGAGGAACATCTCAAGCCTTGGGATCAGCCATTGAGGTCATCCGTAAAATTCCCGGCTCTACTCAGCTTAGTAATCGAAGCCGACAAGCCCTCAACCGATGGAGTTATCAACTGTTGTCTATTGCCGAAGATAAGGCTCGCAAAGATTTGTTCCAAGAAGCCATTGATCTTGCCCAGATCATTCCAGCTGAGAGTACTTCCTATCATGGGGCTCAAACTCAAATCAGAGTTTGGCAAAGAGCACTTAACCCTCCTACTCCTTCTACTCCTTATTCCGTGAAAAAGCCTCCTACCCCCTCTAAGTCTGCCGGTCCACTAACAAATGATCTCGTTATCGAAACTAATCATTAAGAATCTAAGCCCACTTGCGGAAAAATCATCTATCTTTCCCTGCACTACCCGTAGGCTGTTCTAAATGGTTAATTATAAATAGCGGTAATTCTATGCTGAAGGCAATATTTATTGAGACATGGTACTTTTAATTTAAAGTCCTGTCTTAAATCTTATTAAAGTGTTTTTTGATTTGAATCATTTTCATCAAAAATCCGAACAGTATTCTAAGCCTGTTCCTCAATTAACAGTATTTATTCTAAAAAATTAATTGTAAAAAAGTATTTTATAATCCAGTCAGTTATCATCCTTTTATAGAACTTATGCCCCGGATAATCATTGTAATATGCTGTTTTGTTTACAGACTCGTCAAGTATAAACTACAGGAACCACTTTTATAAGTCTATTTCGATAGGAGTCTGTCATTAGCTCACTATAAAACGTGCCTAGTCAAGTTCTTAATAAAGACGCAACGCATCCTGTACTTACTTGTTTTAAGAACAAGAAGGGCATAATTTTTTTAATTATATGTCAGTAAAAAACTCCGTCTAAAATGCTTTAAACTTATTGTAAAATTTAAGCACCAACTGTTTTAAGAATGTTATCAATTCTCCTCGCTGCTGGTTAGACTCTAAGACTGCTTATGATGATAAGGATAGAAACATCAAGAATTACAATATATTTTTCATATTAGAGAGCAAACATTGATGAGTGATTTATTTACGAACTACTAAGCAGTCTTTACGTTCTCTCAAGACATAACTCTACACTGAACGATAAACACTCATTTTATGGTCAATTACCTCAAATTGTTGCCTATTTGATATTACTTTATGTTAATTATGTTAGACCGAACACCAGTTTATTCTCCGCTAATACCTCTGTTAGCATAGATAAACCTGTACAAAATTTCGAGCTGTGTATGAGTTTTCTGTGTATCCAGTCTATTTATAGGCGGTATAAATCTTTAAATCCTGAGTCTATCTCAGAATAGAGATCATTGATTTATAATTGCTGTTTTGTTGAATAAAAAATTGAGTACTGACAATAGCAGCTACTGCAGTTCTACTAAAAATAAAAGTTCGCCGAGTTATTTTGTTATTTATCGATAAAACAAGTCGATGTATTAGGCTGAATAGGTAATTAGCTTGTTAAAAAATTTACTGTAGAGAGTTTTTCGATTCAGAAATCAAAGAAAAAAAAAATTTAAAGATGGGGAGGGAAGGGAATTGTCCGACAGGACAGAGAAGATAGTGATCTAGATATTATCTAACACTCCGATAGTTTTTAATCGCGGATCACTAAAATCATGGATAATCAATTTAGCACCACATTCGGACAATACCCTTTCCGAATGAGTGGTAGAGATGCCCACAGTAAAAATCCCTGCACCTACGGAAGAATAAATACCAGTAGGAGAATCTTCAAAAACAAGGGCTTCGTCGGGGGCAATATTCAAACAACGTAAAGCTTCTTGGTAAGGATAAGGGTCTGGTTTAGCTTTGGGTAACTCTTCCCCTACGATAATCGTCTCCCAGAAGTCATGGAGTTTAAGAGCTTCTAGCATAAAATTAGCATTAGAACGAGGGGCATTGGTAACAACTGCCGACTTAAGCTGACAATCCCTCAGCCAATCGAGTAGAGTGGACAGTCCCATGAGCGGTCGCAACTGGTCTTGTGCTATTTTCCGAAAATAGGCTTCTTTATCATTACTTAATTGTTGAATTTCCTCCTCAGAAAGTTCTGATAGCCATTGACGTAAAAAATCCTGGTTATGTCGGCCATTAATATTTTGCTGATAAAAAGATAAGTCAATGTTTAGCCCATATTTCTGTAGCCAAGATTGCCATATCGAGAAGTGAATTGTGTCAGTATGGGCAATTGTTCCATCTAGATCAAAGAGTATTGCTTTAAGCATTGGTTAAGAAAAACGTTAGGACAGTACTACCTGCTGGGGATTATAGCACTACGCAAAAACGTTAGGACAGTTTTTTAATTGAAAAATTTGAGTATTTAAATAATTTGCTCGAGGGAGAAAACTATGCCTGCTTTATCTATCGTTAGTTTTTGATCCACACAAAACTTAAATTTTTTTCTACTTATTTCTACTGTGATGAGCAATACTGATAGAAAAACCACATTTTTTTTTCCTGACAAAAAGAAAAAATTAATTTATTCTTCTTGTCAGAACAGCCGGCAAGACTGGATAGGGACTTATCTGGGATAAACTTGACAATATGATTAAAAGAAAAGATGTGAAGGGACAATAAGTTTAAGAATATAATTCCATGGTGAGTTGTGAGTTTCATTTTTTTATCTAGTTTGAGTCAACTACGAAAAAGAAATAAACAGGTTACATCTTTTAACAAATCCGACCAATGTAGAGTTTTTAATAGAATTAGGACGAGAGAAGTTAAAGTTGTTGCCCAAGGAAAAAATAACTTATCATTCAAGCTCTAAAATGAGCTATTATTTTAGCTCATAAAAAAGTATTAGACTTAGTACAAAATAGATCCTAAGACTTCACTACTTCTGTGTAAAATTACCGATTATAAAAAGTTTAAGTTTCATAAGTTTCAGTTAAATAAAAAAATAATCCAAAAAGATTGCCTAGAAAACTGTGTTGAAAAATCAAATTTAAAATATTAACTGATATAGGAGAATTGAATACCCAAATCATAAGTTTTTCAACAATGACGACAAACTCAAATAAACTGTCTATGAGGTTTAAAAGTTGAGAACAAACGTTTATGAAGCTTAGCTATAAAAAGTATAAATAACGTCATTGCCAAACCGTCCATGTTAGCAAAAAAAAAGAAGTGGCAACTGCAAACACAGTCAACTATATTTTATGTTGAAATCCAGCTGAAAACCACTACGACACGTACTCCAAAAACTTACACATTGAAGTTAAGTAAAGGTACTCGGTGCATAATGGTTTCAGGTTTTCAGCCGTCGCTCTATCATCCCAGCTAAATTTAAATAAAACGCCAGTTATTGATTTAAATAGGAACGACAACAATTCCTTCAAACGGATTTAACGTTAAAGTCTTCTTAACGATTTTATCTTTTGATTGAACATGAGTGGATAAGATAATTTTCCATGATAAATTTCTTTGATGGGGTAATTCTTCTAAGAAAAATTGAGTGTGATTATTCGACATATTAAGTGCAATTAAAGCATTTTGCTCCTCGTAAGACCTCATATATGCCAATACCCTAAGATCATCTCCTAACATAGTTAATTGACCCAGACTCAATGGGAGGCAATGTCGCCGTAATTTGAGTAGGTTTTTGTAATGATTCAAGATGGAATTAGGGTCATCCGTTTGTACAGCAACATTGCGCATTCGATAATCTGGATTGAGTTTATACCAAGGTTGACCAGTGGTAAATCCCGCTTGAGGTTGACTGTTCCATGGCATCGGAGTGCGACAGCCATCACGACCTTTATAGTCTGGCCAACGAATTCGACCTCGTGGGTCTTGAACTTCTTCGATGGTTTCTGGGGGATAATCTCGAAGTCCTAATTCTTCTCCATAGTAAATAAACGGGATACCTCGTAGAGTTAGCAACAAAGTAGCTAACAATTTAGCCATCGCATCGGAATTTTCTTGTGTGGCATAGCGACTGGTTGCTCGTTCAAAGTCATGGTTACTTAAAACTAAAGTAGTTGGCAGCTCTCCTAGAACTTGCTGAAACTCCACAATCATTTCTCGAAAATACTGAGCATTTACTTGAGGAAGGGTACTTAAGAAAAAGTTAAAAGGCAATTGGATTTCATCATCTTTTTCTCCATAGAATCGCCTGATTTCATAAAAATTTGGAACCCAAACTTCTCCGATTAATAAAGGGTCATTTTGATGATTTGTTTTAACATGATGACGTAGTTTTTTTAAAATTCTATGGTTTTCAGGATGATTGATAGTGTGAATAGGATCCTGATTGAATTGATAAATATTACGCAGGTAATCAGGAACCCTATCAAGGATAGGATTATCTAGCAATTGAGGATCTTCAACTAAATAATTAATGGCGTCTAATCGTAGTCCTGCCACCCCTTTATTTAACCAAAAATCACAAATACTAAACATTTCTTCAACAACGGCTGGATTACGCCAGTTAAGATCAGGTTGTTCATGATAGTGGAAATGATAATAATATTGATTAGTTTTAGGGTCAAAAGTCCATGTTGATTGCTCAAATCCTTCCCAATTATTAGGGGGACTGCCATCGGGTTTCCCGTCACGCCAGATATACCAATCTCGTTTTGAAGAGGTGCAAGAACGACGAGATTCAATGAAAAAAGGATGTTGATCTGAGGTATGGTTTAATATAATATCAACGACAATTTTCAGATTACGTTTATTGGCTTCCGAGATTAAGTCTTCAAAGTCTGATATATTTCCATAACGGCTATCAATATCTTTATGACTACTCACATCGTAACCAAAATCAACGTGAGGAGATTCATAAAATGGAGTAACCCAAATTGCATTAATTCCCAACTCTTGTAAATAATCTAAACGATCTACTAACCCCCTTAAATCTCCGATTCCGTCTCCATTGGAGTCTTGAAAACTACGAAGACAAACTTGATAAAATACAGCTTCATTCCACCAACTTGACATATGTTGCTTCTCTTTCCTAATACAGGATAATTATATCTCAAATAGAGTCTCCGTATATCTAGTTAAGAGTGCCTAAACAATAAAAATTAATATCTTTTCACTAAAGTAAAAACTTAGTCTGGAACAGATACATTATAAGTTTTCTTATTTTCAAAGATGAAATAAGTTATTGATATTTTTCATCTCTTAAAATTGAAAGAAAAAGCACAATTTTTTTAAAATTTAGATAAGTTATTATGACACATTTAGCTATGAATACAAGTTTAATTTTCATATTTATTTAAAAACTTTATCTACCCTATTTTATATCTAAGTTAAGAGTAATTTTTATTTAAAAGTTAGAACTTTATTTATATTTTTGTTGAGTTATTTAGTGGCGATGGAAAATTGTAACAGAAGATTCACCGTAAACGTGAATCAACTAACTATATTAATCAAGAATTCTACAACAGTTTCTCCAGGAATTTCATAGAATACCTCATCGATTAAACGGGGTTTCTGTTTTGACGGGTAAAATTAACGACAATAGAATCTATAGATTACACTGGTATTACTTCTTGTTCTTGGCGATCTAAAAAGATAAGTATGGTTTTCATACTCAGTATGATAGGCCAACCAACGGAGGTGAATGAAACCTAACCACAGACTTAACTTAGGAATTGCCCTAACTTTGAGTCCCCCTTCACGACGAATGGACTAAACAAGTTGCCACTAGAGAGTTAGTAATTGTAAAACATTCAGGGCATTGATGGAATTCCCATACCGTCTTAACAAAGGTATGAATGAGGATTAAAAATTTAAACCTCAGCATCAGAATTGTAAATAGTGCATCAATTCGGAGACGATTGCTCCTGTTAGGGCTAATCTTCGTTGTAAATCAGCGAAGTCCTTATAACCACCGTTTTCGTGACGATTGTTCACCAGGTTTTGAGCAAGATTAGCATCAATAATGGGGATATCTTGAAGTTCTTTTAAAGTAGCGCAGTTGATATTGACCCGTTGAGACATTAGTAAACTTCGGGGATCACGGTAGGAAAAAACAAGAATGGGAGCTAGGGGTTTAAGACTTTGTATTGGAATACTTAAAGCAGCAGCTAAGTCTTCGATACAGAGTAACTCTACCCCCATTGAGACTAACGCTACTAGGGTACGCCCTTGGTGAATGGAAAGTCCAGGCAATCTCAACCAATCATCCACACCTGCTTGATTAACATCAATTGTTACCCCTAATTCCGCTGCAATCTCAACTTCTTCGAGGGAACAGAACCGATAATAAGGATCATTGAGAATACGCTTACGGATAGCTTGCCGATTAAGATTTAGCTTTTTTGACCACCTAGAGAGTCCCATAAATTGATCCAGAAATGGTTGGAGGATTGTGCTGTTTTTAATTTCATTGATGATACCAAATTTCAACAATAATTCTCTAGTTGTCCTTTGTGTTCCCATACTTTATATCCAACTTTGTCTAAAAAGATGACGATAGAATTAAAATGTAAATAGCCAATTTCTCTATCTTGTGGCATAATCTTGCGAATGGGATAACTACCTAAGTCCCAAGCAAGTTGTGGTGATCAACATGGTCAGGTAACATGCGCAAAGTAAAACCTAACTACAACGGACACATCGTTAAGGTGTGAGGAGAATTGTGTCAGTCAAAAAAACCTATCCGACAAGTCCTATCCCAAGTAAACCATTATCTTTAAAAAAGCCTAATGCCACAAAGCAAAGGGGTAACTGGTTATTGATTGGATTAGGATTAACTGCAGTATCCCTGGTTTCTGCTATGGCTGGCGCTTTTCTTTCCATATCATTTTCCGCTACTCCTCTAAGGCAAAGTAGCCTGACTCCTGGACAAGAAAAAGTTTTTAGTCAAGACAGCACTATTGCTTATAGAAATCTACGATTACCTGAATTAAGTCGTCCTGTTAATCTGTTGGTATTGGGTACTAAAGTTTTAACCTCAGAAGTGAGTGAAAAACCTGAAGAAGACTTAGGATATCATGCCTTAGTGAATTCTTTTAAAGGGCTATCGGATACAATGGTTTTGTTACGTTTTGATCCCAATCAAGATAAACTCAGGCTTTTATCAATCCCTAGGGATACTCGAGCTAATATTGGTCGAGGGATTCGAAAAATAAATGAAGCCAATTATTATGGAGGAGCAGCCTTAGCTGCTGAAGCCGTTAGTACTCTTTTAGGAGGGGTTCCCATTGATCGTTATGTCAGAGTGAACATTCAAGGGGTAGAAAAAGTGATTGATGCTTTGGGGGGTGTTAATGTTTATGTCCCCAAAAATATGAAGTATACTGACCACAGTCAACATCTCTACATTAACCTTAAACAAGGCGAACAACATCTAGATGGGGAAAGAGCGATTGCATTTTTACGCTTCCGTTATGATCGCTATGGAGATATAGGACGAGTACAACGACAACAAATGTTAATGCGGGCGGTGGTTGAACAAGCCCTTAGACCCCAGACAGTTCTAAAAATGCCTGAAATTCTTTCGGTGATTGGGACCTATATTGATACTAATTTAACGGTTGAAGAGTTAGTTGCCTTAGCTGGATTTGCTGCTCAGACTAAACGGTCTGATGTAGAAATGTTAATGGTTCCTGGAGGCTTTAGTGGCGATGGCAAACAGAAGATAAGCTATTGGATTCCTTACCCTCATAAAATCAAGGAAATGGTCGCAGACTACTTCGATCATGGTAATTACCAAGACTCTGAGAACAAAAATCCCACTCGTTTGAGAATTGCGATTCAAGATAGTGTTGAAGACTCAAAGGCCGTGAAAGCTATGGTTAACTATTTACGAGAGAGGGGTTATGGTCAAGTTTTTGTGAGTGATAACTGGGGAGAACCCTTGGCAACTACTCGCATTGTCGCGCAGCAAGGAGATGATTTAGGGGCGGCTTCATTGAAAGCTATCCTAGGGGTAGGAGAAGTCTTAGTCGAAAGTACCGGAACCCTTTCCTCCGACATTACTATCGTATTGGGCCAAGATTGGCAACAACAGTATCCTAGTTTTGAAAGTTCTACTGTAGAGAACTTCTTGCAAACTCAGCACAAAAATTAGTTCTTGTCTTTTTTAAAAAGGTATTATGGTGATTACAATTCATTGTTAAAATCACCTAGAGTCCGGAGTATTGACTTTCTCAAAAGAAAATACTATGATGATATACCCGAACGCAAGCGGACGTGGCGGAATTGGTAGACGCGCTAGATTTAGGTTCTAGTGTCCTTGGCGTAAGAGTTCGAGTCTCTTCGTCCGCATTCAGTCAGATGATAATAAGCTAATCTTGTCTTAAAATATCATTGTTGTAGTATAACTTCTTTTAAGACATAGTATGAATGAACATTATGCAAGTTTCTCAATCGAATGTGGCACCTTCTCAATAGTTTGTTGAGCCCCTTACAATAAGGTCTCATCCTGTTGTTAGAGTAATAATATTATTGCCTTCATACTAAATAATGACCATGCTGTTGAGCAATCGTTATCAAATTTTAGAAACTTTGGGTCAAGGTGGCTTTGGAGAAACTTTTTTAGCTATTGACACTCAGATGCCCTCAACTAGAAAATGCGTTATCAAACAGCTAAAACCCACATTACAAGAATCTCAATCGATTCCAAAGTGGTTACAAGAGCGATTTAAACTTGAAGCGGCTGTATTAGAAAAATTAGGCGAGAATCATCCACAAATTCCCTGTCTGTATGCCTATTTTTCTGAAAATAATCATTTTTACTTAGTACAAGAATGGATTGAAGGGGAAACTCTTTCTCAAGTTCACCAAAGACGGGGAAATTTTTCGGTAACGGAAGTTACGGAACTTCTCAGCAACATCTTACCAATTCTCGATTACATTCATGCTCACCATATTATTCATCGGGATATCAAACCCGATAACATTATTGTCCGAGCTATAGATGGTCAACCGGTCTTGATTGATTTTGGTATTGTTAAAGAAGCGGTAGCCACTATGATAAATAGCAATGGAAAAACCGCCTATTCTATCGCCTGGGGAACTCCTGGCTATATGCCATCTGAACAAGCAGCTGGTCGCCCAGTTTATTCAAGTGATCTTTATAGTCTAGGGTTAACTGCAGTCTTTCTACTCACTGGAAAAACTCCTCAGTATCTAGAGATTGATCCTCACACAGGGGAAGTTCTCTGGGGTAAAGAAATTCCTGATCTTGATTCTGATCTTACTAGTATTATTAATCGCACTCTTTGCTTTCATCCGAAGGATCGCTTCCTCACAGCAAAAAAAATGTTGGCTTCCCTAAACATTTCATCGCCTACTGTTACTGCCGCGACCATAGCGGTTTTGTCAGACCCTTACTCTTTAAAACCCCAATTAGTCTCTTCTGTGAGCTCCTCAGAATGCGACAGCGAAACCCCTTGGGCTCTTCTAGTATTAGGCTCTTTTTTAGTCGTCAGTGCTATTTTTGGAGCCTTAATCTTAGGATTTATTTTAACGACTAAAAAAGAGCCTAGTCCTTCTTTATCTCCCTCAAACATACCAGAATCGATTGAATATCCGAGAAAAACTACTCCACCATCTAAAAATCAACGTTTTTCTACGCCAAAACCAGAAGTTTCTCCTACTGATGAATCAGAAGTTTCTCCTACTGATGAACCAGAAGTTTCTCCTACTGATGAACCAGAAGTTTCTCCTACTGATGAACCAGAAGTTTCTCCTACTGATGAATTGCCGTCTATTCCAGAACCGACAAAAATTATTCCTATCCCCATTGAATCTCCTTCCCTAGGCACTTCTTCTCAGCCTAGTTCTTCCGTGGCAGAACCTAAGTCCACTCCCACTGCACCCGACATTATTATCGATATAGAACCTGAACAGTCCCGACGCTGATGTAATGGTACAGCGTGTCATATTATCTTTTGCGAGAAGTTACGGTCTTAATCTTTTCCTCAACAAGTCTATGGAGAACCGTTTTAACTTAACTAAATTTTTGGGATTTTTAAATAGTTATTATTGGCCTTTATATCTTTAAAGATGTTGAATTGAAGTACTTACCATTTTTTGACTTAAATCGCGAATATTTAGTGTGTGTTTCAAAGAAGTAAAAAAAGAAAGTCCCAGATCATCATAGGAATTATACCCTTTCATTAGTACGGGGAGAATGATATCAAAATTCTCTAACTTAGCTTAATTCTACATAATCACAGATTAATTTGGCTTCATGGTACGTACACTTTTAGTTCTTTGACTCGGCTAAATAATTGATAATAGACTTTTGAACTAAGTTTTTCACTTATTCTACAGATTTCCCGACTTCCTCGCATTCTGACAAATTAATAACATAAGCTCCATAATGTAACTTATTTTATTAACAGTCTGTCTGAGCAAACAGCCTAATAAAATAGGCAAAGATAATTGATTATCAACACAACTTATAAGAACCATTAAGCCAATGCATGCTACTCTTAATAGAGTGTGTGTAACTAGAGCAAATGTAAATTATATAGAAAGTATTATATCGTTTCTGAGTTGCTTTACGAAGCTGGTATCCTTCCCTTAAAAAAAGTAAATACCCTCCATTTTGAGCATAGAAATTTTTTTAGTTCATCCTAGGAGAACCAAAAACAAGAGAGATTTGTCCTAGTGGGGGGGCTTCCCTATTATGTTAGCCAGGAGATTTGTTAATTATCTATGCTTACGCACAGTAGTCATATAGCCAGAATTTGGGTAGCTGATGAACACAATAAAACAGAAGATTTTTTGATCCAAATTATAATTTTTTGTGAAGATCAAAAAACTTGAATTTCACACTACTTCTTCTCTAAATTAATCTTTTATAAGATAACCTAAGGCAATAGCTGCAAAAGTAACAATCTTAAATTAAGTATTGAGCATCGATCCGATGCTCAATACTTTTTGCGGGTTCATGAAGGGTTCAGATCTTAAAGGTAATTCTCTTTGATTTTAATGAATTTATCAATGGTTAATTAATGAGATTTTATTGACAGAAAATTTATGTCCTGATGATTTAGAATATCAACGGTTTTGTTTCGATAGAATTGACTACGATTGTCTTTGACGTGTTTTATAAAATAGAGATGGCTTAGTTTCTCCAAATTATTTTAAAAAAATAATCGATCAGAGAAGTAAAGCCGATAGATGACATGTAGAAACTTAAAAAAATTTCTCCATTTATCAATGTTTAGAATACTTTTATAAAAAAATTAAAATAGAGGACTAAGAATTAGCATATTTACTAGTTCTATAGTTGAGGCAAAGGTTATCTGATTGGGCAATAAATTATATTTTTTAGTTATAAATAGAAATGGTAGCAAAGTCATTTAAACTAAACTTAATTAAACAACTGAAAAATTTAATTGGATAGTTTTTTTCAAAAAAGACTATGTTTACTTACTATATCAACCTGAAAAACGTCAGCAAAAGCTAAAGCAACTTCTTGACGTATTTTGGATAATTTAATGTTAGGAATAAGTTGCTCCAAGCTTCCTAAAGGTTTATCTTCAATTCCACAAGGAATAATCTGTTTAAATCCTTTTAGGTCAGGGTAAACATTCAAGGAAAACCCGTGCATTGTAATCCAACGACTAACCTTAATTCCGATAGCTGCAACTTTATATCCTTCTACCCAAACTCCCGTTAAACCAGATATTCTTTCTCCTTTAAGTCCATATTCTTGAAGTACTTTAATAATTACTTCTTCGAGTTGTCGCAAATACCAATGTAAATCTTGTTGGTAATGGCGTAAATTGAGAATGGGATATCCTACTAGTTGACCTGGACAATGATAGGTAACTTCCCCTCCCCTTTCAATACGATGGACTTCATAAGAGGTCATAGCAAGGTCAAATTTTAGGAATTCTAGACTAGATCCGGTTCCCAAAGTATAAACAGGAGGATGTTCAAGTAGTAAAAGGATATCCTCTAAAGTCTGGTCTTCTAAGCGTTCTTTAACTAGTAAGCGCTGAGTCTTCCAGGCTAACTCATAGGGGATAATTCCTCCCTGGTAGACAATACATCGTCGTTGTTGTCCCTTATGGTTGAAAGTCAATCGAGAAGTTTGTCTCATCTCATGAAGATAATTTTAAAAACCATCAAGATTTGTGAAGGAAAATGACAAGAAGATAAAAAGCGATGCTAAAGACAATACAAACATGTTAGTCTGAGTATGTCGGAATAGTTCCCTTTAAGTGGGAAATGGGGGGGGGAGAAAACTTAGGTCTATTGTTTTTTTCTGTTCAACTTTTTTCCTTGATTGCTAGATATAGTCAAAAGGTCCGGGAGTATCCTAACATTTTTTGACATTGAGCCTTAATAAACTACTAAAGTGAAACGAAAGACAAAATACAAATTGACAAATCTACGGAAGTTGTTTTCCCCCTATATTCTATCATTAATCAATCTTAGATAAAGCTTCAATAAAGAAGAGATAAACTACAATTAAAATATCTAGGAAAAGGTTAGAAAGCTAATGAAAGAATGCAAAATATCTGAGACTTCAGTTCAAACTAATAGCATTTAAGATGCTAATTCATCTTTGTTGAAAAACAAGCAGCTAATTTCTTTATTGCTGTTTGATGTGAATAAAGTTTAATAAACAATGGAGTATTAAATATGAAGCTTTTGATCCAGGGGAATAATATCGACATTACCAATTCTATTAATGACTACGTACAAGAAAAGCTCCAAAAAGCAGTAAAACATTTTCAAACAATCACAACGAAAGTTGATGTACATTTATCAGTAGCTCGCAATGCTCGGATCATTGATAAATATAAAGCAGAAGTAACGGTTTATGCCAATGGTACTGTTATCAGGGCCCAAGAAGACAGCACAAGTCTCTACGCTAGTGTTGACTTAGTTTCTGATAAAATTGCTCGTCAACTTCGCAAATATAAAGAAAGACTTAATAACAAGAAACCTCACAATCTGGTTAAAGCTGCAGAAATTGTTGAGCAACGTCCGGTAGAAGGAAACTTAATTGGTGATCGCACCCCAGAATTACCATCTGAAGTCATCCGCATGAAATATTTTGCCATGCCACTGATGACTATTGATGAAGCCTTACATCAATTGGAATTGGTAGACCATGATTTCTATATGTTCCGCAATAAAGAAACTAATAAAATCAATGTTGTTTATATTCGCAATCATGGTGGATATGGTGTAATTCAACCCCGTGGAACCAATGAAAATGGCAACACTTCTCATTAAATTTATAAAATTTATAGTTAGCCAACTAATTTCACTCAAGCTAATATCACAGGGAGAATTAGACTCTGTTCTTCCTGTCTTTTCGCCGCTCAATTACTAAAAAAAGTCAAAATAATTATTCTGAATTGTGGTATTTTGGCTGCTTTGTGCTAAAAATGCTGAAGGTTTAGGCTCAATTGAGCCTAATTTCGGATGAGGACGATATGTAAGCCAGCGATGGATAAGTTAAAGAAACGTCTCTTACTGATAAAACAGAAGGACTGATATTATTGTAGCTAGAGGCTTACTATGGTGATGAATAATTTATCGGCTTATAAAGCAACCAAAGTTAGAAAACTGATGGAATTGAAAACTCTAAGTTGAAAATTAAAAAATATTTGTGAACTTAAGATTTTCCAAATTCTTAAGGTCTCAGTCTAGCTGTCAATGAAGCAATTGATTTAGTAACTGATGAAGATATACAATACCAACATCTGTGGTTAGAGTTGACGAAAATAGTATCAATCAAAATTGAAGTGAGACAGGAGGCGGAAAGCTTGAAAAACTCGAGAAGAGAATGAGGGTATGAGAACCAAGTTCGGTATCGTGTGAAAGCTCCCCATCGTTTAACTCCTAGATTCCTTAAAGCTCTACTTTTGCTTTAAGGCTAACTATTTTCCACGGAGTAATTTCAAAAAAGTTGGGAATAGGTTCTTCTAAAAGATTTACTTGATTAATAAATGTTAAATTTAGATTAGTAGTTACAAAAATTAAGGTATTTTTTCCCTCACATTCATAACATCGTAAAACCCAAGCATTCGAGTGATCTTCTGCTGGTTTAAAAGCTGACAGAATTAAGTTATCTGAACCCAAATTTAAGAATTGATTGACTGGTGGTAATGTCGTGGGTTGATTCGGTTTATTTTTTGGAGAAAAAACCACATTTAGGGGAACGTTTAGTTCATATCCTCGCTGTACAGTTTTTGCTTCTTGCCAACTTCCTTGATGGGGATATATGGCATAGGTAAAATAGTGCAAACCGCGATCACAATTAGAATCTGGCCAACGGGGACTTTTTAAAAGAGTAAGTCTTAAGCGATCACTTTGACTATCATAGCCATATTTACAGTCATTTAAAATACTTACTCCATAGTTTTGAGACTTATCTGTTAAATCTGCCCATCTTAATGCAGGGACTTCCCATTTAGCTTTTTCTTCCGGGGTTTTAGGATAGTTTGTTCGTTCAATAGCAGCAAAAGGAATTTCATAGGTTGTATAATTACTATCTAAATTCAAGGAAAAAGAACTTTTGACCAAGACATGGGTTTCTTGCCAGTCAACTCTTGTTTTAATTATGATAACTTTTGAGTTAATTCGTAAACTATAATCTTGACAAAATTCTGAGTTTCCTAATTGTCGAATCACTCTTATTGTCCATTCTATAGGACCCATTTCTAAATACTCAATGGTCTTCAATTTAGTTTCTGGCAAGGGATAATCATTATAATTGGGATCGATATTCCAAGCATCCCAATATTGTCCTTGATCTTGAAATCCTTGCAATTGATTACATTCTCCCCTAACAATTTCTTTCTGAACAACTTTGTCAAAAATACTATCTATATTTCCTGTTCTAGAATTGATAGTAACTTTTAAGTATTGATTTTCAAGAGTATGATCATTATCATTGATTTTATCAGTGTTTTCTGAAGTTTGATCGGTAGGACATAACCAGAAAATACGATATCCAATTGATGGAATATTTTCTGCAAAGAATAAAAGTTTATTATCGTTTGATAGTTGAGAAGTTAATTGATTTCCTTCTAAATCGTAAATTTTACAGTTATTTTCTGTTACAGAACATTCAATCACTTCTGATCTTTGCCAATTTAGAGAATTAAAAATTATCAAGGGAATAGCATTAGTTTTAGGTGATTTTGGCAAGGAAATTTTAGAAATAATAGCTTGAAAAGAATTGTCTAATAAAGATTGACTAATTTTCAACGTTTTCTGCCAATCTTTATTAGCTTGAGTAAAAACTTCAGCAATAGAAGTTCCAGGTAAAATATCATGAAACTGATTGAATAAAACTTTTTTCCAGGCTTTTTCTAAAGATATTTTATTGTCAACATTAACATGTTTTTTTTGAATAATTGTTGCAATAGAAAACCACAATTCAGCTTGATATAGTAAATTTTCGCAGCGACGATTATAAAATTTTTGATCAGCATGAGTTGTATAGCAACCCCGATGTAAATCCAGATAAAGTTCATCATCCCAAACTGGAATAGAATCAGAAATTTTTCCTAATTTATCTAAATAATCAATAGCTTTAGTAAAACTAATTTTAGGAGAAAAAGGAGACTGTCTCCAGCGATTTTGAACAGTTAACATATCACGAGTTGGACCTCCTCCATGATCTCCTACTCCAGGTAACCACAAAGCATCTTTTAAGTCTGTTTGTTGCTTCCATGAGATCAAATAATCAGTCATTCTCAGAGGATTAGTATTCATAACTCCAGCGACGTTTGGAGGAGAAATCAGAGTTAATAATTGGGTTCCATCGGGAGATTGCCAATAAAAAAAACCATAAGGAAATTTTACATTAGTATTCCAATGAAGTTTTCCAGTTACAAAATATTTAATTCCACTCTGGTGGAAAATCTGTGGCAATTGCCAAGTAAACCCAAAACTATCAGGAAGCCAAGCAACCTGGGTTATTTTGCCAAATTTTTTTTTAAAAAAACGTTGTCCATACAACAGTTGTCTAACTATTGATTCTCCAGATACTAAATTTACTTCTGGTTCAACCCACATTCCTCCTAAGATTTCCCATTTCCCTTGTTTATATGCTTTTATGATTTTTTTAAAAAGCTGAGGACGATGTTTTTCTATCCATTCATAAAGAACAGGGGTTGTATGACCAAAAATAAGTTCTGGGAACTCTTTCTGTAGGTTGATAACAGAGGAAAATGTCCTCTCTCCTACATCCCAAGTTTCATCAACTAGCCATAACCAAGCCATATCTAAATGAGCATGTCCTAATAAATTTAAAGAGTATTTTTTAATTTTTTTTGCCAAAGGTTTAAGAGTCTTACGTAATTCTAATAAATGGCAATTAAATCTTTCTTTGTCATCGACAATATCCCAGTTTATCCGATCAATTATTTTTTTAAATAAGTCTATATTTTGAGGTTCAAAAGCAGACAGGTAATTGTATAATATAGTTAGCTCATCGGCAACAAAACCAGGGTCTATTAAACCTATATCTGTTTCATAAATTAGTTTAGAATTCATTAGCCCACCAATATCATGACTGGGACTAACTAAACGTAATAAAATTAAAAATTCCTCTCTTGGTTTAGCACATGGACTTACTAAAATCCTAGCTGAAGAATCAAATAAATCTCCCTCTTGTACTAATTGTTTGTTAATAAAAATTTCTGCTTTTTCTGCCCACCAAGTTAAAGCTAATTTGACTGTTAATCCTGATAGAGGATACCCCCTAATTTCTTTAGGAATTATAAGCTTTTTAGCTAACCATTTAACCTGTCTTCCTGCAGGCCAAATAATGTAACCTTTCTCATTCAGATGAACAGGTTTCCCAGCATCTATATCGATAGAATCAAAAGAGATTTTGTCAGAAATACTAAGCCAAGAAGATTGGATGTCAATCTGCGTCAATTGGCGAAGTTTATCAAGTATTTCAGTAATTATCATAAGTTTTTCTCGGAGACTTTTTACAAATAAAACTTTAAGACTAGAAGATGTAGAAATTACAATAGGTGTCTTGAATAAGAGTACATTAATATATCTTTGCTTACCCTACAAAACTTATACTATGTGTTGAGAACAATAAGAATGACTAAAATAATTATTAAAATTAGTCTAGTCATAATTAAAATATTCTAAATATTTACTTGTTGGGCAAAAATAATACAAAGAACAGCTTGTCATATACAAGTATTGACAAACAAACATAACAGCTTAGGTTTATTTAACCCATAATCTAACGAGTACGGTTTTTCTTAAAAAGAAGTAATATAACACCCACAATTTGTCAGTGAATAATAGTTTTACGTTAAAGAATTGCATCAACTCCTAAGATACTGAGCAATACAATATTACCAATATGGATAAGTCTTTTATAAAAAAATACAAATGCAAGGATTTATAAATAAATTATTGTCTACGTTTGTGAAACTAAATTTCTGACAATTTTCATTATGTTAGACAAATCTGTCTTAAACTAAAAAATATGACTCATGTCAGCTGAATTCACCCATCATTTATGGATATTAAACGACTTTCTGCCCTATCTAACAACTATATTTTTGTGCTTCATAATTCTATTGATCATACCACAGCTGTAGTTGATCCAGCTGAGGCGACTCCCGTTTTAAGATGTTTAGATGAGCTAGAAGCCCAACTAGTAGCTATTTTTAATACCCATCATCATTACGACCATATTGGGGCAAATAATATTTTAATCAAAAAGTTTCCTCACCTTTGTGTCTATGGAGGGGTAGAAGATAGGGGTAGAATTCCTCACCAACAGGTTTTCTTGAAAGAAGGTGATCGCGTTAAATTCGCTAAACGGGTGGGAGAAGTTTTCTTTGTCCCTGGACATACTCGCGCTCATATTGCTTACTATTTTTTCCCAGAATCAGCTCAAGATACCGGAGAATTGTTCTGTGGCGATACTTTATTCTCGGGGGGATGCGGACGGTTGTTTGAAGGGAATCCAGCACAAATGGTTAATTCATTAGATAAGTTACGGAATTTACCCGATAAAACTCGTGTGTGGTGTGCCCACGAATATACCTTAAAAAATCTTCAATTTGCAGTAACAGTTGATCCTGATAATGCAGTCTTAAAAAAGAAATTGAATCAAGTTAAAAAAAATCGTCAACAAGGAAAAGCAACCGTTCCTTTTTTATTAGGAGAAGAAAAAAAAATCAATCCCTTTTTGCGATGGGATAGTGTTAGTTTACAATCAATAGTAGGTGTGAAAGAACCGGAGCAAGTTTTTGGCAAAATCCGAGCTATGAAGGACAATTTTATAGAATAGAATTCTGATTATTTAAGTGATAACTTACGGTAAATATTTCATAAATATTAACTATTTTAATAATTAAAAAATATTTATGATTGATTTATAACATAAATATTTATTTTTAGCTATTTTTTTATTTTGAATTGCTCCGTCTTAATGGAGATAAATACGGTTATTACCGTCTAAGTATTTTTACTTCAGACAATAGAACTATGTTTTGACTTACTAAATTTAAAGTGCAATTTAGATCAATGTCTATTCTTAGATTTATTGACTAGGAATCTTACTCTTATTTATTAGTCTAATTTATCTTGACATTCTGTTTTGCATTGGTGTTAAATAATCTTGAGTTGTCTAACTCATAATCTTCTTGATTCTAGTTTCTTTATTTTTTTTATTAAGAGATAATCTACAATATTTAATGTTAAGCTAACTTAGACTTACTAGTTTTTTTTTGTCTTGTATTTTTCTATTTTTAGAGATAAAAATAGTCTGCTTGATACCATCTAATCGAGTAAGTTTATCAAAGATAGTTTTAATAATAACATTTTTAGTGATTATTTTAATATCTTAGTAAATTGGAATTTTAACTAAAAAAGTATTTGATATTACCCAACCAGAGAATAACGTTTATTCTTATTGTGGCTTAAGATCACATGACAGGGAGACTAATAAATTTTTGTTTTGCGAGTGAACAGCCTAGCCTGATAGAGTTTTTGTTACAAAAAAAATACTAACATAGCTTTAGCAGCAACACATGACGGAACGTTTACGGTAATAACTAAACCCTAATTCTTGAATATCCCTTTCTAAACCTTGCTGAAGTTCATCATGAGCACGTAAGTTAACAAGATCTACAGGGATTTGATTATTTGTTGCATAGGTTATTTTTTAAAAAAATTACGTTTATCATCGTTTACTAACGTATCGCGAAGAGCTTAATTAAGAATGTTGCCTTGTGATTTCAAATAGTTACGGATATTAAGTTCTAATAAAAATCCACCATTTTGGTAACGGCAATTTATCCTACCACTGCCTAATTAAAATTCATATCTTCAACAATTGTTTTGCCACTTAGTTGCAAGATTTTTTTACCTCTTTTCAGGTAACTTAATTACCAAATTAAGCTGTTTTTATCGTTTTGTCATACACCTAGTTTTATTTTCTTCTATTTTTATATATAGGCTAGTGTCCATAATTGGCAAATACATCCGTCCAAAATTAGACTATGAACTTGTTCTATCTGAGCAAGAAGACATTGATTAACATGTTCTGATTGTATAGTCGGAGCGAATAAATAATTGACTAATAATATTTGTTAAGACAATGGTTTAATTTTTAGACAAACTACTTTTCTTTTTTAAATTATTCTTATACTCTCCTTGAGATAAACTAATAGTCAATTCTCCGTTAGATTCCTAAGAAATATGGACAGCATTGATACAAAGATTTCCTACTCCTTCTGTTAGATAATCAAAACTATTATTCTATTCTAAATCTCAAATTATTTTAGCCGATAAATAAGATTTAAGCTGACTGTTATTTTGAATTCCTAGTTCTTAAATAGATTTGCAACTGATACCAACCGTTGCTCAATAATAGAGGTATTAATGTATATGTCTTCCATTCTAGGAGAACATCAAACTACTCAACTAAAACCTATTCTCAACCGATAATGGCTAATTTAGCGAATAATCAATAATTGATCATATAAAATATGTTAAAAACATTATAAATTAGGGATTTAGTAAGGTAATTTAATTATCTAATCAGCTTAATTTTCATCTCTTTAATAAGACTGTAGACAACCTGCTTCATTTAAATACCATTCACCTTTTGAGTGATGCAATTAAAACTGAAGTCGACAATGTATTTCCCTAATTGAGTAATGAAATAAATTTATCTTGGTTAGCAGCAAAATTTTGTCAAAACTTTTCCCATCAATTACCTTTAACTTTTGACAAAATCCTCCTCACCTTGTTCTTTTATCTTTGACAAAGAACTTGTTAGTTAGCATTATCTTGAGGAGTATATTTCACAGTTATTAAACCTAGACGAAAACCAACCTCGTCAAGTTGTAAGCTAGATCGTCTATTTATAGCATTTTTGAGTGGTTATGAAGTATGGCGGGATCGATTGACAAATTGATCCCACTAGTACAAATGTAGCGTAAGTTTTGTTATTTAATCTTCTGTTTCTATTGACTCCAATTTTTCTTGACTAAAATACACCCCTAACGCTTCATGAACAATCTGATTCATCGGTCGTTTGTCTGTCTCCGATACATCTTTGAGTTTAACAAACATCTCATCAGAAACACTTACCCGATGTTGATTTTTGCGAATACGACGCGGTTTTATAGGCTTATAAGTTTCACTAAACGCTCTTAGAGACTCAAAGCCGACTCGAAAACAAAATTGACCAAAACTTTCTTGTTCTGTCTTTTCTTGCTTAAAATAGACAAATAGAGGCTCTAAAAATTTCTCTATATCTTTGTCAAGTAGTTTCTGGAGGTAAGGTTCAGCTAAGTTAGTTTGATCAGGACTTCCTCCTAACCAAATTTGGTAAGTGTTTGGCGCAGTTCCTACAAATCCTAACTCAGCCATGTAGGGACGGGCGCAACCGTTGGGACATCCAGTCATCCGAATGACAATTTCCTCTGATGCCATGTTTAATTTAGATAAAACTGTTTTAATCCGCCGAATAATCTCAGGTAGGACGCGTTCTGATTCGGTAATGGCTAACCCGCAAGTTGGTAAAGCTGGACAGGCTATCGAATAACGGGTTAAAGCATCAATTTCTTGAGGATTAGTAATTACGCTACAATCTTGCAGAATCTTTTCAATCGCCTCTTGATGATTAGGGTCAATCTCATAAAGAATAACGTTATGGTTAGCTGTTAACCGCATAGGTAACCTGAATTGTTTGGTGATGCGGCGTAGGGCGGTTTTTAGTCGTAAGTTTCCTTCGTCTTTTACTCGACCATTTTCAATTGAAATTCCCAGAAATAACTGACCATCTCCCTGTTCATTCCAGCCTAGAAAGTCTTGATATTTCCATTTAGGAAGTGTTTTAAAAGGATATAGAGACTTACCAAAGTATTCTTCAACTTTAGCGCGGAATTTGTCTACTCCCCAGTCATTAATTAGATATTTCATGCGAGCGTGACGACGTTGAACTCGATCACCGTAATCCCGTTGAGTTGCAACAATAGCTTTTAATGCATCATAAACATCTTCTTTAGCTACATAACCGATGGGGTCAGCTATCCTTGCAAAGGTTTCTTCTTTATTATGGGTGCGTCCCATTCCACCTCCTACCAGAATGTTAAATCCTTGCAGGATTCCCTTACTGTCCGTCATTACCACTAAACTGACATCATGGGTGTAGACATCAATGGAATTATCCCCTGGAACAGTTACGCTACATTTAAATTTACGGGGCATATAATGTTTCCCATAAATAGGTTCTTCTTTGCCAGCAAAAATGGCTTTATTGCTATTGCATTGACGAGCAGCCACTACTTCAGGGGACTCTTCCGCACTGAGGAATTTTTCTCCATCAAGCCAAATTTCATAATAGGCTTCAGTTTGAGGTCTGAGTAAATCAGCGATTTTATCCGCATATTCCCAGGTGTATTGGTACTCAGGGCTATTTTTGAATGGGGCAGGAGGAGCCATAACGTTGCGGCTTAGGTCTCCACAAGCTCCAAGGGTTGATCCCATGTTTTTTACAATTGCTGACACTGCTGCTTTGAGATTCTTCTTCAAAATACCATGAACTTGAAATCCCTGGCGTGTTGTCACCCGTAAGGTATGGTTTCCATATTCATCACTAAGGCGATCAAGAGTTAGATAAAGTTCAGGGGGGATAAACCCTCCAGGATTGCGAGTCCGCAACATCATTTGATAATCTTTTTCTTGTCCTTTAACTCGATTATCTCGGTTATCCTGTTGATAAGATCCATGAAACTTAAGAATTTGAACAGCATTTTCTGTAAAATGAGTTGTCTCTTCTAAAAGTTCTGTAGCTAGAGGTTCTCTTAGAAAGTTACTCTTCTCCTTAATTGCTTCTAGCTTGGATATTTTCCTGGTAGGTGAATCTGAAGTATTGACCATTTCTATGAAATTAAACGAGGAATAAATTTGGATCTTTTCGCCCTTAAGCTAAGTTAGATTTCAGTTGATATCCTCATATTTTAACGTTATCAAACACTACTAATTCTTTAAAAAATATGATAGTTTATTATAAACAGTACTTTGAATTACTTATATATTTTTTATTCTTAACTTAGGAATATTTTTTTTAAAAAAAATGAATATTTTTTAAAAAAATAAGGAATATAGATTCCTTATTGTCTGTATGTTTGTTATGTATTAACTTCTATTTTTCGACTTTAACCTCGTTTTATCTTGCCTATTGGCTATCGACTACTCTAGACTAGAAAATAAAGCCATCAAAATTAACAGACATTAATTAACGGACATTTATGGGCAATATCTTCGGCCACTTATTTCGCATCACCACCTTTGGCGAGTCCCACGGTGGAGGGGTTGGAGTCGTTATTGATGGTTGTCCTCCACGCTTAGAAATATCCGAAGCTGACGTTCAGGTTGACCTGGATCGTCGTCGTCCTGGCCAAAGTAAGATTACTACCCCTCGGAACGAAACCGATACCTGTGAGATTATATCAGGAGTTTTTGAAGGAAAAACCCTAGGAACCCCCATTACTATTCTAGTTCGAAACAAGGATGCGCGATCGCAAGATTATGATGAAATGGACATGAAGTTTCGTCCCTCCCATGCGGATGCCACCTACGAAGCGAAGTATGGAATTCGTAACTGGCAAGGAGGAGGAAGAGCTTCAGCAAGAGAAACCATTGGACGAGTAGCCGCCGGGGCAATCGCAAAAAAAATTCTCAAACAAGTAGCAAATGTGGAAATTGTCGGTTATGTTAAGCGGATAAAAAACTTAGAAGGAATCATTGATCCGTTAACAGTTACACGGGAAAAAGTAGAAAATAACATTGTACGTTGTCCTGATGAAGAAACCGCAAAAAAAATGATTGATTTGATCAATCAAACTCGACGCAATAAGGATTCTCTCGGTGGGGTAGTTGAGTGTGTGGCGCGTCAGGTTCCTAAAGGACTTGGACAGCCTGTTTTTGATAAGTTAGAAGCAGATTTGGCAAAAGGAGTGATGTCTCTTCCAGCAAGTAAAGGTTTTGAAATCGGCTCAGGGTTTTCCGGGACCTTATTAACTGGAAGTGAACATAATGACGAATTTTACATCGATGGAAATGGAGAAATTCGCACTACTACTAACCGTTCGGGCGGAATTCAAGGAGGAATTAGTAACGGAGAAAATATTATTATTAGAGTAGCTTTTAAGCCCACAGCAACTATTGGAAAAGAGCAAAAAACGGTGAGTAAAATAGGACAAAAAACCACGTTAGCCGCAAAAGGAAGACATGATCCTTGTGTATTGCCTCGCGCTGTTTCGATCGTAGAATCAATGGTTGCTGTAGTCTTATGTGATCATCTCTTGCGTCAACAGGGACAATGTGGAGTAATTTAGTTAATGGTTGACAGTTAATAGTTAAAGCATGAGAAAGATTACATCAGTTATTCTAGCAGGGGGGTATGGAACGCGAGTTAAACACTTACTTCTAAACGTTCCTAAACCTATGGCTTCCGTCGCTGATAAACCTTTTCTAGAGTGGATTTTAAGATATCTTAAATCTCAAGGAATCACCCAAAATATTCTCTCAACTGGTTATTTATCAGAAGTAATTGAAGAACATTTTCAAAACCAGCCTGTCCCAGGCATAGAGGTTTATTGTTGCAAGGAAAAGCAACCATTAGGAACTGCCGGCGGTTTTCTTAATGCAGTTGAGCAGATTAACATTTCTTCTAATTCTTGGTTGGTGATGAATGGAGATTCTTTAATTGTTGCACAATTTAACAAAATGATAAGTTATTTAGATAATTGTGAAGTTGATGTAGTGATTTTAGGAGTATCTGTAAAAGACACTTCTCGTTATGGTTCTTTAGTGATTGATAAATTTGGAAATCTTATAAGTTTTGCTGAAAAACGCCAAGGGACAGGAATTATTAACGGCGGAGTCTATTTATTTCGTCATCAGGTTTTAGAGAAGTTTCCATCAAGATTTCCCCTAAGTTTTGAATATGATGTTTTTCCGGCACTACTCAAGAAAAAAAAATTAATTAAAGTTCATCAAATTAAAGCTCCATTTTTAGATATTGGAACTCCTGAAGCTTTACCCAAAGCAGAAGCTTTTATCCTAGAAAACTTTAGCCAATTACTTGACCCATGCTAATTTCACGCGCACCAGTTAGAATTAGTTTTTTTGGCGGCGGAACCGATTATCCTGAGTATTTTCTCCAGCATGGAGGTGCAGTATTAGCAACTTCAATTGATAAGTACTCTTATGTTACAGCAACTCCGTTTCCTAGTCATTTGTTCGATTATTTGATTCGGGTGTCTTACCGAAAAGTAGAATTGGTTAAAACTGTTGATGAATTAGAGCATAATGTTTATCAACAATGTTTAAAATTCTGTGGTTTAGAAAAGGATATTGAGTTGCATAATGTAGCTGACTTACCGGCGTTTACAGGGTTAGGTTCCTCTTCTGCTTTTACCGTATCCTTACTCCAAGCACTTCATAGTTTTAAAGGGGAATTTATAAAGCCATTAGATTTAGCTTATGAAGCCATTTATGTAGAACGCTATTTAGTTAAAGATCGTGTAGGATGTCAAGATCAATTAATGGCAGCGATGGGGGGATTTAACTTAGTAGAGTTTAGGACTGAAGAAGATATAATTGTCACTAGAATTCCCCTATCTTCCCAAAGATTAGCGGAGTTTGAATCTCATATTTTTATTGTTTTTACTGGAATCAAACGCAAAGCATCTCAAGTGGTGGCTAAGCAGTTAAAACGGGTCGATGATAATACCGATATTCTTAAAAAAATGCGGAAAATGGTCGACCAAGGATGGGATATTTTAACTACTAATCAACCCTTATCAGCTTTTGGAGAATTACTACATCAGGCATGGATAGCCAAACGCAGTTTAGATACTATAATTTCTAACCCAGAAATTGATAATCTTTATAAATTAGGTCGAGAATCGGGGGCTTGGGGTGGTAAACTATTAGGGGCAGGGGCAGGAGGGTTTATGTTGTTTTTTGCGCCTCCAGAATCACATGAAAACCTAAAGCAAACTTTTACCCACCATGAGATACTTTCAGTCAAAATCAATGTCCCAGGTTCTCAAATTATTTTTTCATAATTTAGATTTGTTCTATATTTGTTAACTTTATTTTTGACTAGGTCTTACATTAATCGTGGACTATCCTGTTGTTGTTGTATCAGGTTAGATTAAAGCCGGAGAGACCTATACAGCTATCGAGAAAACTAGCATTCCTTTTAATTAAATTGTTCTTTTGGGAAAAAGAGATAAAACTGTCGATGAATTGATGTTATTGATACCAATCAGAAAGTCAAAGAACAAGCGATTATGATGGCATATTGGTTAGATATCTTCGGTTTTTTCAGGGAAGATAGGTTTTGGTTTATTACTGAAGTGGATATCTTTGGATGGACTAGAAGACCAGCTAGTTCCATTTTGGGAGGAGTTGCGGCTGGAACAAATAGGGTAACGGGTAAGGTTTCTTGTGGGGTTGGGTTTACGCTTATCCATTGTCAGCGGAGACGTTCTGCAGTATCGTAATCGATTGAATTAGGGTAGGTATATTATTTGGGGTTAAAGGTCTTTAATTACTCAGAAATAAGTCTACCAAAATTCTAGAAAAATGTAATTCTAAGGATATAGCTACTATAGTGAATAGTTTATGTTACCCAGAGAAAAGTTATTAAAAGGAATTCAAAATCGAGAAGCGATTACCCGTATTGTTGATCAAGCGGAAATAGCCTTAAAAACTTGGGAAATCGTAGTCAGTGACTTTCTTTGTCCTCCTGTCATCGCTGAAGTTCAAGGACTATTTGAAAGATTAACTGAAGTCAGAATTGTGGCGTGGGGAGGCTATCCTCAGGCAGAACAGCAACGAGTGGGTATAGCTCGTCCTGAAATTTCTCTGGATGCTTCCGAGATTCCACTAACTGCTCTGTGTATTGCTGGAAACTTTTTATTTGATCCTGCTAACCATCGAGATTTCTTAGGGGCGATTTCAGGAACAGGAATTGTTCGCGAAAAGATTGGAGATATCCTAGTACTAGGAGAACGGGGGGCGCAGGTAATAGTAGTTCCTGAAATTGCAGAATTTCTTGAAATTTCCCTTACTCAGGTGCGTTCAGTTCCGGTGAAAACCCAGTTAATAACATTAAGTGAATTAAAAATTCATTCTCCCAAAACCAAGAAAATGACCACTGTAGAAGCATCTATGCGCTTAGATGCGATCGCCTCAGCAGGGTTTGGAATTTCTCGTAGTAAAATGGCTAATGCAATTAATTCGGGAGATGTACGAGTTAATTGGAAAGACATTACTCAGGCAAGCCATACTGTTGAATCTGGGGATTTAATTACTGTCCGAGGTAAAGGTCGTTTGGAAGTTGGAGAAGTTGCTATTACTAAAAAACAACGTTATCTGATTCAACTAATCCGGTTTCAATAAGGGAAAATGCAATCTAACTTCTACTTTTTGGTAGAGTCAATAAAAGTTGTTTATATTGTGTCTTTCTAAAAGCTATCTTTTGTTTGGCAAATATTTTAAAATAACTTTATTTCTGTTTTTTAAACAGATGATGTTTAGACAAAAATATAGTAGATTGTCTTTGACTCCTGTACAAAATATAAAAAATTTGATAAGTTATATATATGTCGTTAGGTTAACGCGAGAATTAAGTTAACGTAAGGCCGAGCAGTTACCCCAAAAGCTTGATTTAAATCTTTGAATTGAATCGTTAATCGTCGAGATAAACATTACTCAAAAATAGATTGGAAATGGAAAACCGATTTGAAGTGACTCAAGAAAATCTATATTATTATCAAGTATTCAGCTAGGAAAATAGAAATTCCCTTAGTCTCCAGAATTAAACAGAATCCCCAGGTATCAGACTTAATATTTTCTGACGTATCCTAACTAAACTAAGCATAAAATGGCTAAATCAATTGACAGCATCCGTATCTATTTGCAAGAAATTGGACGAACTCCTTTGCTAGGTCCTGAAGAGGAATTTAAACTTGCTTCTCAGGTCAAAGAAATGGTGTGTTTTTTAGATCAAGAAAAATTAACTACGGAAGAACAAAAAACAGTCAAGCGAGGAGAACAAGCTAAGCAAAAAATGGTTAAAGCCAACTTACGTTTAGTGGTTTCCATCGCTAAAAAATATCAAAACCGTGGATTACCTTTATTAGATTTAGTTCAAGAAGGAAGTATTGGATTAATACAAGGGGTTGAAAAATTTGATCCTGATCGGGGTTATAAGTTTTCTACCTATGCTTATTGGTGGATTCGTCAAGCTATTACACGAGCGATTGCTCAACAAGCACGAACGATTCGTCTTCCCATTCATGTAATCGATAGTCTCAATAAGAGTAAGAAAACACTGCGGGAACTTTTCGTCGAATTAGGACGGAAACCTACCGAAGAAGAAATTGCTCAAAAGCTAGAAATTCCTCTAGAGAAATTACGAACTATCAGCCAAGCTGCTTATAAAACGAATTCTTGTAGTTTAAACATTGTTTTAAACGAACATAATACAGAATTAGAGGATATTCTACCCGATGAAACAAGATCACCAAATAATTTTGTAAATAAACAAGAACTTGAATCAAAAATTGGTGAATTATTAAACAACTTATCTCCTAGTCAAAGAGAAATTATTACTTTACGTTATGGTTTACAAAATGGAAGACGAATGAGTTATAAAGAAATTGGACAACAATGCGGGTTAAGCCATGAAAGAGTACGACAATTAAACAATCGAGCCATGAGAACTTTAAAACGGAAAGCTGTTCCCTTTCAAGAATTAACAGGATGAATAGCATAGCAGGGTAGTGGGCATTGCCCACTACCCTGGGTATCTCAATCTTAGATCGTGACTCATATACATATTAATACTAATCCCGATCCTATCTTATTTAAAATCTGATAATCGGTAATGTTGAGTCTTTCTAAGGTTAGAATTTAATTAGATTACATTGATTAAACTTAGTTGAAAGTTTTATATCATAGCTATAAATTAAGTTGAGATGGTAGGCTTAGCATAATTTGATTTTGACACAACACCTCTAGAAAAATATCAGGACAAAACTTTTTGAGCATCATAAATACACTAAAGATCAAAAATATTAGCGGGGAACTCCTTGAATAACTGGACGAATTCCCGTCCCATCAAATGGACCTGGATCACCACTCCAATTAAAGTCGCTAATTCGTAAGCTGATAGAACCTACTTGAAGACGGCTATTGTAACGCAGGAGAATATTATAGGTACGGCGACTATATTCAAGGAATAAATCCGTGTTAATTTCATCATCAGTATCGATATTTAAGGCGCTTTGAACCCCAAAGCGTACAGGTCCATACAGCTGTTGGGTTAATGCCCAAGAGATGGTTTTAAGGTCGGCAAAACGATCAAATAAAAATGGAGAAGGATCTCCACGCAATGCCTGACTAAAGGAAAGATTAAACCCTGTATAATCGAAAAAGGGGCGGGAAAAATTGCCTAATTGTCCTGAGACTCCAATACTGCCTGAAATCGAAGGTTGAGAATCACCATTACCATAGAGACTGGCCACTCCTGTTACACTGGTGGAAAGCTGAACAAAAGGTAGCACAGGAGTAGAAGTGTAACGCAGCCCTTCTCTAGAAGTTGGGGGGAGGGCTTTCCCCACCCACAACATAAAAGGTCGGCTTACCGATGCGGCTCCTTGGGTACGAAAGAGAGTAACACGATTATTTTCTCGAATTGGGGCGAGTAACTCTGGTTTATCTGTGTCAGCATTGACATTTTGCAGAGATGCTTGATAACTCAGCAGTAGTAACCCTTTCTTATCGAGAGGAATTTGAGGAGACACGAAAAGCAACCCTAAACTATCCCGGACAGTTTGGAAACCCAAGGAGCCATTAAAAAGACGTTCACGATAATTATATTCAAACCGCAAATCATTATCCATACTGAACAAGGGAACTTTCTGTTCAAAATAGGTTTTCGTTCGGATATGTTCTTCAGTGCGGTTATTAAAATCTAGACTCGTCAGTGAGGTTCGGGAAAATAATTTAGTGTTCTCACTAAAGTTAGCCTCAACTCTGTTGATAAGTCCGAATGTTGGGGGACTAATAGCATCAATGTCGTCTGTGTCTGCGTCAAATAGATCAGTATTGGGATTATCTGTAGTAATACTGTCGGGAAATAATCCTTTTTGGATATAATATTGAGGCTTAAGTTCCCAACTGACCGTATCATTATCAACTAGATTAAAGCCTCGTTCCACATATAATCCTCCGCGATCACGGTCATCATAGCCAAAAGAAATTACCCCAGGTTGGCGATCACGCCGATCTAAAATTAACCTATCTTGGGTGGGAAAGGAATTTGTCTGATCAAGCACCACTCGTGAGTTAGTCAATTTCACCTCATCTACCAAGGGGGCAATATTGCGAAATGTTGCTGTTTCTGCTCGAATTTCTAACTCAGGGGGGGAGAAAGGATCATTAGTTAAACGAGCATTCGTGGCACTCCATCCATCTCCATCAAATTCCATTCGTTCGGCCTGGAAGCGAATGCGATTGATTGGTCCTCCTTTAGGCGGCACTTGGGTCGCCGGTAGATTAGGAACATTACTTCCTAGGCCTAAGCCTTCCTTTCCAAAATCAAAAGAAGTTCCGAAACGAAACCCTTGAGTAGTAGTGATTCGTTGTAGAGGTTGATTGACCGCTAGGCGTTCATTTAAAGTTTGGTTGGGAATAAGATCGTTAGTAGAATCGTTGGGTAATCTTGGAGAAAAGTCTTTTCCTGTTGTAGGTTGATAAATCTCCCCATTGGCGTTGAAGACCACACCTTGATCCTGCACAAAATAATACTCAAACTTTTCTCCACGTAGGGTTTGTTCTCCTCGTTCAAGTACAACTTCTCCCTCGGCGACAACAAATTGATCGGGGAGATTAACGCGCAGGCGCTTTGCTAATAGAACCCCATTAGCAAAACGCATGATCACATTACCTTCGGCGTAGACTACCTCTTGTGTAGAATCATATTCTTGACGATCAGCAATCAATTCTACTACCCCTATGGCTTCTTCTGGGATTGAAGCGGTATCTAGCCCCGGTGAGGATTCAGGAATAATTTCCAATGTTTGTTGACTTATAGAGGTTTCTTGTCCTTTCGGTGTAGAAGAAGTTAGAATTCTGAATTCTCGTATTGGCCCTCCTCGTTTACGAGTAACGAGACGATGGACTGTATTTGAGAGGCTGTCATGACTTCGATTTAGCCCAAATACCAGGTTAGAAACTGGATTAATCGCTGTTAATGTGCTCTTTGTTGAAGATGGTTGACCGACAGAAATTGGACCCCCTAATGCCCTAGCATTATTGTCTTCAGATGAAGAATTAGGGAGTAAAGACTTAGTGGTAATCTCTTTGGGGTCAGACAGATAAAATTCAATAACTCCAGGGGGTTTTGTCGCTGGTATTTTTTCAGAGAACTCCAATGGTGGAGGTTCGAGCATCAAAATTGGGAGCTGAGAAATAAGGGGGGGACGTTTCCCAAGGAGGGTGTGAGTGGACAATCCTTCAGTCAGAATCTCAAGGCAATTGCCTTCAGATTCAAGGGCTATAGGTTGGATTAACGCGGGCGGATTAGGTGGCGGAACGAATGGAGGCATCTTTTCGATAAAAATCAAGCTTAAGGGGTCAATTGCTACCTGCAGCGTGACTCAGCAGAAGAACGCTCGGGACGAGCCGTACCTCGCCCCTGTCGTCTTAATCACCTAAGTTAACACAGTCAAATTATGCTTACTCGAAATCTTTCCGTCCAGGGTTACGAGTTGGATCACTCGATAGAAAGCCAAAGACAAACAGAGAAATGAATAAAGCAACGACTATATAAACTGCAATTTTTACGATTAGCATCTTATTTGAATCTCCTGATTAAAATGGACTTCAGTTTCAAAATAAACGTTTCATCCTGCTAACTTTATCGCATTTTAGGATCGAGTTGGAAAGGGTCGGAGGGTAACAGACTGATGAATTTATGCAGTGACACGGTGATAGGGTGGTTAAACTTAACTGAGGTAGTTGACACCACAAGATTTCAACAATCTTGATTGAATCTAAAAACGATTCCTGATTGTACTAATTTTAGTTTTTGGTGAATTAGACATTTTTTTATTGAACTAGACCAACGCTTTTTCAGTTTAACGCTGTTTTAGTTCATGGATGGATAATACTCAAGGTTTACTAATAGTCCATACAAATTTGTTAAAATTTTTACTTTATTAAAAACACTATAATCATTACTATAGTGTTTTTAACTACAAAATTTTGCAATTTTATCGATATTCTTGTATTAATATGTAACTTTATAAAATTTAATATTTTAATTAAAACTTAATTCGTCTTTTATCTTTTTATATAATGTCAATCATGAATCATTATTTAATGATTAAATTAGAGATAAATTTTTTCAATTTACATTAATTATCCCTGTATAAAAAATACGACAAAATCTTAGAACACTTATTTTTTCCGTTGAATCGATTAATAAGTAAGTTATTGCAATAAGATAACTAGAATTTTTTTTTGATTAATATGATTAAAACCGCTTGTCTTTTGTAAAAAAACCAGTCCATTCTTCTATTAATACTTGCTAATATCTAATTTTGTGCCATTATAATTGGATTTTTTAACTATATTTAAGGGGCTCTTTCTAAGATCAGATATAACTAAGTTAATTCGAAATAAATAAGTCTATTTACCTTGGCGTAAATAGACTTATTTGTAATTTTTAGCTATCTAAAGAAAAAATTAAAAATTAATTATTATTAATTTTTTTAAAAAATAGAATAGCTTTAGATAAGAATTCTATTTACTTTTTATTCCGCAGTTGTATTGCTAATATTTTTATTTTTACTGTTAAATAATCATACTTAATCAGATAATTTTCATTTATTTTCTACATTAAATATTAAATAATAGTAAATTCATATTAGAGTGATTCTTTAAAACTTCAATATATTTTAATATAGGAGTTTTTAAAAAAATCATATCAAACAAATATATATTGCCTATTATAAATATAATATTTTTTATATACTAAGCCAACTATAATTTATCTAAAAATAAGAAATAATCTGAGTTTAAAGCCCTATTTTTTTAGAATTAATTTTTTTATAAAAAGTAATTATACTTATATGAAATGTTAATTAAAATATAGATTGACTCTTTATCCTTAGTGAGGATATTTACTGAGACTACGGAACCGCTATCAGACAATTAAGTCACTACAGCAGGACTAACTAACCTCCACACGAAACCTTTTTTACCCCTGCTGGAGTCATTTTACCAACTCCAGTGGAATGTAACATCGATGTTCTTTACTTACAGTAACTACCCGTTTTATATCAACCATTAAAGGAGTTACCAGCTTGTTTAATATCGTGAACAACTATCGTATTTTCCCCAAAAAAGTGTAAAAAGTAAAAATTACTGCATCATCTGAGTTTACTTTAACTTTATTACTTTTGCCCCGTATTTAATGTCTTTAAAATTCAGTGTTCGACTCCTAAATTAAAGTTTAAAATCTTAAACCTGCCCCAATTTTCTACAATTTTGTCGATGGCGTTATTAATCACCCCTGTATCGAAAAGATAACATTGCAGTTGGATAATACAGTTTTCAATAAGTTAGTTAGCGTAAACGTAGTTGAGGACAATTCTGACACTCTTAGGGTCAAACATTTAGCCGCCCCCGCTTTAAGAAATTCTGTCAAAGAGGCTTGTATAACCTCAAAAATAAAATCTGTGAGACGTTTGACGGTGAAACCATTCTCCTCGAACCATTTTTTGAAGAAGAGTTCTTTTTTTTGCGTTTGTTGTGTTAAAATCGGCTTAGGACAACGTTGTCATTGTCCCCTCAAACCAACCCAGAATTAGCGGTAAATACCATATCTAGCTGACCTTTTTCGGGAGTTATCAGATTGACGATTGCCAGCTCTTTGATGATTTGATAGAGGTTCTGCCACTGTTGCACATCACCGGTTTTATTTATGAATATTCCCTTCCATCCATGGATTAGTAACGTAATCTACGCCATAATGGTCGGGAGAGCACATGAGAAAACGAATTGTAATTATATATAAATATCTCCCAAAAGGTAGTCAGGAAGTGAAATACCGCAGCAACTTAATGTTTTTATTAACTAGCCTATAGTTGCGACCAGTATCGCGTTTTGACTACTCACAGAAAGCTTTACTATATTCCTCAGTTATTTTATAGACCAAGTTTTTGTTTTACCTTATTGAGTTATTTCTCTCTAGCCTATCCCTAGTTATTCAGAATATATAATTTATCGCTTTTTTTCTCTTTGAAATAGTTGTATTGTTATTCCTTTTATTTCTGCTTTTACTAAATTTACAGTTACAATTTTATGTTTTAATAAAACAGTCTTAACTGAATATAAACTAAGCGTATTTCCAAGTAAATCTTCGCAAAAATTCGACCTAATCAATATTTATCTGGTACAGTGCAGTCGTATATTAAATATACTTAATAAATCCATAAGTAAACTGCTTTTTAAATTGATTTTTTTAAAAAAAAGTAATTTATTAATCGATGTTATTTTTATTTTTTATAAAAAATAAAATATTCAGTATTTTAAATACTTATTAAATATTATTTATGCCAATTTCTCTATTATTTTTTTTAGTATAAAATTATTAAAATGTAGTAGAAAATATTTTAGCTGAAGGAAATATTAGCTTTTTTTTTATACGTAGATCAATACTCTACATGAGAGTAGATATCGGTTAATATTTGATATTTAAGACATATAAATTCTTTGGATAAAATTATGTAAAATTACCTGTAAATATTACCATTTTTTCGCATTACTCATATTTTTATATATTTATTGCATTAAGCTCTAATGTCTTACTAGAAAAAAAGTATAATTAAACGTCTGAACTTTATAGAATGACAAGAAAGTGTAGCTTAGTTTTCTAAAATTTTTAATAAAACTATCTATACTGCAACAGAATAAAATTGATAGCCTTAAAGGTATCACCCTTAAGGCTATCAATCAAAACATAAAGAATTAAATCGCAGGAGAACAACTGAATGTTAAAAAGTTATCATAAACACACAGAAGAACGCGCAAAACTTGGAATTCCTCCTCTACCCTTAACCGCAGAACAAACTTCACAACTATGTAAACTTTTAAAAAATCCTCCCGAAGAACTCAGAGAAGAGCTTTTAATGTTACTACAAGATAGAATTCCTCCTGGTGTAGATGAAGCCGCTTATGTTAAAGCAGGATTTTTAACAGGAGTAGCTAAAGGTGAGATAACCTGTCCTATAATCTCCCCTCAAGGAGCAGTGGAATTATTGGGAACCATGATGGGTGGCTATAATGTACAATCACTGGTCGGCTTGCTCAAATCTCCCGATAGTAACTTAGTATCAGCAACAGTCACCGCATTAAGTGGAACTATCTTAGTCTTCGATACGTTTAATGAAGTCTTAGAATTATCGGCAACTAACTCCTACGCCAAACAGGTCATCGATGCTTGGTCCAATGCTTCCTGGTTTATCAATAAACCTAAAGTCCCTGAAGCCATTATCGTCACTGTCTTTAAAGTCTGTGGAGAAACCAACACCGATGACCTTTCCCCCGCTCCCCATGCAACTACAAGATCGGACATTCCTTTACACGCTTTAACTATGCTAGAATCTCTTGTCCCAGAGGGAATAGAAACTATTGCTAGACTCAAAGATAAAGGCTATCCCATTGCTTATGTCGGGGATGTTGTTGGAACGGGGTCATCCCGTAAGTCTGCCATCAATTCTATTTTATGGCACATTGGAAATGATATTCCTTTTGTCCCCAACAAACGTTCAGGAGGATACATTCTTGGCGGAAAAATTTCCCCTATTTTCTTCAATACGGCTGAAGATTCCGGTGCATTTCCTATCGAATGCGATGTCAGCGAAATGGAAACCGGAGACGTTATCATTATCTATCCCTACAAGGGAGAAATTACTAACGAAGCAGAAGAAATTATTGCAACCTTCATCCCTAAACCTAAAACCATCTTAGACGAAGTACGCGCAGGGGGACGTATTCCCTTACTTATTGGACGCGCGTTAACCGATAAAACCCGTCATGCATTGGGACTTGAACCTAGCACTATTTTTATTCGTGCTATCTCCCCTATCGAAGACAAGGAAATACCTGGATTTACTTTAGCACAAAAAATAGTCGGTAAAGCTTGCGGTTTACCTGGGATTCGTCCAGGGGACTCTTGCGAACCCATAATGACGACTGTAGGTTCTCAAGATACCACGGGACCCATGACCCGTGATGAATTAAAAGAGTTAGCCTGTCTAGGGTTCAATGCAGACTTAACTCTACAAAGTTTTTGTCACACTGCCGCTTATCCTAAACCTGTCGATGTCAAAATTCATAAAGAGTTGCCGGACTTCTTCTCAACCCGTGGGGGGGTCGCGTTGCATCCTGGGGATGGTATCATTCACTCTTGGTTAAACCGAATGTTATTACCTGATACCGTCGGGACAGGGGGAGACTCCCATACTCGCTTCCCCTTGGGTATATCTTTCCCGGCAGGTTCAGGCTTAGTTGCATTTGCAGCAGCATTAGGGGTAATGCCTTTGGATATGCCAGAATCAGTGTTAGTTAAGTTTACTGGGGAATTACAACCTGGGGTAACCTTACGGGATATTGTTAATGCTATTCCTCGGGTAGCCATGCAAGAAGGTAAATTAACCGTTAATAAAGAGAAAAAAATTAATGTTTTCAATGGACGTATCATGGAGATGGAAGGTTTACCGAATTTAAAGGTTGAACAAGCATTTGAATTAACAGATGCTACCGCAGAAAGGTCTTGTGCAGGATCTACTATTAAGTTAGGAAAAGGGACCATTGCTGAATATTTACAGTCCAATGTTGCCCTAATTAAAAATATGGTTGGGCGAGGTTATCAAGACTCTAAAACTTTGGTACGTCGTGCGGAAAAAATGGAACAATGGTTGAAAGATCCTGTATTACTGGAAGCAGATAAAAATGCTGAATATGCAGATACTATTGAAGTGAATTTAAGTGAGATAAAAGAACCGATTGTTGCTGCACCAAATGACCCAGATAATGTTAAATTAATGTCCGAATGTTCAGGAGAAAAAGTCAATGAAGTATTCATCGGTTCTTGTATGACAAATATTGGACATTATCGCGCTGCTGCTAGGATTTTAGAAGGACAAAAAATAGGCGAAAATAGCGGTTTACACGTACGTTTATGGATTTGTCCCCCAACTCGAATGGATGAAAAACAGCTACAGGAAGAAGGTATCTATGATATTTTTACAGCTGTTGGTGCGCGGATAGAAATACCTGGATGTTCTTTATGTATGGGAAATCAAGCACGTGTAGAAGATAATACGACGGTGTTTTCTACTTCTACCCGCAACTTTAATAACCGTATGGGTAAAGGAGCTCAAGTTTACCTTGGTTCTGCAGAATTAGCTGCGGTGTGTGCCTTGTTAGGAAAAATTCCAACAGTTGAGGAATACATATCCATTATCACAGAAAAAATTGAGCCTTTTTCTAGTCAATTATATTGTTATTTAAATTTTAATAAAATTGAAGGTTTTTAAGAGGAAGGACGGATTCTTCTTTTAGAATAAATGCCAAAAACTGAAGATAATTTAGGCATTCCAGAAAGATTCTTGAGTTATAATAATAGGGCGGGTCATGTCCGCCTTCTTATTTTAAATTCATCAGGGGCAACATTAATCAGCGTAAGTTTGACAAAAATTTATGGAAAGACAAAGAAGTAGCAAATCTATGTCAGAAGCAGCATTTATTAATGTTTGATTCTATGAATATAAAACCTTGGGTCAATCTCGATTGAGACGAGTATTTTATGATCTAGATTGTTTCTATCAAAGATTTAAATAGCATTGTCATTCTGCTCCTTAATTAATAATTTTTTTTCAAAAAAGATGATATTTTTTTATGGGAGGTTAAATTATAACTAATAAAAAGTATTTCCTAATCTAGTCAGCTACAATCGTCTTGTGAAGCGTATACTCTGGGCAATGATGTTGCTGTGCTGTTTTTTGCAGATTTGTAAAAAAGAAATTATATAAATCAGTTGACGGTAAATTATTAGCTTTCTAATTAAATTTAGGCAGCATAGATGACCGTAAATATGTTTCTGAATTAAAGCAATATTTAATTTGTAAACTCTTTAAAATATTCTATTAACAAGAACTTTAAAAGAACACTCATTGTAAAACATTGAAAATAATTAGTCAACCTAATTAATCAATTTTTATCCCTTAAATATTTTTTTAGTGAAACTATTAACGACTAAATTAAAAATATATTTTAATATTAAAAATTAGAAGAATATAAGTTTTTTTAACTGTTTTGTTGACTTTCTTGATTCTACTAATTGCTTATCTATATTTACTCAAGAAACCTTCTCTAGATTTATAGTTAGAAGATAAGTTGGCTTTACCTTCTATTGTTTTATAATAGTTATTATAGTATTTTTTTATAGTTAAATTATAATATAATTATCAAAATTTTTGCATTTTTGCTTAGATGTTTAGAACAAAATATATATTTTATAATACTCAGCTTTAACTCATATTAACAATGAATATTTTTAAAAGCTGTCTTAAGTTGAACAATAATTATGAACATTATAATATGATTTTATTAAAAGTTTTTTATTGCCATTATGCTCCTATTATGAATAGTTAAATTAAGATAAAATAACTTATTTAATATCGTATTATTAATGAGTTTAATGTAATTAAATTACACTTTTATTTTTTTAATGAAAAATTATAGAGTGAGTAACTATTTTAGTTTAGCTTTAACAACACTTAAATGATACAATAAACATAAGTTAAAAAGTTTAGTTTTTAATGGTTTTAATTTTTAAAAAAGTAATTTTTAAAAAAATACAGAATAAGTAATTTGACACATATAAACAGTACCAGAGGAATATATGTTTTGTATAAAAAAGTTATCACTACAAATAGACACTAAAGTGTGTCAATAGAGTTATCTATAAGAATTATGAGCAACTAATGTCATCTATTCGTTTAAAGCTATTTTTCAAGTCACAGCAAAAAGGACTTTATTTGGGTTAAGTAAAACTTAAATAAGTTCCTTGAAGAACAAATGATAGAGTTAGTGTCATTAGATTGTCGGCAATAGGGTGAAAAGTGAGTAAAATTGCTATTTATTGAAAATGGACTTTCTCAACTTAAAGACAGAAAAAAAGGTTTGAATATGGATCAGCTTTAAAGAGCTTTAAGAGTGATACTTTTATTCTTATTCACTAGAATTAGACAGAATTAGGAACGAATGGTAAAAGAAAATAAATTAGCTGATAGAATATTAAAGAATAAATATGGATTAGCAATAACAGTGATGTAAGTAATTAAATTATACCTAAAAAAATACTTTAAAAGTATAAATATCTTTTATCTAAATCTTTAAGATTCCGTTACTTAATTGACTTAGCTGCTATAGATTATAGTCTTGAATTTTATTTAAATTAATTTATTTTTTTCATAAATTAATAGCTTATTTATTTTTTAAATCTTTTTAAAGATAGTACTATTTATTTGTACTTAACTACTAAGGCATTGCAATTAAATTATTAAAATAAGCTATCATTAAAGATGATTTTTTTAGCATTTTACAATTCCGAAACTCGTAAATTTAGTACATTTCCGAGCAAATAGTTTGCTTTTGAGAGCTCCTAAGCCACTAAATAAATACACCTAATTAAGTTGATGAGCATTTATCTTAACGATTACCCGAGAATAAAGACCTATGGTTCAGTGGTGTAAGATTGCCTCTAAAACAGTAACTTTCAGGTAACGAAGTATCAATATAAATGAAATCAACTAAAAAAACTGTAATTATCACAGTAGCTTAGTCATGAGTTGGGTTATACGCGACGAAAGCTTTCATTTAAAAGTGGAATTGCTACGTTGTCATGGCCTGTCACAATTTAGAAAAAACCCATAAAGTAGCTCAGGAAGTAAAAATTCCCCAAGGCAACTACGCCGTCTTAGCCTCTTAATCTAGAAGAGTGTTCGACGGTTTCCAGAAACTTTTCGGGACACTGGGAAATTTTTAGACGCTCTATTGTCCAATGCAGCCATTCATATGCCATTACTCAAAAAACTCTTGCGGTCACCTAAAGGCTATGAATTAGCCATGATTACCAACCATTTGGAAGATGTTAGACTATCCCAAGCACTCACCATCTTCGGAACCCAGACTAGTTATTTTAAAACCCTTTACCCACAACCACGATGAATTAGGTGAAAAGATTCTACTACAACCCAATTTAGTAGGGCTTTAAGGGTTTATATAAGGCTTTAACGACTCCTATTTTAGCATTGATGGGGAAAGCCTTCGAACCGGCGAAAGCTTATAAAGACAGTCAAGTATGTAATGTTATGAGCATGTGAGAACTACATCGACGGTATTAGGAGTTAACTGGCATTACTTTTAGTTCCCTTTATCCTGGATGTGTGGCCACTAACACTTTTTTCCGTAACTATTATCCCCTGTTTCAAAAACTGTTCCCTTTGTTCTAAAAATATGTCACTAAAGGATTTATTTCTGAAGAATTAGCCGGAGAACGGGTAGCTAAAGGCGCCGCTGCTCCTGATTGATTATACTCAGGAGCCCATTGGAGCTGGGGAAATAGACAAAATAAAGAAAGATCGCCGGTATTTCATGGTAATGGCTGAAAATTTTCTATAGAGGTTTCTGGTCTAGCTCGACGATTTTGTGGAGAATAATAAGCAATGGCAAACATCGGTAAGGTAAGTGTTAACAAAGCGATCGTGGTTCCTATAATATAAGCCCACCTGTGAGCCGGAGGCTCTACAACCTTCCCTGACGGGGTACTATATTCCATAAAAATGGCTGATTGACCTGAACTCAATAAATTGTCATCAATGAGGTTTGAATGATAACCTCGTTACTTTCATTGTAATAATTTTTTCTTGACAAGTGTTAGTGTTGTTAATTCTTAATTAAACTTTGGTAAAATCCATAAAAAAATGTCACTAAAGGGTGGGCAGTCATCCTAAGCAATCGGAGACTAATAATTGACTTTATGTATTATTATTTAATAAGTAATAAAACCTGCAATGTGTATGTAACTAATTTGACAGTTAATTCGCTAATATACAACAGTCCTAATTATTTTCTTGAATAGGTTTTAAGGGTTTCTCGAAGAAAACGAATGTAGAAATGTTTCAAAGTAGAATAGAGAACTATAGGTTGACCAACATCAATAGGCATCAACATCAATAGACAACTCTCAATCAGTGACTTTCAACCTCCCTGTAGAAAGCAGGAGAAGGTGAACGAGGTCAGAGATCAACAGAGTCCAAGGTACGTTTATGCAGTAACAGTAGGAACAAATGAAGGTTCAAACCTCAAAATATTGACTATAGTTTTAATCTAAAACAAACACATCCGCCGATGCATTAAAAATCTCTAACAAATGAGGCTTGCCATCAACCGGTTTATTACCTTCATGGCCAATAAGACCGTCAACTATAATTCAAGCATAGTTGATTCTCCGTGCCTTTTCTACTGACTTTTCCCAAAAGCGCTTAATGTCTTTCCTTGCCTTCATGTGCCACCAAACTTTTATTTTTCCTAGTACACATCCAAAAAGATTCTTGAATTCTAAGGTTAGGGTAAACTGAAGGTGGAATTTAACTTTTGGAAGATTAATAACCACATTAAGACTTTCCTCCCACATCTTTGATCAACTCAGCCATATAGTGAACCATTTCAGGGCAAGTAATACATTCCTTAGTGGGTAGACTTGCTGTTAAAAGGTTAGGTTTTAGTAGGACTTGCTTACCTGCTTCAACAAAGTTTGCTATGCTCCTCAAAGACTCTAGTAATTTTTCTGAGCCAATTTGTAAACTAGGCATATCATTAAGATTTAGCACAAATTAAATTGACAGTAGACATGACATTGTTTTAAACCTTGGATACTCTTCATTTTCTAATGAATACTCACTTAGCTTTGTTAAAGCAGCAATTCTAGGAAAAAAAGTCAGAGCATGTTTAGCCTAAACTAGAAAAAGCGTTTTGTTGTAAAATAATTTGGGAGAGCCCATAACGATAAAACTTATAGAAGACAATCAACTACCGGTTAGAAATATCAATTTTTCCACATTAAAAATTAGTGCTTAGATTTGGGGTGATAATTGGTTTTATAGTTATGGTTCTGACGATGGAGAGAAAGAAGTCTAGAATACTTTTAAGTCCGCCATTGCTGCCAATGCAATTGTTCTTGATTATGATCTCTTGGTGAACAGATAATGTTCTTCTAACGATTAATCAAGTTCGTTATTCGTTGCTGACTAAACAGATTGAATGTAATAAGATTGTGGGCACTGCCTGTCAGTTATGGATAACCATTTTAGGTTAGTCTAGAGTGAGTTCGCTTAAAGATCATTGACTGGGAAATATAGCCACAATAATCAACAAGTTACAGTAATTAGAAAAATTGACCCTAAGTTTTGAAAATTTAAACTTTTAAAAAAAAGAAATTCGATGTTAATTTTTATTAAAAAATAATCGCAATAATCTGTAGAATATGAACATATTTTTGCAAAAAAATTAATTCTAAAATAGAAAATTGCATACAATTAATCAGAAAGATATTTTCTGACACTTGTGCTGATCAAATGAATCCTTGTTAGTTTATTAACTATCAATTCCTTAATAAGAATTATCGTTATTTAGTTATAAATGACGGACTACTCCTCGTTTATAAAGGAGACAACTCACTCTCAAGATAATTGGGAGCTTAGCAAAGCTAACAGATACGCCACACCATATTAATCATGAATTCAATGGGAAGTCAGGAGGGATAAGAAAGTGGTAGTTCTATGCTAAAAGCAGTATTTATTAAGATCTGGAAGAAAGATTCGAACAGCACTGTAACACCCTTCCCCAATCGACGGTATTTATTTGAAAAAAATATGCTGTTCTTGCTTGGGGAGAGGTGAAGTTACCAGCATTATAATTACTTTTCATAATTCATGAATATTGGACATTTAGAGAATTTTATACATCAAAGATTCTTTTCAATTGCAAAAAAATATTTCCTAATCCAGTCAGCTACAATCGTCTTGTGAAGCTTATACTCTGAGTAATGATTTTGCTGTGCTGTTTTTTACCCACTGGCAAAGGAGAAATCACACGAATTAGTTTTACCAACTCTACTCCAATAAAAGTCTTTCATCAGTCTCGCAGTAGAGTCTGCTGAGTTTTTGAAAGCCTAGTTGAACGGGATTAAGCTCTGTAGTATATCACTGTTAATATAAACTACATCTAATCATGAACAACTGCGGTCAATTATTGTTTTTTTAGTTGACTTTAAGCAACAATAACAGTGGATTTATTTCCGAATTGAGGTCAGCTCTAATTATAAAATTATTTGGAGACCCAGAATTTTTTGTTAATAGAACTTTTTAATAAGCTCTATTAACAAAAATTTTAAACAATCACTTACCATCAACAGGATATAAACTAAAAGTCAGCAAAACTCCTTAAAATCGTTGTGATTTAGCTTATATATAAAGAATAACAACTGTGTTTTAGACTTCTTGGAACTCACACAGTTATCTATGTTTTATAGTAGTTTAAGTCTAAATTAGGACATCTTAAAAAGCTAACGTCTAACTTCTGTGATACCAGTGATCGCTGACAACAAAAACCATCCCAACAGATTTACCCGAACATCAAAAAGAGTAACATCAAATAGATTGAATAAAATACAACTGCAAAAACTTATTAAATAAGTAAACAGTAGTAAATGTTCTCGACATTTTTCTTGCTTATCAGACCATTGAACTAAATTTCTTACCCCTCGAAATATCACATTCCCCACAATGCCACAAAAAAGTAAAGTTCCAGGAATGCCAATTTCAGCAAACAGCATTAAAAATAAGTTATGGGGATGTCCCATCCACACATTCATTTCAGTTTGGTAGACTGGGGTAAAATTCCGCAGTCCCCATCCCAACCAAGGCTGTTGTAATATCATCTCTTTAGCGACTTTCCATTGGGTAGTCCGTAAAGCAGTGACGTAGCGATCATCATATAATTCATCCGTCAATCTTGTCCAAAAATAAGCGGGAACCAGTTCACGTATAGTTTCCTGTCCCCAAGGAACCCAGGCAGCCCAAACAATCATTCCAATAGCGATAACCGATAGGTAAATGGCCCAATACCAACGTAAATAAACGGCAAAGGCCATCACTCCTAACAAGGCTAATCCCCAGACACTACGAGAATTAGTAAAAATTAGTCCTAGTCCATTCCCTACCACCGCAAGACTAAGAATAGTTAGTTTCCCAATTATCTCTCGTTTGTGTTTCTCTTGTCGGTGACGATAGATATAAATCCATAACCCTATGGCTAATAAAAAAGAAATTAGAAGATAAATAGCTAAAACATTAGCATACATCAATAAAGAAGACATTCGTCCATCAGGATTGCCATAAGCCAGTAATTTAATCCCGATAATCCTCAAAAAGAGGGGACTTTCCCAACCCCATCCTAGTTGCATAAACCCTAACCCAGTCAGGAGAATAGACGTTAAAACCACCCACCAAGCAAACTGATACAGTCGATATAAATTAGCAAAAAAAATCGGGAAAGCAGCTAATAAGAGAATTCCTGGCAGAAAATTCGGCAATCCTTGTAAGGCAAGAATAGGTTGAAAGGCAAAAAATGTTGTAATAACCAGCCAAAGACTGAATACCCCTAAGATCCAGGTAAACCGATCATAAATAATTTGGTGAAAACGTTGCTGCCACAGGCTAAACAAGGCAATCACTAAACCTATACCCCCAATAGTGGCAGAAAAGGGGAATAAAAAGATCCCAAACTTGAGGGAATTCTCTACCCATTGAAGATTATTAGATCTTGACTGGGAACTCGACAACGAAGACTTCACAATATCAATTAAATAGTTGACAATATTTAGAATATAAACGATAAATATTGACTATTTTCCACTTATCTAAGTGGTTTCCCAACATTCGGTACGAGTAAGACGAATCTGAGCTAAGGTAAAAATGACTGGAATAATGCGACCGTAATTAGTAGCAATCGCCCGCCATCCTAAATCAGCCAACAACCACCCCCATAACATTGGACCCACAAAAGCAAAAACTCCACGAAATGTCCCATAACGAGCTGCTGTCGTCACCATTCTTAGTCTAGCGGTGTTGAGTACAATTTGATTAGCTGCCACTGCCCCACCCCCAACTACAGCCTGTTTTGCAACTTGATAGCGAGCAAAATGGAGGACAAATTGTTGAGAAATATGTTTAAGTAGCCAGGGTTTCACGAAAGAGTTTATAGCGATCACGCTGCTACCCCTTAACAAAAGACTAAGGCGATTGTTCTGAAAGTTAGCATGGTGGGGTTCGCCCCGAGGAGAGTCAGCTAATGATAGCTCTATTTCTTTAATCAGGGTCTTTTGTTCGCAAGGAGGAAGTTTTTTCCAAGCTTTACTAACCAAATAAAGAAAAATGTCTGCTTCAATATCGGTGGTAGTCATCTGGGTCGAATAAGGAATCTTTAAATACTGACAAACACGAATAAGAATTTGACGATAGCTAACTTGATTACTTTTTTTTCGTAAGACCGTGATGCCATCAGCTCCCAGATAACGAAACCGTTTTTCTACCGCATCTATCCAACTTCCCCAGTCTTGACTTTCTACTTCAATGGGGTCAGGGGTTTGTAAATAATCGAGGGGATTAAATTTACGACAAAAAAGAATTTTGGTTAAATGACGTAGATCGTCTTCTGTTGCTAATTCTAGTGCTGCTCGCAGTTCATCCAATGTTGGGCCCTCCATCAAGGGATTTTGAGATTTACTGTGAGCTAGTATATATCACAAGTAGCCAGTAGTAAGACGGGCCGATACACTAAGCAACTTTTCAAAAGTTCTCTCAGCCATCTAGGTCTTTTAAATTTAAGTCTATGACTGCAAACTGAATATTTTGTATGTTATGTGATCAGAGATAGATAAAAGGGGAGTTGGCTGGCAAACTTCACAGGGTGAGCAGGAGGTAATCATATAGTAGAATTATGCATTTATCCTTGGAGTAAATAAGCCTTTACCTGGTCTTTTCCTTTGCAGTCAAAACCTGTTTCATAATCAAGAATTGGCCACCGTCGCCCACTCACCAGTTACAAGATACAGAGAATGCACTCTGTTTAAGTGTTAATTTTTGATATTTTTTCAAAAATAGATATTATTTTTTAGTTTAAGTAAAGGAAGATTTGGAGCTAGCTAAAATTTTATAGACATCGTTTTTATCTAGATTATTTCTATAGTAGAAAAAATTAATTTTTACGATATATTTACTATTATATTTATTTTATTACTAGTAAATATATCCAGGATAAAAGTTAAAATTATTACTTTTATTCTCCCCTATCTTCAGGTATATATACTTAAGTTATTAAGGCTTTAATCTATTTCACTAAAAAATATCTTAAGCAAGACTTTTTTTAGTGTATTAGCTAAATAATATTCATCTTTAAGCATACCTACAGTAATTTTATAATCTTTTATTTTATTCTATTTTTTTACTATTGTATTTGATTCTTCAATTTAAGTTTACAAAGAAATATATACAATGCTTGTTATTATCTTTTTAGTTCTGGTCTAACTAAACTGCATATATAATAAATTATTAGCGATAATTGTCACCGTATTTATTCCCTCATTATCTTGCATTATTTTGAGTTTTATTAGAAAATTTATCAAGTTTTAATGAAACTACTAAATTAAGTTAATTCATTTTTTTACCCTCTGTCTTGTTCATTAGCCTACTATTTTTTAATATAGTTTGTAATATTTTCATTTTTTGTGGACTGGTATTTCAATATAAATATTATGCCATTGTTCTGATTTCACAGAGAATCTTATGGTGGTATTTTAACTTTGATAGTCACTATCCCCTAATTATACTATCTTTTTTAGATAGACTAGTATTCTGAATACTCGCTCGTTTTAAACTACACTTCTGTTTTAGACTGATTTAAACTTACCTGCTTAGCGACCCATCTACTATACTCAGTCTAAAAGAACTATAACCTATAATAAACTGCTTATTCAGTGAATTTTAAGATAACTCTATGGTGTGTTAAGACAGTATAATACTTAATATTTTTGGGCGACAATTTAAAAGAACTTAAAAAAATAAGATCAAGAAAATAAACTAGATAATAAGAAAATAGTTAATTTTTATAAAAACAACCTATTACCTATTGAATAGTTGTTAAAAGAAATTTATTGATTTAATTTTTATTAAAGTGATGTAGCGAGAAGCTTCAACAATTTTTTTGATTCAAGAGGAAGATTTGAGACTACAATAGCCAAGGTGAGATAGAGACGGTGGCTTAACTCTAGGAAGTAATATTTATGGGCGAATCAGAGAAAATACCAGTCGGGATTATTGGAGCTTCAGGGTACGGTGGTATACAACTGGTGCGGATATTACTAGAACATCCAAACATAGATATCGTCTATCTTGGAGGCAATAGAAGTGTAGGAAAAGTCTATTGGGAGCTCTATCCCCATTTAGTACATCGCGTTGATTTGACTATCGAACCGATTGACATAGATGTGGTAGCTTCTCGTTGTCAGGTAGTATTTTTAGGACTTCCAAATGGGCTGGCTTGCGAGCTAGCCCCCCGATTACTGGCAAAAGGCTGTAAAGTCCTAGATTTGTCTGCAGACTATCGTTTTCGTAATTTGGACACCTACACTGCGTGGTACAACAAGAATCGCACTGATCACGAAACCGCCATTCAATCTGTCTATGGGCTTCCTGAATTGTACCAAGAAGAAATTAAGTCTACTTCTTTGGTGGGATGTCCTGGATGTTACCCTACAGCAAGTTTGATGGCTTTGTCTCCTCTCCTCAAGCAAGGCTTAATTATTCCTGAGACTGCTATTATTGACGCTAAGTCAGGAACATCAGGCGGAGGCCGTCAAGTTAAAACTCATCTCTTACTTGCAGAAGCAGAGGGGTCATGTATGGCTTACGAAGTGGCTAAACATCGCCACACACCAGAGATCGAACAAATTTGTTCTGATTTAGCCGGACATGAAGTTCGGGTTCAGTTTACTCCCCATTTACTCCCCATGGTTCGAGGTATTCTAGCAACTGTTTATGCATCTCTACGAGATCCTGGGCTAGTTAGAGATGATATTCTGACCATTTATAGTGCATTTTACCGTTCCTTCCCTTTTGTAAAAATTCTCCCTCACGGTATTTATCCTCAAACTAAATGGGCCTGGGGAACTAATCTTTGTTATATTGGAGTTGAAACAGATCCCCATACTGATCGCGTCATCGTTATGTCTGCTATTGATAACCTAATCAAGGGTCAAGCCGGACAGGCAGTGCAGTGCTTGAACTTAATGATGGATTGGGATCAAACCCTAGGACTACCTCAATTGTGTTTTTATCCCTAAGAAGAAACAGGCAATAACAACAATGTTGATTTGTACTTTAGATTAAGTTGAACATGCTGTTTTCGAGCAAGTTTGTCCTGGTAGTTTTGCAAAGAAAATTTTTTCCTATCAACAATGGTTATTGAGTGCTACCTTGGGAAATTGGGATGTCTCTCCAACTTTTTAAGGATATAAAGGGGGAATCTTGGCGTAGTTATTGATATACTTTATTCTTTACAGGATTTAGGTATTACTGTCTCATGTTTTAATACTATTTTTCAGTCTGCTATTAATTAGCGTTATCACATCCATAATTACTATACAGTTGATCCTCTTTTAGGCAGAAATTAAGTTTTCAAAAAACTACATAAAAGAAGTCCATAAACGTAACTTTAAAGTTATCTTAGACTGGTTTCTCAATTGTGCCAGTCGTTTTTTTTCTTTAATGAAATCTTAGAAAACGGACCCAATTCTCCTTATTTAAATTGGTTTAAAATCGTCGTTTGACTATTGTCTACTTATCAAGATAATTTGCCGGTAAATTACCTCTCTTGAATTAATTATCGTGCCTGATCTCAATTTAATCACAACAATCCCGCCGTTAGAGAATGCATAATGCAGGCGAGAGAATATTGGCTGCACTATGGGATTGACGGTTGGCGGTTAGATGTACTAAATTCTGTCAAATTAGTTTACACAGTGAGGAGTATTTTTAGTGTTTGTAATGAGTAACTCAGCTATCGCTCTAGTATTCACTATTAAGAAACAAGATAATGATAACATGAGTATAAATTTAGTAACCATCTTATGAAAAGGTACAAATAAAACCAATATTTTCAGCAAAAGTGTTGGTTTTATCAAGTGTTTGTTGAAAGGAGTTGTTGAAAGAAATCTCTACCTAAAATTGGTCGTAAACCTCTAGTCTGTTCACTCAGTGATGGAAAAAAATGGACAAACTTCGCGACTATGAGGTAGCCTCTAAACTTTACTTTTCCCAATCGAATCGTAAACAAGCTTTAGGGCAAGATTTATACTATGCTCACAGGGCACATATCACATGATGAAATTGCTCTGTCAATCGGAACGAGTCCATATACAGCGTATTCAGGAATTAGCTACCCATTTATCTAAATTATCAGTAGCCCAAGAGCCATAAATTTAGGGAAAGATGGAGAGACTGCTTTGTATCAATTGGACATAATTCTAGATAAGAAAGTTTTTAGAAACAACTATCGTCAAGGATAAAATGACTTGCCCATTGATAGAAAAATAGATGATTGCATCATCTATGAAGCCAATGTTACTTTTGCAACAAATATAAAGATGTTCTAGGAATTAGAAGGCAATTTCATCAAAGCTATTGGAATTATACTCTTTAATAGCTCATGTCGCTATAATGTCAGTATCATTGAGTTAGCAACAGCTGAGTAGATAAGCGATGTGTCACGTTTCAAATTTTTGAAAAATAACTTAATTCTTTATTACACAACGTTTATTAGATTTTTAACAATCTTTAAATCTCAATAGTGATTAGTCAGTTTAATCACTATTGAATTATCAGGGTTGTTGAGGCTTCTTAAAGAAAGATGAAAGCATGATACTAACAATAATCGTCTCAAATTTAGTTAAAAAGTTCGCTTATTTCATAAAGAAAACTTACAGAACTGTCAGCTTTATATCTGGACAATATATTCATTGTTATTTACAATGATTGAGGAATAACATCGATAAAAGCTATTTGATGAAATTTAATATCAATCCAGTGATTGGATTATCACTCCATGGATCAAAAATTGTTTTGGCTGTAGTTTTATCTTCATAGGCTTCAACTGAAATGAAATTGGCAGTGATTAACTAAATGTATTTTTTACCGATGACCAATATATATTGATATAGTTACAATTTGATTAAGTATGTTTATTGTAATACTTCAAAATTTGGTAAAGAAAATATTTAACAGTTTCCCCCTAAAACAGAAATTACATTTGATGTTAAAATGACTTAATTGTTTATCACTTTTTTATCCTGACCATTGTATTTTTCTGAGCTGTATAGTAAAGTTATTGTAGAGTGTCCAACTAACATGAATGAGAGTAAGCCTTAGCTTTTACACGAAAGCACCATGTTCCACAATGTCTTAGCACTGGGATAGAAGTATGGTCATGGCTTGAGACGAAGCTGTAGAAGCTGGAATACAATAAGTATAACCGACAATTGGAAACAGGCTAAGAAATCAAAGGGCGAACCTTGAGTTTGAGACAGTGAGGATACGTATCCCTAGACTGCGCTAGACAGTAGACAATGCTAAGGAGCTAGAAAAGGGGAGAAGAGTTTTTCTAGTAGTTAGAAACCTACACATTTACAGCTGATTATATAGTTTGTCGTTTTAACTTTTTAACTGTGGAGGTGTTTAGATAGAAATAGATAAAAGACAATTTCTTATCTAGAAAAGACTGGTGGAGCAGCAAGGGAGCCCGCGCTTTCCCCTTGGGTAGCTCGTCGGGAGAAATATTAAGAATAAAATCGTGATTTGAACCATTGTTGAACTAAACCAAGTTTTTGAGAATTCCTCTGCTGACGCAGTTGGTATTCTTCGTAAGCGTCATTAAGACGAGCTGTGACATAATGAGCTAAAGGATGTTGAGTTCGATCAGGATGCCAAAGACGAATTAAACCCTTATAAGTTTGCTCAACTTGCAACGAAGTGGGGAAAGGATGAAGGTCTAGAATTTTCCACCAAGGAGATGACTCATCAAAGAACGCACGTTTAAGGTGGAGAGGATGTTCATTTACAATAGGTTGCAACTGTCCCCAAGATGTTCCATAGAACACCTGATAAATAGCCTTGAGGTTAGTTAATCCTAGACGTTGGGTAGCTTGGTGGTGCCATTGGCGAAACCTATCGATAGTTTCTTGGTTCCAAAAAGACTGATCCTCTTTGGCTAAAGATTCTAGTATAAGTTTTGAAGTTTTTTGAGGTTCAGGCAAACTCCATAACCATAATAATTCTGGGACAACTTCGGTAGCGAGAGGAAAATTTTTCCATTCCCAATAATTAACCCCAGGTTTGGCTAATCTTTGGCGGTAAAAAAGATACCACCCTTTTTCCCATATACACGCTAAAGGAGTCATAAGAGGACTAGCTAAAGGATAAGCTTGTCCACGTAAAGAACTTTGGGGAGCATCTTCTAATAAACACGCTAAAGGAGTCATAAGAGGGCTAGCTAAAGGATAAGCTTGTCCACGCAGAGAACTTTGGGGAGCATCTTCCAATAAACAAGTTAGTCGTCTAAATTGGCCCTTAAGACCTTGCTTTGAAGAATTAGACGAATATAATAGCAAACAAATACCACAGAAAATAAGGGTTACAAACAACAAATTTTGGAGTAAATCTCCAACAAACGTTAAAAAATTCATGATCAGGTAATCAATAATCTTCAACGCTCGCAAAAAAAGACGAGCAGGAAATATTCTTAACTTTATATCATATTTAACCTTGGAAAATCACCCAAAATCTGATTAACAAAGATTACGAAATATTAATACTAAACCAAATTGTCATCTCTATTCTCGATGAGAATTATTAATATAAATTTTTTTTAAACAAAGTAAGGATTACTAATAGTTCTTTTTAAAAGACTATAGTTGCAACTGTATTATTATTTATAATAATACCTCTAAAATTAGTTAAACTCAAGGTAATAAAGCCTGTTAGTGTAAATCTCTAATATTTTTTGTCAAAGATTAGCAGTCTTAATTTTTTAAGAAAATGAGGACGTTTCTCCTATTTTTTAAACTTATCTTTTTATCCTTTGACAAGATAAACTAGAAAAGTTAATCAATTGTTATCGCAACTGAAGATATGGATAAGAGAAAAACAATGATTGCACAAAGCGAGTCTTCAACAATGGTAGCTACAGGCAGGGGAAAGACTTCGGACTATGATGTCATTGTGATTGGCTCAGGAATCGGAGGGTTAGTCACTGCCACTCAATTAGCAGCCAAGGGAGCAAAAGTCCTAGTATTAGAACGGTATTTAATTCCTGGAGGAAGTGCGGGATATTTTGAACGGGAAGGATATCGCTTTGATGTGGGTGCGTCTATGATTTTCGGGTTTGGTAGCAAAGGAACGACCAACTTACTCACTCGCGCATTAGAAGCCGTTGACATTAGTCTGGAAACAATTGAAGATCTTGTACAGATTCATTATCATTTACCTCAAGGATTAGACCTAAAAGTTCATCGAGACTATGAGAAATTTCTAGAAGAATTAATCACTAAATTTCCGCAGGAGAAAACAGGAATTCGCCATTTTTACGATGAATGTTGGAAAGTCTTTAACTGCCTCAATACTATGGAGTTACTTTCCTTAGAAGAACCTCGTTACTTAACACGGGTCTTTTTTCAAAATCCCATGGCTTGTTTGAAGTTGATTAAATATTTACCGCAAAATGCGGGAGAAATTGCCAGACGCTATATCAGTGATCTCCAACTATTAAAGTTTATTGATATGGAATGTTACTGTTGGTCAGTGGTTCGGTCCGATCTTACCCCTATGATCAATGCAGGGATGGTATTTTCTGACCGTCATTATGGAGGAATTAATTATCCCAAAGGGGGAGTAGGACAAATTGCCCAGAAATTAGTGGAAGGACTTGAAAAAGTAGGGGGAAAAGTTCAGTATAAGGCTAGAGTCACCAAAATTTTGCTAGAAAAGAAGAAAGCGGTGGGCGTAGAATTAGCCAGCGGTCAACAATATTTTGCTAAGCGTATTGTTTCTAATGCCACTCGTTGGGATACTTTTGAAAAATTATTGACCCCCAAAGTAATGCCGGGTAAGGAAAAACGATGGAGGAATCGTTATCACAAATCCCCCAGTTTCCTCAGTTTATATTTAGGGGTGAAGATTGATTTATTGCCTCCTCAAACCGAATGTCATCACGTTTTATTGGAAAATTGGGATAAGATGGAAGCTGAACAGGGAACGATTTTTGTTTCTATTCCTACGCTTCTTGATCCGAGTTTAGCTCCTCGTGATCATCATATTATCCACACCTTTACCCCAAGCTGGATTAAAGAATGGCAAGGACTTTCTGCGAGAGAATACCAAAAACAAAAAAAAAGAGCTACTAATGATTTAATTGAAAGGTTAGAAAAGATTTTTCCAGGTTTAAGTCAAGCTTTGGACTATCAAGAGGTGGGAACCCCTCGTACTCATCGACGGTTTTTAGGACGAGATGACGGAACCTATGGACCTATTCCAAAGCGGAAATTAGCCGGGTTGTTGGGAATGCCTTTTAACCAAACTGGGATCACTGGACTTTATTGTGTGGGAGACAGTACTTTTCCTGGACAAGGATTAAATGCAGTTGCCTTCTCGGGGTTTGCTTGCAGCCATCGTATTGCCGTTGATCTAGGTTTGTAAAACTTTTCCTAAAAAACTATTCTATGACGCGTTGAGTTCTTGTCATAATTGAAGTGTAAATCCAATTGAATCTAAGCAAAAATTTCTTAGTGGACTAGACCATCCAATAAAAAGAAGTAGAGCAAAAAACTATTTTGAGTTATCAGCGAATGGTTGGCAGCAAACGGTGACTCATTAATAATAACTGTTTATCTCCAAATTGTTCATTCAATTCCTAGAAATAGGGTAGTATTGAAATTCTATATTCTAGAAAATTCTAGAATTTAATTCTACAATTTCTAACAATAAATTATTTATACTATTCAAAACATTGCCGATTAAAAGGTGACACCATCAAGTACTCATCTCATTGTTACTAAGATAGATAATTGGGAATTATTTTAATTTATTAGCTGAACAGCTAGAAATAGGTCTCAAATTTCTGAATAAATCCTGTAATAGTTAATATTTTAACCTTAGATTGACAAGCCAATCCTAACCACTAATAATGAGGATAATTATTAGTTTTACCAAAGAAATCAATGGTATCTTATCACACAATTTTACTATTCTTTTATAAGAATTTATTTTAGAAAACAAACGATATTTGATAGAAGAATTAATCTAATTGCGATAGAGAAAATTAAATTTATATTTGATTGTATAGTATGTATAGTAATCGCTTGTAACTTTAATTATTTAAAACTATCTATCATCGGTAATTTATATTTTAAAAAAACTTCTACTAATTACTCTTTAGTCGAAGTATCTGTAGTCTTTAAGATAGAAGTCTATACTTAAACTTTAGTGGAGAATAAGTTGTAAACAACTTGTATGTAACAAGCGAAAAATCAATAATATTGATTTGTTATTATTAGAAATAAAATTTACAAAATTTTAACTTTTTTTATTCAAATTTTGAGTAGAAAAGTAATTGTAATTATCTACAAAAAAGAATTCACTCATGATCTTATTAAAGAGCAATTATATATTTTCTAAAAAAAATAAAAAAACTAAACTCAATAAAAAAAAGAAATATACACTTAGAATATAAAATATTGAAGTCAGAAAAATTAACGTTTTATCTTTATTTAAACTAAAATAAAAATATAAATTGAAGAGATAAAAAATATTTTTCAAAAAATTTAAAAATTTATATTTTTTAATTTAGAGGTCAGCTTCAATCAGCTACTATCGGAGAATTAAACTACTAACTTGACTTCTTAGGAGTCTATCAAGGGATACTAATTTTATGAAGAAATATTCGAAATATCTAGTATTTTTGAGAATTTTGAATACTTCTGTTCTCCTGAAAAATACATAAAAAACTATATAAAAATTCCTAAAACTATAATTACCTTACGCAATTTTAGTCGATGTTCTTATAAAGATGTAAATCATTGTCTTGACAGTTAATTTGTATTAATTTTTCTTCAGCTTTTTTATGGATAACAATTGGTGATTTGTACGGAGATTAATTACTATTATTAGCCTAGGATTAACTCTTTTAAAAGAAGTAGTATAATAGATTAATTATATTATTAAAATAACTCATGAATTAATAGGTAATCTTGAATCAGGTATAATTGTTGTAAGATTAAGTTATTACTTAATAGCTATCTTCGATTTTTATGATTACCCAGAAAGTATTGTCTAAATCGCCACGTTGGCAACGCTCTAAACTCTCTCCTATGATGCGTCAATGGGAAATTTTTTGGGTTAGTTTTAAATTTTTTTTAGGTTTAGGATGGGATAAACTGATTCGAAATAATTCCTCTAAACGTAGACACAAACGTGCAAGATGGTTGGTAAAAAACTTGTTAGAATTAGGTCCAACATTTATTAAAATCGGTCAATCTCTTTCTACTCGTGTTGATCTTATTCCCTTTGAATATATTCAAGAATTGAGTCAATTACAAGATCGAGTTCCTTCTTTTAATTCCGATGAGGCAATCAAAGTAATAGAAACTGAACTGGGTAAGTCAATCGATGAGTTATTTAAGGACTTTAAGTCAATCCCTCTAGCCTCAGCAAGTTTAGGACAAGTTCATCGCGCTAAATTGTATACAGGAGAAGAAGTTGTTGTTAAAGTTCAACGGACTGGATTAGAAAAAATTTTTAATTTAGATTTTGAAATTCTACATAATTTAATTCGTTTACTTAATCGCTATTTTTCTAATTTTAGACAATATCAGCTCGAAGCAATTTATAAAGAATTTTTTGAGCTTTTATTCCAAGAAATAGATTATATCCGTGAAGGTAAAAATGCCGAGCGGTTTCGAAAAAACTTCAAACACTACTCGCAAATTAAAGTTCCTAAAGTTTATTGGAAATATACTACTAAAAAAATCTTAGTATTAGAATATCTACCAGGAATTAAAGTAGATGATCGTACCACTTTAAAGCATAGCAGAATTGATTTAGATAACATCATTCAACTAGGAATTTGTTCTTATCTAAAACAATTATTAATTGATGGCTTTTTTCAATCAGATCCTCACCCTGGAAATATGGCTGTAAGTCAAAGAGGGGCGTTAATTTTTTATGATTTTGGTTCTATGGCAGAAGTTAACTTGATGGCCAAAGAACAAATGATTCAAACTTTTTTTGCTGTCTTAAAAAGAGATACAGATAAAGTAGTTGAAACTTTAGTCTATATGGGGTTAATTGAACCGTTGAAAGACATGAGTTCTATCAAACGGATTGTTGGATTTATCTTGGAAAATTTTCGAGATAAACCGGTAGATATTAAAGCATTTGAAGTGATTAGCGATGAAGTATATTTAATGTTTAAAAAACAACCCTTTCGTTTACCGCCTCAGATGACGTTTATTATTAAATCTTTAATTACCCTCGATGGTATTGCTCGTGCACTAGATCCTCAATATAATTTGTTAGCAGCAAGCAAACCTTTTGTTAAAAGTATTGCCTTAAGTAATGGACAAGGAATATTGATTAGTGCCACAGCTCAACAAGTAAAAGACTTTATAAAAAAAAACTGGCAAAATCCCAACTCAACTAATCGATTAATACAAAGGCTAGTGCAAAAAATTGACCAAGAGGAACTGCAATTTCGGATTCGTTATCTAGAAAACAAAAGAAACCTTAAACTTATTAGTTTAGGGATTAAATGCTTAATTTATACATGTTTGACAGGATTTACTTTGTTATTAACTTTTATATTAGTCATCGCCACATATTTAAAATTGGCTGTGATTGGTTTTGGATTATCAGGGTTATTTGGGTTATTTTTTTTGCGTTCCATAATTGCCTTGATGAATCAGGAAAAAATCAACAATTCTTTTGAGCAAAAAAGTTGATAAGTTAACTTTTCTTTTGTGTTTTTCTAATATGAAATCACTATTCATGCCAACTCGAACGCCAAGCCGTTTCGGCCTCTACTTTTGCGTATTCCTGTTGCGCTTGACAATAACTTTGATGTATTTTTTTTAATTTTTCTAAAAACTTACGAATTTCTTTACGTTTCAGGCTTAAAGTCGCATTAGTAAAGACGATTTCCGATAATTGTAACTGAATAGCAGAAAATCTAGTAATTTCCAATTCAGATTCTTCTCCTTTTCCCCTTTTTTCTCGATTAGTCTCCACCAACAAATTAATGATGTTAGGTGTTCTCCCAGCAGATACTTCTCCTTCTTCAGCTTTAAAATCTATTTCTAATAACTGAGGAGGTAAATTAGGAGGAATTATTTGAGCTTGCTGCAAATAATTATTAGCTTTTTTAGAAAGACTTTCTAAAGTATCATTAATTTTATGTTCTATCGTCTTACACCAGTTCACTAACTCTTCAGGATTTTCAATTTTTAAAACTTGAGATTCTGGCTCTGCTTCTGAATCATCTATCTTAGATGAAGGTTCTTCTAACTCAGATAACGATACTATTTGCTCCTTAACGGTAGTCTGTAGAACAGAAGAAGGAGGTTCTGAATAAGATAAAATTTGGTCTTGAATTCCTTGACCTAATTTACGTAAATTATTTTGTAGGTTTTCCCTTTTACTAAAAGATAATTTTAAAAATTGTTCAGGATAAATTTGAGTACAAATATGATAGCAAGCTAAAATCAATTGTTGTTGAACCGATTTACTCAAAGATTTTAAGTAGTTACTATAAAGTCGATTTAATTCAAGTGCAAGTTCCTTAGTTTTCTCTTCAAAGACTGTAAGATCCTGTCTAATTTGCTGGAGAGATTTGGACATAATTTAAGATCGATTTAGATAACTTTCTAACTACTAGTTTACTTAGTAGATTGACGATTAATGTCAAAAAGGCAAAAGTTTGGCAATATTGCTCTTTCTTTTGCCTTTGACAAAAAGTCTATATAAAAAGAAGACTACCCTTTCTTTTCCCTTTTTTGCAAAGGGTCTTTAAGGTATTTCAGCTTCAGCGGACGAAGCCGACTCTATTCTTGTAGAAGTTCCTAGTTTGAGGAGAAACTTCTTCGACTTTCTCTTCTACTATAACTTATAGCTCAGAACTTATTTGACCAGTTTGTTCTGCTACCTCTTTGGCAAAATTGCTTTCCACCTTTTCAATCCCTTCTCCAAGAACAAAGCGAGTAAAACGGCGGACTTGAATATTTTCCCCTAGTTGAGAAATGGTTTGTTTAATCAACTCTTCGATATCAATGTTTTGGTCGCGAATATAGGGTTGGTTCATCAAAGATAATTCTTTGATCCGTTTGTCAATACGTCCTTGAACAATCTTTTCCTTGATGTTGTCAGGTTTATTAGCTAGGTCATCTCGCCCCATCTCGATTTCTTTTTCCTTAGCGATTACGGTTTCTGGAATATCTGCCCCTTGAATATACTCTACATTAGGACAAGCGGCAATTTGCATAGCTACATTGCGAACAAGATTTTTAAATTCATCTCTGCGAGCAACAAAGTCAGTTTCGCAGTTAACTTCTACGAGAACCCCAATGCGGCCTCCCGTGTGAATATAACTTTCCACCAATCCTTCTGCCGTTTGTCGTCCAGATTTTTTCTCGGCTGAGGTGATTCCTTTTTGCCGTAGCCATTCTATGGCTTTAGTCATTTCGCCTCGGTTTTCTTTAAGTGCTTTCTTGCAATCCATCATGCCAGCACCCGTTTTTTCTCGAAGCTCTTTAACCTGTTTTGCTGAGATTTCCGTCATGTTAACTTTATGTTCCTAATGCTTTAACTGTAATGACTTGAACCGCTAAGATCAAACTGTAGTTGCCGTCTTAGATTCTCAGCAACATCACTATCTGCTACATCTTTTCTATCGAATTAGTGTTTCGATATTTGGACTTCCAGACTAATTAGGTTTTCTTGATCATTTTTCCTAAATTACCCTGTCGGCTTGAGTGACCCTCAGTAGGTATTTTTCGACCCATCTTAGAATCCTATCACAAGTTACACTCTACAATTTCTCTTTAAATCATAAGGAAATTTGGTAGTGGTTATTTTATTTAACCAGAATGGGGAGGAATGTCTAGATATTACAAAGACATCCCGTAAACTTAGACCTAAAATAAGGCGAATTTACTCCTCCTCATGATTCGTTTCAGCAACGATCTCTTGTGGTTCTACACTTTCTGTCTCATCCTCTTCTTTCTCATAATCATCATAGTCCTCATAATCATCTCCTTCGAGATTTTCTTCAAACTCCTCGTAATCATCTTGGGAGTTAAGTTCACCATGACGACCTTCATAAATAGCATCAGCTAATTTACCTAAAATAAGCTTAATTGAACGAATAGCATCGTCGTTAGCCGGAATAGGAATATCAGCAAAATCAGGATCACAGTTAGTATCTAGAAGAGAAATAATAGGAATTCCTAGTTTTTGGCACTCAGAAATCGCATTGTATTCCCGTCGTTGATCGACAATGACAACCACATCGGGTGGTTTGCGCATAGTTTTAATCCCACCTAGGTACTTATCAAGTTTCCCTAGTTCTCGTCTTAACATCGATCCTTCTTTCTTGGGACGGCGAGCCAGGTTTCCACTAGTTTCCATAGACTCCAATTCCTTGAGGCGTTCAACCCGGGTTTTTATGGTTTCCCAGTTGGTGAGCATTCCTCCTAACCAACGTTGGTTAACGTAATTTGCTCCACAACGAGAGGCTTCTTGAGCAATAATCCCAGCTGCTTGACGTTTGGTTCCCACAAAAAGAAACCGCTTCCCTTTGCTTGAAGAGACGCGTACATATTCGTAAGCATCTTCCATTAATTGGGCGGTTTGTACTAAATCTATGATATGAACCCCATTACGAGCTGTGTAAATATAAGGGTCCATTTTTGGGTTCCATCGGCGGGTTTGATGACCGAAGTGAACTCCAGACTCTAGCAATTCTGCAAGGGAAACAACTGACATTTTTTACTTTCTCCTATTCGGGTTTATCTTCCATTCAGATGGATTTCTCACAAGAAACACCCGAAGTCCTGAATGTGCGATATGTTGACTACACTCTGACTATATCACACTTAATATCTAAATTTTGGGTGTACTCTCAAAAAATATTAAGTCTTAGCTTTAATAAAGTTACAGATTAATAATGATGGTGATCGCGATATCAGTGGAGAATTAAATTTTATCCATTAAACTAAGAAAGTGGCTCTAATATAAATCTTAAAAGATATCTATATTAGAGCCACTACTCTTGTTTTCTTATATTGAAAATAGACAATTAAAGCTTAATCTATATTGATTTAACCTATATTCTTCAGAGCAACTTTTTCTGGCAATACTTTGTTTCATTTGTCTTGGCTAAATTATATTCATCTATGAACATCACTTCAGTAATTTCATAAGTTTTATCTGATGTCATTCCCCTCCTATTAAATTCTGTACTGGACTATAAATTTAGTAAAATTATAGATGCTATTATTTCCTTTTATAGTTTGATTGGTATTTAACTAAGTAGCTTATTTGTATACACTAAATAATAATTAATTATTGCAAAACGCAGAACTTGCAACATTTATTTACATCTTAATTTAAGATGAATGCTATTTTTGAGTATTGTTTCTAGAATATATTTATGGTATATAAATCAATCAATTGTTATCTTCGTTTTTTTATTGATATTTTTACCTTTTTTCTCGAAGAGAAGTATTACGTATTTTTCCGGAAGTTAACTTAAATTTTCTTTCTGTTTTCAACAACCTAGAAAATTAAAGTTTAATAATAGTTTGAAAATTAATATTATTTTTTATATTGATTACTAAAAATCAATATATTCGGTATATTATCAATATTTCTTATGCATAAATGCCCTAACTGCTAAACTACGGTTCATTAATGATCAATATGAAACTAAAATTAATAATTAGGAGAGAATAATAACTTACCGCACAAATTAGAAGCCCTAGGGTTTTCTGAAGTGATTTTCGACTTAAAACGGTTTAAACCTTTCCTCTTTGGTCGTAAAAAAAAATTATCTTTTTATTTTTGTAAAAAAACAATTTTAAATAATTACTCTCCCCACGCTTCTAATTACTTTTCTACCAATAAATTTTCTATTGTAGAGCAGCAAGTAATAATAAATGTACTTAAAATCCATTTTTTTATTTTTAATTAATGTATTTTGTTCAAAAAGATGCTAGAATCTGGTCCTATATGTCTAATTATTGATAAAACTGATGGGAGAAACAATCACCCTATTATCGAAACGAGAAATAGAAAAAATGCGACGAGCTGGACGTTTAGCAGCCGAGTTATTAAATCATCTAGCCCCAATGGTAAAGTCAGGCGTAAGTACTTTGTACTTGAATGACGAAGCTGAACGTTGGACTCAATCGCACAACGCTACTAGCGCGCCTCTAGGTTATCATGGCTTTCCTAAATCAATTTGTACTAGCCTCAACGAGGTGATTTGTCATGGCATCCCTAGTGCTAGGCAAATTCTCAAAGAGGGGGACATTATCAATATTGATGTTACACCTATTCTTGATGGTTATCACGGTGATACCTCCCGTACTTTTTTTGTCGGAACTCCTTCCTCAAAAGCTCGACAATTAGTAGAAGTTACAGAAGAGTGTTTAAGAAGGGGGATTGCTGTGGTGAAGCCTGGAGCTAAAATTGGGGATATTGGAGCGGCAATTCAAGAATACGCTGAATCCTACGGTTTCTCAGTAGTTAGAGATTTTGTTGGTCATGGGGTTAGCAATATTTTCCATACACCTCCTCAAATCCCCCATTTTGGACAACGGGGAAAAGGAAAACGCATCCGTCCAGGGATGGTATTTACGATTGAACCGATGATTAATGAAGGAACCTGGGAAGCGGTAGTGTTAAACGATGGCTGGACAGCAATTACGAAAGACGGTAAACTTTCAGCTCAATTTGAACATACTCTGGCGGTAACAGAAACAGGGGTAGAAATTTTAACTTTACCTGATTAATGATTTTACTTAAGATTTTGTGTTTTATTTAAAATTAGCTAGTTAAGAAAAAGAAATACCGTAACGGTCAACACTAAAACAGGTTTTAAACCTGACGGTAACTGTTTTAAATTAATTGTCTTTACGTTCTTCATTAAATTTTTTTTAGGTGCTACAGTATAAGTTATATTAAGCTATTGCAAATCATGAACTTAGACTCTAAAGAGTGCATAAACAAGGCTTTAGTCTTTTATTAGTTGTTAGTTAAGCATAGTAAATGCTGTAGGAATGTTTTTTGTGTTAGTGTAATATCTAAGTTTAAATTGTCAGACGGCATTTGTTACTGTAGCTACCGTAAATTTTAGTACTATAGTTATATTTTACTTATAACTTTTAGCCAAATCTCCTAATCCCCATCTTCCCAAACGTTATGTTGAATTTCAGCTATCTGAATTATAGTTAGGTATTTTTCATCCTAAATGATAGTATGAATCTCTGTTTAGAAATAGAAAATTTAGAAACAGCGATCACCTGTTTAAATTCATTGAGGGCTGAGTTATCTAATTCTATTACTCTTGTTTCTCAGGACAAGAAAATCTATGCTTACAATCCTGCCAAAAATCAATTGATATTACATCAGTCAATTTCCTAATCAATTATACAAGTTACCTGATAGGTAGGAGCATAATTAATGCTAACAAGCAAACTAAAAATTATGTCTAAAATTACTCCCTATTTATTCTTATTTCCAGCTATTTTAGTGTTGGGAATGACTGTGCTTTTTCCAGCATTGCAAGCTTTTACCTTAAGTTTTACCCAGTACGATTATGATATCACCCAAGCACCAAAGTGGATTGGATTAGAGAATTTTCAACGTTTGGCTAAAGATCCTGCGTATTGGAAAACTCTCTATAACACTTTTTTATACTTAATAGTCGTTGTTCCTGTTTTAGTAACCGTCCCCCTAGGGTTAGCTATATTAGTCAATAAAAGAATCCGAGGAATTAGTTTGTTTAGAGTCGCTTTTTATACTCCTGTCGTTATCTCTATGGTGGTAGCTGGTATTGCTTGGAAAGCTCTTTATCTTTCTAAGGGATTGCTTAATCAATTTCTCCAAGAATTTGGATTTTCTGAAGGAATTTCTTGGTTAACAAGTCCCAAAATTGCTATTTTTAGCGTCATGGCAGTTACTATTTGGAAAGGACTAGGTTATTACATGGTTATTTATTTAGCGGGACTACAATCAATTCCTAATGAATTATATGAAGCTGCTGCTATCGACGGTTCAGACGGTTTGCGCAAACACTGGGATATAACTATTCCTTTAATGCGCCCTTATTTACTATTAGTTGGGGTCATTTCTGCTATTGCGGCGACTAAAGTATTTGAAGAAATTTATATTATGACTCAAGGAGGACCCAGAAATAGTTCTAAAACTATTGTTTATTATTTGTATGAAAAAGCTTTTCAAGATCTAGAGATTAATTATGCTTGTACTATGGGATTAATCCTATTTTTAATGATTTTTATACTGTCTATTATTAATTTAAAAATCTCTCAAAATCATACTTTCTAAGAATTAATAATTTATCCTAACTCATCAAAAATTGATAATTTATTTAAAGCATCTTGGGCAGCGGCTTTAGTCGCTTCCTGTTTACGGCGACCTTTTCCTGTCCCTAATAGTTGATCATTAATTTGTACACCGAAAATAAACTCTTTTGCATGATCAGGTCCTAATTCCTCAATTAAAAAATATTCAGGAACTTTCTTGTAGCTAGCTAATGTCCATTCTTGAAGACGATTCTTGACATCGATAATTTGACTAGAAACTTTTTTTGACTCAGGGATCATTAGAGTATCAATTGTATCTTTAAAGAGTGAGCGCACAAACCTTTGTACTGCTTCTATTCCTGCATCAAGAAAATATGCTCCTACTATAGCTTCAAAGGTATCACTCAATAAAGCAGGATTGTTTTGTCCCCCATCTTTGATCGCCCCTTGTCCAAGATACATAAATTTTCCTAAGTCTATGACCTTTGCAAATTGAGCTAATTGGGGTTCATCAACTAATTTTGACCGCAAACGTGTCAATTGTGCCTCGCTTAATTCAGGATAGCGGCGATAGAGTTCTTCACTTACGACAAATTGTAATACTGCATCACCCAAAAATTCTAAACGTTCATTATGTTCTGTAACGTCACGATGTTCGTTAACATAAGAGCGGTGGGTTAACGCACAGTCTAGTAACGCTTGATTTTTAAACCGAATAAATGTAGTCATAATTAACCGTCAACTATTAACTAAATCAATTTTTTAATAACCATCTTAAAATAACTCTCACAGCACTAAAATAGACAAATTGCCAAAAATTTTAACAAATAAAACTTTCTAAAAAAATTAATGTTTGATTTTCTTTTTTAGAAGACAGTCTATTTTTATTGTTTATCCGAATAAACGGAGAAAAAATTCTCTTAAAAAAGAATCTCCCATAAAGTATTGTCAAATTTATACTTGTCAAATTTGTTGCTAGCCTTCTTTGATTTCTATGAGAGATAACTGTGTATTTTTCAGGGCCGCTTCAAACGCTTCAAAATCCTCAAAATCCTCATACTCACCCTTTGGCTGTTTCGACTTGACTCAAAACATACTAAAGACAATTATTGGTTACACTAAAGAGTAAAGCATAGTAGTCGCGGCGCCGTCGGTATTAACTAATTAAAGTTAGGTACAACGCAACTGCTAAAACCTTTCTTTAACAAGTAACCTGGTTGACTCGTATCTTTGCTGACGGGCCACGCAATAGTTCTACGCCTTCTAATCTTCTAATTTTAAACCCTAGACTTCTTATGTCTCAAATCACTCAAGTTTCTAACCCTAGACAAGATAAAACCATCAGTTCTCTAGAACTTGCCCAGGCATTAGCTGAACAACTTGCTATTACACCCAATGATTGGCATCGCCTCAAAAACAACCGTAAAGCGCAAGCTCAGCAACAAATAGCCTCTGCACTGGTTTTTTTACTCAAAGATAAATCACAAGAAGCCCTAGACCATTTGACTCAAGCAGTTGGTTGGTTAGATCGTTCTATTTCTGCTTTTCCTTGTCCAGGTCATGAGACTTCAACTGTAACTCAACCTGGAAATCCCCAACTATCTAAGTCAACAAGGGTTTAGTTGTTTTTTTAATCACCTGCTTGCACAATTTAACACGAGTTCCATGTTGATCCCAGTAAACTTGATCAAAAATTTCGTGGAGTAGACATAACCCTCGTCCATGTTCAGCTTCTTCGGGCGGCAGATGTTGGGCTGTTAGGTTATGATAATTGCACCCACGGGTAAATCCTAGTCCTTCGTCTGAAATTACCCAGGAATAACCTTCTTCAGTCACCGAAAAATTTACTACAATTGACTTACTGGGATCTAACTTATTGCCATGTTTAGCAGCATTAACTAAAGCTTCTTGCAGACCTAACCTAATTTCTGGTCTTAAATAAATAGGAATATTAGTTAACAACAAGTCGAGCACTGGACATAAATAAAGAGTGGATGTGAAGCTCATTGTTGTCCAGCTTTTCTTTGTCGGAGGCAGTGAAATAGAAATCACGCGTTTTACCTCATTTGTTAATCTTTTAAGAATCTCATCTGTTTTGAAATGTTTGTTTGTGTCACATTATAGTTATTTGCTAATCAAGTCTTAGCCAGTTTTGGCTTTAGCAGATCTCCCGTTAAGCTTTTATAAAAATATAACTATATGGATCAAGATATAATTTATATGAGTCATGGTTAAGAATTTTAAAAAATAAATCAACCCGAATTTTAGGTATTATCATCACTATAGTCAAATCATAATGTTAATTATTTTTTTTGAAAAGCAATTAAGAAATAAACCACTCCCACTACTATAATAAATTCTTGGTTCATGGTTGTCTAAAATAAATTAATTTAATAAGGTTACTAATAAATGATAAGCGATATAAAATTAGATTATCCTAGAATTGAAGACCATAAAAAAGTAGGTTAGAACTATTAACTACCATGGAAAAATGGATAAAAATACTTTCATCGGTTAAAGCTCGCATTGTCATCATAGCATACTTAAGAATTGAGTCTTAACAAGGCTGCACATTCAATGTGGACAGTCTGTGGAAAAAAATCGCTCGGTTGTACCCAAATTAACTCATAAACCTTTTCATGACATAATCTTTGGAGATCTCGTGCTAGGGTTGGTGGCTGACAGCTAATATAGACGATATAAGATGGTCGAACGTTCCTGAGAGTTTCGATGACTGATTTATCGCAGCCTTTACGAGGAGGATCAAGAATTACAATATCAGGTAAGAATGATACTTGGGGTAATAAGCTTTCGACAGTTCCCAGCAAAAACGAAACATTGTTAATATCATTAAGTTGGGCATTTTTCCTCGCTTGGGTAACCGAATTAGAGTTAATTTCTAGACCAATAATTTGTTGTACTTGTTTAGCTAAAGGTAAGGTAAAAGTCCCTATACCGCAGTAAGCATCAACTAACTGTTCGGTTCCCGTTAGATTAAGTTGTTCAGTAATTTTGTTTATCAGGGTTTCGGCCGCTTCGGTATTGACCTGAAAAAATGTATCAGGCCCTAAGTGTAGTTCGAGACCTACAAAAATTTCCCGTAAATGGGAACGACCAGCAATAGTTAGAGTTTCTTCTCCGGAAATGACATTGCCCCGATTAGGGTTATGATTCAGGGAAACTCCGACTAAATCAGGATACCTTTTTAACCATGTCTGTGCCTGTGTATCAACATTTTGCAATTTTTTGTCGGTACTAACCAAGGTCAAAAGTACTTCTCCGGTATGCCGTCCTATCCTTAGAGAAAGATGACGTAGTTTTCCTTGATGACGTTTTTCATCATAAATAGACCACCCTTGTTCTTGAATATCTTTTTTTACCTCGGCTAGGAGACGGTCAAGACGAGAATCTTGGATAGGGCATTGGTTAAGGTTAATGATTTGATGACTATTTTTGCGAAAATAGCCTCCTTGAACGTTGCCTGTAGCTGAACGTCCTAGGGGATAGGTAACCTTATTACGATAGCCTAGCCCCGTTTTCTGTGCTAAAATGGGGACAACAGGAGGATTCTCAAACCCACCAATATGCTCTAGAGATTTGATGACGTGGTTCTGTTTAACGATACATTGGTAAGTCTCATCGATGTGCTGCCATTGACAACCTCCACACTTATCAGCCACGATGCAAGAGGGACGGAGACGATGTGGGGAAGGAGAGAGAAGTTTCTGTAATTTTCCGTAGGCGTATTGCTTTTTGAGGTGAACTAATCGGACTGAGACGTGATCACCCGTTACAGTATCAGCAACAAAAATAGCACGTCCTTCAAAATGTCCAACGCCATCACCACTGTTACTAAGATTAGTAATTTCTAGTTCAACGAGACTTCCTTGTTGATAGCTTTGGGTCATGGGAATGAAGTATTTAACCTTCGCTAAAATTTCAAATAATTTCATTTTAGCTTGTCTCATCTCACTCTTGGAAAAAATATTCAACTGTTCCTAAGCATTTCATCTTGATGATTATGTTAGATACAATTAAGTTTTGTTAGTCTTGACCAACTCACCTCCTCTTCCCAAAAATGCCTTGTTTCCCAAAACTTAAATATGATCGCGGAACTCTAATTCTTCATCCTCCCCCCAGGGGAAAAGCTTGGAGAAAATTGGCAACTTGGGATGTTCGCATCGGAAAATTCCGTATTCAAGCCATTCACTATCACCTTTTAGTAGAGACTCTACAAGCTGACAAAGTTTACTTTATTGATGAAGCGAAAGCTTTTATTTCATTAGAATTAAAGCATAGTTTCCAACGAATTCCTTATCCCCATCAACTTGAAGCCCTTGCTGCTTGGAAAGAACATAACCGTCGAGGGGTAGTTGTCCTTCCCACAGCAGCGGGAAAGACTTATTTAGCCCAATTAGCTCTAGAGTCTACTCCCAAGGCTACTTTAATTTTGGTTCCTACCTTGGATTTAATGCACCAATGGTACACTCGAATTATGGAGGAGTTTACTAATGTGGAGGTGGGGTTATTAGGAGGGGGGTCGCGTGATCACACTCCCATTTTAATCGCTACTTACAATAGTGCAGCTATTCATGCGGAAATCTTGGGAAATCAATATGCTTTTCTTATTTTTGATGAATGTCATCATCTACCGACAGATTTTTTTCGAGTCATTGCTGAATACGCTATTGCCCCCTATCGGTTAGGGTTAACAGCAACGCCAGAAAGGGTTGATGGCAGTCATCGGGACTTAGAAACTCTTATTGGTCCGGTAGTTTATCACAAAGGGGTGAAAGATCTCGCGGGAAAAACTTTAGCGCAATATCAAATCGTTCAAATTAAAGTTAAATTATCCGAGTTAGAAAAAGAAAGATATAAACAAGCGATCATTATTCGCAATGAATTTTTAAGAAAGTCTAATATTTCTTTGAAAAATTTAAATGATTGGCAATTTTTTGTCAAAATAAGTTCTAGATCTTCTTCAGGAAGACGAGCGATGTTGGCTCATAGGGAGGCCAAAGAAATTTCAGCAGGAACTGATGGAAAGCTCAGAATACTAACGGATTTAATTTGCCGACATTCCGAAGAATCTATCTTGATTTTTACTAATGATAACGCCACCGTTTATCGAATTTCCCAAGAATTTTTAATCCCCGCCATTACTCACCAAACTCCTGTGAAAGAACGTTACGAGATTTTAACTCGATTTAGAGAGGCAATTTACACGACTTTAGTCACTTCTCATGTTCTCAATGAAGGTGTAGATGTTCCTGAAGTTAAGATTGCAATTATTTTATCGGGAACAGGTTCCGCACGGGAGTATATTCAAAGATTAGGTCGAATTTTACGCAAAGGAACCAGCAAAAACGGATTAGCTATTTTATATGAGGTCGTAGCTGAAGATACTAGTGAGGAAAGAACATCTCAACGGCGACGAGGAGAAGATTAATATATCTTTAAAATTAACTAAGTAAAGTTTCAAATAAAACCTAAAAATTGGAATTGCCTCTAACAATGATCTCTAATGACATCACCTTTGATGTATTTTGACTAAAGCACCAGAATACAGTTTCTATACTAGACTATAATTTTTGAGTTTTTTCAAATTAAATTAGTTAATCTTAATAAGTTTTTTCATAAGACATAAAATTTTAAGGAGCTAAACGGTAAATCTCCCAAGTTTTATTATCCTGTAGATTGTAACAAAAGCGATCATGTAATCGATTAGGTCTACCCTGCCAGAACTCAAAATAATGAGGAACAATTCGATAGCCACCCCAAAATGAAGGAAGGGGAATTTCTCCTTGCTCAAACTTACGCTGCATTTCATTAAACTTCATTTCTAAAAGTTGTCTAGAAGAGATAATAGAACTCTGAGAAGAAGACCAAGCACCTAGTTGACTTCCTCTTGGTCGAGTGACAAAGTATTTAAGGGATTCTGCCGTTGAAACTTTAGCGGCTTTTCCCTTTATTTTGACCTGACGTTCCAGAGGAAGCCAAAGAAATAAGAGAGCAACAGAGGAATTTCTTTCTATCTGTTTAGCTTTATTGCTTTCATAATTTGTAAAAAAAACAAACCCTTGAGTATCAAAGTATTTTAAAAGAACGGTTCTTAATGAGGGTTCACTTTGAGCTGAAGCAGTTGCTAAACTCATGGCGTTTGGTTCAGGCAGCTCGGCTTTAACAGCCTGTTGAAACCAGGTTTCAAATTGTTTAAACGGTTCAGTTTTAAGGTTTTCACGAGATAAACCATTGTGTGTGTATTCTTCTCTTAAGGCTCCAATATCCATGAATTTTCGAATATGTTGATAGTTTACGATCCATTTTAAACTAATAACTCAGTTAATAACTATTGATGCTTACAATCAATCATGAAATACCAGAGTGCTGAAATTGCCAGATGCTAGATAATTTATTAATTTTAATTGTTAGTGGTTTATTTTCGGGGTTGTTGGCTGGACTATTAGGCATTGGGGGAGGAACTGTATTAGTTCCTTTATTAGTAACCATTGGTTATATTCCCGTACAGGCTGTTGCCACAAGTAGTTTAGCCATTGTTATTACCTCTTTATCAGGAAGTCTTCAGAATTGGCGTATGGGTTATTTAGATTTACAGCGCGTTATCCTTTTAGGATCTCCAGCCTTAATTACAGCTCAATTTGGAGTACATACTGCTAATTTACTTCCCGATTATATGTTGTTAACTACTTTGGGGATTTTACTGATTATTAATATTTTTTTAGGAAACTTACGTCAACGGTTAGCTACCCGACCAGCTTCTACTTATACTAAAAACATCAAAATTCTTCCGATAATAGCTCGTTTAGGAACCGGAGGAACCGCCGGATTTCTCGCAGGTTTATTCGGTATTGGTGGGGGGGTTATTATTGTTCCGCTACAGATATTATTTTTAGGAGAAACCATTAAAATTGCCATTCAGACGAGTTTAGGAGTTATTGTTATTACCACTATTTCTGCCACTATAGGCCACGCCTTACAAGGAAATGTTTTATTCCCTATTGGACTTATATTAGGAGCCGGAGGATTAGTTGGTTCACGAATAAGTACTAGTCTTCTATCGAAGTTACCCGATAGAATGGTTCGATTTTGTTTTTATGGACTGTTGGGCATTCTAGCCGTTTATACTTTTTGGCAAGCTTGGCAAAGCTATAGCAGAACGTAAAATTGGGAATGAACGACTTTCAAAAATTATGAGGAATCAACAACTGTTGACCCCTAGATTAGTTCTTGCTCTACTATTGATTATTCATCATTAACCTGATGAATTCTTAGATTCTACTATCGTTTGAGTCTTAGTTCGATCTAACTTCAGAATTAAAACTCCTAAAGGTGGCAAACATAAATCAAGAGAACAGGGAAGGCTATGGAATGACCATTGATCAGTCCATTTACCTCCTAAATTTCCCATATTACTGCCGCCGTATTTCCTAGCATCACTATTAAATAACTCAGTATAAAATCCCTCTTCAGGAACACCAATTCGATAATGACTATGAGGTTGGGGGGTGAAATTGCAAACAACAATCACAAACTCTGTAGGTTTTTTACTCCATCGAATAAAAGACACTACACTATGACGGTTATCGCTACAATCAATCCACTGAAACCCTTCTTCTTCAAAATCACGGTCATAAAGGGCGGGTTCACTTTTATAAAGGGCATTTAGTTCAGTAAAAAACTGTTTAAGCTGTCGGTGAGGGTTATATTCCAACAGATGCCATTCTAAATCTCCCCAAACATTCCACTCACTCCATTGGCCAAATTCCATGCTCATAAACATGGTCTTTTTCCCAGGATGGGTAAACATATAGCTAAATAACGCGCGTACGTTAGCATGTTTTTGCCATTCATCTCCTGGCATTTTTCCCATCATGTTGCTTTTGCCGTGTACCACTTCGTCGTGGGACAATGCCAACATATAGTTTTCACTGTGGTGATACCACATACTAAAGGTGATATTGTTTTGGTGAAATTGGCGAAACCAAGGGTCGATCCCAAAATAGTCGAGTGTATCATGCATCCACCCCATATTCCACTTGAGGTTAAATCCTAGTCCCCCGACATAAGTAGGCCAAGAAACCATTGGCCAGGAAGTAGACTCTTCAGCAATGGATAATACCCCTGGAAAATAGCTATAAAGAACACTGTTAACTTGTCGCAAGAAATCAGCGGCCTCTAGATTTTCCCGTCCACCATATTCGTTTGCTATCCATTCCCCATCTTTTCGCAGATAATCACGGTAAAGCATAGAGGCAACTGCGTCTACTCGAATGCCATCAATATGATACTTATCAAACCAAAACAGAACATTAGCCACTAAAAAGTTACGAACTTCGTTACGTCCATAGTTAAAGACGAGAGTCCCCCACTCTTTATGTTCTCCTTCACGAGAATCAGCATGTTCATAGAGGTGAGTGCCATCAAAAAAAGCTAACCCGTGACCATCTTTAGGAAAATGACCTGGAACCCAGTCTACAATGACCCCAATAGAATTTTCATGGCACTTATCTACGAAATACATGAAATCTTCGGGACGGCCATAACGCGAGGTAGGAGCATAGTATCCGGTGACTTGATACCCCCAGGAACCATCAAACGGATGTTCAGCAATGGGTAACAATTCAATATGGGTATACCCCAATTCCTTCACATAGGCAATTAGCTTATCCGCGAACTCATAATAGCTGAGAAAACGCGCTCCTGTATTCCATTCTGAGACTTGGACAGGAGCTAATTCTCCATTAAGAACAGGGGTTTTTTCTTCCGAAGAAGCGTGTAACCATGAACCTAAATGAACTTCATATACTGAAATTGGTTGACTGAGGGGATCTTGATTGCGGCGGTTCTCCATCCAGTCAGCATCTTGCCATTGATAGCTTTCAAGATCGGCAACAATAGAGGCAGTTTTGGGACGAACTTCCTGAAAAAAACTATAGGGATCAGATTTTTCATAAATATGGCCTTCCCAGTTTTTAACTTCATATTTGTAGTGGGCTCCCACACCAATCCCGGGAATAAACAATTCCCAAACATTATTGAGGCGTTTACGCATTTGGTGTTGACGTCCATCCCACTGGTTAAAATCTCCCAAAATAGAAACATTACGAGCATTGGGAGCCCACAGGGCAAAATAAACCCCTTTTACCCCGTTAACTTCCGCTGAATGCGCCCCCAATTTTTCGTAAATGCGGTGGTGGTTTCCTTCAGCAAACAAATGTAAATCAAATTCGGTTAAGTTAGGAGAAGAGAAACCATAAGGATCATATATCATTCGCTCGTTTTCTCCTTCTTTGACCCGCAGTTGATAATTGTTTAATTGGGAAGTTTCAATAATACATTCAAAAAAGTTGGGGTGATGAACCGCTTCCATCTCATATTCTTGGCGTTCGGCTGGACATACTATCCAAGCAGCTTGAGCGTTTGGTAAATAGGCGCGGACCACCCATTGAGGAGAAGAGCTATCGTTATTAAGAGGATGGCAACCTAACACCTCAAAGGGATCATGGTGTAGGTTGTAGACAATTTGATTAACTTGATCAGGGGAAATAGTTGGGGTCATTCAGTTACCAATCTTAACAAACTCCGAAGGCAAAACTGCCCTAGTAAATCTTACTACTTACTTTACAATTAGCTGCCAAAAAGCCTGCTAGTCCTAGTCATGCCGATGCGGTTTTTCCTGATAGGGAAAGGTCTGTTGGACGGTACTCTTTCTTAATAGTGAACTATCCCGGACTCGTATCCAGGTATCACTGACTCATCCGAACCGCTTAACCATCTCTACTTTCACAGTAGTTAGCTAGAGCTGGGACTGTCCTCAGTTGTTTGGCGGATTAAACCTAGTTTTCGTACGTCTTCCAACACTGTTTAGTGAAATTTGTACATATTATTTAAGTCATTACATTAGTTATAAGTATAACGGTAAGCAATCACTCTGAAGTAATCGGTCCCTTAAAAGTTGAGAAGTTCTGATAACCGCCGTTGGACTTTACTAATGTAGGGATCACCGATCAGTAATTCTGATAAAGCGCGACGATAGTCTGCGGTTGCACAATTCCAATCTCCACGAAGATAGTAGGTATATCCCCGTTCTCCATAAATTCTTCCTTTAAGGGGTTTTCCAATCACTAAGGAAAAATCAAAGGTTTCTAAGGCTAGATCGTGCCATTCCAATTCTCGTAAGGTAATTCCTTTGTTAATCCATGCTCTTTGATTATAAGGATTTAAGTCTAAGGATATTTCGTAGTCTTCTAACGCCTTGACTAAGTTACCTAAATCAGCATGACAGTTGCCTCGATTATTATAGGCTTTGTCGAGGTAAGGGTTGAGAATAATAGCTTGTTCAAAGTCTTCCATGGCCCTGAAAAAGTTTCCTTGTTTACAGTACATTAACCCTCGGTTATTGTAATCCATAGCACTTTTGGGATGACGGTTAATCAATTGGTTAAGCAAAGTAATAGCCCCTCGATAGTCTTCTTGTTCAGCTTTCTCTGTGATATACGCCCGTAATCCTTGGTCTGATATCTTCTGATGCTCTATTGAACAATCTAGAATTAAAGAACGCCAATGATTATCTTGAGTTTGTATTGATGGTTCAGCTCTTCTTGAATTAGAGTTGTAAATTGTATTAATTTCCATGATTTACTCTCTTTATTTATTTTAATATTCACCGTACTCGACAATTTTTCCGATAACTAGTTACATTGTGTCAATCTAATAATTGTCTTAAGTTAATAAATTAGCTATTTTAGAATGAACATAAAAATAATAACAGATAAAAGTTTAAAGTCTTATTGAATAAAGCTTTTGAGATTATAAAAATTTTTTTTAAAATAGATAAAATTTTTTAAAAATTAGAAAATACAGTCAGACTAATAGTTCGTGAAGTCATTAGTTGTCAATTAACAATACTTAGTCTAAAAGAGCCAATATATTTTTAAATAAAAGATATTTTTAAAAACTAAAATAGCCTGTTTTAACACATTAATAAATTTTTTTAAAATTTTAGTTTATTCTGTATATTTATGGAGAATAGAAAATAGCAAAACAAGAAATTCTACACTATGTCATATGATGTTAGACTTAGTCTTCATTCATAGTATCATGACTAGCTAAGGAAGAAAAGTATCAAGATAAATCTTGAATAATCGGATATTTTTTTTTGCATATATGTTCGAGTATATTTTACGTTGTTATTTAAAGGGGAAGAAACTATTGTCTATGTTTTAGGAATAAAAGTATATTTTTTGAGAATTTAAAAACCATCAATAATTATTATATGAGTTTTATTTAGTACATGTTTTTATACGATATTTAGTTATTTTTCACTTATAGAAAGGTTCTATAAACTTTGCATAAACTGGTTTGTTCAGACCATTGTATTTATACAAATCAATTATTTTTTTATATAAAATAAGTTTTATTTGGTTGAGAGGCTATTTAATAAATAACCTCTTTAATTATTACAGATATTATTTATTATAATAATATCTGTAATAATATTTATCTTCGTTAAAAGCAAGTAAGCAAAAAAAATATTTAACATAATTTTTTGTTAATTAAAGTTATTTAACATTCACTATTTTTACTGCACTTAAAAAGTACTTTTAGTAAAATAAAAACTCTGTTATCTATATATTTTATCTGTTTAATTTCAACTATATTGTTGAATATTTTTATCCATTTTAGCTTAAATCTTAATGTTCAATACGCATTAAGACTGTTTGAGTGAAAAAATATTTTGACTTTTTTAAAACTTTTATAATTTTGAATCGTACTGAATCTACTTGTAAAAATTAATTCCTAATAATAGAAAAATAATTTAGATAAAAACAATACCTATAAAATCTTAGTTACCTACAAATATTCCTTTACTCAAACTAAAAAATAATATCTCTTTTTGAAAAAATTGCAAAAAATAATACTTAAATAGAATGTATTTTCTGTAATAACAGATTTTTTTATATTAAGTATTTTATCAATTAAAATAATAAATAAAAAAAGAAGTAGCTACAAATCTAAGGAATAATTTTTTTAAAAAAAGAGGAAGATATCAATATTTATTAATTGATAAAATTTTTGAAAAAATAGCTAACTAATTAAAATTAAAACTGTATATATAAATGGAAAAATATGGAAAAAATTAAAAGTAACTAGTTGGATAAAAAAACAAAATTATGCTGAAAGAGTTTAGGACCAAACAAAGATAATATTTTTTCCAAAAAACTCTGATATTATTGTTTGATTCCGAGACTAAGGCTGGGAATCAAAACGCTTATTAAACAATAAATAGTTCTCTTTTAAATAAAATTTAAAAAAATATTCACAAGTAAAAATAGACGTATTGTTACAGAAATAGAGTCAGATTAAAGTTAATCAGAAGACAAGTTTGGAGTCTCATTATTTAGGTTAAAACAATTATTTTAAAAAATATTTATGGAAATCCAGGAATCAAATATAATAATGACAGATAGCATCGTAGAAAAAACTTAGTTTTTTGAAGCAATTATTAGAAAAATTAATATTATTCTCTATAATTAGAGCCGGGAGAAAGATTGTAGACGTTAGTAGCTACACCTTAAGTTGATGAGTATTGTAAAACAATCCATAAAATGGAAGAGGTTTTGCTGGAACGTTATTTTTTTTAAGAGAGTATGCCAATCAGGTTCAGCATCATGTAAATTTCTACTTTTTGATACAAGTTTTCCTATACCGTATATAGTCAATCGTAATATCCGTTTGATTGTCTTAGGTCTGAGAAAGTGAGGAACAATTTTAGTTAATTGCGAAATCCTTAATTGCAACTAAATAGTTAAAAGGTTTTCAACTTCTAATAATTATGGTAGTCAGCATTGCCCCTCTTTACTTTTTTTCTACTTCTTTCATCTTTTCTCTTCGTTCCTTAACTCCTCCTAGGTAAACTCTAAAGAACTATTAACCAAAGTTAATAAAGGGCCAGTTTGTTCGGTTCCTTTTATGCTGAGATCGCTGTGACATAAAATAATTTTTTCTTCAACACGTCCCAACAAATCCTTTAAAATCCGTTTTAGACGGGCTTTATCAGCTTTCAATTCATCTTCAGGAGTTAACATTCTTCTTGTCCATTCTCGTGCAAATAAAGGTGCACCAAACAACACTGATGCTCCCCCTTTCTCCCATAAGATTGAAGATGCGTCTAGCCAAAATTGCCAACGGTGGGAATTACGTAATGAACGGTATTGAAAAATCGTTGCCAATGTAACAAAACCAGGTGTTTTACCAAAATAACGAACGGGTTGAGGATTTGCTGTAATTGTTCCACGACGCAACAATTGAATAAACTTAATCAGGGTTTCCCCGTGTGGTGGAGGTGTAGCATGATGTTGATGTAAACGACGAGCAACTTCCCAAAAATGTTGGGCAGTTTCCATCAATTTCCGTAATGCTGCAATTTGATCGTAAGGTATGTGACTCCTGATCGTTATAAAGTGTTTAATTGCCCGATCTAAGATAGTTACTGGAGTGGTTAATGGTTTCTTTTGTAACAGAGTTTGACTATCGGTGATCCATTGACAAATTGCTTGATAAGCTTTGGTAGCAAGATGTCCCAGACGATCCCAACGAGAAAAAATTTCAATAGATAATAATTTTGGGCATTCCGGATCTATATGGTAGCAATAATCGGCAATTAAGCCCGCCCTAACTGGATCGATTGCCGGAACTAAAGTTTGAGTCTCATCTATGCTTTGTTGACTTAATACCGTTAACATCTGGGCGACATCATCAGTTAAAATCAGTCTTCCTAACCCTGGATATACCAACCCCAATAAGGATAATAAAGCACGGACTATCGAATAACTAATTAAAGATCTTTGTTCATTTAGGGGTTGAATAGGGATTCCGGCGTTTGAAATAATTGAAATCAAAGTATAACGGGCAATTTCATCTAATCCCGGGGCGATAATAGCGATGTCTTCGGGAATAGCTCGGTTGACTTTAATTGCTTCAATAATCATTTGTCCAGTTTTACGTAATAAGTCTGCACGGGAGATACTTTGAATTGATGAAATATACTCAGGCAAATTATTGATTGCTGAAGGCTCAGTAGCTAATTTCACTAATAGTTTCCCGCAGTCCGCAGCTAGTCCTGAAGGTAAAGGTAACACTTCTACCCGGCAGCGAGAGGCTAATTTAGATAGATATTGAGGATCAGCGTCGAGTCCTAGACGAACTTGTCCATCGTAATTATATGTGAATACCCCAAACACTCCATTGTCAAGGAGAAAGTCAAATAAATTTTTAGTTATCGCCGGATAATCATCAACATCATCGGCAAAAACACCTTGGTAGCGATCAATCAAATGTTGTTGATAACTGGGGTTAGGGAGAAGATATCGCCAATAAAGAGTATAAACTAATCCATAGGTAAGTAAACCTTTATCCAAACACCAATTTTGCCATTTTAAAATCAACTTTTCTCTCAATTCCCAATCTAATTCTAAAGAAAGTTCCGAGTTATTTAAGGAATTATTATAGTGATCGCCTTCGAGTAGACCCTGTTTTAAAATATAGGGGATATCTTCGATCGGAATACCACTAGCCCCTGTAAGGTGTAATAAATCTAAGGTTTGGCGGACAAAGCGAGACTCACTGGTTCTGGTTAGTCGAACCTTAACTAGCTCTAAATGTGACCGCCATAGCTGAAGAGCTAATTCCTGTTCTGTTTCTGGACGTAATAGTAAGGGAAATTGAGCTTTCAAGGTTAATTCTTCAAATAGAAGTGGCCAAAAAAGGGTGACCTCCTTGGTAATAAATCCTAAAGGAGTTTTACAGATAATGGGGTAACTGCCCTGAATAGATAAAGAAAGTCTGTCGGCAAGTTTTCGACAATTGTCACTGTTTGCTGACAAAATTAAGAGTGAAGACGCTAAATTTTGAGGGACGAAATCAGGAACCGAAATTGTTTGAAGGGAATCATGTTTTTGGTTGAGCCAATGACAAAATTCCTTAGTAAGATGAGTGGTTTTTCCACTGCGGGTTGTTCCTTCAATCCAAAGGGGTTTAATATTCACACAGACTCCTCGATCCAATTTGTTAACATGACATATACAATCTCCTTATTTTAAGACTGCAAGTTCCTATTCCCATGAAACTTAAATCCTTCATTCAAAATACCTCAGATTGGTTCTTAGCAATCCCTGAAAAATCATTAAGTAGCGCCTATAAATCAGCTTTGAAAATCAAAGAGATTGAAAACAAACATTTTGGAGGAAAAAAAGTATCTGTCGAAAATTCTAACTATGGAACAAGCATTATTAATTATTTTGAAACAGAAGTTAATGGCTATTTACAGAAAATAAACACGGGATTAGCTTTTTTTAAAGCTAGTCATTTTTTTTTCAAAATATCCGATTTACAAGATAAACAACCCCATTTAAAAAATCAACGAGATAACCAGGATCAAGAGACAAACACTTCTATCATTTTTGACAAGCTTGAGTTTATTGATGAGGTAACAAATCATTATCAAACTCCTAATATTAATCCCGAAGTAGAGTATAAGAATAAAACAATAACTCCTGGAGAAAAAATAAATGAAAATCAGTTGTCTTCTACAAAAAATGAAAATTTCAGTGAATGTATAAATACTTCCGTTGGACAGAAAAAAAACAATGATAATTCTAACTTAGCCTCTGCTTCAAAAAAAATTGGGGTACTGCCGAGGTCTTTTATTAATACTCTCAACCGAATTAAACAGGAAATTGATCCTAAATCAGGAGAAACTGAAGAAGAGGTTTTAGTTAAATACCGTAAATCTCGCTACCGAACTGCTTTATCAATTAAGTTTATTTTGTTGTTGATTATTGTTCCTTTACTTACCCATCAATTAACTAAAACTTTTTTCTTAACACCTATTGTTGAGAGATATTTTACAAGTCATGAACAAGTCATTTTCATTAATAGAGATTTAGAGGAAGAAGCATTAAATGAATTACAACATTATGAAGAAACTTTAAGATTTAGAGGACTGATTGGATTAGGACCAGAATTTACCCCCGAAAAAATTAGGGAGGAAATTAAACATAAAGCCGAAGAAATAACCAATGAATATCGACATCATGGAATTGATTCTATTGCCAATATTTTCGCAGATATTTTCTCTTTTGTTTCTTTCTTTCTAGTCATAGTAACTAGTAAAAAAGAAATAGAAGTGGTTAGAGCTTTTCTTGATGAAATTCTTTATGGGTTAAGTGATCCAGCTAAAGCTTTTTTGATTATTCTCTTTACCGATATGTTTGTGGGGTTTCACTCTCCCCACGGGTGGGAGGTAATTTTACAAGGAGTTTCTCGTCACTTTGGACTCCCAGAAAATCAAGAGTTTAATTTCCTATTTATCGCGACTTTTCCTGTGATCTTAGATACGGTTTTGAAATATTGGATCTTCCGTTATCTTAATCGTATATCACCTTCTGCGGTAGCAACTTATAAGAACATGAATGAGTGACAGGAATCTTTTTATGTTTTTATAAGAGAAATAGTTGTTTAAATAATAATCTAAACCAACTAAAAATAGAATATTTCCACTGGCAAAACTAATAGAATATAGTGTTATTACAATCGATGGGTAACTCAATTAAAGTCGAGCTTAAAATATAATTAACAGGCGAAAATCCCTAAAAAAATAGGTTAGATTAACAGAACAATATATTGAATTAGAGGACAAAAATAATGACAATCGGTCAACTTGCTTTACTGGTCGCCTTATTATTCCCTGGAATTTTATTATCTGCCTTAGTGATGGGAAGTTTTGCAAAAGGAGGATAGATTAGCTATCAGTCAGCAGTCATTTGTTTAATAAACTTATGCCTGTTGACTGTCCACTGTTTAACCATTCGACTACAAAGAGTCTGTATTAGACAAGTTAGCTTCTAAGTTTTTTCGTTGTTCCATCTGTCCTAAAAAATAGCCTGTCATCATAGCAGAAGCTAAAAGATTAGCCAAACTTTCCCGATCTGTTGTTACTTGAATGTTAAAATCCTCGGAGGGAAGCATTCCCACTAGTCCCTGCACGTTTTGGGTGATGATCTGTCTGATTTCGGGGCTAGCAGATTGAGCTATACGAGCCAATGCTTCGGGGTGCTGTTGCCGTAGGTATTGAATGAGGGCGTTAGCGTCTTGTTCTCCTTGTTCAGAAGCGAAAAAATCAAAGTTAAATGCCATTAGAACTCCAAAAAGGGGGGTTGCCTGTTTTTCAGGGTTGCATGTTTTCTACTTTAACACTCTTAGTGATTACACGTCAGGGGGTCTAGAAGCTTAATAATTGTCTATTTCTGGTTTTATGATTTGTCAATTCCCAGTACAATAGAGGACAGTTTATTAAGTCTGATTAAGGAGAAACACTGTGATCGAACCGTTACTGATAGGCATTGTTTTAGGATTAATCCCCATCACTTTAGCCGGTTTATTTGTTGCGGCTTATTTACAATACAAACGCAGTAATAAATTTAGTCTTGATTAATTTAATTTAAACAATGTGTGAAAGATCTTTAGAATAAGCTAAAGACAAAAGTGCGGGTCAACATCCGTTGACCCCTGTCGTCGGTTACCCTAGATACTTCATTTATTTATTTCCTCAGTTCTATAAGAATTGCCCTAAGCTGTCCCAAAAACTAGCTTTTAAAGAGAGATTTCCTACCTCCTTGAGGATAGCTTGACGGACTAGTTTAGGTGAGTTGATTAACTGAATCTCTAAATAATCTGACGGTTGATAGGGAAGTCTTTGTGCCCATTCAATTGCGGTAATTCCTGGAATAACTTCTTGATATTCCCAATAAAGTTCGGGAGATAACTTTTCAACTTCTTGAGGTTCTAGACGATATAAGTCTAAATGATATAATCGTAACCGCCCTCGAGTGTATTCGTTGATGAGGGTGAATGTAGGACTAACAATTAGTTCTGTTATGTTCAACCCCTTCCCAATTCCTTGTACTAAAGTAGTTTTGCCTACTCCTAGATTCCCTTCTAGTAGAATAACCGTTCGAGCTGGTAATAGTTTTCCTAATTGCTCTCCTAAGCATAGGGTCGCCTTTGTTGAGGGTAACTCGATAATCACTATTAATTAAAATTACTTGTTACTTGCTACTATACCAGCGTAACAAAACCTTAGCTAATCGCTGAGGGTCATGGCTAACCTTTCCGGTAATTTCGTCTTCGGTCATCACATTACCTAAAATAACACGACAGCCTAATTTAGCCACCTCTTCACGATCAGGAAAAACAGGATGACAGTTTTCTAGGGCATAACGTTTTAACGCTTTCGGAGAGGGAGGTCTACGTTGAATTAAAACTGCATCAAATAACCGTTGTTGACAAACATGATCAATGGCTTTGAGGTGATCACTAACAGTATAGCCGTCAGTCTCTCCGGGTTGGGTCATGATATTACAAATATAGAGCCGGGGAACCTTTGCTTCAATCAAAGCCTTTCTAATGTCTGGAACCAAAAGATTAGGAATCACACTTGTATACAAACTCCCAGGCCCGATGATAATGTAATCTGCATCTTTAATAACATTCATAGCCGCTGGTAAGGCTAAAGGATGAGCAGGAATACAGCCAATACGTTCAATTTTACCCCTGGCTTCAGTAATATTAGATTCTCCTTCAATGAACCGTCCATCACTTAACTCTGCCCAAAGACGGACATCATTAAGGGTAGCTGGTAGAACTTTCCCTCGTATAGCTAAAACTTTAGAACTAGCTGCAATCGCCTGTTCCAGGTCTCCGGTAATGTCGGTTAAAGCCGTAAGAAACAAGTTGCCAAAGCTGTGCCCAGTGAGTCCATCCCCAGCCTGAAAACGATATTGAAATAATTCCGTTAAAAGTTTTTCTTCATCTGCCAAAGCAGCAACACAGTTGCGGATGTCTCCTGGAGGAAGAACACCAATTTCCCGTCTAAGCCGCCCGGATGAGCCGCCATCGTCGGTTACGGTGACAATAGCGGTTATATTACTACTATATTGTTTAAGTCCTCTTAACAGAGTTGAAAGGCCAGTTCCTCCTCCAATAGTTACTATTTTCGGTCCTCGGTTTCGACGACGGTGGGCTAGAAGAAGATCGACAAGTTCTTGATTTCCTTCAGGATGCAATGCTTCGGTAATTGATCCTACAGTACGACTTTGCCCCCATAACAGCAAAAATAGTCCGAAGAGAATCGCTAACGGACCAGAAATATAATTGGGAACATAAGTAGTCAGAAATTCTAGTAGGGTAGAGATGAACTCTAGCAAGCGATACACTGGAGTTAACTTAAGAAAAACAGCTAATCCTAAAAAAGTTAAGATTAGACCGGTAATACTGATAAGTAACCAGCGTTTGACCAAGAGGCCAGGAGATAACCATTTAAACCATCGATTCACCTGTTTAGGCGTATATTGACCGACAGCCGCCCATTTTCTTTGTTCTGACTGAAGTCTATGTATGGCCTGTTTTAAAGGGCTCTTGGGCATAGGATAATGACCAAATAAATCTTTTTTTCAGAATTGTTATTTTAGGCATTGTAACGGATGTTAATACTCAAAAGATATGCTCGTCAGTACAGATCTGAGTGAACGAGTAGGGCTGATACCGACCAATTTGGGATCGTTAAGATGGCTTACTAAGTTAAAATACTCATGTGCTCTGATCACTGAACTTTGAGTAAGATCTAAGCAGTGGGATTAATAATTAAGTTACTGAGTGACTAAATCAAATATTTTCAATTCTTTGGCAATTAATATTGCCCCACAATTCGCTTAACGAATTCGGGAACATGCTCAGGTAATTTTCGAGAATAGTTGCGTTTCACATAAAGATAATTACGGGTGAAATCGGAGTCCATAGAAAAGCGGGCATACTCTAATTCTTTTAGACCAACTTTTTCTACGACTATCCTTATTAACTTTGCTGCCTACATGGGCAGAGTAACTTCTTGATCATAGGCGAAATACTTTGTTGTACTGCCTGTTTTCTATTCACCTTAAAAATTAGGGCTTTAGTATCTAGTTGGTTTTTGAGTAACCGTAACATTTCCTGTCCAGTTTCATTGCGAACGGTCACCCATTGCCAACTGAATTCTGCCCCCATATAGCCGACCACTAAATTGGCTAAAGTATTAACAGAATCAAGACAACTCATGCAAGAGGTAGCGAAAACATCTTTCAGTTTATTTATCTTTAAACAAAAAAAAGGTACTTTTTCAATTGACCCATCTTGGTGTTTGAAATGAACACGAAGGTCCTGCATAAAGTCATAATTAACAATGGTTTCAGGAGATATCCTCATGGTCTCAAGGAACTTTCGTAATCCGTTACGGGTTACATTGTCAACACAAGGAATTCCCAAGATATAAAGCTTTTCCAAAGATAATTTTCTTTCTACAGCTTGCAACGCTTGAATTTGACGACCAACCCCAATTACTAATGATAATTGTATCCTTGATTATTGTATTTGTTCCAAAATAGAAAAGTTTGGGGATAAAATGGGTTTATTCATCCTAGCTGCTAAAGTTTTTTCGGTCATCCTAGCAATCATAGGGATGGGTTAAAAACGCTCTTCTATCGTAGATAGACACAGACAACCCCCTCTACCCATCCTTGAGTCAACATTTCACAAGTAATTACTAAAAATGCCTGTCCATTGTGCTCCCTCGATGTGCTGTTTTTCTCGCGCAGCTGTTATATCTTGATAAATTCCAAAATATTAGTTGTTTTCATCATTTAAATTGTGACTACGACCATGAGTTATCTCTTCAAGTTGGCTGATTTGTTGATTAAGAAAAGCACAAGCTTCTTTAATATGGCGGATGTAGTGAGTATCGCATAATCCACACTTACTACAGAGCTCTTTGTCCGGACGGTTATTTCTTAGGTTGAGAGCTTTGGCTTTACTTTAGAAAGTAATGGACATATATAGATTGCAAGAGGTGTGAAGAAATATCACCAATCATTGTTTAGGGGACGGTAAAAATAATTATCAAAGGCGATAATTTTTAAAGAGATATAACGAGATTTTTGATTATATTTGATATTTGACTGCGTCCAAACATACTGTACCATTAAAGTTTTTACTCGAGGAACCTTAAGCATTTTCATTAAGTTTTTTAACCGTTTATCCAAAAGTAATTCCTAAAATTTGGTAACAGAATGTTTTCCTAATTTACCATTTATTTGACTTAAATAAAGAGTGTAAATCTTAGAAGTCATAATGGTTTACATCTTAAGTTAGAGAATTCTAAAAAGATAATATAATTATGATATTGTTTACTGTTTACCTGTTCATATCTTTTATTTATTCCTAGTCTATTATATAATAAAGCTCTTGACATAAGTCAAGTTTATAAAATATTGAATCGACAAAAAAAGTTATGGCATTTTCAGTTACTCTTAAAAAAGAACAGTATTTAACCTATATTCTCTCAGACTCTGAAGCTATCTCTCAAATAACAGTTGTTCCTGAACGAGGAGGCATTATTATACTATGGAAAATACAGGGTCAAGATGTTCTCTACTTAGATAAAGAACGGTTTTTAAAACCAGAAATGAGTATTCGAGGTGGAGTTCCTATTCTCTTCCCTATCTGTGGAAATATTCATGATAATACATATACTTATCTCGACAGAACTTACACTCTTAAACAACATGGGTTTGCTCGAGATTTACCATGGGAAGTAACCCAACATGGAACAGATAACTGTGCTAGTTTAACTGTAACCCTAAAAAGTAATGAACAAACCCGCCTAGTTTATCCCTTTGATTTTCAATTAGATTTTACCTATGAACTTAAGGGTAACTCTTTAATTATTCGTCAAAAATGCGCTAATAAGTCTGAGCAAAAAATGCCTTTTTCTTTTGGATTTCACCCTTATTATTATGTTCCTGATAAAAGCAAAGTTATCTTTGATATTCCCTCCTCAGAATATCAAGATCAAGCGACTAAAAAGATTTTTTCCTATGACGGAACTTTTGACTTTAACCAAAACGAAATCGATGCGGGGTTTCAGTCTTTGACTCGTTCTTTAGCTACCATGACTGATGAGCACCGAAAGTTAAAATTAATCCTCAGTTGGTCAGATATCTATTCTACCTTTGTTTTTTGGACTCTCAAAGGAAAAGATTACGTGTGTCTTGAACCTTGGACAGCACCCCGTAATGCCTTGAATACAGGCAAAAACCTAACAAAACTTGACCCTGGGGCAACTTGCGAGGCAATATTTGCAATGCGTGTCGAATCAATTTAAGTTTTTTTAAAAAAGTCACAACTTCTTACTGTCTTCTAACCCTAACTCTGTCAATTCCCTAAGTGTTTCAGGCGAGTTCTTCAATAGGGCTTGCACTTCTCTAAAATCGATGTTATCATTTGCCACAGTGTGTAACAAAGCACAGAGGGTCGCTAGCTCAGCGGTAGAGCACTCGGCTTTTAACCGATTGGTCTTGGGTTCGAATCCCAGGCGACCCATTTGTTATGCCCTGACAATAAGTATTTTTTGACTGTGACAGCTATTCATTCCAGAGAGCAGTTAAGTTAATTGTCAGTATGATCAATATGATAAGTTTACATAGTCGTGGTTATGGAACAACACAATCAAGACACTTAATACCATGACTAAATCTATGATCTATTTATCTGAAACCAGTCATGGTTTTGGTCATGCAGTTTGTCTATTTTCTTTAACTGCTGCTATTCAAACCTTAAATCCCAGTGTTTTATTGATTCTAGTTACTACTGACCCTCGCTGGTTACTAGAGTCTTACATTGCAAAAGATTTTATTTAGCGTTTATGAAAATTTGATGTCGGAATAATTCAATCTGATAGTCTCAAAATAGACACCACAATAACTCGGTAAAAAACACAGGATTTTTTTCAAAAAATAGACTTAGACTTTAATTGTTTAAGAAGTCAACTTTATATGGAGAAGGCTGTGGGGGTTCTTTGTTGTATGATGAGCATGCCTGGGATTTTATCTATCAAGCATGAGAAGAAGAATTTTTAAAAATTCCCGATTTAACTAGCCAGTGTTATCAAAAGTGTGCTCATCTGTTTCTCCTACCGATAGCTAATCCAATAACAGCATTGAATAAAATTATTGATGTATGATAAACCAGGGGAAATCTTAATGATAATGGAGCGTAATTAAGATAAAAATTTAAGCAAACTAACCCATAGAAAAAATTATTTTATCAACATTGGGAGAGTCAGGATTACAATAAATTTTTGATCAAAATTTAAGTCAAGTTTAATTAAAGTTACTGGGCATATTTACGTCCAGTCCAGTAGATTTCATGCTTGTGTGTGATCAAGTAGTTCCTAAGTTTAGGTTTAGTTCTTTTTGTGCAACAATATATTTAGATGTTTCTGTTATTTCCTTTACTAGAGAAAGTTTTGTTAGGACTTCTTTTTATAAGAAATCCAAAATTATTCTTGTCATCAAATTCTTAAAACTCAGCAATTTTATCAGGAAAATTAAGAATCTTTAAAAGAGATTACTATATGCTGAGATAATCTCTCATGTCAAATCCAAGAGAAGTAACCATATTCTAATGAATAAAAGATGACATAAGAGATTGATAACACCTACCCCTTTTATTTACAAATTACTACTTAGTGGGTTAAGGAGTCATACGTAAGTATGGTTTGATTGCGGTAATTATTTGGGAAAATTCATATTTAGTTTCCTCTCTAAAAGAGAAAAAACAACGACACAATCACTTTTTTTTTACCATAGGAGTTGCAACTTGATGATGAGCTGTCAACTCAAAAGAATCAATTACCCGCAAAATTACATAAAAATTTTGTCCACTACTAGCTGGATAGGTGATGGTTAAGCGTAGTTTCTTGTTGAAGTCGATAATAAACACCTAAAACACTGTCAGATTATTGAGTAAATTTAGGTGAATCATTCTATATAAGTCACAAACTTGCGATCCCAATCAGCAAACATAGGATAATTGACATCAACAAGTTCAACGCCAGAACTTTAGCATTACATTTGTTGAATTACTGATTTGAGACTAGTAACTGCCCCCAATTCTGGGACACAAACAAGAGTACAATCGGCCGGGTTGGAAAATAGAATAACCTAGTTGTTCCCTGCCTATTCATGAAAGTAAATGGTTCCCTCACTAAATTTTTGAGTAAAGTCAGGAACGAAATTACCTAATTGAAGAGTTATGATAGTGACTTATTATACAATTCAAGAAGAACAATCATTATTTCTAGAATAAAGTCTCAGTTTTTGCCAAATTATTTAGGTATTTAAAATGATTTATCTGGTACCATTGTGTAGTTAATTAGTAAGATAACAAGAAAAAATTTTAAAATGTGGCTTTTCTCGACCAAGCATTATAAGTTAGTAGTTAATAACTTATAGTACAAAAATTTCAACTTTTACTTATTAAAATTTTGTCCCAAATAATCTAAAAAAAATTAAAACTTTTATAATTTTTAACGAATTTAATTTATAATTCCATTATATAGAATGACAACTATGCATCTGACTAAAAAAAAATTAATAATTTCTAAGTTATTTAAAGTTTAAAATATCTATATGTTCGATCAAACCCGTCATATAAACTAACACTTTAAGAACAGAGAACATATTTTAAATTCCTTATCTTCTGATAAGACTAATAATTATTTTACTTTTCTCTTGTAATTAAAGGACGAATTATCTCCACCTCTTTTCTAGATCAGAGTGCTACTTTTTTAGATAAAATGAGGTTAGTTTTTTTATTCCATCAACAGAACTTTGCACTTTTTTAAAAAAATTAATACATTCTTCCCTATATCGTTTTCTACATCCTCCTGCTATATCATCCAAAATTAAGGCAGCACTCCTTTTTGGTTAGCTTATACCATATATCGACTTTTTGGAAGATTTTTAGTAAGGAGACAGTCTTTGACAGTAATATCCGAACCTTTTTACTAAATTTTTCGGTCTTTAAAATAATTAATATCTGACATTTTTTTGAGCTTTTCCCTTATACTATTTTTTGTTCCTGATTCCCAACTATCAGCTTACCATCCTAAGTTCGGTAGAACCGATTCGTATCTAATACTAACTTATGCCTAATTCTTTTTTACCTCCTGTGTATAATATCAGTCTTTTAATTTGGATAAAGAAGAATCTTTTTAGTACGTGGTATAACATCCTTCTCACTTTCATTAGTATTCTTTTTTTATACTGGATTAGTTCAAGTTTAATTCATTGGTCTTTTAACCAAGCGCAATGGGAAGTCGTTAAAGCAAACTTACGGTTATTTTTTGTAGGAAGATATCCCATTAATCTATTGTGGCGTGCTTGGTTAAGTCTAGGAATAGTTGTTACTTTAGCTGGGTTTTCCTGGGGAATTTTATACTGCAAAATTAAACTGTTTAATACAGCTACTCTTGGTTTATTTTCTCTGTTAGCAGTGTTTTTCTCTCTATTAGCTATTCCTGTAAGTACTCAGTCTAGCTTATCACTTCTAGGATTACTAATTTTATTGATTATCAGTAGTTGGGAGGGACAAAAGTTAGGACAAGAATTTCCAACTCTAAAAACTTGGTTAGGATTAATCTGGTTATCAACCTTTTTTGTTGTTCTTTGGGTACTTCAAGGCGGACTATTTTTTCAAACTGTTAGGCTGGATGACTTAAGTGGATTAATTCTAACTCTGTTAACCGCTATTGTAAGTATTACACTATCTTTTCCTTTTGGAGTTTTATTAGCCTTGGGACGACAAAGTAATTTACTTATAATTCGATGGTTATCTATTGCTTATATTGAAATAATTCGCGGTTTACCCTTAATTGGTATTCTCTTCATGGCTCAGGTTATGTTACCTCTAGTTTTGCCTATGGAAGTACGTCTTGATCGGGTAATTCGAGCGATTGCAGGGTTAACGTTATTTAGTTCGGCCTATTTGGCAGAAAATATCCGAGGGGGATTACAATCAGTTCCTAAAGGACAAATAGAAGCAGCCAAAGCATTAGGATTTAATACAATCTTTGTATCAACATTAATTGTCTTACCCCAAGCATTGAAAGCTGTTATTCCTACTATTGTTGGTCAATTTATTAGTTTATTTAAGGATACTTCTTTATTAGCTATTGTCGGATTAGTCGATTTATTAGGAATCTCTCAATCAATTCTAGCTAACCCTAAGTTTATTGGTCGTTATGCAGAAGTTTATTTATTTATTGCTGTAATTTATTGGATATTCTGTTATTTGATGTCCTTAGCAAGTCGTCAGTTAGAACAAAAACTAAGTATAAGCAAAACTTAGATTTAGTTGTTATTCACAAACAGACCGACGAATCTCCTCTTAACATCGCTAATTTGACAGGAGATTATGTCTGTTTCTGATTACTGTACTACTTTAATTAAAGTATTTGACGTGCATGAGAATGCTGCTTCACATTATCTTTTTTCCGTACAACATTAACCGTATTAAAAACTCGCTTTCTTTTTAATGAATAGTTAAAATCATTTCTGGAAGTTCCTTCAGGAATATGAGATTTTACTTTTGTTCGTATCTTATAAGTTCGTATTGTTCTTGCGACTCTTTCCGCAAAATTGAAACAAAATTGGGCGTTATCAGGAAATCCTAAGGGTTTGTATAATACTTCTTTTTCTATAACTTCTCCTAGTGATCTTGCACAGGTTAATTGATAGGAAGTAAAAATACCCTTCAAAATAGCTTCTAATGCAGCAGAAGGAATAGGTTCTATTACCTGAATTTCAAAAAATTTTCCATCTTCTTTTAGATAACAGGTTACTAAGCCAAAAACACAGTAATTATCGATTGAAATGTCAGGCGCGTTAGAAAGTAAGGTTACAGTTGCCATCAAGGCGAGGTAAAATTCTTTGATGAAGAGTAACTCAAACAATCTTATCAGTTATTGGCAGTGGTGATCGCGTCTATTAATTTATCTCGCCGCATATAAAGCAGCACCAATTAGGCCAACTTTAGGATTTAAAACGATATACACAGGAATTTTTTGCATTAACGTTTTCATTCGTCCCTTGGCATGAAATGCTTTAAGAAAGTCTCCCTGTCGTATCAGAGGTAAGATTTTGGACGCAAAACCGCCAACAACGTATAATCCTCCGTAGGGTAATAATTTTAGGGCTAAGTTCCCTGCTTCTGCACCGTATGCTTCAACGAACAATTGCATCGTTTGCTGACAAAGGTAATCGTCTTTTTTTATGGCTTTTTTAGAAATTTCAGCCGATAAATCGGTATTTTGATCGAAGTTCTCTTGCCAAGTATGATAAATTTGAGCTAATGTTTCTGATTCTTTATCGGGATAGCGATCACGTAAAAATTGATAAATAGTGGCAATTCCCTTTCCTGAAACTACCCTTTCTACCGATACCCGCTCTAAATTATATTTTTCACTGATATAGTTAAGTAATTCAAATTCTAGGACGGAGCGAGGGGCAAAATCTACGTGAGCTCCTTCTGAAGCACAAACAAGAGGATTTCCTCCAGTTAAAGGGACTAAAAAGCATTCTCCTAAACCAGTTCCAGCTCCTAAAATGGCGATTGGGGCTTGGGGATCAGACTGAACGTCTTGTAAAATGAACAAGTCATCAGAAGTTAGTCCTAAAATGCCATAGCCGATGGCAGCATAGTCATTGATTAGGGTAACCTTGTTTAAGAATAGATCTTGTCGTAAGCGAGCACCGTCTAAATACCAATTTAAATTGGTTAGTTCTGACGTATTATTCACCACAGGACCTGCTATCCCAAAACAAGCGTTTTCTACCTTAAAAGATTGATTTAAGTTCTCAGTTGCCTCTTGAACAAATTCTTGTATCATCGGCACGAGATCGGAGTATTTTTGACTTGAATAGGTTTTTTCATATAAGGTTGTTTGCTGTGGTACGTTGTTTGTATTATCAGGAGATTCTGATTCAACTACACGTAAACTTGTTTTGGTTCCACCAATATCTCCGGCTAATAAAATACTCACGACAAGACTTCTCTCCGTTTTAAATTAGAGGTAAGGGTTCAAGAGGGAATAATACTACTTACAATCTCTTAGGACTTAGATCTAAAGTATATTGTAAAAATGCAATTAGGGAAAAAATTGAGCAATAGAGATTATATTGATAATAATTTCATTAATTAGGATATGTTCTTAACATTAATAACCATTCCTTGTAGTTACTTAATTTTCTGTTTTTAATTAGCAATTGATATTGGATTTAATAAAAATAATGAGGCTCGTTGTGCCATTTTTTTAGAAAGTCTAATTTGAGTTAAAGTCACTAAACCATCTTTAACAAAAGAATCTCTAACCAAAAGTTTATCCCCGCTATTAAATTCAGTTTCGTAGAAAACTTTTTTTATCCCAGCAGAAATAATTAATTTCAAACAAGAAATACAGGGTTCTAAGGTAATATAAACAACCGCACCATCGGTGGGAATTCCATGTCTTGCTGCTTGGGTGATTGCGTTTGCTTCTGCATGAACCGCACGGGATGGTAAGCTGCTAGAAGCATTACAGCTACTTAATTCTCTATAACAAAATCCTTGGGTAGTACAGTGAACTGATCCTGAAGGAGAACCATTATACCCTGTGGCTAATACTTGTCGATCTTTGACAATAACTGCACCGACAGGAAATGCTAAACAGGTTGATCTCGTCGCTGCTAGTTTAGCGATCATCAAAAAGTATTCATCCCAGGTTGGTCGTTGTTCTTCTAACAATTTCATTGTCTATTCTGTAATTATTCTTTGTAATTAACTATTTTATTTTAGGAATTATTTATTAATTTGAATTACCTAGAAAATAACTTAAAAACCAGTTGAGCCAAATCCTTTAGGTCCCCTGGTTGTATCACTCAAATCATTTACTTCTTCAATTTTAACTCGAATTACTGGAGCAATAACCATTTGAGCAATTCTCATTCCCTGTATTACTTGAAAAGATGTTTTCCCATGATTAATTAAGATAACTCCAATCTCTCCTCGATATCCCTCATCGATAGTCCCTGGCGTATTTAAAACAGTGATTTTATGCTTTAATGCTAGTCCACTTCTGGGACGTATTTGCGCCTCAGTATTTGGAGGTAATTCAATAGAAATCCCTATTTTGACTAATTGACTTTCTCCTGATTTAATTTCTACATCTTCTATGGAAATTAAATCAAGACCTGAATCATTGTTATGTTCATATCTAGGAATCACTGCTTGTTCTCTTAATTTGATGATTTTAAGTTTCATGTCCTCACGTTTCCTTTTCATTTTTGATATATGTCTTCATCCCTTATGATAATCATTTTTAAAAGAAGTAACTATTTATTCTTTTAATTTTTATAAAAGAAATCAGAGGCTACAATTCTAGTCTTAGAGTAAAAGGATAAATTCTTGTAAAACTTTTGGAAAGTACATGATTCTTTCCTCTTATATATTTTTTACAATCTGATCGTTTTATCAAAACTTTAAGGTAAGTTTTTGAAATTAAACCATTTTTTAAGATTTGTAAAATTACACTCAAATGCTTAAGAACAGAATATTGCCAATTATTTACACATTTATATGACCACTATTTTTTTAAAGATCGCATTAGTATTTCCTCTAAGTAACAACAAATATTTTTTAAAATTTTTGTTGTTACTTTTATTTATTCAAACAAAATATATCTGACAAAGAATATCAATTAATGCCATCTGAATTTCACTCATTTGTTTAAAGTCTATTATATTTTCTGATAAAGAGAATAGCATAATGTATCTCTCTTGATTAAAAACTTAGTGGTATATCTTGTTGATAACAATTTAGTTTTTTAACTAGACACAATTCTGCTTTTTGTAATTCTGTCCCTAAATACATCGCATGTTCAATTTGAATACTAGGGGAATTTAAGGCAATTTTTTTATACAGTTGATGAGCAAGTTTGCCTGAATAGCAGTTGATAATTTCCCCTGAACCTGGAGTTAAATGTTCAACAATAATGCGATTATCTTTAACTGAAATTAAAAAGCTACCACTGGGGTCATCAAAATTTTTTTTCTGATTGATTTTTGTATATTCAGTATCAATAATTCGTTGTGTATGTTCCCAGCAGTCACTATAAATATGTGCACTTTGACTAACAATAATTAGAGGACCTAAAGTTAGATTGTAATTAGATTTTTTTATAATTTTATCTTGGATAAATTGCTGTAAAAATCTTAATCCCATTGCATTAGCTGGCCAAGCAGAAAACATATCATTACTACGAAATGTAGCAGTTAAGGATAATTCGTTATCAACAATTCTCACCCAAATATGATTGAGACAAGGAGGACTATCACTATCTTCATAATCGCTTACATCCCACAATGACATGACGGCTCTTGATGAGTCAATATCTCCTACCAATTTATTAATTAATTGTTCAATTTGGTCTTTTCCAAACCACGATCTTAACCGTTGTCCGTATGTATATTTTACCCCTTCTTTTTGGGGTGCATCGTCTAATATTTGTCCAATGTAATCTTTAAGAAAATTTTTGTTAATAGGTAAATAATTAGGTTCAGGGAAATAGAACTCTGGTGGTTCATCGGTAACAATAGTTATTAGATCAATTAATTCTTGCCATTGTCCATACATTGTTTGTCTAATTGTTCCTATTGTTTTAATTCTATGTAATACTTTAATCCAGGTTTCCGCAATAGTTTTTCCTTCAATCCGATGACCATATCTAGGACCTGGTAAAACTGTTGGATAATTTTCTCTTTCAGGAAAAATTAACGGTTTACCCCAAGGTTTTATTTTGAATTGATTAAATTCTTGGATTATATTCATTACTTCTTCAATTGATCTTGCTTCTTTGTATTTTAGAGATTGACGCAAATTCTCTGAGATATCAGCGGGAATTTCAATGTCAATATATCCGGTGATCTTAGAATTGACTACCCATATATTCCTGCCTGTCTCGCTGATTCCTTCTCTAAAACCTTGTTGTAAGAAATCTAATAAACATTGACATCCTCCAGCATTTTTATCTTCTTTTGTTGCCTGTAAAATCACTAAATACCGAACATGAGGGTTAGCTAATAAATTGCGAATTAATGGACTAATTCCCCTAGTAGGACTATACAAATTACCAATAACTGCATAGTCTTCTGGGTTTAAACGTTTAGCTACTGACTGTCGAACTGTCCATCCAGTAATGATAGCAGTCTGTCCATAACCACAGATCAGTTGATTAGGTTGATAATGAGGAATATATTCAACTTGATATTTTGATTGAGTGATTCTCATGAATTAATTATGAGTAATTAATTTGGTTTTAATAAACCTATCATATAAAAAATGATAACATAGAGACAAAGTTTGACTACTAACAATCGCCTTATAAAAAGCTGTAATTATTATACAGCTAATACTCTAGCAAGTTTTATTTTTGAGTTAAATTATGTTAAGTTTGGTACTTTAGTTAGACTGAATGTCTATAGCATTAAATGCTTAAGTTAGCTTAATAAATAATATTTTAAGTATAGAAGATTTCACTATTTACCACTTATTATTTGGTACCAAATAATAAGTGGTAAATATACTGAATAGCAACTTATATTTATTGCATTTTACCAGTAGAAATAAATTGTAAAAATTTTAATTTAAAATATTTACAATTATAATATTGAAAATTTAAACAGGACAAATAAAGTAAGTTAATAATAAAGAAAAATAATACTTTTAAATTTAGATTAATAATTGTTGATAAAAAAATATAAAAATAGTAAATATTTAATAAAATTGCTGTAATTAAAGAAACAAAAAGTTATTTTGTTGTGTTATTAGACTTAAATCAGGAAGTAAGCGTAATAATTATAGAAATAAAAAAATTAGAGGAAATGAATAGTAAAATACCTAAAAATTTTTGAAAAACATATTTTTACTAAAATCAAAAATAGAAATATGGAGCTAAAAAAAATATCAATTAATATCATAAGCTGAAGTAGTAGAAAATGTATTCCATTCAATGAAACAAGTCAATGCTCAATTAGGTAATTAAGGAAAAATAATTAAAATAGAAGCTAAAGCTCTTAAAATACTAGTCAAAAATGAAGAAAATTATGGTAAATAAGAACAAATATTTTTTATCTTTTTAAAGATAAAAAAAGCTAACTTAAATTAAGTGTATAAAAACTCGCTAGTTATCTCAAAAATACACTAATTTAAATAGTAATTGAGATCAAGTCTTTAAAAAACTTAAAACTAGGTATTAGGACTATTGAAACTAGCTTGGGGATTTAAAAACTAATTTATCGTAGCAAAAAAACAGTAGGATGGTTAGGTGTTGCATTGGGAAGATATTACCTATTGTATCAAAAAATGGAAGGTATTAATAACAAGTTGAGGTTTACTAAAAAGAGATCTTATGGACTAAGAAAATTTTGGAGTTTTGAACTTCAAAGTGCTTTAGTTTTGCGCTTCACTAATTAATTCTATATTATTCAGTTTGAGATAACATCATCAGTTAAAAACTACTAAAAGTTTCTTCAAGATAAGTTACAATTTTTTTATGTATTTCTTCTATATATTCAGTCCCATCTAATTTTAATATTTTTCCTTCATAATTTTCAAAAAAATTCTCGTAGTTATGCCTGACTTTTCTAAGTTTTTTCTCTGTCTCATATATTTCTTTTATAGAATAATTGTTAAGTCTAGATACTGCTATTTCTAAGGGAATATCGATATAAAAAACTACATCAGGATCAGGAAATCTTTGGTTTAGTGTTGCTACAAAAGCAAACTCGTTTTGAGTATCGCAGTTATAAGCTAAAGATGAAAAATAATAACGAGTTGCTACGACATGAGTATGGTCTTCATTAATTAATTTGTAAACTCCATTTATGTCGTTAAATAAATGATAATGCCTATCGGCTGTAAATAAATAAGCCATTTGTTCATCAAAGCTTTCTTTCTGTTTAATTGCAATGATTTTACTTTGCATAGCTTCACGAATTAATCTACCAATTGGCCCATCAGTAGGTTCAGAGCTAATAACAGCTTGTTGTTGGTGAGCAAGAAAATAGTTCTTTAATAATTCTGCTTGAGTTGACTTCCCTGCCTTGTCAATTCCTTCTAATACAATAAACAATGATTTCATAGTCATCTCATATTAAATCAGTATAGTAGTACGGACTGCTCCGATGATAGCGATGTCTTCATCTTGAATACTCTTTGTCAATGGAAGGCTTCTAAAACCTCTTATATAGGTAGGGGAATTATATTAAGGATAGAAAAATTTCTACTTAATTCCACTTCTAAGAAGAAAAGGGGAACGACTACGACCCCCGATATGCAGGGTTTTGGGACTGACATCACCAATTTGTTTCCTATATAGTAAAGGCGTCTACACAAAGGAGCAACCACCAAGATGTTTACCAAAACAACTACTGTTAACGAAAACGTCATCGTTATTCGTAACTATATCATTCTCGCGGCTACTGTCATGATGATGAGTTCTGGTTTAGTTGATACTTTTGTATCTCCTTTTCGTGCTGCTCAACAAAATCGTCTCGATAATTACGGCCGTTATGTGAGTGCCGGACTGGTTGCTCAAGCCCAAAAATTTAGCCGTTAATTAAAATGAGTCGAATAATAAAAAAAACTGATAAAAAATTAATAGTCCTAAAAAGATATTTACAAAAAAAATAATAAATTTTTCAGACGAACCAATTTATTATTTTAAATTTATAGAACGATAATAAATTCAAAATAAATAGTTAAACCTAACTTAGGATGTAGAATTAGCTAGTTAAATACTAAATTTAAAATTTCGTGGCTAAAAACTTACAAAATCTATCTATAAACCAATAAGCTCTCCTCTTAATAATCTTTAATTTATTATTAACAACTTTTACTATCTATTGAGTTGTCTTTTGCCAGGACAAGAAGTGATTACTCCAATTTAACACCTGATTATTCTACAGTTAGGTACAACTAATAATATTTTCGATACCAACCAGCAAATTGAAATAATCCCAATACCTGATTTAGTTTTTTCTTGAAAATCTTTCTAAATTCGTTTTAACTTAGTAAATTTTTGAGAAAATCGATGATGTTCTACACACCTGGTTTAATTTAAATATTACTCTTGGTTTAAATTGTATTTATTTTGCTTAAAAATAAATACCTCTTTTAGAAAAAGTACGATAAATCAATAGTTGATGACTCCCAAAACTCTTGTTATCAATGTTTCTTTTTACTTTACAAGCTTAACTTACATTTTTTTTTGACATTAAAGACTTTATAAGGCAAAAAAATAAGTTTAGTTTTTAAATAACTAATCTAGAATAAATCACCATATCTACTCTTGTTTTTATCTAAAAGTATTTTATTTAATTTTTTTTTATATTCTTATTTTTTTATTTTAGCTTTTTTATATCTTTTTATGTATTTTTTTTCATGACTTTAGATGTCTTCTCTCCCCTTGTCATTTCAATTATTTCTTACAACTAAGTTTAATTGCTTTATCCAAGTCTAATAACACTACTTACACAGAAAATAATTAGTTACTCTCTTCAAGAAAAATAGTTTCTTATTTTATATTTAATATGTGTAGACATATTTTTTAAAAAGATCAGCTAGTTGTTTTAGCTGTTTAGAAGTCAATTTGTCTTGAATATCACTCATACAAACCCAACCATAAATAGTAGGGTTAACCCTCTTAACTTAAAAATTTATCGCACTTACAATGTTTGATGTGACTTCACAATACACTTGCTCCTAAACAATGCAACCGACTAATCCTAATCAATTTACAGAAAAGGCATGGGAGGCTATTGTCCGAACTCCCGATATTGCTAAACAATATAGTCATCAACAAATTGAAAGTGAACACCTGATGGCATCTCTTCTCGAACTAGAAGGGTTAACTATCAGCGTCTTTAATAAAGCGCATATTAGTATTCAACGTCTGCGAGACCAAACCGAAGAATTTATCCATCGTCAACCCAAAGTATCTAACCTTGGCAAGTCTATTTACTTAGGACGGAGTCTAGATAGTCTTCTTGACAGGGCTGAACAATTTCGTAAAGACTTCGGAGATAATTATATTTCTGTTGAGCATTTGCTGTTAGCTTATGCTAAAGATGACCGTTTCGGTCAGACTTTACTACAAGAATTTGGTCTCAATGAAACTAAATTAAAAGAGAGTATTCAACAAGTCAGAGGAAATCAAAAAGTGACTAGCCAAAACCCTGAAGAGACATACGAATCGTTAGAAAAATATGGTCGAGATTTAACTCAATTAGCGCGAGAAGGTAAACTTGATCCTGTTATTGGACGAGATGATGAAATCCGTCGAACTATTCAAATTCTTTCTCGTCGAACTAAAAATAACCCTGTCTTAATTGGGGAACCTGGAGTTGGTAAAACTGCTATTGTTGAAGGGTTGGCACAACGAATTATTAGCCGTGATGTCCCTGAATCTTTGCGAGATCGAAAGTTAATTGCCTTAGACATGGGAGCATTAATTGCCGGGGCAAAATACCGTGGAGAATTTGAAGAACGTCTTAAAGCAGTTCTCAAAGAAGTTACAGATTCTCAAGGAGAGATTATCATGTTCATTGATGAAATTCACACCGTCGTCGGAGCGGGAGCAACTCAAGGAGCTATGGATGCAGGGAACCTCTTAAAACCCAAGTTAGCACGGGGAAAATTGCGCTGTATTGGGGCAACAACCCTCGACGAATATCGTAAGTATATCGAAAAAGATGCTGCTTTAGAACGGCGTTTTCAAGAGGTCATAGTTGACGAACCAAATGTAGTCGATACCATTTCTATTTTACGGGGGCTTAAAGAACGTTATGAAGTCCATCACGGGGTCAAAATTGCCGATACTGCTTTAGTTGCTGCGGCCATGTTATCTAACCGTTATATTAGTGATCGTTTTTTACCAGATAAAGCTATTGACCTAGTAGATGAGTCAGCCGCTAAATTAAAGATAGAAATTACTTCTAAACCAGAAGAATTAGATGAAGTAGATCGCAAAGTTATTCAGTTAGAAATGGAACGATTATCTTTACAAAAAGAGGTAGATACTGTTTCTCTAGAAAGGTTGGAAAAACTTGATAAAGAACTTGCAGTTTTAAAAGAAGAACAGTCCCAACTTAATGCTCAATGGCAATCAGAAAAAGAAGTTATTGATGAAATTAGTAAGACAAAAGAAACTATCGATCAAATAAACCTAGAAATTCAACAAGCAGAGCGAGATTATGACCTTAATAAAGCAGCAGAACTACGATATGGAAAACTAATAGATTTACAACAACAAATTAAGGAACTTGAAATAAAAATTGCAGAACGTCAAACTACTGGAAAAACTTTATTACGGGAAGAAGTTTTAGAATCAGATATTGCTGAAATTATTTCTAAATGGACAGGAATTCCTATTAGTAAGCTAGTAGAATCAGAGAAAGAGAAATTACTTTATTTAGAAGATGAAATTCATAAACGATTAATTGGACAAGAAGAGGCTGTAACTGCTGTTTCAGAAGCTATTCAACGTTCTCGCGCTGGACTTTCTGATCCTAACCGCCCTACTGCAAGTTTTATTTTTCTTGGTCCTACAGGAGTCGGTAAAACGGAATTAGCCAAGGCATTATCCGAGAATCTTTTTGATACGGAAGAAGCCTTAGTTCGTATCGACATGTCTGAATATATGGAGAAACATACAGTATCCCGTTTAATGGGTGCACCTCCGGGGTATGTTGGCTATGATGAAGGAGGACAATTAACTGAAGTTATTCGTCGTCGTCCTTACTCTGTAATTCTATTTGATGAAATCGAGAAAGCCCATAATGATGTTTTTAATGTCATGTTACAAATTCTCGATGATGGGCGATTAACTGACGCTCAAGGTCATGTGGTAGATTTTAAGAATACCATTATTATCATGACCAGTAATATTGGCTCACAATACATTTTAGATGTGGCTGGAGATGATTCTCGTTATGAAGAAATGCGTTCTCGTGTGATGGATGCAATGAGTCATAGTTTTCGTCCTGAATTTCTTAATCGTATCGATGAAATTATTATCTTCCACGGATTGCAGAAGTTTCAATTACAAAAAATTGTTGACATGCAGATTCAGTTATTAAAAACAAGATTAGCTGAGCAAAAAATTAGTCTGAAACTATCGGAATTAGCTTTAGATTTTCTGGTAGAAATGGGCTACGATCCAGTGTATGGTGCAAGACCCTTAAAACGAGCAATCCAAAAATATTTAGAAACTGCAATAGCTAAGTCAATTTTGCGGGGAGAATTTAAAGAAGGAGATACTATTTTTGTCGATTTAGAAAATGAACGACTGACGTTTAAACGTTTGTCTGATAAGAAGTAAACAGTCTAACTTATAGAGTGGGTAATATCTACTCTACATAATAAAAATCAAAAGCTAAAAGTTAAAATAGATATTTATTTTAACTTTTAGAGCTCTTAATTTTAACTTTGTGGAGCAAAACTTTAAATTTTTATTTATTAAATTTTACACAACCTTTTCTATAAAAAACAAAATATACAGACAGACTTAGATTGTCTATCATAAGCTCATAAAGAACCATAGTTATTACATAGCTATAGTTATTACATATAAAGTATTATGTTATGGTTTCTATTCCAACTAAATTAAGTTAAGTATTTAGTGCTATAGGTATCAATTAAGTAAAAATTATGGAGTTTAGTATAAACAAATTACATATTTTTACATGCCTATTATTGATAATTAAACTTTGTCTTTATATTTTCAATTTTGACAGTACAGGCTCGCTAGAATCAGGGATTTTGATATGGATTCATATCTACACTTCTAAACCCGATGGAATCTTCACTAATAAATTGTTTCGTTTTAGATTCATAAAAACCGCATACGATAATAATAAAGTCTTATCTCTTGATCTAACTCCTGTTCTCTATATCTAAACTGAAAACTAACATTACTATCCGTCTCAGAAGTTATCTGACTAAGTCTATCGTAGGCAACATCATTAATAACCTCTCTATTACTGTCAATGATACACCATATTATTTCTATAAATATCCTCTAAAACCCGATTCATACCATTATCTCCATTTTATTAGAAATAACTGTATTTATATCTATCTAAGAAGCGCCCAAGTTGATTCCCTTCTCCATTAAAGATTAAAGTAACATGTCCTTCCTCATTGGCGAAGTGTATAATTTGTGCTGTTTCTCTTTTTTTATCATCATCAATTAACTTAGGCGTCCTTTTATCATAGATTTGTTGTTTAATACTAAATTAACCAGTCACCGCATTGCTGACAACTGGTAACTATTAATTATCAACTATTTCCTAAGACATTACCATCCCGCCATCAACATTAAATACCTGTCCAGTAATATAAGAAGCGGCTGGATCAGTGGCCAAAAAACGAACCATTCCGGCTACTTCTTCAGGCATTCCATAACGACCAAGGGGAATAAATTTAATGATTTCTTGAGACTTAATATCCTTAGTCATATCCGTCGTAATAAACCCCGGTGCAACTGCATTAATCGTCACACCACGACTAGCTAATTCCTTGGCTACGGTTTTTGTTAATCCAATTACGCCAGCTTTAGCTGCGCTATAATTAGCTTGACCTGGATTACCGATCTGCCCAGAAACTGAGACAATATTAACGATCCTCCCCCGCTTCTGTTTTAACATTAGTTTAGTGACCGCTTTTGTACAGAGAAACACCCCTGTTAAATTAAGATCAATCACTTTTTGCCACTGTTCAAGTTTCATCCGTATGAGAAGAGTGTCGTCGGTAATTCCAGCATTATTTACTAAAACATCAATCCTTCCAAATTGATTTAAAGTAGTTTCAATTAAAGTATCAACCTCTTCAGTTTTAGAAACATCTCCTTGAACTGCGATCGCCTTTCCTCCTTTATCAATAATACTTCGTACTACCTCTTTGGCGGCTGTACTAGAATGAGCATAGTTGACCACTACTTTTAGGCCTGTAGATCCTAAAGACAAAGCGATCGCCCGACCAATTCCCCGTGATGCCCCTGTAACGATCGAAACTTGTTCCGTTAAATCTACTTGACTATCCGCCATAATCACTCTCTCCGATTGTATCTTGCTAAACACTATCTTACGGGTTAAGGGAACATTTATTCGAAAGTAACTAGGGTATCACAGATACTTTCTATCAAAAGTTACTACTTTTCTCTCTGTATTTAGTTTTTCGGCTTTCAAGTATTCTATATTCTTTCTGAAGTGAAAATATTGATCTAATTTTTAGAATTTATATTAACGTGAACATAATTTATCTCTAATATCTTCGTAGGTTATAAACCTGGATCTAACTATATTTTAAAAACTTATTTATTTCAGTAATTTTTACGTTAATTCTTTTTGGATACACTAGATGATAAACTTTTTAGTAAGTTTAGTAGTACAACTGTAATGCTCTTTTTAGAATATTCTTTCCCCTACTGTATATACTTTTTTAGCAGATTTCAATTTATTGTCCTTATTTTTTAATAAGTGGTATGTAATGTTTTTTTATAAAACTTATCATAAATCTACTTAAAAAAAGTCAAATCTTAAAGCCTTTCTCTATTAAATTAGAGACATTTCTTATGGATGAATCTAAGTAAACAGCTTTAGCAAAAAATTTTTTTTGCTAAAGCTGTTTAATCTCTGAGTAACAATAAGTTTCATTTTATAACACTTATTGTTACTCAGCTTCTAGAATTCTAGTTTTTTTGATTACTAATTCAGTTGCTTCTCTTGGAGTAAAAAAAATAATATTAGTCCTTTACGTGTAAATGCAAATTTTAACAACTTAAGTAATTTTTGAATTTTCAAGTAGCAATTCTATAAAAAATAACTGCTTAAATAAAAAACACAAAGCAGTAACAGACAATTAGACTTATATATCTTCATATATTTATGACAATAAAATCTACTAACAGTTCTTTAAAAGAGAAATCTATTTCTATCCAGCTAAAAATATCAATGGCGTCACTATGGCACATCAGCCATACAAAGTTTAGCACTATTAATTATAATATGACTGCGGTAATTGATAATGTATCATATTAATATACATCATCAGTTATACATTGTTGTGATTCTTGTTTAGAAAAATTTTACTATTTTTGTTTCAAACAGAGTAATAGAAATTTTAAACTAGAAAATTAAACAATAACGAACAAATGAGTTTAAACTAAATGACCAGTGATTAATCCTGCTGGCAAGTTCTAAACGGTGATATCTATTTGTCTCACCATTACCCCTGTTCTCCTAAGCAGTCCTCTATGATTAACCCCTTTGACTCAGAAGAAATCGCCGCAGAAGGTATTAAACCCCAAGAATATGAAGAAATTGTTCAAAGACTAGGGCGCCACCCTAACAGGACGGAATTAGGAATGTTTGGGGTCATGTGGTCAGAACACTGTTGCTATAAAAATTCTCGCGCCTTGCTAAAACAATTCCCCACAAAAGGTAATCGCATTCTCGTTGGGCCAGGAGAAAATGCAGGGGTCGTAAATTTAGAGGATGGACTACAATTAGCCTTTAAAATTGAATCCCATAACCATCCCTCTGCGGTTGAGCCTTTTCAAGGGGCAGCCACAGGGGTTGGTGGTATCCTCAGAGACATCTTTACAATAGGAGCACGTCCTATAGCTTGTTTGAACTCTCTGCGCTTTGGTAATTTGGAAGACGCCAAAACCCGAAGATTATTTGTCCGGGTAGTTGAAGGAATTTCTCATTATGCTAATGCAGTTGGAGTTCCTACTATCGGAGGTGAAATTTATTTTGATACTGCTTATAGGGGCAATCCTCTAGTTAACACTATGGCCCTGGGGTTGATGGAAACTTCCGAAATCATTAAATCCGGGGCATCAGGCATTGGCAACCCAGTTTTATACGTCGGTTCAACTACTGGAAGAGATGGCATGGGAGGAGCGAGTTTTGCTAGTGCAGAACTGACGGGCCAATCTATGGATAATCGCCCTGCAGTACAGGTTGGAGATCCTTTTTTAGAAAAATCTTTAATTGAAGCCTGTTTAGAAGCTTTTAAAACTGGTGCAGTTGTCGCAGCCCAAGATATGGGAGCAGCAGGAATTACCTGTTCCACTTCAGAGATGGCAGCTAATGGAGCGGTGGGAATTGAATTAGACTTAGATAAAATTCCTGTACGAGAAACTGGAATGACTCCCTATGAATACTTGTTGTCAGAGTCCCAAGAAAGGATGTTATTTGTTGCCCAAAAAGGTAGGGAACAAGAATTAATTAATATTTTTCACCGTTGGGAACTTGAAGCAGTGGTTGCTGGAACCGTTATTAGCGAACCCATTGTTAGGATATTATTTAAAGGAGAAATTGCTGCTGAAATTCCAGCTAAGGCCTTAGCCAAGGATACTCCTATTTATTATCGAAAATTACCGGAGAATCCCCCTGAGTATGCCCAGAGAGCTTGGCAGTGGACGGCTAAAAATTTACCTGATTGCACAGTAAATGGGATTGAGATTAACGGTCAATTAAAGACCTGGAATGAAATTCTTTTAGACTTATTAGATACTTCCACTATTGCCTCAAAAAAATGGGTCTATCGTCAATATGATCACCAGGTTCAGAATAATACTGTGCTCTTGCCTGGAGAGGCTGATGCGGCGATAATTCGTATTCGTCCTATTGAAGCAAACCCAAACACCTGTAAAATTGGGATTGCAGCTACAACTGACTGTAATTCCCGTTATGTTTATCTTGACCCCTACGAAGGGGCAAAAGCAGCCGTAGCTGAGGCTGCTAGAAATTTAAGTTGTGTGGGGGCAGAACCTTTAGCCGTTACGGATAATCTCAATTTTGGTAGTCCTGAAAATCCTACTGGATATTGGCAATTAGCTTTAGCTTGTGAAGGTATTTCTGAAGCTTGTCGAGATTTAAATACTCCGGTGACTGGGGGAAATGTTTCCCTTTACAATGAAACCCTTGATTCTGCCGGAAAACCTCAACCTATTTATCCTACTCCAGTCATAGGAATGGTGGGATTAATTCCTGACATCACAAAAATATGTAGTCAAGGGTGGCAGAAAGTAGGGGATTTAATTTATGTTTTAGGAATAGAAAATAAGCCTACCTTAGGGGGGTCAGAATATTTAGCTAGCTCCCACGGGATAGTAGCAGGGAAGCCACCCAAAGTAAACATTGATACTGAAATATTAGTACAAAAAGTATGCCGTAATGCCATTCGTCAAGGTTGGGTAAAATCTGCTCATGATTGTTCAGAAGGTGGACTAGGTGTCGCCTTGGCAGAATGTTGCATGAGTGGTAAATTAGGAGCAAAGATTTTCCTAGAAGTGGAAGATGAAAAACGACTTGATGAGTTATTGTTTGGAGAAGTAACTGGTCAAATAATTGTTTCTGTTAGCCCCATAAATCAAAATAAATTGGAAAGCTATTTCAATCAAAATTTAAGTAGAAATTGGAAAAAAATAGGTCAAACTTCTGCCAAGAGTCTAAGCATCACTGTTTCTGATAACTTGTCTTTGGTCAACTTAGACATCAAACAAATGCTTAAACCCTGGTCAACAGCAATTGAAAGACAGTTAAAAGTTTAGACTTAAATCAAAGTCTAAACTTCTCCGACAGATATTTATACTTTTATTTTTTTATGTTTAAACAAAGCTTAGTGTTCTCCTTCTCATTAATTAAATCTTATAAAGATAAAAAAAATATGCATAAGTACAGTTAACGACAGATTTTTGACTAACATTACAATGGTTCTTGTAAAAATCTAATCGACCTGTTCAAGTATCCAATGTTAATTTTAAGTGAAAAACAATTTAAATCAGTATTACTGATCTATACAAATTAGAGGGCTACACCTTATAATTGTTTAACCTTAGATAAAAATTTTGGTAATACTTAGGTTAAAAAGCTGTTAAAGTATGTCTATATATTTTTAACTAGACCGATTTCATCTAAAATTGCCAGACCGCCTCTTTCAGGAGCAAAATCTTATCCATGACTGCTAACGATCAGATTCTTAATGCTCATCAGCAACTGACTGATACCATTAACCCTCTCTATCGACCCCCTGGAAAACCAGAAGAAGCCTGTGGCGTTTTTGGACTTTATGCCCCCGAAAAAATTGTTGCAAAACTAACATATTTTGGACTTTATGCCCTGCAACATCGAGGACAAGAATCAGCCGGAATTGCTACTTTAGATGAGGATAGTATTCACATTCACAAGGACATGGGGTTAGTCTCCCAAGTTTTTAAGGAATCTACTTTAAATAAATTAACTGGAAAAATAGCCGTTGGACACACCCGCTATTCAACTACAGGATCTAGTCAAAAGGCTAACGCTCAACCTACTGTTCTCAACACCCGTCTAGGTCATTTAGCTCTAGCGCACAACGGCAACCTTGTTAACACTCTAGAGTTACGTCAGATACTAAAAAAAAAAGGCGGACACTTTGATACTAGCACCGATTCAGAGATGATTGCAGTGGCAATTACCCAAGAAGTTAATGAGGGAAAAGACTGGTTAGAAGCAGCTATTAGTTCGTTTCAACTGTGTTCTGGAGCCTATAGCTTAGCTATTGGAACTCCAGCGGGATTAATGGGGGTAAGAGATCCTAACGGTATCCGTCCTTTAGTTATCGGTACTTTAGAAGGAGATCCTGTTCGTTATGTCCTTGCCTCAGAAACTTGTGCTCTGGACATTATTGGAGCAGACTATCTACGGGATGTAGAACCAGGAGAATTAGTTTGGATTACTGAAAATGGTTTATCATCTTTCCACTGGGTAACTCAACCGAAACGGAAATTATGTATTTTTGAAATGATTTATTTTTCCCGTCCTGATAGCATAATGCACGGTGAAACTTTGTACAGTTATAGGGTCCGTTTAGGGCAACATTTGGCGCGAGAATCTATTGTTGAAGCTGATTTAGTAATGGGAGTTCCTGATTCTGGTATTCCGGCAGCTATTGGATTTTCCCAAGTATCAGGAATTCCTTACGCGGAAGGATTAATAAAAAATCGTTATGTAGGAAGAACGTTTATCGAACCCACTCAACAGATGCGAGAGGCAGGGATTAAAATGAAGTTGAATCCCCTTAAAGATGTACTTGCAAACAAACGAGTGATCATAGTAGATGATTCTATTGTACGAGGAACTACCAGTTGTAAAATCGTCGAAGCCTTGCGTGATGCTGGTGCTAAAGAAATACATATGAGGATTTCTTCCGCACCTGTTACTCATCCATGTTTTTATGGCATTGATACTGACAACCAAACTCAGCTAGTGGCAGCCACCAAATCTATTGCTGATATTGCAAGACAAATAGGAGTAGATTCTTTGGCTTATCTGAGTTGGAAAGGAATGTTAGAAGTAACGGGAGAGGATCCCAATAGTTTCTGTTCTGCTTGTTTTACCGGAGACTATCCTGTTAGCATTCCCAAAATAATTAAGCGCTCTAAGCTCCTTCTCGAAGAAGCAAAAGTGTGAGTCTTTTTACTTTAAGAATAATTAGTATATTTATCTTATTTTTCTAAATGATTGAATAAGATAAAGAAGCCTTGTAACTTTATATATAAAATTTCCTTTAGGTTTGCTACAAATAATCAGTAGAGATATTTTTATTTTTAAATTAAAGAGGATGGAAGAGTAAAAAAATTGCAGATTTGATAGATATATCAGAAAATATCTTTTAAAAGAACAATTACTGGAGCGATTATTAAAGTAAAAGAAGAATTGTTGGATTATCCGAGAAGTAAAAAAAAATAATTTGGCAAGAAAAAGATATAAAATATCTTAAGAGGGAGAGCTTCAAAAAGAATGAAAGAACTGATAATAACTAACAATTATCTACTCAACTTTTTCAAAAAATATCATTTTCTTTTCCTATAGAACAGACTACTTCGGTTATGTTTATGTTTATCCATCTGCTGGTCTTAAATTTTAATTTGTGAGCTAATTTGTCAGCCTATTTATTTTAAATGCTTATAGCAAGAAAATTGTAAAACTAAATAATTTAAGATTTTCTTGTTATAAGAATCAACCTTAATTATAGTAAAAGAAATTTTTTTTATAGTCCATTTACAAGATTCTTTAAAAAGAAAGCAATATTTTTTTGATTACAGTTAACTAAAACGTGGAACTAAATGATATTTTCTATACATCATTTATATCTAGACTATTAGCATATTATTATGAGTTAGTTTTTATAACTATATTTATTATTATGTAGTGTTAGTAGATTTACATAAAGGAATGATGATGATAATTGAAAAATAAATTTTGAAGAAGATTAAATAAATTTCTCTAGATTTTATTTTATAAAATTATATCTATATGAATAGATTAATGTCATAAACTTAAGTAGCAGTAAATACATCTTATCCCATCAAATAAGTCAATTTTCATTAGATAATTAAACAACTTTTAAATCACAAGCTATAGAACTAAAAAATAAAGTTAAGATTAAACAAATCTAGAATCAAATAATAGTAAATATATTTTATTTATTGAAAAAAAATTAGGTCAAAAAATAAATAAGTTAAACTGTACTTGTAAAATATAACCAGTATCTAAGAGATGCACCAATTACAAGAAGAATTTAAAACAATTTTTGAAAAAGATTCAGACTAGGTATCAAGACTATAAAAATTAACTGACCGGTGTAGAAAAAACTTGTTCATTACAAATAAAAAGCTGTTAAAGAGATTTTAAATTAGACAAAATATTATCTTTTTGAGCAAGGAATATTAGAAGATATCAACAATAAATTTAAGTAAATTAAAAGAAGAGCTTATGGATTCAGACATTTCGCTGATTTTTAACTCTGAAGTTTCTTAAATTGGTATTTAACTAGTTCATTCTATATTAGTAGTTCAGTAGAACCGTATTTATCAAAAAAAGTTACTCTAAAAAATATAAATTAAAGCAATATATATTTAACTTTTTAAAGTTAAATATATAGATACAACATAATTTACTCTTTTAATATTTATTTATATTTACTTACTCAACTAACTAACTCTAATTGCGATCCTTGATTGTCTTTATATACTTCAATACGACATTGAAAAGCTTCTTTAAATCGTGACATGTGAGTGACAATTAAAATACAAGAAAAGTCTGAAGCAATAGCATTAATTGCAGCGATTAATTGCTCACAACCTTGAGCGTCTTGGGTTCCAAATCCTTCATCAATGATGAGCATCTGTAGAGAAGTTCCTGCCTGTTGTGCTAGTAATTTCGCTAAAGCTAAACGAATAGAAAAATTAATTCTAAATGCCTCTCCACCAGAATAAGTTTCATATGAACGAGTTCCTTGAGAATCAGAAATTAAAATGTCTAAAGTGTCAATAACTTTTGTAGTTCTCTTTCGAGAACTACCACTACGTCCTTGTCTTTGAGTAAAGAATTGAATATGAAGTTGATTATCCGTTAATCGAGCAAGAATTTGATTAGTTTCAGCTTCCAATTGAGGTAAAATATTTTCAATCATTAGTGCTTGGATGCCGTTTTTTCCAAACGCTCTAGTTAATTCTGTGTAAACACGATATTTCCTCTGAATATCTTTAAGCTGTTTTTTATTATCAGTATATTGTTGTTTAACGCTTTCTAATTGAGAAATAGATTGTTCTAATTTTCCTCGGTTTGCTAATAACTCATCTAATTTTTGTCGTTGACTTTGAATACTTTTTTCTAGAGCAGCAATTACTTCTCTTTTATCCACTGTAGTTTTTATCTTAAAAGATAAGATATCAATTTCTTGTTTAATTTTCTCCTGTTCAGTTAGGTTATCGCTTAATCGTATTTCTACAATTTCTAACCGTTTTTGTAATTGGGGATATTGTTGTTTTGCTTGTTGCAATTCTTGTAATTTTAGTTCCCAAGACTGGGACTCGCGAAGAGACTTTAGTAATTTCTGGTGATCCGAATTTTTATAGCCTAAATTTTGAATTGATTGTTCTATTTCCTCAATTTCCTGTTTGATTTTTGAGGTTTGATACAAGTCTTTGATATCTTGCTTAAGAACAGATATTTTTTGAATAAGTTGGGGTTTTTGTTGTGAAATAATTAACTGACGGCGATTTGCATCTTCTAGTTTAGCTTGTCTAACTTCTGCATTACGCAATCGTTCGATTTCTCCTCTAACTAAAGCATGGGTTTGCTCGTCATAATTAAGATGTTTTAATTCTTGATTTAGAGTATTAAGTTCAGATTGTAAATCTACAGCATAGTTATTTTGGGTTAATATTTGTTCAATTTCTTTGATTTTATCTCTAACTTGTTTAAGTTTAAAATTGACTGCTTCAACAGTTTCTAGTTGTGCTTCTAATTGTCCAAACTTTTTCTGTAATAAAGGATAAGCAGCTAAGTCTTTATTTAATTGAATATATTCTTCTCGCAGTGTTTTTAATTCTTTTTCTACAAGGGATATATGTTCCTGTAATATAAAAACTTTATCTTTAATTTCTTGTTCTTGTAATTGAGTTTTACTAATGACATGATTAAGATGAGTTTCATTTAATGGTTGTTCACATAGAGGACAAGTTGAATTTGGGAGGGTTAGTTTTTGTAGTTTTTGTTTTAATTTTTCGATTTTTTCTTTTAGAATACGCTGATTTTCCCTGAGCCTTTCTTGATACTCCCTTTGTTGTTGACCTTTTTCTTCCACTTGTTTTTGATAAACTTTTTTATTATTAAGATTTTGTATCTTAGTATAAATTTCTAATGAAGATTTCCGTATTTCGGGAATCTTCTCGACTTGATTTAAACAATCAGTTTCAGCAATATAAAGCTGTTCTAGCTGGGCTTTTAAACTAGCCTTAACTTGTTCAATTTCAGATTGTAAATTGTAGTATTTTTGTTTAATTGTTGCAACTTTATGCTGTAACTTATCTAATTCATATAAGTGTCTACGATGATTATATAGATGTTGTAAAGTAGTTTTGACTTCATCAGAATTCTTCAGAATATACTGCAGTTCTTTTTCCTCTTGCTCTAATATATCTAATTGAGTTTGGGCTTGATGAATTTGTAACTCAATTACATTATGTTTTTTATTTAGCTTGTGGATTAACAATTGTTGTCTTTTAGTTTTATCTTGATGAACTTCAAACTTAAGAGATAAACTTTTTTCTTCTTTTTGTAATTCTGATAATTGCTGATAACCTTCAATAATATTATCTTCTTGATTGGTAATTGTTATAAGACGATACAGTTGTTGATTAATTTCATCCTTTTCCTTTTGCAATCTTTGTTTGTCTTCTGCTAGTTTCTTATATTGTTGTTCTTTCCAATCTAATTGGTTAGACCAAGTTTTTCTCTGCTGTTCTTCTCCTTGAAGTTGCTGAAGCTCAATTTTTTGATTTTCTTGATTAAATTTAAGTTTTTGTATTCGTTCTGCTAGAATTACTTGTTGTTCTTTAATATCTTTTCTCTTTTCTAGGTTTTCTTTTATAGGTACTAGACTAAATTCAATTTGTTGAGCTTGTCCCTGATATTGTTTAGATATATCCTTAGCTCGATTAGATAATTCTTGATACTGTTCCAGTTTTAATAAATCTGCTAATATTTGTTTCCGTTCTGTTGGACGACGTAGCATAAATTCATCAGCTCTTCCTTGACGTAAATATGCTGAATTAATAAACGTTTCATAATCCAGTTTTAAGGAGGAAACTACTTTTTCTTGAGTAGCTCGTGTTCTTTTGCTAGTCAATGAACGAAATTCTCCTGAACTTTTTATCTGAAATTCTAGCTCACTACTACGTCCTCGATTACGATTACGGATGATTCGATAAACTTCTTGATTACTAATAAATTGAAAATCAACTCGCACATAGTTACATCCTGTATAAATAACATCATCATCAATTACGGCGCGACTTTTACCCCAAATAACCCAGATAATTGCTTCGAGTAAAGATGATTTTCCTGCGCCATTTGCACCACAGATACAGGCTGTATGTAACCCTCGAAAATCTAGAGTGGCTTCTCGATAGCTAAGAAAGTTTTTTAGGGTAAGTTCAAGGGGAATCATTCAAATCCTTATCATTGGATAATTTTCGATAATTCTAGGAATTATCGGTGGTATTTTCTTAGATAGATAGTTTTCTATTACTTTAACTTAGTCTATCTAATAACTACTAAATAATTCTAGCTTGTTCATCCAAAACTTCAAAATTATTGATCTAATTACTGACAATTTTATAAATTGATATCTGTTGATTATTGAAGCTTGAGACGGGAATCATTTCTCCTCTGATGTCTAGTAATTGTACTAGGATAAGATAAGCAATCGCTAAAAGAATAGAAACTGCTCCTGTGATAATAGCGACGATTTTTCCTGAATTCATTAACAGTTACTTAATAACGTGATTTTATCAATATAACTTATTAATCTTAATTAATGATCGATGTAAAACTAGTTAATCTTTAGAATTAGTTTCATAAAAAACTTTTTTGTTATTAAATTTTCATAATTAAAGTTTTCAGTGAAAATATACAGTTTTATATTTTTTAAAGTATTTTAGTAATTTTTCATCTAATTATCAGAATGCAATACTAATTGACTCGCAATGATTCAGTCAAAGAAAACCGAGGTAAAAGTTTCTAGACCTAGTAAAATAAAGCTTAGTTTATTATCAAGTCTTAAACAAAATTATCTGCTCAATTGAGTAGCCTCAATTTATATATGGAGCAATTGATTGTAACTAATCATTCTCTTGCTTTTACTATATCAGGAACGCCAATCGGGGAGATATTTGCGAGTTTTTTGAGATTTTGGCAACGAATTAACTCCGTAAAACTGAGACTAAAACGCCCTTCTAATTGGGAAGATACTTCAATCCCGTCAAGGAGATTTTTTGAGGCTTCCACTGAATTATATCCTCGTCTAAAAGCAACTTTAATGGCTTCTTCATCAGCATCGAGTTCCCGTTGCACACTTAGATTACTACGCCAAATTTGGTAGGTGGAGATCGCGGTTAATCCTCCAGAAGCTATCATTCCTAAAATATCCCCTTGAGCCGTTTGAACTGTCAGTCCTACTAATCCGGCTGCGGTGATTCCTTGATATAAATTAGGCTTAAGCCATTTAATTCCAATTAAACTGGCAGTTGCTCTTAAAAGTAGTAAATCTCGTTGTCCTTTTGGTAATTGCCACCATAAATCAAAGTTAATATATATGGGACGGCTATTTCGATTCCAGGGAGGAGAAAATGGCGCATCAATTACCTTTGACTGTTGAGGTTTGCTAATAATTTTGGTTAACATTCGCCCAGAAGCTGGCATAAGATCCAATAATCGTCTAATTTCAGACTCAACACTCATACAAGAACTCTATCTAAAGAAAACTCTTTATTGAGTATAATCTCTCCAGAGATGAGCTATGTTTTTTAAACATTTTTTTAGTAAGAAGATTTTCTAGGAATATCAGAAACAAATAAGTCTCCAGACCGTTGATGTTTTATGCTCAAAAGACAACTGATTGAAATATTGCCACATAGTCATTCCAACTTGTTTGAATTCCCAGACCTTAACTTTCTAGGTCATTGTCTTCCAATAGTGTAGAAAGTTATTTAAAAGAGAAAATATTTCAAATTACTATTGAGAGTAGAACTAACCTATTTTTTATAGTCCCTTGTTATTAACATTACAGGTCTTGTTGTCACTGCATCTGGTTGAAAGTTCAGGAGATTATCCTCATATTGACAAAAACTCAGTAGTTTATTAGAAATTTATTGAATCTCCTTCTGAAAAATTGTTGTAATTTTTGACATAATTAGACATTTTTGGACAGAAAAATATGGCTATTGTGCCATTGACTTTTTCCCTAAAGACCAATATTTTTGCAGATTTATGATTAAACTCGATATTTATACTTGGCCTTACTAACCAAGGTCAAAATTTAGAAGTTTTCTCGTTTTTTTGTTATATCAATGGTAATCTTTCCTCTATAATCAGCAATAGGGGCCGCTAGTTTACTCAAACGAACTCTAACCTGTTGAACCTTGTTCAAGATTAATATTTCTTGAGCGATCACTTCAGCCAGTTTTTCAACCAGGGCAAATTTTTGGGTAACAATGAGACGTTTAACTATGGCAATCACTTGACGATAATCCAATGTGTCTTTAATTCGATCGCTGTTTCCGGCGGAGGTTAGATCAAGTCCTATGATTAGATCAACTTCAAACCACTGACCTAATACCTGTTCTTCTGGCAGATATCCCGTGTAGCCGTAGGACCTAATTTTAGTTATTTCAATGAATTCCATAGTTTTTTGCAATTTAATCAATGGTTTTAGACTAAAACTTTGATTTTAGAATATATGATCGTTAATATACCTTAGCGTGGTCAGATTAAAGTTGACTTAAAGCGAAAACTTCCTCAAATATAAACTCCATGAATTACCGCAAAAATAATAGTATCTCCTATAAAATAAAAAACCGTGTTAGTATCTTAGGAAGATTTATTAGTGTTTTTTGGGTTTCAGAACTTTTAGATCTGTTAATTTTTAAGGGAGATTTAGATAAATTTGGCATTATTCCCCATAAATTAATTGGATTAAGAGGAATTTTGTTTGCTCCGTTTCTGCATGGCGGATTAGGTCATTTAGTTGCCAACACCATTCCTTTTGTCGTTTTAAGCTGGTTTGTGATGTTACAAGAAATCAGTGATTTTTGGATTGTTACTTTACTAACGATGATAGTAGGGGGTTTTGGGGTTTGGTTATTTGGGGTTCCTGGTTCAGTTCATATTGGGGCTAGTATCCTTATTTTTGGTTATTTGGGATTTTTGCTATTACGAGGATATTTTCAACGGAACTTCGTCTCAATTTTTCTGTCCGTTATTGTGAGTTTTCTCTATGGTGGGTTAGTGTTAGGAATGTTACCTTTTCACCCTGGAATTTCTTGGGAAGGCCATCTATTTGGGTTTCTCGGCGGAGTCTTGGCTGCTAAGTTAATCGCTAATGAAAAGCAAAGTAGCCTAAGTTAGGTGAATAACTTTAATAATTTATTTGTTAGGTTTCCGTAATTCAGTTAAAAATGCTTGCCAAATAAATATGAATCTCCCCACCTTAGTTACGTTATCGCGTTTATTGGGATTGCCATTTATATTTTATTTCTTGCATGATCCTACCCCATCTCATCGCTGGATTAGCGTAGCAATTTTTTTAGGATCAGCAGGGACAGACTGGTTAGACGGCTACTTAGCAAGGCGATTAAATCAAGTTACAGAATTAGGAAAGTTTCTTGATCCCTTAGTAGATAAATTATTAGTTCTCGCCCCGTTATTAAGTCTAATTGAATTAGAAAAGGTTCCCTCTTGGGGAGTTTTTTTGATTATGGTCCGGGAATTGGCAATTACTAGCTGGCGAGTCAATCCAAGTTTGATTCAAAATAGAAAAGTTCAAGAGGCAAATTGGTGGGGTAAATTCAAGACTGTCAGCCAAATAATAGCCATTGCTATATTAATTGCTCCTCTTAGTCCTCAGTGGAATACTCTGTGCTCGATTGTATTTTGGGTTGCTGTCGTTCTAACATTAATTTCTGGAGTTAGCTATTTGTCACCACAAATATTATCAAAAACTGAGTTATCTCACCCAATCTTTGGAAAAGACGAATCTTAGAAATAAGGCAAAAATTACTAGTTAGAATTCTCTGAATTCTAACTAGTAATGCTCTAAATTTAACTGGCAATGAGTTGGTAAGTCTAAGAAAAACAACATTGCACTAATCTGCCAAAATTTTACTAACTATTCTGAATCCTTAACCGTTTTGATCAAATAACACTTACGAAGTACAATTCTATTAATTCAGTTTCACTAACTTTTGCTTCATCTTCGTTGATAGAGTCTTCAAAGAGTTCTTGAGCAATGTATCTTGGATTTCCAAATAATTTTTCCATTAAACCTGGACTTAACTCAAAAACAAGTTTACGATCATCTTTATTCCCTGGAGTTAACTTAAAAGGCAATAATTGGCTGTAGTATTTTGATGCGGTTCAAATTTTGGGTAAAAGTTATCTAGAAAAAAAAATGTTTCGGACAAGATCGAGCTAAAATTTGATCTCCATAACGTCATACCTCAATAAATAATGCTTCTTTTTCCTATCTTTAACTCTCTGTCTAACCCGCGTTTTACCGGAATACTCCTGTTTTGACCAGGTGTTCCTGATAAGCTTGCTCAAGTGTTCTATCTTGTATGTTTTTATCTCCTCTTAGTTAGCGGTCAATATATGACTGACTTTTCTTTTTTTTTCTTAAGAAGAACAATGCGTTTAAAGATAACAATAATCTTTTGAATATGCAAAAAATAGCCAAATACCATTTTTTGCGCAAGAGTATCAATAATGAACTGTTGTCAAAAGAAAAAAAGAGAGATACCTATGTGCTCTCTCTTAAAACTCTAATCAATATTATTAGTAGCTATACAATAGCCTTAACCCTCATCAGTTTTGTAAGTACAACTTTTTTTATTTTCTATCAAAAGGATAGGCTCAATCGTTAATACTACAGTTTAACTTCAATCTCAACCCCTGCCGGTAAATCTAATTTCATTAGAGCATCAATAGTTTTGGAAGAAGGTTGATAAATATCAATAATTCTTCGGTGAGTTCTGGTTTCAAAGTGTTCACGAGAATCTTTGTCTACGTGAGGTGATCGCAAAACACAATAAATCCGACGTTTAGTGGGTAAAGGAATGGGGCCTATTGCAGTTGCATCTGTTCGGTTAGCTGTATCAACAATCTTCTCACAGGAGGTATCAAGTAAGCGACGATCAAAAGCTTTCAAGCGAATCCGAATTTTTTGTTGCAGTGTAGCCATAATGTTTAGTTGTCAAGGTTCAGTTGGAATTAATAAATTAAGCCATCATTCTGTCAGCGACCAGTCAAGGATTGATAACTGGCCGCTAATCAAGGTTAAGTTGTCCTACTTAAGAATTTTCGAAACAACACCCGCACCAATAGTACGGCCACCTTCGCGAATTGCAAAACGCATTCCTTGCTCAATAGCAATAGCATTGATGAGTTCCACAGTCATTCTAATCCGGTCACCAGGCATTACCATTTCCACTGCACTGCCATCATCTGCAGTGTAGTCTTGGATGGTTCCAGTTACATCGGTGGTACGGACATAAAACTGAGGACGATAGTTCTTAAAGAAAGGCGTGTGACGACCCCCTTCTTCTTTTGTTAACACATAAACTTCACCTTCAAATAGGGTATGGGGAGTAATCGAACCAGCTTTAGCCAGAACCATTCCCCGTTCAATGTCTTCTTTTTGAATACCCCGCAGAAGCAGACCAACGTTATCTCCTGCTATTCCTTCATCAAGAGTTTTCTGAAACATTTCTACCCCAGTAACAGTGGTGTTACGGGTCTCTCGAATGCCAACAATCTCAACGGTTTCACCCACTTTAACCTTGCCTCGTTCAATCCGTCCGGTGGCAACGGTTCCCCGACCAGTGATAGAGAAGACATCTTCAACTGCCATCAAGAAGGGTTTATCGATTTCTCGCTCGGGTTCGGGTATATAGGCATCCACTTCTCCCATCAACTTCAGGATTTTATCTGTCCATTCATTATCCCCGGCAGCAAGCTTAGGATTTTCTTTTAGAGCTTCTACGGCCATCAAAGCAGACCCAGTGACGATGGGAATGTCATCTCCAGGAAAATCATACTCACTAAGGAGTTCACGGACTTCAAGTTCTACCAGTTCGAGAAGTTCTTCGTCATCAACTTGGTCTTCTTTGTTTAAAAAGACCACTAGGCTAGGAACCCCAACCTGTTTTGCTAACAGAATATGTTCACGAGTTTGGGGCATAGGTCCGTCAGCTGCCGATACTACCAAGATGCCTCCGTCCATTTGAGCGGCTCCGGTAATCATGTTCTTAACGTAGTCAGCGTGTCCTGGGCAGTCTACGTGAGCGTAGTGGCGTTTTGGGGTTTCATATTCAACGTGGGCAGTATTGATGGTGATACCCCGCGCTTTTTCTTCAGGGGCTGCATCAATCTCCTCGTAGCTACGAGCTTTAGCACTACCTGCAGCAGCCAAAGTCATGGTAATAGCTGCTGTGAGGGTGGTTTTTCCATGATCAACGTGACCGACGGTGCCGATGTTAACGTGGGGTTTTGTCCGTTCAAATTTTGCGCGTGCCATGAGTCAATTGTTCCTTTTTTTGTCTTCTGTTTAAATCACAGTGATAAATTTCAGTGATTAGTAATCAGTTACCCGTAGTCCATTATTAACTATTAAGGGTTTACTATCCACTTTTCACCGTTTGCTATTCACTGTAGTAGGCGTTCCCTGTGTTTTTTGCTATGATCGCTCCGGCGACACTGGACGGGACTTCGGCATAATGGCTAAATTCCATCGAGAAGATTCCCCTACCTTGGGTTTTTGACCGGATATCGGTCGCGTAACCAAACATTTCTGCCAGAGGAACATGAGCAGAAACTTTAGCAAGGCCGTCTTCAGATTCCATCCCTTCGATGCTGCCACGACGAGAGTTTAGATCTCCCATGACCTCTCCTAGAAAATCTTCAGGGACTTCTACCTCAACTTTCATCATTGGTTCTAGCACAACGGGGGAGGCTTTAGTGACCGCATTGCGAATGGCCATTGAACCGGCAATTTTGAAGGCCATTTCTGAAGAATCAACATCATGGTAGGAACCATCAACCAGCGTTACCTTAAGGTCGATGACGGGATACCCTGCAATAATACCTGATCCACAAGCTTCTTTTATCCCCTGTTCCACAGGGGCGATATACTCTTTAGGTATGATTCCCCCGACAATTTTGGAAATAAATTCAAAACCGCTCCCTGATTCTCCTGGTTCAAGGTGAATGATGACATGCCCATATTGGCCTTTTCCCCCACTCTGGCGAATATACTTACCTTCCGCGTCACAGGGTTTACGGATGGTTTCACGATAGGCTACTTGGGGTTTACCCACTGTTGCCTCTACCTTATATTCTCGCAGCATTCGATCAACAAGGATCTCTAAGTGTAATTCCCCCATCCCAGCAATAACTGTTTGATTGGTTTCAGGATTGATACTCACTCGGAAGGTGGGATCTTCATCAGAGAGAGCTTCAAGGGCTTTGGAAAGCTTTTCCATATCCTGTTTAGTTTTGGGTTCGACAGCAACTGAAATAACCGGTTCTGGGATGAATAAAGATTCAAGGATTATGGGCTTATTCTCATCACATAGGGTATCCCCCGTGGTAGTATTTTTTAAGCCAATGGCAGCTCCCAAGTCTCCGGCTCTTAATTCATCAACTTCAATGCGATCATTAGATTTTAGGACTATTAAGCGTGAAAGTCGTTCTTTGCTATTTTTTGTTGAGTTATATATATAAGTCCCTTTAGCCAAAACCCCTGAATAAACCCGCATAAAGGTCAGGCGTCCATAGGGATCAGCAGCAATTTTAAAAGCTAATGCGGAGAACGGTTCATCGTCTAAAGCTTTTCTCTCTTCTTCAGTTCCATCAGGCAATAGTCCTTTAATTGCTGGCACTTCCAGGGGAGAGGGTAAATAGTCGACTACAGCATCGAGAAGCAGTTGCACCCCTTTATTTTTGAAAGCAGAACCACAAAGGAGAGGGATAATAGAACGCTTAAGAATTCCTAAGCGTAGTCCCTGTTTGAGCTCAGCTTCAGTTAGTTGTTCTCCTTCGAGATATCTTTCTAAAAGATCTTCATTATTTTCAGCTACCGCCTCAATGAGTTTACTTCGATATTCAAGGGCTTGCTCTAAAAATTCCTCAGGGACATCCGTATCTTCGATATTTCTACCTAAGTCATCTTGATATATTTTAGCCCGCATCCGAACCAAGTCTACAATGCCACGGAAATCGTTTTCACTCCCAATGGGAATTTGAATCGGCACTGAATTAGCTCTGAGGCGATTTTTAATTTGTTCGCAAACCCTGAAGAAGTCAGCTCCGGTGCGATCCATCTTGTTCACAAAGGCAAGGCGAGGGACTTGGTAGCGTTCCGCTTGTCGCCATACTGTCTCTGATTGAGGCTGGACACCTCCCACGGAACAAAATACAGCTATTACACCATCTAATACCCGCATAGAGCGTTCTACTTCAATGGTAAAATCCACATGACCTGGAGTATCGATGATATTAATCCGGTGGTCAAGCCAACTTGTACTAATGGCAGCAGCAGTGATGGTGATGCCTCGTTCCTGTTCTTGTGCCATCCAGTCCATGGTGGCAGTCCCTTCATGGACTTCGCCAAGTTTGTGGGCGACTCCTGTATAAAATAGAATTCGCTCGGTCGTGGTGGTTTTGCCTGCATCTATATGGGCTGCGATGCCTATATTTCGCACCCTCTCCAGTGGAATAGTACGTGCCACAGCTACCTCCTTGGTTTTGTCTAAACTAGTTTCATGGGTTATCTGTTCACACTATAGGAGAATGGGCGTTTTATCGGGCTTTAGCCACTGCTCCCTTGCAAAAATAGCCCTTAATAGCGATAGTGAGCAAAGGCTTTGTTTGCTTCAGCCATACGGTGGGTTTCATCCCGTTTCTTCATTGCTCCCCCGGTTTCGTTAGCTGCGTCCATAATTTCACTGGCTAATTTGCTTGCCATGGTGCGACCTCCTCTAATACGAGCATAGTGGACTAACCAACGTAACGCTAGGGTTGTTCCCCGTGAAGAACGAACTTCCATGGGAACTTGATAGGTAGCACCTCCAACCCGACGCGCCTTAACCTCTACTAAGGGGGTCAGATTTTTAATAGCTTTTTCAAAAACTTCTAAAGAATCAGTTCCCGTCTTTTCACTGATGGACGTCATCGCATTATAGATAATGCCAGCCGCTACGGACTTTTTGCCGCTTTTCATTACTCGACGGATTGTCATACTGAGTAAACGGCTGTTATAAACAGGATCGGGGGGAACCGGTCGTCTTTTTATGTTTCCTCTACGAGACATAGTTGGGTTTTCCTCTTAAATTATAAGATAGTGATTATGGTTTCCCCTTCTTCCCATGAAGAGGATAGTATACTTGGGAGATATTCGTCGTTTATGGCCTTACATTCTTTAGCATTGCCTTTGAATCCGATTTCTCTCTAAGAAAACTACAATCGTTCATCGTTCAAGGCAAGACTAGGTGGAACTAAGGTATATGATGATCGCCTAACTAGAAACAATTATACTTTTAGACTTAGTGATAATTAATAATTAGATACACCCTATCTATAATCTTATCCTTTGGGAATCCTATCCTTTGGGTCGTTTGGTTCCATATTTAGAACGCCCTTGTTTGCGATCTTTGACCCCTTGCGCATCTAATGTTCCGCGAATGATATGATAGCGTACTCCAGGCAGGTCTTTGACCCTACCTCCACGAATAAGGACAACGGAGTGCTCTTGTAAATTATGACCAATCCCAGGGATATAAGCGGTGACTTCAAAGCCGGAAGTAAGACGAACCCGTGCTACTTTTCTCAAGGCTGAGTTAGGCTTTTTTGGGGTAGTTGTGTAAACCCTGGTACACACCCCCCGACGTTGGGGACACTGCTTGAGTGCTGGCGATTTCGTCTTCTTTTTCAGTTTTGAGCGTTCGCTGCGAATAAGTTGTTGAATAGTGGGCATGGGTAAACTCAAATCAGGGTTACAACCAACCCTTAATCATTAATATAGCCGTTGACAAATTACCATGATACCTATATTGGAGATAGTCTGTCAACTCCTAAAGGTGTGTTTTTTTTTGTTAATGGTTGATAGTAAAGGATAAACCACAACTACAGGTCGCCGCAACCTGGGGGTTAGAGAAGCGGAACCACCCACCCATCAAGTCTTCAGCATAGTCCAAACGTAACCCTTCAAGATAGGGAATACTGGACTGATCAATCAGCATTGAAATTCCTTCTATTTGGTATAGACAATCGCTTTCTTGTCGGGTTTCAGACAATTCACAAATATAGTATAGTCCGGAACATCCTCCCTTGTTCACCCTTAGTCGAAAGTAATTGTCTACTTTTTGACGGCTGCTCTGCATTCGTTGGACTTCTTTAACTGCAGCTGGTGTAATTTGAATCATAATAACTCCAAAGTATTGATTTTTAGTAATTTTGATACCAGTTCTGACATCGGTAAGTGGAATGGAATGTTCATTCAAGACGTTATCCGCTTTCTGACAAATTACTCATAGGTAATATTTTCGGAGGAAGAAATTCCCTCTCCAGAACTATTGTTTCTTCTCTTACGAATATAGACCCCCAGATTAGAATAAGAAAACAGACATTAAGAAATGTAAGGATATTCGTAGCACATATTACGAATTAAGGTTACCCTACAGTAAAAGATAAAATTAGAGCTGTTGGCGTAATCTCGACTCTATTAACCGGAAAAGCAAGAGTACGATACAATCCCTTTCTATAGATCGCTAAAGTAGTTTTAGGACCGGAAATGACATCAGGGTTATTACTTGTCTCAAGTATTAAATGAAAAGGTTCTCGTGTTAATTTTTGCATTAAAGGCGATGGACCAAGGTTTTTTAGCAGGTTCGTAGTTATATAGAACCGTACGAAGTCATGTAAACAGTCAAATTGTCCCCATACGGAATTGCCCCCAATATTATCGGTAAACTTGATGTTGGGAGAGCTATTGGTCGAAAAAGGGTTTTTTATGTAGTACGCGATGGAGGATATACTTATCCCTATATAACCATCGTGGAACTAGTGTTTAGTGATGGATGTGGGAAATGATGTCGTTCACTATTTAGTAACTTTGTAACGAACCTCTTCAGCGTTCAACAATGGATTTGTTTTAGTCTCTATAGAAAATATGCGATAGATAACTTCAAGAAAAATTGCTCATTTATTCATCACTAATTTATTTTTTTTATATTTCTTCTTAATTTTTTTTGTACTGCTGAAGGATATCACTATTAGTCTCTCAACTTAAACTAGATAATTGGCAACAATTAAAAGTGCTGAAACCCTTTAGTTAGAGTTAATTTTTGAGAGGGATGTCGTTCTTGACTATCAACTAAAATAACGTTTATTTCTTCTGTAACTGTTCCAATAATAGCAGCTCCATTTCCTAACTGTTTTACTAATTTCTCGGCCAATTCTAAGGGTAAACAGAGAATTAATTCGAAATCTTCTCCTCCATACAAAGTCCAATATAAAGCTTCTTCTGGTGACATCCATTCCAATGAACTTGGAGGAGATTCAACTTGCGAGCGTTCTAGTCTTGCTCCCACTCCACTCATATGACAGATTTGCAGAACTCCATCAGCTAACCCATCACTACTGTCTATTCCGGCCACTGATGTTGTTTCCATCATTTCCCAAAGTAGTGGAAGGACATCTAAGCGAGGTTTGGGGCGTTGGTGGGCTTCGATTAAGGCGTTTCGTTCAGATTGGGAGAGATTTTTGCCTAACTTGGGATTGAGTAATAATTGTAATCCTTTATAAGATTTCCCATGAGTTCCTGTCATTAGGATAGCGTCTCCAGGTTGAGCTGAGGAACGACGAATAACACGGTGAGGCACTACAGTTCCAAAAGCGGTGATATTTATGGTAGCAACCGGGGAACGACAGATATCGCCACCAACAATGGGGGTTTGATACTGTTGCAAGCAATCGGTTAATCCTTGATAAAGCTTTTCTACCCAAGTTACCATCAACTCCCCTGGTAAAGATAATCCTACCGTAATGCCAATGGGAGTGGCTCCCATTGCGGCCAAATCAGATAAATTAGCCGCAGCAGCACGCCATCCTACGGTTTCAGGAGGAGTAGTCTGATCACTAAAATGAACCCCATCTACCAAAACGTCAGTAGTTATTACTAATTGCTCTTGAGAGTTGACTGATAAAACCGCTCCATCATCCCCGATAATATTTCCAGGACAAAAGAGCTGAAGTTTTTTTAATAACCCTTGTTCACCAATATCGTTGATAGATTGGTTAAATTTCATTTTTTTACCTCAAATATTTTTGACAATATAAATAAATGTCATTAATATTTATATTATCAAAATAAAAATAGCTATTTGTTAAAAATTATCTATCAGGTAGAAAAATTAATCAGCTGTTATTAATTAACAGCTGATTGTTTAATCAGCACTATATTAGTATTTGTTTTACATTAAAAAATAATTATTATAACCAGACACTTAATTTTTTTAATATAGGTCTTCATAAGAACTTTAATCAACTAATGTCATCTCCTTGTTTTTTTAAAAAAATTAAGTTAAAGGAGGAAAATACTTTACTCGAGTAAAGTCAAGTTAAAATGATTTATCGAATAAAAAAATATAGAGCTAGTGCAATTTAAGTTTTAGCAATGGGATTGAAAGTGAAGAAAATTACCCGTCGAGAAAAATCGTTATAGATGGACTAGTTTTAGATAATTTGATGATAGTGATATTCTTATTTCTCAGAGTTGAGAACGAATTTAAAAAAATAAAAAAAGATAAATTAATTGATAGTATCTTGGAGCTCAAATATGAATTAGCGATAGCAATGACAGAAACTAGTTATCAGCTTAGGCTCAAGAAGAAACGGTTTAAAAGTAAAGATATTTCTTGTTAACAATCAGAAAAGGAAGGAAGTTGACTAACTAAAACCTAAATAAAAAACTTTAAATATTATTTAAATAGGTTTAAAATAGTCGTTTAATTTAGCTAATATCTCTATTGATTGCAAGCTTTGTTTGAGCTTTTTAAGATAAGAAATTTCCAATTTCTCCATTATGAGTTGACAGTTTACCTATGTTTTTAATAGTTCTTAACATAGTGTTGTCTAGTGTATCTCCAACCACTTATTATGGACGTATTTACTACATTTGTAGTAAATACTGTGCATCCTTATGGGTGAGATGTCCCTAGTTTGCGGACTAGGAAGCAGATTAGGAAGACTGGACTGTGCCGTAGCTACAGTGCTGTGCTTAAAGCAAAAGCTTATTAAATATTTCATAAATCATGGTGCGGAGTTCTTTGTGCATGGCTTCTAAAAATCTCTTAAATCTTTGAAAAAGAATTTAACCACTGGGTGAATTGATTTTCCCCAGGATATTTGTTACAACGAATTGTATCCCCCCTGGAGGAATATATATAAAAAAAACTTTACGGTAAGTTAAGTAAAAAGAATTCTCATAATTGATAGTTGTATTAAGTTAACAGAACATAAATTCCATCGCCTTCCGATCTGTTCTCTGACTGTCTTGGTGATTTACCGTAACAGTTCCTAAGCCTAATTTCCAGATATTCACAAGTATTCTTAGGATAACCAATGTTTTGGACTGCTGGATTTTTAGTGTCTTTTCCAGTTTTTATTCAAGCTCCCTTGATTCGTTTATATCCCCAATTTAGTTTATTAATGACGGGGGATAGCCTTAGTTAGGAATTATCGAATGAAACACTAATGCACCTATAATTAGGGAAATTTAGTGTGGGGCTTACCTGGAGTTGGCTAGCTGGTAGGCTCTATTTATTGAGGTTGGTTGAGCTAGGAACTCTTAATTGCTCTTCCTATTGAGTCAATCGGAGCTCCGGTAGCAATTTTGGGACTTTAGCCTGGTTGGGGTACGATAGAAAAGGTTTTCTATCTGAGGTCGTTGTTGGGGACGAGAATTACGGATTTTTATTTTTATCTGACAGGATTAATTTCTAATTAGCAACAATTGACGCAGATCGAACCTATTTTAGTAGGTACACCAATTTTTCAAAAAGCATTAGCTCAAGTCCAAACCTTTTGGGGAATGAGTCGGGCAGGAGTTTTTGTTGAAATTCTCTTAAGGATTGGCTTATGGGCAATACAACAACTCTATTATCATTAGTTAATTTTAGCCGGTGTAATATTGGGTCCAATTTTAGTGGATAGTCTATTTTGACTAGTAGATTCTTTTGCTTAATGAAGATCAAGTTTAAAATAGATTTCCAACTTATGCGATTATCGTTATGCTTTCGTCCCTAAGAAATCCATGAAAAATCTGGCTCATACCCCTCATATACTTTGATTGATCGAAAAAGATAAATGTTACCTAATTTTTAGGAGAAAAGAACTATTGGGATATTTTACAAAGTAAAGATAATGATTGTATGGTCAATGATAATTGTGTTTCTCCCAATTACCCAATTTTGCAGTCAAGATAGACAGAAGAATTTATTCTCATTGATTTAGAAATTAGTAACTGAATTTTTGTTAATGAGGGTTGTATCAGTGTTTAGATTTTGACTAAAAATGGGAATTTATTTCTTTTGGTCGGATGAAAGTTTAATTTTTTTATCTCAATACAATTGCGTTTTTAAGATAAATGAGAAACCCTAACATAAGGATATTATAATCCTACATCGACACCGTTTAATTCCAGTAAAAGTGGTAAATCTGAGAAGTTCTATAGCTTTAGCTAGGCAACTTGATTACAAACTACTGTCTTCTCTAATTGTAAATTTGTTCTGTCAAGCAGGGAGTTGGGTTGATAAATAGATTGGGGATGCAGTGATGGACATTTAGTTCCATGGACACGAAGAAATGAATTGAGCTAATCTGATGCAGATTTCTCAGGCTGTTAGTAATCTTAACTAGAAGACAAAAAAGTCCAGTCAAAAATCCTCATTTCTTTCGAATTATTAGTATAAGCATTAATACTGAATATCCTATGGTCAGGAATAAGGGGAGTGGAAATCGCCCTGATTATACGGTGACCAGAGACGCAGTTAATATCCCTTTCGCTTGAGGTCTGCTCCCTAAAAATTAGGACTATTACCGTCGGCGGACAAACTTATAAATACTTTAGGGCTTGACCAGAATATCATAATTGGTAAAACGATAAATTAACAATAGCTAGAAACTCAACAAAACTAGGTTTTCTAATCTTTTCAAACTATTGTTCTGCTGGAGTTTGCCAAATCTTTCAATAAATTGGATCACTAAGACTACTAGAATAGAGCAGTAAAAGCATTTTATCTAGATATTAATTGTTGTTACATTAAATATAATCAATATGGAACTAAATTTACGGAAGAGGTTAGAATTTTTGATCAACCTCTATGAGAATGTTGTTAATTAACACTATAGACTGAAGTAGTATTATAAATTTAATGTGGTGAAATCAGTTAGTGTCTAATTTAGATAATTCAGAAAAATTTTTTAAACAAAAAACTTAAAAACTTTAAAAAACCTAGCAAAAGAAAAGTCTCTTTTAATTAAAACTCAATAGAAGTAAATATATGTAAGTTAAATAATAGCAAATATATTTACCTAATTTTTATGCAAATTTAAGTATAAATTAACAAGTTAAATTAGGAGTGTAAAAAGAAACTAATTATTTGAATAATGCACCAATTGTAAGAGAAACTCAGAACAGTTTTTCTTTTAAAGAAGTAGGCTAGATATCTGGAATATTGTAATCAGCTGATTATAAAAATACATTACTATCTCCTCTTTGAGGAGACAAAACAATCTTCATTGTAAAATAGCTGATAATTTTCAAAAAAATGGTATGTCTAATAAATTCAAAAAAAAATTTATATTTAACTTTTTCCATAATTAGTGTTTTACTACAAATAACCTGGGTGACTTTTTTAGTCTAATTTTATTAAGTTTTATTTTTAATAAAAATGTCTAATATTAAAAATCAATATGAGATCAGCTTTTATATTTCTAGTTTTCTTTAATTGTAGGGACTAGGAACATTGTAATGAAACCGTCTGAAGAATTTGCCAGAAATTCACCTAATTTGGCTTTAGACACACTAGAATAATCTTAACCCAATCTATTGTCAGGAGGTTTCTGTGGCTCTATACGCAGACTTACATCGTCATTTAGGAGGATCTGTGGTTCCTCGCATTCTCTGGCGATATTTTAAACGCCATGACTTAGAAATGGCACTGCGATTTCCTGAATATCCAGGATTTGAAAAATTTTACACCCGTAAACGTAATACTCTCGATGAATATCTAGAGTTACACACTCTCGTCGAAAAGGTTCAAACAGAACAGACCCTTCCCTATTTTATTTATCGATTGATTCGAGGGGCTTATATTTTTGAGAATTTAGCCTATCTAGAGTTGCGCTACACCCCTTATTTACGGACCCCCGACCATCTGAGCCAATCGAAACGGATTGATAGCATGACAAATATTGTTGAAATTGTTGGAAAAGCAACTCAAGTTAAAGAATATCCGATTATTATTAGCCAGATTCTTTGTATGCACTCCCGTTTACCCTATGAAGTTAATAAAGCGATTATTGATTTAGCAGCTAATACAAGAGGTTATGTCTGCGCTGTTGATATAGCAGGAGGAGACTCTCATTACGAAGAAAGATTAGGAGAGTTTACTAGTTTATATCAGTATGCTCATTCTTTAGGGTTAAAAACTACTGGACACCTTTACGAAACCCCAGATGGTTGTTATCGAGAACTTCTTCCTTATCTAATGCGTATCGGTCACGGGATTCAAATCCCTTTGAAGCATCCTGAATTATTACCAGAAATCGCTCAATCAAAACAATGTTTAGAAGTCTGTCCAACTACTTATTTAAAGACAGGAACACTAGAAGATTTAAAAGAATTGAAAGTTGTCTTTGATCGTTGTTTTGAAGCAGGAGTTGATATTGCAATTTGTACAGATAATGCCGGGTTACATAATGTCCGTCTCCCCTTTGAATACGAAAATCTATTGACTCAAGATGTTATTGATTTTAACCAATTGCAAGCTTGTCAAGATTCAGCTTTTCGTCATGCGTTTGCTTGGCCTTATAAAGAACCTCCTGCTTCTTTACTTACTGGATTACTCCAAGATAATTCGGAAAAGAGAAATTTAGTATCGGTTTAACTTCTAATTAATTAGAGGATTTCTTAGACTCATGAGGTAAACTTTAATCTATATCTTTGTTCCGGCGTTCCCAAAAACTAAACCACTTTATATCTCATAAGTATGGTAGTTGCTATAATATACTTATTAAGGACAAAATAGTAAGATTTTATCTCAATGGAATTAACTAAAAATTAGTTTAATTGACTTTTCTAGACTAGCTATGACGAAATCATAATAAACACAAGCTAAAATTCTTACTTTGTAGAAGATTGAGTTTTTGTAAAAATTAAATTTTTGGAGTTACCTTACATATTTAAGGTAAGAATTTTAGCAGTTATATCTACTAATTGATAAGACTTAGTCTAGAAGAATCAATTAATTTTGGGTAATTAGATTACAAAGTTGATAATAAAATATAATTAAATTTACCCATCACAGTAATTTCAAATTTGTTTAAAACCCTTTAGGGCATGTCAATTCTGAATATTTAGGTTATTCATTAATAAAAAGGTGAATCATGAGAGTGATATAAATATTTGAACAATATTTGGACTAAATTTAAAATTTTGTCATAATTTAGTTCTACTAGACCTATTCTATAAGAATTTTCAAAAAATATAAAGAAAGAGTTGGATTGTCAATCATAGGCTTATTAAAAGCTGTTTCTCTTTAGAAAGACAGTATTTCAAAGTATTTTACGTATAAATTAAGTTGTACAAACTTGAAATTTTCAGTTAATCTATACTGATAGCATTAGATGCTTAAGTCAGTTTAATCAACGATATTCTAAATTTAGAATAACTCACTATTGATCATTATTAGATTTTCAATAAAGCAGGAATAGTTTGATTTGTTTAATTTATTTAAGTAGAATCTGTTACCTGACAATTTTATTTAGTATAAAATTGCTATATTTTCATTGAAAATCAAAATAAATTTAATTAATGATAATGAGTTGACTTTTAAATTTATTTCTTCACTTAACTGAATAAATTCCTATAACTTAAGCAAACTTTTTCTACTTTATCATTTATCAGTTGTTTTAAGATACTCATTAACTATTAACTTAAGAGTTGTCTATTAATTCTCTATTTTTTTTATTACTCTAATTCCAAAGAGTATCCCAGCAAATATACTCGAGTAATTCTTAAAGAGATTTTATTTTTTTGTTATAAAACTAACTTATATTATTTTCTATTGATAAAAATTTTTTAATAATTAAACTTCTTTAACTGAATGTTAATTAATTAAATTTAGAACTAAATTTAGCTATTTTAGGATAGCTTTCAGTTATTTTATATTCAATTCTAAGATTTGATTCCATAAAGCTTCTCTTATTAGTGGTTGAAAGAAGCAATTCTAATGAGATAGAAATAGTAATTTTCTTAAAAAACTTTGTAAAATTTTTATGTAGAAATATGGAAAATTATTAAACATAAAAAATATTGAAGACAAAAGCTAGGACTAATTTAGTTATTAATCACAATTGTATTCACCATTTACTTTTATTCTTTTAAAAGATAGTTTACCTAGATTATCTAAATAAATCTTACAATTATAAAAAATTTTCTTTTCTCGTTTAAATTTTGAAGCTCTAATCTAAGTCTCATCTAATGATTAACTGTTTACAATAAAAAAAATTTAAAATATTCCTCCTTTTTAAAAGTAAAAAAGATGAAAATTACAGATAATGTTTTTATTGACTTTAATAAAATCCGTAAAACATGATAATATAAATTGCCTAGTTTTGATTCTAAATTAACTTTTAGCAAACTAACAAACCATTTTAACTTTGATGAACTTTACTAAGATTTAAGAATTATTTAATTTAATTTCTCTGAAATTTACTTCGGTTTAATTAAAATATTGTCCTCGCCACCATATTTTGATTGGACTCAGCTGATGTAATAAATTAACGACGATTAAATTCATACATTATCTTTGACTTAAAAAATAAATAAGTTTAGTAGCGTTTTAATATTTCTATCTTTCCAGTAGTTTTAAATGTGAGAATATAAAAGTATTATTTTTTTACTTCCATTTTAGTAGTTTCTAATGACATTTAAGGAACTGTTATACATCTTATATTAGTTTTTTTAAAAAAATTAGATATTTTTAGCGTAAATGTAACCTTATATGACATTATCCTTAATAATTGCAGTATAGTTAAGATGCTAATTTTAAAGATAAATTATATTTTATTTTAATGTTCTTATATTATCAACTTGGACATCTGTAATTTGAAAATTATGCTTTTGTGTATATTTTATCTATAGTCTACAGTAACTACTTTATGAACTTCGATAAACCATTATATCTTTGTTTGCTGAATAAAAAATTTAGTTAGTTGATACCAATCGCTAAAACAATATTATTGTTTGTACGGATAAAATAGTTTGATGATTTCAACTAGACAAGAAAAGACAATTAATATAAATTTTAAAGATACAATCTCTAAAAAAGGAAAGATTTATTGTAGAAAAAATCGTAAATTAAAAGATGGTTACTGGTATCTTATTAAGATTATAACTGAGGTAAATTACAAGATAAAAATTATAATAGAAGAAACTTATAGTCTGATTATACTTAAAGCAACCAATAGTTTATATAAACTGAATGATAAAAAACAATATTTGTAACCACTTTTTTAGCGTTACTTCAGATAAATACTATAATTTCATGCAAATATTAGAACATTAAATAGTTTTTTTAAAAAATAAATATTTCTACCAGAAACTTAATTAAGCATTAGTTATCAATGCATTGCAATTTTTAAAATAATTCTATCTAAAATTTTTGAATTTGTATATTGTATTCTGCCCTATATTTAATGGAGTTTAGATTATGAACTAAACTCCATTAAATATAGAAAATTATAATACTAAGTAAGAAAAAATTAGATTAATTATCGTGATAGTTAGTAGTCTAATCAGTTATTAAGCAAAAATAAAATCACCTTTTAGCTATGTTTATAGCAGGGATAAATATATTTTTTTAGTAACTGGGTTAAAATTAACGTAAGTAACATCCACAAAAAGAAGTAAATATGATGTTTTAAGATTCTATTTAGCGGACGAAAAATTCTAGCATAACTATTAGTAATTTATCAAAAAATAAGAGCTAAATGATCTAAATAAATTTAGTAATCTACAAAAATATTAGTCGTTAGTTTTTAATAAAAATTTATTAATTTTCTCATTTAAATTCAGTAAATTATTGCGCAATACCATACAAGGTTAAACTTACTAATGAGGACTAATATCATAGTATTATCACTATTTATATTGGTTAAAAAATTTTTTTTACTTTTAATCTCTCCATTGTTTAACAATGTTTAAATATAGTCAAAGAGAAATAAACGAGATTTTTTATGAAAAATCAAGAGTAACTTAATACTCAAAGTAACAACAATAGTGACATAAAATAGTAAGCTATAGAATAGGCAAAACTGTTTTTAGTTTTAGTCATAATTGGCTTGCTCTAGAGTACAATTTCTTATACTGGTGTGGTAAAACTCATGAATTATCTAAAATTAGATAAAAATTAAATTAAATAAAACTTTTTTAAGAGGAAACTAATTGATATATTTCGTAAATTTCCTACCGATTGGTAACTTTAAGATTTTCTCGAAAATATTTTGTATCTTATTTATTATTAATAATGGTTGTATCTTCGTTTTTAACTCCTCCTCATTTTGTCCTGGCTTCTGCATCTCCAGCACGTCGAAAACTATTACAAACTGTTGGGATTGATCCAATTGTCCGTCATAGTCAGTTTGACGAATCCCAAATAGAATGTAAGGATCCTATAGAATTAGTCCAAATCCTAGCTCACTTTAAAGTTAAAACCGTTGCCCCTTATTTTCAGGACTGCCTAATTTTAGGGTGTGACTCTTTATTAGTAGTGCGGGGGGAAATTTACGGAAAACCTAACTCGCCTGAAGAAGCGATCATCCGTTGGCAAAAAATACGGGGAAACCAAGGGACACTGTATACTGGTCATACAATTTTTGATCAAAAACAACAAAAAACTTTGATTCGCTGCGGTATCACTCAAGTTTACTTTGCTAATTTAAATGATGTTTCTATCGAAGCTTATGTTAATACTGGAGAACCGCTCGAGTGTGCCGGATGTTTTGCCTTAGAAGGAAAAGGGGGTTTATTTATTGATAAAATCGAAGGGTGTCACAGTAATGTCATTGGCTTAAGTCTTCCTTTGCTTAGACAGATGTTAGAAGAATTGGGCTATCAATGTATACAGTTTTGGAGTAATCCGTAAAGTCACTAAAAATTAAATTTTCTATAAATATGAATAATAGTTTTGGTAGGATACAATACATAAGCGATCTATAATGAGGTAAGAAAAAAATTCTATTATAACTACTGCAGACTCGATCAAAATTAATTATTTAATCAGAATTGATGATTTTTGAACAAATCTCTGCCATTTCTTATCTTAAAGTTTGTAGAAAACTTCGCATAGTAAGTTTTTTAGTATTTTTTTTCAGTGTAATTAAATTATCATAATTATTAATGTTTCTTTTTTAAATGTTTTTTTATTTTTGATTTTATTCTATTTACAATACTGTCTTTTTATAAAACTCTGAATAAAAACGTTGGTAAGGTGAAAATATATTTTTAAAAAAAATTAGACAGTTTTTTAGCTATTGAAAATCCTATTTGTCTAAAAAATAAAAATAAGTTTAAGATGTTGCAAGAGCTAATTAAATAGTATAGGTGTAGACGTTTAAATACCATAAATACTTCTAATATTTTTTAGGGTTTAAAAAACTGAAATACTGAATAAAATAAGATTTTTATGAGTATCATATTTATCTAAATTATCTTTCATTATTATAGGTAATTTTTAACAACTATATTTAGTTTAAAACTGGGTTATGTTATGGATAAATGCAATAAAATAGAAGCTGAAATAGCTTGATATCAATAGAAATTAAAAAGTAATTGAGTATAAACGGTACAAAAAATAGAACTTTTTTAAAATTAGCGTTTTTAAAATTATTTAGATTAGGTTTTCTTATTTATATCTCAAAATATCCATAATGTTTTTACATGATGTACAAACGAATAAAAATGTATTACTGTGTATATACAAAAAACTATCTTTTATCTGACTAAAATTTACTTCCAAATTAGACTATGTTTTAATCTATTAAATTAGTATAAAAAATATTATGTATGATAGCGTTCTCAATATATAAGTACATTTTTCTTAGATAAACACATTTTATAGTTTAAATTTTAATGAGTTTAACTTCAGAACATTTAGATTCATTAAAATCTGTGATTACTACCCTTTTAAAAGTTCCATATTTAGAATTTAATGAATTTATTGTCACCATGTTTTAAATCTTTGATTTATATTTTATATAATTCATTACTTCTCCTATAAATTAACTAATACTATCTCATGATTTTCCTTCTATTTTTGATCTCAAGTATCTTATATTATTTAATTTAATTGTTTATGCACTTCTTATTATGCTCTTTCTATTAGTTATAATTTTGGATTATATATCTTTATTTTACTAATTAATATAATTGAAAATATGTTGTTTTTAACCATATTAAATAACAATAATACTTTAAAAGTTGAAGTATGAAATGGAGAATAAATTTTAACTTTTGAGTTAACCGATATTATTAATAATAATTAAATTTTTTCACTTTAATAAAGAAAGAATTATTTATACTTCTTTTTTCGAGTATAATTATGCCCTCGGAGAAAAAAATAGATAAATTTTGTTCTTTATTAACTGAACCTTGTACTTTTAAAAAAAATGATATTTTTTCTTAAATTATATTTCATTATTTCGATGTTATTTTAGCTAAAATTGAGATAATACTTCTCTTAATCTGTTAAATAAAACTGTATATTTTATTTTCAGGAAAGATTCTAGTGAGTAAATTGCACTTTTCTGAGACATCTATGCTTTTTTACCAAATTCTAAATGATTAAGTCTTTAAAATAATTAATATCTGACATTTTTTTAATTTTTTTCTCTTAACTGTTTTTTATTCCCTGTTTCCTATTCCTATCTATCAGGTTACTATTCCAAATCAAGTAAAACTAGGGGAAGACAAAACTTACAAACTTAAATAATCAACAACTGTTTGCTCGAATAACTTTTGCAAAACTAATCACATCTATTGTAATTAGTTTTGCATCTATTGCTAGGTTTTGAAATAAAAAAACTATTCTTATACAAACTTTTATAAAAAGGGACTGAATTAACCACGATTCCGTTTGCGACTTACAAAATTAAAATTTGTTGATAATACTTCTATTTTTTTCTCAAATTTTTTTCCATATTTCTGTATTTACTAGAGTAATTTTAATGTTGAAGAGAACAATTATTGTCCAACATCGCTGAAAAACTATTCAATCTCTTTGTCACTCAGACTACAACTTTGACTAGGAATAAAAGAAGATGAGTCCACTGTAGTAGTTACCAAATCCCAATCTCTAGATTTATCTTTCTTAAAATCTTGCTTTAATTCTTTAACTTCCTGTTCTAAGGACTCAATGCGGTCTAGCAGCAATCGTACTACTTTAGCTTCTGAATCAGGAAGATTATTATGAGCTAAAGGATTAACTCGAACCCCTGATTGATAAATGATGCGTCCTGGAATTCCAACCACAGTACAATCTGAAGGAACATCCCGTAACACCACTGATCCTGCCCCAATGCGGACATTATTACCAATTTCTAAATTACCGAGAATTTTAGCCCCCGCTCCAACTACCACATTTTTACCAAGAGTGGGGTGACGTTTGCCTGTCACTTTACCAGTTCCCCCTAAAGTAACCCCCTGATAAATCAAGCTATTATCTCCAACAACAGCTGTTTCTCCAATCACTACTCCCATCCCATGATCAATAAACACTCCTTGGGCAATTTTCGCTCCTGGATGAATTTCAATTCCGGTCAAAAAGCGACCTAGATGGGAAATCAATCTGGGAATGAAGGGAAGGCCAAGGCAATATAAGAAATGTGCAAAGCGATGAAAAACTAAGGCTTGCAAACCTGGATAACAAACAAGAACCTCTAACCAATTACGGGCTGCAGGGTCACGCTCAAAGATGATGCGAAAGTCAACAATGAGAGAAGATAGCACCAATGGTCTCCTATTGTAACAATACAAGTCCTCATCTCATTTTATCATTATCTCTATAAGTTTCTATCATCAAGGGATCAAGGTTGTTAAAATGGGATTATATAAGTACACAACTTTTAGTGATATAAATTGTTGGATTTACTTTCACTTCTCGGAAATAATGTCTAAAGTTATTCTATTGTCAACCTTAACAGATCTGTATTCTAAATACACCTGAAGGAGTAAAAATAAAAGGGTGTATAAGCTAAAAGTGATTACCAGTATAGGTTTCAATAAATGGGGAACAAAGTCCATAAGAAATGCTAACGAATGTAGAAACAATTTCAAACTCTGCTAATCTTTTTTTCTCTTCACATGGAAACTTTATCCTCTCAAGGCTATCTATGACTTCTTCCTTATTTCTTGATTTATACCACTATAAAATCTTTTCGAAAGTTGTTGCCCCTGATCTCTAAAATTAATAGGGAGGGTTATCGATCCTTAGTTTTTTCCGGACCAAGGGAAACTTCTGCCAGCTTCAGCCGCCGCAAAACTCATCTTTAAAATTGGTGTTTGACAAGATAAAGTCATAGATTTATAAAAGTTTACCAACACTGGAGAATTATCTAAAAACTTTAAACTCTATATATAGTTTTTTTCTTAACCCTACAAGTTCAACAGCTGTAAGAGCAACATCTCCATATTTATCCTTACATTGTCGAACAATTTTTGTGATATCTCTTCATAATTGGGAATAAAAAGAAATTTTTTCGATCCATGAATCAAACATTACCTAAAAGTCCCCCACAAGAACTCAAACGGACTTTGCAATCGAGATACTTTTATTCTATAGTTTCGCGGTCGAAAAAAAAAATTTCCTTGGTGTTCACCATACAAAAAATAGCCAAGAGCCTTTAGTTGTTATTTTCCGGTTTTTTGTGGTAGATAGTTGTTTTTACTCTTTTCAGATCTTATTTAGGTCTGTCGGTCAACTTTAAAGTATTACAGCAGTTTTGCCATAGGGTCACTCCTTTGAGGTGTTCTCCAGCTGATTGCTTCCGATATGCTGCGGCGAAACTTCCCTGCGGGACTAGAAGACTTAAAGAAAGATAGTGGCATTAAACAAATCATTGTTTAATGCCACTATCTGCAATATTTTTGACAAAAACCTTTCACAAGTTACTGTACTAACTCTGATACTATCTTTTATAGTATTTTCCCTAATTTTGACTATAAAATATAGCCGGTTTAATAATTATCAGGGAAAAATACTTAATTTCAGTTTTAGGAACTATCTACATAAGTATTATGGATATGAGTATTTTTGATAGTCTAGTTGCCCAGAAAACCTCAGTAGAGGAGGTGATAGGAGATAAAGTTGTACTGGTGTGACAGGGGATGAAAGTGACTAATTTGGCATCTATTTCGATAACTCACACTTCAGGCTATCCAATATAAATTTTCTTTGATATCTGATCATCTCAAATTCTTTCCTGAGGACAATATTTTCCTTATTATAGGAACTATATTTCCACAAAGTATTAATGCTTAGATAAATGTTTCAGTGCTAAACAAATAAACATTAAAAACATGCTCTTTACCTTCAATTATTTTAGACTCTAACTACTTTTAACAATGTTTTATCAACAAAAAAAATATACTTCAACTTGAATAACTTACTGGCTAACTGAATACTTTGTTGAACAGTTTATCAAATACCTATCCCCATAATTAAAGGATATGAACATTAATGAAATTAACAAACATGATACCAACCACTGAAACAAAATGCGATAGTTTAGTCCAAATATGTTAAGGAGGCTAAGCCAGTTGGTTGTCCGAAGTTAGCACAACAGTATCCTCCTAAAGGATTGCTCGATGATACCTTTGATGTTAGGGATAGGCTATTTATTATTGTGTGTGCCCTGCGGTACGGGTCATTACACTGAGGGTTTCTTGTACAAAGCAAAGGAGCAAGTTCTGTTCATGGTAGAGCTTGAATGAAATACATTAGCCGATGAGCATATTTCTTTTGAGTAGGACAATGTCAAACATTATTGTCCGCTAACTTTCTATGACCTATGTTTTTGGCGTATAACTTCTGGACTATGCTCGCCAGGGGAAGATTCTGTCAAACCATTGCAAGTTATCTCAATGATGGTGGGGAGTTTATTGACATCAAAATAATCCAGTGAATTTTCCAAAAAACTATTTATCCTATGAAAAGTACGGTTTTAAGAAGCAATGTGACTTACCCTGCTACTAAAAGGTAAAAGGGGCATGAGTTCTTTAAGAGTCAAGGAAGCCTGTACAGCTTGAGGTGGTTAACTATTGATGAAGTGAGGGAGTATGACGAGAAGCATTTAAAAAAGCTAGACTATTATAGGAATTCTAGTTACCTAGATGCCTAATAGATAGAGGTACAAAAAAAATCTTTCAGTTTTATGCCCCCAAAAAACGCTTTTAATAGGAATTAAAGAACAAAAATAGAGTTTAACCAGAGCTGAATGTATTAGCATTAATTAACTGTAAGTTAATCAAAATTACTGTTGCAATAGTAACTAAAATTATGTTTAGTCATTCTTTAATTTACCACCATTATTTTAATCATTGTAGGTTGAAGTTTTTGGAAATTTTCAGCTTAAGGTTTAGGTTCACCTCAACTCCCCCCTTATCAACCTGCTTCTAATTTGAGTCTATCTACTAATAGCGAGAATGGGGAGATAATTTTTTCAGACGTTCAAGAAAAGTAGAGGTCTTGTCTTTCTACTCTAAAGAAAGTACTTCCGGTTGCACAATATAAACCCGTATATCTTAGCAAAATTTATACAAAATTAGCCTAGAATATTCATGTTTTGGAATTTAGTATAAATGATGCCAATTTTTATATCCGATTCCTTGATTCAAAAGTTTTAGAATTTCCTTTATCCGCAGATATAATAGGCGAAGTCAGTCAAGTTATGTAAGTCGTTTTTGACGAGATTTTTTTGAAGTCATTCCTATTTAATTGATCGTCAAGAAATTTTAAGTTTATCCATGGTTAGATTTTGCAGGATGGGTTAGGCACAAAATTAACTTTAGATAGAAAACTCATAACCTTTTATCTGTGCCATGATTCATCAGCCATGTAATATTTTTACCTTTCAGTTTTTTTGTGGATTTTTATTTTTTTATTCCTACACAAATGAGAAGGGCAACTAGTTTACTGGAAGACACCATTTATGTTAGCATCTGGGGTAAATTAACCCAATATTCCTCGATAGCCTATGGGCAAGGTTCTAGTGTTAAATGCCTCCTACGAACCGCTCAATATTACTAGTTGGCGAAGAGCAGTTGTCTTGTTACTCAAGGGGAAAGCTGAGCAATTAGAACATAGTGAACGGTTAATCTATAGTGACTTTCCTCTGCCTTCAGTCATACGACTACGCCAATATATCCGAATTCCCTACAAAGAGATTCCTTTAACTCGACGCAATATTCTTGAACGCGATCACAATACCTGTCAATATTGCAACTATCGGGGAGAACAATTAACCCTAGATCATATTATTCCCCGTTCACGAGGTGGAGAAGAGACTTGGGAGAATTTAGTTACTGCTTGTGTTCGTTGTAATGTCAAAAAAGGAAACCGCACCCCGAGAGAAGCAAATATGAGCCTGCAGTGCACTCCCCGTCGTCCTTATAGCAGTTTACATTTTGAACTCGTTAAGTATACTAGAGAGAATCTCAATCACGAATGGCGCAAGTATGTTATTGGAATTTAATCATCTTAAAATTTCTTCGACTTCGGCAATCTGAAAGCCCATCTGACATTGATAACGTTTCGGTTGATGACTTTCCAAGTTTTTATGAACAGAAGAGCCACAACCGAGTGTTCCCTGTTTCCAGCGAGGTAATCCCTGATGATTTGCTAGTAGGCAGCCTTGACATACTGTTTGCGCTGATAAAACACTTTCCTGAGTCAGGATAACCAACATATGAAAAACCCCATCGCTCCTCAACTATATTGAGTATATTGTAGTAGATTAAATTGCAAATCTTAACCTAAATTTTTTAGATAGCCACATAGCTTAACTATTTTTTTGCGATTTTCTAGACAACTGTAAATAAGAATGTTACCTGTTTGGATAGCTACAAATTCTCTATCTTCATGATTTTTCTAAGTATTATTAAATTTTCTTGGCTTAGTTTATCAGCAAATTTAAATTTACTATAATGGATGGTTCTGGGATATTATTTTCCAATGTAAAAAGGATTAAGCAACAGTGATTAATACTAACTTAGATTTTTTAGCCCAAAGTGATTCAATGATGGCTGAAATTATTCACTTAGAACTCCAGCGTCAACGGGAACATCTGGAATTAATTGCGAGTGAAAATTTTACTTCTCCAGCCGTTTTAGCAGCCCAAGGTTCCGTATTGACCAATAAATATGCAGAAGGACTACCAAAAAAACGGTATTATGGTGGCTGCGAATTTGTGGATCGCGCTGAGCAGTTAACCATTGATAGGGCTAAAAAGTTATTTGGAGCTGCCCATGCTAATGTTCAACCCCATTCGGGGGCGCAAGCTAATTTCGCCGTCTTTTTAGCTCTCCTTAAGCCTGGCGATACTATTATGGGAATGGATTTATCTCACGGAGGACATTTGACCCACGGTTCCCCTGTTAACGTCTCTGGAAAATGGTTTGAGACATGCCACTATGGAGTCAACCCTGATACAGAACGGCTTGACTATGAACAAATTAGGGAATTAGTTCTCAAAAAATGCCCAAAAATGATTATATGCGGCTATTCTGCATACCCTCGAATTATTGATTTTGAGAAATTTCGAGTGATCGCAGATGAGGTGGGAGCCTACTTAATGGCTGATATTGCCCACATTGCTGGATTAGTGGCCAGCGGACATCACCCTAACCCTATTCCCCATTGCGATGTTGTCACGACCACCACTCATAAAACCCTCAGAGGTCCTAGGGGAGGATTGATACTAACCCGTGATGTTGACCTAGGAAAAAGATTTGATAAGGCAGTCTTTCCAGGAATTCAAGGTGGTCCATTGGAACACGTAATTGCGGCTAAGGGTGTCTCCTTTGGGGAAGCTCTTAAACCTGCATTTAAAACCTATTCAGGACAAGTTATTGCTAATGCTAAAACCCTGGCTAATCAATTGATGACACGGGGGTTTAAATTAGTGTCTAACGGCACAGATAACCATTTAATATTAGTGGATTTACGCTCTGTAGGTATGACCGGGAAGGAAGCTGATCGCTTAGTTAGTGAGATTAACATTACTGCCAACAAAAATACTGTTCCTTTTGATCCTGAATCGCCCTTTGTTACCAGTGGACTACGACTGGGATCTCCTGCATTAACAACGCGGGGCATGAGAGAAGAAGAATTTAAGGAGATTGGCAACATTATCGCTGATTATCTTCTTTCTCAAGGAGATGAACAGGTTAAACAAACTTGTTTAGATCGGGTTAAATCTCTGTGCAAGCAGTTTCCATTGTATCCCCATCTAACTATGCCAGCCTCCATTTTAGCTTAATTTCCCTTCCGATTCCTAAGGTCGTTTACACCCCTAACGAAAATAGAGTAACGTAGGGTAAACTTTTTCAGATGTGACTCCCGGCGCGTTAGCTAAACTCATGCCCATCCCACCAGCAGAATTATTCCATATTGTTGCTTTCCTGATTGCTATGATTGTCGTTTGGTGGATGACTCCCCTCATCAATCACATCGGTTTAAAAACGGGTTATGTGGATAAACCCAATGAGCGAAAGATGCACGAACGTCCCATAGTGCGTTTAGGGGGAGTCTCTATCTTCACCGGAACTATTACCGCGTTGCTGGTAGTTTGGGGATTAGGGGGGTTTGGTTGGCTATCTCCTAATAAAGAATGGGAAATCTGGGGAGTCACCTTAGGAGGAGTATGCTTTTTCCTAATTGGATTAGCTGATGACTTATTTAATTTAAGTCCTCTGTCCCGTTTGGTCATCCAAACAATTGTCGCCAGTGCTGCTTGGGGAGTAGGAGTTCGTATTGATTTCTTCTCTATTCCCTTTGGCGGTTTAATTCAGATTAGCGATGGGTTAAGTCTTTTCCTGACAGTCTTTTGGTTAGTGGGGATGGCTAATGCAATTAATTGGATTGACGGATTAGACGGTTTAGCAGCTGGAGGATGTGGAATTTCTGCAGTGGTGATGTTAGTATTAACTCTATTTATGGCTCAACCGGCTGCTGCTTTAATTGCAGCAGCCTTAGCTGGAGGGGCGTTAGGATTTCTTCGTTATAATTTTAACCCCGCTCAAATTTTTATGGGGGATGGTGGAGCTTATTTTATGGGATTTACCCTTGCTGGAGTAGGGGTGATTGGGTTGGTAAAAATAGCAGCTGTGACAACGGTGGCAGTAACAGCTGTTTTATTACCTTTTCTGGTATTAGCTGTTCCCATTGTGGATATGTCAGCGGTTATTATCTCACGTTTAAGCCAGGGAAAATCTCCTTTTAGTGCGGATAAACGTCATTTACATCATCGTTTGATTAATGCGGGAATTTCTCATCGTTTGACGGTGTTGTTTATCTATGCATTGACGTTATGGGTAGGAAGTTTAGCCTTGGGATTTTCTAATATTCCTAGTGGTTGGGGCTTTGCAACGGGGTCAACCTTTTTGTTAGTATATGTGGGCTGGCAGGCTTGGCGTAAGAGTCATAAAGTACGAGAATAGATTAAGAAAGTTAGGGACTAGGGAAAACTAGCCTTCGGAAAAGATGAAAACATTGACTTTAAAATACTACAAACTAAACTAAAAAGGCTGTCTGATTAAAATTGCGAGGCAACTGGTCATTTAAAACTAGGATGCTATATGATTAGTCGATTAATTCAGATTCTCTTTTAACCTAAATAAGAAAATGTTTTCAGATAAAAAGGAAAACTATCCTCATACAATTCATGTTAAAGGAGGACTCATTTTCATATTCCGACTAATTAATTCATTGTTGATAAATACATTGATAGCTCGATGCAATGGTTATCCTAATTTTTTTTAAAAAATATTAAGATTAAAACTTAAATATACTTTTTATATAAAAAAATAATAACTTATAATAGTCTCTATATTTCTGCTAAAACTAAGTATAAATAATGTATTTTTTGATCTACTAACAGAAGAATAAATTACAATAAAAATAAGACTAATAATCTTAACTACTCTCTGATAGAACTAGCAATATATTTATTCAACAAACTTAACACTGTTTCTGTAATCCATATCCATTATTGTGGACCATGATTTTTAATAAAAAGAACACTAATTATAGATAAAATATCACATAACTTTAATTACCAATAAAAATTAAATTTTGAAAATATATCATTCTAATTAAAATTAACAATTAATATCAATTTATTTTAATTAATATTAATTTTAATTATTTAGGTAATAAAGTTTGGTTTGTCCCAATAATAAGGCTGAGGCTAACAAGCGTAGCTTTTCTAGACTGGCTTGGCTGTAACAACGCAATAATAAATACAAGTTAAAAGTACCGCTTTGTAAAGCTCCCGATATTCTCAAAAACTTAATTTAACAAAGATTGAGTTTTTGACTACTAATTTAGTAAGACTTAGTCCGAAGTATTTTCGTATTGTCCTTGTTAGTTGATTATTAATTACTAAACCATAAAGAACACCATTAATGATATCTAATTCAGTAGACATTAACTATTTTTAATCCCTAACTTTTTCTCTTCTCCCTAAAGATATATAATTCAAATTTTTAAGTACTTCTTTTTATCATAATCTAGACTAAAGTCTAGACAGAATTTTCCAGATAAACTCAATAGTCTTAAGTAACTTTCCTAAAAGGATCATAAATCAGAGTTTGAGTCTCAATCGCATGACGAACATAGGTAGGTGTTTGGAAAATTCCTAATAAAGTTTTTCCATCAATAAAACGCAAACCTCCTGTTGTTTTCTCAGCCAATAGTCGGTCTACTCTGGTAGGATCAGGTTTTGTATTCACAGGATATTCTGAACAAAGAGCAAATCCCCAAAAAGAACCATTAGTAGGAATGCAATTAGAAATAGAATTGACCCAGGGGAATACTGTTCGTAAGGTATTAATTAAACGGATATGTGTATCTAATTCTGCTGGAGCAATAGACCCAGCTTGGACCATCATAAATCCCCCAGGACTTAAAACCTGCTTTAATTTCTTAAAATAGTCTTGGGTAAATAAGGGACAAGACACTTTTTTATTGATAGGTTCTATTAGGTCATAAATAATAATATCCCATTGTTTAGAAGTAGTTTCTAATATTGGTAGGGGATCAGTGATAGTTAACTCGACACGAGGATCATCAAAAGCATTTTGGTGCATTTCTACAAGGTTTTGACGACAGGCTTCCAGCACTTCCCCGTCAGGCTCAATCATCCATACTTTTTCGACATTTTTCCATCGCAAAACTTCCCGTAATGTTGCCCCTTCACTTCCCCCCAAAATAAGTACGTTCCTCGGATACTCATAAGATATCATAGCTGGATGAACCAAGGCTTCGTGGTAAATGAATTCATCTATGCTACAAGACTGCCATCTACCATCTAGAATAAGGGCTTTACCATAAGCCCCTGTTTCTACAACATACATCTCATGGTAAGGAGTAATTGTATGAGCTAAAATCTGATTAATTCCATGAATATAAAGATCCCAAGGGGTAACATATTCGTTCATCCATAGAACCGGTTGATGCTCTTGAGCATTCATCATATTTATCAACTAGTTAAAGCGAAGTAATAACAATATAGATTGTTTACATCTGAGATAGACGTTGTACTAATTTTACTCCTAATAATTGATGAGTCTCTACTAACAATTCAGGAATTTCGTTTTGATGAGGACTATTAACTAAACAAGGTTTTAAATCAAATTCCTTGACTCTTTCAGCATTATTACCGGGGAACCAGTGTCCTCCATTTCCCAACAAATTATATCGCATAATTCCATAGTCAATCATATCATAGGTAAGGGCTAAATTTCTCAGCCATAAAATTACTGGAATATTAATATTTCCTGGGGTCTGATCTTGGCTTGGCAAGCCAAGATGCCAGGTTCTATACCAACTTTCCCCCAAAACTTTAATACATTCTTGCTCTAACTTTTGAATAACTGGGGTTAATATTTCATGAGGATTATCTAAATAAGATAATGTCTTTAAATGTTCATCAAAATCCTTTGGACAAGAGGCTCCTAAACTCAATGTATGGATTTGAGGACAGGATAAACAGAATAAATCATTAAAGACAATAGGACTTAAAGGTTGACAGAGTTCCACTAACTTTTGTGGAGGATCATATAGTTTACCACCTTTATCAGAAGGACTAATAATAAACACCCCCATATCACGTTCTCTCGCAGCTTTTATGGCTGGCCAATTATTTTGATTAATGTAATACCAATGTAAATTAACATAGTCAAAATAATCAGTATTAATCGTTCTCATGATAACATCTGTCGAGCCATGAGTTGAAAAACCAATAAACTTTATTTTTCCCTGGTTTTGTAATTTTTTAGCTTCCTCCAGATAGCCTCCTGAATGTATACAAGATTCAAGGATTTCTAAAGTGTTAATTCCATGAATTCCTAATAAATCAACATAGTCTAAGTTGAGTAGTGAGAGTCCTTGATTGAACTTACGGCGAAATTCTATCACTCCTCCTTCTGGAACAACTTTTGTTTGAATAATTAATTTTTTTCTAGGTAATTTAGGTAAAATTTTCCCTAATTGTACTTCAGATGTACCGTAAGCTCGCGCCGTTTCTATGTGATTGATTCCTACTTCTAAAGAACGATAAATAGTTTTTTCTAAGTTTTGTTGATTATCATCAGGAATATCTTTCAAAGGAAAATCTTGCCATTTATATTGATACCGCATTCCGCCACAAGAAAAAATAGGTATTTCCAACTCAGTCCGTCCAAATCGTCTGTACTTCATATTTTTTTTAGGTAATGGATCTATGATTTATAGTAAACAATATTAGTTCTTCTAGACTGAGTATGCTAGGTTGGCAACCAACAGCTTTCAAAACTATCATATAAACTATATTTACGTAATCCTTACAAAAGGATACTTTTGTCCTTTTTTTGTTATGTTGTTGTCACAGCTAGGCTAAAAAGGACACAAATTTGTATTGTTTTACACAGTTATAATCAATTTATAAGTTAAGGATTAACGAATTGTATTATACGATTTTTTTGCCTAATTTTAGAAAAATCTGATGATTTTCTTAAAATCTTAAATGGTTAAATTTTTGACTTTTAAGTAATAAAAAAAAGTCAATGCATAGTTTTTTTTGACAAATAATTTAATTTTAAAATACTCCACCGTAGGTTCAATAAATTGATCGGAGGAAGACTAGTGAAATTACTGTCATGTCTTATACAGAAAACTCCTTTAGGAGGCTATATCTTACTTTTTATAATAGACCATCTTCTGTTTCGTCACTCACTAAGGTTATGTTTTTCAAAAAAATAAATTTTCCAGAGGTTTGGCTAAAATATCAATAGCTCTTTCCAAAAAGTTTATAATGTCTGTAATTTTACTATTATGAATATATTTGTATTCTCTGTAGTCAATAGATTTTTGTTACCCTCAAAACAACTATTTAATTTATTATCCACCTCTCAATACTAATTGTAGTTAATTTAAGCAACACAACTAAAATTTACTTCAATTTTCATAAATAAAAAAGGACAAAGTCAACCGCCAGGTAACTAGAACTTGAGACATTATTCTGATACCATTTAAAGATATTAAAGAGTGTTGATGTAATTATTCTCTACTCATAAATTATGATGGATGCTTAAATTCAGTGACTATTAATTCCTTACTACAATCTTTTAGACTTATGGGAGTGACTCTAGGGTTAGAACGAATTCAATCCCTATTGAAATCCTTAGATAATCCTCACCATTATCTTCCTATTATCCATGTTGGGGGAACTAATGGAAAAGGGTCTGTTTGTGCTTATCTTTCTTCTACATTAATTGAAGCTGGTTATCGGGTGGGACGTTATACTTCGCCCCATTTAGTTAACCCCACAGAAAGAATTTGTATCAATAATCAACCTATTTCTGAAACAGACTTTGAAAGAATTCTTATTAAGATTAAAAGCCTTAGTCATTCCCATGAAAATAAACCGAGTCTATTTGAAGCACTGACCGCAACAGCATGGGTTTATTTTGCTCAAAAAAAAGTAGAAATTGCTGTTATTGAAGTAGGATTAGGAGGGCGGTTAGATGCAACTAACGTTTGTAACAATCCCTTAGTTACAGTTATTACATCTATTAGTCGAGAACATTGGCAAATACTAGGTCCAACGCTGGCTGATATTGCTTACGAGAAAGGAGGTATTTTGAAACCCAAATGTTCTGCCGTTATTGGACAACTTCCGTCAGAAGCAGAAACCGTCATTAGAGCTCGCATTAAAGCGTTAAATTGTCCTTCACTCTGGGTAAAACCTGCCATAGCTATCAAAGAAAATTGGGGTCAATATCAAGATATTAGCTATCCCTTACCTCTATTAGGAAAATTTCAATTAATGAATTCTGCTTTAGCAATAGCAACCTTAAAAATTTTAGAAAAAAAAGGCTGGAAAATCCCATTAGCTGCTATTCAAAAAGGAATAAAAAATACTCAGTGGTTGGGAAGGTTACATTGGATAAAATGGCGTGATGTTTCTATTTTAATTGATGGAGCACATAATGGAGCAGCAGCCACTGCTCTACGAGATTATGTAAATACATTAAATAAACCGATTACTTGGGTAATGGGAATTTTATCTACAAAAGATCATGATAGAATCTTTGAAGCTTTATTGCGACCACAGGATAATTTATATTTAGTTCCTGTTCCTGATCATCAAACGGCAAATCCAGAAGACTTAGCCTTGTTGGCAAATAAAATTTGTTCTCAGTTGAGCGATATTAAAATATTTTCTGATGTTTTCCAGGCGTTAGACAGAGCTGTTGATGATTCTGAACATACGATTATCCTTTGTGGTTCTCTTTATTTAATAGGTTACTTTTTTAAGGAAACTTTAGCTATGAATCCTGTTGACAAGATAGAATAATAGGTTGGGGGAAATCATCAGATGAATAATTTTATGAGATTGCAAAACTTAGTTACTTTTATGTACAAACGAGGTCTAACTTGTATTCTCACTTTCTTATGTTTTTTACCTCTAACGAGTTGTATCACAAAAGGCAATACTAATCAAGCAGTTTTCTCTTGGATCAGTGATCCTAAAACTTTTAATGCTGTGCTTAATAGTTCTTCTCCAAGCATCTTCCAATATACTTATGAAGGACTAATTTCAGAAAATCCTATAACTGGTATTAAAGAACCTGCTTTGGCAGAGTTTTGGGATATTTCCGATGATAAATTACGAATTATTTTTACCTTAAGAGAAGATTTAAAATGGTCAGATGGTGAACCATTAACGGCTGATGATGTAGTTTTTACTTATAATGACTTATATCTTAATAAAGAAATACCTAATAATTATCGAGATAGTTTTAGGATAGGACGGGAAGGAACATTTCCTAAGATCATAAAACTTGATGAACGGCGTATTGAATTTAAAATAAATGAACCATTTGCACCTTTTTTAGACAATGCAAGTGTTCCAATTTTGCCAGCTCATATTTTACAAAAAACATTAACTCAAAGAGGAAGTGATGGTAATCTAGCTTTTCTCTCAACTTGGGGAACCGATACACTTCCTGAAAAAATTATTGTCAATGGACCTTATAAACTAAAAGATTACATAACAAGTCAACGAGTTATTTTTGAAAGAAATCCTTTTTATTGGAAAAAAGATAAACAGGGAAATCAACTTCCTAATATTGATCGAATCGTTTTTGCAATTGTGGAATCTACCGATACATCTTTATTGCAATTTCGCTCAGGAAGTTTAGATTCTCTTGGGATCACTCCTGAATATTTTCCTTTATTAAAACGGGAAGAAAATCGAGGTAACTTTACTATTTATAATGGAGGTCCTGCTTACGGGACTACATTTATTTCATTTAATCTAAATAAAGGAAAGCGAGAAGGCAAACCTTTAGTTAACCCCATAAAATCAGAGTGGTTTAACAACTTAAATTTTAGAAGAGCAGTTGCTTACGCTATTGATCGTCCACGCATAATTAATAATATTTATCGTGGGTTAGGTGCATCTCAAAATACTCAAATCTCTGTACAAGCTCCTTATTATGACAAGTCTATTCAAGGCTATAATTTTAATCTTGATAAAGCCAAAGAATTGCTTCAACAAGAAGGCTTTATTTTAAATAAAAAAGAGGAACTTTTTGATCAAAAAGGAAATCGAGTTCAGTTTAGTTTAATTACGAATGCAGGAAATAAAATTCGAGAAGCAATAGGAGCGCAAATTAAAGAGGATTTAAAAAAACTGGGGATGAAAGTTGATTTTAGTCCTTTAGCGTTTAATGTTTTGATTGATAAGTTAAGTAATTCCTTGGATTGGGAGGCTCATATCATTGGATTTACTGGTGGGAATGAACCTCACGCCCCTAATATTTGGTATACCGATGGCAACTTACATATGTTTAATCAAAAACCTCAGGTAGGACAAAAACTCATTACTGGACGGGTTGTTGCAGACTGGGAAAAAGAAATTGAACAATTATATTTGGCAGGGGCACAAACATTAGAGCGAGAAAAACGTAAAGAAATCTATAGCAAAGCACAGAAATTAGTCTCGCAATATGTTCCATTTATCTATTTAGTTAACCCTTATTCATTAGAGGCTGTTAGAAATCGCTTTGAAAGAATTGAATATTCACCATTAGGAGGAGCATTTTGGAATATTGAAAATATCTCAATTCAAGAAATTAGTGAATGAGAAGGTTAAAAACTAAAGTTATAACACTCTATTTTTTAAAACCTAGTATTGATGTATTTTTTGTGAAAGTAATCCAAGGATAAGGATTCTTTATAACTATTTTGTCTAAACTAAATCCGACTGAACTTAATTAAGTTGGATAAAACTTTGAACAACGAAATATAATATATAGTTGTATGCCAAAAGTTAAGTTTTCATGTCCATAAAACAAGACCCAGTTGCCACAATTTAAAATAACCCTGACCTCTGCTTTATTTTAAATTCTTATCCTTTAGATTTTTAATTTTTTTCTTAGTTCATTATCTTTAAAAAATTCTCTGACTATAACTATAGTTTCTTGCTATAGCGAGCGCACTATTTTTAAAAGTTAACCCAGAAAATGCTTTCCAAAGTAAATGCTATCTCCTTTATCCTAAATATTAGCTAACTGATATTTTTTATACATCGCCTCTATAGTATTTACCTCTTATTAAAAATGTTTTTTGAGAACTTAACTTAGAATAAATTCTAATAAACATTAGAGAATAATCAAAAATAGTTAAGATTTCTCTTGCTTTGTAGAGCGAGCAAGTATTTGACCGTATATGACTACTCAAGATAATTAGTGTGTTTATTTACCCTACAATATTAAAGTTTAAGAAAATTTTAAGAGTTTAACCTTTATGGGTTATATTTCTTCAAATATCTTTCAATCAAGACAATAGCCACAATATCATCAATAGGACGGGAAGGAAACCTCATGCCAAGAGGAATTACCCGAGTGAGTCCTTGAAGTGGATACATTTCCCAATAGCGATCACGAGCTTCTAAACTACTATTACGTTCATCGACCATTTCAATAGAAACAGAAAAGGAAAGTTCATTTTCTAATTGTTTTTTCCACTGTTTAGATGTTGTTTGATTACCCATCACCAATAAGGTAATTGGGAACTGTTGGCAAAGAGATTGTAAAGTAGTGATCACATCTTCAGAATTGACCACTTGATGATAAGGGAATTGTCCTTGATCATCCCTTACTGCAATACCACATTTATCTCGTCCAGGGTCAAATCCAATAATCATCTTAGGTTTCTTCAAATATTAACCATCAAATAGTAACTATTAAGCATCAACTATTCAAGTACCCAAAAGAATCTCACCGTCTTTAGTCCCAATTAAGCGAATTTTAAGAGGTCCAATAGTATAGGTTTCTTCTGCCGCAATCGCTTTAATTTCATCTAATCCTTCCTCCCTAGTACTGATTTCTTCAATGAAATTAACAATAGTTTTTAACCGTCCATCTTCAACTTGAATATTACCTACTACGCCAGCACGACGTGCACGAAATTGAGTTGCTGCCAATAGGATATCAATACGTTGTTGAATATTTTCTTCAGTAATATCAGAGGTATCAATAGAAACCCTAGCAATCGTTTCTTCTTGATTAAAAATCTTTTGATTAACTACAATATCAGCAAAGACTCTCACCTCTTTTTCTCCTTCGACATAATTACCAGCCGAAATAATTCTTACCACAAAATTTTGATCTTCTTTGAGTTGTTGCGTTAATTGTTGTACTTGAGCTTTAGTGATTTTTACCACCCGTTCTGATGGTTTGACATCATTACTGCCAACTGCCTCAATAGCCGATTCATTAGCACGTCTGAGTAGTTCATCCACCACTTGAAGAACCGCATTAGGAGAGACAATTCGAACGGCTCCTAGAGCTAACACTTGACCTCGAACAATAGCAATTTGGCGTTCCCGTAATTCTTGATATGTTTGATAGTATTGCTCTAAAACTTGAACTGCTGTTTTAAGATGAGATTCTAACTTATTTAGTTGGGATTCTCTATTTTTCAAGGCAAAATCTTTTTGATTAATCGCTTTATCAAGTTCGGCAATTCTACTATCTCGTTGTTCTATTTCAGTTTGTAATTGATTTTGCTGCTTTTCCAGAGATTGTAAACGAGTTTCAAGTTCTTGCAAATGAGTTTGTCTTTGTTGAAGAATCCGATTTTGAACTGCAATTTTTTCCTGACCTTTTTTGAGTTCTTCATCTCTAGCGCGAACCTGTTCATGAAGTTGGGTAATTTGTTTATCAAGCCTAGTTTTACTCTCTAAAAGTTCCTTGCGTTCCTTAAGAAGGGTTTGAATATCTTTTTTTAATTTTGTCGCTTGATCGGAAACCGATTTCAGTTGAGCTTTAGCATCTTCGAAATTCTCATTGATGGACTTAAGACGTCGTTGGGCGAGATTTTGTAATTCTTGAGCAGTTCGGAATTCTTGGGCTACGTCTTGTTTTTCTCGAGAAACCTTTTCTAAATCAGCCTGAGCGGTTCGTAACTGTTCGAGGATTTCATCGAGACGGAATAGCCCTTCGCGCAATGACTTACTAAAAGTAAATAAAATACCTAGAGTAGAGCCTGCAATCAGGGTTCCGGTTAGTACTGTTACGACAATGGCCGTATCCTTCGGACGGAGATTCCATAAACGGAGTCGAGCTTTACCTACTTTAGTGCCTAAGCGATCGCCCAAGGCAGCGATTAAGCCTCCGAGGATGAGAATCGCTGCAATTAAGATATAAGCACTGGTCATTGGTGGTCAAGGATGATTTAATGGGTTAGGTAAATTGTTGACTAAGGGCGACAGGGTTATGAACAGTAATTTTTTTCTTATAGATAGAAATCATCTCTTCTTGACGTAAATCTCCCAAAAGACGAGTAACAGTAACACGGGTTGAACCAATAGCTTCAGCGATCGCCTGATGGGATAACTTTAAATCAATACGAATTCCCTCAGAAGTAGGAACCCCAAAATCACGACATAAGATCAACAAAAAACTGACAAGACGTGAACCCATATCACGGTGTGCCAAGGTTTCGATCATCATTTCTGTTTGTAAAATCCGTGAAGATAATCCTTGAAGCATCAAAATAGATAAATCAGGCTCTCTTTTGAGAGATTGCTCTACTTGCTCGATTGGAGCAGACAACAATTCTACACGAGTAAAGGCAACTGCATGATAAAAGCGATCTGAGCGTTGCCCTGTAATTAAGGACAAAACCCCAAAGACACTATTCTCGCGCAACAAAGCTACAGTAATTTCTTCCCCAGCCTCATAAACACGGGAAAGTTTAACTGCTCCTTTCAATAAAAAGTAGACTCTTTCGGCTGGATCACCTGGAAAAAAAATTGTTTTACCCCGTTCAAAGGCTTCAACGAAAGGGGGATAGGCACCGCCACCAATACGGCGAAAAACGGCTGCTAGAGGTTTATCTTGAGACAAGGATGCTTCCATCACACTTTGATATTAAGGGCGGTAAGTATAGACTCTATTAAATAGACAGGTGATTGTTAACTTCAGTATAGACACAATACTTTAATCTATCTTCAGAGGTTTTTGCTACGTTTTGCTTCACAATGTTTCTATTGGGATGAGAAGTTCCCAGTTCTGTGAAGATTATACTTACCCATCTTAAACAGTGGAAGACTTCATTCGCTAAAAATTGCACAATTGTTGATAATAATTATGTTAGATCTCACCGGAAAAACCGCGCTAGTAACAGGAATTGCTAATAGTCGCTCTATTGCTTGGGGTATTGCCCAACAAATCCATAAAGCTGGGGCAAATCTTGGTGTTACCTTTTTGCCGGACGAAAGGGGTCGTTTTGAAAAAAAAGTTCGGGATGTCGTAAAACCCCTAAATCCGTCGATTTTTGTCGCCTGTGATGTTCAAAATGAATCTCAAGTGAAGGCAACTTTTCAAACCGTGGCGGATACTTGGGATAAACTCGATATTCTTATCCATTGTCTGGCCTTTGCAGATAAAGAAGGATTAACAGGAGATTTTAGTGGGGTATCCCGTGAAGCCTTTTCTAAATCTTTAGAAATTAGTACCTTTTCTTTAGCCAACATGGTTAAATATGCCAAGCCCTTAATGATCGATGGAGGAAGTATTGTCACCCTCACCTATATAGGTGGGGCCAAGGTGATTCCTAATTACAATTTAATGGGAGTGGCTAAAGCCGGTTTAGAAATGAGTGTGCGTTATTTGGCGTCTGAATTGGGCTCTAGTAACATTCGCATTAACGCCATTTCCGCAGGTCCTATTCGTACTTTAGCTTCATCGGCAGTAGGAGGTATTCTCGATATGATTCACCACGTGGAAAAAGTTGCTCCCCTTAAGCGAACCGTCACCCAGTTAGAAGTAGGTAATGCAGCAGCTTTCTTATGTAGTAATCTCGCCAGTGGCATTACAGGACAAGTACTTTACGTAGATGCTGGTTATGAAATAATGGGGATGTGACTTATCCCCATTATCAATTTAGATAGAATAATGGGGAAAGACGATTAATAAATATCTGGGTCAAATTTAAATTGGATCTCCCGATACCAGGGACAAAATCTGATTAAAAGTTGGTCTTAACCGTACATATAAATTGTATGAACAATTAAATAAGTTTCAGTAGAACGACTTGAAAGCCAAGAAACTGTTACCAAATAAAACTTCGGGGAAAGTAAATGGGGAAAACTACAATTTTTTAGGTAGTTTATCCCTTTTTTATCTACCTCAGGATGCTACAACATTTTTGTTGTGTATTGGCGCAGCGTAATATACAAACATTTCTCTAATAATTTGTTTTATAAACAGTTTATAAGAGTAATAAAATCAAGCTTTCAGTGTCTTTTACCTGTGTCACACAGGTCTTCGATTAATAAATATATAAATTACTGTCAAATTAATTAAAATCGTCTTCTAAATTAATGATAAACTGCTCTAATTGATTTAGAGCTAGCGTTAAATTTCAATGACGGATTTAATAAAGCATAGATTTATTTTTTAACTTCAAAAGGATGAAGAGTATGACAAACAAATCTATATAACACTACGGGGATGATAGCATAGCAACTGCCTTTGAGAACTAAATTTATAAACTGTAATTCTCCTCAATAGTCCTAGTTTAATAAAAAAAATTACTAAACAATATTTGTCATTATCTAATTCGCAATAGAGATCAACCTAAGGATTGGCAGTAATTGATTTCTCAGGTTATAAAATTGTATTTAGATAATTAAACCCAAAGGGCAAGTAGTTTGTCCCCAGTGAATTACGTCGACATTAGTAATCTTCTCCATTTTGTTGTCGAAAGTATTATTTAAGCATTCCCTTAGTTTTTAACTTCTAAATACTTCTCAATCAATTTTTTTATAATCTTTTTTTAAACAAAAAGCTTTCACTATAAATAAAGCAGTTATACAAATAAGTCTATACATTAAGTAAAATTAATAACAGAAATAACTTCATCTTTATAACAATTAAATTTAATAGTTTAGGACCTTTAAAAAAAAGAGTTGCTGGCAATTAAAATATAGTTTATCTTTGAAAATCTTCAATATGAGAGTCCTATTCATTAGATTAAAATCGATAGTCTTGCTTCTAATTATTTAGAATATCAGTATTTTTATAACTTATTTAAATCAATAAAATAGTCATAGCTATTTAATTTTATTAAAAATTATTTTTAAGTATGCTTAGCAGTAAATTTTGGTAATATTAGGAATTATTTAGTCTCTAGTGGAAAATCTTAAATCCTAATATCCTAAAATCTCTGAATTTAAATATTAATTTATAGTTTCTCTGTTTGAGGATCAGTAGCTGGTAACAAACCTAAAAAAGGAAGTGGTAAAAGGGTCGAAAGATTGGTGATAATAACTAATATCCAGAGGCTATCAAAGTTCGTTTGTGTTATCCTTAACCATTGAGTTAATAATGCCCCTAATTCATGGGATATTAACCCTGATAAGTTTAGAATAGACATGAGTAGAGCAAATAGAGTAGCTTCAATACCTTTAGGACACAAACGAGCAGACAAAACAAGGATAGGCATAAAAGTAATTTCTCCCATGACTGTGAGGATTAAACTATCTCCTAAACTAAACCAACGATCACTAATTCCTATCACTCGATTAGTATGAGTTACTAACAGTAACATCGTCATCCCCAAGCCTGAGGAAATAACAATACTCCAACCTAAAATACGCCGAAAGGGAACGGTTTTCAGGAATTTTTGATAAAGTCCAATTCCGACTAGAGCAGCTACACTGGTAACTAGGCGAACTAATCCTAAAAATTCGGGGCCAAATCCTAATTCATTGGTGGTGAAGAAAAAGAATGCTGAATCAGCATTAGGCGTGGCTTGCCAAATAAAAACAAAGATAACGGGGAATAAGATAGATTTTTGTTTGAAAGCTTTCCAGAGTTCTTGTGAGTGTTGCCTAATTGGAAACTTTTTAGAACCTGTTTTATTAGCATAATTTTGATTAACCGGGTTTTCAGTAATTAACCCAGCAACCATTGTAACAATTAAGGGAAAGACAGCAGTAATAACAAAAATTGTTTGATTACTCAGACGTTGTAACAACCAACCACTTAGATAAGCAGTAATTAATCCCCCTAATGTAGAAGTTCCCCAGGTTAAAGATTGCAAAGAACCTGCTTTTTCTAAAGATTCTTTTCTTGCCCTCTCTACTACTAAAGAATCTACAATAACATCACTAATGGCGACAGATAAGGAGATTAGTAGTAAACTGACAGTGGCAGACCAAAGAGCATCAACAATAGTTCCTAACATTATCCAGACGATGCTACCTAGTAACCCCGATAGAATTAAATAGGGACGACGACGATAACCAAAGATAGGTAAGCTGTCGGACATGAACCCAAAAATAGGTTTAATTACCCAAGGTAAGGCAGCAATCCCAGTTAATGCGCTCATTTGGGCGGGATTTAGTCCTAAATCCTCTTTGAGGAAAAAACTAACTGCTAAACGGGCTAAACCCAAGATTCCTTGTACGAAATAAACGGTTAAAATTCCCCAGAGTTCGGGGGTGGATTTATTACCTAACAAAAGCGTATTAAGAAAAGTGTCTTTGATCTGAGTGAATCTGGATAAGGCAACGGTCATAAAAATAAATAAAGTTCTATGAACTATAAATAGATGATAAACTACAATGCTATTCAGTAAGTGATCTAAAACTATCGAAGTTAAAAATGAGGCACTCTAAAAAAAAGTAAAAACAATAATTATTTCTACTTTTTTTCAAAAAATGAAATGAATTGCCAGTCTTCTACTTTTTAAGACCATTTCAATCTTTTTTCTCTTTGTTTTAACTAAGTCAAGTAATAAAATCTCAATAAATGCATTCATTTTAAGGTAAATTTTAACGATTTTCTGAAATTTTTGAGCCAATAAGTCCATAGGTCGTCTTTCAAAAAGATTAGAAGAGTAAGCATTATTAATTTTTACTCGTGCTCTAAAAATCTCATCTAGAATGAGAACAAAAGCGGAAATATTTTCTTGAAAATAAGATGGTGAAAAGTTTAACAACTTTAAGATTAGGTTAAATTTTAAAAAAATACAATTTAAAAAACAATTTTTAGAGAGGTTATTTAAGGAATAGAAAAGTAAGAAAATTTTCTAAGAAGTGGAAAAAAAATTTGGAATAAAGAATATATTCAATCTTTTTAAGAGCTCTTAAAAAGATTGAATTATTGATGATAACCAGCAATTTTTAAAAAAAGATAGGGGAGTCAGATGCTCTCCAGCTAGAAACGGTAATATTTTTGTAAATAGCTAGAAATGACAACGAATCAAAGTGAGTATAAGAATTGGTCTATCTCCTAAAGAAAAAGAGCTTAAAAAAATAAAATACTTTAAATAAATAAGTATATAAAGAAAAAAAAAGGTTAACTTTTATTGAAAATAATTAAGTGTATTACGAGTAGTTAAATTAACGTAAAACTGAAATAATGAAAATAAAAAATATTATATCTATATTTTTCATTAACTTATAGTACAAAACTAAATCTAATATAATAGAAGGTAAATAGCCTTAAATAGAACCTCATGAAATCGTCAGAGTAATTTTTAAAGATTAATATAATTAAGATAAGTTTATTAAACAAATTTTTTATCAAAAACAATATTCTAAAAAATCAATAAAAGCAATATGAATTTTACTTTAGCTACCTAAATATAAAGATACAATATGATTTGCCTTTTAAAGGTTTATTTGTAGCTATTTATGTAATAAGAGCCAATGGAAAGAAAAATATTTAGTTTTGAGTCATATCTTATGCTGACTACGATAAAGTTTTAGGTATCAGATAAAAGTATGATCGTCTGTAGGGTGAGTTAGATTAAGGTAATGAACTGAACACAAACTTAAGAAAATTGAAACTTTAATTTGGAAAAGCAACAAAAGATTACATAAATATATTTATTTATAGAATAACTAGCTACAGGTTTACAGTTAGTTATTCTATAAATTATTACGATCTATTATGAGACGTTGTCTAATTAATCCAACCTAAAAATTTATTTTTTTTATATAAAGTATTTAATTGTCATTAATATGACATTTCCTGCAGTAGCTAGACTTTATGGTTCTATTTCTATTAAAAGTAGCAATACTTAAAAAAGTGGGTATCGCCAGAAAAATTTTAAATAAATTCTGTATTGTTGTATAATAAAATCTTACTTGTCAACTGTTTTAAAGCCATGCATTAATGTGTAATATATATGACTATAATCAAATAGTTGATCTACTTCATGAGTGATTCAAAAGGTAACATAGAGGCTATCCTCCTCATGTATATCAAGCTAAATTTTACAAAATAACTTTAAATTCATCTCTCCGAAAATAATTTAAATTGGAGAAGAAAACTCCTCGATTAAAATCTTGACTTTGGAAGACTGTTGAAATCAAAGGCGATTGCCAGCATTATTCTACGTTAAGCTGATGAGTTAGCCCGAGATTTGGAATGCTCTGACGCAAAACTCAGAAAATTTTCTTACGTTCCCCCCACAACTTGAGAAAATTTCTCAACCAAATCTTTAATTATGTTCAGTTATTGAAAATGCTTTAGATAGACGCTTTAAATGAAGATACAAGGGACTTTATTCCCTTTGCGATGGAGGAAGTTAGCTTGAGGCAAAAGTTTATTGATGATGTTTTAACTTATTTTAAGGTAGATATATGATCATATACGGGTAGTTAAATTTGAATTTACTGAAGCAGCAATCTCTTTAGAACCGATAATTGCTAACCTAAGGGGAGGCATTCATCAAACAGAGATTATTATTCCCGATGATTTCTTACTGACAGCTATGGCTGATCATACCCAGTTAATACAACTATTTCTCAATTTAATCAGTAACGCTTTTAAGTTCTTTAGCGAGAAAACTACGAAGATTTATAATCTTAGCCAAAAATTAGAGTATTATTAGGTTATCTTGACAAGAGATATTTAAATTAGCATTACATTAATTTCAGTATCATGGATATATTTTCTAACAAAAATATATCCATGGTAAATATCCAGGAAGAGAAATAAGACTGGCAATTTGTAAAAAGATTTTGGAATGTCATCGGGGACATTTTTAGGTATAAGCAGAATTAAGACAGGAATCAACATTCTATTTCACTAGACCTGTAGGAGAAAGTAAGTGTGATCGCAGGAGAATGCGAATCCAATAAGATTATTCTATTGGTTAAGGATAGTAAAACTAATGTTTATTTGAGCCAAGAAGTGTGAAAACCTGTGCTAGCTTTTCACAAGTTAATCGTCGTGAGTGATTGCACAGATGCAATATCCTATTTAGGATAACAAGGAGAGTTTACTTAGGCTCTCGGCTCTCCATCCTGACTCGATTATCTTAGACCTTGATTTTTCACAAGAAGATAGTTGAGAAATCCTAGCAGAAATCAAAATCAATATTTAAAACCCATTCTAGTGGAAGTCTTAAGTACTTATGGTAATGAGGTAGACACTTTTTACAGTCACGAACGTCATCCTAACTATTAGGTAACAAAATCTAGAAATTTTAAAGACCTTTTTAAACTGATTACAGGAATTAAATCTTTTTGGGTAGAGATAGCAAATTTATCATTTCGATAGTAACTCAAAGATTTCTCACTAAAAGTGGGATTTTATGGGTAAAACTCTTAACTTTACTATAGTTTATTAAAGTTTTCCTTACTATAGCAGCTAGCTAAGATATTTTGAAAAAATAGGAAATTCTCCTTGAGGATTAAAAATATGCCAGCCATGTAACCTTCCTGACTAAAAATTAGAGTTTTGTTGCTTTTTTAGTAAGACGGCTCTGTCATCTATTCATATTAAAATCAGATAATAATCGGGATACTTCTAATATTTTTTAGTTTGAACTATGATTTTTTTAGTTTAAAAAACCTAATAATTAGTACAACAAAAAAATCTATCAATGAGAGCATGAAATATCTTGCAAAACTTCAAAAAAAATATATTTAAAATATATAAATCAATCAAATTATAGTATCTAGTTAGCCGTTATTTTTAGTTGAATTTAAACAAATAAAAAAAAATTAAACATATTTAGGCTATTAATACTGAAGATAATCAAAAATAAATAACGAAGACTAAAAAAGTTAAATTGGCTGGTAATATATTGCAGTATCAATATAAATTAATAATAGTAGTGATAAAAACTATCGAATTATACTTAGGACTAAATATTTGAAAAATAGGGGATTAAGAAATAGCGAGATTTTTTAAAAAAATAAATAAACACAAAAATCAATATTATTTAACAAAGTTAAAAATTAGTTTTAAATTTAAACTAGCCAATATATATATTGATAGTAAAATAGCTATTCTTGTTTTTCTCAACAAAGTAGAAATAAAGAAAAAAATACAAGTTGTATGTAAAAACTTGGAACTAAAATATTTATCTTCAATAATTAAGTAAACTAAAGTAGTTAATTGAATAACTATTTATATATTTGTCTTCAAAAGAATATATAAATACTAAGGATGCCATATAATTAGCATTTTTAATAAAAAAGTTTATCAACAATTACGAGCATATATAATTGCTCCTAGTCTATGAGATTAACTCCTATTTATATTTATGGAGCAGTTTAACTGTCCTAAGAAATTGAAAAAATAATAGTAAGCTACTCAAAAAAGATAATGTATTGGTATATATCCCTGGTATTGTTTGCCTAGTAAAAAAGGATGCTAAGTTGACTTATATAAGAAAAAAAATCCTGATATCTCAGCCGCAGCTTGTGTATTATAACCTGTATTTATAAGATAAATTGCCTCAATTTTTTAAAATTTTACAGATTTATACAGTCAGTAATTTATTGGTATATTTAACAGTAAAGCTAAACAAATAAAATAGCCAGCTTATATATTTATTCTTCTTAATAAGAAGAGCAAATATATACATTCATAATAAAAAAAGCTTAGACAGATTTCAAAATTTTAATGAAAGATAAATTATTCTAATAGAGCAATTAATTGCTGACAATTATTTTTAATTTTCGGAGTAGCATTAACCTTTATTTAACTTTTAAAAATATAAATTATTTATACATTTACCAGATATTTTACAGACTTTGTGTACTGCTCCAGACAAATACTATTTGGCTAACTACCTAGAATTAGATAATCAACCCAGGAGAATTAAAACAATAAAAGGAAATACTAGAAATTGACAAGTCTTTATCAAGAGTTATAAGAAGTTATACTAAGTCTCAAAATCAAATTTTTTGTAAAATTCACTAAATAGTTATTAATTTTGATAGAGTTTCTAAATAAAAAATTAAAATATTATAAGTAATAATTATTCATCGTTTGTCTATATTAAGTCATCCTTCTAATCAGACAGTTTTCTTGATTTCTATTTAAATTAAGTCTTTATATCACCTCACCAATGAGTTTAAAAAATCTTTAGTTAAAAAGGTTAAATATCTAGCATGGTAATAAAAATGTCATCGATGATGATATCATTGATTCAGGAATACTAGTGGCATTGAAGCTCAATTTCAAAAAGTCAATAAAGATCTCTGTTCATACTTTAGTTTATGATACAAAAGTTAAATATGTAAAAGAAAGCTCACAATTTAATTATGAAAATATATTAGCTTATGACGATTTCTATCTATCAATTGCGTTAGACGTTGCAATAAATTTCTCAGGTTTATGACTATACTCATTTTATAAAAGCCAAACTGATATTTTTAAATTATCTAAGCTTGATTTAGACATAAAAGTCTCAGCAAAAATAAAGAGATTTAGATTTACATTCAGATTAAGATAAAAGTAATTTAGGGCAACAATAAGAATAAGTAGCTAATAATTTATAAAATTATTATTCTGAGTGTATTCAATAATACTAAAAAAATTATTCCTATAAAAATCAGGTTTTTAGAATTATTGAATACTTTGCCAAGCAATAGTTTTAGCTTTCGCTTATTGATTAAGATTTTGTAATAGCTAGTTGAGAAGAGCTGAATTAATAAAATAAATAAAGAACTCTAAAGGAGAAAAATATACAAAAAATCCAAATTTTTTAGATTTATAGTTCATATTTTTAGATAGATTTTATTTTTAATGATAGAGTCCGCTAAAAACACTACGAATACCTAGAGGTTCATTAGTTAGAGAATATGTCTCTTAAAAGATTGTCCTTTTAGCAAAAGCAGGAAATAATAATACAGTAACTTATAAACTGTCTGTACAAACTTTAATTAACGCAAAAACATTAAATTAAGTTTCGTTTTTGCCGTCACTTCAATCTAGAGCTCAGAACTACTCAATATAGTACCACCTCTTAAGGTTAGTGGAGTTAATGACTTAAATAGTAGCATTAGCTATGTACTAATATCCCTAACCCAATTAGAGTAATGCCAATTAGTTTACGTTCTTTAATATCTTCTTGTAAAATGTATTTAGCTCCAAACATACTTATAAGATAAGTCAAAGCTGTTGCCGGACGAACAAAACTAATATCCAACCAAGTCAACACAATTATAAAACAAAAAAATGCAATTCCCTGACAGGCAATACCACTAATAATCATAGGATTAGTAATAATTTTAATCACTAACTTAACCATAGATTGAAAAGTCAAATTTTCTAATTTACCTATTTTTTTCATTCCCAGTGCTAACAGCAAATCTCCTGCGGAATCTGATAAAGAAATTCCTAAAACTACTAACCAAGATTTAGAAATTACTGCATTTAATGGGAATAAAAATAAAGGAAAATTTTGGGGTGTTATATTTCTATTATGAGAAACCTGAGCAGTTTGACTATCACTTAACCCAACAAAAAACGCACCAAAAGCAATTAATAAAGTACTCGACCATCGTATTATAGAAATTTTCTCGTCCAGAAGTAACCAAGCAAATACACCATTCAAAACATAACTTGATGCGTGAATAGGTAATACATAACTCAGATCTAGATTAGAAATTGCCGTTAAATAAAGACCCAATGAAATAATTAGAACGGTAATGCCTAAAATAATCCAAATATTAGTTAAAATGTAACTAATTAGGTGAGGTATGATTAAGGGGTTGGAGAACTCAAAAATTCCAAAATTCTTCATCCCCAGACTGAGTAATATATCTCCAGCAACCTGAGTGAATGCTAGACAAGTAAGTAAAATAAAAACTTTCACAGTTATCAATAAATTCGGTGATTAGTTGCTAATTGATCCGTTAAACGAGATCATCAGTAATGACAATGATGGGTGATCATGTAAATAAGTGCCAATAAATTTAAAATTCTTCTAATTTAATGAAAATCTAAATGTCACCGCGTTTAACTGCATCAGGTATGTAAGGGTCGTCATAGAAAAAAAGACGAAGTGCCAACAACTTTACATTACTGATGTTGTTGTAACTAGTCGGTTAATCGTTTCAGATTTTTCTGAAAACTCTGGTAACTAGAATCTCCTTGTAGCCCAATATTAACCACTATCGTTGGAGGTATATCTTCTACCTCAATATTTTGGGCAATTTTTGAGGGACTGATACCTAAATAGTGCGGTACAGAAAAGACACCTAGTGTCAATCGAGGTTCCCCTACCTTTCAAGATACTGTTAGGTATAATAGGCTTTCACTTGATTGGTCATAAAAACTTTATCAGTACTAGTCTACTGATAAAAATAGTAAAACTCGCAATTGGCTGCTTCAGATAATGTTCGTTAGTAGCGACAAATGGCGTAGCGATAACCTGGATATTGTTCAGATTTGGAAGGGTAGGGTCAGTAAACCCTTGGGGCAAAGATGCTCTGCTAGTCTGATAAACGCCAAACTTAAAGCTGTGGTCGCTACCACTTCCACTAACAAGAAAAGGTGATTGATTTTTGATAATATAAAAAAGCCTGTCATCAATTTGGTTTAGTCGCTAGTTTATCCATTTCCAGTTGTACCTTATTGTAATCGTGACGCAGAGAAATTTGCACAGAAATCGGCAATTGTTCTACCTTAATCATTGCCTGTTCAAAATAGGTAAAAGCCTCTTGAAGATTCTCTGAATTTTGATTTTTGATACCAATATTAAGAAGAATTTGACCTTTAAGATACTGAACTTCAGGGTTTTTAGTATTACTTTCTAATGCTCGATCAATAGATTCTAGAGCCTTATCATAGTCTTTTAAATCTCGATAGGCAGCAGATAAGGCTCGACTGACCATATAATCAGGGGCTGCATATCGTTCAAAACGAGTGATCGCATCTTCGGGACTAGAAAAAGGTAAATTAACAGCTAGAATTAAGTCAAGATAGCCTTTAAGTAAATTTAATTCAGGATCATTCGGGGCTTTTTTTTCTGCCTCATCAAGATAACTAAACACCTGGGGAAGTTTATTGACGGCTCCAATAGCCCCTTTTGTTTTAAACGTATGAGCTCCTTCGAGAAAATGTCCCACAGCTAAATAAAGATTTCCTCGTAAGGGATCTTTCTTGAGCAGTTCTTGAGCAGCTTTTAACGTCTGTTGGGCATAAGTATTCATCGACCCTAAATCTCCATCAGAATAAGCTAACGATGCCCGCATAGCATGAGCTAAGGGTTCATTGGCTTCTGTCTCAACCGCTTCTTTGAGATGGAGTTGAGCTTTAGAATAGTTTCCCTCATGAAATACAGCGATAAAAGCTGCTTCTGTTTGACCGCCGATGTTACGAGGATTATCCTTACGAAAGGGGTCGCCAGCTAAAGAAGGACTTTCCAAAATACTCAAGACAACCGCAGAGGCCACTGATATAGACAGAGACATCTGTTGAACTCTAATGAATCGCGCTATCATAGCCTCACTCCTAACAACACAAAACTATAATTTTAGTGATAGACACTGAGTATTGATATTGATGCTAGCAAAAATCTGTCAAAATAAAAGAATAATTTCTAATTGTCTTTACTATAAGTTTATACTTTGCTGTTTGAATGCTCTATCTTAAAAATGTAGTTTATCATCCCCCAGCAACCCTGAACCCTATTCTGAAGGAGGCTAACCTAGAACTTGCTCCTCAAGAATTAGGTTTGATTATTGGTCCGAGTGGTTCAGGAAAAACAACATTATTAGAAATAATAGCTGGGTTGGCTGAAAAAACCGAAGGGAAAATTTTCTGGAGAGATCAAGAACTTACATCTCTAGAATTGCAACAATTAGGAGGGTTGGTCTTTCAGTTTCCTCAACGGTATTTTTGTGGTAGCACCATCTTAGAAGAATTACGTTTAGGACATCCAGAAATTCTTTCTGATCGCATCAAAACTGCTTTACAAGAAGTAGGATTAGAACATATTCCCTTAAATCAGTCTCCCCATGCCCTCAGTGGTGGACAACAACGTAGGCTAGCCTTAGCCGTGCAGCTAATTCGTCAACCCAATTTACTGCTCTTAGATGAGCCCACGGCTGGGTTAGATTGGTCTATGCGCCATCAGTTAGCTAAGTTGTTATCTAAACTGAAAGGACACTGGACTTTGTTAGTTGTAAGTCATGATCCAGGAGAGTTATTTACGATCGCTGATCGTTGTTGGAAGATTCACCAAGGACACCTAGTATCATTGGATACTGCTATGTTTAAGTCCCAAGAAAGTCAATGAAACATTCCGATACTATACTCAATAAACAAGTTCAACGTTTATATCAACTTAATCTTTGTCGTCGCTGGTTATTTATTATTTTATGTTGGTTAACCCTGGGTTCTTTTTCTCTTTGGAAATTATGGGAAGAATTTGAGTTATGGCATGAACATTTTACTTGGGTTGCACTACGTTATGGATTGGCCTTTAATTTACTTCCTGCGTTTAGTTTATTTTTTTGTACTGCAATCACTGGAGCTGTTTTGACTTTGCATAGTAGCCATATTATTCGTGGTCTTTCTCCCAGGGAAAAAGTTCGTCTTAAAAATCAGCTTAAAAAAATTCAGCAACTTAAACCGAGTCATCCTTTACGAAAATGGGTTTGTAGTGGTGTAAAATAACTTCAATTCTACCAAATATAGTCATAAAAACTCCCGAAGAAGTTGAGATAAAGTACCAGAAGTACAGGAGAATAAACACTAAAAATTATTAGTTTAAATTACCTTGGATTTATTGCCATATACTGTTTGCGTCAGAAACATTTTCTGACTTAAACTCATTCAATAATATACAAAAATCTACTTAAAATCAGAAACTTATGTATTTTACCAGTCTCAAAACTACTACTCTAAATAGACAGTCATAAATAAACATTAATAATCAAAATAATTTTGTATATTTGTATTCAAACAATCAGAGGATGATTTATATTGCTTCAAATAATTTATTTAAAGTAAAACTAAATTTAGTTATTACAATTAACTTATAATAATCCAGAGTAATTTAGATAAATGTGATAAGAATAAACCCCTTATTTTGTCCAGTATATTAGTTTATTAAAACTAATATACGAGGGACTAAAAATCTGTAAAACAAAGAAAATAGCATTTACTTTTAAAAGTGTATTGTAAGTGCGCTCGCTGTAGCAATATTTTTTATTTATAGTAAAAATATTATGAATAATAGCTCATTGGAGAGAGAAAAAAAAGTTAGGATTAGAATTTTGGAAAGACCAACTGCTATAATAGTAAGACAGGACTGTGAATAATTATATGTCTATTATGTCTATGAAATTTTCAAACTACTAACGGAACGACCTGTATAGAATCACATTCCAAAAGTGGATACAAAGTAGCTGAATTTAATTAGTAAACATTTTTCTAAAAAGGTAAGACTGTCTGTAAAAAAATTTGATTAAGATAAAATAACATAAGGTCAGACTGCATAATGGTAAAAAAAAGACTAAATACATTACTAAGGAACATTTGCCAACTTACTCTTTAAAATTAGAGTTAGCAGGAAGATTATGGACTTTAGTAGATGAGCCTTGAGTCCATGAGGTTTTTCAAAGAATTGATAGAATACAAGGTCTTACTAAATTAGTGTAATATCCTCAGTTAAATGAAAGAAGAAATTAAAGATTTCACTCGTAATCATCGGTTAGATTTTCTGTAATTTACTGGGATAGTATTCAAGTTATATTTAGTGAAATTTAATGTTAATAGCGAAAGTAAAATAAAACTTATATTTACTTTTTAGTAGCTATTTCATTGGCTTAATAAGCCCATAAAACTTATTCATTATAGTTTTTAAATTTAGTAACACTTTAAAGACTTTAATACTCAATATCTGTATAGATAGTTAATACTATTTATACAGATATAAACACAAATTATCTTGTATGTATCTTGGTAACCTTACCAAGGTTTTATATAGATATATTTTTTTTCTAATTATATATAAATATTCAAATATTTTTATTGATTACATCGCGTTTTTTTAAACTTACTTAAGCAAGAAAAAATAGAAAAGTTGTTAAGTTAGTCTGCCAAAAATTTATGTTCTTATCAAGAAATTTACTCTACTGATTGAAAAACAAAGTTACCAAGTCTACCGATGTGTACAAAAAAAATCATCATACACCTTAATAAAAAAAATATTAAGGTGTATAATGATTGCAACTTACATTTAGCGATTTGTAAAACACGACTTAAAAAATTCAAGTAAGCCCCCAAATGTTTTATTTCTTAACTTTGTCGTTAAAAAACATCATCATTTAAGTAAAATAAACTTTTTCCTCAAGTTGAGATAATATCAAGATTTATAAGATTGCCGTGAACATTCTTATTTCTTCCCTACTCTAATCTTTTAACTTTTCTTTCTGTCTTTTATCAGTCCCTGTCCTCTTCAATACAAACCATAGTCTCCTCGCAGCCATGAGTTTTTCTCCTACCGGTAACTCGACTGATTCTATCTTCAATTAATAGACAAAATATAAACTCTGTTGCGCTACGTGTAGCAAACTAATCATTTTCTAACTATTTCTGTGAATAGAAGGAGGATCACGAGGACACAAACAACCTTAGTCAAGGTAGTTGAACCTAAAGATAAGGTTTTAGTATGCGTCATAGAATGTCTTAGTCATTGCTTAGTAGATATGGCTAGTTGCTACGGGAGAGAATTTCATAAACCTACTAAACTTTTGAGAAAAGTCTTTAGTTTGGAAAAATTAAAATAGAGGTTATAAAGCTATGGTCTTGCGATTTTAACTTTAGTAAATGCAGAAACCTGAACTATTAGGTTAATGGGTTACAACTCCCGCCATGAAAATGCTTTATTGCTTTTAGAGTACTTAAAATAAGTATCAGGGTAAGTTTTCAGAAACTTTACCAATTGTACGAGATAGGGGAATCGCCTCAATCTAACCTGACTGTATTAATTGACAAGCGTTTTGATAAATACTGAATCATCAAGCAAGTAGGTTAGTATAGTTTACGGTTAAAGATTCGTGGATAATTGTCACAAAAGTTCCAACACTATGTTTTCCAAGACAACCTTACCCTGGATGATAAGTGTATTAGTGAGTGGCCTAATTTCTCCAGCCATCGCAAATCCCTTGTCCCCCCAATTTTTTGTCCAGCAATCATCTCAAAGTAATCAGCTAAAAGAGCTACTTCGTTTAGGTCGAGAATATGTAGATGCCAAAGATTATAACAATGCTATTGTGGTTTATGAAAAAGCGGCAATTCTCGACAGAAAGAATCCACGAATTTTTTCAGGAATTGGCTTTTTATACGCAAAAAAAGGAAATTATAGACAAGCTGTTAAAGCTTATCAACAAGCTGTAACTCTTGATTCCGATAATGCGGAATTCTACTATGCCCTAGGATTTAGCTTAGCTAACATTAATGATAATGCTAACGCCGCATCAGCTTATTATTATGCCATTCAACTTACTCCCGAAGTAGCCAAAAATTATATTGGTCTAGGAGTTGTATTGTTGCGTCAAAATGACTATGAAGGAGCAGCACAAGCTTATAAACGAGTTATTGCCCTTAATCCCAATAATCCAGAAGCTTTTAACATCATGGGATCTTCTTTGATTCAACAAAAGCAAATTGATGAGGCGATTAAGTATCTTGATAATGCCGTGAAAAGATTCCCTCATAATAGTGATTTAAGGTTATTATTTGCAACAGCTTTATTAGAAAAAGAAGAGGTTGAACAGGCATTTAAAGAGTTGAAAGTTGCTGAAAAACTTGCTCCAGGAATAGTTAAAATCCAGTTGAAAATTGGTAGACTGTTAGAACAACAAGATAAACTCGAGCACGCTCTCAAAACCTATAAACGTATTACATACTTATATCCTCGTTTAACAGAAGCTCGTGCTGGAGTAGGAAGAATTCAGTTAGCAACAGAAGATTATTTAGGGGCTGTTATTACCTATCGAGAATTGATTGGTATGCTACCAGAAACTCCTGAACCGTATTATTATCTTGGCTTAGCTTATAAAGAACGCAAAAGGAAAAGAGAAGCAAAAGAAGCCTTGAAACAAGCTCGCCAACTATATGAAAAGCAAGATAATACCAAAGGGGTTGAGCAAGTTGATAAATTACTAGAGGGACTGTAAACTAGCTTTAACCTAAAGCTAAGGAGTTAAGATTATGGCAAGAACCCATTCAAGGATGTTACCACTCGGCACAAAAGCCCCCGATTTTCAATTACCTGACGTAGTATCGGAAAAACCTATTTCTTTGGGTACCTTTGCTGACAAAAAAGCCCTCCTAGTCATGGTTATTTGTCAGCATTGTCCCTTTGTTAAGCACGTTCAAAATGAACTAGTTAAATTAGGCGAAGATTATGTTAAACAAGGGTTAGGAATTGTCGCTATTAGTGCTAATGATGTCTCTAACTATCCTGATGATTCTCCTGAAAATCTTAAAGCGATGGCTCAACAATTAAGATTTAATTTTCCTTTTTGTTATGATGAAAGTCAAGAAACAACTAAAGCTTATACTGCCGCTTGTACACCTGATTTTTTCCTTTTTGATAGGAACTTTAAGTTAGCTTATAGGGGACAGTTAGATGATAGTCGTCCAGGGAATGATATCCCCGTCACGGGTAAAGATTTAAGAGCGGCAATAGAAGCTATTTTAGATAAAAAAACAGTTAACAATGACCAAAAACCCAGTCTGGGTTGTAGCATTAAATGGAAACCTGGGAATGAACCCTCCTACTATAGTTAATTTCTTCAACAATATTGGAGTCAGTTTATTGTGGATGATTTCATTACACTAGATACAATGGACTTGATATGGTCATCTGGCATTATTACTATGGCTATAGTCTTGTCAAATTGGCAAAAACTAGAGTTAGAAGGACAATTTATCTTAGCCGCGGGGAGATCACTTCTACAGTTACTAGTAGTGAGTTCGGTTTTATTAATCATATTTGAGTTGGATAATCCCGTCGCTGTTCTAGGAATTTTAGGGATTATGTTAACCATTGCCGCCAGGGCAGCTAATAACCGTATTAATCATCGAAAAGACAGCTTATTCCCGGTTGTTTTGGGAGCATTGCTGGTGAGTAGTTCATTAACTCTAAGTTATTCTTTAATTGTTATTATTCGACCCGATGTTTGGTACTCCCCCCAGTATTTAATTCCTTTAACCGGTATGATTTTGGGAAATGCCATGAATAGTGCTTCTTTGACTGGGGAAAGATTAGGAAGTATGATTTCTCAAAATCGCTTAGAAGTGGAAACTTATCTGTGTTTGGGAGCAACACCGAAACAGGCTATAGCTTCTTATCGTAAAGAGGCTATTCGCATTGGATTAATTCCAACTTTAAATCAAATGATGGTAGTAGGAATCGTCAGTTTACCTGGGATGTTTACCGGACAAGTTTTAGCTGGAATTGAGCCCTTAAATGCTGCTTCCTATCAAATTTTGATTCTATTTATGATTGTTTTTAGTAATTTATTAACTGCTATTTTAGTTACAGAAGGAGTTTATCGTAAATTTTTTAATTCCCAAGCTCAATTGATTCTTTGAACACTGTTCACTTTTTCCAGAAACTAAAAGAGTTTCTTACAAAACTAAAATGTGAATGCCATACTCATTAAAATCATGGAGAACACCTTGATAATAACTATTATTACTATATTGTCATTAATAATATGGTTATATCTATTGCTCTTTAGAGGTTATTTTTGGTTATCTAATCAAAAAATAGATCCAGAGAAAATATCGTTGACTACTTATCCGTCTGTTTGTGTAGTGATCCCTGCTAGAAATGAAGCAGATGTTTTACCCGTTAGTTTAAAATCATTGCTCAATCAAGATTATTTAGGTTATTTTAAAATCATTCTAGTTGATGATCAAAGTGATGATGGAACTGCAGAAATTGCCTATAAATTAGCCACAATTTTGAATAAAACTGATCGGCTAACTGTTATTTCTGGAGAGCTCTTATCCTCGGGATGGTCAGGAAAATTATGGGCAATGGAACAAGGAATTAAATATATCAAAGAACAGAATTTACACCCAGATTATATTCTCTTCACCGATGCTGATATTGAACATCATCAAACCAATCTACGAGAGTTAGTAGGCAAATCTCAACAAGAAAACTTAGCCCTGACCTCCTTAATGGTTCGGTTGCGTTGTCAAAGTATTTGGGAAAAGTTTTTAATTCCTGCTTTTGTTTTCTTCTTTGAAAAACTGTATCCTTTTTTGTGGGTAAATGATCCTCATCATAAAATGGCAGCCGCTGCAGGAGGTTGTATTTTAATTCGTCAAGATATTTTAGAACAGATGGGAGGACTTGAAATTGTTCGTCAGGCTTTGATCGATGATTGTTCTCTGGCAGCAGCCGTTAAATCAAAACTACAAGACATTTCAGAGAATCCTCCTCAAGGCATTTGGTTAGGATTGAGTGAAAAAACTTGTAGTTTACGACCTTATGATTCCCTAGAAACTATTTGGGATATGGTAGCTAGAACTGCTTATACCCAATTAAATTATTCTCCACTTTTACTCATAGGGACTGTTATAGGGCTAACTTTAATTTATATTGTCCCTCCGGTTAGTTTAATTTGGGGTTTAGTCGTTGGCAATAGGTTAATTACTAGTTTAGGAGGAATTACCTGGCTATTAATGAGTATTTCCTATTTACCAACTTTGCGATTATATAAAACCTCGTTATTATGGTCAATTAGTTTACCCGCAATTTCCTTTTTCTATTTGTTGATGACCATGGACTCTGCATTACGTCATTGGAGAGGAAAAGGAGGCCATTGGAAGGGAAGAGTTTATTCAGTTGAGCATTTATCTTAAAACTTAAGTTCAAATATATATAATATAGATAACTATGTTTTAACGTTTTTACCATACTTTATAATCTCTAAAGTTGAAGTTGACTGACGAATAATTTATCCCTAATGTTAAGTTTAAAAATTATTTTTCTGATGTAGTAATGAGTCGAGATTACCCAATTACAAATAACTACTCATAGTCTAAAACTTCTCAAAATTTGTCAAATCAGCTTTTAAACTTTTAAACTCTACGGACAGATTATCATCCCTTCCGAAAGAGATAACCTTTGTGATAAAATTGATGCACAATTAAGCCTAGAAAAGAAATTTCCTAGAATCTGTATTATGTGATTACATGAACAGGGTTATAAATTCTCTAAAGTCACTCATGATAGATAGTCATTGTACCCAATGTTTAGGGTCTCTTGAAGGAAAATAATGGTTATTAGCAGTTAGTTGTCCCTTCCTCTAAAAAAGATTATCCTGACAGTACTTAATTAAAAGCTTTTAGAATTCCGGGTGATTGTTTTTGTTTTGTTAATTGAGTGATAGGAACCTGGCACGCCGGACCCTATTTCGATCATGGATCTGTCGATTTTTATAACTTAGAATTGAATTTTTTTAAAAAAAGTTAATGATTAAATCGTTAAGAGTCAACATTTCTAGTTATACCGAACTGATGATGTGGAACTAATTAGTTGAATGCTAAGTTGAAAAACCTAGGAGTTAAAAATTAACGAATTTTTTGAATCCATAAGCTTTCCTTTCAATCAACTTCAATTTGCTATTAACACCTCTTACTTTTTGTTAAGTAGTTAACTAGGAAAAATATGGACTATTTTTCCTTATCTAAGCCTAGTTATTCCACAGTTTTTAAATATTAATCATCTAATTTTAATAGTCCTGATATACAGTATTTATTTTTTTCTAAAACATTCTAAAACACTCTTCAAGTTCATGTTTTTTTGAAAAGATAAATCGTGTTTTATATACCTAATTAATTTAGCTTTTTTCTTCTTTGCTAAAATCTTCTTTTTCTTAGTAATCAATATACTTTTTAAGAAAAATATTAAAATATTTCTTATTTGTGATTAGTGTTGTCAAGCTATTTAGCTTTTGCTTTAAGAGGGTTTCTTTGACTACCTAAATTGAGCATCAACTTATTTCATCATATGAAAACTATCTACCATCATCTCAGTTTCTGGGATTAGTTTATTCACAACAGTTTTATATTATAATATTTACTAAGGTCTATACTAACCTATTCGATTTTAGTCAAAACATTCTCTTCAAGCTTTTAGCTTAGCTATTCTAGTATTTCTTTGGATGTTACAGTTCATATGATTCTTAGGCTCACTTCTTTATAGAAATTTGCTAACACTATACAATAACTTCCTTAACTTCCTTTATGTTTATCTGGAATATTCCAGCATATGTTCTTTTCTTTTTTTTAAAACTTAACTCTTGTATGAATTTATTTCTATATTGATCAGATCTCATTTAACGAATATCAATTCTGAAATAGACAGCTCTCTCTGTCCAAGGTAAATCTATCATATTTTTCGATATATTCAATTATTACTATTTCATTTAAAACCTGATAGTGGGTAATTGGAAACCCTTCTAAATTTAGAGTTTAATTCATTAAAGTAATTTAAGTATTTGATACTGTAGGTATCAATAAAATGAAAACATCGAGCCCAATATAATTTAATTTGAATACAAAACTAGTCGTATTATCAGCTATACAACAATTATGTCCAATAACATACCTTCGGACAAGCCTTTGATTGACACTCAAACTTTCTCTTTATATTTTAGATTTTTACATTACAGGTTTGGCAGGAATACATTTCTGAATTTTATCGCCTTCTGTCTTGTAACTTCCGATAAACGTCTTTAATATCAACTTTATGATAAGATAAAGCCACCAAAGTATGATAGAACAAATCAGCTACTTCAGAGGCAATTGCCTCCGGATCGTCATCCTTACAAGCCATTATTACTTCGGCTGATTCTTCTCCTATTTTTTTGAGAATTTTATTGTCTCTTCCCTCTAATAAACTGCAGGTATACGATTCCTTAACAGGATGATCTCGACGGTTACAGATTACTTCAAACACCCCCGATAAGGTATCAGCTGGGGGAGCTACCTTCCGACTGTCTAATTGGTGAAAACAGCTTCTTTCCCCCGTGTGACAAGCAATATTTCCAAGTTGTTCCACCGTAATTAATAAGGCATCACTATCGCAGTCATAGCGAATTTCTTTAACCTTTTGAATATGTCCAGAGGTCATCCCTTTATGCCATAATTCCTGTCGAGAGCGACTCCAATACCATGTTTCTCCTGTTACTAAAGTTTTTTGTAAAGACTCTCTGTTCATCCAAGCCATCATTAAAACTGTTCCATCCAAATAATCCTGGGTGATCACAGGGACTAATCCTTGTTCATTGTACCGAATGTTATTTACTGGAATGGCATTAGTGGAGGAAAACATCTTGGGTTATTTAATATAACTGTATTTTTTTCCGGTGAGGACAACCGTTGAATTTTAAAGATTGAAACCAATCGTTTTTGTAATCAATAGTTATTATTGATATTTTAATTGGTTTTAAGACAAAAGATTTTGTACTTTATTAACTTTTAAGATTACCAGAATCTAACTTCATCTCTCTAAGGGAGATAATTAAGTTAGATTCTGGTAATTACAATAATGGATTTGGCATCAATGATAGGATTACTTATGGACTAATAAAGGAGCAAAAGTCTTATCTATTAAGATAACACAAAAACAATAATTTTAACTAAGTGCAAAACCTAAAGTTGCTACTCAAAATTATTCATAATCACTGTTCGCCAACACTTAAAATAAACTTATTGGAACTTTGTCTTATAAATTATAAATAAAAATTTTTTATTTGATTCAGTTATTTATTAAAATTTTAAAGAATTTAAGTTGTAAAACTATTATTTTTTTTTATTAGCTTGTTTTGCAGAAAGTTTAGATTAGATATAAAAAATAATTCAAATAAATACTATTGTTTTTATAACTAAAAAAGTTAATAGCTATTTTTTAAGGTTAAGTAATTTTTGTGTTAAAACGATACATGGTAGAAATACTAACTATAACACCTATTTTTTGTGTAAGCGAATACTCAGTTCCGGCAGAATAGTATCGTTATCTTGTTCGATAAATTTTAATACGATATCAAGTTATTCTACCTCGATTAAAGAGACTGTCTATCAGCTATAAGAAAATGTTTTTATACTTTTTATGATTTCCTAATCTCTAGGTAAACGATTATCAACAAAACTATGATTAACTTAAAAATTCTCTATAAGTTGTTGAGTTGTTTGATTAGTTCTATTGTTAGTAGTTATGATTTTAGTGTAAATATCTATGTAGCACTACTTCATTTTTTTAACTTTTTAACTTTTTAACTTTTTAATTTTTTAATTTATTTGAATAAAGCATATAATTATAGAGATTCATCATTGATAATAGTTAGATTTTTAAAACCTTAAAAGTAATTTAATTTTTTGAACAATAAACAAAATATCAACTTAGATTTATTGTGTTTCAACTATTAAAAATCTTTATCACAATAATTAACTATGAGAGATTTCCATTGGGCAGAAAAAGCAGTCTATTTCAAGATTAATTATCCTCAAATAAGATTTAATTCATATGGAAATAAACTCACAGAAGAGTTAAGTTTTTAAAAACTAACATAAGTTCTACAGAACTTAAGATAATAAACTGATAGTTAGGAATCGAGAACAGGAAACAGTTCAGAGGAAAAATTAAAACGAATGTCAGATATTCATAATTTTAAAATCTTGAAAATTTGGTCAAAAGAGTCAATAGCACTTAAAAGTGCTATTGACTCACCAGAATATTTTTAAAAGATTAACTACATGCTATGGTCCAATAAGTTGGAACTAGTATTGCTCCAATTTTAGCTAGCATACCAGAGGGATACGAGATAGAAGAGAACATATTGGATACCTAACCATGGCGCAAGGTTAAGTTAATAAAAAACGAGATTTATCTAAACTTTATCTCTCTTTGGAGGGATAATTTTAGCTCTGGCAATGCCTTCAACTCTTATCGCCTCTTGGCGATAAGAGTTGAAGGCGGGTTCAATCCTCCGTAACACGTTCCTCCGTAACACGCTTCTCTTTTCCCCGTTTCCTCATCTATCAAAATGTTAGTTCTACTTGACAGGTTCGATAGAACTCTATTAACTTATTTTTACTAACACCCGTTCTAGGATTTCTGTCGCTCGTTCTACCTCCGTTTCAGAGACAATTAGAGGGGGAACAAACCGTAATACTTTGGGTCCTGCTGGAGCCAATAATAACCCATCTTCCATTGCTGCTTTAACTATATCTAAAGACGTTAATTTAATCTCTTGTTTTAGTTCTATTCCGTTGATTAAGCCCCATCCTCGAACCTCTGTAAATAAAGTAGGATATTTCTGAATGATCGCTCGTAAGTTAGTTCTTAACTGTTCTCCTCTAGCTTGAACATTCTGTAAGAGATTTTCTTTTTTAATGGTTTTTAATACTGTCAAGGCTACGGCAGTGACAAAGGGGTTTCCCCCAAAGGTGCTCGCATGGGTTCCTGGACTCAAGACATCGCAGAATTTTTTACACATCATCGCCCCAATGGGAATCCCTCCGGCTAGTCCTTTCGCGCTAGTGAAGATATCTGGTTCAATCCCCAAATATTCGTAACCCCACAATTTGCCGGAGCGGCCTATCCCGACTTGGACTTCATCAAATACTAAAAGGATATTATTCTCATCACAAATTTTCCGCAACCGCAGAAAATACTCTAAATCTCCTGGACGAACTCCTCCCTCTCCTTGAAGAGGTTCTAACATGACAGCAACTACCCGACTGTTCTTTTTATTTAGGTCAGTAATCGTGTCTTCCAGGGTTTTGATATCATTGTAGGGTACATAGACAAACCCAGGCACTAGGGGATCGAAATCTTTTTGATATTTGAGTTGTCCGGTAGCGCTAATAGTGGCTATGGTGCGCCCGTGAAAACTGGCTTGGGCGGTTAGAATTACAGGTTGTTCGCAGGAGTCTAGCACCGTATGGGCGTATTTTCTTACTAGTTTAATGGCTGCTTCATTAGCTTCTGCACCAGAATTGCAGAAAAAAACACTATCAGCACAGGAACAATCCACAAGCCACTTAGCTAAAGCTCCCTGTTCAGGAATATAGTAAAAATTAGAGACGTGGTGGAGTTTTTGGATTTGTTGGGTAACTATTTCAATCAAAGCCGGATGGGCGTGTCCAAGAGTACAAGTGGCAATTCCTGCGACAAAGTCTAAATATTCTCGTCCTTCAGTATCCCAAAGACGACATCCTTGCCCCTTTTCGATAGCAATGGGAAGACGCTCATAGGTGTGCATAACATAGGCATCAAACTCGCTATAATCAAATGCCTCGGAAGTGTCAAGAAGGGCGGAGTGGCTCATGGTTCTTTCCTAGTAAAGTCACGTCAGGCTCCACATACTATTATACAGTAAGTCAAAGTTAGAGAGAGGACCGAGATTTATTTAGATTTTCCCTAGATTCAATTTTTGATTTTTTAGATGGGAGAAACAGAGAAAAGAATTTATTTAAAGATTTAATTTATTGGTTCAAGTAATAGCCAGAAATTAAGTGCTGTCTTGATGAATCACTATATCCCATGAGGTGTTATGATTGACTCAATTATATAAATTTATTCGTATTAATGAATAATTCATTTGCGCTGTGTCCAAGATTCTAACCTTTAATCCACCAGCTCTTTAATCTTAATTATTATTAACATCAAATGTCTAACTTGACTCCTTCTCAGTATGGTCTTGCTATACATACAACTAGCTTTCAACTTGGACTAAGTATTAGTGATTTTTTAAGAGAAACCCGTTTTCAAACTTGGGATGTTGATCACGAACTATCTACCTATTTACATCAACATTTAGTTGAATTTATTAGCCACAAAGTTTTAGAAAAATTGGCATTTATTGCTGTTGCAAAAGGGCCAGGGAGTTTTACCAGTACTCGTATTGGTGTGGTTACAGCACGGACGTTGGCACAGCAGTTGAATATTCCTCTTTTTGGCATTTCAACTTTAGAAGCTTTTGCTTGGCAAAATAAAGATAATTATTCCGTCAATTCGTTAATTCCTGTTCAAATGTCAGCTTCACGGGGACAATTGTATGTTGCTATTTATAAAGTTAAAAATCAGACCCAAAAATTTATTTGTAATTTACCTGATATGGTTATTGAACCTGATATATGGGAAAAAAAAATACAGCATTTAAATGTAAAGAAAAAACTTTTAGTAACCCCTAAAAAATTAGGTTGTACTGTAACCAGTATTCTCGAATTAGCTTACTATGATTGGCAACAGGGAAAACGCCCTCATTGGTCAGATGTGATACCCTTTTATGGTATGTCAGTATTTAATTGATATTCATTTATAATTGAAATTATATGATGAAAACATCTCGAACAAATAGTTTGGTTAAAAGTCCTTTACGCTTTCCTGGCGGTAAATCAAAGGCTATCAAACAAATTATTCAACATCTTCCTAAGAATTTATCTAAATATACCGAATATAGGGAACCATTTTCTGGTGGGGGATCAATGTTCATTTATCTTAAACAAACTTATCCTAATCTTGATATTTGGATTAATGATTTAAACCACGAATTATACTTATTTTGGAAGATCGCTCAATCAGATCTAAAAGAATTAGTGATTGTTTTGCGTGAAATTAAATTCAATTATACTGATGGTCGAAAACTTTTCAAAAAATTAACTTCGGTTAACATTGAAGAATTATCAGATTTTGAAAGAGCAGTTCGGTTTTTTATTTTAAATAGAATTACTTTCTCAGGAATTGTAGAATCTGGAGGATTTTCGAATCAATCTTTTTTAACTAGATTCACAGATTCTTCTATTGATCGCCTGAAAAATTTAGAACCTATTTTAAAAGATGTTAAAATCACCAATTTGGATTACAGTGAAGTCGTTAATCCAGGAGAAGATCAAGTATTTATTTTTTTAGATCCTCCTTATTTGACTGCCACTCAATCTAAATTATATGGAAAAGATGGTAATTTACATACCTCTTTTGATCATCAAAGATTTGCTCAAAGTTTGGTTAGTTGTCAACATAAATGGTTAATTACTTATGATAACTCTGAAGAAATAAAAAATAACTTCAAAGATTTTAATATTGTTGATTGGGAATTTCAATATGGTATGAATAATTATAAACAAGGAAAAGCTAAAAAAGGGAAAGAAATTTTCATTAAAAATTAATACATTACAGATAGCTTTTTCAGAACATTGATAACTTTTATTTTATTTTTAAAGTTTTTACTTTATAAATCTTTATTCATAAAATAAAGATTTATAAAGACTAAAAATAACAAATTAGTAGTTTATAATTTACAAAACTATTTTTATGAACAAAATTATAATATAAAAAGTTATAAGTATAATAATCGATATCATATTACAAGTAAAAGTAGATATTATCTATCCCATTTTCAATGAGTAACTTTGAGTATAAACTTAAGCTCAAATCCGCGTTACTTTAACCACTTTAGTAATATTTATTCTGTTAATAAGCTACTGTCATAGCTAACTAATTTTTTATCTAAAATTAAAAGGACAATATAATTATAAAATTTGGGAGTAAGGATAAGTGACTCAAGTTATTTTATAGATAAATAGAACATCAAGATCTCAAATTTAAAAAGATAATATATAAACTCCTACAAGTATTTTTTTTAGAAAATCATCTTTATTGAGCAATAAAAGACAGTCAAAATTAACTATTCTAATTAGAACTAGAAGTATAAGTGGAGACAATCAATTTTTATCTATAAGATTTTCCAAATTTCTAAAATTAAGATTTTAGAATAAATAGCTGAAGTATTAAAGAACTAATAAACTATTATAGCCATTTTTTTATATATAAAGAAAAGATATAAAAAAAATATTTGACTATCTGCAGTAAGCTTTTATTAAAAAATAACTATATAGTTAGTACTATAGCAGATCTTGTGTTTGAATTAAATTCTGCTAAACTCAATATCTTCACTTAATTTAGTTTAATTTAATACATGAGATTTTAAACTTAGAAGTACTCACGATTATCTACCGTTATATCTTAAATGAGATAATGATGGTTTGATTGATTGAAGAAATGTATTTAAATACAACTACTTATATCTATTGTGATTTAACTATTAAATAACTATCAAAAATAGTAACATAATGAATTAACTATTAGAGAGCTGTCTTAATCTTATAAAGATTAATCTGGAAGTAAATTTACAGAAGAGTTAATTTTTTTAAAAAAACATATACTAAAATATTTAAGGCAAGAACAATTTAATAAAAATTCAGTATAAACCCCTTAAAAATTAAACCGATTAGCATTTTTATCAAATGCTAGGATTAAAAGATAAAAAATTATTATTTAGTGTAAATATATTTTGACAAAGGAGTGAGTATAAGAATTATAGCAACAAGAACATTTAAATAGGTAGTAAATTTTTAATTCTGAAGTTATTTGACTTTAAATTTTACTATTTAATACTTTTTTTTAGTTAAATTAAACTAAAAGCCTGAACTATAACAAAAAATAAACTTAGCTAAAATAAGCAAAAAAATAGATATCTGAGATGAGTATTTTATGACAGTAATGATATCAATAATTATTGCTTAAATTACTTTAATTTAACAAAAAAATTCTAAGATTAAATATTATATTAATATGCGCTTTTACTACAGTAATTAAAAGTTAAAACAAATAAGTAATTATTGATCAATAATTACTTATTTGTTTTAACTTTTAATTATATTATTACTGTCATTAATACTTGCCAAAGTAGTAGAATTGATAAAATTTTACCCAACGTCTTATATATATAGAAGTAAAATAGTATTTCTTGACTTTATTTTATAAAACAATGAAAAAATTTCCGAATTACTAATAAAATTTGTCAAGTAACCATAATCAAATTTAGCACCGATGAATTCAAAGTACTTTATCTTTTTTATTCAGACTTTGAGGGTGATCATCACCCTAATTTAGCCTTAAATATTCTTGTTGAGTTTGTCACATCTCATTGAAATCTGTCTAGAATGGGAAAACCGGTTAGACCAACATCATATTAATTTTTGAAGGATATTCCCTGGCTCGTCTTAATCTTCTCACTTCAACAAAAAACAGACAGCTCCAAATTGGACGAAATAAAGCAGTTATTAAATAAAAAAATTCCTTGCAGCCAACCCGTTTGGTCTTATGAACGAGGTTATTTACCCCCGAAATCAACTTTTTGAGTATGGATACAATTACTTAGTGGGGAGATTGATCGTATTGCTGAAGCAGGATATAAAAGTTAAAGATAGGACTCCTATTACGGCAAAGATACTCCTCATATCTCTGTTGATGCCATCAATTTAGGTGATCCTATTAACGTTATCGAAGACCTTGCTAAACAGCGGGAAGTGTTGTTTAATTTTTGAAGATCAACCTATAAAATCTTGATTAATGAAATGATCATAATCGCGGTCCCATTATGGGCATATAATCATTACCGGTCTTAATGCTTTTCAAAACAATTATGAACGAGGAGAATTAAAGACCTATTTTGATCAACTACTCAAATTGCAGAAGTTGATTCTATTCCTTTCTAATTGGGAATCTATTGTGCACCTCGAAAAGAAATCCAAGCACAAGCATTTTGTGTTTTCACAGTTTATTCAAGTTTTTTAACCCATAGAATTCAATACCAGCTGAAATGCTTTAAGTCCTATGAACTTTTATTAACACTATTGCTAGAATTTTTCACTGAAGAAGGACAACTTCCTCCGAAAGGGGAATTAAACAATGAGTTAGAATTCAAAAAGAAATTTTGTACATTTTGTCCTGTTTTTTAGGTTATTTTACAAATAATTAATGAAGAAGACTGGAATAAAATTTTTAGAAAACGCCACAAGGATCTATTGTATCTAGCTCTCATTAAATTTAGTGATCGTCCTCCAGCAGTCAGGCAACTATCCGTTTTCGTTGAACAAGATCTGATAGAAGGTTTGATTTGAGTAGATTAAAGTGAAGAGACAAAAAATATTAGTCGTACAGAAAATAAAGCCGTACTCCATGGATATTCCCACTAAAATCATAAAACCCAACAATAAGACCAAAACAATTAAAATTTTAAGAGATAGTTTTGATTGACGAAACCGGAGTTGAGCTAGCGATCACTTGTTAGTGTACTAGAGCAAGTAAAAGGGAACGAGTCTATTAAAAATGTCCCAATAATTAGGTCAATCAAAACCGCTCATTCTATTGGGTTAGCCCCTTTTACTTTTTAAGTATAGATCAATAAAAAAGCTTTTCTTACTGATGAAACAGGAGTGCTGATACCACAAACCTGGCCAGAGGCCTATGTAGTTATAAATAATTGACTGGCTTATAAAGCAACAGAAGGTAGAGAACTAATGCAATATGAGCACAAGTCTTGTTTCATCTCCTTATTCTCTCGATTTAAACCCCATTGAAAACTTTAGGAAATGCTTTTTTGTCATGAGGGAGAATTTGGAATTTATCAAATTATTTAATGTTTCAACATTCTGACTAAGGATAAGCAATTCTAATGGTCATAAATTGACCTAAACTCAAACGGAAACGGAATTTTTTTGCCAAAATCAATAATGTCAATTTAGGAACAAGATTAAAACGCCGTTCAAATTTTTCATAGATAGTGATTTAGATCACAAAATATTTCAGTAAGAGCGGGACAATATTTTATCTCCATAGCATCAGACGTCAATAGATAAGGCTTATAGCATATAGAGTTTCCACTGCTTCTTTTATCCATAATTTTCTGTCAAAACTTACCTTACTTTAAAAAATAGATAGAAAATACACAAATTATTTTATCTCAGTCTTCACAATGATTTTTGTTAAAAACGTTTATAACTTCCCCTATTGTTCCCTGTTAAAGTTAAATTCGACTCTAGAATAATAGCTAAATCTTGGTTAGGATCAATAGAGATAACCTGAGTTTCACTCCCTCCAATAAGTCCGGACTCTGGTAAGCTCCATCCGGCCAGGGTCCCTATCGCAGCGCCGGCTAAGACTTCTAAAGCATCAATGCGGCGATCGCCAGTCGTTCCAGCAATAATAGCAGCAGCAGCAGAACCGGCCAAAGTTCCCCCTAAAATTTCCTCCACACTTGCACCTTCATTAATAGTTTCTGTCCGAGTCACGACCCTAGAACTTGCATAAAGAGGATACCGTTGATTATCAATGATAATTTCTCGTGTAACAAACTGTGCTCCCCCATTAGCTGGTTGTATGAAGCCCATAACTTTACTACCTACCGGAACCAAAAAATTACCGTAGCGATCCTTAACATTGGCCGCAGTTTCTAGAGTTATCTCAAGACTTTCTTCGTTAGTGACAAGAATTTTTTTAACATCTTGGTGTCGGAGGGGAATTCGAGTCCCGAGAGGAATTATTACATCATTGGAAATGGTACTAGAGTTATTGTTATTTTCTAGAGAAAATAGTTGAGCTGCTGCCGGTTTTAAGAAATAAATGGGATTTACTGCCGTTATTCCAATTAATAACGAGATTGCTGTAGCTATCCCAGATTTACCATAACTTAAGTCAGACATGATGTTAAATCTCCTTACGACTCCAGTGTAATAATAGAGTAATTTTTTATCCATACTTCGATCCTAGCTTCCCAATCTAGAGAATGTCAGTCCCAAATAATAAACAATTCTTTTTTTCCCTAAGTAGAAAAAAGTGGAATTTTTTTTATTAAAGCCAATATATTTTCCACTCTATTTTCAACCCAAGTAAGTTGTCTTAATTCTTATTAAGAGTTAGATATTTACCAAACAAATAGTAAATATCTAACTTATAGACTAATTCAAATAGGAATTATTTTGTAAATTATTTTTTTTTACTTATTTAAAATAACAACTTTAGGACTTAAAACCTGATAATTTTCAAATTTGACTACATTTCCTATGCCTAATAACTTGTCTTCTTGTTGATATACTCTAACAACTCCAGAAACAGGTAATGGCAGTAAATCTTGAACAATTTTTTGTCCTTGAAGCCAACGTTTTCCGTCCGTTTCTGACAAAAGTATTTTCTTTAAATGTTGTAGGGCAACATTTAAAGAAATTAAGCTAAAATTTCCCTGTTCAATCTCTGTTTTTAATTCTCCTAAAGTAATACTTTCAGATAACTTCATACCACAACTTTCAGTACGAGTTAACCTAGCCAAAGTCCCACCCAAATTAAGCATAGTCCCCAAATCGCGGGCGATTGCTCGAATATAAGTCCCTGGACCACAAACAATATCAACTTCTAATTCGGGAAATTCCCCGGTGTACCAACCAACTATGTTGATTTGCTCAATATAAACTTTTTTTGCCGGAATATCTACCGTTTTTCCTTGTCTTGCTAAACTATATAACCGTTTACCATCACGTTGAATAGCACTATAAATAGGAGGAGTCTGTTGAATAGTTCCAATAAACTGATGCAGTAGAGGCTCAACTTGTTCTAAGGTTAAGATAGAAGCAGATTGAGACTTAACTACCTCCCCTTGGAGGTCATCAGTGGTTGTCTGCACTCCCAGGCGAATCAGGGCACGGTAAGTTTTATTTTCCGGGAGAAATTGCAACAAACGAGTGGCTTTCCCCACAGCAATAGGTAAAACTCCAGTTGCTAAAGGATCCAGGGTTCCACCGTGACCAACTTTGCTGAGTTTAAGAATCTTTCTAACTCTGGCTACACAATCATGAGACGTAATTTCTGAGGGTTTATTTAAGGCGATAAATCCAAACATTCGTTCCTACAAAGGTTCAGTCTTGTTATTATAATCTTAGAAGTTACAAAGTCTTTTTTAAAACCAGTGACAGTAATTTTAAACTCTGATAACAACACAAGATTCACTCATCAATGGCACGCTCTCGACATTATTTGGAAAGGTGACGAAGAACAAGTCAAACAGGGACTTCCTCATCATCAATTATCTCCTGTCTGGCAGATTCTATTGTTAGGGGATGGTTCTCTAACTCGTCATCTACAATTACTTACGACAGAAAACACAGAGGTTGATCTCATTGACATGTCCTTGATTAGTAGGAATGGAGATGGCGCTCCTGCACAGATTGAAAATGTCCCTGAACCTCGTCTCCGACGACAGGTTTGGCTACGAACAGCATCAGGAAAAAGATTAGCCTATGCTGCCTCTTGGTGGAATGCAAATCATATAGATGAACATTTACAGAATGTCTCCTTACCCATTTGGGAGAGTCTCTCACAATCATATACGGAATTGTATCGTGATATTCAAGGAATTTATCATGGCAATTCCTCTGCTTTAGAAGAGGCATTTGGAGAAAAAGGCCCTTTTTGGGGTAGACATTATTTATTTTGGCATGATTGTAAACCTTTAACTCTGATTTATGAGGTGTTTTCTCCTTATTTACGCAAGTATTTGGGACCGCTCAGTTAAAACCGCTTCCAAATTAGTAAATCTGTCTTAACCCTTATTTTAATCTTTAAATTTCCTCTTTTACCATTGCTAGGTGCAAACAACCGTAAGCAACTCGAAAATAACATCCATTAATTATTCCAAAAATCTTGTCAGAAAGGACAGTAACTTCATATGTTTCAATTAACTTTTTAACTCAATCAAAATCTTTTATATCGGTATTAATCTTCAGAAAAATATCAAACACTTCTCGGAGAGAATAACGGTGTAGATATCCCCAATACTCTGAAGATAAGTCAATAAAAACCCTAGAATATGAGCAATTATGGTAAATATTGATAACAATAGCTTTTATTTACATTTAAAGCAGCTGGTGCGGCATATTGAGAAATAACAGGCCGACAAATTAAAATTAATTGTGTCCTGAACTTTTTTCACTCCGGCTAAAAGACGTTTATGAATCAGTATATAACCAATACACAAACTAGCAAACCAATATTTTTTAGAAAGACCATATGGAAAAATCGTATTAGGTTTACCACCAATAATTAAGCCAGGAAAAAATGCTTAACCTTATTATAGGTAAAATTTTCATAGGTTTCATAAAAAATATAATAAAGTCAAAACAAAGGACTTTATTATATTTCCTCAAGACTGACTTGTGATAAGCTGATCCTGCTAGGATTTTTAGGAAAAATAGTAATAAAACTGCCCGAGTTTTGTTATCAATTTCTTTTTTGATAGCATCAAGACAAAACTGATAAGATTTATAAGTGGCTACTAATACAGTATGACAGCTAGCCATCATGATTGCAGTCTCATGGTTAAAATAATAAGGCATATTGAGAATAATTTCGTCTCCGCCTTTAGTGAACACGCAAAAATAACATTCATAAATGCTATGTTTCCCCCGTCCGTTAAAATTATAGATTGATTACTTTTAAGATAAATATTATCGTCTTGTTCTAACTTATTAGAAATCAAATAAAACAACAATTTTACGCCTTGAACATCCTTATACTTATGGTTCTCGTAATTTTTAATCAACTCACTAATTTTAATTTTCACCTCTGGAGGAGTGCAATAATCAACAACTTCTTGCTCTAAAGAAGTTGTTCCAAAATTATCTTGAATTAATTGTCCAATAGTGAGGGTAATGGGAGACTGTATCGTCGTCATACAGAAGGAAAATCGATTATCAATAGAAGACCTCTATTTCAAGGTATTTGTTGTTTATTTTTTTTCTGTTACTTTTACATAAAAATTTAACTATTCTTTAAATTTAATTGATGATAATTATCATAATAAACTGCTTTCTTGATAAAAGAGATATAAACTCCAGAACATATTTTTTAAGTAATAGTTTCTCCTTCAAAAGTTAGAAATAAAAGATCACCTAGCTCAAGATGAATCATCGCCCTTATTTTTCTATCTTTACGGAGATCATCTATCTTTTTAATTATTATATGAAGAGTCAATACTTTCTTAATAAGAGATAATAATCTTGAGCATATTTTTCCAATGTATCGAGTAAAGTATGAACTAGAAGTTATGTTTCTTGAAATAATGCTCTATCTGAAACACTTTTAACTACAGCTCTTACTTCAAAGGCTAACTTAAATTTAGTCAAGTTTTTTAAGAAAAAATCCTCTTGAGACGGGCAATACGTTAAAATACAAATATTATAATTAATATATCTGAGATAGGAGACTTATCACAAATAATAATTGTTAGTCTCATTTGGGAAGTTGTCCTATTATTTTTGCCAATACCTGTTCATAAATAGAGACTATCTAACTCAGCTAAAGAGTTTAAAGAAGACCAGCAATTCAAGTTAGTTTTCAAATATCTTCTCCTGATTTATATTACTCTAGGATTGGCTAATAAAGTTAGAGTTTACAGACTTTATAGTTGGAGGATACTTTTTACTATTTTATAGAAAATTGTAGAATAAACAATTTTGTTGAGAGAAAGTTTGATGAATTATAAGTTACCATAACATAAATATATAGTGCTATCAAATCAGTTAATAATAGACTTCGGCAAGCCAGATATTGACAGTGTTGGATAGTTTCTCTTACCTATTGTCCTACTACTAACAATAATAAACAGTTTCAATGTATTAAAACTTACTAAAACTTCACCATCATTGTGAAAGCTTTTGTTTTAAACATTCTAACGAAGCCCAACGATTATCAATGGGGGATGGATTTTGAGCACAATCAGAAATAGGTTGCTGACAGTTCTTTCCACATAACCTTCTAAGAGGCATTGCCAATGATAATTGTTCATAAAGCCAGGTTTCAGAATTAAGATGTCCATTAGGGGAAAGGGTTTCTGATAAATCCTCCCAAGAAACTTCTCTTTCTTGGGGAATTTCAGACAAGCTTAGGTTTTTGTCGAGCCAGACAATTTCCGAAGTATCGACAACAATACGATGATTGTATTGTTGTGCGCAGCGATCGCAGATCAACGTAATAATGGTTTCCCCCCTTAATTTTATATCTAGGAATGTTCCCCCATGACGAATGCTCAGGGACCCACGAAAAGGCATCAAAGTATCTAAGTCAGGGATAAAATCATCAATAAGAATAGTTTGGGTTCTCTCGGTACATTGAAGTAAATGAGGAATGTAGAGGGATTGCATTGTCTTACGCCTCCTATCCGTGGCTATCATTCGCTAATCTAATTGTACCAAGCGTCATACTAAAGGTGAATTAAAGTTTAGTTTAATTCAATGTTCAACACACTGAAATAAAATCAGTTAATGTACTTTTTTAATAAAGATGAAATAGGTACAAACACAAGAAGAACCGCAAGTTATTTTTGGTATTCTATCACTGCGAAAACTTGATTTTGATCAAAATCAAGTTTTCATAATCCTGTAAATCTTATAGAGCAAGAATCTTAGCTTTTTCATGAAGACCTTGTCATAGCTAGGCTAGAAGAGCTGTGATTCTTAACCGTCAATGATAGAACTTTTCGGACTCATAAGCTACTCATAAAAAAAACTGTATGCTTCACCAACATAGGAATTGCGATAAATTACTTACCCATGCCTAACTTTTGAGCTTTTTGGTATACTTTTCCTTCTGTTAATAAAGACGGTGCAATTACAACTTCAACCTGTTGCATATCTTTTATGGTTTTTGCTCCTAAAGTTCCCATACTGGTTTTGAGTGCACCTAATAAGTTGTGGGTTCCATCGTCTAATCGAGCAGGTCCGGTGAGAATTTCCTTAATTGTTCCAGTGATTCCCACATCAATCCGAGTTCCCCTCGGTAATACTGGAGAAGGAGTCGCCATACCCCAATGATATCCCCGTCCAGGGGCTTCTATCGACCGAGCAATTGGGGAGCCAATCATCACCGCATCAGCCCCACAGGCGACACATTTACAAATATCTCCTCCTGTCACAACTCCCCCATCGGCAATTACAGGAATGTAGTGTCCAGTTTCTTGGTAATACTCATCGCGTGCCGCGGCACAGTCAGCTACAGCAGTTGCTTGAGGAACTCCTACCCCTAACACACCACGGGAGGTACAAGCAGCCCCAGGACCTATGCCTACTAAAACACTGGCTGCCCCGGCTTTCATCAGACTTAATGCAACTTCGTAAGTAACACAGTTGCCCAAAACCACCGGCATAGGCATTTCGTGGCAAAATTGCCTTATGTTTAGGGAACTGATGGATTTAGGGGAAGAGTGAGCGATAGAAACCACCGTCGCTTGAACAAATAGTAAATCTGCTCCTGCTTCGGCCACCATTTGACCATATTGAGAAGCTCCCGCTGGAGTCAGACTTACTGCTGCAATGCCCCCTTGGTCTTTAATATCAGTGATACGCTTCTTAATCAATTCCGGTTCGACAGATTTAGCATATAATTCTTGCATTAACCCTACAAATTCTGATTTCCCAACTGATGCAATGCGATCAAGAATAGGATTAGGATCCTCATAGCGAGTTTGTATCCCTTCTAAGTTGAGAACTCCTATGGCTCCTAATTCGGATAGCAATACCGCCATTTTGACATCAACGACGCCATCCATTGCACTGGCAATAATGGGTATGTTCCTTTCAATGCCACCGACAGTCCAGTTAGTCTGTGTTAAACTCGGGTCTAAAGTTCGGTTCCCAGGAGCAAGAGCAATTTCATCTATCCCGTAGGCTCGTCGGGCAGTTTTACCTCGACCTATCACTATATCCACAAATTTATATCCCGTTCCCTATAGGTATTAGTTTAGACTATCAAACTTTGAGGAGTTTAGGGGATCGGGTTTTTGGAATTGTTTGAATAATTCCTAGAAGTATTCAAGCGAGGGAAAGTTGAAAATCAATAGAGTCAATGAAATTAAACAAAAATATTGAGCATAGACATTCCCTGAATTTTTTTCTAGTCAAAAAGTTTGACGTAAAGATTATCAAAGCTAGGGAGAAAGACACAATGTAATTATAAAAATACGGGAGATAATCATACATTTTTTTCTTGATAAGCAGCAATAACTATCTTCTATACTGATATCAAAAATAATTCTTTTAATTCCAAAACAGCTCATTGTATAATAGAAGTCTTAGTAAATTTATCTCTTTACTTTACTTTTTAAGACAAAGTTTATTAATTTCTAAATATAAATCTGTCCCTTATAGACCTAAAAAGATGCTCATTAATAACTAACATGCTCAAATAATATTATTCTGAACTACGTGTCATAGTAATTAGTCATATAAGCAGGTACAAAAAACGTATTTTTACTTTTTAAACAACGAATTCTAATCAGTGTCATTTTAACGAAAATAAATGTCTTTTTCTGAATTACGCAAGTCTTCTGATTTCGACTCAATACTGCTCCAGCCAAGTGAATTAAACTATCGTACATGATTTTTTATTGATATCTTAAGAAAAAAAATAATTATACAGTTTCTCATGATAAACTGAGTTTCAAGGATTGGTAGTAAATTGTGACGGATTATCACTCATAAACAAAACTAGACTTAATACATTCGTTACTAGTTTTAGTGAATTAGATAGAAATCAGGATATAAAATCCAAAAAACTTAATTTTTACCTATTGTTTATTGCCTTTCCCAAATCCCTTAAACCTGAATAAAGGATTAGGGTAAACATAAAATCCTACAGACAGTAGATAGAATAACCTCGGTTTATTCTATCTACTCTACAAAAACGCTTATGCCACGCCGCAACGACTTAAAAAAAATCTTAATTTTAGGTGCAGGACCCATTGTTATTGGACAAGCTAGCGAATTCGACTATTCTGGGACTCAAGCTTGTAAAGCATTGCGAGAAGAAGGATATGAAATTGTATTGGTCAACTCTAACCCTGCATCTATTATGACCGATCCTGAAATGGCTGATCGCACCTATATCGAACCCCTAATCCCCGATATGGTAGAAAAAGTCATTGCCAAAGAACGTCCTGATGCGTTATTACCAACAATGGGAGGTCAAACTGCTCTTAATGTGACGGTGTCTTTAGCCAAAAGTGGAGTTTTGGATAGATATAATGTGGAATTGATCGGTGCGAAACTGCCAGCTATTGAAATGGCAGAAGATCGGGAGTTATTTAAAAAAGCGATGGCAAAAATTGGGGTTCCTGTTTGTCCTTCGGGTATTGCCAGTACCCTCAAACAAGCACAGAGAATTGTTCAAGAAATTGGACCTTATCCCTTGATAATACGCCCTGCATTCACTCTTGGAGGAACGGGAGGAGGTATTGCTTATAATCAAGAAGAATTTGAAGAAATGGTGCAATTTGGGATTAATGCGTCTCCTGTTTCTCAAATTTTAATCGAAAAATCTTTGTTAGGATGGAAAGAATATGAATTGGAAGTGATGCGGGACTTAGCTGATAATGTGGTCGTTATCTGTTCAATCGAAAACTTTGACCCTATGGGAATCCATACAGGGGACTCTATAACAGTAGCGCCCGCACAGACGTTAACTGACAAAGAATATCAACGATTGAGAGATTATTCTCAAGCAATTATCCGCCAGATTGGCGTAGAAACGGGAGGGTCTAATATTCAATTTGCTGTTAACCCTGTCAATGGAGATGTGATTGTCATTGAAATGAATCCCCGTGTATCACGATCATCTGCATTAGCATCCAAAGCAACAGGGTTTCCCATTGCTAAAATTGCCGCTAAATTAGCAGTGGGATACACTCTCAATGAAATAAACAACGACATCACTAAACAAACTCCCGCATCCTTTGAACCGAGCATTGACTATGTGGTGACGAAAATACCACGTTTTACATTTGAAAAATTCCATGGTTCCCAACCCATTCTAACTACCCAAATGAAGTCTGTAGGCGAAGTAATGGCTATAGGACGAACTTTTCAAGAGTCTTTTCAAAAAGCCTTACGAGCACTAGAAACAGGACGATATGGCTTCGGCTGCGACCACAAAGAAACCTTACCGACTCTATCCCAAGTCCGCGCTAATCTACGAACCCCCAATCCTGATCGTGTTTATAGTATATATCATGCGTTGCAACTGGGGATGACCGTAGACGAAATTCACGAATTGACTGCCATTGATATCTGGTTTTTGGATAAGTTACAAGAACTCAGTGAAAGTGAAAAATTCCTCAAACAAACTCCCTTAACCAACATTACGACAAAAAAAATGCGGTTGATTAAACAACAAGGGTTTAGCGATCACCAAATTGCTTTTGCCACGAAAACTAATGAAGATGAGGTCAGAAGCTATCGCAAGAGTTTAGGCATCATTCCAGTATACAAAGTTGTAGATACTTGCGCGACAGAATTTGAAGCCTTTACTCCCTATTTCTATTCCACTTATGAACCTTCAGAAACAGAAGTGACTCCTAGTGAGAAACAGAAAGTCATGATCTTAGGGGGAGGTCCTAACCGTATTGGACAAGGAATTGAATTTGACTATTGTTGCTGTCATGCATCCTTTTCCCTCAGTGATGCAGGATTTGAAACCATTATGGTGAATTCTAACCCTGAAACCGTTTCCACCGACTACGATACAAGCGATAGATTGTATTTTGAACCCATAACTAAAGAAGATGTCTTGAACGTTATCGAAACTGAGAACCCTGTGGGTATCATTATTCAATTTGGAGGTCAAACTCCCCTGAAATTGGCAGTTCCCTTGCAGGCATACCTCGATAGTCCCGAGTGCCCTGTCCAAACCAAAATTTGGGGAACCTCTCCCGACGCAATCGATACGGCAGAAGATCGGGAGCGCTTTGGCAAGATATTACATGATATTGAAATTAAACAACCTCCTAACGGAATTTCTCGCAGTTATGAAGAATCATTAGTTATTGCTTCTTGTATTGGTTATCCTGTCGTTGTACGTCCTTCCTATGTGTTGGGAGGAAGAGCTATGGAAATTGTCTATTCCGACAAAGAATTAGAACATTACATGACATACGCTGTACAAGTAGAACCTAACTATCCTATTCTAATTGATAGGTTTCTTGAAAATGCGATCGAAGTTGATGTTGATGCTTTATGTGATATAACCGGAAATGTGGTTATTGGCGGCATTATGGAACACATTGAAGAAGCAGGTGTGCACTCTGGAGATTCGGCTTGTTCTCTTCCTTTTACCTCCCTTTCTGCCACGGTTATTGATACTATTAGAACTTGGACAACTAACTTAGCAAATAGCTTGAAAGTTATCGGGTTAATTAACATTCAATATGCTATTCAGGGAGAAAATGTTTACATTTTAGAAGCAAATCTTCGTGCATCTCGCACTGTTCCCTATGTGTCTAAAGCAACGGGAAGACCTTTAGCTAAAATTGCCTCTTTACTTATGTCAGGAAAAACTTTAGAAGAGTTAAAAATAACTGAGGAATTTGTTCCCCGTCATATTGCTGTCAAAGAAGTAGTTTTTCCTTTCCAAAAATTTCCAGAAACTGATACTTTATTAGGACCAGAAATGCGTTCTACTGGGGAAGTGATGGGAATAGATGATGACTTTGGTAAAGCTTTTGCTAAAGCAGAAATTGCTGCTGGAGTTGACTTAGCTACGACCGGAACAGTCTTTATTTCCATGAGTAATCGAGATAAAGTTTCGACAGTTTCAGTCGTTAAAGACCTAGTTTCTTTAGGATTTAAAATTGTTGCAACTTCAGGAACTCAACAAGTCTTATCCGACAATGGAATTGAAGATGTAGAAGTTATTTTTAAACTCCATGAAGGTCGTCCTCATATAATAGATTGGATCAAAAATAAACAGATTCAATTTATTATCAATACTCCCAGTGGTGAAGAATCTCAAATGGATGGTCGCTTAATTCGTCGCACTGCCTTGGATTATAAACTACCGGTTATCACAACAATAGCAGGGGCAAAAGCAACTGTTGCAGCTATTCGAGCTTTACAAACCCAACCTCTAGAAGTTAGGGCACTACAGGACTATTTTTCTTAAAATCATCAGGTGGGAAACACCCACCCAGGTTAACATAATAAAGGGTAAGAATCTCCTGAGTTATCAGTTATGACTTTTTAACACAAGATCAAGCGTAGGTTCAATAACATCAATGAGTTATTTATCAATTAAATTACTTGATATTTTGGAGATATATTTTCTATAATAGCGTACGGAAATAGGATTTTATATCCTCTAAATTTTAGTCAAGTTAACTGTCCAATTCTATCATCATCTTTATATGTAATTTTTCCGTAAAATGAGTAGCAAAATAATCTTGATCGAAACTAAAGTTAAGTTAAACTGAATTTGCCCAATCTTTTATCCAATTTAAAATTTGATGGACTTGTTTGTTGGTTATTGATTCACAATATAACCGTAATACTGGTTCAGTCCCACTAAAGCGAATCAATAACCAACTTCCATCAGCTAAGCGATATTTATAACCATCTTTTGTCGAACAATTTAATACTTTTTGTCCAGCAATTTCGGTTAACGGTTCTTGTTGCAGTTTTTTTAGTATTTTTACCCGAACTTCTACATTAGCTAATGGTAAATCAAGACGATCATAAACATTATAAAAATCGGTTTTATCTTGTAAATAGGCGTAATATTGACCTAAGTCTTTACTACTTTCTACCATAGCTTCTAAGACATATAAAGCTGATAATAAAGCATCTCGTTCAGGAATATGAGTTCCATAACCAATTCCCCCAGATTCTTCTCCCCCAATCAAGGTATCAGTAGTTAACATTCGATCCGTAATATATTTATAACCAATAGGAGTTTCATAAACCGAAAGACTGTAAATTTTGGCTAGACGAGAAGTTAAATCTGAACCACTTACAGTTTTAATAATTTCCCCTGTAAAGCCCTTACGTTTGGCCAAATGATCAATCAAAATAGGAATTAAAACTTGAGAACTTAGAAAATTTCCTTGTCCATCTACTGCAGCAATACGATCACCATCTCCATCAAAAACTAAACCAACTTTTAATCTATTGTCTCCCTGACTGGCTGAGGTTTTGATGGTATTAAATAACTTTGATAAATAACGAGGCAAAGGTTCAGGGGCACCTCCTTCAAATAAGGTATCGCGATCACCGTTAATCTCTTCAATAGCACAGCTTAATAACCGTTTTAAGCCTGTTGCGGCAGCTCCGTGCATTACATCAACAAACACCTTTAATTTGCCCGATAAAATAGCCCCGCGAATTGTTTCGATATTAACTTTTTGTTGTAACTCATAACAGTAACTTTCCCAAGGATCAAAGTAAGTTAAGGTTCCTGATTTAGAATCAAAAATAGGAGGATTAAGCAGTAAAGTTTCAATTTGTTGGGTTATTTCCTGAGAAACTGAGCCACCAAACGCTCCTTTTACTTTTAATCCTAAATATTTAGCGGGGTTGTGACTTGCGGTTAAGACAATCGCACCTAAGACATTTTGTTGTTTGGCTGCCCAACTAAAGGCGGGAGTAGGGGCATAAGATTGGGATAATATCACATCAAATCCTGCTTTTTGTATAGCTTCAGCGGCAACTTGAGCAAATTCTTCGGCTAAAAATCGACGATCATATCCCACAATCACTTGGCGTGTTCTATCAGAGGTTCCATAATTATCAGCTAAGATTTTGGCTACGAGGGGGGCTAACAAAGCGACTCGTTCAAAAGTAAACTCGGCAGCAATAACACCACGCCAACCATCGGTGCCAAATTTAATCGGGTTAACAGGAAATAACATAGTAAAGAACCTTCAACAAATATTGACTCTTTTTTAGATTAGCTCCTTAAGTTCTCTTTGAGAACAGTTTGAGGAAGTATTTTATATATAAATTAATAATATTTACTTTTTAAAAGTTGATTTTTTCTAAATTGAGTGTGATAAGTTTGTAAAAACAATATCAGTTTAATAGAACTCTTTAATAAGTTTTGTCTTTTACTACGTTTATCTATTTTTTTTTTGTAAAATAGGTTGTTATTAATCTATCTTAGAAGATAAATTTTACTCGGCACTATTTATTTCTTTTAAAAAGATACTATAAATTTTTAAAAAATTTATACACCTCTATTTATCTTGATAAACGTTCAATATATAATGCAATTTTTTTATTGTTTAGAATAAAATGTACGACATTAGTTCCTGGATTTTAAAAAATTACTTTCAACGTCAGTTTTAGTGTAGATTATTTTTTATTAACAAAATATAGCTCTTTATTAAATAAATTCGGTATTGAGTGTATCTAAACTAGCAACGATTAATTTCAAGAAATAGTTAGTAACTACTTAATGTCGTATTTTACTGGTAAATTAGTACTTTTTATGAATTTTATTATTTATATTTTTGAGTTATATCAAAACTATTTTTTGACTAAAAAATGATGCTTAGCTTTTTTCTTTGTCTATATTGATTAGCTAATTGTATTAATTAAATAATTAATTATGTAGTTTATTTATTAAATTGTATTTTTTATTTTTTTATTTAAAAAATAGTTTATATTTATTTATTAATAAAAATGTTGAATGTGTAGATATACGATAAATAATCTAGGAAAGCACAAATTTTTTTGAATAAGTTATAGCTACTCTAGTCATAATTTTTTATCACAAACGAAGATAACACCATCATCACCATAAACTAAAAGACAGAAAGGAAGTAAATTTTTGTTTTGTAAATTTAACTTATTCTCAATTATCTTAATATTATCAATCAAGAATTTTTTATACTGAGTATGACTAACTAGTAATAACCGAATTTCAAAGTAAGTCTAACAATTTTTAAAAACACTGCTCTTATTCTCAATATTTCAGTCAAAATATGACGAGGTTAACGATTATATAAAAGAATAATCGCTAATAATCAAGACCATAACTTTTCGTCAAACTTGAGTTTGACGAAAAGTTATGGTAGGAAAGGAGAACAGCAACTCCATGCTAGAAGCCATATTTACTGATGTCTGGCGTTATAAATATAAAATCTTATCTCGATACCTACCGAAGTATTTGATGATCTAAATTACTCCTATCAAAGATTTGAACAGTAGCCAACTAGTGGCGCAGCTCTTTGCCGTTCTCCCTGCTGTACAGAAAACTAATAGTGTTCCCCGAAAATGTGGCTTTTATTGAAGATAAAGTCTACTTTCCAGCAAGTTAGAAACTTTGACATATTACTAGTATCTCTAAGTCCCGGAACTGGTGTATATCTCCCCGACTACCACTTTGACCTCATCTTTGGCGCCTTTTATAGAGTCCCCCAAACCGCCATTGAATACGCCCAAGCCCTTCACCGCTATTGCCTTTAAGTCTCTGTTCACATCTGGGCACGCTCCCATTTTTCCCTTCAACTATTAAAAAACTAATATGTCTAAAATCAAGCAAAGGATGTTTGAAAGTAACCACATGACTGCCTTTCCGATGCATCTGTACAAAAGAGATTGAACCGGATGGGCAGAGAAGAATTAGCTCTTAAATCCCCACTGTTGAATCTATTTTCTACTTATTTAAGCTCACCCACATCCACTTATAAGAAATTAAATATAAATACTAATAGGAATAAGTTCGCGTCCAGTTTACGCAAACTATTACTATGTCCACACTTAACTGAGTTGCTCAGTATTAGATCGATTCGGATAATCATATTACATGACGTCTCACATCTCCTGTTTTAAAACCAGAATTTTGAACATCGCCTGTTGTTTGATAAAAGTGTTTTATCTCACAAATTTAGGCATTATTTCCGCGGCGGTAAATAGTCCATAAATTCCCCGACGATGTAACGCCATACCTGCCTTAAGATAACCGAAAGCAGGTCCGCAAACATTAGCTGCCATACTGGTTTCGTCTCCTAAAGTAAAAGTATGAGTAGAAATTTTTCCGTCAAAAGTACGCCCAGTTACTTGAACATTAGTACTTAAAGGTTTTCTGGAGTTGCGAGTATCAACTACACCCCCAACTGTTACCCGATCGCGATCACAGACTCCTGCCAGTTCTAGCATAATATCATCGGCGTGTTCCATCTTTTCTAAGGTTAGAATACCATTGGTTTTGTCTAAAAGGGCTTCTACCTCAGCGTCGCTCATCCCCTCGGCTTTTTCTACGTCAAACCCTGGCAAATGAGCGATATCTTCACGAATCGTCGCCCTATAGGCTTCCCAGTTAACGATACCGACTCCAAAGGAGATTTGAACATGATGAACCTCGGCATAACTTTGGGCGGCTATGGTTGCGGCGGCGGTGAGTAAACCAGGAGTGGCTCCACATCCGGTCAAGTAAGTGATTCCAGCTTGAGCTAATTCGTATTGTAATTTAAGTAATTGTTCTACTGCACTGGTACGCTTGAGGGCATCTACTAACACTCCTTGCCATCCTGACGCGATAAATTGCTTAGTCACATCCGCCATGAAGGTATTAGGAAGGTTAGGTAAAGCTAAGAAATAACCATCAACCGTCTTAGTTGTAAGTAAGTCTTGAATGCTTTTGTTACTGAAGGTTCCATAGGGCTCACAATAGCCAATAGACCCCTTTTCATGATATGTGGAGATTACTTGATCAGGATCTAATCCTTTCTCACAATAACCATAACCTTTAAGATCGGCGGCCGCTACCCAGGTCATCTCTTGTTTGGGAGTAAGAATTCGGGCAGCCGCTTGTCCTAGTCCCCCAAATCCTAAGACTCCCACTTTGAGCGCGCTATTGATATTCATTATTTGTCTCTTTCACTATTCCATTCATCCTTTATTATTAATGCTGAATAAAGTTATTCGCGATTATCTTAAAAATCTCTCTCATAATCTATAAGTTTAGACCATGCATATCTTTGAAGATTATCTAAGGAAGGAAGACAAGAGGCAAGAGGGATAAAATTTGACGATCACCTCCCTGAATTTAACTATGCATAATCTAGCTATCTGGTTTTATTGTACTGGTTACATGATCTTAGTTCTAGGCTGTTATCCATTTAAACTGGATCTAGTCTAAATCATATACAAACTGTCAATTACTTCCCTATCTCTTAGTCTAAATTGCCAATTTATAACAATGAACAAATATTTTAGGCTCTCCTTGTAGAATTGGGTCGTTCAAATCGGGAACACCACTTTTACCCAAGCTCCGTGGGTATGAGGATGATTTTTAGCAGTAATCGAGCCACCATGAGCATAAACAATCTCTTGGGCAATTGCTAGACCCAAACCACTTCCTTTACGAGGAGATTGGGGATCTATTCCAGCACGTACTCTTGAAGGCTCTCCCCGATATAAACGATTAAAAATATAAGGTAAATCCGCCTCAGAAAACCCCGAACCGCAATCAATAATATCAATTTCGATAGCTTGATTAATTTTACATAATTTAAGATTAACTTGAATGCTAGATTCAGAAGGACTATGTTTGAAACTATTGTCTAGCAGATTAAGAAATGCTTGGTATAAACGAGAGCGATCACCCGAAAACCAAATTTTTGAGTTACTATGACAGTCGAGAGTAACTTGTCTTTTTTGCGCTAGGGGATCTAAAGTTTGCCACGCTGACAAAATTAATTCATCTAGAGCTAGGTGTTCATAAGTAAGATTTTTATGAAGATTATTCTCAATTTCACTGAGATCAAGCCAATCTTCGACTAGATTAATTAAGCGAGCGGTTTCCTTTAATAGTTGTTCAACCCAACGACGTTCAGGGTTTTGTAGGTGAGTCTGTAACGTTTCAGCCACTAAAAAAATAGAGGTTAAAGGAGTTCGTAGTTCATGGGTAAGATCTGAAAAGGCGCGATTACGCGATTGCGACAGTTCGGCTAATGGTTGTTGATTTTCCAAAAACACTGCCACAGCTTTGTTCTGGAGGGGATAGCTTGTCCCTTTGAGGGTAATAGCTCCATTATTTACAAGCATTTGATTGACATAGGGTGTTTGATAAAACACCCACTCTTCTACTTGAGCAGTTTGAGTATTACGTGTTTTTTCAATTAGTTGATCGAGTTCATAGGAACGAACCAACTCGAGAAAAAGACGCACTTGTCCCGATTGCCAACGATCAATATAGAGCAATTGTCGCGCTTGTTGATTGCACCACAGCAATTGATTATCCCGATCAATGTGTAGATAACCAATTGGGGCCAACTCCAGGATATATTGTTGTCGTTGTAATTCTATAGCTTGCTGTTGAGACATTTCTTGAAGATAAAGAATTTCTCGCCGCACTAAGGACGTTGCAGATAAAGACTTAACTAAATCCTCTGTATCGGGCGAAGCAGTCAATATTTTCTGTAATTGGCATTTAAAGCGGTAATAACTACACCCCCAAATGACCATTCCTAATAAGAAACCCAGAATAAAGAAAATCAATGAACTGATAGCCTACTGTAAGTCGTCTGTTGGCATTTAATAATCTGTTGACTATTACTTGATTCCATGTTGATCAATTACTTAATGTAATTAACCAAAGCGATAGCCAAATCCCCTGACCGTAATTAAATATTTGGGTTGACTCGGATCATGCTCTAGCTTTTCCCTCAACCAGCGGATATGAACATCAACCGTTTTAGTATCTCCTAAGAAATCAGGTCCCCATATCTGCTCGATCAATTGTTCGCGAGACCAAACCCGACGAGGGTAGCTCATGAACAAATCTAATAAGCGATATTCCTTGGGAGAAAAGTTCGCCTCCTTACCCCGAACCTCCACCCGACATTCGTTGGGATATAGAGTAACATCGCGGAACTTACGGACAGGAACCGATGACGCATTACTAAACTCTTGACGACGGATCAAGGCACGACAACGAGCTACTAATTCCCGTATGCTGAAGGGTTTGGTCAAATAATCATCTGCTCCAACTTCCAGACCTGAAACCCGATCAGTTTCACTAGCTTTGGCACTGAGAATTAAGATGGGGACAATGTTCCCATTGTGTCTCAGGAGGCGACAGATATCTAAACCGTTAATTTGCGGTAGCATTAAATCTAAAACCACCAAGTGAAACTCCAGTCTAGTACCTGAAGAGACATTATCTTGGAAGAAATTTAATGCCGTACGTCCATCGGGAGCGCTTACCACCTCATAACCTTCTCCTTCTAAGGAAATAATAATCATATCTCGAATCACATCTTCGTCTTCGACCACCAAAATTCGATGATGGTTGACGTTTTTTTGGGAGGACAAAGCTTGAGGTAAGTCTAGAGATAGCATGAAAAATAGTTTAAACGTTGACTCTAGGTTAAGATATACAACAAAGTTAGCCGTTGAGTATAGTTTTTTCTCCTTTTATCTCATCATCTTCTTAGACATTTAAATATTTTATGCTACTAAATTTAAGTACCTGGCCGGAAGTTGAAGATTATCTAAACACCTCTCAAGGACTGATTATTCCTATCGGTTCGACGGAACAACATGGGCCGACAGGGTTAATAGGAACTGATTCTATTTGTGCGGAGGTGATCGCTAAAGGGGTTGGGGAAGAAATTCAAGCGATGGTAGCCCCCACCATTAATGTGGGTATGGCATTGCATCATACGGCTTTTCCTGGAACTATTAGTTTGCGTCCTACAACCTTAATCCAAGTAATTGAGGATTATTTAGCCTGTTTAACCAAGGTGGGATTTTCCCGATTTTTCTTTATTAATGGGCATGGCGGTAATATTGCTTCCCTTAAAGGGGCTTTTTCCCAGGCCTATAATTACTTAGCTCATCTCAATCTTCCTCAAGCGGATCAAGTTCGTTGTCAAGTGAAAAATTGGTTTATGTGTCGTTCTGTATACGAAAAGGCGAAGGAATTGTACGGTGAGCAAGAAGGCTCTCATGCTACCCCCTCAGAAGTAGCCATTACTCAATATGTCTATCCTGAGTCTATTAAAAATGTCCCTCTATCTGAAAAAGTAGCATCTGGTTATTCAATCTATGGAGCGGTGGATTTTCGTCGTCATTATCCTGATGGCAGAATAGGCTCAAATCCTGCGTTAGCGACTCCGAAACATGGTCATCAATTATATGATTTAGCGGTTGAGGAACTTTGTGAATCTTATCTTAAGTTTTTGCAAGATAATTAATTTTTGCGACTTGACCCTCCCTAAAATTGTTTTAGAATTTATTTCGAGTATCTAAACCATGGCGATATCAGATATTAAGACTTAATATATCCAAGCATACAATGTAGAATCAGCTATTATTGATGTTTATCTAACTATGCCAACATAAAAGGTGTCTTTCCTGGCATTATTGTAGTTCAAAAAACTTTCAGTGTTGATGCCCATGTTTTCAAGGGGTAACTAAACAGATTGCTAAACAAAGTTATGTGGTGATCGCTCCAGCTACTTACTAATGTCTTGTCCCTAAATTTGAAGCTAGCTACAGCTCAGAAGATATTAGAATTAGTTAAGTTTATCGTGGTGGCTTGTTGTCACCGCGATGACCTAACTGACTGTTCATAGCTTTTCCTTGTTCATTTAATCACCATGACTCCAGAATCTATCCCCTCTAAATCATCCAAGATTGGCTTTTCTATGGATGACTTTGCTAAAGCTCTAGACCAGCATGATTATACCTTTGAGAAAGGGCAAATTGTTAGTGGAATGGTGCTTCAACACACCTCTGACGGAGCTTATATTGATATCGGAGGCAAGTCTACGGGATTTGTTTCCTTAAAAGAAGCTGCTTTAGACTCAACCTTTGATTTAGTTGAGGTTCTTCCTTTAAATGAAGAATGTAAGTTCTTGATTATCAGTGATCAAAATGCTGAAGGTCAAGTTAAACTTTCTGTCCGTCAACTTCAATTACAACAAGCTTGGGATTATGTGGCAGAATTGGTTGAGACTGGCCAAACAGTTCAAATGCTCGTGACTCAAACCAATAAAGGGGGAGTCATCGGTAAGGTTGAAGGGTTACGAGGGTTTATTCCGCGATCACATCTTCTCGAAAAAGAAGATTTAGAGTCTTTAGTGGGTAAGTCTTTAACTGCTAATTTTTTGGAAGTTAATCAGGAGAATAATAAATTAGTCTTGTCCCAACGCCGTGCCATTATGACAGTACAAATGAATCAAATTACGGTAGGAACGTTAGTCGCTGGAAAGGTAGCGAGAATTCAACCCTATGGAATATTTGTAGATTTAAATGGAGTAACAGGATTGTTACATATTACACAAATTAGTGGTTCACGAATTGATTCTTTAAATACACTGTTTAAGTTTGGCCAAGAAATTCAGGTGGTAGTTCTCAATATTGATGAATACAAAGGCCGTATTTCTTTGTCTACTAAAGTCTTAGAAAATTATCCTGGGGAAATCTTAGATAACTTTGATGAGGTGATGAAAAAAACTCCAGAAAGAGTAAAACAAGCCTTAGAAAAAATATCGAAGAAATAATAAATTATTTGCGAATTAGCTTGGGGTTTAGCGATTATTTCTTAATAACCGATTAGGAAGAGATAAAGAGGTATATAATTCCCGATCCATAGCTCACAATATCTCACTGTCTCCCTCAGTTTAATCCCCAAAAAATAAGGTGACTATTTCCACTAATTTTCAGATGAAACACCTCCCCTTAGCAGTTTTTAGCATTTTTTTAGGATGAAATATTTGGCGATCATAAACAAAAATTTCTGGCTTGCTTTCTTGAGCAGAGACATAAACAATGTACCGTCCATACAAGCTAATATTAGGTTTATCCTAACTACTTTTTAGCTGGTTTAATCCTGGTAAAGGTAGAATACGACGACCTAGAAAATCATAAATTTAGATCCTTCTTTTTCCTCGTATGTTTGAAGCAAACACTAAATATTGACCATAGTAGGAAAAATGAGAGCACTTTTCTGCTGACCATGTATTTCAACCTAATTTAAAGTTTTATTTTGGGAGGACAGCAAAATTTCTTTGTTAACAGCGACTTAAACTCAAGAGCAAGATGCTAACTATACTTTCAACTATCTATTAAAGGTTTTAGGAGACCACTTCGTTAATGTTAATGACATTTACTTGATAGGATATAGGTAAGGAACAGCAGTTCACATCGTTAAGACAGACCTTACCCCACTGCAACGCCCAGCGCAACAGTTCCACTCTGTTTTCTGTCTTTGTTTTTGTTAAAGTATTACTAATATGATTATCAACGGTTCGTTTACTAATTTCGAGCTTCTTTGCAATTTCGAGATTGGTTAAACCAGTGGCTACGAGTTCGAGAATTTCCATCTCCCGACTCGACAGAGAGGCTATCGTCTGAAATTTCTCACTCACCATAAGTATATTTTCCGTAGTATATTTACTTATTCGCTTATCTTATTATCCTATTTTAGGAAGATAATTCAGACATTAAGATTCACAAAATAAAATAATTTCTACAAATTGTGAAGTTCGAAAACCATTTCCGCACCACATACATTACGTCCACTCAAAAACAGTCTTTTAAACATTGAGCAATTCGTTTAGCAGATCCCGATGTTCCAAGTCTTCTACGTCCATTGTCAGCAATACGCTGTAGTTTCTGAGGATTTCTTGATAAAGAATTAATGAGAGTTGGGACTTGTTGCGGATGGTTAACTAAAATGACTGATTCTCCTAAAAGATAGGTTTGTTTTTTAGCAAAATTTAGGGTGAATTGTGGTCCATTTCCAGGGATAGTAATTGCTGGTTTACCTAATCCAACAAATTGCTCTGTTGCTGTTCCGGCCATAGCGATCGCTAGATCAGCCATTTGTAAACAATCTTTATAGGAATGTTGAGTTAATATTAGGGTAGTCTGGTGTTGATTAAAAACTAATCTATGAGGATCATTTAAAGACAATTTATTAGTTGTTATAGGTTTGGAAATCCAACCTTTATAAACTAGAGATTGAATAAAATTTTCGAGATTTAGAGCAGGAGAAATCGCTCCTAAAAAAGTAAAAGTGTTTTTCTGGTTTTCTTTTATTATTTCTTGAATTGCTTCCAGAATAATTTCCCAATTCTGTTGTGCTTCCGGACTTCTCGAACCCGGAAGTAGCACGATGGTTAATGAATCATATCTCAGGTTTAAATTAACTGTTGGATTTGACTCAAAACCATCCATCATAGGGTTTCCTAAATCAAAAACTCGTATTGGCCATTGCTCTAAAATTTGGGAGGTCAATCGGTCTCTGGGAAAGACCCCCCGACATCGGGGATGACTCATTAACCAACATTCCCAAGGAAAATACATCGATCCAAACCAACGCGCTAACCAAGAAGTTTGAGGCAACCAACCTTTTTCATCCCGTAAATAATATTCTGATTTAGCGGTTCCAACAAATCCATAATCTGCCCCACTCAACCAAGCAAAAAGTAAAGGTACTAAATCACCAACTGCTAAAATTTTACCCCCAGTTTTTCCCCATTGACAAATATTTTTATACTGGTAAAAAGTCAATTCTATTAGTCCTCCACTAACATCTTGTAGTAGGTGTTTTAGATTTTGATTAAAACCCCCTGATGGCATTTTTTGGACATCCCCAATAATAGGAATATTACACTCTTTGTAGGCATATCCTTCTCCCACTAGGGGAAAAGCTGCTATTTGAGGAGCGTTAGATATATCTCGTAATTGTTCAGCAATACAAGCCGCAATTACATCTTCTCCATGACCGTTACTGACCATTAAAATCGCCATTATACTTTTGATTATTAGTTGACATTATTTGTATTAATAATTACCAGATTATACAGTTTTATTCTAAAAAAACTGGAGTGAAAACTAATGTTAATTTTTCTGTTCCTAAATCCCTTGAAGAAATAAAGTCAATTTAGCAGAAATTTAGATAATAAATTATAGACTGAAGATGACTTAACAGAAGTGCATTATGTTGCCGGTGCTGATATGAGATTTCACGATAACTATAAGTCAACTAAAGTTGCAACAGGTGTTTTAAGTTTCTTAAAAAAATTAAACTTGTTGAAATTCAGATTACTTATTTTCTGACCACCTTTTATTACATTTTAGAGTTGTTATCTTTTAGATAAATTTTCGTTATATTAAAAACCTTCAAATTAATATAAATTATATCTAATCTTATTAGATATAAAAATTAAGATATTGTTTATCCTCATCGTTTATCAATCACTTCTAGTTTAATCGTATTTATACATCTAATAATTGTTAGTTTTACTGATTTTTTAAATAAAAAATCTTTATAATTGCAGATTAACGCAAAAATTATCTATGTATTTATTGCCCATAAAATAAGCTTATTAAGAGCTATTGAGTATGTCATGAGTTTCCTGGTTAGACGATTTATTTTTCAAAAAGAAGGTAAATTATCATAATGCTATCATTACTTTTTTATTTGTCTAAAAGTAAGTTATTTACAATAAAACTATTAATTTTTTTTAAAAGTTAATAGCTATTGTAATATTTACTAATTTGAGTATTTAACGATGAAAAAAAATTTTGGATTAAAAAGCAATGTTTTAATAAATTATATATGGAGATACTTTAAAGTAATTTATAGGTGAGCTTTAGATATTTTTTAGTTAAAAGTATAAAAATAAATATTCAAGAAAATTCTCTGGGTTTTTTACAGTATTTATAATATTTACACAAATTATCATCCCATCTTTATAGGTAATTTTGAAACGTTAAAATTACTAAAAGAATAGACATTATTACCAATAACAAAAATGTAGAGAGATATCTGTACAACTACAACAGGACTTAAAGAGTAATTGTTAGTATATATAGAATGTCTATACGAAAACTGAATATTATCACCACCGATAGTTGTTATGCTAGTAATCGCTCAATAAACAAAATAAATATATTATCCAGTCATGAGAATATTTTATATTGTTACACTTGTTACCTAATACTTTTTAAAGTCAATTATCTGTAAAGCAAAAAGAAATAAATACAGATTGTCTAATAAATTAGCCAAATAACAGTAGTAGATAACCTGTCCTTTTGAGGTAATTAAAATATTTTTTTTGTATTTTTAATACAAAAAAAACTGTAACATATAATAACTATACTAAGATAAATCAAAAATATCCAAGTAAAATTAGTTAATAGATTAACTTAAAAACTATCAAATACCTAAAATTTTACTAATCTAAAATACTATTTTTTATTTAAAAAAATAAAAATAGATGAATACTACTTTTAACAAGTTTATTTGTAGCAATAAATCTATTATCTAGGTAAATTACAACTAAAATAAGTAGACTAAGTTAAAGCATTATATATTTTTATACTTCTAGTTTTTTAATTGTTTTGTAGTAAATTACACGTTTTTAACTATGTATTTTATTGACTACAAATCGATTAGTATGGACAACTCATCTAGAAAATTTATTGAGTATTTTACCTGATTTAAATTTAATATTATTTATTTCAGCATAATTTTACAGACTGAAAAATTCTATCAATTAGAGGAACTGCTTGGTAACCCCTAACGATGAGTTACTCAACTTTTCCCTTTTAATACCAGATATTAATTATTAAAATAAATTTAGGTATTCCTGAATAACAATAAGATTTAAGTCTTTGATAAGTGCTAAAATAATGGGCTGTCTATTTTCCTATATTTTTCAAAATATATGATAACTATCTCAGTTTGAAGAATCAACCTAATACAAAGAAGTAGGAACAGAATTCTTCAACTATTGCTATCTTTTTCCTGACTAAAACTGATATTTTTGATCGCCTCTAGATTCAATCAATTTTTGATATCGCACACAAGTTATATGATAAATATCTAGATAATAAGACTCTAGGTAAACTTGATAAAGTGTTTTTTACTGTCCTGCTCTTCAAGATTATTATTTCCTATCTGAAAGACTCCATCCAGAATGTTTAGCATTACTTTGTATAGTTCCACTGTCAAGAATAAATTCTAGGTAAAATTAGATATGGGATAAAGACTTTCGTCTTAATATTTACAAGAGTTGTAGAATAATACTCATTGTCTTATTAAATTGATTTAAACCTTAAAGCAATTAATTTAATAGACCTGCTTACTTTTATTAAAAAAGATAAACAGGTCTTCTTTGTTAAAAAGAATATTTTAATAATCAATAATAATATCTATGTAGGATTAGTGTGACTATTAAATTATAAAAAATACTCGTCTTAAAAAGATAATTATATTAAATTAATCTAGCTAATAACTATGTATTTATTTCCAAATAAATACGTTTAAGTATAAGTAATATAATCTATATGTAAGCTAATATAGCTAGAATTATAATATGCTTGTTAACAAACAAATATTCATCATATTTACCAATAAACTAAGAGCTTTTCAGTAAAACTTTCTCATTTTCTGTTTTTTTATATACAACTACACGATAGTTATGATATGAATTTAAAAATTTTTAACTGAAAATGTCATAGTCTGGATAACATTCCCAATTTATCTAAAATAGGGGTCAGAAGCAAGCATCATACCATCAGTTATAGATTTAACCATCTTTAGTTATGTAGTCATTTCACGAGGTTGATAAGTCTGCGCAGTTAGAGGATAGGTAAGAAAGTAGAGATAACCTAAATAATTAAATAAACGACATATAAAAAATTAGCTTAAAATTTTAATTTTTTTAAATAAAAATCTATCCTTACTTATAACCAATAATGTTATAAAATGAACAATAAAGAAGACTTGTTTCTATCAAAAATACTAATTCTTATACATTTTATGGCTTTGTTATCCATATCGATGAAGAGTTTATTGAGCAACTAATTAACCTATATTGAGAATGTCTTAAACCTCAAACCCGTATTCTGGACTTGATGAATAGTTGGGTATCTCATTTTCCCGATGACCTGAAATGTTCTCATACTATGACCAGCAACTTGAGATAGTTTTTTTCAAGAAACCACCAATCAAACAATATCTTTTTCTGTGGTTTTTAATCTTCTCCAGTTTTCTGTAAACTGTGCTATGAAACTTTCTGAGATTTGATCATAGTTACTTCAGCTTTGAAAAATGATCAATTTAATCCCATTAAACGTTAGGCTCACTAAAGCAACATAAATCAAAATTAAGTATTGTAAATAAGTTAGCCGAAAATTTTTTTAAAAAAAAAGATTAAGGACTAAGAGTATTGGAGAATTGGAAGTGTTTCGACAGTGAAATCGTTACGTTTACAACGCATCTCAAATAACTAAGACAAAAGTCAAAAGGTCTACCCCCTTACTTCATTCTTCTCTCAGCGGAGGTTCCCCAACTACGATACAATTTGTTATCGGATCTCAATTTCGCAACGGCATTAACCGTAGCCGACCATCAAGGTAGATTCAGTGGACTTGACTCAAATTTTCAAAAAAACATATCCGGTTATTGGTGTCGTTCACCTATTACCCCTTCCCACTTCCGCCCGTTGGGGAGGTAGTTTGACCTCAGTGCTCGAACGGGCTGAACAAGAAGCAACTGCCCTTGTCGCAGGGGGAGTAGATGGTATTATCATCGAAAATTTTTTCGATGCTCCTTTTACAAAAGACCAAGTTGATCCGGCTATTATCAGTGCCATGACCTTGATCGTTGATCGCATTAAAAATTTAGTAGTCGTTCCTGTCGGGATTAACCTCCTACGTAATGACGCTATCGGGGCAATGGCAATCGCTTCCATCATTAACGCCAAATTCATTCGGGTCAATGTCCTCACGGGAATTATGGCAACCGATCAAGGATTAATTGAAGGCAATGCCCATAAATTACTTCGTTATCGACGGGAATTAGGGGCTGATGTTGCAATTTTAGCCGATGTCTTGGTTAAAAATGCCTGTTACCTAGGAATCCAAAATCTAACTACCGCCGTTGAAGATACTCTCGAAAGAGGGTTAGCCGACGGAATAATCTTATCAGGATGGGCAACAGGACTTCCTCCTAGTCTTGAAGACTTAAAATTAGCTTCAGCCGCTGCCCAAGGAACCCCTGTTTTTATCGGCAGCGGGGCAAATTGGGACAATATTGGAAAATTAATGCAAGTCGCTGATGGCGTAATTGTAGCTAGTTCCCTAAAACGTAACGGTAGGATTAGAGAATCGATCGATCCTATTCGGGTTGCCCAATTTGTAGAAGCTGCACAACAAGTCAACGTATCTAAAGAAAGGTCACAATCTCAGCCTTCTTTAAAATTGACTCTATAGGGTATTGTTAAAATCACTGGTACAGACTGAATTTTAACAATACCCTACTATGAGTCGCCGACGTTCTACACCTTGGATCTATCGCTGGTCACGTCCTATTATTGGAGTGATCGCTGTTGCTGGGGCTATTTTGACTGCCTATTTAACCATTACTAAACTGATGGGAGGAGAGGTTTCTTGCGGAGTAGAAGCTGCTAAAACTGGAGCAACAAGTTGTAAAAATGTCCTGGATAGTCCTTATGCCACAGTGTTTGGTTTACCTCTCAGTTTATTTGGATTTCTGGCGTATATTAGCATGGTAACCTTTTCTCTAGGACCTCTATTTGTCAAACTTGATAATAATAAACGTCTTAGAAAACAGCTTGAAGATTGGACTTGGTTACTTTTGTTGGCTGCGGGAACTTCAATGGCCATCTTTAGTGGCTATTTAATGTATATTCTAGCGACGGAACTGCAAACTCTGTGTTATTACTGCATTGGTTCAGCAATATTTTCTTTATCTTTGATGGTATTTACTGTTTTTGGGCGAGAATGGGAGGAAACTAGTCAAATTTTTTTTATTCCTATAATAGTAGCTATGATTACCCTTGTAGGAACTCTGGGAGTCTATGCCGGTGTCAATGGCTCTACCGCCGACGGTCGTACTCCCATTCCAGTGCCAAACACTCAACCCCAACCCCCCAATGGATGGAATATTACCACCACATCAGGGGAAGCGGAAATTGCCTTGGCCAAACATCTCACGGCAATCGGGGCGAAAGAATATGGAACGTTTTGGTGTCCCCACTGTTTTGAACAAAAGCAATTATTTGGCAAAGAAGCCTTTCAAGAAATTGATTACATAGAATGTTCCCCTGATGGGAAAAATTCTGATCCACAGGCCTGCGTTGCGGTTGGGATTAAGTCTTATCCCACCTGGGAGATTAAAGGACAAGTTCTCCGAGGAACCCAACTTCCTAAAAAGTTAGCTGAAGTTTCTGGATATGAAGGATCAACGGACTTCAAATATACAATGCCTGTCCGCTAATTTCTAAAGAATCAACCGTTTAAAGTAGAGCTTAATATAATTCATTAAGCCCTACTTTTATCTATGAACTAACCAATTCTAAGGACCGCAATCAAACCATGACCACAACTCCATCCTTGTTGCATTTCATATTCTAAAGTGCTAAGAGCATACCCTAATTGGAGTTCGATAATATTAGCTCGAGGAGTACAATACCACATCCAACCAACGTCTGAGATAACCAGAGCCATAGTCATTAAGCCAAATTGCAAGGGTTCGGGAAACCCATCCCATCCTTGAAGTTCAGGAAGAAAACAATTATGAGACAAATATTTTCCAATTAAGTCCATTACAACTAAACTACCATGCCTACCATGATGACAAATATCTTGTAATGAATTAACTAAATCCTTTCGGGCTAAGTGAGACAACGAGCCGTAGGACGAAAAATATAGCTCGAAAGGATTTAGTTATTTTTAGATCACCGAGTCCTTCACTTAGGTCAGCTTGTTTGAATCAGACGTGAGGATATTCGGCAAACAAAACCTGTCCTTTTTCTACCATGGCTTGGCCAATACAATATCTAGCCCTAAAAAAAGGAATAGGTCATCACTAGGTAAAATTCGCTTATGTTGTAGACTTAAGTCTAGATTTTGACGATCAATTTTGGTTAAAATATTATAGCCTTGACCGACACCACAGTCTAAGTCAACAATTCTAATACCTTGATTATTCTTACGTTGATTGTCTACTAAGTCACTCAAAAAAGGGCGTAGTACAATTCGGGTTAATTGATCTTCCCAATAGATACGGACATTATCATATTTGCCAAATAGATTACCAATATACAGATCGTATTTTTCCTCTTGGACAGCTTGTGTATAAGTTTTAAATCCATGTAACTGCGCTGATTTTATAGATTTTTCCTGATCAACAGTGATGAAGGGTAATACATAGCTTGAGAGTTCTTAACTCTTTAGTAGCTTACCCGTGTCTAACATCTTTTTCATTAATTCATATCTTTATAAAGATAAGCAAACTGTGGTCAACATAATGATAATTAGGGGATTATTTATATATGCTAGACATTAGTAACCCAGAGACCTAGCCAATCTCAGCCACTGACAAACTAGGGGTTAAGGGGTCAGTCTCGGCTTTTCTCAAAAATTTATATGATCGTTATTTACCTGAAAAAAATGGATAAAATGCCAACTACATTTGGGAGTTAGCATAAATTGATCCCAATCTATTGGAGATTAGTATTTTGACTACTAAGGGACGAATTGATGGTGCTGGCGATACAGAAGTCCCCTTTGTGATTCAATTGATCGCTAAACCATTAGTTTATGGAATAGTCTTAGAAGATTGAGTATAGGAATATGTTCTGAATAAAATTGGGGTTGAACTCACAAGAAAATCTTTTAATGACATTATCGATCTCCAAGAAATTCAGGAACGTAAATACAATCCGATGGTGAATGCTGGCGCAATCGTCACCACTAGTTTTAGTAAAAGGAGATACGTTACTTGAACGACAGCAACGTTTCTTTGAAATGTTTTAAGGGTATTTTAGACGAGAAGTAGAAGTAAGTTAATCAATCAATTTTCTTGGAAAAAACTCAAGATAATTTGAATCGAGTTATTGTCTATATAATGCTTAATTTTGTACTTATTGACGGTAATATTGAAGAAGTTTTAGATCTTGATTTTCAACAATGTTCTGTAATGGTTAATTGTCAGGATTTAGTCTTGATGTCTGCCACGTTAGCTAATGCGGGGCTTAATACTATTACAGGAGAACAAGCTCTTGATGGAAAGTACACTAAGCATCTAATGAGTGTGATGTTTACTAGTGGCTTTTATGAATTTTTGGGACAATGGGCTTATAAAGTAGGTTTGCCAGCCAAAAGTGGATTATCAGGAGCTATTATTGCTGCCTTTTCTCCTCCTCTTGGAGAACATAACAAAAGTGTACGAGGGGTGAAAATTTTCGAAGAGCTTTCAGCTAAATAATTTTAACACTGCTAGTCCTGAAAGCTCATTAGATAGAAAACAGAAATCTTTATTTATTTTCTTACTTCATAAACTATCCCTATATCCTTTTTTATAAAGTATCTATGAAAAATGTTTGCCGTTAAGTCAAGGTAGAATTTATGTAAGTGAACCCAATTTATTTGAGATTGATGCTGATTAGTTTGCGATTTGTTTAGCAATAGTTGATGGGCAAGTTTATATAGTGGGTGATTGGAAAAAACCCTTTTTAATTCAACCGATTTCTAAAGTTTTGTCTATGATATGGACTTAGAAGATCATGGAAGACAACGTATTTTAACAAAAGTGGATGTGGAGCCCACGGGAGATGCTTACAATTCTATTATTCAGGTAAAAAAAATTCTAAACGCTCTTACAATGCCATCGTCAATACAGGGGCGATCACCATTGCGAGTTTAATTGAAGGAAGAAGTCCTGCCCATAAACTTGACTGTGCCTTAGGAATGTATTAACGTTATGTGGGTCGTCGGGTATATGTAAATATGTCAACACTGGTTTCTGAACCAACTAGTGGTGAATGCTTTTCTTGAAATCTATTTTTTAACTGGTGGCTTGCCCCTTAACTTAAAATGAGCCGGAATTCTTTGTCCTAATTTAATTATTTTGAGGTCTAAAAATGGCACTATTCCTTCAATAGGATAAGCCATAGTCAAACGATCAACACACTGTAAGTTAATATGATTCACTTTGTCTAAAGAAATGGACAAATAACAATTATTTTTTCCCATACTATCATTACTTTTTTATAAGAAAATCGAGATTTTTTTATAAACTTATACTGGTAGAAACATAAAGTCTTATTAGCTCAACCTCGTAAACTAGATGAGTTTTGTTAAACTCCTTTTAAATCGAATTAATTTAGAATTAAATCATCTAAATAGTTAGATTCTAATTGAAATTAGACTTAAGTGTTATCCGAAAAAATTTTCCTTTGTTATTAATTTAAGAGAAAATGAAACCTATAAATATGCAAGGAGGGAAAAACTATAAAAGTGAGAACATTATTCGCAATCTGACAAATTCACGATATCTTAAATTAAGTTTACTTAGCGGGACTAAATTTACAAAGAATTAATCTTACCCATGTTGACTTGAATGGTGCTTTTTGGAAGAAAATAGATTTGAACGTAGCTTATTTAGCCCAAGCTAACCTAAAAGATTTTGACATGTGTCACTATAATCTAGTAGGGATAAACTTGACAGGATTAGTGTGAATTTTACAGGTGTAAACCTGACAGGGGTTAACTTAAATAAGGCAGACCTGACGTATGCTAACTTACACAATGCTAACCTAGCCTGAGCAAACCTAAAAAAAGTTTATTTAGTAGCAAACCTTTTTAAAGATCGTCTAGTTATTTATAAAGTCCCTGCAGCGGGACTTAATAGTTTGTTTGGCTGATTTTCTACTGATTTAAGACCCAATGAACTAGAGTTTGTACTGGAAACCCAGTCGCCCCAGAATTATTGATTCCATCTTCTTTATCTAGCCAAACAGGTCCTGCTATATCAAGATGTGCCCAAGGAGTTTCCTTAATAAACTGTTTAAGGAACAAGGCTGCGGTGATTGCTCCACCAGCATGAGGTCCTGTATTTTTCATGTCTGCAATGAGAGATTTCAACCCCTCAAAATACTTTTCTTCTAGGGGCATTTCCCAGACTTTTTCCCCTGCCATGGCTCCAGCTTTCTTGATTTGAGTAGCTAAAGTTTCATCAGTACTCCATAGCCCTGAAATATTGTCCCCTAACGCTACAACACAAGCCCCTGTCAAGGTTGCTAAATCAACAATCGCATCCACACCTAATTTTTCAGCAAATACCAAAGCATCTGCCAGAGTTAATCGTCCTTCTGCATCAGTATTATTCACCTCGATGGTTTTCCCATTAGAAGCGGTTAGGATATCTCCAGGGTGCATAGCGCGACCACTAATCATATTTTCGGTTACCGCACAGATAAAATGAACTTCCACATCAGGTTTTAATTGACCGATTACTTTGGCCGCTCCTAGGGTGGCTGCCCCACCCCCCATGTCCATTTTCATGGTTTCAATACCACTCCCTGATCCTTTAAGGTTAAGTCCTCCAGAATCAAAGGTTAGGCTTTTACCGACAATAGCCAGTTTTTTCTGAGGAGTCTTGGACGGATTATAGGTTAAGTGAATGAATTTCGGAGGATAATCAGAGGCTTGGGCAACCCCTAAAAAGGCTCCCATCCCTAAATTTTCGCACTCTTCACGCTCTAAAATTTTAATATCAAGTCCGTGGTCCTTGGCAATAGTTTGGGCAATTTCAGCAAAAGTAACAGGGGTGAGACTGTTAGCGGGGGCAGCCACTAATTCCCGTGCTAGGATAACCCCGGAACAAAGGTTCTGTGCTTGATTTATGGCTTCTTGCTGTTCCCCGCAGCCTAAAATCTCTACTTTTTCAAGTTTAAGTTCATTTTTTTCTGGTTCGGACTTAAAACGGTTATCTTGATGCAGGGGTAATATGATTCCTTGCGTAATCGCACTAACTGTAATTGCTGCATCATCATTAACCACCGGAAGGTTAATACCCAGAGTTTTAACATTAGCTTTTTTAGCAAGACGGGCAATGGTTGCAGCCCCCAATCTAACGGTATCTAAGGTTAAATCTTCTGTTTTTCCTAATCCCACTAAGATTATCTTTCGAACAGGACTACCACTACCAATACGAGTCACTGCATTATTACTAGATTTTCCTTCGAATTCTGTTTCTGTAATTAATTCTCGTAAAGTTCCGCTTAATTTCTCATCTAATTTCTCTAAGGTCTCTGTTAATTCCATAGCATCTTCAAAGAGACCCAACGCTAAGGCATCTCCAGTCCAATTCAATAGTGGTGTTTTTATCCCACGAATGTCCATACGCTCCTCTCTAAAAACATTTTGTGTAGGTGTATATTGTTGCAATGTCCTGTTTAAAATTCTAACCCAATTTTTGGGTAAAATCCTCTATCTAGGTTGGACTGGTTGAATCTAGCTCATTAGTAATTCGTTAATGATTGTTATACTTATAGCAGTTAAGCACTGACAAATTACAATAAATATGTATTGTCTTAAATGAGTAAAGCAATCGCTATGTATTTGAACTAACTCAAGATCACTCAATAATCACCAAATACCTTAAATACACTAAGACTAATAAGAGGACTAAATTTTATTTCAAATGCTTTTAAGTAAAATCACTATTAAATTCAAGCTCTAATTTTCTTTGGGTTTAATACCAATTACTAATTTACTCTTTAGTTTTCATTAAATCTAACTTAATTAAATTCATTCTAAATACCTTATTTTTAAGCACAATTTTATTGATTAAACCTAATTATTTTAAAATTCTATATTAATAGAAATACTAAGTAACGTAATTAATGTTTTAAAGCACAAAAAATAGACTTTCATTAACTTCATTTAAGATTTTATTATCTTAGCAAAATAAAATTTTATATCGTAATGATATCGTTTTTTCAAAAAAATATCAATAGTTATTTTCAATGAAAAACTATCCCATTCTCCTCTATCCTTTTAAAGGACTGTTACTCCTTTTTTTTGAAAATCCTCATTTTTTTTATTCCTATCATCAAACTTATTTTTTGTTTATAAGATAAGTCGCCAAATATTTTAGATAAACAATCATCTCATAAATATTAAAAATTAGCAATTAAATACAAAGACCAAATAACACTTGTCTGCTGATTTTTTTGTAATAGTTCCAATAACTATTTGTTGTTTTTATCAATTTTTCTGTTTTATCAGTTCTCTACTCTTTATTTTTAGCGATTAACTACTATCGTAGTCTCTTTTTAAACGCTTTACCTGTTAAGGTCTAACTCCTACTACATGCCCCTTTATGATTGCTATACAATGGATTAAAAAACATGTCTGTAGGTTCGGCTTAACTAATAGCTTTCTAAAATTAAGTAGCTAATAATAATAGCAGTATGTAAACTAGCGATTATATTTTCATCTGTTAATCAATCAATCACTTGATTGAGATCTCTAAAGTTCTAGGATTCTCGAGTTGGTAAATATTTTTTAATTCTCTACCAATAGTTTTTAATGAGTAAACAAGTACTTAGTTCTTATAGAGAAGCATTGTTATCTTGTCTTAGTAATTGTTCTACAAAATTCAAGTTGTTCTGCTCTAATTAAAGAGAGTCTTTCTCTAATCCATCTGCTTAAACTTCAACTTACTGATTATTTATATCTCTGATTTACCCCTGACATTAGAAATTAAGCTTAATATATTGCGTCAGCTACAACCTAAGGAGGTCTTATTTACGACTAAGACTAAATAAATTATAAGTACCGGTAGTCGTCATCGTTCGGACTCAACTTAAATACTTGTAAAGTCATGGCACCTCAGAGTCCCTCATTTTTAAAATGATTGAAATGAATAACTAAATCATACAATTAAGATGATTAACTGCCTGAAAATTCACTCTTTACTGTTTATCAAAAGAACCAACCATAGGAATGTAAACCCTTGCCTAATAAATTAACTCCTAAATAGCAAACCCAGACTACAATAAAACCACTAGCTGCTAAAACAGCGGGCTTGCGCCCTTGCCAACCGCGAGTAATGCGAGAATGAAGATAAGCAGCAAACACTAACCAGGTAATTAACGCCCAAGTTTCTTTAGGGTCCCAACTCCAATATGATCCCCAAACCTCATTAGCCCAAACTGCCCCCGCAATAATACCAATAGTAAGTAACGGGAAACCTAACCCAATGATACGATAACTAATGTTATCTAGGACATCAGCTAGACTTAGCTTTTGGAGGGATAAAAGATGTAGATCAGCCGCTAAAGCCTGAGAGTCTACGCGATCAAGAATTGCTGTTTTTTCACTACCATTTTGGTCAGCCATTGTCGTCACAGGAACTTTTCCGTTATTATCAATTTTGGAAAGTTGTAGACGGTTTAGCTTATGGCGATAACTCCCTGTCCCGACTGAACTTCCCCGTAATTCTACATCTTGTCCACAGGTGACTATTAAAAAAGTGATCGCCAGCACTGAACCGACCATCAAAGTAGCATAACTGAGCATCATAACGCTAACGTGCATCATTAACCAGTTAGACTTAAGGGCAGGAACTAAAGGAGCTGAAGTCTGCATATCTGCTGGTAAAGATAACGTAGCAAAGGCAGTAATGGCCATCGTTACAGGGGTTGTTACCACCCCGACTAACCCACTACGACTCATTTTCTCAGCCATCAGATGAACAGTTGTTATGCCCCAAGCAAGGAAAAATAAAGATTCATAGAGGTTGCTTAACGGAAAATAACCTCCTTCGATCCAACGGGCTGCTAATAATGCAGCCATTGACAGATTAGCCATTGTTATCCCTGTTGCTCCCAAAGTAGGTAAAACAGAAACCTCTTGAAAGGCTGCCCCTGTCCAATAAATGAGCATGGTGAAGAACAATATTAAAAATGAAGTATTGTCAAGGAAATTTTGTAGGGTAATTAAGTCCATATCTGTAAGATTTGCTTAATAGGAATGCCCAATAGTGAAAATTAAGAAACCCACACTGTACGCCTGCGCAACTGGTGAGGAAGATGTTACTTTTCATTTTAAACTAGTATATCTAGCCTAGGCTGTCTCAAAATATTGAGGGTGGAGTTTTCTATACCATTATGAAGATGACAAGTTGCTTAATAAGCTGAGTCCAACTCAAGGAAATCTATGAAAAACTTCCAAAAAGCATCATAGTACAACAACTTGATCCTATCGTTGAACAAATAATAATGCCTAACTCCTAAGCTCGAACCCACGCATTATAACTCACTCCACCGTAAGAAATATTATCTATAAATTTTTATTCCGAAAGTAAAGATTCTCGAAATAATAGTTATTGATTTTAGGTGACTAACGATAAAATGGAAAAGAAGATATAAATATAAACAGTTATAGAATTGACCATTCAAGGTTTAATTCAACCCATGGGGGTAAACTGTGATGAATCTAGTAAAGATTTAATATTCCTTTTTTCAAAAAAAAACTAAAAGCTTATTACAGTCTTTACTCTACATATTAGATATTATTTAAATATGTTCAATTAATATATTAAATAGTCTTAAAAAGACTCGTTAAACTCAGCTTTCAAAAATAAACTAAAAGCTTATCAAAAGGAAGTTTTAGCTTCTACCATCATACTATATGATCTAGTATTTTAGATTAATAACGCAATACTTTTAATTCTAATTTAATTTCTAAGAGTTTATAATTATTTTCTTTAAATATAAATATGTAATGGAAAACACAACAAATGATATAAGTAAGGGAAATATTATTAATTTAAATTTTTCTAATTTAAATTAAGCTGTAAAAATAATTGAGCCTTATTCAAAAGATTTCCTCACCTTCTTATTGATTACTATCTATACTTCAAGCTAATCATGATATTTTTTAGAAATTGAACTAAGTAATTGCTAAATATCAAAATTAACTGAGTGTGAGACTTACACTGGACTTAAAAATAACATTTGATTCTAAAAATATAGATTTACTAATAAGGTATCTATTAAACAATTACGCAGATTAACTAAAATCAACTAGCTTTAAAAGCTTTAGCTTAGTACATAACTATAAACTGAATCTCGGATTTTATGAAAGATTAGAGGTATCAGATTTATCAGCATTAGTTAAAGTCATCGCCAATGTTCCCCAAGATATCCTCATTATTTTAGATGCTAGATACGGAGACGTTAATATCAACACGATTTTTACACGGACAGTTTTTGAGCAGTGGGGACTGGATGTTGTTAATTTAGGTTGCTAACACTGCTGGTTATAATCGTGTTGCTCTTCTTATAGTTTACCCGATAAAAGAGTTTTTGTTCTTCTCCTGGGGTGATTGTCTGACAATAATATTTTACCTATGAAACTCTTTTTTATTTACAAATGGTAAAAGAAGCCGTTGAGCTGCCTCGAAAATACTATTTTTGTTACTAAATAGCTGTTCAAGAAAATAACAATTTTATGATGTTTTGATGACGAGTTTTAATGCAAATAAATTATCTTTATGCCCATCCCCTAAGATTCTCTATAACAAGATAATTTAGCCTTATCTTATAAGTCCATAATTTTAATGAGTAAATTAATAAAATTCGCAACTAAATTATAAATACAATATTTTTATCTAAAAAAAATAATCACTTAGATCACTTAGATTACTGACATAACTAAAAATATTAATAACTGCTTAATATTAATTGCTTTTACTTTAGCCACAAAAAAAACTGAGTAACTTCTTTGATAGATTTAATTAATTTAATTTGTTGTTTTTAATTTTTATGATTACTACTTGAATCTAATTAAATTAATGTTTAAGCTTAGTTTGACTAAAATACTGAATATTTTGTATGTTTTAGTTAGATTAGCTTTTACTTAAACAAGTAACTTTAAAAAATAATTCTTAAAATTAAATTAAATTCAACATTTTTTATCTTAATAAGAGTTTTATAGTTAATTTTCTCTTTTCTTTTTTTAAGATTTTAGGTTAAAAAACTTTTGTAAAATTTTTATTGGGAGATTAGCTCTACTAAAATCAGCATTTCTTTAGATTGATTAAATTCAAATCTAATTGAAGTAATTGAGGATTTTAAAAACTTCTTCAACAAGCTTAACATCGTTAACTCAGTTCTATGACTTCTAGATTTTGAAACATGATAGCCACTCTTATATTGACTGTTAACCTGGTTGAAGGTACTTACTTAAGTTTTTACTATTCTTAATGTAATTTTAAATGTTTCTTGAAAATTTATGAGTGGGTTTATATTATCATTAATAATGATCAGTTTATTTACTTGATAGAATGAAAACTAACTACCATATGAGGATATCAATTTACTTATAAGTACTTTTGTTTTTTTAGAATTTTTAAGTTTGGCTATCTATACAAATACTTAAAACAATCAATTTATTTTGTTTTGAACAATAGGATTGTTGTCTGAGTTTTTAGAAAAATAAGTGATAAAACTCACAGATAATGTGTGAGTTTTATCACCTAAAAATGGGGGTCCTAGGTTTTCAACCCCAGACAACAGGTTAAAATATCCGGTGAGATAGTGACGTTCGCCATAGTTGTGTAAGTTTTTATGACTAAATTTGTCTTTGTCACTGGAGGAGTAGTCTCCAGTATTGGAAAAGGGATTGTAGCAGCTAGTTTAGGTCGCCTTCTCAAATCACGAGACTATTCCGTATCAATCCTAAAACTCGATCCCTATATTAACGTTGACCCAGGAACTATGAGTCCTTTTCAACATGGAGAAGTTTTTGTCACAGAAGATGGGGCGGAAACGGACTTAGATTTAGGACATTATGAACGCTTTACTGACACTTCTATGTCTCGTCTTAATAGTGTCACCACAGGATCAATTTACCAAGCGGTGATCAACAAAGAAAGACGAGGGGCTTATATGGGAGGAACAGTTCAAGTAATTCCTCATATTACCAACGAAATAAAAGAAAGAATTCATAGGGTAGCCAAAAACACTAATCCTGATGTGGTAATTACTGAAATTGGGGGAACCGTTGGTGATATCGAATCTTTACCCTTTCTAGAAGCTATTCGCCAGTTTCGTAAAGATGTGGGACGCACTAACGTCGTTTATATGCACGTTACTCTAATTCCTTGGATTCCAGCCGCTAGGCAAATGAAAACTAAACCTACACAACACTCTGTTAAAGAATTACGGTCGATTGGCATTCAGCCTGATGTACTTGTCTGTCGCTGTGATCGCCCTTTAAAAGAGGGAATCAAAGAAAAACTCTCAGAATTCTGTGATGTTCCCGTAGAATCTGTCATTACTGACCAAGACGCCAACAGTATTTATGAAGTTCCCCTGATTGTCGAACAAGAAGGACTCGCCCAGCAAACTCTAAAACTCTTAAACCTTGAGCCGCGTCAACCTGATTTAAGTCAGTGGCAAACCTTGATAGATCGAATGCAGTCTCCTACTCGACAAATCGAAGTAGCCTTAGTAGGGAAATACGTCCAGTTGAGCGATGCCTATCTGTCTGTGGTAGAAGCGTTGGAGCATAGTGCTATTGCTATTGAAACTGGAGTCAAACTGCGATGGATTAATGCTGAAGATATTGAAGAACAGGGTCCAGAGAAATTTTTAAACAATGTTAGCGGCATTATTGTTCCTGGGGGGTTTGGCATTCGGGGAGTAGATGGTAAAGTTAAAGCCATTGAATATGCCCGTCAACAGAAGATTCCCTTCTTAGGGTTATGTTTAGGAATGCAATGCGCGATGATTGAATGGGCGAGAAATATAGCTCACCTAGAAAGAGCCAATAGTGCCGAATTTGATTCAGAAACACCCAACCCAGTAATTAACCTTTTGCCAGAACAGCACGATGTGGTGGATTTAGGGGGAACTATGCGTCTTGGACTATATCCCTGTCGTTTAACCCCAAATACTTTAGCGATCTCCCTTTATCAGCAGGAGGTAATTTATGAACGTCATCGTCATCGTTATGAATTTAATAATGCTTTTCGAAGTCTTTTACTAGAAACGGATTATCTCATTAGTGGCACTTCCCCCGATGGCCGATTGGTAGAAATTGTTGAATTAACCGGACATCCCTTTTTTCTTGCGACTCAATTTCATCCCGAATTCAGGTCTCGTCCTAACAATGCTCATCCGTTATTTTTAGGCTTTGTCAGGGCAGCAGTTGACTATCACTCCGCCTATTTAACCTCTATTAATGAAGATCAACCCGTAATCTCTAGTTCCTAATTCCAATTTCTTGTACAATTAATTTTGACATTTCTAGGCTCTCAAAGCATTTCATGATTTCTAGTAATGATTTTCGGACGGGTACCACTATTGAATTAGATGGAACAGTATGGCGTGTTATAGAATTTCTACACGTTAAACCTGGTAAGGGGTCAGCGTTTGTGCGAACTAAATTAAAAAATGCACAAACTGGAAGCGTTGTGGAACGTACTTTTCGTGCTGGGGAAACCCTCCCCTCAGCCAACTTGGAAAAACACACCATGCAACATACCTATAAAGATGGTGGACAATACGTCTTTATGGATATGCAAACCTTTGAGGAAGCGCGCTTAACTCCAGAACAGATGGGAACAGCCGTCAATTACATCAAAGAAGAAATGGAGGCTGATATACTTTTCTGGAACGATCAGGTGTTGGAAGTTCAACTTCCAATATCGGTGATGTTAGAAGTAATTGACACCGATCCAGGGGTTAAGGGAGATACGGCAACCGGTGGTACAAAACCAGCTATCCTTGAAACAGGAACGCAAGTTATGGTTCCTCTGTTTATTTCGATTGGGGAAAAAATTAAAGTAGATACCCGCGACGGCTCCTATTTAGGACGGACATAAATTGAAAATATTTGAATTTACCCTGTGTCGGTTGTCGTAATTTGGATAACTGCCCTTCTATTAACTTTATGGGATGGATGATTTGTGTCGATCAACTTCAATGAACTTAGAGAACTGTTAGGAGCGATCTCTCAAACAGATATTGCAGAAGTTACCCTAAAAACTGAAACTTTTGAACTGACAGTACGTCGGGGAAACAGCAACATTCCGGTTCCGTCAACTGTGTTATCTCCTCCGGCGACCGTTCACCCTTCTCTCGTAACGGCGGAAACTTCTACTATACCCCCTTCATCTGAACCTCTTAAACCCTCTGTATCTTCTCCTATCGACGACAAAAAGTGGATAGAGATTACTTCTCCCATGGTAGGGACTTTTTACCGAGCTTCTGCCCCTAATGAGCCCCCTTTTGTCGAGGTGGGTGACTACATTAGTAACGGCCAAACGGTTTGTATTGTTGAAGCGATGAAGTTGATGAATGACATTGACGCAGAAGTAGCCGGAGAGGTCATGGAAATTGTGATCACTAATGGGGAACCTGTAGAATATGGACAAACTTTAATGTGGATTAATCCTAGCTAATTTTTAAGAGGTTTAAAAAACTGACTATTAGGACAATGATGACATAACCTGATATTTATTGAGCTGAATAAATATCAGTTGTAATGACTTGTCCTGAGCCTAATAATTTCTATTCTTCAGAAGATTGTAATCATCTATTTTTGAATATTTCATTTATTGTGATGATTTTAAAAACCCTAAAAACTTTGAACAAATGTTCTTTACTACTTTAATGTTATTAACGATAAATTAATTATTGGCTAGTTTTGTATGATAGCCATTTATGAAAAACTTAACATGAATGGTGTCAACTATCTTCTTAATCACTTTTCTATCTATTAGAAAAGTAAGAATTATTAAAGTCAACTTGCGACCTAAAAATTTTTACCAGAACGAGAATCAGAGTAGAGATGTTGTATTTAAATACAAGAGGATAAAAAGTTATAGGAATTGTAGATTTAGTGAAACTATCATAAAATTAAATTAGAAGAACAACTTTATCATTAATTATTTAATGACTAGAAAAATAATGGGATTCTCCAAGAAGTAAAAGAAAAAGAACTTTAATCTAAAAAGTATAAAATACCTTAAATAGCTCTAAAAAAAATAAATTAACTTGTAATAGTTAGACAATATTTAAGATTTTAAAAAAAGAAGTAAAAGTTAAATTAACTCTTAGAATAATCCGTAAAATTCTTAAAAAAAAGACTGATAATGAAAAAAGAAGAAAGTAAATATGAGAGTTCGTCCATCAACAAGAAAAATTAAAAAGATAAAAAAATTTTAGCTTGAGAGGTAGATTAGGCTAAAAAAATAGAGCAGATCCGAAAAAGTGGTTTAGTTAAAACCAAATTAAAACAATGGAAAAAAAATATCTCTGTTTTACACCAACTTATAGTCCAGAACTAAATCTAATAGAATGAGGATGGCATAAAATAAAAGTTTATAAAATTTCCATAAAAATGTTTGAAGATAAATATAATTTAGCTAAGGCAGTTAAACAAAGTCTTAATTAAAGGAGTTACTCTAATTAAATATCAATTCAAGTGATATAAATGAGCTCTTCTATACTAAGTCTGGTATATTAGTGAGGAATAACTTCCAAAATTATTATCAAGCCTATAAATATAACTCTATTTCCTTAAATATAAAAATACAAAATAATTTACTTGTTCAACGTTTAATGGTAATAACGGGATTATACTATAGGATTAACTAATGAAATATCAAGTCAAGAGACTTAGGAGCTAAAAATTTATAACAACTCTAAATTCATAATTTTTTCTTTTAATTAATTCCAATTAATTTTTAATATTTTAAGAACGTTTATCAAATTTTTATTTATCTAAATAGACAGTAGTTTCTTCAATCTAATATGTAATTATCTCACAGTTTTTTCTTCTAAACAAATGGTTTTTTTTTACCCGGACAATCATTTTAATAGTCCTAATATACGGTCTCAATTATCGTTAAGAATTTTCTATATTTCTTTTTTAACTGGTGTATTTTCTAAAGCACTAATGACGTTATTATATACTCAGTCTGACATAGCTTTTTATTCTTTACTTTAATATTCTTCATTTTCGAGTAAAACATATCCACTCTCTATATAGAATCAACATATTTTTTTATTTTTTACTAAAATTTTTTAGCTCTTTAGCTTCTAATTTAAAAGTTTGTTTTGATGATCTAATTCAGTTACAGTAAACTTGTTATGTATAATAATTCATACAATATTAATGTCTTATAGAGCCTCATTTAGGAATTATTTAAATTTTTAATAGTTTGCTGGTTATCAACATTATTGCCAAACAAGACTGTATTAAGATTTGGCAGATTTTTACCATCCTAAATGCAGTGATGCCTATAACTGAGCATTAACTTGTTTTATCATATGAAATCTATGTACTGTTACTTCAGCTTCAATCTTAGTCAAAAATTGTTAACTGTTTAAATGTCCGAGATTTTCCCATCTGTAATTATTGACCTAAGTCTTTGAGCATTGTTTCTATTTCTTGTTCACTCACTCCATTCCTTTTAGCGACATTCTTCATGTTACTATTTAAGACCTCTTCAATAATTTTTATCTTAAATCTTTCAGTATATGTTCTTTTCTTCCTAACATAGCTTAACTCTTCTGTAAATTTATTTCCACACTGGTTACATCTCATTTGACGACGATTAATCTTGAGATAGACGGCTTTCTCTGCCCAAGGCAAATCTCTAATAGTTAATTCATTATTTTGATGAAGTTTCTTAGTGGTTGAACCACAATAAATACAAGTTGCTGTGGGGTCTATTTTTTCAATAAATAAAACTATTCCTATCTCATTTAAAATCTGATAATGGGTAATGCTGAGTCCTTCTAAATGTAGAATCTCATTCATTAAACTAAGTTGAGCATTTGACGCCATAGGTATAAACTAAGTGAAAATATCGAGCCTAACACAATTTAATTTAAACATAAAATTTACTACAATACCATCTATATAGTAACTCTGATAATAACAGTGTTTTTTTATAATTCTATTTTTAATAAACAAACTCTGTCTTTATACTTTTAATTTTTACATGACAGGTTTAGTAAAACTGTATTTTCTAAGAAAGTCAGCTACAATCATTTTGTAGAGTTTATGCTCTGAGCAACAATGTTACTATACTGTGTTTTTGCAGACTTCCAAAGCAAAAATTGCAGAAATTAGGTTGATGTATCTTATTTCGATGGAAGTCTATTAAGTGTTCAGGAACCAATTAGAAAGCTCTGATGGCAAGGAATTTAATTAATTCCTCGCCATCAGATTAAGTAAAAGTTAATTAATCTAATTGATACAATTTTATTTTGTAAGTATCTTTTGACTGAAACAGTTGACGACAAAATGAAAAATATCTTTTGTATTGAACATTTTAGAAATCAAAGGAGAAGTATTCGGAACTGTTTTGTTAACCGTTTTACTGGACTAGTCACTTATACTTACTTATTCGAAAATCCTTTTCTCAATCTAAAGACAGAAAGTAAGTTTTCTTCATCTCCTGTTATTTTTAAGAAACAGGAGTATCAATCATTGACGGTTACTATTTTAGATAATCGTCAGCTTTTTTGTATTTCTAATTTAGATCTTGAGAACAACAATAGTATCTTAAAATATCGTCGAACTCATGTCTCAATAATGAGTAAACTTAGAAAGTTTATTACAGCAATATCAAGAATGTTCTGAAGATTTATATTGATTAAGGTACAAGTTCTGAGTCTGGAAAGACAATTCCTAAATTCCTAGTCGTTGATAGATTAGATCTAAATTCTGTAAATGATATTGAGGATCAAAGCAACTATCAATTTCTTCAGTAGATAAACATTGAGTCACTTGGACATCTTGCTTAATCAATCCATAAAAGTCGCCATCAATTTTATTCCAAGCTTGATGAGCACATCTTTGAACAGTTTTGTAAGCATTTTCCCGACTCATACCTTTTTCTACCAAGGTTAATAACACCCGTTGACTAAAAATAACTCCGCCATAAATATTCATATTACGCTTCATATTTTCGGGATAAATTAATAAGTTCTTCACCAAATTAGTGATTTCAAACAACATAAAATGGGTTAAGATGCAGACATCTGGTAACATGACCCGTTCCACCGAACTGTGGGAAATATCCCTTTCATGCCATAGAGCTACGTTTTCTAAAGCAGCAACGGTATATCCTCGAATAATACGAGCGATCCCCGTTAAGCGTTCTGAACGGATGGGGTTGCGCTTGTGGGGCATAGCAGAAGAGCCTTTCTGTCCCTCATAAAAAAATTCCTCGACTTCTAAGACATCAGTGCGTTGAAGATTACGAATTTCTATCGCAAACCGTTCGACAGAAGCAGCCAACAAGGCCAATTGTTGGATGAATTCAGCATGGCGATCACGCGAAACTACCTGAGTTGAAGCGATGTCAGGTTGAAGTCCCAATTTCTGACAGGTAATGGCTTCTACACTCGGATCGACGTTAGCATAGGTTCCCACTGCCCCCGAAATTTTCCCGACTGAAATATTATTGCGTAGATTTACTAAACGATCACGGTTCCGCAAGACTTCGGCTAACCATCCTGCCAATTTAAAGCCAAAAGTAATAGGTTCAGCATGAATACTGTGTGATCTTCCCACCATCACAGTATCACGATGCTGTTGCGCTTGGTAACGAAGAACTTGTACTAAATCTTCTAGACGTTCTAGAATCAAGTTGAGACTGGCCACCATTTGAAGAGCTAAGGCCGTATCAAGGACATCGGAACTGGTTAACCCTAGATGAATATATCGCCCCGCATCTCCTACATACTCATTAACATTGGTTAAAAAAGCAATCATATCGTGGCGAACTTCGGTCTCAATTTCTAGAACCCGTTGAAGATTGAAATTAGCCTTGGCTTTTATCTCTTCTACTGCGTCTCGGGGAATATGACCCAATTCTGCTTGTGCTTCACAGACAGCAATCTCTACTTGTAGCCAAGTTTTCAGCTTATAATTGTCTGTCCATAGTTCCCCCATTTCGGGAATGGTGTAACGCTCAATCACTTAATATTCTACCGAGTACGACCTTTTTATTCTACCCTGTTTTAGTTAAGAGAAAGACACTTCGAGCAATACAGGTCAAGATAAATAAGTTAACATCAATTCATATTTTGTAATATGGTTATGCAGTTAGCTCCTGTCATATCAACATCTTCAGTCCCTAGAAACTATTGGCGATGGCAAGGCCATTTAATACTTCTGTTTTATGGATTTGGCGCTTCTACCGAATCGCTGGCGTAAAAATATTAGCTAATTACCAATTACAAGAAGACTTTGAGATATGAGTAATTAATCTATCAGGATTTGGGCACTCCGCAAAGTTGAATTCAGCTAAAGGTTACTACTTTAGGCGCAATCAGTTGCAAAATTTTATTATAAAGGTTATCAGACGACCGACGGTGCTGGCGGGTAATTCCTTAGAGAGATATGCTTCTTTAATTTTTAGCGGCTTGATGTTCGGATGCAGCAATCCGGATTATTTTTACTTGACAGTATAGGTTTTTTTAGCGAGCTCCCATTCTAAAAACCTGATTTATTAAAAAAGTTAATTCATTCTATCCTCTCACAACCTTGGGGTAGTTATCTTTTGATTTTAAAAATATGTGATACGTCTTGCTGGGCTAATACTTATGTAGGATCCTCGAAAAAGTTTATCTTGATTGCATTGTAGTAACTGATCGCTTAGTGGAAGAGGCTTATCACCTTTCTTTTGAGTGCGGCACGGTTGATCTAGTCACCTCTATCTTCAAAATCTTTTAAAGGGAAAAAGTTGATGTCTTTTTGCCGTGGCTAATACATTCTAATCCATTTTTGTATGAGGGTTATGGGGAGAGGGTGTCCTTGAATCAATGTTCAACAACGGGGGAAACAGTTTAGTTAATTAACATTATTTACAGTTGAAGTTAGTAACTGCCCTTGTGAATCAATCCCTAAGAAAGCGTTTTGAAAGAGATGGGTAAACTTCGTAAAATCCGACAAAACCCACCTAACTCAAGACCTTTTTATTCTCTTATCTGATTAAATAACTTTTCCATTGGGGAGTGTCATAGGAAAGATTATATTCTCTTTTTAGTAACCGCCAGGTTTCCCCTTCTATTTGTCGTTGTAGATAAATGTCAAATCGATTCTTTTTCTGTTCTTTTATTTGACGAGGAAACATCAATTTTAAATTGTAAGTTCCCTGAAGGTGATAAGTGGATAACTGTGTGACTAAAATTGAGTCGAGTTGCTTAACTTGAATTTGATTAATTTTGAGCTGGGGAAGAGTCGTGTTTAACTGATTGCTCAAACGCTGGAAGTTTTGAGATAGTTGTAAGATGATCGCTTTTTCAACTATCTTTCCATCAGGGGCAAATTCTGTTGGTGGAGTTGGAGAATTACAAGCGACAATTAAACTACTTAGGCTAATTAAAATAGTCGTCAATACAAAATGTAACCATAAACGAATCATATTATATGTACGCTAGATGAGACTCAATTCACTCTCCTATTTTCCCATAACTTCTCTATATATTTTAGTTAACTTCTTGATACTAACTTACGTTCTCCTGGCAGGTGTTACCGCTAACCCACATGGAGCTTAACTCTCATCTAACTTTTAGATCTTCATGAGCGACTCCCTCAATACTTTTGGGTAGCTTTTTTAATTTTGGACAGCACTAACCCAGTCAATAAACTAAAAATCATTCTAGAGCACTGTTCATTAGCAATAAATTATTGCTGTGATAAAAACTCTCCTAATCTATATAGATTGCCATTAGCGTATGATCTAATGATTGCCTAATAAAATTGATTTGATAAAATCTAATTCATCCTAAGTAATGTTTTGTCTAAATTTACAGAAGTTTTGTAGTTATTCCTATATAAAGGGATATTTATATTAGATAATATACTAAGTAAGTAGCTTTAAGTAAACGTTAATAACGTAAATTATTTGATACCTATATATTTAAGTAAATTTCAATTATTTTAAATGTTTTTAATTGATATTAAATTTAAATTTTTCATTGACTAAAAACTGTATTAAACGAATCTTTACTAAATTAAATTTATCTTCAAATATCCTACTAGCAATTTTATAAATTTTATTCATTTGATACTATTCCCCTTCTATTATATTTAGTTTTGGACTACAAGCTTAGTAAAAAAATAAACATCATTTTTTTATTATTGTTTCAGTTTTGCTCTAACTAAACTACTTATATCTATTGAAGAATAAATGATTATTAAGAACAGTTCACGTATCTATTTCTTTGTCTTGGCTATATTTTTAACTTTATCTATCTCTTTATCTAAAACTTTTTTACTTTTTTAGGGGTTTCCTTAGTACATAGAGCAATTATCGTCTCCACTTTTGTTATTTTCTATTTTAGGTCCCCTTTTTAAGAGTTTTACAGATTCCTCCAGAAGTTAATTTGACTCTTTTCTCTTTTCTAGAAAACTTAGGTAATTACTGAGTAATATAAGATTTTTTTATCCTTTTCTTAGAGCCTTTCAAAATATTTTATATTTTTTTATTTCCAAGTTCTTATTCTTTCATATCTCAGAGGAGCCCACAATTTTTATCTTTTCTGAAGAATTTGTCTAAAAGTTGTTTTTCTAATTGCATTTTTTAATTTTTTGAACTTTTTGTACTTTTGGCTTTAGACTTTAGACTTTAGACATAATATTTCTGCTCTTGTTTTTGTGCTGGAAAAGGTTTTTAGGTGCAAGTCTACTTTGATAGTTTTTGCTCTTCTAATTTTGTTAACTGAATTTTTAGGTAAACTGGTATTTAGTCATCACTCTTTCCTAACTATTTTTCTATTTTACGCTTATCTAAACCTACTTATTTACTTGAACTGCACAGCCTCTGTTATGTATGCTTGGATGATTTTCATAAAAGTTTGGATTTCTCAACATAAGCAAAACAATTACTTAATTGTTTTGCTTATATAATTTTTTTTTGCGTTATAACCTTATAAATATACCTAAATTGCTGTTAGGAGTGGGTCGTACTTCCTCAGTGATAGTTGGCTTAAAGCTTCACTTCATCAGAGATTGACTACTTTTTTCATTAATTTGAATCACTCTGTTGCCTTTAAAAAGAAAATTTGGAGTTTCAACTCCTAGTTGAATTTACTTAAGTATCACAAACATTAACGAACTTAAAAAAAGCTTCTTGAGCCGCAGCTTGTTCAGCCATTTTTTTAGAACGACCTTGTCCTGATCCTAATTTACGGTTTACGAGCCAAACTTCAGCCAAAAAACTGGGTTGACTAGTCGGTACAGAGTTAAGTCTCTGAACTCTATATTCTGGTAGAAGTTTATACTGAGCCTGAGTCCATTCTTGGAGTGCATCTTTATAGTTTTGACGAGCCGGATCCTGTCGAATTTCTTCAGCTTTGGCTCTCAAAAGATCGTCTAACCAGGGACGCACTAAACTCATAGTTTGGGTACTCAAATATAGTGCACCTAAAACCGCTTCAAAGGCATCTGCTAAACGAGAAACCCTTCCGGCTTCATCTCTAACTACATGATCAGCCATCAGAAGATAGCGTTCTAACCCAAAACTTTCGGCAAATTGGGCTAAAGTACGATCGCTGACCATCATAGAACGTAGGGCAGCAAATTCCCCTACAGACTCATTTGGATAGGTTTCTAAAAGTATTTCAGCGGCTGCAAGTCTTACTACGGAATCCCCCACAAATTCCAGCTGTTGATAGTTTTTTTCCCTGGAAACAGTAGGATGAGTCAAGGCCAGATCTAACCATGACCAATTAATCTGTGAGGTGTCAGATAACCCCAGTTTTTGCATTAACATTCGTAATTGCTTATTACGCCGAGGATCATTAAAAGTCATGAGAAAACTGTCTTGAAACACTATCGGCTGCTCTAGTATACAGATAAGTTAAAGGCTCGACAATTTTTTGTGTTTTAAATTTTTTACCAGCACGTTCCCATAAGTCTGTGTCTTCTCCATAGAGAATATCTTGAAAACCTTCTAATTCAAAAAAGACATATCTTCTGCCAAACAAGGTCGGACAAATAACACAGTTTTGGATATTAATTTTTTGGTCAGGATTATAATAGTCTGTAACCCATGTTTCTTGATTAGACTTAAATCCCCCTACAATCAACTCAATTTCTGGATATTTTTCAAAAAAGTCTAGTTTTGATTGTAAGTGATTAGAAAGATATTGATCATCGCTATCAATAAAAGTTATATAATCTCCAAAAGAGGCTTTAATCCCTACATTTCTTGATAGGGCTGCTCCTCTATTTTGATGTTTTAAATAACGAATATTAGAAAATTTTTCAAGATAAGGATTGACAATCTCAAAGGTATGATCTTGACTGCCATCATCAACAATAATAAATTCCCAATTTTGATAAGTTTGTTTGAGGACACTTTGAATACATCCTGTTAAATATTCAGCTCGATTATAGGTCGCTAAGATGACAGAAACTTCAGGAATAAAAGAAAAATTAAAATTATTCATGGCTTAGGTATTAAGAGAAAAACAGTTTTAAATAACTACCCAATAATGCTAGTCATTTCTCTGCTACGATACAGGTAGTAACAGGATAATCGAGATTAAAATTATTGATTTCTTCTGAAGACAGTTCTTCAGTTGCGATACCATGATAACTAGCAATAAGAGTGATGAGGTTACCATAAATGTATAATTTCTGTTTAGAGAAATCTTTAAATAAATACTTCATTCCATCGGGTAAAGGTCGCCAGTAATCAATAGGAGTCCCATGAATTCTGACAGCATTGAGGACCATTGCAAAATATTTTCCTCCAATTTTTAGCCATCTATAAATATTCTGAACCGCTATCCAAGGAGCATAGCAATGTTCTAAAACGTTAAAAATAATCACTGAATCTACTGATTCTGTTTCTATTACGGAAGGATCATGAATATCCCCCACAATATCTATTCCTAACCCGGGTTCTAAATTCAGTACTTGATAAGAATCATGGGCATTCACTTCATAAAAATCTCGATCTTTGGGAGTTCCTCCTATTTCTAAAATCTTTCCTTTAATTTCTCCTCTAATTTCTTCAACAAATTGATTCAGATAGTAATGATCAATAGGAGTCCCTCGCGTTAAACCGAATAAGTGACAAATGGGAACCAACTTTTTAAAAATTCCCCAATCTAGAGAATTTATCTCTGGGGATAATAGCCCTAAAGCCTCGAGTTGATTAACAATTTGTATGAACTTTTCCTTGCTATCAACTAATTGTAAATCCTTTTGAAGTTTATGTGCTTGAAACAGTTGAAGAAGAATTTTTTTCTTTTTTAAACTTAATTTATACAATTCAATTTTTCTACTTTTTTCAATAAAGCTACGAAATCCTTGGGGAAGAATTTTTAAGCTTTTATTACTCAAAAAGATTAAAGCTTGAGGAAAATTTTGAATGAGGTCTTGATAAGGAGTTAATTCTGAGGTTGTTTCTTGATTTAAGTGAGACTCTCTGATAGTTTTAAAAACTTTATAAGCATCTTTTATTGAAATTTGTTGAATAAATATTTCTAAGATAGCTAACCAAGATTGAGCAGGTATTATCTCTGGCTCTTTTTTACTCCAAGCAAATATTGCATATAATTTGGAATTCTGCAATTGTAAAAATGCACTCGTACTATATTTGTTTTTCATAAAACTTGAACAAGCAATATTAAGTTTGATATTAGTCAAATCATTAAATAGCTTAACTAATAAACACAAATTGTCTTAGAAAAGGTATAAACTAGGTCATCATTGGAGCCGAAGCTGGGTTTATTGAGTTTACCTTCTACTTTAACCCCATTGAGATAGCCAAACCAGAAAGACTGACAATAGTCGAAAAACCGGTAATTCTCATATTCAGAATTCCATAGTACGCTGTTTTGCCATTTTTATTTCAAGTATAATCTAGCAATGTTATCCTGTGAAACAGACAAGTCTATTACTCTAACCTATAATTTTCTCTAATATATGTTATTTCTTCCTCCGTTCTCGATAAAATCATTTAACTTGCTCCCAGTCATAAAATACCCTTAGCCTTAATAAAGGTGGCTATCGTGTTGATTGTGCTACAACTTTGGGTAAGTTTATCCCGAGCTTTCTTTGATTTGTCCCTGTTATTTAACATCGTCAGTGTCCGTTTACGGTCTACTTCAATCGCTTTAGATGTTTATCGTTAGGGTCAATTGATTCACTGCTTTCTTTATGCTGAATGGAAAACCAGGCAAATTTTTTGGAATCTAATACCAATTTTGTTTTTAAAAAGTTAATAGTATCCACTTTTTAACGATTACTTTTAGTTCTAAACTCTTAAAAAGCTGTTTATAACAATACTGTCATCTACGAAAATACTACTATCAGTGTATAATTTTAACATCTTTAGATAGGTTAGATTATCTGAGGCAAATACTATTAAATCAATTCTTGTTATTCATCTTATTAATGGCTTAACCATAGATAAATATGTTTCTAGTATAAAAATTCACAACCTGAAGTTACAACATTATTCAACTATAATAGGCTCGATAATTAAAGTCGAACTATTAACATAAAAGTTCCCTTTAAAATTACTGTAAATTTGTAACGAGAAAATGAAGATAGACGATCACCAAGTTCCCAAACCTGAGTTAACCAACGAGCCAACAGACAATACTGCCGAGAATGCAGTCGCAAGGGAAGAAAGTGCTCCTGAACCTGAAATGATTAGAGTTTCTGATACAATATTAAATCTTGAAAGTAGAGTTAAAGAGTTAACAGTACAAGTTCAGTCTTTAGAACAACAAAAACAAGGGTTAACTCAAGAAATAAAACAGCTACAAGACCGTGAACGTAAAATGATAGCAGAAGAAATTCAAGATATTGAGCAACACACTCGCTTGATAGTTCAAGAAGGTTTAAAAGAACTCAAACAGCAAAAACAAGCCCTAGAAATTTCCGTTGAACAACTTGAACGTCGTCGGGATAGAATAAAAGAAGAAATGCGAACAACATTTGCAGGAGTTTCTCAAGATTTAGCGATTCGAGTTCAAGGATTTAAGGATTATTTGGTAGGCAGTTTACAAGATTTAGCGGCGACAGCTGAACAGTTAGAATTGCCCACCCAAGGGACTTGGAATTCTTCAGAAACAATCCCGTCTCAATCTTCGAGTTCAGGTAAGGTCCAGTTTGCTCCCCAAGAATTTGAGGCACAAACTACGAAGATTAAGAAAATATTGGAGCAATACCGCAATAACCCTGATTATTATGGATACCCCTGGCAACTACGTCGTACTTTTGAACCAATGCATGCAGAACGAGTACAAACGTGGTTTTTTTCTCAAGGAGGACGGGGAGCTATTTTATCCCTGGGGACTCGCCTACAGAATATTTTGATTGCGTCGGCGATTATTTCTGTATTGAATAGTCTTCACGGTGATCGCTCTCGGTTTCTGATTCTAGCTAACAGTCCCGAAAGACTTGGAGAATGGCGTAGGGGATTACAAGATTGTTTAGGAATTTCCCGCAGTGATTTTGGTCCAGAAAAGGGAGTAGTTCTTTTTGAATCTCCAGATGCTTTAGTGCTAAAAGCAGAGCGTTTACTTGAAGATAAACAAATTCCCCTGGTGGTTATTGATGAAACCGAACAACAGATAAATCTTTCCCTCCTACAATTTCCCCTTTTGTTAGCATTTGCACCTGATCTTCAACAAGTGTCAAACTATTCATATTAATGACATAGATCTGTAAACTATTACATATAATGACGGAACGAATTAGGAACTATGACTTGGGTAATTAGTGGATTTTTGTGTCTGGTAACTTATTTACTGGGTTCTATTCCTACGGGTTATCTTGTAGTGAGAGTCCTCAAAGGGATTGATATTCGTGAACATGGATCGGGTTCTACGGGAGCGACAAATGTGTTGCGAATACTGGGTAAAACAGCGGCTGTCCTTGTCTTAATTACAGATTTGGGGAAGGCCATCTTATCTATGGCAATAGTCAAATGGTTTTATGTATTAGCCCCTACAGGACTAATTACTTCGGAGTGGAAACCTTGGTTAATGATAGTGACAGCGATAACTGTTATATTTGGCCATAGTAAATCGATTTTTCTTAATTTTACAGGTGGTAAGTCAGTAGCTACTGGTTTAGGCGTGTTATTCGTACTCAACCCCTTAGTTGCTTTAGGAAGCTTAACTAGCTTTTTGCTAATGCTGAGTTTCTCCAAGATTGTTTCCCTGAGTTCCTTAACAGGAGTACTTGCAGCGAATATTTTGATGATTTGCCTACATCAACCTCTGCCCTATTGTATTTTTGCTTTGGTAGCAGGACTCTATGTTATTATTCGTCATAGCACAAATATTAATCGTCTCCTTGAGGGGAAAGAACCTAAAATTGGTCAAAATTTACAAAATTCTTCTCCGTCTTAATCCAAGAGTTAGTTTAACTCATCTCTATTTTCGCTTTTTTGGGGTAGGTTACTCTCAAATACTCGATATTCAGACATTTTCATGAAAAACTTGCCTTCATACTTGGGAAGTAAACAAGACACATCCTTATAACAAAACCCCCTCAAGACAGGATAGGTAGGCAGTTACAATATGAGATGAGTGTTTAAAAAACAAACCATTTCTAATTTTTAGATTAAAACAATTACAATTGACTTTATATCGTTTTAATTAGCGTTTTTTAAAAAAATTTTCCTGAAAATAAGCGTATTTAACTACCTTAGCTAAAGGGGATTTATTTTTAAGTCTCTTTAAGACAATTTTACGAGTTTCATCTGACGCCTTGTGATACTTAGTCGTTTTTCTTTCAGCTCGCTCATACTTATCTAAGCCTATCTTTCCGATTTACCATACTTCAGTTGTGAAAGAGAAAATTTTTTGACCCTTATTTTAATATTTTCTAATGCTTAAGTTACAGTCTAGTTTAGTAAATTATGTAAAGTATATGTAGTTAAAAAAATTTAGTTTGTGTCGCTTTTAAAAAATTTTAGCTATAATGAAAATTGTGCGGGTTTAGAAAATTCCATAGAATTTAGCTCTATGGAGAATTATAAATTATTAAATTATTTCTGTGCGAATGCAGTTATTACATAGTCCCAATAACAATCTGTCGAGTGGACGCTCTCATGTGATACAAGCTTGGACCTTGAGTTCCCAAGGAATTTGGTAGATAATCACTGCTTATGTGGAGATGGCAACTTCGGGGGCGAGTTCGGATGGTAATCACTTAATCAATTACCTTTGGTTTTGATTATGCTTAGGAAAACTTAGTATTGACAAGAGAATAATAATATGCGGTGCATAGCACAGGAATAATCTATAGTCCATAGCATAAAAAACAACTCGTCAAAAGGTGCAATCTATCTTAGTATTGAAAAATAAGAGAATTGATTTTCTTGAAGATTAACCCACACAAAACAAAAGATAGATTAGGAGGACATCTATGGCACTCGTCCCAATGCGAATGCTTCTAGATCACGCGGCTGAGAATGGTTATGGTATTCCTGCATTCAACGTCAACAATCTTGAGCAAATTTTAGCAATTATGCAGGCGGCCGACGAAACCAATAGCCCCGTTATTCTACAAGCTTCTCGTGGCGCTCGTAAGTATGCAGGAGAAAATTTCCTCCGTCACTTAATCTTGGGAGCATCAGAAAGCTATCCTCATATTCCCATTGCTATGCACCAAGACCACGGAAATAGCCCTGCTACTTGTTATAGCGCAATCCGCAATGGTTTTACCAGTGTTATGATGGATGGCTCCTTAGAAGAGGATGCCAAAACCCCCGCTAACTTCGATTACAACGTAAATGTTACTGCCGAAGTCGTTAAAGTTGCTCATGCTGTCGGTGCTAGTGTTGAGGGTGAACTCGGTTGTTTAGGTTCTCTTGAAACTGGTCGAGGAGACAAAGAAGATGGTCATGGGTTTGAGGGAACTTTAAGTAAAGACCAACTCCTGACAAATCCTGATGAAGCGGTAGAATTCGTTGAGCGTACTCAAGTTGATGCTTTAGCGATCGCCATTGGAACCAGCCACGGTGCTTATAAGTTTACTCGTAAACCCACCGGTGAAATTCTCGCCATTAGCCGTATTGAAGAAATTCATCGTCGTTTACCCAATACCCACTTAGTAATGCACGGTTCTTCCTCCGTACCCCAAGAATGGTTAGACATGATCAATCAATACGGAGGTAAAATTCCTGAAACCTATGGAGTTCCTGTTGAAGAGATTCAAAAAGGGATCAAGAGTGGTGTTCGTAAAGTTAACATCGATACGGATAATCGTTTAGCGATCACAGCTGCCATTCGAGAAGCTTTCCATGAGGATCCTAGCAACTTTGACCCTCGCCATTACATGAAACATTCTATAAAGTACATGACGCAAGTTTGTTCTGAGCGTTATCAGCAATTCTGGACTGCTGGCAATGCTAGTAAGATCAAGCAAGAAAGTATTGAGGCTTATGCCATTAAGTATACTAAAGGAGAGTTAGACACTGGTCTTAGGAAGACTATTTCTGTATAGAAGTTGAGTGACAAAATTTTTTTACTTGTCATTTACTATTTAACGCTTGGGTAACTTTAATTAGTTACCCAAGTTCTTATTTTTCTCTTAAAATTGGTAATTGTATTTTATTAAATCTTCCCTAAAAATTTAAATCATTGCGTCAAGATAACTTTTTCAAGCTAAAGATTTAACTTAGCATGTTTACCTAAAGCAGTTAAAAAATATAAAGATAGTTCAATGTAATACTGCGTGTACTTAGTTATAGCAAAATTACGACGGATGGGATCATTTTTACAGCCAAAAACACAACGAAAATCTTTTTCCAAAGCTTCATCAACCTGACTAAAATGAGCTGGAATAGTTTTAACTGGGAGTAATTCAATATCACTACTCGTTTTCGCCTCAAATGATCCTAATGAACTATTCTTATTTTTTGTTTTAGCATTAACTTGTACTTCCTTTTCAATAGGAGTAAACATTAACATTGGAGCTAATTCTACTTTTCCGTAGGTTCCGCTTCCTGTTAGGACATCGTGCATAAAACTATCTTCAAAACTAGGAGGATTGGAGAGAATACGAGGGTTAGTAGTTCCTAAAGAGACGTCGGTGAGGAGACAGAAAAACCGAGATCTTATTCCCTGAACGACTAAAAACTTACCCACCCGCATTTGCTCGACGGAAACATCAGGATGTAAGCGAACCTCTAATCCTTGACTGAGAGAACCTTCAATGACTGATCCGAAGGGTTGGGTTGTTCTATTATGAGACATAAAAAATAATACAGACGTTATAGATAGGGGGTGATCGTATCAATTAACCCTAGGGCTATTGTATCGATGTCTTATAAAAAAAATGACTGTCATCGAGAATTAATAATTGTCGATAAAAAATTAATAAAATTATTACTGGTTCATTTCCTAATAAACTAGGAACCCTTGCCTGGTTACAATTATTGCAATAGATTAGTCGATTCTATGCTGAGCTATTTTCAAAATAGCTCAGCATAGAATCGACTAATAGTAGTCTAACACCTTTTTCATAAACTAAATCGAGTACTATTGTCAGTGGTAAAATTTATAAATAAAGATATAAAGTATTAATATTTTTTGATAAAAAAAACTATAAATCTATGGTCAATTTAATTAAAATTATGTCAATAATATCGTTGACCAATAAAAAGAATAAACCTATAATGTGCAAATCAATGTATGATCGTGCTTTGCAAGTTATTATTTAAGCCGTATTCAGTTTTTTTAAAGTAAAATAGATACCAACAACTTAACCTCCAATGTTCGATAGGTTTAGTTTTTTCGTTAGATTGTATTTTGTATTTATTTGTTTTATAAAAAAAAATAGAAAAACTAGAGTTTTTAGAAAAAAATAAAATGTAACTCTTGAAAAATAGCTTTAATAGCTTAAAATTTAAACTTGATAAACGACAAAGTGAGAGATACACAGAAGGACAAGATATTCTAAGATTAACGGCATTAACACGGGATTAAATGAGGAACTTCATCACATACATCATTTTTAAAAATAAGCTGATAATCCTAAATAAAGGTTTTAAACTGTGTTTTTTCACTGAACTCATAAATTACTAGAATTTGAATGATTTTTTAAAAAGAGAAAGTTCTAAAAGTCATAAAAAACATAAAAACTTCCTAGTTAATAGGATTCCGTCAAAAAAACTCTACAGATCCATCCTATAGCCAGGCTTACCTTGGGTCGTGTTGCTAAAAATTTTGTTGAAATCATGAAAAGTTTGTGGCAGAAACAATGTTTATCTCTTAATATTTATTGAACTCATCATAGAGAAGATACTTATATTAAGTAAAAACAATTTAGACTAGAACATTTTTGATAACAAGGCTATTCTTCTTATAAATATTTACCGTTTAATAGGAAAACCTATCTTGGTATTGGTTATGCTTTAACTTTATTAGAAATAAAACTAATGTTGAACCAGTTGAGAAGAAACCAGTTAGACCTCAATCCTGTAGGTTAACTTTTGCTTTTGGGGGTGAGGTTAAGATGCTCATGAAAGAAAAACGAATCATGAAGAACTCAAACGTTACTAAGTTAGTCGGAACACAATTTAGTTATTTTCAATTCAAAGCGTTAACCTTGGACTGAAGAGGAAAGGAGACAAAAAGGAAAAGCTGAACCTCCACGGAAATCGACGTCTGTCGACCTCTACTTTAGGGAACCTTCTGATTTCAATGATGACTAATTATAATCCTACTTCCATCACGAAAAATCTTTATTAAAGCACTTTCTAATTAATGGTTGTAAACTTCTTGTTCTTGTTGTTGCAGCGTTAATTGTTATTTCTGTTTTATTTGTGGTAGGCAGCATTTTTTTTATACTAGAAAACATGGCAATATTTTGACTCTACTGTCCTTAAAATCGCTTGCTAAATTATTTTTTACTACTGGCGAGAATAGGATAGGGAGTACCGATAAAATAATTTTTGGACAGTACAATACTTTAGGGTAAATACTTCTACAACAGAGACTTATACTATAGAACTTGGTTTAGATTTGAGGAACGAGTAGCTGCTGTGCAGTTAATGACAGACAATACTAGCCTTTTTTGTCTACTTTATCTCTTTTGCTTTGGGATTTGTCGTTCTTTGTGTGTATTTAATCCGACTAAATATTATTCTTGAATCTTTCATATGCTCTAGTCAATAATTTTTAGTAACTAGCAAACTATGATTCTATCTTAGTCTTATTAACCCCCTTAGTCTCATTAACTGCGACCATAGTTTCATAGTCTTAATCTTAACTTTAGTCATGGCTTGTGGACAGAGACTACAATCCAATTTCACGATAAGATAGGGAAAAATATTGCGGCTTTAGACTATCCTATTTTAGGGTCTGTGATTTGCGGCAGCGATATTAATCCCTTTAGGAAGGTTAAATAACGTGATGAGGAACTTCATGGAAGCTACCTTTGGCATTGGCATTGCCATAGGGTTATTGATTAGATTAGTAGGGCAATTCTTATCTCAATTTATGCTTATTCACTCCTATGTTTATCAGTAGCTTTTGGTATAGTTAGGATTAAGTTCAAATAAAAAAAACAAGTTTAAGACGATCCAGCCCGTAGTTTAGGCGACACTCCCACTAATACCTTATTCAAGGTGTATACTCTCTTGATGTCTGAGGGAACACTTATAGAAGTCATGTTAGTTTTTGTTCATCTCATGGAGGAGTTACCAGCTACTTTCGTGATTAGAGTTAATCAATATACCTTCGGTGAATGACTTCTATAATCAGCTGTACCGGCTTTAGCTATTGTCATGGAACATAGTTAAAAACCAACTTTACCTTTGACTATCGTTTTAAATTAACAATTAAAATAAAGAAAAAACTCAAAAATCATGAAACAGTAGTGTAAAAAAGTTTTTGAAGACTGCATCGTAAAATACGATTACACGATAAGATGTGGTAATTAATTTTTCACTCTAAGGACATTAAAAGAGCATACTTTTATCGAACAAATGATTAATTATGAGAAAACCATAAAAAAATGGATGTCAAATGCGGAACAGGAACACAATCAATTCAATTATCTCAAACAATTTAGTTATCTAGTTATATAAAAGGGATTACAAAGTAGTAGATATAGAATAATAATTTTTTTAAAACCGTTCAAAAGAGCAAAATATATCAAAACTTGGTGATCAACTTCTAGAAAGAAATAAAAAGATTTCTAAAAGTAAGTTTATTTTTAGCAACAAATTGTTCCCTTATAAAGGAATTACCTCTAAAATCTAAGACAACAACAGTCATCGGAATAAATTCATATAGATCTCATGAGTAATTTACCTCAATCCCCTCAACCTACTGATATTCCATCTTTATCTCCTAATGCCACTCCTAGTGGCACACCACCAAGTTATGTGAAACTGGCAATGCGTAATATGGTTCGCAAAAGAGGAACTTCCATCAAGCACTTTGTAGTAACAACGGTAGGCTTATTAGGGTTTCTTATTAGTATTTCCTATTTAACTCGTTAAAATCGAGGGTATGATGGCATCTTCTCCTAGAAAAACCTTAACCGTTGACCTTTATCTTCAAGATGTTTTTGACTTCGAATCATCAAATGGTTTGGATGTCTCTAACATTATTAGAGCAACTTGGCAACAGTGGATTCAAATTTGGTTAGAGGAACTACACTCAATAATTGCTATATCGGAGACTTATGAACTGAGTCTAAGGTTAACCAGCGATTACGAAATACAAACTTTTAATAACCAATATCGCCATAAGAACCAACCCACAGATGTCTTAGCGTTTGCCGCTCTTGAAGTTAAAGTTCCTCAATCATCGGAACAAATAAGTGCTGATGAACCCCTATATTTAGGAGACATTATCATTTCGGTGGATACAGCTAAAAAACAAGCACGACAAAAACATCATTCTCTAACCGTAGAATTAGCATGGTTAGTGGCTCATGGACTTCTACACCTTTTAGGTTGGGATCATCCAGATGAAGAAAGTTTGCGACAGATGCTTGCACAACAAGAAATTTTGTTAAAACTTGTGGGCCTTCAGCCAAATAGTTGATACATTAAATTGATTGAATTGTTTCAATTTCACAGTATTTCCAATAAAATTCAACAGTTACGTCGTAAAATTTTAAGATAATGAAAACAAATTTACACTTGAACCAATCTTTCCGTACCCAGTTAGTCCCTTCTTCCCCATTGCCTTCTGGTGTTGCTTTCAGGAGCTGTCCTAATCTTCAGATAAGCTCAACTTCAACTGCAGAATTAAAATTGCATTCCCGACGGCAATTGGCTTGGCAAATTGCCCCTAACTTGTTTTTAAGTTTTAAATATGCTTGGGCTGGCATTTGTTACGCTTTTGAGACTCAACGTAATTTCCGTATTCATACCGCCATGACTGTGATCGCCATTAGCCTAGGACTATTTTTACAAATCACTGGTGTGGCCTTGGCTATTGTTTCTCTAACCTGCGCTTTCGTGATGGTTTTAGAGTTATTGAATACCGCTCTAGAATCGGTAGTTGATCTAACCGTAGGACAGTCCTACCATATATTAGCTAAGATTGCTAAAGATTGTGCTGCCGGAGCAGTAATGGTTGGGACGATGGCAGCAGTTTTAGTTGCCAGTTTTATTTTGTTACCCCCTTTGGTTCCTTTTCTTCTTACCCTGTAAGAATTAGCATTAAGGTCAAAGGCAGATTTTGGGCGGAGATTAACTGCTCCCCCAGCAAGCCTCAAGGAGATAAGTATTGATTCTAATCATCGATAATTACGATAGTTTCACCTACAATTTAGTGCAGTATTTAGGAGAACTGGGTACTGAACTTCCCGTAGCTTTAGATATCCAAGTTTACCGTAATGATCAAATTACTCTTGATAAGATTCGTTATCTACAACCGAATGGAGTTGTGATTTCTCCAGGTCCAGGCCGTCCTGATGATGCAGGAATATCCCTCGCGTTAATTGAACAATTAGGCCCGACTCTACCCATTTTAGGGGTTTGTTTAGGTCATCAAAGTCTTGGTCAAGTTTATGGAGGACAGGTTGTCGCTGCACCTCTGTTGATGCACGGCAAAACCTCTCAAATCTATCATAAGGGAGTCGGAGTGTTTGCAGGTTTAGAGAATCCTTTTAGTGCCACTCGTTATCATAGTTTAGTGGTAGATCGAGGTAGTCTACCACAAATATTTGAAATAACTGCTTGGGTTGAAGACGGGACCATTATGGGGCTTCAACATCAAGGTTATCCTAACCTTCAAGGGGTACAATTTCACCCGGAAAGTATCTTGACTCCGTCGGGAAAACAACTTCTCCGTAATTTTTTGGTAAGTCTAGAAAATTTTGAAAATCAGAAAATAAAGAACAGGAAAATATCCTAACCGTTTTGGCAACTGCTATAAATTATCAAGAAAAATAAGCCAATAAAATAAGTAATAGATAAAGTGGGGTGCTAACCAAAAACAAATTTTTATAACTTCAATAAGTTTTAGACTCACCCCATCTACTATACTTAATCAATAATTAAATCTTAGAATAAGTTTTAAAATTTTATAAATTTACGAGATTTAGTAGCAGATTCTCAGATAGATTCTGATAAATTTTTTCTTTGAAAGTTATAAATATATAAATCAGAAAGTTCGCTCGATAAACTATCTGTAAAGTAAAAATTATCATCAGAGTAATCATTAAACTTATCCTCAAGTTCCTAATTTTTATTTTTTCTTTTTATCCTAATTACTCCTATAAACTGAAGATTATGATAGAGCGTTATTATAGTACATAATAGGTTTTTATTCCCTATTTTTTTGTAGTTAAAACTTACTCAAATAGATTATAAATTTCATCATCACGTTTAATCAGGTTTTAAAAAAGTTAGTGTTTTCTCTTAAATATTTCAGTAAGAATCGAAGACATTTCGTCAAGTAGCTTCTTTTATTTTTTATGTTTACGTTCTCTTCATTGAAGAAGTCATTGATATTTTTTCTAAAGGTTAACGGTGTTGATGATAAAAAAAAGTCTCAAAAATAATTTTGAGGCTAATTCGTCTTAAAAATCTGTATGATTTTAGAGCAAATTATTAACTCTTTCTGAGCTTAACTGATTTATTATACATATTACCGTTAAGGCGACTGTAATGTTAGTAGATACCTAAATTTAAGTTATCACCAATTAACTAGATAAAATTAAATAAGTTTATTATATAAAATAATTGACAATAATAGAACCAATGTTATATATGAACTTTTCAAAAAATAATTAGATTTACTCTTAAACGTTTATTTGAAGTTACCCATTTAAAGCTCTTACTGAAGATAGATTCATGATTGAATATAATATCTACTGATAATTACGCACCAAAATAAGATTATTTTATCAAATATTTTTCATATATTCTATTACTAACCTATAACACATTTTAGATAAAGATTAACTGCTTATTAATGGCTAATAATTGTATCTTTCTTGGATTGATTGTGATAAGTTAGTAGAAAAAATACCAGTCCATTTAAACTCTAATTCTGAAATTATTAAGCTTATCGAGCAGATAATAATTCGGTAATCTGTAACAATTTAAGATAGCTTTATGTCTGCCCACCCTAAGGTCTAGGAATTTATCAGGAACAGTCCTGAAAAGATCATATAAGAGTTTATCGATAAAACTCAGAACTCATCCAATAAGTGGGTAAGGGTTCTCCTGAAAGAAAAATAAATAATGTCAGATTTAGGTGATAATTTGAAACCCTGTATTTTCTCACTGCAGTAAAATTCTCGCACAATTTAGTTTTGACAAAGATCCTAAAGATTGTTCATCGTCAAGACTTCAACCAGGTCACCACTTGAAGCATGTTGTAGAAATATCATTTTTCTCCGTTACTATTCCCTGACAATTTCCCTACACGCACATACCCAATACAGCAAACTAAACTATATACAATTTTGCAAAATAAAGCTAAAAATGTTAAGAATTAAGAGATAGTGTCCTTAAAAATACTGGCGTGTCTTCCCACTTTCCGTTAACCTTTCGTATTTCTCCGCTTATCCGTATCACTTTAGTTAGTCTTTATTTTTCCCTTACCCTTCCCCTTCCCTTTCTTGCAGAAGTTACATTCAGTTCTGTTCCTCCTTATATGTTATGGACAGGAATCGTAATGGGCTTCATAGTTTTAGCAGGTGTCTTAAGTGAACGGGTCATTGTGGATAAGAATACTATAAAAGTGACTTATCCGAGTTGGGTTCCTTCTTTTCTTTGTAAAGGATGGTCTTTACCTTGGTCAGAAATTAAAGATTTAAAATTACGCACTACTAGCCAAGGAGGACTTGTTTACTATTTTATCTCTCGTGATGCTCAAACAGCGTATTTATTGCCGATGCGAATCGCTGGATTTTCCCGTTTGGTGAACATTGTTACCGAAAAAACAGAAATTGATACCACTGATGTTCGTCCCTTATCTCAACCTTGGATGTATTTAGTTTTATTATTATTAACTTTATTTTTAATAATAATAGATAGTTGGACTATTGCTACTGCCATAGGTATGGGACGTTAGATAAACTACAGTTTTTCAGATAATTTTTTGCTTTTTTTCGTAACTAACTAAAACAGTTTGTAGGGTGTGTTGCGCTGTGCTAATATGCCCTACAGTTCTTCTAAAATTTACTGGATAAAAAGTTCCTTATTCTTTGAGAAAACCTCTTCTACATGAACTAGGGGGGGAAGTTAGGTGTTGTAAACTATATTATTTTTTAGTCTTATTTATATAGATGTAAATAGTTGTACATAAATAAACAACTCTATATTAAAAACTTTTAAAAAAGTATGTAAATTGTCAACCTGCACTAAAAAAATTAAAAAATGCTCTCCTATATTTCTGCAAAAATTTTGTAGAAGTATCTCCAAAAAATACTCATATAATTGGAACTTATTAATTGGTAGAATTAGGAAGTATATTTTTAATACTTATATTTTATTTAATTCTTACTGACAGACTAAATATTCTTTATTCCACGTTTCTGTAAATATCAGTGAGTTAAGTCGAGAAATCTAGTGTTAAAGAGAATTAGTTGACTTTTTTCCTAGCCGTGTCTTAGTTGGTGATTAATCATAATTTAGCTTGAGAAAAACTATTAAATTTTTAGAGAGTATTTTTAAGGATTTCAACTCTCAACAATATGATCATTTGTTTCAACAAGTAAACTCAGTTTTAAACACTGGTTATTATTTTTTATTAGTGGTTCTATAAGTAGCTTTTAACGATGTATAAGGGTTGACAGCAGCTTTGAATTTTAACCTTTTTAATCATCTTAATTGGTTTTTTGATAGTAATTTTAATGTCAGTTTGTTTAAAGGCTGTACTATCTATAGTTATGAGCTGAACTGTATTAAAATGGGTTTATCTTGTCAGTGGATCACATCAAGTTTACTTGAAAAAAGTTAACATAACTATTAATTCATTAAACTAGTCAACAATAATCATTCTCTCCAGCTGTTCTGAATCGTTTCTTGATTTTAGTTAATACAATCTAGTCTTTTAATGAAATTAAAAACCCTTGCCAGGAGACGAGCGCGAGCACTCATCAAATTAGAGGAAAAATCACCTTATCTTTTCCTTAAATCTTGATTTCGCAAACTGGAGGAGCTCTATGTATAAAATGTTACTGTAAGTATTTATTGCTAAAACTTTATTTAGGTTAACAGGAAATAGCGATTTTCTCAAAAAGAGATAGTGGCATTTGTTACCATCGGCACTCTCACGAGTAAAAGTTAATGATGATTACCATAGAAATTAGATAAGTTAAACTTGAAAAACCATTAAAGTTAGTCTATGATTTGAGTAGGTAATTTAATACTTCAGCAGACTCAAAATCTCACACTAGAGGAAATGCTCATTGATTCAAGCCACCCTACATCAGCTAAAAGTTTTTGAGACTATGGCACGTCACAGGAGTTTTACCCGTGCAGCAGAAGAATTATTAATTACTCAGCCCACAGTGTCAAGCCAAATTAAACAACTAACCAAAGTCATCGGTATACCCTTATTTGAACAAATTGGTAAACGTCTCTATCTAACTGAAGCCGGAAAAGAATTACTTCAAACCTGTAAAGAGATCTTTGGAAGATTAGAAAATTTTGAGATGAAAGTAGCGGATTTAAAAGGAACCCGACAGGGACAATTAAGATTGTCAGTTATTACCACAGCAAAATACTTTATTCCTCGAATTTTAGGTACATTTTGTCAACAATATCCCGGCATTGATATCTCTTTAAATGTTGCAAATCATCAAGATATCCAGGAATGTATGATGGAAAACCGAGATGATTTGTATGTTTTAAGTGAACCATCTGATGGCATGGGATTATCAACTCAACCTTTTCTTGATAATTATTTAGTAGTGATTGCTCCTAGAAACCATCCATTAGCCGGAAAACAAAATATTCCTATCACCAATCTTGATGGCGAAGTTTTTATCATGCCTGAATCAGGATTGGGGACTCGACAGGCAATACAAAAACTGTTCTATCAACACGGTTTATCCGTTGAGGTCCGCCTAGAATTAGGAAGTAGTGAGGCGATTAAACACGCAATCGCAGGTAATCTAGGGATTTCTATCCTTTCTCAACATACTCTGATTTCTGAGGGAAAGGATAGCGAACTGACTATTCTTGATGTGGAACATTTTCCGATTAGACGTCGTTGGTATGTAGCATATTTGGAGGATAAACAACTATCAGTGGTAGCTCAAACGTTTTTAGACTATCTGCTTCAAAAGAGCGCGAAATTTTCTGTCCCTTCTGCTAGTTTTTTAGCAAAAGTTTAATATTTAACGTAAAAACTGAAGTTTTACTAAGCTTAGTATGTAAAAATTAAGAATATCAAGACATAGTCTGATTATCAATAATAGGTGTATCAAAAATCGTATCCATTTAGATGGACGAGATTTTAGCAAGTTTTGTGTGTAAATTTAATGACACTAGGCTTGAAGTTTTCACTCAACTTACACATATAGTATTAAATACTTCACCCAGTTTAATCAATAAGATTCTAAATTTTAAAAGACTCATCATTACCCATCATTAGATTTAAAATGAGATAGGAATAGTTATACTTATCGGAAAGATAAGTATAACAATAACTTTTATATATTAAAATTAAACAATTAGAAAACTTCATCAAAATAATCAGCTCTATTAGAGATTTGTCTTGGGCAGAAAAGTCCATCTATCTCAGAATTAATATTTGTTAAGTTAAACATAATCAACGTTTAAATGAATTTAAAAAAGAGTTAAGTCTCTTAAAAAGAAAAAGAGCATATCCATAAATATTTGAGATAAAAATCATTGAAGCAATTTTAACTAGTAACATTAGATAGTTTAATATAGCTAAGATGATGAAGTGAGTACACAACAACTAAAAATAGCACTCAAAGATTTAGTTTAAAAATTACAGATAAAAAAACTTAGATATTGAAACGATTGACAGTTACTAAAAACATCTTAATCGATAAACAATAAAATTGTTATGTAGTGTTAGTGCATTTATATATAAAGAGTGAGTCTAAAAATTGTAAAAATAAGAAGATATGAATTACTACTCAAATAGTTAGCATTTCTCTTGCAAAATGGGATAAAAAAGCTATAAATTAATGTAAAAACCTCTAATTAGTAATAATATAGACCTCATTGTATTAAATAGGTTAATGCTAAGTTAGATAACTATAATAAAACTCCTTGACAAGTAAATAAAAAAATTAAATACTAATTCTTAAAAATATGTTAGTTCTAAATAAAAGAGAATATTTTTTCTAAAAAAAATAAAATTATGTGTATGAAACGTCACTAGTTCTTTTTGTATATGCCAATTAACTTAATGATTAAGAATATTGTTTAGGAAATTAAGACTAGTATCAAGACTATTAAAATTCACTAATTAATATTTAAATCTTATTTGAAATGCATAAAAAAGAGTAAAAATATTTTTTTTATTTTTTTAAAATCCCTATTTTAAATAAGAAGTAGTAGAAAATTTTAACAAAAAATCTAAGTTAATTTTTAAAAAAATTGTGGCATTATATATTTTATAAACTTTTTAGCTTAAAATCTTTACTTGATATTCCACTAATTAGTCCTACATTATTCATTCAGTATAACCCGAATTTACCATGAATAATAGTCAACGATTTATATCTAATTAACAATCCTATAACAGATAAAGATATTTTTGCTTAAAAACAATAAATACCTGATGTAATCTTAATGATTATTCATTTAACTCAATCAAAAATTATCAGGTGGTTTATTTTAAAAAAACAAAAAATTTATCAATTTTTCTCTAATAGAAAAAAAAGTTTTTTTAGCCTAGCATATAAAATTTAAATCTAATCAAGAAAATAATTAAATATTTAGGATTAGCTTTAGTGAAAGGTTTTTTAGCTAAATAAGTTAGCTAAAAAACCTTAAATAACAATTTTTATTTATGTAATTATTTTAAAATTAGCTATTAATTATTAACCCAATTATCGTAAAAAAAATTCATCTAATTCTTAACCCAGGAGGGTTATTTTTAAATCTAAAACATGCTTGTTCTGTATTTTTTCTAGAAAAAAATACTTTTTAACAACTCTTTAACAGTTTTGATTAAAAGTAAAAATTACAAAAGCCTCATCAATAAGTCAATCAATAATATTTAAATCGTTTTAATAAAAGGCTAACACACTCTCTTTAGTTGCAACCCAATGTCAAGGGTTAAAAAAATTAATTTTATTTCTTGTAATTGTTTTCTGAAAATATTTAAAATTTTCTTTTTTAAGAAAATTTATATTAATAAGAATTATTTTACTATTGATATTTACGACAACAAAGTGACCATAAACGAATTTAACCTCGTTCATATCCAAGACTCATTAACCTTAAAGATGATGCCTCTTCTATAGTAGTCCAGGCACTTTGCAAAAATTAGGTAATTGCTTAAATATAAAAAGCAGAGTAGATGATTATATCCCATAAAAAAGCAACAGAAATCCAGCAATCATTCAGATTTAATTACTTTAAATTCACTTAGTAATTTTTTTGTCTTCTGGTAAAGAAATAACATATTATAAATAATAACACCAAGAAATTTATGCTAAGTGTTGGTTTTTATTTGAAGTTAACTCACCTGCCAGAGAATTAATAGGACGATGACCCCAAGTTGCTAACATTAAAATCACTCCTAGTTTAAAACCTCTATAACATTTCTCAACAAATTTAGTTTTATATGGTACATGTTTGCCACTTTTAAGGAACTTTACTAGGTAAAAATTATCATCTAAACAAGGACTATTCAAAACATCAGCTACCTAAAAATCAACTATTTTCTGTAAAAACATTTTTTTTATTTTTGTCAGCTCTAGCAGCTTGCACAGAAGATAGGGTTTTTTGATCCCGATTGCCTTTAATTTTTGAAATAAAATAGAAAGCGCTTTTCCCCATTCTATAATCAACATCAATTAGGTTTTCTGCTGTTTCGACACTGACACAAATTAAGTAATTTTTTAATCAAGTCTATCTAGGCTTGACAACTATTAATTTTATAGTTACCTATTTTATCATAATGACCATGATACATACGTTTACCGCAAACTTGTTATGACAGGTTATTATAATTTTCATAAAAATAGGCTATTTTTTTAGAAACTACAGAACTCATTTTAATAATTTTTTATTCGATGTAAACTAAATTCAAAAAAAAAGATGGAGAGCATAAACAGAAGTATATATTTCATTGATAGTCAGTTAATTTTTAACTAAATTAGTTATCTTAGAATTTTATAAAAATGAGAAATAATAGTATTATTTTTATCTAATTAAATATAAATTTATGGATAAAAATTGATAACTTATTCTCTGTAAATAATAGACTTATGTTAGAGATTTAGTTCTACTTGATAACCTAATTGTTACTATTGAATAGAGTAACTTTTTAGTGCAGTATTCATATCTTTTTGATAAAAGTTAATCTCTTCATAGAGACGGTATAATTAATTGTTGTCAAATTTATCCTTGATAACACCATGCCCAATAATCATCAGGTTTAATCTCTAAAGCTTTTCGTACGATACTGTTTTCAATAATCGTCAGGACAATGTTTGAGAGGTTGATTAAAGCAATTGGGAGCTTTATTTTTTTATTTAAAAATAAACACATTCATGAGCGCACCATCCCCAGTAATTCTTCAGTTGAACCTTTTGGTAGCTGACAACAGCCCTTCCATAGTATCCGTATTTTTCTAACCTCATACCGCATTTAACCAAATCTAATAGTTATTAGAGTATCATTCGAGGGTTTTTTCATAACTAAATTAACACTTCCCTATCTAGTCTACAATAGACTTCCCTGCCGATATCAACCAGAATAACTATCGGAGCGCTACTCTAGAGGTCGATAGGGGATGTTTACTAGTGTAGGTTTTATTGAAGTTTCAAGTAATTGACAGTTAATCTATGATTGATTTATCAATGACCACACAAAAATAATATGTTGTCATTAAACATATATCAAACACCTATCAAATATTATGTTGCCTTCTGATTTATTAATTTACCGTTACAGTGGCGAGTCTATAGCTCCTAAAAAACTACCTTTAGATCGTAACGCACTCACCCTGGCTTCTGAACAAATTGATTGTTTTCAAAATAATCTAGGGAGTACTCAAGAACAACTAAATCAAAAGCTTCTAGAACTAGAAGGAGATAATTTAAATTATCGGGTTAAACGAGGGTTAGCCCATCTGTTAAAAAATAACTTTTCAACTTTTGAAATTGTCAGTCCCATCGAACCCCAACAACTACGACAACGGGTATTTAGTCACGCCGCAGAATCTCTTCCTATTCCCGCTAACCGTTCTTATCTGTTAGACAACATTGCCAGTTTGTTGAGTGAGGAATTAAGTAGAGAAATCTTGCCGAGTGAAATTGAACGAGGACTTTATGCAGATTTACAAGAAAATCGTATTTTAATTGATTTTGAGTCTCCTACTTCAGAAGAATTAATCCATCGTTACAATTTATCACAAGTTCAAGGAATTTTTTATCGTTCTAGTCACATTAGAATTAATGCTCATCGCAATGATCCAGGAGAATATAAATTGCTGTTTCGTTATCTTAAATTGTTTCAATTAATGGCTTATATCGAAGGAGATGCAGATACGGGGTTTACCATTATGATAGATGGACCGACAAGTTTATTTAAAGCTAGTACCCGTTATGGGTTAGCATTAGCTAAAATGATTCCGGCTTTACTCAATGTTAGTAAATGGAGTCTCGAAACTAAATTACAAATTAAGGATAGTTATACCAGAGAAATTAAAACTAGTCATTTTAGTTTAAATGATCGCTGTGGTTTAGTCAGTCATTATCCTAAAGGAAAAACCTATGATAGTATGTTGGAAGAGTCCTTTGCCAAACGATGGGCAAAATTGAAAACCCAATGGCGACTGGAAAGAGAAGTGGATTTAATTCCTTTACCTGGGAGTGTAATGATTCCCGACTTTCGTTTAATACATCCCGATGGGCGAGATATTTTATTAGAAATTGTTGGATATTGGCGGACAGAATACTTACAAAAAAAATTTTATCAGCTACAAAATTCCGATGTAGACAATCTAATTCTAGCTATTTCTGAACGATTGAATCTAGAAAAGGCAGGGGTTAAATTCACAGATATTCCCGCGAAGATTGTTTGGTTTAAAGATAAGCTAAACCCCACAACCATCTTAAATTTATTAGAATGAATCAATCCATCGATATAAAGCGATTTCATTCTAAAAAAAATCAAAATTCAGTACATCCACATTCTCGCTTTGACTTTCAGGAATATTTGTCAAGTTTTAAAAAACAGTATAAGCGATTTAGTCCGTCGTCAAATATGACTGGTAATCATACATATATTTTTCTTTAAATTGTAAAATAAAGAAAGTTGGTTAATAAATTGGGAGTATGCGTGTAGGAGTCGCTAAAAAGGGTCTTTAGGAAAGAAAAAAGATTTTATATTTTTCCAGCAAACCCTAATTAATTACGTGAATTTTATCAAAACAAAGAGCTCGGCTCATTGGCAGAGAAAAATAGAAGTTGTAGTCTCCGTGAAACGCGCGTTAATTACTTAATCACCAACGCCAAACTTGTTGATATTGTTCAAACAAATTAGGTAAATCCCGACGAGACAATTTTTCAATTCCACTAAGTAATTTTGCTTCAGGAATACCTCTTTGGGCAATATCTTCTGCGATTGCATACACTTTTAACCCGCTATCCAGAGCTTGTTGTAAATCTTGATCAACTTTGGCTGGACAAGTTTGTTGCCAAGAACCTAAGGTCAACCCATCATTCCCTTGGCCACTAACAGCATAATTAACGGCACTTCCTCGTAACAAAATATCGACTTCGCCACCAGCTGTCTTTAAAACTTGAACTATCCAAATAGCCGGATCATCTTGTTCTTCAACGATACAACGATAAGCTGATTCAATAATTTGTAGTACTTTCATAGTCGATGCTCCTTAAAAATTCAGAATCCTTTTACTCCTTACCTTACTAAAACTTGTTTTTAATAGGTTTTAGCTTATCTTGTGCCAATAACTAATGTTGACGCAGATTCGGTAGCCCATTGCCAAAAATCTTTGGGTCCGCCGCGACGACATCCTTCGATCGCTTCTTGTACACCTCTTTCATCAACACAAAGGCCACAATTAATCCAATCAAATTGACAGCCCTTATCTTTTGCTTTTGCTTGCATCGCTGCCACCCAATCTTTAGTTAATGGATGATTTTCTTCCTCAAAGGTACGGCCATGAATACTATTAGCGTGAGGTTTCTGGTGAGAAAACGCTAAGGAAACTGCTCCTTCGTAGGCAAAAACATTAACATTGTAGCCTTTTTCTAAGGCTGCACTCATCAGCCGAAAAGCGGTGGTTGTTCTCGCTTGTTCAAATGGCGCATCCATCAAGAGAAATGTAAGGGTTGGTGTACTCATTTTTTGTCAGTTACTAATAAAAAATAATCAGTAGATAATTTCCAGTTATAGGCTGTTGTCTGCCGATCCTCGATTTGATTTATAACCACAAGGTTTTTTGTCCTTGTCCCATAGCATCAACTACTGAAGATATGGTAGAAATCTGAATCGTAGAATTCACTTCAGAATACTCAATTCCTCTTTCTTCGAGAGAAAATCTATCTGCCAAGACTTTAACAGAATTCAGGTTGGCTAATTCAAGGGGAATAATAGTTGAACGGGTGGCTAGTACACCATTTTCTACCAAAAATAAAGTCACTTCGTGCCCTGACTTAGCTAGATCAGATGCCAATTGATAATCGTATGTAACTTCTGTAGACTCGAAAGGACTTTTTGACTCAATCAAAAAATATTGACTCATGGACTTTTATTGAAAGACTATTGTTTTTGACTATATCTAACAATAGGTTTAAATCCAATTCTATTAGACTAAATTTAAGGCTTTCTTTAACAGTAACTGAGGGGGCTTAAAAAAGCATAAAACAGAGAAGTAGTTTAAAATGGCTTTTATCGTGTACTAAATTAAGGTTATTATGTTTGATTTAAAAGGTTAACAATCAGAAAAATTGTATTCTCAAAATCATCATTAAATTGAATTAAATCAAAAATATATATAAATTATTTAAGCATCATAAGTATGATGATTTTTATGTAAAGTAAAAAACTTAAATTAAAAAACATATAAGACCATTGATAATAGTCAATAGCTATCTAAATACTTAAGTCCAAAAAAAAAGATTATAAAGTATTTTTTAATATTGAAAATAAAAATTTTTTCACTCATATAAAAGTTAAAACAAGAAAATAATTCCATAAAAAAAAAGAACTCAACTAAATAGAATAAAAATATACAAGCCAAATAAAAGTTTTAATTAAATTAAATCAAAAGTATTTTTTTTTAAAAAAATATAGAAGTTTCAGGTAAATACATAGATAAAGCTAAAAAAAACTATAAACACTGTAAAGATCAAAGGATAAATACGATGATTGTTATTGATATTGAATTAGTACATACAAGTAGTTTATTTAAAGCTAAACTTAAACAATACAAAAATTGTATATATATTTTCTACTAACTTATAGTGCAGGGCTCAATATAATAGGAGGGGAATATCGACTAGAGCAATATCAATCTAATTCTAATTATCTAAATATAGACATAGAAAATATTCTTTCTTTTGTGGATTTATATTTATTTAGGTCCGCCTACTTACAAATATACTGAAAATGCCACCTAGCTAGGAATTCTGCAGACATTGAGAAGTTTTGTTACTTCTAAGACAAATGAATATCCACCCATAATCAATTTGATTGAGGTGAAATACGTTCAAATAGATAAACTTGTTTTTTTTCATAGGTTAATTTAAACTCGGGAATTTGTTTAATTCTTCCTATTAGAGTGTCAACCAATTCTGGTGAACTATTCCAACCTGGATGACGTTTGTTTAACAATATATCATCAAATTGTTGAAGATTAATTCCTTGTGAACCCTCAATTGCTAATTCAACTTTAGTCCGATGGGTAACATGGGGGGCAATGTTAGCTGAAGTTAACACATTACCTTCTTTTGTCACTTGATTTAACGCTTCTCTTGTTGCTGACCAAGTATCGATAGATTCAAGGTAACGAGAGGTAAAATAGCCAACTTTAGCTAGTGCAAAAAAAGTAACTAATGACCACAAAATAATATATTTAGGTCTTTGTAACCATCCTTGTCCTACGCTTATAGTTGCAATTACTACTAGAATTAAAAATGGTAAAATTGGAAGAGAATATTGGTGCAATAAATCTTTTTGTTCTTTATTATCAGTCAGTAAATTTAAGAATAAAATAGGAAAAGCAGCAATTAATGGAGAAAAATATCTAGGAAATAATCCCCAAATTAAAGGACATAAGAGCAACAACAAATACTCTAAGTTATTTAAAGTAAAAAGATGACTTAGAACAATTTGTGGTTTAAAAAAAAGATTTAAAATAATCTCTTGTAAAGATACTCCTAAAAAATTATATCTAGCAACAGCAGCTACCTGTTCTCCACTAAATTGAGGAATAATTACTTTAATCGCTACAATAAACCAGATTATTCCTATTGCTAAAGAAATCACCCCAAGTTTTATTTTTCTCTCTCCTAAGATTAGCCAAACGCCCATTGCTATTATAGTTAAAGATAAAGCATCCCGACAACTTAAAATGAAAATTAGTGCTAAGCTAAACGCAAAAATATTGTTTTTTTTTGCGGCTAGTAATGCCCAAAAAAAAGCAGGAAGTGTTAATGTTTCTGGGTGAAAATCAAATAAGTTTAGGTTAAAAATTAGGGGATAAAGGAGATAAGAAGCCGCGATTACTGTGGCTAAGTTTTTGGTTAGATTTTCGTGTATTGCCAATTGCCAAACTGGTAATGCTCCCAAAGAAAGGGCAATTGCTTGTAAGCCAAATAACCAATAAACACTAGGGTAAATCTTATATAATCCAGCAATTGCATAAAGAATAAATGCAGCGTGATCTCCTAGTATATGGATACCCCGCAAAGAAACGAAAGGAGTTTTTCCTTGACTAATTAAATAAATACCATTATCAAAAATCGCTAAATCATAAGCAGTAGATTGAAACAAAATATGTCTTAAGCTACTACAAGTTAATAAAATTAACGTACTTACTATAATCATGATTTTTACAGAATAGCAATTAAAGTTTTTCGGGGTCATTTCTACAATTTTTCCTCTGCTGAAAATAAGGATATTTATTTTAACTGATGATTATATTTTTTTTATAGACAAAATTTAAATTAGCGTTTCAGTTCAACTTTTCTTATTAGCCCATAAACTATATTCATTATCAATACACAACACACCAGGATTAGCAAGTACAGACAAAATTACTATATCAGGATTTTTTAGCCATTGAACCAGGATTAGTAAAGTAGAGAACAATAGCTCTTTTAGTTTTAAAAAAGCTGATAATACTTACAAATATTCTAAAAATAGAAATAAAAATAGCTTTTCTTTATTATGCTCGCGTAATCTCCCGAAAAATTAGTTTAAAACCTCTCCATTGTAGGAAGATTTTATGGTACAATCACACATGGCAAAAATAATCTGCTTAACTGCAGCGTGGTTTATAAAAACAGAGTGTCTGAAAAAGTGAAAATTTAAAAACCTCTGGTGGCGGAAATATGATAAAACAGCGAGGAAAACAACGAGGTTCCCGATAACTTGAATAAATAAACCAAAATTTGGAAGTAAACAGTAGCAGAGAACATTCCTTAAACTGAGGGGCTAACTAACTAGACGACTAGAAACACTTCTGCTTATGGCTAACTGCTACGAGAGTAGAGGTACTTAAGCAGTACAAATGATTCAGTAGTTCTTATACACAAGTTCGGGAAAATCTACTTCCTGCACGTGCGTTGAGTATGTTAACTCTCTATACATTAATAAATGTGTTAACAATCCTTGATTATCTTCAATATGCTGAATATTAAAAAGATTGCCGAGTACACCCAATTAAGTGCGAAAGAATTGGGAATTGACAAATATGATATTTATGGTCTATCTATCGACGAGACTAGTGTCGAGGTTGATAGCGGTGAACCTAAACAGGTCCAAGCATCAAACCGATCAAGCGTTATTGTTCGTGTGTGGAATAAAAGGAAAACAGTTGGAGTGACAACTACCACGGATCTAGACGACAAAGGCATCAAATTAGCCTTAGAAACAGCTAGAGAAGCGAGTGAATTTGGTAGCGAAGAGAATGCCCCTGAGTTCAGTCCAGAAGCTAAAAGCCTTGTTACCGAGTTATCCCATAGTTTGGTGAGTCATGCACCTGTTCCTACTCTTGTCGGTACTTTAATCAAAGCTGAAAAAAAACTTTTAGAAGCACATCAAGCCATTATCGGAGTTCCCTACAATGGCTTATCTCAAGAAAGTATAGCGCGGTTTTATCTTAACAGTGAGGGAGCTCTTCGCCAAGAAGAACGGTCCTATTCTTCGATTTACCTCTACAGTCGTACTGAGGAGGAAGGTAGAAAACCGCGAGGGGCTAGTTCAGTTAAAATTAGTCATAACTTACCGGAGTTAGACATTGATAGCTGTTTAAAAGAGGTGATTGAAAAGACAATTAGTCACATAAACTATAAATCTATTCCATCGGGTAAATATCGAATTGTCTTTTCTCCTACATCATTTTTAAGTTTGATTGATGCTTTTTCTAATATCTTCAATGCTCAAAATATTTTAGATAACCAAAGTCTTTCTACCCGAGATTCTCTAGGAACAGAGATTGCTTCCCCTCTTTTGTGCCTATGTGATGATGCCCTTCATCCTGATAATGTTGCAACAGAAACTTTTGACGGAGAAGGAACTCCCACTCGTCGTGTAGAACTGATTACTAATGGAGTACTGTCGGGTTTATTACACAGTGCCGGAACCGCAAAACGAATGAAGGCAAAACCCACAGGTCATGCAAATATCGGCTCAAAAGTTACAGTTAGCTCTCATTTTTATCATGTTTTTGCTTCGGAAAAATATGCCCATAAATTGAGTTTAGAAGAATCAGACGGAGTTATCTTTATTGATCGTTTACAGGCGCTTCATGCGGGAGTTAATTCTTTACAGGGCTCATTTTCCCTACCCTTTGATGGTTGGTTAGTCAATAAGGGAGAATTAGCTAGTATTGATGCGGCAACGGTAGCTGGAGATATACAAGATGTATTAAAGTCAATCATCTATATTGAGCCTGAAGCCGAAGTTCTTCCCGGAGGAATTTGTCCGCGAGTTTGGATTGATAAATTATCTATTACTGGAGAATAATTAATTGGTTTTTGCTAGAAGAGACAGTTTATAGATGAAACACTGAATCGGACGGGGTAGAGCTGACTTTTCAGAATTAAAGTCAACGTTAAAATTGTAGGTGTTAGTCGAACCGCGTAATAAAATTTACGTCCTAAACATTCTGTGATTGAAACGGTTAACGACGAACCTAAAAATATCTCCTAATATTTCATATTAGAGAAATTGCAGTGTTTGAAATTATTTTGTTCACCTTTTTGCTTAACTGATGGACTATACCTAGTTACCTAAAAAATTTTTTCTTGGTTTAGGGTCACATCGTAAACTAACCTTGTCCTCTGCTATTTTTAAACAACGATTGTAGTCTTAGTGTTGTTAGCAGTTACTATGACTATCTTAGATAATTGTCAGTCTTGTCGTATTTTAATATTAGATATTGAGAATAATAACCGTATTTTTAAATCTCGTCGAACTCACGTTAATACGAAAAAGATCACCATCTACAATGGAGGTGTTTTTTATAAAATTTTATAGGTGTGGATGTTTTATGATACTGCCTAATTAGTATTAAAACATTGGTTATAAGCTTAAACTTTAAACTAACCTCTTTTTATATTGAACCAATCTTAAGAAGATTAGCAAACTCTTAACAACCAGCAAACTTTTGAAAATTTGAGCAATTTCTAAATCAAGATTTTCAGAACATTAATATTAAAATTTTACATGACGGGTTTAGTAGAATCGAGTTAAGGCTCTCCTAGACCGAACATGATAAATTAGTAGCTATTGATATTAGCTACTAATTTCCAAAATTTTATTACAACTGTATTCTATAACTCCAAAAATCTTATCTTTATGCAAGATCAATTTTCTGGAGTTTTGGAAAATCTGGAAAACAAGACTTTCAACTTCTATTTATTACGGTTTTGTCACAGGTAGTCTAGAAGAGCTAGAGTAAACTACTGGTCTAATTAGGAATAGGCTCAGAAGATTCTTGTTGTAATCTTCGTTGTTGGATTAGCTTAAATTCCTGAGCTGCTTTATTGAGATTATTATTCGTATCCTCAGCAAAGTCACCGGCGTTACGACTTCGCTGTAAATTAGAACGGTGCATTAGATCCATTGGGTTAAAAATGTTACCAAGTTCCCCAGTAGGCTCTTGTTCATTATTTTGATAACCATTTTCCTCATTAATAACATCAACAGACTGGGCTAACATTATCTGAGGAATTCCGCTTACTGTTCCCAAACCAATCAGAATACAAAATAATTGTCTCAAAGGCACGTTAATAGAAATCATTAAGACTCACTGCTACATACAATCAAACATTAAACATTTTAAATTAAAACTACCCTAAGCAAAACGGCGACGCAACAAAGGTTGAATGGCTACTAATATTAACGCATTGAAGACTAACAATAGAAATAAAACCAATCCAAAACTTAGGTTCGCCCAAGGAGTTTGTAGGACTAAACTCTTCAAAGACCAATTTTCATTGAGGTAAATATAACGAATCGCTTCAATAGCATAGGTAAGAGGATTCAAACTGACGATAATCTGTAACCATTTTGCCATGAATGATAAAGGAGCCAAAGCGGTACTTGCAAATAATAAAGGTAAATTTGTCACGAAAATTACTGCGATCAATTCAATATGACCTGGTAAAGCAAAAGCCAGTCCCAGGCTTAATCCCGTCACTCCTAAGACGATAGAAAAAACAACTAGGGAAATTGTACCTAATCCAATTAAGCTTGGCAAACTAGCTCCTAGAATAGCACTAGCTCCCACAATAACTGCTGTCTGGATTAAACTCAAGATTATTATATATATGGTAGAAGCGGCCACAATCGAATAACGAGAAGCCAATGGGGCAACTAGTAAACGATTGAGAAACCCAAATTCTCTGTCAAACATCACGGGCAAACCCGCATTTAATGCGCCTGAAAAAGCCGTAAAAACTATAATACCAGGAGCAAGAAACTTAGCATAATTAAGCTCTTCTCCAAATAACCCTTGAGGAGCATTGTAAAATAGTGCGCCGAACAAAACTAACCACATAAGCGGTTGAATAATCCCAGCAATTAAGGTTGATGGACGACGTTGCAGTTGAATAAAAAGACGCTTTGTCATGGCAAAGGTTTCTTGAATAAATTCACCGAAAATATTTTCGTCTTCATCTATAGGAGTTGTTTTTTGTTTTTTCGGAGATAAAGCAGACTTTACCTTAGAAGGGGTCATAGTTTGACTCATGTGGTTATTCCTCACTGAATCGCAATATCTAAAAATTGACATGCTGACATACAATTTGTACCTAGAAACCGAATTCACTCATTTTTCTCTTGTCTATTGCCTGTCTTAATAAGTAAGTAGAACTTAAATCCAAGGTGAGTAATGTCTACTCTTAAGAGTAGAATCACTTCATTTCATTTCATTTGTTGTTTTTTCTCAGCCTTCAGATCTCGAATACTGGCGGACTCCAATTCGGCATCCATCAAAGTTTGACCAGTGGCTGCTAAGTAGACATCATCAAGACTAGGACGAGATTGAGCTAAACTAAAAATGGGTAGCCCTGACTTTATTAAAGATTGTTCAATTTGACTTAAACAATTACTCCCTATGGTCACCACAAGGTTAAGAGAGTTGCCTTGGCAGTGATTAATTATCACCTCTTCAACAAATGGTAAATCTTGAAGTAAAGTTTTAGCTTGTTGGGCCTCTTCGGCTGGAGAAAATTCCCTGATTTTCAGGGTAACGCGATCACCGCCCACTCGATTTTTCAACTGAGAAGGAGTTCCCTCAGCAACAACTTGTCCTTGATCTATAATGGCTAAGCGATTAGCTAGGGTATCAATCTCTTCAAGGTAATGGCTAGTAATTAAGACAGTTGTGCCGGCTTGTTGTAATTTCCGTAAGAATTCCCAAACAATCAATCGACTTTCTATATCTAGCCCTACAGTTGGTTCATCTAGTACCAATACCTCTGGTCGATGAAGCAACCCAGCCGCTAAATCTAGGCGTTTACGGATACCCCCTGAATAAGTTCTAGTTTGGTTATCAGCGTAGTTTTCTAAGTCCAGCAAGCTGATTAATTCAGCAATACGATTTTTGGCTTTCTTTTGGGGAAGATGATAAAGGGCAGCTTGCAGTCCTAATAGTTCTCGTCCCGTTAATACTTGATCCAAGGCTACTTCCTGGGCTACATATCCTAAACGGCGACGGACTGCTTTGGGGCGCTCAAGAACGGAAATTCCCGCTACTTCAATTTTACCTCTATCAGGTTTAGCTAAAGTACATAAACAGCGAATGGTAGTGGTTTTTCCCGCTCCATTAGGACCTAATAAGCCGAAAATCTCCCCCGGTTGCACTTCAAAGGAGATGTCTTTAATCGCCTCAAGAGTACCATAATTTTTTTTTAGGGACTCAATAACAATAGCAGGGATCATAACCGATTGATAATTGGGAGATAACGATGCGAACAACCTCATCACTGTCGCGTGAGGTCTTTTGGCTCAGTTCGAAACCGAACTGATGTCATCCTCGAAGTACCATTGAACAATAGCCGCTCCTAGGGGAGATACTCCCTGAGGCGCAAATTCTGATAGTTCTTACAGTACAACAGATGACTGTGTTTAGTTGTTGTGAACCGATGTTTGATATCGGTCCTTTTTTATTGTATTGGAAGTTGAGGAAATATGGGGAGTATCGACAGAGATTGTAAAATATAGTCAGCAAATCATTTTTTATAGATAAACTGATTTCAGAGCAACCTGGGATGTTCGGTTGAGCTTCTTCATTTAAAAAAATTACTTAAATAAATTTAAAATTAAATATAGAATTTAGAAGATAATGTTTTGAATTAATCGTAAGTAACAGTTAGCCTTGCCTTTCTTAAAATTTATATTTGTCCCCAGTCTTTTCTATGACTTGAATATTCATACTAATAACAGTCGAATTCAATTGCTTGATCAACATCTCAAGCTTCCATTCACTGAAATAAATTTTCCTCTCATGCATCAAATGCAATAATTTTAGGAAATTATAGCCCCCAATCTTAATAATCTGGGTTCTTCTAGAGTAGAGTATGATAAATTGACTATCAATCACTTCTAAAAACTTTATTCTTACTTTTTATGACTTTGTTACAGCTACTCTAGAAGCGATCTATACCGGACTTAATGTGTTAGTTACCAGAATAAAAAAGATCCTTGCAGAGATCTCCAATCAACCAATAAATTTACCGCTAGCAGTAGCCAAACACTTCCTCTTAAGCGATTATTGGTCGTTTCCTAGTTCAGCCTTACTTCATTAAGTAGGGCTGAACTAGGCAGTAATAAAACAATTAATTATCTAAGTTAACCCCCCTAGTCGAGGGATATTACTCGCCAACGCTTAGTTTATAAGACCTTGAGCATGAACAAGAATGATCAATATTACAATTAGAGGACAAAACCAAGAGGAATCAAGATACATAGAGATTCCTAAATAAAGAGATTTGCCATTTTTCTTTGTCCGTGAGCTCGCCGATAGATCATCTACAATAAGAGTTTCCAGAGGGATGAGAACTAATAGTTAAATACAGACTATAATCTATAGTTCCTTAAATGTAGATTACATAACCTCTATGGTGAAAAGAAAATAACAGAACACTCATGATTTTTACCCTGCTTACCCTCAGACCTAATCAAAAATAGCTTGTCGGCACCCAAATGACTTTTTCTGTTAACTTTTGAGTTCAGCCCCGGCTGCCTGATCGAGTAACCACCAGAGTTCGCCTTGGGGTTTAATAAAACGGGAGGGATAAGTCTTTTCATCGGCTTCAGGAGCCATAATCTGAGCTAAAGCCGGACGTTTATTCTCGCCAGACACAATAAAAATCACACAATGAGCTTTGTTAATCAAAGGGATAGTAAAAGTTAGGCGAGGTTGTCCATCTTTGTTACCCACAGTAATTAAGCGCTCACGAACATCGAGGGCCGCTGTTTGAGGAAACAAGGAAGCCGTATGACCATCATCCCCCATACCAAGTAATACAACATCTAAAGCGGGAAACTCTCCTGGGACAACCCGAAAAAACTCTCTTAATTCAGTTTCGTGGGTTTGGGCATCAACGAAGGGATCACCCGACTCTGTGGGCATGGGATGGATATTTTCTGCTGGAATAGGGACTAGATTGAGCCAAGTTTGACGTGCCATCCGTTGATTACTGTCTGAATGATCACAACTCACATAACGTTCGTCTCCCCAGAAAATATGTATTTTGTCCCAGGGTAAAGATTGCTTAGCTAAGGCTTCATACAATGGTTTAGGAGTGCTGCCCCCAGATAGAGCGAGGCTACATTTGTCTTTGTTTTGAATGGCACTGGTTATTTTTTCTACCGTCAGAGACAGCGCTCGCTCAATGAGAGCAGTTTTATTTGGTAAGACTTCAATCAATTTTTTCATTGCTTTTAATTAAATCGTGTTCAACCATGACCTATGTAGACTTTTTCTCAGCAAGGCTTTTAGATAGAAGGTAGAAGGAGACACCGAATCTATAATTTTTTGATGGGATTTCACCAAGACGCAGTGTCAACCTAAAATAACTGAGAAGAATAAATTTCTTCAAATTTTAAAGCTGTTCTCAGTTATTAGCTGTTTTGGCACAAACCAATTGGACCACTAAAAATACTATCATATTGACAGTGATTGTTATCCTGACAAATTTATACCTGATGTTTTAACAGGGTGGTTAGGAGAATGGTTTACTTGTCTATTCCCCAAAAACATCCATTGTTGGGGAATAGAGTTTACAAAAAGGAGTATAATCCCGTAGCTATTTTCAGTGTTTAAATTACCTCTTAATGATGGTGAACTTTATTATTGTCAGATATGGCTTAACCTCTTTTATAAATCCCCACTGAAATAAATCAATAGCCAAACAGATAAAATGACGATGAATAACCGTACCTTTACCTCTCTTTCGCTTAAACTCATCGGAGTGGTTTTGCTCCTGTCTTCCTTGTTGGACTATATTACCCTAGCTATTCCTTTAAACTTGCAAAGTTCTCAATGGCAAATTGGATTGTTTACAAGTATTGTTGATCGTGGAATCGTTCCCTTAGTGGGGATAGGGTTGATTTTGGTAGGATATTTTATCGAAAACTTAAACGATGCTAATCCTCATAAATCCTCTGAATTCGATCTACGAGTCCCTATTTATGTCCTGTCCACCATCATGGGGCTTATGTTTTTGTTAATTGTTCCACTTCATTTGAATAATCTTAACCAAGCCAAAGTTAATGCCCTTAATCAAATTGAGCAAGGAGCTGGACAGGGAGCTGAGCAAATTCAAGCCTTTTTAAGTCAAATAGATCAACTATCTAAAAATCCCCAACGTCTTAGCCAACAGATTCAACAGTTAAATCAAGTAGTTGAGTCAGGACAAGTTCAAGGACAATCCATCAATGCCCAACAGCTAGAACAATTACAACAACAACGTACCCAACTCAAACAATTAGAGGATTTATCCAAAAATCCAACAGAATACAAAAATCGCATTGACGAGTTGACTGAACAGTTAGAAGAGCAGTTAGTTGATCGACGCAGACAGGCCGAAAATAAAGCCAAAACTCAAGCTCTTCAGCAAAGTTTACGTATCGGGTTAAGTAGTTTGATGTTAGCCATTGTTTATAGTACTGTTGGCTGGATTGGATTGAAAGTTGTGATGGGGAAAAAAACTTCTTAAATTTTAAGAAGAAAACCTATCATAGCTAAATTTCTAATAATATTTTTGCCATTCCGACTCAAATATTTTTTTGGCAATTCCTAAAAGGACTACGATGACTAGACTCAGCACGATTGGTTAGATTGATGTCCCCTAAACTCTGAACAAACTATGGTACGATAAGTGGGATTGATTACCTTCTTATTGAAGAATTTGCAGACGTGCTTCAACGCTTCAAGCAGGATATAAAAAATGATCTAATTGCCGGTTTGTTAGTGGTGATTCCTCTAGCAACAACCATTTGGCTAACTACTACTATTGCTAGCTGGGTAGTTAATTTGCTGACGCAAATTCCTAAGCAGCTTAATCCTTTTGACGGACTTGATCCAATTTTGAGCTACTGTCTTAATTTGCTCGTGGGATTAGCCGTTCCTCTGCTGTGTATTTTGATTATTGGCTTAATGGCCCGCAATATTGCAGGCCGTTGGTTGTTGGACGTAGGAGAACGAATTTTACAATCAATTCCCTTGGCTGGAGCTGTTTATAAAACCCTTCAACAAATTCTAGAAACCCTATTTAAGGATTCTAAAAGTAAGTTTCGCCGCGTCGTTATGATCGAGTACCCTCGTCAAGGGGTATGGAGTCTTGGTTTTGTCACTGGAGCGTTGAGTGCTCAATTGCAATCCCATCTTAGTGAGCCAATGCTTAGTGTTTTTATTCCGACAACTCCTAACCCTACGTCTGGATGGTATGCTATTGTTTCTGAAAATGATGTGGTCAACTTATCCATTTCCATTGAAGATGCTTTTAAAGTGCTGATTTCTGGTGGTATAGTCAGCCCTCACGCTACAGCATCGGTTTCAGTTACTTTATCTCAATCTCATGATCAAAAGTTAGTTTCATTAGAAAACCCCATCATTCAAGAACCTGCTCATACCGTTTCGACGGAAGACGAAACCTAATGAATGGGCATCATAAACTATGCGGTTAATGGTTCATAGTTCGTCATAACCTTATAAATTCCTGAGTAGGAGCCTATTGCCCATTGATGTAAGTGCAATAGTACAATCTACTTTGGAATTTTTCTTGTTCTCCCACTTTTGACTTCTGATATCATCGTACTATGCATTTTAACCAGAAACCTCGCAGAATCTCCCGTGAATTGGCCCTGTTGAGTCTCAGTCAAATTAAGGGAAGTTCCGAAAAACTTGAACAAAAAGAGTTGAGTAATTTAGTCTTAGTGGCAATTCGCACTTTAACCACTGAAGGACAAGATATTTTAGAAACCGCTGCAGCAGAGGTAACACGTAGTCATGAACAATTGCTAAAAAGTGAAACTCGAGCCGCTGATGTTCAAAGTGCAAAAGCAATGGTGTCCGAAGCCATTAAACTAGCTCAAGGAGCTATTAACCGCTTAGTTTATGCAATTGAACTACCCGAAATGATTCAACTCTCGAGTCAACACGAGGTGCGAGAGTATACATTGGAGTTGCTCGAGACTGTTTATCGCCGCCGACTCGAGATCGACGAGCAACTTGAGTCCGTCCTTGTAGACTGGCATTTAAGTCGTTTGCCTAAAATTGACCGAGATATTCTAAGAATAGCAGCGGCAGAGATTATTTTTCTCAATATCCCTTGCAAAGTCTCCATTAATGAAGCAGTAGAAATGGCTAAGCGTTATTCTGATGATGATGGTTATCGTTTTATTAATGGAGTTTTAAGGCGATTGACTGAACACTTAAAAAAATCAATGAGCCCTCAAGAGCCCTAAAAATTAGGAGACTTTACTTTAGAGGAGGTAATTAAAGCAACTTAGGAGGACTGATGATTGAAACGAGACATCTCTTGAAATTGTTGTATACTTTCCTTTTCGTTAAAAATCGTCAAGTTACTTGGCCTACACCGTTTAACAATAACTTGAATTTCCTGAGCTCCTTCAGATTGCAAGTCTTCGAGATAACCTCCACAACTAGCTCGTGCCGATTCTTTCCAGAAAAACGGACCAAAATAGTAAGTACATTGGGGAGTTTTTGTAATAATTTCTACCCAGTAAGCTAGTCCGAGAAAATTCAACATTTTAAGCATAAGTTGTTTTATCCTCATTCCCTTCATCACAATTTAGACTGTTTTTGAAGTGCTATTGTAACATTCTCTTTTTAAGAAAATTTTTAGCGTTTGATTAACTCCTTATGGTGTGTTAGTTATGAGTCAAAATTTAGTTTTTGTAACTTTAGAGTCTGGTCCAGACTCCAGATAAAGCTTACCTGACCAACGTTGACGATAGACCTCGTAAAGGGTAATAGCTGCTGCTACAGAAGCGTTTAAATTTGGGGTTTTTCCTTCTAAAGGAATGGAGATAAGTTGATCGCAAAAGCGTTGAGTTAATAAACTTAATCCACTTTCCTCCGAGCCTATAACCAATCCTATCGCGCCTCGAAGTTCTAAACTATGTAATAGTTTACCTCCCTTAGCTGTAGTGCCATAAATCCAAAAACCAGCTACTTTTAAAGTTTCTAAAGCTCGACTGAGATTGACAACCCTAGCCACAGGAAAGAATTCTAATGCCCCTGCGGCTACTTTAGTTACAGTAGAAGTCACTCCAGCTGCTCGTCGTTGGGGTATAACTAATCCCTGCGCTCCTAACCCTTCAGCTGTGCGGATGATTGCCCCTAGGTTGTGAGGATCAGCAATGCCATCGGCAATAACAATTACTGGTTCAGTAGTACTAAATTTGGCTTGAGAAATCAACTCATCTAGATCTTGATAACTATAAGGAGAAATTTGAGCTGCTACTCCTTGATGATTTCCCCCGTGAGTAATTTGATTTAAGCGCTGAATGTTAACTTCATCAATTACTGTTCCTTTAGCTTTCGCTATTTGGAGTAAGGAATGAAAACGAGTATCGTAATGGAGTTTGTTCGTGATCCAAATTCGATTTAACTGGCGACCACTTTCTAAGGACGCAAGAACAGAATGGCGACCATAAACTAGATCATTAGCTTCATCATCTTTCTCTAGCTCCTCCTTAGGGTGAATATTTGTTCTCAATAAAGATTTTGTTGTTTTTATCGTTGGTTTTCTAGATTTATAAGGATTATTGCGGGAAACTGGATGAGGTTTTTCTGTCATAATTGATGTGTGGAGAAGAATAAAGATATGTCTATGCTTTTAGAAGCAAAGACTCTGGCGATCAATTTACCAATAAAATAATAGATAGTGAGTTAGTTACCATAGAATACCTCAGAAATAGCTAATGAGATTCACTAGAGGTGTACAAAATCTGAACTCTTGATTATGGCCAGTTATATCATTTTTAGAGCTAGGATTACTTTGAAATAATTATAAGAAATGGGTAAATAATTGAGGCAAAGCTCGTTTATTTCCGGCTAGCAGCGAGCGGTAGTCTGACCAAGACAAAGGGGTCATCTCGTAGCTTCTAGATCACCCGATGAGGGGTTAGGCATGAATCACTTTATCTTCAGGATTTACTAACTTTAAAAGTTTTTGCTTAATTTGGGCATCAAAAACTTTCCATTTAAGTTTAGTGTAATTAGTGTTGTCGTTGCTTCCCGCAAGAAACCCAACAGGAATTTCAAACCCACCAGCCATTTCTCTTCCACCTCCATAGTATCTACCTTGACCATCTTTTCCCAAAGCTTCCTTCAGAAATTCATCAGGATCGAGGGTAAGCTTATTGGTTCTGAGAGAACCGATGACTACTTCAATATCATTGTCTTGATCGTGGATAATGCCATACACCACGGCAGTATGAATATTTTCTTCTGTGACTAAAAAATCAGCAGCCTGGGGAATTGCATCTCGATCTTCATAACGTAAATAACCTACTCCAGCAATAGAAACATTGTTTTGAGTCCAACGATTTTTCAGTGACCGCTCGATCACATCCATCACTCGCCGTGATCGCGCTGATTGTAGCACGGCATTGAGTAACTGGGAGTCATAGATACGAGATAAATAAGCTGCTGCTAATAAGTCTTGTTCTTGAGCTTGGAGTAAATTATTAGTATCCGAACGAATGCCATGCATCAAAGCAGTTGCACACTTCACATGAACGTTATCACTGCTATCAAGGTCTAACAGTCCTGCCTGCAGGTATTGAGTAATAATCGTTGCGGTAGCGCGAGTTTGAGGTCGCAAGTCAAGAAATTCTGCTCTAATATCTCCTTGTTTGCCATGATGGTCAATAGCGACAGCAATGGGAATTTCAGCTTGTTTCAACAACGGCATCAGTTGACTGGTATTCCCTTGACTGTCCACTAACACGCAACTTTGATAAATAGAAAGATCTCGTTGTTTAAGGGTATTAACACTCCATCGTTTAGCAGGTAGTCCAGTTAACTTAACTAAGGCAATATTTTCCTGATGGGATAGGGTTCCCGCATAGACGATATCACAGTTAATATCATAGGGTTGGGCAATCAGTTGATAAGCCCAGGCACTTGAGAGAGCATCAGGATCAGGAAAATCCTGAATCACAACAATCTGACATTCTCCTTGATGATGTTCTAAAGTCTGTTGTAACTTGTGAGCAAGTTTTTCCGGGAGTACATCGTGATTCTTCTTTCCATGACTGGAGATGATAGTTGTTGAACTGTTCTTCTCAGAATCCGTGTTCGTTCGGTCAGTTTCCCCCGGAGTCAACTGCGATCTTAACTGTGTCTGCGAGGTTTTATGGTTACTAGGAGTAAGTAAGGTTGATTTCATCTGCAAGTAGTTTAGTTAGAAGAGATGGTTAATAATGGAAATTAATTTAAGAAATTCAGAGATTTTTAACTAACTGCGGTCAGAGTTTAGCATTTCACTAGAAAAAATTGGCAAGGAGACAACTCTATGAAGTGTAAAAGGCAATTAGGATGGTTAACCGTATATTCAACTACTTTATCGACATACAGAAAGATACCTAAAGGTTACTTTCAGGTCTTCCTGTGATTGCTCGGCAAGACAAAGCTTTTCTAAATCTTTTAACAAAAGATTTAGAAAAAAAGATCTAATTTAGATTAAACACATTTTCTAAATTACTATATTATTTTAACGTAATTTTTACAGTAGGTTTTCTTTTGTCATAAAACAGTAAGATTTAAGCACAGATCCTTGAATGGATATCATTTTTCTAAATAATTAATAGTTCGATATTAAATCTTTCTAAATTAATCAATATTTTATTATCCATAATTTTGTTTTGCCTTAATTTTTTTTAAAAAAAATCAAATTATAATAATCAAGCATAGAATATTTAGTAAACTCCAGAATAATGATATAAAGTTATGGAATAAGATAATAGGGATAATTATTAAAGCGTGATAAAAATTCAGTTAAATACTAGGAATATAAAAACTAACCTCAGTAAATTTTTAGATTAAAATCATTTAAATTTAAAATCATAGCTTGACTAATATATGTTAACTTTCTTTATTAAACAAATGATATGATTTATATCATAATGGGTGTATCAGGTTCGGGGAAAACAACTATAGGAAAACAACTCAGCTGTCATTTAGATTATCATTTTTATGATGCAGATGATTTTCATCCCCCAGAAAATATCCAAAAAATGAGTTATAAAATTCCTCTTAACGATCAGGATCGCCAGCCCTGGTTACTATCTCTCAGTCACTTAATTAATAATCTACAACAACATGAAAAAAATGCTGTTATTGCTTGCTCATCTCTTAAGAAATCCTACAGAGAATTATTGCAAGGTAATCATCAAGATCTAGTTTGGATTTATCTTAAAGGAAGTTTTGAGCAAATTTTGGAAAGACTTGACAAACGAAAAGAACATTTTATGAAAAGTCAGATGCTCAAGTCTCAATTTAAAGACCTAGAAGAACCAGACAATGCAATCATTCTCGATATTGGTTCAACTACAGAGAAAATAATAAAACAGGTCTTATCTAAGATAACTTTTCTCTAAAAAAATAATAAAAAATAAAAAATATTAGTCAAAAAAACATTGTGATTGAGAAGTAAAATTATGATACTTAAGTTAACGCATAAAATACTATCAATAATAGAACTTATGATTTAGTGTTAGGCAATTATTTATATTGCCACAACCAACTTTTAACTGTACAAATAGCTAACATAACGTTCTTTCTCCCAAGTATCTCCCCGTTATAGATAGCTATTACGTTACCAAAATTTTTGCTAATTTTTTGACAGAAATTATAACCGATTAATTTATTTAACTTTCTTTCAAGAAGATAAATAAAAAACTATTTATCACATTTACTCATTATGCTTAGAAAGTAGAGATTCTCCGAATAATTCAAACACTAAAAATTTAGTCTCTTTTAAAAAATCTTCAAGGGGAAGATTGATCGCATATCCTTCATAAAAGTGTCGCCTAAGATAGGCTACTTGCAGAGCCAGTCCCACTAACTTTATAAAACAAATGACTTTAATTTCTTTATACTCAACTTCTAATTTAGAGCAACAGGTAACACAGTAAAAGTCCTTGGGATATCCCTGATAGGGAAGTTTTATCAAATACAACCAACTAAATATTTTAGGAGCAGCTAATCCCCAGACTCAAAATTTCTAATCTTGGAGATTAATTCGGGGAGATATCTCCATAGATCAACACTGGAAATCTTTTGACTAAAGACTGCCTAGGAGTAACGTAATCGCTTTTATCAGATTTGGATTCTTCGAAAAACTTACCTAACAATAAGTCACTAAAGTCATTGACGACAGTGAACTTTTTCCATATGAGTCGCACAGGTGTACAACATAGATTTTTTTGATTAAGATGTAGAACCCGCTATAATAATCCATCATTCAGACAATCTCATGAACAATGTAAAGAAATCTGCACTGTACACGAAAGCCTAGGAATGATTTATTTATTCTTGATTTGATTCGGGAGAATGGGGATGAATTTGTTCCTCACTAGGACATTCATCAGCAATAAGGAGCTCAGAATTGTATCTTGAGACGGACGCTAGTTTTTGACTCAGAGAACCGATACTCTCGAGTCGTACCATTTCCTCCCAGGAGCTAATCTCATCATCTTCTTCGGTTTCATAACGAATTGTGACTAAGTCTCCTTCTAGGGAGACTATAGTAGCCCCTTCAATCCAACGCTGTTGATCCCGCAAGAAAAGACAGACTTCACGACCCTCTGTACAGATTTGATAAATCTTGCGATGTAACATAGGTCTCTCCTTAGCAGGTAATACATCTCAGTCATAATAATGTCATCTTAACCATAACATACTGACTCCTATCCATGAGAAGAGAAAATCTTTTAGTTTAGCTAGATAGTTAAGATAAGTTGCTCCCGAAAATAATCTAAGTCTAGGTCGTTTGAGTCTAATGCTTTCCGGGAAAGATTGTACTCAGTATAATCTCTAAAAGAAGCAATTATGGCTCTTCTAGATTAAGAACAACACAGTAGCAGTAGAACAAAACAACTTCTAAAATTCTTATCAAGTCAGGAATTTATTGTTAACCACCATACACGGTATATTTACATAGTATGTAAATGTACCGTTTTTAACGATACGTCATTGTGTGTAATACGTTAGTTTAGTGCTCAAAATTTAGTGCTCCATCAGTTTTCAGGATAATTAGAATCAGATATGGACTAAATATCATCCCGTAACCTTTGAATCCGTCGCCGAGAAAAATTTACAGTGTAAATAGTATTTTCTTTCCCTCTATAATTGTGCTGGCTATCTTAGTGAATTTTAAATTTTTTGATTGTAATCTGTCCATGGACATGGAAACGAAAGTCTGGAAATAGTCTATATAGCATATCTACTGTCATAGGCAAACATTAGCTAAAATTCAGGGATTAATTTCTCTAATATATCGAATTAGATTATATAGCTCATATTGAGCAAAGATTTCATTAGAAGAAACAGTACTCTACTGTATCTATGTATCCTTACAAAAAAATATAAGTCTTTAAAATGATTAATGACTCATATTTTTTTGATTCTTTAAAATAGAGAAAGAAAAAGAATAAAGTAATTACACAGAGTAAGAAAATGAAAACAACTAAATATAATCAGAATATAGAAATAAAATAAAAGTTTTAATTATTTTTTTAAAAACAATAAGACATATAGACAGGTAGAACTAAAAATACTTCAAAAACAAAGAAATAGAGATAATAATTGTCCTTGAGCATGACTCAGCTCAAAAAACTAGTTTAGTTCAAGCTAAACTTAAAAAATGGGAAGAGAAAGAATTATATTCATTTTATTTATAAACTTATAGTCTAGAACTAAATATACTGGAAAAGTAGTGGCATCAAATAAAAGTTTATAAGGTTGCCAAAAGGATGTTTAGGCTTATCTACGCATAGTAGTCTAATCATTAGAAAACTGTATCAAAATAGTTGATTGACTATTGGATACTTGCTTTATCCAAAGCAAAATGTCCATTTTAATAGAAATTACCAGCTAAATGTTTTCCCTTGTAAGGGAAGGGGTCCAAAAATTTATCATAAGCATAAACAAAGGGCAGTTTTAAAAGATAACTTTACCTCTAAACTTGCCCTCAAACATTGAGAATAAACTAACCCTTAAGATTGACTCGCCAATTTAAGAATTTGATCTACAACTTCCATACTTTCCTTGTAAAGGATATCTTGACCCCACCGTTGCAATTGCTTACTCAACAGTCGATCAGTTTTTTGATCTGCTAAGGAAGTTACTTGTTCAATACGACAAGCCTGCGCGCCGCCAGAAGCCTCCATCCGCATACATCCAGTAGTTCCTGAACAAAAGACGGTACAACAGTCTGCTTCAAGATTAGTTGAACTCAACTTAATACTAATTAAGTCCCCTAAAACTTCACCCCAGTCTGTTAAAGGAACCCCTGCTAATTCTGCTTCAATGGATTTATTTTCACCATTGATAAATTCAATCCGTCGAATATCGTATTCTCCACCTTCATGCTTATAACCAACAGGTTTCCATTGTAATCGACTAGCCATCCATCCAAGGAACATTAATGCTTGGGCTGGATTACCTTTTTCATAATCAATAGTTCCCCGATCAATTTCTTGGACAGCATCACGACGTTCGGGGGGATCAAATGCAGCAGCGGTTAACTCTTGCCATGGACCCAAACGCGCCCAGTTTAAATCAGCTAGAGAAACATCATCGGCTAACATTTCAATAGTGCGAGATAAATCTCCTTCAGGATCGCTAAAGATACTAGAGTCGATAATCAGAGTATCCCCTTGGGATACTAGACGTTTGAACAAGCCATATTCAGGATTAGGTTCAGCTTTCCACCAAACAAAAGTAGATAACCCGCTAATGGTCAAATTAGAGATAACTCCTCCAATTCTCTCTAAGGCTTCTGCGGTTCCGTGTAAGGTAATATACTCACAACAAACTAAAGTATTTTGACTGCCTTTATTGACTGGACAATAAGCAGAAACTTGAGCTTTGACTCCGTTATCTTCGCCAACGGTAGGACAAAGGGTGATGATTCGACAAGGATTCGCCGAAGCGATGGTATCGGCAATTCCTGTCCCTTCCAAGTCGGGAGTATACTGTTGAGAAGTCCGTTGCTGTACATCGGTTAATTTTCCTTCAGCTTTGGCTTTTCCTAGTTCTTTTTCTAACCTATCGAGTAAGGTCTGGTCAGATTTCCCTGTTACCTTCATCTCATAAGCTTTCTGGGCTGATTTAATCGCGGCGACGGTCCTAGGTCCAGCGATGCCATCTACTGGACCCGTATAAAAGCCTAGGGTAGCTAACAAATGTTGGGTGGGTTCAGGTTCATAAACCACAAAGGTAAAAGTGGTTGCTCTAGTGGCAGCCATCCTATCTCCATCGGTGCCGTAACTCTGCCAGATACTGGCTAGTTCAGCTTCAACGACATCAATAGAAACATCCTTTGGGTCTTGTAGGGAAACTAGAGGGGGGGTTTGGGTAGTCATGGTGAGTTCTTCGTTTACATTCTACAATTAACAATTGTTTCCTCAATTACAATCGTCGCCAACGCCGACCATCGCGGTTCAACAACAATTCTGCTTCTTCTGGTTCCCATGTTCCAGCTTCGTATTGAGGAACGGTAGACGGGTCAGCTTGTCCATCCCAAGCAGATAAAATAGGAGTGACGACACGCCAAGCCTCTTCCACTTCATCGGCACGAGTAAATAGGGTTTGATCCCCTAACATAGTATCGAGGAGGAGACGATGGTAAGCATCGGCAGTTGCCATGCCAAAGGAAGATCCATAATTAAAGTCCATTTCCACTGTACGGGTTCTTAATTCTGACCCAGGCATTTTGGCTTCAAACCTTAGATCAATACCCTCATTGGGTTGGATTCGCATACTTAATACGTTCGCATGAGTCTGATGAGCAACAGATTGGAAAATAAGTAGAGGAACTTCCTTAAATTGAATGGCAATTTCAGTGACCTTTTTAGGCAGACGTTTTCCTGTCCGTAGATAAAAAGGAACTCCTTTCCAACGCCAGTTATCAATCATTAATTTCATGGCGACGTAGGTGGGGGTAGTAGAATTTGGATTAACCCCTGGCTCTTCTCGATAGCCAGCAACAGATTTTCCTTTCATCCATCCCGCTTTGTACTGTCCGCGAACTGCCGAGTTTTCTAAGTTGTGAAGGTCTGCGAGGTGTGTCGCTTGCAAGACTTTTACTTTTTCGCTACGAACACTATCAGCACTCAGAGCGTTAGGCGGTTCCATCGCCGTCAGACAAAACAGCTGCATTAAGTGATTTTGCAGCATATCCCGTAAAGCCCCAGAGCTTTCGTAATAACCTGCCCGATCTTCGACCCCGACGGTTTCAGCCACAGTAATTTGAACGTTATCTACAAATTGACGGTTCCAAAGGGGCTCAAAAATGGTGTTGGCAAAGCGGAAAACTAACAAGTTCTGAACAGTTTCTTTGCCTAAATAATGGTCAATGCGATAAACTTGTTCTTCTTTACAAACGTTTTGAACAATCCGATTTAAAACTTGAGCTGAACTCAAGTCTTTACCAAAAGGTTTTTCAATGACAATGCGATGTTTTACAGGATCACTTAGCATTCCTGCCGCCCCTAGTTGTCTGATGCCAGGAGGGAAGAAGTTAGGGGAAACCGAGAGATAAAAGACGCGGTTGCCTCGTGTTCCTCGCTTGCTGTCGAGTTCTTCTAGGAAGACTTTAAGTTTGTCATAGCTTTCTGAGTCATCCATGTTACCAGGACAATAGAACAACCCTTGGGCAAAATCATTCCAGAGTTGTTCATTGCCGATGCCATCGGAGAATTCTTCAATTCCCTTACGCATTTGTTCCCGAAAAAAATCGTGACTCCAGTCCCGACGGGCAACCCCTACGATAGTTAATCCTGGGGGAAGTCGCCGTTCTTGTTTCATTTTATAGACGGCGGGAACAAGTTTCCTTTGAGTAAGGTCGCCAGAAGCCCCGAAAATTACGAGTATTAGGGGTTCTGGGGTTCGTTCTTGGCGTAGTCCTACGCGGAAGGGGTTTTCTAGCAGCGTTACCATAGAGTTTTCATATGCTCCTTCGTTAATCTCCAGTGTACCGAGAACTTCTTTGATTTAAGGGAACTTATCACAGAAAATTAAGCTTTGGTCATTACATCTGTATTTAAATCTCTTATGAAGAGTGGTAGAAGACAAAGGAAAACATAAAGAAAGCAACTTTTAAATTCTTCTAGCTTTTAGCTTTTTCAAAATCGCCATAATAACATTATAGCCAACAAACGCTGAAAGTTGTATTTTACGAATAAATATAAAATGACGGTAGGTTTTGGTAAAAATCAGACAAACATTTACTGGTATCAGAAGTAAAAAAAAAATATTTAAATTAATTAATTGATTTGTTTAAACAAGATTAGTCTAGTATGTTCTAGAACATACTAGACTAATCTTGTTTTTGACTTTATCAGCTTTAATAACTGTTAAATACGTAGGCATATAATAATATCAACGTCATTAAAAAACTCTACACAAAAGGTTTTAAAAGATATTTTTTTTCTATAAAATTAATCAATACGTAATCGATACGAGTAAAGTTCGCTAGAAAAAAAAATACTAAAATTTTTCAGTTTTTTTGCCAGCTTTCATTTTAATTTTGGACAAAACTTAAAAATTTCTTTTGGAGGAGTAAACTTTATTCACACTCGTGTGTGGCTAATTACATTTTGATTTCTGGAAAAATAGGACTAATTAACTGAACACTAACTCTCCTAGAAAAAATGAACAGCAAAAATTATTTTCTAAAAATTGAGATTGCCTTTTGCCTAATAACTTTTGTCTTGTCGTTGTTCCTATTTTTTCCGTGCTGATATTATATTCATATTCCATAAATTTGAATGAGCAAAATCTTTGTAAAGTCTGTCCTTTTGGTACTTGGCAAGCTTAAAAATTTCCACAAGAACCCCACAGCTCCTAAGTTTTGATCAAAACTTAGGAGCTGTGGGGTTCTTGTTTATTGCTCCTAGATTCAGAAAAATTGGCATCTAGAGCTTTTTTCTAACTATCAAAGAAAATAAGCATCTCAATCTCAACAAAAAAATTATATAAGGAACAGTCCAAAACATTACAGGAAAGGCGTAATATTACGCCTTTCCTGTAATGTTTTCTCGATGTTTGCGATCTTCAATAAATGACTCGACGAGCTTAACATCATCTTTAGAACCGATCACTAATGGAGTTCTTGCATGCAGTTTATCGGGAACGATATCTAAGATTCTTGTGGTGCCGTCGCTAGCTTTTCCTCCTGCTTGTTCAATCAAAAAAGCGAGGGGCGCAGTTTCATAAAGCAATCGTAATTTTCCTTCAGGTTTTTTTACTGTACCGGGATAAAGAAACACTCCCCCTTGCATTAAAATTCGGTGGACATCTCCGACGAGAGCTCCACTATAACGAGCGGTGTATCCTTCATGGCGGTGAACATAACGGGTATAGTCCCGAATAGCTTCATCCCACTGCCAAAAATTCCCTTCATTGTTACTGTAGACTGGTCCATGATCAGGAATCTTAATATTTTCTTGAGCAAGGATAAATTCCCCTAAACTGGGATCGAGAAGAAAAGAGTGAACCCCATGACCAATAGAGTAAACTAACATGGTCGAAGGACCATAAAGAATGTATCCGGCCGCTAGTTGTCCTTTGCCATCTTGCAATAAATCCGCTCCTTTTTCATCTTCATCCACTATCTGTTGTTGACGAATGGCAAAAATGGACCCCACGTTTAAATTAATATCCACATTGGAGGAACCATCGATGGGATCATAAAGAAGGGTATAGCGTCCAATAGGACAATTTTCTGGAATATAATAGGGGTCCTCCATTTCTTCAGAAGCGAGACGACAAACTAAGCCGCTTTGCTCAAATACAGAGATAAATACATCGTTAGCGTAGACATCCATCTTCTTGACGGATTCTCCCTGAACATTGGTTTCTCCCGTAAATCCTAAAACATCAGCCATAAGACCGGCACGGCTAAGTCGACGGGCAATTAGTTTCCCAGCCAAGGCGATGCGGGTCATGATAGCACTAAGATCCTGGGCTTCCGGGGAAAAGCTTTGAAGTTGTTGGAGAATGTGGCGAGAAAGAGTAGTACAGTCACGATCAAGGCTGCATTCTGGAATAGCCACGGGGTGGAAACTAGTCATAATGAAGTCATCCGCTCAAAAGTTAAGAAGTCAGAAGTTTGACTTCATCTATATTGCTTTTCATTAAGCTTAATCAAGAATCGCTGCTTTGCCCAATAACTTTAGATTAGCTTCAGGTTATGTCAAAATTGTTGATCATATTAAAATGAATACAGGAAGTAATCTTAAATTGTAGTAATCTGAAGAATACAAGACAAATTTTCAGGGTAATTAATTTATTAGGATCAATGCCTAAACTTCCTAATTATTTTTCTAGTTTTTGAACTTTTATTCCTCGTTCTTGAACGGTAAAATATCGCTTACCTTTCATAATTAGACCAATACAACTATTCTCTTTCAAGACCTTAGTGAATTTCGAGCGATCGTTTCGATCACCAAACAAATGAGTTCTTCTACCAAAAATATGTATGTATATCCCATTCTTTAATTGATAAACCTCTAAAGGTAATTTATTCCCTCGTAAGAGATTATAGATTTTAGAATACTAGTACTCTCCTTTTGGCATAATCTTCTTTATTTATGACTATATTTTTCTGATCGCGTCCAAGAAACAGCTTCGAAGATTAGTATAAAATATCTTATTGATGCCATAAATTATGATATTCAGAACTTAAAATTAATAAATATAGAGGACATAAATACTTAAAGAGTATAAGAAATAACTACATCTGTTGTTTTTTGGAATTAAAATCAAATGACATATCTACCTAAGACAAATAATCCATTTTCTAGCTCCAAATTAAACCGATAATTTTCTTAAAATTTAAATAATTTAACTCTTGAATCTAATTATCTATTAGATTATTAGTAGGATCAAACTATTTTTGTACTTAGGGAAGACAAGAGCCAAAATTACAATTTAATGTACTGGTTATTAACCATAACTATCAATTAACTTATTAAGAGTATTTTTTAGAGAAGTTAATTCTTGAGAATTTAGTCGTAGACTGATTAGCAATATTAAAAAATGCTGCTAATCAGTCTGCTTAGACTTTGCATTTAAACTCCACTTATATGAATCATGACATCCCGTCTATGACTACCTGTGCGGTGTTCCCAAAGATAAATACCTTGCCAAATACCTAAAACTAATCGACCTTGACTAATAGGAATTTGTTCAGAGGTTTTTGTTAACGCCGAGCGGATATGAGCAGGCATATCGTCCGGTCCTTCAGTACTATGAATATAGTGTCCTGATTCGGGAACTAATCGGGTAAAGAAATTAGATAAATCTACTAAAACATCAGGATCAGCATTTTCTTGAATTACCAATGATGCTGATGTATGAAGTACAAAAATAGTACACAATCCTGTTTTAATTTCAGACTCAATAACCACTTCTTCTATCATACGGGTAATCCGATGAAAATCTTTTCCTCTGGTTAAAATAGACAATTTTTTTTGGTGGCAATTCATAGATTAGTAAGCAGTAATCAACAATTAGTAATCAGCAATTGATAGTCAATTGCCAATTATTTTAAAGTAATAAGAAACGATTAGATTAGATAACTAGCGGAACATACTACTAACAGAAGTATCTTCATGGATGCGCCAGATAGCTTCCCCAATTAAATTAGCAACCGAGAGAACCGTTAGTTGTTTAAAATGACGTTCTTTGGGAACACCAATTGTGTTAGTTACAATAACTTCTTCTAACATTCCACTCGATAACCTAGAAATGGCTGGTTCGGAGAAGACGGCATGAGTTGCACAAGCATAAACCTGTCTTGCGCCTTCTTTACGCAACAGTCTAGCCCCTTCTAAAATAGTGCTGGCCGTGTCGATCATGTCATCGACTAAGACGGCAGTTTTTCCACGAACATCCCCAATTAGATTTAACACTTCAGCCACATTATGAGCCTGACGGCGTTTATCAATAATTGCTAAGGGAGCCCCATTAAGTTTTTTAGCAAATGCCCTTGCCCTAGCTACGCCTCCCACGTCAGGGGAGACAACTACTAAATCGGAAAGTTGTTTACTTGCTAAATAATTAACAATCACGGGAGATCCATAAACGTGATCAAAGGGGATGTCAAAATAACCTTGTATTTGGGCCGAATGTAAATCCATGGCCAATACCCGTTGGGCTCCAGCTTTAGTGAATAAATTAGCTACCAGTTTAGCGGTAATCGATTCGCGTCCTGCAGTTTTACGATCAGCCCGTCCATAAGCATAATAAGGAATGACAGCAGTAATTTGCCGCGCTGATGCCCGACGGCAGGCATCAATCATGATCAGCAATTCCACGAAGTGATCATTCACAGGATGAGAACAGGGTTGGATTAAATAAACATCACATCCCCGAATAGATTCTTGAATCTGAACATAAAGTTCCCCATCAGCAAATTTTTTGCGGACCATCGGACCAATGTTCATTCCTAAATAACAGGCAACCTCTTGGGCAAGAGGAGTGTTAGCAGACCCTGAAAAAAGACTTAGGCGATTATTCTCCGACAGTGTTGGCGCTGTTGGATTTAACGTTAATATAGGGGTGTGACTCACAGCAGACTTTTGTCCCTTTAAATTATAGCAAATCTATCATCTCAGGTTTTTTGGTTGCCTGAGTGAGTTTTCTTCTTCTACGTACGATCATATCGAAGGCTCCCTTTAATAAATATATATGCACAGATAGTTTTTATACTTAGAAGTTTTAGGTAATTTTTCTAAGAAGCTGGTAAACTGGTGAGAAAATTAAGAATGATAGGTTTCATTGTTCCCTAAACTTGAACAAAAATGAACAATTATCAGAAAATTATAAGAGTTTTTTAAAATTTATAAAATGACAACATTGTTAATTGCAGGAACAAATACAGAAGTTGGCAAAACCATTGTAACAGCTGCTTTAGCGGCTTATTTACAAAAATATTATTCCCATCAACCTTTAGGTTTAATGAAACTGTTACAAACAGGAGAAGGAGATTATCAATATTATCAACGGTTGTTTGCTGATTTTACTTTAGTGAAAGTAGTTAACCCCTTGTCTTTTCAAACCCCTGTGGCCCCACCCATCGCAGCCCAACGTGAAGGACGATCCATTCCTTTACAAGAAGTTTGGCAAGATTTAGTATCCTTGCAGCAAACATCTGATTTTATTTTAGTCGAAGGATTAGGGGGTTTGGGATCTCCGCTAACTTGGGAGTTAACAGTGGCTGATTTAGCGAGAGAATGGCGGTTATTGACAGTTTTGGTTGTTCCGGTGAAGTTAGGAGCAATCGCCAAAGCGGTAGCTAATGTAGCCTTAGCTCGTCAAAGCAATGTTAAACTAAAAGGTATTATTTTAAGCTGCTCTAAGTCCGTTTCGGAACAAGAATTAACCGATTGGATTCCTATAGAGTTAATTCAACGATTGACGGGAGTCCGAGTCTTAGGAATTCTACCCTACTTACCAGATATCAATGATCTCGACAGATTAGCTCAAGTTTCGTCTAATCTAGATTTAGAGTGTTTATTTAATAACTTTTTTTTATATAAAAAATGACTTCTATTAGCAAACAATTAACCCAATATTTTTGCCAAGCATTAGTTAGTGCTTTCGGAACTGACTTTGCTGAAATTGATCCATTAGTAGTTTTGGCAAGCAATCCTAAATTTGGAGATTATCAATCGAATATTGCCCTAGTTTTAGCTAAAAAACTAGGGAAAAATCCGAGAGATATCGCTCAAAAAATTATTGATAACTTAACATTGGAAGAGTTAGGAGACCCCCCCACTATTGCTGGACTAGGATTTATTAATATTAGACTGAAGATAACTTATCTTGAAAGTCAGCTTAAAGCAAGTCAATCTGATTCCCGTTTAGGCATAGAAAAAACTGATATTTCCCAAAAGATAATTGTTGATTTTTCTAGTCCCAATATTGCTAAAGAAATGCATGTTGGACATTTGCGATCTACTATTATCGGTGATTGTATTGCCCGAACTTTAGAATTTAGAGGTCATCAAGTTCTAAGACTCAATCATTTAGGAGATTGGGGAACACAATTCGGGATGTTAATTGCTTATTTAAGCGAAGTTTATCCTACTGCTTTAACCACAGCAGATGCTTTAGATATTGGAGATTTAGGAACATTTTATAAACAAGCTAAACAACGCTTTGACAACGATGAAAATTTTAAAAAAACTGCTAGGAATAAAGTAGTTGAATTACAAGCTGGGGAGAAAAAAACACGTCATGCTTGGCAATTATTATGTGCTCAGTCCCGTCGGGAGTTTCAGGTAATTTATGATCGTTTAGATATTAAATTAACTGAACGAGGAGAATCTTTTTATAATCCTTTTTTAGAAGATATTATTAAGAAATTAGAAAAACACGAGTTACTTAAAGAAGATGCAGGAGCCAGATGTGTTTTTTTAGATGGATTCACTAATAAAGCAGGTAATCCTCTTCCTTTAATTGTTCAAAAGTCTGATGGTGGTTATAACTATGCAACTAGTGATTTAGCTGCTTTAAAATATCGTATTGAAGAAGATAAAGCAGAACGAATTATTTATGTTACTGATGCTGGGCAAGCTGATCACTTTTCCCAAGTTTTTCAGATAGCTAAAAAAGCTAACATAATTTCTGATAAATTGGAGATTATTCATATTCCTTTTGGTCTAGTTAAAGGAGAAGATGGCAAAAGATTAAAAACTCGTTCAGGAACAACAGTGAAACTACGAGACTTATTAGATGAAGCCGTTAATCATGCACGTCAAGATATTGAAAAAAGACTAAAGAAAGAGCAAAGAAAAGAATCTAGAGAATTTATTGATAACGTTTCCCAAGTTGTGGGAATTAGTGCAGTTAAATATGCAGATCTAAGCCAAAAACGAACTAGTGATTATGTTTTCAGTTATAAAAAAATGCTTACATTGCAAGGGAATACAGCCCCTTATATGCTTTATGCTTATGCAAGGATACAAAGTATTAGTCGAGAGGGAAAAATTGATTTCCAGAAGTTAGAAAAAGATATTGAAATTATTCTTAAAGAAGATACTGAGATTGACCTAGGAAAATACTTATTACAGTTTAACGAAGTAATTAAGGAAGTTGAAAAAACCTTGCTCCCTAATCGTTTATGTGATTATCTATATGAACTGAGTAAAAAATTTAACCGATTTTATGAAAATTGTCCAGTTCTTAGATCAGAAAAACTTTTAAAAACATCTCGTTTATTACTGTGCGATTTAACAGCAAGAACCCTAAAATTGGGTTTGTCTTTGTTAGGAATTTCTGTTTTGGAAAGAATGTAACAAAAAATTAAGCCCTTCTAGATTAACTGTGATAACAGCATAATCTAGAAGTTGACAGTCTTACATTACAAGGTTGTTTTTTATAATAAAGATAATCAATAAAGAAAAACTTTAGGAATTATTGGTTACCCATTTATCATACTCAATCGAGAAGATTTATAGTCTTTACTGCAGAATTACATTGTTGTGTTAAAGTTGAATTCCTTAAATCATAATAAATCTTTTATTTTATCTAATCCACAAACTTTTAACTCTCAAAAAAAAAGTTTACACTAAGTTTTTAGATAAAAATTATATTTTTTATTCAATTAAAATTAAAATTAGTTAATATTTAATAAATTAATTCAATAATAACTTTCATAATTTTATTTATAAATAAGAGGATTAATGAAAAATTACCTAACTCGTAATGACGTTGAATGATTACGAGTTAGGTAATGATATCTTAGTTCTGTTACCCAATAATAAAAAGATTTAAAAATAATAATTATTATTGAAATTAATTTTAAAAAAGTAGAATTTCTTGATGACTTGCTATTCAATTTTTGATTTTATAAAGTAATTATCTCTTTATGATTTTTATATAAAAATACGAGTAGTAGCACAAATTATACGATTTTTTGAAAATCAAATAATATTCACTATTCTCAAATATATTTCTAAGTATCTAAATTAACCGATGAAAGTTTGCTGCTTTGAAGTCATTCAACAATACATTGAAAATACAACGATTAATCAACTTTAACTTAATATTTGACTACTTTTATAGAGAAACCACTTTACTTTTTAAAAGTTACTAATCCATGACAACCATACAAATTTCTCAGTTATCGTCAAAAACTTTAGCCGGCGAATTTTTTTAGCAATCTTCCTGCATTTGGGACTTCTAATCACGTTATTGTCATCTTAAAGCGGATGATGCTAACCATATCCTCGGGAGCATCATAACAGTTTAATTTTTAGAGCAGTCCCGCGCCAAACTGATAAAACTAGCTGACAAAACTACTCTCAACTTTTAAAGTTACCTGATTTGAGAAAATAATCATACAGGCACTCAGCGAAGACCATCTAAAAAATTAACTATATTTATTTTTTTAGAAAAATTTTATGATATGATCGCGGGTCAACCATAAAAGTTCAGTACAAGCGATTTATACTCTTTCGAATTCCTAAACTTTATCTTTACCGACTGAATATGGTGGCTTAGTGTTTGAAAAAAAAATTAAGTTAATCAAAAATAAATCATTAAGAATAAGTAATTGTTGCGGTAATTGAAGTGTCACGTTCTTAGGCTAAAAAACACTAAATCAAGATTAGCCTTGATTTAGGAAGTTACTTTTAATGGGAGAACCTTCTACTTTATGTTAGCTTTTAGGTAAATTTTAATCATGACAAATTCAGTAAAAGAATATAGCAATTCTCCAATTCAGAAAATAGGCTTTTTCTTAATTATTGTTTCTGTTTTTATCCAATCAAAAGTGATGGCTCAATTTAATAACTATAATGTACCTACAAACCACGCTGACGTTGTCATTGAAACTGATCCACCTAATTCTTCTCCTCTGACACCTTTTGATACTAGTTTAAAAAATAAACGGTTTATCTGTCAGTTAGAAAGAGGTAGATACACTGTTATGTACTATCCTCAAAATCAAGACCGTCGGCCTTATCCTTGGGCAATTCCCAATGATTTAGGAGATGGTTGGACGGCGCAACGACGTTGTAATGAAATTAGTCGTCGTCTAGAAATGTATCGGCCTGATGGATTATTAGATTTAAAAATAGGAAGAGAAAATCACTACGATACTATCTGTGTTACCACTCAACAAGAGCGCTCGTGTCGGATTGTTTTAACCATTCCTCCTGGTAAAAATCCTGAGACTACCCGTAATAAAATTTTCCAAACCTTAATAGCAGCAGAAGAAGGACAATATACCCAAGGCGTTAATGCTTTTACTGGCAGTAAGACTAGTGAGTCAATCATCGATCAATTGAGTCCCATTTTTAATGGAAATTTACTCCGACAGAATAATTCATCTCCTTCAAATAATGCTATTAACTTACGACCTTTTCTTGAGCCAAGTGATGGGGGAACAGGTTCCCAATTACGGGATAATTCTGCTACTCCTACTATTACTCCCACTCCCACTCCTGTTCCAACAAAACCCTCTAGCCTTTGGATGTTATATCTAGATAAATTTAAATAGAAAATAGATTCAATTCCCTGTATTGATAGTTAAGCTAGATAAGTGAAGCCTGCTCAGGTAAGTTTTTCAAGTACTAAAGGGAATTATCTTATAAGAGATTGTGATTAATCCCTAAGTTTACTGGGCTAATTGTTGATAAACAGCGGCCCTGAGCTTAGTATACAACTGGGAAGAATCAGAATGGGGAATGAATTGGTGAATCGAACGCTTGGACTTTATTTTTTTTGACTTTGTATTTAATGAAACAAATTCATCAACTGGTAGTTCATTCTCTAAAATCCCGTTATTCAAATCAATAGTTGGAGAAGACAATTTCAATTGTTGGGGTATATCTTGAGAAAACTGAGTTAACCTGCGCATCGCTAAAGAATCTAGTTTTTTTGATGGTTGATGCTGAATATCTTTTTTATCGGCTTGATCAACTTTCTTAGTTTTTTGACACTTTGTACTTGAAGATTGATACTCAATTTTGTCAATATTCTCTTTGTTAACAAAAACATTGCGACAGATCAACCGTTCAAATTCATGAGGAAAGTGAAAGGTAGGGTGTCCTCTTCGTTTCCATAGACGAAGAATATGGTCAACAGAAACGGCTTTGTAACGTCCTTGATACAAAGCTTCGACGATTGCCAACCGAATCCAGTATCTCGAACAAGAGGTCAACCAGTAGTCAATATATTCAGCCGGAGAACGTTCTTGCATATCAAACCCATAACAGTCTAGTAATACTGCCATTTGGGTTATAGTTTTGTTGTCAGACTGCAGTACGGATTCCACGGTGTCTATTGAGCAACTCACTTTCAAAGAGGATTGTCTCTTGAAGCTAATCAAGCTAATTGTAATTTTATTTTAGAGCATTTAAACTAGAATTTAGTCCCTTATTTTTTAATAAGTTTGGTTATTTATTAACTAAGCAACTTTGAGTTAGTTTGATTATATGCAGTGGACACTCTACTTATTCCAGACGCTACATATTTGATGTAATTTGTCAAGATACAACTTCTAACTCCTTTAAATCCTAAAAGAACTCTAGATAATCTATCACTTTAAAAGTGAATTTTTGCAACCTAAATAATTAACATTTGCTCTGAAGAAATAAAGGCTTAAATCTGATCAATAAAGCTGGTTGCACCTAAAAATATCTAATAAATTAATCCTTCGAAAATTAAAATATATTGGTTTTACTTATACTTAAAATATTCCATTTTTAGAATAAAAAAAGATAACATCGGTCGATGTTGCGAAAGCGCATTTTAGACGATTTATCTAAAGCAAGTTCTTAGAAGTGGTATTTTAATGGAAGAAATAAAGTTAACACCTTGTAATATAGCAGATTTTTACTTATTTATGTGTACGTATGCTAAATTTCGACAATTGTGCCGAAATAGTTAAGCCCTTTGTGTAAAAGAAATAAATATGAAAATACAAAATATTTTAGGTAGATGAAAAAATGGCATTAATGATTGCAGGCGATCGCAGTGGCGTAGGGAAAACAACAGTCACCCTAGCACTACTTGCTTTCTTAGCATCCCAAAAGCACCGAGTACAATCGTTTAAAGTAGGGCCTGATTATATTGACCCCATGTTTCATACTGCTATTACTGGCCGGCCCTGTCGTAATTTAGACCCCATTCTAACCTCCGAAGCTTATGTTCAATTATGTTTTGCTAAACACTGCCAAGAGGTTGAATATGCTTTAGTAGAAGGGTTAATGGGGTTATTTGACGGTATTCCCAGTAAAAAGGAAGATGGCACAAGACTTAAGGGAGAAATGATAAAAACGTCTGAGGAAATAAGATCGCTAGATTATGGAAGTACAGCTCATATTGCTCGACTTTTAAACATTCCTGTGGTTCTTGTGATTGATTGTTCTCATTTATCGGGGTCAGTAGCCGCTATCACTCACGGTTATAGTTCTCTTGATCCTCATATTGATCTAGTAGGAGTCATTTTAAATAGGGTCGGTAGCAATCGCCACCTTTACTTACTCCAAGAGTCTCTAGATACTCTTAATATTCCCATTCTAGGAACTTTACGCCGTCAAGACTCTCTAACAATTCCTGCTCGACACCTCGGTTTAATCCCCACCACTGAACTGACTCAATTAGAGTCTTTATTTCGACAACTGGCCCACTTGGCCCAAACCGCTTTTAATTGGCAGTATCTTTTACCATTACTCACCCCTTCACCTCTCGATTTCTTTACCCCCTCACCCCTTCATCCTTTGATTCATTCCTCTCCCATAAAAATTGCTGTAGCTAGCGATAACGCTTTCAATTTTTACTATCAAGACAATCTAGATATCTTCCAAACCTTGGGTGCACAGCTTATTCCCTGGAGTCCTCTAAAGGATGAAAACTTACCTCAGGATATTCATGGTCTCTATTTCGGAGGAGGGTTTCCCGAAATGTTTGCTCAAGATCTCTCAAGAAATTGTCGGGGACGAGAAGCGGTAAAATCCGCGATTTTCAGTGAAATTCCTACCTATGCTGAATGTGGGGGGTTAATGTATCTTTGTCAGCAAATCATTGATTTTCAAGATCAAAAATGGCCAATGGTGGGAATACTACCAACCACGGCCATAATGAAAAAAAATCTAATCTTGGGTTATCGTCAAGCCACTGCTCTCCAAAATAGTCCTTTGTTAACCATCGGACAAACAATTTGGGGACACGAATTTCACCGCTCACACTTAACTTGTGTATCTAAAACTCCCCTATTTTCTGTACAAAACTGGAGATATAACTCGCATAAGGTGAAAGAAGGATGGAAAACGCATAAACTTCATGCTTCCTATATTCATCTTCATTTTGGTGAATATTCTGATTTTCTCAGAAAATTTTTAGGTCACTGTCTTGATTTTTTGAGGTCAAATAAGCTAGCCTAGGTACAGTTAGATTTTGAGATAAACCATTTAGGCAGCAAAGGAGGTGATGCCCATGACAAATAGTAGTAAAAGTGTGGGTCTTCTGATTGAACTCAACCAGCTGTGCGCCGGAGCTGTTTTTTATTAGTCAGTTTCACAGTAATGTAACTGTTGTTAGTTTTCCTTCCGGCAGTTAGGTTTCAAGCAGAAGATCATTTTCTGAGAATAACCCCAATAACCCCAGCTAGTTTTACTCCCAAATGAGAAAAATTAGCTGGGGTTTTAACTTTCTTGGTAAAGGTAGTCAAGATTATTTAAAAGCTTTTAATATAAAAAAAAATAATCTTAAGATAGCTTAAACAAAAGATAAACTTATTTATATTGTTATCCAAAAAAGCTGTGTATAATGAGATGAGAAGTAAGACTATGAGACTTTTTGTAGTCAATCTATAAGGTGTGAGGAAAAGCTGAAAATGCTTAGACCATTTTGGAAATCATTGTTATTTAGTCCAGCCCTGTTGGGAATGGCTTTAGCCGTCTCACCCGCTGCAACGGCAGCCGAAACCAAGTCGCAGGCTGGAGTTTCCGGGAACGAGGCGATAGTTTCTGAAGTTGCTCAACTTGAACAATCTCAGTTAGTTGAACAGTTAGAAACCTATAGCGACGAAGATGGACTGGAAACGAATCAACAAGTAACCAGCGTTAGCGAACTGCGGGATGTGTCTCCTACTGACTGGGCTTATGAAGCTCTTCGTAGTTTAGTTGAACGTTATGGTTGTATTGTTGGTTATCCCGACCGTACCTTCCGGGGTAACCGTGCTACTTCTCGTTGGGAGTTTGCCGCGGGTTTGAACGCTTGTCTAAACACCATGGAGCGTCTAATTCAAGAGAACGTCGCGGTTCTACGGGAAGATATCGAGAAACTCAAGCGGTTAATGCAGGAATTTGAAGCAGAACTTGCTGCTTTGGGCGCACGGGTCGATAACTTAGAAGGACGAGTAGCTTTCTTAGAAGATCATCAATTCTCCACTACTACAAAATTAGTTGGTGAAGTCATCTTCGCTGTTACTGGAGCAGGTGGTAGCCGTTCGTCTGAAGATAACCAAGCTGTTCTGCAAGATAGAATTCGTTTAAGCTTCAACAGCAGTTTTAGTGGAGAAGACCTTTTAGTAACTCGTTTATCTGCTAGTACGGGGACTGGAAGTAATCGTTTTACTATGAACCAGCCTGATCTACGAGTAATTAACCCAGATACAGGTCAACCTATCGGAGTTTCTCTTGAGGAGAATACTGTGATAAACCCTACTGCCACCCAAACCTTTAACATTGGGCCACGGCGAAATGAAGAAGACAATGACGTTGTTATTGACTGGGTTGGTTACTACGCTCCAGTCAAAATCTTCAATAACTTTAAGGTTGATACCTACGTATCTGCTTGGGGTGGTAAGTGGTATGACTTCGTGCCCACTTTAAACCCCTTCTTCGAGGATTTTGACGGTGGAAAAGGTTCTTTAAGTACCTTTTCTCAACGTAACCCCATTTACCGGATTGGGGGTGGTGCTGGTGCTGGTGCGAGTGTTCAGCTTGACTGGTTAAATAACGTTCTCGGTCCCACGTCTATCAGCTTCGGTTATTTAGCCGGAACCCCTAACAGTCCTTGTGTGAATGGTGATGGTGGAGGCAAATGTAACAGTGGCAACAGTACTAACCCTGCAACCGGCAAACCCTACGCTGAAAGTGACGGTGGTAACGGTTTGTTCAATGGTAACTACGGTGCTTTAGCTCAGATTAATACCAATATTTTTGACAGTGTGAACATTGGTTTTACCTATGTTCACGCTTACCACAAACCCGACAGCCCCATCTTCGGTGAAGGTATTAACGAGGGGCCTGGAATTGTTGGTACTTCCATTGCTAACGGTTCTCGTTCTACTCTAAATAATGCTTTTGCTGGTGGAAGCGTAGGAGATCCGGGAACTAGCACTACCTCCTTTAATGGAAGCGGACGTAACTCTCTAGATGGGTTAGAAGTTAATCCTTTTGACTGGGGCGGTAAAGTTACTAACAGTTACGGTGTTGCTGGGACTTGGCGGCCTTATGACTGGGTTAACTTCAGTGCGTTTGGTTCATTCCACAACGTTCGCTATCTTGGTCGTGGTATGAGTGGTGAACTTTGGACTGGTGGCGGTGGCTTCGCCTTCCCCGATTTGTTCAAAGAGGGTAACTTATTAGGTGTGTTTGCTGGGGTTCAACCTTATCAGGGTGATAGTGATCGTCCCACCACTGCTGGGTATTACGAATTACCTCTGCAAAATCCTATAACAGTTGAAGTATTCTATCGCTATCAAGTTTCAGACAACATTTCTCTGACTCCTGGTGTGGTTTGGATCTCCAAGCCCGAGCAATTTGTGAATATGCAAGGGTCTGACGGTGAGGTCATTGGAACCCTTCGAGGTACCTTTTCCTTCTAGATCTAGTGTGAATTAAAAAAAGCCCTGCTGATTACAGCAGGGCTTTTTGATACTTTAAATTTAAAAAGTGGAGCTCAGGAACTTTTTTAGCTCGAAGTTTGATTAAGTCAATACTCAACTAACATTTCTTCAAGTAGGCGAAATTTAGGGTTGAGATTCCTGATATTGCTAAGTTTCTACAAATTATCTTAAACGTGAGTTCGACCAAAAGTTAAAGTTATGGAGAGAAAGGAAAACGGCAGTCTTATGCCAGAGGTAGTATTTGTCTCAGTCTGATACTACGCATAACGGTCAATATTTTTAGTGATTGTTGACTTTGTCATAGTTATTATTCTTAAATACTTAAAAATAATAACTATGTTTTTCAATTTTATTAGACTTGCATTATGTAAGACCTAAGTTTACAAGACTTAGTGCAAACCGACAACTATTTAAGTTTAATACAAAATCATCTTCAATTAAGCTCAAATAATTAACATTAAAGCTTCAACAACTCTTGTTTAGTTAAAGCAATCAAGGTTCCAGACTAATATTCTCAGTACTTTATCCATTGACTAAAAAACAAGATTTTTTAAATATGGTCTATTAGAAAATCATAAAATAAACAAACCGAACACTAATATAAGCTTGGATAGATTGTAATAAAATCTAGAATAATGCATTCACAGCAGCCGCAGTTAGGGGTTAGAATTCTCAACTAAAAATTGAACTTCACTATTCGGCAACTTAATTAAATTTTTTTATCCTCTAGTGAGGTTGTTTACTTTAGCATCTCGTCATTAAATATTAATCTTGTATATACTCCGTCCCATTAATTAAGGCAATTTCAGCACGAATAAATTCGCGCCCTAAATAAGCTGCATGGTCTAACATAGTGACTGGACAGGGTTTAATTTCTTCAAAGATTTTGACACACAGTTCTTTAGCTGTTCTCCCCCTATACACGGTCTCAAAAATGCGTTCAACTTCTCCTTGACAAGCAATTATTTCACCGGTTTCAGGAGCAGTAGCCAACCCTTGTTCATTAATGATATTAGTAAAATGTTCAGCACAAATCAATTTATCTTCGCACTCAAGATAAATAATAAAGTAGCCCCCAGGATCAAGAGCAATAAAACGTTTTGACAGTTCGTTATCGATGGAACTAACTTTTTTTAGCATTTGAGTCATTAGGCATTAAGCTCTCTTTGGAATAAGAACACGATTTATGATTCTAACTAATAGAAAAAGTTAAATAAAGTTAAGCAAAAACGATTAACCACTTAAAATAATTCGTTCCCATTGCCCCTAGCTACAGCTCCAGAATAAACATGGCCTTTTTCAGCATCTAAAGTTATGATTGCCCCTTCACGAATAATTTGGGTAGCATCTTTCATAGCAACAATGACAGGAACTCCTAACCGAATTCCGATAACTGCCGCATGACTGGTAAGACTGGATTCTTCGGTAATAATGCCTGAAGCTTTTCGCATCATCTCCACAAAGTCGGCATTGGTTCGGGGAACCACCAGAATATCTCCAGCTTTAAAATCTCCCAATTCACGAGGATTCTGGGCAATTCTCGCTCGTCCACTAGCAGAAGCTTGGCCAATTCCTACACCCTTTCCTAAAATAGCCTTTACCATTTCTACTTTAATTAAATCCGTTGATCCGGAAACCCCTTGAAGGGTTCCAGCTGTCATTATCACTAAATCTCCATCTTGGACTAACTGATTTTCCTGAGCAATATTAATAGCGGATTGAAATGTTTGACTCGGTGAAGGGAAATCGAGAACTAAAAGAGATTTAACCCCCCAAACTAACTGTAACTGTCGAGCTACATCTACATGAGCAGTAATAGCTAAAATTGGTTTGGGAGGACGAAATTTAGAAACATTTCGTGCTGTTGATCCCGTTTTTGTCAAGGTCATAATCGCCGCCGCGTCTAATTCTTGGGCAATTTGACTAACCGCCGAAGAAATAGCATTAGTTATCGATTGTTTGGGATTATAAGAAGATTTAATCAAGACAGGTTCTTGTTCCATACGTTCGGCAATAGTAGCCATAGTAGCTACTGCTTCGACGGGATATTTACCTACTGCCGTTTCATTGGAAAGCATCACCGCATCAGTTCCATCGAGAATAGCATTAGCCACATCTGAGACTTCAGCGCGAGTAGGACGGGGATTATTGGCCATACTATCTAACATTTGGGTGGCCGTAATTACCGGAATTCCCAATTTATTAGCCGTGAGAATCAGGCGTTTTTGAAGAATTGGTACATCTTCGGCGGGTAATTCCACTCCTAAATCTCCTCTAGCAACCATTACTCCATTACAGAGACTAAGAATTTCTTCCATCGCTTTGATCGCCTCATGTTTCTCGATCTTGGCGATTACTGGAACTGCTTTTCCCGCATTAGCAATTAAGTCCTTAATTTCTAAGATATCTTGGGGATTACGAACAAAACTGAGAGCAACCCAATCGACTCCCTGGTCGAGTCCAAACATCAAATCGGTTTTGTCTTTAGCAGTTAACGCTTTAACCGACAGGTAAACCCCTGGAAAGTTAACTCCTTTATTACTAGAGAGAACACCTCCAACTACCACTCGACAGTGTAATTCTTGACTGGCACGATCAATTTTCTCCACTCGCATTTCTACTTTGCCATCATCGAGGAGAATCTTCGCCCCATCAGGGACTTCATCGGTTAAATGTTTATAGCTAACGTAGCTAACTTCTGAAGTACATTCAACTTTACGACTAGTAAGAATAAAAGGATCACCATTTTTTAGATTGATAGATCCACAGGTAAATTTACCAAGACGAATTTTAGGCCCTTGTAAATCCTGTAGGATACCCACAGGTTCATTAAGTTCAAAGGCTGTTTGACGAATGAGACGAATCGTATGTTGATGGTAATCGTGATCACCGTGGGAAAAATTAAGACGAAAAGTTGTAGCACCAGCTAAGATAAGCTGTCGTAGCACCTCTTTATTCTGGGTAGCTGGGCCGACAGTGGCGACAATTTTGGTTCGACGAAATAGGGGTCGCGGTTGCATGGGGATATCAAGACTCTAGGATTAGGAATTGATCGTAATTCTTAAAGATCAGTTTTCCTTGCCCATCCTCTCATATATCAAACTAGAAATCATAAAAGTTCCTTATTTTTTTATGTAGGAGTTGTCTGTCGTATAAATGAGTTTTAGTATACTACGGTTTTATATTGCAATTTTCGAGATTAAAGAACAGACAACTGAATACTAATGAAAGATGTGTAAAAGTAGTATATAGCTATCGAAATCATTACCAGAAAGTAAAATGTTAAGTTTCATTCATACTTTTATATCTAGTATTTTCGCTAAACCGCAATACTCAGGCTGTAATAATTGATTCGAGATGTTTAATGACTTATTTTGTGAGAGTGTGAACTATTTTTAGCTAAGAATCAATCACAAATTTATTGGTACAATAAAATTACACAAAATATTGATTTTGCAGGGAGAACCTTAAGTATTTATAGTACAGCTATAATGGTGATATAAAATTTGAGCAAAGTTGTTGACTTTTTGGTAAAGAATAATTTAATTATATTGGTCTATTTTTTTCTAATTGAAAATAAAAGTAAAAGTAAAAAATTCAGTTAATTTTTAAAAAAATATCTGAAGTTATCTTAACTGTTAAACAATAGTAATTATTGGATGTTGCTTTACCTAAAAAAATAGACTAATAGACTTAAAAAAGTAATAACTATAAATATATAAATAAATATTAACTTACATAAAAGTTTTTTTGCCAAGAAAATAAAAGTAAAAATTTGTGTTAAAATACAAGAGAATATAAATTTAAAAAAATGTAAATTAGGTAAAGCTTTTATAAAAAAAACTGATAAAATAATGTCTTAATTTTTTTCAAAGAAAATAGAAACCCCATCATATTTTTCGAAAAATAAACAAAAATTAAGGAAAGAAGAAATATGAGCCATCTCAAGTAGTCCTCCTAAAATGTTAAATAACTTATAACATCTAAGAATTATTCAATTCCATAAAACAAAAAAATCAAACTAACCTCTAACAATTATAAATTTCTTTGAAAGAAGAGCTAGTAATAGAGAAAAATAAAAATAATCATATTTTTTATTTTGACAAGAAGCAAGTTAAGAGAAATAACTATTTTGCTTAGAATAAGAACAAATGTTAAGACTAAAAAACCTTAAAGTAAGTTTAAACTATAAGAAACAGAGAAATTGCTCCACATAAAATCTAGGAATAAAAAGTTATTTTATGCAGTAAAAATAAGAGGATTATTGAAAACAGGTATAATTAAAATTATCGTAAAAGAAATAAATAAAAAGACATATTGATTATAAAAGAATAAAGTAAATATAATAATTATTTTTCACTAATTACTTATTACAGACAAATAAACAAGTAGTTTATTCCCAGAAAATCTATTTATAATTAATAATTTTTATCAAAAAAGTTAACTATATTTTTCTTTAAAATAGGAATACTTTACCCCAAAAAAATAAATAAAATATTAGTCAAATAAAATTAAATTAGATAAATATTATTTCAGATAAAACTTATTTTACAATAATTATCTAAAAAAGACATTAATTGTTTCAGGTAATTATTCCTGGGATTTACTTATTTAGGAGAAGTTGATTATTTTTCTATTCTTTCAATCAAATTAAATCATTTTATATCTTATGATGTGATTTATTCTCATTAAGCAGTTTTAAGTCCATTCAATATATAGCGATTATTTTATCTATTCTAGAGAGTTTATATTCTACGCAATTTGTCAATTCGTAACCACTGTGTTTATAATATTTAGAAGTTCAAAGGTACAAAAAAGTATATGGCTATTCAATTACGACAAGCATTCAAGGTGGGGACTTATATAATCAGTAAACGTTTATTTGGTCATCAACGTTTTCCCTTAGTATTGATGTTAGAACCCCTATTTCGTTGTAATCTAGCCTGTTCAGGATGCGGTAAAATTCAACATCCACCAGAAATTCTTAAGCGTAACCTGACTCCTGAAGAATGCTTTGCTGCGGTAGAAGAATGTGGTGTACCGGTAGTATCTATTCCAGGAGGAGAACCTTTATTACATCCGCAAATTGATGAAATTGTCAAAGGATTGGTACAACGGAAAAAGTTTGTTTATTTATGTACTAATGCTCTCTTATTAGAGAAAAGTCTTTACAAGTTCGAACCGTCTCCGTATCTGACTTTTAGTGTTCATCTTGATGGATTACAAAAAAAACATGATGAATGTGTTGATCGCCAAGGGGTTTTTGATAAAGCGATTATCGGAATTAAAGCAGCGAAGGTAAAAGGATTTAGAGTTACTACAAATACAACGGTTTTTAAAGGCTCAGATCCCCAAGAAATGCAAGATTTTTTTGATTTTATCGAAACTTTAAAAATCGATGGAATGATGATTTCTCCAGGTTATAGTTATGAATGGGCTCCCGATCAAGATCATTTCTTAAAACGAGAACAAACTAAGGCATTATTCCGAAAAATTCTTAGTCCTTGGAAGTCAGGTAAAAAGAAATGGAATTTTAATCACAATCCTCTATTTTTAGATTTTCTATTAGGAGAGAAAGATTATGAATGCACTCCCTGGGGAAGTCCGAGTTATAGTGTTCTTGGTTGGCAAAAACCATGTTATCTTTTAAACGAAGGTTATTATAAAACCTTTAAAGAACTGTTAGAAGAAACTAATTGGGATAATTATGGTAACAAAAGTGGTAAGCCTCAATGTGTTGATTGTATGGTACATTGTGGTTATGAACCAACTGCGGCTGTAGATGCAATAAAACTTGCTAATACGAGACGTGTTTTAAAAAGTCTATTTAGTGTTTAAGGTTTATCAAAAATAAATTCTTATAAATTGGACAATTTCATATTAGCCTAGGGGTTTTTCCTAGGTTTATTTTTATCTCCATTATTCTTCTCATATTAAGGTGACATATACACCATAGACAATTGAATATAAATGAACGATACTATATCAAAACATTAGAAATTATTAAGAAAGTAGATAAACTCTCAACTAATATAAAAAAATTAGGAAATGCTTTAGGATAAAAAGCTTAAATAAAGTTCAAAACTCATAGAAATATCAGTCAGTATAAATTTGATGTTAATTTTTAACTTAGTTAAATCATATTTAGACTTTTATGTTTAATTCTTAGTAATTAACTTCTTTATTCTTTAAAGGAATAAAAAGTAATCTTTTTATTTATAAAGTTTAAAAAAATTAATAGTTTTAGAAAAGATTTATAAGAAATTAGTTTTAACCTTAAAAAACTAATGATGATTTTGTTAGTCAATTAATTTTACAATCTAAAGTGGCAGAAAATATATCTAATTCAAGAAAATAAGTTAGTACTTAATTAGATCATTATAAAAAATCTACATAAAAGATACAATAACTCTAAAATACTAATTTAAAAAACTAATTTTTTTAGACTTAAATAGTAGTTTTTTATGTAATTAAAATTAAGCATGAAAAGCAATAAAACTGGATAATTTTTTTAAAAAAAGCAAGATATTGATAATTAAATTTAAGTCAATCAAGAGAAGATCTATTAATTTCTAATTCTTGAACTTTTTATTTTAACATTTTATTAGTTAATAAAACATCATTAGTTGAGTATAACCTAATTATTTAACTAAATTTTAAAAATTCAAATAAACTATATCAAAAATGATAATTTTATGAAATAAACTTACTAAAAAACTAAAGAATACAATCTTATTTATATAAAACTTAACTAAAAGAATTATATATACTTTATAAGACAAGATCATATACAAAATTAATTATTACTAAATAATAAAAATAAAAAGTTAATTTAATTCATAAAAATTTTTAACTAACTAAATATGAAGCTCTATTTTTAAATAAAAAATATATTGTGATCCTCAAGTGGTAGTAAAAATCTGACATGTCGGCATATTTAAACTTTATTCAAAGAAAAATAAAACTGTACTTTATTTTTGAATATTGAGTGTAGTAAATAAATCAGTTATTTTAGGCTGTCTATTTTTCCAGTAATTTAGGTAAACAATTGAGTAATCAAAGATTTTTATCAAGAAATAATTAAAAATAAACAAAAATAAACTTGAATATTTTATTATTTTTTATTAAAATTAATTATATAAAATTAAAAAAAATTGTCTAATTTTTAATGTTTTAAAACTTTAAAAAATAACTTCAAATAAAAATATTATGGCAATATATATTTTTGTTGATTATGTTTTGTTATTTGACTTAAAAACAGCATTTAAAAAAATTAAAAACTAAGTAATACTATCTTAAATAGTGAGAGGGGTAAATAATCTTTAATATTAAGATAGCTATTGATTCTAAAAATCAACTATTTATAAAAAAATATTACGATTTTCCATATTTTTTTCTCTTTACTTACTAAAGTTATCAGTATAATAAAAACCTAAATTTTAAATATATTTCATTTACTAAAAAAATTAGATTACTTACCTGATAAACTATTGTTATTATTATGTCATTAAGAAAAAGGAGGACTAAATCTTAGATAATAATTTAAATATTTAATATCTTGAAAGGAGATAATAGAAACTATTAATTGAACTGAAAGAATGGAATAGTTTGTTAAAAAAATTACCTAATGTAGTTTACTTTAGTATCTTTGTTGATATTAGACTTACCAAGATGGACTAGTTTATCTTTCTTGCAGTAGCTGATCATTTTATTAAAAATAATAAACAAGTTATTACAATAAGACCAATTATTAAAGTTAAAATTTTAGAAATCAATCAAAAATTTAAAAGGATAAATTTATTAATAAAAGATACTAAGTAAAGTTAAATTAATCATTGAGTTTTCAAGATATCCTAATCTCTTTGATTACAGAGCAATAATAAGTTTTTGGGCTAATGCTTCTAATCGACTCATTTTATTAAACTCAGCAAAAGTAGAATTAAATGTGTAACAGGAATCATCTTCTTCATCTTTAAACGTTTAAACCATCCATTTATCATATAATTGCTGATAGCAATTTCCCTAAAATACCGCTAATTATTAGAAACTATACGAGGTTTAACCACAATAAACTAATTTATTTTAGCTTCTAGTCATTCCAATTCAGCCACTAAAAAGTTAATCGCATATCATTACATCCATTTGAAAAATCATTGATTAGATTGCAACTAAACTATTTATTATTAACTATCGATTATTAACTTTAATGTTCAGCTTCATTAATACGTTCGAACTCCCAGTGATCTGCATCAATTTCACTGAGTAACGCTTCTAATTTTTGTTTGGCTTCCTCCTTTGAGGTTGCTTTAATGGAAAAACAAGCGCTAACAATTACTTCATAAAGTTTATCTGGTTTAAAGGGTTTAATAATATGTTGCATAAGAGAAAAAGGAGAAAAATTTTAAAATTTAGGAGAAATAAGGATAAAATTAGAAACTGTCTTAGAGTCTACTTTTTTTATTATACTCCATAACTGGTGATTAACTCTGCTTAGTTCGTTACCAAGTCAGAAAAATTTGTATAAATAAATATTAATACTAATAAAAAATTATTGGTCAAGAGAGAAACTTAAATAAATGTAACCCAAATAAGTATTTTTATAAAGGGCAATCACTAGATACCAACCTGCCTAAAAATTAGATTAACAGAGTTAGAAGAGCAAGAACTATTAAAATTAACTCACAGCTAGAAAATTTTCTAAAGAACAAGAACAAAAGTAGAAATGTTGTCTTTAAATACAAAAAGATAAAACTTTAAAAAAATTGCAGACTGAATGAAACTATCATAAAATACAATCAATCAGGAAAACAATTTCTATATAGACTACTCGAATAACAGAAGGATTATAGTTTATTTTTTTAAAAAAATAGTATAAATATTTACTAATGATTACTTAAAAAGTAAAGCTCAAATAAAGTAATCTTTAACACATAAATTCTGGTAAGTATTACTTATGCACAAGTTATGATATTAGGAATTAATTTTACAAAGTTTTAAAAAAAGCCAACTAAACATCCTACTAATATTAGGATTTAAGAAAAGTTTTTATCATGCTTTATCAAAAGGTAGCATGAAAAATAGAAGTTTACTAAAAAAAATAAAAATACAGCAAAAATAAAGGAATAAAAATGGTAATTGTTTTTGACAATAACTAAATGCATACAAGTGGCTTAGTTTTTAAAAATTTAAATATTATAAACAAAAAATAGTATGTATTTATCAATACAATAAAAATATTTAAAAATAAATATAATCAAGCTAAAACAGTCAGATAAAATAATCTCTTTAAAAGAATTAGCTCAAGCGATATGAAGTTAACTTTGATTGCTTTGATGTCAAATTTAATTATTATTTAAATTTTATTTTTATTAGAGTCTTTAACTTAATCTAGATCTGTATTTTTTCTATTTTAGTATTTTTTTTAGTAAAAGAACGCTAAAAGTATTACTGGATCAAATCTATAAGTTTTTATCAGTGATCTCAATAACTATGTAGAGAATAGGTTGTAATTATAGTACAGAGATAATAAATATTATTTCTATGGTTGATAAAAATTATTCTTCTAAGATCCTAAGAAAGAATAAAATAAAGGAATATATATAAAATTTTAAAAAAAAATTATATTGCTTATTAATTTACTTTGTCTTTAAAAAAGTTAAATATACACATATAATTTTATGGTAGTTAAATTAATTAAATTCAAATAATAAAAAATCATAGGTGATTTCAGTAAGACATAAAAACTCATTATCAATACTAAATAAACTAACATTAATGAGTTCTCTTAATAAGAAATAAAAAAATAAAGTAGACTAGCTCTAGTTTACTTTATTTTGAGTAGATACATATTACAATTCCACTGTGAAAATGTAGCTATCAAATGTAGAAAAAATACAAAATTAAGTGGTATACTGCTATTAATCAATAATCTTAATAAAGATTGCCAACACTACTTAGTGAAAAGTAGACTAATTTTAAACCAAGTAGTGTTTTAATTTTTTTTAAAAAAACACCATCAAAAATAGTAAATAGTTTTTAATATCTCTAAATATAGATAATATTATTACTATTACTGTACTTAAATAAAGTAACTTGTCACCGTTGTTTCTTCCAAAAAATATAATTAGTATTGAATTAAGTGCAGTAATATCTTGTTTCAAGAGTATCACAAAAAATCAAAATTAATACAAATAACTTATCTAGACAAATAAGCTAATTTTGAACATTAATTTAAGTATCAAAAAAAGATAAATTTAATAAATATTAATACTTATGCTTATTTAGTTTTTATCAATTTAATTATTCCTATTTTTTAACAATATCTAAAAAAATAAATCAGAAGAAGCATAACTTCCCTTTGAGATTAGTTTTAAAGAAACGCAATTACTATAATTAAAGTCGCCGGTAAATTACTTGAAGGTTAAAATTTTTAAACATGTTGCTGTTATCGCCACTTTAAAAAGAAAAATGGATGCTGGAGAAGTTGAAGTAATTGCTTTAGTAATAGAACTAAAAGATATTTTGCTGATTCTTTTAAATCAAGTAGTCTGTCACTTTGCCAGACTACTTGATTTAAAAGTAATTAGAAACAGTGGGAAGCAGCTTCGTGAGAAACGTAAGGGAGTCATCTCCGAAATCAAACTGTTAATATCAGCATTGTCGCAAGCAGATATTTGCATTAGTCAGAAAATCTTAAAAGAAACTTTGCAGTTTTCAAGAGAAAATTGATTTATCAAATCTTCATTAAATCCTTGATAAATACAATATAAGCTCGCTGAAAGATGAGTTAGACTAACGAATACGCCCCTACAAATCAGCAATATCATAGAAAGCTAGTTAAGGCACACAATTATATGACATCCACACTATTAACGTCTAAAGAACTCCCCGACCTGACTTATCATTCCAGCAGAGAGCACTTTGACCAAAGTTGGCAGGACCCCTTATCCACTTTACTAGGATTGGGACGGGCAGCAGGAGCAGATTTCGTGGAATTTTTTCTCGAACGGGTAAACTATATCAGTTGTTTAGCTGAACAAGACACCATCACTAGTCTATCCCCTCGTCTCTCCACAGGGGCTGGTATCCGTGTATTTCGAGGTAAAGAAGATTGTTATGTCAGCACTAATGATATTTCTTTTACCGGGCTAAAAGTTGCCCTAGAAAAGGCATTATCTATTTTAGAGTTAACCTGTCCTTCCCCTAACGCTTACATTCCTAAAATTAACCTGGAAATGATGCGAGACTATACAAAAGTAAAAGATAAGGAACTTTGGTTAGGTAACTGTAGTTCCATGGCAGAAATGGGAGATATTCTTTTGGTAGCTAACGCCAAACTAGGACAGAAAGCTAATCATGTCCAATCTCGTCGGGTTATGTATTTTCGCGATTGGCAGGAAATCTTGATTGCCGCCAGTGACGGGGTTTTCGCTAGAGATATTCGTCTGACGCAATCTGTAGGTCATTCACTATTATGTTCCGATGGGGAACATCGCACCTCTATGGGTAAACGCTTTGGCAATACCAGTGACCCTGGTTTCCTACGGGAATGGGACTACGAAACTGCTGCTGAAGAAGTAGCTGAATCTGCAGGTAAAATGCTCTATGCGGATTATGTAGAATCTGGAAATTACCCCATTATTATGGCTAATCAATTTGGTGGGGTCATTTTCCACGAAGCTTGCGGACATTTGTTAGAAACTACCCAAATTGAACATAAAACCACTCCTTTTATGGAGAAAAAAGGTGAAAAGATTGCCCATGAAAGCTTAACTGCTTGGGATGAGGGCTTATCCGATCAGGAGTTTGGAACCTTGGACATCGACGATGAAGGAATGCCTACACAGCGTACTTTATTAATTGAAAACGGCATTTTAAAGAACTTTATAGCTGATCGTACCGGCTCAGTTCGTACCGGACATCCTCGGACAGGAAGTGGTCGTCGTCAAAATTATGCCTATGCTGCAGCCTCACGAATGCGAAATACTTATATTGCCCCTGGTGATTATTCTATTGATAATTTGTTTGCGTCAGTCGATAAAGGGATTTATTGTAAGCAAATGGGGGGGGGAAGTGTTGGACCTACTAGTGAATTTAACTTTTCCGTTTCTGAAGCTTATCTTATTGAAAAGGGAAAAGTGACCAAACCCCTTAAAGGTGCAACTCTAATTGGAACCGCTAAAGACATTATGACGGAGATTTCCATGTGTTCCCAAGACTTAGCGTTGGCTCCTGGCTTCTGTGGTTCTGTAAGTGGAAGCATTTACGTTACCGTAGGACAACCCCATTTAAAGGTTGATAAAATTACTGTTGGGGGACGATAAGTTGAGACATTATTAATAAGCGACTGGGGATTTTAAATAGAAGAAATATAATCTTTATCCCCATTTATCTTCTAAACTTTAATATCTTTAGTCACCTATAAAATAACCAGGGTTCACTATGCTTTAAGTATTAATTAAAGCATAGTGAAAGTAACTCAAAGAACAATAATAGATAAAAATATTTTACTTATAAAGGACCTATTAAAATATAAAAACAGTAAATTCTATTAGATAGATGAGAAGTTTGAGACCAAGTCAAACAACCTGAACAAAGATTTTGCTGATAAATTAAGATACGGCAGATTAAACTTAAAGAAGATATAGAAAGTCTAGAGACAAATTAAAAAGGAAGATAAAAAAGTTAGATTGCTAAATTAGACAGGATTAGCAAGCAGTTAGGTATGCAATGATTTGTTAATCTTTCGGTGGCCATCGACTTTATTTTAGTCCTAAAAATGAGAGCCGTTAAATTGTTTCTCTCTGAACTTTTTTTCACTAATTTTTAGAATGCAAATGACTAAAAAACGATTAAGAACGCTAATATCTGGAGCAGTTCAAGGGGTAGGATTTCGCCCTTTTATTTATCGACTAGCCACAGAATTAAATCTTACAGGTTGGGTTTATAATTCTGCATCAGGGGTGTCTATTGAAGTAGAAGGAGAATCCAAGATACTAAAAGAGTTTTTGTCAAGAGTGCAAACAGAAAAACCACCGCGATCACACATTCAATCAATAGAAACCACTTGTTTAGATTATATTGGGTACACTACTTTTGACATTCATCACAGCGTTAGTGGAGAAAAAAATGCCATTATCCCGGCTGACTTAGCCACTTGTCCCGACTGTTTACGAGATATTTTTGACCTCCAAAACCGACGATATGGCTATCCTTTTACTAACTGCACTAATTGCGGCCCGCGTTATACCATCATTGAAACTTTACCCTATGATCGTCCTCGAACTACCATGAAAAAGTTTTTTATGTGTTCTGAGTGTCAGCAGGAATATGAAAATCCCCACGATCGTAGATTTCACGCTCAACCAAATGCATGTCCCTCTTGTGGTCCCCAATTAGCCCTTTGGGATAAGGAAGGAAACAGTATAGCTATTCAAGACTCAGCCCTTAACATTGCAGTAAATTTTTTAAAGGAGGGAAAAATAGTAGCAGTTAAAGGGTTAGGAGGATTCCATCTAATGACTGATGGAAGTAACCCTAATGCCATTAGGCAACTAAGACAACGCAAAGGTCGCCCGCAAAAACCCTTTGCTTTAATGTATTCATCTCTTGAGTTAATTAAAAAACATTGTCATGTTAGTCCTCTAGAAGAAGAATTATTAACCTCTCCTGAATCTCCTATTGTTTTACTCAAACGTAGATCGAATTATATCAACTTATGGGAGTCTGTCGCTCCGAATAATCCCTATTGGGGAGTCATGTTACCCTATACTCCTTTATATCATTTGTTACTTTTAAATCTAAAATTCCCTTTGGTTGCCACCAGTGGGAACATCTCCAATGAACCCATCTGTATTAATGAAGACGAAGTTAGACAAAGACTGGGACATATTGCCGATGTATTTTTAGTCCACAATCGTCCTATTCTAAGATCTGTAGATGATTCTGTGGTTCGCGTTATAGCAGGACGAGAAGTAGTTCTCCGTCGCGCAAGAGGATATACACCTTTTCCGATTATTCTGAAGTCAGAAGGCAAAATGCAAAATACAGAAGTTGAAGATTCACCTTCGTCCATCTCCCTTCTAGCAACTGGTGGACAGTTAAAAAACACGGTGGCAATTTTACGGGGCAATCAAGTCTTTATCAGTCAACATATTGGAGATTTAAGTAATTATCAAGCCTTAAGTGCATTTTATCAGGTAATAGACAGTTTAAAAGGACTTTATGACTTTGAACCTAAAATTATCGCTTGTGATGCACATCCAGACTATCTTTCCAGTCAATTTGCTCAGTCCCAAGGTTTTCCAGTAGTTAAGGTCCAACATCATTATGCTCATGTTCTCTCTTGTATAGCAGAAAATGGAATTACTGCACCTGTTTTAGGAGTTGCTTGGGATGGTACAGGCTATGGAGAAGATGGTACAATTTGGGGGGGAGAGTTTTTGTTAATTACTGATAGTGGTTACCAACGAGTGGCTCATTTTCGACCTTTTAAATTGCCTGGAGGACATCGGGCAGTTAAGGAACCGAGACGTATTGCTTTAAGCATACTTTACGAAGTTTTTGGCTCTTTTGATGGCTTAGAAATATTTCAATTATTCAAAAGTTTTTCTAATCAAGAATTAAAATTAATTCAACGGATGTTATCTCGTAATTTAAATACTCCGCTAACTTCAAGTGTGGGACGGCTTTTTGATGGGGTGGCTTCTATTTTGGGGATTTGTCAACAGACCAGTTTTGAAGGACAAGCAGCGATGAACTTAGAACACAGAGCCATCGATTATAAAACAGATAAAGTCTATCACTATGAAATATTAGGAAACGATTGCCCTTTAATTGTTGATTGGCAGCTAATTATAAAAGGAATTTTAGACGATCTTTCAGAACACTTGTCTATCGAAGAAATTTCAGCTAAGTTTCATAATACTCTAGTTGAAGTAATAATTGAAATCTCTCAAATTATCTCAGAAAAGAAAGTTGTTTTAACAGGGGGATGTTTTCAAAATAAATACTTAACTGAACAAGCAATCAGTCGATTAAATCAAGAACAATTCATACCCGTATGGCACCGCAAAGTACCTCCAAATGATGGTGGAATTGCTTTAGGACAAATTATGGCAGGGATAAGGCGAACACTAACCTGATAAAATTAGGTGTTGGTTAACATTTTTTTAGTAATAACTAACGAGGAATTGTTATTTTCTTATTGTGTAGCAATAATTGACTTAACCTAATATTGCTTGTACAAGGTTAATCTAAAGATTTTAGCAAAGAAAATAAGCAAAAAATACACCTCCACAACTGTTAATAAAAAAAATACTAGCAAATTCTATCAAACCTTTTTAGATACCGAGTTTTTCAGAAACTTTTGGAATAGTTAGGGTTTAAGCCGGTTGAGTAACCTCCACAAAAGCATACATAGATAAAGAAATCGTCAAAATTACTATATTTACAATAGTTGATAACCTTGCTCTACTAGCTATCTCAGTGTTCCGCAAAGGACCTAGCAAAGCAAAATGGCTATAGAGAAAATGAACCTTAGGACATGCTAATTTCTAACCCGCGACAGTTAGAAATTAATCCTTAGCGATAGGCAGGTAGGTTTCTGATGAACGTAACGGAGACCTCTTAATTCTTAAGAGGAGTGGCAAGGTTGCCAACTTGAGTATCTCCAGCACGCTCAACTACGTCTATTCTTATATCAATACTTCACTTCAATCTAAGTTGTTAAACTTCCCTTAAGTATATTCACTGTACAGCTCTTTTTAACTTTTCTTACTTTAAATTTTTGAAAAATCTTTACAATTGCCTCATTGAGCCAAAGTCCCCAGTAACATTTTTGATGTTACAATTCTATCTATTACCAGACAGTCATAGTGTCAGACTCATCGATTTGTAAAAGAAAACAACATGTGAATTACATGTTCCTACGCAGCTACTTATTTGCCCGTAGTCCTATTTCTTATATCTGCTGTACTTACCTTTTTAGCAATGAGACTTTTATTTATTTAAGTTGAAAACAAAGTCTAATTTGATCTTTATCTATATTTTTTATTTATGATTCTTCCTTATTAAGATAAGAGAAAAATTGATAACTCGGTTGCAAACAGTTAGCACACTGTACTCGCCAACAGTTTTTTCTCTAAAAAATAAAGATTTACTTTGTAAAAAATTTTTGAGGTTTTGATAGCTTAGAGTCCGAGCAGTTTTATCCTAAAGATTGTTAGTGAGTAGTTCTTTGTGGAGGACAATAAAAGATGTGTTTAGCTGTTCCAGGAAAAGTTGTTAGTATCATTGGTGATGAACTTTTGATGAAAAAGGGAAAAGTAAGTTTTGGTGGGGTCATTAAAGAAGTTAGCTTAGCTTATGTTCCTAATGTTGAAGTTGGTAGTTATGTGATTGTTCATGTAGGATTTGCTCTCAGTATTTTAGATGAAGAAGCTGCACAAAAAAGTCTAGCTGAATTTAAAGAAATGGAGATAATTTTACAGTCAGATAGCAATAAGTTATAAGTTGTAAAAACTATATCTAAGTTTAGGAGAGTGCTATGATGAAACATTTAGAGTATCTTGTGAATCATTCATGGTAGCTATAGTAATAATCCCGAAATTTAGTTGAAAAAACATGAAGATTACTTATTAAGGTAAATTCGAGAAGATGCATAAGCAATGTCATTATTCTAAAAATAATAACCTTCAACAATAAAGTTCTGATTGTTTTATAAAGAGTATAAGCTAAAGATAGCCCATCTTTTAAGCTTACATAGAGGTAATTCTCTGAGTCAATAGATACGATCTATCAGCCAACTCAAAAGTTGAATAAAAAAGTTCTAGATATTTCAATTTCTATAATGTTCAATCCGAAAAATATTTTTAGGTTAGTTGTCAACCGTTTCAATCTCAAGAATTTTTATCAAGTGTAATTGTATTACTACAAGCCTACCAACTTCTGCTTTATTTTCTGTCTATGAAGAGAATTAATTAAAGTTATTTTCGATGGTCTTTAAATATATCATTCAAAAATGAACAGAATCAAGATTCTCCTCAAATTTTCGATAGAAGTGGTCCATATCACAAAACACTTTGATAAGCTCAAGATGAGATTTCATGTCCATTGCACTAGAGCTCAATACACAATGCTTCTAACATAGAAACTGATCTTAGAATAAAAATAAGTCATTGCTCGGAATACCCTATGCCTTCTCAGCGTAGGGTATTCTGACAGAAGAATCCTAAATTATCCGAAAGAAATTAAATTAATCAACGTCTTTAAATTATCTCCGACAGTTGCAATCAATTGATGAGTCACAGCCAGACTATCAAGAACCATTCCTGTGCAAAGAAGCATTAAGTAAAAGATGGAAAATTTAAACAGTGATCGCGCTAATTCTTGATTAAAGGGATCTTGTTTTAACTGCCAAGCTTTCTCGATAAATTTAACCCCTAAAACCACTGCAATCGCACCATAAACCATTCCAGATACTCCTAGGGGATAAACCAAGAGGAAAGTACAAGGAATAACCAGCAAAGTATACCACCAAATTTTCCGGACTGTAGACTCTTCTCCTTCTACCACCGGCATCATAGGAACATTAACCTGAGCATAATCTTCCTTTAGCATCAACGCTAACGCCCAGAAATGAGGAGGAGTCCACAGGAAAATGATAGCAAATAAAACCCAAGAGGTCCAACTTAAATCCCCTGTCACTGCCGCCCAACCCACCAGAGGGGGGATAGAACCAGCTGCCCCACCAATTACAATGTTTTGGGTACTATTACGCTTAAGAAAGTGGGTATATACCAGCATATAGAAAATAATGCCAGACATAGCCAATAAACCACTAAAAACGTTAATAAACAAGGCAAAAAGGGAAAAAGACAAGATGGCAAGGATGACAGCAAAAATGAAGGCATGGCGTGACTGTACTCGTCCGGAAGGGATAGGGCGGGCCCGAGTCCGTAACATTTCATAATCAATATCACGATCATAAATGCAATTCATTACCTGGGCTGAAGCAGCGGCAAGAGTTCCCCCTAATAAGGTAATAAATAAGGTAAATAGATCCACCCGGCCCCCACCAGCAATCCACATTGCGGCGGTAGTGGTGATCAACAATAGGGGAATAATACGGGGTTTGGTTAGCTGATAATAGCTTTTTACAACTTGTAGCCAGTTTTCATTCCGGGGGGCAACATCAGTCCCAATCATTAATACACACCAAATTCTGTTGATTTACTTGAGTTTTTGTCAGTTATTGTTCTTGAAGCATTGATGAGAACAGAATTAAAACTTTTGACCGATTTAGGTTTCAAAAGTTTTAATTCTGACTTCTAACTTCTAACTTCTGTGCAGTCGCACCGCAGGGAAGTGAGGAACTTCTGACATCGCGAATGGCTAACGTTGTCAAGGCGACTAACGTACCAAAGAGGGCAGCACCACAGGTATGGTGAGCCACAGTTAAAGGTTCTACTTGTAGATGTAGTCGGAAAGTGGCAACCCCTAACAAGATTTGTAGGGTAACAATGCCTCCAGCAACCCAAGCAAGTTTCCGTAACCAGGGATGGAGAGCAGAAGTACGCCAAGAGATAAACACAACGCTGAGAGTAGCAATAGTAGCTGGAAAAACACCAATGATATGGCTATTCATCACGGCACATAGTTGTGAACCTCCAAAGCATTGATGTACCGCCCATCGAGACCCCACCAAAGCTCCCAATAAACACTGTAGATAGACTAAAGTAACGGCGATGGTTGCTCCCCAACTTAGTTTTTTGGCGTTGGTGGTTCCTTGATAGGGGGTAAGACACACAGCAATAACAATAAGAGTTCCTAAGAAGAGTAGAGCGGTTCCAAGATGGGCTGTGACAATATCAAACCGTAGCAATTGAGTCACTGTAAGTCCTCCTAAAACTCCTTGGAAGACAATTAACCCCAATGCACTTACCGATGCCCAAGGCAGCCATCTGGGGAGTTCTTTGCGAAACCACCATGAGAGTCCGACAAGAACAATAGTACTTAAGCCAATGAGAGAGGCATCGAGACGATGGAACCATTCTAAGAACACTTGTAGATTCATCTGTTGACTGGGAACCAATTGACCATAGCATAATGGCCAGTCAGGACAGGCAAGACCTGCATTCATTACTCGTGTAGCACTGCCCACTGCCATCAAAAGTAGAGTAGCAATGGCGATCTTCCAGATAAGAGAACGCATCCATTTCTGGACTCGAGGGCAGTCGCCAGTAACTTTTATTTGGGATTGAAGAACCGAATCTGTCATAGCACTTTAATGCTTCGTTAAACATTTTATGTCTTCATAGTGAGTGTTTACTCTCTTTTGAAGATAGGTTTGGTTTAAACAGCTAGTCAGATTCTACTGAACAGTCTATCTTTCTTGCATCAATTAGTATAAAGGTTTTGACATATTCCAGATTCAGTTAACAATTGCTTTACATAAGTTTACATTCAAAGCATAAATCATTGCTTTAATTTTTTCTCAAAAAGATATCGTATGAGTTCAGGCTAGAGTCGGTGTCGGACAATAAGTCGAAATTAATTTATGTAAAAGACAGCTAAAATTTTACTTTTTTCTTAAATTTAACTGATAGAAAGTCTGAGATAGAGATTAAAGAAAACTAGATAAGTTATGAAGACCAAGACTTCAACTCTAATCATCATTATCACTAAAATAGTAAAAATTTTTTTATAATCAACTCTACTCTAACTATTCATTTTTCATGAGCATATTACAGAATTAAAATATAATTTACTGGTGTTTGATTACAAAAAACTCTATAGAGAGTCCGCCATTTTAACCGCCAATTAAAGGCGTTCTTGTCCGGTTAAATATGATAGGGTTTTCCGGATACTGTGAATTTTCTTCTCTATTTTAAATTTTCTATTATTTTGAAAAATGGAGAAGTTTAAAGTAAGTATATATTGTTGCAAAAAAATGTCTTAAGCCAAAAATAAATATATTTAACTATGCAGTCATAGTTTTCTCTCTTTGAGAGTTCAAAAAAATTTAATTTATCACCATACTATTTTCTTTGTTGCGATTGTCTTATTGGGGATTAAATCGAACTAATTATTTCAGAATAATTTTAACTATTTAATTAACTTTTTTAATGACTATTCCTGAAACTTATCTTCCTATTAATATTCTTTAATAATTTAGATTTAGATAGAATTTTTTTTTATAAAGACGTAGATAATTCTTAATTAAATTAGTTAATTTTTTTTAAAAAATTGTATTTTTATTTCCAAAAACTAACTAAAATACGACATATATATTATTTATTTTCCTCATTTAGCAAGAGATTAACTTAGACCAAATTTCTTCTACAAAACTAGGGGAATTTATATCAAACCATTCAATTTCTCTATAGGCGCGAAACCAAGTTTTCTGACGTTTTGCGAATTGACAGGTGTGTAAAACAATTGCTGTTTTAGCTTCGGACAAAGACAGATTTCCCTGAAGATATTGTTTGATCTCCGAGTATCCTAGGGTATTTAATAAAGGTAAATTCCAACCGTATTTTTGAGTAATTTTCTCAACTTCTTCAACTAACCCCATACTAACCATGTCTTCAGTTCGTTCTTTAATTCGTTTTTGTAAAAATTTTGACTCACAATACAACCCAATTTGTACGATAGGATAAGAAGGTGGATTTTCCCCCTGTTGTTCAGAGATAGGGTGTCCTGTGACGTAAAATACTTCCAAAGCACGGATGATTCTTGCTTTGTCATTGGGGTGAATTTTACTAGCAGCAATAGGATCAACTTGCTTTAGTGTTGCATAACATTGTGATTGACCCAAAATATTAAATTGTGATCTTAATTGAGGTTGAAGCGCCACTCTAGGAATCTTCAACCCTCGTACAATCGATTTGATGTACAAACCTGTCCCTCCTACTAAGAAAGGGGGAGATACAGAAGAAGCTAACTTAATTAGTGATTGTGCTTGTTCTTGATATTGAGCTAACGTTAATGTTTGTGTTGGTTCACAGATATCAATCAGATAATGGGGAACTAATGCTTGTTGCTTCAGAGTTGGTTTGGCTGTTCCAATATCAAATTCTTGATAAACTTGACGCGAGTCAGCACTAATAATAAAGGAATTGAAGCGTTGAGCTAATTGACAAGCTAATCCTGACTTGCCTGTTGCCGTTGCACCACAGATAACAATTAAACGGGTTTGCATAAAAATCTACTATGAACCTGTTAGTATCTAAATACTATTCTATCAAGAATGAAAGCATGAACAGGAGTGTCAGGTGGTTTTTACTACAAAGCTATTATCAATAAAATAAAATTACGATTAACTTCAAGAGGTACTTACCTTTGGATTAGAAACATACATATATTAATTATTAATACATGTATGTTTCTAATCTATTTTTTAAGTTTTCTCTTTACTATTTTCTATGTATTCTTTTATATAAATTCTTAATTTTTTACCACAATAGGACTTAATTATAAACTGTTCTAAAGGCTTTTTAAGTTAGAGGAATACTTCCACCATTTATTCTGCTAATAATAGCTTCTATGATAGAGAATATATTAGCTCTTCAAATTTTTTCTTATTTTCTACATAACTCCGTATTTTATATAGTTTTAAACCCTTTATTAATATTTTTAACTTCTGTTTACATTCTAACCTTAACTCAATTTGTAATTATAATTCTTCAAAATTAATGGGTTTCAATGAAGGTTGATTTACTTTTGTAATAAATGCTACTTTTTTTAGTTTGTTGATTACTGTTTTCGTACTTACTTACGAGCACACGGGCTGTGTGCCTAGTTTTACTGCTATTGCGTAACATTTCCACTATTTATTGTTTAACTTTTTCAGTGTGACCTGGATAGGAGTATTTCAAGATAAAGGTTTGACAAAGTCAATTTTAATTTCAAAAATGACGTCTTTGTTCCCTTTTCGTTAAAAATCTATGGTTAAAGACATTACTAGACTGATAATGAGGACAAAATATAGAAATGAAAGTTGTTATCATTATTACAACAACTTAAGATATAAGCTGTAAGGTTTAACCCATATCTTACCTTTCTATAAACAGAAAAAAGTAACATTACTCGTAAGAGTAATGATGGCTATCTCTTATTTCAAGAAATCATCATATCATATCTGTTTTATGCTTTTTATTTTTAGAGATTAATTCATATTCTTTCCAGAAATCATATTTTAATTAATCCGCCAACGGGTAACTCTTAAATTTTTCTTTTTTAAAAAACCACTCAATCTGAGATTTTCTATTCTTTTGCCTCTAAAGATAATATTTTTGCTTTTATTATTTTTAATGGAAATAATTTTTTAATTGTGAGTTAACTTTAATGGTTTTTACTTTTCTTGTTTTGTTAACTAAGTTTTTATGCCGGTTGCCATCTAGTAATTGTCCTTTATCTAACTACTTTTCAATTTTACATTTATTCCAGTTCATTTACTTAGATCCGTTAGAGGATATTAAAACATAAACATAAGAACAACTATCCGTGTTAAAGGCTAGTCTAAAGGAGAGAAACTTCTGAATATGATCCCAATAAAAGTGATTAAAAAAGCAATGAGCCGTTGCTGGCATCTCAGAATAATTATTGATTCCCCCAAAATCCTTAATTCTATTCCTCCACTAAGAAACCAGCTGTTTTTCCTTACCTATATTTCCACTCTAGATTTAAATACACGGAAGTACAGTTGTTAAACAGACTAACTAGACCTCTGGACAAGTTTTGTCTGTTATTTTTAGATATAAAAAATCTAAATTTCTATAATTGGTTATAAATTTGTGTGCGCAACAATCGGAAATTACGCAAAATTTAAATATTTAATAATTTTGTACCTCTCGGGCTGTTACATCAATTGCTTTTCCCTGCTTTTGATGCGTAGTGACTAGTATTTTTATACTTTATAAACCAATTTGTGTTAATCATTTAGCAGGAATTGTTTGTTAAGTTTTTTTCGAGTTTAATCTGACACTCTCTATCAAGAAGACTTGATGGTATAACTATTGAATAAGCTAGTATTTGAAATTTTTTAGCAAAACTTCCTCTGTCTCAAACTAATTGCTGTTCAAATCTTACATTAACTCAGCAATAAGTGTACAGTTATCTGTTTTTCCTGAAGTTAGCTTAATCTAGACGAGTTTTTATATCTATAGCACCACACCTAAATAAATACTGTCTCTAACATAGAGCCACTACTTCCCTATTTTTTCATCATGACTTTCTATTAAACTTATGTCTATTGATTGAAGTTATATTGACTCAGGCTGTCTTATTAAATGTTGTTGTTCCTCGAGGTTAGGTCAAAGAAAAGCTCAATAGAAAATCTTCAAAATGAAGTGAAAATTATGCCTGAGTTTTCTTTTCTTTAACTTTTTCTTTCTGTTTAGCTCGTTTTGCTGCTGCTTTAGCTGCTTTTTTGTCTTCTATTTTCTCCTTCTCTAATTTTTGTCTTTCCTCTTCTTTCTTATCTAGATAAAAATGATAATCTCCTGGATAAACTATTAATTCTCCTTCTTTAATTTCAACAATTTTATTAGCAACTTGAGAAATAAAATAGCGATCATGAGATATACATAAAACTGTTCCATCATATTTAGATAATGCTTTCTCAAGCATTTCTTTAGCTGGAATATCTAGGTGATTAGTTGGTTCATCAAGAATTAATAAATTAGCAGGTTTCAGCAACATTTTAAGTAAAGCAAGTCTAGCTTTTTCTCCTCCACTTAACCCTTCAACCTTCTTAAACACTGTTTCTCCACTAAAAAGAAATTGACCTAACAAAGAACGAATTTTCGTATTAGTCCAATCGGGGACCTCATCATGAATCGTATTTATAACAGTTTTAGTTAAATCTAATGCTTCGGCTTGGTTCTGCTCAAAATATCCTGGAATAACGTTATATTTTCCTAAATTAACTTCCCCCTCATCAGCTTTTTCTAGATTTGTAATTAAGCGGAGTAGAGTTGATTTTCCAGCTCCATTGGGACCGAGCACGGCGATACGATCACCTCGTTCTACCAATAAACTTGCCCCTAAGAAAAGAATCTTATTTTCATAACCATGGACTAAATCTTTAATGATAATGACCTCACGACCACTCATAGGAGCTGGAGGAAACTCAAACTGTAGAGTTTTGACATTAGCAATGGGGGCGTCTACAACTTCCATTTTTTCAAGTTGTTTTTCACGACTTTTTGCTTGGGTACTACGAGTTGCACTAGCTCGAAAACGATCAACAAACTCCTGTTGTTTCTGTCTTTCTTTCTGTTGCCGTTGATACGTATTCTCTTGAATCTCTCGACTGAGAGCTTTTTGTTGGAGATAATCAGAATAGTTCCCAACATAAGTACTAGAAATGCCACGCTCCGTTTCAACAATTTTTGTACATAAACGGTCTAAAAATTCCCGTTCATGGGAAACAATTACCATCGGAAGATTGAGTCCTTTGAGATATTTTTCAACCCATTCAATGGTTTCCAAATCTAGATGGTTTGTTGGTTCATCAAGTAGTAAAATATCAGGCTCTTGTAAGAGAATTTTACCTAAACTCATCCGCATTTGCCAACCACAGCTAAAGGAACTTACTAAACGCTCACCATCTTCAAGCTTAAAGCCCATTTCCGGTAATATTTTGGCAATAGCCGCATCGAGAAAATAACCATCAAGAGCTTCAAATTCTCTTTGCAATTTATCCAGTTTATGAATTAGTTCATCTAATTTATCAGTATCTGCAACTTCCATCTGGTGTTGAACTCTGATTAATTCTTGGTAGACTCGATTGGCTTGTTCAAATGCAGTCCAGAATTCTTCATGAACAGTCCGACTTGGTTCCACCTCGAATTCTTGGGTTAGATAACCAATTTTCAGATTTCCTGTCCGAACTACTTCTCCAGAAGTCGGTTCTACTTGTCCCATAATGATTTTGAGTTGAGTAGATTTACCCGCCCCATTTGCTCCCACTAACCCGACTCGTTCTCCTGCGTTGACTTCCCAAGTAACGTTTTTTAGCACTTCCGCAGTTGGGTAAATTTTACTGATGTTTTCTAGTCGCAGCATATGATTGTCCGTCTAAATTTAAATACATAATGTACTATCTGCAATACAGGGTATAGCAGAACTTAGCAAGTGTTCAAGTTAGGAGCAAAATCTCTTCTAGACTCATATTCAAAAAAAATTTTTAACTTATATTTGAACTACTTATAGTATTCTTTTCAAGAATAATTAAAACAATTTATCCAGCAGAATAGTGGTAAGTTTTTTCTAGCTACTGTTCTAATGAGGTATGTTCTATTAGATTGAGCTTCATAGTATAATAGCACGTTTACCGTAAGGAATATCTTTAGAAAATTGCGGCAGGTGATAGTAGCTTCAGTTAAGCTTATAGTAAGCAATTTATTTGATTAATTGATGAAATAGTAACTATTTAAAGTTACTATTTTGCCATCAGGAGAGATTACCTGCCATTGAGTGGTTGAACATTATCTTAGAACAAATACTAGAAAATTTTAAAAATTTAGTGTGTTAATTTTATTTTATTTTTAATTTTTAAATAATTCGAGTTTTTTATTTGATAAAAATTTAGTATTTTCTATCTTTAGAGAGCTTAATCCATTGTCAATTAAATTAATTCAAAGACTTTGTTATATTATTTGAAATTTATCAAAATTAGTAATCACGTATATCAGCTCATACTAACTTAAAAATAAATGAATTTTCTCCATTTATTTTTATAAGTCGAGAATATATGTCAACGGTTATTGACCTCTACATTCAGTCAAAAGTTAAAATTTTTCTCTAATTTTGTCTCTATAACTACTGTCTATACCTAAATAAAAAACTCTCTCCAGACCTCTCTAAAGCAGTCTTTAAACCTTATGTGTTAGAATTTTTGAAGATTTTGCCATCGAGGGGTTAGAAGTTCCCCTGTAAGCTATTATTGGGAAATATTCATGACAACAAGTGATTATGGCGCGCAACAGATACAAGTCCTTGAAGGGTTAGATCCCGTCCGCAAGCGTCCAGGGATGTATATTGGGAATACTGGACCGAGGGGACTTCACCATCTTGTCTATGAGGTCGTCGATAACTCCATAGATGAAGCCCTAGCAGGTTATTGTACTCATATTGGAGTTGATATAAATCTCGATGGCTCTGTCACCATTATAGATGATGGCAGGGGTATTCCCACTGATATTCATCCTACTACGGGCAAATCCGCCTTAGAAACTGTAATGACCGTTCTCCACGCTGGTGCTAAATTTGGGGGAGGAGGTTACAAAGTTTCTGGAGGACTACATGGAGTTGGGGTTTCTGTGGTCAACGCCTTGTCAGAATGGGTAAATGTCAGGGTTTGGCGAGACCAAAAAATTCACACCCAACATTACGAAAGGGGAATTCCCATCGGTTCCCTAGAAGCTACCCCTGATCCTAGCCATCCTACTGGAACCTCTATTTCCTTTTTACCTGATACCGAGATCTTTACAGCAGGCATCGAGTTTGACTATAGTATCTTGTCCGGTCGATTGAGAGAATTAGCTTACCTCAATGCAGGAGTTAAAATCACTTTTAGTGATTATCGCTCTAAAGAACCTCACATTGAAATCTATTGTTATGAGGGAGGAATCAAAGAATATGTTATCTATATGTGTCGGCAAAAAGAACCTCTACATCAAGATGTCATTTATGTTTCGGGAGAGAAAAACGGAATTCAAGTAGAAGTGGCTTTGCAATGGTGTATTGATGCTTATAGTGATAATTTATTGGGGTTTGCTAATAATATTCGGACGATCGACGGGGGGACCCATTTAGAGGGGTTAAAAACAGTTCTGACTCGGACTATGAATAATATTGCTCGCAAGCGCAACAAAATCAAAGATAATGAGCCTAATTTAGGAGGAGAAAATATCCGAGAAGGATTAACAGGGGTGATTTCTGTGAAAGTTCCTGAACCGGAGTTTGAAGGACAAACAAAAACAAGATTAGGTAATACAGAAGTCCGGGGAATTGTCGATTCTTTGGTAGGGGAAGTTTTTAATGAATATTTAGAATTTAATCCCCATGTTGTTGACAACATTCTCGAGAAAGCAATCCAGGCTTTCAAAGCAGCAGAAGCCGCACGACGCGCCAGGGAATTAGTTCGTCGAAAGTCGGTTTTAGAGTCTTCTCCTTTACCTGGAAAATTAGCGGATTGTAGCACTAGAGATCCTGAAGAAGCAGAAATTTATTTAGTGGAAGGGGACTCCGCAGGAGGAAGTGCCAAACAAGGACGTGATCGCCGTTTTCAAGCTATTTTACCTCTAAGAGGAAAAATCCTAAATATTGAAAAAACCGACGATGCCAAAATTTACAAAAATAATGAGATTCAATCATTAATTACAGCTCTAGGATTAGGCATTAAAGGAGAAGAATTTGATGACTCTCAATTGCGTTATCATCGAGTAGTTATTATGACTGACGCCGATGTGGATGGCGCACACATCCGAACTCTTTTATTAACCTTTTTCTATCGCTATCAACGGGAATTAATAGAACGTGGTTACATATATATTGCTTGCCCTCCTTTATATAAAGTAGAAAGGGGACGCAATCATACATATTGTTACAATGAACGGGAATTAAAAGAACATCTCCACAGTTTACCCTCTAATGCTAATTACACCATTCAACGGTTTAAAGGGTTAGGGGAAATGATGCCTGTCCAACTATGGGATACTACTATGAACCCTGAAACTCGTACTATGAAACAGGTAGAAATCGAAGATGCTGCCGAAGCTGATCGTATCTTTACTGTCTTAATGGGTGATCGTGTTGCCCCACGACGAGAATTTATCGAAATCTATGGACCTAAATTAAATCTAACTGATTTAGATATATAATCTCTGTACTGAATGTTCGGTACAGCGTGAATAACAAATGAACATTCGGTACAAATCCATTCTACATTTCAGTTAAGATTTCAAAAAAAATACAATTACCCTATATCAATTCAACTTTTTAAAAAAAGTTGATTGTTTTTACCACTCTTAAGATTAAGTGTTATAGATTAGTGGGACAAATATTAGTCTAACAAGACTCTTCTTCTAGTCTAATTAAAATTGATTAAGCTATAAGTTTATAGCTTAATCAATTTAGTTTGCTCCTTGATTCCTTCTGTCACTGCTTGGATAGTTCTACTGTAAAAATGAACTTATATTTCGTCGAGTCATCTACTTATGATATGACAACTATTCAAAAAATATTGATAGGTAGTTTCTCTTTATTCTAGGAATATCAAGGTAGATATTTTTTATATTGAATATTCACAAGCTATCTCTCATTAACTTAGCTATATTTTTATAACTTTATCACACCTAATTTAAGAAAATTATTACGATTAACTTCAAAAGATAATTATCTTCAGATTTGATTCTGAGCATCGGTTAATAGTATTTTGCAATCCAGATTACTTCTATTAAAGTTTTAACAGTATTTTTAATACGTTCCTTAATTGAGAGTATTTATCTGAAAAAATAATTATAAGCTTATCCATTTTAATCGGTTTTCATAGTTAATTATATCTAACCTTTAAAGAATTTTATTCATCATATATTTTTTTCCATTACCAAGAATTATTTCCTGACCTAGTCAACTATAATCATTTTCTACACTTAGATCTTGGAAAATAATGCTACCATGCTATTTCTGATATATTTCAAAAAAAAAATTAAAGAAGTCAGTTTTATTGATTGTACTCCGATAAAAGTATGTTATTAGGATCACAATAAAGCACAATGAGTTTTAAAGGCTTAGTTAGATGAGAGCAAAATTCTGTAATATAATATCAGGAATTGAAACTAAATCTGATTGTAAACAACTGTGGTGAATGTTGACTTTTCAACTTCAGACAACACAGATGACGATAAACTTGTACCTGAGTTGAAGACGAATTTAATTAGCGAATTATTTAGAGACCGAGAATATATCTTCACGAACTCTTTGAAAAGCTCTATCAACGTCAAAATTAACATTTATTTAGAATTAATAACAGTTAAAAAGTTAATTGATAACTGGCATCAACTACAAAAACAATTATTTCTTAAAGTTCATATAAATTTTGTTCTAAAAAATCTACAAACAAACCTGTAACTAAAGTTACAGGTTTGTCATTGTTCCGCCAATTTTTGTGGCTTGAATTCAAAAATAACTACTATTTTCTCTTAAAACGTTTGATATTTAAGTAAATTTGTTAATGCTTAACTTCTAGTAGGGATTGACAATCTTTAACCCCTACTCATAAATCTATTCTTCTTCACCTTCGTTTACTTCGTTACTTAGTTCCTCTCGTGCGGACTGAGGAACTAAGGCAACAGCAGCAATTGCGTCATCATCGTCTAACCTTTGTACCCGAACTCCCGTAGCCATACGAGATTGCAGAGAAATAGCCTTAACCGCTTGACGAATAATAATACCTCGGTTAGACACAATCATCAACTCGTTATCTTCATTTACAATATGCAACGATGCTAGACGATCAGTTTTAAATTTAAACTTAATAGCTTTGACCCCCATCCCTGCACGATTTTGAAGACGGAATTTATTAACGGGAACTCGCTTTCCATACCCTCCATTGGTAATAGCTAATACCCACGGTCCACCAGTGGTTTCTTCGGTGTCTAGTAATTCTTCAGTTTCTAGTAATTCTTCAGTTTCTAGTAATTCTTCAGTTTCTAGTAATTTTTCAGTTTCTAGTAATTCTTCAGTTTCTAGTAATTCTTCAGTTTCTAGTAATTCTTCAGTTTCTAGTAATTCTTCAGTTTCTAGTAATTCTTCGTCTTCCTCCTCTTGTATATTATTCTCCATTCCGGCTATCACTTGACTTGAAAGAATATCCATACTGATGAAGTTATCGTCTGACTTTAACTTCATGGCTTTAACTCCTCGTGTAGATCGTCCCAGGGGTCGCAATTGCTGGTGATTAGCGTGAAAATGAATTGCCATCCCTTGGCGTGTCCCAATAATGATACTATCTTCTGCTCTGGCAAGTCTTACCCAACGCAGTTGATCTCCCTCTCCTAAAGAAATAGCAATTAACCCGTTGGCGCGAATATTACTAAAAGCCGCTAAGGCTGTTTTTTTGATGTATCCTTTACGAGTCAACATAATGAGATATATATCTTCGCTAAACTCACTTACTGCTACGATAGAAGTAATTTTTTCATCCTTGGGAATGGGTAACATTTGGACGATGGGAACTCCTCTGGCGGTTCGAGAAGCTGCGGGAATTTGATAAGCAGGAATACCATAGACGACACCGCGATCACTAAAAAATAGAACTTGATTGTGGTCACAACAGCTTAAGAAATGTTCGACTACATCATTTTCTTTTATTTTTGCTGCTGCTTTGCCACGCGTTGCCCGACTTTGCGCTCCAAAGGTACTGACAGGCATCCGTTTAATGTATCCTTGTTCTGTAAGGAGAATGATCGCTTGCTCATTAGCAATTAAATCAGTATCAATGATTTCTCCGTCGTCACGGATAATTTCGGTACAGCGAGAGGTAGCATGGATAGATTTGATTTGTTCGAGTTCTTCTTTGATAATGGTTTCGATACGTTCACGCTTAGCTAAAATATCTTGTAAATCAACAATTTTTAACCGGAGCTCTTTGTCTTCAGCATGAATCTTGTCAGCTTCTAAAGCAGTGAGACGACGCAGTTGCATTTGTAGAATAGCGTCTGCTTGAACCACAGAAAGACTAAATTTTCCAACTAATTCTTCTTTGGCAGCGGCTGTATCAGCCGCTTGGCGAATTAGTCGAATAACTGCGTCTAAGTTATTCAAGGCGATTAGTAACCCTTTTAATAGATGATCCCTTTCTTCAGCTTTGCGTAACTCATATTGAGTCCGCTTAGTGATAGTCTCGATACGAAAATCAAGGAAAATTTGAAGAAACCTTTTTATAGTGAGTAATTGTGGTTCTCCATTGACTAATGCCAGCATATTCGCCCCAAAATTGCTTTGGATTGGGGTTTGCTTATAGAGGTTATTGAGAACAACACGGGGATAAGCATCCCGCTTGAGTTCAATCACAATCCGCATTCCTTCGCGATCACTCTCGTCTCGAATATCGGAGATCCCTTCAATACGTTTATCGTTAACTAGATTAGCAATTCGTTCAATTAAAGCTGCTTTGTTAGTTTGATAAGGTAATTGGGTGACAATAATGGCTTCGCGATCAGGTTTTCCCTTTTGTTCAACAGTGGCAATAGTAGCCACCCCTCGCATGGTAATCGAACCACGTCCAGTGGTATAAGCATCCTTAATACCTGATCTTCCCAATATTTGTCCTCCAGTGGGGAAATCAGGTCCAGGAATAATTTTTCTCAGTTTTACCTCTTCTATTTCTGGTTCATCAATTAAAGCTACGGTTCCCTCGATCAATTCTCCTAAGTTATGGGGAGGAATATTGGTCGCCATCCCTACCGCAATTCCCGAAGAACCATTAAGTAGTAATTGGGGAATCCTAGCAGGGAGTACAACAGGTTCTTGTTGTGAGCCGTCAAAGGTGTCAGCAAAATCAACTGTTTCTGATTCAATGTCTCTTAATAAAGCATTTGTTGCTAACGATTGTAGGCGACACTCCGTATAACGCATAGCTGCAGGGGGATCATTGTCTACCGATCCAAAATTTCCATGCCCTTCAATTAGTGGATTTCGCATCGAAAAACTCTGCGCCATCCTTACTAGTGCATCATAAACAGCTGCATCACCGTGAGGGTGATATTTCCCTAAAACTTCTCCAACCACCCTTGCGCACTTTCGGAAAGGGCGTTCAGGAGTTAAACCTAGTTCATACATGGCGTAGAGAATACGACGGTGGACTGGTTTTAACCCATCCCTAGCATCGGGTAATGCTCTTCCTACAATGACGCTCATGGCGTATTCCAAGTAAGAACGGGACATTTCATTACTCAAGTCTATGGGAATAATCCGATCTTGAGAGGCAGTCATAGGATAATCAACTCCATTAAAGGTTGTAGATTAAGGGAATATTGTCTTAAAAAGAGACAAAAAAGGACTAGTTAAAGGCCTAGTTAAAGGCCTAATTTTAATTCAGATAATTAGATTTATTTTTATATCCTCTTATATTTTAACATAACTATCTCCCAAATAATAGGTTCTACCTAATCTATCATTTGGGTAAAACTAACACTTTAATGAAGAGATAACAAAGAACAGATTTCAACTTTCTAGTTTTCTGATTAAATCAATAATTAATCAAATGTTTTCTTTTGATAAATTTAGAATTATTTTTATTTTATTTTTTTAGTTTTTTCCAGTTACTTTGGATGTAATTAAAGGTTTATTGAGCTCATTATGTTCTGATTAAAAATACATAAATAAAGTATCAATATTAATTATTAATATGTCAAAAACTAGCCATTAAATAATTAATATTTATACAAATCTTATGCTTAAATCTAATTTAATTAAATTAAACACCTTTACTTCTAAAGTATAAAATACTTAACTTAGTTTAATAAATGAAATTTTAAACCCCAAAAAAGTATACTTAACAGCAAGTAAGTATTTATTGTAGTTCAATTTCTAAAAATTAGATTAAAATGATAAATTAACTATAAGCAATTTGCTTTAAACTCAAAATATATATTTGAATAAAGATAATTTTTCTAAAATAGAATGTAATCAATCCGTAAATAAATCCACAAGAAAATTAAGCTTTTTTTTAAAAAAAAACTAAAAAAAATATCGTAGAGATTTTCAATAGAAACATTAAGATACAACTAAAAGAAATAGAAATAATGATTCTAGATTTAGATGGAGAAATGTAAACAAAAAATCTAGACATTAAAATAGTTAGTAATTGATTAGATTTCTGTAATAAAAAGACAAGAAAGTTATTATGTAATAATGGTCAATTTAGATGAAGGAATAAGAGTAAAATTTTAGAAAAAAGAGCTTTTTCTTAAAAAAGTAAAATTATTATAAGTTTTGTCGACAGAGATTTTTAAAAAAATCAAACAAGTGAATATAGATATTAAAAAATCTTATCAAAATATCATGAATCAAGTAATTCTATAAGTCGAAGCAGTAACATAGCATATATATTTTATGTGATAAGATAAGTTAATGTTCAAGTTTTTTTAAAAAAAAACTTTTAACTATAAGCTAAAGAGCTCGCAAATATTAGTATTTTTTTAAAAAAAATTATATCAAGATTAAATAGAAGTAAATATATCTTATCTAAGAAAAAGATTTAAGCAGAGAACAAAAGGCTAAAGCAAGCCAGATATATAAAATGTCACTAATCTTCTTATAAATGTATTGATTTAAAGAGAATTGAAGAAATTATTACCTACTTTAACTAAAAAAAAACTCAAAAAGTAGTAGAAAATTGAAGTTTCTTAGCTTAGCATGTCACTAGTTAATTTTGTATTATCAGTTTGTTCTAACGAAAATTTAGATATGTTTTGTTCTTTATTTACTCAACCTTTTTATTTTATAACTAAAAGTCTGATACATTCTACTCGATATATGTTTTCTATATCTTTATGCTATCTTGGGTTTAATTAAGACAGTATTTTTTCTAAAAAATTGGACTAAACTATATAGTTTATCTTATAATCTAATTTTCACTATTTTTATAGTAAAAACAATGATATCTATCCCTTGGCTTAGACTCATCAAGTCTTTAAAACCATTAATATATGACGTATTTTCGATTTTGTTTAAAAATTATTTATCATTCTTTATTTCCTATTTTTGACTTCCAACTATCAGTTAACCATTTTGAGTTCGGTATAATCTAAATATATTAGTTTTAGATACTGTCAATAATTTTGAAGTAATAGGGTTTAAGAATTTAAAAAATCATTTTTAATATCTGAATATAGGTTTAAACAGCCTGCACTTAATCCCAAATTTTAGAGATTATAATTATCAACAAAAATATGGTTAAAAAATTATTTAATCCTGAATTAATTATGACTTACTAAATTAGTAACACAAGTAAATTTGACTAAAAATTAAGATCGCTTAACGCCAAGTAAATCTGGTTTAGTTCTTATCAATTAACCTCCAAATAAAGCTTATGATTTTAATAAATTTACTAGATTTTAATTGCTAATTTATTAAACACTAAATAAAACTTAGTATGATCTATTTTTTAGAATAAATTGTTTTTAAATCTACTATTAAAATAATTATATCATTCAAATAATCTTATCTATCGATAGTATATTAATACTTTTATTGATTTTAATTGTCTTAATTAAATAAGAGGCTTGTTCAATATAATTGTTTTTTCTAAACTTGTTACATAAATATAAATAGATAAATAAAATAATAGATAAATTTTAAAAATTTTACTCTTCTTACTTAATGCAGTTACCTAAGGAACTAAATTGATAAAAATAATCTTTCAAACCTCTGCTAAGGTGAAATAACATATTTCAATATTTTGATACTTCTTAGAATTTATAATTATCTCAAAATGCTTAGTTTTAATGATACTTAGATGATAAGCTAAACTCAACTATTGACGATTAACTATTTTAAATAAGCAATAGTTACTCCTGAGCCTCCTTCATTTTGAGGTGCTAATTCAAACTTATCTATTTGGGGATGTAGCTTTAAAAATTCATGAACCCCTTGACGTAGTTTTCCAGTTCCTTTTCCATGAATGATCCATAAAACCCCTGATTGAGTAGCTTTAGAAATTGCATTTTCTAGATTTGATTCTGCTTCAGCAACTCTACTTCCTCGAATATCTAAAGTATTTTGAGATGTTCTAATCATCGGAACGGATTGAGGTTTTTTTGTTTTTGATGGAGTAGCAATAGGAACTTTTTTTCTCGCAGTAACTTCAACTTTTTTCCCATCTAAAGATTCAATCTTAGTAAAAGAAACAGTCATTTTCATTAATCCAAAACGAACAGTAACTTCTTTTTGTTCTTCATCTATTGCTAATACATCTGCTGTCTGTCCAAATCTTAGTAATTTAATTTTTTCTCCAACTTGAGGTTTATAAGCAGATTTACATTGTTCCAGTTTAGATAATTGACGTTCACTAATTTCTTGTAAAGTTGTCGTAGCTTTTTGTGCTTGTTGTCCCGTTTGTTTTCCCTTTTGTAATTGACGAATAACTTGAGCAATTTTTTCTTTTGCCTCGGCAATCTCCTTTTGAATTTCTTGTTCTTGATATTGTTTTAACGACTGTTCTCGTTGTTGTAACGACGAAGCTTTTTCTAAAACTTTTATATAAAACTCCTTAGTTTGTTGTAACAAGTTACTAGCTTCTTGTGCTTTTTGTTCCTGTTCTCTTCGTTGTTTTTCTAACCCAGCAATAACTTCATTGATTTCTTCAGAAAACCCTCCAATACGAGTTTTAGCCTCTTCAATAATTTCCATTTGTAACCCTAATCGACCAGCAATCGTTAGGGCATTAGAACGTCCTGGAATTCCCCACAACAGACGATAAGTGGGGGAAAGGGTTAGCTCATCAAATTCGACTGACGCATTCTCAAAACGGTCATCTTGATATTTTAATGCTTTCAATTCTCCATAATGAGTGCTGGCAATAGTGAGTGAAGCGTGCTCAGCCAAATAATGAAGGAGAGCGGCAGCTAATGCACTTCCCTCTGCGGGATCAGTTCCTGCACCTACTTCATCAAGAAGGACAAGAGAAAAAGAGAGGGTAGGGGAAAAAGTAGTTGTCAGAGATTCGAGAATACGGACGATGCGGCATATATGACCTGAAAAGGTGGATAAACTTTGTTCAATTGACTGTTCATCTCCAATGTCTGCTAGGATATGTCCAAACCAAGGGATTTTCACAGGTTCTTTAGCAGGAACGAATAAACCTACTTTAGCCATTAAAGCAGCTAAACCGATAGTTTTTAGGGTGACGGTTTTGCCTCCTGTGTTAGGACCGGTGATTGCTACAACTCGAATTTTTGGATCAACCTGAACATTTATAGGAATGACAGAAGAACCTTGTTCGTACTGTTGTTGCCAAACGAGCAGGGGATGACGTAGTTGCCGTAGAGTAATCAGTTCTCCTTGAGTTGGGTCAATAAATTCGGGAGCATTTCCTTTTAACCATAAGCTATAAAGGGCTTTAGCCGTTGTTAAATCAAGAATAGTAGCTATTCTCAGTAAATAGTCTAGTTCATCGTAAATAGAAGCAACTTCTTCGGTTAAAATACGTAAAATAGCTTCTATTTCCACCTGTTCTTGACGTAAATATTGACGGCGTTGGTTGCCCCATTGTACGACGGAATTCGGTTCAACATAAATAGTTGCTCCTGTACTAGAGGTATCATGAATAATCCCTCTAATTTGGTCTTTTTGAGGAGCTTTTACAGGAATTACAAAACGATCACCTCGTTGGGTAATAACAGCTTCTTGGACTGCTCCTCCTTGCTGGTGGATAATATTTTGGAGTTTCTGATAAATGTGATCGCGGACATCTTTGAGGTTTCGACGAATCTCTCCTAATTTGACACTAGCGCGATCAGCGACTTTCCCTGCTTCGTCAATACAATGGTTGATTTTCTGCTCCAATTCGGGATAAGTCCGAATATCTGCCACTAATTTCTCTAAAATAGGACAATTTTCTTGATTATCAATCATTCGCCGCAGTCGCCTCACCCCAGCTAAAGTGGTAGCAATATTAAGCAATTCCTGTCCAGAAAGTATTCCTCCTAATTTAGCTCGTTCTAGAGAGTCTCCAATATCAGTGATCCCATCAAAAGACCATGGAACTTCTAAATTCTGTTCTAAATGATAAATTTCTCGGGTTTGAGCTAATAGTCGCTTACTTTCTTCAAGATTGTCAGGAATCGATAGGTTGTTGGCGGCTGACACTCCCAGTTTTGTCGCGGCAAAGGTAGACAAGTGTTGACAGAGTCGAGGCCATTCGAGAAGGTTTAAGGTTTCTTGTTGAATCAAAACTTAACTTAATAGAATAGTAGATAAAAAAACTTCTGTTTTTAAGATGTAACTAAATGTTGTTTATGGTGCCAAAGTTAACTGAAAAATTTAAGGGCAGTCTACTCAACTTTACATAAAGCACAGATAATGTGATTACGTCTACGTTCCTTAGTTTAATACAAAAGCTCTATCCGTCTTAGTTATCAACCTTTTTAGTGATGCTTCCCTGGCTCAAAATCGTAGCTACCGCCCCTAGACTCATGGTAACATGATTATTGTACAGATAAGAAATCATATGGAATTGTTACCGCGTTTACCTGTTGTTATATTAATTTCTGCTAGGTATTTCCTCTATTATCATAAATATCTGGTAAAAAATGGCAATTTTTCTTTTCCTCTATAACAGGTTACTAAGTCTGCTGAAAAATTGACGACTACACTAATGCTTAAATTACTTATAAATAATAATCTCTTTGTTGACGTTAATAGAAATAACTATACAGTTTAAACCAATCTATAGTCGCACATAATATGAGTAAACAAATTGTTTTTCCTCATATTATTTTTTAACTTTTTATAAAAAGCTTATTTTCGATTAAATGTCAGTTTTAACTAGTATCTTTATCTTATTAAGAGGCTTAAGGATACAATTTATCTTTTTTTACCCCAAAATATTCTTTTATTTTTTAATTCTAAACAATTAAAAAAATAACAGTAATTTTACTTTTTTGATTGATCATTAAGTTTTTAAAGGTTTTATGGCTAAAGAAATAAATATTTAAATATTTAATTTAAAAATAAAATAAATCTAAATTTTTTGACCTAGAATAGGAGTAGTAGATTAGAAATTATTAAGATTTTCAGGTTGTTTTTTGTTATTTTACTTTTTGGTTATTGGTAGTATATTAGTCATTAATTAGTTAATCAGAAAAAACACTTGAATAGTATTGCTGAAAAATGATAGTTATTTTGATAAGATCAAGACTACTTTAATCAGGAATAGGTGTAACATTAGGCTTATGGCCATTGCTTATATTATAGGACTGGGAAGATCAGGAATTGCCGCAGCCAGAGTACTGAAAACAGATGGATGGGAAGTAGTTCTGAGTGATCGCGCTGACTCTTTACCCCTACAACAAACCCGACAAATATTAGAACAAGAAGGGATCACGGTTAAATTGGGACATGAACTAACATTGATGGCGACAAACTCACCTGACTTAATTGTAGTTAGTCCAGGAGTTTCTTTAGATATTCCTTTTTTGCTAGAAGCGCGCGTTCACGGTATTGATGTTATTGGAGAATTGGAATTAGCTTGGAGATATTTACACCGGTTTCCTTGGGTAGGAATTACGGGAACTAATGGAAAAACTACCACCACTGCTTTAACCGCGTCAATTTTTCAAACATCAGGACTTAGTGCACCCTCTTGCGGTAACATTGGCTATGCCGCTTGCGAACTTGTTCTATCTTCAGAAAAATTTGATTGGATTATAGCTGAAGTTAGTAGTTATCAAGGAGAGTCTCTGAGAAGATTAGCCCCCAAAATCGGTATTTGGACAACTTTTACCGCTGATCATCTTGACCGTCACAAAACTCTAGATAATTATTATGCTATCAAAGCATCTATCCTACATCGGTGCGAATATCAAATCCTTAATGGAGATGACCCTTATTTACATCAAGTGGGATTACATCAATGGGCCGATGCCTATTGGACAACTACTAAAGGAAAAGAGCATTTACTCTGCAATACTTCTAAGGGAATCTATATTCAAGATAATTGGATAGTTGCTTTTGGGGAATTAATCGCGCCTTTGAATCTCTTTAAAATGGTGGGTTCTCACAATCAACAAAATTTATTAATGGCAGTGGGAGCAGCACGATTAGCAGGGGTTGAAAAAGGTGTGATAGCTCAGGCAATTTCTGAATTTAAAGGAGTTCCTCACCGCTTAGAATTAATTTGTAATGTGCGGGGAATTGACTTTATTAATGATAGTAAGGCAACCAATTATGATGCAGCAGAAGTTGGCTTAGTTTCTGTCAAATCTCCAGTAATTTTAGTTGCGGGGGGAAAAGTGAAAAAAGGGGACAATGACCGTTGGATTAAACAAATTAAAAAAAAAGTTTCTACAGTTCTGTTAATTGGAGAAGCGGCTGAAATATTTTCTCAAGAGTTAAAAGAGTCGGGATATGAAACCTATGAAATAGTAGAAACTCTAGAAAATGCTGTTAAACGAGGATTAGAATTAGGGCAAAAACAGAAGGTAAAAGTAGTATTGTTTTCTCCCGCTTGCGCCAGTTTTGATCAGTATCAGAGTTTTGAACATCGTGGTGATCATTTTCGAAAACTTTGTCAAGAATTGAGTTAGTGATTTACTTTAAAATTCTACCGAAGAAGAAGAAAGTGTACGGTTACGCCACCAAGCTAATAAGGTACTAGCAATAAAAATACTAGAATAAGCCCCAGCAAGAAAGCCAATAATTAAGGCGAGGGAAAAATATTTTAGGGTTTCTCCCCCAAATAGGAAAATAGCTAATAACGGTAATATGGTAGTAACACTAGTATTAATGGAACGGGCAAGACTTTGGTTAACGGAAGTTTCTACTATCTCGTTAATGGAGATGTCAGGCTTTTTGTCTATATTGTCTCGAATGCGATCATAAATGACCACTGTATCATTAACCGAGAATCCAATAATTGTTAATAAAGCGACCAAAGATAGACTATCAACTTCAATTTCTGTGATTAACCCTAACACAGCAAAGACTCCCATCGTAATGAAAACATCATGAAGAAGAGCAATAATTGCAAAGAAGGCATAGTCGAATTGAAAGCGAACAGTAAGATAGACAATGATTCCAAAGAAAGCTACTAACAAGGCTAGAATTCCCGATTTAAATAACTCTCCTCCCACTGTCGGACCTACTGTATCAATTTGAATAGTCTCAGGGTCAAATTGTCCAACCTTTTCGTTTAAAACTTGTTGTAACTGAGTGCGTTGGTCAACGTCGAGATTTTTACTCCTAATTGATAGAATGTTGTTTTCTAATACCTGAATACTACCATTCAAGCCCTGTTGAACCAAAATTTCTCGGACTTTCCCTGTATCGATGGACTGGTCACAGGTTTCTTCTTCCGCACAGACTAATTGTAACTGTAGTCGAGTTCCCCCAATAAAGTCTATTCCTGGACGTACAGGCGAATTGAAGGTGGAATAGGAAATTACCATCGCGATGATTCCACTAAAAATAAGAAGTGCTGAAATCGACCACCATAAGCGTTCCCATTTAAGAATATGTAATTTCATTGTTTGGTCATTAATAAATTAGTAGAATGCAACAGTGAGGAAGTTCATTAACAAAATTTTTTCCTCTTTTCCCTTGAGGTTCACACTAGTAAATTTAATTTAAGGAAAAAACTAATTAACGTTTTTGGGTAAATTAGGACAAAATAATTCAGGTTTTTTACGAACTGAGGGCAATCCTAATACCATTAATAGTGAAAGAGTTCGGCTACAAGTAACTGCCGTAAACATACTTATCAATACGCCAATACCAAGGGTGAGAGCAAATCCTTTAACCAATCCTGACCCTAATCCAAACAAGGCACTGCAAGCAATCAAAGTAGTGACATTGCTATCCAAAATACTCGAAAATGCACGATTAAATCCAAATTCTACGGAACGATATAAACTATTTCCAGAGCGCAATTCTTCACGAGTTCGCTCAAAAATCAGTACATTTGCATCCACAGCCATGCCAATACTTAAGATAAATCCAGCAATTCCAGGTAACGTTAAGGTAACGCCAATCAAAGCGTAAAAGGCCAAGGTGTATAGGGTATAAATCCCCAAGGCCAAATTAGCAATCATCCCGGGAAGACGATAATAAACTGCCATGAAGATTAACACAAGAATTAACCCAGCCACCCCAGCATAAATACTGCTTCGGATGCTTTCTTTCCCTAAAGTTGCCCCGACAGTACGGTTTTCTACCACTTCTACCGGAAATGGTAAAGATCCTCCGCGAATTTGAACGGCGAGGTCATTGGCACTATCAATAGTAAAATTCCCTGTAATGACAGCACTACCTCCCGTAATCCCAGTGTTAGCAAACTCCACACCTACAATTGGTGCACTAATTAGGGTATCATCTAAAAAAATTCCAATACTACGACCAGTTCCCGCCAGATTTTTCGTGAGTTCGGCGAACTTTTTGCCCCCGTCATTATCAAATTCGATAGCTACCTCCCAACTAGTTCCTGCTTGGGTGGGACTAGGACGAGCATTGTTAAGATTTTTTCCGGTTAAACCGACTGATTTAAACAAATCTAAGATGGCAAGGTTCGATTGTCCAATAGATTGAGTTAGTTCCACAACACGTTCGGCATTTTCATCTAATATGCCATCCCGTCTTAGAACTGCTAATTCTACTTCTAATTGTCGTTTAATTGTAAATTCTGCTTGAAACTGACCTTCAGTTCCTTGTTTTTGTTCTCGAAACTCCAATTGGGCGGTCCCCCCTAACACCCGCTCTGCCTGTTGAGAATCAGTAACTCCTGGTAACTGGATAACAATTTTATCTTGTCCCAAGGTTTGCACAATGGGTTCAGCTACCCCCAAAGCATTAACCCTATTCCCTAACACAACTTTTTGTGTTTCCAAGTCTTCTGGACTGATGTTTTGAATCTTGTCGGTGGGTTTAACTTGAATGGTTAACTGCGCCCCTCCTTTAAGGTCTAACCCTAATTGTAGGGGAATAACTACTAAAATGGCGATTGCCCCAATAGTCAGGGCGGCAATCAAACCAAGGACTAAACGCTGTTGTTGCATAATGATTCCTTTATGAAGTTAGAGAAGAGGGGCAGTACCGTAAAAAATGAACTCCCAGTCTTTCCCTTACATTTAAACCTGCAATGCAACTATTTTCTGCACTGCTTCAACAATTTTATGAGGTTGAACAATAGTTAGATTTTCTAGCTTGCCGTTGTAGGGGGTAGGGATATCTTGGGATGATAAGCGAATGACAGGGGCATCCAATTCGTCAAAGAAATTATCATTAATTAGAGCAATTAATTCAGCAGCAATTCCTCCTGTTTTCATGCATTCTTCCACAATAATTACCCGATGGGTTTTACTAATAGAATTTCCAATGGTTTCTAAGTCAAAGGGTTTGAGGGAAATTAAGTCAATAATTTCGGGGTCATACCCTTCGGATTCTAATTTTTTCAACGCTTGAAGACAATGATGACGCATTCTAGAGTAAGTTAATACAGTGACATCTTTCCCAGATCGGACGATTTCGGCCTTATCCAAGGGCACTGTATATTCTGTATCAGGAAGTTTCTCTTTAAGATTATAAAGAAGAACGTGTTCAAAAAACAGAACAGGATTTTCATCTCGGATAGCTGCTTTAAGGAGTCCCTTCGCATTGTAAGGAGTAGAACAGGCAACAATTTTAAGCCCAGGAACCGCATGAAAATAGGCTTCGAGGCGTTGAGAGTGTTCAGCTCCTAACTGCCGTCCTACACCCCCTGGACCACGAATGACCATCGGAATTTTGAAGTTTCCTCCAGAGGTATATCGCAACATCCCTGCATTGTTAGAAATTTGATTAAAAGCTAGTAGTAAAAAACCCATGTTCATCCCTTCTATAATGGGGCGTAGCCCTGTCATAGCAGCACCAACAGCCATTCCCGTAAAGCTATTTTCAGCAATCGGAGTATCGAGGACCCTTAGATCTCCATACTTTTTGTAGAGATCTTTTGTTACCTTGTAGGAACCGCCATAGTGGCCTACATCTTCTCCTAAAACAAAGACTGTCTTGTCAGATGCCATTTCTTCATCAATGGCTTGACGGAGTGCGTTAAATAATAAAGTTTCTGCCATACATTCACCAGCGAGCGCACTTGTTATCCTATCACTGGAACTCCACATTTTAATCTTTTTGGGAGGCATCGTAAGCAGGAGGTATTTTTTTAGATTATTCTGTACATGTCCCCTACTTACTCTAAAATGATCAATCCTAAAGAAATTTACGATTTACTTCTAGATTATGGAACCAACACTACACCTATCCAAGAGGTTATCATCGGTTTAACCTGGACCATTTGTCATAGTAAAAAAATTGGACTGTGTATGAGTCCGACTATTCCGACACGTACCCTTTCCTGGTCAGGAACTTTAGTCAATCAGACTATAGCAGATGTAGCCCCTTGGTTGCGATCTTGGGATCCTTATCAAGCAACAATTGGAATGGCTGCAATTAATGCTGTGATCAATTCTCAGTCTAACCTTTCGGAAATAAGCCAGCCCGTTTTTTCATCTGGCCCAGCTAATTTAGCAGTCTTTGAGCATTTCCTCCCCCAATTGAGAGGAAAACGGGTTTCAGTCATTGGACGCTACCCAGGATTAAACCGTTACAAAACTGAAATGACAATTAATATAATTGAACTCAAACCAAGTCCTGGCGACTTTCCCGCACCTGCATCAGAATACTTATTACCCGAGTCTGACTGGGTATTTCTAACGGGGACTTCTATCCCTAATAAAACTTTTCCTCGCTTAGTAGAACTTTCTAGGGATGCAAAATTAGTGTTAATGGGACCGACAGTTCCTTGGTTAGCAGAGTTAGCTGAATTTGGGATAGATTACCTTGCAGGGGTGACTGTTGTTGATCCCAACGCTTTGCGACAGACAGTTGCTGAAGGGGGTGGAGTTAGGATTTTTGAAACAGGGGTTCAGTACCAATTGTATGATTTTTCCTAACTCTATTTCTATTATTTATTTTATCCATTTTTTCTCCTTAACCAACAATAGATTATTAAATTTTCTGTAAAAAAATATCCTAAACTCAAAAAATATGTGAGAAGATTTAACTATTAATTACAATTAATAGTCTATGTTAACTGTTGCCATCCCAAAAGGTGCACTTCTGTCCGACAGTATCAAACTTTTCCAAAAGATTGGATTAGATTTTGGTACTTTTCTCGACCCCAAAAATCGTCAATTGCAAATTATAGACTCTACTAATACTGCTAAAGCATTATTAGTTCGGGCAACAGATGTTCCAGTTTATGTTGAATACGGACAAGCCCAATTAGGTATTGTTGGCTATGATTTATTATTAGAAAAAACTCCCGTAGTGGCGGATTTAGTAGATCTGACTTTTGGCTATTGTCGAATGTCTGTTGCAGTCTCTCAGGCTAGTCCTTATAAACGGACTGTGGATCTTCCTCCTCATGGAAAAGTAGCTTCCAAATTCGTTAATTGTGCTAAAAACTATTTTCATAATTTAAATTTACCCATAGAAATTATCACCCTTTATGGATCAGTTGAATTAGGACCTATAACCGGAATGTCAGAAGCAATTGTAGACTTAGTTTCTACCGGAAAAACGTTGAAACAAAATGGCTTAGTGGAAATTGATACGTTGTTTGAAAGTACCGCTCATTTAATTGCTCATCCTCTAAATTATCGCCTCAATTGCGATCGGATTAATTCTTGGGTCGAAAAGATTAGAAAGATTCTAATAACGTAATTAGAGCCTAAAGAATATAGGAAATAAAGCACGATAGCACAATATTTTGTGGCTGTGTTCTTATCAATTAAGAGCGAATATCAAAATTGAACAAAGATAATAATAGTTATTATTAATTTAACTTTTTATTTTAATTGTGAAAGGATAAAGAATTGCTACTGCAGTCAACTGTAACTCTTTAATTGCTAAACTGACATTAGAAATACGACCTTTTCCATTCCTGCTTAGATGATAGTTTGAGTTTAAATATCATTTAAATAAATAATTGAATTATGAATGTTTATTTTTTTTATAAAATACTGTAACTAAAAATCTAGGAACATTTTTAGAGACTCTAATAGCCCATTTTAACAAATCTTTAATTAATTAAAATTTTCTTTTTATCTTATCCTATTGTCTAGGATATTCATCGAAAGTTAATTCAATCATAGTCAATATTATAAATTCTTTCTTCTCATTGGCTCTTAAATCAGTAGTGAAAGTATCAGAGACTTTTTATAAAGTAAATCTTAAGAGAGCTGTCGGGTGTATTAGTGCAGCACAATATATAAAAAACTGTATGTATACTACATCACAGTTTAATAAAGACTACAGTCTACTTTATCTCGTCATAACAAGAATTTTTCTAATGTACTTTCCTGAAGGTTTTCTTAATAAGTAGTCTCTCAATTATTTCTTTCTAATGCTAATTGAATCAATTGATCGACTAATTCAGGGAAAGAAACTCCAGTTGCTTTCCACAGTCGGGGATACATACTAAAAATAGTAAACCCTGGAAGGGTGTTAATTTCATTGACAAACACTTCTTGGCTATCTTCTATATAGAAAAAGTCTACCCGAGCTAGTCCTGCTCCATCTATTGCAGTAAACGCAAGGACAGCCATTTCTTGAATTTGAGTAATAATGTGGTCAGGAAGTTGAGCAGGAATACATAATTGCGCCTTGCCATCTGTATATTTCGCCTCATAATTGTAAAAATCAGTATTATAAGTAATTTCTCCAATCACCGACGCTTTGGGGTTTTTATTGCCAAAAACCGCACATTCAACTTCTCTAGCAGTTACTCCTGTTTCAACGATAATGCGTCTGTCGTAACCTGCTGCATCATCCAAGGCTGCTTCAAGTTCTGAACGTGATCGCACCTTAGAAATTCCTACAGATGACCCTAAGTTAGCAGGCTTTACAAAACAAGGATAAGTTATAGCTTCTTCAATTTTGTCGCAAAGTTTTGGAAAACCACAGGGATTAGACCAGATATCAGCCCGGTCTACCGGAATATATTCAACTTGGGGTAATCCTACCTGAGCGAAGATCATTCTCATGGCAATCTTATCCATGCCTATGGATGCTCCTAAAACCCCACTCCCTACAAAAGGAGTTTGCATTAAAGTCAATAACCCTTGTACCGTCCCATCTTCTCCATTTGGTCCGTGAAGAATGGGAAACCAAACATCTACTTCACTCACTTGGGGGGGAAATTGCCATAATTGTTGTTTGGTTGCATGTTTACAGGGTAAGGAAGTTTCTTGACTGAGTATCTGTTGTGCGGTATTTCCTGCTTGCCAAACTCCATTTTGTTGAATATATACGGGGAATACTTCGTATTTTAGGTAGTTCTGTGCAGTGCTTAAGGCTGTTGCGATTGCCTTCGCAGACTTAATAGAAACTTCATGTTCTCCTGAGCGTCCCCCGAACAATAGACCTACCCGTAATTTGCTCATTAACTATACTCCTTAATTCTTACAAACAGCAATTATACTTTCAGACTATAGACGACCTATTCTATCCTAGGGAAGTTCCACCAGAGCAACTAATAAAATAGAAGGAACCTGTTACTTTTATACCCTTAAGAGGGGTAACTTATTTAAATAAATTAACTGTCTTTTTCTGTAAAAAAAAGAAATAATCTAGGTGATTGATTTCCAAAAATTAGAAATTTATAGTATGGATACATAATAAAGTAATGAAGATTATAACTCATTATTTTATACACATAGTAAAAGTTAAAAATTAGTAATTTTATATTCTTTGTTGTGATGTAATTAGCATATTTTATGTCAACTAAATTTATTTATAGAACTTTTTTCTTTCTGAGACTATTTTAACAGTCAACAATGATCTAATGGAATTATCATTGTCAATCGCTTTAGATCTCAATTATTACTCTATAGTCAAGATTAAGATAAAAATTAAAATAGTCTTATGATTTAAAATAAAGGACAAAAGATGTATATTATTTTAAATAGAGATATAGAATATAAAAAATATTTTTATTAAAAAATTTTAAAAAAAATACAACAAAAAATATTTATTATGAGATTTATACGCAATATTTACCAATATAAATTATCATAGTTTTAATTTAAAATTTTAAATTAAATATAGTTTAAGACTATAAAAAAAACTATCCAAAAAAGGACTGAAAAATCAGCGTTAATTATTCTCAACTTAAATTTTATTTATTGAAAGATATAAGTTTTCAATAAAAATATAAAATATTTTTAACTAAAATCACTAATGAATTTGATTAAGCTCAAAAAATAGATATTTTAACTTCTACTCATGAAATTAAATGTAAAATTTAATTCAAATAAAGTAAAGAAAATAATTTTTTATTTTAATTAACTAGGAATTTAAGACATCTACACTTATTATTCTTTAGTTGCTAAGAATGTGTAGCTATGGTTATCATGCTATTAATTACAAACTACTTAATCCAGGGCTAAAAACTTCGACAAAGTTGGTAAATCAATCGGTAAACTTTAATAGTTTAAAATAGTATTATTATAGAATAATATTCCTAACTACAAGTGGCATAGCACTAAAAGTTACAAATATGTTGCTAAAGTTATTGCATCTGATTTAACGACAATTTATCCTAAGAAAGGTAGCTTTTTATGTTCAAGGCAAATCTCTAATAGTTAAATTACAATAAATATAAGCTGCTATTGTGTCTATTCTTAGATAAATTTAACTCTACCTATTTCATTTAAAATCTGATAATGACTGATAGTCAGCCTTGCTTGATTTAGAATCTCATTCATTAATATTAAACTGAGCTGAGCACTTTATAAGATGAGTAAAGCCGTTTAGCCTAGCATAATTTAATTTAAATACAACACCAGCTGCAATACTATTTACATAATTAAAATTAACGTTTTTTACAATTTTATAACAAAACTTTGTTTTGATAAATTTTATATTCACATTACAGGTTCGGTACAACTAGATATTTTAAGATTAATTTAACAATTAATTTCTAATTATTAAGATTAACAATTAATCAGATTTAATCAACTAATACATAAAGCTTAGCTATCTTTCGACAAAAAAACTTACATTTTCCTAGAAATAATCAGATAATATCGATAAAATTTAGTTACTTTAGCTAAATGTTCAGGTAACATTACCGCAGTTATCGTTGCTTCTCCTTTTATAACCCATTTAGTTGATGAACATACCCAGCGTATGAAACAATCAGGGTGAAAAAATCCTGGCTCAAGTCACTTCACAAAAATCATGCAATTCTCAGCGATAAATGATTAGTAATTGCTATATTTTTCTAGTATATGTCTCATATCTAGAGAAAGTCTTATAGCATTTTCCGTCGCTTTATTGGTCGGAAAACGTTCACAATAGACAAAGATAAAATATTCAGAAAGTTTAGGAAAGGATTTTAAGGCTAATTTAAAAAATAAACGACTTATATTCCAAGATGTTATATTGTAATGATGAAAAAAAAATCGTCAAGTACTTAACTTTTCTACCTTCCTAAATCTAACTTACACCGGGACTGAGCAAGTTTTTGTTGAAATTGAGATGAACTTACCAATAAACATTTAACTTTTGCCAGGAAATCCCTATCTTTTAGGAGCAAGTTGGGACGGAGAAGGAACTAATTTTGCTATTTTTTCTGAAAATGCAACGAGAGTTTATCTTTGATTGTTTAATAATTAATTGGGGACAAGAACAATCTATCCCTTTGGAAGAAGTATCCAATTATATTTGGTATGCTTACATCTCTAAAATAAGACCAGGAAAGCATTACAGGTTTCTAGTTCATGGTCTATTTGACCTCACTAAAGGCTATCGCTTCAACTCTAAAAAATTGTTGATAGATTCCTATGCTAAAGCGAGCACCGCCGAGGCGGAACATAAGGAAGCTCTCTTTAGCTATCCTGGGGACTGTGAAGAGCAAGAGCTAACTGCCTCAGAAATAGATGATGGATGATGCACCGTGGATTCCCAAAGCAGTTGTGATTGATGAAAGCTTTGATTGGGAAGAGGACACCTTACTACAATATCCTTGGCATAAAACCATTATCTATGAAGTTCATGTTAAAGGATTTGCGAAACAACATCTAGAAATACCTGAAAACTTGCGGGGAACTTATGCCGGACTAGCTCATCCCAATGTGATTGCCTATCTACAAAATTTAGGCATTACTGCCGTTAAATTGCTCCCTGTTCACCATTTTTTGTACAGCAAGGCAATCTAATTGATAAAGGATTGACCAATTGTTGAGGTTACGACTTCTTAGCTTATTTTGCTCTTCATTCAAGTGACAGCGCCTCAGAAACTCAAGAGCAACAAGTCACAGAATTTAAAAAATGGTAGAGACTCTCAATAAAGCGGGGATTAAAGTCATTCTTGATGTTGTTTATAACCATACAGGGAAAAGTAATCATTTGGGAGCGATATTCTTTTGACAGGGTATTGATAACTAAATCTATTACCGCATAGATGAAAAAAATTCTCGTTACTACGTAGACTTTACAGGGTGTGGTAATTCTCTCAACATCAGCCATCGTGATGTCCTTACACTCATGATGGATAGTTTATGGTATTGGGTCTTAGAAATGCACATTGATGGGTTTCACTTTGACTTAGCAGCAGCTCTAGCGAGAGAACTTTATGAGGTAGAAACTTTGACTCCCTTCTTCGACATTATTCATCAAGAGCCCGTTTCATCGAATGTAAAATTAATCGCAGAACCTTGGGATCTTGGAAAAGGAGGTTATCAGATAAGACAATTTACACTTCTCTGGTCAGAATGGAATGGAAAATATCGGGACGGGCGCGGTCAAGATAGCACCTTAACGTCGTTTGTTTACCGTTTTACGGGAAGTTCTGACCTCTACAAAATGAACGGAAACCACACGTGAGTATTAATTTCATCACAGCCCACGATGGTTTTACCTTGGCATATCTGGTCAGTTATAACGAAAAACATAACGAGGTCGATGGAAAAAACAATGACCCTCAAATTTTGGCTTTACGAGAACAACAAAAACGCAATTTTTTAACTACCTTAATGTTGTCCCAAGAGGTTCCTATTATATTAGGAGAAGATAAAATGGGGCGCACCCAATAGGGGAACAATAATGGCTATTGTCAAGACACGAGATTTCTTGGTTCAATTGGGATTTAACGAAAATTAATCAAGATTTTTTATGTTTTACCCAACAGTATCAACATCCTGTTTTTCGACGACGTAAATGGTTTCAAAGAGAAGCACTTCACGGATCAGACGTAAGGGATATTTTTTATTTTAACCTTAAAAGAGAAGAGATGACTGAGGAACAATGGAAAAACGGGGAGGTGAAGGCAATTAGCGTTTTTCTCAACGGAGAAGGAATTGAAACCCCTGATGTCAGGGGTAACCGTGTCATTGATGCTAGTTTTCTTTTGCTATTTAATGCTGAAGAAAATACATCAAAGTTTACCTTGCCTTCTTACCTAAAAAGTTGATGATGGAACATAGTAATTGATACTACTAAAATTCATTGGAGCGAGCAAAGAAAAGTTTATCAAGAAAATCAATAAATTACTAGTGTAAAGGAGCGATTATTGATAGTTATAGGATCTATTTAAAATAATTTTATAATTTATTTCATTTCTATCAATTTTATCAATAATTTTAGGATTACTGTTATTCTGTTTCATGATTGATATTTTTTTAAAAAAATACCGTTTTGATAGTTCATAAAATCAAACTCTTAAAGCAAATCAAACGTCGGGTTTTCTGATTAAGAAAAAATATTGCTTATATATAGTCAATTATAATTAATTTGTGGTACTTATGCTCTAAAAAAAATGTTTATGGAACGTTTTTTACTGACTCATAAAAGAGAAATTTCAGGAATTAGTCCTATTGATTTTCCTGAGACAGGAGTCTATTTATGAAACCTTTAGCTGAGAATATCGAGTCTTTGAATGATTAATTTTATGGAATCAGAGTTCTGCTGAATAGCATTGGAGATTTAAACTAAATTAAATCATAAATAACCGAGATAAATTATCAACTTTTAAGTTAACTCCAGAAAATAACGATGAAAATAAATCTATTTCTAAGCTAACGCAATATTTAGTTAAAAAACGATTTAAAGACTAAAGATATGCTGTTTACTAACTCTTTGAGAAGCCCTGTCAAGAAAATATTTTAATTAATGACTTGTCATTAACAGAATACGAAGCACGAGTGAGTCAAACTAAGTGATAGAATATTGCTTTATAAGCGCTCTCTCAAAAATATTTCTCAGATTTAATATTTTTATTTCTTGAAGATTATAAAGCATTTTATTATTTTTTTTGCTTGATTGCTTATACTGATTAACAGAAAAAACCTTCTTACAATTGGGTATAAAAAGGTAAGTTAGTTTTATGTTATGCTTTTTTTAAACAACTACTTTAGCCTTAATTGTTAGCAGTTACTATTTTTAGACAATTGTCAACATCGTCCTATTTAAACTTAGAGACTGAGAATAATAACTATGTTTCTCGATCTTGTATAACTAACCTTATACTAAACTTAAGTAAGAATATAAGTACTTAATATTAGTCCGTTTATGCTAAAGGAGATACTTCAGAATTCATGCTAAGTGCTATAAAAAACATACAAGTTGCTAAAAGACCTTGTAAGAAACTTCATTAACCGTGAGCATAATAAGCAATCTAGAATAATAAACCTATATAAAGATAAGACTTATACCCGAGCTATTTAAAAAAATTTAAAAAAATTACAAATAAGGATAGTTAATTAAGAGCAGCAGAATGTTTAGTTCCATTTTGATAAACTTGGACTAAAAATGCTATCCTTTTAGGAATCAATGCTCATTGAATCCTACAGATAATATGCAGGTAAACTTCAGAAAATTAGTATAAATACTTGAACAGAACAGGCTCATAAAAAAATAAAGAAAATAACTAATACTCCAAAAAATTAAATTAGCATATGATAATTGTACCCTTTCAAACTTTTGGACACGGAACCGCAATTAATCTTCAACAGTATGGCCTATCCCTTCAATAATTTTCTTAATAGTTTCTTTAGAAACTGTTGTTTCAACAGTAACAATTTTTGTAGAAACATTAATAGATATAGTAGTCTCCGTCCTTTCATTTTGGACTGCTTTAGTGATAGTATTGGCGCAAGCTTCACAGGCAATGCTAGGGACTTTGAATGTAAAATTCATAGCAGAATTAAGTCATATATTTGAGATTATCTTGATTATAACTCAATCTAAATAAAATAGAGATTATCGTCGATCATCTAAGATTTTTATCTTAATTAATAATCATTAACTATGGGATAGCTATTACCGTTTTGAAGCTAGATGCTTTATATTTTGTTCTAGATAAATTTTATTTTTTTTTTATTTTTTGACAATCTCATCCATAGAATAAAGATAGAATTTTCTACATCTCAATAATTTTTGAGATCTTTTTCAAGAGAGAGCAGTCAAATAAATTAATAATCTATTTTTAGAATAAAAGCAATACTTTATGAGTATATATAGATTTTTTAGAAGTCATAAATTTAGCTCAAAATTGTAATTTATTCGTAAAATTAGCGTAGATAATAATTTACAATTAATAATTAATTATTGAGCTTGTATTAAATACTCACAATTGTGTTCTCCATCATTAATACAGTGAGTTCTTTCAACGGTGCAATCAGGTAAAATTTCGGTAAACATTTCTAGTTCGTGACCGCAAACTGTGGGATAAGATTCAGCTACTTCAGAAATTGCACAATGATGCTCTGCCAAAATATACCCTTCTTTTAAGAAGAGACAACTATTTCTAGGATTAAATAAGTTTATTTCTGTCATATAACCTTCTTCGTGCCGCAATCTAACTAATTTACTTACTCTTTCTTCAATGGTTCCATTACCAATGCGCTGGCGATAGTCTTCAGCTTTACGTTCCCATTGTTTGCGTAGAACTTCTCCTACCTGTTGTTCCCCTACGGTCTCAGTAAGAGTCTTAAGGAAAGAAACTGCAAATTCTCCATAGCGATTAGGAAAGTGATCACGTCCTTGTTTACTAAGATAATAAATATGTTGTGGCCTTCCTAACCCAACCTGTTGAGATTTATGTTTAATTAAATCTTCAGTTTCCAATTCTTTAAGATGACGGCGAGTTGCTTGAGGTGTGATTTCCAAAGCTTGGGCTAATTCAAAAGCCTTGGCTTGACCATGTTTAAGCAAATAGTTCAGAATATCTTCTTTAGTTGAAGGGGGGTGAATGATAGTCATCGTTTCGGTCACTGGCTAATTAATTAAGTGGGACTGAGATAAGCAGTGGTATAGTAGAAACGCTAGGAATATCTTAATTATTATGGCTTTATTCCTGATGCGCCGTTGTCAATAAATTCTAAAAAAAAAATTTAATGTGACTTTGACAACAATTAAGTTGTTCTTCTATTGTAGAATAGGGTTGGACAATACAAAAATTGTTTTAGTACACGTAAGGACTTTTGCGAGAGAATCTCTCTATATAAATTCGTCGTTATCGACAGCATGTAATTAAGGCACGCCTTTGACGATATGAATTGCGAGACCTAAAACATCTGCTTCCGAGTAGGGTATATATTGTCACCACTTGAAGTTGGGGACTCTCTAGATATCCTAAGAGAAATTGTCAAATGGAAACGAGGAACACACAACTTATGAGTGAGACATCAGTTAAGATCCTGGTTAACCAACCTTATAAATATGGGTTTGTTACCGATATAGAGTCCGATAAGATCCCTCATGGTATTAATGAGGATGTTATTCGCCTGATTTCTGCGAAAAAAAAAGAACCGGACTTTATGTTAGACTTTCGTCTAAAAGCTTATAGACAATGGCAAAAGATGACAGAACCAACTTGGCCTCATGTCACTTATCCACCTATTGACTATCAGAATATTATTTGTTATTCCGCTCCTAAACAAAAGAAAGAAAAATTAGGCAGTCTTGACGAAGTTGACCCGACTTTACTTGAAACTTTTGAAAAGTTAGGTATTCCTCTATCTGAACAAAAACGATTAGGAAACGTAGCAGTGGATGCTATTTTTGACAGTGTTTCTGTAGCAACAACTTTTAAAGAAAAATTAGCTGAATCTGGGGTTATTTTTTGTTCTATTTCAGAAGCTTTACAAGAACATCCTGATTTGGTTCGAAAATATCTCGGCTCAGTAGTTCCAGTTAATGATAATTTCTTTGCTGCTCTCAATGCAGCAGTTTTTAGTGATGGGTCCTTTGTTTTTATCCCCAAAGGGGTTAAATGCCCTATGGAATTGTCTACCTATTTTCGGATTAACAGCGGAGATACAGGGCAGTTTGAGCGGACATTAATTGTGGCTGAAGAAAAAGCTTCTGTTAGCTATCTGGAGGGGTGTACTGCACCGATGTATGATAGTAATCAACTTCATGCAGCCGTAGTAGAGTTAGTGGCTTTAGATGATGCTGACATTAAATATTCTACTGTCCAAAATTGGTATGCAGGAGATGAAAATGGTAAGGGAGGAATCTATAACTTTGTCACTAAACGAGGTTTATGTAAAGGGGTTAATTCTAAGATTTCTTGGACTCAAGTAGAAACAGGTTCTGCTATTACTTGGAAATATCCGAGTTGTGTCTTAGTGGGTGATAATTCGGTTGGAGAATTTTATTCCATCGCCCTTACTAATAATAAACAGCAGGCAGATACAGGAACGAAAATGATCCATATTGGCAAAAACACTCGTAGCACCATTATTTCTAAGGGGATTTCTGCAGGCGGTTCTAAAAACAGTTACCGTGGATTAGTAAAAATGGGACCAAAAGCTACAGGGTCAAGAAACTACTCCCAATGTGATTCAATGTTAATTGGAGATAATGCTGAAGCTAATACATTTCCTTACATTCAAGCAAATAACAATACTTCTACGATAGAACATGAAGCTTCAACCTCTAAAATTGGGGAAGACCAATTATTCTACTTTGCCCAACGAGGGATTCCTGAAGAAGATGCTGTCTCTATGTTAGTGAGTGGTTTTTGCAAAGATGTCCTGAGTGAGTTACCCATGGAATTCGCTGCCGAAGCTGATAGACTTCTAGGTCTGAAATTAGAAAAAACTGTCGGTTAATCTAGGATGGACAATGCCCACTTTAATTCAAGTTCAAAAAACACAAAATCTAGTTATTAATTATTAATTCTTGCAAAAATCAATGAGTGAAGTTATCCTATCAGTTCAAAATTTAACAGCTAATGTTGAAGGAAAACCTATTCTAAAAGGTGTTAGCCTGGAAATAAAAGCAGGAGAAATTCATGCGATCATGGGAAGAAACGGGTCTGGCAAAAGTACTCTATCAAAAGTGTTAGCGGGACATCCTGATTATGAAATAACTGGTGGAAATATAATTTATAAAGGGGAAGAAATTATTAGCAAAAGTCCAAGTGAACGGGCAAATATAGGAATTTTTTTGGCTTTTCAGTATCCTTTAGAAATTCCAGGGGTAAGTAACTTAGATTTCCTTCGGGTGGCTTACAATGCCCATCGAAAATATCAAGGGCTAGAAGAAATTGACACTTTTGATTTTGAAGACTTAGTAGAAGAAAAACTAGATGTTGTCAAGATGAGCCCTAGCTTTTTGGAGAGAAGTTTAAACGAAGGGTTTTCTGGGGGAGAAAAAAAACGCAATGAAGTTTTACAAATGGCTTTGTTAGAGCCTACCCTAGGTATTTTAGATGAGATTGATTCTGGACTAGATATCGATGCATTAAGAATTGTTGCTAATGGGGTGAATAAATTAGCTACTGATGAGAATGCTTTTTTGTTAATTACCCACTACCAAAGGTTACTTAACTACATTGAACCTCATTATATCCACGTAATGCACAATGGACAAATCGTGAAGACAGGAGGAAAAGAATTAGCTCTTACACTTGAAGAAAGTGGTTATGACTTTATCGAAGAAAAACTGTTGACTAACGCCTAAAAGTATCCCCCAACAATTTAATAAGTTATCCCATATCTGAATCTTTCATAAGGGAAGTTATTATATGACAACATCGACCATAGAAAAAAGTATACGTATCAACCAAATTTGGGAAAATATTCTGCTGGGATTGTCAGAGGAATATCAAACCCAAGAAGCAGTGGGCGAGCTGCAATTTTTATCAAAATTGCGGGAAAATGCAATATCTGAAGCCAGAAAATTGAAATTTCCGACAAAACAAGATGAGGATTGGAGATTCGCCGACTTGTCTGAATTGTCTAATATTCAGTTTAAACCAGCCAAATTGGCTAGTACTATTTCTCCAGATGATTTTTCCCCTTTTATCTTGCCCGAAGCTCGAGAGAGTCGGCTTGTTTTTGTTAATGGAGAGTATGTCTCTGAATTATCAAATTTATCTGCTTTACCTGAAGGGGTATATGTAGGAAATTTAATGGAACTTCCCGAATCGAAAAAAGCTAAAGTTGTTCATTATTTTGGAAAAAATAACCACAAAAAAGACTTTTTTGCCTTGATAAATACGGCAGATCTTTATCATGTTGGCATCATTTGGGTTGACCCGAACATTGTTGTTGATGTTCCTGTTGATTTACTCTTTGTGTCTGTTCCTACAGATTCTCATAATTTAATTCAACCTCGTGTTTTAATAATAGCCGAAACAGGTTCAAATATTACTTTGATAGAGCACTATACGGCTATTTCCCAAGAATGTTCTGATATTGTAGGGAACAAACCTTATTTAGTGAATGGGGTAACAGAGATATTTCTGGAAGACAATGCGCATATCAATCATAGTCGAATTCAACGAGAATTAGGAGATAGTTTCCACATCGGAAAAACCGCAATTATCCAAAATAAAGAGAGTCGTTATATTTGTAATGATATTAGTCTAGGTGCAAAACTCTCTCGCCACACCCTCAAGGTTTTTCAACAAGGCAAGCAAACCGAAACTCGCCTGAGTGGTTTAACAATGGTCGGAAGTTTACAAATTTCGGATACTCACAGTGCGGTCTATCTTGACTGTCCCTATGGAACAATCAATCAATTACACAAATGTATCATTGATGATCATGGACATGGGATATTTAATGGTCAAATATCCGTTCCAAAACTAGCGCAGTTAACCAATGCAACCCAATTAAACCGGAACTTATTGCTGTCTTCAAAGGCCCGTATTGATACTAAACCCGAATTACAAATTACTGCAGACAATGTTAAATGTTCTCACGGGGCAACTATTAGTCAATTAGAATCTGATGAACTCTTTTATTTGCAAAGCCGTGGGTTAAGTCAAAACGAGGCCCGTAACCTCTTAATTGATGCCTTCGCCACTGAAATCTTGGAGCGACTTCCTCTTAGGTCTCTGCGTCAAAGACTCACTCAATGTGTCGCTTGTCGTACCTTAGAATCCTAAATAAATTATTAATTATTTTAATAACTTATAATAATATTTCAAGATGTTCAAGCCTCTAACTAACTTCTAACGTTTGAATCTGTCATGATTTCTGTAAAAGAAAAGACTCTTGCTGCTAAAGTTCGTTCTGATTTTCCAGTTTTACACCAAGAAATTAACGGAAAGTCTTTAATTTATCTCGACAATGCTGCTACTTCTCAAAAACCTTTATTTGTCCTCGATACTCTACGCCATTACTATGAAAAAGATAACGCCAATGTTCATCGCGGAGCGCATAGTTTAAGTGTACGGGCAACAGAAGCATATGAGGCAGCCAGGGATAAGGTAGCAAAATTTATCAATTCCCAATCATCTCAAGAGATTATTTTTACTCGCAATGCAACAGAAGCCATTAATTTAGTCGCTTATAGTTGGGGGTTAACAAACTTAAAACCGGGAGATGAAATTATTATTTCCGTCATGGAACACCATAGTAATATTGTTCCCTGGCAAATGATAGCTCAAAAAACAGGGGCAGTAATCAAATATGTCTTCTTAACTGAACAAGAAGAATTTGATTTAGAGCAGTTTAAATCCTTATTATCGCGTAAAACAAAATTAGTAGCTATTGTCCATGTTTCTAATATGTTGGGCTGTATTAACCCAGTCAAAAAAATAACTTCTGCAGCCCATCAAGTGGAAGCAAAGGTGTTAATTGATGCTTGTCAAAGTGCGCCTCATTTAGCTATTGATGTGCAGCAGATTGGCTGTGATTGGTTGGTGGCTAGTGGACATAAAATGTGTGCTCCTACGGGAATTGGGTTTCTTTATGGTAAGAAAAAAATTTTGGAAGAAATGCCTCCTTTTCTTGGTGGAGGAGAAATGATAGGGGAGGTATTTCTTGAGGGATTTACCCATGGAAAACTACCACACAAATTTGAAGCAGGAACCCCTGCTGTTGGTGAGGTAATAGCCCTAGGAGCAGCGGTAGATTATTTAACAACTATTGGATTGGATAAAATCCATGTTTATGAAGAGGAATTGACTACATATTTATTTAAAAGCTTAACAGCAATTCCTAAGATACGGATTTATGGATCTAAGTCCAATTTAGATGGTAAAGGAAGAGCAGCATTAGCTTCTTTTAATGTCGAAGGAATTCATGGGAGTGACTTATCGACCCTATTAGATAATGAAGGAATTTCCATTCGCTCAGGACACCATTGTACTCAACCCTTACATCGTCTATTTAATGCCTCAGGAAGTGCCAGAGTGAGTTTGTATTTTTATAATACCCTTGAGGAAATTGACAGTTTTATTTTAGCTTTAAAAGAAACGATTGATTTTTTCACTAAAATCATGTGATAATGAGAAATAGTCTGCGTTTTTTGGGGTGGGAAGGTCCCACCTCTTCTCATCTATTTTTAGTATTTTCGCTTGAGTAATTAATGATTGCAATCATACAAAAAGTTTACAAAAATTATATTTCACAACTCTTCTAGACTAAGTCTGATAAATTAGTGGCTAATAACTTCATAATTTTTTTAAACTGTATTCTATAAACTCCACAATCTTGATTTTTATATAAATCAAAACTTTAAGTCTTTGTTGATTGTGTTTTTATTACATCCCTTATAGACGTACCTATTTTACTAATTTTAATTTTTTTTAAATCATTTTTCTAGAGTAAGTTCTTCTGTTCTGCCCCAAATTACTTGGGGTCACAAGATCATTAAAATTAAGCCAATAACCATCACATGAAATGCCCCTATCTGACTTTGAGTAAACATTTTTAAGTGAGGTAGAATAAAACAAGTTCTAGAATCGTAAGTTCCAAAAATAATCGATTCTAAAATTACTCCTACGTTACTTCCTGCAGCTCATAAAACAACAATGATACAAACATTAAAAGTTGATGACAGTTTCAATTTTTTTAGACAAATAGTGGTTAACTTACAAGCAAAGTAAAAGTTCTATAATTACTTTTAAAATACGTCCCCAAGGGGAATGACCTAAAATTCTAATCCTGTATAAACAATGGGTAATGTCAATAAAGCTAACACCATCAATTAAACTTTGTACGTATAGTTAGAAATAGCAATAGTTCCAGGAACATAAACTAAAATAATAGATGATGTAGTTAGGAATTCCCAGTCCATCAAACTTATAGGTTTTCTATGTTTAACACTTTTTCCTTGAATCCGTTGATATTATTGCAATTGTTGAGAGAGACTATTCCATAATAGCAATTCAGCGTAAATTCTTAATAAAGTTAACACAATTAACAAGATAAATTTAGTAAAGAAATTACCTTTAAAATCCAAGGGAGAGGGATAGCTTTTTTTCTACCAAAAGTTGCACCTATCAGCCATTATTCATTATTAACAATTGGGCGAATTAATGCAGATACGGCTGTTAAATAGTTTTCTACTAAACGCAGTGTCGATAGACCAATTCCTAGTCCTATAATTTATAAAAAATCGCCCCAATCAATATAGCAAAAATTATAGGAAAGCCTCTAATCGTTAAGAGAACTGTGGTGTAAGCTCCCAAGGTCATAAATAAATACAACCACTCCGAAGTTAGTAAGTCCTGTAAACCCTTATTGTAGGTTTAACCCTAGTGCAAAGATGCCATAGATAGCCGATGAGGTAGCTAGAAAAACAATGTAATTACTGATAGCAAAGAGTTGATCTATAATTATCGATGACTGATAGATAAATTAAAATATGAAGTAACTGTGAGCGTACTGTGAGCACCAGTAATTAGGCAGTAACTTTTTTGTCAAAATTTGAAGTGTTTCTAGAAAATATTTCGTACCTTTTATAAGTCTTGAAAAATTAGTCTTAGGTTTTTTAAATTTACAATTCAAGTCCTAGATTCAAATTATTTGACGTGGAACTAAAATCGGGGATAATGTTTAGACACAGAATTATACGAGTGTTAACTCTTACTCTAATAGTTTATGACCTTTCTGCGTTCTCAGGCTGGACGGCCCAGCGCAATTGACCTTGTTTTTGTTGGACTAATGTCCATTTCTATCCTTTTAGCAGGGTATACAGGCGGGATGGAAGCCATAACAAAAGCTAGCGTAGACTCAGCTAAAAGTGCTGTTGAATTAGCCGTTGGGTTAATTGGAATTATGGCACTGTGGTTAGGATTGATCCGCGTGTTAGAAGCTGGAGGATTAATGTTAACCCTAGCAGAATGGATTAAACCTTTGATGATTCAGTTATTTCCTAGTGTTCCTCCCGCTCATCCCGCGATGGGAGCAATGTTGTTAAACATCTCTGCCAATATGTTAGGACTAGGAAATGCCGCTACCCCTTTTGGGCTAAAGGCGATGGCTGAACTCGATAAGCTAAATCCCCTTCCAGGGACAGCTACTAATGCTATGTGTCTATTTTTAGCGATCAATACTTCTAGTGTTGCACTATTCCCCCTAGGAGTCATTGGGGTGCGGGCGGCGGCAGGAAGTACCCTTCCTGCTGCCATTTGGATACCAACTTTCTTAGCAACAACGGTTTCAACAGTTTTAGGAATCTCGGTTTCAGTTTGGTTGGGAAAAAGAGATCAGAATTATGCTAAATTGTCGTTTCAATCTTCTCTGCAGAAATCTGAGATAAAAGAGAAATCTATTAAAACAGATAGCTTAATAGAAACAGAAGAAAACTCCAATTTTGACCATCTTTTGTATTCTCCTGGTTTATTATCTCGCTTTTTTTCCTGGGGATGTTTTGGAGCATTTTTAGGAGCTATTCTTTATCGGGCAATCAATAGTAATGATTTAGGAGAATTTATCCGCCAAGAATTTATCTCTCATTGGTTACTTCCTGCGTTAATTTTATTAATTGTTATCTATGGTGTTGGACGGGGAGTTAAAGTTTATGAAGCAGTTACTGAGGGAGCTAAACAAGGGTTTGATATTGCCATCCAAATTATCCCCTTTTTAGTAGCAATTTTAGTGGCTATTGGCATGTTTCGTGCATCGGGGGCAATGGATAAAATTATTCATTTTTTGAGTCCCTATACCAACTGGATTGGTCTTCCAGTCGATGTATTACCGATGGCTTTATTACGTCCCTTGTCTGGAAATGGCGCATTTGCCTTAATGACTGAGGCGATAGAACGCGATCCTAACTCCTACAGTGCCTTTGTTTCTTCAATTATTATGGGTAGTACAGAAACTACTTTTTATGTGTTAGCGGTTTATTTTGGATCAATTGGGATTACAAATATTCGCCATGGATTAGTAGCTGCTTTGTTAGCAGATACTTCAGGAATTTTATCTGCTTGTTTGTTTGCTCGAATTTTTTGGTCAGGTTAGTATTTTTTGTTCTTCTTTAACTAGATAGGTAAGTTAGTTTAAACAAGTGTGAAATAGCAAAATAGTTTAACAAAAAATGATCGCTAAATGTCAGTTTGCCATCCTAATTCTGTTGAAATTCTTTCCAGAACTAGAACAAGATCAGGAGTTTTATCTTTAAAACACAAAAGAATAAAAAGTTGAGGAAATTGCAGATTGTATTGAATCTATACTCCTATCCAAATTGAAGGATAGTTTCCACATATTCTTCAAAGAAGAGAAAGATTTTAGAATTTTCCGAGGAGTGAAGGGGAGAAAACTTAGAAAGAAGAAAGCATTAATTTTTTTAAATAAATTTCAGAAAAGAATAAAAAATTCGATAATGACCAACAACTATTCAATTATCTAACTGACTCCTGGCTTAGTCTTAAAGAAGTAGGGTGAGCGAGAAAGGTCGAGCTAATCAAGTGTTGAACAAGAATCAGTTTATTAAATGTGTCTTAGATACAGTTAGAACGAATAGATAATTTTTTCTCAATTATTGATTGCTTAAAATCAATTAAAGTTTTATTTATTATAGACAATAATCTGCCATAAACCCATGGCAATTGTAAAGGATTAAATTACGGAGAACTAACGACATCGTTATTGACTTATATAGTGAGTGAGACTGATCATAGAATTGTCGCCTAGAAAAATGAGTATAGGAGCTTTAAAGAAGCCTAGAAAGAATAATAGGCTAAAAAATTCGAGATGAAGAAGTAAAAAATGACCTTTGTGGAAATTAGTTCAGAACTCTTGATATATAATATATAGAGAGCATTTCTCAGATAAAGATGTCATGGTCCGAAAATTTGTTCACTCAAGCAAGAAGTGACATCAGCAGTTTTCCAACATTTCATCACATCCTAGAAGACTTTTAAAAATCTTGAATTAAATTTGGATATAGTGAAGATCAATGCCCTTATTCAAGACAATAATGCTAAATATTTGCTATATTAGACATATTAAAAAGCTACTTATTAGTAGCTAGCTGCAAATGAAGAGGATGAATTAGATCATCTACCAACATGGAAAAAGTTGACAAAAACTTTAGGTTATAAAGAATTCCTATATTTAAAGAATTCAAAGGTGTTAACCTCAAATAATGGAGCTAAAAGTTGTGGAGATAAAAAAATCTATTGTTTTCCCTTAGCCATATCCGAATCTAGTCCAAAATTGTTAGCTAATTAGGTAAAAAATTCCCCAATAAAAATGATTAAAATAGTCAAAAAATATAAAGAAAATTAGAAATACTATTGATTGGTAATAACTTCAAAAATATATTAGAAAATATTTAAATTTAACCCAAAATTGAAAAAAAGTTATCAAATGAGAAGAAAGATGAATGTTTGCCAGGTAGAATGTTTTGGGATTCTTTCAGATTAAAGACTTAAAAAAACGTTTAGCTTTTAAGAAAAAGCTTTATTTTTTCGTATAAATACTAAATAACAATAAGAAGTTATTTACAGATAAAATACGATTATTTTTTTAAAATAATCGTTTGATATTTGACTGGATATCCTAAATTCTCAATTAGAACAAAGATTAACTAGAAAAAAGTATATAAAAGTTGTGAAATCAGCAGTGTCGAATCTTCTTGTTAACAAGTTTTTGTTTTGACCTTAATTACAAACTGGAAATATTTGTAAACTAAAATTTAGTTTTTGAAGATAATCTCCCTAAAAGGGTAATTTACTAGTTCTACTAATTTATTTCTAACACTAGAAAAACAATTAAATAATTGATGTTTTTATTAAGCATTGTGCTCAGACTTTTTACTTTGATGGAATTAGTGGTGCCTCGTCGCTTTCATCACTCTCAGTCTAGTTTATTTGGAGTTTATGAAAGAAACTCTAAATGCTTTATTAAGCATCTAACCGCTAAAAAAGTTTTAAATATTTTTAATCTTATCACTTTTTATATATATTGAGCGAGATGACTTCAAAAAATTTTTTTTCTTAATTTTGTAGGGTTTAAAAAATTTATATTTTTTTTATTCAACTAATTTTTTATACTTAATAAACCTAAAAAAACTTTTATTGAAGTTTAAGAGAAAGTCTAATTAATCTTGTCTATTTCTGTTTTTTAACAAAAATTTTAATCTTTACTTCTGCAGTTACTATTTTATATATTTGTCAACTTTGTTCAGATTCAAGCTAAAAATATTGAAGATAATAACTGTGTTTTTAAGTCTACTTGAACTTATATTTTTAAGTAAGATTTTTAACTTTTATTTATTTTAATTTTGTCAGAGTTACTCTACAAAAAGTTATATTTTGGGGTTGAATTGATCGATTTCTCAATTGACAATCTCCTTACTAACAGTAAGGAGATTAATAACTTATTTTTCTTGTTTACTGATATTTCTTAAAAGCTAAGGTGACATTATGTCCGCCAAATCCAAAGGAATTAGATAAGGCAACTTTAATATCAAAATAGCAACTTTCATGAGGTACATAATTAAGATCACACTCAGGATCAGGATTATCTAAATTAATTGTAGGAGGAACTCTTCCCTTAGCAATCGCCATGGCAGTGGCTACTGCTTCTATGCCTCCAGACCCCCCTAATAAATGGCCTGTCATCGACTTGGTAGAACTAATGAGAATTTTGTAAGCGTGTTTTCCCAAAGCTTTTTTAATAGCTTTAGTTTCCGTGACATCATTAGCTAAAGTACTGGTTCCGTGAGCATTAATATAATTCACTTGTTCTGGAATCAGTCCCGCATCGGCTAACGCCAGTTCCATCGCTCGGGTTGCGCCGCAACCATCAGGAACAGGAGATGTCATATGATAAGCATCACAAGTCATCCCATAGCCGACGATTTCGGCATAAATTTCAGCCTCACGATCGAGAGCGTGTTCTAGTTCTTCAAGGATTAGGATTCCCACCCCTTCACCCATCACGAACCCATCGCGATCACGATCAAAAGGACGACAGGCCATTGCTGGATAATCATTGCGAGTTGACAAAGCTCGAGCTGCCGCAAATCCGCTTATTCCCAAGGGCGTAATAGCAGCTTCCGTCCCCCCACAAATCATCGCTTTGGCATAACCTCGTTGCACTAGGCGAAAAGCGTCTCCTACAGCATTGGAACCAGCAGCACAAGCAGTCACCGTACAGCTATTTGGTCCTTTCGCTCCCGTATGGATTGCTGTTAATCCAGCAGCCATATTAGCAATCATCATGGGAATCATGAAGGGACTAGAACGACTGGGGCCACGGTCAAGGTAGATTTTTTGTTGATCCTCGAGTACCTTTAGACCGCCAATTCCCGTCCCAATCATGACTCCTACTTGGTCTGCATTAAGCTTATTAATCACTAACTGGGAATCAGCTAAGGTTTGTAAACTCGCCGCTACCCCAAATTGTGCAAAACGGTCCATCCGTTTAGCTTCTTTCCGGTCTAAGTAATCGTGGGGGTCAAATCCTTTGACTTCTCCGGCAAAACGGCAGGCATGCTGGGCGGCATCGAAATGAGTAATTAACCCAATCCCATTGCGGCCACTAACTAATCCGTCCCAATATTCCATCAGGTTATTGCCAATAGGGGTTATTGCACCTAGTCCTGTTACGACAACGCGCTTTAATTCTGAATTGGTCATGATCTTCGCTTAAAGATATTAGGCTAACTCTACCCTGTAGATTATAGGGAGAGTAAGGGATGGGGACAGCAACTTCTCCCCACAAGTGAGGTTAAGTGGTTGCTACAATTTTTTTACCGATGTGTTCAACAGCTTTGCCAACTGTGTCAATTTGCTCGGCTACTTCGTCAGGAATTTCAATATCAAATGCTTCCTCTAATGCCATAACCAGCTCAACAGTATCTAGGGAATCTGCTCCTAAGTCATTAGCAAAACTTGATTCTGGTGTTACCGTTTCTGGAGCAACTTCAAGTTGTTCGATAACGATACTTTTAACTTTTTCAAAGATTTCTTGGTTCATTAATCCTTAATTTACCGCTAAATACCCCTTCCGAGGATGTCGTCATGGGGAGGAAATGGGGCGGGTGATGCCATTCCCTAAGGTCTGTGTCACTAATCAATTGAAGTGAGCATTTTCTATATTATCGGTAAATGGTCAGTCGGGGAATAGCTATTTCTTTCAGTCCCCCATCCTCAGCCTCTTGTTTTAAACAAGAGGCTGAGGATGGGGGACTAGATTTAACTTGTCCTATTGCCACTGTTTTTTAAATAGATAAAAACTAATCAATAATAGTCTTAATAATTGCTACTATTGATTAGTTAAAAATATTTATTTCTCAGTAAGTTAAAAATATAGATTATGATTTTCATTGCCTCGTCATTACGATAATTTAATCTTTTATTAAAATTGACTAATCCACTTTAGCAGACATTTTATCAGTTCACTTTTTCTGGAATTATCAATATTTTCTTAAAAAAACTTCAATTAAAGTATATATTTAGTTCAATTTTAGAATAATAAACTCGAATATTGATACTAGCAGCTACTGATATTTTGGTAGTATATTCTATACTAAAAATACGAACAGAAAAACTATCATTTAATACAATTACTGATTTTTTTTTAGGATATTTAGCTAATAATTGATTAGAAACTTGTTTGGTTTTAATGACATTTAAAGTTGTAATTAAAGCACAGATTTCTTCGATTTTTAATACTAAGTATAATTAAAAGTTAAATTTTTTAAGTGATACCTATATTTCTAGTTCAGGTAAAACCCCGACCAAAGCTGATATTATTTCATTATCGACAGTCATTTAATATCAGTAACTCCTTTAACTTGGTACTGTTGAGCTAGTTTCAGCTCTTTATCAAGATAAACTATAGCCATAATAAAGTAATTTTCTTTAAAGATAATTTTTAAGATAGATTTTAGTAATTTACATCAACACACTAAGTTGCATAAAAGTCGATAATTATGAGTGTTAACTGGCCTATTATCTATAACTAAATTTTATTTTTATATTTATTTTTCTGATCTAATAGATTTAGTAAATTCCTAAAAAATCTGTTTAAAAGGACTTACTTAATCAAAATCAATATTAGCTTATTTATTGGGAAATAGTTAATCTTTTCTGGCTTGAGAGAACTTTAAATTCAGTTCAATACTTGGGGTGATATAGAGCTAGTCTGTTCCCTCAAAATTAATTTTAATTGACTAAAAAAATATAACTTTATGGTCTAGTTGATCCAGTTAAGTAGAAGTTATTTTTAGGATATACGTAAGCTCAATTTTTCCTTAATAGTAGGGATATAGCCCTTATTTCAGAATAATTATCACACGGTGCTATATTTTTAGTTCCATTCACAAAATATACTTATCCAGTTCCTTTAAACATGAATTTGACTATATTTAAAAAACTCTTGTCATTATTAACATCGAAGTCAAAACACAACAACGTTATCGATTGTCTAAAATAGAAACTGCTAACGTTCAAAACTTTAATAGTTTTTAAGAAAAGTATAATATAAGGTAAATTTACCTTTTTACCCTAAGTCAGGAAAACTTTTTTAGATAAGTATGTTTGACATTAAATATGATAACAATATCCTTACAAAAAAAAATTAGCATATTTACTAAACTAGTTCCTAGTTTGTTATTCATTTTTAATTTAAAAATATAATAATTTATTCAGGTTTTTTTTGTTTTTTAAATTGTTTTTAAATACTTATTAACTCGAAAATTATCTAATATAAATAATTTTTTTGATTACTCCAATTTTGAAGAGTAAGCTAGCAAATATTCTCTACTAATCTCCTGAATTTTTTTTGCTAGGATAGGACACCACGAGCTCCTATATTTTCTTAATAAGGTTTTTTTGATTTTTATATTTTTTACTTAGGCAAATGTTAAGTAATTAAATTCAGCCATTTTGTCTCCACTCTTATGATTTAATTTCCTAAGGTCGCTCTAATCAATAGACAATTAAAATTTTTAAAAATGTTCATCATCATCTTTGACTAGTTCTTCATAAAGGAAGAGATAAATTCTTTTATAAAAATGGATACTCCCAAAAATAGGACGAAATCGCAGTATTTGCTATCTTATAACTCGGAAAGTATATTTTCTGTAAGTTCATAGTTTAAAAAACAACAATATTGAGTTAAAAATCCTTGATATAACTGTTTATAAAACTTTTTACTCAAAGCAGTTGCTCGAAATTATTTAAGAACCTCTAAGGAACAGTATAGTATAATTCCATACTCCCTATTTAATGATACAAGCATAAGCAGTGTTTACCTCTCGATTATTAATTTCAACAGCAATAGCAATAATGTCGTAATCTGTTAATAAAATTAAGGAGATTGCTAGCCAAAATATTCAAGCAATTTCCATAGTGATCATAGTCAATCATTAGGAGGTAGAGCAGAAAAGCAAGTATGGTCCGCCGCTTCAGAACTCCGAAAGAGTTAACCAATTAATGGTAATCGGTGATATAGCCAATAACAATTTCTAGATTGTTGTGAGTTTAATCAACTATTAAATCTTAACTTTAATTCATTTTTTAAACAACTTGATATACAATACTTAAAGTTGCCCAGGCACTGCTATCAAGAGCATAGCAATCAGTGAATGTTCCCGCCGATTCACTTGCAAAAACTCTAGAAGTATTTAAGTCTTCTAAGAGCGATTGTGTGATTTTGAGGGGCTCCTCCAGAGCAAATATTTGCCCCTGGTCAAGCTTAAACCCTGGAAACTCTGCTAGGGTTTCTAAAGTTTTCGTAAAAGGAAATTTAGAACCGACAATCATCATTTGTCCCCATCCCTGACTACTCGCTAGTGTCCAGTCAAGTCCTCGAGAAGAGAAAGGAACAAGCCTGGCTTCTCCTGGAGATAGGTAGGCTGTTTGCTGGGTTTGATTTTTTTGTCGGGGAGGCAAGTAGGCGGTGGTTTGCCCACTGGCATCTACTCCTAAAATTAGGTAGTAGATAGGACAATCACCTCGATTTTCCAATCGACATTGAAAACGACTTCCTTGGGGTAGTTGAGGTAAATGCTGAAGTTGTAGAGAATCGGGAGAAAACCTTGTCGGCGGTAACAAATCAGTCTGAGTTAGGGGTGAAGATGTTTTAAACGACGAGAGTTTGCGTAGAGTTTCTCGTTGTAGCACTAGGGAAGGATCTTGATCAAGATTTTTAAGGGTTACTCCTAGCCCCAATCCCGAAGAACCTTCATTAATAGTAAGCCGCCACCACTTGATAGCCAAAAGTTTTTTAAAGGTAGGTCGAAGCCTATCAACAGCCGATTTAATGGCTTCTCCTGATTGACCGAAAGTATTAGAAACTGGAATACCCCCTTGTAAAAAAAGTCCATAGCCTCCTTCTGTTTCTAATTTAGACAAATCTCCCTCATTGAAAATTAATGTCTTTTGTTGTCGTCCCAAGACGCAATCAGCTCCTGATTCTCCTGCTGTAATGACTGACGAGACGATTTTCATTGAGGCAAAAGCACTCGTCGCATCGACCCGTTCAATTCTCTCTAAGTTTTTATCGAGAGCAACAGTAAGTCCTAAAGTTTTGGGAATCACACGTAAAGTTTCTTGAAGCAATTGTCCCTTTTGTAGGGGAAATATATCAGTTTGGTCTTGTGGTATCTGAAGTAATCGAACCTTACCAGTTAGTCCATCACGGGAGTATAATTGTACGATAATGGGGTGTAAGGATTGGGAGCCAACCACCTTAAAGCAAGAATTAAGTCCGTAGTGTTGTATAGCCGATAGGGGCAGTCCAGTTAGTTTAATGGTGGCGGTAGTTTTTTCTTCTACTTCTATAATCACCCCCTCAGCTCCCTGGGGAGTAACCGGAAGTATGTAGTAGGTGAAAAGAGGTTGTTTTTGGCTTGCTTGGAGTTGAGGTTGTTGTTGTTGTCCCCTGATAGGAAACATGTGTTCACTGGAATTTTCTAGAAAAACTATAGTTTTACTGCTGGGGGTTGCTTGCCACAGACATTGGGTTAAGATATATGTGAATAAACCGGTACTAAAGCCATTGCCTATGATTTCGGTGGCTACTTGCTGGTGTTGAGCAGCCCTTAGTAGAGTGCCAACTATTTGTGACGGTTTAGCTTGGATGTTTTTAGCTTTGAGTATTTCTTTTAATTGAGTTTGAAAGGTCATTTCTTCTGGACTAGGTTGTTGAGCCTCATAGGGAAAAGAACGTCCTTGCAGATTTCCTTCGAGTTCTCTTCCTAAATACTGATGACTGGTATCCAAGACCATGGTCAGTTTATCAGTAGCTAAAGATTGACCTAACAGTAAAAGCGTTTCTTCAAGAATATCGTTGGTTGTAGGAGTACTTTGAGTTGAGCAAATTCCATCTTGGGGAACTAGCCCTCGTTTTCGCGTTGACGAGAGAGTGGAAACATCATGAAGGTTTTCTTTGACATAATTGCCATAGCCACTGAAGTGAAACAGCACGACATCGTCTGCTTTAGCCTGTTGAATCAGATGTTCGGTGAAAGCACGTTCTATTCCTTCACGAGTTCCCTGTTGTTCCGTTAAGGTTAAAATATCTTTACGGGCAAATCCGAAGCGATAAATTAGTAATTCTTTTTGTCGCTCAACATCAGTAACACATCCTTTCAACTTGTAATGACTACTATAGTCATCAATACCTACCAACAATGCCAGTTTACGGGGGGTTGGCGTAGCTAGGGTTTGATAGTAACATTTAATTTTTGCTTGTCTAGAGAACCATTCAAGCCCTGCTTGATTAATTCCCCAGGTGAGCAAGGTCTTTAGAAAAGTCCGCCGATCCCATTTCATTGTTTTTCAATATGCCGTTAGTGGGACTATATTTTAATAGTCTAAATCTTTTTAGACTAATATACGGTTTGCAGAAGTTCAAATTTATGATCTAGCTATGAGCAACACAGTACATGTGAACTTAATATGCTTTTTCACATAGTAACATTGACTCTTGCCCAAAAAGTGCCATTCCTGCAAAGGATTTAATATTTTTTTAGACAGATTTTTTCCAGTAAATATGGACGTAACTGGAATTGAACCAGTGACCCCATCGATGTCAACGATGTACTCTAACCAGCTGAGCTATACGTCCGTATAGACTTTCATCCTAACATATAAGTTTTTAAAAGAACAATTACTCTTGCTAACTTACATAGATTTCCTTAAGAGATAAAGGAATTGATTCATTGGAGGAGTGTAATTGAAAGATGACACTAAGTATAAAATGATTTTATGTACGAGAAACTAATATCCCCAACCGCTGGTTCTAAAATTACTTATGAAGACGGTAAACCTATTGTTCCAGATGATCCTATTATTCCCTTCATTCGAGGCGATGGAATAGGTGTGGACATTTGGCCTGCTACCAAAAGGGTGATCGATGCTGCGATTGCCACTGCGTATGGAGACAAACGCCAAGTTAACTGGTTTAAAGTCTATGCAGGAGATGAAGCGTGTGACCTTTATGGAACCTATCAATACTTACCTGATGATACTCTTAAAGCTATTGAAGAATATGGTATCGCTATTAAAGGACCCTTAACTACTCCTATCGGTGGGGGGATTCGTTCGCTTAACGTTGCATTACGGCAAATTTTTACCCTCTATGCGTGCATTCGTCCTTGTCATTACTATCCGGGGACTCCTTCTCCCCACAGGTCACCCGAAAAACTTGATATTATTGTTTATAGGGAAAATACCGAAGATATCTATTTAGGAATTGAATGGCGTGAGGGCACAGGAATTGCTCAAAATTTAATTAAATATCTCAATGATGAGTTAATTCCTGCAACCCCTGAACATAGTAAAAAACGTATTCCCCTTGACGCGGGAATTGGGATTAAACCTATTAGTAAAACGGGTTCTCAACGACTAGTTCGCCGTGCCATGGAGCACGCATTACGTCTCCCCAAAACTAAACAAATGGTTACTTTAGTCCATAAAGGGAATATAATGAAGTATACTGAGGGAGCTTTCCGTGACTGGGGTTATGAACTAGCTACGACCGAATTTCGAGATGTCTGCGTTACAGAACGAGAATCTTGGATTTTAAGCAATAAAGAAGGTAATCCTGGTCTTCTTATTGAAGATAATGCGCGCAAAGTTGAACCTGGCTACGAGTCTTTGACTCCTGAAAAGAAACAAGAAGTATGTGCTGAAGTTAAATCGGTTTTAGAGTCAATTTGGGGTAGTCACGGGAATGGAAAATGGAAGAATAAGATCATGGTCAACGACCGTATTGCTGACAGTATTTTCCAACAAATTCAAACCCGTCCTGATGAATATTCTATCATTGCAACTATGAACCTAAATGGAGACTATATCTCTGATGCTGCTGCTGCTGTGGTTGGTGGTTTAGGAATGGGACCTGGTGCTAATATCGGGGATACTTGTGCTATTTTTGAAGCTACTCACGGAACTGCACCCAAACATGCCGGTTTAGATAGAATTAATCCTGGTTCAGTGATTTTATCTGGGGTAATGATGTTAGAATACCTGGGATGGCAAGAAGCAGCAGATTTGATTAAAAAAGGCATTGGCAACGCGATCGCTAACCGCGAAGTAACTTATGATTTAGCCAGGTTAATAGAACCTCCTGTTGATTCTCCTTTAAAATGTTCAGAGTTTGCTCAGGCAATTATTGATCATTTTGTGGATTAGATAAAAATAAAGTATGCTTGGCATTACCAAGCATACTTTATTTTTATCTAATCCGTTAATTATTTCGAGACTCAAAAGTTCAGGACAAAACACTTCTTAAAGTCTAGTAGAAAGAAGTTTTTAAAATTAATCGTAGTTTCTGTTTAAAAATAAACCAAAAAGAAGAAATAGATTCAACTCAATACTACTTTCAAAGACGTTTAGGGGCAAAAATAAAGACGGTATAATCATTCTAGTTCCACCTCACTCATCCATTTTGGTGAACGGAGTTTATAACCTACTTCAAAGTCAATAGTTACTCCAATTGCTGGAAAAATTCTAACATTGGATAGTTTTTTTTAGGATTTGCTAATCTACTTTTCCTGTTTAGGAGCTCTTAAACCGACAGCTAAAACTGTTTCTCCTGAGGTACAAATTTTTTATAAGATCTTCTCGCATTCCCTATCATCTTTCTCGAAACCAACCGTGGGAGAATAATAATCTCACGCCCCAGTTTTTGATTAATTTTATTTTGAGCTTGTCGGGTGATTCCTTTTTTAGACACGAGGAAAAATATCTTAATACTTAAATTATCTCTATTTTTTTATAAAAAGTAGGAAATAAGTCCGAACCAGAAGTTTTTTCTACAAGAGAATTTCCCAAAATTTAAAGGCATGTTGAACAATCTTGCTGTCGCACACTCAGTAGTTAGACTCTCAATAAGCCTCTTGTAGTTCAGGAGGCATGCGTAATTTTATTACATGATCTACATTAGGTGTTAAGATAAACTCTCCCAAGCTATCAAGATTTTCTAATAACTCTGACTATAGAGAAATTATGAATAGCAATATTAAAAATGTTAACTGTATCTATCTTAAACTAGGAAATTTGTTTTCCCTATCTATTTTTGAATTTAAACATATAAATTAGGTTTGGAACTTTATGTAACTTAACTTATCTGTACTTTGAAAAAGTAATTAAAATATGTAGTTTTTCAAAGCTATAAAGTACAATTCTGACATTGTTAGAAACTAAAAGTTATGTTTACCACAAATAGAGAAATCACTAAATAATTTAAGACCGAGAAAAAGATACTAATATTAGCCACACAAAAGTGTCAGGAATTCTTTGTGTCAGAAAAATTATGAGTATAAAACCTGTTCTAGAGACTATCTACTCCATATCTCACATGGAGAGAGAATACTCGAAGTGGCTCTTTTATATTTAATCAATACTGTCTTTTTTTCTAACAAACGACTTTTGTGAAAAGCCATCTTAACATTGAACACTGGCAAACTTTCCTAAAAGGCAAAAAGCACTATAAAGCCATGCTTGTTTAGAACTCAATCCCTCTTGTTGTTGACGACGATAAATCCAATAAGTTAGGACAGGATAACCACCAAGTGGTAGTAAACTCAAGTGAGTTGTTAAAAGAGCTAATTCCAAAGCTGTCAAAGATAAAATTATTCCCCAAAACTAAATACTGCGACTTTCTTTAATAGAATACTTTTCAGTATTTTTCCTATGTAATCATCCCTCTTCTTCGTAGACGTTTCCAGCGCGAACACTCCGTTTCCAGCATTGACTCAACTCGGTCATTTCCCCATCAATACGAAGAATTTTCCATCCCTGTTGTCGTAGTCTCATACATAGTTCAGATTCTTCTCTGGCAATCATTGAGATATTAAAACCTTCTACTTGTTAATATGCTTTAACTCGCATCATTGAATTTCCCCTACAAGCCTTAGTTTCCCCAGTAGGGGAAACCCATTCCATATCACACTATTATTATATATAGACTGATAATGATAGTGTTTTTGTCAGCAGCGGCAAACTACAGTTACTTGCTCTTGTTGTTCCAGTTTTGTTTTGCTAAGTTTAACCAACTGTCAACAATTTCATAGTCTCTATCTACAAATTGAACAAATATTAAATATTAATTTCCACGAAGCGATTAAATCCTTCATTTCTGGCACGGGCGGTAGTAAAGAGAACAGATAAATCTAATTAAACTACTTCAACCTCTAGTGATCACGCTAAGTCTACATTATTATCAGTTTATCCTAAATTAACACAAACTAGATAATATACTTGATTAACTGCTGATTATAAGTACCGACGTAGCCTTTTTTCTTCATTGCGTCCAATGGCAATTAATCCAATTTGGTTCACCTTAACTCCTCCATCAAAAACCTTATATAGGATTTTCTGATTTGAGAAAAAATATTTGAAACTGTGTACGGAGAGAAGAACAAACCCAATATTTTTTGCCAATTAACTGAACGACCTCAAAGAGAATTTCATCAAGTCTACGTTTTGAGATGGTTTGTAATAGGTTATAGTGATTGAACTAAGCTTGTTCATTGTAAGAATAAAAACTTGGGACTAGTCAAAAAGATGCTATCCCATTCTCTTCTATATACGAGCTAAAATTGATTGGTGATCATTGCGTTAGACATAAACCTGACCAAAGTCACGGGTAAACAACGAGGATAATAAAACTCAACTATGGGAGAAGACTTTCGAGGTTCTACATGCTTTCTATTTTAGATGGGAAATGAGAACAGACTAAAGTTGCTCTATATTTTCCCAAACTAATATTTTCTAATTTGAATTAGCGTTAGGATTGCTTTATAGAGTTCATTCTAGAAAGTTTTACTTTCTTGTTATCTCCCCTAAAGAGATTTTACATAAATTTTGGAGATGCTGTGAGCAGAAGGACTCCATCCTAGAGAAATAAACTGACTTTCCATGATAAAAACTTTGCCTATGATTCTAACCTAGCTACTGACTGAAGGATTGTTTAATCACTAATTTTCGTTCCTACAACCTGAATTTATATCTCTATTTTATTAAAATAGATATACTCTATTGAGATTTTTACTTGGCTTTCAATTTCATGGTAACAAACTAGTAAAGTCTTTATTCTCTCTTAAAGCCGATGAGCGGATTTGAACCGCCGACCGTTCGATTACGAATCGAATGCTCTACCACTGAGCTACATCGGCACTGCCAACTACACAGTATATCGCAAATGATTAGACTAAACAGTAATAACTTTCACCCGAGCCCTCTAATGGCTAAATCTTTTAAGCAAAACCTACGTCCTCTTCGAGCTCAATGAGACCCTGAAAAATATGCAAGACTTAAAACAAAGGACCAGGTTCCTTATAAAGGGTTAAGACAGTTTTTTCCCATCGTCTTCGGTGCATAGGGGTTGAGTTAATTGGAACTTTAGTACTTTTATCACATCTAGCGGGCAGATGTTGTTGCAGAGAATCTACCCAACTTTAAGCTAAAGATAGGAATTATAGCTTTAACAAGCTAGTTATTCCACGTCAATAAAAAATCTTGTCTTAAGACTTATGGACAAAATGTCAATGATAGAGGAATAGATTATTAACAAATTCTGAGAAATTTTCGGTCCTACCCGGATTAATGAAGAGACTTGACCAGAACTTCTCTTAAGTTTAGAAAAGATCGAGGGACAGTTTAAGTCATTAAACATTTTAAATTTCTATTTAAATAGGAAAAGCTAATTTTCTCCTCAACAATCCTAAATCAAAAACTGAGGTAGCATTACTCCTCCCCTCTTTCCCACACTTCAATCACTTGTTACACAGCGATTTTGAAGAATAAGAGTCAGCCACAATCACAGAAATCATCAAATTTTTTTCCCATTCTCTAGGATTTCCATATGGTATGTCGTCAGTGTCTGACTTTTACTTAGAAAATCTTTTATCTCTTCTTTAATTTTAACGGATTGAAGTCCATAATCGGTTTTAACAGCATTTTTTAGCTACATTTCGTTGATTCCCTTGATTAAAATATTTAAGATTATTTGTGACAATTCTCCATTTGTTGGAAAAGTAATCATTGAAAACTTACCTTCGGTGATTGCCTGTATTTTGTCTGGCGTGTTAAACAAAAATATTGCCGACAATAATAAATTAAAAGCGGCAATAATACCCAAAATAATGCTAATTTACAGCATAATTCTTTTTTAAAATCTTAGGTGTTTGACCTAACGCCATATTTTTTGTCTAAATCTCTAATTTGACGTTCTAAACGATCAATACGCCCACGCAATTCATCCATTTCGGACTGACGAGGAACGCCTAAATCCTGTAGCATGTTTCGTAATTGACGTTCCATCGTACTTTCAAAGTTACCTTGTCCTGCTCTAATCTGTTGTATTATATCCTCAACAAATCCTTGAGCTTCTTCCGAATTGATTCTGCCATCCTTAACCCACTGATCACTCACCTCTTTTATTTTTTCAGCAACTAGTGAGGTTGTGCCGATTCCTACCAACAATAACTGTTTCATCCAGTCATTACTATCCATGAATTTTCATTACCTCCAAAATCATGCTCCCGTACTCCTAATTGATAGCCAAAAGACTCATTAATTGTAACCATACCAAAATCTTTGACGACTTGACCTCTCCGTTGAGGATTAAGATTAGGTGAGGTCCGTCAAGATGAATAACCAACTAACAATTAATTTAGGAGTCAAGACTGTAATTTTTTTTGATTTACACTACAATAATCTTAATTTAACTTAAAACTGAACGTTGTGATTTTTATTACTTTAAAGCACCTAAATCAGATTTATAACCACGCCTTTATAATTTATCCAGAAGAATGTTGTGGTTTACTTCTTGGTGTTATTAAAAACAATCACAAACAAATAATTGAAGTTTTTCCAACAAAAAACAATTGGACTCTCGAAGAAAACAAGATATTATCCAATAATACTGATAATTCTCAAAAATATTTAAGCAAATACAACCGTTTTAGTATTGCTCCGTCAATACTGGTAAAAATACAGAAAGAAGCCCGTAATCGCCAATTGCAGATTATTGGTATTTACCATTCTCATCCTAATCATATAGCCATTCCCTCAGAATTTGATCGGGCAATCGCTTGGGCTGAATATTCATATATTATTGTTTCAACTACCTCAAATCAAGTCAATGGAGTTACAAGTTGGCAATTAGATGATACGAAAAATTTCCAACATGAAGATATAAAAATTATCAATAGTTGATTACAATTAAGCCATTGTTCATTGAAAGTGAATCAATTCTAAATTATCTAACGACAGTAGATGTTATCTCTTGCTGCATTAGGAAGTAGTTGACGTCAATTAATTTTTTTTTAGATAGTTGATTAAAACTTAAAGTAACTTAGTTTTAAGTCAAGTATTCTTTTAAGACTATTTAAGATAGGCATGATGATAACTAAGTTTAAGTAATATTTCCTGGTGAACTTGTCGAGTAATTGGATAAAAATAGGCTAAAACTAATCCCATGAATAAAATTCCTGCAGAAATAGGGCCGATAATAATCCGAATTGCCCATAGAGCTGACTCTGGTTGTACTCCTTCACCGAAACTAATATACCCTGACCAATCTAAGATTTGACCGACAAAAAACAAGGCTAAGGCAACTCCTATTTTTTGTAACTGTACCACCACGCCAAAAAAAATACCTTCTCGTCTTTCTCCAGTATTTAATTCATCTAAATCTATCACATCCGGCAACATTGACCAAGGAACAATATAAGCAGTTGCAACTCCGATACCAGCCATAACAGCAAGAATGTACAGTAATACTACCTGTCCTGATTGTAGAAAAAACAGTCCTAATCCTGCAATAATTATAGATGGTATTCCTAAAAAAAATATATTTTTCTTTTCAAGTTTCTTACTTATAAAATTTAAAAAAAATAGTACAAAAAATGCTGTAGCTTGAACTGTAATAGCAATTTGAGTGACGTAGATTTTTGGTAATTTCATACAATTAATTATAAAAAAAGGAATAGTTGATGCAATAATTTGCACACTCAACCAAGAACAAAGATAAATCCCCATAACATATAAAAAAGGACGATTATCAAAGGCTAAGTATAATTGTTCTTTAAAAGATAGGGTAGAAGTTTTATTCCTTTTTAGATGTTTTTGTTGCACTTGATGGTAACGATGATAAGTTCCCCAAACACTGATATATATCATCAGCATTGCGAGCAACCCACAAATCAATCCTATTAACAAATACTGTTGTTTTATATTATAATTTTTTGAGAAAATTATTTGTGCTAAAGCTAAAGAAAAAATACTACCACCAATACTAAAGGCTGAGCGAAAACTAATTAAACTTGTACGTTCGTCATACCCTTGTGTTAACTCAGCAGATAAAGTTCCATAAGGTAAAAGAACTGCTGTAAAAGCTATATAAAATAAGAAAGAAACCACTCCATAATAAGTAAATAAAAGTAGCTGATTAGTAGTAGGAGGAACGACCCACAATAAAATAGAAGTTATTCCTAAAGGAACTGATCCAAATAACATCCAAGGATATCGTCTTCCCCAACGAGAACAAGTATGATCGCTCAACCAACCAATGACTGGATCATTAATTGCATCCCATACTTTACCTACCAACATCATCAATCCCGCCAAACCAGGACTTAAACCAGCTACATTAGTCAAGAAAAATAGAAAGAAGAAAATTAAAATATTACTAGGAAGAGATCCGCTTAATTCTCCAATTCCATAGAAAAATTTTGTGCTGAAAGTCAATTTTTTTTCCTGACTAATCATGGGTAATTTTAAATCCATTAAAGATTTAATGTCTATTAAAATGATCGCTAATTATAGCTTAGGAAAAAAATTGACTTTTGAATAGTTGAGCAAAGAAATGTTAATTAAAGTTAATAAAACAGGAGTATAAACTAAAGTTTTCCTAGATGTAGATATTCAGTTCGAAAAGATCTGCTACAATGACTGGTTGAGTGCCTATCAAGAAACTAACGTGACGCTTAATTAGTCAGGCGACGTCCATGCTAAATCCCAATTTACAAGAAATCGAACTCGATAAAGAAGAGTTTCAAAGATACTCTCGTCACATTATTCTTCCAGAAGTAGGACTAGATGGCCAAAAATGCCTCAAGGCAGCCAGTATTCTGTGTATAGGAACAGGGGGACTCGGATCTCCTTTACTCTTGTACTTAGCGGCCGCCGGAATTGGATGTATTGGAATTGTTGACTTTGATATTGTTGATAGTTCTAACTTACAACGTCAAATCATTCATGGGACATCTTGGGTAGGAAAACCGAAAGTTCAATCAGCAAAAGACCGAATTTTACAGATTAACCCCTACTGTCAGGTGAATTTATATGAAACTCACTTATCTTCAGAAAATGCACTAGAAATTCTTAAGCCCTATGATGTTGTTATCGATGGGACAGATAATTTCCCCACTCGGTATTTGACTAATGATGCTTGTGTTTTACTTAATAAACCTAATATCTATGGGTCGATCTTTCGCTTCGAAGGACAAGCAACAGTCTTTAACTACCAAGGAGGTCCCAACTACCGTGACTTATATCCCGAACCCCCACCTCCTGGAATGGTTCCTTCTTGTGCAGAAGGGGGAGTTTTAGGTGTACTTTGTGGCATTATTGGAACAATCCAAGCCACTGAAGCTATTAAGATTGTCCTAGGAGCAGAAAATACTCTCAGTGGACGTTTATTGCTTTATAATGCCTGGGATATGAAATTCCGTGAGTTAACATTACGACCTAACCCTAAACGGCCGCTGATTAATAAACTCATCGACTACGAACAATTCTGTGGAATTCCTCAAGCACAAGCAGTGGAAGCAAAGGAAAAAGCAACTATTCCTGAAATTACCGTTAAAGAATTAAAAGACCTAATTGATTATAGTACGGATACTTTTGTCTTAATTGACGTTCGTAATGTCAACGAGTACGAGATATCTAAAATTCCAGGGTCAATTTTAGTTCCTTTACCAGATATTGAAGATGGAAAAGGAGTAGAAAAAATCTGTAGATTATCACAAAATAAAAAAATTATTGCCCATTGTAAAACAGGAGGACGGTCAGCTAAAGCGTTAGGAATTCTCAGGGAAAAGGGGATTTTAGGAACCAATGTTAAAGGTGGAATTACAGCTTGGAGTAAAGAAGTTGATCCTGATGTTCCTCAATATTAATATTACTGCTATCTCTCAGATTTATAACTAAGTAAAAATAGTAGTAAAGTAATCTACCTTTTCCTAATTTAGAGGTAGATTTTTTCTTAAGGTAACAATTTTGTCATAAAATTTCTCGGTTAGTAGATAGGTAGAAATAAAGGGTTGTATCAGACTGATGGTATGAAATTAACTAGTGACATGCCAAGTCAAGAAACTTTGAAGTTAAAAGTTGAAAAAATTTCTGAATTCATAAGCTCTTATTTTAATTAACTTCAATTTTTCATTAACACGTTTTACTATCTATTAAGTTTTTCTGTTATAAAAATGGGCAATAATTTCTCTAATCTAATACATAATTTTAGTTATTGTTAAGTACAATAAATAAGTTGTTTGACACTAATTAGCTAATTCCAATAGTTCTGACACCTAATCTGAGTTGTTCTAAGAAGTTTTCTTATGATAAGAGTAGTTTGTAAATCGAAGAATTATGTCTTAACCTGTTACTAAATAAATCAACGAAGTGATTGAAATCTTAAGAATTACAAGATTCGTGATGTCTCAAATATTTATTGATTTTTAACCTACAGTTGTCAATAAGGTTAAAATAAGAAAATATAATACAACCAGTGTTTCTATACATTCCATTATTTATCTAACTTTTACTGCTTTAAAAGTCTATAAATAATCCATAAAGATACAAGCTTATAACAATAGTTTTTATGTCAGTACTTCTTTTATATAAGTAAGAAAACCTTCTTAAATTTGTTCATAATTCAAAGGTAGTATAGTAAGAAAATAATGAGTAATGTATCTAATTAACGTAATGTTTTTTTCTTAATTAGTAGGTAATTCTCCATAAGCTCATTTTTTTGTAGTTACTCCAGTAAAGTGATAAGTAATAGCTTGCTAAAATTCAGTTTCATTAATAAAAACTAGAACTGAAAGTTTGAATTATCCAAATGTCGTCGAATACTCCATATCTTGAAAGTCTGTCTATATAAGTTTTTAACCGATAGAAGATTTTTTGGGGTTAAGTAAAGTTTTTAGATAAAACAATACATAGTAAAAATATTAACTTTAACCCCTATTTTTTCGTGTAAGTAAGTACTTAGTTTTTCTAGAAAAAGATCTTTATCTAATTCTAGCAATTTTTCTACAGCATTAAGTCATTCTGTCTCAATTACTCAATTAAATAAGGTTGTTTTCGACTATGAGGTAGATGATAGTTCTAAACTTAGAGTCTAATATTTTATTAAATCAGACTAAAAATTTGTGTTTATTCAGTAAGGAAATTTTATAATGTTTTTATTACCAGTTAACGGCTTATCTACTTATAGTGTTATTTCTGTATGTCTGACTAATTAGAACATAAAAAAAGTAGTCTTCTTAAGATATTAAAATTTCTTTAGCTACTAAGTATGTAACTAAAGAAATTTTGATAAATCACTCATAATATATCTGTTGTTATTCCTGATTTATAGTAATAAACTAGTATCTTTATTTTAGGTTCATTAGAATTAAAAAATATTTGATACTTGTTTATAGTCAAAAAATATACCAATTTTTAAATTGCGAGTAATACCTCTACAGACAGATCATCTTTTTTATAAGAATTAAAGGATAACCATAAAGAGTAAATCAAAAAATCTCAGAAAAAATATCTCAAAAGTATTATTTTCGATAAATTTATCTTTTTTTAAAAAAAAAACATTAAATCAATTTAAGTGGCAATTAATAAAAAACATTTTAGTAAATAATAAAATTTAATTAGTTTTATCTCTCAATTTTATTTCATAAAGACTCTTAAGTTTATTGAACAAATAATAGAAAACTAGGTTATCAATTGGCAATAAATTACTATAACCTGTTAATTCTTAATTAGATCTTTGATGGCAAACAAGTAATAGAGGTTTATTAAACCTTTTAATCAGAAATAAATAATACTCCTATCTTCTTTCTAGCTGTTAACAACACTATCAATAATCAGATAATTGCTTTGTAGACGTAGGCTGATTATTATCTGATTAAATCTTTTAAATTACAGTAGGTTGCGAGTTCAAGTATTATTAAGATTGTCTTTTTAATCTTTAAGATTAATACATTTTTCCATGCTAAAAGCAATAAATATATCATTTTATTTATAAACTTAAGTCACTTAGTGTAAAAAATAAAGGGCAAAACTGTTCAGACAAATAAATTAAGTTTCTCTCTTATTTTACGCAACATCCAGTTCAATTTATTACCCCCAAATAATCTTACCAAAATTTGTAAAAAAATATAATTAACCCAATAGTAATATTGTGGATATTTTATTTTTTTTACGGCACCAAGTTCGACGATATAGTAAATTTACTTTGATTAAAACTGTGTATGGACAAAAATACCGTCTTGGTCATTAATGCACAATAAATATCTTGTTTTAAAAACTAAAATTAAAGGTTGTTTAGTCTAACAAGGTAAGAGATAAATAAAAATTTTAAATGTCAATTAAACAAACTTTAATCAGAATCTAGATGATGTTTTTTCTCTCTTGACCACTAATCTTCTGTTGAAAGCTCAGCCTAACTATTTGAACAGCTTAATGCTAAGCTTAAACTTAAATTTTTTATTCTTTCAACCGATGACTGTCAAGCCAAATATTTCCTCAGAATGGGAAAACTACGAACCAGCCTCTTCCTCTTCTGGAGTTTATTCCCAGGTTCATTTAAAGAGTGAAGGGAAAAAACTCCTACTAATATTGCCCAAGATAACTAAAAAGGAAGAAGATCTTTTGAAAGATTGGATAAAAATCTTCCAGGATATAAAACATTGTCTGACCTATCATCAAGGAACGTGGATATCAGGAATGTCAGTAGACTTAGTAGTACAAAATCGTTTACTTGATAGTAGACAATTACAAAGTATTGGAGAGGTTATGGAAAATGTCAATCTAAAACTCAGTAGTATTCACACTAGTCGCCGCCAAACCGCTGTAGCAGCAGCAATTGCAGGTTATTCAGTCGAACAAGAAGTTTTTAGAAGATCATTGTTTTCTGAAATAGAACCGACTTTGTCTCCCTTAGCTGAGCCTCTTTACCTAAAAACAACGGTACGTTCAGGAGTCACTATTCGCCATCCTGGGAGCATTATCATCCAAGGAGATATCAATCCTGGAGGAGAAATCATCGCTGATGGCGACATTCTAATTTGGGGATGTTTGCGAGGAATTGCCCATGCGGGAGCCAAAGGGAACTCAGAATGTTGCATTATGACACTGCAAATGCAACCGACCCAATTACGCATTGCTGAATTGGTTGCTAGAGCACCGTCAGGAACGCCTGAATTTCTTAGTCCTGAAGTTGCTTACATTACTTCCGAAGGCATTCGTTTGAAGCCAGCCCCGAATTTCAACAAAACCCACATTCTAAAATATGAAAAAAAATAGTAAAGCTAAAAAATTAATAATTCGTCATAATTATCGATAAAAGTTAAATTATCATCGGTCATTAAAATTGAACATTAAATTATGAGTCGTATTATCGTGATCACCTCCGGCAAGGGAGGTGTTGGCAAAACCACTATTACTGCTAACTTAGGATTATCTATAGCTCGTTTGGGGTACAAAGTTGCTTTAGTCGATGCAGATTTTGGACTAAGAAATTTAGATTTATTACTTGGACTAGAACAGAGAATTGTCTATACCGCAATCGATGTTTTAGAAGGACAATGTTCTATCGACAAAGCCTTAGTTAAAGATAAACGCCAACCTAATCTAGTACTATTACCAGCCGCCCAGAACCGAACTAAAGAAGCTATTACCCCTGATCAGATGAAGCAGCTAATATCGCAAATTAATGAGCACTTTGATTATATTCTGATTGATAGCCCAGCCGGAATTGAAATGGGTTTTCGTAATGCTATAGTCCCGGCAAAAGAAGCTATTGTTGTTACGACCCCAGAAATGGCTGCGGTTCGGGATGCAGATCGGATAGTTGGGCTATTAGAAAGTGAAGAGATCGAAAAAATTCAATTAATAGTTAATCGAATTAAACCAGCAATGATCAAACTTAATCAGATGATTAGCGTCGAAGACATTATCGATCTTTTGGTTATTCCTCTCATTGGAATTATTCCCGATGACGAACGAATCATTATTTCGACCAACCGAGGAGAACCCTTAGTCTTAGAAGAACCTCCTTGTGTTCCGGCTATGGCTTTTAATAATATTGCCCGACGTTTGAATGGTCAAGAGATTCCTTATCTGGATTTGATGGCGGCTCATGATAACTTGATAACTCGTATTCGTCGCCACTTTTTCGGTAGTTAAGTCCTTTCTATGAAAATTAAACAGATGATTTTTGAGCAACTAGAAAAACTTTTTCCATGGAAAAATATTCCCAAAAGTGGAGAAGAAGCTAAACGCCGACTAAGAGTAGTTATTGCCCATGATCGCGCTGGACTCAGTTCAGAAATACTTGAATCTATGCGTCAAGACATAATAGAAGTGGTGAGTCGATATGTGGATATTGATTCTGAAGAAATGGAGTTTGCCCTAGAAAGCGATCAACGAATTACCGCCCTTATAGCTAACTTACCTATTCGTCGCGTAAGAAAAAAAAACTTAATTCCACCCCAATCTGATTGAAAAGTCAATTTTTTTTGAATAGTGGGATGAATAGAAACTTTAGCTAACTTAGCTATTTCTTCACTGTTCTCTTGTTTTTAATATTTGTCAAGTTTATCTTTTAACTCGTCGATGAAAGTTAAATATTTCCAAGACTCTCTGAGAAGGTAGTATCATAGTAATTTTGTACTATTAATTGTCCCCTATTGTTGTTTCTAGCTAGTATTTAAGGTAAAAATACTAGTTTTTATTTTTTATTTTTCTTATTCTAGTTTTTTGATTATCGTACAGATTTCATAGATATCTTTCAGGTTGTTGTTCAGAAATCGTTCCAGCAGAAACTTGATTCTATCGATAATTTTAAGTAGTGTTCTCTTGATTTCAAAAAAAATTATTGTAATCTACATAATTTAGACTATATCTTTATCGATCATGTTCTCTTCAGAGAAAACATATTCTACTAGCTAGTATTAACCACTTGAAAATCCTCAAACAGCTTATAAGGTTCTAAACTCAGTCTAACTATTAATCGATGAATCCACATAATAAATTCAGTGACCATCATCAGCCACTAAATAAACTCCTGAAAATATTGGTATAAGGTATAAAGATACAAATTATTATAATGAATAGTAAAAAGTTCTTGAACTAATAAGAAATTGAATAAATTTATTACGTTTTTTCAGTGAATGAACTTTACAGGATTGATGAAGAGTCTGACCCCCGTCTACAATAGGTAGATATGGAAATTATCCTTGACTATTTATGGTTAGTTATAAACTTCACAAAAACAACACCCTATGTTTGATGCTCTCGCCGAACATTTAGAAGACGCTTGGAAAAAAGTACGCGGTCAAGACAAAATCACTGAAACTAACATTCAAGAAGCTCTTACAGAAGTGCGTCGCGCTCTACTAGAAGCAGATGTTAACCTCCAGGTCGTCAGAAAGTTTGTCGCAAATGTTGAAAAAGCGGCCGTCGGTGCAGAGGTCATTGCTGGGGTTAAACCTAGTCAACAACTCATAAAAATTGTCTATGACGAATTAGTTAAGGTAATGGGGAAAAGTCATGTTTCCCTTGCTAAAGCTGAAACGTCCCCGACAGTCATCTTGATGGCCGGGTTGCAAGGGACAGGAAAAACCACCGCTACGGCTAAACTTGCTCTCTATCTTCATAAAGAAAAGCGTAGTTGCTTAATGGTAGCTGCTGATGTCTACCGTCCGGCAGCTATCAGCCAGTTGATTACCCTTGGAGAACAAATTAATGTTCCTGTCTTTGAACTCGGAAGTGAAGCGAACCCTGTTGATATTGCTCGTCAAGGGGTAGAAAAAGCTAAGCAAATAGGACTCGATACTGTGATTGTTGACACTGCCGGACGACTGCAAATTGACGAAAGTATGATGGTAGAGCTAATCCGCATCAAAGACGCCATTAAACCTGATGATATCCTCCTGGTAGTGGATGCCATGACAGGTCAAGAAGCGGCTAACCTAACTCGAACTTTCCATCAACAAATTGGCATTACCGGCGCAATTCTTACTAAAATGGACGGGGATACGCGCGGAGGAGCAGCTCTATCGATTCGTCAAATATCAGAAAAACCAATTAAATTTATTGGAGTTGGCGAAAAAGTAGAAGCACTACAACCATTTTATCCTGATCGAATGGCATCCCGTATTTTAAATATGGGGGATGTTCTGACTTTAGTTGAAAAAGCCCAAGAAGAAATCGATATTGCAGATGTAGAAAAAATGCAGTCGAAAATTATTGAGGCTAAATTTGATTTTAATGACTTTCTCAAACAAATGCGCCTGATGAAAAATATGGGGTCATTAGGAAATCTTTTAAAGATGATTCCAGGAATGAATAAACTCAATGATATAGATATTGAGAAAGGAGAAACTGAACTTAAGCGAACTGAAGCGATGATCAGTTCCATGACCTTTGAAGAACGAATAAATCCTGATTTATTAGCTAAGTCCCCCAGTCGTCGCCGTCGTATTGCTAAGGGGTCAGGACATTCTGAAACTAAAGTCGGAGAACTAGTGAAGAATTTTACCCGTATGCGGAGTATGATGCAGCAAATAGGACAAGGAGGAATGCCCCCTATGTCTGAAATTAGCAGTGGAATGTTTGGGGGCATCGGTGGACAAATACCTCCAGGATTTCGTGGTCATGGTGGCACGAAGAAAAAAAAGAAAAAGATCAAGAGAAAAAAAGGATTTGGCCAACTTTAGACTGTCTCAAGTTGGCATTGCCCATCTTGAAACAGCCTAAAAAAAACTTTTAGATATGAAGAGTGATTACAATGGCTTTTTTTAACTCAGACGACGCCCTACAAAAAATCGGCAACCAAACTTTGAAGGCTACGTGGTCCGAGTTTCCCCAATTAGCTCCTGATCAATTGGCCTTGACTTGGGTTGTTTATGATCCTCCGGTGATTGCTAATACAGGGGGCGCAATCTCTGCCGAAGAATTCTGGAAATATTCCGTCAGAGGATTTAATTATCGGGGAATTGAACGCATCTATCCGGCAAGTATCGTCAAATTATTTTATTTAGTAGCGGTTCATGAATGGCTAGAAGGTAAAATGATTTCCGAGTCAGTGGAGTTAAACCGCGCCATTCGGGATATGGTAGTAGACTCTAGCAATGATGCAACTAGTTTAGTCGTTGACGTACTGACAGGAACCACCAGTGGGCCAGAGTTACCGGCGAGTCCATTTGACACTTGGCAACACCAGCGTAATATTATTAACCGTTATTTTAAGTCATTGGGATGGGAAGGATTAGCGGCTATTAATGTTAATCAGAAAACCTGGTGTGATGGTCCTTATGGTCGAGAACGAATATTTGTAGGGGAAATGATGGAAAATCGTAATATGTTGACGACTAATGCCGTTGCTCAGTTGTTATATAGTATCGTCGGTGGGGTAGCCGTCTCTTCAAAGCGCTCCCAACAAATGATGGAACTGCTCAAACGAAATCTTACTCCGAAAAATTTTAATATGACGGGGGAAGAAAACCAAGTTATTGGTTTTTTAGGGGAAGGGTTGCCTCCAAATACTCAATTATGGTCAAAAGCAGGTTGGACTAGTCGAGTTCGCCACGATGCAGCTTATATTCAAATTCCTGGATATCAACCTTATTTATTAGTCGTTTTTACGGAAGGACAAGATAGTCAAAATAAAGCGATTATTCCTTTTATTTCTCAAAGAATTGTGATAGCGATGGCTAATCTTTAGAATTTTTCGCCATCAGCAAAAGAGGTTACATAGAAAAATTCAGGAAATTAATTGAAAAAAATCCTTGTCGAGATCATAGCCAAACATTTTTGCCATCGACTGGAGACGAGCCATGCTAGGAATTCTCCTGTATTTTAGCCAATCAGATAAGGTAAATATTTTGTGCATAATAAAAATTTCTAGAGCTTCTGGATTATATTGAATTCCCTCAGTCCGGCTAAATTGATGAGGAACCAACATGGCAAAATAACGGGCTAATTCCCCCCCTTTCCAATCTAAAATAAAAGGCATCCAAGGATAAATTGAGTCTAAACGAACAAACCATAAGCGAACCTCCGGAATTTCTGATAATTCTCTGATATCAGAGGGACTACGAGGATAATTAATTTCAAAACTTAGAGTTTGTTCATAGGAGACGATCTCGTTTGGGGAAGCCTGTGGCTGTGCTATTTGTATCAAAATCGGTTCAACAATGGTAGTGACAGGAGATAAATCCAATCGTATTAGATGATCCAGTTGTAAGACAATTGTATGAGTCATTCTTGAAGTGTTTTGTGAGAAGCTGTCTAATCTATCGTAGTTTAGTATAGACCTATAGAATTGGTATAAACACTGACGTTAAAACATGAAAAAGGCAGTTATTTGTGGTTATTATGGTCAAGGAAATGGTGGAGATGAAGCCTTATTAGTTTCTTTATTGCAGATGCTTCCGTCTCAAATACAGCCTATTGTTCTCTCAGCAAACCCACGGCAAACTCATAAACGTTATGGGGTTAACAGTTGTTCTAATCGTTCAGCTTTTGCTATTTTAAAAGCTTTAAAAACCTCTGATTTGTTCATTTGGGGTGGAGGAAGTTTAATGCAAGATGTCACAAGTTGGACAAGTCCTATTTATTATGCTGTATTGATGGCTTTAGCTCAACACAAAGGCTTAAAAACTATCGCTTGGGCTCAAGGAATTGGCCCCTTACGACGTCCTTTTAGCCGTTGGCTAACCCATCAAGTTCTTTTAGGTTGCACGGCTGTCAGTGTAAGGGATGGGGCTTCGGCTAAATTAGTATCTCAATGGCAAATAAATCCTTTAATTGCTCCTGACCCAGTTTGGGCTTTGACAGGGAAATCAATCCCAGGATTAGTAGATATCCCTGCCCCTAGAGTGGCTGTTAATTTGCGGGAACATCCCCAATTAACTCCCCAAAGACTAAAAATTTTGACTAAAGCGTTAATTGATTTTCAAAAGGCTGCTAATGTTTGTTTATTATTAGTTCCTTTCCAAGCCTCCCAAGACTTATCAATTGCTCATTCACTTGCTTCACAATTACCTGGTTCTCATCAGATTATTTACCTAGAAGATCCTAGAGAATTGAAGGGACTGTTTCGGGAAGTTAAAATGACTATTGGAATGCGTCTTCATAGTTTAATTATGGCAGTGGCTGAAGAATCTCGGTGTTTTGCCCTGAGTTATGACCCTAAAGTCAGCCGTTTGATGGAAGAAATTAATTTACCTGGATGGAAATTAACTGAACTTCCTGATGATCCCAATATTATTAGCAACGCGTGGTTAGAATATTATGTTAATGGGAAGGCATTAAACCGCAATCACCTTCAATCTTTAGTAGATCGGGCTTTGATACACCAAGAAATCTTCAAACAGGTTTGTGAGTGATGAAAGAGAATTGCTAACGTAAACTTACCTGTTCTTGGGAAGTTAATCTAAAATTATCAGATGTATTCAAAATTACTGTAGGATAGACGACATTAAGGAACTATAAAGTAAACTTTTTTTTATTACATTTAGAAGTTTGTATATTTGAAAGTTTGTTCAATACTTTTTTGAAAAATTTATAGATTATGCTTTTAGGGAATTATTAAGTGTCCGATACGGAGTGTCCGAACTTTTGCAAGTCTCTTAAAGAGGATTTTTTTTGTTTTTTCTTTAATTTTTAGAAGAAAAATCTTTATTTTTCTGACTTTACTGAACTTAAAATAGTAAAAATATGTCAAATTGTAACATAGTTTTACTTGGCAAGAAATATAATATTGAGAAAATTTTTATAAACTAAAATAATTTCTACATAAGGCATTTAAAATGTTAATATTGACAGTTTTACCTTACAGCTTAAGTCAAACTATCTTTATCCATAAAGATAATAATTCCTTGTTTTGCTTCTTAGGTAGAACAAACTTTAAGAGAAATAGTACAAACTCTAAGAAAAACTAGATTCTATGGGACTATGAGTTCCTGTTGTGCAAGTGGGATATAAGAAGTGAGTAATTCATGATATCTTCTCAAAGAGCCAGTGGCATTTTATTACATCCAACATCTTTACCCAGTCGCTTTGGTATTGGTGATCTAGGAGAAAGCTCCTATCACTTCATTGATTTTTTGGAAAAAACTAGTCAAACTCTTTGGCAAGTTCTTCCTTTAGGCCCAACTGGATATGGTAACTCTCCTTACTTATCCTATTCTGCTTTAGCGGGAAATCCTTTATTAATTAGCCCAGATGTTTTATACGAGGATGGGTTAGTTAACCAAGAAGATTTGGCTTCTTTTCCAGAATTTCCGACTGATTATGTGGACTACAACCTCGTAATTAGCACTAAGTTTCCTCTTTTAAAAAAAGCTAGTAATGCTTTTAAAACTGACGCTTCATATGAACTACGCCAAAGCTTCGAGACTTTTTGTGAGCACCATTCCTATTGGTTAGAAAATTACGCCCTCTTTATGTCTCTCCATGAAGCTCATCGAGGAAAGACTTGGAGACACTGGGATAAAGATATTGCTACCCGCCAACCTGAAGCAATACAGCATTGGACAGAAAGATTGGCAGAATTAATTTTTTACCATAAGTTCCTTCAGTTTGAATTTTTCCGTCAGTGGCAAAAAGTAAAAAAATATGCCAATGATCGCAATGTTCAAATTTTTGGAGATATTCCCATTTATGTCGCTTATGACAGCGTTGATGTTTGGGCTAATGCTGAACTTTTCTGTTTAGATGAAAAAACTCAAGCCGCATCGTTAATGGCTGGTGTTCCCCCAGATTATTTTAGTGCTACGGGGCAATTGTGGGGAAATCCGGTTTACAATTGGGAAAACCTTGAAAAAATCGACTTTAAATGGTGGATTCAACGGTTTAAAAGAACATTAGAATATCTTGATGTTGTTAGGATTGACCATTTCCGAGCTTTCGAGGCTTATTGGGCAGTTCCTCAAGGAGAAACCACAGCTGAGAATGGGGAATGGTTGAAAGCCCCAGGAGAAAAATTTTTTCAGTGTCTTAAAAACGAATTAGGTGAATTGCCTATTGTTGCTGAAGATTTAGGGGTCATTACCCCAGAAGTTGAAGCGTTAAGAGATAAATTCAATCTCCCAGGCATGAAACTTCTTCATTTTGCTTTTGATAGTAATCGTGCTAATCCTTTTCTCCCTTACAATTACGCCAACCATAACTGTGTTGTTTATACAGGAACCCACGACAACAACACTACAGTGGGATGGTTCTCAGAACGTAGTTTCGAAGAAAATGCGAGAATTACAGACTACTTAGGTGGTATTTGTCCCCAAGGAATTCATTGGAGTCTAATTCGCTTAGCTATGGGATCTGTCGCTAATCAAGCCATCTTTCCCTTACAAGATTTACTCGGTTTGACGGAAACAGCAAGAATGAATACCCCTGGTCTAGCTGATGGTAATTGGGAATGGCGATACTGTCCTGATGTACTAACTCCAGAATTAACTAACCATTTGCGATTTTTAACGGAATTATATGGACGTATAGTTTATTAAGAAACCAAAGATTGAAATGCTTAGCTCGAAGCTATTAATCCTAGAGACTGTTTATCAACAAAACATTAAGCAGATGCATCGGACGCAAACTCTAATGTTTTAGGTGACTTCTTACTTTTTTGTGTCTTAACGGATAAAAATAGTTTTTTTGGTGTATTGACGTAGGGCAGTACACCTTACAGTTCTCTCGGGATATACTGTGTGAACAGTCTTTAATGTAATTTAGGCTAATTGTTCTGATAATAACCTAAACTAGGATGATATTATGCTGTAATTCTTGAAAATAAATAGACTTTAGGTGTAACTCCGCGCCATCACATCCCATAATCTCTGTAGATTTACTTTTTTCTCAAGGACTCTAAAAAAAGCCCCTGGTGGTGTTGAAGACATCAACCTCAAGGAAAAGAGAGTGTTGTGACTTCAATAAACCACCAGAAGTATAGAGCAATTCTTGGTGACAAGAGAAGTTCTTGCAAGAGCAATGAACCTCTGCATTGGAAGAAGAAAATCTATTGATAATAGTTCCCTAGAGTTCAGTAGACAGTTATAAGTAAATAGTTATTAATAATCTGTTAATTTTCAATGAAAAAACTAATTGTTGCCACGAGTAACCCTGGAAAACTTAAAGAGATACAAAGCTATCTAATTGAGTTAGACTGGGAATTAGAATTAAAGCCAGATACCTTAGAGATTGAAGAAACAGGAACGACATTTCTTGAAAATGCTTGCTTGAAAGCCTCCCAAGTGGCTAAAGCTTTAGGAGAGTGGGCGATTGCTGATGACTCGGGATTGGCAGTTGATGCCCTAAAGAATGCCCCAGGAATATATTCAGCTCGATACGGTACAACAGATGAAGAGCGCATTGAACGGTTGTTGAGAGAATTGGGGAAGACAGACCAGCGTCAGGGGCAATTTGTATGTGCTATTGCAATAGCTCGTCAGGATGGTTCAATTGCCTTACAAAGTGAAGGCATTTGTCGTGGAGAAATTCTGACCAGTCCGAGAGGAACAGGAGGATTTGGTTACGATTCTATTTTTTATGTTCCTCAATATAAACAAACCTTTGCCCAAATGCCGCCAGATATTAAACGCAAAGTGAGTCATCGAGGTCAAGCATTTGAAGCTTTATTGCCCCACTTATATAAAGTATGAACTATACTAAGATGACTGTCGAGAGACAAATAAAATGTTGAAAATCATCATGATACTTATTTCATTTATCGTTTAGTTTTTTGTTAGATAGCTGTTAGCATGGATAAAGATACTCGATTCGCGTTATTAGTCTTAGGACTTCCCATTCTAGGTTTACTTTACTGCGGTGGAATTATTGCAGTTTTAAGAAGTGTTCCGTTTGCTAGAGAGCATCCTCTAGTGATTGGTTTAGGAGTAATGTTTTTCCCATTCACTTTGGCAGCAACGATTTGGATTAGAGCTTCTGCTAAAGCTTACAAAAAAAATGAGTTTATGATGAAATCAGAAGACAAAAATAGATAAGATTTTCTAACTTCGATTTGTTGGTGAACTAAGAAAGTGACATAAGAACCTCCTAATTAAATTAAGAGGTTCTTATGTCAAGGCTAATACAGTTAGATTAAGCTAAAAAAAGCTAGGTTGATGACGAATTAAATTTAGGAACTCTTCGCGGGTTTTTTGCTCTTCTTGGAAGACTCCTAACATCGTACTGGTAACAGTCCAAGAACCGGGTTTTTGCACCCCTCGCATCACCATACACATATGAGTTGCTTCCATTAAAACTGCTACTCCTTGAGGATCTAAAATTTCTTGGATTGCTTCCGCAATTTGACGAGTTAAGCGTTCTTGTACCTGTAAACGACGGGAATACATTTCTACAATCCGCGCCAGTTTACTGAGTCCGACTACTTTTTGATTAGGAATATATGCAACGTGGGCTTTGCCCACAAACGGGAGCATATGATGTTCACAGAGACTAGAAAAATGGATGTCTCGCACTAAAACCATCTCACTGTGCCCCTCGTTAAAAATGGCATCATTGACTAAGGTTTCTAGAGATTGATTATACCCATCAGTTAGAAACGCCATGGCTTCTGCAACTCGTTTAGGAGTTTTCAATAATCCCTCTCGAGCAGGATCTTCCCCTAGCGCCTCTAACATAGTTCGGACAGCCTCCATTATTTTTTCTTTATTGGTTTCCTCGGCTGAACGGAAATGTACTTGTTCTCCATTGTGAACATTACGGTCAGGTCGGCTGGAAACACACTCAACCAGACTGGGGCTGAGATCGTTGAAGCCGTTAGAATCAAGGGGATTAAATCCTTTAGAAGACGCTATTGTCATGATTAAAGTAAAAACACTTATCTGGGCTTACAGAGTTCTAGCACTAGGTAAAATAGTCATTTCTTCAATGACAGCTTCTGCTGGCAAGAGTGCCGCCTGAAGAATAGTTTGAGCGACGGTATAGGGGTCGAGCATAGCAGAACGATTCAAATCGGCTTGAACAGTTTCTGTATCCCAGATGGGGGTATTAACTGCTCCAGGGTTGATGGTGATGATACGAATACCATTAACCTGTTCTTCAGCTGCTAAAATTCTAGAAAAAGCGGCTAAGCCAGCTTTACTGACGCTATAAGCTCCCCATTTAGGGAATGTATTAAAAGCAGCGATCGAAGATACATTAATAATCGTTCCATGACCCTGCTTACGCATCTGGGGTAAAATTCCCCGAACACATTGAAACACACTAGTTAAGTTTAGATCCATCACCTTTTGCCAGTCTGATAGAGAAGTATCTGCCAGGGGATTGGTGTAACCCATTCCCGCATTATTAACAATAATGTCAATCCCTCCAAAACTATCGGCAATTTGTTGTATTTTTCCTGGTATATCAGCTAGTTGACACAAATCGACCCCGTAGGCTTGAGCTAAGACCCCTATCTCTTGGGCTGCCTTAGCAACTGCTTTTAATTTATCTGAAGGACGGCTGATTAAGGCGAGATCTATCCCAGCCTTAGCAAAAGTCAGGGTAGTGGCTTCTCCAATACCACTGCTGGCTCCCGTAATAATAGCTCGAAGTTGACTTGAAGGAAAATTCATGATACGCTTCTGCTTCAGTATCTATACTGCCTCCTGACTAAAAGTTGTTAGAATTATACTAAGCTAGTCCTCCAAACAACTTGGATAGTTTCAGAAAACAATAGAAATTAATTTGTTAGGAAATCCTCAGTTGTCTAGGAGATGAGACCCTGGATAAGGGGCAGTGGCATCCAGGCAAAAACGAGCCGAGCTCGCCCTGCTTTAGATATTTTTACGAATCGTCATCTGAGCAATTATAACATCCCAGAAGTATGGATTCCTAAATTTTAGGTTATAGATAATTGCCTATTCCTCAAAAAATAAATATAATTTGTTGGGAATGTCCTCTCAATTCTCAAAAAATTTGCCAATCTGTCGATATTTTTGATAACGTAATTTTCGTCGCTCTTTAGCTGTCACAGAAGAGAGTTCATCGAGGGTATCTAAAAGGATTTGTTTCAGTATAGCTGATGCTTCTAGCGGTTTCGTGTGAGCTGCCCCAGAAGGTTCAGGAACAATGCGATCTACAATACCTAATTCTTTAAGATTTGAGGCCGTAATTTTTAAGGCTGTGGCCGCCTGGGGAGATTTTTTGGCATCTTTCCAAAGAATGGCGGCACAAGCTTCTGGCGTAGCTACCATATAGACAGCATGTTCAAGCATTAATAAGCGATCACCTACCCCAATACCTAATGCCCCACCTGAGCCCCCTTCTCCAATAACAGTAGAAATAATCGGGACATCCAAGCAAAACATTTCCCTTAAATTATAGGCGATTGCTTCTCCTTGTCCTAATTTTTCAGCCTCTACCCCCGCCCAAGCCCCAGGAGTATCAATAAAAGTTAAGATTGGCTGATTAAATCGATTGGCACGTTCCATCAAACGCATGGCTTTACGATAGCCTCCAGGAGAAGCCATTCCGAAGTTACGGGCGACATTATCCTTAGTGTCTCGTCCTTTTTGTTCTCCTAAAATAGTGACAGGACGACCTCCTAAGCGCGCTACTCCTCCTACTAAAGCAGGATCATCACACCCGCCACGATCACCATGTAATTCAAACCATTCATCAGTAATTGCTTGAACGTAGTCAAGGGTACTAGGACGACGGGGATGACGGGCTAATTGTAGCTGTTGGGATGGGGTAAGGGTACTAAAAATTTCTTTGCATAGCTGATTAGCCCGTCGTTCAAGTTGAGCAATTTGTTCAGATACATCAACATTATTCTCTTCGGCAAGCTCACCAATTTGGCTAATACGGGCTTCTAATTCTGATAAGGGTTTTTCAAAGTCTAAAAGAAAGGTTCGGCGTTCAGTTTTTGCCATTGTTCGTTTTTATCGATTTGATTTCTACTAACGTTTGGGGACTAGAGAGAGATATAAGATATTATTGATTTTAACCTAATTTAGTGCGCATTGCGGTTAATCTCCGTCATTTGATAGAACATAGAACTTAAATATTTGTTTTCTCGCCTATTCCAGAAAAAATAAATTAAAAATTTACAATGAGAGGTAATTATTTCATGAATTTAATCAAGTAAAAATATCTAAAGACTTTTGCCATTCTAGGCTGAGAATAACAAACTGGCAGCTAATAACTTTTAAGACTATTATTATGAGTCCATTCTATAATCATCAAACCTTTTTTATAAAATTAAGTATGTCAGTATAGTCAAACGTATTTACGGCAAAAATTATGTTTCTAAGAATAGAAGTGCTATTTATATTTTTATTGTTAGTACTATATTACAAGAGGTAAAGTAAATAATTGTAATATTATCTTCTACTTTAGATAGTGCAATTAAACATGTTGAAATTCAATTAATCGAGAGAAGTTACAGGAACTACAGTTATATAAAAATAACCATGTATATATTAGAAATATAAAAAATAAATTTTATTTCCAATGGATGATAATTTTATCAAAAAGTATCATTTATGTGTCTACTCTCACAGTAGAGTCTATAGTTAGATTAAATTATGCTAAATTCAAAATTTTTACTTAATTTATATTTATGGCATCAAGTACTCAACTCAATTCAATGAATAAGATTCTAAATTCACAAGTATTCGTCATTATTTATTGCTAATATCTTATCTTAAGATAAGAACAGTTTGATTCTATTAAAAAATAGAGGTGATAGAAATCCGTGTCTATTATAGCTCAACTACCTCAAAAAAATAGCCCAATAATGAAGAACTATTAAAAATTTTTTTTAGGTAGAAAAAGCTGTAAAAAATTATTTAAGAGGGCTTTAAATAAAGATATTAAAAATATAGCTAAAAAAATAAGATAAAGACAAAATAAGCGGAAATAATTATCTTTAATTTACATTAAAAATTATAGATGGAGAACATTGATTCAAAATTAGATTTAAGCACAGAGTAGCAAATGTGATTAAACTTAACAGATAAAACTTTACCTCTCAATATACCGATTAAATAAAAGATAAATTCATAATAATTCTCACTCAAAACATATAAATTTTATATACTTAGTATAATAAATAACTAATTCATAAATTCAAAACAAAGCAAAATTTATTAGTACTTAATTAATGTACTAATAAAAAATTCAAATTTTATTCTACACAAATAAAGTCAGTATTTGCTTACTAAAGTAATAACTTGTATGAAAACTTTCATCTATATAAATAACTATCCACTAATCCAAATTAGTTATTGACAATAATATTAACATAACTGATATCCTGGACTCTCTTTTTGTAAATTATACTAAATAAGTGAACGGGCAACTAAAATACTCCCAATAGTGGTTAAAAAAGCTCCCGCACATAACCATTCCATAGATACTTGAGTCCACTCATTAAAAACAATCAGAGCAATGAGGACAGTAACTAAAGTATTAGAATTAAAAATAGGAGATATAACTGAGAGAGGAATTGGGAATTTTTGAAGAGTGAAGGCAATCATTAATTGTCCCAATGCCCATGTTGCTCCAACACATAGGGCAAAAAAAATTGATTTAGAGTTAACCATAAAGTTCTGTTCCGCCATAAAGCCACTAATGATTCCTACTAAGGTGACTGCTACTCCGACAATGGTCACATAGGCACTTGTTGAAATTCCACTAGAGTTACTAACTTTAATAAAAATATTAGAAAACCCAAACATTAATGCTGGTAAGACTCCACCGATTATCAGTGCTGTTGTTTGCTGACTCATTTTATTTTTTTTCTTTTATCTAATCAGTGTTCTGTTTGTAGCTATCTTAATGCTATTCTTTATTATCAGATATTAAACGTCTATTAAGTTCAAGCGAATTATTATGACTTTTGAAAATGATTTAAGACAGTATGCTCCCGCAACACAACGCAACCGTGATTCTATTTTTGAAACTCTGGTAAGTGTTTTACCTCCCGCAGGTAATATTTTAGAAATTGCTAGTGGCACAGGAGAACACGCCGTTTATTTTTCTTCAAAACTAAAAAATTATCAATGGATCCCCTCTGAACCTGATGCTATGCGACAGAAAAGTATTGATGCATGGCGAAAGTTTTATTCCTCTTCTAATTGTCGGTCTTCTATGAATATAGATGTACTAAATCCTACTTGGACTGAGGGATTAAAAAATCTCGAAATTATAGCAATTGTCAATATTAATATGATTCATATTAGCCCTTGGGAAGCTTGTTTAGGGTTAATTGAAGGAGCAGGAAATCTATTACTTTCAGGAGGTATTCTTTATCTTTATGGACCCTACAAACAAAGAGGCAAACACACTGCTCCTAGTAATCAGTTGTTTGACGAGTCTCTTTCCCTTCAAAATCAAGCTTGGGGAGTTCGTAATCTTGAAGATGTTATTGACATTTCTCAACAGCAAGAATTAAAGTTGATGAAAATAGTTAATATGCCAGCAAATAATTTATCTGTTATTTTTCAAAAAAGTTGACTATCCTTTCTGATAGGATGACAGGATACCAAAAATAGTCGAAGAGTAGTATAAAGGAAAATAATTCCAAGTTGCTGTCACTAATATAAATATTATTAGAATAAGATTTATATATTAAAGTAGTTCAAAAATAGCGAATAAAAGAGAGAAAATTATGACTTGCGCTTCTTATATTCCATTATACTTTTTATTGTCAATTAAGGTCTAAAAAGACGACTAAAAAACTATAAATAACCTGAAAATACCTTGCCAATTGTTAAGTTGATTTACCGGTTTTATTCTTGGTCTATATGACTCTAGCGGTAATATCTATGAAGTGTCACTTCATTGTTTTCTCTTGAGGGTGAGTCATGAACATCTCGATGTTCTCATTCAAACTTTGCGCTGTTAACAAGAAATTGTCTTAAATCTATAAACCATGATACTAAAGTGCATTTATAATGTTTTAGTTACAATTGTCTTCAGAAATAGACAATTCTGCATCATACTTAATCTTTAAGACTTATCTAAGTAAGTATAAAAAGTATCGGCAAAGAGAGTTTTTAATTAATATTTTCTAGAACAACTACTTGTATACAAACTTTATTTAGTTGTTTTATTTAAATTATATTTATCTTTAAATATTAAATATTTTTACAGTAGTTTCATAGAATTTTACCTAATGCCATTCTTTTTCTATCCATTATTTCAACATTTACTTCAACTAAACCACTGATATATAATAAGTAACTACTATATATGAGTGGTTTTTATTATTTTTAAAAAAATCTATTTTTAGAGACTCCTATAAACTATATATATCATATAAATTAATTTGTAAATTAACTTTTTTCTCCTTCTATCTATAGCTTTTTTAAAGCTATATTTTTTTGGAAGTTAATTAATTTTTTTATCTATTTCTAACAAATACGATAGTTATTCAAACTAACTTATATCTTATCTATCAAAGTTTCTCATTCTTATATTTTTTTTAAAAACTCTATAAGATTTATATTTTTTAAATTATTTTTTAGAAGTTATCGCTCTGATTGCACTTAATAATAGTATGTAATATAAATTTTAACTTTTTATTATTTTCTTGAATAGAGAATTTATCCTATTATCTTCCAAGATAAAACCATTTTTGTAGCGAATTAACTTTGTATCCTGCTTGCTCTTCTAATTATTCAATTCCTACTTTTAGATAAAAAATTATCTAAAAACTACTTTTTTGGAGTTATTTTTTATATTTATTTAAACTCACTTATTTAGTCGACAATGTTACTGAGAATAATGCTTGAACTTTAATCTACAAAATAGAATAATAAGTAGTATGCACTAATTTATGAATTCTAAATACGGATGAGTTTAAATGAATTAAAAAGATCCTGCCTAAACATACTGTTACTATTTTTTTTAGGAAAGTTATATAAAAAGGGTATCCTCATCATATCTTTTTAGTTTGAAGCTTTAGATATAAAAATAAAAATTCTGGCAGCTTTAAAAGAAAACAAAGAAACTCTCAAAAATACACTGATTATTGAAAATAAAGTTTTAGCTACAAAAAATGAATGTTAGTAAGCATCAACTTCAACTAAATGAATCTCTAATAGTAAGATAGGAATATAGTTTATATTTTGTGAAATTCTATTTTTACTTTGATATTCATAATTATTGTAGATAAATAATTGTGAATATTTTTTGAGAAGGAGTTTTTAAAAAATACATAAAGATTTAACTAAAATTTTACAAAAAAAACCTCAAGTGTAACTAATTTAATTAGGATTTAATGCACTTACGTAAAAATTTTTCTGAAAATGTTTGACATAGTCACTAGAACATGCATAAAAAAGGGAGGAAAATCGGCTGCGACGAGTTGATGCCTCAATGTATCACAATGAAAAGGATTAACATCATTTGATTTATCCATGACCCAGAAAAAACCATTGAAATATTTTCACTGGCTTAGCCTAATTTGTATGACCGTGTTCTCAGTATTGATCCTGCGAGTTCCTGCGATTGCCCAAATTCCAAAGCATTATGCTGAACTAGAATTCCCTCCTCTTCCTGAAATTACTATTCCTGACTACGAACGCTATAAACTTGATAATGGAATGGTGGTCTATTTGATGGAGGATCATAAGTTGCCATTGATAAATGGCACCGCTATCATTCGTACTGGCTCACGACTAGAACCATCAGACAAAGTAGGATTAGCAGAAATAACTGGAATACTGATGCGAACGGGAGGAACCAAAGATCATCCTCCCAAAGAATTAAACGAACTTCTTGAAAGACGGGCAGCTCACGTAGAAACCAGTATTAGTACTGCATCAGGGAAAGCAAGTTTTGATGCTCTGACTGAAGACATTGAAACTGTCTTTAACTTATTTAAAGAGGTGATTCGTGAGCCAGCATTTACTCCAGAACAACTAGCATTAGTAAAAACCCAATATAAAGGGGCAATTGCACGACGCAATGATAACCCTAAAGATATTGCCAGTAGAGAATTTCGTAAGTTAGTCTATGGTGATACCAGTCCTTACGCACGAATGGAGGAATACAGCACCATTGATAATATATCCCGTGAGGATATCATCACTTTTTATCAAAACTATGTGCGCCCTGATGGAATAATTCTGGGAGTTGTGGGAGATTTTAATCCCAAAGCTATGAAAACTTTGATTAGTGAAACCTTTGGAGATTGGAAATCGTTAACTCCTAAACCAAACATTGCGATTCCGTCTGCTAGACAGAAATATACTCAAGGACTCTTTTTGGTCGATCAACCTCAATTGACTCAAAGTAGTGTCCTAGTAGGACATTTAGGCGGACAATTTGATAGTCCTGATTATCCAACATTGAGTGTCTTAAATGGTGTGGTTAACGGATTTGGAGGAAGGTTATTTAATGAATTGCGATCACGTCAAGGACTTGCCTACTCAGTCTATGGCTATTGGAGTGCTGCCTATGACTATTCAGGGATGTTTTATGGCGGAGGACAGACTCGTTCTGAAACCACAGTTCCTTTTTTAAGCTCTTTTATGCAAGAAATTGAACGGATAAGGACAACACCCATTACGGAAGAAGAACTCTCTAAGGCTAAAGAATCCATTCTCAATTCTTTTGTTTTTAAGTTTGAGAACCCCAGTCAAGTCTTATCCCGTCTGATGACCTATGAATATTATGGTTACCATAAAGATTTTATTTTCAGTTATCAACAAGGAGTCAAGGCTACTACTATCAAAGATGTTCAACGGGTTGCTCAAAAATACCTGATTCCTGAAAAGATGATTATCTTAGTCGTTGGTAATAGGGAGGCTATTGAACCTCCTCTTTCTCGTTTAGAGAAAACCATCACCACCATTGATATTACTATTCCTCAATCACATAAAAGTTGAAAATTTGGGGACCAGAGGAATAGAAACTTAGCTAAGTTTCTATTCCCCCTTCCCTATTGCCTGGATTGTACAATATTGATGTCTTGGATCATAACCACATTGAAGCATCACGAGTTTTCCTTGTCTGTCTTTTGCCTTACATAAAACTAACCCATTGTCATTTTTGTCTTGTCCTTCACATTTCAAAGCATTCAATTTATTGCCGTGGGAGAAAGTTCTCAAATTTCTGACAGCTGGTATTCTAATTCGACGGCTCTCCGGGGTTTCTAATAGATTATAGAGGGCAATAATAACAATAATGGTGGAAATTATCACTCCAATGGTCAAATCAATTAGGGTAAAGCCTTGATGTTGTTTTCGTTTGAATTTTAAGGGCATCTTACGCTTAATTTAGTCATTAACTATAAGTTTCTTATTTTTAACTTTCATTTTGTCTCAAAAATTAATAAGCTTATTACTACAAAAAACTAATTGCTTGAATTTAGGATATCTAAGATGGATTTAAATACTATTGCCGACAACATAAATTGTAGCTATCTATTATAAATTAGAAATTTTTCCTGTAAAAGGAAACCTAAAATTAGGACAAGGGTACTTCGAGATAATTACGGCAGAAACTCTCTCTCATATGATATCAATTTCAAATTATTGCTTCTTTTAAGAAGATAAGCAAGGCTAAACATGGCTCCTATGCCACTAGTAAAGTTAATAATTAAACTAGCATAAATATGCGTATTCGATTCTACCAGAACCTACTTATAAATTAGAGTCTTGTCATATTAGCTGACTGAGTGCAGCCTACTATATTCAATAAAATCCGCACTCACAAACTGCTATAATTTTTTATTTAGAACTACACGAAGTTAAAATTTTAAAAAAATAATTTCTATTTTTTATTCAATTATTCTATTTCTTTTGACTACATTTATAAAAATTACGACTTAAGACTTTTTTGATGATTTTTATTTTAAATATTTCGGGATTATATTCTTGTTTAAAATTTATTTCTATGTTGACTATGTTTTATTTGAAGATTAAAGAGAATTTATCTTGAGATAGACAGCCTTTTCAGTTAGAGATAAATCTTGAATATTTAATTAAATTTACTGGTGGTTAAACCACGATAAATACAAGTTAATGTGAGTCTATTTTTTTGACAAATCAAACTAAGCTATTGAGTTTAATATAATTTAATTGATGGACAAAACTACCTAATACAGCAACTATAACCATCATCTTAACAAAAAGGGAAAAAATACTTTAGGAATTACTAGAGAATTTTGCTAACTTACTCTCTGATTAGAGAGAGTAAGTTAGCAAAAAGATTATGGATGTTAGTAGATGATCCTCTAGTTCATGAATATCTCAAAACAATTAATAAAATGCAAGAAATATTATTAAATTATCATAATTTTTTCGGCAAAATATAAGAAGAAAGAAAAAGAACTTATTCTAATTAATTATATTTTTTGTAATTCTTAGAATATAGCGGTAAGAGGATTTAGTCTGAAGATGCTTTTATTCATATATTTTTTATATAAGCTAATAACGTAGGTAAATACGGCAGAAAACGATTAGAAGTAATTGTTTTTAAAAAATTAAATTTAATTAGTTACTATAAACTTCTCATACATTGTTGGAGTTATTTTTTATTGAGCTAGAATCAAATATATGAAAATTCTATTAAATAGATAATAAAAAAAAATTAACCCTTTTTCTCAAACAATAAACACTATTGACCAAGTAACTAATAAGAAAAATATAATTGTTTTATTACTAAAATTTACATTTTTCCTGATACTTCAAAATTCAAACTTTCAACCAAAAAGTAGGGGTTAACAATTGTTAACCCCTACTACACCCAGAGACTAGTCAGAAAAACTATTTTACACTGACCTTAGCACCAGCCTCTTCGAGTTTCTTCTTAGTTTCTTCAGCGTCATCCTTACCAGTAGCCTCTTTAATGGTTTTAGGCGTAGATTCCACCATATCTTTGGCTTCTTTGAGTCCTAAACCAGTAATAGCACGAACTACCTTAAGAATAGCAATTTTCTTATCGCTAGGAACTTCTTCAAGAATGACGTCAAATTCAGTTTTTTCTTCTTCTGGTTCGGACGTAGCCCCAGGGTCCGCAGCACCAGGAGCCATCATCATCATACCACCGCCCACAGGAGCAGCAGCACTAACACCAAAGGCTTCTTCAATCTGTTTTACTAATTCTGACGCTTCTAATAAGGTCAGAGATTTTAGCTTTTCGAGAATTTCATCAGTTGCAGTAGACATAATTTAACTCCTTGAAAGTAAATAAAAAAAGTGGACAATTGAACAAGCAATAGTTTAAATGGAAGCAGATGCTTAGGCTACATCGCCATCTTTACTTGTTGGCCATTGCGCCAATGACGCGACTCAAAGAACTTGGGACTTCGTTAATGCCTCGTCCCACAGACGAAGGCACTTCCTTGATACCAAAGGCCAGTTTGGTTGCCAGTGAATTAATCGCTCCAGCCAATTGACCCATCAGTTCTTCTTTTGAGGGTAAGTCAGCGATCGCCTTCACTTGACTTTCATCTAGGGCTTGTCCTTGCATGACACCACCGCGAAATTCGGTCTTTTTGGTGTCTTTTTTGAAACTTTGATAAGCCCTAATTGCGCCCCCGACATCGTCCTTTACGAGAATAAAAGCTGATGAACCTTTAAGAAACTTCATCATCGGTTTCCAGGTTTCGTCTTCTTTGACTGCAATCCTCATTAAGGTATTTTTTGTTACCTTGCACACTGATCCTGTTGGACGCAGTCGGCCACGTAAATCAGTAATGTCGGCAACTGTCAACCCTTGATAATCAATCACAAAGGCGAGCTGAGCTTCACTCAAGAGTCCTTTAAGATCTGTGATCACTGTTCCTTTGTTTTTATAGGTTCTTCCCATTGATGTGTTCACCTCCTTAAGTTTAGGAACGTTAACTAATTATCCAAAAAAGAAACCCCCAGCATTTTGCCGGGGCTGAGGTCGGATAAGAAGAGGACAAAAAGGGAAATTAATCCTTTAAATCTTTACTACTTAACTTTCTTCAGGCCTCAACCTCGGCAGGACATTAAGTCAATAGCACCTGCTGTCTGCGGCATAAGCCAAACAAGCATTTAGTTATAGTGGGTTGCTTTTTAACTGAAATTAACTAATAGTTATTTCTCAATTACGATAATCTTAAACATCAGCCAATTTTAGATCCCTTAGTTGGTTAATGTCAATGCCAATAGACGGTCCCATAGAAGCCGAGACAAAGACACTGCGCCAATAACGCCCTTTGGCACCAGAGGGACGCTGACGGTCAATGGTTTCCTGTAAGGCCTTGAGATTGTCCAGCAAATCCTCAGGAGCGAAAGATGCCTTACCAAACATAACATGAACGATCCCTGTTCTATCAGCACGAAATTCTAGTTTTCCCGCTTTAAATGCAGCGATTGCACTTTCTAGATCAGCCGTTACTGTTCCCCCTTTAGGAGAAGGCATCAAACTACGAGGGCCAAGTATACGTCCTAATTTAGCGACTTTTGGCATCATATCAGGAGTAGCAATCAAAACCTCAAAGTCCATCATCCCATTTTGAATTTCTTCAATCAATTCTTCTGAACCGTAGATATCCGCTCCTGCATTGCTGGCTTCTTGAACTTTTTCCCCTCTAGCAATGACAGCTACACGAACTTCTTGACCAGTTCCTTTGGGTAAAGAAACTGTAGTCCTTAGTTGCTGCTCAGTATATTTAGGATCAATGCCTAAACGAATGTGAGCTTCTGCCGATTCATTGAATTTAGCCGTTGCTGTTTTTTTTAGCAGTTGTAGAGCCTCTAAAGGCTCATATAGCTTGTCTTTTTCAACCTTAGCTAATGCTTCTTTAAAGCGTTTTGAAAGTTTTTTAGCCATGAGTAATTTTCTCCTTGGGTCAATAACGAAGTAATACTTCTCCCCTAAGTTAGTTTTTAGTGATTCAGACTATCCATTAGTCGTTGATGGTAACTCCCATATTACGAGCAGTTCCCTCAACAATATTCATTGCCGCTTCAATATCATTAGCATTAAGGTCAGGCATTTTAGTTTGAGCAATTTCTCGTAGTTGATCACGAGTAATACTACCTACTTTCTCGTTATTGGGTTGACTTGAACCTTTTTGTGCTCCGGCCGCTTTGCGAATTAATACTGAAGCTGGAGGCGTTTTCAGAACAAAAGTAAAACTCCGGTCTTCGTAGACGGAAATTTCTACAGGAACTATCATTCCGGCCTGATCGGCAGTTTTGGCATTATATTCTTTGCAAAATGCCATAATGTTCACCCCGTGTTGACCCAAGGCAGGTCCCACGGGAGGGGCGGGGTTAGCCTTTCCTGCAGGAAGGGCAAGTTTAATCATTGCAGCAACTTTCTTGGCCATCGCTAATTTTGCTTCTCTATTTGGTTAAATTCCAGTTCAACTGGGGTGTCTCTTCCAAAGATGGAAAGTAAGGCTTTAACTTTACTACGTTCTGGACTTACTTCTACCACTTCCCCTTCAAAATCCTTAAACGGACCTGAGAGAACGATTATTCTATCCCCCACTTCTGTATCGATTTTGACGACGGGTTCTTGGACTTCTACCTGCTTAAAGATTCGTTCCACTTCCCCTGGACTCAGGGGGACTGGTTTAACATGTCCCCTTCCTCTACCGATGCTACGCTTTTGTTCTGACCCCACAAAGTTGATCACGTTAGGAGTATTTTTTACAACTAACCAAGCATCATCGTCCATGATCATTCTCACCAGTACATAGCCAGGGAAAACTTTTTCTTCCCCATGGTGACGAGAACCATCTTTACGGACTTTGATCGTGGGGGTTTTGGGAATTTGAACCCGCAAGATTCTATCAGCTACATCAAGGGTATGAATCCGTTGCTCTAAGTCTGCTTTCACCCGTTTTTCACAGCCAGAAGCAACCTGAACAGCATACCAACGAGCCGCTTTTTTTCTTTCTTCGAGCTGTTCTATTTCCGGTGAGTTATTTTGGGCAAAACTCATTAAAATACCTTCCCTGCTCCCCAACTGAAAAGATTATCAACGAGATAAATTACTGTAGCTACTAAACTAACCATCAGGATGACTGCCGCCGATTCGCTAAGTAATTGTTGTCTAGACGGCCAGACAACCTTGGTCAACTCATCTTGAGTATTCCCAACAAAGTTGGATTTTGGTGTTTCATTATTATTGGCTTTTGGCTTTATCTGATCAACTTTTGGGCTTTCCTTTTTAACCACAGTTACCTCTCAACAGTTCACTTAAGCCGCACAGAAACACGCCCTGGAGGACTCGAACCTCCGACATCAGGTTTTGGAGACCTGCGTTCTACCAACTGAACTAAGAGCGCACAGTTTGAGCGATAACTGACAACTATCCATTACCGCTTTTCAATCATAGCGCAATCTGATCGCATTTTACGCTTTTATTTGTGTGCGCCGTTGTTGGAGAAATTTATAAAGGACGATCAAAACGTTGACGTATGCGAGTTGCTTTACCGACGCGATCACGTAGATAGTAAAGCTTAGCACGACGGACTTTCCCTCTGCATATAACTTTAATATCAGCAATCCTAGGAGAGTGTAATAAAAAGACACGTTCAACTCCTACGCCCTGGAAAATCTTGCGGACAGTGATTGTTTCATTGATTCCACCATTACGCATAGCAATCACTGTCCCTTCATAGGGCTGGGTTCTTTCTTTACCCCCTTCCCTAATACGGACTCCGACACGAACAGTATCCCCCACATGAATGGTAGGCAAATTCGTCTTAATGTATTCGGTTTCAATTGACTTGATAGTTTCTTGGGCGTTCATGACCTTAGCAAAAACTCACAATTCCTTATCATACCTCACTTTCTTGGATTGGATACAGACTACCGTAAAATTTAGTAAACAATTTATACAAAGTGATTCTTTTTATAACTAAAAATATTTTTTCCTAAATTCTTATTCCGTCTAGGTTTTTAGTATCTCGTCTGTCAAAAACGATGACAGACAATTATATCGTTTTTGACAAAAAACATTTATTTTTTCTTTAAAAAAAGCAAATTTAGCCGTCCGTGTAATTCGCAAAACACAAAATACTTACTGGGGTCTTCGAGCTTTTTGATTAATCTTTTAACAACTAGTGATGGTAGCAGTTTACTGTTTAAGTCAGGCTATGAATGGAGTTTAAAAAAATTTAAAACAATTTATACTTTACCTACTAAGAGCTAAAGAATTTAATTATTTAGTCAATCAACAGAAAATACCTGTGAGCAACCACTTATGAACAAATCTCATTAATTTGAGAAATTAATCACCAAAATAAACCCGATTATCAACTAATGCCGAATCTTATTAATTAAGCTATTTTCTTCCTGAGCTTCCTAAGAAAACAACTTCTGACAGTTAACTGTTTTGATAGTTGATGACTTTTGTTTACGATGATGGTCTGATTACGCTATGCTCCATAAATAAATTTAGCCGGCCTTGTCTAATAAAGCAATATTCCCTCATGGATCGTTGACTAAATATTTTTAGTATTCTTTTGTGATTGATTACTCAGAGAAAATTTTAACCTGTCTTTTTCACCATTGGGTTGGATAGAGTTGTTGATCTAGAAGCCAATAGGAATTGCCTAAAAAGTTTGATGCATAATGCGATTTTTAAACGATAATTTTACCCATAATGGATTTCTCCCCTACATAGATGCCTTTTATTTCTTGGCTGGGAGAGGGTTTCTTGGTAACGAGTTAACTTTGATAGTTCTCAACCTGCTAATTCTAAATCATAAGAGATATTAGGAGATAACTAGGCAGAATGAACGAGAACAACTCCATAATTGAAAGAGATAGAGATCATTGAGCTGAAAGAGAATTGAGCTGATAAAATACAAATCCACTGCCAGTCTAAGAGAGTCTTTTTAAGAGAAAACATCAAGCAAAATATGTTTATAAAACATGATAGTTTGGGTGGTTTTTTTTATTTTTCTACTGGACAGTACTAGGCTTATTTTTTTTGTGCATTGCACTACGCTAATACACTCTACAGTTCTCTTAAAATTTACTTCATAAACGATCTCTGAAATAATTTTAAGATATACTGCTATAACCTATTCTATTTGTAATTGACCTTTCGAATTAACCAATAACTAATGGAAAGTGCTAAACTTGCTGCAGCTAAAGCAAATAAATCTGACTTTTGATGTTTAATTGGATTAAAAATTATTATTTTTCGAGCAACAGCAATTAAGGCAGTGACGACCACTAGTTCTACTTGAACAATATGTTTTTTTAGATAAGCAGTAATATTCTCTAAAAGTTCCAGCGCAATCAAAACATTTAGAAATAGACCGAAAATTTCAATAATAGTTGGACCAAAAAAGCCAACTGGTTCCTTCGCAAATAAATATTTTGAAAGAATTAAAATAAGCTCAAAGAGAGAAACGAAAATAACAACAATTAGAGCTAATGACAACACTTTAGAGACAAGATTCTCAATAATGTGAATAAAACCCAAGAATTTTTCATCTTCAAATATTTTCATAATTATTTTTTATTTATTAAATAAAATTTGTTAACTAATAGTTGTTACTTTTAAACAAAGAGAATCTTCTTGAAAAAGAATGAAATAATAGTTGCCCCATCTTTTTATTTGACATTCACTTATTAATTAATCTCTGTTGAACAGAGTGATCTTCTGATAAAACTTCTGGTTCTACAGTGGAATCACCTTTGATAGAAGATTGTTGATTAAAAAACTGAACTCCACTTGTATCTATCTATTCATCAATTTCTTTCAGTATTTTTCCTTCTCCTTCGAGAGAAGCAACTGCAAGATGTAAGGCAGCTACTCGACTATCAAAGCGATTTTGTAGAGGAATACGTCTAAAAATATCAAACTTTTGTAACCGCTCTTTAATTTTTATATTAGCCCCAACAATATAAATTTCTATTGACTTCTTAGCGGCCTCATCGATCATTTTTTCAATAGCTAAAGTTGCTGTTACTCCCAATAAGGGGACACCATTTAAATCAATAATCAGAGCATCATAATTATCTATAATTGCCTGTCGTTGAGTAATCGCTTTTGCTGCTCCAAAACTCATAGGACCGCTCAAATCTAAGAGCATAATTCGTTTGTTAGCTTTTTCCATAAGACGCCTGCTTGTATCACATAATATAGTCTTATCATCGGGTGTATCAATTGTTTTGACCAAAGCAGATTGAATATCTGCTAGATGTTGAATAGTTAAAATATTAGCCATACAAACTCCAAGACTAACTGCCGTGATTAAGTCGTAAAAGACAGTTAGTAGCATTACCCCATACATAATAACCGCTGCTTTGATTGAAAGTCTGTGAGCTCGTTTTAAGAATTTCCAGTCAATAATATCAATCCCTATCTTAAGGACAATACCAGCCAAACCCGCTAAGGGAATATTCTTGGTTAAAGGAGCAGCCCAAAGTACTACAATTAGCAAAATAAAAGCCCTACTTAAACCAGATAAAGCAGTGCGTCCCCCTGCTTGAATATTGATAACAGTTCCCGTGGTGGAGCCTGCCCCAGGAAGTCCCCCACACAACCCAGAAACCAAGTTTCCAATTCCTTGACCGATTAGTTCTTTATCAGAGTCATGGTGAGTTTGAGTTAAACTATCAGCAATGACAGAGGTTAATAAAGCATCAATACAACCAAGCATCCCTAAAACAAGACCATCCACCAACATTTCATTAATTTGGTCAAGGAAAAAAACAGGAAAATGCAACTGAGGAAATCCCGTAGGAATTTCGCCAATGATATGGATATCTGCTTCTGATAAAAAGAAAGTTGTAATTAAAGTTCCCACTATGAGGGCAATTAATTGGGAGGGAATAAACTTTTTAACTTTAGAGGGCATTAAGTAGAGAATGGCTATTGTCAACAATCCTAAAGCTGTTTCAGTTGGACTTAGCGTGATGATAAAATAGGGTAGTGCTTTCAAAGCCTCAATGACTCCCCCTTTAGGGTTTACATGACCAAGAAATGGTCCTAACTGAAGAATAATGAGGATTAGTCCCACTCCTGACATAAACCCCGAGATTATTGTATAGGGCATGAGGGTGACGTATTTTCCCAACTTTAACAAACCGAAAATGATCTGAAAAATCCCTGCTAACATTACTACAGTAAAGGACATGGCTAGTCCATTTTCTGGATTATGTGCAATCATCTTGGTTACAATGGCTGTCATCATTACTGTAATCGGCCCTGTAGGTTCAGAAATTAAGGTGGGTGTTCCGCCAAATAGGGCAGCAAAAAAGCCAATTAATACTGCCCCCCATAGTCCGGCGATCGCCCCCGCGCCCGAAGCTACTCCGAAAGCCAGGGCCATGGGGAGGGCAATCACAGCTGCGGTAACTCCGCCAAAGATATCGCCCCGTAAATTTTTAAAGTGAATACGATTAGTAATCTGCATATATTGTTAAAGGTTAATTACATTGTTCTGTTTAGTTGTTCTCTCTAGATTCTTTAATTTATTTTAAGCATTTTTGTATGAGCCTTTTTAGATTTTTATTCAACTTTGAGTTGAATCCTAGAACTACGTTGAGAATATACCTATTTATTGCCAAAATGCTTGGTCTTCTATAAAACAGATTAGATTCTATAAAATTACTTTTTTTGATAGATTAAAAACTATTCTTGATAGATGAAAAACTATCAAGAACATTACAACCTCACTATCAAAAAAGTCAAGTCCTTAAGACCTAAGTTTATCCTGTTAATCGATGAGCAATTAAATATTATCAAAGTTAAATGATATTTAATCTAGAAAAAATTAAATATTTTTTTTTGCAAACAGTCTTGTCTTTATTTAAAAAAATCTAATATTTACTATTTTTTTAAGCGTCTTTCTGAACAAATACTAGAGAAGAAAGAAAGATAGTTTTACTGTGATCAACTAATTAAGATTGATTATTTATTAGTAAATAATGCTGCTATAAACTTACCTATGTATTTTTTGTCAACTAGCTTTTATCTCTATCTCTTAAAGATTTTAATAAATTATTTTATTAAAAAATAGGATTATTTTTTAATAATAAATCAAAAGAACTGTATCAGTAGCTCTAACTATTCTTAGTAAGATATTCTTTGATTAAAAAACTTCTAACATAAGTTATCTTCGACTTAAGACTCTCCATAATTGCTTTTCTTAATCAACTTAATACCTTATCTTAAATTAAGAGAGAGAACCATTGAAGGGATAGAGATGTTCACTATTGTGTCTTCTGTTCTATTAATCATTAAGTCTTAAGGAGATCTCATGAACACAAAACCTACTATTTTAGTAACAGGAGGAGCAGGGTATATTGGTTCCCATGTTGTACTTGCTCTCCAAGAGTCGGGATACAACGTAATTATCTTAGATAATCTCAGCGAAGGACACCCTGAATTTGTTGAGGATGTATTACAAGTTGAATTGATTGTGGGGGATATGAATGATCGTCCCCTACTCGATGAACTTTTTGCCCGTCACGATATTGCGGCAGTGATGCACTTTGCTGCCTACATTGCTGTTGGAGAATCAGTAGCTAATCCTGGTCGATATTATCGTAATAATGTAGTTGGTACCTTGACTTTATTAGAAGCTATGTTAGCTGCCAACATCAAAAGGTTTGTCTTTTCCTCTACTTGCGCCATCTATGGGATGTCTCAACAAATTCCCATGATGGAGAACCATCCTCAAGATCCCTTGAGTCCCTATGCAGTTAGTAAAGCAATGATAGAACAAATTTTGCAAGACTTTGATCGAGCCTATGATTTAAAGTCTGTCGCTTTCCGTTATTTTAATGCATCAGGAGCTAATCCCCAGGGAAGGTTAGGAGAAGATCATCATCCCGAAACCCACTTAATTCCTTTAGCGTTATTAACAGCCTTAAAAATACAGAATTATCTGTCTATTTTTGGGACGGATTATGATACTCCAGATGGAACAGCAGTTAGAGATTATATTCATGTTGATGATCTAGCTTCAGCTCATGTCTTAGGCTTAAAATACCTTTTAGAAGAAGGAAAAAGTGATGTTTTCAATTTAGGCAATGGTAATGGATTTTCCGTACGCGAAGTGATTAAAACCGCTAAAAAAGTAACGCAGATCGATTTTCCAGTCCAAGAAAGTAATCGTCGTCCAGGAGATCCCCCTATCCTAGTCGGAAGTAGCAAAAAAGCCCGAATTACCCTGGGTTGGAAACCTAAGTATCCCGACTTAGAAACTATTGTGAATCATGCTTGGTATTGGCATCAGAAACGTCATGGAAATGTAAATAAATAAGAAAAATGTCTAATTTTTAGCTAAAAATTCTTAAAACTTACGGATTTGTGATGGGTTTAGATATCTTAATGATGGCTAAAATTAAGGTACTCAGCCAGTAATACACAGTTTACCTCACTTGCCCGCGAGGTAAACTTAAAACCTGTTTCGCGTAGATTATACTAAGTGTCAACTTGCCAAATTAATAAACTTGTTAAATTACCACTTTAAAACCATAAAAAATATCCTTCACTAAACCTTCACTAAAGATAAATATTATTATATAATATTTATCTATTCAACCAAGGAAAATAATATGATGAGTGATCAAACTGAGCAATTAACCAGCATCATAAAACATATGGGAGAAACCATAATTGCAACTACAAATACAGTAGAAAAATTGACAAAAAAAATAAATGATATATCTGAAAAAATAGAACGACAAGAAAATCAAATTCAACAGCAAGGATATCAGATATTTGCTTTAACTGAATCTGTACAAACCTTAGTGGATAGCCAAAGTGAATCAAAGGAGCAGTTGACTCGGCTAACTAATATTCTCCGAACTCTAGTAACCAGTACTATTTTTTCTAATTAGTTCAAATGACTTTCTTAAAAAAAAAATTATAAATGCTTTATTTTTAGTTATTTTACCGAGTATGATTTTGGTTAGTTGTTCGGAAAATAGAGTTTCTCAATGTAAAAAAATAATCTCAATTACTCAAGCAATTGCTAAAGAAAGCCGAGCTAATCGTAGAACAGAGGATATTCAAAAAGCATTACAAGTGGCTGACTCTTTTGAGAAAGCAGCAGCTGAGATGAAAAATCTATCTATTTCTGATGAAAAATTAGTTAAATATCAGCTAGGATTTGCTAACATTTACCAAGGATACGCTCAAACAACTCGGCAGTTCATATTTGCATTACAAAAAAAGGATATCAACACGGTTAAGTTAATGCAACAACAACTACAACAATTAGGTCAAAAAGAACCAAAATTGGGAAATAGAATGAATAGTTATTGTCAATCTAAATAATAGCTGATAACAAGATATAATATCTCCCTCAACTTGGGTATACACTTTCAGTCTCTTAGCATTATCCACTAGTTAGAATTGTCTGAATCATTCGATCAACCTGGGAACGATATCCACTTCCAAACGAATTGAAATGATTTAGGATATGATATAGATTGTAAATTGTTTTGCGTTTTTGGTAACCTTTTTCTAAAGGAAAAACTTCATTATAGCCTCTATAAAATCTACCAGAAAATCCCCCAAATAGTTCTGTCATCGCTAAATCGACTTCATGATCGCCATAATAAATAGCAGGATCTAAAATAACCGGTTCTCCTTCCTGAGTTACCGCTACATTTCCTGCCCACAAGTCTCCGTGTACCAAAGAAGGTTGGGGTTTTCTATCGGCTAATAACTCCCTAACCATCTCCACAACTTGAGTACAGTCAGAAAAATTTCCCTCACGTCGTCTTGCCAACTTTAATTGATAACCAACACGGTATTCTGCAAAAAAATCCGCCCAACTATCAGTCCAAATATTTATCTGAGAGATAGAACCAATCGTATTGTTTTGTTCCCAACCGAATTGATCAGCCCCTTGATGGCGATGCATTGTCCCCAATTTACGTCCCATCTCCTCCCAAGATTGATTAGTCCCTCGACAAAATTCTATCCACTCAAGTACAATATAACTAGTTTTTTCGGCTATTCCCCAACAAATTACTTGAGGAACACGAATGGTCTTAGTGTTTGATATTTGTTTTAAACCCAATGCTTCAGCTGCAAACATTTCTACCTGGGAAGCTTGATTAATTTTGACAAAATAAGTAATGTTATCCCCAATCAAGGAGTAACATTGATTGATACAACCTCCATTAACAGAACGTCGGTTTTTAATCTGAAACTCCTGTTGAGTAGCCTGAGAAATATGTTGAGCAATTTCTGTCCACATTTTTGTTTAGTAATTACTAATTATTTATCAGTAAAATATACTATTGTAATACCATCTGATTCAGAAGACAAATAAGCAAAAGCAGTTTGTTGGATATTTTCTAGACTCGGAAATTGTATACAACTTAGATAGGTCAAAGCTGATTCTAAATCCTGTAACTGAGAATAATAATAACCATAAAGATTAGCACGATTGTTCGGACTATCACTACTAAACACAAGCCGATGAGTCACCTAAATCCGTACACGATTCAATTCAGTTTACATCACCGATATTTGCCTAATATTGGTAATATGCTTAATGATAATTTGTTCCACCTACAGAATATTTTCTGATAGTAATTAAGTTAATATATAAAATATTTCTCAATTTTTTTTGTTATATTGTTAACGTTAATATAGAAAACTAATTTCTTGTCTTCGAGTAATTTCGGAAATAACCACGATATTTTTTCTTGTACTAAAACAACTGCTAATACATCCAAAGGATAGATTCTATCTAATTCAACTAAACCAAGAACTCGCCACATCATTATTAAGCGAGATTGCCGTAAACTGAAATTACTAAATTCCCGACGCACAATTTTAGTAAAAGGAACTTCAGGTAAAAACTAAACCGATTTTTTCTCTTGTACATTTTTTGGCTTAATACTAGAAGACCTACAGGTTTGACTAAAACTCTTCGCTACAATGTAAATTAACATTTCTGCAGGAAGATTACCCACTGTCACTGCTGTTACTGATTCAGGTTGATACTAAGTTTCGTGAAAGTCTTGCATTTGTTGGGCAATTAGTCCTTCAATGGTAGATGCTGGTCCTAGCACGCGACGACGATAGAGCAAGACCTCAAAACAAGTCTCTATCGCCCGGTAAAAAGTCCGAAGACGAGGATTATAATTTAACCGGCTGATTTCTTCCTTCTAAAACTACTAATCGTTCTCGTTCAAATGCCTCATCAACAATATTAAGATTGAACACCATATCTAATTACAATGGGGCAAGGTCTTTGAAATCTTAAGGCACACAATTGATGTAGTAATGGGTATAATCTTGCGAAGTCGCTGCATTGGTCAGTGCTACTCGTTCTTCAACTAATCGTTCAAGTTCTCCACTTTTGAGACGAGAGGTTCCTTTAAAGAGCATATGTTCTAAGAAATGCGCTATCCCATGAATATCATTAGACTTCAACGCAGACCATAATTTCAACCTCTGGTTAAAATTGCTCACTTCAACTGGTATTTGTTCAGCAATGATGGTCAACCCATTGGGAAGAATATGAATTATGGGAGCATTGAAAGCTGAGGTTTTAAGCAAAGTTGAAGTCATAAGTAATTTTAAAATAACGATTACATCTACACAAATATTAAACTTTTTTAACTCGGTAGAACCAACGGGTTATATCGCTCACTCAATGTAACAAGCAAAAGCGTATCACCTTAAAAAGAGTTTATCTAATTTTAAAAATGTTAGCTCTAACTAAAAGATTAGTTCAATAAAGACGGTTTTCGTTTTTTGATCAAAAAACGAAAACCCTGCCAAACCGAGCAAGCTTGTTGATATCGCTTCTATTAGTTAGGAACTTGATAAATACCAAAAACGAACTTGATAAATACCAAAAACGAACTTGATAAATACCAAAAACGAACTTGATAAATACCAAAAACTTTGTCCTTATTAGCTGATTTCTAGTCAAGGTGAGGATTAAAAAGTTAAAGCCAAAAGAGCAATTAGTCTGAAGACAGAGTATACTCGACAAACGTGATAAGCGAAGGATACTTAATTTAAAGATAAAAATCTTTTGTTCTACAAAATTATCTACCAAAACCCAATGTTGTTTATTCTAGTTCTAGACACGCTACTTTCCATTTTTCTTCAGCACTTTATTGAATAACGCACTAACTCTAGATTAATTCAAATCAAGACTTATAACTTCCTGAGTGATGAATATACAAATAAATTAAGTAGAATTTTGAATGAATATCAATATAGTTTAACTTGACATTATTTAGTGTATTTTAACTGTAACTTACCGCCATATAAAGCGTATTTGATAAAGCTTATGAGTGTCTCATTTAGAAAATATGAGGTTCAACACACGAACAAACTCGCTAAAATCAAAAGGAAGACACCAAAAGATAGAGACTCTATGATTCCTACCGTTATTGAAACTTCTGGGCGTGGTGAACGCGCATTTGATATTTACTCTCGTCTGTTACGTGAACGTATTGTCTTTTTGGGACAAGAGGTCAGAGACGAGAATGCTAACCTTATTGTTGCTCAGTTATTATTCCTTGAATCAGAAGATCCAGAGAAGGACATTTATCTTTATATTAACTCTCCAGGAGGGTCTGTGTCGGCAGGACTAGGAATTTTTGATACCATGAACCAAATCCGTCCTGATGTCTCTACAATCTGCATTGGGTTAGCTGCTAGCATGGGAGCTTTCCTTCTCAGCGCAGGAGCTAAAGGAAAAAGGATGAGCTTGCCTAATTCTCGTATTATGATTCACCAACCTCTGGGAGGCGCTCAGGGACAAGCCACAGACATTGAAATTCAAGCTAGAGAGATTCTTTATCTAAAGCAACTACTCAATGAGCACTTAGCACATCACACAGGAAAACCCCTTGAGCAGATCGTTCAAGACACGGAACGAGACTTTTTCATGTCTGCTGAAGAATCTCAAAGATACGGACTAATTGACCAAGTGATTAACCGTCGTCCTTCGGTTAGCAATCCTCCCCCTGCTGCTATTAATTAGGAAATTAGGGGAAAATCCAAGGTGGGGGTCAACAGCGACGGTTAACCCCTAAATTAGTTTAGCTAACAAGCGTTACTGAGTTATTTTAAAAAATGATTCTTTCCCTCAACTTTTAAGAGAAGTTAAGGAGTTGGTAAACTTTCAAGGTAATACAAAAATTCGAGGAGTTCCTCATCAGAGAGGATTTGACGTGATTGCTTTCCATAAGTTTGAATCAAATATTCGCGTCCTTGCACTTTTGTCCAGCCCAAACGTTTCATCTCTGTATTAGAACGGGCAATAATTTCCGAAAACTCACGAGGTTCTTCAATTTTTGTTAGGGGAGATTGTTCTTCGGAAAAAGATACTTCTGGAAGCTCTTGGCTTATTATGGTCATTGACGTTGAAATTTTTCCTATCTCTGATGTTGAAATAAATGTTTCTTATATTTGAGAAGAGCTTGGGGAAACATCTTCCATCGGTTCAGCTAATTTTACATTAGGACTAGTAGAATTTTCGTCTACTAAGGAGGGTTTTAGAAAAACTTTCTCTACTGGTTCATTTATGATTTCATCGATGTTAGAAATCAATAATACTGGACTTGAAGATTGGCTTGTAGTTTTCTCAGCAAAAGCTGATAGTTCAGAGTAGCTCGCCTCTACTATAGGAGTTTAGGGAACTTTTACAGAAGTCGCGACTGGAACTTGTTGCTTAGGTAATGGTGTTTCATAGTAGGTTTGAGCAACTACCGAAATGTTCGAAACTTTAGAGGAAAAAGATGGTTCATGGATTGTAATTTTTGTTGCTATTGTGTCTGAATCGTGGTTTTTTTGAGCTTAAGGAGTGTTGAGACTATTCTGGTTTAAGGAAACACTATCAAGCTTTAGTAACTTTAAAGCTCTGTTTCTCACAGCATCTTCAGCTTCTTCGACAGTATTAGCTCCGACTAAACCTGCCCCTAAAGTAGTTGATCCAACTTTTATTAGGACCCGCATCATATACTTTTTTGCGTGATCAATTGCTACTAATTCACTGATTACACCGCCTTGAGGATAAAGAATTCTGAATTTAGTCAACATAATTTTTTGAGCTACCCGCTACTATCTTTATTTAGTTTATTGGTACTATTACGGGGAATAAAGGTAGGAAAGTATTGAAGAAAAACAAGTCAAATATAAACACACTTTGATTTTATGAATTCGTGAAGTTTAGAATTTCTCTTTATAGAATTTATAGAAATATTTTGTATTGCTCTTAATAAAGAGATTTCTATATCCGGGTAAACCTATTTCTTATACTGTTGGTAAGCCCTGTGCTATAAACGAACGGAACGCATCAAGCTGTAGGGGAATATACCTCCGACATCAAAATGAAAGCGTTCTGATGGCTTGACGGGGCTTGACGACAAAGCTAGAAAAGAAGATGAAGTAAAGTCTAATCGATATCTAGAAATGAGCTAGGAAATTAAAGAAAGAACCCTATTGCCCTAACTGTTGGAGATAAAGAAGGTTGCCTGGGTTTTGCCAGACAATCAAAAACACTAAAAAGTTTAAAACTATCAGAAAAGCTTTTCTGATAGTTTTAAAACAATACATTTACGGCTGATAGATAGTCGTTAACGCTAATTTTAGAAGTATCTGGATAGAGGTGGATAAATGGCAACATTTTCTATATGAACAAAGTTAGTGAAGCAGGAAAGTCCTATTGTTTGGTATGGAAGGCTGCGCTGTGCGCTTACGTGACTCGTTAAAGAAATCTAAAATGACATAAAAAATAAATACTGACTTTCACTTTTGTCAAAGACAAACCTCGCAAGTGTCACTTAACCTTGGTAAAATTAAAATTCGGATAAGTTTGTGAAAGGAAAGTGTCAACGGATTAGTTCCTCACACCCACCTTAGACAGAGTTGACCTCCAATGAGAGTAGTTCTTCTCACTAGATAATACGACTCGACTCTCACTCTGTTCTCGTAGGACACGACTTTTAAAGTACAAAATCAAAGGTTCCTAGGAGCAACTTCACTGCTAATATAGATTCAGATCTCCAAGAATAAATAATGCGGCAAATCCAGATATATCAAGGGTCGCTTCTTGATTGTAAACAGAGGTATAATTGGGAAAGCTAACTTAGCCATTCTAAAGATTTTTATCTTAAGAATGAAGACAGAATAAAGACGGCAATCACTTAACTGAGCCACCATCTTAGTTAGCTAAGCTCCCTAACTAACTAGGCAATCTCCTCATTGAAGAAAGAACTTTTCTTGCTTCATGGTGTCGGGTATAGAAGACATAACAGTTTAGGGAGCTGTCGAGCAACTACTCTTCTATGATTCCAGCCACCAATAAGATCCACTCACATTTAGTAAGGAAGATTAATAGGTAAATGGAATTTTCAATCGCTACACTTTTGTCCAATTTTACAGATGACAAATTAGTCGCGGCTAAATTTCTGGAGAAAAAGTTGGGGTGTGAAGATGAAGAAAGCATCGAAAAGCTCCAAATCATTTTAGATATTCTAGAAAAAATTGGAGTTTTAGTTAAGGAGAGAGGAAAATATCGCCGTTTTATAGAGAAAAATCTGGTTGAAGCTAAATTACGCTGTTCAAGCAAGGGTTTTTGTTTTGCCATTCAAGATGAAGAAGACGCTGATGATATCTATGTACGAGAAACCCATTTGAGCAATGCCTGGAACGGTGACCGCGTCCTCGTTAAAGTAATTAAAGAAGGCACTCGTCGTCGTTCTCCAGAAGGAGAAGTGAAATTGATTTTGGAACGGGCAAATCCATCTTTACTTGCCCAAGTAAAGATGGATGATGGAGACTATAGAGCAATTCCTCTCGATGATCGCTTATTATTTGAACTTCTACTTAAACAGAATGAGAATAGTTTAGAACAAGCAGTAAACCATTTAGTTCACGTCTCGGTAATACGCTATCCGATTGGAGAACATTCCCCCTGGGGAACTATCACCCGTATTTTAGGAAGTGATGCTGAAGAAGCTGCTGATACAGATATTGTCTGTTGTAAACACGATTTGCCCCAAATTTTTCCCGAAGCGGTGGAACGACTGGCGGAAGCCTTACCAAAAACCGTTGATCAAGCTGAAATTGATAGGCGGGTTGATTTGCGTCAAAAGTTTACGTTTACCTTTGTTGAAGATGAGCAACGAGACCATCCTCCTTTTGTTGAAACAGCTTTTACCCTTGAAAAAACTCCCAATCAATACTGGCAATTAGGTGTTCATATTACTGATGTTGCTCATTATGTTACTCCTGATTCGCTCCTCGATAAAACGGCAAAAAAACGAGGGACAACGATTTATTTAGGTGAAAAAGTTCTTCCCTTATTGCCAAAGGCTTTAACTGACTGTTGTTGTATTGTCCCAGAAAAGGATTGTTTAACTATTTCAGTGTTAATTACCTTTGATAAAAATGGTCAAATGACTGAATTCGAAATTCAGTCAACAGTTATCAATGTTAATGAACAACTGACTTACCAGGAAGCTCAAGGGTTATTAGCCCATCTTGACCAGGTTCCTGCGGAACAAGAAGAATTAGCTCAATGTCTCAACCAACTATTTTTTATCCTTAGTCCCTTAGTTAAAGCACAACGGTTACAACGAGGAGGGTTTGAACTACAGTTAGAGCCGCGATCACCTTATCAAGATGAAGGCCGCTTAGGAGTCATTATTGCTTCATCCAAGGTTCCTGTGCGATCGCTGTTGATGGAGTTAGTAATCCTAGCAGGAAAATCGGTAGCCGATCATCTTTACGCTTTAGGAATTCCTTCCCTTTATTGTGCTCAACCTGAACCTGATTGGGAAGAATTAGAAGATTTACTGAAACTGGTAGATAATTTAGGAATAGAGATACAACTCTCTTCGGAGGAGGAGATTACCGCTCAAGATTATTACAATTTGACTCAAGGATTTAATCAATGTTCATCGGTGCGGGTGTTAAATTTTCTTTTGAAAGACACCCTAAAATCTGCTAAATACAGTAGTCATTCGGCTCCCCATTTTGGTTTAGCTTATCATGATTGTTATACCCATTGTGTCTCTCCTGGTCAACGATATGGAGATTTATTAGTACAACGTATGATTAAGTTATTGTTTAGTGAAGGGCGTGATCGTCGTACCAAACAGACTAAAACGGGGGTAGATCTCCACAGCAGTCGTTGTCATATTGACATTAACTGGAATGTTTTACCACCTGCAATGCAAGAAAGTCTTGAAGAAGAATTTCACATCTTAGTTTCTCATCTTAACGATCGTGAAAAGTTAGCTGAAGACGCAGAAAAAGATCTCGATGGCTTGAAGAAGGCTGAAAAAATGAAAGAACGTACTGGACAAGTTTTTCGAGGGTTGATTACGGGAGTTCAATCCTATGGTTTCTTTGTCGAAATTGAAGACCTATTGGTAGAAGGACTCGTTCATGTTAGTTCTTTAAAAGACGATTGGTATGAATATCGCGCCCGTCATGGTTGTTTAGTAGGAAGAAAAAATCGCATTGCTTATCGTTTAGGAGATGAAGTTGAAGTAGAGGTAAAAAGTGTAGATTATTATCGTCAGCAGATTGATTTAGTAACTGTTGGAGGTGGGAGCTCCGCTAGAAATGATGATTGGGACGATGACTAATTTTAGTTAAAAGTTAATGGTTAACCGTGAAAAATCAAGAACAGTATTTCAACCAAAAAAGTGGAGAACAGACATTTAAAAGTTTGTTAAGGTTTTTTTTAGCACCTCTAGTTATTAGTTTATTAACCCTATTAAGTGGCTGTGTTCACTATGGTGTAAGTGTCGATTTTTTTCAACAACATCGAGGGGAAATTGTACAACATATTAGCTTGGCTGAACAGTTAACTAATTTAAGTCAAACGGAAGCTAATAAATGGTTAGATAGTCTTGAAAAAAGGGCAGAAAATCTTCAAGGAAAAGCTAACCGAATATCTCCCCGAGAGATATTTGTCAAAATCCCTTTCGGGAATGGTAAAGAACTGATTGAGAAATTCAATAAATTTTTTAATCCTCCTACATCTAGTCCAACTCAGTCCCTTAAGGACAACGATTCAGATTTAGTGGACCTTAAAGCTAGAATGTCTTTGAAACAAGGTAATTGGCTATTTCTAGAACATAATTTACTTAATCTAGAAGTAGATTTACGAGCGTTAGGAGTTTTATCGAGTCAGGGCAATGTTATCCTAAGTACAGGATCATTAGTGGACTTAGAATTTATTCTAAAGGCTCCTTTTGGAATTAAAAATATTGTTAGTAATACCTCTTTTGAGCAGAAAAATTGTCAGATTGTTTGGACATTAAAACCTGGTCAAGTCAATACTATTGAAGCCTCTTTTTGGGTACCCAGTTATTTGGGAATTGGAACTCTTGGAATTATTTTATTGATGTTGATTGGATTCTATGTAAAGTATCGACATTTTTTAGGAATACAACCAGCGAGATAAAAGATACAAAAACTGTAATTTATAATAAAACTATGACTAAAACACTGAAATACTAATCAATAGAAACTTTATTTTTCTGGATTATCTAATTTGTGATGATGGAATAGATAATTGTTACAAGTTTTGAAAAGGAGATTTTTAAATAAAAAATCCCCTAACAGGTTATTATCCGTTAACTATTAGCTTTTTATCTAATTTTAAAAAATCAAATAAATTAATAGTTCTTAAGATTAAATTAAGCTAAGTGAGCTTAAATAAGTAAGTAATAAAAACATAGTTCAAAGAAAGTAAAAAATATTGAGCTTAACTTGCGGTCCTAAAATTTTTCCCAGAACGAGAATGAGAGTAAGTACAAGTAGTCACCATATCCTGAAGGGAAATAAGTCTAAAAAAACGAAAAATATGACAAAGATACTTGATAGTAATCAATAAATCTATCTTCATAGCCACTAATTTTTTTGTTTCCTAGCTAAAACTTAAAGGAGTTAACTCTTCTATACTAGTAGATTTGGTCTAATAAATTAGCAGCTGATGACTTTTAGGTTTTTTATTCTAACTGTGTTGTATGACTCTAAAAATCTAATTTCATAAGAACTAAGCATCCAAAAATTTTGGAACCTTGTAAAAAAAAATCAACTTCTGTCGATTATCACCTTATCATAGCTAGCTTAGAAAAGCCAAGGAATTAAAGTCACTAACATAAGAAATAGACTTAATAAACCCCACGTGGCACGGGTATTATCAGGTTCAGTTAACTCATTTAAACTTGGTCTTTCTAAGTCTAGTTGGAGAAAAAGAATCACAATTATCCAATAAAGAGGAAGGGAATTTTCCGGATTTATTAACGTTACAATTCCTAATACAATTAAGGACACTATTGTAGTTAGCTTTGCAGTTTTTCGTCCATAAATTGCCTGAACAATTCGTCCCCCATCTAACTGACCAGCAGGAAGTAAATTAAGAGCACTAATAACTAATCCCAACCATCCGATAATCGTTAAGGGATGAACATCAATTAACGATTTTTGCAGCTCTTCTCCGAACACCACCCGAGCTAAACTCCCAACTAAAATTGAACCTTGAAAAAACTGAGTAGGGACTTGAAACAAACTTCCTGGATGGGACAATACCAATCCAACCGTCAGCAATACTAAAGAAAGCCCCCATCCTGCAGCAGAGCCCGCAAAAGCCACATCAAATAAGATGTTTCGATTAGGCAGTAAGGATTCGAAGCGAGTAATTGCCCCGAACGATCCAATTTGCCAGGTGGGAAGAAAAAATGGGACACTCAGGCGCACATTATGACGCTTTGCAAGAAGACGATGACTAATCTCATGAGCAATTAAAATTGTCCACAGTCCTAAACTAAGGGGGATAGCTTCTTTATAACGACTCCAATCGCTGAACAAATCGAATCCTAACAGAATTCCTGATGCTTCTAAACTAGTTAAAATAGTCGCTACAAACAGGACCAAAGCGACATTTTTCTGCACTAAGGTAGTTGGTCGCGGGTCAACAATACTTGGAAGCACTATCACTACAGGTTTCCTTTCTGTTCCTTCTACCAAAAAGAGACGGTACTTATCGAAAAGACAAGCTTTTAATTTTTCTGAAAGGCGATCATAAACTGTGTCAGGTTCCCCTCGCAAATTTCCCTTAAAAATTGCCCCCTTTTGATAAGAAATTGTTTCAGTCGCAAAAAAAGTGTCAATGCCAAATATGCCTTTAATAAGTTTAAGCTCTTCTTTAGGAATGGGTAGATCATCTGCTACAATTTTGAGGTTAGAATCAAGACGAGACTTTCCAGATTGATTTACTTGAGACTTATTAGTTTTATATTGTTCTTGTAAATTATCAGCGGTCTTTTTTCGTAGAATGACGTCTTGACCTTCTGCTCTTAGTCTTTTTCCTAAATAAATGTATACTGCTAATGAAGTGACCAACAAAAATAGAATTGCGACTAAATTAAGATAAATTCCAGCAGCAAATAATCCGAAAGATACTAGCCAGGGAACTATCAATGTTAACAACTGCAACTCGGACAAAACTACCGATTTACCATAGGATTTAGCTCTGTTATAACCCCAGGTTAGAATACCCAAGGCGACCAAAATAATTAAGAGTATAGTAGTTGTCTCAGATGGATTTAACATAATTTATAAGTGCTTAGATAATTGGGGTAGTCGTCTTAGGAGTTATTAGTTAAAACACCAACTATACTGAATCTATATATTTATTATAGTGTACTCAAGTACACCACACTAGCATTGGCGTTTGTCAAGTTTCATAGATGAGCTTAAGCAAGGTTTTTATGGAGCTGGATTGGGTATATTCTAAACCCATGAAAACTGTCCATTTATCCTTCTCTCACTCCCTTATCTTCTTACTCTCAATATATTGATTTAGATGATAAATAGCTTAGATTTCAACTTAAACTAAAAACGCAAGAAACTTTTATTAACGATAACAGTTTACTATATACTGTGAGGTTCACTTATTTCTAACAAAAGTTGTTAACATTCCCTAAAAACATAGAGGAATAAGGTGAAATTACAGTATGCCGCCTCCGGCGAGGGGCAAGTAAAGTAAACATACATAATAGATAATTTATTTTTATTTAGAGTAATCTTCTTTCCCAACTGGAGAGTATCTAGTAGTTTGGAGGATATTCTTTATACCGTTTTTTTTTATCAATGGCTCAATTGACACTAAACTTAATTCAAGGAGCCGTTAGCTTTAATTTTAGTCCTGAAGCTGTTCAAACTCTTAAAGGAGAAATCGATGAGTTGATGGTTGGTCTTAAAGCAATTTTAACTCAGTCCGTCAGTGGAGATAAGCCTCAAAGGGCTATGGAATATACTCACACATGAGAGGTTTTTGTTGAACTGTTTTGTGATCCTAATATTTATCCAAATCCTTTTGCAGCTAAAGTTTTATCGACCCTCAAGGATGACCGTGTCCGACTGACGATAGAAGCTGAACTAACCCGCCTAATCAAAGACTTGGAACAGTATCTCAAACCAGTTGACTAGTACTGGGGCTGATTAGTTAACAAGTGAAAGTATTGATTGGAAAGGTTTAAGAATAATGTCGGGAGTAGATCCTTGCTGATCTACAATTCAAGTCATTTAACCTAAACTGTTTTTAATATGACCAAACTATTTATGAATACAGATCATTTGTTACAACTATTACAACAAGGCTTTCAAGTTAGCGTTGTGGCTACCACTTCCTTTGTAAAAACTCTTCAAGATCCTCAAAAACGTTCAAAAACTATTGTTGAGATTTAGACTCAATTTATAAAAAAAGTTCAAGAATGGGCTCAGAAAGGGTAGATAACTGAACAAGAAGCCCGTCGCTTAGTGAATAAATAGTTAAATAAATAACAATATCAACATTCGTCAACTTCCACGAACAGGAATAATGATTACAAGTTAATCCTTTCCTCAAGTAGTAATAAGAATGCTCAAGGGGTGATTAAAAAACTAACCGAATAAGTGATTGCTCTGAGAACAGAGTTAGAAAAATTGCAGCAGTCTAATCAAAACGATAAGTAGGCTCGGAAAATTTCAGTCGCTAGATTCAGATTTCTGAACCAAAGAGATCTCCAATACAATCACGTAGCGAACAATTGTATCCTTCGAATTCATACTCAAGACTAACCCCTTTGTGCGCTAGGACATAATCGTAATCGTACAGAATGTAGATCGGTTGTTATCAGCTAACGTTACTCTGGTCGACGAATTGTTGAGCTTCATCTTGAACTATCTCAGTGGAATAAGGGGTGGAACAAAGAATAAGGGGTGTTATAGTTCTCATAAAATCACCAAACAGTATTGAGTAGATCAAAAGTTATATATAATAACTCCTCCATTTAGACTTGGGCAACTTAAGATATAGAGCCGTATCAACTAGTATCTTTTTGGACGCCTTGGTTAAATCTTGACCAAACTTATGTTTTTTGGGGTTATAGCTTTAATATATCCTGACTGTTTTTATCCTAATTTCATGGAAATACCTCTTTTGTTCCCAACAACTCCTGGGATATCATATAGGTAGGGATGGAATGATTTCAAAATCGTAAAGTAAAAGTTTGAACTGGATTGATCAACATTCTTTAATCTTGGTCATTATCCCAAGTTTCACAGGGAATCGGATCGCCAATTTGATTACGTAGTAAATAATCACATCTCTCTAATTATGTTTTCACATACGTCCACTCACAAGGGGAAATATACCCGCAAAGTACATTAATAGGTTTATAACGACTCGTCATTTCTCTTTTTGCAAGTTGACGGACTTCATTAGTTATAATACTGATTGTGTAATGAACACATAAAGAGGACTTAATGATAGGAAGGGGAGTAACACTCATAGCAATTGGTCAAGAAAGTCAATGAGATCTAATAGTTACTATTGTCGAAGTCGGCAGTTAATTGACATAATTTATACTGTAACAAAAGTCATATTTTTTCAGCTAAAATCCTCAAACCCAATCAAGAAAAGGTTTATAGGATGTTAAATTTAGTTACGAAGATCGGGAGGTTTGACGTGAATAATAAGAAGGGAAAAATAAGAAAGTTGAAGGTTTGATTGCTCTTTTAACTCATCATAAATCACTTGTTCCGGTTGAGTCGCCCGTTCCACCACCCAAGCGCGCTCCAATAAATTTAACCGTCGCAAAATTTCCCATACTTGGGGGTAGACCGAACTAACTTTTAACAACACTACTACGTCAGCCCACCCCAATGTTTGTTCCAAGTCCTCCAAGGTGTAAAGGACAGGAAGAATAGCTAACCGTTGATTTTTAACCGTTAAAGGAAGGTTTAAAACCGAAGCCACAGCCATCGGAGAACAAACTCCTGGAACGGTTTTAATTATTGCCGAGGGGTAATAATAGGTGAGCGTTTGGGCTAAATAGGTAAAGGTACTATAGAAGCTGGTATCTCCTTCACAGGCAAAAGCCACATCCTTTCCTTGTTGAAGGTAAGACCAGACTTGTTCAGCAGCCTGTTTCCAGGCTAATCGTAATTCCGTTTCATTTTGGACATATGGAAAAGGTAGAGCCCAAGTTTTCTGCTCAGAAGTCAACCACGGGGAGATAATTGTTTGAGCAATTCCAGGTTGATTCCCTACCCCCATGGGAAAAGCAACAACAGATACCTGTTGCAATAGGCGCACCCCTTTAACTGTAATCAAGTCAGGGTCTCCTGTTCCTACACTAATGCCGTATAAAATTCCGGTTTTCGCTACCATTTGTTTACTTTTGTTTTTATAGAAAGCCGACTGTTGTCTAAGTTTGAAAACAGTCGGTTAAGTCTTAATCCAAAGATGAAAATTGAGCTTTTGTAATTTAAGAACTGTTGAACTTGTTGTAGGGCTGCAGAAAAAATATCAAATGCGGCTTAACTTGTCACAATCTAAAATAAGTCCAACAACGACCAAAACAAACTAATCAATCATCATTTCTTCTTGAGATAGTTTGATAAGCTTAATGAACTTTTTGTCTTTACTATTTATAGCTTAAAATTGCTCATAAACAAAATCCCAATCAGCCTATTTAAGATAAGTTATTCTTGAATCTCAATAAATTGAATATTTGTTATTTTACCAGCGTCAACTAAAGCCAATTTTTTAGACTGCAGAGAATGATTGATCGATTCTTACTTGGACTTTATCTGAAATGATTGATTGCTCCAATACCAACACAGACAACAGTGCGTATGACCCCAGGAGACAAAATACTAGACCTCAATGCCCAAGTAATTTTTCTTCTGACCACTGCATACTGGAAGTTAGTCCATTAGAGAGAGACGAGTTAGGAAATTTTTAATCATAAATTACAAATCAAATCTAAAATCCCAACTTTATTGTTAAAGCCGAAAGGATTCGGTAGATATATTATCGATATAATATATTTTTAAGCGACTGTCACACAGTACTAAGTACAATACAAACTTTCAAATTTATAGGTAAATTTGGACCTAGAATACCCTATTTTCAGGGCAGGGATTCAATCTCCTAACTGTCTCCAAGTATATTCCTGCTTTTACTTTAACAGATATTTATTTTTGTCCTCGTCATGAGGTTTTTGAGGCTAATCGAAAACCCCGTGAATTAATTCATTTCTAATACTGTCATCATTAGTAAAGTTGGCAAGGAGAATGGTACTGCCAGCATACCCATATTGAGGGGAGCCGCTTTGAAAGTCACGAAGCTTTAGACAAACTTTACACTCAAGAGTATAGATCAACTAAGGTGATTATTTCTAGCAGTTATAGAGATTTAGTTAGTACCTACTTATAACGGAATACTTCTTGGAAAGGTAATTTTAATTGAGCTTAAAAAACTTAGGGGTTCTAAACGTTATCCTTATTTTCATTTGTTTGAATAACTCCCTTATTGTTATGTATAAAATTTTAGTTTATTTATGTCCTATGCTTCTATTCTGACTGCTAACATCCATTGAGCGATCACTTTTGATAAAAAATTGGAGTTTATTGTTCATCAATACTTTGCTATGAGTTATATATACAATTTTCTGTTGAATGGAATGGCTATCAAGACGAACTGAATTAATTTAATTTTTTTAAATTAATCTACTTATTAATATTTTTATACATAAAAATTACGTAGAATATTCTTGCTTTTTTTGACTTGAGTAAGCGCATTACATATTTACTAGCTTGTTTAGATTTTTTTTAAAAATTTTGTTAAATATTAATAACTTAAGCCCTGTTTAAATTCATTAAAAATTATGTATTTTTTATTATTAATAAATTAAATTGTGAGATATTTTTTAGCCAATTAAACCTGATTAACTTCTAACATCTTGAATCATTCAGCCGATTTATATAAAGCATAAATCGTAATATATTGACTATTCTATCTTTTAAATAGACTCTCTTAAAAAAATGAATTAATTAATTCATTTTTTCTAGAAAATTTATACTCTTTTTTATTAAACTTATATTTAATTATAGATGGTTTTCTTCCCGACAGAGAAATTGACTTACAGTTATACTTAAAATGACATATTTTATTCCATAAAAAGTTTTGCATAAGTTAAACCGTAAATAAAATATTGATAAAATACCTTAAATATTAGATTAATTATATTAATAATATTTAATATTTTGGAAGTCTAAGTAGTGAAGAAACAACGTATATATGAAATTTGCCATCTTCTACCCTAATAGAGGAGTAGGACTAAAGTATGGTTGCGGCAGTAGTTACAATAGATGTAATGGATATGGTTGTGATTAACCACAACTTTGAAGAAGCTATTTTTTCTATTTAAGATAAAAATAGTATATTTATTTTCTTTTGGGAAAAGAAACTATGAAATTATTTGGATTTGGTAAAAAATTAGCTATACTTACTCCTGAGACAGCATTGCCTGGACGAGAAGCGAAAATGTTCGTCTCAGCTTTCCACTATGTTCATGGAAATCCTATTAAATGTCCCTTTCCTGAAGGAATGAAAACCGCAATGTTTGGGTTAGGATGTTTTTGGGGAGCAGAACGTAAATTCTGGCAACTTGAAGGAGTATATACGACTGCAGTAGGGTACACAGCTGGGTTAACTCCTAATCCTACTTATCGAGAAGTTTGTACCGGACTTACGGGCCATAATGAAGTAGTATTAGTGGTTTTTGAACAAAAAATTATTAATTATGAACAACTGTTAAAGATATTTTGGGAAAGTCATAACCCCACCCAGGGAATGTGTCAGGGAAATGATATAGGAACTCAGTATCGTTCAGGAATTTATGTTTATTCCCCTGAACAGAAGCAAGAAGCAGAAGCCTCTAAAGAGGTTTACCAAAAAGCATTAACTGAAGCGGGATATGGCAAAATTACTACGGAAATTCTGGATGCTTCTGAATTTTACTATGCAGAGATTTATCATCAACAGTATCTTGCTAAAAATCCTAAGGGTTATTGTGGGTTAGGAGGAACAAATGTTAGCTTTTCCGTTGGTTTCAATACGACAGTTAATTAACCATTAATTAATCATTTTTTATCAGCTGTTAAGTGCATTCTAAATCTAATTAAATTATTAAGCAGTTACTTTTTGAGTCAATAAAAAATATTTGTTGACGTCAGAAAAGTAAACTACTTATTATAGAGAGATATTAAACTATTTTTTGGCACTAAAATAGTGATATTTAGTTGATTACTATAGGACTATTAATATGCAAAAAATAATTTGGACTATTTAAAAGCCTAGAGATCAAGAAAAATAATACAATAATTTATTTTAAAGAGTTTGGGGAAATCAAAATTTTTTAAAAAATACGGACAATACTGTTCAACACTATGTTTTTTCAATTACGGAAACTTAAATACAGTCACTAAAGATCTATTTTTTCAGTCGAAAAATTAGGTTATTGAATGTTACCTTTAAGCCTTAAAGTAATAATGTGGAACTAACAAAATAAAATATTGGTCAAAAAACATAAGACGATCTTGACTTACTTTTTTGGGGCTCTGTGAGCTTTTATCCGATTAGAATTAACGAGAGCTAAAAAGTTGATTGACAATTGGTGTTAAACTGAGAGAAAATTATTCTCTGAGGTCGACCGTGGTCTTATTAGTAATTGTATTATCTATTCCAGATAATACATATTTGGCATAATGTGTCAATGTGTAGCTTCTATAATTCATCGGATATCGACATCAGTTAATCAAAGCCCAATTTTTAAGATAGATGACCAAAAACAAAAAGTAATATTCATATTTAAGATAGAACCTAGTTAAAAGTTAGTAAAATAAAATTAGTTACTCTATTCATCTATATTCACTTAAGTTCGTCCATCTACATCTATTTAAGATATAACAACAAACGCCTGTGATAGATAAAAGACGCTCTCAACGAGATCTCCCCAAAATCAACGAAAGAATTCGTTTTCCTGAAATCAGAGTCATCGATAGCGATGGCGCGCAAGTCGGTCTTCTGACTCCTGAGGAAGCGTTAACCATAGCGCAAGAAAAGGAGCTTGATTTAGTCTTGGTGAGTGAAACTGCTAAACCTCCTGTCTGCCGAATCATGGATTATGGCAAATATAAATTTGAACAGGAGAAAAAAGCTAGGGAAGCTAAGAAAAAGCAGCATACAGCCGACGTCAAGGAAGTAAAGATGCGCTATAAAATCGGCGAAAGCGATTATATAGTACGTATTAATCAAGCCAAACGCTTTCTTAAGTCTGGTGACAAAGTTAAAGCGACGGTTACATTCCGAGGTCGGGAAATTCAACATTCCAATTTGGCCTTAAATTTACTAGACCGTATGGCTCAAGATCTTAAAGATATCGCTGACATTCAACAAATTCCTAAACGGGAGGGACGAAACATGATGATGTTTTTAACCCCCAAGAAATAAAGAAAGACTAAAAACCTGTTGATAATCTAGTCACATTCAAGCAATTAAACTCGTTAACTCCCCTCTTTAGCCTGAGGGGATTATTTCGTCTTCTTGTTACAGTTAGTCTAAACTTTCAAAAAAACAAGCTCTTGTTATCGAAATAACAAGAGCTTGTTTTTTTATTAGACTGTGAAGTAATAATTCTTAACCGTTTGATGAAATCTTCTTCTGATTAGACTTTGTCTGGAGTTACAACTATTTTCTTCTCTATTTTATCTTCATCTATTTTGTTAGCTAACCATAGTTAACAAAGTATTTTAGGATATTTATAGACTGTTCTGGCAACCAATCAGGTGAGAAAAATCGCCTTAACAAGGTTAGGATATTTAACTATGACTGGCTATGATTTTTTAAGGTTTCAATATGTTGATTAGGTCTAAGGTCCTGCTAGAGTTGCCAACATTGCATTTATTTATGCTGTCAGTAATAGTACTTGGTTAAATGTTTGATTAGAAACAGCAATTTCTTATTGTTTCTACAATGTTTATAAAATACCTAAGCTCGATATTACTCAACCTACTTTTTCTGCCTGTTGAACATTTTAGTTAGTGTTACTCACTGTCAGTGACATAATTTTTATGTTTGAGCTGTCAGCTTTTTTCTTATAGTAAAAATTTACTATTCGATTCTGTTCATTCTCTAATATTATTTTTTGTCGTTATTTATTTTACCCTTGAATATATTTGTAAAGTTCTTCTAGGATTCAGATACAAAATTCTTAGGTTTCCCCCTGATAAGATTTTATTGCAATTAGTTAGTTTTCTATTTTTGGTCAGGAATTAGCCTGTGAGGTAGCTCGTTTACTAATTTCTATCAACCTAGAAACTTCACAGTTTATTTTTTTATTTATAAAATAGGCTTAACAGCTAAATTTTGGATTAATTGATCCAGTCCCTAACAAATTAAAAGTATTTAGAATGGGCATACTAAATACTTTTAATTATTTGATCTACACTAAATAAATGTAAAAACTATTAATGATTTATCGAATAATTTACTATTTTTTAGAATGATTTTTAAAAAATTTTAATTTACTAAAAAAACTAATATAAAAGTCAGTTAATTACTATTCCTAGATTAGAATTTAATAAATTATTAAATTTTTATTTAAAAAGTTTTTTTATCATTTTTTAAAAAATAATTTTAAAATTTAAAAGTATTTGTATATTTCTTATTGGCACTTAATATTTTAGTTTTGTGATCCTAGAATCAAGAACAATAGCAAATTGATACCTACTAGTCTATCTCTATAAAAAATCTTTTACTGAAATTTTTTACAAATTATTTTAAACAATATCTTAATTCTAAAACTATTGATTATGTTGTAGTCGATCATATTAATATTTACTAAATAAAAAATATATAATTTGTATTATAAATTGTTCCTAAATTACCATTGTCTATTCTAATTATTAAGTAATCTTATCCCCCAATATTTCATTGTTTCAGCTTGCAGGACATTTGAAGGTATTGAAAGTAATTAAAGGAAAAGATAGTCTTTAAATCAATATTTAAGTTGATAGAGTCCCAAAAGGTGTGAACAGAATAAGTATTAGAATGTATTTTAAGTTTGTTGTGTATTCTGACTTGTCGAGAAGAAAAAGTTAAGGAGCGGTGTTGGCCTCTTAGATCTCTCAAGCTATCTTTAATCCCCCCGGATTTGCCATTGAAGTCGCGAAAGAAAGAATGAAGTATTTTTTTGAACTTTTTGGACTTAGAGAAGATCGTTTTGAGGAGATAAAAATGAAAAAAACTGACAAGAGTTTTCTGATTTTGAAAGGTGCATTATTTTATATAGAGTGTTAAATAGGCAGTCGGATGGAATGTGACTATCACGGGAACATTTATAAAGTAACCAAAAAGGCAAGGTTTTACCCGATGGGATAACGGCGGTTCACTATTCTGACTTAGGACATTATTATTAATAATTAATAGTTAAGTAGTGCTAAATGTGTATTAATAATAAAAATTAGCCTCTCTAAAATCTTCGATCTTGTAAAGCGGACATTGCCCACCTTACAATTATATTTCAGCCTCTGCCGAACGATAACCTTTAAACCAAACTAAGCATCTTAGTCAAATCTAAAATGTATGTCCACTGTTCAAGTCATTGGGGAAGGATTAGCCGGAGCCAAAGCGGCCTTGTAAATTGCCCCAGTGGAGGTTCCTGTTATACTACATAATAATGCATCCCCACACAACAAGTCCAGTACACCATAGCGAAGAATTAGCTGAATTGGTTTGTAGTAACTTTTTTAGGGCAATGTCAAGCGATCGCGTTTCTGGACTCTTCCAGGAAGAATTACGCCATCTAGAATCAATCATCATTCAATCTGTCGATAAAAATTCAATCCCTGCAGGAGGTGCATTAACAATAGCTCGAGGAATCTTTAACCATGAATAAACCCAAGCTCTAGCCAAACATTCTCTAATCACTTTAAAAAGAGTAGAAACAGCAAGAATTACCTCATAAGAGATGATTGTCTTTACTACCAGACCGCTAACTACTCCGGCTTTAGCAGAGGACTTACGAAAGTTTACAGGAATGGACTATTTAAGCTTTTTTGATACAGCTAGTCCCATCATTGTCGGGGATTCCATTAACCGTAATATGGTTTTTCTGGCTTCCCGTTATAAGAAAGGGGAAGCCAGAAAAACCATATCTACACTTTCGAGAGGAATTATGTCGAACATAATAAGTAAAATTAAAGGATTTTGAGCAAGAAACTGTTAAATTTTTCGAAGGTTGTCTTTTTATAGAAGAATGGATTAAGCGCAGAGAAAATACCATCCGCTATAGCCCGGTGAAACCGGTAGGACCATTTAATCCCCGTTTAGGAAACTTCCGCGATCCTGAAAATAAAGAAAAATGCCCTTATGGAGTGCTACAACTACGCCACAAGAGCAAAAATGGTCGTTGATGAAACATGGTAGGGTTTTAAACCAATTTGCATTGGGGAGAGCTAAAACGAATATTTAGATTAATTCCAGGGTTGGAAAAAGCAGAATTTGTTCGTATGGGGGTCATGCACCGCAATACTTTTATTGATTTTCCTCAATTACTCGAACCTACTTTACGGTTTAAATCTCGTTCTACCTTATTAGCAGCTGGTCAATTAGTAGGAACAGAAGGATATACAGCAGCCACAGCTGGAGGTTGGTTAGCCGGGATAAATACTGTACGGTTAGTAGTTTCAGGATTTAATCCTGAAACTATTCTTAAAATGACTATGATAGGAGCGTTATTTGAATTTATTAGCAATACATCTCCCAAATATTTTCAACCGATGCCGCCTAATTTTGGTATTATCCCGAAATTACCACAGAAAGTTCGCAATAAACGAGAACGCTACGAACAATACCGTAATCGTGCTTTGGAGAATTTAGATCAATAGATTTTAAGCAAATTCCGTACAGATTTTCCTCTTCCTTTATTAGGTTAGAGAAATATTCTAATTATGATTGGAGGTTGACAAAATAGTTACTTAGGGGACTAGATTTTGGTTTAAATTTTTTAAAGCAAGATCGCGGTTAACTTTAAGAGATAATTCTTTATTTAAGTTTTAATTATTTTGGACAAATAGAATATAACAATATTTTTTATAAAAACTTTTTAAAAACTTGACTTTCTATAACTCTTTATGAATAAACGTTCGTTCTATTTTCCTTTATATCTAAGTTTTTAACGAAATGCTACTTTTCTCTTTTTTACTAATATCTGTAGATATTTAGATCTTTCTACCATCAAACTTAATTCCTAGTTATGAGATAAATGATCAAAGATCTCGAATTAACAGCTATAGTCCGAATATTGAGATTCAGTGCTCAAGTATGAGAGCACTTAGTTTTAGCTATCGATTTCTTTATAAAAGTCCCGATAGCCGTTTCCTGTTTTGACAATCTCCTCTGTTTTTTCAATTTTCTGTCCTTTATTTTTTACAATTGCTTTATGTTTCTGAACTAGATTATATTCAAGTTTATCTGTCAATATCCAACTTCCGTCCACTTGTCCTTCGTCCTTTTGAATAGAAGTAATTGAGGAGTTATTTTATTTTATTAGTTGGGAATTATTTAATTTTAGGGTTTAAAATTTATCCTTCGGGCTTAATTGCTCACCATAATATCTTTTTCCAAAGTTACTTTTTACTTTATCGGTCATTCAATAGTTGCTTATCAAAAAAGAAACATTCTCACCTAAAAAAATAAGGAACTAAGTTTTTTTAGGTCTAATCAACTTAACCCCTCAGAAAAAAACTATTGGATAGCTGTTGGATCATTGGAAATACTGGTTACTGTCTTACAACCTATTTAGAAAACAATACTCTGTTTAGTAAATTTTAACCGATAGTATGAGGAATACTATCTATATGAGCCCATAAATCATCTTAAAGCTAATCAAAAAAAGATTTCTCCCACACTTACACGAGTTCCATTAAAAAAATCCCACCCTGACTGACGGCGTTTTCCCGATAATTGTACTTCTCTTAAGAGAAGCAGTCCTCTTCCTGTCTGTACCACAGGTCCAAAGTTTTTAATGTTACTCATAATTTCCCCTGGTTTTCCTTGAAGAGTTGGTAATTTTGTTGATTGTTGCCGAAGGGGTTGAAACACCGAGGGTAAAGACTCCCAATCAATATCTTCTAACGGAATGGTCGCCATAACTTTCAGGGATTGATCACGGAAATTGGTGATACAATTAGGGTAGAATCCCCGCACTTGATTATGGACGGCGATTGCAGATTTGGACCAATTAATTTCATAGTCAGATTTTTGAATTAGTGGGGCGTAGGTGGCTTCTGTTGGATCTTGAGGAGTGGCAATAATACCTCCAACTTCTAGTTTTTGTAAGGTTTCTAACAACAAATCTGCTCCATTTTGAGCCAGTTCTTCAGCAATTTGCTGATAATTATCTAATAAGCCAATAGATTTCACAGATTTAAGCAATATATCTCCTGTATCCATTCCCTCATTCATTAACATAGTAGTAACCCCTATTTGTTGCTCCGCGTTATATACACTCCACTGAATGGGGGCCGCTCCGCGGTATTGGGGCAAAATTGAGCCGTGAACATTAATACAGCCCAGTTTAGGAATAGATAAGATCTCAGGGGACAGAATTTGTCCATAAGCCACCACAACAAAGGCATCTGCCCGGGCTTCTCTAAGCTCAGACAGGATTTTTTGCGCATTTCTGATTCTTTTAGGTTGCCAGACAGGTAAATTATGTTGTAGAGCAACTTTTTTGACAGCAGAAGGTACTAATTGCTTACCACGTCCCCGTCTTCTATCGGGTTGAGTAACGACTCCTATAACTTTACAATCAGGATGATCTAGCAATCGTTGCAACGTAGGGACGGCAAATTGGGGGGTTCCAAAAAGAATAACCTGCATATAAAAAAAGGGAAAAGGAAAAGGAAAAGGAAGAGGAAGAAGGGAGGAAGAATACTCCCAATACAATCTTAAAGCCTATTTATCGGCAAAATGTTAAACCTTGGTGTAGAGTGGGTAGACAATCATTATTAATTAATCACAATATCTGATTAAACAATTCACCCTAACCCACGAGTTAAAAGACTTTATACTACTCTTGAAATTGATTTTTTAAACACTTTTAAGTATTAATAAATTAACAGAAAACATTATAAAAAAAGCTTATCTATACTGGACAACAGTTAAGAAACATCTTAGTTTTCGGACTGTTTAGTGATCAATTAATTGTTAATCTGTTAAAAAAAAATTAGTAAATTAAAGATGAATCTATTGGACAGTAAGATCAAAAATAAAATGGTTCGGACCTATATTACTTAAGTGTATTGGACAATATCTTAAGAGCTTACAAATTACCTAGGCAGTAACCAAACAAGAATCGAAGAAATCGAGTTTAAATCCAGCTTAAAATTATTGAGATATAACTGTAAATTAATCCTATCCAATCACTCAAAGGACATTTATAAAAAGATCTTACTTTTGAATTCCTGCCAATACTAACTATTCCCCTTTCTTAAAAGAAATTTTTAATCTGCCCCATCTTTACACTGTCAAAGACAGGTCAATTTCTAAGAAAATCAAGAGATTATTTGAAACGTTCATATTCTCGGTACCTGTTAATTCACAGAACATGATCGCCATTAGACTTATACTGTTCAATATGGCTTTAGTTAAACATAGTTTGACGGTAATTTCAGGAATAATTGCTCGCATTAATAAAGTTGTCTATATACGAAGTTTTGTTTTAGAGGCGGGAGATAGAATCCTATCCTATGTTAGGAATAGAACTTGATAGAGTATATACGTCTAAATCATCATCAATTACATCAAAATATTCAACAACAGAGCTTAATTTTAAGTAAAATTATCGTAGAAACTCTAGATAATTGTAATTATTCTCTTGCGCAGAATCGCGTTATTATGGGTTTAAATCTAAATCAATAATGGAAATTACTGAAAAATGTAGGATATCAATTACAGCGCGTTGTGTTAATTAATCTAGATGAAATGTCTATACTTTTTCAAATTTTTAGAATGTTAAACAGATGAGAGTTTTTTAAAATAATTTATAAATAAAATTCATGACAAAATAGAAATAATCGTCACGCAGGAGTAATCATTAGAGATGTTATAATCAATTCCAAACCTCACTCAAACAGCAAAAAAATTACCTATTTTAAATTTACTAAAGCTTAACCCTTTGTGTGAGTTAGCATCGGATTTATTTAGCATTATTTTAGAGTATTCATACTAAATCTCACTCTCTTTGATAGGATTGCTTAAAATATAGAATTATCCGTCGAAGAAGTTTACGGTAAATTATTACGATTGTAATTGAAAGGACTAGTAACTAAATTACCTAAATTTTCTGGGACAAGCAATACCTACCCCAGAAAATTCAGGTAACTTTTAAAAGTAAATTAGTTTGTTTCTCGACTTGGAGCTAATTTAATATTAGTTGCTAACCCTAGTGATTTTAATACTTGAATGGTCATCCAAGTAATATCAATTTCCCACCAAGCTAAACCATGACGGGCAGAATATTGATAAGCATGGTGATTATTGTGCCAACCTTCTCCAAAAGTAAGAAGAGCCACCCACCAACAGTTTTTAGAATGATCGTTAGATTCATGACTTTGATAGCCAAATTTATGGGTAGCACTGTTGACAAACCAAGTAAAATGAAAAACTATTACTAGACGAACAAAAATTCCCCAAATAACGAAAGACCATCCTCCTAAGAAATAAAGGAGTACTCCTAATGCCATTTGAATCAGAATCATATACTTTTGACAAAATTGATAAAAGGGTTCTTCCGCGATATCTTGAGTATGACGGGGAACTTCATTATCAGCAGTAATTTCATGTAGCATCCATCCCATGTGACTCCACCAGAATCCTAAATTGGAATCATGAGGATCCTTTTCAGTGTCAGAATACTTGTGATGAAGTCGATGTAAACCAACCCATCGAATGGGTCCACCTTGACAGGCTAAAGTTCCACAAAAAACGAGTGTGTATTCTAGCCATTTTGGAGCTTGAAAACTAGAATGAGTAACCATACGATGAAATCCTAGGGTAATCCCTAAAGCTCCTGTTACCCAATATAGAAAAAATGTAACACCAACTGCTCCCCAACTAAAATTGCTAGGCAATAAAGACAGTAATGCTACTAGATGAATCGTAGCCATATATATGATAACTGTCCAGTCGAGGGGAAGTTTTTGAGCGGTAGCAACAGTCATATAGTAACCTAAATGTAAACGTATTCAGACGAGGTTATGCCAAAGTGCGTAACTTAAAAACTAGCTTTTCAATTATGAAGAAAATCGGTCATGAAAATTAGATTATTAGGGTTTTCACGAAAACGATTATCCTCGCATTATACCATAATTGAACTAGCCTAGATTCCCATATTTGACAGAAATAACTGTTTCGCCTTGAGAATCAGTAATCATTGGCAAGGGAATTGTACTTTTGGAAAACAAATGAAAAGCAGAACGATTCTAGAAGAGTCCGAAAAAGAACTCCTTCCAATTTTTTCGGAAATCGACGCGAAGGTCAAGCAAAATCTCAAAAAAATCTTAAGTGCTTTTCGTCTTCACCGGGTTGGAGTTCACCATTTTGCCAGTGTTAGTGGCTATGGACACGACGACTTAGGACGAGAAACCCTAGATAAGGTTTTTGCAGAAGTTATGGGAGCTCAAACAGTTGTCGTTCGAGTACAATTTGTCTCAGGGACCCATGCGATAACCTGTGCTTTATTCGGTATTCTCCGTCCAGGGGATGAAATGTTGTCAGTTACTGGTTCTCCCTATGACACCCTCGAAGAGGTTATCGGACTACGAGGGAATTATCAAGGTTCCTTGAAGGAGTTTAACATTGATTACCGAGAAGTGCCGTTACTTGATTCAGGAACCCTCGATTGGGCAACTTTAAAAACTGCTATTAGGGACAATACTCGACTTGTTCTGATTCAACGTTCATGTGGCTATTCTTGGCGAAAAAGCCTCTCGATTGCAGAAATAGAAGAAATTATTGCTGTCATTAAACGGCAAAACCCTAATACAGTTTGTTTTGTGGATAATTGCTATGGGGAATTTATTGAAACCATTGAGCCTACAGCCGTCGGTGCAGATTTGATGGCAGGTTCTTTGATTAAAAATCCTGGGGGAACTTTAGTCACGGCCGGAGGTTATATTGCAGGACAAAAAGAGTTGGTAGAAATGGCAGCTTGTCGCTTAACTGCTCCAGGAATTGGCACAGAAGGAGGAGCAACTTTTAATCAAAATCGGTTGTTATTTCAGGGATTGTTTTTAGCCCCACAAATAGTAGGGGAAGCAGTCAAAGGAACTCATTTAATCGCCCATGTTTTCAACAAATTAGGATATCCTGTTAATCCGTTGCCGTTGGTTCCCCGTCGGGATGTTATTCAGGCAATTCAACTAGGTTCTCCAGAGAAATTAATTGCCTTCTGCCGAGCAATTCAAAGCTGTTCTCCAGTAGGTTCCTATCTAGACCCCGTTCCCGCTACAATGCCAGGATATGAAAGTCAATTAGTGATGGCTGGAGGAACTTTTGTGGATGGAAGTACCTCAGAACTTTCTGCTGACGGACCCCTACGAGAACCTTACATCGTTTTTTGCCAGGGGGGAACTCATTGGACTCATATTTCAATTGCATTAGAAGCAGCACTTGGGGCAATAATCTAAATGTTATGGAGAGGATTACCCCATTCCTTTCCTCTCATCAGTTAATAGTGACTTCGTCATTTTAATGTCTGTAGGGGTTACATTATGATCGGTTTCCTACAATATGTGTTGTCCGGAATAAATAAAATAGTTACCATATATCGGATTAACTTAGAATTGTTTAATAATAACTAAATATTTTAAAAAATGAGTAGATCAAAATAAGAGAATTAAAATTTAGTTTAAATACTCTCAAACTAAAATAGGGTCAAAGTTAACTTTAAGAGATAACTCTCTTCAGATTTGACATCAGTCATCGATTAATTTTTTAGCCCCATTACTTATGTTTTTACTGTCTCGACAAGGCATGGTCTAAAAACTGGACTATACTATATCATTTCAAAAAGAATTCAACACTTTGAATTTTAAATAAACAATCTTACCATCTTTTTCTATTTCTAGGCTTTTAACTGACTGGTATTTTCTTGATATGACTAAGAATAGTCAATTTTTAGCTATTTCTAATCATAAGACCAGATTTCTGAGCATCGAATAAATCGTCAAACATCTCAGGTAGAAGTCCAAATAAAACTTAATTTCTATATACAAGTCTCCACATTGATCTTTTATTTTTAAAATCTGCTCTTTTATCTGAGTTTTCTACTCTTTAACTTTAGCTACTACCTATGCTTTTATATAGTTTATCTTCAAGTTTATCTATCAATTTCTAACTGGTAGCCTATATTACTAGTTTTAGCTAAACTTTACCTAAATGGATGATCAAAATAAGTGAGGTGTAACTTAGAACTTCACCTAGTCCAAGATAAGGTAAGCAAATCAATACAGATATGAAAAGAAAACTTAAGTATAATTCATCCATTTCAATCAAGAATTGATAAATCTCTCGTTAAAGCTCATCAACTAGGCTACAAATATAACTATAAAATGGCTACGGCATGGGATGAGGAAGAGAAACTTTTTGTCTATGTTTTCATCAATAGGGACCCACTAACTTGTGACGGTATCGTCGAGAACCCCCTGAAGTTGATGAATACCGCATTTATGATGTTTAATCTAAAAAAACTTTACACCTCGTATTTTCATCCATCACACCTCACAAGATTACCATCTATAGTAGAGTATTTTTGATCAAAATTGATGATTATGAAGCATAGAAAGTAACCATTTTCCTAGGCTTAGAAATCATTTACGATTTAGAATAAGGTGGTAAAACCACTAGAAATCTAAAACTATCCATTTTAAGTCTATCTTGCTGATACTTTTGACAACAATTCAAGAAATTATTAGACGCTGGTGGTCAGAGTTTACCCTGCAAACCAGATTAATGGCAGGAGCTACTCTAGCTGTTTCTTTGTTCATGAGTGGATTAACCTTTTGGGCTGTCAATAGCATTCAGCAAGAAGCCCAATTGAATGATACTCGCTTTGGCCGAGATTTGGGGCTTTTGTTAGCATCTAACGTTGCTCACCTGATCGCTGAAGATCACTTAGCTGATGTTGCCCGCATTTCCAGTCGTTTCTATAAAAGTACCTCTAGCGTCCGTTATATCATATATGCTGATCGTGATGGTCAAATTTTCTTCGGTATCCCTTATTCCGCTGCAGAAGTTCAAAATTCTCTAACCATTGAACGGCATATCCAGTTACCTAAAACTGATTTAACAAATGCTAATTTTCCTCTCGTCCGTCAACATCTCAGCCCTGATGGAAAGGTGACTGATGTTTTTGTTCCATTGAAACATGACGGTAACTATTTAGGAATTCTTGCCATTGGCATTAATCCTAATCCTACAGTGGTAAACTCCTCCAACCTTACTCGGGATGTTACAATTGCGGTTTTTGTCGCTATTTGGGCTATGGTTATTTTGGGGGCTGTTTTTAACGCTTTAACCATTACCCGACCAATTAAAGAATTGTTACTCGGAGTCAAAAATATCGCCGCCGGAAACTTTAAACAACGGATCAATCTACCTTTTGAAGGAGAATTAGGAGAATTAATCTGCAGTTTTAATGAAATGGCTGAACGTCTCGAACGCTATGAAGAACAAAATATTGAAGAATTGACCGCCGAGAAGGCTAAGCTGGAAACCCTCGTTTCAACGATAGTTGATGGGGCCATTCTGCTTGATTCTAATTTGCAATTACTGTTAGTTAATCCACGAGCGCGGCGGATGTTTGCTTGGGAAGGAAAAGATGTCATTGGAACCAATATCTTTGAACTTTTGTCCCCAGAATTAACCTGGCAATTGACAGCTCCTCTTCAAGAGATGACTCAGGAAGACACTCACACAAACGAAGACAAAAACTCCTCCGAATCACTTTCTGAAACTTCTGAGAGTCATCAAGGGGGATCCCCTTGGGAGTTCCGTATTACGCTAACCCAACCAACCCAGCGTATTATCCGGGTTCTTTTAACCCAAGTTTTTGACCAATACCGCGAAACCCTCAAAGGTATTGCGATGACGGTGCAAGATATTACCCGTGAAGTGGAGCTAAATGCAGCCAAAAGCCAATTTATCAGTAATGTTTCCCATGAGTTAAGAACCCCTTTATTCAATATAAAATCTTTTATTGAAACCTTAAGTGAATTTGGCAAAGACTTAACGGAAAACGAACGTAGGGAATTCTTGGAGACTGCCAACAATGAGACTGATCGCCTCACTCGTTTGGTGAATGATGTTCTTGACCTATCTCGTTTAGAATCCTCAAAAATTTATCATCTTGATCGGGTTGATATCAATCAGGTAGTCGAACAAATTCTACGCACTTACCAATTAAATGCTAAGGATAAACAATTAATCTTAACTCAAGAAATAGAACACAATTTGACTCCCATTCTAGGACATTACGATCTTTTACTTCAAGTGATGACCAATCTAGTCGGTAATAGCTTAAAATTCACTGAGGCTGGGGGAAAAATCGTGATTCGAGCTTATCAACTGACGAAAAGCTTTCATGATTCTACCTATCAACCTCCGGTAAGAATAGAAATTGCTGACACAGGGATTGGGGTTGATCCTGAAGATCAAGAGGCGATTTTTGATCGTTTCTTTCGTGTGGAAAATCGTGTTCATACACTAGAAGGAACAGGACTAGGACTCTCCATAGTTAAAAACATTATCGATAAACACCATAGTCGAATTCATTTGATCAGTGAGGTCGGCGTTGGAACAACTTTCTGGTTTGACTTAGTTCCATATCAAGAAAGTTGAATGTCTCTCTAAGAAAGTCAAAGTACCAAAGAACCAACCTCAACTTTTCTTGGAACTTAAGGCTGTCAAAAAGATTATTGAAATTATAGCTAAGAGTCGACAACAACATCACCTGCGGAAACAGTCCGCAACTTACCCTTGCGATACGGCTGTGCTTTATTTTTATTTAGCTGCCGCAGTTAGTATCTCAGAAAGTGAGTCTACCCCCGACCTAATTGTAAAGGAGATAATCTGCAAGAAAAGTTCCGACCAAAATGAGGGAAAGAGATATGAGCTCCATGGGGGTTCTCCTGCTTAAACTAGACAATAATAAAGATTAAGAACGAAAGACTTTTATTGGATGCCGCGACTTGTTAGTGTCGTTAGGCACCTCTTATGATGTCTAGTTTAGAAGTTTGTCTGTTTTTGTACTTCCCCCAGATAGCTCACCCATTTGGGTTAAATCCTTAAACTGCGTGGAGTCGACTTACAGCGAAAAAAGCAGTGCTGTAAGCCGACTCCATCACTTATGGTCAGTTAAAATGCGTATCCCCACATTTTGCAAAACAATGCTAAAAAGTTCGAAACGTTTAAGACATTCGGTAGTACTGATTGTTACTGATTATGGAACTATTTGGAGAGAGTTAAATGAATGGTAATATTTTTCATCTAGAAAATATCGATTAAGTAGTAACACTTTATTCTAAAGTAGGAAAGCCTACACCGTATATTTGCGTGACTCATCAAGAAAAATATCAATTTAATTTTGGTCTTTTCATTGTGATGACTAGTCCCTAGATTTTGGCTTATCATTGTAGAGCGAGCTGTAGTGCAGTATAAAAAACACGGCTTGGGTTAGTAGTTTAGTGTTGTGATCATAAACGAGCTCTTGGCCTTGCACTGTAATAGTCGGAACTAATCTTGTTTATTTTTATTTGTTTGAAGTTGACGGACATTTATTAGGTATTAATAATTATATGGGTATGGCCAATCAAGTTTTACTTTACGACACCACCCTAAGAGATGGGGCGCAACGAGAAGGAATTTCTCTGTCTCTGGAGGACAAGCTAAAAATTGCCCGCCAACTCGATAAGCTAGGAATTCCTTTTATTGAGGGAGGGTGGCCAGGGGCTAATCCGAAAGATGTCCAGTTTTTCTGGAAGTTACAGGAAGAACCTTTAACTCAAGCCGAAGTAGTTGCTTTTTGTTCCACCCGTCGCCCGTATATTCCTTCAGATCGTGATCAAATGTTACAGATGATTTTAGCCGCCGGAACTCGTTGGGTAACTATCTTTGGTAAGTCTTGGGATCTCCACGTCACTGAGGGGTTGAAAACCACCTTGGAAGAAAATTTAGCTATGATAAGAGATACGATTGAATATCTCCGCAGTCAGGGAAGACAATTAATTTACGATGCAGAACATTGGTTTGATGGCTATAAGCATAATCCTGATTATGCTTTACAAACCCTAAAAGCGGCTAAAAATGCAGGGGCTATTTGGTTAGTCTTATGCGATACTAATGGTGGAACTTTGCCTCAGGAAGTTAGCCAAATTGTTAAAGAAGTGGTAGAAAAATTAGATGTAGGTCCTGATAAAGAAACTTTTCCTAAATTAGGCATTCATACTCATAATGATTCAGGAACTGCGGTGGCGAATGGGTTAGCTGGGGTGGTAGAAGGGGTGAGAATGATTCATGGAACAATTAATGGGTATGGGGAAAGGTGCGGTAATGCTAATTTATGTACCTTAATTCCAAATTTACAGTTTAAAATGGGATATTCTTGTTTAACAGATACTCAGTTAACGCAATTAAGTAAAACTAGCCGTTTAATTAGTGAAATTGTTAATTTAGCACCGGATGATCATGCTCCTTTTGTAGGACGTTCTGCTTTTGCCCATAAGGGAGGAGTTCATGTTTCGGCTGTTCAAAAAAATCCTCTAACCTATGAACATATTAAACCTGAAAAAATTGGAAATAAACGGCGTATTATCATTTCCGAGCAGTCAGGATTAAGTAATGTTTTATCGAAAGCAAAAACCTTTGGAATTGAGTTAAAAAAAGAAGATATTGCTTGTCGTGATATTTTAGAACAGATTAAAAAATTAGAACATGAAGGATATCAATTTGAAGCAGCTGAATCTAGTTTTGAACTTTTAATGCGTCAAGCATTGGGGCAACGAAAAACTATGTTTCAACTTAAAGGATTTCAAGTACATTGTGATATGTTACGAGGACAAGAAATATCTTACAGTAACGCTTTAGCAACTATTAAAGTTACAGTTAATGGAGAAGATAGATTGGAGGTAGCTGAAGGGAATGGTCCCGTTGCAGCCCTAGATAGTGCCTTACGGAAAGCTTTAGCAAATTTCTATCCGGAAGTTGCAGAGTTTCATTTAACGGATTATAAGGTTAGGATTCTGGATGGAGAATCAGGAACATCTTCTAAAACAAGAGTTTTAGTTGAGTCTAGTAATGGCAAAGAACGTTGGAGTACTGTCGGGGTTTCTCCCAATATTTTGGAAGCATCTTATGAAGCAGTTGTCGAAGGAATTGAATATGGTTTACTTTTGGCAAATCCGATGGAGGATACAGTAACCATATGAAGTTAAGTTGTATAACTATTACGGGAGCTTTATTTAAAAGTATCGGGAGTCAGAACTGAAGAAACAGAAAAAGCTTTGGAGTGGGAGTTAGTCTGTCCATTATTACTCGTCGGGCAGTAGAGGGATGCAAGTTTTGTTTTTTTTATAGAGATTTCTAAGCGGGTAGCTCGATAATGACAGCAGTGGATAAACTGGACAATTGTGTCTTCATTTAATTGCTAAACCAATCACTTTATTGAGAGTTTGATTGAGTTTTCTAGAATTATGGGATTCTTGAATTTGCCAATGTTCTCTAATTTTCGATTAACAGCTTTCGAAGATGTTAAAACCAGAAGACTGGGGAAATAGGAAGATGACTTTTGCTTCTATAGATTCCATTAGTTCCCTAACTTTTGTTGTTTACAGTTTGTCTTTGGAAGAATTTTCAGTTTTAAAATTGTATCTCTCGGTAATATCTACACTTTTTTGCTGAAGTATTAAGTCTTGAAGAATACTAATATTATTGATATCTGAATATCTCTCTAATTTTTTATCTTTACTGTTTTCCATTCCTTGTTCTGTATTTCTAGCCATAAGTTAATCGTTCTAAGTTTAGTAGAACTGTCTTTTTTCTTAGGTTATATCCAAGTTAAGTGATATCCAGGCTAGTTTAACTCTTCTTCAAACGATACGCTTCCGCGTTAACTAACAATGATTGAGCAAATTCAATTGCTTCTCGTTCTGAATGTCCCACTGTTAGTTGGGCTAATTCTTCTCGTCTAGTCTGTAGATTATCTAAATTAGTAACTTGAACAACCGTCCTATTTTTTTGTAAACTCAGCTGCTCATTTTCTAAGTTTCCAGTCTTGGGAGATTCCTTAATCATTTGCTTAGTAACTCGAAAATGATTATCTGCCATTGCAGCTACTAAAGGTTGATGAGTTACACATAAAATTTTATATTTTTTGCTAAGTTGATGTAACTTTTTGCCAATAGCCTGAGCAACTTTGCCTGAAACTCCTGCATCAATTTCATCAAAAATTAAGGTTCGAGAGCTATTCTCTGATTTTGCAAAACAAGTCTTTAAGGCCAATAAAAAACGACTCATTTCTCCCCCTGATGCTGTACTTGAAAGAGGTTTTATTTTTTCCCCAGGGTTCGGACTAAAATAAAAAATAACTTCATCACTTCCCATTTTTGTTGGGAAACAAGTGGTTATCTGGCAAACAAAGATTACTTTATCCATTGCCAGCGGTTTTAATTCTTCAACTAATTGTTTTTCTAATTTTATAGCCGCTTTCTGCCGTAACTCTGTTAATATTTTACAGGTTTTATCAAAGGTTTCTCTAGCAACTCTAGTATGTTCTTCCAACTGTTCAATAGACTGTTGATCGTCAGTTAATTCTCTTAATTCTTGCTGTAATTTCTGATGATAATTAATTACTTCTTCTAAAGAACGACCATATTTGCGACAAATACGCTTTAACAGGCTAATCCTCTCTTCTATCTCTATTAATCTTTCTGGATCAGCTTCTAATCTATCCCCATAGCCATTAATTTGCTGTCCTGCTTCTACTACTTGAGTCAAGGCAGATCTAATTATTTCTAAAATCAACTCTATTTCTCTGTCATATTCTGCTATCTTTGTCAAGATACTTTCAGCCTCTCCTAACTGATCAGCGATCGCGGGTTCTCCAGTATCATTTTGATAGAGGAGTTGATAGGTGTGGTAACTTAACTGTTGTAACTCTCTTACATGGGAGAGGCGGTTTCGTTCTTGGTTAAGTTGTTCAAGTTCTTTGGGATTAATTAATTCAGCTTCTTCTAATTCTCTCAGTTCGTACTCCATTGTATCAAGGCGTTGTAATCTTTCTTCCTCTGACTTACGACGTTTTTTAAAAATTTTATCTGCAAGTTTCCATTTTTTGTAAGCTGATTCTACTAATTCTCGTTGTTTAAGGAGACTCATTCCCCCATACAAGTCTAGTAATTCTCTTTGTCGTATAGAGTCCATCAGTTGAACAGTTTGTCCTTGGGAAGTAATTTCCACGAGGCGATCACGTAATTTTTCCATCAGTTGCAAATTTACTACCACCCCATTGAGCCGTGAGCGTGATCGCATAGTTTTCCCTGTGAGAGTTAGCTCTCTATAACACAATAGAGTTTTGTCTTCTAATGGTTCAATTTCTTGTTCCTCTAGCCACCCTTGTAAAATTTTATCCATTTCAAAGGTTGCTTCAATAGATGCTTGTTGCATTCCCTGACGAATTAAACGATGATTGATTTTTCCACCTAAAACAATATCAATCGCATTAAGAATAATGGACTTACCTGCTCCAGTTTCCCCTGTAAGGACATTTAACCCTTGACCAAATTCTAAGGTGAGCTGGTCTATCAAGGTAAAATTTTTAATCTTCAATAGAGAGAGCATTGAATAACCATGATTTATCAATACCAGAGACTTCTGTTTATCTTAACCTAAGGTGAATATTTCAGACACAAATGGTTAAATTTGATGATGCAATTCTTAGCCTAGTCTTACATATGCCGATAATCTTAGTATATCGACAATCAATTTAAGTTGATAATAAAAGCTATTCTAAACTAGCTATAATTAGCTTTTTAAAGAGACAAGCGAAAAGTCTTGTTCCTTATAAAGTTTTTAAAATCACAAAAACTTCTCTTTATGAGACTAAGGGTTTACATTTTTACAATACAGTCAATCTAATACTCTTAGAGATTATTATCTACTAAATTAGTTTTCTTTTTCCAGAAGAGTTCTAATGAATTCAAGATCAATCTTTGATATAGAAGGAATACTTATTACATTTTCAATAAAATCCAATATCTACGGATTGATGATAGAAAAATTGTCACTGTTCTGAGCAACTTTAAACTAGCTAAGGAACTCCCTATTTTAGTTCATTCATATCTAGGAAATTTCGACAGTCTCAAATATGCTTGGTATATACAACAGGAGTTAACATTTTTAAAAAATTAAAAAATTATAATTCGTACAATTGAGATTAGTGATTATAATGCTATGGTTAGGTTTTGTAATTATTTAAGATTTAATGAAAATTAGTTATTTTTTAATCAACAAGCAGAGACTCATGATAAATATAAACTTTATAAATAACTATCCTGGAAAGTATGTGATCTTTCAATTAGTCAAAATATTTTGTTAAATTTTATATTGATGTATTCTGGGTTCGGGAGTTTGTAAACTTTCCCTGAAGTACTTCAGGGTCATAAAGGTAATCGGAATAAACCTCAATTAATTGATGATCAGGAGGTAATTTATGCCATATTTCCACATCTTCGTAAAAGAATTATTTTTCAACGTTGCTAGAGATAGCAGTTTTCAGTAACCTTTGAAATTAACTACTCTTCAATTATAAAATCTAGCATAAATTCTAAGTGATTGGTAAACTTATCTTTTAAATTAGACTTATTTAATTTGATAAGTAGGTATATTTATGTTGAATTTTCTGAAAAAGTTGCTTTATGAATAACGCAATTAAAATATTCTTAGTTTCGCTAAACTATAAATAGTTTTTTACCATTTCTATGGAGTAACCAAATTAATTATGAAATGGCGTTTAATTCCTACTATTGAAGCATCAGGAATGCTCCAAATGGCTATTGATAATTGGCTATTCATCCAACATGAGAAAGGAAAACATCCTCCTACGTTACGCTTTTATACTTGGGCATCGCCGACAATTTCCCTGGGTCGTTTACAAAAACAATGGCCTTTATCCTGGTGTAATTTGACGTGGAAAAAACGTCCAATAGAACTAGTCCGTCGTTCCACAGGAGGACGAGCAGTTCTTCATCAAGGAGACTTAACTTATGGGATAATTACTCCAATTAATAATCGAAAAACTTTAGAAATTTATCAACAAATTTGTTATTTTCTGATTAAAGGCTGGTCATCTTTAGGGATTAAGTTAGATTACGGAATAGCTAAACGAGGTTATATTCATAACCCTAGTTGTTTTAATACGGCGACTGTTTCTGATTTAATTACTTCTGATGGAAGTAAACTTATTGGAAGCGCACAACGGAGAGGAAAACAATCTATACTGCAACATGGATCTATGGTTTTATCAACTGATAAAACCCTATTTAAAACTATTTTTAATCAAGCTGCCCCTTGGAGTTTGGGACTCCTTGAACAATTACCTGATTATTGTTGTCTAGAAACCATTATTAATATTTTGATTGAAACTGCCAAACAATGTTTTAATATAGATTTTATTGTTCAACCTTTATCCTCGAAAGAATGGCGAGATGCAATTCAATTATCAAATCATTTAAAACTGTAGTAAATCCAGATATATTATTTACTTTTTTTAACAAATAATCGAAATCAAAGCTCATTTTATTAAAAAAATAATCTATATATTTATCTTATTATTTATTTAATAAGAGATATTTAAGTTGTAGCTACTTCCCAGAAAAATCAATTTAATTCTTTAAATTGACACTAAAATTATAAAAATTTTCATAGTAAATAGCTAAAAAATATATGTTTTAAAATCTACTAATTTTTTTAAAAAAAACACAAAACTTTTCAGCATAACTTATTTCAGATTATTTTTATTACTAGTTTTGCTATTAATTAATAATATAATTTTTGGTTATATTAAACTAACGGTGTAAAATTGACTAACAAAATGTCAGCTTGAGAAGCTTTGAAGTTAAAAATTAACAGAATTTCTAAGACTAGAGGCTTTCCTCTGAGTTATCTTTTTTATCAACTTTAATTTATTATCGATTTTTTCTATTATTCCCTGAGTTGTTCTTGGGTAAAAATAAGTATGCTTTTTTCAACGCCTAATATACTATAGATTTTTAACACCAACTAACTGACTTTAATGCTATTGATGTTTAGTATGATTTTGTTGAAAACCCTATGATAATTTGTTTAAAGAAATAGTTATATTTTAGACATTTAATTTGATTTTACTTCTTGTTTTTACTTAAGGTTTTATTTGTCCCTTTACAATAACATATTTACTTATAATTTAAACTTAATATTTTTTTCTTTTTAACCAGTGTTTTTAGTTTTTAACTTCGTTTTTTTAAAAAAAGTAACTTTATCAGTTGCAAACGATCTCAATACCTGAGGTTTTTTTTCTGTAATCCTTTATTTAAATTTTTAAAAATTATTTTTATTTTTTGTTAATTTATTTTATTTTTCTTAGCTATATTCTTAATTCTACTATTTATCATTAAAATTTTTTAAAAATTTTAATGATAAATATTTTTATTATATTTTTTTAGCTTAACCATTCTTTCACTCTAAAAATAAATTGATTGCATCCCCTGTTATGAGAAGTTCTGTCGAGATAGACATATCTCTCTGCCAGAAGTCAATATTTTATAGTTTATCCATTATTTTTTAATTTTTTTAAAAAATTTATGCACTTAATATAAGTTAATATTAAATCTATTTTTCTAAAAAAATTCAACTATTTTTAGTTTATTTAAAATTTGACAATTAACAATGTTTAAACTTTACTTAATTCAGAATTTTATTTATTAAACTAAGTTTAAAACTTAACACTAGAGATACAAATCAAGTTCTCTTATCTTGATATAATTTAATTCAAATACAAAACTTATAACTTTACTATAATTAGGGCATAGTAATTTTTAAAAAAATGACGATACTGTCATACAATAATAAGGTACCTCATTCATACGAAAATAGGTGTTAAAGTTAGTATTTATACTATAAGTCCTCTAGTCCCAAAACTTGGGTCAACCTGAAAAACAATTTAGTTTTTGGTAGTTGATGCCGATAAAGTTTAAATTTCAAGGTCTGGTTGTAGTTAACAGAACTGGAGTTTAGCTAACCATAATTCGTTACTTTGCTAAAGCAACTAAAGAAAAACGAGCTTATGGAAAATATTTCGATAATCGAGGAAGAAAAATATCATCTTAAGTAGAGTGCTCATTACATTAGGTCTTTTAACCGCTTTTATTTTTAAACAATAGACAAAGGAAATAGAAGTCCTGGTACAATATTTTTTGTAAAAGTACAAGCCTTGAAAAACAAATTAACTCGTAGAACAATAGAAGTTAGAGAATTGATGGAATCTATAGAAGAAAAAGTCGTATTCCTATTTCTTTAGTCTCCTGCTCTCAATCTTATTGAAAACTATTGATTAAAAATCAAAGAATATTTGTAAATTGAAAAAGACTAAAATTTTATAAATCTCAATTAGGCTATTAAGAAAGCGATTGATTTAGCAACTCATGAAGACATAATTAGTTGGTTCATCTACTTTTATTCTGTCTTCATAAGCTACTAAATTGAAACCTATTAGAATTTCATATCCTCAATTAGATTTTATTTTTAAAATAAAGTTTTGTAGCTAGATAAACCAACATAAATATTAATAATTTATTTATCAATAAATTGATAAATTTTAAAGTTATTTCGTGTTTTCTTATTGCCAAGTTTTTTTTTCTAAATTTCAGAAAACTTCATAGTATTTCTATTTATTTAAAAAATCCTCTATAAATTATTTTTCTAATTGTATTTTTTGATAGCTTCACTCAATTTTAAACCTTTTTAACTTTTCATCCTATTAGATTTAAACATAAAATATCTTTTCTTATTCTTGTTCCGAAAGAAATTGTTTAGTCACCAATTAACTTTGATGGTACTTTTTTAAAAAATTGTATTAACTTAATTTTTAGTTAAGTTGATATCTATTAAGTATTTTTTACTTAACTACTTTTTTATATTACACTTATTTAAGCTCATTTACTTATTAAAGTTTTAGTTACTTTAATTATTTTTATTGTTTTAAGTATCAAAACAAATGATCTTCCAGAAATAAACATTGAAAGTTCTCCTCTGTGAAGATTATAAGCTTACAAAAACTTTTTTTATAATTCGGTTCTCGGAGCCATGCAGTACAGATCAGAATAATAGATTTAAAAATTATTAGCTTTATAGCTAATCATACTTAGTCCAGAAGAGTTGAAATAAATAACCTATTTACTTTTGATTGATTGCAAGAGTTTTTTGTAAAAAAATTGATTTAAAATTTAAATATAAAAGTAAAAAAAGCCATTTTAAAAATGGCTTTTATGAAATATTATGGACTTAAGCCTTTTCTGACTTTCGTTTACCATACTAGTGATTTAATTTATATTTTTTTCCGAAAAAGTAAATTCAAATTCATCAATTAACTCATCAAGTTCCTCAATAGCTTGCTTGACATCGATACTCAAAATTCCCAAATCTGGTTTATTGAGAAGTTGGACTAAAAATTCTCGCTCACCTTCGATGGCTTTAACTTTTTCCCGAATAGTATCTGGGTTCATTGGCACTTTCCTAAAACTAGGACCTATCGTAGCATAATCGATCGTATCTTTCTATATTAAAACATTAAACTTTTCTAGCCAAGAAAAAAGTCTATTTTGATGGTAAATTACGATTTTAATTAAGATAAAAGCAACTTGACAGTCAATTTTAGGTTTTCCATGCTTCTTTTCTTTATGCCTCCAAATAAGGATAATAAAAATTGAAGTGAGCGCATCTATAAAAAATTGATACGTTATCAAGAATTTCATTAGTATCAGTGAACTTGACTGTGGAGAAATTTTTAACAATAATTGGTTTTGTGGTCTATGATCAAGAAAATAAAATGTCGCATTTAATTTACCAAAATTTTTTATAATGTTTCTATTTGATTAAGGAAGTTAGCTTGGAAAATTGCAGAATTGAAACGAACCTTATTACGTCAACCCACATCACCAAGAGTATTAGATATTGGAAAGAAGTAGTTCACCAAGACCCAAAACTAGATTTATAGAAATATTACTCGTTATCATTACGGATAAGAAGTTCATCTTGATAAGCTTCTAGAAAGAAAGATTAAGGTTGAAGTCTGACGTATAAGAAAAGACCGATACTGGTTATTCTACAAATGGAAAAATTTTCTATCTTTCTGTTTATTTTATCTGCTTTTAACTATTTTTTTTGTTAACTAAATTTATCATTTTTTTGTTTTATCTGTTGCCTTTTTTCTATAAAAAACTTATGATCTACGGTGTACATTTTAGTCAATGTAAAGTAGTCTGTAATTTATTACAAGTCTTACTAGTCTTTTTTTTGGAAATAATAATTAACACTTTTTTTCCGTACGTTGATTCAGGAAACAAATTTCCTGACTACAATAAGTATAAGATGAGATAATCTTGCTTACCTCTATTAAAGACGATTTTGACGTCTCTAATAGAGGTAAATTTATTTTTGGGACTTTGGGCTAGATAAATGATAGTTACCGATATAGTCAACATACTATATCTATCTAAGTTAGTAGGAACAGTAATGAATTATCTTTCTTTAAAAGACTGGGGCAACTTTCTAAATTATGATAGGTTTAACTGCTAAGTCTTGAATAATGATAATCAGTGATCAAAGTCTTTATTTTTTGCCCAGTACGTTTACAACTCAAAATCTAATAATTAAGACTGATCTTACTGATAAAATTAGTAAAAAAAGATTAGCTAATTATTTTGATTGCTAGGCTGTTCCAGTTTAATTAAAAATATTTTTATAAAAATGAATTTTTAAATAAGGAAGTTAATTATTGCAGCTATAAAAAATAATAATATTTTCAAACTTAGGAACTAGATTAGGCATGTTAATAATAAGTATTATTACATATTTATAGTTATCAAATATTTTTAATATTTTTACTTAAAAATATATAGTTTGTTTACTAACAAAATCATTAATAGAATAAATATAAAAGGATTTAAAAATATTAAAATTATCATTATTTAATTAATTAAATAAAGTATGTTTTGAGAAAAATTATTAAAGATAAATGCTTCAATATACAGTAGCTAAACTTAGATAAATCCAAAATAAAAATATTATTAAAAAAATTTTATTAAATACAATTTAACTAGTAAAAACTAATATAATTAGAAAATTAAACACTATTAAAATTAACTTGTTGCTGAATAATTTCCTTCAGGACGAGAACAAAAACAGAAATTTTAAGTTTACATCCAAGAGTATGTAAACTTAAATAAATTTCAGACTCAGTATAATAATTAAAAAATAAAATTTTAAAAACTATCTATTTAAAAATGATTTAAAAAACAGACCAATATGATACTCTTTGCTGAGCATAAGAAAAAATAACTAGAATAAAAAAATAAAAATAAAACAAATTACATGGAGTCAAAAATAATCTATTACCGTTAAAAAAATAACAATAAAAAAAATACTTATATTGTTTGCCAAATTAAAATTTATGACTGAATATAATAGAAGAGAAATGGTATCAAGTAAAAGTTTAGGAAATTATCGAAAGGAAGTTAAATGAAGTATGGTTCAAAGTAAATACTATAACAAATATCAGGTTAGGTAATATCAATTAAACTTTTATTGCTTCAATGTAAAGATGTAAAATAATTAATTTTATTAAGGTTTATTGAAGGTTACTCACTTACTATCGGTTGCCTAGAAATCATTGCCTTAATCACCAACATGTTAACAGTCTTATTTGTAAAATTTTTGATTAAATTAAAATTGATAACCCTGTTAGAGGAATTTTAGTTGATTTGTTTGAAGAAATCTAAAAAAACTTCGTATTATTTTTTTTCCTTAATTTATAGCATAAATTTTAATTCTATTTTATATACAGACAGTCCGTCCATAAAATTCCTTCTAAGAAGAGGACTTGATAAGTATGTAAGAAGTTTTTATTTTAAAAGTCGATTTAGCTTTAGTTTAATTGGCTAATTTTATATTTTATACAGAAAAATTTTGTGGGTAAAAATATCATCAAAAGCTAAATTTAAAGGATTTAACTCAGTAGATATGGACTTCATACCTATAATATTTTTCTCTTTAAACATGCTTTCTCTTAGTAAGAAACTTGACTAATAGATTAGCAACACAATTGTCATTCTAATTTTTAATTTTTTCGTTAGTAATATTTTTTTGTAAAAAATGATGGTAAATGAGACTTATTGCTAATTAGGGTTCTGAAAGATTATGATTGTGAATTAGAGAACGTTATTTAAGAGTGATTGATTATGCCTGCCTATACCTCTATATCTCTAAAAGCCGAGCTAAATGCCAGAGGTTGGCGTTTAACTGCCCAACGAGAAAAAATTCTTCATGTCTTCCAAAATCTTTCCAGGGGCAATCATTTAAGTGCGGAAGAACTCTACGAACTCCTGGAAAAAAGAAAAGAAGGGATTAGTTTGTCAACGATTTATCGCAGCATTAAATTGATGTCTCGTATGGGAATTCTACGAGAATTAGAACTAGCTGAAGGTCATAAACATTATGAACTGAATCACCCTTCTCCTCATCATCACCATCATATGGTGTGTATTCAGTGTAATAAAACTATTGAATTCAAAAACAAGTCTATTCTAAAACACAGCTTAAGACAATGTGAAAAAAAAGGGTTTCAGTTAATCGACTGTCAACTTACAGTAATGACGATTTGTCCAGAAGCGATTCGCATGGGGTGGCCGTCTTCCCTTCCAAGTAACTGGGCTTGTACTCGTGTTATTTCTGACAGTCGGCTTTTTAAGCCTATTGACGAAGAATCAGAATAGAAAAATATAACATTAAATTTTAAATAGCCGTTATAAATTTTAATTTGAGTTTTACTAAAAAATTGTATATCAATATACTTGAACTGAACTCTCTATTGTTTTAGTGTTTTCCACAAAATAATAAATTGACTCTTATAGATTTTTCTTGGACGAAGATAGCCGTCCATCTTGAGATAATTTTTGTTAAATTCAAAGTAATTAATATAACATAAAACAAATGAACAATAAATGATGCTCAAAAGTTTAGCCAAAAAATTACATAAAGAAGACCTTCATAAATTAGAATACTTAGCAATTAATACAATTGCTGTGTTTTAAGAACCAAGGAGGAAAAGATGTTTCTAATAAAATTAGATAAAATAACCTATAGTTTTTTTTTACAATCTATAGGTTATTTTGTAGATCAATTAATGCTACATATTAAAGTAGTAAAAAAATAATTTTATATACTGCAATTACTTAATACTTAGTTAGCTTATCAAAAAATACTCTTAAATTAGAGTTTAAATACTTTAGAAATACCCGGCAAAAACTATAATAGTTGAATAACCGAAAATATTAAGTAAAAACTAAAAAAAAGTTAAATATCAACATATAACCTAAATTTTTAAAATTTATTTTAATTAAGAGAGAAACTAAAAACAGCTTTTAAAAAAGTACACTATCTAGTATTAAGAATATTTAAAGTAGCTAATTTTTTCAAAAAAATACATAGAATATCATTTATTGAACTGAAGAAAGTGTTGTTTATTTTCTACAATTAACAACTCAGGAGATAATAGCAAGTATTAACTCTAGATTAAAGTTGATTTAAAGGAGAACTTATAGAAAAAAATATTAATCTTAATTCTGAAGTTTCTTTGTCTAGTATTTCACCAATTAATTTTATAGTATTAGTTTGTAATAGACTAATTTTTTGATTATTTTTTATTTCTATTAACTTTAAATTGTGTTCAACTATTTACCTATTTATAATGAATGATTTTTTTAATTTTTTTTAGTCAAGAGCTTTTTAAAGAAATTAAAGAGCATTTAATTCTAGTTGTTATTACTATAAAAACAGCAATTTTAATAAATATTCCTCTTTGTATTTTTATCACTCGATATATTAAGTTAGTAAATTCTATTTTTTGCTCGTAAACTCTGTTCAAACAGTCTCTAGTATTGCCATGTTTGTTTTTGATATTACCGTTGACGTGACAAGAAAAATTTAAAAAAACTACTATTTTTAGATTAATTTTTTATGCCTTGATTCCCATTACTTAAAATATTGATATGTGAATAATATAAGCTGATAAAGGAGGAAGAGAAGTAAAAAAATAATATATATAACAGATTAATAGATATTGTTATTGCTTAAAATTTTATTTGCTATAGGTATGATACTAGCAAAAGTAAGAGTTTCTATAATAATTTGTGTGCGTGTTACTATTATTTCTGCTGCCCTCAGTGGAGGAGGCTTAGAGTTTTTTGTTTTTGGAGGCATTTCAATTGTTAATAATCAATTGATTTTATTAGGGTAAATTTCAGCAGAATTAATTACTTTAGTGGCTTATCGAGTAATTAGTTCGTGAGAAAAATTTTTGACTCAGTGTAAAAAATCACAATTTCAATACAAAAAAAGTGTTCTAATTATTTGTGGGATCGCGGTAGTAATTTTATTGAGTTTATTTAGGATAATCTACAAACAGTTGTTCTCAGAAAGTCAGGGAAGTGGAACTATAGTAATTGGCTCTAAAAACTTTATAAAAAACATTATTTTATAATTTTTACGTGGAATATAAATTAAATTAAGGATTTTTTTTTATAGAATACCTAGAAATTTATCAAGTAATAGTTGCGTTAAATATAGTATAATTGCTTTTATAACATTTTCAACTAAAACAAAATTAGTAATTCTAAATAAGGAGACAAACAAGTTAAAGTAGCTGATAAAAATTTAACTTAAAAGTTATGCAATTTTTAGTATTTTGAAAAAGTGTAGGTCTTTTAATTCGTCAAGAAGATACCGAAAAATATAATATAAAAACTATTTTAAAAGTCAGTGAATATATTCCTCTTATGAAGCAATTGCCGTTTTTAACAAAGAAATTTTCGAACGATATTCCCAGATAAAAATAGTAATTAAACAATTAGCTGGATAGATTTCTATCTCAGAAATACAGCAATTAAATTATCAGGTAGACGATAGTTAAGGATCATTTCAGTAACTGATCCTTAACTTTTAATCAAAAAGAGGTTAGAGTCTTAATTTAGTTTCTAAATAATCACAATTCTGTTGAACCTATCATGTAATATTTGTACTACTAAAACTTTGAAAACCTTATTTAGATTTTTCTTAGTTTATAACAGTTTACTTCTCATAAAAACTGTTATATAACAAAACCATGTTAAGAGTCAACAGACTTTTGCCATCCTAAGTTTGGTTGAGTTCTAATTAATTTTAGTCCTAAAATAGTCGATATAATCTTCACTATAATTAAGTCCAGATACCATTCTAAAATGGTATCTGGACTTAATTATTATCTTCTAAAGCCAACGATCACTTTTAATTTTGCTTAAAATCGAAGTACAAACCTCTTAGAAGGAACTCAATAACAATTAGCAGTCTTTAGTAAAACTCTGTCCTTGACTGATCAACTAATAAACTTATTATTCTTTCCTTGACCGAAAAAAATCATGGGATTAATTGGGTGTAACTGTTATCAAGCCAGCTATAAAATAATCGAACATTTATTAATTCTCAGTCCTATTATTGCTACTTGCATGGCTTGTTTTCAATTTTTGATGAACTAAAAATCTGTATTTAAAAAAGAATTACAGAAAGCAAAACTTTATGTGATTACTAGTATAAATCAACTAGAAAGTGCCAACAAAATTCAAAAAAAGTCAAGATTGATGACTTTTGAACTAAAACTGTAGTCCAATAAACTCAAGACAAATTTATTAAACATTAATGTAAATTAACAAAATAAATAACATTCTACTATTTTATAATAAATTCAGTAATTTTTTTAAACTCATTCAAATGAATTGATTGACTTTCTATACAAAAAATTGTTTTAACATTTAAAAAAATAGTTAATTATTGTCAAAAATTTTATATGTAAAATGAATAGAATTAAATTTTTCAAGAAAATCTAATTAGTTTAGATTTTTAAAATAACTATTCCTCCTCAAAAATTTCTAAATGAGAAGTTATGCGCTTGTGTCCATAATTTTAACAATTAAAGATAAATGATAGGGGTTTTAAAATGACATTTTTTTGTGTCCCCCTAGTCATAATTGTATTTTTAAAATTAGTAAAGTGTCTTAGAAATAACAGTTTTTAAAACCGTGTTATAGTACAGTGCTGCAAATAAGGTAGTTTTACCCATAAAAGGTTAAGCTTAAAAATTAAGACTACTCTCTTTCCGAGACATTTAGTTCCTTTTAGGATAATTGTTTCTAGTGAAATTAGGTCTTTGTCTGCAGTTGATTATTATGTTTAACATTGATTACTGATTAGCTTATGTTATTGTTACAATTTAGTACCTCTCATTATTGCCGTAAAGCTAGATTAGCATTAGGGTATAAAAAAATTTCTTATCAAGTTGAAAACCTAACACCAGGCTTACATATACTTAAATTAAGACCTCTCACAGGGTTAACAAAAGTTCCAGTCTTATTACCTCAAAAAGTAGAAGAACCTCAAATAATTGCTGACTCAACTCGAATTTTTCAATACCTTGAAACCTATCAAAATAATCCTCCATTAATGTTATCTGATGCTAATAAACAAACCCAAGCTTGGTTGTTAGAAGACTGGTTAGATGAGAGCATCGGAACCGCTACTCGTTTTATTTACTATCATTTTCGTGCAGGAGAAGGAAAATCTATTGATTCTTCCTTGTTTAGTCAAATGCTAATTAATATTGTCCGTCATCAATATAATATTACTTCTGCTACCGTAGAATTAGCCTCAGAACGATTGAAAAATGCCATAAATGTGTTATCCTACTGGCAGTATCAGCCCTATTTAGTGGGTGATCGCTTAAGTGTTGCTGATTTAACAGCCTCAGCTTTACTGAGTCCTTTAAGCTTGATTCCTGAGTATCGTCAGAATTATCCTTGGTTGTTTGAAAAAATAATTGCAATCCATGAAATCTGTGGAGAAAAGTTACCAGCAGGGTTAAATTAACTAAAAAAGTTTCTATGAATTATCGTTTATTAAAATGGTCAATTTTTGTCAACATAGTTGGGTTAGTATTAGAGTTAAATTTAGCAGTAGCCTTGCCTCCTCCTGAAGATATACCTGAAGAAATTTTGCGGACAGAAATTGTTACCGAAGGGCGATCACCTATTGATGGAAAACCTTTAACAGCCAGAGAATATGTCGATATTAAAGCGAGATTAGCTGAAAGTCCCTACCCTTCTGAACTTAATTCTAAATTAAAACACATTATCTTTTTATTGAAGGTAAGAAAAATGTTGAAAACATTTTTCCCGATAGAACTTTTTTAAAAAGTTCTATTGCACGATGTATATGATTAGAACATTGATAGGCTTATAAAGCCTTGTAAGTCGACGCACTGCTCGCCTTGAAGTAATATTATAATCTTTTTCTGTACTACCAGTTTTTTGTCAGAAATCATAATTATGTAATAATGGTAAAATTCATCTGCTACGTCAATTTTATAATGACTAAGTTTTTTAAATTTGCAAATAATCTTTACCGGGCTATTTTTTGGACTTTTCTACTTTTTGATAAACTATTTCTACCTAGATACTAATTTGCGAGCCCCAGTAATGTATCTGTAAATTTCTTTGAGCAAAAAACTGTTCTTTAAGATTAGAAATGAAATTACTTATTGTCAAAAAAACATATAGCTGAAGTAATCCCTAGAAGTTAATCTTTTAAATTATTGGAACGTAACAAATTCACATACAAGAAAACAATTTAGCTATATGTTCTCCCTCTAAGTCTAGATTAGTCAGAATAAAACATTTTGTCATTATTTTATAATATAGAATATTTCTAAAATCTTTTCTAAAGACAACAATTTTGTTAACAACATTAATTTCTGTAACAATTGTATAAATCTTCGGAGTGACAAAATTTAATACGTAAATTAAATAATCCTTATTTCTAGATAAAGAAAACTGCCTAGACAATGGACGAAAAACTAATAACCTTTATAAGATTTTAAACAATTTTTATAGAAATTTTTATCATTATTTTCTGCCAGTAGCAGATTGAAAGTTTAGTTCTTTACTCAGATTAAAGTCGTTTGTTTTTCTTACAATTTATTTATTATGTTCAGTTATAATTAATCAAGCTTATTATAAAATAAGCCGTTAACTCTATTAATGGATACTTAAATCTAGTAATAATAAAGCTGTTGTTTAACAATTTATTGACTGGCTATCTTTATTTAAAAATCATGGAGTGCAGCAAAAATACTATCTTAAGTAAGAAGTTGACAATAGTTTACACTTGCAACGATCTTTCTTTTTTCTACAAAAAAATTTAGTTTGCTTGACCAATAACGAATAAGCGGTGAGTAGAAAAAGATATAGTTTCTTGAAAAGTTAAATATCTATAATACTTCAGAAGTTAAAAATTTGGCTTCTGAGTACAGAAAATATCTTTCTTTGTTGAGAAAAAACATGCCTAATTGACGTCATAAAAAAAAATCGTCAATTTTTATTACTTTTTTTCAAAAAAAACACGATTGATTGTATTAAGGCCCTGAAAAAATGTTTAATAAATTAAAATTGTATGAGCTCTTGAACATTAAGTAAAATCCAGCTAATATTAAATCAACTATTATTAATTAATAAAATTAATAATGGTTGATTTTTCTACTCTAGTTTATTTGCTAGAGTGATAGTTTCTCATAGTTGTATTTTTAAGAAAAATATTCTGATATAAATTTATTATTTTTTGATAAATAAGAAATTTTTTTATATATTTTCTTCTAAAAAATTACTTTTTTTTAAAAAAATTAAACTTTAATTTATTGATTTTTATTTATTTTAAAAAACTCTATTACTAGCTGAATTCAGTTAATTTTTTTGCCAATTTATAGTAGAATTTCAAGAGTTAAGATAACAGAGTTATTTTTTCAAAAAAACATTTTTTAGTTTTAAAACACTACGAACAGGAACACTCTATAGATTTTTATAAGTACAGAAAGCTCTCCGATTGAACACAAGCAGCTCAAGAGTTTCTTGGGTAAAGGTATTAGCAATAACATTGATAAAATCGTCTCGAAGAACAGCTATTTTTAACAGAGTTAACTTCTATTGATTCCGTTTGATTTCTATTTGTTAGGCTCCACCAGTACGAGTAACAGGATTAGCTTAAAAATTTTAACTAAGTAAACTGAAAGAGCTGTTTCTTACTGTCTGAGTTTTTGATTTGGTTAATGTGAAGAAATTTTAAAAAAATCAATTGAACAAACTACTAAATGAACAGTCTCTGCAAAGAAAAGCAAGAAAGTCCGAGTGCAAATGGCGGTGATAGACAAAGAAACGAGAATGCTGAAGATAGTAGAGAGCAATAACTGCAACAGTTAGCTAATCAGGATTTAAATCGTTTCTACATACTTGAGCAATTTCACTTGTAATGCTCCTTCGGTACGATTGCAATAGTAAAAATCGATGGGTAATTCTTATAACTGTTAGGTTAACCTTCAGCATAGACACTATTCTATCCTGCCAGTAGCCAAACTTTATGAGAGGAATATATCAGTAAAGAGTAGGTATGTTTTAAACAATGGTGAAACTTAACAAAGTTCTATTCAATTAAAGTTTTCTAAGAAAATGAGAAAATAAACTCTAAATAAGATCAATCACATTAGAAATCATTCAGAGATCTGAGCTATTCTGGACTACCATTAATTGGGTAGTCTAGTGATAATTCTAAGTTGTTCCCATCCTGATAATAGACCTTGAATAAGGTTTTGAACGGATGCTTACTTTGATAGTTAGTCAAATCAGACAACTGCATTAATATTAGACTCGAAAGCTATAATCGGTACTATCTTAGAGTTTAACTTATCTCTATTGATTCTCATCTAAAAGAATACTGTCCCGTCAATCAATTTAGTTAACAATATTTGAAAAATAAGAACTTAATAGTAAAATAAAAAATACCTTAAATAGAAAATATCTATAATATATAAAAAAGATTAAAAATTAACAGTAATAACAAAAAAATAATGAATTAAAATCGGAAAAATAATGATAAATAATTTAAGAGAAAATACAGATAGAGATCTAACAGAAGCCGTTCAAGCAACATTTTATAAATGTGATTTTAGTCAAGATAATTTGCTTTTTTTTGAAGAGTCTATATCTCTAGCTGATTAAAAGTTATCTAAAATAGATTCCTAGAAGAATACTAATTGAGTATAAAAATATCTTTGTTTTTTCTAATTTAACTGTAATCAAATTTTGATAAATAAAAGCTAAAAGTCTTACCTAACAAGTTTTTTAAAATCTTCAAAACTTAATCTTTATAAAAGTAAAAATATGCCAAGGTATAGAATACAGTCAAAATAAGAGTTTTGGAAGTTATTAACCTCTAATTTAGTAGATTTAGTCTAGAAAAAATAGACTTTTTAATGGTCATTTATTATTCAGTTAAGAATAAAGAATATTTTTACCTAAACCCTTTAGATAAAATTAAACTTTTATCTCTTCACTCTTTTATCTCAGGAAAGAGAATATTTAAAGTATTGCTATGCGTCTTCTCATTCTTCTAATTTTCTGTGTTCGGAACTATTATAAAGAATATCGGAACTCTTATAAAGAATAATCGTTATTCTAGGGCATAAATTACCTAAAATCTGGTAATCAGACACTTGAGAGAAATAAATGCTGATTTCATAGAAAAATTTTAACATCAAACTACTTTATATTAATCTTTTTCAGTAATTTATATAATATTTTAATTCTCCCATTCTTAGCAAGACAAAAACAGATAATCTGATTAAAATTTTTACTAAAAACAAAGTATAACTTTTAGTTGTTATTTAGAGTTAATAAAGCCAATAAAAACTATTTAAAAGATTGAATAACCTACAGTCAAACACGCATTCTATTTATAACAATGTTATTTTTAATTGTGTGATTATTTTAGTTATTATTTACTCATTTTTTAGATAGAAATTCGTTAATTAATTAAGAGGAAAAGTGGCATAACATAAGCTTAATATTTAGTTTAGGGCTCAAAGATTTCAGAAGTGATTTAAGTATTAGGTCTAATATCAGTGGCAATTATAATAATAGGTTGACTCGTTTCTACAAAAGAGTTGATCTCAGTAGTAAGTTTCCAAATTATTTTAAATAACCCTCTTAGTTTCATCAAAGCAATAATCTCTAACATCAATAATATACTTTTGAAACTAATGATGATCACATTTCTTGACTTACAGTTAATCGACTCACAATCTACATTATCTTTTTTGACATACTCGACAGAGTGACAATGGAGTTAAACTATACACTAGGTATTAGGTGTAGAAAAAACATATGATTAAAGATTACTTTTAGCAAGAGTAAGTTACAACAAATCTACTTTCTATCTCCCAATTGTTCTTAATCCAACCTTGTATTTTGGCAATTTTTCTTCATACCCTACCTCAATTTTAAGCGGGACTTTTAGCTTGTGAGGTAACATACTTCCGATAATAACTACCTAGACGCTATATTGTGTGCTTCTCAGTGACTTTCAAGCAATTCAATAAATCCTTCCGAGCAATTACCATTAGGCAATAGATAGCAATTGCTTGGACGAATCTATATAAACTGTAAGCTATTAAGAACTACATTCCTGGAAGATTCAAACCACTGGTAAGTTCTTCCATCTTAGTCCGCATCATTTCGGCAGACTTAGCATAAGCATCTTTCATTGCCTCAGTAACTAATTGAGAAAGACTATCGGCCCCTTTTTCCATCGCGTCTGGGGTAATTTCAACGCAAAGAGGCTCTTGGTTGCCACTCATGACAACTTTAACCAATTCCCCCCCACAAGCTCCCTCAATTTCCATTTCCTCCAATTGCTTTTGAAGTTCTTGCGCTCCAACTTGAACTTGTTGTGCTTTTTGGAAAGCTTCTTGTAATTCTCTAATTTTGCCTAATCCGAATCCAAATCCTTGTCCTTTTGTCATATTTTTTAAGAGTATTGATTCTGATGATAATGAGCTAGAGCCTAATGGGGAACTCTATTAGTTAATCTTAGTATTCCTGTGGTGTTTCCGACAGCCTTAGGAGGCAGAAAACTTACCTAATATTTTGACTTCTGGTTCCAGTAATAAAGACCAACGAGCTTCTACTTGTTCTTGAGCATGATAAATTAGGCGAAAAATATCCTGTGCTTTAGCCTGACCACAGTTAAGGATAAAATTAGCATGACGATGGGAAATTTCTGCATTGCCAATACGATATCCTTTTAAGCCTAATTGTTCGATCAACCATCCCGCAGCATGACAAGTAGGATTACGAAATACACTCCCACAACTAGGTTTATCATAAGGTTGGGAACTTTTACGCTGTTGGAGATTATGTTGAGTGGTTGCCATCACTTCTTGACGACTGAATCCCATCTCTAATTGAAAGGTAGCTTCTAAAACGAGTTTCTCAGCTCCTTGTAAGGAAGAGGTGCGGTAACTATAGTCAAGGTCTTTGGAAGTAAGAGTTTCTACTGTGCCATCAGGAGACACCACCACTGCACTGATCAAACAATCAGCAGCACATTGACGATGAGCTCCCGCATTCATTACCACTGCTCCTCCGACAGTTCCTGGGATACCTACCGCCCATTCCAAGCCGCGCCAACCCCGTTTAGCAGCTTGCCAAGCAATTTTAGCCACAGGATCACCAGCAGCTACAGTAACACACCCTGTTTCGGGGTCAAAGTTACGATAACGTAGATAGCGGGTGCTTAGCACTAAGCCATCGATTCCGCGATCACTAATCAAAAGATTAGAACCTGCCCCCAACAATATCAGAGGAATATCTTGCTTTTGAAACCATTCAAAGGTGGCTTGTAGAGCTTCCCAAGTACGAGGAGCTACATACCATCGAGCTTCACCTCCTACACGATAGGAAGTTTGATTAGCTAAAGAAAAATTAGGAAAAATATGACAATTGGCTGCTGGCAGTCGGATCGGAGAAGATAAAGCTTTAATCATTAGTTTACTAGTTTAATGGGAGGTCAATTGAAAACGGTGAACTGAAAATCATCTAAATTGTTTCCAGACACAAGGAGACTGATAGGATGTTTTAAAAACTAGCGATTACCTGGGGAATAATTTGATTAAGATTCCCCGCACCTAAAAACAGAACTAAGTCTCCAGGTCGCAAAAGTTTAGGAAGAGATTCAATTAAAGCTTCTAAAGAGGGTTGATAGATCACCTCATAATGATGACGTTTAATCTCATTAACTAAGTCTTGACTTGTGATATTAGCAACATTAGCCTCTCCGGCACTGTAAATATCGGTTAGAACAATGAAATCTGCATCTTGAAAAGAAGTGGTAAATTCTTCTAAAAATGTGGCAGTACGACTATAACGATGAGGTTGAAAAACAGCAACCACACGAGAGTTTTGCCCAACCTTAGAACGAGCTGCCGAGAGGGTAGCTCGGATTTCGCTAGGATGATGAGCATAATCATCAACAAATGTAATACCATGGGTTTGACCCCGGTATTCAAAACGCCGTTTTGCTCCGCTAAAGGTAGCTAATGCCTCAGCAATTATCTTAAAATCTAGTCCCAATTCGCGCCCTACGGCTATAGTAGCTAAAGCATTACTAACATTATGTTTTCCCGGAATAGTTAGGCACATTTGCCCCAAAAACCGCCCTCTTTCCCAAACTTCAAACGTTGTGTTTTCAAGACTATAGGTAATTTCCTTAACAATGTAATCTGCTTTTTGATGAAGATCAAGGCTATAGGTAATAGTGGGGTTTAGCTGAGTTCTCACTGTCTCACAGTCAACACACCCTACTAATATTTCACATTGAGTTTCAAAAATCTGAAAGGTTTTTACTACATCTTCTAGACTTTTATAGTGATCTGGATGATCAAGTTCAATATTAGTGATAATTCCGATACTAGGAAAATGTTTCACTAAAGAGCCATCAGACTCATCTGCTTCAGCTACTAAGTATTTACCAGAACCAAAGTGAGCGTTACCTTTCCAAGCATCTACTTCTCCTCCAACGATAATAGTTGGATCGAGTCCGGCTTTGAGCAGCACGTAACCTAAAAGACTGCTAGTAGTGGTTTTCCCATGAGTCCCAGCTACTGCAATACTTTGATAATCTTTAATTAAAGCGCCTAAGACATCAGAACGGTGGAAAATTGGACATCCCTTTTCCTGAGCAGCCCTATATTCTGAATTATCTTGAGCAATCGCTGTTGAAAATATAACTTGAGGTAACTGTTCAGTTAAAATCCTTTTCGGACTTAATTCGTTATCATGTCCATTTTGATTAACCAGAGATGTTGTTGAATTATTGAACAAAGGTGGGACAGGTTCAGTGATTTGTCCGTTGCTAGAATGAAAGAGTTCTAGATTAATCGCTTCTTGACGACTAAAAATATGTACTCCAACTTCTTGCAATCTTTTTGTAATATGACTTGATCGTAAATCGGAACCAGATACGGGAATCTGACGCTTAGCTAGAACATAAGCTAAAGCCGACATCCCTATCCCGCCGATTCCGATGAAATGGAAAGGCCGTCCACTAAAATCAACCGTTTTCACCGTTATATCTCCTAACACACCGCACGATTACTGCAAAACGTCGTTGCTTATCAATTACGGGCTATGATATCAAAAACTGACCACTTGGTCATCAATTGTATTTTTATTAGTTGTGATGTTTGGTACTGTTTTTGACCTGAATTAGGGTAGCTGAAAAGAAGTTAAAGTTAAATTTATTCTATATTTTGCCATTATTATCTTGGAAGTTTCCTGTTCATAACTAAATTTGTTCGGTTAAAAAAAATTGTAATTTAAGGATCGAATTTTTTAGGCTTTACGGTATGATTGTGGTCATTAATAAAGATCTAATCTATTGATCTTAAGCACAGAAGGAACAATAGAGTGATTATAGTAGGCATCAATGGGTTCGGACGTATTGGACGTAACTTTCTACGATGTTGGTTGGGACCGAGAGATAGTCAGCTACAATTGGTTGGAATCAACGATACCTCTGATCCTAAAACCAATGCCCATTTACTTAAACATGATTCGATATTAGGTAAGTTAGACGCAGATATTCAGGTTGATGAAAACTCTCTCATCGTTAACGATTAAATGTGTTTCTGATCTCAACCTCCTAAATTTACCTTGGACTGAGTGGAGAGTTGATTTGATTATAGAATCTACTGGGTTTTTTGTTACTGAAAAAAGTACTTCTAAACACCTAGTAGCAGGAGCAAAAAAAGTATTGATTACTGCTCCTGGGAAGGATAGTAATATAGGAATCAATGTAATTGGGGTTAATCATCAAGACTACAATCATGATAAATATAATGTGCTCAGTAATGCCAGTTGTACTACCAACTGTTTAGCTCCTATGGTAAAGGTTATTAATGATAATTCTGGCATCATCAAAGGAACTATGACGACCACCCACAGTTACATGGGAGATCAACGCATTCTTGACGCTAGTCACCGTGATTTACGTTGAGCGCAAGCTGCTGCCGTTAATATTGTTCCTACATTTACAGGGGCAGCTAAGGCAGTTGCTTTGGTCATTCCTGAGATGAAAAGCAAGCTTAATGGGATTGCAATGCGAGTTTCCACTCCTAACGTTTCTGTTGTGGACTTAATCATACAGGTTAAAAAAAGCACCATTGCCGAACAAGTGAATGATATGCTGCGAGAAGCTTCTTAGAGTTCCATCAAGGGTATTATACAATGATTTACCTTTAGTTTCCTGTGACTATCGTGGAACTGACCATTCTTCTACAGTTGATTCTAGCTTAACCATGGTAATGGGTGGCGACATAGTTAAAGTTGTTGCTTGGTATGACAATGAGTCGGGTTATTCTCAACGGGTTGTAGACTTAGCTAAAATCGTTGCTCGCAACTGGAAAGATTGATTCTAGTTAGGTAGGGTAGTAAGGATTGTTATTGCATTGGGCGATAGGGGCAGCTGTTTTAAGTTTTGAGCTTTTGAGAAAAATAAGTCTATAATTTCTTCCATAGGATTCAGCAAAATTCATCTTAGGTACAATAGGTACAATTCCCGTAAGATTGATTATTTGATAACTTTTATCAAAACAGTTTTAAATTTTTAAATGTACTTAAAATCATTTTTTTATGCCACTAAAATAATTGATTGAGTTACCGTACATATTCACATTCATATTTTAAACAACTGATATGTATCGGATTAAAATTCAATAAACTTGCAAATAATTTCTGGTCTACTTCAGTTAATTAAAAATTTAATTATATTGTAGGACTTAGATCACTTTTCTTCTGACAAATTTAAGGGTTTAAATAGAAAAATAGCATTTTATTCTTGAGCTTATTGAGTTGTTGCACATCCTACTTTATAAAGTATATTATTAATGGGACTATAAATTCAGTCATTAATAGCGTCGATTTACTCTCTTAAGTTTACTAGATAAAAATCTATAAATTTTGCTCCAAGTTTATCAATGGCACTCTTCAATATCTGCATTATTGCTGAGAATTTATTGCTAATAATTTTGTCATTGATCTTCCCCTAAAAATAGAAATTATTACTATTTTTGTATATTAAAAATTAGCGCTAGCGTACCCTTTAGGTAAATAAAAAATATTATTAATATAAAAAAAAATCTTATATTTCTTAAAATATCCAGTCAAATTCTCCCATCAACTAATGAATAAAAGAGATAAAAATTACATATCTTAGTTCTTTAATAGTCTGAAAAATCAAGATACGATGGGTTCATAGAAAAGTATAGAAACATATAAATGATAATATCCAGATCTTACTTTAAAACTACATTTTCTATATATTTCTGTATTCTCATGTAATGTCACCTAATTTAAAAAATGAGAAGATTTTTAAATAAAATATTTTCCTGTACTTTTTGCGTCATACAATATACTATTGGTTATGCCAAAACCCATAAATTAAAAGTTAAATCATCTCTTTTTTAATTATTAATTGCTATAGTATTTATTTTTTATAAATTGTAAAATACAACTTATTTTTGCTGTTAAAAACTATATTTTTAACTTGTTAATTCATAATTTTCAACTCTTTATGATTTGAACTATTTTTCAGTCTAAATTAGCAATAATTTTCTATATATTTTATATTTTAAGGGCAATATATTTTAATCAAAAATGTTATGGTTCACTAATCTTAGAAGCAGGATTCAAAAAAGTCTACTTGGATCTTTAATTTTTTAATCTTCAATATAGCTTATAATATTCTTTCATTCTTTAAAAATTTATATTTTCTACTAGTTAATTTTAAGAGATATTGATTTTTATCAGTAATATTGTTTAGATATTAAAGATTTGTTATTTTCCTCGATACCATTGCGCTAATTTTTTCGGAGGAACTCCTAGATAGTATCCTAGAATAATCAGTTGATTAATAAGTGTTGTTTTAACTACTCCTAATTTTTGCCAACGACGGCCAGAGGTCACGACTTTAGCTGATACGATGACGATTTTACCTCGTTTGTTGAGTTTCTGTATAAATTCGAAATCTTCCATGATGGGAAAGTTTGTAAACCCTCCTATTTCTCGAAATACTAAGGTCTTAACAAAAATTCCTTGATCACCATAAGGAATAGAGAAAATTTGTGATCGCCAGTTAACTAAAATTTCAATTAAACGAAGTGAAAATAGAGGAAGATCGATCTTTAATTTAAAAGCTCCCCCAACGATTTTTGAGTTTGAAAAACTATTAAGTATCAGCTCATCATATCCTTGTGGCAATATAGTATCTGCATGAAGAAATAAAAGAATATTTCCCGTGGCTAATAACGCCCCTTGATTCATTTGTAATGATCGACTAGCTTGAGTAAGCTGTATGATTTTTACTCCCATATTCCGCACTAATTGAACAGTATTATCTTTACTTCCCCCATCAACAACAATCACTTCGATAGCTTCATTTATCTGCAGATTATTTAAAGTTTTTACAATGAAAGTTTCTTCATTTAATACAGGAATAATAATACTAATTATTATCATTTAATCTTAATATTAAATCATAATTACTTTATATATCATACGACTTGCTCTTTATGGATTATAAATTTTTGCTTCAGACTAATTGTTGTATCTTTCTTTAAATTAGATACTTCTTGCTCGTTACACATTGCTAATCCCTCTAAAATTCCTTGACGGACTAATGATTCTGTTTCTTTGGTTAACATTAATTTAAAATAATCTCTAAGCTGCTGGTGGTAATGATAGTTAAACCACTGTTTTTTCAAAAGATTCGCCAGACTTTTAACAGCAATTAATCGTTTAAGAGAATTAGCACTAGTTAAATCTAATATCCATTGATCAAATTGATTTTCATAGCTCTTCTCTCTACCTTGAACAATTTGCCAGAGTAACAGTCCAAAGCTAAGTAGAGTTCCTATCCCTTGTGTAATACATCCTATAGCTAACCAACAGTTCTCAGAATTAGCCCAGACAGATACAACAATGTAGGCTACTATAGCCCCTAAACCTCCACTACTTACTGCTAGGACTAATCTACCTGAAGATCCTCTGAGAAATTCACGGTAGTACGACCATCGACATTGCCAGTTTCCCCCTTGAATTTGATACATTAGTCTCATTAAGAGAACACCTATGGTGGTGGCTAGTACTAGTTTCCAATCCCAAGCGACCATAAAGGTTAGACCGGTTGACCCCACTAACCATAATCCCCTTTTACGCCATCTTCTTTGGCTCAGAATAGTCATCATTGAATTCTTGAAACATTTCAATAATGAAGGTGGGAGAAGATACTGGCGTTGTCTAGACCGAAATGAAACCTGTGTCACCGAGGTAGCCTAACGAAAAATTGTTCTGATGTTCACTATATCGTTAATTGGTTAAGTCCTGCTTTCCACTTTAAGGATTTTTACACGAGCTGTTCTAAGATTTTTTCAGGGAGTTTTTTGTTGACAAGTCAAATTTGGCATAATAGTTTGGAAGCTAATACTTCAGCGTAACCAAATGGAATCGCAAAATATATTATATATGACACCTGCATTATCAATTGTGGATTCTGTTGTTGTTTATGGATTTGAAGCAATGACTTATAGTTTATATATTAAAAAATATTTATTTAGTCGGTAATCTTGTTAATTCAGCGTTATTAACTATGGTTCTCATTGGGATTAGGGTATTAAGATCTTGTACAGATATGTATAGTAGATTAATAATAATTGTAACGTTTCAATGCCCCAACTTTATAGATTTAAATTATATTGAATATTTTTTCAATAAGTTTTTATATAATTAGTTATCAGAACAAAATGCAAACTAAGTAAGAAGAATTAAATAAGATATATAATAAATATACTTCTATCGCCACTTCTTGACAAGAGAACTCGTAAATAAATCTTATATTTTTTGTATTTTTTAGAGGATGTTCTTGTCAAGAACATCCTCTAAAAAATACAAAAAAGGAAGAACTGGTCAGGAAAAAATATCACTCAGAGCTGGAGTTAGCTGAATTGTATACTTATTGCAATTATTTCTGTAATAGCCAAGTTTTGAGAGTAGAAAAATACAGCTATGATGAAAGTATCATAAGTCATTAGTTACTAATTTTGTATACATTTTATTTAGTATAAAAAAGCTATTTTTTATATATTTAACAGCTTAATTAGCGTCAAGCTGATTATTTTACATCGGTAAATCGATAATTAAAATAATCGCTTACTTCAATCGTTTAATGGTAAAAAAATATCAACAAATATTGACCTTACAGGTTATGCTTTATAGATTATATTCTAACAATTGAGGTTAAAAATAGATTATCTTTTGATTTATATTCACCAATATAAATACATTTAAGCCAACTATGGATTTAATTTTATGCCATCAAACCGTCGATTTTGACGCACTAGGGGCAGCAGTAGGGCTTTCTTGCCTTAAAATGGATAGTCGAATTGTCCTTACCGGGGGCGCACATCCAGCAGTTAGAGATTTTTTAGCTCTTTACCGAGACGAATTCGCCCTAATTGAACTCCATAGCATTAATCCTAAACAAATTCGTACTCTAATAGTAGTGGATAATCAGAAATGTAGTCGCCTAGGAACAGTGTCCTCCTGGTTTAATTTACCTCACATCAAAACTATTGAAATATATGATCATCATCTTGACACTGATTCAGATTCAGACATTCCCGCTACATTCACCCAAATCGAACCTGTCGGGGCGACTACAACCCTAATAGTGGAAAAAATACAACGAGAAAATGTTCATCCCAACCCTATCGAAGCAACGGTGATGGCTTTGGGTATTCATGTCGATACAGGTTCTCTTACTTTCTCTCAGTCCACTCCCCGTGATGCTCATGCCCTAGCTTGGTTAATGGAAAAAGGAGCAAATATAAAAACCATTGCTGAATATTGTAAGCCTAATTTTTCTCCAAAACTACAACAATTATTACAAAAAGCCTTAGAAAATCTTCAAAAAATTGATATTAGTGGTTACACTATCACTTCAGTTTTATTGACAACAGAAACTTTTATTCCTGGGTTATCTAATTTAGTTGAACGATTAATTGAATTAACTGGAAGTGATGCCCTATTATTAGGTCATTTCTATAATAAACGTCGTAACAATCAACCTTATAAAAAGGGACGTCTAACGATTATTGGTCGCACCAGGATTGAGGGAACCAATCTTAATCAATTATTTAAAGTTTATGGGGGAGGAGGACATAAACAAGCTGTTTCTTTAATGCTACAAGAAGTAGAACCTCAAAGCACTTTAGATAAGTTATTGCAAGGATTTATTGCCCAAATCCCTTACCCTCTAACCGCTAGAGATTTAATGTCTTCTCCTGTTAGGACAATTCGCCCAGAAATAACTATAGAACAAGCGCAAGTAATTTTATTTCGCTATGGTCATTCAGGATTATCAGTCGTAGACGAAAATGATTGCTTAGTGGGAATTATTTCTCGTCGAGATATTGACTTAGCCTTCCATCACGGACTTAGTCACGCCCCGGTAAAAGGACATATGGCACAGCATCTCAAAACTATTACTCCTGACACCATACTACCTGAAATTGAATCAATGATGGTAACTAATGACCTGGGAAGATTACCTGTTATCGAAAAAAATAAACTATTAGGAATTGTTACGCGAACAGATTTATTACGGCAAATTTATCAAGCTCGAAGAGAAAAACAAGATAAAAATAATGACCCAATTTCCTTAGGTTCTTGTTTGTTGCCTTCTATTAGTCAGCGTTTATCTTCTCCTATCTGGAAATTTTTGCAATTCGCTGCAAAAGAAGCCGAAAGACGGGGTTGGCATTTGTATATAGTTGGTGGGGCAGTCCGAGATTTCTTTTTATTAGAAGAAGATAAATTTTTATTACTACAGGATATTGATCTAGTCGTCGATGGATTTCGTCATTCCGCTGATGTGGGAGCTGGGGTTGAATTGGCTTCGACCCTACAGAAAACTTTCCTAAATGCTAAACTATCAGTATATGGAGAATTCCAAACGGCTGCTTTGTCATGGGATAAAGATCCTCAATTAGGGTCCTTATGGGTAGATATTGCCACTTCAAGAACAGAATTTTATCCTTATCCTGCAGCTAACCCCAAAGTTGAAGCGAGTTCTATTCATCAGGATTTATATCGCAGAGATTTTACAATCAATGCTTTAGCGATTAGGTTAACGTCCCCAAGGGAAGGGAAATTATTAGACTTTTTTGGAGGAATGTTAGACCTGCAATTGCGTCAGATTAGAGTACTTCATGCTAATAGTTTTATTGAAGATCCGACCAGAATTTATCGGGCAGTACGTTTTACTGTGCGGTTAGGATTTACAATTGAACCCCAAACAAAAGCTTATATTAACAATGCTATTAAAAGCGGTATTTATGAACAGTTAATGATTAAAAATCATGCAGTTCCTGCGTTAAAAACTAGATTAAAAATGGAATTAAAATCTATTTTAGAAGCTCATTATTGGAAACAAGCCCTAAAATTATTAGCTGATCTAGATGCTTTACTCTGTTTACATTCTAAGTTGACTTTAGATGATATATTATGGTGGCAAATTCGCTATATTTCTCGCTGGTTAAGATATCTCGATCCTAAAAACAATTTAGAACATTGGTTATTCCGTTTAGAAGTATTAATTAGTCGACTAGAGACAGTAGAATCCAGTAAAATTGCTCTTAATTTTCAATTGCCAAAAGATAGTATTCAACGCTTAAAAACATTGTCAAAAACTGAGTTAGAAATCAAAGAAAAGCTCCTAAAATATAACACAATAAGTGAAATAACTAAACTATTTAATTCATATCAATTGTCTATTTTAATCTTAGTAGCGGTTCGTTCATCTAAACAAATTCGTCGTACAATTTGGCAATATATTACAAAGTGGTCGAATATTCAGCCTCTATTAAATGGCAATGATTTAAAAGCAATGGGTTATAAACCAGGGCCTAAATACAAAATTATTTTAGATAGGTTATTGAATGCTTATTTAGATAAAAAGATTCAAACTAAGGAAGAAGCAGAAAAATTGGTTAAACAAATGATGAGTGACTAATAGATTGATATAGACTTACAATTATTCAATTGTTACTAACTTACCTTCTGTAAACTGAATGATTAGTTCTTACTCATCTATAAAATAAATTTTAAATGAGGCAACAATATTGTAGTTAATGTCAAGGTTAAAAAGTCGAGTATTTGTATATCTTTTACTAAAATCACAAGATATCTTGAAGTTGTATTAATTGCACAATTCCTCGTCTAGATATCAACAACAACTATCTTGTCAAGATTATTTTATACCTCTACGTTTTTGATAAACACTGTTTTTATATAAATACTTTACACATCCTACAACTTTGCTAGGAACTAAAAAATTTACTTGTATATACTGAGTTTTAATCGCCACTTCTCAAAATTTTTTTATTGTATCTTATAAATAATGAGAGTAAATACTGTTCACTTTATTCATTAACTACCTTTTAACTATCTTGCTTTATCTCCTCATTAATTATGATAAAGAACATTGGGAAAAATTGAACCTACAAAGGTTAGCAAGTATACCGGAGGCGTAACCATGCACTTTTTTTTTACTAGAGCTCGAACACATTCAAACACCTGCTATTGCAAATACTAAAATATGACCCTCAATTATTCAACAGGCTTATCGAGGATGGAAACATTTACATTTTACCCTGATATGCAAAAAAGTTTTCCCTAATTTATCTGCTATGCGAAAATGGAATCATAACTCATTTAAGTTAATCGCTTTCTAAATTGAATACACTATATCATATATTAATTCCGCTTGTACAGCTCAATAATCCTATAAATACATTCGACTTAATTCTATTGTTTATCTACTTATTTCCTGAATTCTGTACTTTCTTAAAATTGTTTCAATTGAACTTCTTTATTTAAAAAATTTAGGACTAACTGAATTTTTATTCTCTTAACTAGGAATAGCTTGATCTCTAAACTAAAAGTCAGTTACTGATTTTTCTCTATAATTCTTATCTGTAATCTAATTTTCTAGATAGGTCTCCTGCTTATATTGAGTTTAATGAGTGAATATCATTAAGTTATATAAAAATAATATTTATGTATGTCCTGTATATCTATACATAATATTTCATATATCAAAAATTGCGTTCAATTAAATAACAGATATTAATTTATTAAAATTAAAAATTTTTAATTTTAATAAATTAATATATATTTCTATAGGCAAAGATGAAGAAGAGTAACTAGTATTTTAGTTTTAACTAGAATAGTTTTATTTGGTAATTAAAATTTTTATTTAGATGATTACCAATTCAATTAAAATATAAAAAATAAAATTTTGGTAAAAATTCAAAGTAAGCTTAACAGTTTTACTCTCTAATCATCTTCTTTTTTAAATAATTAAAATATTAAATTTAGGTTAATTATTGATTAGTTAATAAGACGTTTAAGATGAATGTGAATTAATGATAGTAGTAACAAAAGCGATTGAATCACAACCATAAAAAAATAGTAATGTTTTATTAATTAAATAAAACCCAAAATTAAAACAATATAAAAAAATACTTTATCTATTGTTTAGATTAAATTATCGTACATAGATAAATATAATAGAAGGGAACGATGTCAAGTAAAAGCTCATTAGATTATCATAAATATATTTGAAGCTAAATGCTATTTAGCTAAGGTAATAAAACAAAATCTCCTTTAAGAGGGAATTATAAGAATACTAATTCAAGCAATACAAATGACATTTTGAATGTTTAATTATTTTTTTAAAAAGAAATCTGAATAAATAAAATAATTATATGCCCTTTAAGAATAATTAACTGTAATCAGGATAAGTTCAATTTTTAGAAAAAGTGATTTCATTGAATGAATAATATTTTCTTAACATAAATAACCTCATCTTTACAAAAAGGTTAAATAAATACAAAATTGTTCTAACTTCAATTCTTTAGTTAACTGTGATCCTATGAAATTTTCTTTAGGTTGAAGTGACATTATAATCGAGTTCGAAAAGACACTTATTAACATAAGTTAAGCGGAAAATATAACTGTTACATTTCCTAAAGTCGAGCTTATGGACCCTCTTTAAAAAAACTAGTAATTGCAGTAAATTGACAATTACTAATTTGTCAAACAAAAAATCAAGTTATCTCAGGAATTGTTACTGATACTTATGATTAAAAAATTAGGTTTGGTGCCAATTATCTCATAGTGAGTTAAAACTCAATTTTTGATGTCGAACTCGTCAGAGTTCAGTAGGTTGGAAGAATTTATGACTATCCATATTATGAAACACTAGTTAACGTCACTGACTTATGTGAGGAGTGTTACTTTTTCTGTTAGACGCTATTTCAAGAACTGTGTTGATAGCAGTTTCCAATTCTTGACGACTTAACTTTGTAACGATAAAGACTTCTTGAACCGTTTTTCCTTGTCTCGCGATCACCTTATGACCGCCACGAACGGGAACAGAGATCCGTAACTTTAAATAAGGATAGTGACTCTTAGAACGGCTGATTACTCCTGGAGTAACTGTAATAATCCCAGTGCAATTAATCAGCTTTTCAAGGATAGGAATCAGTCCTTGAAGGTGAGTTGAATGATTCCAAACAAGCCGCCCTTTAGATTTGGACATAATCTTAAGCTTCTTCTAAAGGAGCTATAGTTAATCCTTCTCGCCGTAACTGCTGGTGATAAAGTTCGGCAGGCTCTTGAGGACCGACCCAGACAATTGCCTGTCCCTCATAATGAACTTGGTATGTCAGTTCCCAAGCACGATCACCAGTTATGTTCGGTATGTACTTCATTAAGCAGTTAGCAACATGCTCAAAAGTATTGAAATCATCATTAAGTACTATAACTTTATAGTTAGGGTAAACATTCCGTATAACTGAGGTTGACCCTTTGGGCGTAGCCGAGGGGGTAGCTACCATTAGTTTTCGTTTAACTTCCATAGATGGTCCTAATGTTCAAACTGGGTGCTTCTCAAATAATTTTAGTTACACTAAGTCTACATCCTAACAGTATTTTTTGATTTAGAAAAGTAATTACTGTTGAGTTAGAAATAGTGATCGTCTCTAAGAATCTCATTAATTTTTAACGAGCTTAAACAGAAATTTTACTAAGATTAAGAATTCTGTGATCGGAGAATTTATCAATAGAATGAAATATCTTTAACCCCAATATCAGCCACTATACTTTTTGCTATGTCTTTCATAATTTAGATTTCCTTAATTGTTGAGCTAACGAAAGCTCTCAAAAAGTCATAAGTATTGTACAATTCTCGCAATACCCGTTTATCAAGAACATTGAAATTACTAAATACCAAAGCATAACTAGTATAGAGTAGATAATAATCTATATACTCTAGAAAAGCTGAACAAGAAAGATTTTTATAAGTATTTATTTCAGAAAAAACTAATTCAGATACTTATTCAAATAATCGAAGTCTCGCTTGTCTTAAAACTTCAGGAGGATTGGCATTAACAACCGCAGTCATACTGATGCAAACTATATCAGATCAATAGTCCTTAAGCCTATTCATCGGGTTCCAATCTATATTATATAACCTACGGTTAGATCATCATTTCTAATTAGATTAATAACTGCGTCAATTTTTTTTATGTACTACTATGAAGTTTAGTGTTTTTTCTTGTGTGTCATCTCACAAAGCTAAACCTTTATTGAAATTAACCGCTTAAGTTTTGTTAAAACAATAATAAAAATGTTAAATACTTGAAACACTTTTTGAAAAAAATTTAGTCTTTTTTTTTAAATAAAGTGGAACATAAATTAATATATTGGAATATGTTGCAAATTTAAAAACACTTGCCATGATATAGGCACCAAAGTTATGGTAATAAAGTTAGCTGCAAAAACTCTGATTAACTAATGTTTTTTTTATTTTAAGAGTGTTTCTCAAGGCGAAGTTTAAAAAAACTGTATGTGAGTTAATTAAAGTTGATAAAATTTCTGAAAAAACACAATGTAAAGCTAATGCAATTAGATTATTAGCAACGAGGTAGAAGGTGGAAAAAATTGCCATCTATTTAAAAGTGGCTTCCTCCATAGTTCATATAATAATTTACGGATGGAACAAAATCGGGTTAATGGGGTTATTGCGAAATAATATGAGTATGTTCTGCGAAATAAGAGAAAAATAAAAATATTTTCAAAACTTGTCAAATTCGCGTTAACATAGTGTTGTCCATTTATGTCCGACTACTCAGGTTGCAGAGTAGCTTCAAAACTTTGCATTATCTACAGATTTAAACAAGAATGCCTGTATCATGGAATACAAAATATCTTGTGACCTATCTTTAGGGTTGGTGGTTTGAGGCTGAATAAAATAGGAGTCCGTCCATGGCTAAAACCCCTCAAGAAGTCTTGAAAATAATTCAAGACAACAGCATAAAAATTGTTGACCTGAAATTCATTGATACCCCAGGTATTTGGCAACATTGCTCATTCTACTACGATCAAATTGACGAAAGTTCTTTTGTCGATGGGGTTCCCTTCGACGGTTCGAGTATTCGGGGGTGGAAAGCCATCAACGAGTCTGATATGGTAATGGTTCCCGATCCGACGACGGCTTGGATCGACCCCTTTTATGAGGAACCCACCATCAGTATAATTTGTAGTATTAAGGAACCTCGTACAGGAGAATGGTACAACCGCGATCCTCGTACCATTGCTGCTAAAGCGGTTGAATTCCTCAAAACTACAGGAATTGGCGATACTGCTTTTTTTGGACCTGAAGCTGAATTTTTTGTCTTCGATGATGTTCGTTTTGACCAAACTGAGAGTAAGGGATATTACTACATAGACAGCGTGGAAGGACGCTGGAATACGGGACGAAAAGAGGACGGTGGAAACCTCGCTTATAAACCTGGCTACAAACAGGGTTACTTTCCTGTACCTCCGACAGATACTCTACAGGATATGCGGACAGAAATGCTGCTAACTATGGCTAAGTGTGGAGTTCCAATTGAGAAACACCACCACGAAGTAGCTACAGGAGGACAAAACGAATTAGGGTTTCGTTTTGCTACCCTTGTTGAAGCGGCAGATTACTTAATGACCTACAAGTATGTCATTAAAAATGTAGCCAGGAAATATGGTAAAACCGTGACGTTTATGCCCAAACCTTTGTTTAATGACAATGGTTCTGGGATGCACACTCACCAGTCTATATGGAAAAATGGACAGCCACTGTTCTGGGGGGATGGTTACGCGAATTTGAGCAAAATGGCTTTAAATTACATTGGTGGTATCCTTAAACACGCTCCTGCTTTGTTAGCGTTTACTAATCCCACCACTAACTCTTATAAACGTCTAGTTCCTGGGTTTGAAGCTCCTGTTAATTTAGCTTATTCTCAAGGAAACCGTTCTGCTTCTATTCGTATTCCTTTATCTGGACCCAACCCTAAAGCTAAACGGTTGGAATTCCGATGTCCTGATGCCACATGCAACCCCTATCTGGCGTTTGCAGCGATGCTATGTGCAGGAATTGATGGGATTAAGAATGAAATTGATCCAGGGGAGTCTTTAGACGTGGATATCTATGATCTCACCCTTGAAGAGTTAAGTAAGATTCCCTCAACTCCAGGCTCTCTTGAAGCAGCGCTAGAAGCTCTCGAAAAGGACCAGACATTCTTAACGAATACGAGAGTTTTCACTAAAGATTTTATCGAGAGTTGGATTGAATACAAGCTTGATAATGAAGTTAACCCTTTACGGTTACGTCCTCATCCTTACGAGTTTGCTTTGTACTATGATGTCTAAGCTTTTATCAAATAGTTAAATTTTCATAATTGCCACCTTCATTGGTAGCAATTATGAAAATTTTAGTAATTTTCAATATGATTTAATGTGATGGCTAATTCTGCAGATTACGGCACTAATGAAGACTTATTAGTTTCTGTTCAAAATAAATCTTATGCGCAACCTAGCCTACTTAAACTTAGTTTGACGGAAATTTATGGAGATAAAAAAAGTCGCAGCTTTATGCGAGAAGTAGTGTTTTGTTTCTTATTAAAATTCAAATGACATCGAGAAGATGAGAGATGTTGTTGAAACAAGAACAATGAGTGACGAGTGATGAAGTTTTCAATCAATTTCTATAATGGACAGAAACTACTTGTTAAAATTTTATGAAAAGTTTTAAACTAGTAAATGGATGTACTTACAAAATCAAGGTCTATTTTAACACTTAAACTTCCCAACGAGTGGTGGAAGATATCAATAAAAAATTAAATTGATTAAAATACAAACTTATGGCTTAACTAAATCTAATAAGTTTGTAAAGAAAATCTCATTAAACTAATATTTTTCCTAATAAACTCAATTATACTTAATTTTGGAAAGTCCTATAAGTCAATAAAGGACTTATAGGATTCATTAGTCGTCGGATATAAAATAAACGACTTTATACTAAAATTAATGAAAATTTACATTTTTTTGAATTTTTTTGGGCTTATAGTTAACTTGAATTGTATCCAAAGACTTAATTTTGAATTCTGGTAATTAAATACCAATTAGAAAAGACTTCATCCAATGGGTGAACATATTCCAGGGGAAGTTTTTGCCAAGTTTCTAAGGTAATGAGAAAATAGGGCTCAGGTAGAGTATGCCAGTATCGCAAAAGAGTTTCAGGAGTTGTTGGGATAACATGATGATCGCTATAAAAATTTAACGCTTGATTCTCTTGTGTTAAATCGGCATATACTACCTTGTGGGGAGGAACTTTATTCCTTAACATCTGCGCTAAGGGTTGAATGAATTTCTGAGACTGAATTTCCCCATTCCAGTAGGGAGAATTTACCAACAACATTAACGACACATACATTCCCCAAAACAATATGATGATAAACTGACGATTGCGACAAGTGATGAGAATTGCTGCTGTAGCAAAAGTGGAAGCTGCAACAGCCAAAGCTAATATTAAAAACAAACGGTATGATAAATTACCAAAGTTGACAGGAAAATTAAGCCAAAACCCGAAAAAACTTAAACTAACTAACCCGGATAAAATAAATAAAGCTATTCTCCAAAATTTGGGATAAAGGAGTTTTCTTGGACCATCAAAAACTTCTGCCAATACAAGTCCACCGGCTAAAGCCAAAGGAGGATAAAGAGATGTCAGATAGCTTATCCCAGGCAAGGGTAACAAAGTAAAAATTATTAAATAACTGCCGCCCCAAACTAAAATTAATTTTGCCCATCCCCATATCAAAGATTTTCTGGCTAACTCCAAGCCAGAATAGGCAAAAATCAACCAAGGCAAGGAAAAAGTTACAAATTGTAGCCCATAAAAACTCCATAATTCTCGAAACAGTCCTTGGTGTTCTTGAAAAGGAACTAGAAAGATTCCCTCAATCGAGGCTGAACCAAACAAGATCCATTGACAACAATACCAAGTGATCGCTGGTATTAAACCTAGGATAATTCCTAGCCAAAAATAGTCACTGTTTAATAGTCGTGGGGTATCCCATCCCAGAAAAAGCAAAATAGCAACACTCACACATAAGCTCATGACTCCTTGGGTGAGGAATAAACATGAAAGACTTAAACCTACCCCAATAGACCAACGAAGATCTCGGCGTGATCGCAAAACGCACCACATTGTTAGAATTTCAAAACAAATAACTGCTCCATCCAACCAAGCTGACCGCCCTTGGCGTACTACAGGAAATAGGGTTAAAAAAATTAAAGCGGAAAACAAAGCTGGCATTCGTCTACCAAACGCCTCACGTCCTAGACCATAGAGCAAGGGAATGGAAAGAGCAGCTAGTATTCCACCTGACAAGCGGGTTGTTTCTTCTCCGATCCCTCCCCAAAGGTAAGTAAGAGCAATAAAAAAAATACCTAAGGGAGGGTGCTGATGATAAAATTCACCCCAAAGAGTCGGAAAAAGCCATCTACCCGATAAAAAGTTATTACTTACCATTTCCTTGGCCATCTGAGCTATTAAACTTTCTTGCCCATCGAGAAAAGGGGACGCTAAATTGAAACTAAACAGGGGGAAAGCTGCTAAGAATAATCCAGTCCAAACCGAGAATTCTCGCCAGTGATTTTCTGGTGGTCCTTGGTCCTGTGATTTATTCCAAACAAATGTCAGATGATTCATCTTAGGGAGATAAAGGTGATAGATAAGAGACAAAAAAAATACTAGGATGATCGAGTGTTCCCTAGAAGCTGAACCAATCACATTTATCGGATTCAATATCTAGTATCAGTCCATCATTTAATTTAATTGTTGATTCGATGACGGCTTCTAGAATCTAAATGTTAGAATACCCAGAGTGACTATGAAACTGTAAAGTCCTATTATTTTAATATTTAAGGAAAAATTGAAGCTGCAATAAGCTATTAATTTGAAGCTAAAAGTAATCGATAGTAATCGTCCCCTTAAATATTGCCGGCCACTGAAGTAAGCCTATGGAAGGATCGTTTCAACTGACCCTGCAAATTGTGATCGCTGTTCTTGGTGGCATTGCTGCTCAAGTGACCGCTGAATTTTTCAAGGTCCCAAGTATTGTTTTTTTGCTATTGTTTGGAATTTTACTTGGACCTGATGTCTTTAAATTTCTCTATCCTCATCAACTAGGAGTAGGACTAGAAGTTTTGGTTGCCTTATCTGTGGCTATTATTTTATTCGAAGGAGGATTAAGCCTAGAACTGCGAGATTTAGGAAAAGTATCAGGTAGCTTGCAAAATCTCGTTACCATTGGTATTCTTATTACCTTAATTGGTGGCGGTATGGCAGCCCATTGGTTGGCGGAATTTCCCTGGTCCATCGCTTTTCTCTACGCGGCATTAGTGGTAGTTACTGGACCTACAGTGATTAGTCCCTTACTTAAACAGGTTTCAGTGGATCGTCAAGTGGCTACTCTTCTCGAAAGCGAAGGAGTTCTCATTGATCCAGTAGGAGCCATCTTAGCAGTGGTAGTTTTAGATACTATTCTGAACAGTAATGCTAGTCCGGTAGAAATTTTTAGCAGCGTTCTTTTACGATTAGGGATTGGGGCAATTATTGGAGGACTTAGTGGAGCTTTACTAGGCTTTATCCTCAAAAATACCAGTTTTATCTCAGAAGATTTAAAAAATCTAGTAGTTTTAGCGGGAGTCTGGGGATTGTTTGGTCTAGCTCAATTCAGTCTCAGTGAATCGGGGTTGATGGCTACTGTGGTTGCCGGGATTGTGGTTAGAGCTTCCTCTGTCCCAGAAGAACGTTTATTACGGCGGTTTAAAGAACAATTAACCGTTCTTTGTGTCTCAGTTCTCTTCATTCTTTTGGCAGCTGATCTTTCCATTGACAGTATTTTTGCCTTGGGATGGGGGAGTGTGTTCACCGTTCTCATCCTGATGTTAGTGGTCAGACCAATTAGTGTTGCCCTGTGTACATGGAACAGTGATCTTCATTGGCGACAAAAACTCTTTTTAGCTTGGATTGCCCCACGAGGGATTGTTTCGGCATCTGTTGCTTCTCTATTTGCTATTTTACTAACAGAAAAAGGAATTAACGGTGGAGAGTCAATTAAAGCTCTAGTGTTCTTAACAATTATGATGACTGTCTTTCTTCAAGGATTATCAGCCCGTTGGGTTGCCCAAGCATTAAAGATTAATTCTATAGAGGCTACAGGGGCAGTTATTGTCGGGGGTAATGACATAGGACGCTTAATTGGAAGACTTTTTCAACAACAGGGAGAGTCTGTTGTGTTAATTGATACCGATCCTGAAGCATGTCAGCAAGCTGAAGCTGAAGGTTTATCAGTATTTCAAAGCAGTGGACTCGATCCTGACGTTCTAGAACAAGCAGGGATTTACTCAATGGGAAATTTTATGGCTTTGACCAGTAATGGAGAAGTCAATCTCGTCTTAGCTCAGCGTGCTGTGGAGGAATTTAAACCCCCTAGAGTATTTGCAGTCTTTCCAAGTAATACACCTAATAATTCTACGACCAACAAAAGCAAAGTTAATGCAGCTTTCATAGACCAACAATTAATTAAAACTTGGAATCAATACTTACGAGAAGAACAAATGAAGTTAGGGAAAACCCAGTTTAAAGAACCTGGACTTTCCCTACAACAAGCCCATTTTCAATCCTTGATTCGATCCGGAGAACTCTTACCTCTATTAATTAAACGGCAAGGAAGCTTACAGGTGGTTAAAGCAACTCAAGATTGGCAGCAAGACGATGAAATTATTTATCTACTTCATGATCCTCGTCCCAAACTGCTTAAACGCCTATCGGGTGGTATTAAATCTTCTAAGGAGTTGAAAGAGTTGGTAGTAAAGCCTTTACCAGAAGTCGAAGAAGTTCCCATTGCTTTCCCTGTGGATGAACCTACTAGGGAGGACTTTTTTCAACAGGTCGTTAACTCTTAAGAAAGTTATCACTTTTGAAGGCATCAAAAACATCAACAGCTATACTGTTTATTGTCTAATATTAAAGTGAAAAGCCACTCAAGATATTATGGATGTTAAATTAGTTCTAGCAATTTTAACCGGTTTATTTATTGTTTCGAGCCTCTTTTTCGGGACAAAAAATGGATTTTATGACTCTGATGACTACCATGGTAATGGATCGGCTCACTAAAGGACTTTGGATAGATTTAAGGACGAGGACAAAGGACTTCCCCAGCAAATTTTTGTTCTAACCCTTATATTTCCTTTCCTATTAAGACGGCTGACTGAAAGAGTTCATAAAGACGGAATCTCTAATTTATGCTCTTTATTCAACTAATATAGGCTGTTTTATCCGGTAATTGCCGATTAGACTATTCAAAAATCTAACTATTGAATTACTACCAGCAGGTCATCTACCAAGGGGAAGATTTATTCATGACCTGATTGAGTCCTTAAGGATGCAGATACATTTTTCTATTACCGTCAGCCAAAAAAATATTCTGTTTAAAGCACATTTTGTTAGTCTTTTGTTCAGGGAAGGAGTGTGCCGTCATCGTTTTTTTTCCTAGGATTAGGACAGAGAATTTTAAGTTTCTTGCGTTCTCATACATCAAGCATCAATTGACAAGACAAGATATTTAAATGGCAACGTGGCCCACGCTTGTGGTGTTTGCTTAGACTTATTACCACAATTTCCTTCCTGTATTGTTCCTTTCAAAGAATGTTTTTTAATCTTGACAAGGAAAAACATTTTGATAGTACAGATGCCTATTTTTTACCTGACCATAATAATGGCTGTAATATGACCAAACTTATCTGTAATCCATGATTACATCATAGTATAATATTGGTTAATAGTCTCTTCACTTAATTTTATCAGATCTAAACTAACTGGAAAAAACTGCACAATCGTTATTAGTCACATTCTCCTGCCGTGAGGACTTTAGTTGAACTGCTCATTGGGGAGAATTTCTTCTAAATGCCTGCTACACTAACAATTTATGCAAGAGAGTTGAACAAATTAGGGAAGAATATTGTTCGAATTCTGTTTGGAGGAATCTATTCAAATCTCAGGGGAAAAGATTAGTTTTGCTAAATACTTCTCAGCGTGTACTCTTGGGTCAAACTGCAGAAAGTTAGCAAATCAGATTGTTGTTTAACATGTCTTCATCATCGTAGCTAACAGTATTGGAATTCTCACTCTTTTCTCTATACATTCAAAGTAATTTCAGGAGGATGTTTCCCATTCTTTGAATCCTCTAATGAAGAATACCAGTGGAATTCGGTTATAATAATGGCCTCTACATCTTCATTTTTTATAGAATCGTGACTAAATCAGACCCTTGTGTTGACCTCCTACGTACCCCTCTATATAGTCTGTTCATTGAACAAAAGGCTAAACTAACAGAATTTTCTGGGTGGGAAATGCCGGTTCAATTTGTGGGGCTTAAGCTTGAACATCAAGCAGTCCGAACTGATGCTGGGGTATTTGATATCTCCCATATGGGAAAATTTGCTCTCCAAGGACCACAATTACTCTCATCACTACAGTCCCTAGTCCCTTCAGATTTAGAACGGTTACAACAAGGACAAGCTCAATATACGGTACTTCTAAACCCACAAGGGGGCATTGTTGACGACATTATTATATATTATCAGGGAATAACGGAAACTGGAAAAGAAAAAGTCATTATTATTGTGAATGCAGGGACAACCCAGAAAGACAAGACCTGGTTTTTAGAACATTTAGATATAAAAACAATTACTTTTAAAGATTTATCCCGAGAAAATGTTTTAATTGCTATTCAAGGTCCTCGATCTATTTTAAAATTACAGCCCTTAGTGAAAGAAGATCTTAGTCAACTCAAGTTTTTTGGACACCTAAAAGGAACGGTTTTAGGAAAATCTGCCTTTATTGCGCGCACAGGTTATACGGGGGAAGATGGCTTTGAAGTGATGGTTGATCCCGAGACAGGACAAAAACTTTGGCAATCACTATGTCAAACTGGTGTTATTCCCTGTGGATTAGGAGCTAGGGATACTCTCCGGTTAGAAGCGGCTATGTCTCTGTATGGACAGGATATTGGGGATGACACGACTCCCCTAGAAGCTGGCTTGGCATGGCTGGTCCATCTTGATTCTAAAAGAGAATTCATCGGACGGAAGATCTTAGAGCAACAAAAAGTCCAAAAAGTTAACCATCGTCTGGTAGGTTTACAGATGGAAGGACGACATATTGCTCGTCACGGTTACTCAGTATTTTCAGACGGTAACAAGGTTGGGGAAGTCACCAGTGGAACTTTATCCCCCACCTTAGAAAAAGCTATCGCTCTCGCCTATGTTCCTCGTGTTTTAAGTAAAGTGGGAAGCACTCTTGAGATAGAAGTTCGGGGTAAATTATATCCGACAAAAGTTGTTAAAAAGCCTTTTTATCGATCTCCTAATCGATTTTTGAACTAAATATGAGAGGTTCTTTGTGCACAAGAATTAACATCCAACCCAGAGACTTAAAGCATCAGTAAATGCTTCGGCACAGTAAGTATATCCGACGGGAACTAAAACACTAATTTCTCCTATCTGTAATTGTCTAATTTAATATGTACGTTAGTACATTAGCCTTGAGTCCATTAGTTTTTTAAAATAATTGGTAAAATGCAAGAAGTCTTGCTGAATCAGCATAATATTCTCAGTCAAATCAAAAAAAGCAATAATCCAACCAATAAAAATGAGTCAAATCCTTAATTTTTTAGCAAGGTATAGCTATCGGATGTAATATCATTAGTTCGGTATCACTGTCTTTATCAAAAAAGGTCATATAAAAAATATCGATAAAATTAACATAAATTTATCGATATTTTTTAAATAGAGAAATATAAAATAATTTACTTTTTAAAAATTCATTTAAAATTACCCAATTAAATCCTATAGATTCAAGAGTAATGATTGATGTAAAGGTTTTTACCTCTCTCGATTTAGGATTAATTGTTAACATCAAAATTAATATTAAACAATTGCTTTTTAAGTCTGTTAGTGTTAATATAAGTTGAGTTTTCATTGCTGTAGCAACTCAACGAGATTAAACAATATTGAAATTATTGTTCGGCTATATGATCACTATCTAATTGTTGATAACATTATTTTGAACACCATTAATCAAGATTTAACTTATTATTACGATTTTATGAAAAAATAAATTAGATAGTATAGTCACTAAATTACCAGTTTTAATTGTTATATTTCCTCTATTTTGTAAAGTAAAATAATTTCTGTTCATCCTTCCAAAAAAGTATTTTATATAGTAATAAATTACAAAGTATTTAATCTTATATAGACCTTGTATATACTCCTTTTTTATCTCAAAAAATCAGTTTTATCTATGTTTTCTCATTACTATATCAAACTATGTTGAAAGAGCTAATTTGCTTGATTTCCTGATAATGCTTAATTAAGCAAGAAATATGTGTTATTTCTATGGTTAAAAAATTTTAAGTAAAATGGGAATAAACCTATTTTAATGTTGATCACTGAATTACTATAATTGTCGAGTTAAACAATAACAATTCTCTATAAGCTACTGTGCCTTGGGTTGCAGTTTTTAAGAAGACAAAAAAATGTGGATGTGAAATTTAGGTAGTAAAATCATAGAAAATTTTCTAAATTGTGCAGGGCGAACAACCCCGTGGGCAATGCTTCTAAGTTCTGAGCGATAAAGTAATTAAGAATTGCAAACAAATAACATTAGACTTTCATGTCACAGTAAGAAACTTTAATTAATTATTTAGATTTAGTGTTCAAATAAACGCATAACGGAATAGACTTGTTTAAGTATTTTCATGAAAAAAGTTAAAAATCTTCAAAAAAATAGGACCTAATATCAACAAATTATCTATCATAATTCCGATTTTTCTTTTTTTTCAAAGACGTTTTTAAATAAGCGTTAACTTGTGAGTTCATCAACCTTTTCCCAAGCTAATTTAGCGGCCCCAATCATTCCCGCTTGATTCCCCAATTTGGCCGAAATTAACTGTAATCCTGCTCTATAACTAGGAAGAACTCGCCGTTCAATTTCTAAGAGAGTAGCTGGAAAAAAATAGGGAGTACTCGCACTTACTCCACCTCCAATAACAACTGCTTCGGGGGTTAAAATATATATTAAACTGGCTAATCCTGCCCCTAATAAATGACCATAATCTTCCCAAAACTTTAAGGCTTCTTGATCGCCTTTTGCAGCTAACTGCCCTAATTCAATCGGTTCTTTCCGTGTCATTCGACGAATCGCTTGAACCGAAGCATATTGTTCCAACGACCCTTGATTTCCACTTTTACATGAAGTTCCATTAAAATCAAGGGTAATCAACCCTAATTCTCCTGCAGCTCCTAAATGACCCGTAAACAAGCGTCCATCAAGAATAATAGCTCCTCCTACGCCAGTCCCTAGAGTCAGCAAAATCAGATTTTTGAAGTTTTTCCCCGCTCCTAGCCAAGTCTCCCCTAACCCGGCACAATTAGCATCATTGGCAATGGTGGTGGGAAGTCCGGTTTCTGTTTCCAACCAATTTGCAAGAGGGACATCTTGCCACTCAGACAGGTTAATAGCCACTTTAGCAATTCTTCCTTGAGCATCAGCCGGACCAGGGGTTCCTACTCCCAAAGCGTGACAGGTTTGATGAAATTTAAGCTGATTAATAGCTTCTACCATTGTCCTTAGAACTATTTTGGGAGTAGATGGTTGAGGCGTTGCAATCGTTAAAGACTTTAAGCAGGTACCATCTCTGAGAAACTGCCCTAATTTGATAGCAGTTCCTCCTAAATCAATTCCAATAACTGATTGTTCTTTCATAAATCAGTAGACAGTAAATACATCATCAATTGGAGTTTTTAGGGTCGCTAACTCAACCTTTATTAAAAATAATATAGATATTTCAATAATGGACTGATTTACCTTGGAACAAGTTCCCATAGACGCAATTTTAACCACCTATCTACTTTTTCTTGGAAACTCTCACAATCGACCACACCCTACTCCATTTCGATATAATCATTTTTAGAGCAAATGTTAGCGTTGATGATTGGTTCAGTCAGTTCAAAAGTTGGATGACTAGTTAACATTTTGGTTGTTCATATTTAAGTTCCACCGCATGGTAGATCGTACGGTGATCAGTGTAATAGCAGTTAACGTAAATACACACTACTCTTCTCTTCTATCCATCTTCTCGTTGTCTTAGACAATACTAAGATAAGCGGTTTTCTAAGTTTATCTTTAATTACTTTTAATGATTCAGCAAAACAGTTTAACTTATTTATTGGCAGATTCTTTACCGTTTAGTTTAAAGTGGCTACCTCCAACTGCTTGTTTAGTGGGGGGAGCGGTTCGTGATGCGTTTCTTAATTGTTCAAAGAATTATCTGGATTTGGACTTTGTTTTACCAGATTTAGCGGTAGAAACTGCTAGAACTATAGCAAGTCATTATCATGCTGGATTCGTGATTTTAGATAAAAAAAGAAAAATTGCTAGGGTTGTATTCAAACAAGGAACAGTAGATTTTGCTCAACAGGAAGGAAATAGTTTAGAAATTGATTTAAAGCGGCGCGATTTTACTATTAATGCAATTGCTTATAATTTTCATGAGCAGAAATTGATTGATCCTTTACATGGATTACAAGATTTAAAACAAGGGATTTTAAAAATGATATCCCCAAAAAATCTTCAAAATGATCCCTTACGATTGTTGCGAGGGTATCGTCAAAGCACTCAATTAAATTTGACCATTGAATATGAAACTAGAAAAACTATTCGTAAGTTAGCTCCTTTAATTGGGCAAGTTGCGGTAGAAAGAGTGCAAAATGAATTAAATTACTTATTATCAAATATTCGGGGAAGTGAAAATTTAATTAATGCAGCTAAAGATGGTTTATTTGCTCCCTGGTTTAAACAACTAACTGAGGATAAACTAGATCAACTTATTAAAATTGATCAGGCAGTTTCTTTGTTAAAGGAAAATTTAAACCCAAAGCACTTACGCCATTTTTTGAACTATTATTTAGATGATTTTGAATATTATCCTCCAACTATTCGACAAGCAAAACTAGCAGTTTTAGCTTCTTCTATTCCTAACAAAGCTGAGTTAGAATTAGTTAATTTAAAATATCCTCGTGTCGATATTCGTACTGTAACTAAAGCTCTAAATTATTTACCTATATTACAAAAAAATCAAGGTAATATGAACTTAAGAGAATTGTATTTTTTCTTTTTAAAAGTGGGAGAAGTTTTTCCAGTATTAGCTATTTTAACTTTAGCGAAGCGGATAAATTCTCAGGCTATTTTCTCTTTAATTGATCGTTATCTTGATCCTAAAGATCAAGTAGCCCATCCTTCTCCTTTAGTGACTGGACATGATTTAATTGAACACTTAAATCTAAAGCCAAGTCCTAAAATTGGGGAATTGTTAACAGAGATTAAATTGGCTTATATTGAAGGAAAAATTTCAACGATTGAAGAAGCTTTTGAATTAGCTAAAAGAAGCTAAGATAAATAGTAACCATATTCTCAAAATCAAACTAATCTATAAAGTTTTAAATAAACCATTAATAAAATAATCTTTAACTTAGATATATATTTTTATCCTATCTATTAACTAGGTAAGTAATTTAATTTTTTTAGTGAAGACTTGCAGCTATTATAATTCATGTTTAGTAAATAAGCTTAAAATAAGTGGAAAATAAAAAGGTAGTTAAAAAAATCTGGAGGTAAATCAACCTAAAAATTTATCCGGTAGAATTAAACAATAAGTGCTGTCTAAGTAACTTTTTTAAAAGACTCAAAAAAAATATAAATATTATGTTTAAATAGAAGAAAATAGAAAATAAAATAAATCAAAAACTACATATTTTTTGGCGTACAAAACACAATATTAAAATAATTTTTATTTCAATAAGCATTATCTCAGTGGAGTAAAGATTCTGGTACTTATTGAAAAATTAAAAAAAAAGAACTTAAAATCTAAAATATATAAAATTTATTTCATAGTTTTCAGAAAAAGATAAAAAAAATTAATAATATCTAGAAGTTTTCTTGATAATTACTCAGTACATACAAATGCTTTAATTAAGAAAAATCTGAAATAATAGTAATAAAAATAATTCTATCTATATTTTCTACAAACTTAATAGTGCGGAAGTCAATTCAATAGAAGAAAAATAGCATCAAATAAAAGTTCATGAAATTGCTATAAGTATATTTGAAGATAAGAGTTGATTTAGCTAAGACAGTTAAATCAACTCTTATTCAAGATGGTTACTCTAAACCATACCAATTAAAACAATATAAATTTAACATAGGAATATAGAATGATTATCGAAGTTAAATTTAGACCTGTATGAATATCCTCATCAATATAACCCCCATCTTCTCTCCACCAGAAATAATAATTAATAAGTCAATAAAACTTAAGAAATAGAGAAGATTAATATTCTTTAAAGCTTTTACTGTTTTTTTTTAATTTCTTAAACTTTTGATATTATTCGATAATAGTTTATCTGTAATTTTTTATCCAAAATCAGTCAACATATCAAATCAGTTTTTCAATATACAACAGCTTAACAATTAGTCAGTCAAACTAAAGAGTTTAAATCAACTTAATCTTTTTCTATTATTTTCTTGAATTGTTCTTAACTTAATTTGATAATCTAAGAAAAGATCAGCAGTTAAATAACTCAAAAATAGAGAATAACTAAGTATTTTCTTGATATTAGGCAGAAAGAGTGTACATTACCGATGAGTTGATAAATCTAACTTTTAATCTCTAGCCCAAATTTGTCTATACATATCTAGATAAACTTTAAACCTTAAGTTAATTAATCTCAATTAGTGATATTAATAGTAAAGGCAAGAGTCGACAGGTAATCTCATGACTGAGCAAAACATCGCTGCAGTTTAGAATACAAGAGATAATTTTTCACTAGAGGTGAGTAAGTTGTTAGTAGAGTCCACTAAAAAACAGCTTCAGACGATTTCCCAGTTGATAAATATGGGGGAAAGAAGTTGGGAAGTATTAATGATATTTTTGCTGTTATTGAAGATACGCCTTCCCTATATAGTAATAGGGAAGGCGTATCAAGCCCTTTACCAAGTAAAAGTACCAAAAATTCAAGAATTTTTACAAATTAATTTTCCTTATGGGGTTGTTCCTCTTGAGTCAGAATGCAACATTGATTATCAACTCCTCAAGGACTTGCTCATTAATCAAAAATTTAAAGACGCTGATACTGTTACACAAAAAAAGCTATGTGAATTAGCAGGAGAGGCATCAGTTAAGCGTAAATGGGTTTATTTCACTGAAGTTGAACAATTCCCTACTACTGATTGGCATACTATTAATTCTCTGTGGTGGGTTTATTCAGAGGGAAGATTTGGCTTCTCAGTACAACGGAAACTGTGGCTATCTGTAAGAAAAGACTTTACTAAATTATGGACAAAAATTGGTTGGAAAAAAGGTAATAATTGGACGTTTGATCCCAATGAGTTTACCTGGGATTTAAGCGCACCTGTAGGACATTTTCCTCTATTAAATCAACTGAGAGGAGTCCGGGTTACAGCTTCTTTATTTACTCATCCAGTTTGGTCGGAAAATAACTGGTAACTTTAAATTAACTTGTTTCTTTTTTCAGAAAAGGAAAGAATTTCAAACAACAAAAATTTACTATGTCTGAGTTGAGTCTCAATTATCAATTGGGAGTTGTACTAATTAAAAGTGGTATGGTTGAATCGATTGAGCGTTAACAACTTGAAATAAAACACCTATTAGCATATTCAATAAATATCTGGAAGATTCATTTAAGAAAACTTTTCCTAAAGGCTGATGTTGCTGTTATTGTGATCTATGTTCTAGAACATAATCACTTTTGGCATAAGTTTTATCTATGCTAAAAGTGCAACCTCTAAATCTAAATTTTATTAGGAATGTGAATGATTTGAAATAAATATAGATTATCTAGACTAATCATGGATACTGGCACTGAATGTAGGACGACATTATCTACCGTTTGTAGTTTTTCTAAATCGAATTATACTCAAAGAGTGAAATATGAATTATACTTTGATTCTGAAGAAGGATCATGGAAGAATGCTCTGCTTATCTCAGAACAATTTTTTTTTATATTATCGGTAATATTTAAGCTCAATACCATTAATTAACTTGTGAAATAATCAATAAAAAAGCTAAAAATTATTTAGTTAGTTCAGAAAAATAATTGACTAAAGATTCGCAAAACTTATGAGATAACTATAATCTAAAAATAACTAATTTTTAATATTTTTATTTAGGCTTTATTTTATTTGGTAATAATAGAAATTAATTTTACTAAAAATCTGTAACAATAATAGTAGTTGATTTAGCTAAAGTCAAGAAAGATCAAATCAGTATTGGGATGCTATCAAGCTTTTGGTAAAATTATCTCTAATACTAAAGTGATGATTTCACCAATGCTAGAATATTATCTAGAAAGATATTCTATTTTTTCTAAAAGTAACTAATACAATATATATTGTATTAGTTACTTTTAGAGGTTGTTATATTTGTTACCTGTGGGAGGTCTTCTTCTCTTAGATATTCTAGGAAAAATATAAAAAAAACATAAATTAAATTATTTAATGAAAAGCTAATTTTAGAAAATAATTAAAAATGAATAAAAATAAAAGAAATATTTAAAATATAGCTCAAAAAATGTTATTATGATATTTGTAACTTATAGCAGATAATGCTAATATAAATTATTGTTACTGTAATGTAGTTATTTAACGATTTTAAAATCGAATAATTACATAAATTTGCCTTGTTAAGAAAAAAAGCTATGGGTTTTTATTTTTAACTTAAAAAGTTAAGCAAAAAAGTTTATTTTTAGTTTGTGTTTAGTTTTACCTTCAGCACATACTTTTTGCGATGTATTAAAACTAGACGTTTTCATAGTACGTCGCATTAAGAGAATAACTTATTTTTCTCTTAGATAAAATTGAATCTAGACTTAATTGTTTTAAAGAGTATTCAATATACCAATGCAATTTTGACGATACGACTCATTTCTATATTGTCTAAGTTTGCTAATTTCATTGTTCAAGTGATTAGCATTCACTGCTGGGTTGATTAGTAATAGTCAATATATCTTAAATGAATATTAATAGGGAGACTATACTAATCACAGCTATTTCCATTATTATATTAACTTTCGCAAAGTTAACTAGTAATATCTAATTGTTGTCTCTTGAGTAAAGATAGAAAGAATAATAACATGAAGCAAAAAAATTAAGATAATTTTGAATGCCAACGTATATACATTCTCTAATTTTTTTAAAAAAAGCAGTCTTTGTTTAAGTAAATGCTTCACAAAAGACTACTAATTTTAAATTTTACTTAAAGCTAGAGAACCAGATGATATCATTCTTTAATCCAGTTTCTTATACTATTTACCTAGTCATTTATTTCTTATGAGAAGTAGTTTTTTTGATAAAAAATATATTTGTTAGTTATAGTTAATGAATTAAACTGTAAAGTAGCTACATCTTAGAGTATAGTATTTCTAATTATGTCTAATTGTTGCATGTTGATAATCTTATCTATTATTGATTACATATTTATCTATAATGTAACCTTCTATTTTTAGCTATTTTTTATGTTTTTTGAGACTAGTTCGTTTATTTTTTAATATATATATTTTTTTAGTCATCTCTAAATTAATTTTTTTTAAAAAAAAATATTATTCTGATGTTTATTTAATTCGATTTACTGTAAACAGTAATCTTTAAGTATTACTCATGGATTCATTTAAATGCTTCATTAAAGTTTGTTGTGATAGTGGTCCATGTAAATGATGCCAAGGCAATATTTGCTCTCTTTTCCAATCTTTATGAACATAAAAATCTAAGGGAGGTAATTCTTCTTTTAACTCTTTAAATACTCGTTTATAACTTCCTAATGTATCTCCATAATTTCGGGTTAACTCTAATAACTTTGATAAGCGACGATCACCCCTAGAAATTAGAGCTTGAACCAAGGACCAATTGTAGCTTTCTGGACGGAAATTAATTCCTCTTTTTCCCAACTGTTTTTCTAAATATTTCAGTCTTTTTTTTGCATTGTTATTAACACCAAGCCATTGAAATGGAGTGTGAGATTTAGGGACAAAGGTACTGCAACCAAAGGTTAATTTTAATCCCGGTGCAACTTTTCTAACATCTTCTAAGATTCTAATAGTAGCTTCTATATCTGAGTCTTCTTCCTTAGGAAGTCCCACCATGCCATAAAATTTTATTGCTTTCAATCCCCCTGCTTTAGCATTAATTGCTGCTTGAATTATTTCTTTGTTAGTTAATTTTTTATTGATTATTTTCCTAATTTGCTCTGATCCACTTTCAATTGCAATAGTAATCGAACGAGTTCCCCTATTAGCTAAAGTTCTAGCTAACTTTTCAGTAACTGTATTAGTTCGAACTGAAGCAATACTAAGGCGAACATCTTCATATTTTGATTGTGATAAATAATCTAGTAAAATTTCAAATTCAGGATGTTGGGTGATAGACGGACCTAACAATCCAATTCTATTTGTTACTGTCAAACCCTTTTCAATAGCGGGAATTAAAGAACCTTCTAAGCTAGCTGTCCGAAAGGGTAATGTTAAATAACTAGCAAGACAAAAACGACACATTTCAGGACAACTTCTTACTACTTCTACCATATAAATATTTTCCCAAGCAGCCTTCTCTGTAACTACTGTCGAAGCAGGTAATGTGTTACTTTTATAGGTTTGTTTTTGAATAATATTTGGAATGTCATTGTTAATTGGCTCAATCGATTTGACTCCACCATCAAGGCTATAATAAGTCACTTCATATAAACTGGGAATATAAACTCCTGGTATATTAGCTAAATATCGTAATTTGATTTGACGATCAGCTGTTCTGATTTCTTTATAAGCATCAATGAAACTATCCAATAACTCTTCTCCATCTCCCAATAAAATTACATCAAAAAAGGCAGCAAACGGTTCAGGGTTAGCAGTTAACACTGTACCTCCGCCAAATACTAAAGGTTGATGATTATTTCGTTCATTACTATAAAGAGAAATCTCGAAAGATTCTAGAAGATTCAGAATATTGATATAGTCTAATTCCCAAGAAAAAGAAAAGCCAAAAAGTTCAGGTGACAGAGGTAAAGGTTCATAAATATCTGTAAATAAACGACTGATATCAACATCCGATCTTAACGCCAAAGTTCTCCAAACTAATTGATAGCCCAAACTAGTAATTCCTATAGTGTACTTATTAGGAAAAGCAAAAATAGTAGGTATGGCGTCAGATTCAGGAGTTGCAGGAGTGAATAATAAATGTTCTTGGTTAAATACAGTCACTTTAATTTAGAGAATAAATATTAACTATTAAAAAAGTGGTTAGGAATTAGATTCCCAACCACTACATTACAAAAAGTCTATTTGTTGAGAAGACAGTCAATCTAAATAGTAACTAGTGCATCCTGAATAGTTTTATTGTAGATAATTCGACCTGGGGTAGTACGAATAAATTGGGCGAGAATTTCCCCATCCTTTTCCCGCGTTCGACGTTCGCGGTAATGTTTGACCAAACTTCCATCGTCTAGGGTCTCTGTTTTAAGAACCTCTTCATCAGGTTTGAAACTGACTACTTTTTCATCTACAGCAATACGGAGCCAAATATAAGCATGTAAATCTAATTTTTCCTGTTCGTAAGCTTTTAGCGCGTCATCAAAACTCCCAAAATAGTTACCTGCTCCTTTTTGTGCTTTTGGATTTTCAGCAGTGAGATAATAACATCCCAATACCATATCCTGAGAAGGAGCCACAATCGGCCTACCTGTCGCAGGTGACAGAATGTTATGACAGGCTAACATCAGTAATCGTGCTTCAGATTGAGATTCTAATGAAAGGGGAACATGAACTGCCATTTGGTCGCCATCAAAGTCAGCGTTAAACGCCGGACAGACCAACGGGTGTAACTGAATTGCCCGACCCTCTACTAAAATCGGTTCAAAAGCTTGAATTCCTAAACGGTGCAAAGTTGGCGCACGATTCAGCATGACGGGGTGACCCGTAATGACTTCTTCTAGAACATTCCATACGTTAGGTTCTTCACGAACAATCAGCTTTTTAGCGGCCTTAATATTATTAACTAACCCTAAACGAATCAAGCGATGAATAACGAAAGGTTGGAATAGCTCAATTGCCATTTCCCTTGGTAAGCCACACTGATAGATCTTTAGCTTAGGACCAACGACAATAACTGAGCGTCCAGAATAGTCTACTCGTTTTCCTAAGAGATTTTGACGGAAGCGACCTTGCTTCCCTTCGATAATATCCGAGAGTGATTTTAATGCACGATTATTTGCCCCCACAACCGTACGTCCTCGCCGTCCATTATCAATTAGTGCATCAACTGCCTCTTGCAACATCCGTTTTTCGTTGCGAACAATGATTTCAGGAGCTAAAATTTCCTGCAAACGGGCGAGACGATTATTCCGGTTAATCACCCGTCGATAAAGATCATTGAGGTCAGAGGTCGCAAAACGACCCCCATCCAGCTGAACCATAGGACGTAAATCAGGAGGAATGACCGGAATCACTTCTAATACCATCCATTCTGGTCGAGATTCTGTCGCAATGAAGTTATCAATGACCCGTAACCGTTTAATTAATTTAGCTCGTTTTTGTCCTTTACTTTCGAGAATTTCTTCTCGGAGTCTTTCAGCAACTTCATCTAAATTAATTTCTCGTAATAACCGTTGAATAGCTTCTGCACCAATGCCGACCTCAATCCCATGCAGCTCAGAGTCTTCAGCGTAAATTTGATCTTCGATTTCAATCCATTGATCCTCGGTTAAGAGTTGTTTGTAGGATAGGTTACTGGCATTACCTGGATCAAGGACAACATAGGAGTTGAAATAGACAATTTGTTCAACATCCCGCAAAGCCATATCTAAAAGGATACTCAAGTAACTTGGAATTCCCTTAAGATACCAAACGTGGGTAACAGAAGCCGCTAATTTAATAAAACCCATACGATGGCGACGCACCCGAGATTCTGTTACCTCTACGCCACACCGTTCGCAGACAATTCCTCGATGACGTACCCGCTTATATTTACCACACCAACATTCCCAGTCTTTGGAAGGTCCAAAAATACGTTCACAGAATAAGCCATCCATTTCTGGTTTTAGAGTCCGGTAGTTAATGGTCTCCGGTTTAGTAACTTCTCCGACCACCACACCATTGGGAAGACTTCTTTCTCCCCACTGACGAACGCGCTCTGGAGAGGCTAAATTGATCTTAACGTAGTCAAACTGTGAATCTGCTTGTGGTTTCATAACTTTATGTTTGAATAAAAGATCAGAGATTATAGATGGTAGATGGTTAAACCCGGACAAAATTTCCATTCCAGAATAGATAATCCCGCTACAACTTGGGTGTCACAGCACTTTAATCCATAGACTTGTCGATTATTATAAAGGAAGTACTAAAATTTCTTATTTATAACAATACTTTTATTTCTAAAATGGAGGACTACACTTCAATAAGTAACTTGTTTGAAGAAAACGAAAATTCATCACTTTTGGATTTTTTTAAGAAAATTAACTAAAAAATAGTCTTTAACTATGGAAACAGCGCCTAAAACCATAGAGATAATGACTACACAGGGTCCCTGGGATGCTTTTATAGCTCCGATTTACAATTATACTATTTTTTTTCTTTTCTACCATAATTATCCTTATTATGAGTCCCCAAAATTTTTCGCTTAAGAAATGTGATATGCCGATAATTCTCGTTATTAAGCAAATTTTTGACTACTTACTCTCCAGAAATCAATTTTTTCTTGATGTAGAGACTATAAGACTAACTTTTTTTATAAGAGAAAGAGATACCTGTGTTTTTTTAGGTCTGTTCCTCTGACTTAGTTTTTAGAGGTTTTTTTAAAAAAAATAAACTACAATGTTAGAGAATAGAACTTTTGAAGACATGATTTATAGATTTGATTTATATTAATTAATATTTGATTGTGATTTAAGTTTTATTTAAAATAAACTATTTTAGTTTTAATAAACTAGTTGTGAACATACAGTTCTTTTTTAAAAGAAAAACTGTGTTTATAAAACTGTATTTATTGATTTTATATTTTTTTAAATTAAAATATCTCTTTATATAAAAAGTCATAAAAATTTTTTCAAAAAAACTACCTTTAGATAAAGTAAGATTAGAATTTTTACATAGTTTATCTCTTCCATGGGTTATGTATTTTTATCTTCTAAAAAAATTGAAAATTTACACATTTTTTAAAATCCATAAAATTTATTCTAACTAACTTTAATTTTATTATTTATATTTTCTATTTCTTGTTAAAAAAGATAGAAAATGAGTGATTTAAATATTTTTAATTTAAATAGTTTTAATATTTAATTTTATCTTTATTTAATGTATTATTTATAGTTTTTAACTAGAGTTTTATTAGAAAAAATATATATTTTATATACTTAATCTATTTAACTTTTTGTTCTCTTCTTTAAATTTTTGTCTTTTTTAAAAAAATATATTTACTTTTAAAAACCCCTAAAATATTTTTACAATCTAGTTTTTTAGACATTTTTAATTTTTAATTTATTTTTTTATAATTTAATTAGTTATTGACTTGTTCTTTGCAAAGAATATTTACTACTATTTTAGTCTGATTTATTAATTCATTTACATGATTTTTTTAAAAAAATAAGAATAAGACACATGTAGTCTGAAAGTTACAGTTTTTTTGGCAAAGTTTAGAACTATTTGAGATCCTATCTTAAATAGTTCTTTTTTATACTTTTTATGTTTAATACTCTGTCTAAAGTTACTATCATTGGATAATAATTTATCTTTCTTGTAAAGACACTAATTTAATAGATTGCTAACTGTTTCAATATATGAGTTTCCTTATTACTATTGTCTTGACCTCTTTGAAAGATATTTCTGTTTTTGTTGACTTACTTTACTCTTCTTAGTAATATTTCTGGTATTATTATTTGTTAAAATTTGTGTATTCAGTTCTTTAACACATATTTTAGTAAAAAAATTACAATTTTTTTCGTAAAACTTTCTATATAAGTCACATCAACTTAACAAGAATTAACCTTAAATTAAACAGTTTTTTTGCTTAATACAAATTTTTTATAGTTAATTCACTTTTGTGATAAAGTTTTCTGGCAATTAGACTGCTCATAAATATAAGTTGCTGTTTGGTATATTTTTTGATAAATAAAATTATTTCTATCTCATTTAAAATCTGAATTATGGAAAATGGTATATCTTCTTAAATTTAAGATCTCATTTATTAAACTGAGTTTAGTATTTAAATAGGTATAAATTAAGTGAAAATCTTACAATTAACATTATTTTTTAAAAAAATAAAATCTATTTTAATATCATATAAATAGCAGTTTTAGCTTTCATTGATTTGATTATTAATAATCAAACTTTATTTCCATATTTTTAATTTTTACATGACAGATCCTCCCAAGTAGCTATAAGTTCAACTTATAGCTACTTGGGAGAATGAAATAACTTTTACTTATAAAAAGAATTTATTCTGAATAGATAAGGGATTTAGGGGAATCTTACCTTAGAATGAATCTGTTGTGCTGTGATTAAGCTGATAGATTATTAATCTAAGGATCGTGCCTATGCGAATATTAACCCTTGTTCCTGGGGGAGTTGGCGACCAAATCTTATTTTTTCCTACCCTCGAAGCTCTCAAAACCCAATATCCAAACGCCACAATTGATGTCATGGTTGAACCCCGTGCTAAATCAGCTTATCGGGTGTGTCCCTGTGTCCATGAAGTTCTCATCTTTAATTATCAAGATCGCAATGGATTAGCTGAATATTTAAACGTCTTAGGTATGATTCGCGATCGCGAATATGATATCGCTTTTAACTTAGGACAAAAGTGGACCATTGACCTACTTTTATGGTTGAATGGCATTCCTTTAAGAATTGGGTATCGAAGCCAAACCTCCTGGTTTGTATCTAATCCTGTCCCTCTTAAAACAAAACAGTACGCTCCCCATGTTGCCCACGACCTGCTAACCGGTTTTGGAATTCAATCTTCTTGTCCTCCTCTAAAAATTGCCGTCCCGACGGAAGATATTGACTGGGCGCGAGCTGAACAGCAACGACTTAACCTGAAAGATAATTACATGTTACTCTACAACGGTTCGAGTCAAATTCCTCAAGAGTCTAAAGCTATTTATCCAGTTGAGAAATGGAGAACTATTATCGATAGTTTTAAACAAAAACAGCCAAATTTATCAGTAGTCTTATTGCAAGATAGCAATAATTCGGAGCAAAGCATCTTGATGCAAGAAAATTATCCTATGCTCAAAGTTACTCGACCTGGTGATGTTGGTAAACTGGCAGCTATTATCGCAGGGGCTAATTCAATCCTTTGTACCGATAGTGATCCTCTTCAGTTAGCCGTAGCCGTAGGGACCTATACCTTTGCTCTGTTTGGACCTACAGACTCAACAAAACTTTTACCATTGGGATCTGAGCGTTATATTGGCATTCAATCCTCTACTGATAAGGTAGCTGATATTCCACCAGAAATTATTATGGTCAAAATGTGGGGAAGCTAGATTCTACCTTAGTGAAGGTATCACTTTATATACCAAACTATAGAGACGTTGCTTGCAACGTCTCTGCTCCCCTCCCATCTAATCCAAGCTAATACTAATACGAGATCCCCATAAATCTTGGGGAATAAAATCCCGATTTTTGGGTAAAGAAACCACGGGTTCGGTTAAGGTGAATTCTCCTGCTTGAATCCATTGCTTGAGTTCTTGGGCAACTTGTCGAGAACGAGAAATACTGGCTAAAGGAGCAACTCGAACTGTTTTTCCCTCGATGTTTATTTGTCCACTTTTGAGTTGAGCATAATTAACTAAACCAAAGGTGGGACGAACCCGACGGGGAATAGCAAAATCTACCACAGGAGCGACAATTTCCTGATCGTTAACTGCACAATGTTTAATTACGTCGAGAGAAAGAACCGGTAAGGGAATCCCTACTCCCAACATTAAAGATGGGCCATAATTGTGGAAGTAACACCCCCTAACCCATTTGGATGACATTCCTTTAGCATCTCCGATCAAGGCTAAAGTGGCTGCCGGACCAATAGGAGTTTTGTTAGGTAAACGTTTTTGTAAAGGAAAATGTTGAGTCCCTTCCCAAGCAATATAACCTACACCACCGCCAAGGAAAATACGGGTTCCGATACCAATTACTTCTAAGTTAGGATCATTGATTAGCGGTCCAATCGCCCCCGGATTAGAATAAACGGCGTTGCCTAATCCAGGTTGTAAAGGTCCAAGATAAGTATAGAGGGAATAATCACCTCCATTTACCCCCACAATAAAATTCTGATATAGGTTGCGCGGATTATATAAATAAAATTGATTTATAGTCTCACGGGTAATAGTAGTCTCAAAAGAAGTTCTAGGATAACAATCAGTCGCCTGGCCAACCGCCCGTAAAGAAACAGGTTGGCCGGCAATTAAATTTTCAATAACATGACCACCCCCTCGTTCTGATATAGCTGTTCCCTGACGATTATCTCCATCGGCTCCTTCTCCAGTAACAGCATAATCAATCATCGCCGTTGAGCCTAAGTATAAATCAACCGCTCCAAATCCTGCATAGGCTGGAATTCCCTCGATCCAACATTGACGAATTTTAATAGGAGGATCGGTATGGCCTAAGTTAATAATTGCTCCAGAAGATTCCATCGGTTCAAAAGTTCCGGTGCAAATAACATCTACTTCCTCAAATACTTGTTCTACACTACTATTTTGTACTCGTATTTTCAGTTCTTCAACAGTCCACACCACCGCTTGTTGGCAAAGGATTTTTTCGTTAATTTCTCGGATAGTACGCATGGACAATCATCTATGGGAATAGGAGGTCTGTTGAAACATTTTAGCTTTGCTCCTAAAAAGCTCAACAAAATAGCTAAAATTTATAACTTTAGCATTTAATGTATAAGCAACACTTAAGATTTTACGCCACCTTATTGGTTATAAATGGGATAAGAAAGAAGGTGTCATCGAAAATTCATGACGGCTGGCTTTTGACTGTTAACTGAACAATTGGATAATAAATCACACAACCTAATAACTTATTTATATTTTTGGTCTATCGATAATGAACTAAAAACTACTTAGAAAAGAGAAAGAGTCTTGTTATCTTTCGGTGATTACATAGAAAATTTAGTAATTCTTAAAGTTCTCAACTGGCAAAAACTTGACTAAATTTTTAGTAGTCGATAGTTTTATGAACAAATGCAAAACTCTTAGTAAGAATATAGTGCTTTAGGAATAATTCTACTTGTTTGCTTTTATCGGAACCATTCACTTCCTCATTCTGAACTCCAGAGTAAATTAATTGTAGTTTCTACGAATAAGGAGATATTGATAATCGCTAAAGAATTAATGTTAACTTTTCAGTAAGAAACGACTCGGGGGAGGAATTTTGGGTTATCCGCCCACCATCCTTGTCGTTTTTTGACTGATTCTTATAGAATCAGTTGCCCAGAAGGTCAAATTGGATAAAAGTGATGCAACGCGGACAGAACTTTATTTAGGATTTTCTTAAGAAAATCTTTAAGGATGTCAATGTTAATAGGCTAACTTCGATTCAGATTGTCATCGTATCATCAGAGCCGTTAAGCAACCAAATTTAGTTAAAGTCTTAATCTTAGATTTACTTATTGCTTTGAGAAGACTTTAACCATTTTTCCCACAAATCAGATCGGCGTTCTTGAGTTCTTTTAAGTTGTTGTTGATACCGCCATTTTTCAATCGCTTGATGATTTCCTGACCTTAGCACTTCAGGAACTTCCCAACCCCGAAAAGTAGAAGGACGAGTATATTGAGGATAATCGAGTAGCCCAGCTTCAAAACTTTCGGATTTAAGAGATTCAATCTTACCAACTGTTCCAGGTAAGAGGCGAACAACTCCATTGATTAAAGCTAATGCAGGAATTTCTCCACAGGTTAGAACAAAATCTCCTAAAGAAATTTCTTGATCAACTAAGTGACGAATACGGTCATCCACTCCTTCATAATGGCCACAAATAAGAACCAATTGATCATACTCAGTGGACAATTTTCGTAGTAAGGGTTGGTTAAGAGGTTGTCCTTGAGGAGTCAGTAAGATGATATTGGGTTTGTCCAATATCGATAAAGACTCTACTGCCGAAAAAATAGGCTCAGGTTTCAGAAGCATTCCCACTCCTCCCCCGTAAGGTTCATCATCTACGCGATGATGCTTATCAAGAGCAAATCTACGAGGATTAACGAGATTAACCCTAGCAATCTCTTTAACCAAAGCTCTTCCTAAGAGTCCCTCTTGAAGAGGAGAAGTGAAAAAATCAGGGAATAAGGTTATAACATCAATTTGCACAAGAATAATCAATATATTCAAAAAATGTTGCCTGAAAGTCGTCTACCTACGTTGAGATAAAACTAACAGAAAAGAATTTTATCATAAGATTACGTCGTAATTTAACAAGATTCTTATAAAAAATCATGTATTAATCATACTATACTGGTTGTTGTACGATGAATACAGTATCATTGCAGTATCTGACTTCAAGTTACACTGTGTGTCTGTGGTATACAAAAAGCCACCGTCTGCACGTTTTTCTTAGTTGAGAGTTATCCACTAACTAATTTGGCAGTCTTCGTCTTGAGTGTTTTGTTTCTTCCAGAAACCCCTAAGAGGAAATTGCTGCTGAGGTGTTTAACCGCACTCTTTTTAGATAAGGTGATTGTGAATGCGAACGTAATCACAAGGAAATTGTCGATGTTAATTATCAAAGAAATTTAACAAAAAAATTTTGAAGCTCAAAATAAAGCAATTATTGGATGGAGTTGTGGATGTCCAAATAGGATTGGATCACATGAATAAGAGAGAAGTCGCATGGATAAGAGAGAATTGGTGGTTATCTTCCCTGAAAGTATTACTTAGGTGATTGTTTCGGTCAAAAACCGTGCTTCAATTGCAGACGAAGATGTCTAAAGAATTTAGAACATATTAATAAGCAACAGATTTAAATAGTTTTTTGGTGAAAATGTCAAAATAGAACTATTAACTAAAAACTCTATCAATACCTCAATTGCCTGTGGACGCTTCACCAAACTCAATTACCAAATTTGATTCTATCGATGCTGCTTTAGCCGATATTAAAGCCGGTCGCTCCGTTGTGGTAGTAGATGACGAAAATCGGGAAAATGAAGGAGATATAATCTGTGCTGCCCAATTTGCTACTCCGAATATGGTAAATTTTATGGCAGTAGAGGCACGGGGGTTAATTTGTTTAGCCATGATGGGTGAACGCCTCGATTCCCTAGATTTACCCCTGATGGTTACAAAAAATACTGATAGTAATCAAACTGCTTTTACCGTCAGTATTGATGCTGCACCTCATTTAGGAGTAACGACGGGTATTTCTGCTGATGATCGCGCCCGTACTATCCAAGTAGCAATTAACCCCCATACTCACCCTGACGACTTAACCCGTCCAGGGCATATTTTTCCGATACGAGCCAAAGAAGGGGGTGTTCTTAAACGTGCTGGCCATACGGAATCAGCCGTTGATTTATCGAGGTTAGCAGGACTATATCCAGCTGGGGTGATCTGCGAAATTCAAAACTATGATGGTTCTATGGCACGACTCCCTCAACTGTTTGAATATGCCCGAAAACATCATTTAAAACTAATTAGTATCGCTGATTTAATCAGCTATCGCCTTCAACATGATCGCTTTGTTTATCGGGAAACAATTTGTCAATTTCCCAGTAAATTTGGAACATTTCAGGTTTATGCCTATCGTAATGCTCTCGATGGAACTGAACACATAGCAATTGTTAAGGGAGATCCTGCACAGTTTACGGATCAACCGGTCATGGTGCGAATGCATTCAGAATGCTTAACAGGGGATGCCTTGGGCTCATTGCGTTGTGACTGTCGAATGCAACTGCAAACCGCCTTAAAAATGATTGAGGAGGCTGGCTTAGGAGTCGTTGTTTATTTACGTCAAGAAGGGCGAGGTATTGGGTTAGTTAATAAATTAAAAGCTTATTCCCTACAAGATATAGGACTCGATACGGTGGAAGCTAATGAAAAATTGGGGTTTCCAGCTGATTTGCGCGATTATGGTATGGGAGCGCAAATGTTAAATGATTTGGGTATTAAACAAATTCGTTTGATTACTAACAATCCCCGAAAAATTGCCGGGTTAAAAGGATATGGTTTAGAAGTAGTAGATAGAGTTCCTTTATTAATTGAATCTAATAATTATAATTCTAGTTATTTAGCGACAAAAGCTGAAAAACTAGGACATTTATTGTTAAATACTTATTTGATTACAGTTGCTATTGATTGGGAAATAAAAGAGAGCTCAGCTAAAGAACGTTATGCTAATTTAGAGAAACTACGAAAGTTAGGACGTTCAGCTCAATTGTTTTTACAGGAAGAAGTTAGACCCGTCGCAATCGCTTTGTTTGGTAGTCCTTCCTTGATTTTCCATCTAGGGTTTGAACAAGGAAAAATGGTTAATCCCCACTGGTATCGAAACTCAAAACATCTTTATTTACAGGCGATCACTGGAATCCTTGATGAACTTTCTACTTGGAAGAGTATTCAACGTCTAGAATTTCTCATTTCATCAGGGGATGATCCCATGTTAGGGTTGCAAGTTCAATTAGATCGTCATACTTTCCCTGTAACTCAAAAACCCTCTCAATATTTGAAAAACCTAGAGATGCAAACTATATACAGTTTTTCTTAGAAAAAGTATCCTTGAGAAACTGTGTAAAGGTTCCATTTAACATTTTAACAGTCCTCTTATCTTCTAAAATCTAGGTAAATAGAATTTTTCTTCAAGGATTTTTTCTAAAAATTTGGTTAAAAGTACAGAAGATGTTGGACATAGTTAGGAAAGAGAAAAATTATTACTATTTCAGATAAAATTAGCCCATCTGTTAGTTATACAGTTTATTAAAAGCCGATATAGAGTTGTTTTTATCACCAATACCTCGATTAACTTTTAAAAAATCTTCCTACATTCTTACTTTACTGCCGATTAAACCATTTAGATAAAAAATATTATTTCTTTCAATAGTTCTTTCTTGAATTTATATCGTATATAGAATTTTTATCGTTTATCTTAAGAGAAGATAAAATCCTCTATCTTCTATATTTTTAAGTCAAAAAATTAGCTTTTATTGGGTTTGAAGAGACCAAAGCAACACTAAAGTTTTAAAAAATAGGTTTATAATTTATCTGTAAAAATGTTTAAAAGAGAAGCGTATAATCGCTATTTTAAATATAGATTTTTCTAAAAATTTTCATAAAATTACCTTTATTGTGCTAATTATAAAATTAATAGAGTAATAGGTAACCATTATAGTCATATCTTTGCGTAGTTATAAAAACTTTACCGCCAATATTAACAGATAGTTAGGAAAAGCTTCATGATTATGAAACCGGATTTACTAGAGTAATTTTACAGAAGAGGGTTTAAGGCTATTAAACCTAAAAAAAACTAGTTTTATAGAATAATTATGATTGATTATCCTCAAAAGAAAAATTTTAATTTGACCAACTGAATAGTATAGTATCCAGCCCAGTTAGCTCGAATTTACATCATTGATTAGCCGGAAATTTAGATTAATTAAGTAAACTGGTACTTAGTATCTATATACTCGCGTAAACACGATATATTCTTGAACTGTTTTAAGTTTTTAATTAAAAAAAGTTAGCCATAGTAACTATTTGCAAATAAAATCTTTCCTACTAATTTAGTGGACTGATATATGGCGTTAGTTTAAGTTAACAATTCTCAATATCACCCAATCTAAATTAGGAACACTTGAAAATTTTTGACAAATAGAAGCAGAGATATTAAACGAAAAGAAACTAGGACAATTTTTAAGAAAAAATAACGGGGTTTCTAGAGTAACTATGAGGATGTTTTAATAAACAAAGACTGCAATTATTTCCTTGGAATGTAGTAAGAATAAAGGTTTCAGTAGTTATTAGCCACTGACTTAGTAGACTCAGTTCAGCATAGAAGATTTTTCACTGTTAACTCGTTGTCGTTTTCCTTCGTATAAAAGTACGGCACAGGCTATAGCTACATTTAATGATTCGACTCTTTTTCCTAAAGGGATGCTAACAATTTTATCAGCTAAATTTACTAATTTTTGTGACAATCCTGCCCCTTCATTTCCCAATAAAATTAAACTAGGTTTAGTCCAATCTATCTCCCAATAAGGTTGGGTTGCGGTTGGTAAAGTTGCAATAACTTGTACACCTGTCTGTTGATAGTTTCTAATAACAGTAGACAAATCAAAACTTACCATCATAGGAACATGAAACCAAGCACCCGCAGAACTTCTTAATACTTTCGGATTATCAACTTCAACACTGTCATCAGTTAGCCAGATTCCATTAACTTCAGTAGCCACAGCAGTCCGAATAATTGTTCCCAAATTTCCTGGATCTTGTAGTCTTTCTAAGATTAAACCCAACTGAAAATCAGTGATCGCTGATTCTGGCTGTTTGAGGGAAACTATAGTCGCAACTACGCCATCAGGATTAACAGTAGTTGTCATTGACTGCAGCACTTCTGTTGTAACAAGTTCGATGCGTTGTGCCTTTTGAGATGCAATTGTCCATAATTGAGGATAACGAACTTGCCATTGTTCCGTAAAACATAATGTTATTAGGGAACAATTGGACTGACAAGCCGTCTCTAACAAATGAGTCCCTTCCAAAAGCAATAGGTTTTGTTTACGCCGTCCCTGAGTACGATGTAACTTTCTGATTTGCTTAACAAGAGGATTCTTAATGCTAGTAATCATTGGGGATCTTTTAAATATTCACCTCAATTTTAACCTGATGCGGAACTCGGGACTTGAACCCGAAAGTCCTTGCGGACACCAGAATCTGAATCTAGCGCGTCTACCAATTCCGCCAGCCCCGCAATTTGACAAAGTTGCTTCTTAATGGTAACTAGTTCGGCTAATTAAGTCAAGAATTAAAACCCACAATTATTAATACTCTTTTTTTGCCTCTTTTGCTAAGTTTAAGCTGAGATAATAGTGTATATATAAGAGTTAAACTAGACTTTTTTAGTTATTTAGGGTTAAATTGTAGACGAATTTTAATTAAAAACTATAAAAGATTATACTTTTTAATTAAACAATCATAAAGATTAACTATATCTTGATGTCTATGCCCTCTCATCTTGAAAAACAGCAAACGGTTTTAGAAATTCAGGGTCAAACTCCTCTTAAAGGAGAAGTCGTCATTAGTGGAGCTAAAAACTCTGCTCTTGCCCTGATGGCAGGTTCTCTTTTGTGTTCTGAAGACTGTCGCTTGAGGAATCTCCCTTCCCTAGTTGATATCAACCGCATGACCCAAGTTTTGGCGGCTTTAGGAGTTAAGCTTCACAGAAACGGTAACATTTTGGATATCAATGCTCAAAATATTAGTAAATCTCAAGCTCCTTATGAATTGGTATCCCAACTGCGGGCAAGTTTCTTTGTTATAGGTCCGTTATTAGCCCGTTTAGGTATGACTCGTGTACCCTTACCAGGGGGCTGTGCCATCGGAGCTAGACCGGTGGATCTTCACGTCCGAGGGTTACAGTCCATGGGCGCTGACGTTCGCATCGAACATGGAGAAGTCCATGCTTGTGTTAAAGGTAGTCACAATCGCTTAACGGGAGCAAAGATTTATTTAGACTATCCGAGCGTTGGTGCCACAGAAACAATTATGATGGCAGCAACTTTAGCCGATGGGGAAACTATCATTGAGAATGCAGCCCAAGAACCGGAAATTATCGATTTAGCACGTTTTTGCTGTTCTATGGGAGCTAAAATTCGAGGAGCAGGAACTAATAAGATTATTATTTCTGGGGTTGAACGTTTACATAGTACAGACTACTGTGTTGTCCCTGATCGCATTGAAGCAGGAACCTTTTTGGTTGCTGGAGCTATTACCCAGTCCGAAATTAGTCTATTTCCTGTAATTCCTGAGCATATAGCTTCAGCTATTGCTAAATTGCGAGCTATCGGACCTCAGGTGATTATCGAAGAGCCTAATCGCTTACGTTTAATTCCTGCACCGTTACGGGCAACTGACATTGAAACCTTACCCTTTCCTGGTTTTCCCACTGATATGCAAGCTCAATTTATGGCCTTGCTAACCCTAAGTGAAGGCAATAGTGTTATCACCGAAACTGTATTTGAGAATCGTCTGCGCCATGTAGCAGAGTTCCAACGAATGGGAGCAGATATCCGTGTTAAAGGTAACATTGCTCTGGTACGGGGAGTTCCCTTCCTTTCAGGTGCACCAGTCATGGCAACGGATTTACGGGCTTCAGCTGCTTTAGTATTATCGGGACTAGCAGCTCAAGGAAAGACGTTAGTACAGGGGTTACATCATTTAGATCGTGGTTATGATAATTTAGAGGGAAAATTACGCCAATTAGGAGCTAATCTCCGTCGAATTAATCTTACCTCTAAAGAAGAATTAACCTCATATTCAACAATAACTAATTAGTAGTCAAAAGTAGGAATGTAACTAATGTAGGGTGAAAAATATTCACCCTTAATTGTTTTGTAAATAGTCATAAGTTTTACTTTTAATTAATTTTATTTTTAATGAAAAAAGTATACAAAAAAATAAAAATTTAGATGCTCTTTTTACTGTCAACTACCTTTTTAAAAGTTGCTATAAAAATTTAGTTCACAAAATTTCTCAAGTGAACAAAAGAACTTGTTTGAAAAAAGCATTTCTGTAAAAAATTTATAATGCTTCATTTCGAAGTGAAGTGCGTAATGTCAATTTAAACAAAATTATGCTGCGAAACTCGAAAACTTTATACTACTAATTTATAGTCAACATATTTATTGATGATTAATGAGTGATTTAACTTAATTTAAAGAGTAACCTAACAAAAGAAAAGATCAATTTACTTTTTGGAGATAAAGTAACTTATTTATAGTTACTGTGTTGAAGCCATTAATCACAATTACTTCATTTTCTTGTCGCTTACTTATATTTTCCTGTATTTAAAAGAATGACTGGTTTCTTACTTAAGATTTTATGGGTTACATGTCTCGACAAGAATAATTTTATTGTTATTGATATATTGTCGTTCTTTGATATCAGGTCAATTACACTTCTATTCAACCCGATATTAATGCAGGTCAATATTCTGACACTTTGTTGATTTTATTCAGATTATTTTGTTTATGCTGCTTTATCTTTAATAGTGCAGAAGAATAAAAAGCGTTAATGGCGTATTTATCAACAATCTACGAGAGCCTTTTATTTTTAAACATTTTTGGTTTTTAAACTACAATATCCAGAATTTTCTCATATCCGTCCACGGTTCGCCATAGATCATATCTTTGTCCATAGCACAGAACAATTTCTCTAGTAAACTAGAAAAACAACCGTAAGTCGCTTCACAAAAATACAATAGTTAGAACAAAACTTACTGAATTAAGTTTAACATTTAAAGGCGGCACCCAGATTCGAACTGGGGGATAAAGGTTTTGCAGACCTCTGCCTTACCACTTGGCTATGCCGCCATTTTTATTAGGCTTTGTCATTATATCAAAAATTATGGAGTTTATGCAATTCTTAAAACTGTTATAGTGAAAGCTATTTTAAACCTCAGGCGAGTGTAGACTGAAAGCGAAAAATAAAACTGTTTGTTTGTTAATTTACTGGATCGTCTGGAGTCGACCATAAATTTATGATTAATAATACTCGCTATATATTTACCTTATTAACTTTACTAGTCGTAGGAGCGGTGTCAATTGTCCCTATTTCCCAAAACGTAAGCGCTGCACCAGATCCCTTTGCAGATTTCTATCAAAAAAATTGTGTTCCGGAAGCACAAGCATCCGGTCTTACCAAGGAGGAATCCAGAAAGTTATGTAATTGCACTGTTAATACGCTCAAAAGTAAACATAAGTTCAATGACTTTCAGAATTTATTAAATAGATATCGTAATAAAGATCCTAAGGCTAAAGAAATTTTAACTTCTTATGGAACAGCTTGCTTTGATCAAGTTCTCGGAGATCTCTTATTTGAAGATTAAGAAATCGTCATTAGAAAAGACGACTTGGTATAACCAAAGGAAATGACAGTTAAGTAGTAACTCGATGAAACAAGCCCTTCGAAAAAGTCTAAACATTTCTCGTTTTGCCATTAAATATGCACGATTTACCCTATGTTTTTGGGCAATTGTAACAGTTTTTGGTATTTTTGCCTTTAGTTCTTTGAGATACGCCTTGTTTCCTGATGTTTCCTTTCCCATAGTCGTCATACAGGCTACTGTTCCTTTTAATACTGCAGAGGAAACAGAACTAAGATTAACTAATCCTCTTGAAGAATCTTTGCGAGCACTTAATAATGCTGAGTTATTTTCTTCTAGCTATCCTGGGCAAAGTATTATTAATGTAGCATTTGATGCACGATTAAAACTAGATGAGTCTACCAAAATCGTAAAATCTGCTCTCAAACAAGCTAGTTTACCTTCTGATGCTAACCTAAAAGTTAGAACTCTCAGTATTAATGAATCAGCAGCTATCAGTTATGCGATTCAAAGTGAAACTCAACCTCTGGAGACATTAGCCGATATTGCTCGACAGCAAATTATCCCTCCATTAGAAAAATTACCGGGAGTAAGTCGGGTAGAATTGTTGGGAGATGGCAATTTTAGGGAAGTCAAGGATACTGAACCTGATGAGATAAATCCCCCAACACTGGTACGCTTTAATAGAAAAGATGTCTTGTCGATACGAATAGTAAAGCAGGCTGATGCTAATACCCTTAATGTAGTGAGTCTCACAAAAAAAGCAGTAGATGAGTTACAAGCCAACTTACCTGATCTACGGCTAATTTTGGCAGAAACTCAAGCTGATTACATAGAGGAAGCTACTCAGTCAACCATTCAGGGTTTAATTGGAGCAATTGTTTTAGCTATTTTAGTTATATTTCCATTTCTACAAAATTTTCAAGCAACTTTAATTACTGCCTTGACCATTCCTATTTCCTTATTAGGAACTGCTATTGTGATGATGATAGCAGGGTTTAATCTCGAAACTCTGACTTTACTAGCATTGGCATTAGTTATTGGCATTATTGTTGACGATGCCATTGTGGATATAGAAAATATTGCTCGTCACATTGACCGTGGAGAAAATCCCAAGAAAGCAGCTATCAAAGGAACTGATGAAATTGGACTGACAGTAACAGCTTCAACTATTACTATTGCAGCTGTTTTTATTCCTATTGCTTTTATTGGGGGTAATCTTGAGCACTTTTTTAAACCTTTTGGGCTAACGGTTTCTGCTGCAGTTTTTATTTCTTTAATGGTTGCTCGAACTTTGTCTCCTGTTTTAGCTATCTATTGGATGAAACCTAAGACAGAAAAAAATAAAAAAAAGAGAGTTTTTTTCTTAGTTCGTCCTTATCGCAATTTATTGAATTGGTCTTTGGTAAATCGCAAGATTGTGATAACTATTGCCCTAATAAGTTTGATTTTAGGGCTTTCTTTAATTCCATTAATTCCTAGAGGATTTGTCCCTAAATTAGACCGGGGAGAGTTCAACATTATTTATACTTTGCCAGTTCCCAAAATTCCTCAACGATTACGTATCAATTTTAATAATAATACTTCTTCATGGATTTCTGATTTATCTCAATCACCAGAACAATTTTTATTACGAATTAATAGTCGTGTAGGAAAAAAGTTTGAGCAGTTAATTTTAGACGATTTTAATGTGAAATCTGCCTATACTATTGCTGGAGTACACGGTGATCCCTTGAAAGGAAAAATATATGTAAAATTAAACAGTGATCGCCAATTTAGTACTAGTGAAGTTCAAGAACGTATTAGAAATACTTTACCTAAGTTGCGAGGAGTAACCACTAGTATTGAAGATATTTTATTTGTAGAAACTGGTGATGATAGTACTTTAAAAGTTGCTTTATTAGGAAATGACTTCAAATCTCTACGACAAACAGCAGAGAAATTGAAATCTCACATCAAAGAAGTTCCTGGATTAGTTGATGTCAAAATGTCTAGTGAGGATGAACAAACCCTTGTAATTGAACATTTTCAAAGACAACGAGTTATTTACATAACAGCTAATTTAACAGAAAAAGTTGGATTAGGGGATGTTACTAATAAAGTGATTTCTATTACTCAGTCGAACTTGCCTCATGATATTAGTTTTGATATTCAAGGAGCATCAGCACAAGTTCGTAAGATTTTTAGTGAATTTGCCATTGCCTTAATCTTAGCAGTTGTCTGTATGATAGCTGTTCTGTATATTTCGTTTGGACGATGGCTAGAACCATTGGTAGTGGTTCTGTCCTTACCGTTGACCCTTATTGGGGCAATGTTGGCTTTGTTAATTACCCAGAATGATTTCGGAATGATTTCTTTAATAGGGTTGATTTTTTTATTAGGATTATTAGATAAAAATGCTGTATTATTAATGGACTATATTAGCCAATTAAGACAACAGGGAATAAATCGTCATCAGGCTATTTTGGAGACAGGAGAAGTACGCCTCAGACCAATTATCATGACAACCACCTCTACAATTTTAGGAATGTTGCCTATTGCGTTGGGACTAGGAGCAGGTTCAGAATTAAGACAACCTATGGCTGTGGCTATTATTGGAGGATTAATTACTTCGTCTTTATTAAGTTTAATTATAGTTCCAGTACTTTATACTTTATTAGAAGATGGGTGGATAAAAATAGTAAATAAAAATTTTAACCCTTTAAAGTAATTGAATGACTTCATGGAAGAAACTAAACCAAGTAATCCCCCTCTAAAATATCTACATCTAAAAATAAGCATGAGAATACTTTTTTTACTTGATTCCTAAGATATTACTTGTTACTTATAAAAGTAGACAGCTAACGATAATAATTAGGCAAAAATCTAATATTAAATACGGAAATATCTATTGAATTTTATGTTCTTTATTGTGTAAGAGCAAATAATTTGTAAAAACCGTTTTAAACATAAACAATTATAGTAATTAGGTTAATAAATAATTATTGATTAATTTTAGATAAACACCTATCAAGATTGATTGAACTTCATATCCATGTAATATAAGTAGATAAGATTATTCTAGATTAATTATTGAAAGGGAAGAAAAATTATGAGATTTTTAGCTAAATAGAAAGAAACAAACAAAATAATTTCATAGAGAAAGAAAAAGAAACCCGACTAAATAAAACGGGAATATACGAACTTAATAAAAGTTTAAATTGTGCTATACGAATGGAAAATATTTTGATGCAAATGAACCGCAATATATTTTTCCTGACATCTGAAAGAATGAGAACCTCTCGATGGAATATATTAATTATTTGTCCTAATAATAGGGACCTAAACCATACTGTTTTTCTTTAGAGGTGACTGGTACTAATCAACCGCTAAATTGAAATTGTTTAAGCTGACCCAAAAACCTTGTTTACTTAAAAACTGTTAATTCATGGACTGAAATTAGATTAGGGGAAGTATTAAACAGTCATTATTGCACATCTACACATCTAGTTGAACGACTAAATTTCCTTATGATTACAGTCACAGCATTTCCAAAAATATCAGAAAAGTAACAGGAGCCATTAATCAAATTAGTTCAACTTTCGAGAGCTAATCTCATGTCGAGTATCCTAATTTTGGCTGCGATGTCATTTTTATTTGTTCCTCGAAATCAAAATTATCTTTAAATATGAACAAAAATCATGTAATCAGATCAAATTATGCCTACCTCTAAAATATTTGAAGAAGTAGGAGTCAAGAGTTTCTCAAAATTTTCTCCAAGCTACTTTCTTTATTGGATAGAATCTGTTAAGATAAACTAATAGATGAATGGGGGCGAATCCACACCTGAACTCTAGACTATAGCCATTAGGCTACACAGAAAGATTAGCGTGGTTTATAGCCCGAGTGTACAACAATGGGATGTAACCGAACAGTAATTCATGGGCAGTAAGCCAACTATTGCGATTTCTCACTTAGGCTGCGAAAAGAACCGTATTGACTCTGAACATATGCTGGGCTTGCTGGGGCAGGCAGGCTATCAAATAGATAGTAGTGAAGAATTAGCAGACTACGTGATTGTTAATACTTGTAGTTTCATACAAGAGGCTCGCCAAGAGTCAGTTCGTACACTAGTAGAATTAGCCGAAGCCAAGAAAAAAATTATTATCTCGGGCTGTATGGCGCAACATTTTCAGCTAGAACTTCTTGATGAAATTCCTGAGGCCGTCGCTGTAATAGGAACAGGAGACTATCAAAAAATTGTTGATGTTATCCAACAGGTGGAAACAGGAAAAAAAGTTAAAGAGGTCTCGGTTAATCCTATTTTCATCGCGGATGAAACAGTTCCTCGCTACCGTACAACCACTGAAGGGGTGGCCTATTTGCGGATAGCAGAAGGGTGTGATTACCATTGCACATTTTGTATCATTCCTCACTTGAGAGGAAGTCAACGATCACGTTCTATTGAGTCGATTGTCGCCGAAGCACAACAATTAGCCGAGCAAAGAGTACAAGAATTAATATTGATTTCCCAAATCACCACAAATTATGGATTAGATTTATATGGAGAACCCAGACTAGACCAATTATTGAGGGCTTTGGGGACAGTAGACATTCCTTGGATTCGGATCTATTATACCTACCCCACAGGACTCACCAGTAATGTGATTGATGCAATTGGAGACACCCAAAACATCCTACCCTATTTCGATGTACCTTTTCAACATTCCCATCAGGCTATCTTGAAAGCAATGAATCGTCCTTGGCAAGAACATGTCAATGATGGCATCATTGAACGGATCAGGAGCTCCATTCCTGGAGCCGTATTGAGAACAACTTTTATTGTGGGCTTTCCAGGAGAAACAGATGAACATTTTGACCATTTAGTTAATTTTGTTAAATATCATGAATTTGATCACGTTGGAGTATTTGCCTTTTCTCCAGAGGAAAAAACTCCTGCTTATCACATGTCCCATCAAGTTCCGTCAGGAATAGCCCAACAAAGACGAGAAATTTTGATGCAGGTGCAACAGCCAATTTCTCTCAAAAAAAATCAAGATTATATTGGAAAAATTGTTGACGTTTTAATTGAGCAAGAAAATCCTCAAACTAAGGACAAAATAGGACGTTCCTCGCGGTTTGCTCCAGAAGTCGACGGTCTTGTTTATATTCAAGGAGAAGCTCTCTTAAACGAAATTGCGTCTGTTAAAATTACCTATGCTGATACCTACGATCTATATGGAAAAGTTGTGCAACAACACGATGTTCTAGAAATAGATTCTTGATCGAAAACACACCATAAGCTTTTCCTACTTAGGGAAAAGATTGCTAATCACTTTTCACTTTCTATTAAATTAATCTCGCAGTTAAGTTACTAACTAACATTTCTTATGACCATTTCCTTTAATAGCTTAGGACTCTCTGAAGACCGTGTTAATAAATTAGAGACCCTAGGTTTTACGAGTCCAACAGAGATCCAAACTAAAGCAATTCCTTTAATTCTGGAAGGACATGACATTCTAGGACAATCCCAGACAGGCACAGGAAAGACGGCAGCTTATTCCTTGCCCATTATGGAGCAGATTGATATAAACAATTCCAACATACAGGCGCTTATTTTAACCCCAACCCGTGAACTTGCCCAACAGGTTGCCCTTGCTATTAAGGACTTTTCGACTGAACGCCGACTGTATATTTTAACTGTTTATGGAGGTCAATCGATTGACAGACAAATTCGGAGTTTACAACGAGGCGTCCAAATTGTTGTTGGAACTCCAGGAAGGGTTATCGATCTATTAGATCGCAAAAAGTTGGTTTTAGATAATTTAAAATGGGCTGTTCTCGATGAAGCCGATGAAATGCTCAGCATGGGCTTTATCGACGATGTGAAGAAAATTTTAAAGCAAACCCCCGACCAACGCAACACAGCTTGTTTCTCAGCAACTATGCCGCGTGAAATCCGAGAATTAGTTAACCAGTTCCTCAAATCTCCCGTTACAGTGACTGTAGACCAGCCTCAAGCCGCACCTGATAAAATTGAGCAACATCTTTATGGTGTTCCTCGCGGTTGGTCAAAACTCAAGGCGTTACAACCAATTTTAGAAATTGAAGTCCCTGAAACAGCCATTGTTTTTGTTCGGACTAAACAGACAGCTTCTGAACTTACCAGCAAGTTACAAGAAGCCGGGCAAAGTGTTGACGAATACCATGGTAATCTAAGTCAGTCTCAACGAGAACGATTGGTCTATAGATTTAGAAATGGTAAAATTAGGATCGTTGTGGCTACGGATATTGCGGCAAGAGGGTTAGACGTTGAGAATTTAAGCCACGTTATTAACTACGATTTGCCAGATAATGCAGAAACTTATATTCATCGGATTGGACGAACAGGCCGAGCAGGAAAAAAAGGGACAGCAATATCCTTAGTTGAACCAATTGACCGCCGCATGGTACGTCAGATTGAACGGCGAATTCGACAACAAATAGAATTGTGTAGTATTCCTAATCGCTCTCAAGTGGAAGCTAAGCGACTAGAAAGACTACAAAGGCAGATCCAAGATTCCTTAGCAGGGGAGCGGATGGCTTCGTTTTTACCTATTGTGCGGGAACTTAGCGACGAATATGATCCCCAGGCCATAGCTGCTGCGGCTTTACAGATGGTTTATGATCAAGACTGCCCCAATTGGATGAAAACTGACTGGGAAGTCCCCGAAGCAGGAATATCTAAACCAATTATTAACGGTAAGAGTCGCAAAGACAATTCTAAACCCCGTCGTACTAACTCAGGAAAAAAATTAGATCGTAAGACAGTCGGCCATCATAGAGGACGTTAGAATACGATAAAAATTGAAATAGAGCAGTGTCAAGGATATCTTGTTAAAAAGTAGGGTTAAGATAAATTTGGCACTGTTTTATTTATCTATTTTTTAGAATTTGTAGTGAAATAAAATAATGCAAAAATATTAAGGCAGTTTCTTTCTTAAAAAGAAGTAATTGAATGATTCAGTTAGCACTATTAGTTATGCTGGCACGTTATAGCTATGACTTATGCCAAAAAGTGCTTAGAATAGTACGAGAAAGACATTAACACTTGGAATATATTATTTGTTTCGAATTTATTCAAGAAATTTAGATTTGTGACTAAAAGAGTAAAATTAAGGGGCAATGCTCGGTCAAGTAATGCTCAAATTTAAAACAAAGATGACTCGATTATGAGGGAACAATGTTACTCTGTAGTATAGCCAGTTATATATGTCAAAAAATTAAAAATAACTAGAAAATAACTTACAAATATTAAACAGGAAATAAACTAGAAAAAGCATTATTCGGAATAAGGCTGGAAGAGATAGCTAAAAACAGAGAATGCTCCATATGGTTATAGTCCTAACAGAGAAGGATACTAGATTCTAAAATCTGGAAAAAAAATGGTACATTTCACCCGACTCTTAATATTTAAACAAAATTGAAAAATCGTAAAAACGATGATGAAAGAGTCCCTCCCCAACCACTCCTGCGAATTTATGAGCAATTATCCCCCAATAAGGACAACAAACCCAAGTTAATTCTAAATCCGTATTACAAATGCCTGCTTGGAGAACCTTAATTAATGTTTTTACTAAAAATAGTTCAGGAGTAGGTAAATCTGTGTATATTATTGGTTGATTATTTTCTAGCCAGAGTCCTTTTATGGCTTTAAAAATTATTTAAATTAGTGTAGAGACTTATATATAAACAAAACTATGCTTTTTAAAGTCAAGACATTGTTAAATGCTATCTGACCTTAAATCCATAGAGATGTTATAGTACTCAGTTAACTTTCTAATCCACTACTCAATTTTTTTATGCTGGAGTTCTCTTGTAAGCACACTACTGTATCCTAATTTTTACTGATACTGTAATTGAACTCGATAGCGATCTAAAATTCATACTATGGATTGATATGTTCTTGTACTAATTTAATAATCTCTTTGAACTAGGAATGATAAAAGCTTATCTAGTATATTTAAAGTTAATTAAAACCCTGACTCGTTAATAACGATATCTGCTAGTATTTCCTTGACTTGTATTTCAAATACTAAGAACTGTAATATTGTTTCTAATAAAATAAGGTAAAATTTGATCATTTTTACAAACTAAATGGACTAAGGTCTAAATAATGATACCAAATCTGTTGAGAGTTTCTGTTTTGACAGGGTTAATAAAAAAATAGTTAGGTGAACAAGTCTTTTTACATGATATACATAGGTATTACTAATATTGGAAGACTTTAAAAAATCATTTCACTGAGACGAATGAATCAATTTGTATTGGAGAATAATTAAAGGTAATTAATTCAAAGATTTATTTTCTATATTACCTTGTTTAAAAATTGTTTAAACTCTATCCTATTTTTTGATAACGGCTTTTTATATCAAAATCATGATCTAGTAATTGCTGAACGTTAGTAGTATATAAAACCACCAAGTAAGTATAATCAGATATGACATAGTGATATTTAGGGGGTCTCTAACTACTTCGAGGAGAAGTAAATATTTCTTTGTAGGTTTAAGTTTTAATTTGTTTTTTACTTAATATTCAAATCAAATCATAGTACTTTGTTCTTGTTAGCAAAAGTTTTTAGAAAAATAAATTCTACAAGTTTTAAAAGTAATTTTAAACTAATCCAGAACGCAAAGCAACAACAGCAGCCTGTACTCGATCATCAACTGCTAATTTATTCATAATTCCCCGTACATGGGTTTTAATTGTATTGGCACTAAGATAGAGGTCTTCAGCAATTTCATTATTACTTTTTCCTTCAACAATTAACTTTAAAACTTCTAATTCTCTCTCAGAAAGTAAAGCAATATTTTGGTTTAATTCTGGGGTGGGTAGTTTTAAATTATCTAACACTAATCGAGCAATTTGGGGATCTAAATAAGTTGCGCCATCTTTAGCTGCTTCAATAGCAGCTAATAATCGTTCTAAACTCGCCCCTTTAATACAATAGGCATCAGCTCCACTCGATAAAGCGGCAATAACTTCAGTTTGTAGTGTATGAGAGGTAAGAATTACTACGTGAATTTGCGGTGATTTCTCTTTAATCTGTTTTGTCGCAGCAATTCCATCCAAGCGAGGCAGTCCAATGTCCATAACCACTAAATCAGGCTGTAGCTCTAAAGCTTGTTGAACTCCGACATAACCATCATCAGCTTGCCCAATAATCTCAAAATCAGGATATTCACTGAGAGCTTGTTCTAAGCCCAATTGCATTAGGGGATCATCTTCTACAATTAAAATTCGCATTTTAGATTCATCCGACACTTATAGAAAATTTATGTAACTTGGTTTGTTAATCAAGATATAAATTATACTAAAAAAATTCAGAAAATACTTTGGGGTGCTTTTTCCCTATTTTCTTGGTTTTACTGGGAGTTCACCCAGGTGGAGGAAGTAAAAAGAAGATTAAATTAGGCACCCTTTAGATAGCTTAGATTATTGACAGATTAAGCTGTTTTAACAAGGAAAATTAAGTCCTTATGACTTCATCCCAGATTACTGTTCGCTCAAATTTAGTAAAACTTGCTTTAGTAGCGATCTCTTACTGGAGTGGAGGATGGTTATGTTTACGATGGATGGGAATAGCAGCAGAAGCTTCTCCTCTATGGCTTCCAGCAGGAATTGCCATAACTGCACTGTTGGTTTATGGAGAGTGGGTATGGTTTGGCATTTTTTTAGGAGATGCTATCTTAATGGTTTCCTTCGGGGAAAATTATGGAGTAGCTTTGAGTTCTGCCCTCGGTAGTACCTTGTCAGGGATTGTTGCCGTTAGATTGCTAAGATGCGGAAAATTTTCTTCCAAACTCTCAAGGATTCAAGATGTAACGGAATTAATCCTTCTGGGAGCGATTATTTCTCCCTTGCTAAATGCCTCAATTGATACCTTGGTTCAGTTGGTCGCTGGAAACCTTTCTTCGGCTAACCTTAGTCAACGTTGGTGGTTATTGTGGTTAGGAGATTGTAGTGGAATTTTGGTGACAGCTCCCTTATTATTACGCCTCAAATTTCATGGAAATCAACTTTTACGCCGCCAAAAACAATTTCGTCTTCTTGAATTGTTTATTTGTAGCGGACTTTTATTGGTGTTAAGTTGGCTAGTATTTATTTGTCAAGGTAGTTCTTCTAGTGTACAAGGAGGAGGATTAACTACCGCTCAATATTTAGAGTATTTACCCTTTTCAGTAGTGGTTTGGGCTGCTCTTCGTTTTCAGACTTGGGGAGCGGTATTAGCCAATATTTTTGTGGCTATTTTAGCGATTGCAGGTACTATTGAAGGAATTGGTCCGTTTGTTATTCAAACTCCTAACCTGTCCCAAGCAGTTTTATCACTACAAATTTTTATTATCATTGTCAGTGCCACAGCATTACTTTTGTCAGTGGCTGTCACGGAACGCCAACAGGTTGAAAAACAATTACGAGACGCTGTAGAACGGGACCATCTGCTGGCAGAAGTCGCTTTGCGAATTCGTCGATCTTTGGATATGGAACAGATTTTTCAGACAACTGTCGCTGAAATTCGTGGATTAATCCATGCTGATCGGGTATTTATTGCGACTCTGTACAATGACGGACGACTTGATGTAGTAGCTGAGTCAGTTATACCTCGCTATTCGAGTATTTTAGGAGGAAGTGCGAAGGATGATTTACTAACGGATATTCAATCTCTGTTTGCCCAAGGTCAAACTTTTATGGTTTCTGACATCGACTCTGTTAATCTATCAGAAGTTATGGCACAATATACCCAACGCTACGACATCAAAGCTGCTTTAGTAGTTCCCCTTCATGTAGATGATCAACCTTTAGGGTTATTAGTAGCTCATCAATGTTCTCAAAGGCGTTATTGGCAAAAAGAAGAGGTTCGACTATTAGAACAATTGGCTGATCAAATGATGATTGCTATGGGTCAAGCAAAATTATATCAAAAAGTACAAAAACTTAATAGTAATTTAGAAAAACAAGTACAAGAACATACTCACCAATTACAAGATAAAATTCAAGAGGTGCAGCAATTATATGATATGAAAGCAGTCTTTTTGCAAGCAGTTTCCCACGATTTACGAACTTCGATTATGGGCATGTTGATGTTATTAAAAAACCTCCAAAACCGTCAAGGAGAAAATCTTAGTATTTCCCATGGTATTCTTGAGCGGATGATTAAAAGTAGTGATCGCCAATTGACTTTGATTAATGCCCTCTCCAAAGACCATTTTGCTGAAGAATTTTCCCTGAATATGAATATAAATTTGCAAGCAATTTCTCTCAAGGAAATTGTTGTAAAGTTGACTCAAAGTTGGCAATCTTGCTTAATTCAAAATAAAGCTACTCTAATCTTAGATATTTCTGATAATTTACCTTTTGTTTTTGCCGATTCTGATCAACTAAACCAAGTATTTGAGCATCTTTTAAGTAATGCCCTTAAACATAATACTCCCGGAATTAATTTAGTTTTAAAAGCAGCATTTAATAATGGAATGATCCATTGTTGCTTGACAGATAATGGGGTAGGAATGGAAGAGAAACAATGTAATCAAATGTTTAGATTATACCTTCGTAGTTTACACGATAGACGTAGGACAGGAATTGGATTGGGTTCTTATCAATGTCGTCAAATTATTGAAGCTCACGGAGGAAAAATTGGCGTTAACAGTACACCAGGCAAAGGATGTCAAGTTTGGTTTACCTTACCTATTGCTAAAAGTCAACCTTCTGCTGTTAGTTAATAAAAATGTGGGAGCAACTAAAATGAGAATGCCCTTCTCCTTCTATTATGTTTAATAATGAATATGAATTGATAAAAAAATATATATAATCCTTTTTATTCTTGTTATTTGAATTTTACTTTAACTAAACTACTTGTATACACTAAGTCATTATTAAGAATAAGTCTTGTATGTATTCCTTTATTCTTACAGTATATTTCAATATCATCTGCTTTTTTATATAAAAAAATGCCAAGCTTGATTTTTTTAAACTCCCCCTTGATAAGGCATAATTAAAACCTGTATTCAGTTTGAATATTTATCTCAATATTTAGTCGTGTTTCTTTTTTTAACCCCTATGAAATCACTTGATTCTTTATTTTCTACTTCTCGGAAAATCACATAATTATTCTCTTTGCTGAAAAATCTATCTAGAAATTATTTTTAAATTGTATTTTTTTATAGTTTTACCTAATCTAGATTCTCTTCAAATTTCTGTTTCCTTGCATTCAAGCATAATATTTCTGTTCTCGTTGGTGTTTTGGAGAGAATTTCTGGGCTTAAGTCAACTTTGATAGTCCTTACTCTTTTAATTCCATCTCACCTACTTATTTAAAGATATACTATAAATTGTCAATAAATGTTTTAGGTTTGTTTAGTTGACTATCTGAGATAATCTCCATACTGTCAAGAAAATAAGCGTGGATTAATATAACTAAAAATTATAGGTAAGTAAACCATTTATCGAGTTCTAATTTTTATTTAGAGATAACAATTGACGGAATAAAAATTTCTTAGTTCAAGAAATACTTTCAGGGTAAAACTATTATAATTACATAGGTAAGGTATTCACTAATAAATTTTTAAATAGCCACAAATTAGTATGTCTAGAAATTTCTAATTCTAGACATACTAACTATTGAATAAATTTACCAAATAATGAAAGAGAGACAATAGTGCAGCTGCTAATGTTGATGAATATTTATAGTATTTAGAATGTTTAACCTATTCTTACAAATACTCTTATTCTATTAATTATTATCAATAATAAGCCTTAATATGAGAGAAATTTTTAAGCTGGGTAGAATGTTTAAATAAACTTTAGTTTTGGACTGTAAATAGCATTAATTGAAGTCTAGTGTCATAGATACCAAATTTTGTATCAATTCTACCGAAGTATTTTGTCCTGTAGATAATTTATATCAACAATCTGGGCAGCATCGTCTTTATTATTGTTATTTCAACTGCTGGCAACTACCATTTTGGATAATTGTCAACTTTGTTTTATATAGTTTAAATATCAAGAATAATAACAGGTTAAAATATTGTTGGACTCACGATATTTTAACCTGTTATTATTTGGCAAACGTTTTATTAAATATTTACTTTTTGTTTATAGTAAAATACTTATTGATAATAATGTTATGGAAAATATTGTATTAGGTATTAGGTGTTATGCTTAGGGCATTGATAGAACTGAAAGATATTGCTGTCTAAGGTGAGTTTTCCCATTCCGGGGTTAACGTCCGAAAATCAAAATTTTCTACTCCTGGATGACAAATAATACAACTTCTATGGGTAACAGTTTCCTTAAACTTAACCCGAGGATGAAGGATCCTAAAATAACGTGATCGTTCCACATAAAAAGGAATTGGTTCGTCCTTAGCTGGTAGAGTTCGGGAAGACTTTTGCAGATAATCCCACATCAATAGTTGCCCTAGACGAATCAAATTGGGAACTGAAGTCCCATAATGTTTGTTAGAATTTTCTAATAATTCCTTCCAGGTTTCACTAGGTAAAACCTCTGGAGGTAAAGCAATATGACACCCTGAACAGGTTTTAAGATAAAACTCTTCTCCTAGTTGATATCGTGCAGAAACGCCATCATTAGGCGATGCAGCAATCGCCATAGGTGTATTTTCGGTAAATGTATGTAAAATGTAAGTAATTCCCCAACCGATACTAATAGACCAAAATGAGATTGCCAGTATAATGATGAGATAAAGCAGATTAAATCGAGAAAAGATAGATGACCAGAAAGTCTTAAACATTAGTTACTCTAAGCCACAACGGATTAACCATAACTTATCTTAGCAATCTCTTTACAATTGTTTTGTTTTTAAGACTAATTTCAATAATTAGACGCTGGGATGATGGATATTTGACTCTAAATAAATAGACAAAAACTATTTGATATGTCTATGCCTGAATAATTGAAGTTAAATATATGTTGTTTTAATTAATATTTTTTTGTTAGTTTTTGATAAAGGTTTGGTTTAACTGCTTTAGCTAGATCATATTCATTTTCAAATATATTTGACATCTTTTTAAATTCACCTACTTACTTAATCAAACGAACTAAAGATTTTAGTCAAGAGAGTTTTAGCTATTCTAGGAATATTTTTGAGAATAGCGTGTTCCTTACATAAGAACTTGACAATGACTAAGCACACGGGTTTATCTTTCCCCCCAAAGGTGAGACTGCGGTTATTCATTAACATATTGTGTACCTTATAGAAATTTTCTTGAAGGGTTCTTGGTTGGTTTTCTAAAATTATAGGAAAATTTTATATTCATTGATAGAGAATTTTTCTGGCCAAACAACAGTCTTGGACTATTTGGTCTTTAAGTCTATCAAGGGAAAAAAATTGTTGTTCAGGACGTAAAAATTTTTCCAATTCAACTGTTAAAGATTGTTGGTATAAGTCCCCTGACCAATCTAAGATATGAACTTCTACTATAGGAATTTCTCCTGCAACAGTGGGACGACAACCAAAATTCATCAAGCCTTTTAGCGTTTCTTTTCGGTTTATTTTCACTCGAACTGCATATACCCCCTGTCGAGGCAACAACTTATCTGGAGGAAGTTTAAGATTAGCTGTTGGAAAGCCAATAGTTCTTCCTAATTGCTGTCCTTTAACCACTGTTCCTATCAGAGAATAGGAATAGCCCAACATCTGTTTTGCTTGTGTTACGTCTCCTTCTACAAGACATCGACGAATTAAAGAACTACTTATGCGCTTTTTTAGACCTGAATAAGTTTTTAAGGGAGTAATGTGAACTAGTATTCCAAAAGAAGCGGCAATTTCACTTAAATCTTTAGCTGTTCCCATCCGTTTATGTCCAAAGCGAAAATCTTCTCCGACACTTATCTGTCGAACTTGAAGATGTTTGACCAACATCTGTGCTACAAATTCTTGGGGACTTAAGGCAGCTAATTCTCGGTTAAAAGGTAATCTAACTAATTGTTGTATTTCTAGATATTTTAGCCGGTTTATTTTCTCAGATAGAGGAGTAAGAAGTTGTCGAGTTTGTCCAGTGAAAAACTCTTGAGGGTGTGGGGTAAAGGTAACAACAGTAGAGTAAGATGAGACTGTTTTAATTGAGGAAAGACAAATGGGTTGTAAAACATTTCTGTGTCCTAAGTGGAGACCATCAAAATTGCCAAGAGCGATTACAGTTGGTGTTAAGATATTAGCGGTTGATGAAGTTACCCACACACTTGATTGAGTATACATTGTTGCTGAAATTTAAGCTAGAGGAAAACGCTGAAAACGCGCCGACAGGGAGCGCAGTCTATATCGCTTTCTCAATAGTCTATCCCAGTTTTACCGATTAGCTCTTACGCAAGTCATGAAGAATTAGATTCTCTTTATAACTCCTCTTTAAAAAAGTGAATTTCAAGAAATGTAAAATATAAAAGTACTCAAAAAAAAGCCCGCTAGATGTCAGCTTTTTAAAAAAATTAGCCGACAGAATTAAAACAGTAATAACTATCAAAATTGACTCCCTCCCCAAAAAATATCTTCACAACTCGAACAAACATAGAGATTTTATGTTTAAATACAAAAGTATAAAAAGTCAAATAAAATTCAACCGATATGAAACCATAGAAAGCTAATTACTATGCAAATTATTTAAGGAATAGAAAGGTTTTTCAATTATCCAAGAGGTGGAATAAAAAGAACTTGAACCAAGGAATAATATTGACTATCTTTAATAGTCTTCAAAAAATAATGAAATGATTTATTAATATCTAAATTTTCTTGATAATGACTTAGTGTATACAAATAATTTATTTAAAACTAAACCGAACAAATAAGAATTTAAAAGATTATATTCATGGTTGTCTACTGATTTATGGTTCATAAATGAATAGAATAAAAGGAGAATTGCATCAAATAAAAGTCAATAAAATTGCCACAAAAATATTTAAAAATTAATCTAATTTAGCTAAAGCAATTAAATAAAATATCAAGCACAGGGGTTACTCTAAAAAATATCAACAGAAGAATTAGAGGTTAGTTACTTAATGATAGAATTTTTTGAAAGTTAACCTATTCTTTATTTTTATTCAAAATTTATTCCAAAAAACTATTCTTAAAGCTTATTTATAGAACTATCAATTATGCTTAAAAATTGATATTCTTGCGGAACTTTGTAGCCTGATGCACTGTTTACCTTACAGTAAAGTGATAATCTATATTTGTACCGCTATATAAATAAAATATTAAATATTTATAATAGGTAGATTAGGTAATGACTGTTGATTGATAGCAATTATTAATACAATAATACTTTTTATATATTTTGTATATATAAAAGCAAAGTTTGATTATTAATGATAAATATATAAAAGTTGTAATTATGACAACGATAATATTCTGATATATCATTTGTATAGGTTATATTTTACTATATATAACATTTAGATCTTATTTCTACTTATAGATAGTGTTAAATGATAAACCTAGATTTATAAATGAGATTTGAAATTTTGTAGAATCCACCGTTATCTATTATTAGATCTAAAATAAAATAGAAATAGTGTTATTGGCTGACAAAATGGCAACTTGTATTTATTCTGAATTAACCAATAGGAAATTTTATCAAAAAATAATAAATTAACAAAGATTTACCTTGGACAGAAAGAGCTGTCTATCTCAAGATAGATCGTCTTTAAATGAAATGTAGTCAATCTGGAAATAAATTCACATTAGAGTTAATTATTTCTCAGAGAGAACATATATTAAAATATTTTATACAAAAATTATTAAAGAGGTTTTTTACTGGCAAAAGTAAGAATGTTGTTAAAAACAATGAAGTGAGTAAATAAGGAATAGAGACAATACTCAAAAAGTTAGTCCTAAAAATACAGATAAAAAACATAAAATATTGAATTTAATGCAGTTAATTTTTAATAAAATTACCGTGTCTAGAAAATAAAAAAAATATTTCATAAAAGTTAATTAATAGAAAAAAATAAGTTTAAAAATATAGAAACTAAGTATTTTCAAAAGAAAATTAAAATACTATAATCTTGAGAAATAGATTTTTAAATCAAAATTAAAAAGAATACAAAAAATATTTTTGGTAAATTAATATTTTTAACTGCAGTAGTGGCAGATATGTTTCTCCAATTAAATAAGTTAATATTTAATTAAATAATTAAAAAAATATTTTGTATTTAATTAATTTTGTTGATTTTTAAGTTTTAAATTTATTTAGTAAAATACTATTTTATTGGATACTACTAATTTAGTATGAATAAATTTTATTTATAAGAAAAATATTCGTAATAAAAACTTTTTTTTTAGAAAAAATAATTATGAGGATAATATCAAAATTATTCTCATAATAGGTAAATAAGAATAACGAATATTTTTTTGTTTAAATTTTGTTAAATCAATGAATATCAATAATCTTTAAAAAGTTAAATTTATAAAGTATATATAATTAAAATTCAAAAAACTGAACTAAAAAATCACTACATTTAGTTTATTTACAAGAAAAAAATCATATAATTTTAAGTTAACTTAATATAAAATAACAACAAAAATCTATTAATTATCAATATTAATTTTTAACACTTATGATTTTATTTTAAAATCTTTTAATTTTCCAGAATCACTCCTGAATATTTAACAGCTACTATCAGAAATTAAACAAAAAAGCTATAGTACATTATCGTAAATAAATTTAGAGTTAAGAATGTAAAGTTAAAAAGGCAAAACTTCCCAATCCTACAGCCAAAAATAAAATTGATTTAATAGGAATTTTATTGGTATTTATACTCAATAATAAGAAAAAGTAAACATCTATAAAAACCCGTAAATAATCTAAATAATAGTTCAGTATTGTCATGCTACTCATCACAAACATAGCGCCATACAGAAGGGTACTTAATTGAATTAATTGATTATCTTTTCGATGAGATGTACTAATTATGAATATAGTTATAAAAATAATAAAAATCAGAATAAATAAATAAGCTTCAAATAAATTTACTCCTTTAAATCCTCCCATTAATAGAGAACTAAATTTGTGATAAATACCCATAAAAGGATAACCAAAGTTGGCTTTTACTCTAACAGTACCTGGTAAGTTTAAAGAACTAATATAAATTGTCCATAAAAAGGGAGGTATCCAAGCCCATAATAATTGTTTGCTTTGTTCTTTTTTCTTTTGAATGATACTAGTAAACAAAATAGCTAGCCAGATTAATAGTAAAGTTTCTCTAGTTAAACAAGCTAAAGAAATAGTAAAAGCTGTCCAAATTGGTTTGTTATATCGATAACAATAGAATGAAAGTATTAATAATAAACTACTGAGTAAGTCTGCAGTCCCTAAAGAAAGAACTATCCAAACACCAGGAATACATAACGTTAATAATGGCTGCCATTTTTGCTCTTTATTCAATTGAAAATATAAGCTAGTGATCCACACAATACCTATAATTGATAGGCAATTGATGGCAACCATTACATGAGGAATTAAAGTCCGATTACCAAAACTGAAGAGATAGCTAATTAAAGGATATAAAATTCGACGGTAGCGATAAATTGGATGATCAAGAGTGTTGATAGTTTCAGAATTTTGCAAAAAAGGATCGAGGGCTAAACTGAGAAATTGCTGCCCATCATAGCCTATTTCTCCTTGATAAATTTTAGTAGTTTCAGGATCAAGAAAAGGAGAAAGTTCTAAGATTGAACCAATACGAAAAAATCCTGTGATATTTCCTTGAAATCTAATAAAATATAAATAAAAAATAACTGCGGTTAGAACAATAACAGTAATTAGTAAATTAATCACTTTAGGAGGTAATTTAGTCAAAAAACATTTCATAGGGAGTAAAGTTAAGTTTATTAAATTTAAATCAGATTAAAATTTAGTAAAAACTAGAAATGAGAGGATGTTAAAATATTTTAACATTCTCTCATTTCTATTTATAGATAACATGCTGTTTATTATACGAATTTTTGGTCAACTTATACACATTTTTTTCTTAAAAATTAGACATAATGTATTTATACAGAGAATCAAAACCTGACTCAAAATTAATGCTATTTAACTGATTTCTTTTCAAGCTGGTGTATGAAGTTCCAAAACTCATAACTCTTCTTCATTGATCTGAAAAAATTAAAATTGTTGATGTTGAGTACTAATTAAAATATATTCTTTTAAATTATCTCTGATTCAATAATCAGCAAGTTTATATCCTCAATCAAATATTCCTGTCCACTTAAAGTTGATATTACTTACATGATATCTTGAGCATTATTAAAACCCATCAACTAAACTAGTTTAGTTTTTTAAAATTGTTTTTTAAATACACTGATATCAAGTTAAAGAGACCAAGGATATTGAGAAAAATTGAAGGTAAGTTTGTTAAAAAAGTTTGGTTTTCTTCTGCTCCCTCTTCTGTCATATAATAGCATTCACTGCCAATTACTATAATTTTACTTGATCCTCGCAATCAGGACTAAAAGCAGCTTTTATGTAAAAAATAGCCATAGACTTTACATGAAATTTCAGTAGCCCAAATAATATCTTCTTCTTTGAGTTGATCAACTTTTACTACAGAACTAAATAACCTCATTTATGAAGCTTGTTAGGCAGTATATTGACTGCATAATGCTAAACTCACTAGCTTTTTGCTACCCTACAATGCGGGCTAAATAACTTGTTCCAACCCCTTCGTCAACACTCCTAATCTTAGGGGCAGTTCGACCAAGAAAGTATTATCAGCCACTCTAGTTTAGAGCACAAATTAAATGTGAAACTTGACCCCCACTAATGACATAACGAGCCACCAAAGCTATAACTACTTTAAGCATAGAACGAATCAAACTTTGTAAGTAAAGAATATTTAAACGGGGAATCCCAATATCATCCATATATTCCACCTTTTCACTAATACTTTGATCACCCACTAAACAAAATGCATATTTCCCATTAGTATAAGGCCATGCCCCTGTTAACAATATCGCCTTAATTTTATGCTCTTCACGAGTATTCCAAAAAGCATCATAGAGTTCGAAGACTGTTTTAGAATGAAAATCATTACGCTTTTAGGGACGGTTAATGGTGATTCTAGCAATTTACTCAAACTTATAATGTTAAGACATCTTCGTAAGATACAGCCAACTTCCAGGTAATTTCCGTAAGCTTCAGCAAGGGTAATTTTAGAGAAGATGCGAATCGTCAATCTTGAATCCTCAAAAAAAGCTTAATTTAGTCAATCATTAGCCTTTTTCAGTCAATGTTTCTGATTCAAGGGTTTGTTGTTCAACTTGTCCAAATTGCTCTCGGACATCATCAATAGCTAAATTAAGTTGAGCTATTTTATTTTCTAGGCGACGACGTGCCATTTCAATATTAGCCTCGGTGTCCAGTTTTTCATCTTTTGCTGATTTGAGTAAGGAAGAGTTGTCTTCCTTAAGATTCTTTTCAAGACGTGAGCCTACTAGTACTCCAATGATGCCACCGACCATACCACCAAAAATTGTTCCTGCCACAAATCCACCGGTAAATCCACCTCGTTGACTCATAATTTCTAACCTTGATGATGTTCAATCTCCGAAAAAACTGGGTCAAATAAATTTTGAATTATTCTAGGTTCCAAAAGCACGATCACCCGCATCTCCTAACCCAGGTACAATGTATCCCTTGTCATCTATTTCTTTGTCAATAAAGGCGGTATAAATATTTAAAGTGGGGTATTTTTGACTTAGTTTTTGCAATGCAGGCGGAGCTGCTACTACGGAGATAATCCGCATCAATTTTGGATTTGCTCCCCGTTCAGTGATTTTATCCATCGCAGCGGTGATTAATCGCCCAGTAGCTAACATGGGTTCTAAGACGACGATTCTGGTTTCTGGGTGAAATTGTTGGGGTAATTTATTGAGATAACAACTAACGTCTAGAATTTCTTCATTGTGCACTAACCCTAGATGATAGGTTGAGGCTAAAGGCAGAAGGGTTTGCGCTCCATCTAATAAGGCTAATCCTGCCCGTAAAAGGGGAACAACGGCGATGGGGACTTGAGGATTAATAAAGGTGGCTTGAGCGTCAGTAATGGGAGTTTTTATGCCAGTTTCCAAGGTGGGCAGCCAATGGCGAGTTGCTTCGTAGGTCAACCAACGTCCTAGCTCTGTCATTGCTGTTTTAAAAAGAATATTCGGAGTATTAGCATCACGAGCGACCCCTAACCAATGTTTAATCAAAGGATGATCAGGAACATAAACGCGTAGTTGGAAAGTCATGAAGGTAAACTAAACTGTTGAAAGGTTCAACCTAAGTCATCATAACCTGTTCTGACAAACATTCATAGATTTTATCAACTATAAACTCTCCTCAGATAATTCATTAAGTCGAGCTTGAGCTAGCCTGAAACCCGGTTCAATTTCCAATGCTTTACGGTAACTAGTGATTGCCTCATCTAACCGCCCTAATTTACCCAGTGCACTACCGCGATTGTACCAACCTTGATAGTAGTTTGGCTGTAATTTTAACCCTTTATCCCAACAGGTGATTGCTTTTTCCCATTGTTCTAATCCATATAAGGCATTTCCTTTAGAATTCCAAGCTTCAAGATCGTCAGCATTGAGAAGAATTGCCCGATCAAAACTGTCGATTGCCTCATCTAACCGCCCTAATTTTCCCAAAGCGCTGCCGCGATTATGCCATCCTTGAGAGAGGAAAGGATTAATTTCTAAAGCTTTATCCCAACTAGCGATAGCCCCTTCTAAATCCCCTTGATTAGCTTGTTGCAATCCTTGATTAAACCATTCTTGTTCTGTTTGAGGAGAGTTAATTTGTTTAGGCTTAGCAGCTTCATTGTGAAACCGCTCAAGTAAGGTTTCAATTAGTTGTTCAGGATTGCTCGATTCTATCCCTAGTTGAGGCGCGAGTTGTTTGGCTAAGGTTGCATCTTGCTGTAAACGCTCGCACAATTCTTCTATAGTCAAGGTTTGAGTGACTTCGTCAGGCGAGTCAATTCGGAAATGAGAACTATTGTTCTGAAAACTATCTTTTGAGATAATTTGCTCATCGACATCAGGACCTTCGTATTCCCAAATTCCACTTTCTGCTTCTTGGCTATAGATTTTCCGTCCAATCTCATAAGACTTTTTGCCAATCATTTCGGTTTCTCGAAAAGATTGTCCCAATTCTCCTAAACGCATCATCCTGGCAGCCAATTGTAGATTAGGGGCTGAAGATGCTATAGCTTTGTCCCCAAAGCGTTCTAACCAATCTACCCAGAATTTCGATTTTCCTCGTATTCCCAAATCTTCAAAATATTTGAGAACTCGCCCTTCGTGCCAGCCGTGAGCAATACCTTCTAATAGCTGACTAAACAAAAACTCGTAATCCGTATCTGTCAGAGGACGATTGGACTCTTGCGAGTTGCTATCAATATTGATATTGGATAATCGTTTTCCAAAAAGCTGTCCAAAAAATTCTTGAATCCACTGCCAGATGCGTTTGAGTAAACCCTGCATGGTAATCTTTGCTATCAACGGTTATAAAAATCTTTGTTGCACCCTTCATTTTAATACTATTTCTCTCTAGATTCGTGGACGAAATAAGTGTGAATGTTGAGGATGATAAAGACGAGATCGACTTGAAAAACTAGGGTTTAATGCTGGACTGATTAGATAAAGGGTCGTTCGGATTAACTTTTCTTCCCGCGTAACTTGTGCCATTTTTTCTAGAGGAACCAACCAAATTTTCTCGTCTGGCCACCCAATACGAAAACACACTGCTATGGGGGTATTAGAAGGATAATAGTCCAGTAATTTTTCTTGGGCTGTTTCGATATGACGAGCGGACAAATACAAGCATAAACTGGCTTTATGGGCGGCTAAACTTGCTAATTCTTCATCTTCAGGAACGGACGAGGCACAACCACTAATACGGGTTAAAATAATAGTCTGTACTAGATTGGGGATAGTTAATTCTGCCCCTAACTTAGCGGCTGCTGCTTGAAAAGCACTAATTCCGGGTATTAATTCGAAGGGGATGTTTTTTTCGGCTAAAATCCGTATTTGTTCATGAATTGCACTATAAATAGTTAAATCCCCAGAATGTAGACGAACGACAGCATAATTGTTCTTCACCTGTTCTTGAATTAAGGTCATAATTTCCTCTAGAGTTTTACTGCCTGTAGAGATTAATTGAGTATCAGGGCGAACATCTTGTAAAATTTGTTTAGGGACTAGGGAGTCTGCGTAGAAGATAACATCAGCTTGAGTAATAATTTTGTATGCTTTGAGGGTTAATAAGTCTGGATCACCCGGGCCGGCACCAATAAAGTAGACAGAAGGTTTGAGAAGGGTCATTGCAAATCAATTGTTATAGATTATTGGTTAATGGAGTCAGAACCTCAAGTCTATAGCATTACTGAATCTTTAAGAACAAGATCAGATGACTTTGGATGAGGCGTGTAACTATCGAGCACGTGATTTTTTGCGGCAGACAAAAATATAACATCTCGCTTTCTTCTAGAATTCTAATACCAAGCCGCTGGGAATTATAAGATTAATTCTGGTTGTAGAAAACAATGTTGTCGACTTAACTAAATTCGATAAAGATAGTTTATAACTATGCTCCAGATCTACTCAAGATAGTCTCTGTTAGCAAAGAAAAATTTTTGAATTTATTGAGCAATTTTTTCAGTAAAACTTTAACTGTGTCCAGACCAATGTTCAGTCCTAAATAATTGTTGATTGTTAAGTAAGACAACTGTTTATCTGTTGTTTTTATTGTGCTACTAATACTTTTCAGTCTTATATGTCTCATTGTCTAAGATTTTTTTACGAGTTAATTTTACTTTTATCTTTTTTTATAAAATCTTAGATGATTGTTTGCTATAAAAAATATATCTATAAATTGTCCTTCTACTTGTATTCTCTAATAGTTTTACCCGTCAGTAATTTTCTTGAACTTCTAATCTTTTGTATCCAAGTATAAAATTTACGCTTTTGTTCTTGTCCCCGGAAGAATGATTTTGTCTTGAGTTAACTTTAATAGTTCTTGAGCTTCTGATTATGTTAGTTAAATTTTGAGGCTGGTTAGTATCTAATACTTGCTCTTTTTTAACGACTTTTCTCTCTTAGGCTTATTTAAGTCCACCCAGTCAAAAATTTTATTTAATGGACTAATCCAAATTTTTGTTGCTACAAGATAAACAAAGTAACAGTAAAGACGTTCTCACTACTGACTTGAGAAATTACTTTCATAGTTTCTCATATTTCTTCAATCAAAGTGCTAATAATGGAGAGTTTAAGTCGAGTTCTTCTGGTAATGTTACTTCTAGCTTTATCTCGCAGATAAAATTGCTCAGAAATTCTAGTTTGATTCGGATAGAAGAACTTCCTTACAATGGTTACATACTTGTTACTTTTCGATTTTTTGGACCTGATCCTGATAGGGTTTAACACTAATAAGGTTGTTATACTCGGAGTATTCTACTGAATTATCAATTATATTGAGGATAATTTATTTGATGCAATTACTGTTTGTTTTAATAACAAGGAGAATTGATGTAATTTCAAGATTAACGGTATAGTCATCATATGAACGATTTATTTCCCCCATCTCTTTGAGTAAATTATTAAGAATAATGGATTCTAAATAAAAGTGCGCTTGTCCATTATTATCCCACGCTAAATCTAATAAATTTTGTATTGAGTCATCCGGTCAACTTGACAAATAGCAGTTTCGGAAATTTCTTCTCAAATATCGCTGAAACTACTGTTCTGCGCCACAGGTTTACTTGATAAGAACCCAGACATTACCTACTGTTCAAGAAATTTGCAACCTATGAGAAATATTATTAACTAACCGATGTAGATTTTTCTAAATATCAGACGAAGAAAGAAATATTTGATTAAAAACATAATTTAACCATCAGTGGTATCCTAAATAATACATGTTTTACCTAAGTTAGTTCCCTGAAGAATTAACGGTGTGACACACATTAATCAGTGACGTCTATTAGCTCGTGTTAAGTTTCAGTTAGAGAAGAACATTAGTCCTGGATACTAAATTAGTTTCTTTGATCTCCATTAAAAATGGGGTTGATTTGGCAGTAATAGTTCCTTGATGTTTTTTAAACGGTAAGAGAATCTTACGGTTTTTTTATAGATCTATTTCTAGGGACACCATATCGCTGTAGGTTTTTACTCCATTAGGAAAACCTCCCATAACATAGTGAAATAGTGAATATTCTGTTTATGTGTGATAATCAAAATTTTTATGTATTTGCAAGCTAATCTGGAGGTTGGTTCAATCTTGGGTCTAAAGTAACGTATTTTAGAATTAAAGAAACTCGATTTATAAAGATAAAAAGATAATGTAATGGCGGGCTTGTTGTATTTTCTAAAACTAAGTTAAATATTTTGATGATGGGATTGTGCGGTTTTTCTAAATGTGACCATGACTAATTTTCAAGAAAATCGTTAAGATTAGCAGTGAGATTTATCATTCTATTGGCGATTAGGAAAAACAATGACAGAACCTTTTAAATTTAGTAATGGTCAACAGGCTAATAATATGGAAGATTTAATCAAAATCTGCGAAGATTATCCCCAGGAGGGAATTAATTACTTAAACCGAGGAGACTTGGAAAACTGGCTAACTTATATTGGGGAAGTGAATTTTTCTCAAAAGGCTAAACAAGCTAGAGAATCTTCTGGATCTGACAAAGAGAAATTAAAGCAGTTTTTGGTAACAGTTCAAAGAAAATCAGAACCGGTTTCCCTAGAATCTCCTCAAAATACTTCAGCACAGCTAACGCACAAACCTATTTTAACTTCAGAATCGGAATCTACTTATCCCTTAGTTCAATGGTTTAAAAATCTATTTAAATGGTTTAAAACCCTATTTAAGTAAACGAAAAAAAATATTAAAAACCAGTTCATATCCCTTAAGTGTCATTAAAAATGAACATCAAGCCTGAACAATTGTAGCTATTGAGACAAGGGAAAATTTGCATATTAATCCGTGCTTTTCATCCTTGTCTTTTTATTTCTACAAAATCTGGTACATATAGTTATTAATATTAACGTTTCAAAAGCACTATTGAGAAATAGTTTTCAAGATAGTTTGTCCATTGTTAATAATAAATAATGCTAAATTAAGCTATGTCAAGGTATATTTAACTTTTATTATCCCAAGTTCAGTAGATTTGTCTTTTTATCCGGCTAAAGCTTGAGTCCGACAGAAAGTTATAAAAAGAAAGAAAAGCAGCCGCTCTATGCTAAAAGTAGCATTCGTTGAGAGCTAGTGCTATAAATGTAAAATCTTGTCTCAATTTTACTTTAGTATTTTGTAATTTTTATCATTTCTATCAAAAATCTAGATTTAAACAGTATTGTCATTCTGTTGCTCAATTTAAAATATTTTTTTTTGAAATTAATATTTTTTGTTTTAAAATAGATAAGACTATGACTATTAAAGCTGCTTCTCGCGGTTAATTATATCGAACTTATTAAAAATTTTTCTTTATTGTAAAATAATATCTACCAACCTAGTAAATTAGAATCTTTTTGTGGAGCTCATATTCTGGAGAAGGATATTTATATACTGTTTTTTGCTAACTAACAAAGGAGAAATTCTAAGAATAAATTTATCCCAATTGGACTTTAACATAATTATTTGACCAACATCTCATTATAGCACACTGAGTTTTTAGTAATCTAGTTATATATAGTTAAGATTAAAATCTTGTTAGATCGCATTAAAAGTTTAAACTAAACTTAGTTATCAATAATCGTAGTAAATTATTATTTTTTTAGTTAAATTGAGGTAACATAGATCATTGTAAATCTATGTCTTAATTAACGTGAACTTGAATGAATAAATTATTTTCATAGTGAGGGTATATAACTAAAAAACTTGTCATAAAATGTCATCAATCAGGACTTCAGTTAATTACTCGTAATCAATATAATAATTAACTAAAAGTTAGTAAAACTGATTTTTAAAAATTAACTAAACAAGTCTTTTGAATTAAACCAATCAAAAATAACTTACAACGTAAGTAAGATTGAATATTCAAAAAATAAAAGTGTTTGAAATTTTATTGTTCGATTGATGCCTTGACTTTTAACCTGAAAAATTTTCTCTTAATTTTAGGTTAAAAGTTAAGGCATCTTTAATGGTCTTGTATTTTCAACAACTAATAGAGTGTTTATCGTTAGTAGCTGCTATTTCGTATGATTGTCAATCTCGTCATATTTTTACTTAGATTTTTTTTAAAAAAACTGGCTTTTAAACTTTTTAATATTAATATTCTATAAATAAATTAATACTAAAAATTGCTTCAAAAAAATATTATTAATAACTCTATTTTTAAAATAAATTTTATGTTAAGATCTTACTTAAAAATCCAAAAAAGCCGATAATAATCAAAATCATAGATTAATATATCTTTACTTTGATCAACTAATAGTACACAACTTAAATAACTAAATTTAAATTGGTGTTCTTTTAGTTATCTAATTTGCTAGGTAATCTATAAAAATTTTTAAAAAAGTAGACATAGAGAAAATCCCTTATCAAGATATGTATAAACCAAATTTTCTAATTTTTGGAATAGTCTATATGGCTTAACCGACTTGACACCTATAAACTTAATACATTCTAGGTTACAAACAGTAAAAAATATCTAAATTTTATATCTTGTAAACTGTTTACAAGTATCTTCTTAATTTATAAAAGTGTTTTTGGTTTAAATTTTCTAACTTTTTACAGTTTTTTAAATAGACTTATTTTTTTAAATAAAAATTAACAGTTAATTTTTATTTAAAAAAACTATAGATTAAATAGCTAATTTTACTCTATTTTTTAAAAAAATTTAAAATAAATCAATAATAAAAAATAGATAATTTTATCACCAGTAACGAATAATCATTAATACTATAAATACATATTTAACTGTTTTTATAGATATAAAATATCGGACAACTAGTCCAGATATATAAATTATATTTAGACTTAAAATAAGTCCCAATCTTAAAAATTAGAATAGAATAATCATGATTGCTAGTCTTAAGTAAGTAAAAATTAAGTACAAATAATGCATAAATTTAAGAAAACTGCATTTTTTGAAGGACTTCTAGTTTCTAGAACTAAATTTTTACTAATCAACTAATAACAATAATTATAGTTATTTTTATAATTAAATATTGCTCAATATGTGAATTAACAAATAAGTATTTAACACATAAATTTAAAATAATAAAAAGGCTAAGGCAAATATATCTGATATAGATATAGAAGAGTTATTAAAAATAATATATTAAAAGCTTAAGTCTGATTTAATTTAAAAAGCTAACATTAATATGTTTACAACATATTTATCTAAAAAATAATGGCGTTTAGATTTACTTGAATAAAAATAACATCAAGAAAAATCAATTATATTGATATATTTATTAGAGATATTAGTAAATATTATTTTATTGTAATTTATATTTATTTAGCAAGAAATAGTTTTAAATGAATACGACAAATATTATCTATGTAAAAAAAAATAATTTAAAATTACATTAGAGATATTTGTTTTAAATAAAACCACTTATTTTTGAAATTTAAATTTTATTAATAAAAACAATAACTACACTGTAAAAATAAGAAATTATATTCATAAATATATGCGATATGTGTTTTAAATTAAACAATTAAGTACAAGTAAAAAACAACAATTTCATAAAATAAACTTAACTCCAAAACCCACCAGTAGTTTCTAGTTAAAATATTATTATTAAACTAATAATTTTAATAGATAGAGTTAAGTATTTTTTTATTTTTATCAATTAAAAATCAATATATAAATCACAGGAACTGATAAAAAAACACTGAAAATATGAAATATTCAAGCTACCAAAGTTGTTAATTAATTCGCTGGCAATTTACTGAATTAGTAGAATAATAAGAATTATAGTAATAGGAATAATATAAAAAACATTAACCTATAAGATTAAATATGAACTTAATTACTATATTTTTTTATTTAATCTTGCTTCAAGTTTACGGACTAATTAAAGATTCTAATCGCCCAGGAAATCTAAAACTGTTTTACACATCTTCTATTTTATTGACCAAATTATTTGTTTTTAACAAGAACTAATATTTGTTGAGTTTGATTATTTAATATTTTTGAATACGGACCTTTATATTATTCCTCTAGGGTAAATTTAGTATGTAGTTTTAAAATCATTTCTTAGTAATTTCTAAAAGTTAATTATTTTAGCTAACTTGTTTATGTCCTAACTTTAGAAAAAACTTTTTAAATCTCCTGGTATAAAATGTAAATTATTAGGTAAAAATTCTTTTAGTAATTAGTGATTATAGTATTTTTTTTACTTTCTTTATCTTCCCCTATAAAAAATTGACTACTCCTCAATATAAACATATTTGGGACATTATCTTTTATATAAATTTTTTTTTAAAATTTTTAATTTTTCTACATCATAAATAATAATCCTTTATAAGGATAGTCGTTGATACGGTTAAGATGAGAAAGTTATTTCTGTGAAAACTCAAAATTTAATTTTACTAACTAAATTTACATAACTCAGATGAGTTACTAAGAATATGAGAAGAAATTAAAATGGTAATTTTGAACAAAAATAAAATTTTAATGATTTATTAAATCTATATTTTCTCAATAGGATTTTTTTTTGATAAAAATATATATAAATGTCAAATTGTTTAGTTATTCTATTAGTAGTGAGCGTCGATCTTTATTCCATTGTCGGTTTTCGAAGATTTCATTAGTTCATGAAAACGTTCACGACCTTTGTCATAATCTTTACTTTCATATCCCATTGCCTGACGAATAATCCATTTTTGAGAAACCCCATCTTTGACGAGTAAAATAATTAATTCGCGCCAAATTTCATCTTCATCAATACATTTATTAACCCACCAACTACCGGTTTCTCGAAAGCTTATTTTATAATTTTGCTGATCAAAGTGAAGATAGATAGCAGCTAATAAGCTAGTAAATGATTTTATATATATTTCTTCGTTCTCAGTATTAATAATTTTCCAATCTTCTGAAGTAAGTCGATCAATGTATTTATTTTGTTGATCCTTAATTACTAATTTTTTAGCCATTCTACTTAAAAAAGAAGGATTGACATAAGAAAAAAGTCGATATAAATAGTCAGCAACTATTGCCTTAAATAGAGCATCTCCTAAAAATTGAAGTTGTTTCTTTGGGTCTAATCTGTATTTAATCTTTTTTAAGTGACGGGCTAATAATGGAGTGATTAACTGTTTTTTAACCCAATTAGAGGTCTGAGATAAACCTCGGTCAAGATGTATAGCTCCTACTAATGCTTTGAGAGCTTTTTCGAAAGGATTATTTTGCTTAATACGGAGGGAATGTCGTTCATCTTTTATAGCTAAAAAAGGGAAGCTTTCTCCTAATCCTAATTTAAACCAAAGGTCAGTTAACTTTTCTCCTTCTTCTAATTTATTACGCAAAGTAGTCAGTTTGCTTACTGCTAGATAGGAACAGTTTTGATAGAGATAATTCGTAATAATAAACTCCAGAATTTTCTCCCCTAAATATTCTAGCCGCTCATTGTTATTTTCGGATCGGTTTATTTGTTGAGCGTAAGACGGATGAATCAGAGACTCAAAAAGAAGATCGCTATTTTTGAAGTGAACACCAATTCTATCTTCGAGGTAAGCATGTTTCCAGTCCATCTTTAATATTACCCAAATTTATTTTTTTTCTGGAATTATATTAGAACTCTAATATATATACATAATATATGCATTAGCCTTTATATTCCGTTAAGTATATTTTCGCGGAACTGTTTACAATAAAATGACGTCTTAAGGTCTTGTGTCTTGTTGACTCTTTCTTCGACTTGGTTGACATGCTTCAATTTCAAATCCAGTCCGATAGTGATATTCCCTCGTCTAAGCAGTTATTTGATCAAATTCGCTTTTCTATTGCTTCTCGTCAATATCCTCCTGGCCATCGCTTACCCAGTACGCGACAATTAGCTACTATTACAGGACTTCATCGCAACACGATTAGTAAAGTCTATCAACAATTGGAAGAAGCTGGTCTAGTAGAATCTATTGCTGGATCAGGTATTTACGTTAAAGTTCAAGGAAATGAAAGCGGAATACTCCCTGCTTCTCCTTTATTTGCTCAATATCCTGAAGCTAGGCAATTAGTTCAAAAAAGTCTTGATGAGTTGTTGTGGCAAGGATTAACAATTTCTCAGGTTAAGGAATTATTTCTAGCAGCTCTTGACTGGCGTTTACGTTGTAGTGCGCAGGTATTGGTCACAGTTCCTACTAAAGATTTAGGAGCAGGGGAGTTGATATTACAAGAACTAGAGAAAGCTTTAGCGATTCCCGTACAATTAGTTCCTCTCGAAGAATTAGCTCAGGTTCTAGTTAAAACTAAATCAGGAACTGTAGTTACAAGTAGCTATTTTTTTTCTGAGGCTGAATCTATTGCGTCTCCGTTGTCTATCCGAGTTATCCCTCTAAATATTTACGATTACAGTCAAGAACTAGCTATTATTAAGGATTTACCTTTAGATACTCGTTTAGGTATTGTTAGTCTCAGTCCGGGAATATTAACTGTGGCAGAAATTCTTATTCATAGCTTGCGGGGAGATGATTTATTGTTAATTTCAGCTCAGGCAAGCGATCATGTTAAACTTAGGGGATTAGTTCGTTCAGCTCAAACAATTATTAGTGATCCCGCTAGTTATCCTATTGTTAAACAAGCTATCCGAGTTATTAGAGATGACATCATTCGTCCTCCTCATGTCATTTGTTCTGAAAATTACATTGGAGATAAATCAATTCAGTTACTCAAATTGGAATTAGGATTAGGAGAAGAATAGTTAATAGTTACTAACTATATTGATTAGGACACGCGGTGATTGAATTTGTGTATATTGAGAATTGTTGAATGTTTTAGGGAGTCATAAACATCACGGTGTTGATTGTGGTGATAATACTGTTATTCAGTATTTCAAATCTAGTGAGACTATAAAATAAACATTATTGTTAACATTTACTAGAAGAAATTAGGTTTATCCGAAAAAATGCCATTATGAGTTTTGTACTAGTCTTAATGTGATTATCCGTCATGCAGAAACTCGTTTTTTTAAAAAAATATGATGTTTTGTTTAACAGATTTAAATATTTTGCTATTTGGCGTTGAATAGAAATTAATTGTAGTTTTTAAACTAAATACTTCGTTCCTTTGAATAAAAAAAATAATATTTATCAACTTGAGACAAGTTTTTTAAAAGGCTAATTCTGAAGACACTCAACAGTGACTATAAAAAATTTGATAGGATATTCAAATAGTTTTGGATTAGATTAAACCGCAATATCAAAAGGCAATTTCTGAAAGGAGGAGTTGGTATAAAATAACGAGAGAAGTTCTCGAAAGAAATGGATGTTATTTAGCCCATGCTGCTCTCGAAAAAAAGTTCACTCATCAACAAAAAATTAATAGTTTGAGAAGATAATTAAATTCAGTTAGCCATGATGACGGAAAAAGTTTTAAAAAAAGTATTAACATAGAATTCAATGCAGACAATTAACCCAGAGGGGAAGACTTCCTTTTGTTATCGCTTTAGCACAAGCTGAATACCCATTAAGAATTGAACAAGATTGACTTTTACTATTATCAATCCAACTTTGAATTTTTTTAAAATTTATTTGTTGGTAATCTTCTAGTAACATGAGTTGAATAAAAGCGTGATTTATAAGCTTAAAACTATTGAGATCTGACCAGCCTATTATCAGTAAATAATCTTGGCAATAATGGTCTATTATTTGGTAAACTACAACTCCTTGATTCTTTTGAAGGAAATCTTTTCTGAGGTCAAAGGTAACTAACTCTCCAGGATTTATATCCTGTGGTATTTGATAAGTTCCTGTCTGTCCATTCCAAAATTTACTTTCTTTTAAAGAGAGTTTTCCTGAACTACTGTTTTCAATAATAATGGTTATTATATTGTGCTTAATTTTTTGAGTATTTTGATGAGAAATTATATTTATTTTTTTCTTTTTAAAATGAAAAAAATCAGACAAAATTAATGAAGGAGATAAATTTTTAATTTGAGGAAAACGTATGACTTCATTTTTGTTCCACATTTGTCTTAGATCCTCAATATTTTTTCTACTTCGAGAATATTAAAATTTAGAGGAGATATTCAATCTCTTAAAACATAGAAAAATATCTTATCTACTGATGATCAAACTTCAATTGTTAGAGTAAATTTAGGAGAAAAAGTCTAAAACCAGTAGATTATACTAAATTTTTGGCATATAATTAAACCGATGAATTAGCAGTCTATTCAATCAGGCTCCCATTCCAGAATATTGTTTTATTCCCCGTCGCCATAACCAACGATTAATAACAAAAAAGATAATGCACCATCCCATCATAATCAATAAACCATGAATAATATTCACAGGTAATGTCATTAATAAGGCTGCTGGAAAATAAGCAGTATAGGGAATAGGAGTCCACATAACTATCTCACGAACTCCATCAGGGAATACATCTAAAGGAGCTGTCATTCCTGAAAGAAAAACATAGGCTAAATTCCAAAACTGTTGAATAGCACTGACTCTCTCTGTCCAAAAAGCGAACAAAGCGAAAGTATATTGAATTAAAAAATTTAGAAAGAATGCAGCAACTATGACTACAAAGGCTAACAAAAAATGAAATAAATCAGGTATCCAAAAGGATTGAGGATTTAACACAAAAAATAAAATAGTGAAAAATATAACTAAAGGCAATCGGGCAATTTTTTCTGTAATATGTCTTGCTACATGATGCCAACCTGGATCAAGGGGATGCAACAATTTAAAAGATAGTCCACCCTCTAAAACTTCCTTCTCAAAATCCCAAACCACCCAAACATTAGTAAATTGTCTTATTTGAAAAATACAAAAAAAATAACGAGAAAATTCAACTGGACTTAGTTTAAACTCGCTTTGAGTAGCTGCTTCTATCCAAATACCCATCAAGATAATAGGCAATGATCCTGACAAAATCCAAAAAAATATTTCAGCACGATACTCTATCATATAAGCATAGTAAACGGATAGAAAAGTAAGTTGCTTTTTGATTATCCAGTACATTAGTTAGTCTCACTTAGAGTCAATTAAAAAACAATTATATTAGTATTTTTTAAAATAAAAAAAATTATTTTTTATTTTTTTAGACTTTTTAAGTCATTAGTTATTGATTGGTATCAAATTGTTTCTAACGGCTATTCTTCCTCCATAAAAGATAAAAACTTAGACCCCATCTATTATTTGAGTAGATAGGCTCTGAGACACCAACTGAAAAAGTATCTAAAGTTAGTTTAAAAATTAATATACACGAGTGTTGGGCTTATGAACAATAAAGCTCATCATTTGACATTGTTTGATATTGTTAAAACCAATAATACGAATCTAAGAATTAGAATATTCAGAGCGACATTCATGAACTTCTGCTAATACTTCCTGAGCAGAATAAACACTAAATAAAGGTAACTTCCACATTGTCCAGAAATAGATTCTAGTATCAGGATTTTCTTTAAACACAACCTCAAGAATCAACCCTTAATCTAGCATATTCTCAATTTGCTGATCAGTTAATGGAGATAGGTAATAAAGGGTTTCGTAACGACGCTCTTTAGGTAAAGTTTTTATTGGTTATCTATTTTGTTCAATTAACTAATTTAAGGATTATTTGAGTCATCTATCTTAAAACTTAGAGATTTCTGGATTACGATTAGAAATCACTGCTTGCAACTGAATCAGTCGTTTTAATAACTGATGATGGTGTTCCATATTTGTCTGACTAATTCCAGCTATTACCATCTTTGGTAAAAATTCTAGTACTATTTTTGCTAGATGCCATCGTACTGACATAATCCGCAATACTAATTTTTTATTTTGAGCTATTAACTCCTCTAAATATATTTTTTTCTTTTGAATATTATGAAATCACTTATATTGATTTAGCTAAAGAACCTGAGTTGGGTTAGTTTCGGATAACTGATTGATAATGAATAGGACAAACTGTTTAGTGAGTCAGATAATTTTGTAAAACTCAAACCGTTTCTTCGACTACTTATTTATAGTTCATAGATTACTCATAACTCCCAATCAGGATATGATTGGGAGTTATGAGTATTTTTGCCTAAGTACTTTTAATTTCTTCAAAATTAACGACTATTTCTAAATTAGAGTGTATTTATTACTTCAAATTCGAACTCTACTTATTTCCAGAGTTCGCAAGTGGCAGCTAATTCAGGACTCTACTTACAAGCTTCATGGAGCACTTGGTTTCCGGTTTCGCTAGGTAAAGAGCGGACTTCATTACGGGCTTGAATACAAGCTTTGAGAGCTACATAATTAGCGGTTGCACCGGGTGTATTGCCTCAAGGGTGTCCTAAAGTACCACCACCAAACTGAAAACAAGAATTATCTCCAAAAATTTCTACTAAGGCGGGCATATGCCATACATGGATGATACCACCAGAAGCAACAGACATGATTCCAAGCATAGATGCATAATCTTGGGGAAAGAATATACCACGAGTACGGTCTTCTTCAATATAGTCTTTACGCATCAGGTCACAACAAACCCCATAGTGATGTCCCGTTCCTTTTCTAATTTGTCAACAATGGTTCCAGAGTGAAGGTGATCACCACTAGATAGACGTAAACACTTAGCTAAAACGAGGAAGTGAATACCATGGTTTTTCTGACGATCAATTACCGCGTGCATTGCACGATGAATATGTAGTAATAATCCATTATCACGACAATACCTCGCCAAGGTGGTATTCGCTGTAAAGCCACCGGTTATGAAATCGTGCATGATAATGAAATTGCCAATTTCTTTTGCAAATTCTGCTCGCTTGAACATTTCTTCACAAGTACCAGCAGTAATGTTAAAATAATGACCTTTTGTGCTTTTGTGATTGCGTCTTGGACGAAGAGGAAGCGATCACGCCAGCGCATGAAAGGTTGAGAGTTAATATTATCGTCATCTTTAGTAAAGTCCAATCCATCGGGTAAACATTCATAAACAGCGCGTCCATAGTTTTTGGCAGACAGACCAAGTCTGGGCTTAATAGTAGATCCTAATAAAGGACAACCATACTTGTTTAATTTGTCCTGTTCAACCGTGATTCCGTGAAAAGCTCCTTGGAAGGTTTTAATTGAGGCAACAGGAAAACAAATATCTTCTAAACGTAATAATGGTCATAGTGCTTTAAATCCAAATACGTTATCTACTAAAGAGGTGAGAACGTTAGTAACAGATCCTTCTTCAAATAAATCTAAAAAATAGGCAATGAAGCAAAAATATTAATTATCTTTGCTAGGAACAGCTTCAATGTCATAACAACGACTTTTGTAACGATCTAAGTCAGTGAAATGATCTGCCCAAACTGTTGTTCAGGTTTCGGTAGAAAATTCTGCTGCAACTGCCGCACCTGCTTCTCCAGGAGGAACCCCAGGTTGGGGTTTCATACCGAAACAGGTAAGTATATTCAGTATCTTTTGGGGTATAGTCGGGGTGTAATAGGTCAGGCGATAGTCCTGAACACCAGCCTTAAACCCTGATTTAGATTGGGCTTGTACCATATAGTAATTCCTCCATGAATGGCATGATTAATTTTTTATTTATGTGCGTGTAAGTTTAAGTCTGAACTCATCCGTAACAGAGAAAATATTTCAGGAAGTTATCCGGCTGCTAGAAGTGGTATTTAGCTCACCGTTAATTTGCTTATTCGTTCTTTAAATCCCAATTTAATCATAGATAGTTGTACTCTATTTATTACTTATTTAATTTTTTTTAATTTCAATATATAGACAGAATAATTAAGTAAATTAATATATTCTAAGCATGAATTAAATCATTTTTTATTGTTTTTTTAGAGAAAAATTATTTATTTTTCTAGTGTCTTTAAAGACAATTACACATCAAGCTGTTCTTTTGGCAATAAAAAAAAGAAAAGACAAAGTCTCTACAAAACTTACTTTAATTGATGATCAGCTCAAACGACTAACTCAGTAGAAGAAGACAGGTTAAAGAGTTTAAATATAAAAAGTTGTTTTACAGAAAATAAGTTAATAATAAAATCTAAATTTTTACAAAAGAGTAGTTGTTAATTTTTCTAATAAAATTAGAAAAATTAATTATTGGCTATTCAATCTCATTAGTCCCTACCTAAAAGACAACAACATTGTGGCTAATTACTCATTAATACTCATCACAATTAATCTTATCGATAACGATTAAAAGTTTAACGTTCAGGGAACAAAGTACCTAAAAGGTTGTTCGCATAAATTTGTCCTAGAAGAAAAAAAATTTGGGTTTCTATTGGTTGATCTAAATCTTGGTTAGATTGTTTTGTAATTTCAGTATCCTTTTCAATTTTAGTTACTTTTTCTGAGCAAATATTTTCTATATCTTCCACAGAAAAATTAGCTTTTTTCTCTTTAGTCGTTTGCGGATTATGATAAAAATTATTGCTGTTATAAATCAAGTCATTGTCAATAGGACGATTAACTCTCAATTTCATTTCTATTGAAGCTTCAGAAACCAAGTTATTATGATTAGGAGACAACCTATTTATTTCTAATTTAGTTTCCTTTAAAGGGTTAGATATTACGGCAGAAAATGAACACGAAGTATCACCAATTAGTGAGCCTGCTTCAATGGTTGTTCCTGGTTCCATAGAAGTATTGATAATTGTGGTCGAAGAACCAATACAAGTGTTTTTACCGATTTTACTTTGACCAATGACTAAAACCCCAGGACCTAAATATGCCACAGGATTAGATTTCAGTGTCTCCTTGGTAAGTATTGATTATGTTTCCCATGCCAATACACGCCCCTTCTCTGATAAAAATTCGAAATAGTTTCTGATGCAATAACTGTACTTTCATAAATAACAACGTTACCAATGACATAAATATCTAACTGAGTTGGTGGATGAATAAGGGGTAAACGCATTACTATTATCCAGTAGTCATAAAAGGACAAGATTTAATCTCACCCCTTCACACTACAATTAAAGACGTTGAATTATCGTTTCTAAGATACGGCGTTGAGCTTTAGTATCAATACCCAGTAAGCGCATATATTCCCCTGGATGTTCAAAACAATAATATTAGCTTCATAGCGACTCTCAATGGGAGCGCAACTCTGCCAAGACTTAGTACGAAAACGAAGCTTATTAGCATGTTATGTGCCAATTTGATATTCTTGAGAAAGTAATGATCACACTTGGCTAGTCGTTTCGGCGTTTAAACCAAAACTAGAACCTGTCCTGCTAGTCAATCCTTGGCTGCAACACTTTGCCACTCCTGAACTATTAAATTTAATTTGTGAGGTTTTCTCAGGACGATGAATAATGGTTTCTGATATCTGTTGCTTGGCATTGTAGTCAATCTCAATCAAACGCACGCCTCATTATACTCAAATACAAAAGTCTCTAATGCCTGTATTACTTCCGTTTCCTGTATATTTTCAATAGCAGGACCGGTTAACCAAGATTTAGTCCAAAAACAGCGTTGACTGGTAAATTTTGTCCCCATTTTATGGACAGATTGGAGTAGACTTCTAACTTGGAAAATAATATTTCCCGATAAATGACCATTATCATTGCTGTCACTCACACTAGAACTATTGCCATTATTGCTATGGCTTTTGATGGTTGTGTGCGGGTCGGAACCTCGGGAATATCTTTGGGTCATTGAATTATCGTTTTTAGGACATGCCGTTTAGCTTCGAGATCAATACCAATCAGACGGATATATCCTCCTTAAGAGTCTTGCAAACAAGTTTCTCAATTCGTTAGTACCTAATTGACACCACCGAAAAAGGTCCCATAAGTTAACCAAGATTTGGTACGGAAGCGACGTTTATTTGAGTGTTCCGTCCCAATTTTATGTCCTTGGGACAGCAGCAGACAAGCTTGGGTTATAATTTCCTTACTTAAACTCACATTGGTCACCGAACTGCTATAGTCAATCTTATCGACGTTATTTATAGTCTTTTACAACTTCTCACGAATCGGTTGTAGGCTTAATCTTCAGTGCACTGATAGCCAACTCGCAGAGATTCGTTGATGGTTACGACATGATGTTCAAAAGTACGATCACTCTCGGTTATGTCAGAAAGACGATCAGCTTGTTGTTGATTAGTAATTACCGCTTCTGAGAGAACATACTTTCCAAGAGGAATTTCCTCATCTTGAATTAAGGTATGCATCATCACTATACAACCTTGGCTAATTCTGGCATAGTTGGACGAAAGCCAATAAAGCATTCATTCCCAACATAAGCTCGACCGTGAATCAGTGCCATGTGAGTAATATATATTTACTACTTGTCCTCGTTCAAGTCCATGAATGACTACCCCGTTTTGTATATTAATTAGTAAATTCACCAATGGTAAAAGATGAGCCTTCATCGGTGCAAATTGAGTTTCTTAGGAAAATAAGAACATTGGCCTTTTGTATCACCAATTAGGTTAGAGAAGGAATGCACATAGGCACTATCATCAATTTGTGGTTCGGCTAAGGTCTTCGACCAAGGTATTGGAGAAGCCGCTTTTTTGAGGACTACCATTGCTACTTCAGTCCTCCTAATTAATTGAACAAGGCATCATCACCCAATTAAGCCGACAGACCCCCTCGGCTTGGCTGAAGTTGAATTCTTTGGATAAACAATAATCATTAACTTCGATACGTATCTTTTTTGCTGTATAGGTTTCAATTTTCCAACGTTACAGTGTCGATAATCCCCACTACTATCGCATCGAGTGGAGAATGTTCTTCTCCGTCTTCTATGTGAACAGTACTTCCTCTTGATACTAAGACCTATTCCTCAAGTCCTGCATCCACAATGTCTCCCGCTACTTCATATTGGGACAAGAGTTTGGGCATCCATCCATAGTCTTGTTAAACTATGGGTCTTATAGCTACTGACGACAGTCCCTTTAACTTTAGCAATTTGCATTATGATTAACTACTAGTTGTCGTTCATACTTGTCTTAGAGAGAGATTTACCCTTTCGCGAAATTATTCTACGGCTTCGGTATAGCGAATGGGTAATACGTATTCCAGCTTTTCGTGGGGACGGGCAATAATATGGGTTAAGAGAACTTCTCCTCCATTAACCCGATTAGCCACATCGACTCCTGCAGATACTGAAGCTTGTACTTCAGATACATCGCCTCGCACAATGACGGTGAGACGGCCACTTCTGATTTTCTCATACCTGACTAGGGTAACACGGGCTATAGTATCCGCTACTTCTACAACAGCAGAAAATCCTTTGGTTTCAATCATTTCAACAGCAATTTGCATACTGGATTACTTCGTAATCGCCAAACTCAACAACTATACAAAGTAAATCAATCATCTAGCTATGAACTATTTTCCCGTCGGGAAATAATCTTATTGCATTGATAACTGACACAGGAATAGGAGAGTGACTTATCTTATCAGTCTCCTATCGGTTATGATTTATCCTTCTAAACCTGTCATATTTTTAGCCCAAGGATGCAGAAAAAAGACACCCGACGGGAATAGCTGACATATCAACCTATATATTGAAAAATAGGCAAGCGTGGTCCTTTTCACAAAAGAAATCACCATTATCTTTTCTAATCTTATGATTAATGAAAATTAATAGTTGATATAAAATCTATAAAGATGTGCTTATACTAATTTCTTGTCTTTCATGGAAAAAATCAAACTGTTTTATAATCTACTTATACTAAAAGTTTGTATAGAGCACATTAAAGATTAATATTAAATATTAATTAGTTTAATCTCTATTCTATACAATTTAGTTTTGATGAGGATGTATTTTGCTAATTTAAACAATAATTAAGCCATTGACCAAGCTTCTCGAATTTACCTTTTGAGGAAAAATACAGATAGCTGATTGTATTTGTCAATCAGTTTAATAAATTGGATCACTAGAAGTCAAAGAAAATTTCTAAACAATAGCAATCCTAAAAAAACTTTCCAGAAACTCATTCATTAACATAAGATAATTAATGGGGATAGCTACGGCTTTACTTGTTCCAAAAATTTCTACTTCATGTAAATAGAAAGCAAAAACTAGGTATAAAAACTGATATGCTCTATAAAAGTAAAGACCCTTAAATAATCTACTTTAGATGAGCAGTTTTATTGTACACAGTAGTTGGTTGATCCCGATTTACAGTCTAATTGGTTCGGTGTTAACCCTACCCTGGTCTTTAGGAATTGTTCGTCGTACAGGACCTAGGCCAGCGGCCTACTTGAATCTGTTAATGATAGCATTTGCTTTTATTCACAGTTCATTAGCTTTTTCTGTTATTTGGCGACACCAATCTGAACAATTAATATTTCAATGGCTTCAGGTAGCTGATTTAGATTTGTCCTTGACTATAGAACTGTCTCCAATTAGTTTAGGGGCGTTGGGGTTAGTCAACGGAATTAGTTTACTTGTTCAATTCTATGCTCTGGGTTATCTGGAAAAAGATTGGTCTTTAGCCAGATTTTTTGGATTGATGGGAATATTTGAAGCGGCTTTAGGCGGGATTGCTCTCAGTGATTCTTTGTTACTGAGTTATGGTCTTTTAGAAATTCTCACTCTGTCCACCTATCTTTTAGTTGGGTTCTGGTACGCTCAACCGTTAGTAGCAACAGCGGCCCGAGATGCGTTTTTAACTAAACGTGTTGGGGATATTATTTTATTAATGGGATTAGTTACTCTTTCTAGTTATGGAGAAGGGTTGACTTTCTCTGAACTGGAAAAATGGGCAATTAGCTCTGATTTAAGCCCTTTAACTGCAGCATTATTAGGAATATCGTTAATTTCTGGTCCTACAGGTAAATGTGCTCAATTTCCGCTTAATCTATGGCTTGATAAAGCGATGGAAGGACCGAACCCTGCCGGAATTATGCGAAATTCGGTAGTAGTTTCTGCTGGAGCATACGTGTTAATTAAATTACAGCCCGTATTTACCCTATCCCCAATGTCTTCTAAGGTACTAATCGTGTTAGGGTCAGTAACGGCGGTAGGAACTTCGTTGATCGCGTTAGCACAAATTGATATCAAACGAACCCTATCCCATTCCACCAGTGCTTATTTGGGATTGGTCTTTATTGCTGTTGGATTAGGTCAAGTCGATATTGCTTTATTATTAGTTTTTACCCATGCGATCACCAAAGCCTTATTATTTATGAGTGCAGGAGCGGTTATTTTAACGACTTATAATCAAAATATAACGGAAATGGGAGGAATTTGGTCACGGATGCCCGCTACCACCACCAGTTTTATGACAGGTGCTGCCGGATTAGTTGCATTGCTCCCCTTAGGAATGTTTTGGACATTACAACGGTGGTTTAATGGTGATTGGAATGTACCTGGATGGTTATGTGCAATTGTCCTATTTGTCAATTTGTTGTGTTCTTGGAATTTAACCCGTGTCTTCCGTTTAGTGTTTCTAGGAAATCCTCAACCTAAAACCCGTCGAACTCCCGAAGTTGCCTGGCCGATAGCTTTTCCGATGGTAACGTTAACCGTAACAACTCTAATTTTTTCTATTGCTCCAATTCGCTGGCCATTTTGGTTATCAGCTATATCACCTTTGACTGATAAAGACATTATCATTGTTAAATGGGCAATCCCCCTTTTAATTGGGTCAGGAATTATTGGTTGTCTCCTTGGAATTATTAGTCCCCTACGAAGGTCTTGGACTCGGCCGACTCAAATCTATCTGCGGTTTTTTCAAGATTTATTTGCCTATGACTTCTATCTCAACCGTGTTTATGAAGTAACGGTGGTCGCAGCAGTAGAAAAAATATCTTATTTAACTATTTGGTTTGATCGCTATGTAGTAGATGGAGCGGTTAATTTAGTGAGTTTAGTCACTATTTTTAGTGGTAATATTTTAAGATATAATGTATCTGGACAATCACAATTTTACATTTTAACTATTTTAATTGGAGTAAGTTTATTAATGTGGTTTGTTCTTGGTGAAGAGTGGGGAATAATAATCAATTATTGGTCATCTTTAATTTATTGAAATTAGTTCAAGTTTTGAGTAGCAGTAAGGAGTCGATGTATTAATGATACTCAGCGCCTTAATTTGGATTCCATTAGTAGGAGCTATCCTAATCGCTGTTTGGCCAGGAAAGTTAAATTCAGTTCATTGTCGCTTGTTAGCTATAGTAATCGCAAGTATATCTCTCCTTATTAATATTATTCTCAGCTTTAATTTCGACCCTACTAATCCAAATATCCAGTTTACTGAGTATTTACCTTGGATTGCGCAGATTGGGTTAAATTATCGTTTGGGGATTGATGGCTTATCATTTCCTCTTATTTTTCTCAACAGTTTGCTGACTTTAATCTCAATTTATGCTAGTAGTCAAAATGTTAAGCGATCACGATTTTATTATGTCTTAATTTTAATCCTTAATAGCGGGGTAATGGGGGCATTTATTGCCCAAAATGTTTTACTCTTTTTCCTCTTTTTTGAGTTAGAAATTATCCCATTGTATTTTCTCATTGGAATTTGGGGGGGGACAAAGCGGGGTTATGCCTCGATGAAATTTCTTCTATACACAACAGTTTCAGGAATTCTAATTTTGACTTCATTTTTAGGATTAGCATGGTTTTCAAAGTCATCTAGCTTCGATTATGAGACATTACGCACTCATACCTTACCTTTATCAACTCAGTTAATTTTACTGGCTCCCCTTATCCTTGGTTTAGGAATTAAAATACCTATTTTTCCTTTCCACACCTGGTTACCTGATGCTCACGTGGAAGCTTCAACTCCTATTTCAGTTTTGTTGGCAGGAATATTATTAAAATTAGGAACTTACGGGTTATTACGTTTTGGAATAGGATTATTTGTCGATGCTTGGGTATTTATGGCTCCATGGTTAGCTACATTGGCTGCTATTAGTGTTTTGTATGGAGCATCGTGCGCAATTCTTCAAAAAGATATGAAGAAAGTGGTCGCCTATTCTTCCATTGCTCATATGGGCTATATTTTATTAGCTGCGGCGGCTGCCACTCACTTAAGTATTACTGCCGCTACCTTTCAGATGGTTAGTCACGGGTTAATTTCTGCCCTATTATTTCTTTTGGTTGGAGTAGTTTACAAAAAGACCGGAAGCCGTGATGTGGACTTTTTACAGGGGTTGCTCAACCCTCAACGGGGTTTACCGATTACGGGAAGTTTAATGATTTTAGGAGTAATGGCGAGTGTTGGAATTCCAGGGATGGCCGGTTTTATTGCAGAGTTTTTGGTATTTCGCGGAAGCTTTCCTATTTTTCCGATTCAAACTTTATTATGTTTAGTTGGAAGCGGTTTAACGGCAGTTTATTTCTCATTGATGATTAACCGTGTCTTTTTTGGTCGGTTAACTCCTGAACTAGCTCAATTACCCCGTGTTTTGTGGTCAGAAAAAATTCCCGCTTTTATTTTGTCTTTATGCATTGTAGTTTTGGGACTTCAACCTTCTTGGATAGTACGTTGGAATGAAACCCAAGTAGGTGTTTTATTAATAAGAAAACCAGACATCACTGTTGTTATGCAGCAGTGGCGGGCAGAGAGAAAATAGAAATAAGAAATATCTCGATATTTAGCTTAATTAAGCAATTCTATTGGTTTGCATAGACTAAGTATGACAAATTAATAGCCGAAAACTTTATTTTCAGCTTTTGTTTATTAAAATTTTGCCACAGTTGGTTCAGAGGAGCATTTTATTTTCTTAAACCTATGAGTGGGTACCCCTAAAGAAATATTAAAAAAGCAAATTGTTGTGTCTCTCTATATTGTGAGCGATTAGAGTTTAATTGACATTACTTTAATTAATTTTTTCAAGTGACTACTTTGAGTAAGAATTTCTTTAACGGCTTTAGCTAAATAATATTTATATTATGTTTAGTTCTAGATATAAACTACCAGAAAAAATATATACATAATCCTTGTCATTCTTATTATTTTTAATTTAACTTGAACTGAACTACTTGTATCTTATATTGAGAATAATTATTGTATTTAGTCCTTTCTTTTACAGTATATTTAGGTTGAATCTGTCCTTATCTCTAAAATTTTACTAAACTTTACTTTTTAGATAAGTTAATTTACTTAATTCTCGAACTTACATATCTATAGAAGAAGTATAAAAGCTTTATTCTCTCGAAAATAATAAGTTAGTAGAAAAAATAGAAGTTGAATAAAACTATTTTTGAATAGTTATCAAAATTAGTTAAGTCATAAGCTTAATTTTTAATTAATTAAATTTAATAATTGCTCTTTTCTCCCACTTTTTAAAAAATTTTATTATTTAAATATCCTATAATTTTATTAATTTATTTACTTATTATTTGGTAATTTTTTGTAAAAAATTAATAGGTATTCTCTGTCCATTCTATAAATTTATCGTAAGCCTCATAACCCGTTATTTGAGTTTTAAAAATATCTCTTGTTTTCTTTTTTATTCGAGATATCTTTTCTAGGACTAGTAAAATATTTGTGATTTTTTCCATTTTAGCTGTCTCTTTGTCTTTCCATAAGCTTATTTTTTAAAGTTGCTTCGATACACAGACGCATTGTAACTGACTAAACTCCGGTTTCGTAACTAAAAACTAGGTCTGAAACTTTCAGTCCTAGTTTTCTCGAATGTTCCTGTCTTAGAGGTTGAATTCTATGTGTATAAGCTGCCACGGGATGAGGTATTTTTTTGTTGACTCAAGTTTTTTGGACTAAACGACACATAGTAGAATCATTAACCGTTACACCGATTTTTATGTGTGAGTGAGTCTTTAATCCTTGTCTATGTAACATCATCATCTTTTTCTAGCAATTATTATGCTTTGATTTAAGAGTATTTTCTTCTATAAAGCAATGATTTTATCCTTTTTATTACTTCATAGTATCTAAATAATTAACAAAACTATAAATTACTTAAAAATATTTAATTAGTTGTAGAGTTGATTAGCTTTATTGTTAATTTCTATTATTTTAATAGGAATATCTATGGAAGACAGCTTGATTTTTGGGAGCGACTAATATTGTTTTTACTTTAAATCTATCCAGATAGAATCCACTATCAGCAATAAATTTATTCTGAATATGTGCGATTATTTTTTTTGATTTGACCTCATTTATGGGTTTTTTCTAGGTGATAGTGTTTTGATTCTCCTAAAATTTAATCGAAACGGTTTTCTGTTTTTCAATTTACCAACAGAGTAATCCACTACCGTTTATAAAATTAACCCTCTTACATCTTAATCTTGAATTAGATTAGGTTTTTATCTTAGTCCAGAGAAGTTCGCACTGTATACTTAAGTCGGCGTCGGGAGGAGTATAACTAATATAAGTCAACGAATCTAGCATCGATCAGAATTTATAATTCCTTGAGAAAATTACCTTTAAATAGGAAAAAAAGTAAAAACAGGCTGATTTAAAATAGAGTTATTGCGGAATAGAAGCGAAATTGATCAGTCTTAAAAACCACTCTACTCTAAGATAATAACAATAGATAAAACTACAGTCTCATAGAGGAAAAAATAGCTTAAGACTACTTTTAACTTTTTCTTGAATTATTACGGACTTAGAATTCATAGCAGTTAGGGGGTGTTGTCCTTTACATCCCTAATCTGACAAGAATTTGAAGCTATCAGATTTACTTCTTGCATGATATAAATCGAACTCATCTTAATCTGCCTTTATTGATGAACAAAATTTCTTACTGATCTTTCAAGAAGGTAAATTATCTGAGTTTTTTTTGAGAGGAATTAAATTAATAAAAACCTTAGTTTGTATTATCGCTGTCTTAGTTGTAACAATTAGTTGTTTAGGTATTTGTGAAACAGGTATTAGCTACACCTACTCTCAACCTAGTAGATACAAACTTAACTCCATATGCTCAAAAGTTTAATTTAAACAATAGCAATATTCGTTAGTTTTGGGAATTAAGTGACTTCTATCCTGACCTAAGCAATAATATTATTGTTAACTTTCCTTATTCTAGAGGTAGAATATATTTTAGAAATCTCTGAACTCAGTAAAAACTAGGAAAACGTCCAAATGTATTAGTAAATCTTCCGGCTAGTGAACTCACCAAAGAAGATGAGCGTTTAAACCCAGTTATTCACTGAACTCTACTTTAAAAAATCATTTTTTCGCGAATTTACTCTTAATCGAGTATTTTTTTGAGTTATTTAATTAACGAACTAAAATGATAGAAGGCTGTGGCTAGGACAAAAAAGTTAAAATAAAAAAAATTTATAGACAACCATTTTTATTACTTTGATATCATCAGCTAATTTTGCTTCTTTTGACCCTCTGACAACCACGTTTGATATTTTAGTAGTAGGTTCAGGGGCAGCCGGACTGTATGGTGCCTTGTGTTTGCCCCCAAAGTATCGAGTTGGATTAATTACCAAAGATACTTTAAAAACAGGAGCTAGTGATTGGGCGCAGGGGGGAATTGCAGCAGCGATCGCTCCTAACGATTCTCCACAGTGTCATCTAGAAGATACCCTCAAAGCGGGTGTTCAATTGTGTGATTATGGTGCTGTCGAATTCCTTGTCAAGGAAGCCCCTAGGGCGATTGATTCTTTAGTGAAAATGGGAGTAGCATTTGACCGAAAAAATAGCCAATTGGCCATGACTCTAGAAGCTGCCCATTCTCATCCTCGTGTGCTTCATGCAGCAGATACTACAGGACGGGCAATTATTAGTACTCTCACAGAAAAGGTGTTAGAACGCCCCAATATTACAATTATTCCTCAAGCAGTTGCTTTAAAATTGTGGCTTAATTCTGTGCAAAAAGAATGTCTAGGGGTCAGTGTTCTATATCAAAGACAAATTCATTGGGTTCGTTCATCTGCAGTAATTTTGGCCACCGGTGGAGGCGGTCGAGTTTATGCTCAAACGACTAATCCTACTGTTAGTACAGGAGATGGTGTAGCTTTAGCTTGGCGAGGAGGAGCAGTCCTAAAGGACCTAGAGTTTTTTCAGTTTCATCCAACAGCTTTAATTAAACATAATGCTCCTCATTTTCTTATTAGTGAAGCAGTGCGGGGAGAAGGAGCACACTTAATCGATCACCAAGGGCGACGCTTTACTTTTGATTATCATCCAAATGGAGAGTTAGCTCCTAGAGATGTAGTTAGTCGTGCTATTTTTAGCCACTTGCAAAAGACTGCAGTAGATCCTGCCCACGGCTATGTCTATCTTGATTTACGTCCTATTGAATCTGAACGAATTCGCCGCCGTTTTCCCAATATTATTCAAGTATGTCGAAATTGGGGGGTAGATGTATTTAAAGAGCCAATTCCTGTCGCTCCAGCTGCCCATTACTGGATGGGGGGCATTTGCGTAAATCTTAAGAACGAGACTTCTATTAAGGGACTCTATGCTATTGGAGAAACTGCTAGTACAGGGGTTCATGGAGCCAATCGTTTAGCTAGTAATTCTTTGCTAGAGTGCCTGGTGTTTGCAGCTCAGTTGTCCAAAATTGAAGTAAGTTCACCACCGACAATTAGTCTAGACAAAATTTCAGTTGTAAGGAAAAAGGGAGAATGGACCACAGAAATAGAGTTAATTAAGAATATTAATCAAAATTTGCCGATTTTACTCTGGAAAAGTGCGGGAATTTGTCGAGAGCAAAGTCTATTAGAAACGGCTTTAAATCAAGTTAAAGACTGGCGAGAACAATTAACGCATATCGAAAGTAGCCAATATGTGCTAAACTTAGAGCCTGGCCAGCAAATAGTTTTTGACTCTCCTACAGCACACACTCATCTACGAACTTGTGCGGAGACCTTGAATTTACTAGATATTGCCTACTTAATCTTGACAAGTGCTTTGTTTCGAACAGAAAGTCGTGGAGGACATTATCGGATTGATTATCCTAAATCCTCTCTTCAATGGCAGGTGCACACCCTAATCTGCAGTCACCAATCTAGAACTAATGAAGTTGAATCGGTGTAATTGTTTCAAAAAGGACAATCATCATCTTTGTTGTCCAACTGAACATCCCATTTAGCAGCCAAAACTTGAGTAACCATGGCTTCGAGGGTAGCAACATCCAGATTGGAATCCAATTCTAGGGTTTTAGAAGAGTGAGTAATGGGAATTAATCTTAGACAACGATGATCTTGCATTAGATCAAAGTAAGTTTTCTGAGTAGGTAAACGGTGTAATTGTAAATAGTCGAAGCTTTGAACATTAAGATAGAGAGAGTGATTAGCAATAATAGTGCCCTGCTGAGGATGGCTAAAAACTTCAACAACCCATCCATCCCCTTCACTCTGTACTTCTTCATCAAGAGTATGAATATAATGAACACGAATTAAATCATTGAGAACCCGTCGCATATCTTCGTTGTTGATGATAACACCAACGTCAATAATACAAGGAGCAGGTAATGGGTGTGAGGTGTGCTTATGACTCATGGAAAATTGCCTATAGGTGCGACCATTAGTTCAACCTAAGGGTAGATAACTAATGGGCGATGATGTACGAGTAAGAGTAATCCCTTACCATACGATCCTAACCCAAGATCCTATGATTATTTCTTAAAATTTTGATGAGAGATAACTCAAGGCAGTCTTATCTTTAAATTGTTACCTACATTATACTGATGCTAAGTAAACAGCTTTAAGTAAACTTTGAAAAAGTGAATTATTTTCTAGTTTTAGACTGAAATAATTAGAGTTTGATCTATATTAATTTGGTTGATATTGTTTAGAGTAACCTTCTTAAGGAGGACTTTATATAACTAGCTTAGTTATGTATATTTTCGGTGAGTTAATGAACTTTTATTTGTGCCGTCTTCCTGCTAGTAAACTTCTTGTTGACTAGAAGTTAGTAAAAATTATAAATATAACCTTTTCTCTTTCTATTGTCTCAGTTGGGCTTGAACTCAAGCACTCATATGCACTGAGTGATTATCAAAAATAATTATTGTATCTACATTCTTTATTCTAACAGTATTTCTGTCCTTCATTTATATTCTTGCCCCCCAAAAAAATAACTTCTTTATCTTTATAAATTAAATGATTTTTTATACTTATTTCTTAATTTTTAGTTACAGTCACAAAACAGATATGAATTAGTCCTGTATCTAGTTGAGATTTTCTTCCCTTTTTTTTAAAGGTTTAATTAATCTTGAACTATCACAAATAATGATCTGATATTTTTTCTAGATACATTTAAGATAAATTATCTTTTTTCTTTCTAAGTTACTTTTTTTTACTTTTTGCAAATTTTTACAATCGTTCTAATTCTTTAAAAATTGACCTATTAATTGTTTTTAAAAAACAATTAATAATTTCATTAAATTTGTCATTTATTTAATTTTTTATCCTTTTAAGTTTAAAGATAAAATTTCTGCTCTTGCTCTAATTCTGAAAAAATTTTGGGCGCAAGTCAACTTTGATAGTTCTAACTCTCCTAATTATATCAGCTGAATTTTGAGCAACTCGAGATCTAGTACTCTCTCTTTTCTAAACTATCCTTACCATTTTATATTTTTTTAAGTTTAGCTACTCACAGATTACTCTAAATTTTAGAGATCAGTTGGTAAAATAGTTATAGTTATGCTTTCTCAAGCACCAATAATAAGTAAATTTACTAACATTTAAAGGAATTATTTCAGTCAATGCTCAACAGTATCTGAATGGTTAAAAAAATTGTCCAACATCTTGAATATGATTTGAAAACATTTTTAGGAGCGATCACATTTTATACAATTATTCCCCTTCCTTTGCGATGGCCACAGTTGTTTCAACAACTAGCTCGATGGTCTCCATTACTAGGAATATTACTCGGAGGAGGGTTAGGACTAGCAGATGTGGGCTTAAACTTTTTGGGATTTCCCATAGCCATCCGTAGTGCTTTAATTGTCGCTGTTTGGCTTGTTTTAACGGGAGGATTACACTTAGACGGTGCCATCGATACAGCTGATGGATTAGGGGCAACTGACTCTGCTCGTCGGTTGGAAATTATGCAAGATAGTGTAACCGGAGCTTTTGGCGTAATTGCCGCGGTCGTTATATTAGGGTTAAAAACCATTGCTTTAAGTGAGATAACCAGTTATCGTTGGTTGGTATTAATGATAGCCGCAGGATGGGGACGATGGGGACAGGTAGCTGCCATAACTTTTTATCCTTACCTAAAACCTACCGGTAAAGGCGTATTTCACAAGCAAAGTATTCAGTTACCCCAAGATCTATTTTTAGGATTAGGAAGTTTATTAACCCTCAGTGGATTGTTAATTCTCTTCAATGTTCATCGTTGGTGGTTGGGAGTTGAGGTAGCTGTAGTTGGGAGTACTATTGCTATTATCACAGGTTTCTGGTTTTATCAGCGTTTCGGTGGACATACAGGGGATACCTACGGTGCAGTGGTAGAATGGAGTGAAGCTTTAATCTTAAGTATCTTAACTTGCTGGTTTATTACGTAAGTTATTGACCGGACGTAGGCGATCTAATTTAAGGGTGAATTTTCCTCCTCCTGTCTCTCCAAAGGCACGAATTCGGATGATATACTTTCCACTTTCAGTAATCCGAGCAAACAACAAAGAATTAGTAGAACCATCAGGTCCGTCATCATTTTCTGCAATGGTAGACCCGTCAGCTGCTAATAGTAAAACAACACTATCAAATTCCTCAGACATCAGGTCAATTGCTACCTGATCTCCATGTTCAAGTTCCACTAAATAATCGCGTGCAAATCCCCCTTCTCCGGTAGGAATGTCTTGAGTAGAAAGAGTATCCATAACTTTATTATTGGAAGCTAGGGGGATAGGATTGTATAATTGCGGCTGTCCTTGAACAGGTAGGATGTAAAATCTGAAGTTAAGGGAGATCGTTGTAAGCACCACAAAACCAAACCAACATTTTTTTGAGAAATAGACCATAAAAAATCACAGAGATAATCATTAAACGGATTAGTATAGACTCTATATATAATAAGTCTTCTATTTCAGAACAGTTGGGTCATTCATTATGCAACATCAAGAGGGTTATCCTCGTCTTTTATACGAGACTCCATAAGGATTAATCACCGATATTGATTTATCGAAATTCTCTTAAGTCACTTCTTATCCAATTGAAATATCAACTAGATTATGACTGCTGCACGTGATTATCAGCCTATCCCTAAATCCTCACGTTTGAAGAAATCACGGAGAGCTTTACCGACTTATTCATCGGTTAATTCCCGAAAAATCGCTAAAATATCGAGTAAAAAAGATAAAGTACATTATTATTTACAATCTCTTTTACTTATCAACAAAGTTTCTGCTATCTTTGCTTTTTGTCTAGTGACCTTAACTTTAGGTGTTTATGGATGGACAGTTCGGGTGCCGACCCTCTGGAGTCAAGAATTTCGAAAATTAACTAAGCTACAACAGGAGGAACGCTATTTAGTTGGGGCTAATGAAGTCTTAAAACATCAATTAGCTCAACAAGCCCAAAAACCAGAAGCTGGTTTAACTCAACTCCATCCAAAAGACTTGATTTTTCTCCCGGATGTTAAGGTTGTCCCCTTATCTGTTACTGATGCCACGATTTCCAATCATGGAAATTTTTGGATGGCTGAAGCTCCTATAGCTTATTAACTTAATTAACGCATTTGATACTTCAACGGGTTGAGTTAAGCGTTATAAATAATTACTGAACTATGATGAGTATCATCGATACTCACTATTTACTATAAATATAGTCGAACATCATTGTTTGTGGTAGACTGGCCAACCAGATTAACTAGGTTTTTAGGGAGTCGATGATGTATTAAAACACCAAAACCCTATCCGTCAGGTTGGGAAATCCCTATCGTAATAGCTTAAAGTACGGAGAACATCAAAATTGCTCATTTTCTAATGCCAAACTTTCCACAACTCAATGAGTAGATCTAACTTCAGGCGGTTTTCATCTAGCTCTAAGTATCAAGACAGAAAAAATCGTTTCCCTCGAAAATCAGCCTCGTCTAGCTATAGGCTCCGACGTTCTCCGGCAGCTTCTAGTTCTAAAAAAAGAACTGCCCTACCCCAGTTGAGACTCTTATTAGTGTGGGGAGTCTTAATAGGAGCAATGATTGGCTTAGGGGTGAAACTATACCAATTACAGATTGTTCAAGCACCAGAATTACAAAAAAAAGCGCGATCACAACAAACAGTTAATTTAAGACCTTATATTCCGCGACGATCTATTATTGACAGTCAGGGTAATGTCTTGGCGACTGATCGCCTCGCACATATTCTTTATGTCCATCCTATTCAATTTAAAATAACTAAAGAAAAAGTAGCTGCTCAACTTAGTCCTATCCTGGAAGATAAAACCCCGCAACAATTAGTTGAGCGGTTTAAACGGCGTGATACGGGCATTCCTATTGCTCGTGGTTTGACAGAAAGCCAGGCGGCTAGAATTGAAAAGTTGCGTCTGGATGGGGTGGAGTTGAACGAGTCTTATACTCGATTTTATCCTCAAGAAAAGATGGTGTCTGAGGTAATTGGCTATGTAGATAGTGATCGCAATGGCCAAGCAGGAATTGAACGCAGTCAAGAAAAGCTACTGGAACGGAATTTACTAAGTTTATACGTGCGTCGTACTGCCTTAGGGGAGATTGTTCCTGCTTTTTTACCGCAAGATTTGCTGAAATCAAATGATCTGCGAGTGCAGTTAACCTTAGATATGCGGATCCAGAGAGCGGCACGGGTTGCTCTTCGACAGCAATTGGACAAATTTAATGCTAAACGGGGAGCAGTAATTATTATGGATAGCACTGATGGCTCGTTGATATCTTTAGTTTGTGAGCCAACTTTTGATCCTAATAAATACTATAAATCCAGGATAGAACTATTCAAAAATTGGACGGTCAGTGATCTTTATGAACCAGGCTCTACTTTTAAACCAATTAATGTTGCTTTAGCCCTCACAGCAGGAGTGATTCAGCCAAATACGGTAATTCACGATTCTGGAGCGGTTCAGGTGGATGGTTGGAATATCTACAATGCTACTAGAATAGGACATGGAGCGATTAACATTGCTAAAATTCTACAAACTTCCAGTAATGTAGCTATGGTTCATATGATGCGGAGATTAAGCCGTAAAGATTACTATCAACGATTACAACAATTACAAATTGATAAAAAAACAGGAATTGATTTGCCAGGGGAAGTGAGTGGTTATCTCAAAAGTGAGGAAATTTTTACTAAAAGAGGAATCGAAGTAGCTACAGCCTCTTTTGGACAAGGTCTGTCCTTAACTCCTATCAAGTTAGTTCAATTACATGGGGCGTTGGCTAATGGAGGAAAGTTAGTGACTCCCCATCTAGTTCGTGGATTAGTTGATGTTGATGGTTATATGCACTGGAAACCCAAGCATAGAGTGACACAGATTATGTCACCTCATGTAAGTCGGCAAGTAGCAGAGATGATGGAAACTGTAGTTACTGGTGGGTCAGGGAAAGCATCTCAAATTTCAGGCTATCGGATTGGAGGAAAAACAGGGACAGCCCAAAAGGCGGATCCTAGGGGAGGGTATTTGCCCAGTGCGAAGATAACAAGTTTTGTCGCGATTTTACCGGTAGATAATCCTCGCTATGTGGTTATGACAGTGGTAGATGAACCCCAAGGAGTAGATACTTATGGCTCAACGGTAGCCGCGCCTATTGCAAAAAAGGTAATTGAGGCGTTAATTTTTCTGAAAGGAATCCCTCCATCTCAGTATAATTGATCATTATATTTGCATTTTATCAGAAAAAAGTAAATGGTTATCCTTAAATCATTTTAGTACTTTTTATGTTGTTTCTATTACATAAAAGTTAATGATATAAGGGAATAAAACTAATGTAATATCTGTTTTTTAGTCTTTTTTATTTTTTTAGAAAACAGAAATAAGAGATAAATGTTATCAGTTCTCTTTCTCAAGATCTGAAGCTCTGAAGAGCTGAAAAGATGTTATTAACACGGAGATATTAACCTATTTATAGTAGTTGCTACTAAGAGTCATTAAACTATTAAGCTAAAAACTTAATAAATCAAAAAATACGGGGACGATACATAAATACTCATGGTTCTGACTATAGCTTAAACAGTGGGAAACCCTAATTAACTTTTATTGATGCATTGAAACTGGTAAAGGGATAGGAGTTAAATTATTTACATAATGACGTAAATCGAAAATTATATCTAAATAGGGACAATGCTGTTTAAGTAGGACGATAATATTTAAGCATCGCTATACTTATATCAATATAGTTTTGTAATCTGGTGACTCAACAATCATAGCAGAATAGATAAGAGATGAAATACCAAACCAGTAATCTTATCAATTGATCAATTAATCAATAATACTTTTTAGGCGGATACGTCAAATGTTTTAAACATTAAAAAATATATAGATATTAGAATTATCCGGATCGTTCCTGCGATAACCATTATCATCAAGTGGTCAAGAAAACTTATTAGAACTTTGATAGCTTGCTCAACTTCGTATCCAGAAATATATGCTACTTTCATCATATAAATACGTCAAGTTTTCCTATTTATTTTCCAATACTAATTACTTGAAATCGCTAACTGTAGATAGACAGAAGTTCGTTACAAAGCTACACTTATAATAACAATAATTTCTCTAAATATTAATATATTTACTTCTACTAAACCAATGATATTCAATTAACTACTAAAATTTAATTTTTTAAACTTAAAAATTAATATGATTTAAAACATATAAGTTATTTTTTAAATCAATTCTATTTAAATATTAATAATTTCTATTTTTATTTTTAAAAATAGAAATTATTATTCTCTATGTAACAGTAATTTACCCACAATTGTCTAATTTTAGTGGGTAAAAATTTAGTCTATTTTTTTAAGAAAAAGACCATTTTATCTCCATAAAAGCTGAATTATCTATGATAATAGATATACATCTTATAACTTTAAAAGTTTAACTAGGTTAAGCATTTAAAACATAGGGATAAATATTATAAATAAATCATGTTAAGCATAAGATTTTTATTATTAAATATGTTTAAATGGACTATTAATAGAGTGTTTATAACTTTTAAAAAATTTTAATTTTAATTCAAGCTTTATCTTTAAAATTTTCTTATTTACACAAGAAGTTCGATCATATTTTTTGATTCGTATTGAACCAAAATTTATAACTCACTAAAACTCTGAGGATATCTAATTCTAAAGAGAAACAAAAGATTCGTTGAAGATCTCATAAAGATACCCACTATTTTGGGAAGGATGTTTTACCGTTGATTAAGTAGCGAATTGTATATCCTTATCAACAACCGTGAAGATTCCCAGTAACATCATCACTCTTATTGTTGGTGTCGTAATCACTCTAATTAGTCTCTGGTATGGTCAAAATCACGGACTTATGCCAGTGGCTGCTTCTTACGATGCCACACAAGTAGACGGCATTTTCAATTTTATGATGAGCATTGCCATCGGACTCTTTTTACTAGTGGAAGGGACCCTTGTGTTTTGTCTGATTAAATTTCGCCGTCGTCCCAACGATCAAACTGACGGGCCGCCCATCGAAGGCAATGTCCCTTTAGAAATTTTTTGGACAGCCATTCCTACCGTTATCGTTTTCATCCTTGCTGTCTATAGTTTTAAGGTTTACAACAATATGGGGGGACTTGACCCCGTAATTTCTGGTGACACTCCACCTCAGCAAATTGCGATGGATGGTAATTACAAGCAAGTTGCCTTAGGAATTGGAACCTCTGCCAATGAGAGCGGAAAAACTACTCCCCTCATGGTAAAAGTTCAAGGAATGCAATATGCTTGGGTTTTTACTTATCCTGAGACGGGAATCATTTCCGGAGAACTTCATCTCCCGAAAAATCGCCCCGTCCAATTAACCATTGCTGCAACTGATGTTCTCCACGCCTTTTGGGTTCCTCAACTACGTCTTAAACAAGATGCGATTCCTGGACGAGATACGATGTTAGCATTTACCTCAAATCGCGAAGGAGACTATCCCATTATCTGCGCTGAACTATGTGGAGCTTACCATGGTGGGATGAAGTCTGTTCTCCACGTTGAAAATGAAGAAACTTATGCTCAATGGGAAGAAACTAATAAACCTATTCAAAAAGCGAGCTTGGATGAAACAGTAGCAGTTAGTCCCCAACATCTCTCTGGGGGAGATTTCCTTCGCCCCTACGCTGATAAAATGGGCATCCACAAGGAAACCTTAGCTCGGGTACCCCATCCATAAAGGATCAGGCAGAAGACCAAAGAAAACCATTAAGTACAATAACTTCTTGTTCTTGGCTCTAGTGCATGCATATTGCCATATACCTTACAACTCATCATCCTTAACTTGGGTTATTCCATCTCTAAGTCATTGTAAAGTATCATTCAATTTCCTATGACAACAGTAGTCGCATCAAATCATACGGCACATAAAGAAAGGAAGTGGACGGATTATTTTACCTTCAGCACCGACCATAAGGTAATTGGCATCCAATACCTCGTTACTTCTTTTGCTTTCTACTTCATCGGTGGGGCTTTTGCGGAAGTCATTCGTACGGAATTAGCCACCGCCGACCCCGATTTTGTTACCCCGGCCTTGTATAACCAATTTATGACCATCCACGGAACCATCATGATCTTCTTGTGGATTGTTCCGGCTGGGGCCGCTTTTGCTAATTATCTAATTCCCCTCATGATTGGGGCTGAAGATATGGCTTTTCCTACCCTCAATGCGGTAGCGTTTTGGTTGACTCCTCCAGGGGGCATTCTCCTACTAGCAAGCTTTTTTGTTCCTAATGGAGCTCCCCAGGCTGGTTGGACTTCCTACCCTCCCCTGAGTTTAGTTAGCGGGGTTTGGGGAGAAGAAATTTGGATTTTAAGCGTTTTATTGGTGGGAACCTCCTCAATTTTAGGGGCAATTAATTTTGTTACCACCATCTTCAAAATGCGGATTCCGGACATGGATCTCCACAGCATGCCTCTATTTTGCTGGTCTATGTTAGCGACCTCGGCCCTAATTCTACTTTCTACCCCTGTTTTAGCTGCGGCATTAGTACTTCTCTCTTTTGATCTTATTGCCGGAACTGCCTTCTTCAACCCCACAGGAGGAGGAGATCCAATTGTTTACCAGCATATGTTCTGGTTCTACTCCCATCCGGCGGTGTATATCATGATCTTACCTTTCTTTGGAGTTATTTCTGAAGTATTACCCGTCCACTCTCGCAAACCGATTTTTGGCTATCGAGCGATCGCCTACTCTAGTTTAGCCATTAGCTTCCTAGGGTTAATTGTTTGGGCGCACCATATGTTCACCAGCGGAACACCAGGATGGTTACGGGTCTTCTTTATGGCTGCTACTATGCTGATCGCTATTCCCACAGGGATTAAGATTTTTAGCTGGTGTGCAACTCTTTGGGGGGGAAAACTGAACCTCAATACTGCCATGTTGTTTGGAGTGGGGTTTATTGCAACCTTCGTCATGGGTGGACTAACGGGAGTTATGTTATCTTCCGTTCCCTTTGATATCCACGTTCATGATACCTATTTTGTAGTGGGACATTTCCATTACGTCCTCTTCGGTGGGGCAGCCATGGGACTGTTTGCCGGATTTTATCATTGGTTTCCTAAGATGACGGGGCGGATGATTAATGAACCTCTGGGTAAATTGCACTTTATTCTCCTGTTCATTGGGTTGAATATTACCTTTTTACCTATGCACAAATTGGGATTAATGGGAATGAATCGTCGTATTGCCCTTTATGACGTACAGTTTGAACCCATCAATTTAATTTGCACCATTGGGGCTTATATTCTAGCTGTTTCTAGTCTTCCTTTTGTTATCAATATCCTTTGGAGTTTGAATCAAGGCGAAAAAGCTGCTCGTAACCCCTGGCGTGCTTATACCCTAGAATGGCAAACGTCCTCTCCTCCCATCATTGAAAACTTTGAAGAAGAACCCGTATTATGGGCAGGTCCTTATGACTACGGTACAGATTCGGAAGTTGTCAATGGAGAGGAAACTGTCGACGACATGTTAGCAGAAGTCGGTTCTCAATCGAGATAATGCTCATGAACAAAAGCGATCACGGTTAATCTGTACAATGCGTGATCGCTATTCTTTTCGTTATTTGTGTCTTAGATTTATTCTGTCACTATTATTTCATCAAACAATAGTCATGCAAGGATCAGCAATTGAACAGTCACAAGGAACTGTTAGCCTTCACAGTGGTCATCCAGACCATCGCTTTTTTGGAATTGCTCTTTTTCTAATAGCAGAAAGTTCTATCTTTTTGGGACTATTCGCTGCCTTTATTATTTATCGCACGATAATTCCTGTTTGGCCTCCCGAGGGAACACCGGAATTGGAATTATTATTGCCTGGAGTTAATACAATAATTCTGGTTGCTAGTAGTTTTGTGATGCATAAGGGTCAAGCTGCTATTAAGAAGAATAACGTTTCTGGGTTAAAGTTCTGGTTTAGCATTACAGCCGTTATGGGTATTATTTTCCTTATCGGTCAGATGTATGAATACTTTCATCTAGAGATGGGATTAACTACTAATTTATTTGCTAGTTGTTTCTATGCTTTAACTGGATTTCACGGACTTCATGTTACCTTTGGTCTGTTGTTAATCTTAGCAGTGTTATGGCGTTCAAATAAAGAAGGACATTACTCTAGTGAGTCCCATTTTGGGGTTGAAGCAGCAGAACTTTACTGGCACTTTGTAGATGTAGTTTGGATTATACTTTTTATCTTAGTTTATCTTTTGTAAAGTTCAGGACAATCTTAGATTTATTTTAATTAACTGGGTTATAGGAATTTCTTAATGACCCAGTTTTTGAATTTATTTTTTAAAAGTTCTCTTCAAAAGAGAAGAAGAATAATTAAGTTATTTCGTCCATATAAATAATTGTTATTTTAGTTATTAAAGTTAGTATTTTAGCTCAATTTATCAATTGAGGCAATTTTAAAAAATTTAGTAGCATTATTGGTGGAGAAATGTATCTGTTTGCATCTCATTTTAAAAGTCCCAACGAGTTTATAAATAACGGTAGTCAGACAAAGAATTATAACTTGTTTATTCGAATTAATAGTTATGCTATTAGCCACGACATTGATATAGAAAATATTTCTTGATCGATTGAGATTAATGGTATTGGATGAAATAGTGGTTTATATGTGTCTAACACTGATAAAAATACTAAAGCTTTTAGCTATTTATATAAAAGATATGAGACTAATCTGATTTTTTAAAGAGTTAGATTAGTCTTTTTGATAAAAATTTAAATCTTCCTAATTTAGGATTTCTAAATCAGTTGATATGAAATAAGAAAAAGAATTAAGATTAGAAAAATTTTACAGTAAGTTAAGGACTCAATCTTATTAAGATAGGGTAATAAATTACATCTATTTAAAATAGTCAAAGTTTAAATAAAACGTAATATTTTCTCTTGTCTTAAATCTAATAAAACTCTACATAAAATCTAAAAAAGGGAGAATTAAAAATTAATTTTAGGCTTATTAAATAATAAATTTAAAAAAAAGAACGTTACGTGATTTTTCGTTTAATTGCCGATTTTATGGAGGTAAAAAAAGTTTTTCTATTAATTTTAGCTAAAACACATTACAGCTGTTTGGAGATCGTCAATAACAAGGGATAGTAAACACTTTTAGAAAAAATGAAGAGGATTGAACCAATTGTATAAACAACTCACTATCGTAAGATAAATTTAGAAGATTTTTAATAAAAATAATAATTAGGTTCGGAACTATTTAAATTACCTAACGTGTGTAAAAAAGTCTATTTATCATAGGCTGAGAAGTTGTGTAATGATTAGGCGTTGGAGTTAAGAAACTATTGTCTATTTTTACGAAGGAACAACTTAAGGAACAGTGAAGACATTAATAATAAATTGAACTTGACTAAAAGTAGGGTTTATGGGTTTAAAAATTTCATTAATTTTAAACTACGAAGTTTCTTGATTTGGTATTTCACTAGTTAACTCTATATCATCAGTTCAGTATATTCTAAAAATTTTCAGAAAGATAAAAACCAAAGAAGAAGATTATACTCATATCTTTGGTTGTTGTTTTATTTTTCTGGTAATTTAGTAAGAATAGCTAAAATGTAGTTTTTTTTAGGCAGAGAAGCAAATTTTTAGATAATCGTTTTCTATTTTTGCTCCTGAAGGTTTTAAAGTAGCTAAAGCTTGAGGTAAAACTAAATTTCGGCGATGATTGCCAATCCGAATATTTAACTCATCCCCTGTTTTATTTAGTTGAATTTGTTCTTTGGGGATTCCTGGTAAATATAACTCTAAACTGTAGTTTTCAAAATTTTGAACTACTTTAAGTGTAGTTTCTTTGTAGTAAACCTGAGTAGGATTTTCATTCTCATATAAGGTTAGTTTTAATCTTTCTAAGGCTTCTAACCCACACATTTCCTCAGAATAAAGTGGAACTTCTTTTACCGGTAAAGGATGAAAATTATTGTGAATTTCTTCTCTGTAAATCTGTTGATTTTCTTTCCATCTTTGAAAGAAACTATCCGTCACCGTATCGGGAATGATGCGATTAGCTATCACTAAATCTGTAGACACATTATATAAACTTAAATAAGCATGAGCACGTAATGATTCCTTAATCACCATTTTTTCGGGGTTAGTGACTAAACGGACTGTGGTTTTACTATTATCGGTTAAAACCTTTTCTAATGCCTCAATTTGTTCATAAAATTCATAAGGTGCGTCCATTACTTCTTTATCAGGTAAAGAAAAACCTGCAATGGGTTTAAATAAAGGTTCTATCAACGGTCTTAAGACAACAGACATTCCTTGCAAAGGCTTGTAAAATCGTCGCATATACCATCCTCCTACTTCAGGGATACTTAACAGCCTTAAAGCCGTTCCTGTAGGAGCTGAATCAATGATTAAGACGTCATACTCCCCTTCATCATAGTGGCGTTTCATCCGCACTAACCCAAAAATTTCGTCCATTCCAGGTAAAATTGCCAATTCTTCAGCCTGGACACCATCAAGTCCTCCTGCTTGTAACACTTGGGTGATGTAGCGTTTAACTGCACCCCAGTTGCTTTCTAACTCCATGAGTGCATCCAATTCAGCTCCCCAAAGGTTAGGACAGATTTTACAGGGATCGTGCCCCAATTCTAAATCAAAACTATCGGCAAGGGAATGGGCGGGATCGGTACTTAAAACTAGGGTTTTATAGCCTAATTCTGCACATCGCAGTCCAGTGGCGGCCGCAACGGAGGTTTTACCGACTCCTCCTTTACCAGTCATAAGGATTACACGCATGGGTTCTCTAAGAGAGTTTACATTACTTATCTTTATTATGAGGGATTGAGAGAAAAATGTTGCCTAATTGCATCTCAACGAGAATAATTACTAGTAGTCGATGTGAGAGCTGAGTAGTTTTTTCGCATTTACTACTAACTCGCTACTTTCTGAGACAGCAATTTACCGTTTCCAAGAAAGAGGAGTTATTTAATAAAAAGTCTATTCCGTATGAAAATTATCTTAGAGAGAGTGAATTATATGTCAAGTCGGAGTCAACTTCTTTGAACCAATTTTTTAAAAACAAAATACTACTATTTTAGTAGTATTTTGTTTTTCGATACGATACGATATTTGTTAGTACTATCTTTGTAGTATGTCCAATCAATATAAACTGAGTAAGTTTGCTTATAGGAAATTTTTAGTATTTTTTAAAAAATACACTAAAGTAATTTATTGTGTCTCTTAAAAATAAAGTTTAAAAGACACCACCCAGCAAATTCAAAAATTAATTCTAACCCATCCTCAAGGAATTACAGTGAAAAAATTGAGTAATCGCTTAAATCGTCCTGTTTCAATGGTACAGTCTTGTCTTAAGTCTCTTTTAGCTATAAAAGCAATTCAAGCTAAACGACCATCTGATACCCAAAAGTGGATTTATTATCCCGCTTCTATTTCCTCCCTCAAATCTAATTAAAATTAATCATAAACTAATTTTATGATTTTACTAAATCAACCATTAAAAAAAAACAGAGTTAAATCAATCTAATAGTTTTTGTGGACACTTATATCAAAATTATCTTAGGATTTAACTTTAAAACTATCCTAGATAAATTTTAGCTCAAATCCAGAATCCCCCTTCCCAATTCAGTATAATAAGCAGATTTCCTCTCTTTAACTAGAAGAGTCTTAACCACAAAAATAATGACTAATTTATAATTAGACCTTGTAATTGTTCTTTGTCTAGAGAAAATAAGTATATTTTCTGGATTATCTGCAAGAAATATAATTATTGTCGACTTTTTTATTTGATTTTTAAAAGTTCAAACAGTTTACCTATCGCCAGAGTAAAGATAGACAATTCCTCGCTCATTTTGAGACTATTTGTAAAGTCAATCTTTAGATACTCGTATGTTATGCATTACAGCATAATAAAACTTCAGATTTTCTTGCATAACAAGAACAATGCATTCTAATTAATACTTTGCTTACAAACAGTCTCTTGTTGACTAATCAGTATGATATATGGAAAAAAACCGTAAGGCAACATTATCCCCCCTATAATTTAGAACAAATCTGAATCTGTAACTGCCCCCAAACTACTTGAAGAAACTAACCTAGCATACTTGCCTAAAACTCCTCGTTGATAACGAAGTTGTGGCGCAGTCCAATTCCGACGGCGTTGGGCCAATTCCTCCTCGGAAACATTTAACTGCAATAATCGTTGTTCTGCATCAATCGTAATAGTATCTCCTTCTTCTACTAAGGCAATAGTTCCACCAACAAAAGCTTCTGGAGCTACATGACCAACCACTAATCCATAAGTTCCCCCAGAGAAACGACCATCTGTAATTAAGCCTACTGAATCCCCTAACCCTGCACCGATAATTGCTGAGGTTGGGGCTAGCATTTCTCGCATTCCAGGTCCTCCTTTAGGACCTTCATAGCGAACGATAATGATATCTCCTGCCTTAATTTTTCCTGTTAAAATTGCATTCAAACAGTCCTCTTCCGATTCAAAAACTTTTGCCGGCCCAGTAATTTTGGGATTTTTAACTCCACTAATTTTAGCAACAGCTCCTTCCAGCGCTAAGTTCCCCTTGAGAATCGCTAAATGACCTTCTGTATAAACAGGCTTACTCCAAGAACGAATGACATCCTGATTAGCTGGTGGTTCATCAGGAATATCTTTTAACACTTCAGCAATGGTTTGTCCTGAAATTGTCAAAGCATCCTCATGTAACAATCCGTGAATTAATAAAATCCGCATCACTTGAGGAATCCCTCCAGCTTGATGTAAATTCATGGTGACGTAGCGTCCCGACGGTTTCAAATCACAAAGTACGGGAACCTTTTTTCGAATGGTTTCAAAGTCATCCAAAGTCAATTCAACTCCAATCGTATTAGCAATGGCTAATAGATGTAATACCGCATTAGTAGAGCCCCCTACTGCCATAATCACAGTAATGGCATTTTCAAAGGCTTTACGGGTTAAAATTTGACTTGGCAGAATTTGATTACGGATAGCATCTACTAAAAAAAAAGCGGATTTTTCCGCATTATCTGCCTTTTCTATATCCTCAGCGGCCATCGTCGAAGAATATGGTAAACTCATTCCCATTGCTTCAAACGCCGATGACATAGTGTTGGCTGTAAACATTCCTCCACACGAACCTGCCCCAGGACAGGCATTACGCTCAATTGCTAATAATTTATTATCATCTATCTTACCTGCACTGTATTCTCCTACCGCTTCAAAAGCACTAACAACGGTTAAATCTTCCCCTTGATAGTGACCAGGTTTAATCGTGCCCCCATAAACAAAAATACCTGGAATATTCATCCGGGCGATAGCAATCATTGCCCCAGGCATATTTTTATCACAACCCCCAATAGCAAGAATCCCATCCATACTTTGAGCATTACAAGCGGTTTCGATGGAATCAGCAATTACTTCTCGTGAAACGAGAGAATACTTCATCCCTTCAGTTCCCATAGAGATACCATCACTAACGGTAATTGTCCCAAACATTTGAGGCATTGCCCCGGCTGTTTTTAGCCCAGTTTCGGCTCGTTTTGCTAGGTCATTAATGCCAATATTGCAGGGGGTGATAGTACTATAGCCGTTGGCCAACCCCACGATAGGTTTAGTAAAGTCATCATCTGTAAACCCTACCGCCCTTAACATGGCTCGGTTTGGGGTTCGTTGACTTCCTTGAGTAACGGTACGGCTTCTGAGATTATCTGACATTTATTAAGATTCTCCTAATGAGGATAACACTTCTTCTATTGTCCATGGTCGGTTAAAGATCGAGTTGTTTCTCTTTACAAAGATTTCATGGTTGTGCAGACCTTTTACAATCGTACCTTAAATCGTCTTTAATTAAATGTGAGTTCGACAATACTTGAACCCACGATTAAGATTATTTCAAAATTTAATGTTATGAACCATAAAAAGTAATTTCAATTGAAAATTTACTAATTTTACACAAAGTTGGTACTTGTTTAGAATAAATACTATTAATTAAAAACCAAGACAACAATGCTGTTCATCAATTGATAAAAATCATGGGCTGTACCAGAAGATAGTTCTGTAAAATTCAGACTATATAATATTTTATATATATAGCAATAGACCTCAATAATTGCTGCTTTTAGCATAGATATACTGCATCTTTATATTGCTATAATAGTTTTTAAAATTTACATTTATAAATTTTTTTTATTTGTAAAAATCGAAAGCATGATAGCTCAATATTGTTATACTTAACATCTTTTGATGAGGCTGATTTAAACAGCTTTCAAGAAAGTATCTCTGATTAAGATGAAGTAACTTTTACACAGCTTCTATTAATTATTTATATTAACTCATTTTATTAGTTAATATAAATAATACTTTTTAATTTATTTATTTTGTTACAAAAAATTAAATCTATAAAAATTAGACGATAAATGCATTAAAAATAAATAGGATTTACAAGAAATTTTTTAGGAAACAATAATGTTAAATTAGAACTTAGTTTTTGCATAATTGTTAATTTTACAGGAGAAAAAGACTTCTCTAGTTCCCCAAAAAATAAGATTGCTATCTTGTTTTAACTTATCTAACAAATCATAATTATAATCTTTTAGATAAGTTATGATTTGTTGCGAATCTCCCCCTGTTATAATCACTTGACTGTCGGAAAAATTTTTAAACCAATCTTTAATAAATGTTTTAATTCCTGCTAAAATACAGTGGACAATCCCACTTTGAATCGCCTCAGAAGTCGTCGTTCCCCAAGGAATAGGTAAACTCATCGGCAATATTTCTTCAGATAACGCAGCCGTATTATTAGCTAGGGACTTAAATTGTAACCTTAATCCCGGTAAAATTGCTCCTCCAACTAAAGCCTGATCGCCATCAACTCCTGTAAAAGTTAAGGCTGTTCCTGCATCAATGACCAGACAAGGAAACCCATAAGTTTTCCCAGCACCCAAGACGGCTAAAGCACGATCAATTCCTAGAGTCGGATAAAGTTTTTGTAGAGGTATATGTGCTTGGGTAATAATTTTTATCTTTGGATAAGTTTCCCATAATTGGGTTTGGGAAAAAACTACAGAAGTAAAATAAACGGGTAAATCATCTGGTAACTGGGGAAGTAATAAATATTTAGGTAATTTGTTGGTTGTAATAGGTTTAGATAAGTGAGGAGTATCCCAAGTTGTTTGCAGTTTGTCTGCTTTAAAATACCCCCAATGGAGACGTGAATTACCTACAACTAGAGCAAAATATGAGAATAAATTTGACACATCAATATTCATATCACCACTAAATACTAGATAATTGGACTTTTCGGTATTCCACTATTCAGTGATTTATAATTTTACCTGAACAATAAATTTTACAATCAAACTATACAACTTTCTTGACTAAAAAACAGCTAATCCACTTTATTTTTAATATTAAAGACCATCTTTTCTTGAGACTTAAAGAAGAACTCTAATATAAAAGATAAGTTTATCTTTTTTTTGTACTTTTAGAGGGTTTTTATTCTTTCAGAATTATTGACTTTAGTTAAACTCGAGGCAGGATATCTATTAGGGCTTTTTTTAAATTCGGATATTGATACTCAAACCCTATAGATTCAATTCTTTTGGATAAAACTTGTTGACCTTCCAACACCACTTTTGATGCGTCTCCTAATAAGAATTCTAAAACAAAATCTGGAACAGGTAGCCAAGAGGGGCGATTCATAATTTCTCCTAAAGTCTCACACAATTTACTCATACGAACAGGATGAGGAGAGGTAGCATTGAATACCCCTTCAACATCATTGCGCTCAAGGGACTCAATGATTAAATTAACTAAATCATCCAGATGAATCCATGAAAACCATTGATGGCCTTTTCCCAAGGGTCCTCCTACAAACAATTTGAATGGAGTAATCATTTTGGCTAATGTTCCTCCATTACCCAGAACAATACCCATGCGCAAGATAACTAAGCGAACACCTGCTTGTTTCACTTTGTTAGCTTCTGTCTCCCATACTTGACAGACTTGAGATAAAAAATCATCTCCCGGATCACTATCTTCATCGAAAATACCTATTTCACTTGTTCCATAATAACCAACAGCTGAGGCATTCACTAGAACCGATGATTTAGTCTCTGCTTGAGCAATAGCTTCGACAATTTTTTGGGTTCCTAATTGACGACTTTCTAGAATAGCTTTTTTATTTTCTGAGGTCCACCGTTTCGCGATGCTTTCCCCTGCCAAATTTACTACTCCGTCACAACCAGAAATAGTTTCTTGCCAATCCCCTGATTCTATTGGTTTATAAGAAATAATCTCTAAATTAGGAAACTGAGAAGCAGGATAAAGTTGTTTAGCACGATTAGCATTACGAGTAAAAATCAACAACTGATGCCCATCATTTTTTAATTTTTTAACTAATCGACTACCAACAAATCCAGTAGCTCCGGTAATGGCAATTTTCATAAAAATAACAGGTAATAAAATAACTGAGTTTCTAACTAACTTGTAGTATCTTTGTGACTAATACTATTAACTTCAGGATAAAGACATTTCACATTCCCAATGATAATCTTATTCAATTCAAAATACACACTTAACTGATTGTAACTTATTTACTTTATTTTCATCCAAAACTATTTTTTAGTGAAGAAATTTCAATTATAAATGAAATTCATAGAATTTATAATTGAAATTTCTATGAATTTACTTCCAAAAATTACTAAATTATTCTAGATACTTTAGACTTTCAAATATCATTAAAACACTACGGATAAATTTCTCTTTACCATGGCGTAGATCGACATTCTTGAATACCTACAAGAAACTTTATTAAATCTCCAATAGGAGCAATTATTACTTATTAATTACAAACTCAAACTATAAAACCTGTTTTTCAAAACTTATAGTGATGAGGGATAACAAAATTATCTATTTTCTTATCCCCCAGTAAAAACTTAAAATTATTCAGCTCCTCCTCCCTGAATTTTAAGGAGAAGGAACCCCCAAGCTAAACCAACTAACACGAGAACAATACATAGAATTGCTCCATTGAACATCATACTTTCTGCACTCATCCTAATTGCTCCTTAACCTGAACGAATCGATAAATATCAATTTTTATTATGATTTTAGCTGCAACAAGTGTCCTAATCTTAGTTTAGTCGAACATAATTAACAGATAAAGATGCTCACAAACGTTAAGCTAAAATTGACTTATCCATCGATATCATTGTAGAACATTAAGGCGACATTGTCAGATGCAACCTTTTAACTCGACAACTCAATTAACGACTAAAATTATCAATAAACCTAATTCCCAATGTCTTCATTTAGCTGTAACTATGGGTGACCCTGGAGGAATTGGGGCAGAAGTTATCCTCAAAGCGTTGGCCGATCCTTCAATCACTGAAAGTTGTCGTTTAACAGTGTTTGGAACGCGGTCTATATTAGAAAAGACTTATCAATTATTGCAAAGCACTGGGGAGTCATTAGTTGATCCTGACTCTTTGTCTGTGGTGGATATTTTGCTCGATAAGACAACCTTATCCCAGATAACACTAGGACAGGGAAATCAAGCCAGTGGTAGGGCAAGTTTTGCTTATTTAGAGACGGCTACTGACCGTACCCTAAAAGGTGAGTTCCAAGGCATTGTGACCGCGCCTATTGCTAAGTCTTGTTGGAAAGCGGCAGGGCACAATTATCCGGGACAAACAGAGATATTAGCTAAAAAAGCAGGTGTAGAGAAGTTTGGGATGCTATTCATCGCACGATCGCCTTATACAGGGTGGACATTACGAACTTTATTAGCCACTACTCACATTCCTTTATGCCAAGTTTGCACTACTTTAACCCCTGAATTAATGACATTAAAATTAGAATTATTAATCAACTGTTTACAACAAGATTTTGCTATTAAAAACCCTAAGATTGTTATTTCCGGATTGAATCCTCATGGCGGCGAACAAGGACAGTTAGGAACCGAAGAAAAAGACTGGTTATTCTCTTGGTTAGAGATTCAACAAAAGCAACATGAAGATGTTGAATTAGTAGGGTTAGTGCCTCCTGACACCATGTGGGTCAAACCGGGAAAAGCTTGGTATGGAAATCGATTAGAGTTAATACAAACGAATAATACTTCGGCTGATTGCTCAATCTTAAGCAGAAAAGACTTAGGAGATGGTTATTTGTCCTTATACCATGATCAAGGGTTAATCCCCGTTAAATTAATGGCTTTTGACCAGGCTATTAATACTACTATTGGGTTGCCATTTATTCGGACTTCCCCCGATCATGGAACTGCTTTTGATATTGCAGGCAAAGGAATTGCTAGGGCTGCAAGTATGAAAGCAGCCATTAAATTAGCTTCCGAGTTAGCTTATTGTCGGTTTACTTAATGATAGTTTTTACTTTGTTTCGATCAATATTTTCTTTGACAGAAGAGAAAGTGAAAACTATTCCGCAGTCTTACATATTCATGTTATTTATTATTTCATGTCGCTTTTATAATTTTCCTACTGATAGAAATAGTAAGAAAATTATAACCTTAGAAAAGCCAATTCAAGTAAGAGACTCTATTAACGTTAATTTGATAAAAATTTGTGGAGACAAAAAAAAGAAGCAGATCCATACTAGAAGCCTTTTTTTATTGATGTCTGGTGCTATGGATATGACATCCCATCTTGATCTTATTGAAGGATTATCTAATTGAGCTCATGTCTACCAAAGAACAGAATAACATTGTTATTCTGTTCTTTGGTAGACAGCATTTATTCGAGAAAAGACCCCATTCTTTTTTGAGAACAGGTGGAGTGATGGCTCTTGTAATCGCTTTTTATGGGTTAGAATATTGAACTTTTAAATAATTAAATACATCTAAAAAATCAAACACATCATAGGTACTTCCCCATTTTAAAAAATACTTCTAGTTCACTAGAAGCATTTTGTGCAGCTGATGGACTGGGTAATGATGTTAATGTATTGTTTTTTACAGACTTGTAAAGTACAAATTATAAGAATCAGTTTGATGACTCAACTCCGATAGAAATCTATTATCAGGCTCACAGTACAGTATCGTACACTGAGTTGTCTTGAAAATCAGGGAAATTTATCTCGTCTTCTAGCATTTTTAATATAGCCAACTATTACACTCCCAATCGTTCATGGTTACTATTTTAGATAACCGTCAATCTCTTCTAATTTTTACCTAGATATTAAAAATGAAAACCATGTTTTTAAGTTTTATTGAACTTATGTTTATTAGATTAGAGAAGTTAGTTGGGACAGGATAGAATCTCTAGGATAGAAGTACATCAATAAAAACTTGAGATGGAATCTCTATTATTATTCCTGATTCTAAGCTTTTAGAAAAAGTCTCTGCTTTTAGAAAAAGTCTCTAAATTTATAACAGCTCAACAAGTAGGTGGGTGTAAATAAAAAAGGTGGGAAACACCCACCCGACTGAAAATATCCGATAAATCTGAACTTAGTAATCAAAGTCTCCGCCACTAGGAGCAGCGCCTTTGTCTTTTTCAGGTTTATCCACCACAATACACTCTGTAGTCAAGATCATTCCGGCAATAGAAGCTGCATTTTGCAGTCCAGAACGGGTAACTTTAGCAGGGTCAACTACGCCGACGGCAATCATGTCAGAAAAATTACCGGTGGAGGCATCATAACCAACGTTGAATTCTTTCTCTTTAACTCGTTCGGCAATAACAGCACCATTCTGACCAGCGTTTTCGGCAATACGCTTGAGGGGAGCCGTTAAAGCACGGGCTACGATCGTTGCTCCGATTAATTCTTCAGCTATTAAGTTACTACTAGCCCACTTTTCCAATTGAGGAGCCAAGTGAGCTAGAGTTGTACCACCTCCAGGAACAATTCCTTCTTCGACAGCCGCTTTAGTAGCGTTGATAGCATCTTCCAGACGAAGTTTACGATCCTTCATTTCTGTCTCAGTAGCTGCTCCTACTTTGATGACAGCTACCCCACCAGATAATTTAGCTAAGCGTTCTTGAAGCTTTTCCTTGTCATAGGAAGAGTCACTATCGTCAATCTGACGACGAATTAGATCGCAACGGGACTTCACCGCCACTTCATTTCCTTCGGCTATAATGGTGGTATTATCTTTGGTTATAGTTATTCGACGGGCAGTACCGAGCATTTCTACTTTAGTGTTTTCTAGCTTGAGCCCAGCATCTTCACTAATTACCTGACCGCCGGTGAGAACGGCAATATCTTCCAACATTTGCTTACGGCGATCACCGAACCCAGGAGCTTTAACTGCAGCAACCGTTAAAACACCCCGCAAACGGTTAACCACTAGGGTAGCTAGGGCTTCCTTTTCAATGTCTTCAGAAATGATGACTAAGGGTTTTCCTTGGCGAGCAACTTGTTCTAAAACAGGAACTAAGTCTTGTACCAAGGTGATTTTTTTGTCGGTGATTAGAATACAAGGATCGTCTAATACCGCTTCCATGCGTTCGGTGTCGGTCACAAAGTAGGGAGAAATATACCCTTTATCGAAGCGCATCCCCTCGGTAATTTCTAATTCTGTAGTCATGGACTTTCCTTCTTCAAGGGAAATCACTCCCTCTCTGCCCACTTTGTCCATGGCGTTAGCGATCATCTGACCTACTTCTTCATCATTTCCCGCAGAGATAGCTCCCACTTGGGCGATGGACTTGGAGTCTTCAATTGGCTTAGCGTATTCTGCAATTTTTGCGACTAAGAACTCCGTAGCTTTATCTACACCTCTTTTAAGGGCAATAGGATTAGCTCCAGCGGCTACATTGCGTAAGCCCTCTTTAACAATAGCGTGAGCAAGAACGGTGGCGGTGGTAGTTCCGTCTCCAGCTACGTCATTGGTTTTTGAGGCAGCTTGACGAATCAAAGATACCCCGGTGTTCTCAATATGATCTTGTAGTTCAATTTCCTTAGCGATGGTAATTCCATCATTAATGATTTGAGGTGCACCAAATTTTTTCTCGAGAACCACATTCCGCCCTTTAGGTCCTAAAGTAACAGCAACGGCTTCGGTAAGAATGTCCATGCCTCTTTCCAGGGCGCGGCGCGCATCTTCATTGTAAACAATAGATTTAGCCATAGAATAAATATGCCTCTTATGAGTAACCTTTGAGTAAACAAACAATGGATGTCAATCTTTATGTATAGGTACAAGTAGCTTCTATCTTGCCTACCCTGACTGACTTTTCTAATGAATTAACGGGGAATAGATTATCCTTGCTTCAAGCTTAGGCAACTGCTGCTAAGATATCCTTCTCGGATAACAAAACATAATCTTCGCCACCGAGTTTGATGTCAGTTCCAGCATATTTGGAGTAAAGAACTTGGTCGCCTACTTTGACTTCAATTTCAGAACGGCTACCATCATCATTACGCTTTCCAGGTCCAACGGCGACGATTTCACCAATTTGGGGTTTTTCTTTAGCCGTTTCGGGGAGTAAGATGCCTCCGGCTGTCTTTTCTTCAGATGCACTGACTTTGACAAACACGCGATCACCAAGGGGTTTAACGGTTGAAACGTTGATACTAATTGCTGCCATGTATAAATCCTCTGGGATTTGATCTAAGGTTAACTCTCAAAAGGTGATGTATTTCGCTAAATTAGCACTCTCACCTCATGAGTGCTAATTTAGCGAAATAGAGGTGAGCGTGGCAACAGGTGGTTGTGTACGGGTTCCCGAACTGAATACCAAAAGATGCTTGATTAACTATCGTATATTGTCGTAATAAACATTGTGGGGGCTAAGTTCTCCTTAAATATTATTATTTACACCTATTTTTTTGTATTTTAATGATTTAAGCATAAATTTGCTTAAAAACAGTGAATATTAATTAAGCTCTCAAGAGCTTAATTAATATTCAAGTTGGGACAGCACCATTGTAAATTCCGAGTTTTTCCCTTAAGTAGCGCTAGAGCTAAATAGTTATTCGCTGAGCTCTGAAAGATTCAATTTCAATCATTTCAGTTTTTTGGGGAGCATTTTGTTGATTTCTCCCAAGAGCACAGAGTGTACCATTATCCTGTCTTTTTTCTCATTTGAGTCGGAGAATTGCAATCTCTATTTTGTTAGTCATTAGTTCAATAGCGAGTACATCGTTGTTCGTAACATACTGCGATTGTTTTATTTACTTTTTTATCAAAGCGCTGCAGGGCTATTATAGCGGGCTAATAGAATTTATTTAGGCACAATTCAAAAGTCTTCAGTCTGTATTTCCTATACTTAGAGATATTTCATCTATCCTACGAACTTTATCTTTATTTTAAGAAACTAAAACAATTTTAGGTAACCTAAAAAAAAATAAGCTAAAAAAATAATTCAACAATTTATTTACAAAAATTGTTGGAGAATATTCAGAGTAACGGAAGAAATTTTATGACCTCCATTAAATTCATGGTATGCAACTATTGCACCAATATTTTTTAAAGCATCTTTAGCTTTACGGGCAGCTTGAATTGGAACTACCATGTCTTGTATCCCATGTATAATTAGAATAGGAAAATAAGGAAATCAGGTAGCTTGAGGTTGAAAATGTAAATAGCTACTTAAACTACAAATAATGCCAGCAAGAGATAATTGTAAACTAACATCAAGAGACATTGCACCCCCTTAAGAAAAGCCGGTAAAAACTGTCCGGAATAGGAGAAACTCCATCTGATTTTCTAAAGAAAATAACCAATTTTGCAAAAGATTCTGACTTTTAGATAATCCTTTATAATCTAAGGTTTCTAGAAGATACCAAGCTCGTCCTCCAGAAACTTCAGGGTGGGGGAAGGGTGCATTGGGTAAAATAAGTTGACAATCTCCCAAAGATAGCATTGAAGCTAAGGGAGCTAAATCTTTGGCATTAGCTCCCCAACCATGCAATATGATTAAAAGAGACTGGGGAATTTTTCCCCCACTGGGTGCGATGGAAATAGAGTTCAAAGACACTAAGGATAATTCCTGTTCAAAAAGATCATTTTATCGATTGTTGATCGTTGTTAACCCACAAAGGTAAACTAGTTAAGTGTTTTACAGGCATTCTTAAATTAGGCAAACAAAAAGGAGTTAGCATTGGAACAGACATTTGTTATGGTTAAACCCGATGGAGTACAACGTGGCTTAATTGGAGAAGTCATCAGTCGTTTTGAAGCTAAAGGCTTTACCCTTGTAGGACTAAAACTTGTGCAAGTCTCTAAGGAATTAGCTGAAGAACATTATGATGTTCATAAAGAACGACCTTTTTTTAGCAGTTTAGTAGAATTTATCTGTTCTTCGCCAGTAGTAGCCATGGTGTGGCAAGGAAAAGGGGTAGTAACTTCTGCTAGAACTGTTATTGGAGCAACAAACCCCCTAACGGCTGCACCAGGAACCATTAGGGGGGATTATGGAATAAGTATTGAACGTAATCTGATTCACGGTTCTGATGCTATTGAAACTGCTCAAAAAGAAATTAGTCTCTGGTTTAATAAGAAAGAATTGGGCAGTTGGGAACTTACTATAACACCTTGGTTGTATGAGTAGTTGAAGAATCTGTTTACCCCTGTTTTGAATTGATTTATAATAAACTCGCTCACACGCAAAGGATTTGCTTCCCCTTTCGTGTAAGCGTAGTTGTATTTTTCAAAATGAATCTTACTTCATTAGGTCTTAATGATGGCATTACTGTTGATCTGTTTAAAAAACATATTTTTAATTAGAATAAAGAAAAATTTCATAAATTTTAACTTGACTTTTCCTGTTACTATAGGATATTGAAATGATAGTTTCATAAACTTATTTAAAAGTTATTAACTGCGTATACTAATGCTAGATTTTCTTGACAGAATACACAAAGACAGTTGTCTATCGTAATTCTTTAAATTGAGAATTAAGAGAAAAAAGAATTTAAATTTTAATGCAGAACATTTTAAAAGTTATAAAAATTACCGATAAAAATTTGGTTGGGATTTCTTTTGCCATCTAAGGGATAAGGGATGTCGATTAGCTGATTATTTCAGTCTATAAGTTATTCCCGATATGATTTAAAAGTTTTAGTGATAAAAATTCGAAAAATATGAAAGGTATATTTTTATTACTAAATCTCAATTACGGAATTTATCAGTAACTGAAAAATATTATTAGTCTTCCTGAATATAGAAAACCTTCGAAAACTCATTTTTTAATTCGTCAATGTGTAAGAATTGTCTATCAATACAGACTGACTTACATTAAGTTCGATAAATTTATTGGCTGGTTTCCTAAGCAGTTTTAATCCTATCAAGTAATTTTGGCTATTCGCCACGAATATTTACTCAAAAAATAGTAAGCAACCTAAAGAACTTTCTGAATTTATGTGAAGAATTAAAATCTATCAAAAGTAGAAAAAATGGCTCACTGACAAAAAAGTATAAATGACTTAATATTAGTATTGGTGAATTATAAGTATTTTAATTAATCATTGTTAGTTATTTTTTTTATTTATAAGATTGACATAAATAGTTAAATCCTAGATAATAGTAAGCAAGTGTGTCTAAATCATCCATGCTCGGATCAGGTTAAGACATCGATGTAAAAGCAGAATAGATGAAAATAAATAGGCAAGACCTAACTCTGCTACCTGTACGGCAACTAAAAAAAGGACAATTTATTTAAGTATGAGTTACGCTATTATTGAGATCGGCGGCCAACAGATTCGTGTTAAACCGGGTCGTTTTTACGATATAAATTATCTTGGAGCTGATCCTGACAGCTCCTACACTATTGATAAAGTTTTATTGGTCAACGATAAGGAAGAAATTAGGATAGGGCAGCCTTTTGTTGAAGGTGCGATCGTTGAAGGAAAGATTCTGGAACATCGGCGGGGACGTAAAATTATTGTCTATAAAATGCGTCCTAAAAAGAAGACTCGGAAAAAAAGAGGACATCGCCAAGAACTGTCTCGCTTGATGATTACCGCTATTAAGATTAATGATAGAGTCATCGGAGAAAACCCAGAAGGTGTACCAGGGGTTACGACGGAAATTATTACTCCTAGAGTGATAAGCGTCACTGAGGAAGGATAGACTTCTAAAATGGAAATAACTTCATAATAAAAGGATAGGAAAAAATGGCTCACAAGAAGGGAACAGGTAGTACACGAAATGGTCGTGATTCAAAAGCGCAAAGACTTGGGGTTAAACGGTATGGGGGTCAAATTGTTAGAGCCGGAAATATTCTAATTCGTCAACGGGGAACTAGAGTTCATCCAGGAAATAACGTCGGTCGTGGTAGTGATGATACCCTCTTTGCTTTAATTGATGGAATTGTCACTTTCGAGCATAAAACCCGTAGTCAAAAAAAAGTAAGCATTTACCCTGTAGCGACTGAATAAGCTGCTATAGGGTAAAATAATGGTCTCAGTAAATAGACCTAACCATAATTATGGTTAGGTCTATTTTTATGAAAGTGGATATGCTCAGAGTTGATTATAGGTCCGGTACTGCTCGTTCTGCAGTCCTCATTTGATCAAATGTTGCAGAGTAGTTACAAATTGGGGGTAGGAAACTGCCACCGCTTGTGCACGATGAATGGTGGTTGGTCCCTTAGCCATGAGAGCGGCGATCGCTAAACTCATAGCAATGCGATGATCTGTATAACTATCTAATTCATGCCCTATTAAGGGAGTTCCCCCAACAATTTCCAAGCCATCGGGTAACTCCGTAATCTTAGCCCCCATAAAGTTTAATTGAGAGGCTATGGCTGCTAAACGATCGCTTTCTTTAATCCGCAATTCTGCCGCATCTTTAATGATAGTTGTCCCTTGGGCAAAAACCGCTGCCACCGTCAAAATAGGGATTTCATCAATCAAACGGGGAATAATCTTTCCTTCAATCACACAAGCTTTCAGAGAACTTTGTTTCACCCGTAAATCTGCCACAGGTTCCCCTGTAACTACTCGTTGATTTTCGAGGGTAATATCAGCTTCCATCATTGCCAATACTTCTAATATACCGGTTCGAGTTGGGTTAACCCCCACATTTTTAATAACTAATTCTGACCGTGGAACAATGGACCCAGCAACCAACCAAAAGGCGGCGGAACTAATATCTCCGGGAACTACCACTTTCTGTCCAGTTAGGGGAGTTCCTCCTGTAATGGTTACACTGTGGGTCAACGGATCGATCTCTAAAGTTGCCCCAAAAGCCTGTAGCATTCGTTCGCTGTGATCCCTAGATAAAGCAGGTTCAGTGACTGTGGTTTTCCCCTCAATCATCAGTCCTGCTAAAAGAATACAAGATTTAACTTGAGCTGATGCAATGGGAGAATGGTAATGGATGGGGGTTAGATTGTGTCCTTGAATGGCAAGGGGAGCTAAGGAATTGTTATCTCTCCCCCAAATTTTCGCTCCCATTTTCTGCAAGGGTTTAACTACACGGGACATGGGACGTGATCGCAAGGAATTATCCCCCGTAATGCAAAAAAAACGACCTCGATGAGAAGCTAGTAACCCTAACATTAACCGCATAGTTGTTCCTGAATTGCCAGCATCAAGGACATCTAGAGGTTCTTGTAACTTTGCTAGTCCTACCCCTTTGACAGTGATGCGGTCACTGTTGAGGGGAGAAATTTCAGCCCCCATTTTTCGAAAACAAGCAGCAGTGCTGCGAGGATCTTCCCCTAATAACAATCCTTCAATGATAGTTTCCCCTTGAGTGATCGCTCCCAATATTAAGGCGCGATGGGAAATCGACTTATCCCCAGGAATTTTAAGAGTTCCTTCTAGAGCTAATTCTAAAGACTGGAGATCAATAATTAAATCTTGATGATTAGCAATTGTTTTGAGAGTAACAAAAGAAGATGACATAAGCTAAATAACTGTTTACTGGTAAATATTTACTAGAGACGTCAGAATCTAACAGGCTATGTAATTTAGTACATAATTTAACTGTTTCATCCTGCTCCAGCGTTTATTGAATTTCAAGACCGTATAAATGCATAATTAAAATGGGAACAAAAATGACCATCATTAGATTTATTGGTCCACCAACCCTTACAAAATCTAAAAAGCGATAGCCCCCCGGAGTGTACACCATTGTATTAGTTTGATAGCCAATAGGGGTTGTAAAACTATTAGAAGCAGCAAAGGTTACAGCAAACATAAAAGCATAGGGATTTAGGTTTAAGGTTTCAGCAACTTGAACTGCGATAGGGAACATAAGAACAACAGAAGCATTATTTGACAAAACTTCCGTAAGTATTGAGGTAATTAAAAAGAAGAATGTTAATATCCAATATCCTGATATATTTTCCCCTAAATTAACTAAATGGTTGGCTAACCATTCGGTTGTTCCCGATTTATTCATGGCAGTTCCTAGAGGGAGTAATCCTGCCAAAAGAAAAATGACATCCCACCGGACAAAACCATAAATTTCTCCCGGTTTTAAGCACCGGGTAAAAATCATCATTAAAACCCCTGATAAACTACTAACTAAAATAGGTAGTAAATTGACAGCAGTTAGGATAATTACACCACTTATAATTCCTAAAGCAGTCCAAGCTTTATCTTGTCTGATTGTTTCTAAATTTCGTTCTTCTAAGACTAACATTTCTCGAGTTGTTTGCAAACCAATAAAACTTTGTTTAGGACCTTGAACTAACAATAAATCTCCGAATTTTAGAGGGACTTTCCCCAATCTTTCTCTTACTAATTCTTCTCCTCTACGAACTGCTAGAACCGTAGCATTATAGCGCTGACGAAATCTTATATCTTTTAAGGTAGAACCAATTAAACTAGAGTTAGAAAGAATTAATATCTCAGCTACTTTCTCTTCGCCTGTGTTAATTTCTTCTTCAATACTTTCATTGTTGAATTGAACATTTGGGAAAATTTCAATTCCTTTCTCATCTTTGATTTTTAGTAAATCTCCTTTATTTACTCGAATTAGTAATATATCACCTACTGAAATGATTTTATCAGCTAACGGTTGAGGAAAACGGGTATCATTATGAATGATTTCAAGAACATCTAAATCAAACTTTCTCTGAATTTTACTTTGATGAAGAGTTTGTCCAACTAAACTTGAACGAGGTGTAATAACAACTTCACTCACATAATCTTTAAGATTATAACTTTCCCCCAATGAGCTACTATTAGGAGGTTTACGGTCAGGTAAAATTTTAGGAGCAATAATCACTAAATAACTTAAGCCAATTATGAAAGTTATTAACCCTAATTTACTAAGTTCAAATAACCCAAATTCTTTGTATCCTAATTGTTTAGATAGTCCGCTAGCTAAAATATTTGTTGAGGTGCCAATAAGAGTTAACATTCCCCCTAATATTGAACAATAAGACAAAGGAATCATTAATTTAGAAGAAGAGATATTTTTCTTTTTACTCCACTCTTCAATCATAGGTAAAAATATAGCAACTACAGCTGTATTATTAATAATAGCTGTAATTGGACCCACAATAATTCCGAGGATAAAAATATTTTGATTAGTGCTTTTTCCGCCCCACTTTATGAGCCAATCTTGTATTATTTGAAGTGCCCCAGTGCGAGTGATTCCAGCACTTAGAATAAACATTGCCATGACAGTGATAGTTGCAGAATTTCCAAACCCAGCAATACCTTCTTCAGGAGTTACTATTCCTGAAAGCATCAGAATTACGACAATAGTAATAGCTGTTGTATCAGGAGGAAATCGTTCACCAATAAATAGAATTAATGCGAAGACAACAACCCCTAATGTGAAAACAATTTCCATAGTATTTAATGGTTAAGAATAAAGATTAATTAAAAGTACTAAAAGCTTTTATGCTGATAGCTAGTTATTCTTAAAAAATTATCAATAGTTTAGTAAACTACACCATTTTAATCACGTCTATAATGTTACCTATTATTGATTTGATTGATTTTTAAGTCAAACTTGTTAAGTTTCTTATTTAGGAAAGGCGAATAAGATAGTTAAATTTACCAATTATCATCCAATCAAGATTGATGACAATCAATCTTGCTCTAAATTAACCTTTATTTGATTATTTTTTTTATTGCTCCTCCAGTAATTGTCAAGAATAGGGACGCAAAAACACGATGGAAGCTATGATTTTGTCCCTAAACACATGGACATACAATTGGGGTGAGGTAATTATTTGGGTTTCATCTGTATCTCTTGCTATTACACCTATCAAAATATTAAGCGAAAAACAGTATTTACTGTCAGTTTTCCTAAAACTGCTTAAATCGTCTTCACTAGTCTAACAGCGTCCCCTAACTGCGAAAATCAGACTTAACTAGCAGTTAACACTCCATCAAAGTTTAAAGCAAGCTGTACGAATGAGATTTTATTAGAATAGGTTTATCTTTTCCTTAAATATTAGTTAGAGCGAATTATTGGTTGGTTTGAGGAAAATAGTCCAGTTCTTAGTGAAGATATTGCTGTCCGAGCCCTCAACACTACTTTAAAATAGTGCAATCGCGACAATTAAGATATTCTTCTAGGAGTTCCTCTATTAGGTTATCTTTTTTCCAAAAATTAAGCCATTATTAACCATAGTTAATTCTTTCCCTTCCATATCTGCTCAATAGTTGAGAAGATAATAAATAGTGTGAGTGGAAATATTGACTTTATTTACAGTGATTAGGGAAAAATAATCAAACTTTTTTTGAAAACAATTAGTCCTCGCGGATTCTTTTTTGATTCACTATCCGAGTCTTGGGAAAGACTGTCCATGCAAAGTGAAAACCAAAACAAAGTGTAAGTGTCATCTTAGAATTATCTTTTGTCATTCAACAGTTATTTACCTTCAATAACCCTGAACAAGAGATTACTTTTAATTTAAAAACGTATAAACCATTAATACGGGTGTTACATTCGATATTATCGCCCCTAAAAGCGAGTCCATTATTGGTTTACACATCTTACACTAAAAATGTATCTAAACAAAATATTCAAACGATTAATAAAGACAATTCTAATGTCAGAACTGACCGTCCCTAGCACTCAATAATATTTTTTTAAAAATTTTAATTAATTTTATGTTGGGGACAAAAAAAAATTATAAGCACTTTTTGACCAAAACAGTTAAAGAGCAACTAATAACTTATACCTAGTTATCTGAAAACCCTTCTCTTAGTTTAGAATATAAAGTAAGAGAAAGTTTACTTCATAGGGGTTTCTTAAAAAGAGATATAGTCTTGATTATTGGTATTTATTATTTATGGTAATCGTCAACTTTGTCATATTTTAACTCATTGATTGACAATGAAACCTGTATTAAAAATATTCTGTAACTAACGTAAAATACTATCATTTAACTATTTTAGACAAATCATATTGATCTTCCAATATCTTTCTAACAATTTTATAAGCTTTTATTTGATGTTACTTTCTTTCTATTGAATTTAGGACTGTACTATAAGTTTATAGAGAAAATAGATATTATTCAATACAATATCTATTTTCTCTATAATTGTTTGTTTTTTAGGTTATTTTTAAAATATTGTATTTTTGTTATCACTTTTTTTATAAAAGTACAGATTATTCCTAAAGTTAATTTTACTTATTTCAGAGTTTTGAAAATCTTAGACAATTGTTGGCTATTATGAATTATTTCATCTTTTCATGATAACTCTTTAAGATATCTTATTCTTTGCAAGTTTTTTTCTTCTACCTTGTGGAGAATTTTTTTTTTGCTCTTAAAAAATATATCTAAAAATTGTTTTTAAAATTAAATTTTCTGATAGACTCATCTAATCTAGATTTCTTAAAATCTTTATTTCTTTATATTTAAGGATAACATTTCTATTCTTAATTTCCATTTTGTAGGATCTTTTTGAGGTCAAATTCAACTTTGATCGTGTTCGTTCTTCTAATTTATTAGCGTAATTGCTTTGCTACTAAGTCGGGTATCTTCCAACCGTTCTTCTGTTCTTTATTTAACTATTTTTCTGTAAAATACTTAGTTAAACTCATTTACTTCAATTGTAGGTAATTAGCTTCATATAAACTTGAGATAAGTTACTTCAATTGATTATATAGCAATAATCTCGTTCCAAGAACTACTTTACATAAAAGCCTAATAGTCAACTCAAGGATTTAGATTTGTGCCGTTATTACTTCAATTATCTAAATTATTCGACAGAGACTTCTAGGATTTCTTGTCCTGCTAATCCAAAAGCCCTATGCACTGCTTTTAATGCTTGGATACCCTCTGCTCTAGCCACTACACAACTGATTTTGATTTCTGAGGTAGCAATCATTTTAATATTAATTTTTTGTTTGGCTAAAGCTTCAAAACATTTAGCAGCTATTCCAGGTTGTCCAACCATCCCGGCTCCCACAACACTCACTTTAGCAATATCTGTATCAATAATCATCTCAGTAAAGCTATCTGAAAGAATTTCTAAGGAAGTCTGGGCAACTTGTAAATCCTCCTGGGCAACCGTAAAGGCAATGTCGCGGGTGGGCATTCCATTGACAATGCGACAACGTTGAGATTGAATGATCGTGTCGACACTGATATTTTTGTCTGCTAAAGCCCCAAAAATCTTGCCCGCCATTCCCGGACGATCCTGAACATGAAGTAAAGCAATTTGAACTTGTTTTGTGTCAAGGGCGACTCCCCGAACAGGAGGAGAGACTTTAACAGTTTTAGGTCCTACTGGAATTTTGGACAACTTGACATCGAATGCCTTACACAAAGCATCAATGGCACGATCACCGTTGTTAGAAGTAATGACACAACTTACTTTTACCTCAGACGTAGCAATCATTTCAATATTAACCTGAGCATCAGCTAAAGTTTTAAACATCTTAGCAGCAATTCCTGGCCGTCCAATCATTCCCGCTCCCACAATGGCAATCTTAGCTGTCTCTTTTTCTATCAGAACTTCGGCTTCATCACTGTTAGTTGGAGAATTTCTTAAGGAAGGAGCGATCGCTTCAGCTACCGCTTCGGCCTTATTTAATACCTTTTTGACCACCGTAAAAGCAATATCATTGCTATTGCCTTCATGAATGGACTGAATAATCAAGTCCACATCTACCCGTTGCTTAGCAATTTCCCCAAACAACCGTGCTGCCACTCCAGGACAGTCAGGAACCCGTAATAGGGCTATTTTAGCTTGATCAGGGTCAAATTCTATCCCGTCTACTGCTTTGGTTAGTTCCAACCCGTTAATGGATCTCGGCTTAGGAATGGGAGAAATAACGCGAGTTCCTGGAGCAGCACTCCAACTTGATCGGACCACTAACGGAATTCCATAATTTCGTGCAATTTCCACGGCTCTTGGATGGAGAACCTTAGCTCCTAAACTGGCTAATTCCAACATCTCATCACAGTTAATTTCATTCATTAATTGAGCATCAGAAACCAAACGTGGATCTGTGGTTAAAATGCCAGGGACATCAGTATAAATTTCACAGCAACTCGCCTTTAATGAGGCTGCAATAGCTACCGCAGAAGTATCTGATCCCCCTCGTCCCAAGGTAGTAATCTCTAAATCAGTTCCATTACTAATCCCTTGAAATCCTGCTACTACAACTACTTCACCCCGATCTAAATGGCGTTGAATACGATGGGGTTTAATTGATAAAATGCGGGCGCGACTATATTCAGCTTCGGTAATGATTCCAACTTGCGCCCCAGTTAGGGAGATTGCTGACTGACCCAATTGTTGCAAAGCCATACTCATCAAAGCAATAGACACCTGTTCTCCTGTTGACAACAACATATCCATTTCTCGACGACAGGGAGCGGGGGTAATTTCTGAAGCTAATTTGACTAATATATCAGTGGTTTTCCCCATAGCTGAAACCACAACTACTACTTGGTTGCCATTTTGGGCTATTTCGTGGATGCGTTGTGCTACTGTCTGAACTCGTTTTACAGAACCTATAGAAGTTCCACCGTATTTTTGGACAATTAAGTTCATAATTGTATTTAGAATTGGAAAAGAGGAATTAATTAAATTGATAGAGTCTTCTTAGTCCTTAAGGGTAGCAAATTTAATAAAAGTGAGTTGGGAATAAACTTTAAGAAAGTGTTATTAGAAAAATTTTAGACAAAACATCAATTTAGGATACGTTAAGTAAAATACAGTTTTTTGGATAATTTATCTTCTTTTTTCTCCCGTAATGTACCAAAATACGTTTTGTACTATAGATGAGATACTTTATAGTTTGCACAAAATTTACTTTAGGAAAAGTCCATAAAGGTATGTTAATTAATTTAAAATATATCGCAGATTCGATCAACAATGAAATCGATATTTTGGTAAAAATAGACAATATTAGCAAATAAATTTGCTAATATTGTCTAGGAAAAATATTAAAGAATAGGCATATTCTAAAAGTCGGTGGTATCATCAATGTGCATAAAATAACAAATTAAGTAGGTGAATAATTATGGCAAAAGCACCTGTATCTCCATTGGTACTGGTGATCCTAGACGGCTGGGGTTATCGTCCATCGATGGAAAACAACGCGATTGCTCTAGCAAAAACTCCAGTCATGGACTGCCTTTGGACTACTTATCCTCGCACTCTAATTCAAGCTTCTGGGAAAGATGTCGGTTTGCCCCAAGGTCAGATGGGTAACTCAGAAGTAGGACATCTGAACCTTGGGGCTGGTCGCATAGTTCCTCAAGAATTAGTTCGCATCTCCGATTCAGTAAAAGACGGCTCATTATTAAAAAATCCTCAGTTAGTAAAAATTTGTCAAGAAGTTCGTTCTCGTCAAGGAAAACTACATTTAATTGGTTTATGTTCCGAGGGAGGAGTCCATTCTCATCTCGATCATCTGTTGGGATTATTAGATTTAGCGAAGGAGCAAACCCTTGAGCAAGTTTGTATTCACACCATTACTGATGGACGGGATACTAATCCTACTGAAGGGATAAATGTCATTCAAAAACTTGAGTCTTATATCAAGAAAATTGGATTGGGGCGTATTGTTACTCTTAGTGGTCGTTACTATGCGATGGATCGTGATCGCCGTTGGGATCGTGTCAAAAAAGCCTACGATGTCATAACTCTAGATGGCATAGGGGATGGCCGCTCAACCGTCGAGGTGATTAAAGATTTCTATAGCAGAGATATCACCGACGAATTTATTCTCCCGACCCGCATTGCCCCAGGTGCGGTGGAACGGGGAGATGGAATAATCTTTTTTAACTTCCGTCCCGACCGATCACGGCAGATGTGTTATGCTTTGACCTCAACTGAGTTCGATGAATTTGAACGGCAACAAATTCGTCCCCTGAGTTTTGTTACCTTTACTCAATATGATCCTAATCTCCCTGTTGAAGTAGCTTTTGAGCCCCAGAACCTCAATAATGTTTTAGGGGAAATAGTGGCTCGTCAAGGATTAAAACAATTTCGCACTGCGGAAACTGAAAAATATCCCCACGTTACCTATTTTTTCAATGGAGGCTCGGAAAATCCCTTTGAAGGAGAAGATCGAGAGTTAGTACCAAGTCCTATGGTAGCCACATACGATAAATCTCCAGCCATGTCGGCAGAGACTGTTACGAACCGTGCCCGTATTGCTATTGAAAAGGGGATTTACACTTTGGTGGTAATTAATTATGCAAACCCTGATATGGTCGGTCATACAGGCAACATCAAGGCAGCAATTGAAGGGGTGGAAACTGTTGATAATTGTTTAGGACAGTTATTAACCAGTATTAGTAAAATGGGAGGAACCGCATTAATTACCGCAGATCATGGTAACGCTGAATTAATGCTTGATGAGCAAGGAAATCCCTGGACCGCCCACACCACAAATCCTGTTCCCCTAATTATAGTTGAAGGAGAAAAGCGGAAAATTTTTGGCCACGGGGGAGTTGTTGAACTCAGAGATAACGGACGACTCGCAGATGTTGCCCCGACTATCCTTGAAATCTTACAATTGTCACAGCCAGAAGAAATGACAGGGCAATCATTGATTAAACCTATTCCGGTTGAGTTCGAAACTAATCGTACTCCTGTTTGGCTTGCTCGTTAACTGTTTCGTTATCATTGAATCTTTATGAATTTTCGACAACTACTACAAGTTATTTGGGTGGTTTCTGCTGCTTTGTTGATTGTCTCTGTCCTTTTACATAGTCCCAAAGGGGACGGTATTGGGGGTATTGGAGGACAAGCGCAATTGTTCACTAGTGCTAAAAGTGCTGAAAAAACTCTCAATCAAATTACATGGACGTTAAGTACGGTTTTTATTGCCCTAACTATTGTTTTGAGTGCAGGATGGTTAAATCCGTCTTAGTAGATAACCAGACTGTTTTAACGTTGAGAGTCGGTTAACTAAGGGAGTGGAAATCTGAAGTAAAAACTCTTTTCTTGTCTAGATTGTAAGCTGATGCAACGGATAACTAATATTTTCAATCAAAGAAAAGGTTTTTTGTGGAAATATCGGAAATGTCCTTTTTTGTTGGGCATGACCTGGATGGCTATGTTAGTCGTATTTCTAAGTCAACCCTTGAATGCCCAAAGGGATGACTTAGAAAAATCCTTACCTCCTTTACAACCACATTCTCTACCCTTAACCCTAGTTGAGTGGCAAGATCCAAAAGACTCAGGGGATTATTTCGACCAAATATCATTGAGTCCTGCAGGCTATTTAATTTGGTCGCAATTTCCTATAAAATTCTATTTGGATCGTCCTACTAATCTGAATGATCCTGCCGCTGCAAGTACCCGTCGTTTTCGACAGTGGGTAGACGCTGTTATGGAGGCGATCACAGAGTGGCAAGATTTTTTACCCCTAGTAGAAGTAAAAGATCCACAACTAGCAGATATTGTCATTGAAAGAACTGAGCCTCCCTTAGATGCCAGCTTTGACTCCGAAACTGGACAACTAAAAATCCCTAGGGCGCGATCAGCCCAAACTAGTTATAATTTTTATCTGACTCAGGATAATTCTCCTATTCTGCGCCATCGTATGACTATTAAGATTAGTCCCGGTTTAAGTAAATTATCGATCTTATCAGCCTCCCGCCATGAACTTGGCCACGGGTTGGGAATTTGGGGACACAGCGATCAAGAAACCGATGCTTTATATTTTTCTCAAGTCCGCAGTCTTTCTCCTATTTCTGTAAGGGATGTTAATACACTCAAAAAAATCTATCAGCAACCTACGAGATTAGGATGGAAATTGCCCTAACAAGTAAACTTTCAACTGATGCATCCTATCCACTTTCATACCCATTTTATGGACTGCGTTGAAAAGTTCGACTGTCCACTTCTGATCGCGCTAGTTTCTAAGCTCGTGACTAAATGTTTAGTTTTGACAAGAGATACTTAAAGAGACGTTACCTACTCCTAGATACTGATTCTGATTTCGGAATACTGCCATCAGCTGTACCAATTAAGATGAGACCGTCGCCAAGTAGTTATCAAATTACCTTCACGGTTAAAAGGAGTACCTTGCTTGTATCATAACTTAATTTGAAAAAGCGTAGCATAGCATAGTTCGGCTGTTCCCAATCAGACCGTATTCTCTTCCCCAGCAAGCTGACAGGTGGGGAAAAGAATACGGTCTGTCGTTCGAGCCATTGGCTAGTATCTGTCTAGAATCCCTATCAGCTTGAGCCGAAGTTAAGAATTAATTATAATTCCCTTCAGTCTCTGGACTTTCTATTTTAGGGAGTCCCATACTATAGTTAAGAACACGACTTCCAAGATTATAACTAATATCTCCTTTTTGCAGCAGAGAACGAATAAAATGTTCCAAATTTGAGCCAATATGACGGAGATTATAGTCAGTTAAATCTTCTCCACTGTAGGATTCCACCAAGACATCAAATTTTCGATAAACCTTCTGCAGTGAATCTTCACTCCAATTGAATTCATTATCGGGATCGATATCAAGAGTTAAAACATTATCACTAGGAACCAGTTCGCTGTTTTTAACTTCAGCTGTATAAAGACGAATATGACGAGTAGTAGACTTTAAGAGCATAGCCTTGAATGCTAATAGTAACGTTGACAATACTTGAGATCAATATTAATTCACTTTGACCCTTAACGATAACAGAAGATTAGAGTAGACAAGAAGCTTAGTAGAGTACGATCGCCTAGTTTGCCTAGTTTGACTTCTCATACGAGATTACTAATGGCTGGACCGCTTTGATGATATTGATTTTGCCATTGACTTAGAGTTTTGATTTGATCTTGAAAACTAAAGTATACTGTCTTATGCAAGCTTAAATTAATAGTTCTTCTGAACTAGCTATGACAATATATTAATAAATAAAGGCTGAAAGTCTGACTTTATCTATAATAAAAACTATTAAGAAAAGAAAAAAACTGTCAATTTACATTTCAAGAATAGGAATATTTCTTAGTCTAGAAGGCTAAAAATTAATAGAAATATTGGTTAGTTTAGATTCAACACTAATTTTTAGGCTGTTGAATAGTATTTAAACTTTTTCGTTTAGTTTCTAGTTAATTAACTTTTTTAATCTTTATATTTTTAACAAGAAATATTTTTATTTCCAGCGTATTTAGTCTTGAGTGTGATTCAATTTTTTTTAGTGCCATGGTTTATTAATGTTGATATTTCAAGATTATACTGGTCAATTAATCTTCTTCTATTTTTTGTATTTAGCTCTTAATCATATTTAATTTTGAGCCAATAAGTGAGTAACAATAAAGGTATATAAACTGTACTTTTACTATTTTTTTTATACTTCTTTTTTAGTGCAACTGCTATGAATAAGTCCTTGATCTTCAACTACCATTGTTACTGAATAAAAATTATTCAACCTTTTTTTAGTTTTTTTAGGTTACTCTTCCATTAATTTAATGTAAAAATCACCTAAGAAACTATTTAAAGCTAGTCTATATTTAAACCACTTTCTTATCTCTGAGAGACCACATATATTTAACTTTTCTATTTTTTCTAGGTTTACTCAATCATTTTATTTCCTCTTTTATTAGGAAAATAAGTTATGATTTACCAGAAATTAAACCATAATTGCTCTAGATATTTACTCCTACTGAATCTATTAGGTAAAAATTTTACTGACAAAGACAAAATTTAATTATCAATAATAAACTTAAAAAAGTAATGGCTACTATATAAATAGTATTTTTACAGGCTTTCTATTTAAATTAGATTATGCTAAACTAAACATCTTTACTTTATTTATACTTGATACTTAATTTCAACTTAGTTTAATAAATGAGATTTTAAATTTTAAAATACTGACCGATACACATTATAAAATCTTAAATTAAACAGAAATAATTTATTTTTTCGGAGATATATACCTAACAGCTACTTATCTTTAGAATAGTTCAACTACCAGGAAACTTCATTACAATAATAAATATTATATTAGAGATTTTTTCTAAGAATAGAAACATATCTATCTTAGAATTAACTATCGTTGAATGAGATGTAATCAATATCAAAATAAATTCAATAAATAGGTTAACTAACTTTCAAAAAAGAATATTTATTAAAACTACGATATTTATTATTTATTTTTGATAAATTTATATAAAAGAATAAGTGTAGAAATTATATAAATAAGAAAAATCAGAGAGAGAGTAAAGTAGTTAGTCTAATTTTTGAAAAAAGATTGTAAATAAGCTCAGAAAAATTTTATAGTATTGATATACTATAAAATTTTATGTAATAAAAGAAATAAATATTAACCAATTAGATGTTTAAATGTCTAATCTAAAATTAGAGAAAAAAGTACTGAGAAAAAGCTGGCAATAAGTCAAAAAAATATTGAACTTAAATTTAATAATTCAGTAACTTTCTGTAAAGAATATAAAGTTGAACTTAACCAGGTGTATAGACTATCATTAGTCTTTTGGAAAAGACACTAATTATAAAATTAATAGACCAATTTTAATAAAAAAACACAATAAATATCAGAACTATTCAATAATATTTATTTAAAATTCATGAAATAACTCAGTGTATAATCCTAGAAAATATTGTTATTTTTAAAAAGTGAAAAATAACAAATATTGATAATGAATTAAAGCTAATCAAAGAAAAAATCTCTAGAGTTAAAAAATTGACTATCTTTTAACTCTAGAGTGTCTTTACTTAATGTTGACATTAGTTTAGTATAATTGAATTATATAATGATATACTGAAAAAAAGTTAGCTATAGATAGAATTTATTGTGATAAGTTCCCTCGCTCAATAACATTTATTTGAAATCACTAGCAGTTTAGAAAGAAGAAAAAGAATGAAAGTCATTAAAAAAAATTTCAAATATTAAAGATAATATTAATACTTGGATTATTAATTGTTTTCCATGTTTCTCAATTTAGACTACAATAATCGCAAATTTTTAGGTAGATTTAAAGAGTTTAATATATCCTTCACAAGATAAAAATAAACAGCTCATGGGGTAATGGAATAACTTATATCCGTAAATAGTGTACTTAATTTACTTTTTAATCTAATCATTATCCTTCATGATAGAAATATTACCCTCTTATCTTGACTCTTTAAGAGAAATTATACTTCAAGATATAAGACATAAAATAAAAATAATTATCTTATTAACTTAGATAACAGCATAAAAACTAACTCAAAATATTAGCTACATTTAATATCTCGCAATGATAAATCAGAAGGCGGGAGAATCCAAGTAAACAATGATTTTTACATACTTTAAATCTTAAAATTCAATGGAACTTAAAACACACTCTTACAGCTATTGACATACTTTGATAAAATAATTTAAGACAACTTTAAGTTCAGTCTTAGTTATTGGGAAAATTTGTTGTAACTTATCCTAGTAAACTTAACGACTTAAAGATAAAAAATATCGAGAGTATTCCTCCTCTAAAAAGAGTAAAAGTACAAGTTATTAATAACTCTCATATTTTTTATAAAATTATTTCTTTTTGAGGAAATTGAATTATGCTAGAACATGAAAAGTTTGTCCTATTTTTCTTAAAAAATAAGGGATTTATTGGAGCAATATAACAAAGTTAATCAATGAAATATTATGCTTTATAAGGGTTTGTAGTTAAACAAACCCTACACCTCCTATGGGCGGGGAGTATCGATAGATCACCAAGTTTGAGCTGAAGTTTTTAGAAGTTATTTACTTCCAGCTTTCACACATTCTTCAACAAGAGGAAGGACAGCCTCAATATCCTTCCATCCAAGAATTTCTGTTACTTTCTTCTCCAAATTTTTGTAGGTACGGAAAAATTCAGCAATTTCATACAAGCGATGAGGAGCAACATCCTTGAGCGATTTAATCTGAATGTAGCGGGGATCTTGATCGGGAACGCAAAGAATTTTTTCATCACGATCACCGCCATCGAGCATTTCTAATAGACCAATAGGACGGGCAGTAATGACACACCCGGGAAAAGTCGGTTGATCCATTAACACCATTCCGTCGAGAGGATCACCATCGTTAGCTAAAGTGTTAGGGATAAATCCATAATCACAAGGATACTGAACCGACGAATAAAGGACGCGATCTAGCGCAAAGGCATTAAGAGCTTTGTTAAACTCATATTTATTTTTACTGCCTGCAGGAATTTCAATCAAAATGTTGATTAAACCAGGCTCAGGTTGAGCTGGAATGAGGGATAAGTCCACTAACTTTCTCCAAATGCTATACAAAATTACAATTCATCTTAGAAGCCCCGAGAAAGTATTCTAAAGGCTTGAACGCACCTGCAACTAAGCAATATATCCGCCCAAAAGGGACGGTTCGAGCGTTTCCTAGGTCACTATTCTACAATAAAGATGGAACATACCGGAAAATAATTTGGCTCTTCTGAACTGAGAATAATAGACTAGCAGCTAACAACTTCCAAAATAAGAATTTTGGAAGTATTTCATAATTCTAAAGACTTGATTTTTGTACAGGTTAAGTGTTTGTAATCCTGGAAATCCTGTAAAAAGAAACTTTGGGTGGTTTTCTATTGCGACTTTTCACAGTTAGGCTAGAAAAATTAATAATTTTTCTAGCCATGAGAAGCATCATAATTAAGAAGTAATTTTAACTACTGAGCAACAAATATTCAAGAATTCTAAATCTTTATTAAGATGCAAAAAATGGTAAGCAGTGTAACACACAGTCAGTTTATGATTTTAATCATAAACTAACCCTATTTTTTTCTGCAAAATTTATTCATTGCTCATTAAAACCTCGGTTTGAGAATATGTTATTAACGGTTAATAGCTCTCTGTTTTCAGATTCAAGATAGAATCTAAAGAGGTTTGGCCTGGCTGATTTTCCGGTGACAATCATAGTCAGACAAGCTGGTTCACTGAGTTGAGTCTAAAGTAAGTAAATTATGTCAACTTCTAACGTGCAACCCCCTGAATCCTACAGTCAAAATGATGTCCAAGAAATTCTTCATCTAGCGATCACTCGTACAGCCGATGGTTCAAAATTGTCAAGAGCGCAACTGCGGGAAATTGCCACTGAATTAGACATTGATGCTGACTCCCTTAGGTCTGCTGAGCGCGAGTGGCTTAATAGTAAAATAATCGAACGTAAACGGCAGGAATTCGATTGCTATAGGCAGGAACAATTGAAACAAAAGACTATTCGCTATGCTATTATCAACGGATTTTTTTTAATGATAAATTTCCTTAGTTCAGGGACTTTATCTTGGTCGTTGTATATTCTCTTACTCTTAGGATTGCCTCTGTCTCTAGATACATGGAAAGTCTTTCAAACAGAGGGGGAAGCTTATGAACAAGCTTTTCAACGTTGGAGTATTAAGAAACAGATGAAAGAATCCCTTTCTGGTCTTTGGGATAAGTTAAAAAAGACATGGCAATCTTGAGAAAGGAAAAAACATCGAAAGAGTAAATAGATTATAAAAAGTATAATTCTTAAGGAAAGGTTGCTTGACGGGGTTAATAATGGGAAAAAAAGTTAACAAGCCAATTCTAGTGGCGGGTGTCGGTATTTCATTTATATTGTGGTTTTATAATAGTTTTAGTCAGCAAATTATAGAAGTAGGAGAATGGGGACTACTCAGCGCAGTCTCCTTGGGGTTGGGGTTTTGGTGGCGGCAAGGACAAAAAGAAACGACAAATAAACCATTGTTAGTAACACGTTTAACTGAACAATCGGTCAGAGATGTAATTCTCCAAGGAGAACTAATCCTTAACACTTTAGCCACCGAAGCACCAGATTGTGATATTTCTGTCTTTAAGCAACAATTAACTGAATTATCTTTAGGCTTTGATCGTCAAGAACTAACTATTGCCTTAGCAGGAGGTAAAAAAGTTGGGAAAACAACTTTAAAACAAATATTATTAACTCAAGATTTCTCTAATGCTCTCTCTTTTATAGAGATAGAATCTTTGTTTAAAGAAACAAAAGTACCTGAAATAAAGGCGGATCTGATTTTATTATTAATAATCGGAGATTTAACCAATTCTCATTGGAAATTTTTGCAAAAGTGTAATCGAGATCATCAACGATTTATTCTGGTTTTTAATAAAAAGGATCAGTATGTTCCAGAAGAAAGAGCCTTGATTCTAGAACAAGTACGGCAACAACTTAAATCGATGATTGCACCTTCCGATGTTATTGCCATTAGTGCGGCTCCTCAAGATCTGAAAGTTCGCCAGTATGAAGAGAATGGGATAATTCGGGAGTGGGCTGAATCCCAACCTCCTGAAATTAACCCTTTGAGTGATCGCTTAAAACTTGTTTTAGAATTCGAAAGGAAAATGTTAGTTTGTGGAAGTCTATGGCGTGAAGCAGTATCTCTTAAACAACAGGCCAAAGTAAATCTTGATAGCATAAGACGCGATTGTGCTCTACCCATTATTGAAAAATATCAGTGGATTGCAGCAGCCAGTGCTTTTGCTAATCCGGTAGCCGCTTTAGATTTGTTAGCTACCGCCGCTATTAGTTCTCAACTAGTTATAGATTTAGGAGTAATTTATCAACAGAAATTGTCTTTCTCTCAAGGACAAGCTCTTTCAGGAACCATTGGTAAATTAATAGTTAAATTAGGATTAGTTGAACTATCAACTCAAACTATTGGCAGTTTTCTCAAAAATAATGCTATTACCTATATTGCTGGGGGAACACTTCAGGCAATAAGTGCCGCCTATTTGACTCGTTTAGCTGGATTAAGTTTAGTGGAATATTTCCAAGAGCAAGACCTTAATTCATCGGCAATAGGGGAAATAGATTTAACTCAATTTCCTCTAAAAATAAGGAAGGTATTCGAAAAAAATAAACACACTGCTCTGGTCCAAAACTTTATTCAGCAAGCCTTACCCCATTTATCAAATCAACCTTAACTTTTGTCGTAAGTTATGCATAAGTTATCATCTCAAATATTTCTAAGTTAGATGTTGAAAATTAAGAACAATTATTTTTTTTTAGTAGAAACTGAATACATAGTTTTTCTTGGGTTTAGGAAATGCCCTCTGACTTATTACTCTTGCCTTCTGGCTACTACTAAAACTTAGTGTATTTCTTAAGTAAAATAACTGCTATAAGTATCTCGAGCTTTAAATATTGATAAATATCCTTAGTTGTTTAGCTGTGAATCCTACAGATATTTTTCTCAGATATGGGACAGTTTTATGAAGAAGATCTTCTGCGAGCGATTATGTTTCTAGGAAATTAAGTTATTTCAATATCGATGTCCTTATGAAATATTATTGTGGTAAATGGGAATACAGTTGAGGGACTAATGCATATAGCCCTCAACTGTATTATTTGCTCAGTCAATATTTTTCTGGTTGATCTCTCACTAAAGGTACAACATTCAAGTATGCCAATGGATTAATCAACAATTTGAGAATTTGGTGAATTTATGAAACCAACTTTACGAGTTAGGGTATTGTTCGTAAGTAATATCCCTAACTATGTTTTTCAGTATGGGAATATTTCAGTATGGGAATATTGTTGTTTTTCCCAAATCAGAAACTATTAAAGCTAGTGTTCGGAAAGTCTGGAGAGGATCTTCTTGTGGTTACTTAGAAAGTTTGCTTAAAAATTATCCTTTGAATGAACTTTACATTCCTGAACTGCTTCGATATCGATTTAGCCCTCAATTAACTGATTCTAATGATTACTTAGTGTTAGAATTCTATTAAAATGAGAGTCTATACTGTTGTTTTTGTGATTTTTACCTAGGGAGGTAATTGTAGAAAAAGTCTATAAAATTGGTTAGCCTATGAATCGTATTCAATAATTGAAATAGTTAATAATTCAAGGAAAATTTAAGACCATGAATCCAGATGCACTTCGGTCTCTTTTGCAAGCGATCGCCACGGGAGAAGTTAGTCCTAATCAAGGGTTAGAAAAGCTAAAATATTTCAGTTTTGAATCGGTTGATGAGTTTGCAAAAATTGATCATCATCGTTATTTAAGAACAGGGTTTCCTGAAGTTATTTGGGGTCCAGGAAAAACCCCTGAACAAATTGCTCAAATTATGCTCACGATGGCATGTCATTCTCCTGTGGTTATGGCAACTCGTATTGAAGCAACGGTGGCCGCACAACTTGAAGACCAAGTACCTAATTTAATTTACTATCCAGTAGCTCGTATTTGTGCCTTAAAAACCTCCGAAATCCCCTCGATCGGATTGGGAGTAGTTGGGGTTCTTACAGCGGGAACAGCGGATTTACCCGTAGCTGAAGAGACTGCCATTACTGCACAACTTTGCGGGCTTGAGGTACAACGGTTGTGGGATGTGGGAATAGCAGGTATTCATCGTCTATTAAGTCACCGTGAGTTGATCAACCAAGCAGATGTGTTGATTGTGGTGGCAGGGATGGAAGGGACTTTACCTAGCGTGGTAGCCGGAATGGTTAACTGTCCAGTAATTGGAGTTCCAACTAGTGTAGGTTATGGGGTAAATTTTGGGGGAGTTTCCCCATTATTGACAATGCTTAATTCTTGTGCAGCAGGGATTGGGGTAGTGAATATTGATAATGGCTTTGGGGCTGCGATTTTAGCTGGACAAATTTTACGAACCGCTAATCGGTTAATTCACAAATAAAAAAAATTAGAGAATTAGTATGATACATAGCTTCTATAAGTCACATATTTCCTAGCTAAATTTATCAAATATGGACTATCTAAAATGTAAACTTATCGATAAGAATAAAGAGTAAAAAATTAATGAATAGAGAAAAGATGACAGATAGTCATCGTAATTTTTACAAGCCAATATCTAATATAGAAATATATACGATACTTATATTTCTATATTAGATATTTTGTCGTCGGATCTCAATATTTAATCCATAATTATTTTCCGAGATATTTAAAAATTTAGTTCGTGACTAGGATTTTTTAAAAAAAGAAACCCTATAAATTGATAAGTTTGAATTTACAAAATATGCTATTTTTTAGTCAAAATTTTATAAAAAAAATGGAAAAATTGTTTATTTAAAAGAGTTTATAAAAGTGAATATATTAATTTTTTAACGATCTTGTTTGTGTGTAATTAATTTTTAGTTTGTCCAATAAATAGTGATTGTTTTATTTATCCTAGACGACATATACTTAATATAATTTATTAAGATGTAACTCCTCTATAAGGCTTTAGTAAATAAGAAATATAATAGTAAACAATACTAACTAGAAAGTCATATACTACTTAAATCAAGGTAAATTTTTCAAATTTACCTTGATTTAACAACATCCATGATTAATACTAAATATTAATAATGAATAATTTAATCATTACGCTTATTTGAGAAGAATTAATTTCTAATAAATTCTCGATTTTAAAATTTATACCGCTATCTGTAAAAACTCTCGAACTGTTAGAAGTTTCTCTCATCTATTTCGAGTTAATTCAATAGGTAAAATAATATCTACACTTCTCATATAAACTAATAATTGCCAAATTGTTAAAAGGTAATTTTCTAGCTTTACAAGTAAAGTAATTTAGAAAATAATGATTTTTTAGTTATTTTTAATGAACATTCAAATCAACATTGAATTGTCTACGACACTACAATTGTTTATCCAACAGAGAAATCACTTCATTGATACTATAATCTCCGAAAAAATCTCTATAATTGCCTGATACTTTAATTGCTTCTGGAGAAACTCACATCTATTTGACTTTCTCCAAAGAGGAAGTTGATATTTACTAGGTAAATTTTCTAAGATAGGATTATCATCGGAAAAAGTTTGTACGAACACCATTTATTTTAAAGATCTACTGTTACAACTAGAATCTGAACAAAGTCATTTATAAATTAGTTATTTTTTTGCTAAAACAGCTCTAACAGTAGTAATTTTTCACCTTTAATTAGCATTAATACGATAATGTCACACATACTAAAATTATCGATAATTCTATTTATCCTTTTGGATTTTACCAATTAATAAAGATAAAGGATTAGTCATTCGATATCTGTATAATAGATGATAAATTGATCTCAAGCAAACTCTTATTTTAGCAATTATGATAAAAATATTATCTTTTTTAAGAAAAAATATGGTATCATTCTTGCAATGCTAAAATATAATTGTGTGAACGACATTAATGTAATTAAATAATTTTTGATAATCTTACTTAAGGTCGTTATGTGAATTTTGTTTTAGAAAAATCTTACTATTTTGACTGTTTTAAAATTTAAATAAACAGATCAGACAAAGTAAATTAAAATTATTTATTAATACCTCAGTCATTAATAATAAACTGTGTTAAGTTATCTTAAAGGTAATCTAGTCGAAGTAATTAATACTATCCCCAATAAGACTCTTCTGATCTTAGAAGTTAATCATATGGGCTATGAAATACAAATTTCATCACAATTTTCCCAAAAATTAGTTCACAACAAACTAGAAAATATTCTAGTTTTTACCCATCTACAAATCAAGGATGATTACCCTATTTTATATGGTTTTGCTACTGTGGCTGAACGAGAATTATTCCGTCAACTAATCAATGTTAATGGAATTGGTGCACAATTAGCAATCGCCTTAATTGACACCTTAGGATTAGAAAAATTAGTACAAGCAATTATTAATGGTAACACTCGGACTCTATCTAAAACACCAGGAGTTGGACAGAAAACTGCCGAACGGATCATCTTAGAACTCAAAACTAAACTCTCTCAATGGCAAAAACTATTAGGGATAACCTTATCTTCTACTGTTGCAATTCCGTCCTTAGAGGTGCTAGAAGATTTAGAAATGACTTTATTAGCATTAGGTTATACTAATAAAGAAATTGATCAAGCTGTTTCTACTCTGAGTAAAAATAATCAAATGTCAAAAAATAATAATGGCGAGGAGTGGATTAAAGAAGCAATCATTTGGTTAAGTCAACATGAAAACCTTACATAGCCAGACTTACAGGTCAATTCTATGTAAGTCTGGCTATGTCCATAAAACTTGAATATGAGCTGTCTAAAACAAAAATAATTATTGAGATAAGAAATAACTATCAAAACTCTTGATAATAAATTAATAACTAAGTATAACTTCTCCATAATTTTTGAAAATTTCATAACTAAATTCTCATATTAAGAGTACAGTATTTATTATTTATGCTAAAAATAGCTTAAATATAGGTAGGTTTTAATTTAAAAAAATAATGTTAGTTGATTAAAAATCTATAAATAGCTCGTTCGATTCATTGGGTTATTAAATGTTACCACCAGGCACTAGAGTAGTTAGAGGAAACGAACTTTGAGTCTGTCTAGTGTCATAGCAAAAATACTTTATCTATTCTGGACGTGTATATCCTACGTAATCTGTCAACAACTAACTTACAGAAAAGTTAATATATCTCAATAAAAAGATAGATAATTGGGAACGACATACCTGATAGAATCGAGCAGGAGTTTTTAAAAATAACTCTTCCAGACTAGCTGTGACAACAGCTATAACAAACACAAGCCAAAATTCTTATTCTGTACTTTGTAAGATTTCTAAAATTCTAAAAACTTGGTCTTTGGAAAAATCAAATTTTTAGGATTACAGAATGCAGTTAGAATGATGGTTTAGGAAGTTATTGGCGGCTGATTGATCATACTTAGTCTAAAAGGGCCAGGAAAACAAACTATAAAGTTATATGATCTATTCTCAGTTACATCAAAATACTCTTAAGTTGCTTCTGTCTTTTATTCTCCCTTATGGCTGCTCTTTTTCCGTGATCTCTGATTCCACGTATCGCATTAGTTGTCCTGATTACGAAATTGCCCATAAAGTTTGGGAAAATAGAGTCAACTGCATTTTTCCTTTATTTAAATCGGGGCAAGTGCTTGAAGTGGTAGCATCGAATTATTACGCGAGAAGCCATCCTAAGAGCTAAATACTTAAAAATCAAGAAAATTAAGCTAGACTTAGTCAGATCATGAGTTGGCATTACTGCTAATATTGTCGCTTTTGGTACTTATTGTGTAGTAAATGTCGCTTCAGTTAATGATATGACCATGGAGGAGATCTATAAAACTTTTTTTGAGAGAGGTCTTGATTTATAACGCGAGTTATAAATTTTGATAGAGGGATTGATTTATCTGGGTTTAATTGATTTTGCTATTTATCAAGTTTTACCCATCATATAGAGAACATTCCTATCTAAGTAAGATGGTTTACAGTTTAGCCATTAGTAGTGTAGCTCAAACTGTATGGGGACTTTTCTTTCGATGAAGTTTTAGCAATTTTTACCATTATAATTCCCATAATTTAGCTTAATTTTGAGTTGAAGACTATTCTGAAAATTATTTCCTCAAAATAATAATAGTTGGTAATTTTTTTTATTGGTGTTTATCTTCGATCAATGAATATTACTACAATTATTAATGTTGCATTTGTAGTGAATACTTTCTAATAAAATGGATGGGGGATAAATACCTAGCTTTAGACAAGTATCATGATGTTAATTTTTATTAAACTAACTATAACCATTCAATAAACACAGAAAAATTTAGTCTGTTACGGGTTTTTATTTACAATTTAATTACTATTTATGTTTGTAATTTGGATACAGTTAGCATCGTAACTACGACAAGGATATTAGTAAGTTTTCTAATTTTTGCAATGATTATATTAAATAATATCAATTTTAAAAAAACCTAATAGTATACTATGTTGATAGTATTTTTAAAATCAATTTAAGATTGATGAAAATTCTCTAGTTGATAGACTCAGATAAATTGTTTTATCAATTATTAATTATTTCCTAATTAACCTGACACAAAAAAAGTCCGATATCTTGTTTATAAAAAAGTCTAATTGTTAATGATTAACTATTTTTACAGATTTTTTTTTAAAATAATCTGTAGTGTTTGACCAAGTTTTCCAAGAAACTTTGGGGTTATATAGACCATCATATGACTTAATAAAAGCGCGCCTAATATTTCTTATATTGATGCTGATTTATTGAGCAAATTAACAACTAATTTAAGTTTGTAAAATGTGTTCACTTTATTAAGATAAAGTGAACACATTTTACAAACTTTTTTTTTGAGCTTTACTTGGTTAACCAACAGAGAAAATCAAGAAAATTCCAAGAATTATCAACATAAAAATTTATATTATTGATATAAGTATTTTACTTCTAATTAAAATTAAATAGCGATTTAACTTAGAGGACTACAACTATTTCAATCTAGAAAAGCAAAATAATTTATTATGTAAAATCTGTAATCTCCTTATTTTACTAGTCTTATGTTAATTTATTTGAGGTGTCTTTATAAAGATTAATAAAAAACATTGAATAATCTCACTTTGAGAGTCGAATTACGCAGCTATGTTTATTTAGACCGATTACAACTTCAATACGCCGCCTACATTGGTGCGGTAGCGTTAGGTTTTCACTTTTCCTTAGGGATGCTTCACTATGGATTTTAATCCCTCCAGGAATTGAAATTAACCGCGTTACAGATGTCGCTTTTAAGTCTGCTGTAGTTAATCCTGAAGTGCAATTTTTCGAACATCTTTATGGACTTCTCGAAATTTATTCCACTAATCAAGGAGAGGTAAAAGCTATAAAAAAACAATTTTAGATACTTTAGGCGTTAATCGATACGATTGTTTGAAATATAAGGTCGTTTCCAGTTAAATTATTCGTAACATCGATTGATATTAAGCACAATTAGTCAATCGTAACCGACGGGTAAAATATGTTATTAGCCAGACAAACTCTTTATATTTTAGAAGTCAAACCAACTAATTCTGCGTCTTTAGCAGCTAATGAGGCAGAAAAAGCCGCTTTAATTAATATTTTTTAGGTTTCGGCTATAGTGAGTTTTGGTCGGTTATATTTAGGAAGAGAAGAACGGGATATTATTGTAACTTCCCAAGCAATATTAGTCTTTGTGAAAAGTGTTTCTGGAATGATTCAAGATAGATAAGTAAAAAATAAATAACTACCCCAATTAAATAACTTCTACATTTAATAAGTTATGAACTATAAATCAAATCCATTATTAAAATTATCCGAGGTTAGTTTAACTGATTTTAGGAAAGAAAATAAGTTATTAACTAATATTTCTTTTCAAGTAAATCAGAGTGATCGCTTAGCAATTGTCGGTCCTTCTGGTGCGGGAAAAACTACTCTATTACGGCTAATTAACCGTTTACAAGACCCTACATCAGGGTTAATTGAATGGGATTCTGAACCTCTCTGTAATCTTTCTATTGTTAAACTCCGTCAACAAATTGTTCTAGTTCCCCAAGAGCCAAAATTATTAGGGATGACTGTCGAAGAAACCCTTGCTTATCCTTTAGTATTGCAACAGTTATCTAAATTAGAGATTGAACAGGCAATTGATACATGGCAATCACAACTTTCCATCCCTGATGATTGGTTAACTCGAAATGAATTACAATTATCTTTAGGACAGCGACAATTAGTAAGTATTATGCGGGGGTTAATGATGAAACCTAAACTTTTATTATTAGATGAGCCCACCTCAGCTTTAGATAGTGATCGTGCTCAGCAATTAATAGAAACTTTAATTAATTCGAATAAAACAGAGAAAACTACTATAATTATGGTGAATCATCAAAAGAAATGTGTTAAACAGTTTGCCCAGGGTATTCTAACATTAAAAGGAGGACAAGTTCAGTCCATTTACTAGTTAAATTCCATGGAAAGGTATTAGGTAAAATTTAGCTCTATCGAACCTATTATGTACAAATTAAACACATAAAGTACAGAGTATGATTATAGATCATAAGCTTATCAAAGGCTATATTTGTTCTATAAATAGAATAGTAGCAAGTTTTCCATTTAAACTAAATTATGTTAGACTCATAATTCTCACTTGATTGATACTGATCGTATCAAATGCTCAACTCAGTTTAATCAGTGGTATTCCAACTTTCAAAGCATTTACTATGGCCCATTATCAGATTTTAAATGAGATAGGGATGATTTTATTTATAGAAGTAATAAATCCGATAGCAACTTGTCTTTTTTATGCTTAAACCACTAAAAAACTTTTCATAACAGCTAACATTAGTATTCATCATAATTTAGTGGTTACAGATAATTTAATTAGAGATTAACTAAATTAACGAAAATGAAAAGAGTTATATTTATATTTTTTGCTATTTTTTTGTTCCCACCTAAAAAGTAGAAGTAAAGTAATAGCAAGTTTTTGTAAAAATATTTTAAGATAAATACAACTTAGTACAAACAGTCAAATAAAATATCTATCAAATAGATATCAATAGTTCCCAAACAGGTTAATTGTAATTAAATTAAAACACTGTAATTACTTGAATATAAAAACTCAAAATAAGTTACTTTCTTAACATTTATTTAGATTTATCTACTTTAGTAGCAAAGTTTACTGGTCACAAATAATGCTATCGTACTGATTGCTGTAACCACAGATTAAATGAATTAATGTCAGATATTGAAACCTTGATCGTTCAAATTCATCAAGAAGCTAAACGAAAACCGTTTCCCATTGATACCACTGTTTATAAAGCGGCTGATAAAGATCCCACTCGACCTATTTTGTATGCAGGAAACCTCAAAAGTCAGATCTGTTTTTTTGGACGAGATCTTGGACGAGATGAAGTTCATATGGGACAACCTTTAATTGGTGCCGCAGGCACCTTAGTTCGTCAAGGGTTTTACTCGGCGATGCATCATCAACAAGCGAAAACTCAACAGGAGTTGCAAAACGTCTGTACTCGAGTTCTTCTCACCAATACTGTCCCCTATAAACCTCCTGACAATAAAGCTTATATTACTGAAGTTAAAAATCGTTTCCGTCCCTTTATCGAAAAATTATTAGTCATTCACTGGCAAGGAAATCAAATTATTACCTTAGGAACCGAGGCGTTTAAGTGGTTTATTCCCTATGGAGATAAAGGGGAAGTCAATGAATTTTTCCAACGGAGTGATCGCTATGAAAATAAATTGCCTGTCACTCTCCGCGCGATTGATACTTTGGGTATGCAACACCGACGACAAGTAACTTTACTCCCTTTACCCCATCCATCTCCTCTAAATCAGAAATATTATGCCAAATTTCCGCAAATGTTACAGAAGAGGCTAAATGAATTTGACTTTTAATCCTAAACTAAAGAATATTGTGGGGGAATATATCATAAAACTCTGAGTTTTAAAATTAATGACTTTTAGAGTTGGCGTTATCAGTAACAGAAGGTATACAATTATTAGGCGGTTATAATAAACTTCATGGGTGTGTAGCTCAATGGATAGAGCACCGACCTTCTAAGTCGTAGGTTACAGGTTCGAGTCCTGTCACACCCGTTATAATTATTTGTTTTGTAAAAAAAGTTAAACCAATGTACAGTACTACGTGCTTTATTAATTGGTCGAGACTTCATCAGAATCTAAAGAATATAAGTGCTTATGATGGTATTCTCAGACAGAATCTTTGCCCGATATTTCTGATAAACTATTTATTAACCAACTTGATAAAAGCCAACTAATTTAGTAATAACAACAGCAGGACATATTTATCCCAACTAATACTTCAACATTGGTTAAAGTCCTAGAAAAGGAATTAGTCGGAGTGATATCTCCACAACCCAATGTTTTTAAAATTGTGAAATTAAAATAGACCAGACGACTTGTCATAGCTCTTTTTAAAATTGACAAGGAAAAAAGGTCAAAAAAACTTTTGTATATAAAAACCAATAAAACTCCGAAGAAAAAGTAGATATAAATTCTCTCTAAATTACATTGGTGCAGATACCAAAACCATAGAAAGTAATTTTATGATCGTGCCTGGACGGAAAATCAACAAAACCGAACAAGTGAGATGAATTAATTCTTACACCGAGTAATATCTAGAATGTAATTTTTCCGACAGAGATAGACCTAAATACCTCTCAAGTATTAGTGCAGAAGAAAGTCTTGCAGGGAGTGTTGAATTTACCTTCTGTAATGAGCCAAGCAGAGGTTACAATAATAGATAGACAGTCTCTGAGTATTGCCCTGATTTATGTTTTCCACTCCGACAAAGGGGCAAACGGAGAATATCTCTAGGATAAAACCTTTCTTTATAACTCAATAGATCACTATCACTACCATCTAGAATGAAATGAAAGATTTGTCAGGGGGAGATTTTGTTAGTCTGCTTGGAGAAACTAAATATGTCATACGAATTCAACTTCATCCTGGTGAATTAGTTGCTAGAGGACCAACTACAATTGATGTTGTCGATGGATAAAATTCTGATACCGCCATAGAAAGAATTGGAGAACAACTATATATATCCATCCAAGCAACAATTTACAATTGTAGCGAAAACCAAAAATATGATAGTGAAGGTGGGAGAAAATGACATTCTAATCCACATTTCGAAATTTCTTTAAGGGAAATAAGACGCTAAAGATGTGAGATGAGCTGAACTAGGAATAGAAAACTACGATACATTGGTTAATGTGGATGGCAACTCTGGAATTGCTTTATTTATCAGTTACCTGGAACTAACACTCTAGGAACTGCATAAGCTGCTAAAACAAGAATTAGGAAATCGGAACCGAGTTTTCTCCTTGGGTTAAAAGTTATTATTGGTCTTAATAATAGGTTGTTTGTTAATACTTCGATTAAAAATTTACTTATTACTTTTTTGCAAGCAATTATCCTAATAATCCTAGTTATATTGGTTTTCCTACAGGATTGTCAGATAACCGTCATTTCCGGGACTGTTATTTTAGTCGTGTTAGTCGGGGCGATGATCGTTTTAAATACTTTTAGCTATACCCTTAACCAGTTAAGTTGATTTGTCTGTGTTTTAGAAAAAGGATTGGTGATAAACGACGAGATACCAAGTGTGGAAGCAGTTCCTAATAAATTGTTCTAAAGAATACGTCCTATGTAAGCAGTGATAGACTCCTATAGATAAATTATTTGAGGCGACTATTTTCACCTTGGCAGTATTGATGGTAGTTTTTATCCCTGTGACTTTTTTTTCTAGGATAACAGAAGTAGTTTACCGTTGGTCTAGCATGACAATTATCTTTGCAGTGTCTTTTTCGCCGTTTAACGCTTTGTCCCTATTATGTAAGCCATCTTGCTGAACGCTTTCGAAGATAAACATGGTCCATTGGCGATGTTTTTTAAAAAAACTAAGTATTTGATCTAATTAGAAAAATAATCAGAAAAAGCTATCGTTACTTTACCAATTTTTTAACCTAATATTTGTATTGTAGTTATGGCCTTGTTTCCCACAGAGTCAATTGCCAGGGCATAGATGTACTAAACCCTGCTATCAGGATTTATTTGAGCTGAAGACCAGGAGTATTTCTTTTAAATTCTATAAGCTTTCCTAGAAGTCTCTCTCAACTACACTGATCAAATTGATTAACAAACAACAAAAATTATTCATAATTATTCCTAATACTGATCATACGGATTTTATTTTGAAGGGAAAAATACCAATAAACCTAATCACTATGTCAAGTCGTAATCTTAGGAAAACTGTCCTAGAGCGAAAAGTCAAGTTTTGAGTATTACGAAAGATCTAAATAAAATCTATACAAAAAGAAAAGATGACAGATACATATACGTTAGTAGTTAATATCTTCTCAGTAGATGGCTTGAGTAAATCTAATGGCTTAGAAATCTCTATTTAAGATAATCAGCTATAAGAAATGTTAGCCTTAATTAGTCATATTAAAGTTGTGATAACTACAGCTAATAAATAACTAAAAATTGTATTTACTTTTATCTTGTTTACTATTGATAGTAGCTTGATTACCATAAATATTAATCGAAAAAAAATCAAGGCGCAGAATATAGCTATTAAATAAATCTTGCAAACTATTCAAATATTTATCTAGCCACATTTGGTCAATCAATTTGTGTATAAAAATTGTCTCTATTGGGTTTATGCCAAAGCTTAAGCAGATGTACGGACAAACTTTCAAAACATTGGACATTTTGTAATCGCGTGATGGTGAAACGGTTCAATAAAGCGACATTGTCACCCCAACTTTAACTACCTATACCCCAATTATTAACCAATACAAGACTTATCCTGCCATTAAATTAGTTTTGAATCTTTTTCTTGGGTATAGTTCCGGTCAAATTATCCAAGCGATGGAAGCAGTAGTCAACGCAACCCTACAGCTTAGCTTTAGTTATGAATGGACAAATTACCGACGTTGAGGAGAAAACCTCTGGAGGAGTGGCTACTATCGTTTTTAACTTTACTGTTACAACGGTATTTTTGACGTTAGTTGCTCAGTATGAAGGTTACTTTGACTTTACTATTATCCTATATCCTATTCATCGTACTTTTGCCTATTTTAGGCGCGTTGGGAATGATTTTGTTGCGTGTAGCGTATGTTTAAAAGACTTCTTTCAAAGCATGAAATGATATCTGTCCGGTACTAAACAAAAATTATGTTCACCCAGATTGATATCTTTTTACGACATTCTTGAAATTTAGCATAGGTCAATCAATTTTTTTATAGGGCAATTATTGAGCTTAGCCCGATAAAGCTTGGGTCCACACATAACATTGACTCTGGGACCTACGACACCCTTTCAATCTAAACGTAGTTTATCTTGAAAAGATAACACGAGACACACAGAACACTAATGTCTACATTGTTAGCTGGTGTTTTTTTTGATATAAACAACTATTACAGCTGAATTTCCCTCGCCTACCATTTTTAATCAAAGGCGGGGTCTTGTCCACCAATTCCAATAGCTGTGTCAAAGATTTGAGCGCTAGTTAAATCTAGGTTGTTCATGGACGCGCCTGTCACATCAGCATCATAAATCATTGCTCGGGTGAAGTTTACATTATCTAAATTCGAATCGTTTAAACTTGCATTAGTAACTATTGCTTCGGTTAGGTTAGATCCTTTAAGGTTAGCCCCTGTCATGTCCGCCCCTTCTAGGTTAGCTTCGATTAGGGTTGACCCTGATAGATTAGCATCCCTTAAATCTGCTCCAATTAAATGAGCAAATCTTAAGTCTTCATTCGAAAGGTCGCACCCGATACATTCGTTAGTCGTTAGCAACCGTTGAATATGAGCTGGATTTCCAGCTAAAACCGGACTCGTGAACATAAAGGGAGCAGCGATAGCCAGCGTAAAAAAAATATTCTGTCTCATAGATAAATGCATACTTCTTATTTAAGATTTTCTTCTTTCTACCAAAATAAAAAATATAACGACAAAAAACCTCACCCAATTGGATTATTTTTCCTCACCGTTTTTTCTATCGTTTCAGTGACCATTCTTTAGAATAGAGAGTAGACTAATATTTTGGAATATTCTAATAGAAAATTAAAATATTTCATTTATAATCAGCTTTAATAATTTTTTATAAAAAAATTGTTGTATTTCAATGATATATACAAAAAATATGGCATTATCTTTTCGGTTATATAAACCATAAATTATGGCGTTTATCGTTTATTATTTACGTATAAATTGAACTACACAAAATTTTTGCGGTGGAACCAGTATCAGGGATGGGAGAAATTTTATGTAGCTATTAACTTAACTTGTCTAAACACCATCATTCATTGTTGAATTGTTTGCTGAATAAACGGGAAATTAATTCCCTACATGGTGGATAAATTTCCCTAGGGATATTGACACGTTCAGGATATTGAAATTGTTCTTGTCATGATTGTTCTAACAGCTTTTAGCAGTGATGAGCAGTCATTATTAGACTGAGAAATCCTAATAGTATTACAGTATTGTTGAAGGAAGGAGAGTTTTTCCTGGTAGTTACTTTGTTCCCCCGTTATATTTGACCCCAGTTACTCCACAAAATAACCTGTTATAGTAATTTTTTTTCAATTTTAGCAAGTTTAAGGGTCAGTTCAAATCATATTACGATATTTCAGGGTTGATGGCCCCAGTGGGATTAATTACTATGAGGGTGTTTACTTATATGATTATCGACTCCCATATCATCAGAATGAATGACTATGTTTAATCTTATCCAAGTTAGAAAAATTGACTCATAATTACTAATAGAGAAATTGAGAGATTTAGACGGAGTATATATTCTTCCAGTGGATATTATCTCGTTTGATTTAAGAGAATATAGTGAAAAATTTACAATCTACCTCCACTTTGTCATTGCCTAAGCCGAAATGAATAGTCAGTGTCTTGCCTAGATAACGCGTAGGAATCAATTTACTCCCTACCCTACAATAGCGATAATGTCAAAAATAAATTTCTTTAACTATCCATATCCATAGTGAGATAAAAATTTTCAAATGAAGTGGCGCTGAGCTAGTTTTGTTACCTTTTCAGGATGCAGCTAAAGAATCAGAAAAAACACTAGTTAAAGAGTTTTGACGTAAGATGTTAATCTATCCTTTTAGATAAAGATCGCAGTGAACACAATGGAAAGTAGTGTGTTAGATTTTCTAATGAGGTGTTTTGTTTTCTCCATGTCGCCAACATTGACTTTCTCTATGGAGTATCTCACTGAAGGAGTCAAGCAAATCAACCCTTGATCATTTATTTACGATAGCGAATTATAGCTTCAATGTTCTCCAAACAAGTTACAGATTCTCCCCTTTATAAGTGGTTTGATGATCGTCTTGAGATTCAGGCAATTTCCGACGACATCACCACTAAATACGTTCCTCCCCATGTAAACATTTTCTACTGTTTGGGTGGAATTACCTTAGTTTGCTTCTTAGTCCAGTTTGCTACTGGATTTGCCATGACGTTTTATTACAAACCAACGGTTGTTGAAGCCTTTTCTTCAGTTAAATATATTATGGACGAGGTTAACTTCGGTTGGCTGATACGTTCAGTCCATCGCTGGTCTGCGAGTATGATGGTATTGATGATGATCCTCCATGTCTTCCGTGTTTACTTGACTGGTGGTTTTAAAAAGCCTCGTGAGTTAACTTGGATTACTGGGGTTGTCTTAGCTGTTATTACCGTTTCTTTCGGTGTAACAGGTTACTCTCTTCCTTGGGATCAAGTTGGTTATTGGGCGGTTAACATAGTTTCTGGTATTCCTGCAGCTATTCCCGTGGTGGGCGATCAATTGGTTGAACTCCTTCGGGGTGGTCAAAGTGTAGGACAAGCCACCTTAACGCGTTTTTACAGCTTACATACCTTTGTTTTCCCCTGGCTAATAGCAGTCTTCATGCTGCTGCATTTTTTAATGATCCGCAAACAAGGGATTTCTGGTCCTTTGTAAAGTGCTTAAGAGTGGCCAGTGAACAGTTAATTTAATTAATTAACTATAAGTCTTTTGTGATTAAAGACTGGTCACTAATGTTAGACACACATCCTGCTGATTCTCAGTTTTGATAAGGAGAAATATATCCAATGGCAACTGAAAAAAAGCCAGATTTTAGCGATCCTAAATTAAGAGCAAAACTAGCTCAGGGCATGGGTCACAACTATTACGGTGAACCTGCTTGGCCTAATGACTTACTTTATATTTTTCCTGTGGTGATTCTTGGGACCATAGGATTACTAGTGGGATTGGCGGTTCTTGACCCCGCTATGCTCGGTGAACCTGCTAATCCTTTTGCCACTCCTTTAGAAATTCTCCCGGAGTGGTATCTTTATCCTGCTTTCCAAATTTTACGTGTTCTTCCTAATAAATTATTAGGAATTGCTTGTCAAGCGGCCGTTCCTTTAGCTTTAATGTTGATTCCTTTTATTGAAAGTGTCAACAAATTTCAGAATCCCTTCCGTCGTCCTGTAGCAACTGCTATGTTCCTCTTTGCAACTTTTGTTACTCTGTGGTTGGGTGCAGGTGCAACTTTCCCCATTGATAAATCTTTAACCCTAGGATTATTTTAGAAAGTCTGACGGTTTTTTGGTAGATGCCTGGGGTTGGTTCTACGTCTTGTGTTACAAGATAAATTGGAGGTGATCGCAGGCATCTTTATCTAAAGCTTTAGGGAAGGTCACAGCGAACAGAAATTTTTCTTTCAGTAAAAGGTTGCATTGTAATTGGAATATGATCTACAATTATGATCTGCAGATAGCGGGGCGTAGCGCAGCTTGGTAGCGCACCACTTTGGGGTAGTGGGGGTCGTGGGTTCAAATCCCGCCGCTCCGATTTAATCGGAAATGATAGCTCTATATAGTGATTTTAGTTTAGCTGTCTATTGATTGTTGGCTAATTACTTGTCAAACCCGAAGTACTTCTACTATATTTTAAACTTGTAGAATACAGCCTCTGGGGATAAAGGGGAAATCACTGTCAAAGTTTTTGCTGATGATACCAATATCAGGAGCATTAAGATGATTAACTTTTAAGAAGACTTGAAAGTTATTGCTATTGATAGTATAACTCTACAAAAATGTAGGTTCGACAGTATTTTAAAAAATGGTTGTTATTTTTGACATCTAAGTCAAGATATAACGGAGCTGATTATTATCTGAAACAATAACTGTCAGCAATTAAAATTATAATATGTGTTTAAAAATATCAGAACGCAAGACCAGTCTACTCTTTGCGCTAAAATTGAAGTGAAGAAAATTTTTTCGGGTAAATTAAGTACAGGTAATTAGTCTAATAAAAAAAAGCCAATAATTAATCGACATTGTGTGTCAACGAATACAGTTTAAATCTTTGCTGCTGCTTCTCTCTATAAATTTTTGTCAAACTTACGTTGCAAACATAGAGAGTCCAATAACATTTACTATCAGTTTTATGTCCGTTATTTTTAATAACTACTTTATGTTTTTATAGGTTGTATATTTAAGTTCATCTTATCAATATGTAATTTTTAAGTTTGTTGTAGTTAGGGTCGATTTAAAAATTCGAGACAATGAGAACTTGATCAATTATTTATTTTTATCGTTGAGACACTATGCAATCTTTTGATGTCACCACTCTAACTGCCATTTGTCGAAATCTCCAAATTCATTGGATACCTTCTCGTCTTGAACAAGTTTATCAACATGACCGTCACACGATTTCTCTTGCCCTACGAACCCTTGAAAAACGTAGTTGGTTGACTATCTCTTGGCATTCTCAGGCTGCTAGACTTTGTATTGGTGCTCCTCCTTCCCATATTCCTGATACTTTTACTTTTAGCGATCAATTACGCCATCAACTCAATGGATACGCTCTAACTTCTTTAGAAATGATTGCCCCCTGGGAAAGAGTCGTTGATTTACAATTTGCCAAACGCCCTGGCGAACCCCCTGTCTGGCATTTGTTTTTAGAAATTATGGGTAAATACAGCAACATTATTCTTACCGACGCTAAACAACAGATTATCACTGTTGGGCATCAAGTAAGTGCTAATCAATCCAGTGTGCGTACTGTTGAAACCGGACAAACCTACGAATTCCCTCCTACTTTAACAGGAACTTTACCTAAATTAGAGGAACCTTACGAACGTTGGCAAAAAAGAATTAGTCTCCTTCCTAAGGCATTAAAAAAGCAAATGTTGGATAGTTATTGCGGGCTAAGTCCAGCAGTTGTCCATTCGATGATCCAAACAGCCAATTTAGATCCCGAACAGTCAACGGATACTTTAAGATTATCCGACTGGAATCGATTATTTTGTTTGTGGCAGACTTGGCTAACTATTTTAGTTACAGCAGATTTTAAACCTGGATGGACAGAGGAGGCTTATACCGTTTTAGGATGGGGAATAGTGAAACCTGCCTCTGAGATACAAACCTTAATTAATCAATACTATCAAGATCAAATTAATTATCAAACTTTTCAACAACTACGTCATCGATTGTTGCAAAAACTCAGTTTTCTTCTCAAAAAACTGCAAGTTAAAGCATCTAACTTTACTCAAAAACTACAACAATCTATCGAAGCTGGTCAATATCGCCAACAGGGAGATTTATTGATGGCGTATTTACATTTATGGCAACCAGGAATGAAGTCTATTTTTTTGAAAACCTTCGAAACGGAAAAATCGGTTGAAATTAACCTAAATCCTCAAAAAAACGCTGTCCAAAATGCCCAATATTTTTATAAACAACACCAAAAATTAAAACGAGCTCGTAGTACAGTTGAACCATTGTTGGCCGAGGTTAAAAGGGAAATGGACTACTTAGAACAAGTCGAAGAAAGTTTGAATCAATTAGATACCTATGACTCTCCCCAAGATTTGCAAACTCTCCAGGAAATCCGGGAGGAACTCATTCAACAAAATTATCTGAAATCTACTCTTCAAAGTAATTCTAGTCATTTAGACGAATCTCAGCCTTATCAATATATTACCCCATCAGGGCTAGAAGTCTGGGTGGGTCGTAATAACCGACAAAATGATCGCTTAACTTTTTGTACTGCAGGGGATTACGATTTATGGTTTCACACGCAAGAGAGTGTTGGAAGTCACGTTTTATTGCGCTTAGAACCAGGGCAAAAACCTAATGAAGTGGACTTACAGTGTGCCGCAAATTGGGCTGCCTATTACAGTCGTGCTAGATTTAGCGAGCATGTCCCTATCGTTTATACTGAACCCAAATATGTTTATAAGCCTAAAGGATCTAAACCAGGAATGGTAATTTATAAGCGGGAAAAATTGCTGTGGGGACAACCACATAAGACGCAAACTTATCGAAAAAATGAGGGGGAGACAAAAAATTAATTGTTTCCGCAAATGCTACAAATAACGAAATAACAATGTTCAATGTTACAGTCCTTCCACGGTTGAGTTGGTCTAGTTGGCGTCTTGGAAACACGCAACCATTATTCAAACAAGATTTCTGAAAGAATTAGCAACAAGAATATTTCGAGCAACCAGTGATTGCGGTCACTGGTTTTTTGTTCAGTTAACTTTTTCATTAACATTTCCCTCGACAACATTTATTAAACTGCTCAGTTTTTATCTATTTAACTGATCAGTCTTTATTTATTAAATTAATCAGTTTTGTACTCAAACATCAGAATTCAGTTCCAATAAGGATTATATTCAAGAGAAAAATTTATTTTAGGCTAGGGAACTAATATTTTTACTGTAGGGGTACAGTATTTATGGAACTACGAATTACCATTGATGTACTCAGGGTTAACAAGGCTCATGTCAAGGTATTCAAGCCATAAAAGCCACTTCTTTTTATTTATGACGCAAACACTCACTCCACAAAGGTTAACTAAAGCACTCAAAGCCAATAAAGATCAAGGTTTTAAGGATTAGAAAAGACAAATTAGTATCTACTTCAAAGATGTACCATGAATAAGCAGTTAAACTACTTATAGAACAGAACTGAATTCCGTGACAGCACTGGAGAGGACTGAGAAGCCTACTCCAGTTTTTTATTTTTTTAAAAAATAGGGGCGAACAGTCATTCCCCCCTACTTCTGGATTTTGTATAAATTTTAAGTTTGATTATTCGTTAACCAACAAATGTTTTACGCGGTTCAGAAACACCCTTAGATTTTGTTCCTTTAAGATAAGCTAACATGGTGTCAGCGTCAGACACTTCAAAGGGATCAGTAGGACAATTATCGGAAAATTCAGGTTCCATAAAGATTTTTTCAATCTTGCAGTCGTTAACCAGCATGGAATAACGCCAGGAACGCATTCCGAACCCGAGGTTAGACTTATCAACTAACATTCCCATTTTACGGGTGAATTCTCCATTACCGTCGGGAAGTAAAAATACGTTGGTGGCACCTTGTTGCTTGCCCCATTGGAACATAACAAAAGCATCATTAACCGACAGACAAATGACTTGATCTACTCCTTGTGCCTTGAACTCATTGTATAACTCTTCATAACGAGGTAAGTGGTTAGATGAACAAGTGGGAGTAAATGCCCCAGGTAAAGAAAAAACAACAACTTTCTTCCCAACGAAAATCTCTTTAGTGGTTAGATCTTGCCAACGGTAGGGGTTGGGTCCAGTAACAGAATCATCACGGATGCGAGTCTTAAAGACAGCATGGGGAACCTTTTCGATGACAGCCATATTTTTATTGCCTCACTCTGTTATGTGGTGTAATTGTATACAGTTTTTACTGTAACTTTTGTATGAGAGTAGTTCTTATTTAAGAATTTGTCAAGAGTTATAACAATCTAGATTTTAAGAAAAGTTACTATATAGAGTTGACGCTACAATAGGAATCGTTACAATCTGGGAAAATTAAAGTCTCAAAATAAAAATGAGTGTTCACAAAAGTGAAATTGTGACAATCTTAAAGTCAAAAGGGTTAAGGATAACACCTCAGCGCTTTGCCGTCTATGCTAATCTGCGATCGCGTGGAGATCATCCTACAGCCGAACAGATTTTGACGGATCTCAATAGGGAGATTTTTACCTCTTCTCAAGCGACAGTTTATAGTGCCTTGCAGACCCTAAGAGAAGTCAATTTGATTCGAGAAGTCTTGTTACAGGAGGGAGTCTCTCGATATGATGCAAATGTTTCTCCTCATCATCATTTCCGTTGTTGGCAATGTGAGAAAATAGAAGATATCGACTGGGGTGCTTTCCAATCCATTAATCTGAATTCTCTTCGTGCTGGTTTAACCGTAGACAGTTACGAAATTACGGTTCAGGGATTATGTGAAAATTGTCAGTAAATAAAGTTAATTGTCTCTTCGGAGAAGTTAACATACCAATATCCAGTATTCAAGGGTGTATTACACTACGCTAATACACCCTTAAATTATTCTTAGATATACCTAAGCTAAAGTTTTAAATAAAACGTAAAATCGAACAATTTTATTTTTAAAAGTTTTTTTAGCACTTTAATTTTCCAAAAATTTTTATCTTTTCAGGAAGATTTCACCATTTTCTGTGATTTATTATGTAGTTGTTTAAATTAGTAATTAAATTCTGATAATTTAAGCGTAATGAACTTATCTTTTTGTCCCTTTATCACTCACCTTCTTGATAATGATCTTTTGAATTGCAATGAAAGTTTGATAATATTGTTAGACGGTGCTTTGATAATAATTGGTATCACCTAAGACAAAAACTGATTTTTCGATGTGAGTAGAGTGTCATCCTTGCTATTCCCGGGTTAATCCTGATTCTTATTTGTCCAAATTTAAAAAATTAATTGACATATACTTGATTCTTCAGAAAAGTTGAGTATCTTTTTTAAAAAATTGCGAGGAGAAGTAAAAATTATGATTGCTACCCTCTAGGAAACGGCGAATAGCATGAAAATTAAAGTGTATGCTTCTTTAATTCATCAAGTTCTTCTACCACAGTTTCATGATTAAATATAGTGTTTACTAGAGTTAGTTATCCTGTATCAGGTAAAAAGCTTTAACTTTGTACTTTTCTCTAGAATTCTATTTTTTGAGATGCTAACTAATCACATAGAGTTAACGGAAAAATTGCATTCATGGTAGATGTGGAACACCTTGTTTTGTTACAGCAAAGCAAGAAAAAATGGTTGACATAGCGGCAAAACAATCAAACAGTTACCCCTGATCTTAGAGAAATTAATTTAAAGTGTGATATCTTTTAGGTGTTAATTTAAGTCTCTCATATCTTCAAGAGGCTAAATTTAATTCCACTAATTTGGAAAGAACTGAATTAACGAATGTTAGCCTTGTTGAATCTTATCTTAGTTATGCCAACTTATCTCAAGCAAATTTAATTAGAACATCTCTACAAAATGCCTATCTAAAATAAATTGATTTTAGCCAAGCGCGATTCAGTAGATTTACCTTGGAGTAATTTAATTTAAGCTACGCTAATTTACAACGAGCAAATTTGAGTTATGTAAACTTAAAAAGAGCTAATCTGCGAGAGGCTATTTTTAAGTTTGCATAACTCAACTGGATAGCACTAATTTTAAAGAAGTTAAATTAGAGGAAGATAGACGAAAATATTAAAATAATAAATACTTCATGTTTTAATAGTTCTATTTTTAGAAATGGCAATTTTAAAACATTAGAAATAGTCTTACAAGTTGATTATCTATGAATAACTAATTTCATATTCTAGAATTATATTCTAGAAAAAATTTATTTATTTTGGGTTATTGTTAGTACGGCTAATACAGTTATTTATCAGCTAATCTACATTGGACACAAAGTTTAATTAACAGTATAAATTTAATTTATTTTTAAAAAATTTTAGGAGGAGTGAATCGTTGTATTCTATTATTGCTGATATTAATCTATTAAAATAAATTATCTCGAGATAATTTATTTTAATAGATTATCTAGAATTAGTTAGTATGTAAATTTTATCTCGCACATTGTTATGCATTTATTTTTACTGTCTTACATTCAATTTCAGTCAAAGATATTGTGTTAGTTATAAGAGCTAATTTGTTTTAAAATTTTATTTTTTTATATTTTTTCTTATAGAAGAGTATACAGATTATAAGCTGTATACTCTTCTATTTTGGGATATTAATTACATTTTTACTGCAGAAAGAAAAAAAAATAATGGTTATGATAGAAATCTTAAAAATTGTAAGAGCAATTATGTTGGCTATTATAAATTCTTTAAATAGAATAGAGCTCCGTTAAATATCTTGAGAAATATTCACTGTTATTAACACATCAGTAATTGCTCTTAAACTTTATGGAGCAATGTCTTTGATGAAAAACTTATTACTTACTCTATAGCAATAGATGTTTATTTATGGATAAATTATTTTTTGAGAAAGTCAACTATATTAGTTAATGAAATTTTTCTATACTAAAGCCTCTAATGTATTTTGAGCTATTTTCTGGTTTGTCTATGTGGATTTTGGATAATTATCTTGTTTTCAATAACATTTATAATTTGGTTTACTTTTTATAAAAGTTATCATAATATAAATTATATTAATTAAATTATGGTTATTTTGTCTAACATAAAATAGTTATTTATTTAAAGTCTACAAGAGATAAACATCAATAAGAAAATACTTGAATTAACGGCAATAAATCTAGTAAATATTAATTAGTTACTAGATTTATTACTCATAAAATGGTATTTTACCAATTGATATATCTGTTTTCCTATAGATACACCTGATTTGAAAGAAAAGACACTAACTAGAAACATGTGTTATTTTATTTGACTTAACCTTAATCATAAACTCTTAACTATTAACTATATGGCTGTTTTCTCACCTATACGTCAACAAAAAAACTTGAACCATCTCAATGAGAGTAATAGAAAACTTATCCTTAGATTAGTTCCTTATTTCCGTCGCCATATTCATTTATTGTCACTGGCGATGGGGTTACTTATACCCTCGGCTACTGCTGGGGCGATACAACCCTTAATTATTGGACAGGCTGTCTCTCTTTTACGTCAGGAGTCTACATGGAAGTTCTTAAAAAATCTTTCTATAGAACAAGGAATAACATGGCTGAGCCTATTATTATTAATTACAGTTATTATCCGTGTTTGTTGTACTTCTTTTCAAGGATATTTTATTCAAAAAATAGGTCAAGTAATTACCGCAGACATACGTAAAGACTTGTTTACACATGTTACATCATTAGGAATGAGTTTCTTTAATCGTACCCCAGTAGGACGTTTAGTAACACGATTAACTAGTGATGTTGAGGCATTAGGAGATGTATTTTCTAGTGGTGCAATTGGCGTTTTAAGTGATGGTATTTATATTTTTATAATTATTATTATCATGATTACAGTACAACTAGAATTAGCATTAATGCTGGTTTTAATGATGATTCCTGTTACTGGATTAATTGTCTATTTTCAAAGTCAATATCGAAAAGCAAATTACAAAGCAAGAGAGGAACTTTCTAAACTCAATTCTATATTACAGGAAAATATAGCTGGGATTAACGTTGTTCAATTATTTCGCCGAGAACTTTTTAATTCAGAACTATTTCGTTCTACCAATGAACGATATCGCAAGACAGTTGATACAATAATTTTCCATGACTCGGCTGTTTCTGCAACCTTAGAATGGATTAGTTTAGTAGCTATCGCAGGAGTTTTATGGTTAGGAGGAGTTTTTATTGTCGATGAAGCAATTACTTTTGGTACTTTATCTGCATTCATTCTTTACGCACAACGCTTGTTTAATCCTTTGCGTCAACTAGCTGATAAATTAACCATGTTTCAAGCTGGATTTACAGCTATAGAACGTATTAGTGAGTTAATGAATGAAACCGTTGAAATTATTGAACCTGAAGATAAAATATACTCTTTATCAAGTTTCCATCAGCGGAATACAAATGGCGAAATTTGTTTTGAAAATGTTTGGTTTGGTTATAACAAAGATGAGTATGTTCTAAAAAATTTAAATTTTACCATTCATGCAGGAGAAAAGGTTGCATTTGTCGGTCCTACTGGAGCTGGAAAAAGTTCTATTATTCGTTTATTATGTCGTCTCTATGATCCTATTCAAGGAAGAATTATTATTGATGGCGTGGATATTCGAGAGATTTCTAAAACTGAACTACGGCAATATATTGGTGTCATCTTACAAGAAAATTTTCTTTTTGCAGGGGACGTTATGCGTAACATTACTTTAGGAGAAAATTATTGTTTTGAACAGGTACAAAAAGCAGCTAATATAACCAATATTGGAAAATTTATTGACGAACTTTCTCAAGGCTACAAAACTAAAGTTAGGGAAAGAGGAACAAATTTATCTGGAGGACAAAAACAATTATTAGCATTTGCTAGAGTAGCTATTCGTAATCCTCACATTTTTGTTTTAGATGAAGCTACTTCTAGCTTAGACGTAAAAACAGAGGCATTAATTCAAGATGCATTAGTCCATTTATTAAATCAAAAAACCGCCGTTATTATCGCTCATCGACTTTCAACTATTCGAGATGTAGATCGCATTTTTGTATTTCAAAAAGGCGAGTTGCTTGAATCGGGAAATCATCAAGAATTATTGAAAAAAGGAGACCTATATAATGATTTATACAAGCTGCAAACAATGAAGAACAAAAAATAGTTAATAGTTATTATCAAAATAACTATTAACTCCTGACTTTTTAATTTACTAGAAAATTTATACCAATCATTAGAAAAATATTCGTTATACCTACTATTATCAATACAGTATCCTATGTCAAAATTAGTGAACTCGCCCAACAAACAGATTTTTCTACAGGAAATTTGCGCTAATATAGCGACTTAAGCCTTCTTGAACCAGTAAAAAGAGGTAAAAATAACTATTATCATGAGATTTTAGAGATGAGTCAACAGATGAGATTTGTGAAAAATTCCAATTCCTTAGCTTCACCCTCAAAGAAGTCAAGCAAATTTCCATTGTACAAAATACGGAAAAATACCTTGTGCTAAATCACAAAGTTTACTAGATAGTAAAATAAAAAAAGGGATAAACATTCAGTAAATGATCCTTTGAAAAACTAAATTAGAGCGATATAAAACTAATTGGATATCTCATCTCCATTCTTGTCCTAATTTGCTAAAGTTTTTCCTTTGACTTTGAGTGAATTGTCAAATTCTAGACAGAATACTTTTTTAAAAAAATCTTAAAGCTATAATTCGAATGAAAACTGATCATTTAAAACTACAAGGAATGAGTTGTGCTGGTTGTGCTTCTGCGATTGAAAAAGTCATTCAAGAAGTGGAGGGAGTCACTCAAGGCAACGTTAATTTTGTTATTTCTCGAGCAACTGTAACCTATGATCCCACAAAGACTAATTTATCAGTTATTCAACAAGCAGTAAAAAACGCGGGTTATGATGCTTACCCTGTTTTAGAAAGAGCGGACGAAGAAGACTTAGAAAAAGCAACGAAAGTAGCCCAAGAACAAGAATTAACCGGTAAATTGCTTGTCGGTTCTATTATTAGTGTCTTATTAATTATCGGGGGTATCCCGATGATGACAGGATTAGAAATAACTTGGATTCCTACCTTCTTACATAATTTCTGGGTGCAATTTTTCTTAGCAACTCCAGTTATTTTTTGGGTAGGCAAAGACTTTTTTGTCGGGGCTTGGAAGTCCTTTAAATTTCATTCTGCTAATATGGATACCCTAGTTTCTTTAGGGACTGGAGTCGCTTATTTATACTCTTTGTTTACAACTGCATTTCCACATATTTTTGAATCTCATGGCATTGCTACAGCAGTTTATTACGAAACTGTTTCTGTAGTTATCACCTTAGTTTTATTAGGAAAAATGTTAGAACATAGAGCTAGAGGAAAAACCTCAGAGGCGATACGGAAATTAATGGGCTTACAAGCAAAAACAGCCAGAGTAATTCGTCATGAACAAGAAATAGATATTCCCATTAAACAAGTAGTTGTGAACGATGTCATTTTAGTACGTCCTGGAGAAAAAATTCCTGTCGATGGTGAAGTGGTTGAGGGAGTATCTGCTATTGATGAGTCAATGATAACAGGAGAACCTATCCCTGTTAAGAAAAAAGCAGGAGACGAGGTAATTGGAGCAACCATTAATAAGACAGGAACTTTTAAATTTAAAGCGACAAAAGTAGGAAAAGATGCAATGTTGGCACAGATTATTAAGTTGGTCCAAGATGCCCAAGGAAGTAAAGCTCCGATTCAACAATTAGCTGATCAAGTAACTAGATGGTTTGTTCCAGGAGTGATTGCTGTTGCCATTTCGACATTTGTAATTTGGTTTAATACAATAGGAAATATTACCCTAGCCATGATTACAACAGTGGGGGTTTTAATTATTGCCTGTCCCTGTGCCCTAGGTTTAGCAATACCTACATCCATTATGGTTGGAACAGGAAAAGGAGCAGAAAATGGTATTCTAATTAAGGGGGCAGATAGCTTAGAACTAGCACATAGATTGAACACTGTTGTTCTTGATAAAACAGGAACTATCACTCAAGGCAAACCTATTGTTACTAACTATATTACTGTTAATGGTGTGGCTAATAGTAATGAACTAGAACTCTTAAAACTTGGGGCTGCTCTGGAAAAAAAATCTGAACATCCTTTAGCCGAAGCAGTGGTTAATTACGCTAAATCTCAACAAGTCAAGATACCGTTGCCTGAAGTTAGAAACTTTGAAGCTGTTGCCGGAATGGGAGTTCAGGGGAAAGTTTTAGGAAAATTAGTACAAATTGGTACACAAAGATGGATGGATATGTTAAACATTAATACTCGATCTTTAGATGCCACCCGTCAACAATGGGAAAGTGAAGCCAAAACAACTGCTCTAATAGCTGTAGATGGACAAATTGAGGGCTTAATTGGTATTGCGGACGCGACTAAGCCTTCTTCATTAGAGGCCGTTAAGTCCTTGCAGAGAATGGGTTTGGAAGTGGTAATGTTAACAGGAGACAATCATAAAACTGCGGAAGCTATAGCTGCTGAAGTAGGTATTCAAAGAATTTTCGCCCAAGTACGTCCTGATCAAAAAGCTAGTATCATTGAAAAAATTCAACAAGAAAGAAATAGCTGTAAACAACAAAAAAAAATTGTAGCAATGGTTGGAGATGGGATTAACGATGCACCTGCTTTAGCACAAGCTGATGTGGGAATAGCCCTTGGGACGGGGACAGATGTAGCAATGGCTGCTAGTGATTTAACATTAATTTCTGGGGATTTACGGGGCATTGTCACGGCAATTCAACTGAGTCAGGCCACTATAAAAAACATTAGAGAAAATCTCTTTTTTGCATATATTTATAATAGTCTTGGTATTCCTATCGCCGCCGGAATTTTATATCCTTTTTGCGGTTTGCTATTGAATCCTATGATTGCAGGAACAGCAATGGCTTTTAGTTCTGTTTCTGTGGTGATAAATGCTTTAAGATTACGAAACTTTAATCCAAAATAACTCATTAGTTTGCGATTATGCGATTATTGTAGTCTTTCATTTTTATCTTAGCGGTCGTAATTTAGATAAGGTGATATGAGCACTGTTTAAAAGAGTCATTTTAAATAAATTGAGTTTAAATTACAGTTCTTTACTTATTTACTATCAACAAGGAGTCTTTTGATGAAGAAAATAAAATTAGTTCTTTTTACTCTAATAAGTCTTAGTTTAATATTCGGAAATATTTCTGTTTCTTACGCTAAAATAAAATCTATAGAAACTAATAGTCAATTTTATCGTCTTGAACAACCATTACAATTAAAAATTTTGGTAACATTAGGGGGAATAGGATTAATTGGAACAGAAGTCTGGTGGTTTTTATTTAGTAAAATAAGATCTAAAAAAAAGTTTCAATAAACATACTTAAAAAGTTGTTATCAAGGTTTATCTCTAAAATTTTGCTAAGTTATTGACTTCTTTCTAAATAAAGTAAGCTCGGCGAATTTATTTCTAATCAACTAAGAAAATATATCTTTCATTATGGGATAAGTATTATGAGATGAATATATTTTAGGTAGTTTATAAATGTGAGATATTAAGTAAGTGAGCTTAAATTAATATGAAATAAAAAAGTAGTTAAAAAAGAGCAATCACTAGATACCAGATAGCCTGAGAATTAATCTTTTAAAATTAGAATAGTGAGAATAATAAGAGTTGGCCAGTGCTTCAAATATCTTCTACAGAACGAGAATAAGAGCGTAAATATTATGTTTCAATACAAAAGTATTAAAATTGTTAATAAATTAAATTATGCAATTATACCGTAAAATATATTGACTAAATAAAAATTTAAATCTTAATCTATCAATATAAAATTTTAAAAAAAGTTTAGTTTAAATTTAAAATAAAGAAGTAGATAAGGATTATCTATATTCTATTAAATACTAATTTTTAACTAAATAAAATAAAAAAGTAATCTCGCCAAAAAATAACCTATGACTAATATAATTTAACTAATGTATTTCAACAAAGTATTGCTTGAAGGAGTGACTGTAAAAAACATCAATTTAAGCAATATAAAACTAGCTATAGTTACCTAACTATAGTAATGTAAATGCTTTATTGACTTAATATCTTTGAGCTCTACTGATTAATTTTGTGAGAATAAATCAAGGATTAAAAATTCATAAAATGGCAGAATTATATAGAAAATAATTCTGCCATTTCTTGAGAATTATATTTACTCTTCTAGGCTGAAAATAATAAATTAATAGCTAATAATCTCTAATTTTTTTATTCGTACTATATTTCATCACTCCAAAAATTTGATTCATATAAAAATTAGGTTGTTATAATCTTGGTAATCTTATAGAGCAACACTTTTAGCTTTTTGTTCTTTGTTTTAAAACTTTTTAAAAAATTCCCTCTTAAACTTGTTTAATTAAATAAAATTGATCTGTTATTACTTCAGTTTGCAGTATTAATTGTTCGACAACATTCTTATGGAGTTTATCAAAACTTATATTGATTTTTTTAATCTTAGTCAGAAGATATTTTGCTAAATTTTTAGCTATTTTATTTTTTATTAATTTTTTATTATTTCTATAATTTATACGTCTACTCTTTCATATAAGTTTATTTATTTTAAATCAAAACTCTATTTTTATTTTTTTGAAATAAAAATAGAGTTTTGATTGTTAAAATTTTTCCATCACTAATTTTTAACTTATATTCTTGAGCATTATTTTTACTTATTGTTCATTCACTTTATTTATTTTTAAAATATTCTTAATATTACTATGTTAAATATTTTTAATGATTTTTTAAATTTTATAAAAAAATCGGATATTTATTTTGTTTTAGCTAACAACAATCAATCTTAAGTTCTATTATTTATTTTCATAAAAAATCTTTATTTTAGTAAAAATTTGAATTTTTTTAAAAAAACTTAAATTAACTTAATTCAATAACAATCTTTATAGTTTTTAACTGTTTATACATTAATCTTTATATAGAAGAAAAATAATAGTTAATTATTTCCAATACTTCTGTCAAATTTTTATCTTACTCAACCAATATTCTCTTCTTAGTTTAGTAATTTAATATTTTTTCAGAAAAAAGATAATATTTATGTTTTACTTATGTTACGACATTATGATTACTCTTATTTAAAAACTAATCCTCAAATATTAACCTAATTTTTTATTCAAAATTATTACTAACAAGTTTATTGAATAGTTTAAAATTATTTTTGCTAAAAATAGATAGTATTCTCTATTTGCAAAAACGATTACATTCTAATTGACTTTATTTGAATAACCTACATCATGCTATTTTTTGTCAGTATATTAATCTATATCTTTACGTGAAGATATAGATTAATATCTTTGCGACGATGAATTATTTTAATTCTTTAGCTAACTCATCACTTGCACTACAGTTATCTTCAAAGGGGATAAAAGTATAGATATCTTCCCCTTTTCTACTATAGAAAGCCACCACCACCAACGCTTTAACAAGCTTACTACTTAGACACCAACGCAGATTCTAACTCTATTGACTCTAAACGGTGTACCTGAGATATTCAGGACATTATCAACTCGTTCCATGATCTAAAAATAGCCATCTCCATCTTGACGCGCACTATCTTTGGTAAAATGAATACGCTTCCTGTCTACTGAAGAAATGGAATGAGACCCCAATAAGTTTTCTCAAAACGTTCAGGGTTATTACAAATGTTGCGTAGCATACTTGGTCAAAGGTGTTTAATCACTAAGTATCCTCTAATATTATCAGAAACAGTATTACCTGCTTTATTGACTACATCCGCTACAACACCAGGGAAATAAGGACGAGTTGCTGATCCAGCGTTTGATGGACATAGCTTCGGGTAAGACTGTAATCATTCCGCTTTCCGTTTCCGTTTACCACCATGTATCAAAGATGGGACCTTGTTCACTTCCAATGACTCGGTGAAGCCACATTCAAGCTTCGGGGTTAATGGTATTGTCCAGGTCAATCCTTCATATATTAAACTGGTAGTATCATTAGATAGCGGCTATAGACAACATAACTATGCTCAGAGATCTAACTAACATCTGCAGTACGCCAATAGACATCCATATTCTTTAAATAAAAGATCCATTTTGTAGTCATGTGAGTGTAAAGATTATATCTTCTGGTGATATGCACAACTCCCTTGGGTTTTCTAGTCCTACTATTGATGTAGAGGATAAATCAGAGTGTTTTCACTATCAATCACTTCAGCCAGACAGTCTGTCGAAGTATCTTTTTGAAAACCATACAATCAATAATCCTTTTCTTCGGCTATAGTCATGGTTTTTGGTGTCTTCAACAACGATTATCTTTTCAAGAGTATTTGCCTCCTGTTCCAGGGATAAATCCAATTGAGATTGTATAGAAACTACTTTATTTTTGCGAAATCTGTAATCAGCTGCAACGACTATTTTTATTTGAGCATCTTCGAGTTGATTTTTTAACGTTTCGGCACTAAATCCCTCGAAGATAACACTATATTAGCTAGGTGGTCAAATGGAGATTAAGAAAATTGTAGAAAAGGTTAAATTCACCCCCAACAAACCATCTTACAAATGGAGGTTACCAGTCACGGACTCGATTCTACCTTTTGGACCAATGTAATTATTGTTTGCCAAATTTTGCCCAACAAATTTCAAGATTAGATTTTTATTTTTCATATAGTTGCTTATATCGGTTTAAGTTTTGAATATGAGTATTTTGATAGAATTAAAAGGGCGGATTAATTTTTTTTTGTAGTATGGACTCAATATTTGTTTCTGACATAGTAGACGAATTATCTACTGTAATTCTTGAAAAGTCTTATAGAGTCGATTGTCTCAAATTAATTTTGTAGTCGATATAAATATTTAGAAAAATTTAATCTTTGTTTTTTAAATAGTATTTCAAATTATAATTTGATTCTTTAAAAGCTGAAATATAAGAAAAAATCAAGGACTTAATATAGTCAAGTTAATACGTATTTTATTAATCAACAAAAAAGTTGATTAGAAACTGAAAATGTATTGATTTGTCTAAACTATTTTTTTTAAAAAAATTTAGATTTTAGTTTTAATTTACTTAATCTGAAATCTTACTAAGATTACTCGGTATTTATTTTTTTCTTAAAAAGAAGAATAGTTATTTGAGTCCATCGTGAGAGTAAACTTTTAAGTTTTTTATGGTTTCAATTTGTATTGACTATTTTTTTGATTCTATATCAATATTTTCTGAGCTTTTTGATGATTCATTTATTTCCAACCATTCATCTATTTCTCTATCAATTGCATATCGATAGTTTTTAGGAACTAAACTGATAATTAGCTCTTCTGTATTTTGATTATTCAAATCTACTTGAGCATACAAAAAGCTATCATTAAAATCAGAATTTCCTAAGACTATCTGATGCTTATTCCCGTCATTTAGTATTACTTCTATAGTTGCCAATGGTTTGTCCAGACCATAATCTTTTTGTTGACTAGTAGAAATTTTAAAGCGGCGATCACTTTCTCCAGTGACCAATAGATTAATTAAAAATGAAATAGTTGCATCATTAGCGGTTTCTTGTTTAGGTTGAGTCATTTTCCAATACCTTTTATCATCTTCAGTTCGTTGGAACTTTAAAGTATCTTGTTGAGTTTTAACAGTGATATTTTTTATGTCTTCTTCGGTGAAATTAAACAATTTATTATCGTTTGATTTAATTTGTAATTGTTGTTGTTGAAATTTAATTTCGTAAATGTATACAGCAGTGCATAAAAAAACAGCAGCAATCAATAAACCCCAAGTTTTTTTCTGTAACTTCATAAGTTTTTTAAACTATTAGATTTTAATTTGCAGTTAAATATTTTGTTTATCTTTCACCGTCTACGTAACCAAGTCATGAAACCGGTAAAAAATCCTCCTAATGGAAAAAATATTAATGTTAGAAAATTCAATAATCCTGCTTGTAACGGAGTTAAATTTATCCGACGATTTTTCGCTTCTTTAGGACGAATTGATAAAGGTTTGTCATTTTGACTCACTAACCATTGAACTGAATTCAAGAAGACATCACCATTAAGTTGTTGATTAAATAAATTATTAGTAATGAACATTGAATTGCCAATTATAACTAAACGAGATTCAATTGCATCACTATTTTTTAGTGTTGTTTTCTCATGATTTTCTTCAGAGATAGAATCATTCTTTTGAGTTTCCATTATTTCTGAAGAAGCATAATAATCACTATCTTGGACATCAATAATACTAGAAACTAATTTAACTTTTGTCTTATTTGAATAAAAAGAAGGGATAGAGAGTTTTTGCCTTTCTAAAGGAGTTATCATGGAGGAAGACTTAGGTGTGGGAGAAATTTCTGTCTCTTTCGGAAAAGAAAAAGGAGTTTTTTTAACTTCTTTTTCAGGTAGTGTTTTTTCAATTTGTTTTTCTGTATAAGAAGGAATCAGAGAATCCTTATCTAGTTGACTAGAAGAAGGAGATAGTTGAGATTTCTGCTTTTTGCCTGAATTAATTTGACGAATTAAAACAACTCCTAAATCAAACGGACCGGCGATATCTTGAGTTTCATCAAAGGTAAATTTCTCAGATTCTACATTACTTTCAGCCCACATTTGTTCACTGGCGATCAATAGAGAAGTCGCCTCTATATTTTCTACTTTAATAGTATCAATAGGACGCGCTAATGGATAAAACGAAATTCCGTTATTAAACTCTTTTGTAATGGGATGATTTCCATATGTATTAATCAAAGGACTTACTGGACCCAAACCAACTAAATTTCCTCGCCCTGAACCATCTATTACAACACGATTATCTAGTTGAACTCCCCATTTCTCTAGGATAGGTTCTAAACCTGTCTCAATATTAGGATTAAGTAATAAAAGAAGATTCCCTCCTTGATCTGAATAAGTCTCTAATGCTTTAACTTCTTGTTCGAATAATTTGCGTTGAGAACCTGCAATAATTATTGCATTGGCATCATCGGGAATCCTAGAAGACACTACTAAATTGAGAGGTTTAGCATTATATCCTTTATTTTTTAAACTGTTAACAGCTATAAAAATACTATCCTCGTGAGATTCTTCTAAAGAATATTCTCCATGTCCTTGAAGAAAATAAACTGTAGGAATATAATTACGCTGAATTTTTTCAATAGCATTAGTTAATTTTATCTCAGACAAAGGTTCCTGAGTATTAAACTGAATCAAGGTTTGTACTAACTGTTTTTTATTCCTATATTCTAGATATACATCTCCTAATGTATTAACATTAAATCGTTTAGTTAATCCAAGGTTAGTATCAGGATCAACAAATTCAAATTTAAATTTTTCATTATAGCGACGATAATTTTCTAATAAGTCTTTATCTCTAGGATTAGGAGCTTTTACAAATAACCATACTTTAACAGGTTCATTAATATTTTTGACAATTTTTTGAGTTTGGGAAGAAACAGTAAAAAGTTGATTTTCTGTTAAATCAATTGGGGTTAAATAACGAACTGCTAAGAAGTTAATTATTCCTAAAATAATTATTAAAGACAGAGTGGATACTAAAGCATTGGTTCCTGCTTGACTTGATCTTCTTTGCCAGAAACTTCGTCGAGCAACCAATAGATATGATAGCCAAATGATAATCAAAATACTTCCAGTGACGATTAGACCAATATATAGAATTGATCCACTTTTAGTCATTGATTCTGCTATTAGACCTGCCATAGTCATAACTAGTCCTGGAATCAATAAATATTTCAAGACTTTACGGTAGTTAAACATTTTTTTCTATTTCATTAAAAATACATAAATTACAGAATTACAGAATTACAGAATTACAGTAAATTCTAACTTCGTTGAAATCTTAAAATCTCTATAGATTGAGCCGTTAGAAAAATACCGATAAAAATATAACTTGCAAATAGAACCAAACTACTTGGTTCTAAAACACCTCTAACGAGATTATTATAACTATCAAAAAGAGAAAGATGAAATAAAATGCTACTGAAAGGTTCAATTATACTATTAGCTACCAAATCTATAATCCACAGAAAAAGAATTAAAATAAATGTGAGAATATAGGCTAAGATAGAACTATCTGTTAAAGAAGAAACAAACATTCCTAACGATAAAATCGCTGTAGAAATAAGGAATAAAGACAAGTGAGTTAGTAAAATAATTTGTAGACTAACTGGAGGATTAGCGCCACTGAAGACAATAGTTTCCCAGATCCAGATAGGAACCATCAATACGATAAGAAGGCTAATAACTCCTAAAAGTTTACCAAAAGCGACCACCCAATTATTCACTGGAGAAGTAGCTAAAAGTTCTAAAGTTCCTCGCCTACGTTCTTCGGAATATAATCCCATAGATAGTGCAGGAAGAAGCACTAAAAACAGAGAAATGATGACTCCGGAAAAGGTTTCCAAAAATTGACTGGCAACATCAACAGATTGGGAAATTTGTCCACTTTGTTCGAGAAAGCTAATATCTTGGGTCAATTGGTCAAGAATTGTATTAAAAAAGAATCCTGAAATCAACCAAAAAAATGCTGCAATAATATAGGCAAAAGGAGTATAAAAATAACTTTGAAACTCCTTACGGACAATGGCAGTTAAATTAGCTAAAATCATAGATTTATTGGTCATTTACTACTTCTGATTCTTCGGTAAGCAAGTTTAAAAACACATCTTCTAATGTAGGACGAGTACGACGCATTTCATATAAGGCTAGCCCTCGGTCAATAATTAAGGCTGCAATATCTCGTCCTGGTTCTATATTTAAATCAGCCGTTAAATGAACTAAATAGTGATTTGATTGAGAATTTATCGTGTTTTCTTTATCTCTAATGAGAATGTTAGAAACACCTTTAATCTCTTCCAGCAGAGATTTTATACTATAAATATCTCCTGATACTTCTAGTTCATATCCGCCACTTTCAGTTAATTGAGACATTAAATTATTTGGGGTATCAATAGCAACTATTTTTCCTTTATTAATAATGGCTACGCGATCACAAGTCATACTAACCTCAGGGAGGATATGAGTACACAAAATAATAGTATGTTCTCCGGCTAGACTCTTGATTAGATGGCGAACTTCAATAATTTGTTTCGGATCAAGTCCGACGGTGGGCTCGTCTAAAATAATAGCTGGGGGGGAGTGAATAATCGCTTGAGCAATTCCTACCCTTTGTTTATACCCTTTAGAAAGTTTACGAATAAGTACCTTACGTTTATCTTCGAGTTGACAGCGTTCTGTCGACCATTTGACTCGTGAAAGGCGATCTCCGGCTGCTATTCCTTTAATGCTTGCCACAAACATTAAAAACCCTTCTACTGTTATATCAGGGTATAAAGGAGGGTTTTCGGGAAGATAGCCAATACGCCGTCTCACTTCCATTGGCTGTTCATGGACATCATAGCCACTAATTTTAGCAGTTCCACTGGTAGCGGGAATATATCCCGATAAAATTCTCATGGTGGTAGTTTTTCCCGCACCATTTGGACCTAGAAAACCAAGTATTTCTCCTGTTTTTACAGTGAAGTTCACATCTTGGATAGCGGCGGTGGAACCATAAATTTTACTCAGACGTTCAACTTCAATCATAGTGAATGAATAAAAAAATCACATCAAATGTCGATTATGTCAAAAAGACGATAACTTCTGAAAAACAACTATCAGTTGAAGGAATGATTGATCAACAGAAGGGAAACTAGGTTGTATTTTTACCCCCTAGTTTCCCTCTAAGGGGATCACTAATCTATTTAATTTAAGAGTATCATTAATCTGTTTAGTTTCCGGGTAAATACTGAAAATCGTAGAATATTCTGAGTGATAGAAACTATAAATACCTCAAATATAGTTGATCTATCTAAATAATTATTTAATAGCTAAAAATAGGCTGATCATAAAAATTATTTTTATTTAGATAAATTTATATAACTTAAATAAGTAATTGAAAGTCAACCTAGAATTAATAAGTAATTAAGGAAAAGCAATTTTCAAATAATAAATTGCTTAAAAAGTTAACTAACATAACTAATAGACTAAGAACTATTCAAAGTGGACTTATCACCTAAAAACTCTCCATATTAAAAACAGTAGTGGCAATATCATCTCCTAATATATGAGGATTCAATATCAAAGAAGTTACAGGTTAGATCCCATTTGATAAAACACAATTTCTAGACAATTTTTCTCAGAAAATGAAATAATCATAAAAAATTTAGAACGAAGAAAAGATAAAACATCTTAAAGAGCTTTCACATAAGATCGATAGTTATTCTCGTTGTGTTGTTGGCTTCAATCTAGAGCTCAATGCTCTTAGCGCTTAATCTTAACTCTTGAGTTATCATTTTAGCTTTACGAAACGCAATCTCACTTAAACAATACTATGAGAAGTATCGACTTCATGGTGAATAAAGTAATTATGGTTTACCCGGATATATCTTCACAGACAAGAGCAAGGATATTAGGTCAAATCATTCAGTCGAAATTACGATTTCACTAGGATTTATGCTGGAGTCAAATGATCGCTTTTCTGAGATAGGCATTGTAGAACGTTCTTTTAAAATCCTCAATTAAAGTATCTTTTCTAGTCTATCTAGATAGACTAGAAAAGATACTTTAAAAAATGCCTTAAAGATCCCGAAAATGTGCCTAATCAACGTCATGAGACTTAGAGACTCTCATTGTTCACTTTACTACGAAGAGGCGTAGCAAACATAAGATATTCTATTAAATGAAACTAATTTATCACTAATCCCTGAACGACAGCAATATTTCACAACTACAATTAAGTCATTTCTATGACGCTAATTTGCTACTGACGAAGAGAATATGTCACCATACACGTAGCGAGGGCTCGGAGTCCACGCCTATTGCAAGCATCCCGTGTTGCTGCTACCTTCCGGCCCTGACAAGATTTGGGCGTTGCAATCGCATGGGTCCGAGCTGATTACCAGCATAACATATAACTTAGGAATTTAAAGTTCTATAAGGACTATTCTTCATCACTTTTCAAGATTTGAGGAACTCGGAAGAAGTCTCCTTCTAGTTCCGGAGCTTGTTTTAAAAGAGATTCACAATCACTGTAAACACTTGAACTATCACTGCGGGTAATGTTACTTAATTCGATTGCCCTAGTGGTTGGGGAAACATTTTCGGTATCAAGTTCATTTAACTGATCAAAATATTTCAAAATACTGTTTAATTGAGGGGCAAATTCTTCTTCTTCCGCGGGAGTTATATCTAATCTTGCTAAATGAGCAATTTTTTGAACTTGTTGGCGATTAATCATTTATTTTTTCCAGAAATGGGGAATACTCAAAAGGGAAATATCAAAACGTTCATTTCTGAACGTTTTGATATTTTAAACTAATTTTAAACTTCAGTGTAATTATTGGAAGCTAAACGAATTACTTGTTTACGATATTCAGCTGCTTTATCAAATCAAACTTCTGCTTTTTTTCCTCCTTCTTTAGTTTTTTCTCCTTGGTAGTAGTAGATAATAGCGATATTATCTCAATCTGAGGACATACATAGAGTTAGAACAACAGATTTTTTATAGTATTCTAGAACTTTGGTTTGCTCTCTATTGCTGGCATAAATTATGTTAATTTTGTAGAAAATATAACCACGATCATTACAGTATGCTTCCAACTTGAGAGCTCCATGATAATTGTCTAACGCCTCAGAATATTCTCCATTTACTTGAGCGTACATTCCATCACGATGATACACAAAAGTTTTTTGACTCTTTTCCTAGTTGTTAAAATTTGGATAGAAATGTCAGCTATTATCGTAAAGCTTTTATGAATGAAGTTATCATTGCGCTGGGTTATAGTTACTGTAACTTGATTCGATCAAATAATAATAGCTACTGTAATCTCCACAAACTTCAGTATATCAGTTAATTATCACCAGCTAAATTGGTACACAATTGATCAAATAAACATTATCTAGGTTGAGTTAAACTAAGTATGACTTGACCAATAAATATAAAAAAGATTTATCTTAGTTTTTGTTCATTTTTTACCGAAGAGTGTCGAAGACTACTCAACCCACAAAATTGTGGAAACCAAAGGTTCCACACAGCTAATAACACTAGATTATGTCTTCTCTGAGTTTATAAACTATTTTTTGTAGGATGTTCATCGAAAAAACGTCTTAACATTATTCTAATCAACACTTCACGATTAATATTTAATTTAGTTGTCATTGTATTAAATTAATTTAATACAAATTACTAGGTTGAGCATTTAGTCCTATAAGTACAAATCAACTAGAACATGCTAAACATAGAACTTACTTTAGCACTCCTCCTGGAATAGTTATTTCTTTTGGCAAATCTGTTACTAATAATTGAATTTACCTGTGTATTTTGGGTTTTTATAAAAAAGTTCGGCAATACCATTTTTTATCTAGAAAAGCTGGTTCTACTTTCTTTTTAATTCAAATGGGAAGTGTCCCCATTTAATTTCAATTGCCAGCGCTCGTTTTCATAAACAACTTTAACTAAACAGCATAAAGGAGATCTAATTTTAGGGGTTCCCTCTACTAACCCCCAAGTTGTTCCTAACACCGATACCCCATGGCCGACTAATAAGATATTCTCTGGGAATTCAGTAATTAATTGTTTAACGATTTCTCCTGTTCGTTGCATTACTTTAGTTTCAGTTTCAGGATATTGGGGGACAAATTTTGATGAGTAATGCCAATTGATCCGAGGATATTCTTTGTTTAAATAGTCGGGGGGGTGTATTGCTGGATGTTCATTCATCCATTCCGGATTGTGCCATTCAGCAAGTCCTGCTTCTAGTTTAATCTCAATATCAAGAATTTCCGCTACCTGATGGGCAGTCTGAATAGTTCTTAAAAAAGGTGAAGCAAAAATATGTCCGATATTTTCTAATTTTAGCCGTTTTCCTAATTGTTGAGCTTGCATAATCCCGTCCTCAGAGAGGGGAGGATCGTAAGGATATTCAGCCGTATTAAACCACTCGGGGTTAACAAAATCCAGACGATTCCCATGTCTAGCAATCCAAACAGTCTGATTAGAATTCATCAGTTTTAAGTCCCTCTTAATTCTTCTGTCTAATTCCTAATTCATCGAGCTATAATTTACAAAAAATACCGTAAACTCGTAAATACTTCTAATTTTTGAAGTAAAAAGCTGTTATTATTGTTTACGTTTTCAGGCACGGCTTTAAAGAACATTAATCTTAAGGTTTCTTTCATAGTTTTTTGGGGTTCTTCAGCAATTACATTGATAGCCAGTTTTTTGGAGTGCACATTCCAAGGAGCAGAGTGGGAACAGACGATAGCAGCCCTATTTAATGTTCTAAAATAGCACGCACTAGTTTTCTTAGAAACTGTTTTTGTATCTTATAGGCGACATAGCCAATATCTACAATGAGAACATCTTCCTACTTGGGAAATTAATAACACTACAAAGTGATCATCTGTTAAGTTACACAATTTTTCCACTATCTCCACTTCCACCGATGAAGGAGAAACAATCAAAAAGCTTTACTCTATGATCAAAAATCTGAGTTTTTAATGATTTAATCCAACTTCCAAAATCAGTTACCAAAAGGGAGGTTTTTTCCCAATCTCGACAAGTCAAAGCCACAGTACCTGCCTCAGTGAAAATTACTTTTAGACCTGATATATTTTTAAATATGGAGGTAAAATCTAAGTTGAAAGATTGGGATTGAAAGGTAATTTTAAATATAGCTAATTCAATTGAAATACTTTTAATTTTGTTTTTGAGAGCCGATCTCGCCGCTTCTCGAACTTGGATAATAGCCATTAAAATGTTTGGTACTGCAAACTAAGCGAAACTGCTAATAAATTAAATTTTTCTGGACTATTGTGACATATTTCCTAAACGTATTGTAGGCTTAAATTTCTACCCGACCGGTTATACTTTCCCTCCTCAGTTTCCCTCTTTACTTTTCCGAGAGAAGATCCTTTATGATGAAACAAGGATCAAATTAATATCGATTTGGTTCTAGCTCGATTTTGCGCTCATGCCCTCATTGAATAATCTCAATTTAGTAAATATTTTTTAATGCTAGACCAGATTGTCGATTCTTCCCTTATATTTAGTCTCAAAACCATCCTAGTATTTTTAGTTCTCGTTATTTTAGAGGTTGTTTTATCGGCCGATAATGCCATTGCTTTGGCTGCTATTGCTCAAGGATTACCGAATAGAAAATTACAAAAAGATGCTCTAAATTTAGGCTTAGTTTTTGCTTATATTCTACGAATGGCTCTAATTTCAACGGCGACTTGGGTGATGAATTTCTGGCAATTTGAACTATTGGGAGCCTTATATTTACTGTGGTTGGTGTTCAATTATTTTACTTTCCCAAAAGAAGAAGAACATCATCACAGTTTACAATCTCAATCGTTATGGCAAGCGATTCCTTCAATTGCTATTACAGATTTAGCGTTTTCTCTTGATAGTGTGACCACTGCAATCGCTATTGCTGATGATCTTTGGTTAATTCTTTTAGGGGGAACAGTTGGGGTAATTACGCTAAGGTTTTTAGCCGAATTGTTTATCCATTGGTTAGAGGAATATACTCATCTTGAAGATGCAGGTTTTATTACCGTAGGGTTAGTTGGAGTTAGACTTTTAATACGAGTAATTAATACTGACTTTGTCCCCCCTGAATGGTTAATGATTAGTACTATAGCACTGTTATTTTTCTGGGGATTTTCCAAACGATCTTCTAAAACAATAGAACCTCACAAAGTTGCAATGGAAGACTTAGAACTTAAGGAACACGAGGGGTGTGAAAAAATTTCCTCATAGTAAGGGATTTATGACTGATCCTACCTAATAGGAATATAGAGGAAATGACAAATTTTTACTCCGAAACTCCAAAATACTGACTCTGAACTAGATGAATGACCATTTAAATTATGACCATTTCTCCTGATTCTAATTCTCAATCAAAACTTGGGACAAGCAAATCTCCTCACACTAGTTATCGTAATCTTGACTTCCAAAAGTTAACTCCCATGTATCAACATTACGTGAAGGTTAAATGCCAATATCCTAATGCTTTATTAGTGTATCGGGTAGGAGATTTTTTTGAATGCTTTTTTCAGGATGCGGTAATAGTTTCCCAGGAATTAGAGTTAGCGTTAACTAGTAAAGATGGAGGAAAAGAAATTGGTCGAATAGCCATGACAGGAGTTCCTCACTTTTCCCTGGAAAGATATAGTCGCTTGTTAATAGAAAAAGGCTATGCTTTGGCTATTTGTGACCAAGTAGAAGACTCTTCTCAAGCAGTTGCTCAAGGACGTATGGTAGAAAGAAAAGTTACCAAATTACTCACTCCCGGAACCCTAACAGATGATGGGATGCTACAAGCCAAACGGAACAATTTTTTGGCAGCGGTTGTAGTAGAGAAGGGACATTGGGGACTTTCCTATGCTGATATTTCAACCGGGGAGTTTTTTACTACTCAAGGACAGGAATTAGCTAATTTAAATTTGGAATTATCACGTCTACAACCTTCAGAAATTTTGGTTCCTAGCAATGCTCCTAATGTTAATAGTTTATTGCGTCCTGGAGAACAATCGGAATATCTAATTGATGGGTTGCCAAACTGTTTTTGTTATTCCTTGCGATCACAAAGCTCTTTTACTTTAGAGCAAGCCAAACCCAAGCTTTTAGTCACCTTTGGTATTCGTTCCCTCGAAGGAATGGGATGTGAACATTTAGCCCTAGCAATTCGAGCTGCGGGGGGATTATTAGAATACATCGAAGATACCCAGAAAGTAGATCAAATTCCCCTACAACCTCTACGAACTTACAATCAAGTTGACTTCCTCATTTTGGACCACCAAACTCGTCGTAACCTTGAAATAACCCAAACTGTAAGGGATGGAACCTTTCATGGTTCTTTATTATGGGCTTTGGATCGTACTTGTACCGCTATGGGAGGCCGAGCGTTACGTCGTTGGTTAATAGAGCCTTTGATAAATATCGAAGAAATTAATGCCAGACAAAATACAGTTAAAGAGTTAGTAGAAACTCCTTCATTGCGCCAAGACTTACGTCAGTTATTACGTAGTATTTCTGATTTAGAAAGGATTACAGGTAGAGTAGGTTCAGGAAGCGCAAATGCGCGGGATTTATTATCATTAGCTGAATCTTTAGTACGGTTAACCAAGTTAGTGGAATTAGCTTCTCAAGGAACTTCTTCTTATTTAAAAAGTTTGCAAAAAATTCCCCCTGAATTAGAAAAATTAGGTAAATATGTTATTGACCATTTAGTTGAATCTCCTCCCCTTAATTTAAAAGATGGAGGCGTAATTCGGGATGGTATTAACAGTGACTTAGATGCCATCCGTCATCGTCTTAAAGATGATCGTCAATGGTTAGCTAATTTGGAAGTTACAGAAAAACAGAAAATCAGAGTATCTAATCTAAAAGTTGGCTACAATAAGACTTTTGGTTACTATATTAGTCTTCCTCGTAGTAAAGCAGAATTAGCCCCAGATAATTATGTTCGTAAACAAACGTTAACTAATGAAGAAAGGTACATCACTCCTGAATTAAAAGAACGGGAGACTCGTATTTTGACAGCACAAGATGATCTTAATAAATTAGAATACAAAGTTTTTACAGAATTACGGTCTAAAGTAGCTGAAAAAGCTCAAAAAATTCGCAATGCTGCTAAAGCAGTAGCAGCTATTGATGTTTTATCAGGGTTAGCAGAAGTAGCAGTTTTTCAAGGATATTGTTGTCCTGAAGTTATCAAAGGAAGGGTAATAGAAATAATCGATGGAAGACATCCGGTTGTTGAACAATCTTTGGCAGCAGGGGTATTTGTTCCTAATTCAACCTTGATAGGTAAGAGTCAAGACAATGATGCTCCTGATTTAATTGTTTTAACTGGTCCTAATGCCAGTGGAAAAAGCTGTTATTTAAGACAAGTAGGATTGATTCAATTGATGGCACAAACTGGAAGTTTTGTTCCAGCTACAACCGCAAAATTAGGAATTAGTGATCGTATTTTTACTCGTGTAGGGGCAGTAGATGATTTGGCTACAGGACAATCAACTTTTATGGTGGAGATGAATGAAACCGCTAATATCTTAAATCACGGAACTGCTAAATCTTTGATTTTATTAGATGAAATAGGGCGAGGAACCGCTACTTTTGATGGACTATCTATTGCTTGGGCGGTTGCAGAATATTTGGCGACAGAAATTCAAGGAAGGACAATTTTTGCGACTCACTACCATGAATTGAATGAATTAGCATTTATTCTTTCTAATGTTGCTAATTATCAAGTGACAGTAGAAGAATTACCCCATGAAATTATTTTTTTACATCAGGTCCGTCCAGGGGGTGCAGATAAATCTTATGGAATAGAAGTAGGAAGATTAGCTGGATTACCTAATTCTGTGATTAAACGGGCTAAGCAAGTGATGAATCAGATTGAAAAACATAGTAGAATTATCCTAGGAATACACAAAAAAAAAGAATAAATTCGGTTCTTTAAAAAGAATATAAAAGTCAGGCTTAATTAATTAAACAATTAGTTTATTTCGAAAATAAACATTGAGTCCTTAATAGTTATTGCTCTAAATAAAATTAGTCAATAAAATGCAAATCTTAACTCCAAAGTTGTTAAAAATTGATAAGTTTACTAAAACCATAAGTCTTTGAAAAAATTAAATGACTGTTAACACTTTCCACAGTTATTCAGTAAAAATATGCAATCACTTTTTTAAGTCTAAGAACTAATTGTCCACATATTTTTCAGGACAATAAATAGTATTTTTATGCAAATCAGCTAGTTTTAGTGATACACGATGCTTAATTTAAATTTTTATCAATAATTGTTCTGATTTTTTTTAAATTAGTAAAAATTGATATATCTTATTGAATTTTGCTTTCATTTTAAACTTAAAAATCAATAATATTTAAGTTTAAAATATTTACCCTCGCGTTAATCTAAAATATTTTTTGACCAGGACTTTTGACCTGTTTAACCTCTCGTGTAAGGATTCTTATTTGATAAGCTAATTGAACGTTAACTGATCTTATCAAAAAAACATATCTGTTTCTGCTTCAGTCTGAAGTGTTAATTAATTGATATTTTTTTAAAAACTTTATAATATCTAGAGCAATCTATTTAGTTTTGGGATATTTTTTTATCAAGTTTCTAGCTATTCGATGATTTATTTAGATGTTCCTGTTTCTATTGTTTCTCCACTAACCCCTTTTAGATAAACTAACTTACACTACATAATAATTTTTTTTCCTTTAATGACAGCATTTTTATTGATTACTTTTTTTTTAAGATTTAAGATTTTTATTCTTAATTGTTTATCTAAATTCCTTGATAATTATTTATATGTTTTGTTCAGCCACTCCATTTTTTATTACAGTTAAAATTTTAATTATTGAAAAAAAAATAGGGAATTAATATAAAAAAATATTTAATTATTCTGTAAACTTGATTCACATTAATTCCATCTCATTTGAAGACGAATAATATTATTATAGATGGGTTGTTCTGCTCAAGACAAATTGCTAATAGTTGATTTATTATTTTGATGTAGTTTTCTGGGGGTTGAACTAGAATAAATAAGAGTTGCTGTTCTGTCTACTTTTTTGATGCGAATTTACAATTTAATTTATTTAACCGAGTAAAGTATTCTATGCTATGGATATAAGCTCAGTTAGAATTTCTAGTTTAATATGATTTAATTTACAAACAAAACTTGCTGTAGTAGTATTTATCTATTAACTAGAACTTTTGATAAAGCTAATACTGATAATTAAACTCTGTCCCTATATTTTAAAATATGATGGTAAATGTGAAAATCTGTAGAGAAAAAGATATTAAATGTCGTATTACTTTTAGTCCTTTTGGTAGAAGTCAGGATGTAAAAAGTTGATAGGCAAATGACAGTAACAAAGTGATTGTAAATCAGAAATTCAAAATTGTTATGGGGAGCATCCCATAGCAAATAAAACTTTATCGAATTTTTTAAATATATTTAAGAGGTTTTACAATTAACAGATAACTCCAATAGAAATCTCGATATTTAATTTCTCTCAAGCTTTATTTGCTATAAAAGCAGTATAGTTTAATTGTTGGGCTAGTTCTAAATAAGTCCTATTATCTCAAGATCAACCTAAGTAAAAAGCGAGAGGACATAAGATAAAACTGATTTATCATCGAAAGTAATCACATTAAGATTTAGATAAAAAACTAAATTAATTTCAGAATCTAGCAATTTTTTTTCCTGGAGTTTAACAACTGCTTAACGGAAGACTAATAAATTACGTCCTAATTTTTTATTAAATGATGCAATGACAGTATGAGTATCAAAGATATAACTCTTGATTTTTAACTTTTAATTACGTTATTTGATTAATCAGGTAATTAAACTCTAATTTTCAGCTAAAAATATTACTATTTATTGAGTGTTAAGTTAAAGCTTTGGACTTAATTCTAATACTGATAGTTCTTTTTGTAAGTGTGAATATGAGATTATCTTTAGTATTGATGACTAAAGCGTGACGATGTTTAGCGAAATAATAATACGTTCTTTATAAGTAATTTGTATTGTCATTTTTTTGCCTGTTATTACAATTTATAGTATAATTTATTAATCTGTAATTTTAACTTAAATCTTTAAGATTAAATTTAAATAACTAAATTTTAAAAATAGCAATCAATAGTCTTTTGATAAAATCTTATTAAGTAAATTCAATTATATAAAAAATAATAACTTCTTTGTTAAGAGAAACTTTTTTCAAACTATATCCTCTAAATCAATAATTTTATAAATTTTTTTTAAAAAAATTATTTAATATTTACAAGATATTCTATGAACATAGATAAAAATTTATATGCTAACTTTCTTCAGTTGATAGCAAAAATAATTAACTTAGTAAAAAGTACTGAAAATTAGAAAAAATTAAACCTTAGTACAAGAATGAACAAACTCTTAAGAGTCTAAAGACTTAGAGCTAAAGCATTTAATGGGATAAACTCAGTTTAAATCCATAAATTAACATTGAGTCAGCAACAGGAACTAAGTTGTTGTAGAATCAGGCTTGAATCTGCCATTAATGTATTGAAAGAAGGAGGAGTTTGTATGACTAAAGTGTATGTTCTACTGTACAATGCTCGTACCGAAAACGAAGGAATTCATACCGTTCAAATGGGTGATCGTACCAAAGTTTTGATGTTTGAGTCGGAAGACGATGCTACCCGCTATGCCTTGCTACTCGAAGCTCAAGATTTCCCCTCCCCATCTATCGAATCTTTAGACTCAGAAGAAGTGGAAGAGTTCTGTCGAAAAGCAGATTATGATTATGAATTAATTAAAAAAGGAATGTTAGCCATTCCTCCGGAAACAAATCTAGACACTGATTGGGAAAATGAAAAAATCCCCCAAAAAAACGATCTGCCAAAAACAACTGATGATAATATGTCTTCTGACGAACTGGACCGCATTCGTCGCCAACTAGAAGGGTTAATATAACAAATTTATGGATCATTTAGAAAAACGAGACCATCTATTAACCGAACAGATTAACCCCAATAGTCGCAATTTAGACCAGTTAAGTCCTGTAGAGTTGGTAGATCTGTTTAATCGAGAGGATGCTAAAACTCTCAAAGCCATTGCTCAAGCAAGACTAGAATTAGCTCAAGCCATTGAAGTGAGTGCAAAATCTTTAGGTCGAGGAGGACGATTATTTTACGTTGGAGCAGGAACTAGTGGAAGGTTAGGAGTTTTGGATGCGGCCGAATGTCCCCCCACATTCTGTACCCATCCTGACTTAGTACAGGGAATTATTGCCGGAGGAGCTGCTGCATTGGTGAGAAGTTCAGAAAATCTCGAAGATCGTAAAGAAGATGGAGCTTCTGCGATCATCCAACACCAGATTGTAGATAAAGATGTGATTGTGGGAATTAGTGCTGGAGGAACCACCCCTTTTGTTCACGGTGCGCTAGAAGCGGCCAAAAAGTGTGGCGCCACCACTATTTCCGTGACTTGCGTTCCTGCCGAACAAGTCCCTATAATTGTTGATATTGATATTCGTTTGCTCACCGGTCCAGAGGTTTTAGCTGGTTCCACTCGTCTGAAAGCCGGAACGGTCACCAAGATGGCCTTAAATATTCTGTCTACAGGAGTGATGGTACGTCTTGGGAAGGTTTATGGGAATCGTATGGTGGATGTTTCAGTGACCAATCGAAAACTCCATGATCGCGCTCTCAGAATGTTAGAAGATCTCACAGGATTAAATCGTGAAGAAGCAGAAATTTTACTAGAAAGGAGTGGAAGATGGGTTAAATTAGCCTTATTAATGCACTGGAAAGCACTAGATGTTCAACAAGGACAACAGTTATTAGATAGCCATCAAGGAAACCTCAGAGAAGCGCTCCAAGTGTACGATCAAAGTTAGTCAAAATTTTAGGGTGGGTTGGAAAAATCAATCGGTATTTTAGGATTAATCGGCAAAATACAGAGTTTAATTGTTGAATAATCATTATGTCCCTTAACTTCTTCAATTGTAACTTTATTCCTAGTAATTATTAGTGGTTGTAGTCCACAGGATTTACTTAAAACTCAGAAAAATATATTCAAAATAAAAAAGCACAATAAAGATTATAAAAACGTTTATATAAAGAAAAATAAACAGCTTTCTAATTATTAGAATGGTAGTTAGAAATTGTAAAGTTTTCCCTTAAAACGTAAAGACAAAGTAATTGAAAACGCGTTGGCGTTAGTTCAGATATAATCGCTCCGATGTGTTATGAAACTTTGAAGGGGAAAACTTAGTAAAAAGTAGTAAGTCCTCCGAATATCTTTTAGAAAGATATTCTATTACAGTTAAGTTTTACACGAAGGTGTGTCAATTCTCGCTTAGTTATCGAGCTCGTTGAAGTATTGTCTCTGTTCTTTAGCTAGTTTTCAAGGAAGTGCAAAATCTCAGTATAATAAAACTGAACAAAGGTCAGAAACCTCTGACTCAAAGACTTGGAGACTTTATTTAACCTCCGTGGTACAAGATAACCATTCTCAAGTTCGTCAGGTCTTACTCATCACCCTGTTTCTCAATCTGTTTGTGGTGGGGTTAAAGGCTACAGTAGGCATTATAACTGGTTCTTTAAGTTTACAAGCGGATGCCATTCATAGCATTACAGATAGTGCCAACAATATTTTGGGGTTAATTGCCAACAGTTTGTCTTCTCCTCAACCTAATCGCCATCACCCTTACGGACGTCAGAAATATGAAGGAGTCGCTACCTTGGGAATTGTAGCTTTTTTAGGCATCGCCTGTTTTGAAATTCTTCAAGGTACAATTCAAAGAATCTATTACGGTGGTCAAGAAGTTAGGGTCTCTGGAGCGCAAATATGGATTTTGTTAATCGTTTTAGGCGTTAACATTTTTGTCGCTTTTTATGAACGTCGTGTGGGAAAACGATTAAACAGTCCGATTTTAGTGGCGGACGCTTATCATACCATGAGCGATATTTGGGTGACAATTATGGTGCTAGGAGGATTAATCGGAATTTGGCAGGCAAGACAATTGAATTTACCGCAACTTCAGTGGCTAGATGCTATATTAGCTTTTCCCGTCGCCTTTTTGGTGTTTATCAGTGGTTGGCAGGTGTTACGAAGCAATGTGCCTTGGCTAGTAGATGTCATGGTAATCGCTCCTGAAGCGATCCATGAAGTTGTGATGGGAGTTCCTGGGGTACTCAATTGTCATGATATTGCTTCGAGGGGACTCTTAGGAAGACAAGTATTTATTGAAATGCATTTAGTGGTAAATTCTCCAGATGTGGAAGGTTCTCATTATATTACAGAGATAGTAGAAGAGAGATTAGAAGAACGTTTTAGTCCAGTACGAGTGGTGATTCATATAGAACCCCTGGATTATCAGTCCCCCGAAATTAGTTTTGGAACTGAAATTTCTTAGAAAATGCGCAATAAAACACGTTAAATATCCTATCGGTAGAAAAAATTTCCATATAGATTCTGAGCTAGATCTCAGTCCTTGTAAAAACGCTATTACCGATTTGCTTAATCACTGTAATTTCTAGAATACTAGAACAATTTAATTTAAACTTCTATTTATTATTCTATGTTTTCAGACTTTATATGGTTAAATACTATTCTATGACTGTTGCTGTTATTGTATGGCTAATTTTAGCCTATATTGTGTCGAATGGACAAACGAATTTTATAAATTAACTAAGCTTATATCAATAATATAAATTTACAAATTTCCATAGTCCACTAATTTAAATGGTTTAATCATTGATGTCTTAATATATTATTTTTGTGAGCAGTTTCAACAATAATTTAAATATTTATAAAATTTTTTTCATTTTAATTAGAATCATCAATCATTACTATAGTAATGTTGAAATACCAATCTTATAGTAAAAAATAATATTAAGTTTCAGACAACAAATTAAATAACAACTTGTTGTTATTTAATTTGTCTTTTTATGAAAAAATCTTATAAAGATATCATAGTAGATAATGCTTAAAAAATAATAATTTAACTTTGAACTTAACAAGTTTTAAATATGCTATTTAAACTTCAACTAAAATTATATCTAACTTTAATTAGATATTGCTCTCTAAACAGATCAAGAATAGTTTTTAGGAAAATCAGTCTTATAAAGAAGAATATGATTTTGGTAGGATTCATAGTCTGTATTTAGTTCTCTCCTAAGAAACTCTTAAGCTTTAAAAAGTTACTGTCAACACAAAAGATTGGGATTTGCTTATGATACAATTCAGGCATTCTGACACGGCAAATAGATAGATAAAACCAACCTAAATAGATATCAAGTTTTGATCACACCTTGTTTATGCTATTAGAACGAAGGGCAGCCTATTGTCGGACCGTAAGACTTGTTATGTCTTTTTACACAGCAAGCAGACTTTTAGGTTGGAGACCAATGTTGGAATCATAAAATTTAATGTTCGGTAGTTCACCACTATATACTTAAACCTACTCAAATTTATTAGGGTTTTGTGGGATCAATCCTTTCTATTGGACCAATCCCTTGGATATCGGTTATGATCAACCGATATCCAAGGGATTAGTCCGAAGTTTACAGGTTAAAGCTTCACTGTTTGGAATATTTAGATTACATGGAAAAGAAGCCAAGTTAACAATTGGTGTTTTGCATTTAGGGGGAATTATGTACACTCAGCCAGATCGTGTGGTTCTTATTGGGGTCGGCGGAGATTCCGGTTGCGGTAAGTCAACTTTTTTGCGTCGCTTAACAGATTTATTTGGTGCGGAATTTATGACAGTCATCTGTCTAGATGACTACCATAGTCTTGATCGTCAAGGGAGAAAAAAAGCCGGAGTAACAGCCTTAAATCCTAAGGCTAATAACTTTGACCTAATGCATGAGCAAATTACAACTCTTAAGTCAGGCAAAGGCATTGATAAACCAATTTACAATCATGAAACTGGAATAATTGATCCACCAGAATGGGTAGAACCCAATAGAGTGGTTGTCATTGAAGGTTTACATCCTCTTTATGACCAGCGAGTTCGTGAGTTAATTGACTTTAGTGTCTATCTTGATATTGGAAATGAAGTTAAAATTAATTGGAAAATTCAGCGCGATATGGCTGAACGGGGTCACACCTACGAAGATGTAATAGCCTCTATTAACGCTAGAAAGCCAGATTTTAACGCTTATATTGACCCCCAGAAACAATACGCGGATGTCGTTATTCAGGTTTTACCGACTCAACTACTTGAAGATCATGAAAGTAAGCTTTTACGGGTACGTTTGATCCAAAAAGAAGAGATCGCTTATTTCGAACCTGCCTATTTGTTTGATGAAGGATCTACTGTTGATTGGCGACCCTGTGGTCGTAAACTCACTTGTGCCTATCCAGGGATTAGGATGTACTATGGACCCGATAATTTTATGGGAAGTGAAGTTTCTATCTTAGAATTAGATGGTCAATTTGATAATCTCGAAGAAATGATTTATATCGAAAGCCATCTCAGCAAAACTGGGACAAGTTATTATGGTGAAATGACAGAATTGTTACTTCACCATAAAAATTATCCTGGTTCTAATAACGGAACAGGTTTGTTCCAAGTGTTAGTAGGACTTAAAATGAGAGAAATTTACGAAAAAATAACCGCTACTGTCGGGGTTCCCATTCAGGTATAATTTCACTTGATTTCAGAGACAGCCCAGCAGACCCTTCATAACAATGGCTGGCGGACGGGAGGCGGACGATACCCAGCCACCCATCCTAGTTAGTCAAAATTTTATCTTAAGCCCAATTGCTATTCCTTTTTATAACTTTTAGAGTTAATTTCTTCGTCAAACCTCACCTCCTGACTTTTAAGTCCGTGTTAATAATAACTCGAGCTAATATTACTCAGAAGAGTCAGATGTTGTGTGAATCTGTTTAAGCAATTTACCCAGTCCCTTTTCGTAATTGGAAGCGATCGCTAAAAAAGCTCCAGCTAAAAGATAAAAAGGAAAAGGAAGCATAAACCCCTGAAACCAATGAAATAATCGGACAAGAACAAAAAGAACACAAACTGTTATCATCCAGACTCCCATATAGGATCCCTCCAGCCAATCACTACGACATCTTGATACTATCACGAGTCAACAGAACAGGATTCCATGACCAACCGAGAGTAAACTGAAGTGTTATTAAAGTGTTTAGTCGCTCTAATTACCCCACACACACACAATTAAACATACTATTGTCCTTTGTTGAGTTCAACTGGGTAAGGCTTGTCTACTGTAGAAAATGTCTAAAAAAGAATTTAATAGCCATTCTCAAATACAGAATTAGAGAAAGTTATAAGTAAAAAAAATCAAAAAAAATTTTACGCAAATTATCACTAAAAGTCATAATACAACAACATATTTATCCTTGCTCCTACTTTATTGAAGAAAACTATAAACTAACTATATTTTACGCTCTTGAGCTATGGGATGTAGTTTTCAGGAGCCTAAATAAAAGCAGTTCAAAAGAGTTGACAATTTGCTAAGGTTTATGAGACAATAATAGTCTGACGGAAGAAGTTGCGGGTATAGCTCAGCGGTAGAGCGTCACCTTGCCAAGGTGAATGTCGCGCGTTCGAATCGCGTTACCCGCTTTGGGAGGTCTGATAAAAACACTCAAGACAAAACTCAACGACTACTGTCCTTCTAAGATTAGTGATAGCCATAAGAGAGAAAGGGAGTAAAGGGGTTGATTAAGTGGAGATTTGGTGTTAATGTCCAAGAATTGGGGACTGTACTATGTGTACATGGCGTAAATTTTGGCGCTTGTGCGACCTCAAGAGTCTACGAAATTTGATTTAAGTAATGACTATCCCTGTTTATGTCGGCAGCGAGACCCTCTCTTTCCGATTGTTCTTACCAAGTCTTTCAGCTGTTATCGGTGTCAGCAGATATTCGTTTTCAAAGAAAATAGATAAATTATTGAACGGCTGTCGTCGAGCTGTCCGTATTGGCGATCTTGGCGTTATGGTAATCTGGGTTGTTCTTATGAGACTATTAGTAACGTTATCGGCAATAATTTTTTTGTTAGCCTATCGGCGTTGATGCAAACTCTATGGCAATAGAAAGCTCTCCTAACGTACTTCTGACATCTGTTCAACGGGCTTATAATGCTTTTCTTGCCCTGGAAACAAGTGATAGCATTCATCGTAGCCAAGGCATCCGTGCTATGGCTCAAGGAATCAACCAGGCCTTCGATGACATTTTAGAGGCTAATACACTTGATCTTGAAATGAGCAGGGAAATGGCAGTTCCTGATCTTTTAATTGATTGGCTCAAATTGACCCCTGAACGACTTCATCAGGTAGTCTCTATTTTAGAGCGTTTAGCTGAAGTCCCCGACCCAATTCGACGAGTCTTTCACGCACCCTATCCCCTGAGTGCATCCCAGACCTATTGTCAATTGATGCCTTTAGGAGTCATTACTTTAATTTACGAAACCTTTCCTGAATTGGGGGCAATAACGGCGGGATTTTGTTTAAAAACAGGCAACAGCTTAATTTTACGGGGTTGTGGCTCGTCTACTCACTCCAATGCCGTTATTGCTGAAATTCTTCAGGTTGCCCTTGAGCAAGTAAAATTACCAAGGGGGTGTTTGGAAGTTCTTTCAGGGGATGAGGGGGCTTCCATTCAAGATTTAGTAACCCAGGATCAGTATCTTAGTTTAGTGATGCCCTATGGCCGTCCTAGTTTAGTCGATCAGGTGACTCGCTTAGCGACAGCCCCTGTGCTTAGGTCAGCAATGGGAAATTGTTATCTTTATTGGTCTCCTACAGTAGATTTAAATCTAGTACGATGGGTAATTCTTGATAGCCACGCCAGTGAACCTGATCCTGTTAATGCCATTGAAAAAGTTTTAATTAGCCCCCTACACAATCCATCTATTCTAGTAAGGTTATTCAACACTCTACGGGGAAAAGGATTCCAATTACGTGGTGATGGGGAGTTATCAGCAGAGTTTTCTGATTATCTTACTCCTGTTAAATCGTCGGAATGGGGAAATCCCTATCTTGATAGGATTATCGCTTTTAAGATAATTAATGATTTATCTGAAGGGATTGGCTGGATCAATCAATATAGTAGTGGACATGCCGATTGTCTAGTGACAGATTCTTACCCAGAAAGTCGTCAATTTGCTATGGAAGTTGACAGTGCCCTGGTTTATATTAATGCTTCCCCTCGTTTTTCTCGTTATCCCAAGCAAGGAGAGTCTCTATTTCTAGGAGTCTCCAATCAAAAAGGACACCATAGAGGTTTGATTTCTCTGGAAACATTTACAACCCTTAAGCATGTGGTTCAAGGAAATGGGAAGTTATAAAAGAAAGATTGTTGAGGGGTTTCCCCATTGTACAATACCCACTGATCGAACCATAAACTAGATGTATCATTAAAGTACGAACTTATTGTTAGGTAGACATAATTCTCATCTTCAATTACTTATTATAGTTTATTATTTTATTTAATTAACCCTCTGTATTGGAGATACCGCGTATGTAGCAAATATTATTGATTTTGAAGTTGCTGGTCTTCACAGAATTACCGAATAGAAGATAAATTAAGATGTACCTTAGTTAATCAAGAAAATCTGTAGTATTTTTGTTCAGAATTGAGAGAAGAATTATGCCACTACCTATTGTTGCTATTATCGGACGGCCTAATGTAGGCAAATCAACCCTAGTTAATAGACTAGCAGGAGATCAGCAGGCTATTGTCCATGATGAGCCAGGAATTACTCGTGACCGTACTTATCGGCTTTGTTTTTGGGAGGATCGAGACTTTCAAGTAGTAGATACAGGAGGATTAGTATTCGAAGACGACACGGAATTTTTGCCGTTAATTCGAGAACAAGCCATGGTTGCTTTAAATGAATCAAGTGCGACTATTTTTGTCGTGGATGGACAAACTGGTCCCACGGCTGGCGATCATGAAATTGCAAGTTGGTTACGTCAACAATCCGTTCCTGTGTTGTTAGCTGTCAATAAGTGTGAATCTGTAGAACAAGGAATTATTCAAGCAGCACAATTTTGGGAATTAGGATTAGGAAATCCTTATCCAATCTCAGGAATTCATGGTAGTGGGACAGGAGAACTTTTAGACGATTTAATTCCCTATCTTCCTCCTCTCGAAGAATTAACTGACACTAATGAAATTAGTGTAGCAATTATTGGCCGTCCTAATGTGGGAAAATCTAGTCTTTTAAATGCTTTTTTGGGAAAAAACCGGGCGATTGTTAGTCCTATTTCAGGAACGACAAGAGATGCTATTGATACGGTATTTGAACAGGATGGACAAAGCTATCGGTTAATTGATACGGCAGGAATTCGTCGGAAAAAGAATGTTGAATATGGAGCAGAATTTTTTGGTATTAATCGTTCTTTTAAAGCCATTTGCCGTTCTGATGTTGTATTATTTGTGATTGATGCAATTGATGGAATAACCGAACAAGACCTAAAATTAGCAGATAGAATTATCGATGAAGGCCGCGCAGCTGTAATTGTAGTTAATAAATGGGATGCTGTTGATAAAGATTCATACACTATTTATGAATATAAAATAAGGGTATTTTCTCGACTCTACTTTATGGAATGGTCTCCTATTATTTTTGTCAGTGCAATGACAGGTCAACGAGTTAAAAAGGTTCTCAGTTTAGTTAAAAGTTCAGCTGAAGAACATCGTCGTCGCGTGAGTACAGCTGTAGTTAATGAGATTTTGCAAGAGGCAGTTAGTTGGCATTCTCCTCCTACAACTCGTCAAGGAAAACAGGGAAAAATTTATTATGGAACTCAGGTATCGAGTCAACCCCCTACTATGGCTTTATTTGTCAATGATCCGAAACGATTTAATGATAATTATCGTCGTTATATTGAAGGTCAATTCCGTCAGCAATTAGGTTTTCCGGGAACTCCTATCCGTTTGCTATGGAGAGGAAAGAAAGTTAGAGATCTTGAACAAACTGTTAACCGAGCAACCAGAGTATAGAGAAATAAAATATAGAAAAAAATTACAATTTTAACAAATATTCTTTACTTTCTACATGAAAGTAAATTTATTTTTATCCAAACAAGTCAATATGGTTGGGGAAAATAACACTAGTTAATGTTGGAAATGACTAAACCCAAACAAATAGAAAAAATATAAGTAATGTGTTCAGTGGCTATAAAAATAATATTTGTCTACTAATTTTTAAATATCTATCATATCAGAACACAATGTTAAGGGTTAAAAACTAATTAACTAATTAACTAATGCTTAAAACGAGTAATTTTAGTAGTAAAATAAATTTTTTAAAAAATAAAATATTACCAGTCATCCAAACCATATAGCTAAAATTAATTCAAAAATATGTAACTAATTTCTCTATAAAGAGAAGTATAAATTTTCTTTAATTTATTATCTGTTAGTGCTTAAGATTTTGCCATTCATTATTTAAACTTCAGTATTTTTTAATTACTATCTCCTTGTCATAAGATTATTTATTGTACAGTACAGACTTGTAGATTATTTAAAGTAAAATTTGAATGCGTTGATTTCAGAGTACTTCTTATGAGCACTGAGATTATAACCTCAACTTTAAATTTTAAACAATAAGTATATTTATTCGACTTAGTTCTATCTATTAAAGTAAAAATATTTTTAGTCAATTGTTGATTTTAAGAATTAGAAATAATATCTATTTTAGAATAAATTCTCATTTGTTGATCTTAACTAATATTCAAGGTTTAAAAACTTATCAGTAATAAATTATTTTGATTTAGTCTATTTCAGTGTGTTATTAAAAATTAGAGAATTACTTCAATTAACATTAAAGAAATTAGCTCTAATTAAAGTAGAATGAATGAAATTAATTTTTTCTAAGTTTACTTCTTCCAGATTACTATCAACTAAGTGTGAATCTTAAATCGCAACTGCTGAGATTAACTTGCTTTAGCTCAGATTGATTCAAAAAAGACTAGCTATATGAGGGAAAGCCATGCTTAAATTAGCTTTGCGTATAAAAATTAGTATCTTGAATGTTAGAACATTCAATGTCAACATTATTAAAATTAAGCCAACTAGAATTGATGTTTTTAAAATCGAGAATAATGTCAATATTATGATCACGCCATTTATTCCATAATTGTGAACTGTGTTTGAAGAAATTTATGTAGTGTGGGTTAGCTATATAGTTATCCTGTTTATTGTAAAACTTAATGTTTATTTATAAATACACCTAATAACTTAGATAGTTCATGTATAGTTGAAATAGCATTCAACCTGTAACCTTCAATACTATATCGAGTGCTGCTATTGCAAAATATCTATATTTTAAGACGATACTGAGATTATAATTCGAATATCTTTTCTTATTTAACTATTTTTTTAAAATAACTCTTAAAATAAGAAACCGTACAACTCAGTTTAAATACGAATAATCAATAAAATCTAATTAGAAATAGTAATTATTTCTATAGTAATAATTTAGGATATTGTTCGAAATTAAAATAAAACTAGAGTTTAAAATATGAAAAAATAATCTAACATAGTAGAAACTAACTTCAACTCGTAATTAGTTATTTTCATCAACTTCTTTTCAGCCTTTTTTATTTTGTTAAAACTTTATATTTAAGATATTTTTTTTATTAGTTTCAATTTTTTTAAATAGAATGAGATTCATAAAGATATATGGTAGATTAAGAAGATGCAACTGTGATTATAAACTTATTGATATTTAATATAAGTTAAAATAAGTTATCTTAATTTTTTCTCTGAATTTAGTCCAAGCATATTTGTCATTTAACTTAAATCTTCTCTATATTCTTTAGGTCTTTCTTTACCAATATCCTGATGAAGGTTTGAGATTGTCGATTCCCTCACGTCTTAAAAGCAATACTCAACTCTCTTAAGGGCAAGAGAGTTGAGCCATAGCACTATAACTCTAATAGTCTCTTTCTGGAGACTTAGTGGTAAATGATAATAACTTTGATCTTTTAAAGTAGAAAAATTTCACCGAGGATTAATAGTATAATTTATAGCAATTAAAATACATAATAAATCATTAATGAAGATTTCTGTAAAATACTTATTCATTAATTCCAAAAAGTTATAATGACAATTATTACAAAACTTGTATGTTAAAGACTATTGTATTCTAGATAATAGTAAAAGATAAAAATTTGTAGGAAAATCACCTATTTTCATAGTCTAAACTGTATCTATTAAGTTATAAGCATAAGCTCAGACACTAGTAAATTAAAGTTATCAGTTATAAATTTAAGAGCTTTATATTTTAGAAGTCACTAACAAAAAAATATCAATTTTTATATCCAATGAAAGATATTAATTTAATTCATCTGTCTCAATCTCACTTGAATTTATTAGAAACTTGTCCTCCTCAATTTCAACGTGTTTATCTAGAACAATTGAGTACTCCTTTAAGTCCAGAAAAACAGGAAAAATTATCCTGGGGGAATCAATTTCACCAACTAATGCAACAACATGAATTAGGATTATCAATTGAGTTACTTGTGGCTAAAGATAAACAAATGCGAAACTCTTTAAACGCATTAATTGATACTGTATCTAGCCTGAGAAATCCTTCTCAAAATATTTGGAAAGAAGCTGAACATTCTCGGAATCTTAAATTTCAAGGATATTTATTGACTGTTATTTATGATTTATTAATTGCTGAGCCAAAAAAAGCTGAGATTTTAGATTGGAAAACCTATCTTAAGCCAGAAAATCCAAACAAATTAGCTAATCATTGGCAAACTCGACTTTATTTATATGTCTTAGCGGAAACGTCTGACTATTTGCCCGAACAGATTTCTCTAACTTATTGGTTTGTCAAACTTCCCACTAAACCTCAATCTTTGACATTTTTTTATGATAAAGATAAACATCAAAAAAATAATGAAGATTTAACAATGCTTTTAAATAAATTCAAGAATTGGTTTAAGGAATATACTCAAGAAAACATTAATTTTCCTCATCTTGCCAATTGTCAAACAAGCTGTCCTCATTATCAGCTATTGGGTTCTGATCAATCTCAGAAGACAAAAATAAATGAAGTAAAAAAAGATTGGCTATCTATAATTGAAGAAATCAAAGAAGTTTCTCTATAAAAAAATTTACAATTGCTAATAATTATAAAAGTCAAAAATAGCTAATATTAGTAGATCTAAATTTAGGGTAATAAATACCAATAAACTATACTTTATATTAGTCTTATCTATTTAAAAGAATAAAAGATAAATAATATTTTTTAGATAAATTTTTAAGTTATAATTTCAACTTTAATTTTTATTTTCATGACTTCAGTCAATCTAGCTAATTGCTCTTTAAATCATACTGAATTAGACTGCTATAACGATAATAACTGTATTTATAAACTTAGTCTGTGTATTTACATAAGATTTGTACACTTTTTTTTGTAAAGATATAGTTATGTTCTAATTTTTATTATTTTATAGTTATAATTTATGTCTAAATTAATTAGAATTCTCTCTATTTTATGCTTAGATAGTTGTTAACTAGTTTAAGTGTTTAAAACAGAATTTTAAAACTCTTAAATAGACTTTATTTATTCTTTGTTCTAAGTTCTTTTTTTTACTTCTGGGATAAAATTACAATTTTTCTATTTTTTAACCTATCTATCTAAAAAGAATTTTTATAATTACATTCTGTGATGGTTGCGCTCAATTTTCAATTTCTCTGACGTTATATCATCTTAAATTTAAACATAAAATTCTTATTTTTGTTTTGTCAGCTTCTTTTAAAAAAATATTGAGCCACAATTCAGCTTTGATGACACTTACTTGTCTATTCCTGTTAACTAGATTTCTAGGAAAGTTTGTATTCAGTAATTGTTATTCTTTAACGGCTTTTCTATTGGAGACTTTTTTAAGTTCACCTACTTGTCAAATATATAATAATCAATCAAATAAAATTCTCTTAAAGGTAACCTTTTTTTGAATCAAATCTACTGAAACTAGCTTAACATAAGAAAACATTACTTAAATTGATATTCCTTAATATTACTTTTTTTAAAAAAAGTAGAGGTAAAGTCCATATTGTGGAAGTTAGCATTATAATAAAAAATTATGCCTAAATTAGCTTCGTGTAGATTAGTATCTTCTAAAGACAACTTCAATTGAGTTTATATTTCTATAAAAAAAAGATGTTACTACACATTAATCTTCTCAAACTTTCCCTGTTAATAATTAAGGTAGCTTACTTAAAAACTCTTCAGTTAATTTAATAAAAGCTTTGGAACCGCTAGAATTTGGCATAGCTGTCACTACGGGACGAAAACTATCAACTGCTTTAGCCACATTAACATCCATAGGAATTGAAGTATCAAACAACTGAAAAGGGTTCAAATCCTTTTGAACCCTTTTCAGAACCCGGTTATAATAACGGCTGAGTAGACCTCCTCCTGACAAAATAAATACAACGCCCAATAAATTTAAATTTATTGGATCAGTTTTTTTATGACTTTCTTTGAGTTTAGCAATGCGTCGTTCTAAAAGCTGTATTCCCACTACTGATAAAGGTTCAGGACGTGCAGGAAGTAAGTAATAATGGCTAGCGGCTAAACCACTTCGAGTTAAAAGATTGTAACCAGGAGCACAATCCATTATAATTAAGTCATAATATTCAATAACCGATGTAATAATTTTCTCAATCAAAACTCTTTCAAAGTGGTTCCATACCGTTTTAAAATCTGGGTTGCCAATGGTTGTTGCCTGTTTATGTAGAATTTCTGAGATAACATATTCATCATAAAGTTCCAAGTCTCCTGGCAATAAGTCCAACCCTTCTATATTGCAAATATAGGGTTGGACTATATCATGAACATCCAGTTTGCTATAGGGATTTGGTTGAACAATGTTATTGAGTAAATAGCTCAAGGTGCGACGTTTTTTTCTTGTTTTTGCAAACTCATGAGGCGACATTAGGCTAAGGGTTGCACTAATTTGAGAATCTAAGTCTAACACTAGTACTCGCTTTCCATGATATTTAGCCAAACAGGTGGCTAAATTGACTGTCAGGGTTGTTTTACCAACTCCACCTTTCATGTTGACGGTACTAATCACTAATCCCATTTATAGAATTCCTTGTTAAATAATATAGAAAAAATGTTTCGACTAGGATTAGTGTATCAGAATCGCTAGGGATTAACGTCTTTATCAATTGAAAATGGTTAAAATCAATCGGAAAAAGTTAGAATCAACTCATTTTTTGGTTTTGATTTTGTTTTAAACTATTTAACCATTTTCGTTACTGTCCCGCGGCCACTTCACATCCTCCTAATTTGAAAGTGAGATTAATTCCCACCACAATTTCACCCTACTGATCAATCAAATGCTAGATTTACAATATTGGGAGTCAGTCTCATCTATTGCAGAGTGCAATAGCAACTACAAGGATGATAATAGAAATTAGAGCTGTATTACTAAGAAAATTAACTTGAGGAGTTCTTGCACTAACAATGAAACTGAAAGCCAAATTGGATAAGTATAGCTCCAAAAAGAAAATGACAATCCTTACAAATACTTGAAGTGAAATAAGTAAGATAAGTATCAAAAACAGCTCTAATTATCTCTATTCACAGGATATCAACGGCTGTTCAAGCAGACACCAACATTACCACTACTAAGATAATGATTTCCAGAAAAATATGAGGTAGTTGACTAGAAGTTATTAACCGAGTTTTGCTTGGTTTAGATTCTATAGCTGTTGTTTCAGGTTTAGAAAAGGCGATCTCTAACTCAGTTAGTCCCAACCATTGTAAAATTCAAATATTGTTAAACTCAATAATAATTTAAGATATTATTCGTCATTTACGTACGAAAAAAAATATCTACAATCATAAGCAATTGCTGAAAATACTGTAATCGTTACTAATTTAGGCAATAGAACTTAATATTTGATTAGATAGAGCGATTGCTGATTAGGAAACCGCGAAAATCTACAGGATATCGAGAACGATAATAGCTACTGGAATTAAGATTAAGGTATGAAACAATAGTTCTCAAAATTCGTGAGATAGATTATCTCTTAAAAAGAGGGATAGTTTATCTCACTAATTTAGCACTAACTTAATTGACTCCTATGGCTGATAGAAGATTTGTGACAACACGCCACACCACTGCAAATAAGAGAACTAGTCAATACACAAAGTCACCAATTCACTAATTTTTTTTTAAATAGGAATTTATGCGTCTTCTTATCGACTGCCAATCTAGTTAGTAATTTTGTTATCAATGTTAACTTGTTTAGGTAGTTTATATACTTTACTGTATAGCAAAAGGAGCTACAAGTAAGATGGAAATGGACTTAATCAAAATAAAAAAGCATTTCTCCAAAACAGCAATAATTTTGTTTTGTGTTGAATGAGGAGATTCATTAAATCGGACTAGGATTTGGAGTACAAGTTTACTCATAAATGAAACCTATCTAAGATTTTCTGGAATTATTTGTAGCTTTAAAATAGCGAAGTTATCGACTATATTATTGTCAAAACTTGTACGGATTTAACTCATTAAGTTGTTACTTGTACGATAGGTTTTTGAGTAAGACAATACCAATGACAAGTAAATAGATTGGGTTGTTGACATCTTAGAGAAGCGATAGCTGGAGCTGCCGGAAATGGCCAAAGTCGATCAAAAATAATCTCATTACTAAATAAGCGAAACTGGACTAGATAGACTGAGGGGGGAGCATCAAGGGAAGTTAATAACTCCTGAGCTAGAGAGTGAAGAGATTTCTCCACTTTACGGTCCAACTCAACCGGTTGCTCATAAGAATTAGGAATTGTTCCTTCACCAATGACAGAACCATACAACATTTGTTTACCTGTCACAACGATAGGCAACCACAAATCTCCTAACCAAGAATCTCGAATACTGGTTTTGTATCCTAAATTTTGTTCAACCCATTGTCGTAGTCCTGGGATATCTCTACAAGTTTGATAGAGTTTTTGCCTAGGAAATGAAAACTTGTGAGGAATTTCAATGGTTAGGGGACAGTAAATGAGATTAGAGTTAGACTTTGAATAAGTTAAGCTATTAGACCACAAGGAAGCCGCTGAGATAACGTCAACCTCGGTCGAGTCAGAATCAGCCGAGATAGTCCTTTGTAGAGCTGTTATCATAGTTCTTGTCGCAGAGGAACCTAGATAAATAGCTCCTTGTGCGTTTACCTCAGCATTAACAATAATAATAACCTTGTGCATTTCGAGATTTAAAATACAGCGATATGTTGGCAGGCTTAGGGGGTTAAAAGCCCAAAATCTTGAGCAATACACCTTAACTTTCAGGGTATTTATTGACGACAGACGGGCAATGTAAATTGAAAACAGCTACCCTGGTTAAGAACACTATCGACCCAGATTTGTCCATAGTGAGCGCGAATAATTTTTCGACACAAAGATAAGCCTAACCCATAACCCTCTTTTTCTTGATCACGCTTGAGGCGGAAGTAACTTTCAAAAATCTTCTCCCGCTTCCCTTTGGGGACACCTGGTCCTGTATCACAGACACTGACCTGAACTTTCTGAGTGGTGCGATGGAGAATTGAAACAGTGACCTTTCCTCCTAATGGAGTATATTTAATTGCATTATCTAATAGATTGACGATCACTTGGCGAATCAATTTTTCATCAGCATAAACTCGGGGAATATCTTGAGGAATATCCCTCACTAAAATTAAAGACTTTTCTTTAAATAAGTTAGTGTACTGTTCGAGAATTTCTTCACATAACACCTGTAATAAGACATCATGACAATGAATAGCTAGCTCCGTTTTCATCGTTTGCGATGCTTGTAGTGTATCCGTAATTAAACGGTTCATAATGCGAAATTGTTTTCTGGCTTGCTGGTAAAGTTCCTCTTTCAATTCTGCGCTGCGTTGGGGATTTTGATGATTTTGAGCTAGTTCGAGAGTTTCAACGGTGATAGACGCAGCTGTCAAAGGACTCCGCAAATCATGGGCAAGCATAGCCAAAACCTGATTTTTGAATTTTAGTTGCTGTATGAGTTCCTCTTTTTCTTGATTGAGGCGAAAAATTTTATCGGATAACCGCATCAGTTCGACCGAATGACTTATGGAGTTAATGGGATTGGGAGAGATTGGTTTCTGGAGCTGTCCATGGTTATTAGCGTCAGGACGACTTTCTTCGAGAGCTAATTGCCATCTTGGCCACCACTCCCTAAGTTGGTTAACAATATTGCTTCCCGCTAAGGTTTGTCTTGGTTCTGGAAACACTTTCACTAAGGCAGGAGTAGCCACAAGACGAAAATGTTCCACTAGGTGGGGCTGTTCAGAGATTTCAATGACTTGCAGTTGATATGAAAAGTCCGTTTTGAGCTGTTTAAAGTAATGTTGGATTTTTTGAATGTGTTCATAGGAGCTTGGACGCTCATCGACAAACAACAAAAGCTGAATCGACGTCGATGAAGATATGTCAGATCCAAATGTTGTTTCGAGGTTGGTAGGTTCTAGCACTGGAAGTCAAAACTATAGGTTTACAAGGTAAACAAGTTGATCGGTAACAGGACTTGAAGACACCGAATTGGATTGATTCTAATGTCTATTGGCATAATCAGACAATTAAGTTAGAAAGCCAAATCTCTCCGACTGACACCCATCAGATAAAGATAATCGAAGAAGGCGCACTAGATGTATAAATAATTTTTTTGATGCTCCTTCTATTTTAGAATCTAAAGATAGTATAAAATCTATGATACTTGTTCTTAAAGTTCAACCAAAAAAACTTAAATTGTAAAATCGTCGGAATTATTATGGCTCTTGGCTATGTTGCCCTCGTCCTCCATGCTCATTTACCTTTTGTTCGTCATCCTGAAAGTGACTATGTTTTAGAGGAAGAATGGCTCTACGAAGCTATTACAGAAACATATATTCCCCTCCTTTATGCTTTTGAAGGGTTAAAACGGGACGGAATTGACTTTAAAATGACTATGAGCATGACACCTCCCTTGGTTTCTATGCTCAGAGATCCCTTACTTCAAAAACGCTACGATAAACATCTAGCTCGGTTACAAGAACTGATCGAAAATGAGATTGTTCGCAACGAACATGATGAACATCTTCGTTATTTAGCTGAATATTATGCTAGAGAATTTGCTCAAATTCGGGAAATTTGGGAATGTTACAACGGCGATTTGGTCCTTGCTTTTAAACAATTCTTTGATAGCCATAACTTAGAGATTATCACTTGTGGTGCGACTCATGGCTATTTTCCTTTGATGAAAATGTATCCCGAAGCAGTTTGGGCACAAATTAAGGTTGCCTGTGAGCATTATGAGGAAAACTTTGGCCGTCCCCCTCAAGGAATTTGGTTACCTGAATGTGCCTATTATGAGGGAGTAGAAAGAATGTTAGCCGATGCTGGCTTACGTTACTTTCTGGTAGATGGCCATGGTATCTTATCTGCTCGTCCTCGCCCCCGTTACGGAACCTATGCTCCTATCTTTACAGAAACTGGGGTAGCAGCCTTTGGTCGAGATGATGAATCCTCTCAGCAAGTATGGTCTTCTAAGGTAGGTTATCCAGGGGATCCTGAATATAGAGAATTTTATAAAGATTTAGGTTGGGAAGCTGAATACGAGTATATCAAACCTTATATTATGCCTAACGGTCAACGGAAAAATACAGGCATCAAATACCATAAAATTACCAGTCGTCAGGCGGGACTTTCAGATAAGACTCTCTATGACCCCTACTGGGCACGGCAGAAGTCCGCAGAACACGCGGGGAACTTTATGCACAATCGGGAACAACAAATAAGCAATTTAGCGGCAATCATGCAACGTCCCCCTATTGTAGTTTCTCCCTATGACGCAGAGTTGTTTGGTCACTGGTGGTATGAAGGACCTTGGTTTATTGATTATCTTTTCCGTAAGGCTTGGTACGATCAAAACACTTTTAATATGACCCATTTAGCGGAGTATTTACAGGATAATCCTACTCAACAAGTCTGTCGTCCTTCTCAGTCGAGTTGGGGTTATAAGGGTTTTCATGAATACTGGTTAAATCATACCAATGCTTGGATTTATCCTCATCTTCACAAAGCGACAGAACGAATGATTGAACTTAGTCGCCTAGAACCTTCTGATAAGTTACAATGGAGAGCGTTAAATCAGGCTGCGCGAGAATTACTGTTGGCTCAATCTTCTGACTGGGCATTTATTATGCGGACAGGAACCATGGTTCCTTATGCAGTTCGTCGTACGCGATCACATCTACTTCGGTTTAAAAAAATTTATGATGATGTTAAGGCACAAAAAGTTGACTCAGGCTGGTTAGAAAAAGTCGAGAATATTGATAATATTTTTCCTGAAATTAACTATCGAGTCTACCGACCTTTATCAGTTTGATTTAGAAGAAAATCCGAATACTTGACATACTCTAAAAATACTTCAGTTTGTTGTCGAGCAGTCAATAGACTTTAAACAAATGTTGAGAACAGATCCGTGTGGACGGAAGTATTGCGTTTTTCATAAGAACTAGCTGGAAACTAGACGAGCCTGATGAAGTAGAAATCTTACGTAGCTCACCGGCACGAGTTTTAAGACATAACTATAACTACAAATAGAGGTTAATAACTATTCACTCTTACTTAATAATTTCTGCTTTGTGCGTAGTAATATAACTTATTGATTTTTCCCTGTTTTAAATAACTAGGATTATTTTACAATGCTTAGTTTTCTGAGAAAACTATTAAATTAGTGATGATGATCATCATATTGCTAGTCATCATTGTTGTTGACCTTCAAATTTCCTAACCCTAATGTAAGGATTTATCGTTAATGCTTGCTCATTCGACAAGTCAGCAATATGAATATCTGCCCAATCTACTGCCATTTGAAAAAATTCCAGATATTCGTCAGCATGAAGTATCTTCCCTTAAATAAAATCAATTCGTCTCTAAATTAATTAACAGATTAATAAAATTAATGACAGCTAAATCTGCATTAGGTTGCGTATATTTAATTATGTAGGTTTGATAGTTTAACCAATCTACAGAAATTAGAAGAAAATGATTAATTAATCGTTCTTTGACCAAGTTATATAAAGTCTGACTTTCGTCAATTCCAGAAGTAAACCCTTTTGCTTCATTGGGCCAACCATGATTGATCAAGATAATCGCAATTTAGGAAGGAAGATATTTTTTGGATAAACTTTTCGCAAAATGAACTTCGAGCATTTTGTCCATCGAGCCAATATAGGTAGGTTTCTTGTAAGAAAAATATTCCCTGACGTGTTATTTCCCGGTTCAATAGCAATTTCGCTGGTAACAATAGAAGCGACTACTAATAAAATAGTCAATCAGAATTTTATACAATTCTTAAACTTTAATTTTCTCTAAAACTTGATGAGAAAGAAAAAGTTTACAAGAGTTAAATGCTTTAAAAACTTGAATGTAATTGTCCAATTTTTTTCGTGATTTTTCCTCAAGACAAGATCTTTTTGGTTTAATAATAAGTTATGATAAGAAGTGGAATGATAATGGTTATGTTACCGTTTTTGAAAATTCTATATAGCTAATAATTTAGCTATATAGAGATAAACTAAGATGGAAACTAGCGCAAATTGGCAGTTAATTCAGTTCAATACTTGTTCGTTGTAATCAGCAAAATCTTTGTTACTTTTTACCTTTCCATACCCCACCTACAACGTTGCCATGCGAAAACCTGGTCATGGAACGTTGATGTTGTCTTTCGGGAGTCGCTACCATAATTCTAGCCTCGACTATAAACCTTTCAATTTGATTTGTAATTAAGTGAGAGCTAAAACTTCTATGGTCAGTGAGCTCTAGACTTAAAACTTCTACTAACCCAATATTTCCTCTTGGGGGATAAACTGAAAATAATCTAGAAATATGGGAGATATAAGAAGATCTTAATTACGGTAAGGAGAAAGGAGAAAGAAAGGTATATATCCAGAAAATATTAACACGTAAGACTAAAGCAAATATCGTAACATTTTTTTTCTACACTTAATACTTCTTTATATTAAAATTGAAGATAAGTACGATAACCCAATAACTAAAAAATGACAACGGAGGAAATCCCTTAATTTAGCATATAAATATTTTGCTAGACTTAGATAAATTTACTCTAAATGGTAATTGACTAACGGTCAATTGTGCTTGAATTTGTAATAAATAAATTGTCTTTTATAGAAGAGATAAAATTAATCAGTTTCCTTAGTAAAAAATAGTTAAAAAAGAAAAAACCATGACAAAACTCAGTCTCTGCATGATAGTCAAAGATGAAGAAAAAACCTTAGCTACATGTCTAGAAAGCGTTCAAGATATTGTAGACGAAATGGTGGTAATAGATACCGGATCAACTGATAAAACTGTAGAAATTATTAAAAAATTTGGGGCAAAAGTTTCTTTTTTTACATGGTGTAATGATTTTGCTATTGCTCGCAATGTAGCCCTTAGTCATGTTACTGGGGATTGGGTATTAGTTCTAGATGCTGACGAGGTATTTAACCGAAAAATTGCCTCTCAAGTTAGAGAGGCAATCGCTGATAAAAATAATTTAGTAATTAATTTAGTTCGTCATGAAATTGGTGCGTCTCAGTCTCCTTACTCTTTGGTATCCCGGTTATTTCGGAAGCATCCAGCAGTTAAATTTTCTCGTCCTTACCATGCCATTATTGATGACAGTGTTACTCAGTTATTAAAACGAGAATCTCAATGGAAAATTATGGAACTTCCGGCAATAGCGGTGTTTCATTATGGTTATCATCCTAAAACTATTGTTTCCTTAGATAAAGATAAAAGGGCGCGACAAGCAATGGAAAATTTTATCAAAGACCACCCCAATGATCCCTATGCTTGTAGTAAACTCGGCGCACTCTATTTACAAATGAACGAAGAAAGAGCAGGAATAAAATTACTAAAGCGAGCATTAAAATCTAATAAGGCTAATTCTCATGTTTTATTTGAGCTACATTACCATTTAGGTAATGCTTATACAAGGCAACAAGATAATAATAAGGCTGTTAAACATTATCAAAAAGCTCTGGATCAAAAAATAATGCCTCCCTTGAAATTAGGAGCTTACAATAATTTAGGCGTTGTTTTACAAGCTATGGGAAACTTAAAAAGTGCGTCTAAAGTTTATGAAACAACTATACAAATAGATCCAAGTTTTATTACAGGATATTATAATTTTGCCATGAGCCTTAGTGCTATGGGTAAATTAGCTGATGCAGAACTAATTTACAATAAGTTATTGTCTTTGAGTCCAAATTATGCAGCTGCTTATCAAAATTTAGGGGTGGTTTTATTTAAGTTAAAACAAATACTTAGAAGTATAGAAAATTTTAAAAAAGCGGTTAGTCTTTACGAGGAGCAAAATTCTTATAAAGAAGCTGAAGAATTACGGGGTAAGCTAAAAAAAATAGGGCTTTGGAAAGAGTAAAATTAAGGAAAAAATTATGACTTTTTTAGACGAAGCGTAACAAAATCTTAATAAGTAGAAGCTAAAAGTATTCCTTTGTAAGGTTTCCGGAATGACGAAAGCTTGACTCCCATGAAAATCAGGTTTTCGGAGTTGTAGAACACATTCATAATTATGATGAAAGTCTTAGAAGTTGTTAGCTACTGATTTACTAGATATAGTCTAGAAAAGCCATAATTTCTGTATATTATACTAGTTTGTTATCTGCAAAAATCAGAAAAATAAATTTAATAATTTTTATAAATATTTTCCATCATCTTCAGCTTTAATTCTTGTTGTTAAAATTGTTTATTTTAACAACTTAAATGAGGCTAACACCATATCAATATTATTTTTAAACTTCTTGATTTCTTGAGTAATATAAAAAATTTTAAAATTATCTTGTTCTAATTATAGTTTAAGACTCGAACATATTATTTCCATAAAACGAGTTACAAAGTTAAAAATAGGATAAGTAGATCATATCTTCACAATAATAAGTAAAATCATCTTATGAATATAAATTTTAAAATTGACTTCCAAGAAGGAAAGTAACTGATTGAGTCTCATTTTTTTTTACTGACTCCAATCCTACTGTAGGTTTATAAAAAATATATGTATATTTTAAATATATTTTTTTACTTTTAAATGTAAATATTTACTTATTTTTTTGATTTAAAACGATATATTTTTTATCCTTTTACTTCTCTGAGCCTTTATAAGTAATCTTGTCTTCTATGTCTGTTCATCTTTGTCAACTGATAAACTAATTTTAAATTAGTTTATCAGTTGACAAAGATTGGTTATCTCCTTTCTATTAAAAATAAAAATTTTTAATATTTTTGACTTTTTTAAAATTAACTATTTTTTACAATCTGCCGATAAGATTCTTTTTAAAAGAAATACCATCTTCTTGAATCCAGATAATTATTATTTTTTTAGATGCTTATTTTTTGGTTCTATTTAACGAATATACGGAACTAAATAAAGTTTATATTTATTGTTTATATCTGGATTATTTTTCTATTATTAATAATGTATTTTTACGATTAAATTTAGTCTAAAACTACTAGAAATATATTCAAAAATAAATAAGAATTAATTAAAATTTTTAAAAAAATATTTGTCAAATATGTTATCCAGATAACTCTGAATATAGAGATATAAAATAATTTACTTTACTGGCATTTACTTAGACCTATTTACCTAGTTACATATAACATTCACTATTTTAGTAACTTTTAATAAAAAAATTACTTTATAGATGAATGAGATAACTTCTTGTTCATCAAATAAATTTAATAAAATTATCTAGATAAATCCTTTTTTAAACATAATCTATCTGAGATAGATTATGTTTAAGAGTAGCGGTCATAAATTAAAATATTAAAAGTATAAGATTAGGATATAGTTAATTTTAAGTATTTTTTTAAAAATTTAAAAATTTAAAAATTTTAATTTTTAAAAAAATAGTTGAAAATAATATTATTATTCTAATCGCCTATTTTTCAAAATTTACTGTTTAATAAAATACTCATAATGGGACGATAAATAGCTAGTTCAATCTCTTGAAACTCAACGGATATATAAACACATTTTCAAATATTTATCAACTATTATTGATTCTATCTATATAGATAGAATCAATAATAGTTGATTTCAAGAAAAGAAACGGACTGGTGAATGTAAAATTTTTTTTAAAAAAAGGAGTATTCAGTCTTGGAATATACTTTTCTATTTTAGAAGCAGACTCTTACAAAGATTAATGTCTAAGCTATTTTTGCCCACAAAAAATTAATAAAAAATAATCAAGATTATCCACTTGGCATAAAATATAAAAATTTACGATAGATTTATAATCTAGTATTAATAGACTCGTTCAGGGTTTAACCAGCGTAAAACTTCCTATTTAAGTTTATATAAATTACGAGATGAATTACATTTTATCCATTGTACTACCGCATCTAAGAGAGACAAAAAGATTTATGTTCGCTACTGGAATTTTTATCTTAAAGGGGTTAAATAGTTCCTGGAAAGACATAATAAAGCAACCATATTCAAAAATTTTTCTTGTAGCTTAGGGTTTAAGACTAAAGTTTCATCGATATCATCTTTTTGAAATTTGATGAGTAAGTTACGACGGATTTTATAATTTTTGGCAATAAGAATCTGAGTTTCCTCTAGGGAAGGGGTAAATTCTAAATTTAACAAATTGTCAACGTCGAGCTGTTCGAGAAAGGGAGAAGAATAACTTAATATCGTTGAATAATCACTTTGATAGGGTAAAGATATCCTTTTGTAATAACTAAGAACTTGCTTACACAAGAAAGTAAGTATTACAGTTAAGATTTCTACCGTGTGTCGTTTTGTCTAAAAATTGAAATTAACTCTAGAAAATACTTTATGCCTCGGAAGCTTACACAGATGAGGTTTAAACTTTGAGTTGAGGTTGTTCAACTACACTTGAACAACCTCAACTTTCAGACCTAGTTTTCATTGAAGAAACTAGAATTGGGCTGGCCATGATTCGTAACTTTTTCAGGGTAGTTATAGGAAAACGGACTTATAAAACATGTTCCAATAATTGAGGAAAAAATATCATGTTAATTGGAATGCTTGTTCCATTTAACTTTTTAGAACTTTTTAAATAATGAATAAATAAAAAAGTTTTTCTCACTAATGGAATAGAAGGGCTGATACTATGATTGTGTCCAGAAGTCTATATGGTAATAGATAATTAACCGGTTGATCAAGCTAAAAAAGTAAGATCTCTAATGAAATGTACATGAGGATAAATAATATTATATTTCTTTATTTTTCTTATTTAAATTTTATTAATAACTTTTAATAAAAAGTTAAATTATATTTATAACCTCAAAAATATAGTGATTTTATAAACCTTAATTAGGCAATCAATAAAACGCTAAATTGAGTAACTGATAAAGACATAATTAGCTGGTTGACCCAACGCTGTTATTGGAAACTACTCAATTGGTAATCACCATAATATTTTAGTTGATCGACTTGACAGTCTTCAAGACTTAATTATTTAGTAATTTTAATAAAATAACTGAGCTAATAGAGAGTATAATAACTAGATTACAATCCTTACTTAAAATTTAACAAAATTAAATGGTTTTAATGAGTTTAAATAAATTTGAAAATGAGTGATAGTGGTATAGATAATTTTTGTAATCACCAGATGCTTTTAGAAAACGGACGGCTTTCGCAATGGCTTAGTATAAGTGAAGAATTATCAGGCATAGGATGAAATCCCTGTTTATTAAATTCAATGAAAATGAAAAAACTCCTATCATTTAAAATATTCATATAGAATTCTCTAAAGGAGCTATGAAGAAAATAATCTTAATTTCATAAAATTAAGATTATTTAAAAAAAGTTTATAATTTTGAATTAACCCTCAAACTGGTACTATCGAGGTTGCACTAAGAGATATAAAAATCAAGGAACTTATCCTAAAAAAATATCAAAAGCTTAAATTTTGAATCAAGCTTGATACACTATCCCCAGGATAAGTTTTAGAGAAGACTATTGGTAAAATTCAATGTCAATATAGTTATCATCGACTAATTACTGAATTATTTTTTATACTTTCTTACCAGTCTCGTAACCCTGATCGAACTGCTCCTGAGTTCTGTAGCCTCGATGCTCGAATAAATTATGCGGTTTTTGTCGGAATTTTCCTCGCTATTTAACTCTGACGTTTAGTTTGTTTACAATGTTCAATAAGTTGGGTAGACTCGGATTACTTGGTTTACCGAGGTCTAAGCGATAATATTGTTAGTTGTTAGGTCATCTCACTTAATACTGGGGTGGTCGCTGATCATTCTAAAGAATCTTATGGCTAATTTCACTACTACCCAAGCAATTGAAACCCTCGCTGCCAAAATTGGTGAAAGCGTCTATATCGAGATCACAAAATGGCATCTCTATCTTGCAGAAGCCCATCTCCATACCAAGGTGGCGGAAAAGGTCTATCCTCTCATAGCAAACTACGAATTAAGCGAAGAGAAAGTATTATCCATACTTCGTGATATCAAGATCTCTTTAGGAGGAGGAAAACTCGAAGTTTCTCTAATAGATTTGTTATCGACTCAATGTCAGGCAACTTTAATAGACCTTCTTCAAGATTATCAACGTGATCAATGATCAAGTGTTTAATTGTTTACAAACACTAAAAGCTTTGTTTTTTATAGTGGGAATTGTATTAATAATGATATTAAATCTAGTTGTGAAAACCCACCTTACGCAAAAAAACTAAGACGATTTATCAATTGTCATTAAGGGTTAGCATTTCCTAGTGAGGTTTCTTTTTGGGTTGAACTGTGGGAACTTAATTGAATTAACTCAATTTTATAACCAGTGGGATCTTCAACAAAAGCAATGACTGTTGAACCATGTTTCATCGGTCCTGGTTTGCGGATAATATTCCCTCCAAGTTCTCGGATTTTTTCGCAGGTTTTATAGATATCATTAACTCCTAGGGCAATATGTCCGTAGGCATTTCCGAGCTCGTAGGAATCCACGTCCCAATTATAGGTTAATTCGATAACCGTATTTTCAGACTCATTTCCATATCCTACAAAGGCTAGAGTAAACTTGCCGCCTGGATAATCTTTCTGGCGTAGCAATTTCATTCCTAAAATATCGCAATAAAACTTGAGTGATTCGTTCAGGTCATTAACCCGTAGCATGGTGTGTAATATCCTCATGGACAATTTATGCTCCTTTGGTTTGTATTTCCTTGTTTCTATCTTAACCGTGATATTGCACTATACAACTATATGACCATTTACAATTAGAACTTTTCTCGATAAATTTTTTGAAGTTCTGTAATCGAAAAAACAGCTTTAAACTCCAGTCCTTGGGATTGACAATGAACAGCCCCTCCTTGTTCACGATCTACGAGAGCAATGACTCTATCAACTTTATAACCCACAGCTCGTAACCGTTCCACCGCTAAGATAACAGATTTACCTGTCGTTACCACATCTTCTAAGACCACAACCTTAGCTCCCTCTTCGAGGGTTGGACCCTCAATATAAGCTTGTGTCCCATGTCCTTTAGCCTCTTTACGGACGATTAAAGCAGAAATAGGGCAGTTTTCATAGGCAGAAACTGTAATAACACTAGTAACAATGGGATCGCCTCCCAAGGTTAAACCCGCTACCCCCTGGGTATCTTCAGGTAACATGGATAATAACAATCGACCAATTATCACAGCTCCCTCAGCTCTCAGGGTTACTTGTTTTCCATTGATATAGTGGGCACTTTTTTGTTGGGACGATAATAAAAAATCACCTTCAGCATAGGCATGATTAACGAATAAGCTTAAGAGATATTGACGCAATACAGATAAATCAGCTGTTCCAACACAAAAAGTATTAATAGAATTAGATTGCATAGCAAAAGCCTAAGGAAAAATTATCAACAATGATGTCTTTAGAGCCGAATGTTGCGACTTAAAAGCTAAACATTTAAGTCTATAGCTTGAACTTTCGCTAAAATTAAGCCATGCCCTAGCCAAGATCCTTTACAACTAAAGTATGGGCCAATTTTTGATTGAACCATACTTTTGATGAAGTCAAAGCCTCTGGACTGAGCTTAAGTTTAATTTGAGGATTACCAAACAACCTGACAACAAATCTAGAGTATTAAACAATTACGGGATGTTTCTTCTATTAACTAAATTTTATCAGGAGTTAAAGAATATAATCGAGAATTAACAACGATAAAATCTTCGAAACTGTGTACTGGGATGCTTTAATCTAGAAAATGGCACACTCGGGGGCCTTTGCCTTGAATCTACACAATATTGTTAATATTTCGGTACAATATAACCTCTCTTACCTATTCTATAAGCCAACTATCTTTATGCTGAAAGTGACATCACAATGCAACAAACTACGATTAGTTCTCAAAAACGAGGAAGGGTTTAAGTCCAGGGTGCAGGAGTTGAACCTGCCTGGGGCAAATTATGAGTTTGCTGCCTCAACCGCTCGGCCAACCCTGGATGTCCCCTAATTTATAAGAAGTCGACTGCTTGGTTGACTTGCTCATTGTTAGAGTATACCTCTATTGTAACTCGTATAGTGGTCTAGGGTCAGCGTTGTTTAACGGTTTTCTTTCGTTTTTTTGATATATTGACTCAATTATTAATTATGACAATCTCAGTTGGTTCTACGATTAAATGGACTATACCACTTTTGTTAGTTATGTCTGGAGTTAGTACAGCCAGTGCTTATATTGCTTATAAAGTTGGATATAAAGCCCTACAGGGGGTTGATCAACCAACTGCTAATCCAGCTAAAAAGTTAACAAAAGTAAAAAAATCATCCACTCGACCCACTGAATTTGAACCGGTTGACGAGAAGATGATCTTAATCAAGGTTTATGATCATATTCATGCTCAAGAAAAAAAATCTAGTTCTAAGTTTTCAGCAGAAAAAAATAAGAAAAAAAAATCCGAAAAAACGTCACAGAATAAAACAAATTCTTCTCAGTCTAAAAATGTATTAGTAGGCAATTTCCCTATTGATATTCAAGATGGTGGGGTGATATTGGCAGTTACTGATTCTAATAATCAAAAGGCAATATCCTATTAAAAGTTAAAAGGTATATTCGATGAATTATCTCCCAATAATGAAAGCTTTAAAATTTTCTAGTTCTCTGATGAATAACATGAAAAGTTTATCGATATAATCTTACGGATTATTAAGAACAAAAAAATAAACTTAAACCTAACTTAAATTATTGTTGTTAGACAATATCTTCTAATCTCTCTTAGAGGTAATTTGTGAAGTAAGTTTTAAAAGTAATGGAAGTCTTCTAATTTGGAGTAGGTCGGGCAATAATCATTTTGTGATGATTATCGCCCGACCTACTCCAAGTTAGAGTAAAAAAAACGAATTATATTGACTACTTAAATATTTATAATCGTCAAATACAGCTCAGTGAATTCTTTATTTCTTCAACAGTTTTAAAATTACCGACTGGAAACTATCCCTGTTCTAATGCAGCCTGGGTAAAGCTAAAGTACTATAATACTCAAACACCCAAACAGGAACAAAAATTTTCTCCTGCGTCTTGACTTTGTGATTTAACTCCATTCTAAAAACAATAATTTAAAACTTCTATAGATAAAGATACAAGAATACCTTGTCAGTATTCTGAAGATAGGATTACTTATCAATTCTTACGGTCAAAATGCTAAAATCTACTCAAAAAATTGGAACCTAGATATCATATTTTTTTGCTATTTTTTTAGATAAAAATATTCTATCAGAATCAAACCTGGCAATCGAATAACATAATTCAAGTGAAAATAGTTGGTTCCTAAAATTATATAAAAGTATCAAGGTTGTTGTTCACTTCGATACCAAGCTCTAACTAATTTAATCTCATTGTAGCTGTAATTATCTCCTAAATATTCTTTAATAGGAGTTAGGGTGCCGTCCCCAATTTTCTTGATGGCTTGAATAATAATATCTTGTCTAACTGGAAGAACCAATTTATTTATATCTACTGGTTGTCTTACTTCGATTAATTCCGAGAGGTGAGAGTAAATGGTACTTTCTTTCAACCCTCGTATCTTAGCGATTTCCGCCGTATTTAATCCCTGTTGGTATAACTGTAAAGTAATCATATTACTTGAAGTGGGCAGAGTATCTGGAGAAGTTTGTTCTCGAACAAACGACCTAATTTCTGACAAAAAATCCTCTCCATATTGATTGATTTTAAAGTCAGTTACTCCAGAAATTTTAGAAAATTCTTGTAAATTTTTGGGTTTTAATTGTGCCATTAATTTTAAACTTAAATCAGCAAAAATAACATATGGAGCTATATTATTACTATCTGCTAACTGTTTTCTTAAGTTTCTTAATCGAGCAAAGAGCAACTCAATCTCAGTCGTTCCATATTTATTGTCTATTAATATTTTTAAGGATGATTTTGGATTAACTGAAATCTTTACTTTTCTCTGTTTTTTTAATATTTCCCAACTCCGTTTATTAAGTTTTAATACTGAAAATCCATCGCTAGTTTCATTTAATAGATCTTGATGAATTAAAGACCGTCCGAGCATCTTCCATTCAGCTAAACTTTTGTCTTTTCCAATACTATAAGTTGACAGAAGATGATGACCATATTGTTCTATTTTGCGCTTTTTCGATCCCCGTAAGACATCAATAATATGAGTCATGCCAAATTTTTCATCACAACGGACAACACAAGAAAGAAATTTTTGTGCTTCGATTGTCCAGTCTTCTACAGGTTTTGGGTTAAGACAATTGTCACAATTACCACAATTCCCTAAAAATCTTTCCCCAAAATACTGTAGGACAATGGTGCGACGACAGTCAACGCCTTCAGCATAATCTACTACTTGACGTAACTGCTGACAGGATACTTTTCGTTCTTGAGAAGAAGTTTTTTGATTAATTATATATTCAATTCTTTTGACGTCAGATAAACTAAAAAACAAGGTACACTCTGCTGGTTCTCCATCCCTTCCTGCCCGTCCTGACTCTTGATAATAACCTTCTAAATTACGAGGTAAATCATAATGAATAACGAAGCGAACATCAGGTTTATCAATGCCCATTCCAAAGGCAATTGTTGCTACTATAACTTGTACATCATCTCGAATAAAACGGTTTTGATTTAATCGTCTTGTCTGATCATCCATTCCTGCATGATAGGGCAAAGCATTAATTCCATCGTTTTGTAAATAACAGGCAATTTCATCCACTGAACGACGACTGAGACAATAGACAATTCCTGTCCCTTTTTGTCCACGAATATAAGATAGTAATGTATTATAACTATTGCGTTCTTTAAGTTTTACATCGTAGTAAAGGTTAGGACGATTAAAACTAGTAATATGAATTCTTGGCTGTCTTAATCCTAACTGCTTGATGATATCTTCTTGTACTCGCTTGGTAGCTGTTGCAGTTAAAGCAAACATAGGAACTTGAGGATAGCATTGACGGAGTTGTTTTAGTTGTCGATATTCAGTCCGAAAATCATGCCCCCATTCAGACACACAATGAGCTTCATCAATCGCAAAGGCAGAAATTCCGATTTTTTGAGAAATAAAACCTAAAAACGGGGTAAATTTTTCATTTAATAATCTTTCTGGGGCGACATACAGCAGTTTTATTTTTCCCTGAACAATTGCTTGTTCACGAGACCGTATTTCTTGAGAACTAAGACTACTATTGAGAAAGGTTGCCCCAATGCCATTATCTAATAGAGTGTCTACTTGATCTTGCATTAGAGCAATTAAGGGGGAAATTACCACACTTAGACCAGGTTTAAGTAAGGCAGGCAGTTGAAAACAAAGGGATTTTCCCCCCCCTGTCGGCATGATTACTAATAAGTCATGGTTTTGTAGGGCTTCTTCGACAATCTCTGCTTGTCCAAGACGAAAACTATCATAACCAAAAAAGTGTTTTAAGGACTGTTCAAGAGAGTTAGATTGAGACATCATCATAGAAAGAATCAGAAGGAATTACTATTGTTTCTCCCAACACTTCAAGTCAACAAGTTAATTTATTTTAAACAAGCTTTTTTTGCCCTATGTTTTATTTACTATCTCTGATTTTATCACCTTTAACTGTTACATTAAAGCTAATCTGAAATATCAGATCATGCTTTGTTGGTTAACGGTTGGACTCAAAAAATAATATAGTGGCAGTAGGAATGGCACAGAACAAAAGAACAATTAACCCCCAAACTTGATTTCTTGATTTTTTATACTTTTTCTAGTCACTTATCTATTCCCTCGACTTTCTTGGTCGAACTTATTACTCTTTACTTTAAATGCATGACATTTTTTTAAAAAAAATTAGCTTACGATTAATTTATTTTTAGTTTTCATGTAACTGATTTTTAATCAGTTTAAAATTTTTTTTATTCAAAAAGATAGTATTTAATTTATCCATGAATTACACTCTTAATTAAATTAAATTTAATATAAAACTATAGGATAAAAAGGAGAAAGTAAATATTTTAAAAAAAGAGTTTTTAAATAAATTAATAAGATTTAATGATAGCTATTTTGTTTTCTAAATTCAGTCTTTTATCACACCATTTCAGTAAAACTACTAAACCTAAATGGGACCTAACAATCAAAAAATAATTAATATTTGTAAGTTTAATTAAACATACTATCATCATTACCAACTAATAAAGTTCAATAATTAATGACGTTATCCTAAAATTATTTTTACTCAGAAGAATAAATCTTGTTCATATAAAGGTTTTACCCAAATACAATAACAATACGATACATTAATAAGAACTTACCGTATTGTTAAAATGCAGAAGAAAGTTGTTTTAACCATGTAATGGTAAACTAGTAAGAGTAGCCATTAGTTTGAGTATTAGCTACTCTTGCAAAGAACTATTTCTAATAATAGCTACCAATCCTAATACAATAACTTCCGTTATGATGAGAATAATATAGTCTTCTTTAAAAGAAGCTTATTTTGCTGTGGAAATAGATAAAAATTCTAACATAAATTAAACTTTGACTAGAAGTCAAAGCAATAACTGATAACATAAAAATACTTAAAATCGCGCTAACAATAATATGAGTACGATAAAAATCATTTTTTCTAAAATTAGAATAATTGCTTAAAATACACAGTATAGATAACTGAATTTTATAATAAAGAGACTAATCATAACTTATTAAGTATAACCCAAATAAATAATCTGTTATTACAACTTTTTTAAAAAAAAAATAGAAATATACTAGTGAGTAGTAATTGTTGTCAAAAATTTACTTTCTTTGTCAAAAAATATATTTTAAATTTAAATAAGTATAAAACTCAATTTATTATTTTTAATTTTACTTAGTATTTAAATTATTAGTTAACAGGAATGCTACTATTATTGTTTTATTAATAAATAATATGACTAATTTTTAGTAGAGACTAATTACTAGGGATTAGTGAAGTCATTATAAGTACAATTTAGCCAACTTAATTTGTGATTTAGATTGAATTATAGTAACAGTTACTAGTTAAGATTTTGCCTGTATCTAACGGGGTATTACGGATACTTTACCTAAAGTAGCTACAGCCCTTACTTGAGTTCTTATTCTGGGTGTAATCGCTATTAGGTTCACTTTAGTAAAATAGATGAATATTTGCTGAAATGATTTTGACAGAAAAATTAACTTAACCATAGGAATATTTATACTGGTTTTGATAAATTTAACTAATTTTTTTAAATACTTCGTTAGTATTTTAGTTAAAAATATTCTGTTAAAGATAAATTCTACAGCAATTTATGGAGAGAAAAAAAGTGGAGACTCTATATTATAGATTACCCTTATTAAGGTCTATAAATTTAATTATAAAACTATATATTGATCTTAAAAAAACTTTTTATAATCTAGATTACTCATATTAAAAATCAAAAAAATACTGTCATTTTTATTATTGAATAACAGTATTTCTTTTAAAGAAAAAAATGTCGCTTTTATTTAAGAAGAGATAAAATTGTAACTATCATAATGAATTTTAATATTATTTAATATAAATTTTTTATAAAATTAAACATTTTTTATCTTATAAAGTTTATCTTTTATATAAGGATACTAATATTTTATGTATTACTAATTTATAAATAAAAAATCATAAAAATTATTTTTATTAAATTGATTAAAGTAAAAATTTGTTATCGATCTCGTAGTTAAATAAATTAAGTTTTTAAAGACTTAATTGGATTGGTTCAATGATTAGTATAAAATCATATTGGATAGCATTTTAAATTGAAACTATATTGGATTATAGGCGACTGCGGTGAGTTATTGGCTTTAAAGTTGATCCTAGGTAACGTTAATAGATACAAGTGTATTTCTAATTTAACGCAGAGTTTAATTAATAAAATTTTTAGAAATTGAAAATATATTACTCAAGAAGTCTTTAGAAAACCTCTATTAATTAGAAATTTTAATTAATTATTTTTTACAAACAAAAGATAAAGTAAAAATCAGTGAAACTCGTTGATAAAATTTAACTTCGTGAAGCCCATATAAATTTATAGGTTCTTGAGTAACATAAATTTTCTATTTTGTGCCACTTCACAAGATTATTTATTATATACTAATGCTTGAAAAACCCTAGTAGTATTGTTAGATATTAAAATCTGACCTTGAAGAACTTTTTTTCACTATGATGACAATAGATATTAGTTACGCTAATATCTAGCATTGAACTTTATTTATTAACTTTAATTGACTCACATCAAATTTTTAGAAGCTTTGCAATAACTAGGGACAAACTGGTATAAGTAAGGAGAAAAAAAGAGTAAAGTTAGGTCAATTAACAAAATTAACCATTGAAAGGGTGTTCGAGGAGATCTCTTATGAAATTATCGATTGTTATTCCTGTTTACAATGAAATTCATACTATAGAAAGTGCTTTGACCAAAGTAGCTCAAGCACTTCCAGGGATTTCGAAAGAAATTGTTATAGTTGATGATGGCTCGACTGATGGAACCAGAGAATGGTTAGAACGAACCTTTGGCCAAGCGAATAGCCAGAAGGTAAGAATTGAACTTGATAGTAATCAACGATTAATAGTTATCAAATGCGAAACTCATCATTCTCGAGGAGAAGTAGCATCTTCTGACTCTTTATCTGTCGGTGTTCAATTGATCTTCCATAAACATAATCAAGGCAAAGGAGCTGCCTTACGAACAGGGTTTAAAGCCGCTACAGGAGAGGTCATTCTGATTCAGGATGCCGACCTAGAATATGATCCACAAGACTGGAAACGGATGTGGCGATTAATTCAGGAAGGGTGGGCTGATGTAGTCTATGGCTCTCGCTTTTATGGTGAACCCCATCGGGTTTTATATTTTCATCACCTCTTAGGTAATCAGGTTATTTCTAACTTTATTAATTTACTTTGCAACACAACTTTAACAGATATTGAAGTTTGTACAAAAATGTTCCGAAGGGAAGTGTTAGATGATATAAAATTGAATTGTAATGACTTCGGTTTTGAAGTAGAGTTTACCGTTAAGGTAGCTAAGTCTCACCGTCGCTGGCGTTTATATGAAGCAGGAGTTTCCTATTATGGGCGATCTTATGCTGAGGGTAAAAAAATTAATTGGACGGATGGGGTAAAAGCCCTCTGGTATGTTATCAGATTTTGGGCAACAACTTAGAATAGATAGAAATTTAGAAAAAAGTAAACTAACACAGCTAAAATATGCATATGGTGCATAAAGATCTGGGTTGGTAGTAAGCTTCAGTTTAGGTGTATTAACAGAGCCAAGCTCTTGCTACCAACTAGATATTTTGGCTATCTTAAACTGGCAAGAAAGTTATAAAAAATATATGAATGGGACAGAAACCAAGACAATTAAAATTATTGCAGTTAATTTTTATAAAAAAAATACTAGATAAATTTGTCGATTTTAATTGCTCGTGTAATCAATTTTTATACGCACAAGAGATGTTCCAAGTAGATAAAAATTGTATGTTTTTTTTAAAAAAATGTTGGAGGATATAACAAAATCTAGAAGAATTTAGATAGTTGTATTATTGTCTGTTTAATGTTATTAAAATAGTCTATTTAGAGGTAAAATAACTTGTAATTAAAGAAAAAAATAAACTTATGATGAAAAAGTTATTAAGTAAAAATAATTTCGAATCTTCTGAATCAATTGTCCGACGGATAGTTAAAAATTTGTTCAATGAAAATTAATATCCTATTATTTAGGTTTGATGAGAATCTAATTTGACTATGTCCCTAGTGAAACTTGACAGGCTCAGAAATTAGGACCGTCTTCCTTTCTACCGCTCATCATACTACCGATTAAAATAAGGGTATTAGGATAAGTTGAATATCGTATTGTCATCAACTTTTGCCTTTTGCCTTACCCGCAGGGAATTAAGCCAATAATGCAGCCAACTGATTCAAGTAAATTTACAGAACAAGCCTGGGACGCGATCGTCAAATCGCAAGACGTAGCCCGGCGTTTTAGAAATCAAACCTTAGAAGTAGAACACGTTGTTTTAGCCCTGTTAGAACAGGAAAAAGGTTTAACTATTCGCATTTTAGAAAGAGCTAACCTAGATGTTCTCCGATTACAACAACAATTAGAAGTTTTTAGCAACCGTCAATCTAAAGTAATTACTGTCGATCAACTTTACCTAGGACAGGGCTTAGATTTGATGTTAAATCGTGCGGAAGCTTCTCGTGAAAGTTGGCAAGATAAATATATTTCCGTTGAACATCTGTTGATGGGATTTGCTGAAGATGAACGCATTGGACGACGTTGCTTGAAGAGTTTTCAATTTGACCCCCAAGACTTAGAGAAAGAGATAAGGGCACTTCGAGGATCACAAAAAGTTACCGAACCAAACCAAGAAGATAATTATGAAGCTCTTGTGAAATATGGGCGAGATCTTACTGAGCAAGCAAAAAAAGGAAAACTTGACCCTGTAATTGGCCGAGATGAAGAAATTCGTCGTGTGATTCAGGTTCTTTCCCGTAGATCAAAAAATAATCCCGTCTTAATTGGAGAACCAGGAGTCGGAAAAACTGCGATTGCCGAAGGGTTAGCCCAACGTATTATTAACGGGGACGTTCCTGAGTCTCTCAAAAGTCGTAAATTAATTTCTCTAGACATGGGAAGTCTCATCGCGGGGGCTAAATACCGAGGGGAATTTGAAGAACGTCTACGAACCGTAATGCGAGAAGTTACCCAATCTGGGGGAGAAATTATTCTCTTTATTGATGAACTTCATACCGTTGTCGGGGCAGGTTCTCGTGAAGGAGGAGGCATGGATGCAGGCAACCTATTAAAACCCATGTTAGCCCGCGGAGAATTGCGCTGCATCGGTGCAACAACTCTTGATGAGTACCGGAAGCATATTGAACAAGATCCTGCTCTGGAACGACGTTTTCAACAAGTGTATGTCAAACAACCGAGTGTGGAAGATACCATTTCCATTCTAAGGGGACTCAAAGAACGCTATGAGGTTCATCATGGGGTCAAAATTACTGACTCAGCATTAGTGGCTGCAGCAACTCTTTCCCATCGTTATATTACTGGTCGCTTTTTACCCGACAAAGCCATTGACCTTGTAGATGAAGCCGCAGCTAAGTTAAAAATGGAGATCACCTCTAAACCTGTTGAACTAGAAGATGTTGATCGTCGTTTAATGCAGTTACAAATGGAAAAACTTTCCTTAGAGGGAGAAGAACAACGAGGAATGTTAATCATTGATCGCGCTTCCAAAGAACGTTTAGAAGGCATTCAAAAAGAAATAAAAAAATTAGAATCTACTCACGAACAACTTGCGTCCCAATGGCAGCTGGAAAAACAGATACTTGATGATATTAATACTCTCAAAGAAGAGGAAGAACAGCTACGTCTACAAGTTGAACAAGCAGAAAGAGCTTACGAACTGAACAAAGCAGCCCAATTAAAATACGGTAAATTAGAGGTAGTTCAACGACAACGGGAAGCTAAAGAAACTAGACTTCTTGATATTCAATCACAGGGAAAAACCTTACTCCGAGAACAAGTCTCCGACTCTGATATTGCTGAAATTGTAGCTGGATGGACAGGTATCCCTACTAATCGTTTGTTAGCGACCGAACGTCAAAAACTTCTTAAACTTGAAGGATATCTACACGAAAAGGTTATTGGACAACAAGAAGCTGTAGCCGCTGTTGCTGCTGCCATTCGCCGTGCTAGGGCTGGAATGAAAGATCCTTCCCGTCCTATTGGTTCATTCTTGTTTATGGGTCCTACGGGGGTGGGAAAAACTGAACTAGCTAGGGCATTAGCCGCTTTTCTCTTCGACTCAGAAGAGGCAATGGTTCGCATTGATATGTCTGAGTATATGGAAAAACAAACTGTCTCTCGATTGGTTGGTGCGCCCCCTGGATATGTGGGGTATGAGAAAGGGGGACAATTGTCTGAAGCAGTCCGTCGTCGTCCCTATTGTGTAGTGTTGCTGGATGAAGTGGAAAAAGCCCATTTAGATGTCTTTAATGTTCTTTTGCAAGTCCTCGATGATGGACGTATTACTGATTCTCAAGGACGAGTGATAGATTTCCGTAACGCTATTATTGTAATGACTAGTAACATAGGAAGTAGCCACATTCTCAACCTTACACAAGATGACACGGATTATGAGGAAATGCGTAAAAAGGTTTTACAATCATTGCGTCAACATTTCCGTCCCGAATTTCTGAACCGTATCGATGATCTGATTATTTTTCATACCCTTAAGAAAACAGAGTTACGGCAGATTGTGCGTCTGCAAATCAAACGAATTGAAAAATTACTTAAAGAACAAAAAATCAGGATAAAGTTAACAGAATCAGCCCTAGATCATATTGTTAGTTCTGGTTATGATCCCGTCTATGGAGCGCGTCCTTTAAAACGGGCTATTCAACGAGAATTAGAGAATCCTATGGCGACAAGAATACTAGAAAATAGATTCGTTTCTGGTGATCAAGTTATTGTTGATTGTCATAATAGTAACTTAGAATTTTGTAAAGAAGAATCAGAAGAAAATATTGTCAAGGTAAAACCTGAAGTAATTTTTCCCCAGAGTTCTTAAACAATTCGGTAGAAGTAGTTTGTTTTGAATACAGGAGTATGCAATTTTTAAAATTTCTAGGCTACGCTAAATAACATAGCAACGCCAGATTTCTTAATAGATTCTGAACTAGTGTTTCAAGGCAATAAGAAACAGAAAAATATCCTAACTGTTTCCGCGATTACTCTGATGCTCGAAAAAATTTAGATGACTTTTATTTCATTTTGTCAAAAAAAATTGCGCTCAGAGAAAGACATCAAGAAATTCTTCTTCTTTTTTAGAATTCTTTATCTATGTTTAAATTTTTGTTAAATTAAACGTCTTAAAAAAAGATAATAAATTTTCTGAACTCTTTGATTATGTTGGATGATTAAGAGTAGAGGCATAATTACTGAAGTCCCGACTATGAAATCATAAGGGACTTCAGTCCTAAAAGGCTTACTGTAAACTTTAAATTTATTTAAAAATAAACTCTCCTTAAAGTTCTTTGACTTACCTTCAAAAGAGTAGTTACTTTAACTTATAAACCATAAAATGTCACGTATTCGTTACAAGAATTTCTTCTAGTTAACTAATTCTTGAACTTAAAGAACAACCCCCAGAACACTATGAACACTTAAGTCTATGTCACTTTTGATAGAAACGAAGCGGTGGCTAAAGTTGCTTATCACGTCAATGAAGTGATTGCGAGCTATCCCATTACCTCCTCCTCACCTAGAAGAGAATGGGCCGATGCTTAGGCTTCTTAAGGACAACCGAACCTCCAGGTAACTGTACCTTCTTTCGTCGAAATGCAAAGCGAGGGAGGGGTAGGAGGGGTTATTAATGAAGCATTATAAAACCCATTTACCGTTTGCCAGAGCTTATTATTGATAATTTCTAATTTCTACAAAATAGCAGGGGAAATGACGTCAATTGGTACTTCATATCGCAGCGCGTTCTCTGGCTGCCCAAGCGTCATCTATTTTAGGCGATCATAATGATGTGATGGCTATGCGTGGGACTAGGTTTGTGTTGTTAAATTCTGCATCTGTGCAACAAGTGCAAGATTTAGCTGTAAACTCATAACCAGGAAGAACGCAGACCGACATGGATAAGACAATACAGCAAGAAGTGATCATGTTATCGTCTGTGATAACTTTTTAGTTAGAAAAGTATTTGAATTTCAGCATTGATGGTTGGGCTTTTGATATTGGTTCCGGTGGGTCGGACCGTCCGTTAACCAGTGGTCGGAATGTTAATATTCCGGTAGTGGACACAGAAGTTTACTCTAACACGGAAAGATAAGCGTCCAAAGCTACCTTTCAAGCTGTAGTGGTTAAAAGTATGGAGAAAATCTTCACCTAAGAAAGACTCGAGGTTGATGGCTATGACTGACAATAACGGTAATGTGGCTAGTGTCGTCATGGATGCACAAAATGAACATAGTATCAAGATATTCTTAAAAGCATAAGTATATGGCAGAACACCGTTAGTTATTGTATATTATCACTGTATTAGTGATAATATACAATATTTTCAATATAAGCCCAAAAAAATATAGGTTAATAATGGCGCATTATTCAAGATAGTTAGACAAAAAAATCGCGGGGTTTATATTTATCGTTCTTGAAAAGATGTTGACTTTTCAGATAGCTCAATAACTATGGGTCATGATCCAACCGAGCCGCTGCACTACTTTACCGCAATTGATCTCAAAGACAATAGAAGTATTGTGCTCCTAGCTAGGATAAATCAATTTTCCAACGATTTGCAATAGGCATTTTCCAACCTGTTCCAAATGCTCTATCAGTTACTCTTAATCCTGGGGAAGCCTGTTTTCGTTTAAATTCAGCACGGGCAACTAATTTTATTACTTTATCGATAGTGCTTAAATCAAATCTTGCTTCATTAATTTGACTAACTGATTGATGGCGATGAATTAATCGCTCTAAAATCTCATCAAGTACTTCATAAGAGGGCAAAGAGTCTTGATCGGTTTGATTAGGTTTTAGTTCCGCACTAGGGGATTTAACTAAAATATTATAAGGTATCATTTCTTTGTTACAATTCAGCCAGCGACAAAGGGAAAATACACGAGTTTTAGGCACATCTGAGATAACAGCCAACCCTCCATTCATATCACCATACAAAGTGCAATAACCAACTGCCATTTCTGATTTATTTCCAGTAGATAGTAGAAGATAACCAAATTTATTAGCAATAGCCATCAATAAGTTACCCCGAATGCGAGATTGAATATTCTCTTCAGCAATCCCAAATTCTGTTCCTTTAAATAAGGGATCTAGTAGAATATTATAAGATTTCATAATATTCCCAATAGGTAACTTATAACTGTTAATACCTAAATTTTTAACTAAAGCTTCAGCATCAATAATAGAATGGGAAGAACTATAAGGGGATGGCATAAGTAATGCTAATACATTTTCTCTTCCTAACGCTTCTGCAGCAATCGCAGCAACTAACGCAGAGTCAATTCCCCCACTTAATCCTAAAATAACTTTAGAAAAACCACATTTTCTCACATAGTCTTTAACTCCTAAAACTAGGGCTAGCCAAATTTCTTCTTCCTCTATTTTTATTTCATCATTTATTCTTGACAAAGAAAGATCTTTATCTTGAATTTTTAAATTAATAAAATCAATATTTTCCTCAAATGCTTTTAATCGTAATACAATTTCACTCTTTTTATTTACGGCAAAACTATTTCCATCAAAAATTAAGTCATCATTACCACCAATTTGATTGACATAAATAATAGGAACTTGATAGTGTTTGCTGCTATGTTTTACCATTTGTTCTCGTATCTTATGCTTGCCGATGTTATAGGGAGAAGCAGATAAATTTAAAATTAAATCAACTCCCGATTTAAGCAAATCTTCTAGGGGATTATCCTCATAATATTTCCCTCCCCAAAACTTTTCATCATTCCACAAATCTTCACATATTGTAATACCAATTTTTAAAGGAGTAGATGACTGGGAATCAGGTAATAATTCAAAATAATTACTTTGTCGTCCTGGTTCAAAATAGCGATCTTCATCAAAGACATCATACGTCGGCAAAAGTCTTTTATGAAATATCTTTTTTACCCGATTATTTTCTAACCAAGCAATACTATTAAAAAGAGGCTTTTCTCCTTTAATATGAGCATCATGATTAGGAGTAACTGTTCCCACTAAAATAGCTAATTGAGAGGGGGACTTCTGAGCTAAACTTTGTAATTCAATAGAAAGGGACTTAATAAAACTAGGATCAAGGAGTAAGTCGCGGGGAGGATAGCCACATAAAGATAATTCAGGGGTTAGTAAAAGCCTAGCATTTTGATGAGCAGCAAATTGAGCCGCTTCTACAATTTTTTTAGCATTATTTGCTAAGTCTCCAATAGTTGGATTAAGTTGAGCGATGGCAATTTTCATGAGCAATATTATTGAATTTAAACAAATATAAAAGGTTTATCTTTAAAAGGAGCAAATGCTGAAGCATCAAAGCGATATAAAGTAGCAGGTCTTCCTGCACCTCTAGAGACTTTTCTCTCAGTATCTATCAGAAAACCTAATTTTAATAACCGAGATCTAAAATTAGAATAATCAGCAAAGTTTTTTCCTAAAATAGTTGTATAAACTTGATAAATATCATTTAAAGTAAATAAGTCCGGCAAAATTTTAAAAGCAATAGGACTATATTCAAGTTTATTGCGTAATCGTTGATAACCATAATCTAAAATTTGATTATGGTCAAAAACCAATTGAGGAATCTTTTGAATCATGCACCAAGTAGTTCTATTATAGCTATTAATACTTAACAGTTCTGCTTCTTCAAAATGAACTAAAGCAAAATAGCTGACAGAAATATAGTGGATGCCAAAACGATCAAGAGATACTCTTGAATCTAAATTGGGTCTTTCAAAGGTGTATAACTGCTCCAGATATAGATTGTTAACTCTAATTTTTTCAGACAATATTCTTTGGGAAGCCTCTTCTAGAGATTCCCTATTTCTTACTAAAGTTCCAGGTAAACTCCATTGATTATTAAAAAGGGTTTCTTTTTGTTTAACCAATAAAACTAAGAGTTGATGATTGTGAGAATCAACGGAGAAGATAACATTATTGACTCCAATTTTAAAAGTGGCTAAAACAAATTTATTTTCCTCTAAATTCATCGGTACAATTGCTCTTGATAAATATATTCTTGAATAGGTTGAATCAATATACTTTGATTCTGGTTTTCTCGATAAGCAGTCGAAGAAACGGCAGGGGCATCGAGATCAGCGATCTGATAGTTTCCTCCTAATTTCTTTAAAGCTATTAAATCCTTTTGAGCAAGGTCGTATCCAGAGCGTGGAATAATTAAAAGATTGACTTGATATAGTAAATCTTCAATATGATACCAACGACGAATTTGACCAACTAAATCAGACCCAATTACCAAACTATAATCAGGATTGTTTCCCCAAATTTCCTTAGCTTTAGCTAAACTTATCAAACTACATCGATGACTTAGTTTCTCACTAAGATAAATATTGTTTCTTGGGAGATTAATATCATCAATTAATAACTTTAACATCGCCATACGATGGGACCAAGAAGTTTGATGAGTTTTAAAGGGATTATCCGAAGTCCAAACCCCAACCCAATCATAGTGAGTAGATAACCAACGGAGAATTGATTGATGTCCTGCGGTAGGAGGATCAGCACTGGTTCCAAACAGAGCAATTTTTGTCATGTGATTAATAATTAACGCTCAACTATTTACTATCAATTAACCTAAAAATTTACATAACGATTCGAACTCATTGGAGATTTTAACCTCAATTGAAGTGAGTTAACTAAGATGACGAGTTGCAGAGGGAAGACTCTCTAAAGATTCAGGTTGAAACAAGGATTTTCCTCCTTTCATCACCAACTGTAAAAGGGGAGTTTTCGCTCTCTCAATTGAGACAGTGTTTTGACTCTGCCCTCATTGTAGGTCTGAAAAATCTGTTTTGGACCTGGATAGGTCACTCTATAGCTAGATTGTTTCATGGTAGAAGTTCCATCAATTTCCACTAATTTCTAGACTCCGTTGAGAGATTTGCCGGTGACAAGCTTAGTTCCAAATCCATAACCATCAATAGAATGACTTGCTTCCTTGAGACGGACAATTCCCCATTCATTAAGATCTTTACCAGTGACGATCTTAATGAATGGGGAATAGAGAACGCATTTTTTGAAATAAAATAACTAAATCTCCCAAATTTAGACAAAATTTTGTTACGATCAGGATTCCTTTATTAGCTTTATCCGCTAATTTTTCCGCTGCAGCTACTGCATTTTAGGTATTAAGTAGTAAAGTAGCTCCTGGAAAATAAAGATTAAAAACATGCAAAGCTTCATCTTCAATCCCTGATATAGCTTTGATAACCATGATTAAAGAATGAGCTATTGTTCCACTAGGTTTGCACCTTAATTTCAGAGCTGCTAACACATTAGAGGTGGCATTTATCTAAACCTCCCACTAAAGCTATTCTAGCCGCTCATATTCAACCTTGGGGACTGAACACCCCTCTGGTTATAAATTCTAATAATAAGGCGTTTTTACCTGTTACATTGTGTATTTAAGCGGCTTTAGTAGCAATTAAACTTTTATGGTTGAGGAGCTTTAAAAGGTAGATTTCTACAAGTTGAGCTTACCACAAAGGGGCTTCTATCCACAATAAGGGTTCATGGGCAAACACCGCTGTTCCTTTGTTCCTTCAGTCCCTGCCAAACTTTCTTCGTAAAGCTTCCTAAAGCTAGGATTGACGAAAATCAAGGAAAAACATGGTTAAAAACTTATTTTTTCCAAAATTTTCTAGTTGCTCTTGACTAAAGTGTAGATTTTATAAAAAATTTAAACTCTGAGTAAGTACCATGGCAATTGAATAACTAAAAGATTCTGGGAGATGACATATAAACAGTTCAAAACTCGCTCGACGATGAGCAAGTCTCTCTCCGGTGTAAGAAGCAGCCATGGTTAACTCGTACAAATCTATGAACAAACTGTAACCATTGGGAGATCAAGTAAATCCTTGCTCTTGGGAAAACATAGGCAATCGAGTGTACCCAATCAGGTACAGTTCTCTTAAGTCTTTTGGTTTTTTTCAAGTAAATTATACTAAAACCAACTCGATTTTAAAGTTTAAATCTAGTTGTATGAGAGTCACAGATGGCATCCTAATAGCTTGAATACCTACTTTACTTTCGTTGATTAGATTTTGTTTTGGGAGTCTTACTATTTTGTTAGGGTAATTGACAATATCTATTTTAGTTAAAACTTTAATCTCTAAAAATTCTCGGCAATTGTGAGATTAACTTTTATTAGTATTAGGACAGGAATGATATAATTGGAAGCACATCATAGTACGCTCTAATAAATCTAATGCGCCCACTATATCTATGAACTATCGTAATATAGTCCAAATTATCGAAGTACCTCTATCAATGATAGAACATACTAGTTTTGTCAGGATAGTTATTGAAATCCCTTGATGTTTAAGTTTGTTTTTTAAGAAAAAAAGTTAAGTTAACATTATAACATTTTTTTCCGACATCGGTAGTCTAAATAGACTGATTCAGTGAAAATAATAGTTTTTTAAAGTTTTTTTTAAAAAAACTAATATTTTAGCTGATAAAAGTCTACAAAAATACAAAGTAGATTCTTGTAGTTTCAATATTTATTACAAACTTGTTAAGAGGTTAATTTTTTTTTAGATAATTGAGAACAGAAGAGATGAAGAAAGCTCTTCTAACTCCAAAAAATATAAAAACTCATCAAGTTAAGCTCTTAATAAAGTTCCTAATATTTAAGAGGCAGATGTTATGAGTATCGATAAAATATGGCAAAGCTTAGGCTAATATATTACCGAAGGCTTTTATCGTTTAGTCCAACTAATGATGAATGTCCCAATATTGGAGTCCAAAAATTCGACTCTGCACTCTATCAGAAAACATCGGATAGAGTATAAAGTTTAAAGAAGCAAATGAACTAACAGAGTATTACTAGATTTTACGCTTAGTAATTCATTGTTCTTCAAGCTAAGATTACTGAAAATAAATGTGCAAAATGTTCTTCAGTCCATATATACTTCACTAAAATGTATGTTAAGTATATTTCGGTTCAGATACTCTCTGTTTAAAAACAGTAAAATTTTAAGGAATATTTTACATTTTGATTATCTAACTGAAACCAGTTTATTAGTCAAAAAAATTTCAGAAAAAATACTTCTGAGGAAAGTTGTTTAACTTTACATTATCGCTCTGTTAAAATATCCTAGATGTTACAAGCGAACTGACGTAGATAATATCTAATATCCATCGCTATTTTAATAAAAATCCTAGTTTTTTTCTGATAATAGTTAAGTAGAAAAAATCATAAAAATTACATAGCAATGACATTTAGTTAGTGATTAAAATACCGTCTAAAACTAAAACTATCTCTTTTTGAAGTGACAGAAAATAAGCACAATTGCAAAAATTTCTTCTTATTTTAGGACAATTTTTTATTAAAAAAAAATGTAGATCCTGTTTTAAAACCCATTAAAATAATAATCGTTAAAATTTCTATTTTATTATTAGAATAATTTTCTAACTATTACAGCTTGTTTTTGATATACTATGCTGGTATCTAGCAGATTTTTAGTGTCTTAAGTTCGTTAGAGTTAAAAAAACATAATTATTTGAGTTAGAAAGTTAGATTTTGTCAAGAAAAAAGATTGATTTTTGTCTTAAGTTTTTTAAAGAAAAGACTTAAAACCTGATAGAAGTGATTATGAGTCATCTTCCTTAAGAAATTCTCTCTTTTTCTAAACTCTGCTCTTATGTACTCTTTCCTTTTATCCCCTTAAGGTATTACACTATAAGACTGCAAAAACGTTGGAATTAATTTTTAGAGATAGCTGTGAGAAAAATTGTTATTGCGGGTAACTGGAAAATGCACAAAACCCAGGAGAAAGCTCTGGAGTTTTTACAAAAATTAAAATCAAATCTCGAAGAAGTGAACGGAACAAAAGAAGTAGTTTTGTGCGCTCCCTTTACAGCTTTGGGTGTCATGTCAAAAAGTTTACATGGTGGGTTAATCCATTTGGCAGCACAAAACATCCACTGGGAAGATGAGGGAGCTTATACAGGAGAGATCTCTGGTGCAATGCTGACGGAGTTTGGAGTAGATTATGTGGTGGTTGGACACAGTGAACGACGTCAATATTTCGGTGAAACTAACGAAACAGTCAATCTACGAATGATAGCCGCCCAACGCCACGGATTAACCCCCATTCTCTGTGTGGGGGAAAGTAAATTACAACGGGATGCAGGGAAAACAGAAACTGTTATTATCAACCAAGTCAAGCAAAATTTAGTTAATGTAGATCAAAGTAATTTAGTCATTGCTTATGAACCTATTTGGGCGATTGGGACTGGAGATACTTGTGAAGCGACTGAAGCTAACCGAGTTATTAGTATCATTCGCTCTCAGTTATCAAATAAAGAAGTTACTATCCAATATGGAGGATCAGTTAAACCTTCTAATGTTGATGAAATTATGGCGCAACCTGAAATTAATGGCGTGTTGGTAGGAGGAGCTAGTTTAGATTCGGTAGAATTTGCACGCATTGTTAATTATCAATAAATAAATGAGTTTATTCGAAATAAGGAGGCGGTCGTTACGCCCCCTTATTTCTTATGGAGTAGTATGCTGAAAGCATCTGAATCTATGTATGGCTGATTTAAAACTAAGACAACATTCCTTTTGTTGGGGACAAAGAACCTATATTATGGGGATTCTTAACGTCACCCCTGACAGTTTTAGTGATGGGGGCCAGTTTAGTACTTTAGAAACCGCTTTAATTCAAGCTAAAACCCTCATTAATTCAGGAGCAGATATCATCGATATTGGGGGACAATCAACACGGCCAGGGTCTCAACAAATTCTTGTCGAAGAAGAATTAAATCGTGTTATTCCTATAATAAAACTACTGCGTCGGGAAACGTCTATTCCTATTTCGATTGACACTACTAAAGCATCAGTTGCTAATGCCGCAATCGAAGCCGGAGCAGACTTAGTAAATGATGTTTCTGGAGGAACCTTTGATTCCCAGATGTTTACAGTGGTGGCTAAGTTAAAAGTTCCTATCATCTTAATGCACATTAGAGGGAATTCTCAAACTATGCAACAATTGACAGATTATACCGATCTCATAGGAGAAGTTAGCAAATGGTTAAATAATCAACTGAATTTAGCGATAAAAGCTGGAATTAAGCGATCACACCTCATTATTGATCCTGGTATCGGTTTCGCCAAAACTTACTCACAAAATTTAGAATTATTGCGGCGTTTGTCAGAATTTAGGAGCTTAGGCCAGCCTATACTGGTGGGGGTTTCTCGTAAGCGTTTTATTGGTCATATTTTGCAGCAAAATAACCCAAAACAACGACTCTGGGGAACTGCCGCAGCCTGTTGTGGAGCGATCGCCCAATCAGCAGATATCTTAAGGGTTCATGACGTAGCACAAATAGTAGATGTAGCACTAGTGGCTGATGCTATTTGGCGAAGTTAATGCCTTCCAATAACTCAGTGAATTTAACCTCAGATTAATTCTTATGAAAAAATCAGAAATTTCTTCGAGATGGACGATTGAAAATAGTATCAACCTGTATCAAATTGATGATTGGGGAGAGCCTTATTTTTCTATTAATGCTGATGGTCATGTGGTCGTGTATCCTCGAGGGAATAAGGATGATTTTATAGACCTATTTAACTTAGTTAAATCCTTACAAGAGAAGAATATTAATTTACCTTTATTGATTAGATTCCCTGAAATTTTAGCTGATCGCATGGCTCGATTAAATAATTGTTTTAAAAATGCAATTAGTCACTACAATTATTCTAATCACTACCAAGGAGTTTATCCTATTAAGTGCCATCAAAATCGTCAAATTATTGAATCAATTGTTCGTTATGGAAAACCATATCAGTTTGGATTAGAATCAGGTTCTAAACCAGAATTAATGATTGCTTTAGCCGCCATAGAGCCTCATTCAAGTGTATCCGATAATTCCCCAATCATTGTTTGTAATGGTTATAAAGATGCAATCTATATTAGAACTGCTTTGTTGGCTGTTCGTCTAGGATACAAACTAGTTATTGTTATTGAACAGTTAGAAGAACTTTATTTAACAGTTCAAATTAGTGAAGAATTAGCGATTGAAGCAAACTTAGGAATACGAGTAAAATTAAGTACCAAAGGGTCAGGACATTGGGGAAATTCTACAGGTGAGCGCGCTAAATTTGGCTTAGATATTCCTCAAATTTTAACTGCAATTCAGTATCTGAAAGAAAAGAATATTCTGTTCTATTTACAATTTCTTCATTTTCATATTGGCTCACAAATTTCTTCTATCAGTGTTATTAAAGATGCTATGCGTGAAGCGAGTCAAATTTATGTACAGTTGGCAAAAATCAATCCAAACATGAAATATCTTGATGTAGGAGGAGGTTTAGGCGTCGATTATGAAGGTTCAAAAACCAACTCTTATGCCTCAAAAAACTATAATATGCAAAATTACGCTAATGATATTGTTGCCGAAATTAAAGAAGCTTGTGAAGAAGCTGGTGTTGCGGCACCTATTTTAATTAGTGAAAGTGGTAGGGCAATTACTGCTCATCATTCTGTTGTGGTCTTTGACATCCTTCACACCAATGATGTTTCTAGCATAGTTCCTCCTCGAGAGAAAGAGGAAAATTTAATTATTCGTAATCTTTGGGAAACTTATGAATCAATTAATCCGAGAAATTATCAAGAAATGTATCATGACGCTATTCAATTTAAAGAAGAGGCTATCAGTTTATTTAATTTTGGTTATTTAAATTTAATAGAAAGAGCGCAAGCAGAGCAATTGTACTGGGTTTGTTGTCAAAAAATTTATGACATGATTCAGCATGAAGATTGTGTCCCCGATGATCTTGAAAATTTAGAGAAAACCATGGCTTCAATTTATTATGCGAATTTATCGGTTTTTCGTTCTGCTCCTGATGTTTGGGCGATTAATCAACTGTTTCCTATTATGCCTGTTCACCGTTTAAATGAAGAACCTACTCAACGAGGAATTTTAGCAGACTTAACCTGTGATAGTGATGGTAAGATAGATCAATTTATAGATTTACGAAATAGCAAACCCGTTTTAGAGCTGCATCCACTTCGGCTATTAAAAGTGAACAAGGATAATAATTTGTTTTCCCTAAAGTTCTCTGATTCTGAATATTCCACGAAAGAACCTTACTATTTGGGAATATTTTTAGTGGGAGCATATCAGGAAATTATGGGTAATTTTCACAATCTTTTTGGTAATCTCAATCAGGTTCATATTCTCATCAATTCAAAGGGATATGAGATTGAAGATTTTGTTCAAGGGGATACGATTGCCCATGTATTGAACTATGTTCAATACGACACGAATAAACTAAGCCAACAAATTCGTCAACGTACTGAGCAAGCTGTACAAGAGGGTCGAATCACACAAAAAGAGTCTGAGGTTTTATGGCGAAATTACGAAGAAAATCTTGATCTTTATACTTATTTAGGCTAATCAAACATAATATATGGCGTAAATCTCTTTTAAGAGACTTTTGTCCGAGAAAATTGCCTTATAATTTTTTTAAAAAAAAGATCAAAAAAAGTTGCCTGATTGAAAATATCATGTTATGATAGAAAACAGTGAGTTACTTAGACTGCTCTAGGTAAAATACATCATGGGGGCGTGGCGGAATGGTAGACGCTACGGACTTAACAAAGTTGAGCCTTGTTAGAGAAATCTATCAAGTGATCGCTCTCAAACTCAGGGAAACCTAAGTCTGGAATACAGATAAGGCAATCCTGAGCCAAGCCTCGGAATTTTCGAGGAAGGTGCAGAGACTCGACGGGAGCTACCCTAACACGTAAAGCTGAGGGTAAAGGGAGAGTCCAATTCTCAAAGCCAATGCTTCGGCAGTAGCGAAAGCTATGAGAGAATGAAAATCCGTTGACCGCAAGGTCGTGAGAGTTCAAGTCTCTCCGCCCCCATTAGGTTTAAGCAAAAAAACGATTGGTTCTATATCGATACGGTGAATTAGCTCAGGCGACGAATCGCTTCCAATAACCCCCTGGCTTTGTTGAGAGTCTCTTCGTACTCCGTTTCGGGGTCAGAATCAGCCACCAGTCCAGCTCCTGCCTGGACTGAGACGAGATGTTGGTCCTCACCCAAAGGACGGACAACCATTGTCCTAATAGCGATTGCAGTATTTAACTGTCCTTCAAAATCATAGTAGCCATAGACTCCCGAATAAGGTCCCCGTCGTTCAGGTTCTAGCTCGTGGATAATTTCCATCGCCCGGATTTTTGGCGCACCACTTACGGTTCCTGCGGGAAAACAAGCTTTAAGCAAATCCCAAGCAGTTTTATCGGGAGCCAACTCTCCTGTTGCATTGCTCACAATATGCATTACATGAGAATAGCGTTCAATCATCATCAACTCATCAATGGTAACACTTCCTTTAACACAAACTCGGCCTAAATCGTTACGTCCCAAGTCAACTAACATAACATGTTCGGCTATTTCTTTTGGATCTTTTAACAATTCTTCAGCTAAGGCCTGATCTTCAATGGAGGTTTTTCCTCGTCGTCGAGTTCCAGCAATAGGTCGTAAGATAGCTTTAATCTTATTTTCACTGCGTTTGGCTTTAACCATCACCTCTGGACTTGAGCCAATAATTTGCCAGTCCCCAAAATTGTAATAAGCCATATAAGGGGAGGGATTAATTAAGCGAAGAGAACGATAAAGATTAAAAGGATCATTATCATAAGTCGCGCTAAGGCGTTGGGAAACCACAACCTGAAAGATATCCCCTGCGCGGATGTATTCCTTCGCTCTTAGAACATTTGCACAAAAACGTGATCGCCCTACGTTACTATTATATCCTGAAAGATCTGACTCGGCTGGTTTAGGATTTAATTCTAGAGTTTTGGCTTCCATGGGAAGGGGAAGTTTTAACCTTAGGACTAACCCAGTGACACGATCACAAGCTTTTTGATAAATCTCTTCTAAGTTAATGTTTTCTTCCCGTAAATCAGCATAGGCAATCGCCCAAATTTTTCGCTTTACCTGATCGAAAATTATCAGATTATCCACTTGCATCCATACCCCATCGGGTAAGTCGTCTTCCATTAAAGGATAAATAGGAACACGGGGTTCAATCCAATTAATCAATTCATAACCCCAAAATCCAAACAATCCTCCGATACCGGATGGCAGTTGAGGTAAGGTAACCGGACGAATAGAAACTAAACATTGGGTCAGTATGTCAAATGGATTTCCCTCAAAGATTTTAACTGAATTATCTCGATGAATTTGAGTAGTTCTATTAGCCTTGGCTTCCAAAACCCAAACCGGATCACATCCTAAAAAACTATAGCGTCCGAGGTTTTCTCCCCCTTCTACTGACTCCAATAAAAAACTGTAGGGCTGACCACCACAAACCTTATACCAAGCTGATACGGGAGTTTCGAGATCTGCTCCCCACTCCTGATAGACTGGTACAAAATTGCCTTGTTGCGCTAAGGCACAAAATTCTTTAAAATCGGGAATGATCATGAGCTAGTAAAAAGTCAGAAATTATCTATGAACATTATCTCGTGACTTAGGTACTGAGAACAACCATCTATGAGTAGACATTAATGCCAAAGGTTAGGTACGATACACCTGTTACCTATTGAGCACTTGCACTAAATAATGTTGGAGTGTTGGATTTAAAAGCGATTTCCTTTGACGGATAATGAGCAGGAGTTTAACTTAACCCTATTATAGTTTTAGTGTTAGAAAACCTGATTATTGAGAGAATATTAAACCTCGTAAGGAGCTTTACCTGAGAACTTCAGGGTTACTGATTCAAAATAATCATCAATTTTTATGTCTTTCTTATTGTTAAATTACCGTCTTTCATCAATTTTTTTCGGAAAAAATATTATCAGCAGGAGATATTTGGTTTCTTTAATAGAATATATATAGCATATTTTATAGTCTTCAATTTTGGGTTTAGACTTGGTTCTTAACTTAGTAATCAAGGATAAATACTATTCTTTTTGAGCTAAATATAAGATATTTTTACCTTTATTCATGATAGCGATGCTACTAGTAAGTATTTCAAAAATTTTCCCATTTTTACTAATCTAGATAATCGTATATTTCTAGTCCCATTCTGTTTTTAAGAAGAAACCATCTGTGCTAACATCGAATTTAGGACATTTTCCTTCAAGTTCTTCTGCCATAGTGATTTTATTTGCCTCAATAAGGTAAGGTGTTGTAGAGCAACCTATCACTGAGGACTGAAAATACTAGTTAAAGAGAGAAAATAATAAAAAGGATTTAAAGAAAAAACTAAAAGCTAAATTAAACTAGGTGCATAGAACCTCACTAATTCTCTCAAAAATACACTAGCTTAAAAAGTATTTAGAATTATTTTAAAAAACCTTAGATTAAGTATTGAAATTATTTAAAAGAGCTAGTTAGTGTCAAAAAGTTTATTTTTTGTACCCAAAAGGTTGTGGAATAATTAGGTGTTGGATTAGACAAGTGACTACCAAGTTTAGAGTTTTCTTTGGGGAGAATATGAAAATGGCTATTCATTAAGGTCACTTAACCCTAAATAATGGTCTAAAACTTGGCATTTTTAGTGATAAAAAGCCTATTTATTGGTCAAATAACTTGTTTTTTTTATTCCAGAAATAGGAAGAATAAAAAAAAGCTTTTACTTCGAGTTTTTTTCTATTAACTTTAAAGGTGTTTATACTTTAATTAAAAATTAATTTGAACTAAAGATAACTTTTACCACTAATCCTTAGGAAAAATTATAAATCTTAATAGTTTAAATTACTTATTGAATATTGGGAATTACCCCTTTAAAGATAATATTTCTTAGGTCAATAAGTACTACAAAATATCCACCGTTCCTAGCCTAATAAGTGATTCTAGACAAATGAATTGAAGATTTACTCAAAATGACAATACTGATACGAAAGACAGCCTTAACTTATGGATTTTTTTCCACAAAAGCAACCTTCATGTTTTACTATCGTGTAGCACTGACAACTTTAATGTACAGTTTAGCTGAGGCTCACGACAAAGTCTTACACCTGTAAAAACTACTCTATTAACTTTTAAAAGTGTCTAATATTGCTGAAGTTATTGTCTATGATTAATCAATTTTCTTTATTTGATAAATCACTAAAAAAATAAACTCCACAATCTTGAAGGATTTTCTTTGATTTCTATTCTGTAAAAAGAATGGAAAAGCGGATACAAAATTTAAAGATTAACATCAAAATCTTCTTTCTTGAAAAATTTATCAATGGCTGATTTTAAAGATAATTATGCAGGTCATAAGGATGACTGAAGCAAATATAATGCAACATAAATGATGCATCATTTATGTTGCATTGCAGACTTCGTGCCGACTCCTCATCAGTGACTTTATCAAGAAAGAGGAGATGAATAACATACTATATAAGTAATCAACTCATCTTAATAATAAATAATGTGTTTACAACCTAATTTTTCTAAAAAATTCAATACCTTAAGCTTCAAGAAATTTAATTTTCTAACCAAAAAGGTTCTTCTGGAAAATGGGGAATTGAATTAATCAACTTTTGAGTATATTCCTTGGCAGGACTATTAACAATAGTGTCAGCAGATGCCAGTTCTTCTATTTTTCCTTGATTCATTACCATAATACGATCACTCATAAACCGTACCACACTTAGATCATGAGAAATAAAAATATAAGTTAATTGCAATTCGTGTTGCAAGTCCTTTAATAGATTTAATACTTGTGCTTGTACCGATACATCTAAAGCCGACACAGACTCATCACATATTATAAACTGAGGATTGAGTGCCAATGCTCTGGCAATACAAACCCGTTGTCTTTGTCCCCCCGAAAATTCATGGGGATAGCGGTTACGCCAATTAGCATCTAAACCTACTTTATTTAAAAGATAAGCCACCCGTTCTTTTCTCTGGTTAGCATTTCTTCCAGTTTTATGAATGACCATTGGTTCGCCTATAGCCTGACCAATGGTTAAACGAGGGTTAAGAGAATTATAGGGATTTTGGAAAACAATTTGCATTTCTCGACGTAAATTACGCAATAATTTGCTACTACTAGGATATTTATGAATGGGATATTTTTTAAAGTAAATTTGTCCTTTTGTCGTAGGAATTAACCGTAAAATTGTCCTTGCCACAGTGGATTTTCCACAACCAGATTCCCCCACTAGTCCTAATGTTTCTCCTGGATAAACCTCAAAGCTAATGTCATTTACTGCTTTAAAATTAACTTTTTTTTGTCCAAAAACTCCAGATTTACTGAACTCAACTGTTAGGTTATTAACTCTTAATAATGGTTTATTATTTTGTAATAAACCTACCAAACGTTGCTGTTTCTCTTCAGGAGAAATTATTCTATACTTTATTTTTTGGGGTTGATTATCTTCTTGAGAATTAATCCTATCAGGGTTTAGAAAATCCCCGACAGTCGGTAGTCGCTCTAATTGAGGTTCTAAACGGGGACGACAAGCGAGTAGCCCTTTCGTATATTCATGTTGAGGATGATAGAAAATTTGATCTTTATAGCCTTGTTCAACAATTTTTCCTTGGTACATTACTATGACTTTGTCAGCAATTTTATTTATAACACCCAAGTCATGGGATATAAAGATCATTGACATATCTTGATGTTCTTCACTTTTACATAAATCTTTCAGTAATCTTAAAATTTCTGCTTGAACGGTAACATCAAGAGCTGTAGTCGGTTCGTCTGCAATGAGAAGAGTTGGGTTACAGGAAATTGCCATTGCAATCATCACCCGTTGTAATTGTCCGCCTGATAATTCGTGGGGATAACGTCTTAAAAAAGCCTCTTTTTCCTGAGTAATATAATTCCTAATTTGTTTGTTAACTGAGCCGGATATATCTTTTTTTTCAGAAAAAATATTAGTTAAATATTTCTGTTCTAATCCTTCATCACTGGGTAAAACTTGAACTTTTTGAAAAAGGGCAATCGCCTGATTCTTTGCTTGTTGATTGGTAATCTTTTTTTGATGAAGTTGAATGGCTTCTGTTAATTGATAACCAATAGTATAAACCGGGTTGAAAGAGCTCATGGGTTCTTGAAAAATCATGGCAATTTTTCCGCCCCGATAATCTTGCCATTTTTTAGCATCCCGTTTAAGTGCACTAAGTTTTTCTGGAGTTTTAGCCGGATAAAAGTTAATTTCTCCCTTGGTAATTTTACCAGGAGTAGGAATTAACCCCATAATCGCTAGAGAAGTGATGGATTTTCCCGAACCTGATTCCCCAACAATACCTAAAATGTCCCCTCGTTGTAGTTGAAAACTAATCTCATTTACAGCAACAACAGGGTCAGATTTTTCTTCTTGAGGAAATTCAACACGAAGGTTACAAACGTTGAGGATAGTATCACTCATAATTCCCAGTCCACTAGATTTAAGATTTATTGTAATGGATTCTTTCTCAAATGAGGTTTAATCATTAAGTTAGCTTTTATTAGGATTTAATCTAAGATTGAGCTCTTCAACTAAAGTTAAATGCTTTTTGATAAAAATACTAATAAGATTAAAGAATTATGTCATCATCAGTCACTTTAATAAAAAAAATCAATCCAACCGCTTTAAGCCTAAAAATCAGCTGTTCTAACTATCGGGCTACATGAATATAATAGATCGCAACTATAAAGAGGCTATCATTTATATTAAGCAAATGAATCAATCAGTTAATAATTTATCAAGTAATTTATCAAGTTTTGCTGAAATTTTCTTAGAAAATAAAAAACTAAAGCAATTTAAAATAACTTTGATGCTTTACTTGTATAGCTTTTCAACTACGAAATAAAGTTTAAATATAAATTATTTATTTTGTATAGCATGACATAAAAATGTTTTAAGTTTTCTCAAAGGTGGCTTTCCAATCCAAGAACTAAACTTTGAGACCAAGCTTCAAAGTAAGTCTTTATTACATACCTCCAACAGCTAAAGGGGTAAAGATTCTTTCCTGTTTGAAAGTACTCATCTAACTAGCCTTTTCTTTTTCTCTTTGAGATCCTAGAAAACAGCACTTTTTTTTCTGGTATCATAATCATATTATAGACAATTTCGTCTATCATTAAATCTTGCTCTGTCTAAGTACCTACTTCTATTTCAGCAATCCATTCTAGTTGATTTAAAAAAATAATTATGGTTTATGTGTTATTAATATTTACAATTTTCTTAGTTATTCCTACTTTTCAGTACGTCTAACTCAGTATTATATTAATTAATATTGAGCCATCTTTGTCTGAGTTGTAGAATTATCTTACTTGATAAAAAAATTAACCCTTTGTCTTGCCTCAATTTTACTATACTTTCCTTGTTCATAAGTGAACATTATAGTTTTTATATTCGGGAAACAATAGTAATAACGCTTAGATTGTAATTTCTTCTGCGGTGAGGTAATCGCTATTTTTATTTTTTGTTTGTGTCAAATTAATTCTAGAGCAGTTTTTTGGGGAGAAGATTTACTATTAGATAGTCTTCTTTCTGAATTACTATTCAATACGCTCTAAAATTTTTCTAGTGCCGCTTAAGCTTTCTATTGACAAGCTACTATAGGTAACGTACAGTTTTTTTTATCTTTTTTCTATGTCAGAAAAACAGTAATTTTTTATTTTTTTTAAAAAATTAATGAGCGGCTTGATACTCTATTAAGACAATATATATAACTTTACAATAGTAATTGATTTACTCGTTTACTAATAAAATAATAAAAAATATTTTTTAAACTAAAATATCTATTTTGTGGAATTAAATTATTGATGTTGATTTATTTGCAAAATTTTACTTTAGTAAGCCGACAGTATCTGAAGGCATAGAGTTTGGCAATTTTTTCATTTAATTCGACTTAATGGAAGTACTGATATAAATACAATAATTGTCCACAAAAAATAATAATTTACGTTGCAATAAAAACCAATTTATCTTGTTGTTTATAAATAGGAGAAGTTACCTTTGAAGATAAACCTTGATATCCCCTAGCTAGCATTGCTTGATAGATCAGTTTTCCTCATTCATAGGTTTTAATAAATAAAAAACAATAATATTTCCTCTAATTAGACGATTTGTTGTTGTATTAAGCATTAAATTACAAGAAAGAGCTGCTTGTCTCATTGTGGTAAATTCTCGCACTAAAACGTCAATGTCACGATACATTGACGCCATAATGGCTACGAATAAGGGTGAGATTCCCAAAGATAATAATCCCTCGAAAAGGTCAGGAACAGCTGTTGTAAGGACAAGCAAATTAAGTGTCAATAATGACAACAAAATCTTAGGAGAGACACTTCCTAGTACTAGGACGCCTGTGGTAGTAATTTGAACTACTCCCCAAGACCAAATAACTTGGCCATCGTTCCGAAATAAAGTCTCCACTAAAACAACACCAACAAAAGCAAATTCGGTAGTCACTTGTGATAATAGCCCAGACCAAGAAACCTGACTCAGTAAAATAACAATTAAGACACTGATCCCATAAACTCCCCAGGTTATCCATTGTCTGTTAGGGGTTAAGGCAATAGCAAAAACCATAATCAATGCCGATAATAAGCGAGTTTGTGCGTTTAGAGAATGCCATAGGGTACAGGATTGATGTCTTTGAGCTTTGACCAAATTATGAATGTGCAAAAACACAATTGCATAATTATGTATCTAAATGTTCTAATTCCTCAATGTGGAATTAGAATCATCGTATTGTTTCAGATATGTGTTTCCACTACCATAGCTATAATTCTTCTTTGCGATTAATTAATATCTTCCCTATACTCCAAGTAATACCGAAAGTTGCCAGAGTTCCAATTAAACCCGCTAGGGGAGTTACTACGGTTTTGGGAAACCCACGCAAGGCATATTTTTCAAAAATACTATAGAAGGGGAGCTTTTTAGCGAGTATATTCTCTGAGGTTTTATTTTTAAATTCTAAGTCTTGGGAAACCCTATCTAGTCCATCAGGGTCTTAACTATTAAGAGGAGAGAAAAAAATAATAATAATTAGTGCTACTCCTAATCCTATACGTTCAATTAGAGAATTATTAATCGGGGAAACGGGGGGGATTGTAAAGCAAATCAGGAGGTGATCGCCAGATAAAGGCAATGGTAAGCACAGTAATGATGGCTTCACCGATTCCAATGAAAATATGTCAAAACACTAAAGCCCCCAGTCCTAGAGTTAACAAAACCGTTCCTGATAAAGATAATTCAATGGCTGTAATGATAGCAGCGTTCATCACACTTATCCAAGCAGCAACGGCGATAGCAGTGGCGATGGCTGACCAACGTCGATGACCCAAGATTAAACGGATCGCTTTGTAGAGATAATAACCACCATAGGTTCCCAACAGTCCCATATTCAAAATATTTGCGCCTAAAACTGTTATCCCACCGTCTTGAAATAATACAGCTTGTCCTATAAAAACGACAGCCACCACTAAAGTTCCTCCCCACGGACCCAGAAGAATGACAGCCAGAGTTCCCCCGACAAGATGTCCTGATGTTCCTCCAGGAATAGGAAAGTTAATCATCTGGGCAGCAAAAATAAAGGCGGCACATACTCCCATTAAAGGGACTGCCTGTTTTTCAAGTTCAGCATTTACTCGTCTAAGGGCAACAAATAACAAGACTAAAGTAATAATCCAGGTAAATAAGCTCACAGGTAGACTTAAAAATCCGTCTGGAATGTGTAGTGCCAGATAGGAAGGCGAGATGAGCAGTTGAGCAAGTAATGGCATTGAGATTATTTCTGGGTCTTCATAGTTTTCGTTGCTGCCATATCTTTGTAAACTTTTTATCCCCTTATAGGTATAGGGATATCTTCATAAAATTTTTGGATTTTTTGAATACTCTTAATTTATAGTACAAATATAGAACGTTCCTCTTTACAGTAAGAAAATATTAAATAAAAGTATCTTATCTATCAATTACACTGTTTGTTGTTAATAACAATGGCTTTCCTAAACTGAAGCATGACAACTTAGTATTTGATAATCTCTTAAACCTTTATTTAAAAAAAGTTTTATATTTAAAGCAGGGCTTTCTTACTTTAGTACAGCCGTAGGATTGCCTAAAAAATCTATAAAAAATTTGCAATCTCTAGGAAAATAATTAACTATTTTAGTTAAAGATCCTAAGCATCCTGGCATTTTAATTGTCAAGATTTACGCTCAAAAACAATATAGAAAAATTATGGCGTGTTATGAATTGAAAACAAAGTAAATATTTTTATCTTTATAGTTAAAAATAACAGAACAATAGAAAACGACACAGCAGTCACTTATAAACCAAAGAAAATATAGTAAGATCTAATATCGACAAAAATCAAGTTTATTGCCAATCGATACAACTCGAATGAAGATTGCCCAATTATAGGAGAAAAATACCACTAAATGGAATATTAAATCATAAGTATTACAGATAAGAAGCCATCAAAAAAACTTCTATATAAATAGAAATACAAGCTAAAATAAGAATTATAAAAGAAAATAATTAAAATACAGAAGGGGATATTCAGATGAAGTAGGATGTGAAAATTTAAAAAATTATCTATCTAATTTTAGACAAGGAAGATAATACATTATAAAATATAAAAAAACGAAAAAAGACTGCTTAGATAAATACTTTAAAAAAAAGAATAATAATTGTTTTTTAACTCTTGAGAAGGGTTGTAATAGAGATTTATTGAAAACTTAGTTATCTCAAGGTTCTCTTTTTTAAGAGAAATAAGTAGATGTTATTGTTTTTGATAATGCCACTTTGCACAAAAAAAAAGCTATTAAGTAAATGGAAAAAAAACTGAGTGCAAACTATAGTATCTTTTGTCTGACTATCCAAGTTTAAATAAAATTAAGAATTTGTAGTCCGTTATAAAAAAAATACTCATACGAATGTTACTCAATTTTGAAACAGTTAGAGTACGTATATACACTTTTTAAAATAAAAATTTTGATATTTTTATGTCGTACTTTATCATAAAAAAAACTACAATAATAAAGTTTAAGTTTAAAATTTTAACTCTTTATGCTTGAAAAATACTGATAAATATCATTTTTTTTGCCGGTATTAATGTAAACATAGCTGCTCAAACTTATTATTTACAGTTTCTCGTAAAAAGGGTGTAAATCAAACTGTTACCTTCGTAAAATTAGGATCTAAAACTTATCTAGTAAGGTAAGTAATAAAAATATTTTTAGTAAATAATTCCTGAATAATTTACAAGTACAAAAGTTAGCCATGACAAGATTATGATTAAAAAAATAAATAATTTTTATTTACTAAAAGATTAAATTTTCATTTAAATAACTAAATACTGTAAATTTTTTTTAAAATGTTTATTTTCATATTTTATATATTTTAAGAAACATTATCATTCCTAATGCATTAGAATAAAACACAAGATTAGGACTAACTTACTAAAAAATGTAAAAATAGTGCTCGAAAAAATTGCAAATAAAAAAATATTTTTATTAATTAAAATAGGTCCAAAAATAATGTTTTACATAACTGATAATTAAATTGAGATTTTCTATATAATGGCAAATATATTAATTTAGCTTTTTAAAAAATAACGTGTCTACAGAAATAATTTAGACATTAGATGATGTAAGATATAAAAGTATAAATAACATAATCGTCTATTTTAAAATCAACTATGTTATTATTGATAATATAGTTGATTTTGTAGATTTAATCTAATAAGTTGGTATCTAAATTTTATAATATATCGTTAGTCAAGATAGCTTTGGCATTTATCTATACTAAATTTATAAAAATAGTAATTATTTATGTAAATTTTTTAAGTGATGGGCAATTTAAAAATCAAGTTATACTTAGACTCAAGTCATTTAAGTTATTGTCTGAGCAATGGACACTCCTCCTCTTCATCCTGACACCCTTGAAAAGATAAAACAAATGGTTGACATTTATGATGTCATTTCAGATTATGTAGTTCTTAAAAAGAGGGGTAAAGACTATGTCGGGTTATGCCCTTTTCACGATGAAAAAACCCCTAGTTTTAGCGTTAGTATTCATAAACAACTTTATTATTGTTTTGGTTGTGGTGAAGGGGGAAACGCTATTAAATTCCTTATGGAAGTGGAGAAACAATCTTTTAGTGACGTGTTTTTTAATCTGGCAAAACGCTATCAAGTTCCAATTAAAACTCTTGAACCTGAACAACAGAAGAAATTACAACGTCAGCTATCTTTAAAAGAACAACTCTATGAAATTCTCGCCATAACGACTAGTTTTTATCAGCACATCCTTCATCAACCTCAAGGAAAAAATGCCCTTAATTATCTTGAATGCAAACGTCAATTAAATCAAGAAACGATACAGCAATTTAAGTTAGGATATGCCCCTGAAGAATGGAAAACTCTCTATTATTACTTAATTGAACAAAAACGTTATCCAATTGCTTTAGTTGAGGAAGCCGGGGTAATTGCTTTGCGCAAAAGTGGAAGCGGTTATTACGATCAATTCCGTAATCGCCTGATTATTCCTATTACTGATATTCAAGGACGAGTAATTGGGTTTGGAAGTCGAACTTTAGGAGGAGATGAACAACCAAAATATCTTAACTCCCCTGAAACTACTTTATTTAAAAAAAGTCATACTTTATTTGCCCTATATAAAGCTAAAAATAGTATTCGTTCTTTGGATAAAGTGGTGGTAGTAGAAGGGTATTTTGATGCAATTGCCCTCCATGCTTTAGGAATTACCAATACGGTAGCGTCCCTAGGAACTACTTTGAGCAAAGTACAATTAAAACAATTGCTTAAATATACTGATTCTAAACAGGTGATCTTGAATTTTGATTCAGATCTAGCCGGACAAAAAGCAACACAACGGGCAATTAGTGATGTTGAGTCATTAGTCTATTCGGGACAAGTACAATTACGAGTTCTGAACTTTAAAAATGCCAAGGATGCCGATGATTTCTTAAAATCTAATCCGAATTCAGTTGAAACTTTCCATGAATTAATTGATAATGCGCCTCTTTGGTTTGACTGGCAACTTCAACAATTATTAGTTAATAAAGATCTCAAAAAGGCAGAGCATTTTGAACAAGTTGCTCAAGAAATGGTTAAGCTATTGAACCGCATCGAAAATAGTAATAAACAGACTTATTATATTCGTTACTGCGCTGAGATTTTGAGTCAAGGAGATACTCTATCTTTACCGCTTTACCTTAAAAATTTACAAATACAAATCAAGAAACCTAATTTTCCTTCCACTATCAAAAATTATTCATCTTTAGGAATTAAGAAAATTTCCTATGGTGAAGATACCTCCCTCCAACAAGCTGAAGCATTATTGTTACAAATTTATTGTCACTGTCCTGAATATCGTCAAGAAATTTTTAATCTACTTGAAGAAAAAAATATAACTTTCAGTGTATCTGAATATCGGTTCTTATGGGAGAAAATATCGGAAATTGAAGGAGAGATAAATTATAAACCTAATAGTCTTATTTCTTTGTTACAAGAGAAAGTCTTACAGGTTTCTCACTCGACCACTCAATTTAATCATATTTTTTATCTCAGTCAGAATCATCAAGAAAATATTCACCGAAGTCCTTTACAAATTCACTGCGCTTTAATATTTATGGAAAAAGCTAAATTGGCAAAGTATAGTAACTTTTTTTATAAAAAGTATAAAAATATTGACCCTAATATTGATTCAGAAGTGAAGCAATATTATCTGAATGAATACTATATTAGTTTAATCAAAATAAAAGAACTTGAATCTTCTCTGAGTTTTTCTAACCTAGAAATTTACGAGTAACATTAACTTAATTAAATAAGTGGGTAAGTATAATTGATTTTCGGTTTATAGTAAGTCATTTTAAATTTAAAATATGGATCTTTATTGAAAACTTAACTAGTTGAATATAATATGTATGTTAATAGTAGTTAAATACCAAAAAAAATAATAATTATTAAAAATGCAAATAAACTATAAATTTATAGTCATAAAATCCTCTGATTGCAAGAAGTCCAAGCCAAACTTTAAAACAATACTTGAGTAATTTTTTAATTTTTATTTAATTCAAATTAAATCTTTTATGGCTCTAATTTTATAAGCATTCTAAAATAAAGAGACAACGTTAATTAGTTAGAGTTTTTATGCCTAGCTCTGTTCAAACATTTTGTCATCTATTTTTGATGATAACGGCGATAACTTTTAAAGTTATGATATATACTAATATAGTGTTACTTAATTTATGTATAACTACTTGGAGTTTCTACAGGTTTAGACTAATTTGTTGAATTTTTCAAATTATATATTAATAAATAAACTTAGACATGGGCTATCTAAAAATCCAAAATAATTGTTAAAGTATAGAATATCTGTCTTGAAACCACTGTAAATAAATCAATAGTTAAGCGTAATTTATACCTCTATACCTAATATTTGATTTCTTAATCTCAGTATTCAGGCTTTAATCGTTTATCATAGATATTTTATACTTTGTCTAATAACCAGAAAATAGGTTTCCTACTAGGAATAGCTAAAAATCGATAAGTCTCAATTCATAAATGAGCGTATCAGTTGTTTTAAATTATATAAATAAAGAAAAATAAGAGAATAGTATATTTAAACTAATTTTAAAAAAATAAACTTATAATCAATATTGTTCAATTGTATTTTGCCAGGATCATCAAGATTTAAATGAAGTTAACAAAAGCCTATTTTTCTAAACAAAAACAAATTATTCATTTATTGAATATTAATACTAGGTACTGAAGTCATTATATGTAATCAACAGATTCATAGTCAGAAAATATGATATGAGTTTTTTTCTAGTCAGAGTTAATCTAATCTAAAGAGTAAATAAAAAATTAGTTTTAAGTTAATAATTAAATTATCTTTGAACTTAAAAGTGATACTACTTTTCAAGTATATTAACTATAATTAAGCATCTTTTTCACTTAATATATTTAGTTATTATTGAGTAATTTTAAGTTATTTAGGTACATAGTAATTGCTTTGTATATTCCTAAATAGTACATAGTTGACTTACTTTTAAGTTTACGACTATTCCGTTAGTTAAGTAATAATTTATTTGTAAAATAAATACTATCTTTTCTCTATGATAGACAAATTTATAAACATTCAAATTATTGTCTTAGATTAAAAGATCGAAACTTTAAATAATTTCATATATTGTATATGCATAATAAAAGTTTCTCTATTTTTAAAAACATTTTCTAATATAGTTAACTAGAATCTTTCTATGGAGCTTATCCGCTAGGTAATGATGTCACTGTATTATTTGTTATTAACCCATATTAGTTTCATCTATTCTACTCCGATATTCTAAGAATTAAAGTGATCAAAATTATTCAATCAATCATAAAGGTTGATTACTTATTCCTATTTATATAAGAAATTTTATCTTAATTTCGGGTAAAAAAATAAGCTAGTCTTACCTCTTGTTATTTTTTGAAAAAAACTGTAGTCCTGATTATCGATAGTTGGAAGGTTGCTTCAGCGCTGATTAAATGGTTTACTTAATGAAGCTTAAAAGAAGTTGAGTACCTACGCAACTTAAGAAGTTTCTATTTATGTGAGTGAATGTAAATTTAATTGCAATGAAGTCCACTGTGATCGGCAAAAGTAGCTTAACTTTTCTAAATGTCACCAATCAATTTTGACTATCAATTACCAATTGATCTAAATGCTGTTGCATCTGTGAGCGCACTAACTCATAACAGGCATCAACGTAAAAGCGATCACTAGCTGCCTCTCTGCCATAACGTTTAAAAATAATAGGAGGACAGACACGAGTATGAATGGTGACAGGAAGAGGAAAATTAGGAAGAGCTCCAATGCCAACGCCCCAAGGCAACCCTAAATAGATGGGGAACACTTCAGGATCAATATTAAATAACCAAGGTAATATTCCCCATTCGTTCAATTGCTTCGCTTGCTGATAACAATCCCCCAATACTATCAAGGTTTCATGCGCTCCTACAGAAATTACAGGAACAATGGGAGATTTTTCACGCAATGCTAATTTAAGGAAGCCTTTACGTCCAGCCAACTCAATTTTATGGCGATTTGTATAGGGACGAAACACATCTTGCGCCCCTCCTGGATAAACTAAAACACTAGCCCTCCGTCTTAAAGCAGCAATTCCCATTCTAGAATGGGCGCGAACTGCTCCTACTTGCACGGCGAGATTGGCTGCTGATGGATTAATGGTCCAGACAGACTGGTGCATTAATCCATAGGTAGGACGTTCAATGCCAAAACGAGAAAACCAATCATACATCATCATAGATGTATCAGGAGAAGCTAGTCCCCCATTGTGGGATCCTACCAACAGTAAAGGTCCTTTTTCGGGTATATGATGCCAACCGTCAGTCTTTACTCGAAAATAGTATTTATACAACCATTCCCAATAGGGCATCAGTGAAGCGATAAACTTTGGATCACGCTCATCAAGTGACCAACCTTGTCTGTATTGGGTATTGTGTTTTGTATTCATCTAGAGAAAATTTATCTAAATGCCACCCATTCTAGTCTAAATAAGTTGCCAGACTTTTAAGGCAATACTCCTCATTTCTCAATAAGGTTGAAACAAATCTTCAAACTGATATTTTTAGATCGACTGAAAATCTACTTGCTATAATCAACTTTTTAACTAACCTCAACAATAGGTAAGGAAAATAGGTAAATACGTATGATGGACTGGCAGGTGATTAGTGGCGGAATTACCGCTCCCAAAGGTTTTAAAGCAGCCGGAATTGCGGCAGGGTTAAAACCATCGGGTACTCCCGATTTAGCTCTCATTGTCTCAGATACTGAGGCAATCGCAGCTGGTGTGTTTACCACTTCGCAAGTTCACGCAGCTTGTGTGGACTACTGTCGTCAATGTCTCCGAGCCAAAACCAGTAGTCGTGCTATTATGTGCAATGCCGGACAAGCCAATGCCGCCACGGGGGAACAAGGGTGGCAAGATGTCCTAGAAAGTGCCAATCTCTTAGGAGATGCTCTCAATATTTCTCCTAACGAGGTTCTCTTAGCTTCCACAGGAGTAATTGGTCAGAATATTCGTATGGATAAAATACGTCGAGGCATTCCAATTTTAGTTAATGCCCTATCCGACACTGGAGGAGATGCCGCCGCTGAAGCAATTATTACCACTGACTCAGTCCCCAAATCTATTGCCCTAGAAACCACCATTGATGGTCGTCCAGTCCGTATTGGTGGTATGGCTAAGGGATCAGGAATGATTCATCCTAACATGGCGACTATGCTGTCGTTCATTACCTGTGATGGGTTAGTAGCTACTCCCCTCTGGCAAAAAATGATCACTCAAGTCGCTAACGAAAGTTTTAATCAAATTACGGTGGATGGAGACACTAGTACAAATGACTGTTTCATTGCCCTGGCTAATGGTCAATCCCGCACCCCCATCATTACGGAAATGAGTAAAGATGCCGAGAAACTACAAGCCATGTTAAAGGCAGTCTGTCAGCATTTAGCTAAGGCGATCGCTAGAGATGGAGAAGGGGCAACTTGTTTGATTGAGGTACAGGTTTCAGGCGCACTAGATGATCAAGGGGCGCGGCGTGTCGCCAAAACCATCGCCGGGTCATCATTAGTTAAATCGGCAATTTTTGGACGTGACCCCAATTGGGGTCGTATCGCAGCAGCTGCAGGAAAGGCCGACGTTACCTTCCGTCAAGAAGATTTGCAAGTAAAATTAGGGAATTTCTTGATGCTCGAAAGCGGTCAGCCTCTGGAATTTAACCGACAAGAGGCGAGTAATTACTTGAGACAAGCGGCCACGGGGACCTATCTTCAAGAAGATACAGTCTTGATTTCAGTGCGTATTGGTAATGGCTCTGGACAGGGGACTGCTTGGGGCTGTGATTTAAGCTACGACTACATCAGAATTAACTCAGAGTACACAACGTGACGCCCTCTCTAACCTCAAGATCTAACAAGGTTGCCGTTTTAGTAGTTTCTTTTAGATGTATGAATAGATTTATGAAGTGTTTTTTATCTATTTGCTCTAAGTTAACTCCACACTCATACCGTTGGTGCCGGGCGAAGTATGGAGCTCTCCCCTCGCACAAAAGGTTAGACCAAACCCCATCCTTAACCGTCAAATAGTTACTTGGTCTTTTCGGTGGCAAATGCTCGATTATTCCAGTGATTTTCTGTCGTACTATTCAAGGTCTGTACAGTACCTACGAACAACCGCACCCAGACGAAAAAGGTAGCTACAACAATCAACAGTTTTAGGGACTTGTGAGTCATGGTCATAGTTATCCTCTACTTCTGTGACGAAACCTACTCATCTCTATCTAATCAGGTACAGGTATTAATCAACTTCCCCTCAACAGATGAAGTTAATTTCATTCATTTGGAGGATGCTTAACGTACAAGAATGAGGACTTCAGAATCTATATGAAAAATATGGGGAAAGAAATTTCTATTTCCTAAAATTTGACAAAACTTTTAAAAATAGACTTAAGTCCATATAATTTTTGAGGAGCTTTAGCTTAGTTATATTGCACTGATGATGTAGAATTAACTAGCAGAATACCAAGTTAAAAAACTTCGGGATTTAAAATCAATAGAATTCTTAACTTCACAAGCTCTCCTCTAAATATAACTACAATTAATTTATCATTAATACCTTCTCATATTGCTTGAATTGTTTCTAGATTAGAATACAAATAATATCCCACATCTTTTTAAGACTAACTAACTGATTTCAATTAATAGTCTTAATTCTTTCTAAAAAATTGTATTTTTCTAAAAAATAATCATGTTTTATCTGTCTAGTTCTATTTTACTATTATTTTATATTTTCTTATTTCCATAATTTTTGTCTTTACTTTATTAAAAAACTCTTCATTAAATTGTTTTTTTAAATATTTTAGTCAATGTTCTTTTTCTTCTTTTTTTAAGATAAAAACTATCTTGAAATTGTATTGACACATCAATTACATTTAATTTGACGACAATGTATCTTGAGATAGATTGAACAAAAATTATATACGAGTTACTGTTTAGTCTATTTTTTAATAAAACCTCCTTTTAAGAGGTTCTTTAAAAAATTAATTTTAATTTAAAAATATATCTTGGGTTCATTTTTTGTAAATTTATTTAAATAAAAAATATGTTATTAATACAGAATATTTAATATATTATTAGGATAATAATTTTGGTTAAATTTTTCATAAAAAGTTTTAATACTGTACTGGAACAGGATCAAGACTGCGCCATAAATACCAAGTTGCCACTGTCCGATAAGGTCTCCATTGTTGAGATAAGTCTATAATATCAGCTTTTGATAGAGATGATTTCTTTGAATAAAGATAGTTAATTACATTAATTAATGCTAAATCAGTAATAGGGAAAATATCAGATCGATGTAGATGAAAAATTAGAAACATTTCAGCTGTCCACTGTCCAATTCCTTTGATAGAAATGAGTTGTTTAGACACTTCCTTGTCACTCATGTGTAACCATAAATTAGGAGTGAGAGGACCATCTTTAAACCCGTTAGCAATGTTGGTAATATAGTTAATTTTTTGACGAGATAATCCCCATTCTTTAAATTGATTTTTATCTATTTCTAAAATTTTTTTTGGAGAAAAAATTGGTATATTTAATTCTAGTCGTCGCCAAATAGAGTCAGCCGCCTTAACAGATATTTGCTGTCCAATAATTGCACGTACCAAAGTGTAAAAAGGATTGTGATGATTAATTATACTTTCATTTTGGTAAGTGGTGATTAACTGTGCGATAATTTTATCTTTATCAGACAAATATATGATTGCATCTTGCCAGTAGGGAGGAGGATTCATAAATTATTTTTAATAAATTAAAAACTGGTATTTTAATGATTTTTTTTAAAAACCTATTGTCAGTGCAATCCTGGTACTCAGTAGTAAGTATACCAAAGTTTTCACTTTATTTGAAGTTAATATAAATCTTATATTAAGGAATTTGTTTCAATATATCTGCAGCTTTTGGTTTTTATGGTTAAACAATCTTTAGCATTGTCTAGTTCATTTTTGTTATCTTCATCCTCGATAGTGTTTAGATCGAAGTTAAACTGCTGAAGTATTTGTCACTCTTGATTGTAACCATTAATAAAATTTAGCATTTGTACTACGAATCAATCTCAAAGCTTTTCATTTCCTTGTTTTTTAGAAAAACTAAAATATTCGCTTTTCTTCTAGTACACAGTTATTATCTTGATTCTATTGCTTTTTAACATTACCACAGAAATAATGTATAAAATCCTGATTATTTTTGAAAAAGAGAGGGGTTAGCTAAAATCAATATAGTCATAGTTTCAAAGGAATTATACCTGAGTATTAGCTTCTCTTTGTTAATCATTGTTATGATAATACTCCTAATTGGGTTTTCTTTACTCGTCCCTAATAAGGATATATTTGGTTAGTACTCTTATTCAGCGTCTATTACACACTCATTTGACAACCTTCACAAGAAAGGAAACTCAAAAAATAACAATTTAAGTTAGACTTTAGGAATTATCATTTCTTCAATCATTTTAGCTAATTGTTGGGCACTGTCAAAAACAGCTAAAGTTCCTGCTTTATTTGCCATCTTTTGAAGTTGATCGCAATTCTTTAATAATTTTAATACTGAATTTTCTAATATCTCAGGCGTTATTTCTTCTTGACGGTAAACTAACGCTGCACCTGCTTTTTCAACAATCTGAGCATTATAAACTTGGTGATTTTCAGCGGCAAAAGGATAGGGAATTAAAATAGCTGGAGTTTGAGTAATAGCTAATTCCGTTAATGTTCCCGCACCAGCTCTACTCACCGCTAAATTTGCCCTTTGTAATAATCCCGCCATATTGTCATAAAAATGTAGAGGGAAATAGTGGGGATGCTGTAAACTTGAACCATCAGGATCATGTATTCCCGTTAAATGAACGATATATGCTCCCTCAGACAACCAAGAGTAAGCGCACTGACGGATTAGGTTGTTGATAGAAACAGCTCCTTGAGATCCCCCCACCACTACAATTAAGAAGACATTGTCAGGAATGGGTAAGTCTAAGGGTTGGGGACTGTAGAATTGTGATCTCACAGGAGTGCTGACCCATACTGTCTTGGACTGGGGTAAATACTGTGTCGTTTCTTTAAACCCCAAAGCTACTCCATCGCAAGTTCTACTTAATAGACGAGTTACTTTTCCTGGAATGAAATTAGATTCATGGATAATTGCCTTAATACCTGACAAACGGGCAGCTATAATAGCAGGGGCAGCAATATATCCCCCCGTCGTAAATACCATATTAATTTGATGTGTTTTAATTAGTTTTTTTACTTGGAATACTGCCCTCATCAGTTTGAATAAAACCTTCAAAATTTTAATAGGATTACGACTTTGAAACCCTTCTACCTCAATAGTATGGAGAGGATAGTGAGCGCCAACCAGAGTTTTTTCTAATCGATCACGAACTCCTAACCATTCAATGTGATAATCGGGTAAGCATTCAGCCAAGGCCAATGCAGGAAATAGGTGACCTCCGGTTCCACTTGCAGCAATTAATAGACGAACCATATTGGTGATGAGTTAGAGTTGAACAGGAAAATTACTATAGGTATAGATACGCTAGAATGGGACTGAATCCTGTATTTTTCACAATAGGATGTTTGAAGGTAATGTAGACGGATGATTCAATTGCGTTGGTTCCTCTTTTTAATACTCGGCGTGGGGTTAAGTTTAGGCAATATTCATGTACCTCGTGCAGAAAGTGCCGATTTAGTCCCTAATGCTTTGAGAAGTTTGATTGAAAAAATAAATACGGCAGCTAACAGCCGTGATAATCAAAAGTTGATGGCTTTATATGGCGATCAGTTTGCCACAACTGATGGGTTGACGGCCGAATCTTTTTCCAAAGCATTAATATCTTTGTGGGAAAACTATCCTAATTTACAATACACTACCAAACTTCAGTCTTGGGATAAAACAGAAAAAGGATGGACGGCTAAAACCCTAACTATTATTGAAGGAAGTAGTGAAACATCAGGTCGAGTCATTCAACTTAAAGCCACTATTAAAGCACGTCAAACATTTCAAAATGGAAAATTATTGCATCAAGAAATTTTGACGGAACGGACAGAACTCAATTCTGGCTCGAATCCTCCTAAGGTGGACGTCAAACTACCCGATATAGTGCAGGTAGGAGAAAAGTTTTACTTTGATGTCATTGTCCAAGAACCACTCAATGAAGATCTCTTGGCTGGAACGGCTATTAGTGAAAAGGTAGATAGTAATCGTTATTTAGAACCCGGAGTAATGGAATTGGAATTGCTGCAAGCTGGTGGACTGTTTAAACAAATCAAAGCTTCAGAAAAACCGGAAAACAGATGGCTTTCTGCTCTAGTAGTCCGCAAAGATGGTATAACCTTAGTGACTCAACGAGTTCGTTTTCAATAACAGAAAACACAGGAGGAAAAGACATTACAATGTCTTTTCCCTCTACAAATCTCTTAGAGATACTTTTCAATAGTGTTGGCTAAAGTTGTTTTGGGAACTGCTCCAACCACCATATCTACTCGTTGGCCATCCTTGAAAATCATTAGAGTGGGAATGCTACGAATGCCATACTGACTTGCAATTTGAGGGTTGTCGTCGGTATTGAGTTTGACGACTTTTACTTTACCCTTATACTGTTCAGCGATTTCTTCTACTACTGGAGCAACCATACGACAAGGACCACACCAAGGAGCCCAAAAATCCACTAGAACCGGAATATCGCTGTCTAAAACGTCGTCTTTAAACTTCTCATCTGTCACTTCGGCTGGCTTTGACATAATAAAGAATTCCTTTAATTGCTTGCGCCTTTCTAGAATACTCTAGAATTCTACCATAACAAAAACTATCTTGATTTACTTCGAACAAAGAGCCTTTTTAATTTTATAAATAATTTATTTCTTTTTGATTAGAAACTTAATATTTTTTGAAATAAAAGAACATCTCTCTGGTACCTTAGGCAAATAAGAAACCGCCCGAACAATGCCCGGGCGGAGTGTGGTGTGAGGAGTGAACGGAAACATTTGTCTCCGCTGTTTCTATTGTAGATGACAATTTGCATTTTGATACAGTTTTTCTGGCATAGTTAAGGATTTTTTTAAGAATTAAAAAAATCCAATGGTATGGACAAGAGTTATACGTTGACAAATTACGTTACATATGCACTATTTTAAATAGATAAATTAATTGCTGTGATATTGGACTAACTTAAAATTACTCAATAATCAACAAATACTTTAAGAAATAAGGGGACTAAATTTATTTTTTTATATTTATATAAATACTCACGATACTTATAAAATAAAATTATAACTGACTTCAAGAGATAACTTTTTTTAGATTGATGCCAATTAGTAATGAACTATTGACTCTTAATAAAGAGTAATTTAAATACAATAAAATTTTATAAGAAAAATACTTTCATAATTTTTAATTATAAATATATCAATTTAAACTATAGATTAATTGATTTTATATAATCGCCTCGGTACTTAGTAACAAAAGCTAATAATCTGATGATTTGTCTTTAATTCAAGCACTATAATTTTGCTAACTCCAACTAAATTTTAGTTTTTTTAGAAGGAAATAAAAATTTTAATTTTCTTAAACTACGTTAGATAAACGATTGTCAATTTTTTATCTGTATTTGGACTTTTAACTAACTATTTTTTTTATTTTCTAATTTAAATTTGTTAATTTTTAGATGTTTTTAGTATTAAACTAGACTTCTATTTTTTAAAATAGTTCAAATTTTCTGTGTAACACAAGTTAAATAAAGATTCTATTCTGACACTCTTAACAACATCAGTTGGGAATAATTATATCTGGGAATAACTATTGTTAAATAGATTATCTTCTCTTCTATAAAATCAGTTTCCAGTCGAGAGAAACTAAGATTTTCAATAGATTCGTATACAATAAAGTAATCAGCTTAATTTTTGAGAATCTTATACTTATTCTCTGATTCAAAATAGTCAATATATCACTTAAATTGGTTTTAGTATGAAGTCTTTTCAAGAAAATAACTATATCATTAATACTATAATCTAATTATAACTAGAAACAGTTTACGCTATCATGAGATAAATTGTCAGGCATTTTAGATAGATAATTACAGTAGGATTGTTGAAATTTAGCGAATAAATACTGATTATAGAGGTATAAATTAGACTTAACTATTAATTCCCTTATAAAAGCTCTAATAGATATCTATTTTTTAAAAATCTTCTCGATTCTATTCGGATAGCTTATATTTGCGTTCATCTGCTAACCTGAAACTCTTAGACAGATGATTTCATCTTAATTTAAAAATGATAATCGCTGTTGTTTGATTTTAAGAGAGTCTCTCAACTAAAATCTTTTATAGATACATCTTCTGAACTGTAACTCCATGACTATTAATAATGACTTTCTTACTCAACTTAATACCTCACAACGTTTAGCTGTTGAACATTTTTGTGGACCTTTATTAGTGGCAGCTGGTGCTGGGTCAGGCAAAACTAGAGCCCTCAGTTATAGAATTGCCCATTTGATTAGTCATCATCATGTTGAACCCGACTCCATCCTAGCTGTTACCTTTACGAATAAAGCGGCTAGGGAAATGAAAGAACGAATTGAGAAACTATTTGCCCAGCAAATGGCTATTAAAAATTATGGACAACGGTTTGATCTTCTCTCTAAATATGAACAAAAAAAACTTATATCACGGGTTTATAAAACAACTACTAAAAAACTTTGGATTGGAACTTTTCATAGTTTATGTGCAAAAATCTTGCGCTTTGATATTAATAAATATCAAGATGAACGGGGACGACAATGGCAGCAAAATTTTTCAATTTTTGATGAATCAGATGTGCAAAGTCTAATTAAAAATATTGTGACTAGGCAATTAAATTTAGATGATAAAAAATTTGATCCTCGCTCAGTACGCTATCAGATTAGTAATTTGAAAAATTTAGGATTATCTCCCAATAAATATCTTAAACAAGACTCTTCCTATAAAAATCGTGTTATCGCTGAAGTTTATAATGAGTATCAATTACAACTAGCGACTAACAATGCCTTGGACTTTGATGATTTGATACTAGTTCCTGTTAGACTATTTCAGCAAAATGAATCTATCCTTGGCTATTGGCATAACCAATTTAGACATATTTTAGTTGATGAATATCAAGATACTAATCAAATTCAATATGAATTAATTAGTTTATTAACAACTAATGGGGAAACTAGAAAACATGAATGGAATTGGCAAAATCGTTCTATTTTTGTCGTAGGTGATGCTGATCAATCTATTTACAGCTTTCGTATGGCAGACTTTACCATTTTGTTGAATTTTCAATCAGATTTTGGAGATGGTTTGCCAGATAAAGATACCCGTACTATGGTTAAATTAGAAGACAATTATCGCTCAAGAGAAAATATATTACAAGCGGCTAATTATTTGATTAAAAATAACACCCAACGCATTGATAAAATTTTAAAAGCTACACGGGGACTAGGAGAATATATTTACTGCTATCAAGCAGATAATGAACAAATAGAATCAAAAATAGTGATTGATCAAATAAAAAACTTAGTGGGAAAAAACCCTGAACTAAATTGGGGAAATTTTGCGATTCTGTATCGAATTAATGCTCAATCTCGTCCTTTTGAAGATGGACTAATTCACAATAATATTCCCTATAAAATTGTAGGAGGATTTAAATTTTATGATCGCCAAGAAATCAAAGATGCTTTGGCTTATTTACGCTTAATTGCTAATCCTGCAGATACCGTTAGTTTACTAAGAATTATTAATACACCCCGTCGAGGAATTGGCAAAACTTCTATAGAGTCTTTAGTTAAAGCAGCCCAAGAATTAAAAATCCCTCTTTGGGAAATTATTTCTGATACCAGTTCCGTTAATACTCTAGCAGGAAGATCAGCAAAATCAATCAACGACTTTTCTGAAATGATTAAATCTTTTCAAGAAAAAATAACTAGCCTATCAGGGGCAGAAATTCTAGATCAAGTAATGGAAGTTTCTGGCTATATTGATAATTTAAAACAGAAAAAAACTGAAGAAGCTAATAATCGCTTAGAAAATATTTCTGAGTTGTATAATGCTATTTTACAATTTCAAAAAGATGCGGAAGAGATTAATTTACAAGAATTTTTATCTAATATTTCTCTCTCGTCTGATCTTGATGACTTTAAAGAAGAACAGGAAAAGGTGTCTTTAATGACCCTTCATTCTGCTAAGGGATTGGAATTTCCTGTAGTATTTTTAGTTGGTTTAGAACAAGGATTATTACCTCATATCCGTAGTTTAAATGATCCTCTATCCTTAGAAGAAGAACGTCGTTTGTGTTATGTTGGATTGACTCGCGCACAGGAACAATTATTTTTAACTTATGCTAGAGAAAGGTTTGTTTGGGGATCAAAAGAAACTAAAATTCCATCGCAATTTTTAAAAGAGTTACCTTCATATTTAATCAAAAGCAATCTTTCAAAAACTTTAGAATCTTATCATCAATCCGACACATTTCGATCTAAAACTCTTCAGATATATAGTCAAAAATGGTCAGTCGGAGATCGTCTGATTCATCTCAATTTTGGAATCGGAGAAGTGACTCATATTTTAGGGTCAGGAAAAAAAATTAACTTGGCTATTAAATTTTTAGGACTTGGACAAAAAATCATTAATCCTAGAGTAACTTTAATGGAAAAAATTGATTATACTGATAACAAGCAAACACGATAAGATTGTTAATAACTTTAGTGCACAATTGGAGTTAGTCTAACTTGTCTTCTCAATCTCAACCCCAATTACCTTCCAGCGCAGCGATCACTCCTAAAAATATCCTGCAAGCAACTACTGAGCAGTGGTTTGAGTATGATGTGCGTGTTCAACCTCACCATACCGACTATTCAGGAACAGTTTGGCATGGAACTTATTTAACTTGGATAGAAGAAGCTAGAGTTGAATATTTGCGCTCTATGGGTATTGATTATGCAGAATTAGTAAAATTAGGTTTTTATCTTCCTGTGATTGAATTATCTCTGTGTTATCATCATTTTATACAGTTAGGACAGGAAGCGATTATTAAAACTCGGATAAATCAAATTACTGGAGTACAGATGAATTTTGATTGTCGTATGGAATCTCCAAATACACAGGAATGTTATGTAACTGGAACGGTAACTCTAGTCGCGGTTGATCGCGAAAAAGGAAAAATCATGCGTCATCTTCCCCCTACTGTTAGAGATGCTTTAATTAATCTAATTTAGTAATTCTTGTTGCAGTTAACTTAAATTATTGGTATTGGGCAGTTAATGTAATGAGTGTCACTTCGTGAGAACAATATGCTCCTCCATGCAAGTATGTTTTTAACCCTCGATTAACATAGAGTTGATTTCTTTATCTGATGCTGTCCTTGAGCCTATTGTAAATACTTGAGAGTATATTGATAGATTTTGTCGAATAGAATTAGAACAGGTCCAAGACCTGGAATATTAATATAGTCTCCATAAGTATGACCTTCCAACTGTAAATGAACTTGTCATGGTTGTAAAATTGATTGGATTGTCTCACAATTCAAGATGAAGAATATAGGATAGCAATTAGCTCGTAATAACTTCTAGCTTGGATTTGGTTGACCAGAAATCAGCAAGTTTCACGATCAATAAGTCGTCACATAATGAGGTTGCAATTTTATTCCAAACGACTGTAATACCAATACTGGTTAATGTTTCAGGAAGTAGAGATTTAGCTTAATGATGATAATAATCATGATTGTTTAACGTCGAATAAATTCCCATAAGACTTTTCAAATATTGTAAATTGTTAGTCAGTCCATATATAAATTTAATCCGCCTTAGTAGAAGTTTGAAAGCTGAGTAATTTTAGTCATTACTAAGGACGCGGGTGAATCGGTGATTGTAATATTTCAATTTTTTACTATTAGGGGTTCAAGCAGAATCGACTATTGCATTGCATTAATAATGCCATAAAGAAGAAAAACATCGTCTATAAGATAACTGAAACATTTCCAAAAAAATAAATATTTTTAGTTATCTGTGAACAGTAAAAAAACAATAGTAAATAGTTCTGATTGCAGTAATTTCTAAATTTATGACAATTGCAGTCAGTTTTGATCAATCTTTAATTCTCTTTATGCTTAAGAGATAACTAAACTGCTGTGTAATTAAACTACCGATATAATTAATTTATCTTGGCTTTTCTTCTTATCCAAAGACCTAAAATTCCAAGAGATAACAATCCCATTACTCCAGCAATAGGATTATTATCAATTCCTGTGATCCAAGGAGATACTTTTCCCGTATAGTCTAAAAGTTGACCTACATTTAGGATATAATACCCCCACACTAATCCTCCATGCAAACCAATACAAATTCCTAAACGATTTCCATAGCCACGTTTAGCCCAAACTAAGATTAATCCTAACAATAACAAAGCAGGAAATTGTGGAAAAGTTCTAATAACTTCTGTTAACGGTTTAACGAAATGCAATCCAGCAAAAAATAGAGAATCAATCCATAATACGGTTGACGAAATATAATTTCGGTTTAACTCTTCTAACAACCATCCCCGAAATAATAACTCCTCAGCAAATGCAATTCCTGAAGCACTTAACAATCCTTCAAAAATTACCTTAATGATTCTTAGAGAAGGGACAGAAAAATCAACCCACCCTAAAATTGATTCAACAATAAACAAACCAAAAGTAAATCCTAAACCAAGACTTAATCCTTGGAAAAATTCGCATCCATTTTTTCTGCTTAAAACTAATCCATATTGTTTCCACCAATAAAAATTGTGATAAACATTTCTATTCCAAATAAATAACAGTCCAATAAACTCTAAATATAATAATCCCATACTAACAATTGTTGTCAAGTTTGGGTCGGATTTAAGTGTTAAATAAATGGGAATTGCCACTGGAATCCACAGCGACAATAATACAATAACAAAAATTCCCAGTCGAATCGGTACCGGGCAATTACTAATACGAGTCAGATCAGACTTCAAGGGTTAAAATTTGCAATTACAAAGACAATTAATCATCTGGTTCGATAGTGCTAGTCAACCCGTGATTTTTAAGGGTTTCACAATAAAACTCAGCATGTTCTAAGGCACAGGTAATGACTAAAGCTATCCCGTTATTGTGAGCTTCCATCATGATATCAACTGCTTGTGATTGAGTCATCCCTGCCACCGTTTGCGTTAAAGTCTGAACGACGTACTCCATAGAGTTAAAGTCATCATTATGGAGTAAAACGCGATAGCGAGGGGCGGGTTTTCGAATACTTGTACTAAATGGTGATCGCCTCTCAATTACTTCAGTAGACATAGAGTTCCTCCTTTCGTTGAATTACCCTTCGAAAGCTCCCAATCATCAATCATACAGGGCATTAGTCAATTTCACTATCAAGGATATCAAGTATTAAGAATAAATCTAGACTCTAGTATACCTCACCCATCGAACAAATGCTATTAATGAATCAAGACAGATTAGTTTCCTTACTTGTTAGATAATATCAATAATAATTTGATGCTTTTGAAAATAACAGTAAACCGATGATATATCTATCGTAATTCAAAAATTACGAAGCACAAAGTGAAGTTTAAAGAAGTTATAAAATCTCAAATCTTGAGTTTAAATTCTACTCAAACTGACTTCTATTTAATTCTTTAAAAATCTGAAAATATAAGGTTATCTCTTAAGCGGTCTTGACTATACTCTAGACGTTACCCTAAAAAATAAGTCAATTCTCAAATTTAAGTTATAAGTTAAAATGAATTTGGAAAACATTTTATAATTTTTGATGGAATCTGAATATCAATTTAAGGTTGATACCCTTTCAGTTTATATTTCTAAAACTGAAAAAGACTTGGCTAAAACATCGGCAAAAATTACTCAAAAATACTTATTAAAAGTATTAGAAGAAAAGGAGGAAGCAAGAGTAATATTAGCAACGGGAAACTCACAGTTACAGTTTCTTGATGCTTTGATTGCTACTCAGAAAATCGATTGGAATCGTATCACCCTATTTCACCTAGATGAATATTTAGGCATCAACGAAAAACATCAGGCTAGTTTTTGCCACTATCTCCAAAATAGAGTAGAAAAGCGAGTTTATCCGAAGCAATTTCATTATATTCGAGGAAATACTCTAGAACCTGTTGAAGAATGTGATCGTTATACTAAACTTTTACAGGAAAACCCCATTGATTTATGCTGTCTAGGAATCGGAACCAATGGACATTTAGCTTTTAATGAACCTGCTGTTGCTAAATTTGATGACTCTTATTTGGTTAAATTAGTTCGCTTAGAAGAGGAAACCCGTCAAGTACAAGTTAATCAAGGACATTTTTCCCAGCTAAATGAAGTTCCCAAATATGCCATAACTCTAACTATTTCTATGATTTTATTATCTCGTAAAATTATTTGTCTGGCACTTGGAAGAAATAAAGCAAAAATTGTTGAAACAATGCTTAAAAAGCATATCAACACTCATTGTCCGGCTTCTATTTTACGAAAGCATTCGGATGCAGATTTATTTTTGGATCAAAACTCTGCTCATTTACTTTAAGAATAGATACTTCTAATGCTTCGAATAGTTCAGGTAATAAAAACTACAATTCAAAGTTTTCATTAAACCATTGACGGGTTATTGGTTGTTCGATTTCTACCCCTTCTCCTCCTAAAACTTCTAAAGGTTGCCCCTCTATTGTCAACCAAACTTTGGTGTTAGGATCAAGACTGGTGGATGTGTAGAGGATTTGGGCCAAACGTCCCGTCATGGACGCGCTGCCACCTCCTGTAATAAATTCTTGGGATAGATCAATTTTTACTCCTTCTTTATCTAGAGTGAAGTCTAACAGTTCGGTTCCTTCAGGAATTGTAGTAATTTGTTTAGGTTTTTTAGAACCTGCTAATAAACTTTCTAGAGCAGTCTTTAATATCTCTTGACTGTCACTTGATTTCTCCATAATTACTGGACTTGCTGACAATTCAAAACGATCGCCTTTATCATTTAACCAGTAAACTTGTCCCAGCTCTATTTTAATATCCTCTTTAGTTATTGAGCTTTCAGTAGAAATTTGGGTTGAGTCGTTAGATGTTTTTAAAGTGTGTATAGACCACCATGTTACTATGCTCCCAGTCGCTAAAATAGCAACTATGATTCCACCAATAAACCCAATAGATAAACGATTTTTTTCATGATTGTTATGGCGATTATCCATAGTCATCTCCTTTTTTTATCTCTGATAAAAGTTTGTCATGAATGGTAATCAGATTACCATTCTTTAGATTCCTCCTCTTATTTTAAGGGTTCTAAGCGAATAAACGAGACAAGAGCAAGACTTTCTTCATCTACTTTTAATTTGAGTAGTCTAGTAATAATGCCTTGTCCTTCTAGGACAGCTAAATCAAATTGCTGAAAACGACTTAAAAATTTTTTTGATAAGGTTCTGCCATTTAATTCACCCCTTGGATCAAGGACTTGGATTGATCGTCCATCTTTTACTTTAAATCCTGCTTCCAAATTCAGTGCTATAGTTTCAGGGAGATCTTCCTCATCAGACCTTTTTAATTGCTGCAATTTTACTTTGATTCCTAGACGATCTTTAGGTTTAAATTCAACCCAAAGGGTTAATATCTTAAATCTAGGAACTTGTTCAGGAACTATACTATTAATAGTTTTTTCTAAAATTTCTCTAATTTTTTCTGATTTTAGAGCTTGATTAATATCTATTTCTTTGACAATTAAACTTAATCCTCCTTGTAATGGTTTTCGTAAAGACTGTCTAATTTCTTTAATATTTTTAGTTTGTAGATTATCAATGTTAATATCAATAAAATCAGTTTCTAGTTCAAGAACTTCTATTCTAAAATCTTTAATTGGTTTTATGCCTCGACTAGCAATACGAATCCGATCAATTCTTCCCTGAGTTGATTGGTAACTAGGAGTATTATCAATTCGAACTGCCAGTTCTTCAACATCATTGACTTGAGAACGAATAGTGTCAGCCACAACTGTATCAATCACTAAACCAACAGGAGAAAAAAACATTAATAAGCTTGAAAAAAAAACTGTAAAAAATTCCATATTTTTTATGATTTATTTTGATAAATAACCAATTAATTTTAAAATTTAAAGTCATATTTTCACTACTATGAGTTATTGACATTACACGATGACATATCTCCTTTAGAAAACAGAAGAGAAGGGCTTATTTTCTGAACTTGTTTGCCAGAAATATCTTCAGGAGGAACAGGTCTATTTGTAAGAATATACAGGACATTAGCTATAATCTCATTATAATCTTAAACAGTCATAAATTCAGAGAATTATAACTTTTCTAGACTAACTGTGAGACAATCATAATTAATAAAAATTAAAAGTCTTACTTTGCAGCGTTTTAACAACTACACAAGCTTAATTTTTTGAGTTGTTGAGTAAAGTAATAATAAAGATTTTGGAAGTTATTAGTTACTGACTTGTCGGACTTAGCCCAAGTAGTAGGAGGGAAGTGAGTAGTATCATGTGGGTCAGTAAATGTTACAGATTTAAAAGTGCTCGCTACAAAATAGATGCCAAAATATGTTAACAGAATTTGCGATAAGAACTCTGCTAAACTGATCTTATCTTTTTGTCTCCGGAGATTTTTCAAGCCTGAAAAGAAAAGGACTTGATTTTGAACGAAGCAAAACTCAAAAAGGTCCTAAAAAAACAGAGGATAGAGCTAGTACAATTAGATTTTCAGTAATGTGGAAAAAATTAACATTCATTTGAAATAAGCTTCCTCGAAAGTTTTCGAAACAATTGACAGATGAAACAAACTTGAATTAATTAAATTATGAGATGTTCTGTGAAGCTATGTAATATATCTATTCAAAATATCTAGATGAATCAAATTTAATGCTCTGGTTACTCGTCAATTATAATTTGCTTATTCCTTATTCCTCATGATTGAGAACAAATCGCAAAAAAAGAAAGGAAATGAGCATGGTTTGATAGCAGGAATAAAAGTTCTATAGCGATGTTTAAACATAGATGAGAAGTGGAAACAGTTCTTATTCTAGGTTAGAAAACAAAAGAGACTGATTGACTAAAAATTAAACACATAAATTTTAATTTAATTAAATTCAATTAAAAATCAGTATCAGAGCTACACGGATTATTCCATCAAATATTTGATGGAATAATTGAATATTGTACTTGTTTGATTACAAGTTCTTTAGATAGTGTTTCTATTTATGTCTAAATACGCATTTAAAAAAGTTAATTTAAATGTTAATAAGTAACCCATTTCATTATGTTAACGGCTAATTGCTTTATAATAATTAGTGTTATATTAGCGTAAATTTTTAGAATTTAAGTGTAGCCCCAATGGGTATAATCCAAACAGTACCAGGAACACGAGATATCCTGCCAGCAGAGATTGGATACTGGCGATATGTAGAAACTGTTACAACAGAAATTTTTGGTAGAGCAATGTATCAGGAAATTCGCGCCCCTATTTTTGAGCAAACGTCATTGTTTGAACGAGGTATAGGGAAAAACACTGACGTAGTGGGCAAAGAAATGTATACCTTCAAAGATAGGGGGGATCGTTCTTTAACCTTACGTCCAGAAGGAACGGCCGGCGTGGTTCGGGCTTTTTTACAAAACAATCTTTACGCCATAGGAGGAGTGCAAAAATTATGGTACAAGGGGCCAATGTTTCGCTATGAACGTCCTCAAGCTGGCCGTCAACGGCAATTCAATCAAATAGGTCTAGAATTATTTGGTAGTGGCGATCCTAGAGCAGATGTAGAAGTGATTGCCTTAGCAACGGATATCCTCAAAACATTAGGGCTACAAAATTTAAAATTACATTTAAATTCCGTCGGTGATCGCAATGATAGACAAAGATATCGAGAAGCCTTAGTTAACTATTTTCTTCCCTACAAAGATGAATTGGAGCTTGATTCTCAAGAGCGTCTAGAAAGAAACCCTTTGCGCATTCTAGATAGTAAAAATCAACGGATAAAAGAAATCAATCAAAGTGCCCCTAATATTATTGAATATTTGGGGGATGAATCCCGGAAGCATTTTGACCAAGTTCAACAATTTTTAACGGACTTAAATATTGATTATCTACTAAATCCCTGTCTAGTGAGAGGTTTAGATTACTATACTCATACCGCTTTTGAAATTCAATCAGAAGATCTTGGCGCACAAGCGACGGTTTGTGGGGGAGGTCGCTATGATGGTTTAGTGTCCGAACTAGGGGGTCCTGATATCCCAGCTATAGGATGGGCGATTGGAATAGAACGCCTAATCATTCTCCTAAAACAAATACAGGATAACCCAAATACATCTCCTGACTTATACATTGTGTCTAAAGGTAAAAAAGCCGAAAGGAAAGCCTTAATTGTAGCCCAAAAGTTACGTCATGAAGGATTAACTGTAGAATTAGACCTCAGTGGCGGTACTTTTGGGAAACAATTTAAGCGAGCTGATCGCAGTGGGGCGATTGCTTGTCTTGTACTGGGAGATACGGAAGCTGAAACTCAAACGGTTCAACTTAAATGGTTAGCCAGCAAAGAACAGAGCACTCTAACCCAAGAAGAATTAATTAGTCAAATTGGGGAACTTAAAGAACAGTTGGCCAGACACAACATATAAACAAAAAGGTAACTATATAGAGCAAGTAGCAATGAAACCTTGGGAATTTCTGATTCAAAAAGAAGGCGATCATCAATGGGTTTCTATTCCCACATCAACCTTCGAAATTGAACCTGGTGTTTATCGTCTTCTTGCTAAGTCTAATCGCCTTGATAGTGATCTTGAAGTTCGCATTAGTCACCAAACTTCAACTGGTGAAGATTCCCCCCATAATACTCAACATTATTGTCGTCACGTGAATTTACAGGGGTTAGTGATGATTTTTTCATTTAAAGAATTATCTACTGGAATTTGGAAAATACGCTGTCGTAACGATATTATGTCAGAATTACTTGGTGAAACTTGGCAGAAAACTCTGCAACTTCAGATTTTAGAGCCTGTGACTAACCGAAATTTTTTTGATGCACAAATCAACTGTTTTAGAGGTCCCATTAATAATATTTCTATAGAGGAAGAAACAAAAAACTTGTCTCAGTCTAAGCATTCCAATAAATTGGAAATTTGCGAAACTCCCTACATTGACGACTCCTCTAATGAGATAGCCCAGCTTTATCTACATCAATTGGAAAAATTGGTACAAGAGAAAGTAAAGCCATTGACCGATAACTATGAGACAGATTATCAACAGAGTTTAGAGAATTTTCTTAAGTTATCTTCATCAGACAAAATAACGGCACAAACTCTTGAGCTTATTCTAGAGCAAGATACATTTCAAGGCAATCCTGGTGAATACATTACCATTTCAGGAAAAATTAAAGTGCAAAGTTCTGAAAAAGAATTAGCCTTAACGGCTCAACTTTGCTATCAATTAAGACATCCTTATACTGATGAGATAATTATGAAAATAGATTGTAGTCTTTTCGATAAAACTCTACCCTATACATTTAATCAAACATTAGCTATTCCTGACAAGTTAGAAAATCTTCCTTATTTATCAGGAGAAGTTTTACTACAAACCATGACAGGAGTTACTATTACTCACCACCTCTTTCAGATTTATAGTAGGGAGCACTACCCAGTTAATTATACTATTGAATTATTTAATACTGAACATAAATCTTCTCATCAATTTGAATTCAAAGTGATAGGAAGAACTAAGACAAAATCTACAGCTATTGAATTACCAATCACTCCTAAATATACTCAAACACTAACTGAGCCTTTATCTTCACACAATCAAGGTTTACCTCCTAAATTGAACCGTAATTCGGGCTCATCAAAAGCAGAAATAAAGTCTTTAAACCTACCGCCAGTTATCTTTAATTAAAGATAATTTAGTCCTTATTCTATTCAATAAAACTTTGACCTAAAGGAGGAAACCACAGCTTATTATATATAACTCCGAATAAAACTTGAATTTATCTAGTATTTTTTACCTAAATATTGTTTTTTAAAAATCAAATCTATGAATTACTTTATACAGTATAAATTTGTTCAGATTAAGGAACCATAAATTTGTTAATGTCAAACACTCAACTTATGAATTAAGTATTGTCTTGTCTTAAAAGATTTATCAATGTTCATCATAAAGATTTAGAATAGGAAGCTCACGCTGTTCAAACTCAGCCGTATGATTTTACAATAGCAGTATGTCTGAAAAAAATACTGTTGAACTGCTCTTCAATGGTTAAGCTCTAAGTTGGTAGACGTTTAAGTTTATTCAAGCTGTTTAAATACTTCTTAAAACAACTTGAGTTTTTGCCTATCTTTGTCTTTTTTTATTCTCCATTTTTGTGTTTCTCATTCCGTTGCTTCAATTGCTCACTCAAACTCCTTATCACACTCATCGTTACTGGATAGCAAAGGCACTCACTCTTGGTCAAGAAGCGGGAGAAATGGGAGAAGTTCCCGTAGGAGCTATTATTGTTGATGGTAAGGGGAATTTGGTCGCCCAGGCAGCTAATCGCAAAGAAACAGAGCAGGATCCTACTGCCCATGCAGAAATTATGGCTATCCGCATTGCTGCTAAAACATTGCATACTTGGAACTTAAAGGACTGTACACTCTACGTCACTCTTGAACCCTGTTCTATGTGTACCGGGGCAATTATTCAATCTCGCTTAGGATTACTCGTTTATGGATGTGACGATCCCAAGTCAGGAACTATTCGCACAGTACTGAATTTGCCCGATAGTTACTGTTCTAACCATCGTTTAGCCGTTATTTCAGGTATCTATGAAGACGAATGTCGTCAACAGTTACAAAAATGGTTTGCAAAACGACGACAACAAGTTGAATGAAAAATAAGAAATTTACAATTAACAATAATTATCCTAATCTATTCACTTTTTTTAAAAGCCAATTAGTAATTAATTTAGGGGTATTTTTATGAACCCAATGAAAGGCAATGAAGCGAAATCCAGGTCTAGAAAACTTAGCGATTAGTTTCATTATTTGATTAAAGGGACAAATAGAAAACTTCTTATTGATTAAGTTTACTGAACCAACATCATAAAGACAATCAATAATCATCTTAAAAGTTGCCTCTTCTCTTTCTATTAAATTTTCTATTAAAATTAGTATATTTTTCTTCTGCTCAGCTTCTATTCGCTCAGATTCTGAGAGTTTAGAAAGATGTTTGATCACTTCAATAGGATTTTGTTTATACTGACGAGAAGTTAACATAAGTAATTAAATAACGAACACCCTGCAGTTACTATAAACTAGATATAGTATTTTCACTAGAGATAAAACTCTTGTACTCGAACTAAACTTTTCCAAATCGCCGTTCTCTTTTTTGATAAGCTAATAAAGCTTTATAAAACTCCTCTCGATTAAAATCTGGCCATAAGGTTTGAGTAACATAGATTTCAGCATAGGCTAATTGCCAAAGGAGAAAATTACTAATTCGCATTTCCCCACTGGTACGAATTAAAAGATCGGGGTGAGTAATTCCCGAAGTATATAAATGGCGTTCAAATAGAGATTCATTAATTTCTTCTGGTACTAAAAGACCTTTTTGGATTTGAATAGCAATTGCCTGACAAGCCTGGATAATCTCTTGACGACCACCATAATTGGTAGCCACTGTAAATTGAATCCCTGTATTGTCTTGAGTATCGTTCATAGAACGCGTGATCTCTAATTGCAAGGAAGGAGGAAGAACTTCTAAATTTCCTACAAAAGAGATTCTAACGTTTTCCTCCATCATTTCTCGCAGTTCACGACGTAACACTCGTTCAAATAGAGTCATCAAAAATTCTACTTCTTCAAGAGGTCTTCCCCAATTTTCCGTCGAAAAAGCATAAGCAGTCAATGCAGGAATTTTCCAGTCACGACAACAACGAAGTAAATCTTTAAGGGTATCAACACCTCTTTGATGTCCCATCATACGAGGAAGTCCGCGACGCTTAGCCCAGCGTCCATTACCATCCATTATTATCGCTACGTGTTTAGGAAGACGGACCTGATCGAGATCGGTGGGTAAATCCTTTGAGACAATGAATTTAAGAGTCATTATTATCTGGCAATTTATTGTATAGAATTTTATTTCCTCGTACTTCGAAAAACATTTTGAGGGGTGTGTCTACGTAATTTATATAGAATAAGTTATTCTTTATTACCAATTTGCTTTCTGCCATATTGTCAACTATTTTACTTTGATCTATTTTTATGGATTTACCATAATGGTAATGGCGATTATTTTAGACTAGCCCATGATGCTTTTCCATAGTATATTATCATAGTGGCTTAAGTTTTTTTGGCTGACAAGTATGGTTATACTAAACCTATCATGTACAAATTACAAGCATAAAGACAAAGTTTGATTATCGACAATAGGCTTGTCAAAAGCCATAATTATTATACAGACAGTACTCTGGCAGACCTTGTCTTTTGATTAAGTTATGCTGAACTCAATATTTTTATCTAATTTATACTTAATCTATGGCATCAAATGCTCAACTGAGTCTAATGAATGAGATTCTAAATTTAGAAGAACTAACTATTACTAGTGATTAGATTTTAAATGGGATAGTAATAGTTTTTTTTGTAAAAAGAGATTAATAAATAACTTGTATTAATTATGTTTTAGCTATTTAGAAAACTTCATTAAAATAATCAACTGACTATTAAAAATTTTCCTTAAATAAAGAAAGATATCCATCTCAAGATTAATCGTTTTCAAATCAAATGTAATCAATGTGGACTAAATTCCCAAAGAGGTCAAACTTTTACAAGTAAAATACTGAAATATCTAATACAAAAAATATTAAATAGTTCTTAAAAAGAGTGAGAGTAGTAACTATATAAACAAGAACACCTGAAGTGGTAATAATACTAAATTTAATAGCCAGATCTTCACTCTAAAAAACTCATAAACTTAAAGTTTATCTATTAACGTCCATCGTCTTTCTGTTAACTCTAATTATGGAAAGTATGCTGGCTTCTCTAAGAATTACTAAAGACACTTTTCTCTTTTTGTAACAAACAATATAATTGTATCTTACAGTAAAAATATTTTTATAGATTTCCTCTATATTTTTAGTCAGATATTTATTGCTTAAATTCGGCTGTTTTATATTTAACTTAAATGTTTAACTAAATAAGTTTTTTTAGTTTATTAATTTAATAAAACTATACATATATGATATTAATAGCACTAATTTACTATAGCAATTAATCATTATCAAATGATACTCTAAACTTTTATCATTGATCAGCTTTAATTCTATTTAAAGTTTATCATAAAACTATTTTTAATTTTTAATATTAATTTTAATCAATCTTTCTTTTCTATATTTTAGTCTTTAACTCCTACAAAAGAATCTGAGCTTTTTGAAGCAATCTAATTTTTTTAAAATCCTAGAATTTTTTATTTTGTTTCTATCCAACAAGTTATTTTCAATATTTATCTATCTGCTAGCCTTAATTTTAATTAATGGACTAATTCTTTAACTAGTTTATAAGTTAAAGTTACTTTGTTCTCTTTGACTTAAATTATTTTTATTAAATTTATTAACTGGTTTTTTCAAAATTATTATATTTTTTAAGTATTTTTTACTCTAATTAAAGTAGTATAGCTAAATAATTTATTTTAAACGTCGTTTTTATTTTAATTATTTGATTTTTATTATAAATCAATAAATTTCTATAATTGGATTTAAGCTAGAATAGTTATAAGTTTAACTAACATTTGAAAAAATTAATATATATTTGATATATTTTCTAATATTAGAGTTGATAAACCAATACCTTAAATTTAAGTAGTGGCGGATAAGTTGTTAAATAATTACTGATAAACTGCATCTAATAAAATTAGTTAACACTAAAGCGAGTAATAAAATCAAAAAAAAAATTAAATTGAAGTTAATTTAAAGAAGAGCTTATACCATCAGAAAATTCATTAATATTTAACTTAAATATTTCCTAACTTGGTATTTTATTGGTTGATTTTACATCATCAATTTGGTCTAACCACAACTATCAAGTTTGCGGATTTAGGTATTGATACTATATAAGTTTGTTTACTTGTACCTGTTAGTTGAAATTTTATCAATTATTAGAAATGATTCTTGACTTAACTGAACTTTTGATGCTAGAAAGCTATAAGATTCCAACATAGCCTTATTTGGCATGTTAATAACAGGCAGACTATTAAAATCCTATATAATACTTTCAAGACGTTAATATTAGGGTTTTATTTGATAGATTGGGTAGAATTCAATTGTTGGATATTACTAACTTATCAGTTACCCTCACTTCCGATTATTTTGAGACCTCGAAGAAGCAAGCAAGTTCCGTATTTGTGAGCCAAGAGTACGACCGACAAGTCCTAAACCAGGTGCTACAGACTCTCGTTCGACAAGTAGAGAGAATTTTTCCTCGAGAAGTTCTTTTAACTTACTACTAGTTAGGGGACGATCAAGCGTTCCACCTTGGGCTAAAGAAATCGAGCCTGTTTCCTCAGAGACTACTACACATAAACAATTACCAACCCGTTCTGTAATGCCCATTGCTGATCGGTGTCGGGTTCCTAATTGTCGATGGGCAGTTCGTTCGGATAGGGGTAAAATCACTCCTGCTGAGACAATACGCGACCCGCGAATAAAAATGGCTCCATCGTGTAAGAGAGTTTTCGGCTGAAAAATTGTCTGAAGTAATTCTTTCGATACTTCACCATTGAGGGGAACTCCTGGATTCACAAATACTCTCGTATCCACAGAAGCGATTGTTTCTAGAACCATTAATGCTCCTGTTCTATTTTGAGAGAGTTCTTTGACCGCATCAACAATTTCATCAACTACACTATCAGGCTTGGGAGTTGGACGTCGTCGTTGAAATAATTGCAGCATTTGTCCACGTCCCAATAATTCAAGAAATCGTCGGAATTCTCCCTGAAAAATTACTGCCATAGCAACGGCAGCCCCCAACACTAATTTATCCAGGACAACTTCGAGCAGCCTAAGTTGGAGCCTTTGGCTGAGCACTTGTGCCAGCATTAAAATAATTAGCCCTCGCACTATCCAAAGAGTACGACGTTCCCCAATGGCGAGAAGAATTAAATAAGTCAACAGTAGCACCAATGCAATATCAATGCCATTGTGGATTAGCCCAGAGGGTATCCAGCGAGGGCCAGGAGTATCACCCGACATGATGGAGGATGGTAGAGATTAAGGAGCAATCAAAATAACAAGCAATGAAGGACTTAATTAAGACAGTAGCCTTTCAGGGAGGCGATCTTGACGAATTAGGTCATCATGGGTTTCTCGTTTGATCACTAGATTAGCTTCTCCATCTTTGACTAAGACAGCAGCTGGTCTAGGAAGACGATTGTAATTAGAAGCCATACTATAGTTATAGGCTCCTGTTCCCATCACTACCAGAATATCCCCTGGTTGGGTTTGAGGCAACTGAGTATTCTTAATCAGAATGTCCCCAGACTCACAGTGTTTGCCCGCGATAGTGACAGTTTCCGTGTAAGGTTCTAACATTCTATTAGCTACTACCAGACAATAGAGCGATTGGTAGGTAATGGGACGAGGATTATCAGACATTCCACCATCTACAGCGATATAGGTTCGCAGTTGAGGAATTTCTTTTCGACTGCCTATAGTATAGGCAGTGACACAGGCTGATCCTACCAAAGAACGTCCAGGTTCAGCGATGAGTTTAGGGTAGGTTAATTGATAACCATCACAGGCTTTCATTACGGATCGACTCACTCCTTTAACCCATTGTTCTATACTAGGGGGATTGTCATCTTCCATATAGCGAATGCCCAAACCTCCGCCAATATTTAATTCTTGTAAGACTAATCCATAACTTTGGGCTTTTTGAAGTAACTCCACCATAACTTCTCCTAAGTCTTGATGGGGTTGTTCTTCAAAAATTTGAGAGCCAATATGGGCATGCAACCCTCGGCAATCAAAGCATGAGTGCTGACTAATATAGCTGAAAACGGTATCAAGTTGGTGGATATCAAAGCCAAATTTACTGTCTAGATGTCCTGTACGAATATACTCATGGGTATGACATTCAATTCCTGGAGCTAAGCGCACGAGGATGGGAATACGCATGGAAGCAGTTCGATCGTCTAATTTAGCTAGAGTTTCTAATTCGAGCCAATTATCAACAACAATAGTGCAATTAACCTCAAGAGCTAGTTTAAGTTCTGCAAGAGACTTATTATTGCCATGAAAGTAAATTTGTTGGGCAATTTGTTCAGAGGTACGTCCCATTTTCTCTAAAGCATTGATGGTAGTATACAGTTCTCCCCCCGATACAACATCAAAACCTAACCCTTCACTAGCAACAATACTGGCAATGGCTAAGCAACTCCAAGCTTTGGAGGCATAAATGACTTGAGAAGGTCCTTGATAGTGACGGTTAAAAGCTTCTCTATATTGACGACAAGCACTTCGGAGTGTTGCTTCATCGAGAACATAAAGAGGAGAACCAAATTGTTTAACTAGGGTCTTAAGATCGCAACCGCCAATTTCTAAGCAATTATGATTATTGATCTTGGCAGTCAGGGGGAATAATGACTGGTTTGGTGAGCGCTCACCCTGTTCTAGAGTTTCTTTCTCTAAATAGTCTTGCCCTGAATGGCTTTTCCTTTGCTCTGTCGATAACATAGTTCACGGTTGATCGATGGGTATTAATATTTAAAGTCTAGTCTTAAGTAAGACTAAAGGAAGAAATTCAACAAGCGTCTCCTCGCACAAACCTCCCAGAGATTTATAATCTAATTGACGTTAAAACTTCCTGTATCTAGTCTACAATTGAATCTCTTGTGTGGCTGTTGGGATTTTCTTAACTTCTTGCTATCTAGCTCTCTTCGTAGACTTTATCTTCTGTCCTCCCCAGTAATTCCTCCAAAAACTTTTTGTCAATTGTATTGCACTACATCTACTTTTACTTTTAAGAGTAACGCACAAATTGTCTTTGATAGGAAGTATTTTGCCCCTCATTTAGAATTAGCTAGTAAGAAGAGAAAAGGCCAGAATATAGAAAATTATCTGCACTTTAGACTTAGATAGCTAGAAAAGTACTTAGTTGGAATGTTTGTTCTAATTTGATTATTTTTGTATGCTCCATATTGCTTAGCTTAATCGTCAATCTTTGTGTGAATGTTGAAGATAACTCATTGATTAATGTATTTAATAAACCTTCAACAAGTGCATCTCGTTGTCCTTTCGTAGCTATCTATAATTTTGTCTTATAAATTGTTTTTCAGCTAAACAGACTAGAGGTTAGAAAAATAAAGAACTTTCTGACACCAATTCTTGAGCTTGGAGATATAGAGTTAACTAACTGAATTAAAGAATTATTCAATCCTTCTTTAATTTCTAGTATTTTATCACAGTAGAGGACTATTTCTAGTGAAGAAATATGAGTAAAAAAATCAAAAATAATGTAAAATAATCAGCAACTGAATAACACAAACACAAGAGAAAAATTTTTGATAGTAGTTAAACCTATTTCTTTATCAAGCTAAACCAATTAGCAATCTTAACTATTGGTTGAGTCAATTCCCTTTAGTGAAACTTGCTCCAGCAGTGCAAGTTTCTTGAATTTCTACTCTTTGCAGTCCTTGCAGTCCTGCTGATTCAAGTTTTTCAAAAATCCATTTGGCGATTACTTCGCAGGTGGGATTTTCTAGTTCCATAGTTTCGTTAAGGTAGTGATGATCCAAGAACTGTTCCAATAGGGGAATTAAATACTTCTTAATATCTTCAAAGTCAATAACCATACCCTGTTTATCCCCTTCTTGAATCAGGTTATTACTTTTGACGTAAACCCGTCCTATCCAACTATGACCATGAAGACGGTGACATTTGCCACTGTGGTGAGGCAACCGATGAGCAGCCTCAAAGCGAAATTCTTTATAAATTAACCAATTATCAATATTCATATCAATAGTGAGACTTTCATTAACGTTGATTGTAAGAAATAAAAAAGGTCAAATTAGTGGTGGTCATAATTTTACCTTGATTAAATCAAGAGTAGACAATACAGTAGGTGTAACACCTGAACTACCATTAACTTAGTGAAGAGCAATAATACTAAAAATAATTGATTCCTTCACTTTATCTGACTTGTTAGCTTAGTCAAAATGATTAGAGTTTTTTCTCGTCTTCATCGCTCCTGGGTTTATTTTTGTCTTTCTTTATTAGTGATAACCTTTGTTATTTTAACCAATATTCAACCAAGTTATAGTCAGTCTTGGTTGAATTTACTTTTTCAAGGAGTACAGGTAATTCAGTTAACTAGCATGTCTGATTCCCAAGAAGTGAAACTCGCCCAACAAATTAATGATGAATTAATCCGTTCTGGTCAATTCCATATTTCCCAAAACTCTCAATTAAATCAAACTATTGAACGTATTGGACAACGGTTAGCCCCTGCGAGTGAACGTCCTAACCTTCCTTATACTTTTCAGGTAGTTGATGATATATCTATCAATGCTTTTGCGACAATGGGAGGGTTTGTTTATATTAACACTGGGTTAATTGCAACGGCAGAAAATGAAGCTGAATTAGCCAGTGTAGTCGCTCATGAAGTTGCTCATATTACTGCTCGTCATTCTATCACTCAAATGCGCGATATTGCTCTTTCTCAAGGGTTAATGTCAGCAGCTGGCTTAAAGGAAAATAGGATTGTTCAATTAGGAGTACAATTAGGACTCAATCTTCCTCACAGCAGAAAGGCTGAATTAGAGGCGGATCGATTAGGCTTAAGAAACTTAAGAAAGGCTGGATATGCCACCATTGGAATGGTCACTTTTATGCAGAAATTAATGCAACAAAATGGATCTTCTGTTCCTAACTTTTTAAGTACCCACCCAGCTACATCAGATCGATTGAGAGCATTAAATCGAGCTGTTGATGATCAAAGCTCATATCAAGGGGATGGTCTAGACAATCAAGTTTATCAACAAAATGTTCGTCGTTTTTTGTAAAAGTGTAACTTGACTAAATAATTAAGAAAATCATTAACTGCCTATTTAGTTCTATCATCTATTTTGTCAAATTCCTTGAAGTTTACATGGACTAGCCATAGATAGAGTAAATTTTGAGCCAAACATAATAATTTTATTCTCGTCTTAATCTGTTTCTTCATAAAATTACTTTGTAACGAAAAATTCTTTACCGCATCATTGATAAAAATTGTCTGCTTAACGAGATGACTTTAATTCTTAATGGCAACATTGATAACTTGGAGTTGGTACTCTCCTAAGACATTTAAATTAGTTCGTATATACTCTGCACTTTCATTGATATATTCTCTCAAATATTGCAACTTTTTTTTGAGTAGATTTATTATTATATAATAATCTTTCCCCAAAACCATTTGAGAATTGAGATACCGATTAGTTCTAGTATTTAATAATTTTTCAACTCTTTTGTGACCAACTAAATAATATTAACTGGCAAGATAAAAAGATAAGTAGGAATAAATAAACTTTAACGACTTTCTCAGCTCTTTTTCTTGTATTTCTTAAATAATCCCGTAATTATTCTGCTTATTGCATAATTTCTTTGAAAATTGTGTTTATACTAAACCGATGATGTAGATTCAACTAAATTAAATGCCAGGTCAATAAATTTCGGAGTTGGAAACTGACAAAATTTCTGATTCTATGAGCTTTCCTCTTAATCAACTTTTATTTACTACTAATATCTTCTACTATTTCTTGAGCCGGTTTTTTTTAAGATGGATAATAATTTTTCTTGGTTAAATACTCAACTTAGTTGTTCTACCCTTTTTTAGGTCTAATAAATAAGTTTTTGACATTAATTCAGTGAGTTAAAACAGTCCGGATATCTAGTATCGATTTTTATTTAGATTGACGTCTTATATACCTAATTTAATTCTAAAAATATTTTTTATTTTTAACTAATATTTGTAAATTTTTGACCACGCGCTACTCCTCTTTTAGTTCGTTCCGTCAATAATTTTTGTTTACATTATTAAAGTTTTAGTTGCCGCTGTTAAAATAACTTCTAACTCCTGAGAAATTATTGTAGTTTTTATTTTTTTAAAAAAATTCTGTATTCCTTTCGTAAACTCTATACAAAGAATACTAGCATGTTTTTGACAAAATTAATGGGGGCAAACATCTGTTTTTCAAGGAAAAAGGTAATGTTAATTTAACAAAAAGAAATATGATTTATATATATCCTAATTTTTTAGGTAAACTCACTAAAGAATTGATTTTTATCTCCAACTTTATTCTAAAAAAAATTAAATAATTAGTATTTTAACCATATTTTATTAGAGTTATTTTCTCGTTTTGATATAAATAAATCCTATTTATTTATATCAAAATAGTAGCAAACACATTTTATTCTATGAAGTTAGTTTATCAAAAAAAGTTAACTTAAGTATAATTTTAATCATTTAATTTTTTGTCAAATAAAAACATAAGTTTAACTAATTTATTTAGAGAATTTGATGACCTATTAAAATGCCTCGTACTTCTAACATAGCAGAATAGGTAGGGATAATATGTAGAGTTCCATTATATGGAGTTAGGGTTAAAGCAGTTTGAATAGCTTCTTTTAAGTCCTCTTTTATAACCAATTTAACCGAATTTTGGTGACTAGTAAGAGTTTCTTGACTATATTCTAATCTTAGTGCCATGTCATAAACACGATCTCCACTAACAATTAAAGTCCCTCCTATCTCAACTAATTTTTCCGTATCTACATCCCAAATCCAAGAAACATCGGTTCCATCGGGGATGCGATCATTTAAAATAACTAGAGTTGTAGAAGCCTTTCCCACTACTTTTAAGTCATTAACAGCACGTATTGTCTCATTCATTCCTACAGGATTTTTTGATAATAAAATGCGGATATTTGTGCCATCAATAGTTAATTCTTCTGACCGTCCAAAAGCTGCTTTGAAGTTTTTAATGCTATCAAGAATATGTGCTACCTCAATTCCTAATTTTTGAGCAACCAATCCAGCTGCTAAGGTATTATATTTGTTGTAGACTCCAACCAAAATTTGTGGCCAGGCTTTGCTTGAAAAGGCAGTTTTACTTTTCGTAAATCCACAACTAGGACAATTAAAATCTCCTAAGTGAGAAAAGTAAATACCTCGATAATCGAGAGTATAGCCACAACAAGGACAATAAATCGAATCAACAGCGTGGGGAATCTCTTCAAGATATAAATCTGGTTCATCTAAGCCAAAATAACACACTTTTTGCGATAATTGCTGACCTAAATGTGAAAGAGTTGGATCGTCAGCATTAAGAATAACAGTAGTGTTAGAAGGAAGGAGAGCGAAGTCCGCTAGCCATCGTTGACTAATAGTATCAACTTCCCCATAACGATCAAGCTGATCTCGAAACAAATTCAACCCTAAAATTATTAGAGGTTGACACTCTTTAAGTAATAAAGATACAATATTTTCATCAACTTCTAAGATTGCATAGTCAACTTTTAATTGACCTATTAAATTCGTATTGTTCAACAGGGCAGTGATTAAGCCATTAATTAGATTAGCTCCAGTATCATTATGAGCCACTTTGAGCCCTTGGTTTTCAAGAATAGTTCGCAACAATAAGGAGGTGGTAGTTTTTCCATTAGTTCCTATTACTAAGATAACCCCTTGTTTGACTTGTTCACAGAGCAAAAATAATAGTTTGGAATGAAAACGGTGGGCGATTGCTCCAGGTAAAACGCTAGCCGCCCCTAAATTTAGCAAGCGAACTACAGCGGTGACCGTCTTAGCTACTGCCACTGCTAATCCCAAACGAATGCGGTCAACTTGATTCATCAGTCTTTTAGGATAGTCTTTTACAATTAATATCTATCTGTTCTCTAAATTATGAACGATTAGAGGAAGATTGTTAAGAGTTTAAAAATCAAGACCTATTTTAAATCTTATGAACTTCCACAACACTCAGTATAATGTTCTGAGTTTATCTGTTCATAGAGTTACAAAAGTTTATGTTCCAGCACATTGTTTATCTTAGTGTTATATAACAATGTTCTCTTAGTACTGTTTTTTTAAAAAAATTCATCATACTAAACTAACTAATCTAAATTAGAGACTAAACTGGAAAAATTTTAAATTGAAAAACTTAGGAGTTAAAAATTGACAAGGGTTTAGTTCTATAAGGTTTTTTTTCAATTAACTTGAGTTGATTATTAGTGTCTTACTCTTATTATTGTTTCTTTGGTTATTTTTCGGTAAAAATGAGCAATAGTTTCTCTAGACTCAAGACTTGAGTTCATTGTTACGTAGCTTTTTAGCTAGAATAAATAAGCTTTTCTCCCTCAACTAGCTGATTTCAATAATTCTGATAACCAGTTTAAATTGTGATTAATAATCTTCTAAGCTATCCTTTTAAGGGATACATCTTTAAAAGAACTAATGAAGGTTTATTTGTTCTTATTTAATTTTCATTTAGATTTTTATTTTTATCTAATTAAAACCTGACACAATTTTTAATTTTTAATTGGTACTTACAAGTTTTTTGAATTCTTGTTTAAATATTTTAAAAATTTTATTTAATTTAGCCTCAACTCATTTTGTTAAATGGAATCCATCTGCTATTATTTCAGCTTGTGACATTAACATCAATTTATTGACAATATTTTTGTATAGTTTTTTAAAATTTAGATTAACTTCTTCAATCTTAGTCAAAACTTCTTTATACTAAGGCTCTGGCTATCCTATTAGCTCTTTAGATTGCCTTGTTTCTATAGTGATTACACTCATTGATTTGTATAAATCAGCAATACGTAATGACTTCTTTTTTATTTAATCACAGCAATTTTATTTATTAGTTATTCAGTGTTTCGATTTCTAAGATTTTGGTATTTATGATTATCGATCTAAATCTTAGAACATTATTTTTATTTTTTATTTACCTATTTCATTCCTTGTAGCTATGTTTTTAACCTTACCGCTTTTTTAAAAAAAATTAATTTTTTTTAAAATTGTATTTTATATTTTTTATTCATGAGATAATTTGACTTTTCTGCTATTTATTTATACATTAATTTTGTCTCATTTTACAAGAATTAATTTTGAGATAAACTACTTTCTTTGTTTAAGAAAAATCTCTAATAATTGATTCATTATTGTGATGAGATTTTCTGGCAGTTTAACTAAGATAAATAAAAATTACTGTCATGTATATTTTTCAATAAATCAAACTATTACTATCTAATTTATAATTAAATTATTATAAAGTAAGTATTAATTAATTTAAAATTTTATCTATTAAACTTAATATAATGTTTGATGCTATAGATATAAATCAAATAAAGATATTTAACTTAATTTAATTCAATTTTTATGCAAAATCTATAATAATATGATTTGTCTAATAGATATTTTGTAAATAAATCTTTAGTTTACAAATCAAGCTTATGATTTATATTTTTAATATTAATATTGCACAGATAATAATATATCAATATTATTAAGCTATCAAGTATTAAGCTCACTGAATAAAATCAGGATTTACTAATGTAATTTAACTAAGTTACAATAGCTTAAACTGATGAGTTAGTTGCTTTTTAAAGCTATTTTTTATAGAGTTTAAAAACTCTAAGTTAAGTTAATTTTTATTAGCTTAAAAAAATACGTTAAGATTAAAAGAGATAAATCTACAATTTTTATAATGCAGGATCAGCAATCTTTACCACTTTTTATTCTTATTGATGGTCATTCTCTAGCGTTTCGGGCTTATTATGCCTTTGCTAAAGCTAGACATGGTCCTCTACATACTTCTACTGGAATTCCTACCAGTGTTTGTTTTGGATTTTTAAATTCGTTAATTCAAATTATTACAGATCAAAAACCTCAATATCTAGCTATTGCTTTTGATCGACAAGAGCCTACTTTTCGCCATAAAGTTGATGCTAACTATAAAGCAAATCGTCAAGAAACACCTGAAGATTTTATTCGTGACCTTAAAAATCTTCAAGAATTATTAAAGGCTTTGAATATAACAATTGTAACTTGTCCAGGTTATGAAGCGGATGATGTGTTGGGAACTCTAGCTAACCAAGGAAGTCAATCAGGATGTCAAGTTAAAATTCTAAGTGGTGATCGCGATCTTTTTCAATTGGTTGATGAAAGCAAAAATATTAGTGTTTTATATTTAGAAAGAAATACAATAAAAAATCTGTCATCTGAAGGTTATAGAGAATTTGATTCTAAAGCTGTAGAAGTCAAACTAGGAGTAAAACCCACTCAAGTGCTTGATTATAAAGCGCTATGTGGGGATAGGTCGGATAGCATTCCAGGAATTAAGGGAATTGGAGATAAAACAGCTGTAAAATTTTTAAAAAAATACGGCAATCTGCAAGAAATTTATAGTAACTTAGATCAGATAAAAGGTGCGAATAATAAAAAATTAAGAGAAGGAATAAAAGACGCAGAGCACTCTCGCTATTTAGCTGAAATCATAACTAATATCCCGATTAAAATTAATTTAACCCAGTGCCAGTTAAAAGGATTTGATTTGTCTTCCTTTCAAACAATTTTAGAAAAACTAGAACTTAATAAGTTCATAAAAGAAATTGATCAGATAAACAATATTTTTGAAAGGAAAAATGATTCTTTATCTCAAGAGAAATACGAATGTGACCCCAGACAACTCTCTTTATTTCCTGGTAAAAAATCAGTTAAAAATTCTACTGAATTAATTGCTAAAAACGATCTCAATTTATCGCAAATAAATCCTAAAACCATTACGGATGTAGAGCAGTTAAATAACTTAGTTGACCGACTTAAACAATATATAGGATACCAACATTTTATTGCTTGGGATACTGAAACAACCTCATTAGAACCTAGGGATGCGGAATTAGTTGGAATTGGCTGTTGTTGGGGCGATAAAATAACAGACATAGCTTATATTCCTATGGGACATACAAAAGGGGTTCAACTAAAAAAAAAGGTAGTTTTAGAAAAATTACGACCAATTTTAGAAAATGACAAATATGCTAAAGTTTTCCAAAATACGAAATTTGACCGGTTAGTTTTACATCATCAAGGAATTAAATTGACTGGTGTAGTGTTTGACACCATGTTAGCCAGTTATGTTTTAGATCCTGAAAGGAGTCATAATCTGGGTGATTTATGTTATCGATATTTACCTGGAATTAGTCCCCAAAATTACAAAGAATTAGGGATTGCTAAAGGGGAAACTATTGCTAATTTAGACATTAAAATTGTTGCAAATTATTGTGGAATGGATGCTTATATTACTTATTTATTAGTTCATAAATTAGAAGAAGAATTAGAATCAATAAAAACTTTAAAAAAATTACTCATAGAAGTAGAACAACCCTTAGAATCTGTTTTGGCAGTCATGGAAAATACAGGGGTTCGTATTGACACCAATTATTTGCATCAATTATCTCAACAATTACAACAAGACTTAGAATTAATCGAACAACAGGCATACCAAGAAGCAGGGGAAAAATTTAATTTAAGTTCTCCCAAACAACTTGGAAAAATTTTATTTGAAAAACTAGGTTTAAATAGAAAGAAATCCCGAAAAACTAAAACTGGATATTCTACCGATCATATTACCTTGGAAAGACTACAAGGAGATCATCCAATTGTTGATTATGTTCTAGAACATCGTACTCTATCTAAATTAAAATCAACCTATGTAGATGCTTTGCCTGCATTAGTTCGTGATGATACCCAACGAATTCACACTAACTTTAATCAAATGGTGACAGCAACCGGAAGGTTATCTTCTTCTAATCCTAACTTACAAAATATTCCCATTCGTTCTCAATTTTCTCGTAAACTTCGTCAAGCGTTTATTCCCAAAGAAAATTGGTTGTTAGTGTCAGCAGATTATTCGCAAATTGAACTGAGAATACTAGCACATTTAAGTCAAGAATCTATATTATTAGAAGCATATCGAAATGCTCAGGATGTTCATACTGTAACTGCTAAGCTTTTATTTAATAAAGAAACTATTACCCCAGAAGAAAGGAATCTAGGCAAAACAATTAATTTTGGGGTGATTTATGGAATGGGTGCTCAGAGGTTCGCCAGAGAAGCAGGAGTTACAGCAGCAGAAGGAAAGACATTTATTGAGCAGTATCATCAGCGATATGCCAGGGTATTTGAGTTTTTAGAAAAGACGAAAAAAGAAGCAATCACTAAGGGATTTGTCACAACTATTTTAGGAAGAAGACGATACTTAAATTTTGTGACACACAGTTTGCAAAAACTTAAAGGAACTAATCCCAAAAATATTAATTTAAACGAGTTACATCTAAATTATACAGATTCCCAATTATTACGTGCTGCAGCTAATGCACCAATTCAAGGATCAAGTGCTGATATTATTAAAGTTACTATGATTAAAATACAAGAAATTTTAAGTCATTATCAAGCAAACTTATTATTACAAGTTCATGATGAATTAATTTTTGAAGTTCCTCCAGAGGAATGGGATGAATTACAAAAAAAAATCAAACAAACTATGGAGAATGCTGTTAGTTTAACAGTCCCTTTAGTAGTTGATATTTATTCAGGTAACAATTGGATGGAAGCAAAGTAAATATCATAATTGATTATGATATTTACTTTCTAAGAAAAGAAATCAATATAGTTGTTAGAGTCAAACAAGCTACAATATAATTTGATTACTATATTTAAGGTTACTTAAGGGAGTTTTTTGTTGAAAACCTAGTTCAAATTCTTTTAAAGTTTTAATAAAGTTTTACCTCACTTGTTTTTATTAAGCTATTCTAATTAGAGCTCGATATTTACTACTTTTAAATAGTTTTCAGGGGACTAAATTTAATTTTTTATTTATTGAATATTATCTACAATTTTAATTTTCGATATAGTTTAACTATTTAATGTAGTTAATTTAGAAGATTTAAATCTGTCTACTTGTTTAGTTTATTAAAATCAACTTTTTTTTTAGAAACTTAAAATAGTCTGTTGAAATTACTATTTCAATGTGTAATTAATCAATAATACTTATTTTAAGCATTTTGAGTTGACTATTTTCTATAACTTACTTAATTTTTTAAAAAAGTAATATTGAAACAGTTTATTTATGATAAATTTCAATAAAAATAGTTTTTCCAAGAAATACATTTTTTATTATTAGAAAATTTTGATTAAATTAATATTTAACGATTTTTTCTAAAAAATGAGTTAATTAACTAAATATTTTTAACTACAGTAGTGATAATTTTTAATTATTTTTTATTTATTTTTGAATAAAATTAATAATTACTTTGATATAATCTAAATACTGAATAATTTTTTTACAAAAATTATAAATAAAATTATTTAATATATAAACTCAAATATAGGGGTATAAATTTATTTCTAATAAGAGGTAAATAATCATGATTAAAATCATGGATTATTTACCTTATTTAGCTGTAAATATCAGATTTTAAAATTTTCAAGTAAGTCTCTAAAAATAACTTAAAAATTGATTATTAAAAGAAGATACTTTTTATAGCAATAAGCTCCAATTATATTGGCGTAAAAAAAGGAACTTAACTTATAGATTTTTTAAAAAGTTAGTTTGTTAATTTAAATAAAAATCAATATATAACCTTATATAAATAAGCTCAAAAGTAGGTTGTTGACTAAGAAATTAAATTATGTTTAAAAAGTATGGCTTTAAAGAAAATTGATTACTTTTAAAAGTAAAATACTACTATCATAGTTCAAAATCAAAATATAAAAAGTATCTATTGAAAATTTATTTTTAATAGTTAAAAAGATAGAATAATTATCTAGTATTTGAAATATATATAAGGCTTTTGAGCAATTTAAAATAGGATTAGAAACAATCAGAATAAAAGTTTTCATTTGCATTAGGAAAAGATTAACTGCTCTGGTCTACCAGAGCTATAGATAGTCATATATTTATAAGTTTATAAAACTACTAATGAGATAAATATTATGGTTATGAAATTAAATCCACTTATGTGAGCTTAAAATAGCTGAATTTAGTTGACTAACATTTATATAAAAATGTAGGGCTATCAGGAATCACTCAAGAATATTTGCCAGCTTATTTTTTAGAATTAGAACCGACAGAGAGATTATAGATCTTAGTAGATAAGCCTTGAGTTGATGAGTATTTTGAAATACTTAATGAAATAAAAGAATAAAATACAGTAAATTTAACTCATTATCATTGGTTAAATTTACTGTATTTTTTTAGGCTAGTATAGAAATTAAATTTAGTATTCTATACTTTTAGTAGTTGTTCTTTACTGAAGATGATAGTTATTTATATTATTTCTATCTATGAAAAAAACTTTTTGTATGTGAATTAAATAAGCTTTTGTTAAAAACATTATTTATGTTTTATTAAACATATTATTTTCATCATATTGAGAGTTAAATGTGTTTTTTGGTATATTACTAATTCTTTAAATAAAAAATGCAAGTGTAATTACAAATTTATTTATAAGCTTATAGCATATAATAATTCATTATAAAATTATAAAAAAACTAATCATTATTTATTATTTTTAAGTAGTTAAATCACATACTTTTTTATCTAAAAACTTAGATAGTAACTATTTTTTTTCTTATATTTTTTGGTATTTTACTATAGTAAAAATACTATAAATCCAATAAATTATTTTTATTCTAAAGCAAACCATAGACAGATATTTTCCATTAAATCTAACTTTTATTTTCAATAATTATCTATCATCAAGAAACTATAAAACCTTTATTTTTTTAAAATTTTTAACATACTAAATAACTTAAACCTGCTATTTTATTAGATAAACTTTTATTGCAAGAAAAATTACTTTTTAATAGTAAATTAAATACTTAATAAGTGATTAGGTGATTATTTAACTTATAAAATATTTTAAATGCAAAAAATATAAGTTAAAAAACATATAGTTAATATAATTAAATTGGATAGATTACTATCAATTTAATTTAGTAATTTTTTTAAAAGCTTTATTCAGGAAAAGTAAATATATTAATTTTACTGAATTTAAAAACTTATTTAAAACTATTAAAGTAATATTATCGATTAATAAACTTTAAAAAATAAATTTTAAAGATTGAGTTTTTACTATAAGTGGTTATTAGTTTTATTTATATTCAAAATAAGGTGTGCTAACTAGCTTAACGCACCTTAAAAAGTTTCTAAAATTCACCCACTAATGCAGAATTACATCGTTCACAAATAGTCGGATTATCACTAAATTCTCCCACCTTTGTCGAGTGGTTCCAGCAGCGCTCACATTTCTGTCCATCTGCTTTAATTACCCCAACAGAAACTAATTCAGACTCACTTTGATACTCTGTCTTTTGAATATCTTCAAGACTATCAACTAATTCTACTTGAGAAGCTAACAATAAATAACGCAATTCATCTACTTGATTGCTTGTTTTAGAGTTAAACAGTCTTAAATGCTTTTTTAAGTCTTGGTCCGATACATAAAGTAATACCTTTGCATCCAGAGAAGACCCCACTGCTTTCTCTTTTCTGGCTTGTTCCATTACTTGATTAACTTCCCTACGGATCAGCCGTAATTTTTCCCAAGAATCTCTTAATTCTGGTCGTTTCCATTCTTCTTTTGTCTCTACCCATCCTGACTGAAAAACAGACTTATATAAAGTTTTATAAGGCAAGAATTGCCAGATATCTTCTGCCAGGTGACATAATACGGGAGCGATTGCTTTAGCTAAATTTTCCAGGACAACTTTCAACACCGTTTGACAACTACGACGACGTAACGCATCAGAATGGGAGATATAGAGTCTATCTTTAGCAATATCCAAATAAAAATTAGATAAATCTATTACACAGAAATTTTGAACTGTTTGAAAGAAACGAAAAAATTGGAATTTTTCAAACGCATCAGTTACCTCTGCAAAAACATCAATAATACGGTGTAGCATATATTGATCTAACTCTGGCAAGTCTAAGTAATTAACTGTATTCTTTTCTGGGTCAAAATCATTTAAATTGCCCAACAGAAATCTAGTTGTATTACGTATTTTTCGGTAAGTATCTGATAGTTGTTTTATGATATTTTGACCAATAAGTACATCAGAGGAATAGTCAACAGATGACACCCATAAACGTAGTACATCAGCGCCATAAGGCGGGGCTTTCTTCAGATCTTTCCCTCCATTTATAATGATAAATGGATCAACGATATTTCCTAAAGATTTACTCATTTTATGTCCTTTTTCATCTAAGACAAAACCATGCGTCAATACCGTTTTATAGGGAGCAATTCCATTAACAGCAACACTAGTTAATAAACTTGATTGAAACCACCCTCGATGTTGATCAGTTCCTTCTAAATAAATATCTACGGGATATTTTAATTCTCCTCGTTGTTTTGTTACTGCTGCCCAAGAGGAACCAGAGTCAAACCAGACGTCCATGGTATCAGTTCCTTTACGATATTTATAGGCATCTTGGTTATATTTCTTTGGTAGTAACTCTTCAATAGAAAGTTCCCACCAAGCATCAGAACCTTTTTCTGAAAAAATAGCTTGTACATGATTAATAGTTTCTTCTGTTAATAAAGGTTTATTAGTTTCTTCGTTATAAAAAACAGGAATAGGAACTCCCCAATTACGCTGACGGGAAATACACCAATCTAAGCGATCACCTACCATATGAGTAATGCGATTTTCTCCTTGCTGTGGAATCCAATTGACAGATTTTATTGCCTCTAAAGCCGCCTTACGAAAACCTTCCACTGAGGCAAACCATTGTTCCGTAGCACGAAATATCGTTGGTTTTTTTGTTCGCCAATCATAGGGATATTTATGTGAATAAAGTTCTTCTTTGAGTAGAGATCCTCGATTTTTTAATTCATCAATAATAGCTCTATTAGCATCTTTTAGAACATTTAATCCTGCAAATTGTCCAGCTTCTTCTGTAAAGTTTCCCTGATCGTCTACTGGAGATAAAATTTTTAATCCATACCGTTGACCAACTATATAATCTTCTTGTCCATGGCCAGGTGCGATATGAACTAAACCTGTTCCTGATTCTATAGTAACATAGTCCCCGCCGATGACAATTTCACTTTCTCGATCATACAAAGGATGGCGATAAACAGTATGTTCTAAAACTTTTCCTTGAAAAGTTGTTTTGACTTTCAAAAAAGTTCTAAAAGTTCCTGATAACCGTTCTACTAAATCAGCTGCAACAATGAGGTATTGATAGTTACAAAGATCAGAAGTTAGTTCAACAATAGCATAAGTTAGGTCGGGATTAAGAGCAACAGCTAAATTACCAGGAAGAGTCCAAGGAGTAGTTGTCCAGATAGCAACTCCCAAGTTAGAAAGAAATGGATTTAAAATCTCTTGAGCAACTTCTGAAGATTTAGTAACAGGAAAAGCGGCAAAAACACTCTGGGAAATATGACCTTCAGGATATTCTAATTCTGCTTCAGCTAATGCAGTCCGAGAACTAGGACTCCAGTGAACAGGTTTGAGTCCCCGATATATATAACCTTTAAGTGCCATTTCACCGAACACCCCAACCTGTGCGCCCTCGTATTCAGGAGTTAGGGTTAAATAAGGGTTTTTCCAATCTCCCCAAACTCCATATCTTTTAAAACTTTCTGCCTGTTTCTGTTGGGTTTTAAGGGCAAAATTACGGGCTTCTTGACGAAGTTTAAGAGGAGTCAAACTCTCCCGTTCTTTGGATTTCATACTTTGTAACACTTTTAATTCAATGGGAAGTCCGTGACAGTCCCACCCTGGAACATAGCGTACTTTATAACCCCGCAGTAGCTTGTATTTATTGATGATGTCTTTAAGGATTTTATTTAATGCATGACCCATATGGAGAGATCCATTAGCGTAGGGGGGCCCATCATGGAGAATGAATAGGTCTCCTGAGTTATTTAGTGACATCTGCTCATAAATTTTGTTTTCTGACCAAAATTTTTGTAATTCCAACTCACGCTCTACGGCGTTAGCGCGCATACTGAAGTCAGTCTGAGGTAAGTTTACGGTATCCTTGTAGCTTTTGGGTTCTATCACTGCAGTAATAACAATGTCTGTATTAGGTTACTATATCTAATGATATTACAAGGGAAAAGTTATCCATATTGATAAAACTTAATCCTTTAAGTTATGATGAGGTGTATATATATCCTTTTAATAATTAAATCGACACCTAATCACTTCAATTAGACTCAACTCTATGTATTCAGTTTTCATTAGAGTCTGTAGAATTAAATAAAACAATAATTGTGTCTTCTATATCTAAATATGATATCTGTATTGTACATTTTTATACAAACAATTACTCTTTTTTTCTATTTTCTCTTCTCATCTTCATGTTGTCATTCTTTTAATGAAAGAGCCTGAACTAATTTGGAATATAAAAAAATATATCCAGATTTTATTCATATTTATTCAATGATATTTTTTTAAGCAAAATAAACAATAGTTGATAGATGTTCTTCTTTTAAAAGAATACCTAAGGCAAATTATTTATATTAACTAATATATTAATTTATAATACTCAACTTTTGCGATTATAAGTTAATTATAAAATTTTATAAACTATAAAGTAGTTAATAAAATTTTTATTAAAAATACAATCCAAAATTTTAAACTAAATCTTACCACAAGCTCTTTCTAATTTCTCTAACTATAAGCAGGAACATCGATAAATTTGTGTTTTTTTCTGTTGCAATTGATCTGATTAAATCTGTAGCTAACTCATGAGCTATTAATACTTGCTATCCTGGATTCAAAGCCCGAAGATGAGATAATCATTTTAAGGTTACTTGTTGGAAATGATTGCTATTTCAGCAACTATAAATCGGTTTAATGGTCAAGTACCAACCACAGTATTAATTTTTTGAAATAGCACAGATAACTTTTTATTTAAAGTTACTGTGATTTGATGATCTTGTTTTTTTTTAAATTTTTTATTAAAATTAAAGATTTTAATAATTTAAGTTTTCTCACTCAATAATGTAAACTTTAATAACCTAACTTTTTTAATAAAAAATTTAACTTGAATATTGATAATTGCCTACTAAAATTTATCCTAATTTTCTACTATTTAGTAGTTTATCCATAGAATAATCAATGGAATACATAAAACTAAAAGTATTTTTAACTTGAGGTGCGGTAATACGGTAATTTTAACTTTCAAAAAAGCTATAACTTCCTATAGTAACAGTTATGGCTACTATAGGAAGTGAGAATATATCTAAGTAGTGGGAAATACAAAGTTATAAAAATAATAATAGAAATAAAAATTAACTTATAAAGTAATAAAATAAACTACTATATTTTCATACTCCAATACTTAATTGTCAATGATACTTTTTTATTTAAGTTTACTTAAATATTTTTTAAAAATTGTTAATTACATCTGCTTGAAAAAATTTTATTAACGACTTACTTATTGAAAATTTTAATTAAACCCTCCAAGAATAATTTTATTTTTTGGAGATTAAATGGAGATTATATTAAATATATTGCGTATTCTTGCCTATGCATATGATTTTGATATTTTTTATACTACACATACGATGCTCATTGAATAAGTGGTCAAACTGTATCATCTCCTTAGATTGCTTAGCAATTAAGTAATAACGCTCATCAACAATACTAATGACTTGGTCAATCTAATCACAATAATTGACCAAGTCATTAGTATAAAAAATTATTGATAGAAATCTACATAACTAATTACCAGAAAACACTCCATAAAAAATTCGTGTTACCGTGTAACAGTTTAAATAAATGTAAAGCAGTTACGTGAGGAGTCAACATTGCCAAATTCACTGAATCATCGAGATTTCGAGGGATTACACCACTCACTTAACAAAACACCCATGATAAAAAAAACTTGGAAAGGACTAGCAGCCATAGTATTAACTACCAGTTTAGGGACACCACTCCTTTTGTGGGGGTCCTTAAATAGCTCAGTAGCGTTTTATTTTAGAGATCAAAATAATGACCAAAGAGAACTCCTAGGGAAAAGGACGATAACAATAACAGAAAGTTCCGATAAAAGTGCGGTAGTTACTCTCCATCCCCATCAGTGGAAATCTAAATTGGTTGTAACGCTTAGAGTACGAACAATACCTATTCTCACTTTTATTGGAACAAAAGCCGATCTCATCAAAATTAAAAATAGCGAAAATAGTTCTGAACAAGTCCAAGCTGACACTGATGTCATGAACCGTGCTAAAACTGTCGCTAAACGCCTAAACGAAGTGAGTCACAATGAAGAATTTGACTCTAAAAATATCACTGTTAGTGCAAACGTTAAAGATAAATCTTACACAATCAAATTGAGTGATAAAGAACTTGTTACTATTGATAGTCAGACTATCTTATCAGACACTACTAACAATTTGGCGGCCGACGCGCTACAAGCCACAAATCGCTTACGTCGGTTGATGGGAGATGCACTCCCCTTAAATACCATTGCTAATATTTCCTCAGCTGCTCCAGAAATGCTAAGAGCAGGAATCAAAAAACAAGGAACTAGTCTTCGTAAAGGAATGGCATCTTGGTATGGCCCGGGATTTCACGGTCGCTTGACTGCTAATGGAGAACGGTACAATCAAAACGGTTTAACAGCAGCTCATAAAAATCTTCCTTTTGGAACGAGAGTTCGGGTGACTAACCTCAATAACGGTCGTTCAATAACCGTTCGCATCAATGATCGTGGTCCCTATGCCCATGGACGGATCATTGATTTATCCAAAGGCGCAGCCCGAGTGATCGGCTTGATGGGGAGTGGTGTAGCTCCAGTACAAATTGAAATTTTGGGACGTTTAAAATAATAATTGGTAATGAGTGAATAAAAACTTTTCCAATTACCGCAGCACATATTAAGGTGTTTGACATCAGTAAAAAAATACAAACCTTCGCTAAGTCAACTTTTGTCTCTTATCCTTATGCATCCGAATTCATTCGTGATAACCAAATAATAAAAATGCGTATTTTTAAAACCGTAGCTGGGTTACGTGCCTATTTAAAAAATCAACCCTTTGAGCTATCTTTAGGCTTAGTTCCCACGATGGGAGCTTTACACCCTGGACACATCAGTCTAATTTGTCGCGCTATCATTGAAACTGATCTTGTGGTAGTTAGTATTTTTGTTAATCCTCTTCAGTTTGGGGCTCATGAGGATTTAGAAGAGTATCCCCAACAATTGGAGCAGGACTGTCAACTGTGCAAAGAATTAGGAGTAAAGGTAATATTTGCACCCACACCTCAAGAGATGGGTATAAAGAATAATCATCAGAAGTCTACCACGACGGTAATACCACCGTTGTCAATGATCTCCTCGTTATGCGGAGCCTTTCGTCCTGGACATTTTCCAGGAGTTGCTACTATTGTCACGAAATTATTGATTATTGTGACTCCTGATGTCGCTTTTTTTGGAGAAAAAGATGCTCAACAACTTGCAATCATTAGGCAGCTAGTCAGAGACTTGAATTTACCCGTGACGATCAAAAGCTGTCCCATTGTCAGAGAATTGTCGGGACTCGCTTATAGTTCCCGCAATCAATATTTAAGTCAAGAAGAACGAAAACAAGCCCTAGCTTTATTTAAAGGGCTCAAAAAGGTACAACAAGTTTTTAATGAGGGGGAACGTATCGCAAAACGACTGCTCGACATTTTCGAGCAAGAATTAGCATTAAATCCTGGGGTTAAGATACAATACGTTTCTCTAGTAGATCCTGATACCTTAACTGTCCTAGACAAAATTGAAGATACTGGGTTATTAGCAGTCGCAGCTTATGTTGGCTCAACCCGTTTAATTGATAATGTCATTCTTCGGATTCGTAAACCTATTATTGCGATTGATGGACCAGCTGGTGCAGGAAAGTCTACTGTTACCCGTCGAGTGGCTAAAGCCTTAAATTTACTTTATTTGGACACGGGATCCATGTATCGGGCAATTGCTTGGCTGGTGCAACGTTCAGGAGTTTCTCCCGATGCTCCCGAGGCGATTGCGGAATTAGTTTCCCAAGTCACCTTAGAATTTCTCTTGACAACAGACGACACACTTCCTCGTCTTAAGATAAATGGGGAAGATGTTACAGAAGTAATTCGCACTCCTGAAGTGACCGCCTTAGTCTCTCAAGTTTCTGCACAACGAGCTGTACGAGATAAATTAGTCTGTTATCAGCAACAATTTGGGAAAAAAGGAGGAGTAGTTGCAGAAGGACGGGACATTGGAACTAATCTTTTTCCTGATGCCGACCTTAAAATTTTTTTGACAGCTTCAGTGTCCGAGCGCGCCAGGAGGCGTTGGCAAGACTTTCAAGATCAAGGACACAATAGAATTACCTTGAAAGAACTTGAGCAAGAGATTGAAAAAAGGGACTATCAAGATAGTCATCGTTCTCTTGCTCCCTTACGTCAAGCCGCTGATGCTATTGCCATTAATACTGACGGGCTGACGATAGAAGAAGTGACTGATAAAATCCTTCATCTTTATCATCGTCACAATATTCCATATTGATTGATTATCCCTAAATCATATTATTTTAGAGGCAGGTTCTTTTAACGAATTAGCAGAATCAGGGGAAACAAGTTCGAAATCCAAGGTTTCTTTATAGCTGGAGAATTCTGGTAGTATCTCCGTAATAAATGCTTCAGCGGCCTTTGAACGATAACGAGTTGGGTTTGTAATTACAGACAAAGTTCGCTGAACTTCTATATCTTTAATACGGCCAACATGAAGTTCTTTCATTTCCAATTCTTTCTTAACAGCTGTAATAGAAACAAACGCGACACCTAATCCTGCTTGAACCGCGTTTTTTATTGCTTCAATTGAGTTAAGTTCCATTTCTATTCTAAGACGTTTTGTATCGATATCACAGCGATTTAACACCTTATCTATCACTTTGCGAATGGTAGACTGGGAGTCTAATACAATAAAATCAAGGCGGTATAAATCCTCTTTTTGAATTGTTTCTACCTTAGTTAAAGGATGAGAAACTGGTAAAATCAATGTTAATTCATCTTCAGCATAAGGACGGACTTTTAAGATTTCTTGGAGTTCACTCGGAACTTCTCCTCCAATAATCGCTAAATCTACCTGTCCGTTTGCCACCCCCCAAGAAGTCCGTCTGGTAGAATGAACCTGCAGTTGCACCGAAACATCGGGATATTTTTTGTGAAACAAGCCAATCATTCTAGGAAGAAGGTAAGTTCCCGTAGTTTGGGATGCCCCTACAGTCAAAGTTCCCCCTTGAAGATTTTGTAGATCTTCGATCACTCGACAGGTCTCTTGACAGAGGGTAATGATTTTTTCGCCATAAGACAGCAGAAGATGTCCAGCTTCTGTCAATCGCGCTTTACGGCCACCTCGATCAAATAAGGGGACATTGAGTTGTTTTTCTAAATTTTGAACTTGGAGACTAACAGCCGGTTGAGAAACGTATAAAGTATCTGCCGCCCGTTTAAAACTCCCCTCAGAAGCGATAGCCTTGAGGATGCGGAGTTGATCTAATGTAAAGGGAATGTCTACCATAGGTTTATTAAAAAATAGGCAAGGAGTTAACCAAGAAGGCTATTTTAAACTATTAACTTAACTTTGATGACGGGATATCCTCAATAGGGTACACTTATCCCCATTGAAAACGACAGTAACATACGATGGGGATCAAAATCCTTTAGTATGGTTTGACAAAGATGTCAAACCATACTAATTTTTTTAATTAAAAACAAAAATACTAATGGCTTTACCAACCTGGTTAACACCAAGTCATGGAATTATTTTAGGGTTACTTTTAGGATTTGCTATTGTCCATAGTGGACTAGCAGCCTTGCGTCCTTGGGGAGAAAATAAAATTGGACCGAGACTTTATCGTGTTATGTTTGCCTTTGTCAATATTCCCTTGGCAATAATTTTAATTATTTACTTTTTTAATCATCGCTATGATGGCTTAATTTTATGGCAATTTCAAAGATATCAGGGGGTTAAAGCTCTCGTTTGGTTTTTTAGTGCTATATCTTTTTTATTTTTGTATCCAGCTACTTTTAATCTTCTGGAAATTGCGGCAATCTCTAAACCCCAAGTTCATCTTTACGAAACAGGTATTCTTCGAATTTGTCGCCATCCCCAAATGGTTGGTCAAGTGATTTGGTGTATTACTCATACCTTATGGCTAGGGACTACTTTTACTTTGGTGACATCATTAGGATTAGTTACTCACCATTTATTTGCCGTGTGGCATGGAGACTATCGCCTCAGAAAATACTATGGAGAAGCTTTTCTTGATGTGAAAAAACGGACTTCCATTATTCCTTTTTTAGCTATTCTTGAGGGTCGTCAATCTCTAAAATGTCAGGAATTTTTTAAACCAGCTTATCTAGGAATTCTCATTTTTGTGGAGTTATTCTGGTGGGTACATCCTTGGTTAATACAAGTGACTTCTCAAGTTAATTGGTGATTATTGATAGCAACTAAACTTATTTATCAACCAGGCTTTTAAAAAAGCAAAGACAATATTTTGTAAGATTAATATTTTTTATTTAATGCTTAAAAAAAAACTAAGCTTAAAGAAGCGCAATGAGCACAAAAAAATATTGGAAGTCGGATTATCAGGAGCTAATTTAAAATAATCTAATTTAAGTAATTTTTCTTTGATTAAAATTAAAATAAATGAAGTTAAATTTTTTTTAAAAATTTTTTCTGCCAATTTTAAGTAAGTCAATCATACTGAAATTAATTTAACTTGTGTAGTATTTTTATTAAACTTAAGCACTTAACCATTTAAAGGTGTAACAAGGAGGTTACTTACAGTTTAAGGGAGCTTACTTTATTAATCTTAAAGAAGAGATAAAAGTTATTTTATCCCGATTAGATTCAAAACAAGTTGATTTAAGTAATATTAATTACTAAAAAAAATAATTAGATTTAAGTTGATTTAGAATAAGTAAATTTTAAAAAAATACTTTTTTTAAAAAACAGTTTTAGACAAGTTATTGGATTATAAAGATAATAGATACAAACAAGTGAATTTTAGAAAAAAGCGATTTATTCTCTACTTTTTTAAAAATAATTAGGATTAGAGACCACTACCGAGAAAAGAAAAGAGTTTTACTAAAGACAAGGGAAATCTTTTCTCAAATCTAATCCTCAACTCATTCATCTCAACTGAAGCAGATACTTTGGGGGAAGAAAAACCTATTGATTCAGACTTATCACTTCTATAGCAACATTAGTAGAAGCTACAGCAGTCGCCTAAGCGACTTTATTATTACACCTAAGTTATTTTAGATAAAAGTAAGTTTTGAACTAGTTAATTTAACCATCGATTCAGGGCATGGATACAAAGACTGAGCACTGGATAAATTCTCTCATCTTTACAAGTTTTGATAATCATATTATTCATCTACAGATTCTTTTATGCTTTCTCCTGCTTGGGTAATTACGATTTTAATAGCTTTTTGTTACCAAAAGGAATTAACAGTTTAATTAGAGCAAGATCAATTATATTTAAACAAATCATTGTATGATCATCCCACACCAAGAAAAGCTTTATAAAGAAGAACTACCCAACATTTCTTTTGATTTCTATCTAAAAATCGATTTCGAATAAACACCGAGTTTCCAAATCATCCCTATACTCATAATTTGAACCTAAAATGGTTAGTTTTGAATGGTTAGTCTTGGTGGCTGCCGATGATTTCTCTTACCCGATAAATTGGACGTTTCTGAGATTCATGATAGGTTCGCATTACTAATTCAGCTAATAATCCAAAACTCAACAATTGTACCCCAGTCAGCACTAATAATACTGCTAAAATTAGTAAGGGACGATGGCCGATACTCTGCCCCAATACTAATTTGAGAAAGATCAGATAACTCCCTAATATCATACCTAACATAGTTGAACCAAGTCCAAATAATCCAAAAACATGCATAGGGCGAGTTAAATATTTCTTAATAAAGAAAACTGTTAATAAATCCATAACAACTCGAAAAGTCCGCCCCAACCCATATTTACTCTTCCCGTAACGACGAGGGTGATGGGAAACAGACATCTCCACAATTTTTGCTCCTTCAATGTAAGCTAAAGCAGGTAAAAATCGATGTAATTCACCGTAAAGATTCATATCAGCGATTAATTCGGAACGATAAGCCTTTAAAGAACATCCATAGTCATGAAGATCCACCCCTGTCACTTTACCAATAACCCAATTAGCAATTTTAGAAGGAAGCAGCCGAGTTACGGTATCGTCTTGTCGATTTTCTCGCCAACCATTAACTAAATCATAACCTTGATTTAACTTATTAATCAATCTTGGAATATCAATAGGATCATTTTGCAAATCTCCATCTAAGGTTACAATGATTTTTCCTTTTGCATATTTAAACCCTGCTGCTATTGCCGGTGTTTGTCCATAATTTCGACGTAAAATAATTGCTTTGAGGTGATTAAATCTTTGAGTTAATTCGCTTAAAATTTGAGAGGATTTGTCTTGAGAACCATCATCAATGCAAATCACTTCATAAGACAAATTACAATTCGTTAAGATTGCAATAATTCTTACAATTAGCTGTTCAATGCTTTCTTCCTCATTAAAAATAGGAATTACAATTGAAACTTCGGGGGTAAAAAATTTATTATCAAGAGTTAAAGTATCGGGAGGTAATGAAGGTTTCATCTAGATTCTTTGGGTGAAAATTAATTCGATTCTAGTAATGAATGATATAAATATGCCATTCGTTTTACTTCACGACGACCTCTGGCAACCGAGTCCAAAATCATACCACAGGTTAAGCTTAAAAAAGCTAGCAACATCATAGAAGTCGCTAAAATTGCAGTAGGAAATCGAGGCACTAACCCTGTTGTTAAATACTCCCCAAAAATAGGCACTCCTAAAAAAATTGAGATTAAAGCAAGAACAATAAAAACTAGTCCAAAAAACAAAAATGGTCGTGCTTCTTTGAATAAAAGGATAGCAGTTCCTAAAACTCGCCAACCATCAGTAAAAGTCCTCAACTTACTTTCTGAACCTGGCGGTCTGGACCCATATAATGTATATTCTTCAGCAAAAGGAATTTTTAATTCTAAAGCGTGTACGGTGAATTCAGTTTCGATTTCAAATCCACTCGATAGGGCTGGAAATGATTTAACAAAACGTCGAGAAAAAACACGATATCCTGATAACATGTCTTTTAGTTGAGCCCCAAATAGTAGCTTAACCACACCTGTCAAAAAAAGATTTCCACCGCGATGGCCCAAACGATAAGCCCCTTCATCTTTGATTGTAGAACGACGCGCACCTACCATCATATCAAGACGTTTTGTAATTAGTTGTTCAATTAGTCCCTTAATAGCGGAAACTTCATAGGTATTATCTCCATCGACTAACACATAAATATCTGCTTCAACATCAGCAAACATTCGCCTAATAACATTTCCTTTTCCTGGTTGAGGTTCACAGCGAATGATGGCTTCGGCGGCATGAGCTTGTGCTATAGTATCGTCAGTAGACCGATTATCATAAACATAGATCGCCGCTTCTGGTAATTCTTGACGGAACTGTTTCACTACTTGGGCAATTGTTAATTCTTCATTACGACAGGGAATTAGAACAGCAATTTTATGATGGGTTGAAGAAAGTTTTGGGGATTGAACCTTGTAATTTAACATAATGCTTATAATTTCTCAACTTATTTATAAGTATACTTTCACTGTTGATTGAAGTTCAATTTTATGGATTTTTATGATTAGAACTTTAATTAGGTTCTTTCTAAAATATTTTTAGGGTTTCTTTTGAAGAAGAATATCCAGTTGAGCCGAATAATTATTTATTTACTAATGACCCTAATATATTATTCATCATTTTATAGCTAACGTCTACGTCGTTGAACTCGATAAAGGTGGTGTCCTTGGTTCGTTTTTCTACCCTTGACTGTTCCTAGTTCATCACTCACCTGAGTAAAAACATCCCTTCGTAAATAGGGATATTCTCCTAACCAAAAATTATGTTGTGGGAGATAAACATCTGTAATTTTATCAATTCGGCTTAGATCTGACTGTTTTGATAGAATCACCATTTCTGCTATATCTCCAGGATTAATGCTTTTATAAATTCGTTTAACGGGAGCTTTTATCCTAGCCCTGAACTGTTCGTTATCGCCAACTTCGAGATTAATTCGCCGTTCTCGGTTCTCAATGACGACTAGTTCTCCACGCTTGTTGACAGTTTCTTCTTCTCCAACAACTTCTTCTGTGAGATAGACATCTAATACTCGTCCTTGCCAAAATCCACTATAGGGAAAGCGACGATAACTGCCATTGCGTAGATTGGCCCAGTAAATGGGACTCCACAGCCAATATAGTCCAGCAATAATATCAAAAATAAGTTTAATGGCTAGGCCTCCTGAACCCAGGAGTTTTCCAATTAACCAGAAAATAGTGAGAGCAACCACAGAAATTAATAACCGTCTTAAGACATCCCGCGCTCTTCCCCAACAAGATGCATATTGTGCTCCCGTTGCAATAGCGGGAATAATTTTTTCAAGTGCTTGGCGAGTCAGAGGGATCAACATCTAAGTTTTGATAGTTGTTTTGATAATTGAAAAATTATACGATTCCTGAACTAAATTATTAACCTTGAATTGGTCACAAGAATTAAATTATTGTTTGAATCAGGTGATTAACTCAGGAGTCATCTAATCTCTTTTAAAGATAACACTTCGTTGAATAATCTATTTTACTTTAAAATTAAAATAGGATATACTGATTTAACTTAGTAGTCGTTGTTTATACAATGTGTTATAAAAATTTTAAAAAAAATTAATTGAAGTTTATGATAATGTAGGAAATTACACAAAATAATTTCAATCGTAACTAACTTTATATAAAACTGGTTAAATTTTCTACATAACTCCCCTTAAATAGACTCTAAAACTTAATTTTTTTCCAGTGTTTTGGGACTGACATCACCCTTAAACTTTTTATATTATAAAAGTAATTAAAGAAAGGAAAATGACTCACGATGTTAACGACTACTACCGAGATTATCAACCCGCGCAACTACATCATTGCTGCTACTAGTGTAATGTTTCTTAGCGTAGGATTAACAGAAGTTTTCAAAGAGACAACAACTGTAGAACAAAATGTTTGTTACAACGACGAGCGTGATATTACTGCAGAATTAGTAATCTATCACCAAAGATTTAATCGTTAGTTATTTTTTAAAAAAATTTGCTAGATGATGACTAATCTGAATGGTGAGGAGATGGATTCAGCAAAGCGAAGTGTTATCTACAAAATTGAAATATTATTTCAATATCACAACTTTGAAGATTTAATTTCAATAAAAGTACTGACAAATTTCTCTTGCTTAGCCTCGCTATTATGTAGATTTTCTTATTAAGAAGTCTGCTTTGAGATAACGTTAATATTTAAGTAGTTCAACACACTTTAAAAAAATATTCCTCTTAAATTTTTAAAAAACTATATTTAGCATATATCTATTAGACTTATGGTTCAATACTTTCTATAGCTATTCTTGAACTTATTTTACTTTATTTTATTGAGTTATTTTATAATTATCTATCTAGATTTCTATCTTGTTTAGAGTTAAATTAATAAATTAGTATCTAAATAATCTTCAAAACTCTTATTTTGACTGTACCCTAAGACCTCAAGAACTTTGCTTGTATAAAACTTAAGTAGTTGAGTCCTTAAAATTCTATAAAGCAAGATTTTTCCGCTTTTTTTATTGAAATTGTTTTACAGCTAGTTTAGGAAATTTTAAGTTCCTAAATTTATTCTAAACATATCTATACAATAGACGAATCATTATAGTTAATATAAAAATTAATAGTATAAAGTTCCAAATAATGGATTATTGATCAACTTAAACCCATCATTTCATTCTAAACTATTTTTAATTTATTAGACTGTTTCTATTTTTCTTCTTTTAAGAAGAAAAGAGATGTGTTAATTGACATCTCTAATGGCTTTTAAAATAATTAATTATTGGAAAATGTTAGGACAAGTTTCTAAATCTTCTATTTTTGTACTTAAACTATTTAAACCAATCCAAGAGTCGATTTGTTCCACATCAAATCCTACTTGAAAAACTTCTTCCACTTGAATAAGAGGACGACGAATCAATAGAGGATCAGCTATCATTAAGTTAAGTGCTGTTTTCTCGTCTAATTTTCTTGGAACAATTTCCCCTGACTTAATTCGAGGGGCAGTAGGGTTAAACCACTCTTGAACAGGTCGATCACCAAAAAAAGGTCGTAATTTTTCTAAAGTCCAAGAGGTCGTCAACAGGTTACGAATATCCAAGGTATGACCTGCACTCCAGAGGAGTTTTTTCTGCTTTGTATTGTTAATACAACCGGGTTTTTCATAGAAAATAATATTAGTCATTTTTTCTTAGTCCATAGGAGCTAAATAATGATCACGGAGAAGACTTACAATACTCTGAGGTTGAGGGTTGCTGCATTTTTCTTTCCCAGGCATTAAAATCATATTGGGCGCTTTTTTACAGCGTTTCTGACAACTTGTTTTTTGGATAGTTACAGAATCTTCTAACCCCAAACGATAGATAGTTTTTTGGAGTTCTTGATAAAGTTCTTCACTACCATTTTTGGCACAATCAGATTTATTACACAAAAGAATTTTGCCTTTTTTCAGACAACTCGACGAGCGATCTTCAGAAATTACTGAATAATTTTGGTTTACATTATCTTGACACTCTAAGCTATAACTCAATCGATTTACTTGAAATGCTTTTAGTTTAAAGTCAGTAAAACTACCCTTGAATTTTTGTCTTCCTACAACCTGAATCCAGTCACCAACAGCTAAACTATTCCCTAAGGAACCCCGTAATTCTTTATCCAATTTAATATGTAACTCTTTGCCATTAAGTATTAATCGCAGAGACTTTAATCGGCCATTGGACTTGTTGATAAATCCAACGAATTGACCTTCTAATCGAAATGATAAAGTTTGGTAATGCACTGAATCCATGACTAAATCCTCAATAATTAAAGAATTAAGAAGTTAAAATGAGGTAAGAGGGAGGAACAGATATTTTAACTTCTTCCCCTTGCCCTTTACTTTTCCTATTCACTAAAAAAGTTACCTCTGTTTTATTCTTCAAAAACTAACAGTAATTACAGTTTTGTCGCTTCCATAGTTTGAGGTAACTTAGTATCATCGGTCAAGGTAGGAAACTTTAAATCCCAACCATTAGCCAAGGTTAGAATTTTTCCCTCATCTGCAGGGGTTTCGTTAACCACCACTTCCTCTAAGTCCTTTTTAGGAACGTAGACAGATAAATTGCCTGTATCATTACGACTTAAAATAACTTTCATGAAATAACTCCTAATAACAATCTAAACACTAATGTAGAAGGCAGAATTATAATTAAATGATTATAATTCTAACTTTTTTGGTGTATTAATCAATAGCGACTCATCTCCTCCTTACGACGTTCTAGGGTTTCAGGATCCTCCGCTGATTCTAGTTCCTTGCGGCGACACCCCACAACAAAGCCACTATCAATAAAATGCACCGCATAAATATAATAACTCTGTAGATAGGTTCCAATACCAACTACATAGCCAACATCACCTTTTTTCGCTAAAGTTTGACCAAGTTCTTTACCCGGAAATGTTCCATCATTACGAATCATTTTCCGTAAGCGGACTTTTTCCTCCATTTGAAAAAATGGAGGATCATTTAGTTCGATTTCGCCAGGATTATATAATCCCATGAGATATTCTCCTATGAGGTACTAAATTAAGTAATTCATCTACTGTTAAACTTCGTTTCATCTGAACTGACAAATTGCGCACTGCATCTAAGACAAATTGGGCTTCCTCACGATCTAAAGTAATGCCATGTTGTTTTAGCAAATTAGCAACTAGATGTCGTCCAGAATGCTTACCTACAACCAATCGTCTTTGCCAACCGATTTCCTCTGGGGAAAAGGGCTCATAGGTTTGGGGATTTTTAAGAACTCCGTGGGCATGGATACCTGATTCGTGGGAGAAGACATTGTCTCCTACTACAGCCTTCCAAGGAGGAAGAGTATGACCCGAGGCAGCAATGACCAACTGGGACAATTCCCTCAAATGACAAGTCTTAACGCTCAAGTCCACCTGATATAGATGCTTTAGAGCCATAATTATTTCTTCTAAAGCCGCATTCCCTGCTCGTTCCCCCAACCCATTAACGGTAGTATTCACCGAAGTAGCTCCCGCCTGGAGTCCAGCTAAAGCATTGGCTGTAGCCAAGCCAAAGTCGTTATGAGTATGCATCTCTACGGGAATTGATAACTCTTTCACTAAATTTCCAACTTTTTTGGTAGTGGTAATAGGATTGAGAATACCTACCGTATCGCAGAATCGAAAACGAGATGCCCCCCATTCCTGAGCAGCGCGAGCAACCTCTAGCAAAAATTCTTCTGAAGCTCTAGAGGAATCTTCTGCTCCTACAGAAACAAACAGACCATTATCCACGGCAAATTTGAGGGTGTTCTCTAGACAGGTAAAAACCAGGCTGCGATCACCCTTGAACTTAGCTTGAATTTGTAGCTCAGACACGGGAATGGAGATGTGAACTCGTTTGAGTCCACAAGCAAGGGAAGCTTCCACATCGGAGCGGACTGCCCGATTCCAGCCTAATAAATCGGCTTTCAATCCTAACTGGGTGATCGCTGTAATGGCTTCTGCTTCACTTCCTCCCATGGCCGGAATTCCTACTTCTAATTCGGGAATGCCCATAGCATCCATCAAATTAGCTAGAGATATTTTTTCTTCGGGAGTGAAAACAATACCAGCTGCTTGTTCTCCATCTCTGAGGGTGGTATCATTAATGCGAGTTTTGTCCATGGCTTAATGTCTCGACAACTATAGGTAAGAACTTGCTAAAATGATAGTCAAGGAAACTGGAATTGAATCTGAGCATCAAGCCAATCCCAAATTCTCTGGAGTTGTCCTCTAGAAATTAATCCATATTGCCATAGCAACATAGGAATAGGATCTCCTGGTTGTCGGCGATTGTTTAGAGCAACCGCTAGGTCATCGGATGAAAGAGATAGTTCTTGTTGTAAAAATTGAGTGAATTCGTTAGAGATTGGATGATCTTCCATGACAGCACTAAAAAACTAATTATTCCGCAATCAGCCAGCGGAGCTAGGTCTCAACGAGTTAAGGGCGCAAAAAACAAACCGGAAAAGCGACAAGTTCGAGAAAAATATCCTCAACTATTGTAGAATTGAGTAGAAAGGGTGTCATCTGCTTCCCAGCAGCGTCCGAGCCAATCCACCAGTTCTTGACGAGAGGCACTCGCTTGGTAGACAGTGCTGCGTAAAAGAATAGCATCAATGCCGTGTTGAATTTCCACCCATAAAGAGCCATCATCGGGACACCAAGAAGGGATCATTAGTTCTTCAAGGCGACGGTGGAGTAACCAGCGTTCACATCGAGAAACTTTCGCAACTTGGCTGATTAACGCATCGGGACGAGATGATCTGATCATAATGGTAGAGTAGGCTTAGGATAGGTTTTGTATCTTTTGTTCCAATTGCTCAATTCGGTCCAACAAGGTCCGAATAACTTGGGCTTCTACATCGGGTAACTTGCCGTGTTCTAATGGACAACCACGACCACTGCGGGAAATAATACGACCTGGCACACCGACCACAGTGCAATCACTAGGCACATTTCTTAGAATAATTGAACCGGCTCCGATACGAACGTGATCACCAATGGCAATATTTCCTAAAACTTTAGCTCCCGCCCCCACCACCACATTGTTGCCGAGGGTAGGGTGACGTTTGCCAAGCTCTTTCCCAGTACCGCCGAGGGTAACGTTTTGATAAATTAGACAATAATCACCAACAATAGCAGTCTCCCCTATAACCACCCCCATACCGTGGTCGATGAAGACTCCTTGTCCGAGGGTCGCTCCTGGATGAATTTCAATACCTGTAAAAAATCTCCCTAAATGGGAAAGAAAGCGCGGCACAAAAGGTACTTCATAATGCCACAGCCAATGAGAGATACGATGCAAGACTAGGGCGTGCAACCCTGGATAACAACATAACACTTCCAGCCAGTTGCGAGCAGCTGGATCACGAGAAAAAATTATTTGAAAGTCTTCCCAAAGAGTCTTCAACGGCAGCTTAGTCGGGTGGGAGGGTGCCGACAAAGTCGTAGTTGAAACTTTTAGGCGATCATCTTGACTTTCAGAACGGCCGTCTCTAAGCGGTATGGATCCAAACATTGAATTCCGTGATTCTACATAGACCTAGTTGTTATGCTTATACCAAGTTACCCTGAACCATCCAAGACAATTGAGGCAGGTCTAGTTAATAAACATTAGTTATTTATGCACTCAAAATCTTAGCAGATTTATATTTCAAGTATTTGCGTCGTTAGCAAATCTTTTTTTGAGTATGGGGTGCTAGTATTTTTGGTACAGTGTCTATGTATTTATAGGTATTGGTTAAAGTATTTATGTACTCAATTTAGACATCAATCAGAGTAAGGATTTAAACCCCATAAAAAGAAAATTCAAAGACATCATCTAAAGAACTCAAGAATTGATTGTTAGTTAACAGTTAAATTCCTTATGAAATAAGGTCTTTAGGGATTTTGATGTACAAAGATTAGGGTAGATGTAAGTTAAAGTCAGCTTTATCTTAAAAAAAGTGTTACTTTAGATACAGAATTGGATTCCGTGACAGCACTGGAGGAGCTTCGGAACGCTTACTCCGGTTTTTTGTAGTGTAAGGAGTGAAGAAAAAAACAGGAAAAGACCTAAACATAGAAAGAAAACAGCAAAGCGGAAAAAATATATCAACCGTATCAACTTTTGCCGGAGAGTCTGCTGTCTTTTGTTTTCGGTAAGAGGTAGTTGAGTGCAAAATTATGAAGAACTTAACTGTCCCAGAATGGTCCCAGCTCTTTCTCCAGTAGGGGTTATCTCTTGAGTGCATAAATGCTCGTATCCCCTAAAAAAAATACTTAGACCTCGTACTAAAAATACTAGCCCCATGACCCCTAAAAAAAATAACATTGCGTTAGCATGGCGTTAGGAAAGAGATTCCAGCATTTGAGTACTTTCTAACAAGTTTGATAAATCCCAACTCAGCTGTCTGCATCAAGAACTGCCAGAGGAAGTGATATAACTTGCATAGACGCCAAGGACGGAAATTGATCGTTTTTGACTCTTATTGTGATAAGTTCCAGCAAGCGACTGAATCACCAGATGCTCTTAGGTCATTTTTTAGCCACCTCTTACTCCACGGAATTCAATGTTACAATCAACCAGTTTAACTAACTCTGACTCATCAGCAGCCAAGACAGCAACTCCATCTACAATAAAAGCTTCAGGACCATGTGGCTGCGATTCCTCTGCCTCTCGAGTTATTCCTGAAAATATTCAGGAACGGATTGCTAAACATCCTTGTTATAGTGAGGACGCACACCATCACTATGCTAGATTGCACGTAGCAGTTGCCCCTGCTTGTAACATTCAATGTAACTATTGTAACCGCAAGTACGATTGTGCCAACGAAAGCCGTCCAGGAGTAGTTAGTGAAGTTCTAACCCCCGAAGAGGCTGCCCACAAGGCTCTAGTTATTGCCGGAAAGATTCCTCAAATGACCGTGTTGGGTATTGCGGGTCCCGGTGATCCCTTGGCGAATCCTAAGCATACTTTCCGTACCTTTGAATTAGTAGCTGAGCAAGCTCCCGACATTAAATTATGTCTGTCAAGCAACGGCTTGATGTTAACAGAGTACATTGATAAAATCAAAGAACTGAAAATCGACCATGTTACCCTAACTATTAATATGGTTGACCCTAAGATTGGGGAGAAAATCTATCCTTGGGTACGTTATAATCGCAAACGTTATAAGGGAATTGAAGGCGTCAGAATTCTCTTAGAGAAGCAAATGGAGTCCCTAGATGCCCTTAGGGAGGCAGACATCCTTTGCAAGGTTAACTCGGTTATGATTCCTGGAGTTAACGACCAACACCTGGCAGAAGTTAATGAAGTTATTCGTGCTAAAGGTGCATTTCTTCATAACATCATGCCTTTGATCAGTGCGCCTGAGCATGGAACCCACTTTGGATTAACCGGACAACGCGGTCCTAGCCCCAAAGAACTTAAAGCAGTTCAAGACAGTTGTTCTGGTAACATGAAAATGATGCGTCACTGTCGTCAATGTCGAGCAGACGCAGTAGGACTCTTAGGAGAAGACCGTTCTCAGGAATTCACCAAAGACAAGTTCCTCGAGATGACGCCTGAATATGATTTAGCTACCCGCCAGAAAGTCCACGAAGGTATTGAAAAATTTACCGCTGAGGTGAAAGCCGCAAAAGCTGCTAAAACACTCAAAAAAGGTCCTAAAATACTTGTAGCAGTAGCAACTAAAGGGAATCGCTTAGTAAACCAACACTTTGGTCACGCTAAGGAATTTCAAATATTTGAGGTTGATGGTGCAGATGTTAAATTTGTAGCTCATCGCAAAGTCGACCATTATTGTCAAACTGGGTATGGCGAGAAAGCGACTCTTGAGCATATCATCAAAGCTATTGCTGATTGCAAAGGAGTGCTTGCTTCTAAAATTGGTCTTTGCCCCCAAGAGGAGTTGCGTAAGGCTGGGTTAGAACCCTTTGAGGCTTACGATGTTATTGACAAAGTAGCCCTAGATTTCTACGAGCAGTTTACAAAGTCTAACAAATCAATGGGAGTATCATAGATAATGAATTCTATTATTATCACTCCTGTGAAAGCTTCTACCGTTTTCCCAGCAACTTCTATTTCTATAGGTCATCAGCCCGACAATGACGCTCAAAATACCTGTTATAGTTGCGTCGATGACCACAGTATTCCCCCCTGTGCGGGATTTTCCCAAGATTATAGCTGTTTACCCAATTTAGGCAGCAGCCAGTAAACCTGAATTGAACAAGGGTAGTGTCATGAGTTACGCCATAACATCAACATCTGAATGTATTGTCTATCATCGCTGTAGTGTTAGATGTCCCACTAATGCTATAATAAAGATGTCTTGCTCATTGACGCTACCACTTGTAACCTACCACTTGTAACCATTGCTCTCCTTTAGCTTCGGTCCAGCCATCGGCTGATTATTAGGAGAACTAGTTCAGTCGTTACCAAACTTCATTAAGATGCCTCAAAACCAAACCAAGGTCAGCCCTATTGGAAACACTGGTTAAACGTCTATTCACAAAAATTAGCTTTCTTCTTATTCCAAAGCGCGATCAGGATTTGATTGAGATTTTAACGTCTGTCTCCTGCCTTTGACTTAACTGTTAGTTGCTCTATCACGGAATTTATTTATGGGTACCCTGCGATGAAAGACTGTGTATATCTCGACAATAACGCTACTACACAAGTTCACGAAGAAGTTCTTGCAGCTATGCTGCCCTATCTAACCCTCTATTACGGTAACCCCTCTAGTATGCACACCTTTGGTGGGCAGGTAGGGCTTGCGGTTAAAACTAGTAGAGAACAAGTTGCTTCCTTGTTAGGTGCGGAACCTTCTGAGATTGTTTTTACTAGTTGTGGAACTGAAGGAGATAATACCGCCATTCATGCTGCTCTTTTCGCTCAACCCAACAAACGTCATATCATCACCAGTAAAGTCGAACATCCTGCAGTTCTTAACCTCTGCAAGAATTTAGAAGGTAAAAACTATACTGTCACTTACCTATCTGTTAATGATCAAGGGCAGTTAGATATTTCAGAGTTTGAGGCATCTTTAACCCAGAATACAGCGTTAGTTACTCTAATGTATGCTAACAATGAAACCGGCGTTATTTTTCCCATAGAACAAGTTGGGCAACTGGCTAAAAAATACGGAGCAATGTTTCACGTTGATGCGGTGCAGGCAGTAGGAAAAATACCTCTCAACATGAAGGAAAGCACCATTGATATGTTGACCCTTTCTGGTCATAAAATTCATGCTCCCAAAGGAATTGGTGCTCTATACGTGCGTCGTGGTACAAGATTTAGCCCTTTACTGATTGGTGGACACCAGGAAAGAGGTCGTCGTGGAGGAACTGAAAACGTCCCTGGTATTGTCGCCCTAGGAAAAGCAGCTGAGTTAGCTGAGTCTTATCTGATTATGGAAACCAGGGAAAAGGGATTACGAGATTATTTAGAACAAACTATACTAACAACTATTTCTGATACCGTACTTAATGGTCATGCCGTGCAAAGGCTTCCCAATACCTCAAATATTGGCTTTAAATTCGTCGAAGGAGAAGCTATTCTCTTATCCCTAAATCAACATGGGATTTATGCATCCTCTGGTTCTGCTTGCACCTCCGGATCTTTAGAACCGTCTCATGTATTGCGAGCAATGGGACTTCCCTATGCGTTGCTTCACGGCTCCATTCGCTTTAGTTTGTCTCGTTTTACCACTCATGATCAAGTCCAGAAGGTGCTTGAAGTACTGCCGGGAATTATTGATCGCCTCCGTGCCTTGTCTGCGCCCACTAACGATGATGTCGGTTGGCTCATCGAACGAAAACAGACAGCCTTGGTTAAATAGTGAATATTTAGAAAAATGGCTATTAACTCATCATTAGTAGCAACAAATATCAACGATTCATGCAGGAAAAGACAATGTGGGACTATATAGATAGCATTCTAACTGAAATTGTGCAAGAAGAAACCATAGCAGTAGAAACAGCAACAGGCGTTGCCAGATCCAAGTCCAAAGTTGCCGCTACCACATTTTTAATAAATCTGCAAAAAATTACCTTTATTCAAAAGATTCTTAAAGAAGAAGTTAAGCCAGCCCCAGCACAAGATGGAGGAGATGTAGACTTATTTAATAAAGTCACCCTCAAAGGAGCCTGCAGTTCTTTTATGAGCAGTGCGGCCACCATAAAAAATGTAATCGAGTCCAGATTGCGTGATCGTATTTCTCCAGAATTAATCGTCGTTTTTGTATAACAACTTGGTAAATAGAACAAACTGTCAATTATTCACTTATTTAGTATCAAATACCCAAAGCCCATGTTATTAATTAAAAAAGGTCGAGAGCGATCTCCACCATAGGCATCGCTTCTCGCCGGACGTTTAGAGATAGCCCACTATCAAGGATGTTAACGAGTATAGTTTATCTACTTGCTCATGACACAACCATGACTAGGTTTGGTTTAACTCTCTAAAACGCCACCTCGTGAGTGAAGTTTTATAGCTTTTGCTCTTCTCGGGGGAAGCTTTTCTTAACCAAGAGTTAGCTTCTATGTGGAAGAAATCCCAGACCTGACGTAGAGATTGAAGGTTCGATGGGACATCCCACTGCTAACGCTCAGTTGGCGAGCCGTTCTTACGTCAGAAACGGTTAAAACTTCCCTAGTGTACACATTTATTGTCTAATAAGCGAGAGTCAACAATGCGTCAAATTGCATTTTACGGAAAAGGCGGTATCGGTAAGTCTACTACTTCTCAAAATACCCTTGCTGCACTCGGCGAAAACAACCGTATTATGATTGTTGGTTGTGACCCCAAAGCAGATTCTACCCGTTTGATGCTACACACCAAAGCACAAACAACTATTCTTCATTTAGCAGCAGAACGGGGAACCGTTGAAGACATCGAACTCGAGGAAGTATTGCTCGAAGGATACAAAGGAATCAAGTGTGTTGAGTCCGGTGGTCCTGAGCCTGGAGTTGGATGTGCTGGTCGCGGTATCATCACTGCTATCAACTTTCTTGAAGAAGAAGGTGCTTATGAAAACCTAGACTTCGTATCCTATGACGTATTAGGAGACGTTGTTTGTGGTGGTTTCGCTATGCCTATCCGTGAAGGAAAAGCACAAGAAATCTACATCGTTACTTCTGGGGAAATGATGGCGATGTATGCTGCTAACAACATCGCTCGTGGGATCCTTAAGTATGCTCACACCGGTGGAGTTCGTTTAGGCGGTTTAATCTGTAACAGTCGTAATGTTAACTGTGAAGCTGAGTTAATTGAAGAATTAGCTCGTCGTCTTGGAACTCAAATGATTCACTTTGTACCTCGTTCTAAGCAAGTACAAGAAGCTGAATTACGTCGTATGACTGTTATCGAATACTCACCTGATCATCCTCAGGCTGATGAATACCGTCAATTAGCTAATAAAATCGAGAACAACACTAACTTGGTTATTCCTACTCCTATCTCCATGGAAGAACTCGAAACCTTATTGGTTGACTTCGGTATCCTTGGTGGTGAAGAAGAGTATCAGAAAGCTATCGAAGCTGACCAAACTGCGCCCAAAGCTTAAGCTTAGTCTCGCTTAGTCGGAATAGAGGAACACCAAGGCAAAAGTGGATAGAAAATAGTCATTAGGGAAACAATAAACAACTATTAACTATTAGTTCACAATTGATCCTTTTGCCTTCCCTCTTTTTTCGATGATTCCTAATAATCTACGACTCTACAGAAGAGGAACATCATGGCAACAGTAGAAGAGAATAAGAAGCTCATTAAAGATGTCTTAGCGACATATCCTGAGAAAACCGCCAAAAAACGTGAGAAACACCTCAACGTTTACGAAGAAGGTAAAGACGATTGTGGAGTAAAGTCCAACAAACAATCCCTACCCGGTGTAATGACCACTCGTGGTTGTGCTTACGCTGGATCAAAAGGGGTGGTTTGGGGTCCTATCAAGGATATGATCCACATCTCCCACGGTCCCGTTGGTTGTGGTTACTATTCCTGGTCTGGTCGTCGTAACTACTACATCGGAACTACCGGAATTGATACCTTCGGCACGATGAACTTTACCTCTGATTTCCAAGAACGGGATATCGTTTTTGGTGGAGACAAAAAGCTCGGCAAAATCGTTGATGAAATAGAAGAGTTATTTCCCCTCAATGGTGGTATTTCTATTCAGTCAGAATGTCCCGTTGGATTAATCGGAGATGACATTGAATCTGTCGCTCGTACTAAGAGTAAAGAAATCGGAAAATCCGTTGTTCCCGTTCGTTGTGAAGGGTTCCGTGGGGTTTCTCAATCCTTAGGACACCACATCGCTAACGACATGATCCGTGACTGGGTTTTCCCCGCTGCGGACAAAGAAAACGCAGAATTTGAAAGCACTCCTTATGACGTTGCCATCATTGGTGACTACAACATTGGTGGAGATGCTTGGTCTAGCCGTATTCTTCTTGAAGAAATCGGACTCCGCGTTGTAGCTCAGTGGTCTGGTGATGGTACTTTCACTGAAATGAAAGTCACCCCCAAGGTTAAGTTAAATCTTATCCACTGCTACCGTTCCATGAACTACATTAGTCGTCACATGGAAGAAAAATACGGTATTCCTTGGTTGGAATATAACTTCTTTGGACCTACAAAGATTGCTGAGTCTTTACGCACCATTGCTGAACGTTTTGATGAGAATATTCAGGCGAAAGCTGAAGAAGTTATCAAAAAGTACCAAAAACAGTGTGATGACGTTCTGGCAAAATACCGTCCTCGTTTAGAAGGTAAAACTGTCATGATGATGGTTGGTGGACTACGTCCTCGTCACGTTGTTCCCGCTTTCCAAGACTTAGGGATGAAGATGATCGGAACTGGGTATGAGTTCGCCCACGGTGATGACTACAAACGTACAACTAAGTATGTTGATGATGCGACCCTCATCTACGATGATGCGACCGCCTATGAATTCGAAGAATTCGTCAAAAAACTTAAGCCTGATTTAGTGGCCTCTGGGGTTAAAGAGAAGTATGTCTTCCAAAAGATGGCTCTTCCCTTCCGTCAAATGCACTCTTGGGATTATTCAGGACCTTACCACGGTTATGATGGCTTCGCTATCTTCGCCCGTGACATGGACTTAGCCCTTAACAGTCCCACTTGGGGATTAGTTGGCACCCCTTGGAATAAATAGAGGGATAAAAAAAGACACGGGGGACTAAGGAAAACAAAAGAGAGTAAGAATAGAATGTTTTATTCCATACCTTCCCAACGCCCCCCTCTCTTTGGAAACGTGCCAATTGATCGATATTCAACCCTATCCATACAGGAGTTACCAAACAAAATGGCTCAGAATGTAGATAACATTAAGGATCACGTTGATCTATTCCACCAGCCTGAGTATCAAGAACTGTTTGAAAATAAGAAACAGTTTGAAGGAATGCCTTCTGCTGAGAAGGTTCAAGAAATTGCTGAGTGGACAAAAACCTGGGAATACCGCGAGAAGAACTTTGCTCGTGAAGCTCTAACCATCAACCCCGCTAAAGCTTGCCAACCTCTTGGTGCTTTATTAGCCGCCGTCGGTTTTGAAGGAACTCTTCCTTTCGTTCATGGTTCTCAGGGGTGTGTGGCTTACTTCCGTACCCACTTAACCCGTCACTTCAAGGAGCCTGTTAGTGCTGTTTCTTCTTCCATGACTGAAAACGCTGCTGTTTTCGGTGGATTAAAAAACATGATTGAAGGTTTGCTGAACGCTTACACCCTTTATAAGCCCAAAATGATTGCTGTCTGTACTACTTGTATGGCAGAAGTAATTGGGGATGACTTGGGTGCATTCGTAGAAACTGCTCGTCAGGATGGTTCCATCCCTGCAGATTTTCCCGTGCCTTACGCTCATACTCCCAGTTTTGTGGGTTCCCACATCACCGGTTATGACAGCATGATGAAATCTATCCTCTCCACCTTAACTGCAGGTAAGAAAAAAGGAACTACCAACGGAACCATCAACTTCATCCCTGGGTTTGAGACCTATATGGGGAACCTTCGTCAACTTAAAAGCTTGACGGCTGCCATGGGAGTTAATGCTGCTATCCTAGGTGACACAGAAATGTATCTTGATTCTCCCAACTTAGGGGAGTTCAAGATGTATCAAGAAGGAACACCTTTAGAGGTCGCTGCTGACGCCATTAACGCTGAAGCAACTATTGCTCTTCAAACCTATACCACTCCTAAGACTCTTGAATATATTGAGAAAGAGTGGAAGCAAAAGTGCTTTACCTATCTTCCTTGGGGTATTAAAGGTACTGATAAGTTCTTGATGGGCTTATCCGAACTTACCGGAAATCCTATCCCCAAAGAACTTGAAATCGCTCGTGGACGTGCGGTTGACGCAATGACCGATACCCAATCTTGGGTACACGGTAAGCGTGCTGCAGTTTACGGAGATCCTGATTTAGTGATGGGCTTATTACAGTTCATGTTAGAAATGGGTATCGAGCCTGTTCATGTCTTGGTTCATAATAGTACCAAGGAATTTGAAATTGCAGCTAAAGCTCTTCTAGCATCTAGTCCCTTCGGACAACAGGCTACCGTTTGGGGTGGTAAGGACTTGTGGCATCTTCGTTCTTTACTGTTCACTGAACCTGTTGATTTCTTAATTGGTAATTCCTACGCTAAGTATCTTGAGCGTGATACAAAGACTCCTTTAATCCGTATCGGATATCCTATCTTTGATCGCCACCATTTACATCGCTATTCCACCATTGGGTATGAAGGTGCTATCAACCTACTCAACTGGATTGCTAATGGGGTTCTTGAAGCGTTAGATCGTAAGACTGATACTCCTTCTGTGACGGATATTTCTTTCGATTTAGTTCGTTAATCACAGAGAAATCTGAAAACAAGGGAGAATTAGGAAGATTCAGGGAGTAATCACTCCCCCTCTCCCCTCCCCTCCCTTTTTCAGATAGATATGGGGGTAAATTACGGTAACTCAAACCCATTTTTTACTTTTAACAAACCTTAGGTTCGGTTTTTTGTGTACTCTGAGGCGTTGGATGAAGTTAGTAAAAGTCAGACAGGCTGAAATTACTCATACTATGGGTTGGTTTCCTATGCCTGTTCCTTTAAACGGGGTATTTTTATATCTGGACATATTCAGCTTCGTATCCCTTTGTTGTACAAACTCAAACCTAAATAGAATTTATGACGTTACACATCAGAGCTCTCACCTATCTTTCCGATGTCTGTGGTGAAGATGCAAATGAATGTGTTTTTTAGTGAGAAGGCAAAAAGCAGCAGCTCGATTTCATCCTCACCCACTCTTATACTAAGATTAGTCATTGGTAACAAGAATAGCCGGCAATTAACATGAAACTCACGAAAGGCAAAATCTCGGAACTACTCACCCAACCTGGTTGTGAACATAACCATAACAAGGAAGGTCAAGAAAAAAATAAGTCCTGTAAACAACAAGCTAAACCTGGGGCGGCTCAGGGAGGTTGTGCCTTCGACGGAGCGTCTATCGCTCTAGTTCCTATCACAGATGCGGCTCATTTGGTTCACGGTTCTATTGCTTGTTCGGGTAATAGTTGGAATAGTCGTGGCAGTCTCAGCAGTGGACCTATAACCTATAAAATGGGATTTACCACCGACATATCAGAAAATGATGTTATTTTTGGGGGTGAAAAAAAGCTTTATAAGGCGATCACTAGATTGGTAAAACGCTATAATCCAGCAGCTGTTTTTGTCTATTCTACATGTGTTACTGCTTTAATTGGGGATGATTTGGATGCAGTTTGCAAAGCCGCTACCGCTAAGTATAAAACTCCTGTTATTCCTGTTCATTCTCCTGGTTTTGTGGGTAGTAAAAACCTAGGGAATCGCCTCGGTGGAGAGGCATTGTTGCAATACGTTGTCGGAACACGTGAGCCGGAATATACTACTGATTATGATATCAATTTAATTGGAGAATATAACGTCGCCGGAGAAATGTGGGGTGTTTTGCCTCTGTTTGAGAAAGTCGGTATTCGAGTGATGGCAAAGATCACAGGGGATGCGCGTTATGAAGAAGTGTGTTATTCCCATCGCGCTAAACTCAATGTAATGATTTGCTCCAAAGCTTTAATTAACATGGCAACAGCAATGGAGGAACGTTACGGCATTCCTTACATTGAAGAGTCATTTTACGGCATTGCAGACATGAATCGTTGTTTACGTAATATTGCCGCAAAATTGGGTGACCTTGCTTTGCAACAACGGGTTGAAGAATTGATTAAAACTGAAACTGAGCAGTTAGATAAAGCATTAGTCCCTTATCGTAATCGCCTTAAGGGTAAGCGAATGGTTCTCTACACTGGAGGAGTCAAAAGTTGGTCCATTGTCTCTGCAGCACAAGATTTAGGAATAGAAGTAGTGGCGACCAGCACTAAGAAGAGTACAGAGGAAGATAAGGCAAAGATTAAGAAACTTTTAGGCAAAGACGGTATTATGCTTGAAAAGGGTAATGCAACGGAGCTATTACAGGTTATAGAACAGACGAAAGCAGATTTATTGGTAGCAGGGGGGCGCAATCAATATACTGCACTCAAAGCGAGGATTCCCTTCTTAGATATTAACCAAGAACGTCATCATCCCTATGCCGGCTATGTAGGAATGATTGAAATGGCTAGGGAATTAGACGAAGCAGTGCACAGTCCTATTTGGCAACAGGTTCGTAAACCGGCTCCCTGGGAAATTTGGCAGCAGGAACACGAAGACTTACTAAATCTAGAAGCGAGCGGAATAGGAAGTAGTAAATGGTAAAGTTCTCCAGTTAGTAACTACCAACCATCAACCAACATTTAACTATCACATGCTTAACTTTTAACTAAAATGACAACTGTTGTTAGTGCAAACAAATCTCTGTCTGTCAACCCCCTTAAAATGAGTCAACCATTGGGCGCTTCCTTGGCATTTTTGGGATTAAAGGGAATGATGCCTTTATTTCACGGGGCTCAAGGCTGTACCGCGTTTGCCAAAGTTGTCCTGGTACGTCATTTTCGTGAAGCTATTCCCCTATCAACCACCGCTATGACCGAGGTAACGACTATCTTAGGGGGCGAGGAAAACGTTGAACAGGCTATTTTGACCATTGTTGAGAACAATAGCCCTGATATTATTGGGTTGCTCACCACGGGGCTAACAGAGACGCGCGGGGATGATATGAAGCGTATTCTCAAAACTATTCGGGAACGTCACCCGGAACTGGACAGTTTGCCCATTGTTTATGTTTCTACCCCGGATTATAGCGGCTCTTTACAAGATGGTTTTGCCTCTGCGGTAGAGCAAATTGTCGCCTTGGACTATAATTCCTTTCCTGGGGAATCCTCTCTCAGTTCGGTAGTTTATCCTCAACCTCAAGTCAATATTTTGCCCGGTTCTTTTGTCTCTCCAGGAGATATGGAAGAAATCAAGGAAATTGTTGAAGCATTTGGCTTAACCCCTTTAGCTATTCCCGATTTATCGAGATCTCTTGATGGACATCTTGAAGATGGATACCAAACTATTACTGGAGGGGGAACAACGGTTGCTCAATTAAGGTCATTGCCCCGTTCAAGTTTTACCCTAGCAGTTGGGGAAAGTATGCGCGGAGCAGCTAAAATATTAGAGGAACGTTTCGGGACAAAATATGAGGTGTTTCCTCGTTTAGCTGGTCTAGAAGCAGTTGATGGCTTTTTGTGGCGTTTGTCCCAAATTGTTACTTCTCGCTGCGACCACCATTTCCCTATTATTCCTAATATCCCTACGTTATTTCAACGCCAACGCTGTCAACTTCAAGATACTATCCTCGATACCCATTTTTATTTTGGAGGTAAAAAGATAGCTTTAGCTCTTGAACCAGACTTACTCTATCAAACCGCTTGGTTACTTAATGATATGGGTGCTAAGGTTTACGCGGCAGTTACTACCACTAAGTCCCCAATTTTGGAAGATTTACCTATCGGTACCGTTACCATTGGCGACTTGGAAGACTTAGAGGATTTGGCAGCTGGGTCAGATTTAATCATTACCAATTCCCACGGGACTGCTTTAGCAGAACGCTTAAATGCTCCCTTATATCGTATGGGCTATCCAGTCTTTGATCAATTGGGTAATGGTCAACGGTGTTTAGTTGGATATCGTGGAACAATGCGATTTCTATTCGATGTTGGCAACATTTTGTTAAATAAAGAAGCTAACACCCCTCATTATCCATCAGTCTTAAGTCATAATTGATCTCTTTGCTTAATGGCTTTTGAAAAGTTTCCACTAATTTCTTTTAGTTCTAAGAGGAGGACTACCATGAAAGTTGCATTTACCACTAGTGATAGGGTTCATATTAATGCCCATTTTGGTTGGGCAAAGGAAATTGACGTTTACGATGTTACACCTGAAGGATTCAGTTTTAACCAAACTTTAGAATTTTCAGGAGACTTAAAAGAAGATGGGAACGAAGACAAAATAAACCCAAAACTTGAAGCCCTCAAAGGATGTACCATTATCTATGTTGCTGCTATTGGTGGTAGTGCAGCGGCTCGATTGATTCGCAGCAATGTTACCCCAGTTAAAGCCAGGAGTGAGTCAGAAACTATTGAGGAATTGCTAACAGAATTGGTGAAAACCCTAAAGGGAAATCCCCCCCCCTGGTTACGCAAAGTTCTTCAACAAGAGTCTAAACCTTTGAACTTCGAAGATGAGGACGACGAGGAAATTGTAGTTAATAGTTGATAGTATATAGTGGATAGTTTTAAGTTCATTATTAACTATCAATTGTTGATCATCAATTAACGTCAGGGAGTTGCTATGACGACTAAAACTAATTCAGAACAGTCAACACTTTTAGTTTCAGATAGTCCCTTCTTACAAGAGGTTGCTCGACAAATTCGGGCCTACGATCACTATGGGGTTTATAAAAGTTGGACTAATGAATTAGTCCTCGGACCTTATGTAATTAGTAAAAAACAAAAACGGGAGATTTCTCTAGAAGGAGATATTGACCCAGCTACTAAATTAAGAATTCTTTGTTTCTATCGTGCTATTGCTAGTTTAATTGAGAAAGAAACGGCTCAGTTATGTCAGGTATTAGTAGAGCTGAATAATGAGGGATTTGGTTGGGCTTTAGTCTGGAGCGGTCGTTTAATGACGGTTTGCCGGACTTTAAGAGATGCTCATCGTTTTGGTTTTGACTCCTTAGAAAGGTTAGCAGCTCAAGGAGAACAAATTACTCAATCAGGGATCGAAGTTGTGCAGCGTTTTCCTGAAGTAGCAAGGTTTTAATGGCTAAAATCTATTAAGATTTATTCTCTTAAACCAAGAGTTTTTGACGAATATTTATCAGAAATAGCTGTTTTAATTTTTCTGAACAATAATTAAGTGGAAATTGTTCATTGCTAACGGTTTGTTAAAGAAGAGTTAAGTGAAAATGGGAGAAGCAACAACCACTAAACCGACACCAGAAGATATAGAAGCTCTCAAGAAATCCATTAAACGACTCAATTCCAGAGCGGGTCAACAAAAAATGGATTTGCACGATCTAGCAGAAGGCTTACCGATAAATTACAAAACCTTGCTAGAGATGGCTCAGAAAACTTACGATATTTATTTTGAACTAGATCGACTAAAAAAACAACTCAAAATCTGGGAGGAACTCTGAAATGGCTGGTACAGAAAAGACTTACGAACAGTTTTCTAAATTAACTAATGCAGAAGACTTTTTGCAATTTTTTGAAATTAAATATGAACCCGGTTTTGTTAATGTTAATCGTCTTCATATTTTGAAGCAATTTTCCATCCTTATTGCCGCCGTTGATAAGGCGTTTACTAATATCAGCGAATCGGAAAAGTTAGCTAAGTATGGTGAAGCTTTTCAAGAAGCTTATGAGTTGTTCAAAACTTCTAGTCCTCTAGAAACTAAGCTATTTAAGGTCTTCAAAGACGCTCCTAAAAACGTAGTCTTACTTGACGATTTAGCTAAGGACATTGAGGATTAAGAAACATTATGGAACTGACCCCCATTGAATTAGAACGTTATTCTCGTCAAATGCAATTAGACGGCTTTGGTGAGAAAGGGCAGAAGAAACTAAAATCCACTACTGCTGTTGTTACAGGAGTAGGGGGGCTCGGTGGAACTGTTGCCCTTTACTTAGCTGTCGCGGGAATAGGCAAGTTAGTTCTAGTTCGAGGGGGCAATCTTCGCCGAGAAGACCTAAACCGTCAGATTTTGATGACCGATGATTGGGTAGGAAAACCGAGGGTATTCAAGGCCAAAACAACTCTTTTAGAAATCAATCCTGATGTAGAAATTGAGGCTATACCCGAATTTGTAACCCCAGAGAATGTCCATAATCTGATACAACAAGCCGACATTGCCCTCGACTGTGCCTTTGACTTTAACGAACGTGAAGCCCTAAATGCCGCCTGTGTGCGACAGAAAATTCCAATGGTGGAAGCGGCTATGAGTGAGATGGAAGCCTACTTAACCACGGTTATTCCTGGGGAAACCCCCTGTTTGTCCTGTATTTTTCCTGAGAAACCAACTTGGGACCGTTGGGGATTTGGGGTGTTAGGGGCTGTTTCAGGAACCCTAGCTTGTTTAGCCGCCTTAGAGGCTGTGAAACTAATTACGGGGCTAGGACAGCCATTGACAGGACAATTATTGACCATGGATTTTGCGAGTACCACCTTTGCTAAACGTCGTCCTTATCATGATCCTGACTGTCCGGTTTGTGGTGATTTAACCTAGAAAACTTGACTGGGATAATCAACCAAAACACACCGAGAGTGAGCACTCTAGGTAGTGAGTAATGAACAGTAAGCAGAGAATATAGCTTTACAGTCGGCAACTATCAAACGTGGAGATAAATTATGACAGTTAGTTTAACTGAAAAAGCGGCTTTTAGACTTCGTACCTTCTTAGAAGAGAAAGGAGCTAAAGTAACCGGGATTCGTGTTGGGATAAAAGATGGAGGCTGTGGTGGCCATGAATACACCCTCAATCTAGTCAAACAGCCAGACGCTCAGGATATCTTTTTTGAGCAAGAAAATGTTCCTATTTATGTTAATTCCCAAAGTTTCCCTCTTCTCAAGGGGGTGGTAATTGATTTTGTGGACAGTTTAACCCAAAGCGGATTTATCTTTACTAATCCTAATGCTGGAGATACCTGTGGGTGTGGCAAGTCTTTCTCATCAAGAGATTGTGGTAGTAAAGCCACCTCTTGTAGCTAATTCAAGTTTCCAATTACTGTTCTTAAATGGAGGAGAACACACATGACTACTACATATAAAGTTCGTCTCATGAAAGTTGCCAAAAGAAAAAATAAAGAGACGGGTAAGAAAGAAGAAGTTGCGGAAATGGACATAACTTTAGAAGTCCCAGAGGATCAGTATATTCTGGATTTTGCTGAAGAAAACGATATCGAGTTACCTTCTTCTTGCCGCTCAGGAGGTTGTTCTAGCTGTGTTGGCAGAATGGTAGAGGGAGAAGTTGATCAAGAAGATCAAAGCTTTTTGGATGATGAACAAATTGAGAAAGGATGGGTGCTTCTTTGTGTAGCTTATCCTCGCTCTGATTGTACGATTAAAACTCATCAGGAACCTTACTTAGGGTAAGTTATCGTCTTTTCTAGTTTTATTCTTATCATCTGCTGTTGGAGTCGTAGTTTATTCTTAGAATTCTGCGACTTTTTCCCCCTTCTATCCTATTTTAGGAGTCATGTATTATGGACACGATGCACGAATTTTTGCTGAGGTTCGGCTATGCTCAAATGGAAAACATTTGTCTTCAAAACAACATTTTGGATGATGGGAGAGATTTTGCTCAATTTGTTGGGTCTGGATAATGTAGCAGACTATAGTGAGTTTCTTTTTGGACAAGAATTAGAATTATCTCGAAAAAATCACAAAACTGTTAAACTATCTTGCCTTAAACCTAAATTTTGTCCAAAAATAAGCGAAGACTGTCCTATTAATGAGGTAGCTTTCCAATTTTCTGAGTACCCCCTAAAGGATTGTATCAGTCATAAGGGTGTATTTTTTAACAAATGCACTAAAATCAAAAACCATTGCATTAAAGCTTCTCTATTTTCTGACCTATCTCATAGTTTAAAGTGGAGGGATTGTAGCAATGATTCGTGAGAAATTACTTGAAGAATATGTTTCTCTTGTCAATAAGTATTATCCTCATATTTCCTACCTATTGAGTTGTTGTTATTTAACCGTTGTTGATAGTTGGGCGGAAAGACAAGAGAAATTCTATCATTATCTTGCCATTTATTATTCTGCAAGAACAGGAAAGAATATTCTTTTATATCAAAAAGAGTTGAAAGAACTTGCCGAGAATTTAGGATTAGTTGAAGTTGTTTGTCTAAATGCAACAAGAATTGTGAGAGACCCTATGTCTAATCTTAAAAAGAAGAACCCTAGACTCTGGTTAGAATTGTATTGGATTGCCACTAATATTGAGCCTCAGATATAGACTAGATTAAATCACTCTAATAGTATTGGAGTATTGAGAGAAATTATGGTTGCTGTTTATTGTTTATTGTTAATTATCGGGATCACTGCTAGTTGGATTAGATTAAAAGGTCAAGACGAAATTCATAAACTAGCAGCGATTATGGCAGGAAGTTTAGCTATATTTTTATTGTTTATGATGACTTCAGCTATTCTTAAATTGATGCTAAGTATTTGGATTATTTGGTTTTTTAAACCTGGTCAGATTGTAGAAGAATAATTCCAGCTATAGATAAAAAACGATGAAATTAATTAACTAAAGTATATTAATTAGTCTTGCCGATATAGTGACGCTGTAGGATACAGTAAGTTGACTAGGTAATGTCCACTTTTTTTTTATTCATTTTTTAAATTTACATAAGTTTTATCTCCAATTATTATCCCAATATCTACAAAAATATATTCTATTTAGCTATAATTTTCTCTGTTAAAAAATTAGTTTGGTATTGTGTATCTCAATTGACTGTTTACAAAACAAAAATTAACTATCCTGAGAATAAGCTCCAGTTAGATATAGAAAATGACGTGCAATCACTGTCGGGATTTTTCCCAAACATCCCCGGGTAAATTGAGAGCTATCTGGGATCGTTTTTGGACAAGAAATCAGTTCAAAAAATCCTCTAACCCTTTAATTCCTACTCGAGCTACTATTGCTTTAGTCGGTTCTCCTAATGTGGGAAAGAGTCTTCTATTTAACCTGTTGACAGGTAGTTACACAACTGTTTCTAATTATCCTGGGACAACTGTTGACATTTCCAAAGGTCAGGCAATTATTTCTGGACAAACAGTATCTATTATTGATACTCCAGGGATGTATTCTTTGATTCCCATGACAGAAGAAGAACAGTGTTCTCGGGATTTTTTATTAACAGAATCGATTGATTTAGTTATTCATGTTATTGATGCTAAACATCTCAGTCGAATGTTAGCTTTGACATTTCAACTCATGGAAATTCAACTTCCGGTTTTATTGGCAGTCAATATGCTTGATGAAGCTGAAAAATTGGGAATTTGGGTCAATGAAAAACAATTAGAAGCCTCTCTCGGTATTCCTGTTATCACCCTATCAGCCTACCAAAAAAGAGGCATTCAAACGTTAAAAGCCAAGATCGGTAATTATGTCACCACTCCTGCGCTATCCTACAGCTATTGAAGAAGGGCTGACAAGAATTGAGTCCCTGCTGATACAAGATCATCAAGGGTCTTCTAGTTCGTGTAAATATCCGATTGCGAAGCGTAGTTTGGCCCTATTACTTATTCAAGGAGATCCCATTTTTTGGGAAAAAGCCAAAAAACTAGAGCCCCATTTTCCAGAAATTCAAACTGTTATTGATTATGTTAGGTCTCAGTTTAGTGATCCTCTGGTGTTAGTAGTTGCAAAAAGTCGTCATCAATTATCTAGGAAAATAGCAGAATCATCGGTGGTTAATATAAAGAAAAAATCCCAGGAAAGTGAGGAATTTTTCCATCAGTTGACTGTGAATCCCATTACGGGCTTTCCCCTAGCAATAATTATTTTTTATTTTGGAATCTATCAATTTATTGGTAGCTTTGGCGTAGGAGTATTAGTCAGTAATCTCGAAGGTTTTTTCACTAAAACTATTAACCCTCTGATTAATCAGATAACTGCGGCTCTCTTGCCCTGGACAATTTTGCAAAATTTAATTGCTAATGAGCATGGCATTATTACCTTAGGATTAAGATATGTTATCGCTATTATTTTTCCTATTGTAACTACTTTCTTTTTGATGTTTTCTCTATTGGAAGATAGTGGCTACTTACCTCGACTTTCTCTATTGGCTGATCGCTTATTGAAAGCTTTAGGTTTATCAGGACGTTCTATTACTCCCCTAGTTTTAGGATTAGGATGTGGAACGATGGCTACTCTTGTTACTCGCACTTTAGAAAGTAAACGGGAAAGAGTGATTGCTACCCTATTATTAGCCTTAGTTGTCCCCTGTTCGCCTCAATTAGGAGTTATTTTGGGGTTACTGTCTCAAAGTCCTACTGCTCTAATTGTTTGGGTGGGAACAATTAGTTTTATCTTTGTTATCGTAGGGTTATTAACCGCCAAGATACTACCTGGTGATAGTGCCTGTTTTTATCTAGAAATTCCCCCATTAAGGATACCTAGAGTTCAGTCTATTTTGAGCAAAACTTATGGAAGAACTCTATGGTATTTAAAGGAAATTATTCACATATCCATTTTAGTATCAGTATTAATTTGGCTAGGAAAACTGTCTGGACTCTTTGAAATATTGCTCAAAGAGTTAGAGCCAATCATGATTTGGTTAGGACTTCCTCCCGCAACTTCCTCCATTTTTCTTTACGGATTTTTTCGCCGAGACTATGGGGCTGCAGCTATGTTTGACCTTCATCGCTCAGGTGTTTTGATGGGTCGTCAATTGATCGTAGCGGCAGTTACCTTAACTCTATTTATTCCCTGTCTGACTCAATTCCAATTAATTTTAAAACAACACGGACTTAAAATTACTCTAGCCATGACAAGTTTTGTTATTGTACTTGCCTTTTTAATGGGGTATTTGCTCAATCAACTCTTATCCATTCTGGAGGTCACGTTCTAAAATGTTTGCCCAAAGTTTCACCGTTGAGTCTTTAGCTCTAAATCTTCTCAAAGAGAAGGATACAGGGATTATTACTCAATTCAGAAAGAATGATGAGAGTCTCTTGCGAAAACTGATCGCTATGGGTATTATGCCTGGACTTAAAATTACCTTAGAACAGCGATTTCCTTCATATGTTATTAAAGTTGGAGAAATGCGAATTGCCATTGATCGTACCTTAGCCCGTGCCATTTATGTAAGACGAACTCGGTAGAAGACAGTTAAGCACCTCCATTAATTATGGGATGGGCAATGCTCAATTACGGGTAAAAAGTAAAAAGCAAAAATTATGATGCATCTTGACCTCTCTCCGGTATGGATTTCCTCAAAAACAGCCTTAACAGCAACACTGATTGCCTCCTTTTGCGGTGTGACTGCAGCCCGTTGGATGTTCAAATATCGGGGAGTAGGGAAAGGTTTAATTGATGGGTTATTAACTGCTCCTTTGGTACTGCCCCCTACGGTAATGGGGTTTGTCTTATTACTCTTGTTAGGCAAGCAAGGACCGATTGGACAGTTGTTGGCTTTATTCAATATTAGTGTCATTTTCACCTGGTATGCTACTGTTATCGCCTCAGTTGTTGTTGCCTTTCCATTAATGTATAAAACCATGTTAGGGTCCTTCAGACAAATTGACACCAATTTGTTAGCCAGTGCTAGAACGCTAGGAGCATCAGAAGAACGAGTTTTCTGGCAAATCTTGCTACCCCTAGCGAAACCTGGCCTTATTGCTGGGATTTTATTGGCTTTTACCAGAGCGTTGGGAGAATTTGGGGCAACTTTAATGTTAGCTGGTAGTATTCCAGGGAAAACCCAGACAATTCCCATTGCCATCTTTTTTGCCGCCGAAAGTGGAGCAATGAATCAGGCATTGGCTTGGGTTGGGATCATCTTAGTGTTGTCCCTTAGCATCATGAGTATTGTTAGTTATTGGTCTGATAGGCAGCCCAAACAAAAAAGCAAAGGAACAACCTCTTTAAAACAACCCAACTTGTTAAGAGAAAACCTCGATCCTGATGCATTAGGTTTAACTTGGAACACTACGGATTATCCGGTGCCAAAAGCGCAAATTGAGCTAATTGTTGACATTCAGAAGCAATTACCTGGATTTTTGTTAGATGTGTCTTTTCATACCGATGGACTTCCCTTGGGGTTATTAGGGGCTTCTGGGGCAGGAAAAAGCATGATTTTACGCTGTATAACAGGGTTAGAGACTCCTGATCGCGGTCGGATTATCCTGAATGGCCGGGTTTTATTTGATTCTCGTCAGGGGATTAATATACCCATTCATGAGCGTCGCGTGGGTTATCTGTTCCAAAATTATGCCTTGTTTCCCCATCTCACAGTTGCTCAGAATATTGCTTTTGGTTTACCTAAAGGACTCTCGGTAAGTGCCACTCGCGCTAGGATTAAGAAGCATTTGAGCAATGTTCAATTGGATGCGTTAGGTGGTCGCTATCCAACAGAACTTTCAGGAGGACAACAACAAAGAATTGCTCTAGCCCGTGCCTTAGCCAGCGAACCAGAAATATTGCTACTTGATGAACCATTTTCTGCTCTGGACACCTACTTACGAGATCAACTAGAAAAACTTCTCAGGACTAGTTTGATTCGTTATCAAGGTGTTACCTTATTTGTCACTCATAACCTAGAGGAAGCATATCGAGTTTGTCCTAATCTTTTGATTCTCGAAGAAGGAAAAATTATTGCTCAAGGACCCAAACAAGGGATTTTTGAACATCCCCAAAGCTTTAGGGTTGCTCAATTGACTGGCTGTAAGAATTTTTCCCGCGTCAGACAAGTTGCCCAATACAAAATTACGGCTATTGACTGGGGATGCACCCTTGAGGTATTTGATCCCATTGACTCGAATTTAGTCCATGTAGGGATTCGCGCTCATCAACTGACTTTTCCTGATATTGAAAGATTTTCTCCCCTTCACGACATTAATGTTTTCCCCTGTTGGTTAACCACCATTAGTGAAACCCAACATCGGATGACTCTTTATTTAAAGCTGAATTGCGCTCCTACCAGTCCCTACGATTACCACTTACAAGTGGAGGTGTTGAAGGACAAATGGCAGCAACTCAAAGATCGCCCTTTTCCTTGGCGGGTTCAGCTTCATCCGCAGCGTCTGCTGCTATTACAGAATTCAAGCGGATATCATACCCTTGAATACTCGCCTAGTGAACCTTTACGGTTAACTAGCGAGGATCACTCAAAGCCAAAATTATCTTAAAAAGGAGAACACACATGGCAACTGCTTTAACTTTTGGTGGACTTGAATGGATTCCTCAATTTGTTAACTCTATCAACAAAGATACTTGTCTGGGTTGTGGACGTTGTTTTAAAGTCTGTGGTCAGAAAGTATTAGCCTTAATGGGGGTTAATGAAGACGGAGAATTCGTTGACGAAGATGAAGATGAAGACGATATCGAACGTCAAGTTATGACAATTGCTAATAAGGAAAATTGCATTGGTTGTGAAGCTTGCGCTCGCATCTGTCCTAAAAACTGCTATGCTCACGCTCCTGCCTAGCACAGCTTTTTGTTGGGTTGCGCTTTAGGCGCAACCCTAACAAAAAGCTGAGATTGTCAGTGTCTCAGTTTCGATCAGATGATCTAAATTCAAAACATTTAGGACGTAATTACTCAATGGATTGGGTAATTCGCTCTTCAATTTTTTGAAATTGGTTCATTTTGTCAATAGAAAGCTCTACAAATTCCTTATTTAAGAAAATCAAAGAATATTTAAAATCGTTCATTTAATTAAGAAATTCTCCCACTAAAGTAGAACGAAACCAAGATACTGAAAAATTAAGTTCCTAATTTAAGAGTTGTGGTGCAAATTGATAGATAATGAGAAAAAATGATGACCTGGTTCATTAAATAGTAATTTAAGTCGGAAAGATCAATATTTATATAATTTTTTTGTTATTTATTTTACTTATCTAGTAAAAATTACTTGCATAGACTAAGTTCTTTTTATTCTATCTATACTTACACTTTTTGAAAAAGACTATAATACTTATATTTCTTAACTCATTTATCTAGAAATTATTTTTCTAATTAGATTTTATAAGAATTTAACTTAGTCATTCTTATTGTGAAGAATAAAAGAACTCAATTCTTTTATTAAACCAGAGAAGTAACTTTAAAAAAAATATTTTTTTTAAAATATATTTTTATTATATAAATTTTTATATAAAAAACATAGCTAATCATTTTTTTGTATAAACTAGGGATTTTGAAAATTATTAATTAGTTAATTTATTTTGCTCACTTTCTAGTATTAGATATATAGATAATCATGACTAATCTTTAAACTATTCATATTTAACTGAAGCTTTATTTTTTTATCTTATAAAAGGGTTTCTTTTCTCTAATTTTATTCAGACTTTTTAATCTAGCTTATTTACTAATAAAAAGACGTAATACAAGATAAAAATGAACCAGATTAAAGCGAGTAGTCTTTTTGATAAATGCTGTTGTGTATTTCTAACACTATTTTCTAAATTAGATTCTTGATTTTTAAGAATGTTATTATCTTTATTTAATACTTTTTTTAGTCTAAAACTGATTATTGTTTTTTCTATTTTTTTTATTTCATTTATTGTTAGTAACAAAAATATTCTGATAAACCATTATTTTTTAGCTTTATTAAAATTTTTTACTGCATACTAATTTTTTTTACAAAAAGTAAATCATATTTTAATAACGCATCTTGTATCTGTTTGCATATATAAGATATTGATTTGTCTTTAGGTATTTTATAACTGAGAATAGATTAATGAAAAACCATATTTTTATAGATAACTTTTTACAGGTTTACTCAGTCTTTTAATCTGATTTCGCAGTTAAATTTAAATTTATGATTTTGATAAAAAAAATTAAATTATTAATGTAATCATTCGACTAAAATGGCAATAAAATATTGTTATCTTAATTGATAAAACTTTTTTATAAAAATTGAAAATTTAATCTATTTTAAATATTATTAAGAATTTTTAAATTTTAAAAACCTTGTTTATATCTAAATAAATTGAGACAAGATTTGTATATACTTGTTACAAGTAGAAAATTTTTAAAAATTCTAAAAACCTAAAAATATTAGCTTGTATTTATCTCTTTATTATTAAATTTTAATACTTGTTAAAAACAAATTACAGCCATTATCATATCTCGTATTATATAGACAACATCTAATTATTTCCTTTTATCTAGTAAATTATTTAATTAAATAAAAATTAATAAAATTAACTTTGACGGCAAGATGTTAATAGTAAAACTCTTTGAGAGAATTTTATATTTTTAGAGATTAAACATTTTTTAAACCTAAAAAGAGGATAATTTAAATCCATTTTCTGTATTTTATCTATTTTAACCATAAGTATTTGTGCTTAATTAATTTTAAATTAGTCTTGTTTCTTTATCTAAAATAGAAAACTAAGATTTCTATTTTTTGTATCAATAGAATTCCTAAATTTTTTTTGTTAACAATCTTTTTTGTATCAAAATAAGATAATACACCCTACAATATTTTCAATGTATACGTTATGAACGGTCTCTAAAGTAGAGATTTTGATACTTATTTTGTGTAGAAATGCTATTCTAATAATAGAATTTTAGGATGCATTATGGTAGTAAGTGAAGATCAACTGTCCTGGTACGACGTATCGGAAGATGTAAAAACTTTATTAATTGTAGCTTCTAACAATTGGGAAAATACAATATTAGCAGAACAATATATACGTGAAGCCCTAAACAAGTCCGAAAATAACCTTGATGTTTTAATAGGAGCTTATCGTTTTTTCTTTTATAAAAAAAAACCCGAAATTGCTCTCGAGATTGCAAAAAAAATCTTAAGAATTATCCAAGAGAGAGAAAATCTTCCGCTACAATGGGAGCAACTAAAGCCCATATTAGTCAATCGTCAGTTTGATTCATCTATCCGACTGTATATGAATGCCTACGCAGCGCAAGGGTTTATTTTGGCTAAACTTGGGCAACTCGAAGAAGCTAAACTGATAACTAAAAGGGTGAAAGAAATTGATAAAAATCGAGAATCTTGTGCTACAACGGTATTTGAAGTTTTAACAAAATCCCCTGACAAAGACGACGATTAAGTAAGTTAAGTTTAACCCAGGATATTTACCTAAGGAGAACCATTCCCATGACAGAATCTCGTCGACAGCAATATTTTCAACTAATTCAGGATTTAGTCGGTTGTCCCAATGGACAAGAGCCGGATGTGTTAGATGCTAACAAAAGTTTAATTGATGCAGATTTTGTTCAAACCTTAATGGAAGTTGCTACTGCACAAGCTCATGAAGGAAATCAAGATGGAGCAAAGTTCCTGATTTTTCTTGCCCGTCAGTTATCTAAAGAATTAGGATTGTACCCTGAACTTGTGACTGAAAGTTAAACATCTTTTTAAGAAACAAGTTTTCTGAAAATTTTAAATTTTCAGAAAACTTGTTTCTTAGCCAGGCAGTAAAGTAATTTTTATATCTTATTTTTTTCAAAATAAAGTTAATTTAGTCTACAATCTATTTTAATCAATTATTAACCTTAAATGACTCTTAAAAATTGTGTATAAAAAAATATTTATATAAAAAATTAATTCTTACCTGCAATAGAGAAAATACTCGTACTAAGTTAATTATTAATCAGTTGCAACAAACAAACGTTCTGACATCAGTTAGCTAATTTCAATGGTCCTGATATAACCAGTCTGAGTCTTCCTCAAGAAATAATCGGTGTATTTTTGAGAAAACTGATTATCTTATTCCTTCTATAATCTCTATGATTACTTCTTTATTTAAAAGAACTAACACTACATAAAAACTTTGTTGTCTTTGAATCATACTAAATTTAGTAGTAACAGCTTACTTATAATTGAGAGAAAAACAATCTAGATATAAATAATCTATGAGAAACTTTATTTAGCTTCTTAAGCCAGTCAACTTTAGCTAAATAATAAGTGTCTAAAAAAGTAAAATTATGCAGAATTAAGAAGATAATATTTACTCTTGAGAATATCTCAGAAGTTAACTCTCAGAAATTACGCATTTTATGTAAAAACAAATTTCTCTTAATAGAAAGAAAGTTCTAAAAACATAGAATAAATTTGTAGAAGGATAGATTAAGAGTTTTAAGAAGATAATTTAAAAGGAAAATGAGGAAAGAGACTTTGATTGACTGATAAACAACGTTAAAAATTTCCCCGCAAATTAAAACTAATAGAGAGTTTAGATTGAGTAGTTCACAATGAAAGCAGTGGTTAAACTAGCCAATTATGTCTTTACTAAGTTACTAAATAAATCGCTTTATTGACAGTCCTATTGAGAACTCTAGAATTGCATAGTTCTCAAGTATTCTTTAATTTTTAATAAAATTGAAAATTAAAAAATAAGGGTTCGAGCTATTTAATCTATACTACTCTTAACGATCATTGGTAAAGTTTTAAGTATTTCCTCTACATTAACTTATAAACTAAGCTACTATCAACTGTTTTTTTTTCTCTTTGATAGGAGCAGTTAAGGCTTCTTCTAAATCAGCTTTTCCTAATTTTTTTTCTAGAATTTTCATAACTTCCTGTCCAAAATTATTAGGATTTTCTTTCCATGCTTTCAGGCAAACCTCTCCAAAAAATGATCCTAAAGGTTCAGGATTCCAAAGTAATTTCTTGGCTGTCCAAGGCATCAAACTCATAGGATTATACCCAGGTTTAAGAATATTATTTTCCAAAGCATATTCTTCGAGATGAGTATGGGGTTGTAGCCCAATAAAGAAAATAGCAGGTTCTACCTTATCAATTCCAAAAATATTTTCTAATTCTCGATGATAAGCAATAGTTTGTCGGATGGTATCAAAGGTTTCATTAATTACATTAAAAGAATAATTAACTGATACCATGTCATTAAATCCTGCCCTTTTAAGATCACGACAATTTTGCAAAACTGTTCGTAACTTATAGCCCATTCGCATCTTACGAACTAATTCCTGTGAACCACTAGTGATACCAATTTCAAAATAATTCATCCCTGTTTTAGCCATCAAATCACACAAATTTGGAGTTAAATTATCTGCCCGAATATAGGCTGCCCAATGAATATCTGTCATCTCAGAATCAAGAATTTTTTGTAATAATTCTTCAGTATTTTTAATAAATTTACGGGCGGGAATAAACTGGGCATCAGTAAACCAGAAATTACGAATTCCTCGATCATAAAGTTGGCGCATTTCCTTGACTACTTCATCAGCAGGGTTGATTCTAACTTGTTTTCCTTCCACTACTGTATAGACACAATAGCAACAATTATGGGGACAACCTCGCTTAGTTTGTACTCCAATGTAAAAGTCATTTTCTTGAAAGTAATAGTCAAATTCCGGCCAAATACTCTGAATATATTTATAATTACAAGCAGTTTTTTCAATAGGTGTTGGTGGTTCATGGATTAATTTTTCGCGGAGAGCATTCTCTCCCACAACATAACAACGCTCTTCCGAAAAATCTTTCCCTTGCAACAGTTTTTGAAGTAAAGTTTCTCCCTCACCCACTGAAACAATAGTCCCCTTGGGAAGATCCGATTTTAACTGCTCGTAAAACACACTTATTGCACCGCCTCCTACAACCAAACGTGCTTCTGGATGATATTCTTTTGCCCGTTTAAGTCCACGCCGAATTAGCCCTATATTTCGCCATATCTCACCATAGTAAGCAATAGTTACTTTTAATCCACCTAATGCTCCTCGTAAACGAATTAGAGGGTTTTTAGCGTAATAAAATTCAAAAGCATTTTGTAGGGGATTGCCTCCTCTACCACCAACAGGTGCATAAATTTGGATATCTCGCCAAGAAAATACTAGCAAAGTTGGTTTAAACTCATCGATACAATTATCTAAAGTTTTTTTGAATTCTAATGGGGGAATTGTTCCAAAATCAAGAATTTTTTGCTTAATTTGAGGAAAAAATTTATGAACGTGATCAGATAAATAGACAACGCCAATAGGAAAAATGGGATTACAGGGGAGACGAACATAGAGAATACGCTGTGTCATTGTCAAATCCTTCTTAAACATTAGTTCAGCAGAGTTAATCGCTCGCAAATGGGGGATTAAGAATAGTTTAGGCTAAGCAACAATAGACGATCCCAGGATCACTTCAGTATCTAATAAATTTTTTAAAAGCGATGATAAATTTGTAACATATCTTTGACTTTAACGAGATTATGAGTAGATAGCAAGGGTTAATTTAAATCAAAAAATAGAGACTGTGAATTCAACTTAGCTAGTCCTAAACAAAATATTTATTTAAATTAACTAAAGACAAAGAACTTTAACGAACAATTTTTAAAGATTTCCTTTGAATTTTGTCTAAGTTAGCAATATCTTCCCTCTTTAAATGTGTCCTGGTTTTAGGATAGAAATATTGAATGTAATATTAATTACAGTTGGTTGAGAGCCCTCAATGTTAGGGTATAGAGGAAATGACGAACCGTACTTCACATTGCCTCCATTACTATGGACCAGATTCTCCATTCCCTTCAAACTGGACAAAGGAGAATTATCCTTTGTTGCTATGTAAACGCGACAAGTAGAATTCAAGTTGTTCGGATTGCAAATGTTCCGAATTGGTATTTTGAGAGAGTTGTCTTTCCTGGACAACAGCTGATGTTTGAAGCTGTGCCTCAAGCATTATTAGAAATTCATACCGCAATGATGGCAAGTGCCATTCTCTCAGATACTATTCTCTGTGAACGTTTAAGTGTCAATAAGGAGAATGATGAAGAGATCTACAAACAACATATTGCTGTTTGTGTCCCAACTGTTAATAACAGTACGATAGAAGTGAACGCAAATTACACTCAAAATAAATCTTCTTCTTTAAGACTTACTTTAGTTTAAAAAACTAGATTTTCAAATCCATAGGTTATCTTTCTAGATAACCTTTTCTTTTCTTTGGCTTTAGAACATTACGACTTGGTACATGAGTTTATCATTAAAAAGTCCCAAAATAGTGGGACTTTTTAGATAATAGGTATTTTATTTTCGTTAGAAAAAGTGTCCTCGTACTTTGTACTCAAAACCATTTCATTATATTATTGTTATATCGGTAGAATTATAGTCTAGTGTTATTATTACTAAGTATTTGCTTAGTAGTAACCTTTATTTATTAAATAAGTTTAGGTGATTTATTCTATTTAGTCGCTGGAATTTTTGTTGTCATATTAGTCTTGATTGCTGCTATTAGTTCTACGCGAATAAAGTAAAAATGACCTTGGATGTGATCGTTACATATTGGGATAGATGTAGTTCTATTTTTTAAGTTTCTAACAGTCAAGCTAACGGGGTAGACTGTAGTTCAAAAATGTTTACTTTTATTTTGTCTTGATAAACAGTCTTTTAGAGACTAATTAATTATTTTTTAGATAAAAGTATTATTGTTAACTAATCCAGCAATAAGCTCTTAATTGTATCTTCCCGAACCTTATAGAATGTCAAAAGGGAAAAAATAGGTAGGAGTTTTTAAAAGATTTAGAATGAACTATTGTATTCTTAACTAAAAACCTAGAATAATAGTCTTCATCTGAACAGTAACTCAACTTTGTTATAGATTACACTCTACTAACTAGTAGATAATACTAATATACTAATATCATTAATTATGATACACTTTTAACAAATCTATATTGTTATTATTTTACTATTAATTATCAAGAACCTTGATAATTAATAGTAAAATAAATAATAGAAAATTGATTAGCTAATTAACTCAAAAATCTTGCTGTTATTTTTATTCTCTTTTCTTAAAAATTTGATAATCAAAGACAAACTATTTATCCTATTTTCTTGCATAAATTAACTATATCAACTGTCAAAAATTGTCTTGAAATGCTTATTAGTGGCACTTTTACTTGGTTAATTCTGGTGTTTTTCTTTCCCTACAGTATTTTCTCTGCTGAAAAATAGGAAATTCAGACTAAAGGAAAATTTACAGCTTCTATTCGAATTAGAGTTAAACAATAATGCTCTCAACTTCTTGAAGATCAATTGACGAATTAAGTATTTCTTTAGTTATTTCATGGCTCATGGAAACATTAATAAGATATGGAGTTAAAACAAGAATAAATTAAAATAGCTGTTGTTTTGAATAGAAATAATTTTCTTATGCTACATGTAGCTAGAGTTATTTTTAGAAATCACTAAGCGTTCCATAAAGATGTTATGACAAACTTCCATGAGGAAATTGCTCGATCAATGTAAATTAATATGTTCTTATCATTGAGACTGTTGGTCTTTTCTTCTCAACTTTTACCGATATTTTTTTTGGTTTTTTATTTGTTTGATTTTAGTTTTTTTTATGTCTTACTAAGACTCCAATAGTGCGATATCTAATATTAGTAGCTAATGATTCATTCTAGTTTTTTTAAAAATTAAAGAATTTATTTTTTCTAGATTAGAGTCTGATATAATATATTAGTAGTTTAAATTTTTTTAAACTATTATTGTCATTGTATTTTGTTACTTTAAAAACCTAGTTCTTATATAAGAAAAGTTCTGTAATATTATAGATTTTGTCCGGCAATACTTTTATCTTTTATCTTTGATTTTTGATTATTTTGTCATGGCTAGTATAAAATAGATAAAAACATATCGAATAATTAATTACCAACTACAAAAGATTTATGGTATATTTTTTATGCGACTAGACCAGGATTTTTTTCAATATGTTGACTACTTACTTATATATTCAACGATAAATAAGTTTTTATTTTTCTAATGACCAAAATATCTAAATTAATAAATCGTGCATTTATCGACCTTTTACGGTTGCTTTTTCTTTAATAAAAGAATTATAAAATCCTTTCTGCCAAATAAGTCTCCAATATAAATGAATTTTCAACCGAGTATTGGTATCTTGTAAAGTATTTGATACTTCTAACAAGAATGCAGAATATTCTAGAGAACTAAGAAAATATTTTTATAATCTAAAGACAGAAAAATCGATACTTGAATTAATCCCAATCCCAAATAAGGGGATAAAAAGCAGCTAACTCCCCATTGGAAGACCATAAGACCATTGAATTGTAGGAATCCGTTGAGAGTACGACGATTAGCATCTACACACTATCATTTAAGATCATTAGCAACGTAACTAGAATAATGCTCGAGCACTCCCTATTTCTGACCCCAAACAAGGACATGAGTATACTCATACTCGCAGTCAATTGAGCAAATAGCAAGTACAATAACTTTATAAATTTTATTACTCAGATATAGTCGCGTCAACATTTTTGCCATATTCCAGGTTTTGTTATAAGGACCTCTAGGAAAAAAGGCGGTATGTCCATCATTCATATAAATTGAGAACCTCCCACCTAAAAATGGTCATTAGGTATGAAAATCTTTCCCAAAATGACCATCATTATGAAACCAATATTCTTGTCCGTCTTTGATAAATTGTTCAGCCATAAATTTAGTTAATAGGTTTTCTTAATTATTATTTTTAGAGTTGACTGCGGATTTCCTCTATTCGTTGACGGTTTACTTCTAAATCAAATTTTCCTAAACGAGATGCAGAACGAACATGAATTACATTTTCGTTGAGATAAAGATAAAATTCTGCATCATCAACATAACCCATTAACTTAGTTTTAAATTCGGCATAACATAAAGATAATTTTCTGTCTCTTCTATAAGATTCGCTTTTTCTAGACCTTCAATGACTTTTTAAAATTCAGCAATAGAAATTGGAGGGAGAGGCTCAATTTAAAATTGAGGGATAGAACTTTGACTATTAACACAATTAAGTGTTTTAGGGTAAAGAGCTAATTTGCTATCTTTTCCCCCCAGATTTATAGGACGGATTCTGGAAAAATTGAACAGAATCAATACCTTTTATAGTGAGATATTAGGTTTTATTTACGAAAAAGTTCATAAATTTCTTCTCCATTTTTTGTGTCTTTCTTGTATTCATTGAGTAGAGAATATTAGTTTTTATATAAAGAGTTAACTTTTTTATAAATTACCCTTCTGATTGTTAGATAAACTGAACAAAACAGAAGGGGATTAATAATCTGCTGATGAGACTTTAATAAGCGTCTTGTAACTCGTAAAAGTCTGGGGAAACGTAATCTTTTCGTAATGGCCAACCCACCCAATCTTCAGGCATTAAAATCCGTTTTAGATCAGGATGTCCTTCATAAATAATGCCATACATGTCATAACTCTCCCGTTCCTGCCAATCTGAGGCTTTCCAGATCCAGTAAACCGAAGGAACACGGGGATTATCCCTAGGTAAGAAAACTTTAATCCGAATCTCTTCAGGGCGATCACTATTATCAGTAACCTTAGTGAGATGATAGAAACTTACTAACTCTTTTCCTGCCCCTAAATCAAACGCTCCTTGACATTGAAGATAATTAAATCCGTAGGCATAGAGCGCAGTAGCTAGAGGAATCAAGAATTTTGATTCCACCTTAATCAATTCTACACCTAGATGATCTCGCTCAAGGGCTTCATGCTCAAAGCCATTTTCCATTAACCAACTTGAAACTGGACCAGTTTCAACAATGGCTGTTTCTTTAGCTTCAGAGGTATTATCTGGCTTATCTTCTTCAACCATGTTCAATTTCCTCCTTTTGTTTCTGGGACGCTAAAGCGGGGGGAACAGACATACCGATTGCATCAGTTAATTCTTTGGGGGGAGCCTGACGATTCTCCGTTTGTAGATATTTACCTGTTAAAATCGGGTCAACCGCTTTCATATTGTGGGTTGTACTATAGTAGCGGTGAGTTTGCTCCATTAGCATTGCCCGTTCTTGAATGGTTTCGTTAGAGACTTTTTTACGAAGTTTGATGATTGCATCAAAAATCGCTTCTGGACGAGGAGGACAGCCTGGAATGTATACGTCTACAGGAATCAACTTATCAACCCCTCTCACTGCTGTTGTAGAATCACTGCTGAACATTCCTCCTGTAATAGTACAAGCACCCATAGCAATCACATATTTGGGATCAGGCATTTGTTCATAAAGACGCACCAATGCCGGAGCCATTTTCATCGTGATGGTTCCAGCAGTAATAATTAAATCTGCTTGTCTAGGACTAGAACGGGGAACTAGACCAAAACGATCAAAATCAAAACGAGAGCCAATTAAAGCAGCAAATTCGATAAAACAGCAGGCTGTTCCGTACAATAGTGGCCAGAGACTTGATAAACGCGCCCAGTTATGAAGATCATCTACGGTAGTAAGGATGACATTTTCCGAGAGGTCTTGAGTAACTTGACTGCGAGCAATAGGGTTGAGAATTTTTTCTTTTTGTTGCTGCTCAATGGCAGCTAAATCGAGGGTAGTATTAGGATTCATGGTTTGACAATGAACAATGAATAATGAACAATGAACAATTCCCAATTGATCGCTGATGCTAGGACCATTCGAGTGCGCCTTTGCGCCAGGCATAAACGAGGGCGATTACTAGAATCGCGATAAAAATCAGGGCTTCCACAAAAGCTAACAGTCCTAATTGACTAAACGCTACTGCCCAGGGGTACAAAAAAACGGTTTCTACGTCGAATACGACAAACACCAACGCAAACATATAATAGCGAATGTTGAATTGGATCCAAGCACCGTCGATAGGTTCCATTCCAGACTCATAGGTGGTAACTCTTTCTGGTCCTCCTCCACTGGGACGCAAAAGTTTTGAGGCGGTGAGGGCAAGAATGGGGACTAAACTAGATGCCAGTAAAAATCCAAGTAAATATTCGTAGCCATTGAGGACAAACACTGTTTTTTGGTAACTCCTCTCAATACAAAACAAGATCTGCTAAGGTAAACCAACTTTCATTATAAGGGCAATATTGCGATAGGTTTTCCAAAGTATGGTTAAAAAAAAGGTAAGTTGATAGTAATCTCTTTAAGAAACTAAGGAGTTAGATAACGTTTTTAAAACTTATCTACCCAATTTTCTGTTATTTCAATAGCAATTGAAATTCAAGTTTATTCCTCCTGTCCTTAGAGTCCACCCATCACTTATTTTAGAAATGGATATGGAGATTAGTTATGATTCCAGAAAGAATTAAACAGACAGTTGCCTAAGTTCATTAGAATTATTTTGCATTATTATTAATCCTCAAATTTAAGTTGATACTTAAAGTTTATTCTTCTTGGATTTCTTTTAAATTTTTCGCGGGAGAAACTATCTCAAGGGGATTATTGAATTGTTTAACTGATGTTGTAATGGGAGACACAAGAAAAGCTTCAGAGATAGGCTTTCTAGGGAAAAAACTTTTTTCTTGCTTAGGGATATTTGAATTAGCTAAACTCCTTTGTACATCTATGTTATATTCTAACTGTGCTGTTACTGATTCCATCAGTTGAGCAGTATAGAGTTGTTGTTCAAATTGATTAGTAAAAGAAACCAAGTTACTCAATCCATTCATTAACTTACGCACATTATTTCTAAAGGTAGGATCTCCGGTCAATTCTTCTACATCTGAGGTAATTTTTTGGGCATTTTCAAAAGTAACTCGTGCTGAATCCAGGGTTTTTTGAACAGTTAAAATGACTTGAGGATCACTAATTGATTTTGAAACATCTCGTAAATTTTCTGACATTTCAGCCGCATTGGCCATTAAGAATTCTAAATCTCTGGCAATTTGTTGGGTGTTTATCGAATCGATTCCTTGGTTCACTTGATTAACGGTTTTTCCTAGATCAATGGCAACAGTCCGCACTTGATCACTAGTTTTTTCCAAACTATTTAACGTGCTAATAATATTTTTCCTACTTTCTGCCACTAATCCATCTAGATTAGCCACTAAGTTTGCCATATTATTAATCACTCGATTGAGATCATTACGGTTTTCAGCAACTACTGTGTTAACAGTACGCATTAATTGAGAGGTATCTTCAGCCGCCTGATTAATTTTTCCAATGGCCTCAGAAGTGCCTCCAACTTCTTGACGGGCAGTTTTAGAAAAAAGACTTATTTCATCGGTTAATTTAGCAACTTTGCTCCCAGCAACGGAGACACTCGCGAAAGCATCACTGAGATTTTTGACAAATTTGGGATCACTATAAGCATTACTAAGTTTAGTTAACGATTCTACTAATTGAGAACCGGTTTCTCCTGTAATCTCATCACTGTCACAAATAATTAGACTTTTATCAAGACATTCAGCACTGGTGGGGTCAATAGCTAAGGCTTGCTCAGATAAATTTATCGATGGGGTAATATCGACTGAAGCTTCTCCAATCAGTCCATAGCGGTTAATCTGTATTGTAGAGTTCTTGGGAATCCGTAAATCAGTAGAAGAAAGTTCAAGCAATACCTTGACTCCATTACTTCTAGGTTGAAGTCCAGCAATTTTTCCCACTGCTACCCCTCGATAACGCACAGGAGCCCCAATTTGTAGACTACTTACATCTTTGAAAGTCGCCTGAATTTGATAGCTTTTTTTACCTAAGACTCCCCCGCGTAACCAGATTACCAGTCCTCCAAACAAAACTAGTCCCAAGAGAGCAAATAAGCCCACCGAGCCTTCTTGAATGGTTCGCATTCGTAGCATGGTTTCTCCTCACTTTGTCTAAGAATATGAAGGACAATTACTTGGATATGTTTCATTTAATAAATTGTCTTCTATATAGCTTAATCGATGACTCGAATTGGGCCTTGAACACTAGCACTAAAAAATTGTCGCATTAGAGGGTTATCATTACTATCGATCTCGTCAACGGCACCTTCCCATTGGATTACACCTCCATAAAGAAAAATTACGCGATCAGCAGTCCGACGAATGGTACTATCTTGGTGACTGACCATGACATACGTATCACATCCTCCAGGGCTTTTTTGAAGACGGCGAACTAAATCCTCAATAATAGTGGAGGAAATTGGGTCTAATCCCGCCGTTGGTTCATCATAGAGAACAATTTCAGGATTATCGGCTGGATTATCAGGATCGGCAATCAAAGCCCTAGCAAAACTGACTCGCTTACGCATTCCTCCAGAAAGTTGAGAAGGGTAGCGAGCAGCTATTCCCTGTAACCCCACCATCGCTAATTTTTCTTCAACTAATTGACGAATTTTTTGACGAGGGAGTTTAGAATGTTCGTAAAGAAAAAATCCTACATTTTCATCAACATTGAGGGAGTCAAAAAGGGCTGCTTGCTGGAAAACGAGAGCAATTCTCATAGGTTTATTGCCATCATCGATCAGTCCTTTCCGTAGTTTTCCTTTGATATAAACTTCTCCGGTATCTATCGGAAGTAATCCAGCTATAAGCCTTAAAATTGTTGATTTACCAGTTCCTGAAGGTCCAATAATCACAAGTGCCTCCCCTCGATAAATAGTCAAGTTAATTTTATCGAGAATGACTTGATCACCAAAAGTTTTACTGACTCCTTTAAGTTCAATTAATGGTTCTTTTGCCATTGATTAGACACGATACTACGGTTAAATAACTCACTGACCTGTCGTGGAAAAGACTAGGACGCTGACCCTATTATGACTCACCTCATCATTGACTGCTAGGATATGTCGTCAATATACAATGAGGTCTAATTGAGATATGCTAAATTGATTGTAAATTAATAAGGTTGAACTGGCTTGGTTATCTCTGTTGGTTAGACTATTTATTATTGAGTCTTCAAAAGAGCAATCGCTACATACTGGACTGCCTAAGAATTAGGCTATACAGAATTAGGGTAACAAGAACTATTAAAGTTCACCTGTGATACAAAAAATTACTCCAAGACAAAAACAAGCGCAAAAAAAATATTATGTTAGAATCCAACAGAATAGAAAGTTTTTTAAATTATAGATTGGGCAGATAAATTGAAGCTTTTCTATTTTTAGAATTACAAAATAGATGTAAATGCTAAAAAATATTTTAGCGTTATCGTTTATACTTATTTATTATTTTGCTATTTCGAATTTAATAATAATAAATTTTTTGGCAGAAAATACAATGATTTTAGTAGTAAGCACTCTAGTATTTTAGATTTTAATGATAAAAAATTTATTTTAGTTTTAAATCCTTTTAAAAAGCTAAAAATACTTAATAAAAGTTTTAATGTCATCCTTTTTTAGGAAATAGTTGATGGGGATAATACTTACGTTTTTTTCTTTATTTAAAGAATAGAATATCTACTCCTAAAATCCAGAAATTTTAAGTCTTCTCCTATTTGCCAATCTTGTAAAAAGTTAGACTCTCAATTGATTATAGATATAGCGAGAAAGTCTGCATAGTATTGATAATGCTGTATATTTTGTTAGTGTTAATAACAAAAAAATACCCAAAAATTTCTTAAAATATTGACTTTATTTGACTAAAAATATATTTGTATTTCCCGCTCATCTTTTAGGATAACAAACTAAAACTATAGAGTATAGAGCTATATTTGTTACAACAGTTTAAAATTGAAAAATTTGACTAAAAAAAATATCTCTGAAAATTTACTAATCTAGCCATGAAAAGGAATTAGAATTAATGGAGCTAAAGTTAATGAAATATAACTCAACTTCCAAGAAGTATTAATTGGATTTTTGGACTCATTTAATAAGGCGTCAATTCGTTCATTTATACGACCAGAAATAGCCTTATCATGGAAGGCAACTTCCATAACTCCTGTTGTTATATTTCCTGAAATCATATGTATTTTTTGAGTGATAATTACTAATGATTCGGCAATTAATAAGGGGTCGACCTGTTGAGAAGCTCGTCGATCAGCCCGAATTTCTCGTAACAATAATAAATCTTGCCACAGCTCATCAGTGTTGGGCAACCAAGGACTAATATAACCTAGCCAACCTAATATAAAAAACCAAAAAGTATCTCGGTACTGAGTATGAGCCTCTTCATGAGCAACAACGGCACTTAAATGGTCCTTATCTAGGGTATCTAAAAGTCCTTGACTAATGACCAATTTAGAATTCCAAAAACCAACCTGTGCGCTGTAGGGGAAAGAAGTATCAAGAAGTCTTATAGTCTTTCCCTCGATAGTTTTTTGGGGATACTTATTGGTTATTTGGATAGATTGCCACCCTTGAAAAGCTAATTTTACGATAGAAGTGGTAGTAAAAATAAGAAAGCTTATTGCAAATAAGTAACTATACCAACCAGATTGCCATCCTAACATTTTTCCGTGACATCCCATCACCATGACAGCGATCGCTGTCATCAATAATAGCAAAGGAGAAAATACGAAACAAAATAGTGATCGCTGCCAACGAGTTGTCCAAGGAATATGAGATAAGGGAGTATAAAGACGAATACTCCAAGCCAAAATCAAGGCTACTACTATCATTAATAAGTGCATAACTTAAGTCTCCTCTCGTTGATGACGAATAGTTTGTAAACGAGACGCGATCGCATTTAACTGTTCTAAACTAGCTGTATCTAAACTATCCGCAAAGGCTGCCACGATATCAGGATTGCTAATGGCTAAAAATTGCTGCAATTGCTCATAAGCCTGTATGGCCCGCGCTTGTTCGCGAGAGATAAGGGGATGCCAAGAAAAAGCTCGCCCTTTTTTAGAGTATTCTAGCCATCCTTTTTGGGTGAGACGATGTAAGACGGTCGTGACAGAAGCATAAGCCAACTCTCGTTCAGGATCAGATAAAATGCGATCATGAATCTGCTTTACCGTTGCTGTTTCTAAGTCCCAAATAATCTCTAAGATTTCGGCTTCGAGATGACCGAGGGAAAGTTTTTGAGGTCGATAGTCAGGTAAGGGAGACATTAATCTATTTTGTTCTTCTAAACGGCTTTTTATCTTAACATTTCTGAACTTATTACATCTTTAAAAATTTCTTTTAATAACTTCCTGTGAACACCAGTTGAGCCTGTCCCGTCATATAGAGTCGATTATCGACTTCAGACCATTCAATCATCAGACGGCCTCCTGGCAGTTCTACGGTACAGTTGCGAGCACAGTTTTCGGTCAACACCCCAGCCACTACGGATGCACAGGCCCCTGTTCCGCAGGCTAAGGTAGCCCCTGCACCTCTTTCCCAAACCCGCATTTTTAGATAATCAGGACGAACTACCTCTATAAATTCTGTATTGATGCGCTCAGGAAACATCTGATGATATTCAAATTGAAGTCCCAAGACAGCTAAATCAATTGCTGATGCATCTTCAACAAAAGTAATACAGTGGGGGTTGCCCATACTCACGCAGGTAACTAACCAGAGTTTTCCTGCTACAGCTAGGGGTTGATTAATTACTGTTTCGTTAGGATTTCCTAAAGTTGTGGGAATTTCATGGGCAAATAAATAAGGGGTTCCCATATCTACTCTCACTTGTCCTTCAGCTTCTAAACGAGGGGAAATTACTCCAGTTGGAGTATGAATAGAATAAGTTTTTCCTAGCGTTTCTCCACCTTCTAGCTGAGCAATGAAACGGGCTAGACAGCGAATTCCATTACCACACATTTGGGGTTCAGAACCATCAGGATTAAAAATTCGCATGGTGTAGTCGGTATTGCCTATTCCTGGGAGAGCCAAAATCACCCCATCTGCCCCGATTCCAAAATGACGATCACACATTTTAACGGACTGCTCTGGAGACACTAACGGTGAATTACTCAAACGATTATCAATCAGAATGAAATCGTTGCCCAATCCATGATACTTAGTAAATTCAATAGCCATGTTTAATTCCCCATTAATATCAATAGATTATCAATCAATTAGAGAACAATCTGCAAGTGTTTCCTGATTTACAACTGAAAAGATTAATTAGTTGCTCTTTTCCCGAAAAAATAACTGAATTTGATGTAGGGTTGCTTAGTGTCGATCTGGTGATGAAATATTTGTCGGAACTAGTACTATTTTTTGAATAAGATCTACAGTCTCTCCAACTCATAACGCGAAACAAAGTATCTTAAATTTTGCTACAAGCCCTTGTTTTAATATAAACCCGAAGCCTAAAGTCATCTAATGTTTCTTTGATTCAATCAAAGATCATAGCCCGAGTTCCCTCAAAGCTTTTCTCTAGATTCTCCACTGCCAATGGTAAGATAACCTTATAAGCTGACTACTTCTAAATTGTTAGTAAGAGTAAAGATTAGACTGCTTTATATCTATGTCATTATTAATCTTAATAGCTGATGATGATCCAGGAGTTCGATTAGCTGTCAAAGATTATTTAGAACTTTACAGTTATTCTGTCATAACTGCCAAAAATGGACAAGAAGCCTTGTCTCTTTTAGTGGCATATCGTCCTCATTTGTTAATATCCGATATTAAAATGCCACAAAAAGATGGTTATACTCTAGTTCGCTATATACGGCAGTTACCAGAATTCCGTCTTTTACCAGTGATTTTTCTGACCGAACGAGATAGTACAGGAGAACGAATTCAAGGATATGAGGTGGGGTGTGACGTTTATCTTCCTAAACCCTTTGAAATGGAAGAACTCAAGGCAGTAGTCCGCAATCTTTTAGAACGAACCCAAATGATCCAATCTGAATTGGGTTTCTCGAAACGGAAGTCTTTTGGAAAACAAAAAAACAATTTTTCTCAAGAAACAGAGGACAAAAATCAGTCTCTTGCCAATTATCTCCACTTTACCCCACGGGAAGTTCAAGTCCTTAACTTACTGACAACTGGGTTATCTAATGGAGACATTGGGCAGAAACTACATTTAAGTCCCAGAACAGTAGAAAAATATGTTAGCAGCCTACTTCGAAAAACCGAAACTAATAACCGCGCTGAATTGGTACGATTCGCCCTCGATCATCATTTAATTGATTCTTGAAGGGTAATAAACTAATTAATTATAGAGATGAATAAACATTATGAAAATTTGGATTAATGAACAAATCGATCCCTGTGGAATTGTTTATTCTTGTATTGCTTGTTGTGATGAAGCAACAGCAGAAGAATGCCACAAAACTTGGCTTAAAGACTTAAGTGAACAACAAAAAGAAGAAGGTTGGAGCGCCACGCTTAGAATCGTAGACTCTTGGGACGAAGTCCCAGTTAATGGGTTTAAACTAAGTGTTTAATTTAGATTGTTTTCATTACCGTTAGTTGTGCTCACTTTTCGTGCAGATTGTGATAGGTTAGGTAATGAGTTAAGTTATGTAAAGTGTTCATTTTAGGGAGAAAAACCATCCATGACAGTAAATATTCCAGAACCTATTAAAATATGGTCACAGTTTAGCCATCCCATTTTAATGTGGTCATTATTCGGATTAGCCATTTATACCTCATATTTAGGCATTCAATGGCGACGAACTCGGACAGCCGATAAAGATCTTAAAAAAGAATTACTACTAAAAGACTTTAAAACTCGACACTATCAACTAGGATCATTACTATTGGCCCTAATGGTAATGGGTAACATGGGCGGAATGGCTATTACATATATTAATAATGGAAAATTGTTTTTCGGTCCTCATTTATTAGTTGGATTGAGTATAACTGCAATTATCGCTGTTTCTGCTTCCCTTTCCCCTTTCATGCAGAAAGGTAATGAATTAGCTCGTTATGCCCATATCACTTTAAATATTTTTATTGTTAGTCTGTTTGGTTGGCAGGTAATAAGTGGCATGAATATTTTTATGAAAATTCTTGATAAAATGTCCTAATTGATTTTTATGAATTTAATTTTTTTTGTGTTGAATAAGCTTTGTAGAGACGTTTGCTCAAACGTCTCTTACTCAAACTTCTCTATTTACTTAGAGTTGATTTAAGCTGCAGTTGATAAAGAATCTTTATAAAGAATCTTTTGATAATAGTCGCGTAACTGGCGAGTAGCCGCTCCCCAACCCCAACGTTCTGCCTCAAGACGAGCATTTCCTCGTAATTTTTCTCGTTCTTCTTTTGCCGCTAACAAGCGTTGAGTTGCGACAATAGCCCCATCAGTATCAGCCGGCTCAAATAAATATCCATTAACCCCATCGGTAATGATATCGGGTATTCCCCCAGAATTAGCAGCTACCACGGGACATCCTGCCGCCATAGCTTCTAATAAGACTAAACCTAGGGTTTCCGTTCTCGAAGGGAAAATAAAGGCATCTGATGAAGCAAACGCGGCAGCTAATTCTAACCCCTGGAGATAACCTACAAAATTTGTCTTAGTCCCTGCAAAATGAGCTTTCAACGCCTCTCGATGAGGTCCATCCCCGACAACAGCTAAACGAGCCTCAGGAATAGCTTCCAGAACAGGTTTGATGTTCTCAATTTGCTTTTCTGGGGAAACTCGTCCGACATACAACAATAAAGGATATTCAGGGTGTCCCTGTGATAGCCGTGATCGCATCTGTTGAGAGCTTAAATGGGGTTGGAACATTTCTGTATCTACCCCCCGTTGCCACAAGTCAACTCGCTCAATACCATGGGTGACTAATTCATTCACCATGGCGGTTGAGGTACAGAGGTTTAATTGTGCCTGATTATGTCCTAATTTTAATAATTCCCAAAGTAACCCTTCTAGTGAACCTAATCCGTAATGTTGTAGATATTGGGGTAAATGGGTATGATAAGAGGCAACAAGCGGAATATTCATTGTTCTAGCATAATAAATTCCCCCTAATCCTAAAACAGCAGGATTGACCACATGAACTAAATTGGGTTTAAATCGTTCCATTGCTTTACCGACAGTGGGGGTAGGGATGGCTAATTTTAATTCTGGGTAGAGAGGAAGAGACATTCCTTTAACTCCATGAACTTTGGCTCCTTTGTGTTCAGTGACACCTCCATCAGGACAGAAAACTAATACTTGATCGCCGTTACGCTGCAAATGTTCAACGGTATGACGCAAACGGGTTACAATTCCGTCAATTTTAGGTAAAAAGGTCTCTGTGAATAAGGCAACTCGCATAAGATTAACTATTCGGGGACAAGTAGTAATATAGGCGATCGCGGTACCTCCAAGTAAGTGAGCTTAAATAAGTAAAAAATAAAAAAAACGATCAAACGATCATTTTAGGTGTCAGTGTGCCTAAAAATTCAGATAATACAATTAGAAGAAGAAGCACTATAAAAGTTGACTAGCGATCTAAAAATTTTTCCTATAACAAGAGTAGAAATTTTGTGTTTAAATCCAAGAGGAAAAAAAATTTCAAAAATTGCAGATTAGGTAGAACTACTATCTAATATAAATAAAATGATAATAACGATTTCTAAATAAATTATTCAAGAAAGAGATTATAAAATTTTCCGACAAGTGAAAAAAATAAAGTAATTCCACAGAGTTAAAATCAAGAATAAGACTAAACATAATAGAAGTATACAAAATAAATATTTTTTTATCATCTCACATCAATATAGAGCTAAAAAAAAGAAGATTTTGTAAAAATTTTAAATAAATAGACAAAGCTAAAAAATTTTATCAATAGCAAGGAATAGATAAGATAATCATTCTTGATAATTACTTAGTGCATACAAGTAGTTGAGCTAGAATTAAACTGAAACAATGAGAAGAAAAAATGTTGTATCTATGTTGTCTAACAACTCATAATCTAGGAATAGATCTAATCTAATAGGAGTGGCATTAAACGAAAGCCAATAAAATTGATGGAAGGATGTTTAGAGACAATCTAGACAAAATAGTTGCCATAAAAAATATCTATTAGAACAATAATAGTTTAATTCTAAGTGCTTAGAGTATGGAGACACAAAATTATTAGTTTTTATCTGTTTATTTAGAACCACTTATCTAAGTTAGATTGTAAGGAAAGGAAGAGAATTGTAAACGACAATTCACAACTTTTAAGATTAGTATATTAATTATATTGACGTCATCTAACATAATGTCACTGGCTAATCAGGTTATTGTTTCCCTAGATGTTCCCAATTTAACTGAGGCGATCACGCTTTTAGATAAGTTGCCTCAAGTCAGTTTTTGGAAAGTAGGACTAGAATTGTTTACAGCTACTGGACCAAATATTCTGACTATTCTCAAAGAACGAAAAAAACGCATTTTTCTAGACCTCAAATTCCATGATATTCCTAACACTGTAGCGGGAGCTTGTCGTAGTGCTAGTGAATATGGGGTGGATTTTCTTACCCTCCATGCCACAGCCGGACAAACCGCCCTACAAGCAGCTACAAAGGCTATTAGTAATACTGCATCTCGTCCCCAATTATTAGCTATAACTTTGCTGACTAGTTTAAATTCACGAGAGTTAGCTTTTGACCTCAAAGTTTCCCTAGATCTACCAAAATATATCCTACAAATGACTATTTTTGCTCAAAAATTTGGTGCCAATGGAGCAGTGTGTTCTCCTAGGGAAGTGAGTCAACTACGGCAGATATGTGGGGACGATTTTTTGCTGGTTTGTCCAGGGATACGACCAAGTTGGTTTGATAATGGAGATCAGCGAAGGGTAATGACTCCTTCGGAGGCAATAAAAGCGGGGGCAGATTATTTAGTTATTGGCCGTCCTATTACAATGGCAAATGATCCAATAGCAGCATGGGAGAAAATTTGCGAAGAATTAGAAATGGTATGATAAAACAAACATTGATAGGACTGTCGATGACAGTAGGTTGTTTAAGCCAATTATCAGAGGTTTATTCTCAGAACAGTCCTAAGTCAACCTCTTGCCCATCCGATCTCCAAAGGTTGACTGAGTTGATGTTGAAAGATTTACCCAGTTATGCCAACAGGGTGATTCAACGAGAAAGATTACGTGCTCGCCCTTTTCCTTCATCCTTATATATTTTAGTAGCAGGGAGGCCAGAATTTGAGCCGTTACCCCTGACTAATCTGCAATATCAACCTGTTCTTGAAGATACAGCTCAACAAGTCTTTTTTACCACCTTAGAACGCCAATATGGCGAAGAAAGTCTGGTTAATCTAGAAAATTATTATTGGCTATTTCTAACTCAAACAGAGAAAGGATGGCGATCAGTGATATTATTCTCCCAATTAGCGTCTCTTAATGACGGAGGTCTTCCCCTCCCTCCTGAAGACGCTAGTAATGGGCCAATTGGGCAAGGTATTCGTTTATGGTTACGAGATTGCCGTGCTGGAGCCGTAAAAATTGATAACTAATAAGAATTGATAATTAAAATGAGGAGAAAGATAGGAATATTCAAGTTAAAAATAAACTTTTTTATCTTATTAGAAAATCCGTCTGTTAAAAAAGTTATCTCACTGTCTAAAATAATTGGGAGTAATCAATATGACTTTAAAGTCTAATACTTAATTAGAAAAAATTTATGATGTTTTAATTATTCATATTTGTACCCGTGAGATCAGCAACAGCTATTAGTTTATAAAAACTGGGTGTAAATAATATTTGAGTTATCGATAAAATTTGTAAATTCTATCAAGTAGAAAATCTCAACCTAAAAAAAACCTGATATTTTAAAAACCTTTAAGGAGAAATTATTAGTAAGATTTATTTAGACTTTAAAACTTGTTTGAATCAGTATGAGGGAAGCCACCTTTCTATTTCTTGGTATCAATTGCAAATAGCATTAATAAATTTTTTACTGCCAGAATTGATCAAGATAAACAATCGTTGTGTGAATCTAGAAAAAGAGTTCAATTATATCAAGGACAATTGTTATGCTCAGATACAACCAGAGACTACTTATGGAAAATGAGAACAGAAAAGAACTTAAAAATTTTAATAGTCTAGAAAATCAAAAGTTTAAAACAAAGTCAATGATAGCAGCGGCTAAAATTAATTCAGGCGTTTTTCAGGTTATTTATAAGACTAAAAAATTAGGTGAATGGGCAAACCCTTAATATTACAGTTAAACAGGGAGCCGTTGCCGTTCTCTTAACAATATTTATGAGTCTATTATAGAGAAATTAAAAACTAAATATTTTCAATGACAGTAAATAGCGACAGTAACTAATAATGAAATTTAAAAAGATTTTAGATTAAATAATTAATACGAGATTGTTTCAACTTCTTTTAATACCAACCATCTATATCTATCGGTTATTTTTTTCATAGTCTTTTAACCTTAGGCTCTTTGTACCATAAATGAGACTATCTGATTAATATTGACAATGTAAGGATTGGAAAAGGCAGCCCTTCTATCAGTTATTAAACAATTAGTCAGTTTATCTAATCTTAAAAACCTGTTAAAGTGTCTTTATTATGTTCATCCATCATCCAGCTAATACTGTAAATGATAATCACTCAATTTAGAGTAGGAGGAGAATTGTTTTAGATAAGAAATAAAGCCTATGGAATGCTTCCTTATTTTATTAAGTACCAAGAAGCACAGCAATGGTTGAAAGACACGGCTGTTATAACTCCTTTAATTGGTAATGTAGTTCATGTAAAGTGGCTAGATGATAAAATATTTATCTCTAGATAATAGACTAAATATTAACGTAACGAATTCGCCGTCGGTTTATAGAAAAAACTCAAGAAGCAACGACGGAAAACCATTACTGGTCACAACAACAATGAGATAATTATGGCGAGATTATCCATAGTCGTGGCTTGGAATCCCTAACTAGCTTCTTATAAACCAATTTGAGTTTAATAAAACTATGATACCTAAGCGACTAATTTCTATCTCTCCGTCTAGCTTACTAATGCTAGTAGGATCTGGTTTTCTATTGACCATACTATGGCAACTGCGAAATCTTTTGGTAATTTTGATGATCGCTGTAGTTATTGCTTCTACTCTAGCTCCTTTGGTAAAAAGTTGGGAAAAACGAGGGATTCCCCCCTGGCTAGCTGTGATTATTGTCTATTTAGGCTTATTAACCTTGATAACTGGGATTAGTTTAATCCTAGGTCCAACAATTATCGCCCAAATTCAACGTTTATTACAGAAATTACCTGGATATTTAGATATTTTAGGCACGGAATTCCAAAATTGGGCTACTATACGGGGTTTTACTCAACCTGAAGTTCTCGACTTCATTAACCAACTGTTAGATCTTCAGTCTCTAGTTTCTTGGACATTGAGCTACAGTCAAAAATTCCTCATCGGTGTGGGTGGTGTTACGCGAGGCATTTTGGGGGGAGTTTTCAACGTAATTCTAGCCGTGTTGCTCTCGGGTTATATGTTATCAGGGTCAAAAAAATTAATTGGGGGCATTGTCAATTTATTTCCCCACCCTTGGGATAAACGTTTAGAAGCTCAGGTAGTTCCGATTAGTCAACGGATGGGAGGTTATATTCAAGGGAGGCTTTTAATCTCATTTATTTTGGGGTCAGCTATTAGTTTAGGACTAAGATTCCTAGGGATTTCCGAGTTTGCTCTAGGTTTAGGAACTATTGCTGGAATTACTAATTTAATCCCTTTTTTCGGTCCAGTCTTAGGCTCAATTCCTGCCTTAATTGTAGCAATCGCTCAAGGGGGGTGGGTGTTTCTTTGGGTTCTGTTGCTATTTTTATTTATTCAAAATCTGGAAACCTATGTGCTTGATCCTTTGTTAGTGGGATCTTCGGTAAATGTTTCTCCTTTATACCAATTATTGGCGGTCTTGAGTGGAGTTCAAATTCTGGGAATTTTGGGGGCATTAATTGTTCCTCCTTGGGTAGCTGGTGCAGGAGTTTTACTGCAAAATCTTTATTTAATTCCTAAATTGCAGGCTCAAGGACAAGCGAGCACCCTCTCAGAACCTAAATAAATCCTTATAATTTCTGCTTCCCAAGAAATATCTTAACGTATTTGTGTAGAGCTATAGACAATTTGAGCATCATAATGGTTGATAGATGTAAAGAATCTAAACTTGGTAAATATCTACATAATTGACTCAGGAAATTGTTCCTTCAAAATTGGTATAATGGGACAAGGAATTTTGGGTTGTAGATTGATTGTTTTATTCCCTTGAAAAACATTCCAACGAAAGGGTCCCAAATGAGCAGCAGACATCCATAATAAGCGTTTTGCTCTTGTCATTGCTACATAAAGTAAGCGATATTCCTCAGCTTTTTTTAGTTGTGCCGCTTCTTCCCAAGCTTTCTTAGGTTCAGGTATTTCCCTGATTAATCCCTGGGTGATATGTTGGCTGTGGACTACTGCTCGGATTTGAGCGCGGGCGACTTCTGCAAAAGCAAAATCTCCTAAAAATTTAGCCGCAGTAGGAACCCAAGGATTACCAGGTAAAACATCTTTATGTAGGAAAGGAATAAAAACATAATCCCAATCTAATCCTTTGGCTTTGTGCATAGTAATGATTGTCAATTGGTTAGCTTTGGTATAACGCTCCTCATTGTCTTCTTCTACTCCTTCAAATCCTTCAACACTAACAATTTCTTGAAGGGTTTTGATGGTTGCTTTTAAGGAATTATTCTCTATGATTTGTCGGTTAATGCGATCAGAAAGTTTTTGAACTGTAGCTAATTCTGAGCCTGTATATTTAAGAGTCATTCCTAAAAATGGGATCAGTTGGTAGGATGGTAACTCTAATTTGGCCCGTAAAAGATTACAACAGTAATGACGCGCTTGTAATACTTCTTGTTTTTGTTCCTTAATTAAGGGATTAGGATAAAGAAAATTTTCGGGATAGGTAACTAATGTATTGAGATCTTGGGTCGCAATTAAATCTCGTTTTTCTAAAATTTCTAAGGCTGATTTTAAATATTCTGCGGAATGAGGACGATCAATGAATCGTAGTATTTTAAGTATTTCTTCAGGAATTTTAGAGAATCGCTCTACTTCTCCCACTTCATATATTTTAATTCCGTGAGCTTTGCTTAAATGAGCTAGATTTTCTACTAAAAATCGACTTTGACGGTTTTCTCTGACTAAAATAGCTGAACTATGTTCAGGGTTGTTTTCAAAAAGTTTGATAACTCTTTTCTCTATTAATTTAACGGTTGTATATATATCTTTTGGTGTATAAATTTCTAACCCTTTTCCCACAGATTTAGGGTTAAGCTGAAGATCATTTTTTTTTACTATATGAATATCCTGTTGACGAAAAGGGATATGTTCTTTAGTTAAATCAAAAGAGGTTTTATTTGACTCAATTTTTTGACTATTTTTTATTTTATTGATCCATTGACTATTAACCCACCTTAGAGTAAAGTTAGCTGCATCAATAATAACTTTACTGCTACGTCCAGCTTGATTCATAATGGCTAAATTATTTTGATCTTCACAGTGTTTACAAAACCGATTAAAATAAACAGGATCAGCAGGAGTAAAAGTAGAATTAATCGCTTGATTAGGATCACCGACTCGAATTAAATTGGGGGGATTGTCAGAATGGTTGGAATCTTGAGCTAATAAGTTAATTAATTTTTCTTGAAGGGGGCTAGAATCTTGAGCTTCATCTTCAAAAACGGCAAAAGTTTCTTGTTGCCAACGATTACGAATATTTGTATTTTCTAAAGCCCGTAAAGATGCTAAGGTTATGTCGTCATAATCAATAAAATCGAGTGATTGCATCACTTTTTCATACTGTTTATATAATCCCGCTCCTATTCCTAAAATATTGTAATGATCTGCCGAGTATTCACTGAATCGTGCTACCTCTTGGGGAGAAAATCCTGAACTTTTAGCTTCACGGATAATAACGTGAGCTAGTTTAGGTAAAACTTCAGTACGTAATACCGATTGACGACGTAGTTTTTCTGTTTCTTCTCCATCAAATTGGAATCCTTGTAATAAAATTTGATAGTGGTCAGGGTTAGCATTAATCCACTCTTCTACGGAAGTCCGAATAATACGATGACTGGGAGTAGGAACAACAATGGTAGCGGTGTCTAAGTTGAGCTGAGATAACTGAGGATTGCGACTAGCAATATTAAGTGCTAAACTATGTAAAGTTTGTACCGTAAAACCTGTTTGAGATAATTGTAATTTCTTCAAATATTTTTTAATTTTAGCTTTAATGCCAGCCGTCGCAGAACGGGTATAAGTAACGATGATAAGTTGTTTTTTAGAGTGTAATTTATAGCGTCCGATAATGATAGTCGCCGCTACTGCCAAACTATGAGATTTACCTGCTCCAGGAACGGCAGATATTGCCATTTCTCCCCTTTCCCAATCTGCTAACTGTTTTTGCCCGGGGCGCAAACTATTGCGGAGTTGTTGTAGTTTTTCTGAAAGGTCTAAGTCTAACAAAATAGTCATGTTGAAGTTATAAAAAATTTACTGATTACCTATTTTTTATCAGTTTTTTGTAGTCTTTAAATACTTTATACATTAATCTTGTATTATTCTCTAGTAAAAATATTCGTTTTTTTAGATTGCATTTAAAATTTCTAAGCTCATAGTTTTAGTTTCTTAACTAAATTAATATCATTAAATTGAATCTATAATTATCTTAGCTAGGGTTTTCTGAGTTGAAATAGAGAAAAAATTTAGAAGCTTTAATTTTGTATCTACCTCTCTGTTACTTTGTCATGACACCAAGATTATCTATGGAAATAAAACTAGCTTCTAGAAGATAAGCTTTGTTAAATAATAAATATTCTATAATTTCTTAAACATAATTTCAGATACAGTGGATTTTATTTCAAATAGAATTAGTATGGAGTGAATGTTATTACCAAAGAATGGGAATGTTCTAAGTGGGTTAAACAATAGGAGACTTAAACAATGAAACTTTTTGGACTGTGTCCTGCTCGAAGTAAAACATTGTTCTGGACGGGTATTGTCTTGACAGTAACCGTTATTTTATAACCCAGAAACAGGCAGAAAATAACTTGTCTTCTGACCCTGGTGGACTTAATTACATATCTCTGGTTCCTTTTCAGTGCCAATTCCCAGATCCAGAGAATGGAGGTAATTGCATTATCTTAAATTCCAATGTTAGTTTTAGTTAGTTTAAACGGAAAACAAGCTAAGTATTGTTCTTAGCTTGTGATATTAATTAATTGTTATGCTCAAAGAGTTTAAAACTTCATCTGAGTATCTAAGTGATATTCAGGTATATGGGCTTAAACTAAGTATAAAGTAGAAAAATGTTGAACAAAAAGCGATCGTTAGATATCAAACTGCCTAAAAATCCAGCTAATAAAATTGAAAAAGCGAAAAATATCAGATTTTACTATTAACCTGAAAATTATTTATTTATCAGGCATGATAGGGGATGGCTAAAGCTGCCAGTAGGGAAATCAAGATAATGACTGTAAGCCAAGAAAATTCAAGACTGACCATAACCGATGGAAATTAATACTCAAATGTATAAGTTTTATTATATATGTGACGATTCGTAATCGTTAGTAGTGATTTCCCATAAAGAATCATTACTAGAAAACCATAGGATTCTATAAATTTAAAACTGACACATTTACCAACTGTACATATGTGTTAATTTTACAGATTTCTCGTTTGTATAGTGATAAAAAAATATATTTCGTAGGGTAGGTTACTTACAGCTTTAATTTTGAGGAGAAATCAGTTGCAATTCGTTAAGTAACCGACAAAGTTAATTTTTGTGACTAACAAACTTAGTGTTTTAATACACGATTTAAGAATCAAAAAAATGTTAATTTTTTTACACAAAGATCTTAACCTAAAATTAATAATTACCATATGGCCTTTCTAATAAACTTTTAGAGGAGAGTTTCAACTTAAAATTATACGATTAGGAAAAGTTAAATGGATTACGATGACTCAGCTAAATTACCACTTTGGGTACAAAGTCGCGACAAAGTGATTGCTAATGATGAAGGGGTGCAATGGCGCGACGGCGAACGCCCAGATTATTCCTACACTGATCAATTTCTCAGAGTAGAAAGTCAATTTAATCATCCTGAGGGGTCATTAGAAGCAATTGTTGAAAACTTGGTGAGAACTTTCGAAATGGAAGCCTCTCATAAAGCTAATCCTGAACAATGGCTATCAATCGTAACTGATAAATTTCGGATGAGTAGCAATGGCGGACAGTTTTATACAGCCCAGAATGTGTCTGCTCAAGGAACTTACAATCTATTTATTAATAATAGTGAAAAGTATAGTGCCACAGAAGAAACTTTCGAATCCTCTTTTGAACTATTTCATAAGGCTTTTCCTAATGGCTTTCTCTGGGAATTAACCGAAGTGTTATCAGGACCACCTAATGTTACTTTTAAGTGGCGACATTGGGGAACATTTAATGGTCCATATAAAGATCATCAACCCACAGGACAAACTATCGAAATTGTGGGTTTAAGTATTGCTAGGGTCACAGATGACTTAAAAATTATAGAAGTTGAACATTATTTTGATAATAGTACTTTTCTCCAGAAATTAACCTCGGGTTGTCCTTTTAATCATGGCGAGAAAAAGTGATGAAAATCAGTCGTCAGTCAAGTAATAAATATTTACCCTAAGAAGGGATATATAATGCTTAAATTCAAACCTTATTCAACTTGCCTGCTTTGATAGCAATTTTAGGTTAATAGAAATCGCTGGAAAACAAATTCTTATCGGCTCTTTGTTAGTGTTTTTTATCTCTAATGGCCTGGCGTGGTTGTTTAAGGAAATAAAGTCCACGTTCGATCCTATCGAGGAACCCATTGACTTAATTTTACTTTCTCAGGGGTTATAGGACCATGCTCGTCTCTCCGCTTTTAAGGAATTAGATCCTGAAGGAATCAGATTTTAATATTCGGGTAGTAAGATTTCCCAATGCAGCTAAAGTGGTCAAAGGTCTAGGTTACACTCAAGTAACATCTCTTTGCTGTGGAAAAACTCACACCTCCAAAGACACTTTTAAAGTAAAAGCGGTTTCTGATTCTCCCATTAGTCCTCAATTAACAGAAAATTGCTATATAATTCACGGATTCAGTTAATCAAAATCGTTTTTGTTGCGAACCTCACGGTTATCATAGTTCCATTTTGAAAGATTAAATCCCTATTGATAAACCAATTTACCCCTGGGAACTAGTATTCTTCATTTATTACTTATTACCCGTTCTCCAATAATAAAAAAACACATTAGAACTCTGTTAGTGGCTAGAAACCCAGAGTTATTCTCTCGGCAGCAGCTGAAGGAAATGTAGGATACGAAAGGGTGTTAACGGTTATATTCAGAACAGAAAAAACCATAGAAGAGTTCCAACAAATGTCGGCACGAGATAAACTATAAACTCAAGTCTTGACTCCTAAACCCGGGGAATATGTGAATTTAGCCTAGGGAAAAAGCAGATTTAATGTGTAAATAAAAAGTAACAGTAAAGGACAATTAAAATATGATCGTTCTTTAATTAAGATAAAACTGTTGTCATTAACTTAAAATATAAATGCAGACTTGAATGTGTAGCTATATTTCAGGAGATTGGATTTCACCTCAAAAGAAGGCCAAGGTTATTGTAGAAAGTCTAATTCTTTGGCGGTACTAACACGAGTTAAAATTTAGTTGCGGGGAGGGAACCGGACAAAATATTCAATAACTTTTAAATGGCGGCAAGCATATTCAATATTACTGACACTATCAGGACATCCCCCCGTAAAATAGCTGGACAGGAAATATGAATACATCGTGTCACCGCTTTTCCCAGAGGACGGCTCTTAAGGTTGAAAATAAAATAACTGCTTGGTGTAGATAGAGCAAATTTTTACTATGTTTAAAAGAGAGATAAATAAACCACCTTTGTACAAAGAATAATTGAAGACAGATCAAACCCAATCATCTTATCGGGACATTCTGACATCTCTTTCTTTGGATATTTCGCAAATAAACTAATTGTTTTTTCTACGATATTAGAGCGAAAATTTTGATATTTTATTGTTTATCCTCCACCTGTGAAAGTCAAGTAAAATTCTCTATGACTAAGACAAATGTATTTCCTTCTTTTTCAGATAACTACCTCTTCATTGTGTGCTTCATAATTAATTTTTTTAAGTTTAGGTTTATTTTAATGAAAATTAATGCTATTCCAAATTCCAAGTATCTATCTAATAACTAATACTTCGAGAGTATCACCCACTTCTAAATTTCCTAGTTTATTGAAGCGAAAACAATAAAAATAATGGCTACTCTGGACTAAGTTTGATAAATAAGTAGATAATAACTCCCAAAACCATTATAAGGATTTAATTCTTTTTGACAAAGATAGTTAAAACTAGTAAAAACAGGAATTCTATCACTTATATTTTTTTTTACTTGAGAACTAATTCGACATTGTAACCCTTGAAAAAGCTCTAAAATAACGTTAGGATTTCAACTAAATTTACGAACTCTTTATTGATAAGATTTTGTCCAATAGCGACAGGAGCATATTTCCTTTTAGAGGAAATAGATACAATTTTTGCTATCATACTCAAACCAGCTAAGAAAAAACTATCGGAATAAAGATGTAATTGTTAATTACTTTTAATTTTTAATAAAAACAAGATTTAAGATTCAAGACGATAACCAAATTCTGACAAACACAAACTTGATTGTCGCCATTTTGGTTTTACTTTTACAAAAAGTTTTAAATAGACTTCTCCCATGATTAGTTTCTGTATTTGTTCTCTTGCAGCACTTCCTATAGCTTTAAGCATATTCCCCTTTTTGCCAATAATAATCCCTTTTTGAGAGTCCCTTTCTACATTAATTGCAGCGAAAACATAAGTTAGATTAGAAGTTTCTTTAATTTTTTCAATAACAACTGCAACAGAATGAGGAATCTCTTGGCTAGTTTTCTGTAAGACTTGTTCTCGAATTAATTCCCCCATAATAAAGTTTTCAGGTTGATCAGTGACTAGATTTGGTGGGTAATAATAAGGACCAGGAGCAAGACGATTTATTAATGCCTTTTGTAATGGCTCTAATCCTTCTCCAGTTAAAGCTGAAAACTTAATAACTGGCCAGTTATAAGCTTGAGCTAGAGTTGAATAACTTTTATCTAAAGGATGGTAATCTGAGGGTTGTTGATCCGTTTTGTTAAGTCCTAAAATAACTGGATTAGTAGAAGTTCCTAAGAGTTCAGCAACATAGCGATCACCTCCTCCTGTTGGGACAGAACTGTCAACAATAAAGAGAACAATATCAACAGAGTTAATTGCAAATTTAGCATTTTGTACTAGAATCTTTCCGAGTTGATGGTGAGGTTTATGAATTCCTGGAGTATCAATTAAAATCATTTGTGCTTCTTCAGCGGTTATAATTCCTCTTAAGCGGTTACGAGTAGTTTGGGATATAGGAGAAGTAATGGCAATTTCTTTCCCTACTAATTGATTCATTAGAGTTGATTTTCCCACGTTTGGACGACCAATAATTCCGACAAAACCAGACTTAAATCCTGCTGGTGCAGTTGGAATAGTTGATAGAGAAATAAGCTCAGATTCACGATTCATTTGAGATATAAGAAAAAACGGTAAACAGCTAATAGCATTATATCTAACAACTTGTTATGAAAATTTATTTCCAGATTAAATAAGGATGTTTGGCTAAATTCACATTATAAAATCTTAAATCTTGAGTTATCTCTTCACCAATCCAAGCTGGCAACTCAAAATATTGGTCCTCAGAACTTAATTCTACCTCCGCTAAAATTAATCCTTCATTTTCTCCTTGAAATTCATCCACTTCCCAAACTAAATTTCCCAAGTGTATTCGGTATCTAATTTTTTGAATCAAAGGATGATCACATAGATTTTTTAACATTATTTCTGCATCTTCTAAAGGAATAGAATATTCAAATTCTTCTCTAGAAAACCCTTTTGTTTTTCCTTTAAATGTTAAGAAAGCACAATCTTCCACAATTCTTACCCGAACGGTAGTCTCATTTTTGGTTAGGATATATCCCTGTCGATATATTTTTCCTTGTCCCCAGGAGCGCCAAATATCTCCCTTGACTAAAAATTTGCGCTCAATTTCAATAACCATAAAATGAAAACTTTCTCCTGATATCAATTAATAAGTAATGCTTGACAAACGATGATGATTTAATCATACTACGTTTCTCATAGAGATGAAGTTTACCTTTGTGAGCCTGGGAGGAGATTAATATCATATTCAATAAGTTATTTTTATTTCTACTAGATTAGGAATTATAGAGATTTTCAATTAGGTAGCTCATAATAACAGCAGTTAGGTAAACTAGCCAGTCATATCTTCATTATTTGCTAAGCTAATTTTTTTATTGATAGTTTTATTGATATTTACAGAATTACATAATTATTTAGTTGACCAATATTTATTATCTTTTTTGCAGACACTTTTCAACGGATTTTAAATTGGCAAAATAATAAAATAAAGATATTACTTCTACTCTTGTAGATTCTATTAGTTCTGTTTTTTTATTGATATTAAATGGTAAATTATTCATAGCTATGTAAACTTATGGCTATATTTATAACATTAATTTTTTGATTTTATAAGTAAGAAAATGCTTTTATCTATTCATAGTTAAAAATCAAAAAAAATCAAAAAAAAGTTGATATCAACTCTTTTTCCTTGAGTTCCTTTAGCAAAATAGATAGTTATAGCTAGGCAAATTTCAGTTTTTTTAAAAAAAATTAAACCTTAGAGTTTGAGCTATCCAAGTATCTTCGAATATTTATGTCTCAAATTTTTCATTTTATCTGTGTAAACTTCTTAATATATGAAGTGTTTACTCTCAAACTAAATAAAGTTATTGTCGCAAGCTATACATGGTAGTAATATTAACTTTAATTCCTATTTTTGTGTGTAAGCAAGTACTTATTTTGTGTAAAGTAGCATCATTATCTTATTTTAGCGATTAATTACTCCATAATATTAAGTTATTCAGCTTCAATTGAAGGAGATTATCCTTGGCTTAACTATGAAAAAATAGTTAGATATTATATAACTAAAAATACGATTAATAACTCGAAAAACATTTTAAATTGTAGAATCATATTGATTGGTTTTATTACTATTTTATATAATTTCAGTGAAACCATCTATAGGATAGATCTGCACTTTTTAGTGCAACTAATATTTTAGGAGTCTTTACTTTAATCGATTGAAATTAAAATCACTACATTGAAAATTTTCTTCATGAAACCGAGTTAGACATTTGATGCTATAGATACAAATTAAATGAGAGTGTTGAATTTAACATAATTTAATTCAAAAATAAACCTTGCTAAATATTATTACTAATAATATTTCAAATAGGTTCTATGTAACTTTTTTGCCTTACAGTTTTATTAGTCCAGTACAATTTCATGGTTTAGGTTTAGAAAAAATTTATTATATTAAAGTTGACTAACAACTATTTAACCCGAGCTATATTTTTTTAATTTTTATCCAGTCTTAAGTTGACGTAAGTTCGACAAGATCTAAAAACATAGCTATTATTTTTAATTTTTAAGTGAAAATACGTTAGAGTTAACATTTCTTGCAAAAAATTAGTTACTAACAATCAAGCTCGTTACAGTTTTTCATAAATAGCGGCAGATGAAATAATTTTTTTCCCGAAGAGAGCCATTATTCTCAATGATAAAGCCCTATTATTATGTCTCTTCTGTATCCTAAATCTAAATTAATTCTACTATAATTTATTACCGATTGCTTATTGTCTATTTCCTAAAACTTAGCTGACTGCTACTATAATCATGTAAGCTAGAGTCGTTAAGAAATCTATAGTAACATTTCTAAACTTTTTTACCATTTCATTATCTATGTCTCTTCCCATCCGTAACGTTGCCATTATCGCCCACGTCGATCACGGTAAAACCACCCTGGTTGATGCCCTTCTCAAACAGTCCGGTATCTTCCGCGAAGGGGAAGAGATCCCAGACTGTGTAATGGACTCCAATGCCCTAGAAAGGGAACGAGGAATCACCATTTTGTCAAAAAACACAGCAGTTCGCTATGAAGACACCCTAATTAACATTGTAGATACCCCTGGTCACGCAGACTTTGGGGGAGAAGTGGAACGGGTTTTAGGAATGGTAGATGGCTGTATTTTAATTGTGGACGCCAATGAGGGGCCAATGCCCCAAACTCGTTTTGTTCTCAAAAAAGCCTTAGAAAAGGGGTTACGTCCCATTGTAGTCGTTAATAAAATTGACCGTCCCCAAGCTGACCCCAATATTGCTGTAGATAAAGTCTTCGATCTGTTCGTGGAACTTGGTGCAGATGATGATCAATGCGATTTTACGACCCTGTTTGCCTCGGGTTTATCCGGTTTTGCCAAAAATAGCTTAGAAGATGAAGGGGTAGACATGAAACCGCTATTTCAAGCAATTTTAAACCATATCCCCCCACCGGCTGGCGATCCTACTAAAACCTTACAATTACAAGTTACTACCCTGGACTATTCTGAGTATCTAGGGCGGATCATTATTGGTCGCATTCATAATGGGGTGATTAAAGCAGGCCAACAAGCGGCTTTGATGAAAGAAGATGGCAGTATGGTTAAAGGAAAGATTAGTAAATTACTCGGGTTCGAAGGGCTGCAACGGGTAGAACTTGAAGAATCGAGTGCTGGTAATCTTGTGGCAGTGGCTGGATTTGCAGATGCTAATATTGGGGAAACTTTGACCTGTCCCAATCAACCCCAGGCTTTACCTTTAATTAAAGTTGACGAACCTACCCTACAAATGACCTTTTCTGTCAACGACTCTCCTTTTGCTGGCCAAGAAGGAACTTATGTTACCTCACGACAAATCCGTGATCGCTTAATGCGAGAATTAGAAACCAATGTTGCTTTACGAGTTGAAGACAACGAGTCCCCTGATAAATTTGAGGTATCCGGACGGGGAGAATTACACCTCGGTATCTTAATTGAAACCATGCGTCGGGAAGGCTATGAATTCCAAGTCTCCCAACCCCAAGTTATCTATCGGGAAGTGAATGGCCAACCCTGTGAACCCTTTGAATATTTGGTATTGGATATTCCTGAACAAGCAGTTGGTTCTTGTATTGAACGCTTAGGACAACGTAAAGGGGAAATGAAAGATATGCAAACTGGAATCAACGGACGAACTCAATTAGAATTTGTGGTTCCAGCCCGAGGTTTAATTGGGTTTCGTGGAGACTTCATCCGTATCTCACGCGGTGAGGGGATTATGAACCATAGTTTCTTGGAATATCGTCCCATTTCTGGAGATTTAGGAATTCGTTACAACGGAGTGATTACTTCTTTTGAAGAAGGAGTTGCAACATTCTATGCTTTGAAAAATGCCGAAGATCGCGGTATCTTTTTTATAACCCCTGGAACCAAAGTATATAAAGGAATGATTATTGGAGAAAGTAACCGTCCTCAAGATGTGGAATTAAACGTCTGCAAAACCAAGCAATTGACCAACCATCGTTCTGCGACTGGAGATGAATTAGTCCAATTACAAGCCCCCGAAGAAATGAGTTTAGAACGGGCATTAGAATATATTGGGGCTGATGAATTAGTAGAAGTAACGCCTGAATCTATTCGTCTACGGAAGGTAAAAACTAAAAAATTAGCCAACCGTTAAATTACAAACTTAAAATACTTAAAATGATCTAGGGTGGACGATGTCCACCTTTTTTGCGGCAAGAATTTTAGTGTAGTATTATGCGCAAAGCGAGACCGATTTTTGCACAAAAATTGTGGGTTTCTAGTCTAGTAATTTATTCCGTTAAAGGACCGCTTTGTATTTATTTGTTATTATTTTAATTATAAAAACGCTGTAATCTGATACAGATTAATACAGTCTTAAAGTATTTGCAATTTGTATTTAAGTACAAACTAAAACTACATAAAATAGAAGTTATGTATTAATAAAGCAATACTTACTTCACCTGTAGGTTATATATAATCTTAAACACTGGACAATTGTTTTTCCTGTCTTTCAATAAAGGCTTTAATAAAAGTCCGTAATTTAGAGAATAGGCCAGGTTTTCTAGTTTATTTGTTATTTTTCTGTATTTTTTCTTGTTTATCAATCTTAGTTATGGAGTTGACTAATAAATTTATTAATAATATAAACAGTTAATACTGAATTGTGATAAATCATTAAAATAAAAATAAAATAATAAAATTTTAAACTAACAATATGGTATCTAAAGTTAGGATCAATCTAATATAGAATATATTTTTCTGGAATCAAACCTATTTTTTGATTTATCAATACTTACCTAAGTGCGTACCTCTAAATAAACTTTCCAAAAATAAATTATTTTGTATCTCTATATTTAAGCAATTAAATCTAAATTTGTAATGCTTAAATTAAATTAAATTAAATTAAATTATAATAGTAATTTTTTATTCCCTATTATTTTAGTTTAAATTCAAATAAATTACTTGTATTTACTGAGTTATTATCAATAATAATGACTGTATATAGTCTTTTGTCTTTGTAAAAGAAAGAGGTTTATTTATTTTTTCCAATAAAATCTTTATAAAGGTTTTAAAAGAAATTGCCTGTTAATAACACATAATTAAAACTTTTATCTGGTTTGTATATTCTTATTATATTTAGTCGAGTTTCTTTTTTATACTCTGTGTAACTAACTTCCACTTTTCAACTTGGATATAAGGATAACTTACTAAATTCCATAAATTAAAATTTACTTTATATAAGTATAATAGCCTGAAAATTTAATTATTTTCCAAATAATGCAACATTTTTAAATTTACTTTCTTAGCGTTCTTTTTCTCAAATATGGAGAATAAATTCTTGTACTAATTTAAAATATTACGAATTATTCTGGGAGTTTATTTAAATATTTTAAGAGTTTAAATGATTTTTAACTATTGATAAGTTATTTTATTCTTTTATAAAAATCTTTCAGTAAATTTTATATTTTTTTAGCCTAAATAATTTAGATAAAAATTGCATATTTTTGATTTTTTATTCTCTTATATTTTTACATAAGAGCTATACTTTTCTTTTCGTTGTAGAGATAATTTTATATTCAAAAAATAACTGCAGTAGTGCATATTTTTCTAAATTTATTAACTTAATTTTTAAGCCTGCTGACACATAAAAAATACTTTTTTTAAAAACTTTTTTTATTTAAAATTTATTTAAATTCATCTACTTAAAGAACAAGCTAGTCTAGCTGATAAAACTAAAAAATTAATAATTTTGTATCTATGTAAACTCCTTAATAATTTATATTTCAATCATGAAAGGATTATCTTCGATGCTCTAAGTTATTTGTTTATAAACTGTACTCTCACTTATTTCACTAATATTTTATTTAGTGATAAGTATTTAAATATCTGGCATAAAAACAATTTTTATTAATTGATAATAAATAATCATTGAAGAAGTTAATTTTTTTTAAAAAAAGACTGTTAATATATAGCTAAAGCAACAGTGGTAGAATAACTTATATTATCTTATCTCAAAAGTCGTCATTAAAATAAGTTATAGAATTAGTGCTATTGATATTAATCATATGTCAGAAATAGTGCTTTTTTTAAAAAAATCTCTATTAATATATCTATTTTAGAAAGTAAAAAATACTGCTAGCAATTTTTGAATTTTTAGTATTATCTCTAGGTTCATTAAACTCTTAAAATAGATTTGATTAGGGTTAAAGATTCAATTTTTTAGCCCTAAGTAAATCAGTTGTAATTGATATTAATTTATGTTGTCTCTAAAATAGAACTTATTAGATATTATTTTTTTAAAAAAAATAAATATTATCCATAAAATTTCTATTACTCCGATCAACCAAAATAGTTAGATTCAGTTAGTTATTCTTTATTTTTAACCTACAATAGTATCGATAGTAATATTGAAATTAACTATGCTTAAACAGTTTTATCTAACTCAAAATTGTATTGTTTGTACTGAAATAACAGATAGTATTGCTAATTTTTGGACAGTAAAGTTAAACAATCAAGATAAGCTGTTATATCTTTGGGGTTTATTCTCGTACTAAAGTCACTAGGTATAATCTACCTCAAGGATTATTAATTAGAAATTTACAGCCACAGTTCAGGAAATTTATGCTCAATTGATGATGGTTTAAATACGGGAGGTGTAGTCTCAGTAAACTTTTTTGTGCATAAAAAACATTAAAAGTCAAGTGACTTAATTTTTTGAAAAAATATGGAGAATATTTTCCAATTAATTATCCCAACCTAAAACTTAAACCTAATAATAAGGTAGAATCTCTATTTGAGAGATTATTTTTAGTGAGCTCTCAAATAGAGATTCCAGATTATCAAAAAACTATAGTAATTTGGAAAAAATACTTTAATTCAAGTTAATATTGCCGGATGACACTAAAAATAAAAAATAAAACTTAGGGAAAAATCAAAGAAGGTTATTTAAATGTTTCAATTTTATTTTATTGTCAGACTGAAGCTGTTTATGGAAAAACTTTATTCGTAAAAAAAGTTAAATTTCATTAAATTAATCAACCATTAATTATTAACATTAACTCTTAAATTAAGATGGAAATTACAAACCCTTGGTTCATTGCTAATTGTCTAAACTCATTTTTAATTATCATTGCCTTTATTGTCCCTAAAAAATTATTGACTACTGCTGGATACCTCCATGCTTGGGTATTAGGGGTTTTAGTTTGGGGAACACTCGGATGGCAAGGTTACACCGTCGTTATGTTTTATTTCTTAATGGGTTCAGTAGTAACCCGCATCGGAATAGCAGAAAAAGAAGCAGCAGGAATTGCTGAAAAACGGTCAGGAATGCGAGGTCCAGAAAATGTTTGGGGGTCAGCATTAATAGCTATATTTTGTGCCTTGATGACTTTATCTTCTGATTCTTCTTGGCGACAATTATTGATCTTAGGATATGTTGCTAGTTTTAGTACTAAACTTTCTGATACAACTGCTTCTGAAGTAGGAAAAGCTTATGGGAAAAGCACATTCTTAATTACTACCTTAAAACCTGTGCCACGGGGAACTGAAGGGGCCGTCAGTTTTGAGGGAACTTTAGCAGGAGTGATTGCTTCTGGAGTAATTGCTTTATTAGCTTGGGGGATTGCCTTAATTAATCTAGCGGGAGTGTTTTGGTGTATTTTCTCTGCTTTTATTGCTACTAGTTTAGAAAGTTTGATTGGGGCAACTTTACAGGAAAAATTAGACTGGATGACTAATGAAGTTGTGAATATTTTAAATACTTTTATTGGAGCGTTTGTCGCTATTGTTGCCGCTTGGGGGTGGAGTCAGTTTATTTAACGTTTGTGTGTTCATGAGTATTGTTTATAGTATTTAATTTGTCTTACCTATACTTTTGAAGTTGTTGAATGTTGTATAATTTTCCAAATCGATCAAGTAGAGAATCAAATTAATTAATGTAATAATTATTTGTTTATATTCTAAGATTTTCTGGTCTTCTAATATAGAAGCTAATTGTATAATTTTATGTTATTTTCAAAGTAAAAAAATTAATGTCTATTTTGACTCCTTGACTATCCATACTGATTTCAGTCATAGAGGCTTTTAAGGTAAATTTTTTTAAATTTGTTTAAAACAAATTAAATATTTCCTATTTTCTATTCGCTTCTCTTAAAGTATTAGTTTTACATGACAGGCTCAGCCAAACCAATATTCTCGAATAGCTAATGCGGTTGCTGGTGCTAATAAAATCCCATTCCGATAATGTCCAGTAGCTAATAAAACATTATCATAATGAGGCAGCTCTCTAATAACTGGAGCCGGTTCACCTTGGGGACGAGGACGTTTTCCAAACCAAGTTTTTATGACTTTAGCATCTTGTAAAGTAGGACAAAAACTAATTGCTTGTTGTTTAACTTTTTCTAGAAATTCTGGATTTGAAATAATCTCTTCCATTTCGTTAGGAAACTCTACCGTTGCACCGATCCAATATTCCCCATTTCCTAATGGAATAATGTTAACATCGTTACCTGTGATTACCGGTTGAAAGTCTTTATTTCCTAGCAGTTTATCCAGCTTAATTTGTAATGCTTGACCTAAAACTGGTCGGATGTCTAGAGGTTGACTAGACGTAATAGTCAAGGGAGTTGAGCCCAACCCAGCAGCTATAACTAACTTATCGATTTCTAAATTACCTTCTGTGGTTTGAATTTGATGACATTGGCGGATATTTGAGTCCTTTAAGCTATCATAAATAATATTTTTAACCTCAACTCCAAACTTACAGTCAACCCCGTTGATAGAAGCTCCTTTAACTAAAGCTTGTGTTAATTTTTGGGGATTAATTTGCAAATCTTGAGGGGAATAAATTGCACCAATAATTCTATGATTATCAATGTGAGGACATTTTCTATTTAGAGTTTCTTGATCCCAGATTTCTAAATCATAACCTTGAGACCGACGAATTGTTATTAGTTTTTCCCATTCTCCTATCGGTTCTTCTGCAAACCTTAACATCAAAATTCCTTGATGATTGACAGGAATATTTTGTTTGGTGAGGATTTCTAATTCAGAAATTAGAGTTTTGTAACGTTCTAGACTAGTTTGACGAAGTTTCCAGCCTCTTCCCTTTGTTTTACTGCTAAGAATCCCCATTAAAACCCCCAATGCTGCTCCCGTAGAACCCGAAGCAGAGACTTGTTTATCAATTAAGGTAATTCTTAACCCTTTAACTAAACTCAATTCATAAGCAATTGCTGCTCCGATAACGCCTGCTCCAATAATAGCTATATGAGTCATTTTTACTGAAAAACAAAGGACGAAGTTAACAGTTAATAGTATAAAAAAGTGATTAGTATGTCAAGGAGTAAAAGAGGATAACCGACTACTATTAACTGTTATACATTAACTAACTTAATTACATTAAGAAATCAGAAACAAGAAAGTATCAAAGTTCCCAACAGCTTGATAATATTGGGTTTTAGCGGCAAATCCATTAAAATTTCTAGCCGCTGCCCGCTGCATTAATATCTGTTGCCCAAGTGTGCTTCAAGGTCAATGAATATAAGTTCGGGTATCTATCCAATTTAGGTCAGAGATAAAATCTTTTTAAATTGACATTTTTCCCCACGTTTCTACAATCAGTTTAATCAAAACTTGCAGTTGTTCAATTTTTTATAAGGGAACAGGTGGTGAGAATAGACGCTTGAGGACCACTACAACTCGCTAAAAAACGGTCACGAGCATCAAGAGCATCAAGAGCATCAAGAGCATCAAGAGCATCGATAAAATCGACCTAATACTTGACATCATTCTATTGCTACTATTCACAATTAAACTCGTTTATTGCTTTTTCTAATAATCAGATCCTTTATCAAGCCTGACGGAATGAAAAGTTTACAATTGGATTGCTCACTTCTTGCACTCAATGTTTTTGGAAATAGTGTTTAGCATCATCGGTATTTAGCAATCCCACGATATCATAAGCAACTGCTAAGCTTTTGGAAACCTCTAAAAATAGTCAGGGAGCAGCCATCCCCCAAACAATTAAGGTGACAAGACAATCACCCCAAATATTAACCCTTTTTTGAATAGCTATCATTAGCCGAACTTTTACGGTTGTCGATATATTGCAAATTTTTTATTAGAAACAATAAACTTACTTCTTTTATCAAGATTTTGATCGACAATTATTAAGATTGTGAGTCACTAAATTCACTACAAGAGTAATCTTCTACTGTTTCATGATCTATGGTAATTTTATATCGGGTGACATGGGAGTATTTAATATGATCAGACAATCAATTTGCCTAAGATGAGCAAAGGCATATTATATTTCTACTTAGACTAGAAAACCTTGGACGATGCATAGATCATGGCTTAAGATCTACTAAGACTTCAATAAACACTTCTAACGCCTAACTATTAAGTTAGAGGGCATAGGTAAACTTTCCCCTATCTAGGGATAGCAGATTCTCCAAAACTAATTTAATCAGGGGCTATTATTAGAAAGTCTTTTTTCGCTAAAGGAGGCATTATCTCTCGCTAAGTAAGTATAGCTGTGGGAAAGTCCTCCATGGAGAAGAATAACAGAGGGTTTTTCAGTATCATTAGAGTAGGAAAACCTCCTGATAAAATTACTCAGGAAAATCAGTCGTCAGGAAATGCTCTGTCATGAACTTTTAATTTTGTCGTCATTATCTATAGAGAAACTTATTAAAATCGTGGCATAGAATAGAGCAAATTTATTTATTAAATTTGCTATCTAAGACCTAGTTAAAATCTGTTGGTCTATCTATATGTGAGAGGAAATTACACTATGAACGCGTCGGAAAAAGCACAAGGACTAGAAGTGGCTACTAAGATTGCAGTCATTGTCCATCTATTTAAGTCGCATTTTCCCGATGCAAAAGCAGATCTTAAACCTTGGTATAATGACCCTGATACGATTGAATTAGTCGATCCCAATTCCATTGACATTGGGTTCCATTTACCTGGATGGAGTCCCCGTTTCCAAAGTCGTAGTTTGTTGGTACAAATTCGTTTTCATCAAGATCCCGTAGATAACTTCGAAAAATTAGTTGGAGTCGATGCAACAGCCTTTAATCATCAAGGCCTGGCCTGGCGACTGTCAACAGTGTATGATTGGCAATCTGAGGGAAATTATCGACCAGTCGCAGATGTAGAGGAAAGGCTTAAATGTTTCTGTCGTCAAGTATTTGAGTTATTTAATCAAAATGATAAAATTCTGCCTTCATAATCCTTTGAAAGAAAACTAATTTCTACACTCCACAAAAGCTATAGACTTTCTCCCCTTGAGTAATTTCCCTACACTAGGGTGTCACAGCAATAGAATTTTGACTTTTTAGCTCCACATATTAGTTTGATCAAACTAATATGTGGAGCTAAATAAGCTTTTCAAGGAATCGTTTTTATCTAGATTGTTTCTTTTTTATTAGAAGTTGGTTTTCACAACCAAAATTGATTTTTTCATAAAAAATTAAAGCAGTACAAAAAAAATTCAACTTTAACTGCTTAAATATTAGAGATAAATTTTTTTTGATATTTATTAAAAACTACTTACTCAATATTATTAAATTAATGAACTAGTAAGATGACAAAATTTAAAAAAGATTGAAAAAATCTTGTAAAATAACAATGATTCTCGAAAAGCATGGACTTATTTATGTTTTTTCCGCGATAAAAGTACAGTATAAAAGACAAAGAAAGTCGTATTTACACATTTTTTGTATACTTATTCCCAAAAATTCAAAATAATTAAGTAAGAATAGTAAAGAATAAAAAAGGCTAAATTAGCCGCTAGGATGTTGGAAGATAAATACGAATTGATGATAGTAGTGATAGACGTCATTAAATGATCTTCAGCATTGAATAGTTTAGAAGCGAAGAGATTTATTGTTAAGAATTAGAAATCTGGCAAAGTCGATCAACTAACAATTAAACAAAAAAGACTAAATCTTATTCAACCAGGTAGAAATAACTATGAAACTTACATTTACCAGTATCCATGTTATATTGATTTTAAGCTTTATTTTGGCTTATTACGCTGGAATACTCTTAGTTTTTTTATGATAAGTTGATAATCTACTCACTCTACTGCAATTTCTCGGCATTGTGTTGTTTATTGATGCCCAACTACTTATAAGTAAAAAGTAGAGATTCTAGCCCAAGTAATTTTATGTCAGTTATTATTTATCTCATAGAGGACAATAAATTACTAATTTTTCTTCTTAATACTCATTTTCCAATCCTTAATAATTCGCTGCCGTTCCCGAGCAATGACTAACGCTTGATCGGGTACATTATCGGTGACAACAGACCCCGCAGCTACAGTGACATTTTCCCCTAGCGTCACTGGAGCCACAAACACACTGTTAGCTCCAGTTTTTGTTCCATCACCAATAATGGTTGGATGTTTTTGCACCCCATCATAGTTAGCAGTAATAGTTCCGGCCCCCACGTTAACTCTTTCTCCTAAAGTTGCATCCCCCAGATAGGAAAGATGAGCCACATTGGTTTTTTGTCCGATGATTGACTTTTTAATTTCTACAAAATTACCAATACGAGAAGACTCTCCCACTCGAGCTTGACCCCGCAAATGTGTATAAGGTCCAACACGACATCCATCAGCCACTTGACTATCAATGATGACCGAGTAGAGTACTATTACGTTTTTACCAACTTTACTATTTTCAATTAGAGTTCCTGGTCCTATGATACTTCCTTTCCCAATAACAGTATTTCCCCTTAAGTGACTTTGGGGTTCGATCACAACATCAGGTTGTAATTCAACGGTATCGTCAATAGTGATACTATCAGGAGCAATCATGGTCACTCCTTTAGCCATCCAATAATCTTTAATACGACTTTGGAGGATATCATTTGCAATAGCCAGTTGTTTACGATCGTTAATCCCACTAATCTCAAAATGATCTTTCACATCTACTGCCATCACAGGAGATAGATATTTAACCACATCCGTTAAATAATATTCTTCTTGATCATTATTAGAAGAGAGTTTCGGCAGCACTTCGGCTAATTTTGTCCAATTAAAACAATAAATACCTCCATTAATGCGATGGTTTTGTGTTTGGGCGGCGTTACAGTCACGATCTTCCACAATTTGTTTGACTAAATTGTCACCATCACAAAACACACGTCCATATCCTTTTGGATCAGGTAAATTTGCTGTGAGTAATGTAGCAGCATTACGATGAAGTTGATGACTTTTGAGTAAATTTTCTAACGTTTCAGGCCTTAATAAGGGCACATCTCCATTTAAGACTAATAAATCTCCGGTAAAGTTTTTTAAACAGGGCAACAATTGTTGAATGGCATGGCCTGTGCCTAATTGTTCCCTTTGCTCAACAAATTCTAAGAAGCTAACCTGATGCAATGACTGTTGAACTAGTTGAGCTTCATAACCCACAATGACGAGTTTTTGAGATGGATTGAGCAGGCAACAACTTTCAAGTACCCGTTCCACCAATGAACGTCCCCCCACTTGATGAAGTACCTTAGGAAGGTCTGACTTCATTCGTGTTCCACGTCCTGCTGCGAGAATTGCTACGGCTACCATTACTTTTCTAGTTAATCAATATCTCTGGGTGGAGTATACCGTGTCATGGACCATTTTGTTCCTAATTAATAGGAATGGTTTTAACATCTTCATACGCCGAAAAACAGGAGTAACTCCTGAGCTTCACAATTCCATATTTCTGCTTCAACAAAACTGCCTCTACTTAATATTGTCTGCACTACCAGTTAATTAGGTTAACTGGACTTTACTCTAAAAGCCGTCTTAACTTAATCTATTGTCTTGGGTGGGTCGCTTAACCTACGTGACACTCTAATACGAAGCCATCGTTCTACGAAAAGATGTCTACCCAAATTTCCTGACGAATTAAGCTAAAGTTTCTGGGCAATAACCTAAGCCTTTGGTAAATTGTTGCCGAAATGCCTCAATGTCATTAATATCTGGAGAGCCGTGAGAAACAATAGCCACTTGATAACGACGCATGACATCAATGGGAGATTGTCCCGTTTCTAAACTCCAGAAGACCATTTGAAGACGGATTTCAAGTTCGTAGGGGATACCGATTTCATTCATAAATGCCTTAAAGTTCCCATGTTGGTAAGGATTTAAAGGCTGTTTAAACTTGACTCTAACGATCCAACCATTAATTTGATGAATAACTGTCATCGAACAAGATGGCCAGTCGTTCGTTGATTGTAAGTATTCGATAGCCCGTAAGGTTAAGCTGGCGTTACCAAGAAAGTAAATATAGTCCATTGCTTCTCTCTAAGTTATCTGCTTAATTAATTATCCTGCGTCTTCTAGGGTGACAATAATCTAACCAATTCTCATAGGGGACTCCCCCCCATTTTAGACGTTTTACAATGGGGGAAACTACCCAATTTCTTCAGATTTTTGTTTTCCCTATGACTGATGACTGTTTATTATCGAGTTACGATTATCAATTGCCACCTGAGTTGATTGCCCAAAAACCTGTTACCCCTAGAGACAGTTCTCGATTATTGGTAGTTAATTCCTTGACGACTCAAGTTCATAGTGTGTTCCGAGAGTTACCCGAGTGGTTATTGCCAGGAGACTTATTAGTGCTCAATGATACTCGTGTCATTCAGGCTAGACTTTATGGACATAAACCGACAGGTGCACCTGTTGAGATATTACTATTAGAGGAAAAAGCTCCATTGTGTTGGTTGGCTTTAGTTAAACCAGGAAAACGGTTTAAAGTTGGTTCGGAAATTTGGTTTCCCGACTCTCCAGAAGGAAATACAAAAAGTCCCGTTTATTTAAAAGCTAAGGTACTTACAGTTGATTCAGCAACAGGGGGAAGATTGTTACAGTTTGAGAGAGCTTCACCGGACTTATTTTGGCAGGCGATCGAACACCTGGGGAAGATTCCTCTACCTCCTTATATCACCCGTTTTGAAGATAACTACGATCTTTATCAAACCGTTTATGCTCAAAAACCTGGAGCGGTGGCGGCTCCCACAGCAGGATTACACTTTACCCCAGAGTTGTTACAAAGGTTGACTGAGAAGGGAATCGCTCAAGCTTATGTGACTCTCCATGTGGGGGTAGGAACATTTCGTCCTGTGGAGGCAGAAGATATTACCCAACATGATATGCATTCGGAATGGATGGAAGTCCCCCAAACTACTGTGGAGATGATTGCTCAGACAAAAAAGAATGGGGGACGGGTGATTGCAGTAGGAACAACGGTGGTTCGATCTTTGGAAGGGGCAGTACAAATAGCTAAAACTCAAGGTAAACAAGGGTTAGTACCATTTCAAGGCAAGACTAATCTATTTATTTATCCTGGGTATTCCTGGCAAGTGGTTGATGGAATGATTACGAATTTTCACTTGCCGCGTTCAAGTTTATTAATGTTAGTGAGTGCTTTGATAGGACGAGAAAGATTGATGAATTTATATCAAGAAGCAATTGAACAACGTTATCGATTTTATTCTTTTGGAGATGGGATGCTAGTTATAGTTTAGTAATTTAAACCTGATGATTAATCTCACTAATTGGTAACTAATTTTACAAATAAACCACTTGGTATTAAGTTAATCTTAAAAAGATTAACTTAATAATTTAAATGTCTTACTTTGAGTGAACTTATCCATCTATACAATTTAATTAATTTAGGATTTTTAGGAGTATCTCTTTTGTTAGTTTCAGGGATAGATTGTCACAAAATCCTTTAAATTATTAAAATTCTAACGACAAGGAACTATCAATATATCCTCTAAAGAGGGGGAGTATAAGTGAGAAGAAAAATAACCTTTTAAAAAGCTTAAAATTTAGAAAGAGTTGGTATTTGTATCGAGCATTAGAAGAAGCAGAAAAATAAACTGACACCATTCAATAAAATTAGAGTTTAAAGATTATCCATAAAATAGCTATGATACAGCTTGCAACTGGGCTGAGCTTCATCTCCTACTAAATTAATTAGTCCCATACTCTCTAATTTATAAGCTATAGATGGTTCTAACTGTACTCCCATTTCAGTTTTAACCACTTGTTTCATAGCCTCAGCTAATTCAGGAGAAGATTGTAAATTATTCCAATGACGGCGTAAATGCGACCCGTAAATTCCTCCTTGGGTCGAGGCTTCTTCTAAGAGCTTATTTTGAGGAATATTCTTATAGGTAAGGGCATCAAAAGCAAGACGAATTAAATAGGGATGTCCTCCTACCATTTCAATTAAATATTTGGCAAACTCTTGTTGTTTTTTATCTTCTGACCAGCTCAATCCATAATATTTAGCTAAAGTTAATACTTGTTCTAGCTTAAACCCAGGTAATTTAACCTGTCTTCCTACATTAAAAGGAGATTGATTGGCGTCAAGTTTGATATAAACCTCTGTAGAATTAGCAATCACTAAACGAAGATTTTGCCAAATTTCTAAATTGTTAGCTTCTTCATGCCAATAGCGAAGCATAGGTAAAAAATCTTTAGCAATATCGGGATATTCAAAGATACGATCAAGATTGTCTAAACCTAACGCTATAGGGTGGTCAATCTGTTTTAATAAATAACTTTGAAAATAAGTTTTACAACTTACTAAACTACCAAATAATTCCTCATCCCAATAATCATCAAGTTCAGGCTTAATGCCTAACTCTCTACTAATGTTCGCACAAAACCAGCGAAGAAATTTATCTAAGGTGGTAAACATTGCCCCTTCTGCACCACGGAGATTAAGATACACTTTGCGACAGTTATAAGCTTCAGCATAGACGAGAATAGTATTAAGAAGAGATGTTTTCCCCATTTTTTCGGGTGCTTTAATCCTAATTAAAGCACCCGGTTTAAGAATTTCTTGGCAACTATCTACTTCAACCGGAGGACGTTGAATATAAATAGGAGAGTCAACTTTTATGTGCATTTGGAGATCAATCATCGGAAGACTTGAAAAGCTTGGCATTGCTGATGCTTGTTTCCAATCAGGATATTTAATATCTTTGAGCCATTCTCGTAAAACTTGGAACTTCCCAGGACCTTTACTACGAGGATCCAATTCAGGGCAACCATTAGGCTGATCATTGGCAAAACAACTGTAGAGTTCGGTCATTTGTTTTTTGTATGTCTCATGACTGGCTGCTTCAGCTAGTTCCCAAACCTCTGTATCTGGTTTACGCCAATTTTCATAAGCAAACCGAACTAAAAAGATTTCTCGAAGTCTTCCTTTTAGATTTTGATCGATGGCTACTTCTTTGAGGAATTGATCCCAGCCTTTTGGTTTCATGGCGATTGCCTTAAGAATATTAAATCTAGCATTTACACTGGCAACAATGACCGTTAATATCAAGTGTGATTTTCAATACATACTTATTCCCAATTCTACTATTTTCGCTTTACTTCCATGTTGCTCAGCCTTAAAATTTAACTGTGGGACTGACATTCAATGTAAGGCGTTTTATCCTAAAAGTGGAGGATTAAAGATCCTTAAAACTAACTAAATTGGTGTGAATGACCAGGAGACAATTAACTATGAAACCTATCAAATGTCAATTAGCTTTAGGAACCGTCATCGTCTTACTCACCATTATTGGCATAGAAACCATAGCATTCGCCATCCCTCATATTATGCCTGGAAATGTAATTACTAACAATGATTGTGGAGGAGACAAGGATGATGAATGTTAAAAAATAGTGTAACTTCTGAAGTTTCTACTCAAGAATATTCATCAAAAAGCTAGGCAAATTCCTGGCTTTTTCCCTAAGTTATCTAAGCAAGGTCAAGATATTGATGAGCTATTTTTTCCTAGTTTGGCTTATAAAAGTTGCGTATTGTATAGATGAGCTTAAATATAATTTATCTTAAAAACATTAAGCTCTCGCTAAAAATAAAGAGCAGAAAACTTATAAAGTAGGGGAGGTTGTCAAAATATAAAATAGCTATTAAAACTATTACGAATAAATCTACGGCTGAGTATCATTTCAAACATCTATACTCAGTATTTGATCCCTGAATCCCAATATTTTAGCTGTGATTATCTATTCGAGACGTTTGACGATTTATCTCGTAACCAGGAATTAAGTTTCATGATTAGAAATAGTTAAAAATAGATTAAGTTCCAATCAAAAAAAGAGAGCACCAGTCGTTTGAAAGCCTATGGATAAAGGAAAAAGAGATGATCGTTTAAAGTCAAAGTATTGAATTTGTTTAAAAAAACGATATCGCTTGATATTATCTTTTATTTTGCCGAGACAATTAAGGTTCAAACAAAGTTAGGAAAAGTTAATTCTCTAAATTTTAAATAACTTATTGAATTACTAAATGTAACCACAAAGTCCTAAAGCAACTATGTAAAATTAGGGATTTTATAGGTCGAGACAAGATTTTATACTAAATACGATGGATATACCATGCTAAAAAAACACAGTCAATTTAACTCATTATTATTGGTTAAATCATCAATTATTTTTTTTATTTAACTGAATATATTAAAATGGCTAAACAATACTTTTTTAACATAACAACTTTATCGTTAAAATACCCATTAAATCAAGGCTCATCTACATAATGTCCATCATATTTTGGCTGGGGCTAATTCTAGAGATTAAGCTTCCAAAGATTTACTAGTAATTTCTAAAATTATTTTTATTTTTTTGCTACCATGTCATCTGTTATTATCTTCTATTAATATTTTTTTTTAGATAGCCCTACATCTTTAGCTAAATGTTTATCAACTAAATTTAGCCATTTTAGGTTCCCTCTTAGGATTTGATTTGATAAAGTTGCTCTCTTTAGTAGTTTGATAAATCCATAGACGTATCACCGACCATTCATAGCCCTAATTTCCTATAACAGTTGCTCTTGTGCGAGACTTGATACTTTTTTTTGATTGGTTTCAATCCCACTCTAGATGCATAAAAAATACACATATCTATCTCATTTTTTAGATATTTTTTCCTAGCTTTTAGATTTTTAAAAGTGGATTTTTAATTTTTTTTAAAAAAAAGGGTTTTTATTTCTTCGTTATGCTCTTAGACTCTAACAGAAATCGCTAAACTTTTTCAAGTCATCTCATACTTTTTGGTCTACAACTTTTTCAATAAAGTTTTATTTTTCTATCTAACGGGCTACTTTTAGTCCTCTCTATATTCGCCTATGTGCTGGCCTTAATTTTAATTTTTGAGTCACTTTTTTAAAGTAGCTTATCAGTTAATAGATATTTTTTTCTCCTCTTTAATTATATTTGTTCAGAATTTCTTCGCTATGATTAAATTTATTGCTGCAGCGACCACACTATTTTTGAGAGCCTGTCCCTGAGATACTTTCTAAGGTAAATACTATCTTCTCAACCCTACAAAATCTTTGCCTCTCAAGTGCTTACTTTTTAGTTTAATTGAACTAAATTACAAAGCTAAATAAGTTTTTTTAGATATCGTTTCAATTTAGATTGTTTCCTTCTTATTATAACTAAGTTTTCACAACAGTATCTAGCATAATCATAGATTATAGCGACTCTATTGCTCCTAATTTTTTAATTATTTGTATAATTCAAAAAAATTCAAGTTTTACATCTAAATTTAGTAGTCATAAACGACTGAAGCGCGTTAAATAAACTAAATACGTTCTGACAGTTATTTTAGAAATCTACTTTACCTAAAATCTCTAAGAGGCTACAGGTAAAGATTTTTTAGTTGAAGATACAGAACTTTTCCTGTCTTGAGGTTTATCCAACTCTAGAAGTAAATTGTGAATTAGACGAGCAACTGCTTTTTGCATCAACCCTTCAACAATTTTTTGTCCCATCTGTTGAATTTCTGGTTTAACTAATAGTTTTGTAGCTATGGGAACGAGGTGCATGGGGTCGAATCCTGGGGTGTCCTGAAGGATTTTTAAAATATTTTTTAAATGTTCTGTTGTTTGACCATTGTTTTTTAAGTCTGAAGGAATTTCTTGAGCAGCTAAGCCTACTTGTTTTCTCACTATTGTAGAAGCAGTAAACCAGGTTCGACGACCCAATGAATCGGCAGCATGAATTGCTTCATCAATAAGATATTCCCGAATAAATAATCCTCGTTCAGAGAAGAGAAACTCAGTAGCTTGATTGAGAACTCTATCAATATCATAGTCCTGAGAATCTTTAGCATTTCTTAATAAATTTTCTAAACGATTCCATCGAAAATTCCCATTTTGAAATAATAAATTTTTGAGGGAAGTTTGTAATTCTTGAGATGGATCAGTTAGGAGTCGTTTTGCAACATAAGGATAAGCTTTGCTGAGGACTTTAAAGTTAGGATCAATGCCAATTGCAATTCCTTCTAATGTTACCATTGATCGAATAATCAAAGCATAATAAGCAGGAACACGAAAAGGAAACTCGTACATCATTGCAGACATCTGATCAGTAATACTCTTGAAGTTTAACTCAGCAACACTTGCTCCCAAAGCATTGCCAAAAACTTGACTTAAAGCCGGAATAATTAGAGATAAATCTGTATCGGGTTGAAGGAAGTCTAGCTTAACATAATCATGAGCTAATGATTCAAAATCACGATTAACTAGGTGGACAACTGCCTCAATTAGACCATAACGTTGATAGGGCTTGATGTGACTCATCATACCAAAATCCAGATAAGCTAATTGCCCATTATCCATAGCTAATAAGTTTCCTGGATGAGGATCAGCATGGAAGAAACCATATTCTAACAACTGACGCAAAGAACATTGAACACCAACTTCTACCAGATGAGTTGCATTAATTCCTTTGGCTTGAACTTTTTGAATATCGGTTAACTTCGTTCCTTCTATCCATTCCATGGTTAAAACGCGTCTTCCCGTATACTTCCAGTAAATTTTAGGTACATAAATTTCAGGTAAATGTCCATAAAATTCGGCAAATTTTTCGGCATTTTTTCCTTCTTGAATGTAGTTAATTTCTTCAAAAATACGACTGGCTAATTCATCTGTAATAGAAACCAAATCTGAGCGAATAAATTTGAATACTTGCTGCGCCCAACTGGCTAGATTTCGCATTAGATAAATATCTAATGTTATGCGTCGAATTAAATCAGGACGCTGCACCTTTATGGCTACTTTTTCTCCATTTTTTAATTTTCCTTTATACACTTGCCCTAAAGAAGCTGCAGCCAAGGGTTGGGGAGAAATTTCTGCGTAAATCGCTTCTGGAGATTCTCCTAATTCTTCTTCTATAAAACGGTAGGCAACCTCATTAGGGAAAGAAGGAATATGATCTTGTAAGGAGGTTAATTCATCAACATAATTGGGGGGAACTAAATCAGGACGTGTCGAAAGAGCCTGTCCAATCTTAATGTAAGCAGGTCCTAATTTGGTCAGTATTTCCCGCAACTGGATTGCCCGTTTGCGATTATCTTTAGGCTTGATCCTTCTTAACTTATCCCACCATAAACCTAAAAAAAACCAGGAAGACTGTGAAACAATACTAATCAACCGATGTAAAACTACTAAAAAACGTTTATTGTAATACTTCTCGATACTTTCTGGGTGATAACTCCAACTTTCAGAGGAAAAATCGCTAATGGGACCTAAATCTTCACCATGGCTTTGGGGAATATGAATGGGTTGGGCTTGAATGGTAATCAAATCTGGAGACTCAACAACTGGTGATACAGTAAATTCAGGCATAGGAGCAAGAGGCTAGTGACATCAAAAAAAAACTATTGTAACAAGTTTTGTTGGTATAACTGAACTAGAAAAACCATTTAAAACCGAAGCTTTTAGTAGCCTACTACACAAGAAATACTATTTGTCTAATGAGTTGATAAAATCATCGTAATTAATCCTTGCTGTCCTAGTAAAATTTCTCGTAATAAACTAAAAATCCCTACCAAAATAATCGGGCTAATATCCACGCCACCTAAGGGAGGAATGACCTTACGAACAGGAGTTAATAACGGTTCCGTAGGAAAAATAATTAATGTCCAAGGAAAACGATTCAATTCTATTTGAGGATACCAAGTTAGAATGATTCTTATGATAAATAAAAAGGTCATTAAAGCAAAAAATATACCCAACACACAACTTATGATGGTAACATTCATAGTCACAAATTATAGTTTATATTTTGAATTATTCAAATATGAGTTTTCAGGATCATTTTCTAACTGAATATAATTTTGCTGATAAAGATAGACACCACTCTATATAAATTATATCCTACTTTTTTAAAATCACCGATTTTTATTGAACTTAGCCAGAGATATTCAAGAAAGCTTAACTTTCTTGAATATCTTACGTAGATCAACTTTTTTGGTCGTCTCAATTAAGTAGTACTATAAACTGAGAAAGTTAAATTGCTTTTTTTAAAAAAAGTTAATGACCATTCAGATAACAACTCCAATTAAGAATATAATCCAACAGCAAAGGGCACTGTTGGGAAATAGCCAAACGAAATCAGTAAACTTTCATCTAACACAACTGAAAAATTTAAAGAAAGGAATCATTGATAATCAGGGGGCAATTGTTGAAGCCACTAAAAATGATTTGGTACGACCTGCATTTGAGGCCTATTTTAAAATTGCGACTCTAGGAGAGATTAATCTAGCTCTTCAAAACCTGAAATCTTGGATTAAACCGCACCCCACAACGATCAATTCCCAGCTTTATCTTCGGTTCAACCAGAACCTCTGGGGGTTGTATTAATTATTCGGTACCTGGAACTATCCTTTCCAACTCATGATTTCTCCCCTAGTGGGAGCGATTGCAGCTGTAAATTGTGCTATTCTCAAACTTTCTGAAAAAGCTCCTTTCACTTTCCAGGTGATGGCTATAATCTGATTTAGTCCACCTTCGATATTATATCTCTGTTGTAGAGGAAGATACGTAGGTATTAGCCAAAAATTATTAGCCGACAAATTTGACCATATTTTTTCACTGGAAGAGCATCTGTTGGACGCATTGTTATGAAAGCGGCCGCTAAACATCTGACACCAGTTACTCTAGGATTAGGAGGTAAAAGTCTCTGTATGGTCGATGACAATATTAATGTGGTACGCTGCTAAGGGAATTGTCTATGGCTAGTTTATAAAAACCGGACAGACCTGTATTGCTCCAGATTATTTATTGGTAAACCGTCACATTAAACCAACTCTTTTGAAGCAAATTAAAAAATTTATTCAGGAATTTTATGGTGATAATCCTACTAATAGCCCTGATTATGCTCGGAATTGTTAATCAAAGACATTCTTCGTGTCTAGCCTCTTTTCTAGAGACTGGAAAAACGTTGATTGGGAGACACACTGACCCCGAAACTATATTGCTCCCACTGTTCTAGACGAGGTGAGTTAGCATGATCTCATTATGGAGGAGGAAATCTTTGGTCCTATTTTGCCAGTTCTGAAATGTGGAAGTTTCGAAGAAGCCATTATTTGGTAAATAAACGATCTAAGTCCTTAGCCTTCTACTTTTTCTCTCGAGATCAACAACAGTAAAAACAGATTTTGCACTCAATTTCCTCTGAAAAAGTCTGCTTCAATGATACGGCAGTATAGTTTAGAGTTTGGGGACTTCTCTTTGGCGGCGTGTGAGAAAGTGGTATAGGAAGCTATGATGGAAAAGCTAGCTTTGATACTTTTTTTAAAACGAGGAATGTTCTCAAGAAATCTTTCTGGTTTGACTTTCCCTAGCGTCAACTAAGTTTTCAAGGAGAGTTCTAAGATTGCAGCGCCAAGATATGAGTTAAGAGTAAAAATAAAAGTTTGATCTAGATCTTTGCACTTTCCCCTCGCATAATCAGCTTAACAAGCATTTTTTCCCTAATAGGTTTTTAAGTAGATCAAAGTAGATAAAATAAAACGTAGTGAGTTGGCTGTCCTCGCGGATTTTACTACATACACTGCACGACAACGCAGACTTGCTCGTTTTCTCTTCCACAAGCGTACCGGATAAGCAATCAAAAATTTTCAACAAATTAAACTTTTGTTTTTGTTGACGGAATGTAATAAATTTCTAAAATTTATTGATATTTTTTTGTTTATACTCTTTCTAACTTAGTTTTTACTCATATAAAAAAAGATGAATCTACTAAAGCTAAGTTACAATTTTCACAGTCTTAATCACTCAACCTAAAAACAAACTAGTGGGTGGCTGATAAAAATTTGCAGACGCTCCGTCCACACAACATATAAATGTATCAAGTATCTTAAAGAAAAGATGCTCTTCTTACAGAAAGAGTCTCACCAGTCAAAGAGATGGGCGATACTGGATTTGAACCAGTGGCAGCCTGCTTGTAAGGCAGGAGCTCTACCGCTGAGCTAATCGCCCCAACTTACTCTTACGAGATGATAACATATCTTTTGACGATTAAACAACAAAAATAGATTTTCTTTATGCCTTCTGGCCGTACTCATGATCACATTACGTTTTGTAGTTTACCCCTACTGGTTGGATTTACCTATTTCTTCAGTGGTGATAGGAGACTAACGTTATTAATCGTAGTGTCTTATCTCTTCAGTGGATTAATGTTCGGTCCTGATCTTGATATTCACTCGATTCAATACAAAAGGTGGGGAATTATTCGAGGGATATGGCTTCCCTACCGATATCTCATCAGACATCGTTCTCTATTCTCTCATGGATTTTTGATTGGGACCATTCTACGTTTGTTGTATCTTTTTATCATTTTAATGTTAGTAGCCATCATTGGGGTAGTGATCGTCCAGTTGATTTGGAGGTTTGAGTGGAGTTTGCAACAGTTTATCCACAAGGTCATACAATTAATGACCACTAGATATTCCCAAGAAGTGATCGTCTTGGGAGTAGGATTAGAATTAGGAGCAATGAGTCACACCATCAGTGATTACATCGGATCAGCGATAAAAAAGTATCAGAGACAAACGCCTAAGCGAACCAAAAACAAAAAAAATTCCCGACGGAGACGTTCATCTGGTTCGGGAAAATCTAAGGTAAAATAAAACAAGTTTTTACCATTTGAGAAGATTAAACTGTTCCATATCAATGGTGTCACGATTGCGATAGATAGCCAAAACAATCGCCAACCCAACAGCTGCTTCAGCAGCCGCAACAGTAATCACAAACACCGTAAAAACTTGACCTTTAATTCCCACGGAATCGGAGAAATTTGAAAATCCCATAAGGTTCAAATTAACTGCATTGAGTAATAGTTCAATGGACATTAAAATGCGAATTGCATTGCGACTAGTCACTAAACCATAAATGCCAATACAGAATAGAGAAGCAGCTAATAGTAAGCAAAATTCTAATTGTAGTTGCATAATTTTTGTTGAAAGATTACTGATGACTAATTTACTGTTTACGTTCTTTAGATAAGGCTAATTCTCGAACTTCTAACTCACTAGGACGTTCGGGTAATTCTAAGGCTGTCTCAATTTCTTCTTGAGAGGCCAAGAGTTTTGGAATTGTATCACGACGAGCTAGAATAATGGCCCCTACCATCGCAATCAAAAGCAACACAGATGCCAATTCAAAGGGAAGCAAAAAATCGCTAAATAAATGTTTGCCAATCTCGACAATTGTATTATCAATAACCTGAGAAGAAGAGGAATTAATTGACCACGGAGTAACAAAAATCATGGTTGTTAATAAGACAAAGATCCCCCCACAAATTAAAGCAGTTAAGCCTTTACGTATCCAATATCTGGGTAAAGTAGAAAAGTTTTCTCGCTTGTTGACCAACATAATGGCAAACAAAATTAAGACATTAATAGCCCCAACATAAATTAAGACTTGAGCCACTGCCACAAAATCAGCATTTAGCAGAATATAAATACCAGCAATACTGATAAAAACTCCCCCCAACAAAAAGGCAGAGTAAACAATGTTTGAGAGTAAAACAACCCCTAGGGATGTCCCAATAACCATTGTTGCTAAAATAGCAAAGGAAACAATTTGAATGCCTTCCGCTAAATTCACTACTGTTAATTCTCCTTGATTTAGTTCAGTTTAATTGATAGTTAATAGTGTTATTTTTGTACTATTAACTATCAACTATTTTACTCGCTCTCTTTTACAATTTCTTCAGGACGCTTTCCTGCCCGTTGACTTCCTGAGGGTAAATCATGAGGGTCAAATACCCCTTTAGGTAGATATACTAACTCTCGTAAGGGAGTTACCATTGAATCTTGGGTTACTTTATAAGGCAACCGTCCAAGGGCAACATTATCATAATTGAGTTCGTGACGGTCGTAGGTCGCTAGTTCATATTCTTCCGTCATGGATAGGCAATTGGTGGGACAATACTCAACACAATTACCGCAAAAAATGCAAACCCCAAAATCGATACTGTAGTGTTTGAGTTCTTTCTTCTTAACAGTTTTGTTGAATTCCCAATCTACTACCGGGAGGTTAATTGGACATACCCGAACACAGACTTCACAAGCAATACACTTATCAAATTCAAAGTGAATTCTTCCCCGAAATCGTTCTGAGGGAATAAGTTTTTCATAGGGGTATTGTACCGTAACCGGACGGCGACACATATGGTCAAAGGTAACAGATAGCCCTTGACCAATATATCTAGCCGCTTCAACACTCCCTTTAGCGTAATCGCTGACTTGTTTGAGTAGGTTAAACATGACACTTGATTGGTAAGTTCTTAACAAAAAAAGAGATTAGCCGCCAAAAGCGACAGGAAAGGCAAGTTTTAGGGCTGCCGTGAATAAAAGGTTAACCAAAGAAACAGGAAGTAAGAATTTCCAACCTAAATCCAATAATTGGTCAATACGAACCCGGGGAACCGTCCAGCGTATTAAAATAGCGAGGAAAATCAAGAGATAGGCTTTAAGTGCGGTCATCATGATTCCCAAGGAAGCGGTAATCACCTGGAACCAGGAATTTGTCTCGTTTACCCCAATCCAACCTGCTAGTTTCTCAAGAGGGACTGGAAATTCCCACCCCCCTAAGTAAAGAATTGTAAAAACCAAAGCCGACAACACTAAGTTGACGTATGAGCCTACATAAAATAAACCAAACTTCATCCCTGAATATTCAGTCTGATACCCTGCCACAATTTCTTCTTCTGCTTCAGGAAGGTCAAAAGGAAGTCGTTCACATTCAGCCAACGCTGCAATCCAAAAGATAATACATCCTACCGGTTGCCGCCAAATATTCCAGCCTAAAATGCCATATCCTGACTGTTGCTGCACAATGTCAATAGTGCTGAGACTATTGGACATCATGACAATCGCTAAAACGGATAAAGCCAAGGGAATTTCATAACTAATGGACTGCGCTGCTGCCCTTAACCCTCCAAGAAGGGAATATTTGTTATTAGAAGAATATCCCGACATTAATAAGCCAATGGGGGTAATACTGGCTAAGGCAATCCAGAGGAAAATCCCCACATTTAGGTCTGTAATCACCAAATTTTCTCCAAAAGGGACAATTAGGTAAGAAACAAACACTGGAAGTACCACTAACACTGGACCTAGGGTAAATAACAAGGGGTCTGCTTTAGCGGGGATGATGTCTTCTTTAAATACCAATTTAATGCCATCAGCTACAGGTTGAAGAACCCCTAAAGGACCTGCATATTCAGGTCCAATACGTTGTTGAGCGGCGGCAGAAATTTTCCGTTCTAACCATACTACTACTAATACGCCGACGGTAGCTGTAATAATCATTAAAAATGAGGGCAAGGGAATCCAGAAGGCTTTGGCTAGCCCATTAGAAAGTCCCATTTGTTTGAGAGATTGAATAAAACTGCCTTGTAAGTCGATTCCTGTGTTCATCTTGATTGATACAAGTTGTAGGTTTACGTCTGCTGATTGATACTTGACGTATCTGATGATCTTTCTCTGCTGGCTATTTTGTCAAGATTTTCTATAACACCATTGCCTAGTATATCGCTGTCTGTAAGATAGCTTCGGGAATTTTATAACAACTTCTACTTATAGTCATCATAGACTGAATAGGATGAGAAGCTTGTCATTTAATACTTACTTATAATTTGAAGTAGACTAAATGAAAATCTGTAGATTTGCAATATTTACAATAAAGGTTATTTAATCATTCTACCAACAGTAAAAATAATAGTTGTGAAATTTATGAACTGAGAAACCGCGTATGTTCAAAATTCTGAGTTGACTGAATATTGACTGCCTAGAACACATAGAGACAGGAAGTATAAAGTAGAATTGCTGCGCGCTGTTGAATTTAATAAAGTACTTATCGATATTCTAACTTGTGATATTGTAGAGTTCATACGATTTTAAAAAAAATGCTTTGAGAACACTGTTTTATAGTTCATTACTATAGTGATAATAAAATTTATAAATTCAAATTTATTATGGACATAAAAGTGTATTATTAACACTTGTAAATACTGATATTATGAGTTTACAATGAGGAGCATAATAATATTTTTCTAAAAACCTACATTCTAATCTAAAAAGATTAGAAAAATACACAAAAATTTGTTTGGTCTCCAACGCTAATATATGTGAGCAACGTAGATTCCTTAGAGAGTCTAAAACAGTTCTGGTAAAACGAAGAATTGCTTGGTATGCTATTTTTTATTATTTTGCCCAGGTTGTTATCTAACTTTGCTTGGAAAAACATAATTAAATTAACAAAAACAAGTCCTTCAGTCAGAGCCAAAAACTTGCAAAAATTTTACTATTTAAGCTATTATTGGAAATAATCATAATTCGGATCAGCTAGCATTTGTGGTTAAAAAATGATTTTAAATTAGAACTATCAATAAAATATTATTATGAGTTGAATGGTAATGATCTAAAGAAGCTTACAATAATTTATTGTGATCTATAGAACTTAATCAAGAGAATCTAAGTAGGTAAACTCAAAGTAAGTATAAAATATAAAAGTAGTTAAAGAAGAGTGAGTGAGCGTTAGATCACAATTTATACCCAAAAATAGCTAGTACAATATATTTTCTTTTAAAAAAAAGTGAATTTAACTTTTAAAATATATTTCTCAAAAAAAATAAAGGCAGGTAGCGAGGTTGCAGCTCAAGAGTTTGTTAAACATAAACAGGCTAAAGTCATCTTGCTACACTTGTGAAACTGACTTGAGTTCTGCAAACTTATTATGGTCTCATTTCGGAGTGACGTTGCTGTTGTTGATCGAGATGCACTTAGTTTAGTTAAGAACCGCTTCGGTTTAACCATCTGACCAGTCGATAGACAGTGCGATTAAATTTGTGGTAAAAGTCATCAGCAGTGACCGGCAAGATGATTATGCTTGTAAAAAAGTTGAAGACTACGTAGTTTTAGGCATTCGGGGATATTTGATCGCAGACTATGTCCGGATTAGGGAGGACTCAGATATTTTGGAAAGCCCAAACAACTCACTCTATCTGTGTTTTATGACATAGAGTGTATGAGATACAGCAATCTAGGTGTAATCAGAGCATCTCCTTTCAAATCTTCCCCAGGAAGCATTTTAATATACTAAACCGGCAAGTTAGCTTAAGAATAACTCGAACAATCGATCAAAACTAGAGAAAATAAGTAACTTAGGAAATATACTTGAGACAACGGGTATCATAAAACAATACAAGGTATCTACACAATAGCTTGAGATGCCCTTTTGGATTGTCTAACCCAAAACACCCCTAAGCTTTTCAAGATGACCCTTATTGACTCTGATGCTTTTCACACTTTCGCTATTACTGTCGGGACATTGGTATTCCTGTTTATTGTCTTGTGGGCGGTTTGGTTTGCCTTCAAAATGGATTGACAGCTATAGTCAAGGTTAATAGAATATTAATTTTGATTTAGTTCAATTGTTGTTGATCTATAGAACAATCCATAGATTACTCCGCAATGGTTATGTCGAATCTCCAAGCAAGATCTTCTTTCAGAAAACAAGAATTAACTGGGAACACTTTGTGAACATTCGCTTATTGATGCTAGATATTGATGGAACAATTGCAGGTGAATCAAATGAGGTTACTGAGGCGGTTAAACAAGCGATCTCTAAAGCTCAAGCTAACGGGATTCAAGTTGCTTTAGCCACAGGTCGTATGTATCATTCTGCGTTGCGTTTTCATCAGGCTATCGGTTCCCAATTACCGATTATCGCCTACAATGGGGCATGGGTTCAGTGTCCCATCACGGGGGCTCGCTATAAGCATTTTCCTGTGCCTACGGCTGTCGCTTTACAAGTATTGGAATATTTTGAGCGACCTCAATGGAATCAAGAAATTGATCTTCACTGCTATATTGACGATCGTTTATACGTGCGTAATGTTACTTCTCGTACCCGAGCTTATCAACAGCGATCAGGCATAGAACCTTTAGTAGTAAAAGATTTACGAGATATTCTTGATTTACCAACCACAAAGATTTTAGCTATTGCTCAACCTCAGTTAATAAATACACTTCTCAGAGATTTACAAAAAGTTTACCCTCGTGATCAACTTTGTTTAACCCAGTCTACTGAAATTTATTTTGAAGCTACCCATCCTCAAGCAAGTAAAGGTTATGCCACTCGTTTTGTAGCTGAGGAACTATTGGGATTTGAAGCCAGCCAAATCATGGCTATTGGGGATAATTTCAATGATGCTGAAATGTTAGAGTATGTAGGGTTAGGGGTGGCTATGGGGAATGCACCTATAGAAGTACAGAAGATGGCTAAATGGGTAGCTCCTACTGTAGAACAAGATGGAGTTGCTATTGCAATTAAGAAATTTTTATTGAATTAGGGAAATTCCCCATCGCGTACTTCCCTAGAAAACTCTTTTACTGCTTCAGTAATAATTTGCCGTAAATTGGTATAAGATTTAGCAAAAGGGGGTTTTTTTTCTGATAATCCCAGTAAATCAGCAGTAACCAATACCTGACCATCACAGTCAGAGCCTGCGCCAATACCAATAGTTGGGATAGAAAGTTGATTAGTAATAATCTTTGCTAAATTAGATGGAATATGCTCAAGAACAACTGCAAATGCCCCCGCCTTTGATAAAGCGATCGCTTCGGAGATAATTCGTTTTGCGTCAGTTTCAGTTTGTCCCTGTTGGCGATATCCTAAGCGATGCACCGACTGGGGAGTTAACCCCACATGACCCATCACTGGAATACCAATAGCCGTCAATTGAGCAACCGTTTCCACCACGGCTGGGTGTCCTCCTTCGAGTTTCACCGCTTGAACCTCTGTTTCTTTCAATACTCGCCCCGCCGTGTGAATAGCTTGGCTAACACTTTCTTGATAACTCAAAAAGGGCAAATCACACACTAAGAAAGCCCGTTTGACTCCACGCCTCACTGCCCCTCCATGGTGTAACATCTCTTCAAGGGTCAAGGGTAATGTAGTTTTATGTCCCAAGGCCACCATTGCCAGGGAGTCCCCTACTAGAATAATATCAACCCCTGCTATGTCCAGGAGTTGAGCAATGGCGTAATCCCAAGCAGTGAGGACAGTTAAGAGACGGCCTTGCCGTTTGGCCTCAATAATGCATTGAAGGGTAATGGCCATAATCAACAAATATGAGTTAAAAGTTAAGTAAGATCGAGGAATTAACTTCGGGTCGTCTCTAGAATTCGAGAGTAATAAAAACGCGAACTGGTCATGGCTTCGCGTTTAACTCTTAGACCATTGTTTTCCAGAATAGCAATGACATCCTTTTCTCTATGCTGATAGGCACGAGTGATTTTACTAGGTCCTGGAAAAAATTTGCCAATTTTCTTGAGAATTGTTAAACAAAGGTTTTTAGGAGCAAAACTAAAAATTAGACGAGACGTTGCTAACGAGGCAAGATGGGCAATCATTTTAGCTGCATCTTCGGTGGGATAATGAATCAGAACATCAATCCAAATAACGGTCTGATATTGACCCGACAAGCTTTCTAAGTCTTGAACTGCAAAGACGACATTACTGGCATCTTCCAGAGATTTTTGAGCTCTTCGGGCGGCTTCTTCCAACATTTTCGGGGAAATATCACTGGCAAGGATTTTAGCCCCTGTTTGAGCTAAGGGAATGCTTAAACTCCCCACACCACACCCCGCGTCACAAATAGACAAACTGCTGATATTTTCTTCAGCCTTTACCCAGTCTACCACAGTATCAATGCTTTGCTGATGTCCGAGATGAATGTCCTCTTGAATTTTATTCACCTCTGCATCTCCGTCAATCCTGTGTCAACGGTCAAACCCAATGGCATTGAAATAGTCTTTAACACTTGCTTTATCGTCGATAGTGTTCATTTGCGTGAGATAATAAGGGATTATCGAGGACAATCCCTTATGGTATTGGTAAGTGCGGGTATAAACTGCTTTTATTATTCACTATTTAACAAAGTTAGAAGTAACCCTTAAAATTTCAATTGAATTTTTCCTGATTATTTTCTCTGCTCAGATTCTTCAATGATATCCGCCCCCACCTACTATTTATTAGGAATAAGGAATTATTACCACTGTTAATGGCGTATAACTAGCCAAGTAAGTAAGCTGTACCGGTAAAAGCTAAGCTATCAGGATTAAGCAGTAAAACATCAAAGTTATACAGTATTTTGCTACAAGCCGATTGAAAAAACTGAGCAAACACAGGTTCGATGTAAGATTTACTTTTCAAGAATACCGAAAGCAACCACTAAAATGTTGTGAACGTATAGACCTAAGATGTGAAACCCAAGCAATAAAAACACTCAACTCAAGTGAGAGCCCACGAACTTTTTGTGTTCCAACATCCAAAACAATACTTTATGCTTGTTAGCTTCAGGAGCGTAGTTACGAACGAAAAAGATAGCACCGTAATTAAAAGTCCCAACTATTAAGAACCCAGCGATGTACTGGTGATGACTATAAAGAACCGCTCAGGTGGTTTAGTCCTTAGAGATGAAGGCATAGGATGGTAAGGCATACATATGTTGTGCTACCAAAGAAGTTATAACCATTAAACTTGCCAACGCTAAACCTAGTTGGAAATGGAGAGAGTTATTAATGATAATGATGATGAGCCGTATCAGAGAGCCATAGTCCGCCAGTGACTGGGTTAAACTCGCCCTTGAAGGTTAAAAAGTCAGAATAACCCCCACGATTCAAGCTAAAGAGGGTGGTTAGCCCTTTGGCGAAGTTAGGATACAACTCAGCCATATCCAACAACTTGTTTACGGGCAAAGAGACATCAATCTGGTGTCTCTTTGCCCAAAGCCAAAGCCCAAGAAGATCAAAAGCCTAACCCCAGTAATCCTGCTAGATAGTGGTTTTGGGTCTTCTAGACGAAGTACGATTAAAATGTCTAGACTTACCCCACTTCTAGAAATAAGTAGCAACTGGATCATTATCTACTGTCATCTCGACTTTTACCTCTCTCTGAGGAGGACTGATTGTCATGAGGGTTTTCCTCAGAGAGCATAAACTTTATGGGTTTTCTATCCATTTGAAGATAGTGCTATGCAAGAAAAGTAAAAAATAAAACCAACCACTTTCCTTTTCCGTGTTAACTGATTTGCCCTTTCAGTTAGCTTTAAGCCCAATACATCTTAATCAAGAGAACGTGGGCACCCCTAATCTGTTAGAGATGCTTAACAATGATTATAATTAACTTGATAAGAAGTAATAACCTTTCTCCAAACAACTAAATCTGCTCCTCTACTTTTTCTTGTAAAATAACTTTTTTTAAAAAAAAATTAACATTATTTTTATTTAAATTAGAGAGATTAAAAATATTAGCTAATAATTAATAAAAATATAATTATCTTGCAATAATATTTTTTTAGCCATTAAATTTTATTTTTAATATAATTTATTATATTAAATATTTAGATGTATATAGTTAACCATAAAACTTAATTTAATTAATTACCATTTTTTTTTAATTTAAACTAGTTTAAGTTATGTATTTTCGGGAGAAAAAATTATAAATTAGCTTTTTTTGGGCATAGTATAAATCTATAACATAGACTAATAAATCTAGCCATTGACAATATTTTTTTTAAAAAAAGTTAATAAGAAAAAATTTGTTAATTTAGCTAATTTTATAATTATCGCCACCCTAACTTTGATTGAAGATACTTAGCGCTCTCCAAAGTATTTGCTATTTTGTTCGGAAATGGGAGACATCGTTGTCAAATAAATCAAACAGTAGAAAACTTAGTCACCTCTCTAATGGTCTACGTTAAACTAGAAGTTTTATATAATTCTTGGTTAAGATGAAGTTCTAATATACCGCAACGGTGGAGGCTAGACTAAAAGACCTAGTTAGATAAGCTATGTTTTATTTTGATCAAGAATTAATAAGTTTTGTTAAACTTTTTATGATATCCCATTTAGGGAAATGAATACGAGTGAGGATTCTACATAAAGAATATTAAAGGTTAAGGACAAAAGGAGACTTAACACCTCACTAAAATCAAAAGTATTAGTATACTACTAAATTTTTTATTTTTTACCTGATGTAAAATATATATTAAAAATTATTGAATTTAATTGATAGTGATGAAAAAGTTCATAAAATTTAGTCTAGTCTATCGGTTAAGCTTAAACTTAATCTTAGGAAATTTTGGAGCACTTTATGCTAATCCGCTAGTTAAAGCAGCTGATAAAATTATACTGGAATATAGTATTTTACGAGAGTCAGTTTGTATTTCTGAGTTAAGTACCTTGGCTAAAACAGGGAAAATCTCTTCTTCCTTGAATTCTTATCTCAAAATAGCAAATAAACAGCCTGAAGATTTACGCCGTATCCTCAATCAAAATGTGGATGTCGACCCTGTATTTTTGTCCAAAATCCTGAAAAGTTTTGCTGGTGATTTCGTATTAGATAAAGTTAGCCAAGTAATCCATACTCCCTCAAGACGGGCTGATCGGGAATCATTAAGAGGAGCTTTAGTAACTTCTGCACTCTCTGAGCGTAATATTCGGGTGATCGAAATCTTAGAAAATTACCCTACTTCTGAAATTCATGTAGACGGTGATCGCCTGGCTGATATTTATCAAAAAATTAATGCAGTAGTAAGTAATATCCCAGAGCTTCCCTTTTAATTAAGCAATTTTTATACTAGTCATGATAGATAAAGTTTACTGTTTAACAGATTGGTGATCTCAGTCTTTTTCTTAATAGCAATAATTGACTTCTAAAAATAAACGAAAGAAACTACAAATACGCGTTAGCTAGAAGAGATTTGGACGAAATACCCTATACTTAGGGTGAAGTGAAAGTATCATTCAGGTCTTGGTTTGTTGTTAATAGTAGAATTCTTAGACAATTATTTTAAGTTACCGCTTTTTGGGCATAAATTTTCTACTTGAGACAGTTGCAGTTTGAATTGTTCTTCACAATTAGAATATTTTTTAAAAACTATCGTACTATTTATTAGTAGTATCTGCACTTAATCTGTTGTGAGAATATCCCTATGCTATTGTAATTCTTACAAAAGAGACGATTTTTATTGTTTTGTTTGTTAGTACTCCGTTGTCCTAATTTGGTTAGACTCGATAGCCTGTATTAAATATTGCTATGGTTTCCATCAATTGGACTATTTTAGGATTAAATTTTACCTGTTTTTAATTGACAAAGATGGTTGATCATGTTCAAATAATAGTTTGAATACGAAATTAAAACAAGATCATAAACTTTGACTATCCCAAATTTAATATTAATTTGATGTGTAGTTACTTAAAAGTGTCCAATAAGAACTAAGAAAATAGACTACTATCAACTTCTCTGTACTATAAACCAAAATTAAACTGATAAAATAGATATTTATTCCCGATTTTTAGTATGTTTACATCACCAATAGTCAGGGAAATCTAATCCAAGCTTATCCTCAGGTTAAGCATAAAGAGTTGTTTCTTATGAAGATATATTTAACTAAGTTCCAAAATAGTAAGACATGCACCCATTAGTGCTATCACAAAAGAACTGAGGTTTACTGTAATAGCGCCAACAATATTCTTCACACTAGCATTGAAGTACTTATTCATAAGGGTCATGAAAAAGAATTTGTTGGAATTATTTATGTTTCTCTTAGATTAAATAAAATCAACGAATTACTCAATAAGAATTTACCAATTTCAAGGGTTGATACTATCTCAATCGATAACAAAAATCAGATTATTGCTGATAGTGGAGAAGAATTACAAATTTTAAAATTATTTAATCAAAAAAAGTATAAATCCATTAAAAGATTAATAGTAAAAATTTATATAAACCGCTGTAAATAGCTGCTAGAATCTATTTCTAGTAAGTCTTTCTACGTTGCATAAGTTAACATTGACTTAGACTGTCTTAGTGGTTAATAATTTGTGTCTATGCTATTTTAAACGTAAATAAACTAGGAATTATGGGTTTTATAGTACTCAAACTCTAAATTAGAAGTTAGTAATATAGTCTCTATTTATTAAAATTTTACCCTGGCTAGTCTAGAAAAGTTAAAATCATTTGTATTAATCACTTAGCCATTATGTCGATAATTATATTAATTAGTTTGCTTGTCTCAATGGTCTTGAGTAACAACTTGGCTTTGGCTCTATTAAAATTGAATAAGTAGCTATAAATGAACGCAAAAAAATAAACCTTTATATTGAAGTAGTTAATATAAAGGTTTATTTTACTATAATTTTTATTATTACGGCAATTTTCTAATCTTTTATTTTTTTATTTAATACGGTTTCTCTTGTGTTAAAAATAATTGTAAACTATAAGTAGATGATAATTCTTACTTTTATGATTCTGTTATCCCAATTTTTGGATAGTCTAGTATCTTGCACTCATTGCTTGTAAACTTTTTTTCTAAAAAATATTTAAGCTTATCTATTTGGCTCAATTTAATACTAATTTATCCAATGAAACTCTAAGCATCTATTGAATAATAAAAAAATATACCAGAGACTAAGCTCTTAGAAGATGTAGCTGTCTAAAGATGTTCAAGTCTACTTAGATGTTTGAATAGTGACATAACCTTTTTACAAACAGTTGATTTTTTAGAAAAATTTGAAGTAGAATAGCTTATGGTTATTATGCCTAAAACCAATACATAAATAGCTTGAAAGGCTGTTAATAGATGAACCGTGATTACAGCTAAACCCCTAAGATAGGGCAAAGATGAGATTACATTCACCGTTGGTGTTGATGTCGCTACTTATATTTTGCAGAATGAAACTGTTGACTCAGTCGACCTACGGCCAGATAAGCATCTGATTACACTTGTGATCTTTAGCACAAGCATAATCAGATAGCTGCCCTTACTCAAGATTAAATTAACTAGTTAGGAGACAATTAAAACGCTATGAAAAAATTTACAAAAACAATTGAAAGAAATAATTAGCTTGATTAAGATAAGGTGGAAACTTGCCTTTATTTTCAATCAATTTTTATGAGAAAAGTTTTCTTAACTTGTCTAATTAGCTTCCTTCTTACCCTTGGAATGAGTCCGGCTCGAACAGTGGAATTAGACGAAATTTTGCGTCGAGGCAAAGTAATTATTGCCGTTAAAGATAATGTTCGCCCTTTAGGATTTTCTCCTCAAGAAGGACAGCTTCAAGGATTTGAAATTGATGTCGCTCGTCAGTTAGCTGAAGAATTACTCGGTGATCGTCAAGCAGTTATCTTACAACCTGTTACTAACCAGGAACGTCTACAAATGATGATTGACGGCAAAGTTGACTTAGTGATTGCTAGGGTAACAGTGACAGCCTCTCGCAACCGTTTAGTTGAGTTTAGCCCGTATTATTATCTCGATGGAACAGGAATTGTAGCCAAACAATCCTATCTAAAAGGGTTACAGGGATTAGCTAATGGAAAAATTGCTGTTCTTAGAGCCTCTAGTACCATACCTGTCATTCGTGAAGAATTTCCTCAAGCACAACTGATTGGAGTCAATTCCTATCAAGAAGCCTTAACATTATTAGAAATTGATGCCGCCGATGCCTTTGTAGGAGACAATAGTGTTCTGGCAGGATGGATACAAGATTATCCTTCCTATCGTCAGTTTCCTGTTCGTCTGTCGACAGAAGCTTTAGGGGTGGTAATGCCCAAAGGTTTACAGTATAGTAGTTTACGCGATCGAGTAAATCAAGCGATCCTTCGTTGGCAAAAGTCGGGTTGGTTACAAAAACGGGCGGAATTTTGGGGACTTCCCTCAATAATTGATAGTAAATAAGTAAATAGTTGATAGTTAATTTGTTCGTTACAATGTCTATTATCCGTCATATTAAATCTTATGAATGACATTCTTCTAAGGGTTTATTTATCTGGTGTAATCGCTTTTCTGGCAAAACTAACAATTTTTATCTTATTTCAAATCATTAAAACACGCCATACAAAAAGTCGCTTTTTTAAGTGTAAAAACAAGTTTTAAAAACAAAGTTGATCTCCTCAAGAGTATTATCAATTAGGCAGTCTTTTCTTAGATAAAAAGTTAGACATACAGTCCGTAAAACTTTTAAAAAAGACATTGAAAGATAAAAAATTAAAGCTTAGTTTCTAAGTTTAATTTATAATATTCTAGGTTATGCTTTTTTCATTCAAGAGCAGATATACTGAGGAATTCGTAACTATCAAGAGGCAATTCAATTTGATGAATGATATATGATAGCTTTTGATAATTTAGCTAATACTTATGAGAACAAACAATTGATTAATTAAGCAGTAGAAGACTAAAAATAAACCTTAAAATATAAACCCAGAAACAATATAGCAAAGTGTTGCTATGAAGCGTTGAAAAAGCGTTTAGTTAGGCGGGAATCATTGTGAATTGCTTGGAGTTATCAGGGAACACTTTTGTTTTATTCTCTACAAATAGAATTTTTTAAAACTCAAGACTTTATAAGACTTCATAAATTATTTTAATAAGCCCTTCAATAAGAAAATAATAGTATGATTGAAAAAAAATTATTAATAGTTACATTTATTTATAATAATAGCAATAACAACTTATAAAATCTTAATAGTTTATATCTAACTACTTATTTTTAAAAAGATATTTTAAATCAATTTAAATTTAACAATTTTCACATAATTTAGATGATACAAATAATCATTTAAATTATGTTTTTATACTACTTTGCTTTAAGTGATTTCTGTTGAATACACTCAAAACTCGAATAATTTGAAATGACTCGATTTTTTTAAAAAATAAGCATCAAATTTATATTGAATTTCTCGTCATTTTGATAACACCATTTTTTGACAAGTATTATTTATTTTGACAATGTTTAAAACAATTAATTATTAAACAAACACACTAACTTGCTCCTTATTTTTCAAAAAAGTAATTTTCCAAGATTAAAATTTGTAATTCTTGTGAACACAAAAAAAATTTCTGGCTCAAGTTTGTTAGCTTTTCTCAATTAAGTATCATAAATTAGTAGGATAAATATTTGTTTAATAAAACTCTATCTCTAAAATAATCAAAGTCAGTTAAGCCATTAGCTGATCTTCGTAATTAATTTGATTTTTAAATTGATTTTTTCCCCTACTTTTTATGGAGTTAGATTAATAAAATTTCAGGTAATTTTGTAAATCTGTCTACTGTATAACAAATCTTCAAAAGCCTAATTACTTATTTTTTGAGGTTTTCAATTTTTCTTATTTCCTCTTTTATTTGATAGAGCTTCACTAAAACTGAGGATATTTTTAATATTCTATCAATATTTTATCTTGACTGATAAGATGATAGATAGCTACTTGTACACCATAACAATTAATTATATGATTAATGAAATCAAGTAATGGGTTAAATTCTATTTAAATTGAAGGACTAATCTTAATGATAAAAAATATTTTCTTATATAAGAGAATATTTTTTATCATTGTCCCTTATGAGTAAATGTTTGTTCCTTATGAGTAGATGTCTGTTCTGTTGATATACAAAAGGATTTATACTTATACTATTTTTTTCATTGTTTTATAACGTCCAATAAAGAGGAACTAGTTTATTCGATTTTTTTAGCAACAATCGATAAATAGATTTTCCCTTATTAAGAGAAGCAACTTCTCTTTCTGTAGCAACAGAAAATGGGTTTTCCGGCAACCATTTTTCTGAATGTTGTTTTTTAAAATTAGGAGAATCTAAAAATCGTTCCCCCATTTCTTGAGCAACTATTTCTATATCAGATTGCAAAAATACTGTTCCTCCATCGGCTAAATATTGTGCTAACGTATCGACCAATTCTGGTTGCACAATCCGCCGTTTTAGGTGACGATGTTTAAACCAAGGATCTGGAAATTGAATTGTCACCCATTGAAGAACATCTGAGTGCAAGGAAGCAAGTAAATAATTCAAAAATAGGTTAATATTACAGAAGAGGAAATGAAGATTTGTCAGTCCTAAGCGATCGCGGTGTTCATTAGCTTCTGTCACTAACGGTTCTCGAATTTCTATTCCTAAGAAATTCGTCTTTGGATACAAAGACGCCATTTTTAATAAAAACTTTCCCCTTGCACATCCAATATCCAAATGAAGCGGTTGTACTAGGTTGCCGTAAATATCTTTCCAATGAGGAAGTGCGATTGGTTGGCGATATTTATCACTAAATGGATTAACGTGTTGACGAACACGAACTCGTCTCAAAATGAATCCCTCCTATACTTTTCTATAAAAAGAAGACTCTACCATTGTTATAGTGTATGAAATTTCGCTTTGCCATTATCAGTGATCCCCATTTAGCAGTTCCCTACACCATAAACCATGACCATACCCGCTTTTCTATAGTAGAGATCGGTATTTTAGCTATAGAAAAGGTCTTTAGTCATTTAGAACAACTTGATCTGGATTTTCTCTTAATTCCAGGGGATTTAACTCAGGATGGAGAACCTGATAACCATTATTGGTTGCAACAACGTTTGGCGCTCTTACCGTTTCCAGTATATGTTGTTCCTGGTAACCATGATATTCCTACCTTGTATTCAACACAAAACACTATTGGTCTTCGAGAGTTTCCCAAGTACTATCGTTCTCATGGTTACAGTAATAGTCATCAATGTTACTATACTCATGAAGTTTTGCCAGGAGTCCAATTAATTGGACTTAATTCTAATAAATTTAATGAAGATGGGAAACAATTAGGTTGTTTAGATGAAAAACAATTAACCTGGTTAGAAAAATTACTTCCTCAACTTAAAGACCAATTAATTTTGATAATAATTCATCATAATGTTGTTGAACATTTACCAAGACAGGCAAATCACCCCCTAGGTAAACGCTATATGCTGGACAATGCCTCTTTGTTATTAGAGCTGTTGAAAAATACAGGTTGTCAGCTTATTTTTACCGGTCATTTGCACATTCAAGATATCGCTTATCATAATAATATTTACGAAATTACGACTGGTTCTTTGGTTAGTTATCCCCATCCCTATCGAATTATAGAAGTTGAACGAACATATCAAAACAATATCAATCTTAATATTAAATCCCATCGAGTCGATAAAGTCCCTGGTTGGGAGAATTTGACCACAATGTCTCGTCAGCTACTTGGAGAGCGCTCTTTTCCTTTCATGCTCAAATTATTGATTGCTTCACCTTTTGAAATATCTATGAAAGAAGCTGAAAAATTAGTTCCTTCTTTAAAATATTTCTGGGCTGATATTGCTGAAGGAGATAACTTATTCGATTTTCCTGAATTTCCTACAGAAATCCGCTATTATTTCCAAAAATTTGGCTCAGTTAAACCCGACGGAACTCCTGCCTTAATCGATAATTGTGCACGCCTCGAACTATAAAAAACAAATGATTTTCAACTAGATAATCGTAATACATCAAAATAAAGACTCCTCTCGATTTTGATAAAAATCGAGGTTTTAAACAACTTGTAATGATAGAATTAATGATTAAAACAGTCCAAATGTAACTCTTGATTATCGTCATCTAAAAAAAATCAATTGTCAGCTCATTTTTCAGTCAATTTTAGCAACTTGCAACTGTTAGTCCTTATTGTACAAAATCGCCTTAAACGTGACTACCCAAACGCCTGATCTAACCCAACCTACAGAGACTTTGTCAACAAAGCCCGTCGAAGACAAGCTAAATCGCCAAATTATAGTTATTCTGGACTTTGGTTCCCAATATTCAGAATTAATTGCCCGTCGTATTCGTGAAACAGAAGTTTACTCAGAAGTTCTATCTTATAGAACTACAGTTGAAGAAATAAGTCAGCTAAATCCCCAAGGAATTATTCTGTCAGGAGGACCTAATTCTGTCTATGACAGCCGCGCCCCTCAATGTGAGCCCAAAATCTTTCACCTAGGTATCCCTATCCTAGGGGTTTGCTACGGAATGCAACTTATGGTTCAACAATTAGGAGGGCAAGTAGAAAGGGCAAAAAAAGGAGAATATGGCAAAGCGTCCCTACATATCGATGATCCCACAAATTTACTTACCAACGTTGAAGAAGGTACGACCATGTGGATGAGTCATGGTGACTCCTGTACTCAACTCCCCGAAGGTTTTGAAATTTTAGCCCACACCGATAATACTCCTTGCGCTGCGATTGCAGATCATCAAAAGAAACTTTTCGGGGTTCAATTTCACCCAGAAGTTGTTCATTCCGTGGGGGGAATTGCCCTAATTCGCAACTTTGTCTATCATATCTGTCAATGTGAACCGATTTGGACAACCGAAGCCTTTATTGACGAATCTATTCGAGAGATTCGTGCTAAAGTCAAAGATAAGCGAGTTTTATTAGCTCTCTCTGGTGGAGTAGATTCGTCCACCTTAGCTTTTCTTCTCCATCGTGCCATCGGAAATCAACTGACTTGTATGTTCATTGATCAAGGGTTTATGCGAAAAGGAGAACCCGAAAGATTAGTGGACATCTTTAATAAGGAGTTTCATATTAGTGTTGAGTATGTAAACGCCAGAGACCGATTTTTAGCACAACTTAGAGATGTCACTGATCCCGAAACCAAACGACGTCTCATTGGACACGAATTTATTCAAGTTTTCGAAGAAGAGTCAGATCGCCTGGGACCTTTTGATTATCTAGCTCAAGGAACTCTCTACCCTGATGTGATTGAATCTGCTGACAGTAATGTTGATCCAAAAACGGGAGAACGGGTAGCTGTTAAAATTAAAAGCCATCACAATGTAGGAGGACTTCCCAAAAATCTCCGCTTTAAATTGGTAGAACCTCTACGCAAACTGTTCAAAGATGAAGTTCGTAAACTTGGCCGGGTGATAGGCTTACCTGAAGAAATTGTCCGCCGTCATCCCTTTCCTGGACCTGGGTTAGCCATTCGCATCCTGGGGGAAGTGACTTCTGAAAGTCTTAATTTAATGCGGGATGCAGATTTTATCGTGCGTGATGAAATTACTAAAAATGGGATGTATCATGAGTTGTGGCAAGCATTTGCTGTACTTTTACCGGTGCGAAGTGTAGGAGTGATGGGAGATCAACGCACCTATGCTCATCCTATTGTTTTACGGTTGATTACCAGTGAAGACGGGATGACCGCCGATTGGGCCAGGGTTCCCTACGACTTACTTGAAAGTATCTCAAACCGCATTGTGAATGAAGTTGAAGGGGTTAATCGTGTCGTTTATGACATTACTTCTAAACCCCCTGGGACCATTGAATGGGAGTAAAACGCTATGTAAAAGTCAAAGGTCAACTTCCTTTCCTTTTACCCCATCTCCCCCATTCTTTAAAAGACCTATTGGTAATCTCAGTAATCTCAGGAAAGTTGCGTCTTTCAACTTCTTTATAAAATCTATCCCTTTCTTACTAAACCCTTATTATGATGAACCGCCACCTAGGTATAATTGACGATTTTGTTCCTGTACCAAAATCTTCTATACAAGAAGTTTGTATCTTATGATGTAGAGTATAGAACAGGGGTAAGAACCGGGTATTTAATTATGCTGAACCCCAATACTAATATTGTAGGAATTGATTTGAGTAAAAAAGCCTGAGGAATTGCCCAGGAACGTTGTTACAAGTCAGGAGTGGCTGCTAAAAATAAAGTATCTGTTAATTTTAAACATTTAAAATTAATAGATATTGCATAACTACCAGAAGAATTCAGATTAATTGTGTGGGGGGACTTAAGCATTTACCTAATACCATCGTTGAAATTTAAGCCATATCTAAAAACTGGACCCAGGAGAAATTTTTTATATTTTTGTTTATGCAGAATTAGAACGTTAGGAAATTCAATTGATACAACAGCTGATTACCTTTCTGCGAAGAGACAAAGAAGAAGACTGCAAAGATAAGGTTTTGATAATCCTTAATATTAGAAATCATAAAAATTAATTAAAAATACTGAAGATTTAACAAAATGGTCAAATGATTTAAGTAATTACCAACCATATTAATTTACATAATTACTTGCTCTAGAAAATATTACCCATTATACATTTTTCTTAGAAAGACCATCGTTAATAAAAATGGATTGGTCAAAGGATAAGTTAGTATTAACTACAATTCCTTAATTCCTTAACTTCATCCGTATCTCCATGGTTAACCTAGTCAGAGTTTACTCAATTATGATTATCAGTTCCTCAATTTCACCAATTTAGAATACTAGTCCCTGCGAGAGAGAGTGTAATGGGAAAGACAACCGTTAAAGAACTATTGATAAATTTTTCTTTGAACTTGACAACATTTAGGTCATTTAAAAACCGTGGATTTCTTATCAAAAATCACTAGTGATTTTTGATAAGAAATCCAATCTCAAACTAACATTCCCTTAGAACTAGGAACAGTATGGGAACAACGGAGATCAATTTCTAAAGCCATCCGCATTGATCTCGCAAAGGCTTTAAAAGTTGCCTCGATAATATGGTGAGAATTAATACCATCTAATTGACGAATATGTAAAGTTATTTGGCTGTGATTAACCAATGCTACAAAAAATTCACGGACTAGTTGAGTATCATAGGTCCCTACTCGTTGGGTGAGAATTTCTAACCCATAATTCAAATGAGGTCGTCCCGAAAAATCTAAAGCTACTTGAATTAACGCTTCATCTAAAGGGGCGATAAAATGTCCAAACCGGGTTATTCCCTTGCGATCGCCTAACGCTTCGGCTAATGCTTGACCAAGGGTAATGCCTACATCTTCATTAGTATGGTGATCATCAATTCCTAAATCTCCTGTAGCCTTTACATCTAAATCAATTAACCCATGAGAAGCAATTTGATTAATCATATGGTCTAAAAAAGGAATTCCCGTTGCTGCATGACAAATTCCCTGACCATCCAAATTTAGGGATACTATCACATCGGTTTCCTTGGTGGTGCGTCTGACGAAAGCACTGCGAGTAGAGAAAGGAATAGAAACGGGAGATTGAGAGAAAGATTGGGGCTGCATAGATTCAAATTAACAGTTTGTTCTTATTATTTAGGATATCAATCCTAAGAGAATGTGGGATACTTTCAACCTGTCGTTGTGTCTGCTTAGTAAAATATAGTCAAATACTATGGTAGAATTGCCTCGGCTTGTAACATGTTGGACTAGATATCCTAAAACAAGTTTTTATACAAATTCTTGATTTTGACCTAATTGAACTCTAAATTAACTATCTTATTATGAAGCTATTAGATTCTAAAGGACGTTTATTCGCTAAAGTTAGTATTTTGGATCTTGGTGCGGCCTTCATTATTTTCTTGGTGATTATCGGTATTTTTATTGTTCCTGGAAAATCAGGGGTGAATACCATCGCGCAAGCATCAAAGAAACCTATCGAAGTTGATGTTATTGTTCGAGGTTTAGGAGTGCGCAATCCTGAGTCGTTAATTCAACAATTTGAAAACGCGAAAAAAACTAATATTGTTATTCGTAATCAACCAGCGGGGGAAGTTTATGTTAAAGATATTCAGCCCCTTCCCCGTACAACAGTAGTTCCTCAACCTGATGGATCTGTCAAAGCACTTCCCGATCCTAGACCAGAAGTCGTATTTTTTAAGGATATGATTTTGACCTTGGGAGGAGAAGCCTACATTACGGACACAGGGGCAGTGTTAGGAAATCAAAAGGTTAAAATTGGTACGTTAATTGAATTAGAAGGAAAAGATTATAACTTTAACACTAGTACTATTGATGTACGGATTCTCAATTAAAATAGTCCACTGGCTTCTGTAGTATTTTTTATTTGTTTCGGAAAAGAATTTTTCATAAAAAAATAAAATATGGTCCATTTTTTTTTGTGATTTGCTATATAAATATAAGACAAGGTGTGAGGTTCTAAGGGAGATTATATTATGTACTTAAATTGATTAGCATCAAGAATAAACGGCAAGAATTTGTGAGCACAGACTATTCAGTATTATCAGTTGTTATTGAAATTTATAACTATTTCAGATATTTGCAGTCTTATTACAAAATAACCAGTAGTAATTTTGTAAGTGGCACAGAATTTGGCACTGAAGAGGTCACAGTCAAGGAGTTATAAGAAAAACTCTATGAAATTGATGGGAAATAATCCTTTTCCATGTTCTTAAGACTCTGTTTCTACTGTTGATACCAAATTACATACTAAAAAAATGATTGTCAAACTTAGTAAAAACCTAACCAAATAGTTAAGATACAGTTTTAATGGGGGTCAACATGAAGTCATTATGTCACAATTCACTTAGAGATTATTGATAATACCAAACTTTTTCTTAACTTTCATGTTTACTCTCAATTCGACGTTTATTATTTAAGTTAAGGTTCAAATCATGTTGAATCTAGTGTAAACTGTTCGACTTTTTAAATTTTAACCAAAAGCAATCTATTCCCCTGGTGAGATAATTTTTAATCCTGGAGACAAAGACCATATGTATGGCGTGATTGAAGATGAGAAAGTTATCGAAATAATTCATAAAGCGCGCGATAACTGTGTTTTCTACCTCAAAGTTGTTTTTGATACAACCTAATGCCTTATATCCAAAACTATATCTGAATTTAAGTACAATTTTCACCTCATAAAATCGTTCTGTCCTGAATAATTTTTCTAGATTTAATTCAGAATTATCCTCCAAGTTTATATTTACCAATTTCTAATAAATCTCTAATCCCTGTTATACCTTGTGCTATAAATAATAACAAAGCGAGACAATTTAAAATAATGTGAACACTACGCCAACGATTAGAACAATCTTGATAAATATTTTCAAGGATAGCCAAAGAAAAAATCATCAGCAAAGTAGCTAAAATCCCAAAATAGAAATGAGACATGTACCATTGACTATCTCGACGGAATACCCCGTCTTGAAATCCTAAAATCACTAGTCCTATTCCAGTCAAAGTTGCAAAAACTACTCGCCAATGTTTCTGTCGTGTTTGTTGAAGAATTACCAAAGCAGCAATGGTAACTGCAAACATTGTCAAAATAAAAAGAAAGAAAAATAAATTATTTGACCAAAGTCGATTGTTAATAATGTTTTCCCCAATGGGATATGCTAATCCTAACAAACTAACTCCAACTACCGAACCTGATAACCAACGTCCCATGAAAACATGCTCTCGTCCAACTAATGGAAAAATTTCACTTTTTTTCTTATTTAAATTATGATTTAAAATTTGTAAACGTTTTTGACGGGTTTGCCCAGCAAAATAAGACACAATACCAATTAAAGGAAAGATACAAATAACAGCAGTCACCGGATGAATAATTAGGAGAAAATCAACTAGCTTCATAACTTTCTCTAGAAATAATTTGGGTGTACTCTAATAATGGATACTCAATATATTAATATATTCTTACTCTCCACATTCTAGTACGTGATGCTTAAAATTAGATGAGATAATGAGATGATTGAAGTTAAGAATATTAATCATAGAACCAGGATAGAGAATATTCTTGTTGTTATCCCTGTTTGGAATGAAGAAGCTATCATCATTGATGGTATTCCCTCTCTATATAGAGAGGGTTAAAAAACATTTGGATCGTAGCTAATGGTAGTAGCAATCACAGTTTAATTCTCGCTAAACAAGCAGAGGATGAAGTCATTTCTATAGCCAGATATAGCTATGGAAAAGCGGATTGGACAGGGTTACACAATTGGCTCATAGTATTTTGGACAGAAGGAGATAACTATGCTCTTATTTTTGGCACTAAGACTTTTATCCAAAAGGGTACCCAGTACAAAGATTTGGCAGTAAACTTGTCAGTTTTCCTATTAAATTAAGATGGGATTATACTTACCCTGAATTAGGCACAAAGAGCCTAATTCCCCGTTTTGCTATAGAAAGTCTTTTAATGGAAAATATAAGATGAGGTTGAAAAGTATAAATTTAAGTAAAAGCCATTTAAATCAACTATTACTTCTTCCTATGTATTCAGGGAATGGTGTCTGGTGATATCCCCGGGAAGGATGTCTACAAACTCTAGAAATTCAGTAGTCGGACATAAAATAAACAACACTATGTTAATAACTTTTCAAGAAACAGATAAACTATCAACTAATACTGAAAAATTCAAAAAATATACTAGCACAAGACACTAAAATAAAACTATTAATTAATAGAGGTATCAATTCACATAAATTCCAGACTAATTCTTAACTTAGTTTAAATATTATTCAACTTTTATCCTTCGTTTTTAGTTGATCAATTTCACTTAGTCTTATAATGTTTAATTAGCTTTAGTGCGAAAAAATTATTGTTAGTTTAATTAAACTTATTCAATGCAAATAATAGCAATAGTAATTTGTTTGTTAACTCAATCTTAATTTTTTAGACGACTTAGTCTAGATTATATCTTTATGTTTCTTATGATTTATGCTTGCTATTCTCTGTGACTCATTTCTCTTTCTTTAGCTAAATAAAATCTTGGACTTAAATTAGTAAGTTTATCTATTTTTCTATTTTTTTTAAAATTTTCTAAAACATTAGGAGAAATAGGCTAGATATTAAATGCTCAAGAAAGATTCTTATTAATTCTCTTTTCATTAAAATGTTTATGAACAATATATAAATAAAAAAAGGAATAAAAAATTCTAGATTTTGACCAATCCTGATGGTGCAACTGTTAGCAACGTACGTCTTTGTAACCCTTCTTGATGTAAAATTTCATTAGCAGCCAAAAGTCCACTACTTACTGCTCGTTCCATTAAACCACAAGGAAACGGCATTTTAACCCAATCTCCAGCAAAGTATAAATTTTGAATTTCTGTTGTAGTTTTTAGACGATCATTATAACTATTAGGAGGATAACCTGAAAAATTCTTCTGGTTGACTAATTCCCTATTTAAGCAGTTAGCTTGTTTTAATTTTGGAACAATTTCATATAATTCCTGTTCAAACGCTGTCAAGAGAGATTCTTGACTTGGAAAATCCTTTTCTTTATAACAATAAGCGTGTAACTCTATTACACTTCCTCCTGTGTGTTTTGACCACTCAATAAACTGATTTTGAATATGGTGATAAAGAGTAATACTATCGGTTAGTTTATATCCCGAAATAGAGGTAAAATCACTATATTTCCATTCAAAATCTTGGTCAAACCAGAACCGTGCAACAGCAAACGGATCAGCTGTTGTTAAAGTTACTACTTGTTGAGTAACTTTTGGATTAATATCTCCTTCTACCAACTCCCATAATTGTTTAATTCCAGGCACATCAGTAGCCATAACATAATAATCTGCTTCTAGCATTTTATCTTCTTTTAAAGATAAAGTAGAAACACTAATTAACTGAATTGATGTTTTTTTCTGCTGGTCTATTTTATAACGGGGTAAATTTTGTTTTGCAGGTCCTCTAAATACTTTGCCTTGATCATCATATAACGTTCCATGACAGGGACATAAAAAAGTTCCATCCGTTTGTCTACTTACCGTACAACCTTGGTGAGTACACGTTAAAGAAATTGCTTCTTGATGATTTGAAGTAACAATGAAAACCTGATCACCTGCACCATAGTATGTTACATGACTATTAGTCAAATAATCATTACGTTCTACCCAAAAAGGAACTTCAGTTTGCGAGCTTCCCTGTTGATAAGTTAAAGAAACAATTTTTTCGTTGTTACAGATAATTTGATTAACAATTCCTTCAGAAATAACTTGTCCCCCATTCTTTTCAATTGCTTTAATAAAAGGTTGAACTAAACTGGTTCCCATATCATCTTTAGTTCCACTAAAAGCTAAACCTTCAGGATTACCAAAAAAATAAAAATGAAAAAATTGCAATAATTCTCCTGCACTCAAAATATCAGGTGCATTTAAAGTAGATTTAGCAAAGGGAAGAAAATATAAGTTATAAATTCCTTTGGGAAACCCTTGTTTCACCCATTCAGTCACAGATATATTATCAAATTTTGTAAAAGTTTTAGGAATTTGAACTCCTGCAATAGCTTGAAAAACTTCCCAGTGAGAGGGTTTTAGTAAGTTGATTCCCCATTGAAGACGATTAGAAGACAAAAACCAAAGATCAATAATATTCCAGGGAAAAGTTGAGTGACTTGGATAAAAAATTTCTGGTCTATAAATATTGTCTTTGAAGACAAGAGAATAAAACTTTAAGGATTTAAAATTATTTGTAATCGACAATTCTTGAATAATACTATTTAGGTTATAATACTGGGGGAAAAACCCGTGAAATCCATGTTCCATTTTGAAAGTTTCACCACCTACTTGAACTGTCCAACTGGCAATTTTACCTCCTGGATTGGGTGCTCTCTCTAATAAAGTTACTCGAAACCCTCGTTGACTTAATTCGTAAGCACAAGCTAATCCCGCTAAACCTGCACCAATTATGACGACAGATTTAGATTGAGTTGCTCGAAAAGGTAAACTTAAGCCGTCTTGTTGATAGATAAAAGGTTGGGGTTTACTAAAACGAGAATAACCTAATATTGCTCCAGGTAATGCAATTCCTAAAAGTTTCAAGACAGCACGACGAGAAAGTTTAGGGAAGATCGAAGAATTGGAAACCATAACAATAGGATTTAACTATTTTATTAAATTCCTAGGAAAACTTTTTAAGGACATAATATCATGATTTTCCCAGATCAGGAGAATTAACCCTACTTAACTCTCCTAATGAACAAAAAGCGACCTTTTAAGACTTTAATCCTAACTAATTTTGTAAAGACTGTTTAAGTTTTAGGTCTATCTAAGAATAGAAATGAAGGACTATACTATCTTTGATATGTATAAACTATTTTACGTTTAAATCGCTTGGAATAAGTATGATAAAACCAAGTTAGCTAATGAAACTGATTAACCCTATCAAATTCTAAAAAATGGATAATTCCTAATTCCCCTAAAAAAACTTTCTACTTCAAGGAAAACCTAACTTAAAGGAATAAAGAACTCTTTAATGTGTTATAACTCTAAAAAGTTAGGTATACTCAAGGTTTCCTACAGAATAGTTGTTAAAAAGGAAACGAAAGAAGACAGTTGGAAAACATTTAGATTTCTCACAGAAGACAATCTGTTTTTGAAATGCTTAAATCACAGTTAAGCCAGTCCTACGATGATCAACTGTAGAAAAATAATGACTTGAGATAGTAAATTAATAAAAAAATACAAACTGTGATCACCTGAGCAAGATTATTCGTTAGAGATTTATTCCCTAATTTTCAACAAAAAGCTAAAATGATCGCCGTAACTACAGGTAATACTAAATCTGGTTGTTATACCCTTCTAAAAAATTACAGAAAATTTAGCCAGTTACAATTACAATGATAAATTAAATGTCTGAGCTTTTATTTTGAATAATAATTCAGCAAGAAATTATTCAATCTCATCAATAACTGCAAAATACTAATTAAATCAAGATTTAAAATACTAACGTCCATAATCTTTTTGTTGACCCTAATCCTGGAGAGTAGGCTGGAAAATATTCTCTAAATGATTGCTGCAGAAATTTTTCTCTTGTTTCTAAGATACCATCCGCTATTATCTCTTATGATTTTAAAAAAAATTTTTTCAGATAAACCTACATCTTTGTCCAAATGTTCATCAACTAAATTCAGCCATTTTCTATTCACTCTTATAATTTAATTCCATAAAGGATTTCTTGTTATCCGTTTGATAAATCTATTAATTGACTTCGATTCTACTCTAAGTTCATTAAAAAAATATGTATTTATTTCAGCTTCTGGATATTTTTTTTGAGTTTGAACTTTTCAAGATTAATTTTTAATATTTTTTTATCTAAGAAGCTCTTTTGAATGCATATATTCCTCAACTTTCTAATTTTAATTTAAGTCGGCTGGATAATTATTTAAGTATTCTATTGGTTAATAATTTTTTTTACTCTTTGTTTTTAATCCTTATTATTGATATTTTTGACTTCTTCTTTTCTTGATTTATTATGTTTTCTAAAATTATTCTAATCATTAGATTAGCTCTGTTCCTACAGAGAGCTCACTATTTTTAATGGTTTATCCATGAGATACTTTCCAGAGTAAATATCATCTTCTTGCTCCTACATAATTTTTAATTTTTAGGTACTTCCTTTCTAGTTAAAATGAATGAAGATACGGAGCTAAATAAGATTTTATAGACACCGTTTTATCTAGATTGTTGCTCTCTTATTAATTATTAAGTGGGTTTTTATAATTCGCTTTAGTATGATATTTCTAGGAAAAAAGCTTCAATTTTGTAAAAATATTGAAATGAAAAGTATCCTCAACTCAGCACTACAACAATTTAAAAAGTATATATTTGAAAATATAATTAGAAAACTAATCAACCAATTTATTTCACTAAAAAATAATTGACTTTCCGCTTATTTTAATTCCTGTCGTAAACCATTCTATTAAAGTGAAAAACGTACATTTGCTCACTGCATAAACCCTACCTCTCAAAAGAAACCAATGATTACTCATTAAATCAATATTAACAATAACTTTTATTCTCCATATCGACAACCACTTCACAAGTGCAAATACACAAAGCCAATAGATTAACATCCATTCCCAAACTTTATAATTCTTCAGCTAATTAATTGCCGTAACTTTTCCTAACTACAGGCGCAAATAGCTAAACGATAGCTACCAGTCGCTAAACAATGGGTGATCGCCTTGCCTATGTCATTAAATGATCCGATCACTAAGATAACTGTGAGAGATAGTTTTTTACTCACGAACAATTCGCAAGAATAACTTCTTGACTTTGTTGTAATTGGAGTTGGTGCATATGGTTAAATAACCACCAACAATATTCCTCTGATAACCCACAAGTGACCGCGCCTCGCAATACTACATTTAAGTACCAATCATTGGGGGCTAATTCTTGAGGTAGTTTGTCAATAACAACATAAGTTCGCACATTTTTATAGAGTTTTCCTTCACTGTGAACATTAACATATTCGTGACGATATCCATTGCGGGGAACCTCTTCTCGAGCATCAAGGCGAGCGCTAAACCGCCAAGGAAGATGATATAAAACTCCTTCTACACGAGAATTGAGATCACGAACTACATCCAATGCCCCACAATTACGCCGTAGGGAACGACGATAGAACCCTAATCGGTATCCTTTCAAGATAGCGGTTCCCACCACATATTGATAGGTGTTTTCGCCAAAAGTTCGTTTTAAGTCTACAGGACACATACAAGACCCATAGGCAAAATAATAAAATGATGTTTCCGGCAATACTTGAGGTTGCCAATGACTTTCTTGATGATAGGAATGAGTCATCGAACCTCTTAAATCTGATAGAGTTCGGACTTGGGATAAGGGGTCAAGAGATAGGTCCATCGGATGTTTTCTCAGAAGGTAAATAGAGGTTGAGTTGTCTTTACTGTTCCCTAGCCAAAATGGCTGATAAAAATATAGACCTATTGCAAGTAGGTTTGTAATGTATCTGCTAATTTATCAGCGATTCCTTGAATCCAATTTTCGTCTTGTTTAGTATAACTTCGGGGTACATTTGCCCCCAAAATCAAAACCCCTTGGTTTCCCAAAGGTTGACATATCACTCCCTGAGTATTCTCAGGAAGATAATCAAACTCGACGCGTCCTGGATAAAGAGGCAAATTTACCAGATAAACTGGCTTTTTACTTGCCAAAACTCTTTCTAAAATCTTGCCCGGAATCACTTGAGAGTTAATACCTAAAATCCCTCGTCTCAACACCACCACTCCCTGATAGTAAACCACCAAAGACTTGGTAACGGTATTAGTTAATACTAAATAGGAGGCCCAAGCAAGTTCTTTTTTGATTTCTTCTGGTAAATTGGGGGCAAATTCGAAACCTTGTTCTCCAAGCAGGGTAACAGCATCAGGTGATCGTGGTTGAACTTGGTGCCAGATTAACCCTACTAAAATCAAGACCCCATTGAGCATAACTCCTACAACATCGGAACGAGACTGAGATTCCGTTAGGGTTAATGTAGTAAAACGGTTAATTAATAAGAGAATACTGCCAAGTCCTCCCGCGAAAAAGGGCAGTAATCGTAAAATTATATTCGAATCTGATTTGTTCATCAACTAGACTAAAATAAAGAGCAAAAAAAAGAATATATTCAGTACTCTCTCATATCTTTTTCCATTAATTCATTTTATTTAGAGATAGATCGCCCCTCTACATAAAGCAATTCTGGCTAATTGTTATCCTCAACGATGCTTTATGTGATGTAATTTTGTTACGTCGACGACTTTTGAGAAGCTTTTCCCCTATTGACTTAGTTGGCTATATAGGTTCACAATACATAATTAATTAAGCTTGGATAGTTTTTAGTAGTTACGTATTGAGAGATGAGTTTAAATATAACAAATCTCAAAACATAAAGCCATCGCTAAAAATAAAAAAAAACTTATAAGTACAAAAAATATTTTTAGAATAAAAAATAACTATTAAAGTCATTAAAAATAAATCAATTACTAAGTACAATTGAGATTTTTATACTCATCTTTATCACTAAATTTTAGTCTGAATATTGTAATTGTTAATTCAAAATATTTAAAAATTTATCTAATCACTATAAATATTATTTTATAATAAGAACAGCTAAAGATTGACAAGTCTCAATTAAATAAGGAGAGTACCAGTCGATTGCAATCTTAGAGATCGAGAAAAACAGGGAAATTATTTATTCAAAAGAGTTGGAAGAAGTTTTTTTTCAAAAAAAGCATCAAAAACAATATCGCACGATTTTATATCTTATTTTGCTGAGATAATGAAGACATAAACGGAGTAAATAAAAGTTTTTTATTAAAAAAAAACCTGTTTTTTTTATTGAACATTACTACTGTTCGCTAAATTAATTAGGTAAAATTAATACAATTAGTCTACAGAATATAAAGCGACATTGCCTTACTTGCTTGGTAATTTTTAGTTATAATTAATAGTAGCCTAATAACAACTAAAATTATTTATTAATTTGCAAGATCTATTATAGAGTATTAGTTTTAACATTTTAAAGTCCTTATTTGAAAAAAGTTGACTTGCTATTAAATCATTGCTAAGTCAGGCTATACTAGAGTTTTATTTATTTTTATTATCCTAAGTTAAATAGAGTTTTATTGATCAATACTCAATACATTTAGTCTTTATTGACATTATTGATAAATTTTTAGTAAGTCTAATATATAATTAGAGCCTTATCTATTCTAGACAATTCATATTTGTTATGTATTAACAATACATAACTGCTAGCCTTGAATTTTAAGTTCGTTTAATCTTAGGATAGTTTTCGGCTGTGTTGCGAAATTATTTTAGGATATCAGTATATAATTGTATTTATACGGCTTTATAGCTAGGTTTTATTTTATAAACTTTACATTTTCAAAAAATATCTTCCTTTCTTTCTTGCTTGTTTATTGTACAAAGATTATTCTGGGTACTCCATTTATGTCTGTATAAACTACCAAAATCACAATAATTAGGCTGTTTAGACAGCAACAGGGGAACTGTTGATAGTTATCTTGTCTCTTTATAATTAAAACGATATTTTATGTAAGTTAGTAGGTTAAGGTCGTTAAATACCTTTTTTACTTTTCAGAACGAAATACCATATTTCATAATGTTAATTATTTTTTTCTATTTATCTAACTAAAATTAGATATTTTTAATATATTTTCGCTAAAAATAAAGATTTTTTATATAAAAAATACTGTAATAGCAACCAACTACCTGAATAACTAAGACTTCATTATACTGACAAATATTTTTTGCTAAAAATTATTTCAATATTCATTAATTTCTAATTTTTTTTTGCTTTTAAGGAGCCAGTAATAGTAAAAAATTTGTCTTGAGTACTATGGAAGTGAAAATATACTCAATTATTTAATTTTAAGTTATTGACATTAATTTTACCTTGGATAGTTTTAAAGTTGCGTTTCCCTTCTCCTGAATGTTATTTAACCCCAATGCTAAATCCCCAGTCAAGTTGAAAGTCCCCTTCAATATCCCGTCTAAACTAGGGATAATTTTCAATAAAAAGTCTTTTTTTTTTACATCTATAACAACTAAATTTGTATGCCATTTTCCATTCTAGATTTGTAAATTATTTGCCATTATACTTACATTGTTTAGAATAGGTTACGCATTTTTTACGACTTTTAGTATTTTAAATTGTGGCTTAATAACATTTTATAAGTTTATTTTAAAAAACTGTAATATGCCATCATTTTACTCTTTAGTAACAGGTAAAATAAAACTATCTAAATCAATATTTAATGTCTCTATTATTTCTTGTTAATTGTCTTGATAAAAGTTTAAAAAATCTGCTTTAACTGTTCTATTTACAATCTTAAAACTACTTTTTTCTCATCTATAAATTTTAGCCATGGTTTCACCAGAAAGATTGAAACTTTGTATGTCAAAAATAAATTTACCAAGTTTAGCCGAATTTATTGCAACTATATCGATTTTTCCTTTCCCTGTTATTACTCCACTAAAAGTTGGAACCGTTTTAAATTGTTTAATCAGTAAAGCAGATTTAGTTATAAAAAATTGAGCATAAATTTTTTATAACTAAACTTTATCAATTTTACTTAATTTAGTGTTGGATACAGTTAAATGAACTTGAGGATTGTCTAATTTTCCTTTTATTTGCAATACTCCTTGAAGAGCTTCTGAAAGGGAAATAGTAGGGTTTTGTTTTTTAAAAGTTGTAAAAATTTGACTAATAGAGGTAGCTTGAATTTTAGCTCTTAAATTATATCCTGTCTTTAAACCAAGTTTCCCTTGGATCATTCCAATAATGGAACCAAAGTGAGTGGTCACTTGGTTAAATATAATTTAAGTGTCTTGTAACCGAAGTTTTCCCTGAGTTTGCAAAGGATGAGAAAGAGAAGTAATGGAAGTATTAACTTGATGTAAATTAACGATTTCTTTCAATTGAGGAAGTTGATTCGGTTTAATGCTAACTTCTAAATTAGTGTCAATTCTTCCTTGATTGAAGGTTAGAGGAAGAGCAATCAAATGTTTAAATCCTTTGATATCTAAGCGATGTCCCCGGACTAATAAATTAGTTTCTCCGGTTGATCTTGATCCTTGTCTGCTGTCAACAACTTTTAACGTCCCTCCTTTTGCTAAATAACTATTAGTTTTAAAGGTGATTATATCAAGACCACTAACAATGTTGATTGTACTTGATAAGCGTTCAAATTTAGTTAGTGGCAACAGTAATTTTACCTCTAGCTCAATAGGGTAATAAAATAACGTTAGCATCTTTAATCTGTAAACATTTTAGTTTAATTGAATTATTCCCTGTAACACTATTGAATTTTGTTAGTAACCAATCTCCCCGTTCCCCTTCTTCGAAATAGATATCTGGTTGAATAGCTGTTATCGTAATTTCTAATTCTCGTTTTAAAATCAATGTGAGAGGATTGTAGGCTACATCCAAAGCAGCCATAGTAACTTGAGTAGGATCAGTAGTAGTTTTAGCAATCTGACTTTTGCCAAAACGCACTTGACCTAATGAAAAATACTTAAGGGTTCCTAAATGAACTAGACGATTTAAAAAATTACTGAGTTCAGTTTCTCCCCAAGGAGTTAGGTCCCGTTGCAAGAAAACCCATCCAGAGATTAAACTTGTACTTCTTAGTCCTAGTAAGACAATTACCCCCCTACATCGAAACGCGGTGATGCGGATAATTTAACTGAGGTTCCCGTGTTGTGCCTGAATGGGAGAGATCTGTCATCATGACTTTTCTTCTCACACCACTAGTGGCTAACCGCGTTAACGATTTCTTCAATTATATTAATAGAGTCTTCTTTCTAGAGTTTTCTTTCTTCTTAATTATTCCAATTCACTTGGTGAAGATAATTGGACAGGGTAACAGCATCTACCCCTAATTCAGTTCGTTCTTTTGCGGCCAAGATGGCCGCTTGAGCGTGCCACAAAGCGGCCGTCGCCACTATTCCTCCTCTGTCTATCTCTTTTTGGTGAAGACTAGAAGTAGTTTGCCCTAATAACCCGCCAATCAACCCAGTTAAAATGTCTCCACTGCCTCCTCGTGCTAAAGCGGGGGTGCTCTCAGGAATTAACCAGACATGACCATTAGGGTCAGCGATTACTGTTTTAGCTCCTTTAAATAAAACTATCGTACCACTTGCTTTAGCCGCAGCTTGAACAGCCGCTATTCTATCTCCGCCAGGATGCTCAATACAAGGAAATAGTCGTTTAAATTCCCCTAGATGAGGGGTTAAAACCGTTAGGCTGTTTTTCTTTGATAAAGTGTCAATAGTTCCTAATTTAGCTAGGATATTTAACCCATCCGCATCCAAAACTAGAGGACACGGTGCTGTCAACACTTGTTCGACTACCGATGTTGCCTCCAAGGTTAACCCCGGTCCACAGGCAATGACATCATAGTTCTCAAAAGCTGTTGCTAGGGGGGGTAATTGGGCGATCGTCCCGGTTTCGGTTTCGGGACATTCAATAATTAACGCATCGGGTAACTGACTGACTAACAAAGGTTTTAGGGACTCAGGAATGGCAATAGATAGCATTCCCACACCACTACTACGTGCACCTAACCCTGTTAAGATACTACCCCCGGCATAGCGACGAGAACCACAAATAAGCAACAAATGCCCCTGTTTGTATTTATGGGTTAATAAGGGACGACACAAGGGTAAAAATTGTCGTGCTAGGGTTAAAGTCAGCTGTTTTATCGGGGCAGGTTTGGGTATAATCGCCCAAATATCTTCAGGAGGAATACCAAAATCAATCCGTTCTGCTTTGCCAATATAGTCTAGGGCTTGATCTTGAAAATAAATTGGTTTCCACAGTCCTAAACAAAAACTATAGGTGGCTTTGATAGCTGTTCCTAAGACTTCTCCTGTATCTGTATGTAAGCCAGAGGGAATATCAATACTAATGATGGGAATAGGACTTTGGTTAAGAATATCTACAGCCTCAGCAACATTTTCTGAGAGTGATCGTGTTAAACCAAACCCAAACAAGCCATCAATAATCAACTCACATTTTTCTAGATATTCAATATCTCGATAAGAGGGAATTCCTAAACTCTGAGCATAATTTGCATGTTGTAAAGTTAATTTTTTTAACTTAGAAAAGGGCCGATATAAACAAATATCATAACCTTGTAAATACAATTCTCTAGCTATAACTAAAGCATCTCCACCATTATGTCCAGGTCCAACTAAAACTCCTATTTGTAAGGTTTGAAACAGGGGATAAAGTTCTTGTATTCGACGAGCTAATAAAATTGCTACTTTTTCCATCAAGGCTGCTACAGGCATTCCGTTCTTAAAAATTCGGGCTTCAATTTCCCTCATTTGTTCTGCCGTAACAACAATAGTATCTAGTAGTTTTAGTTGATCAATTATGGACATTTAAGTTTTTATCTTGAGATAGAACTTTAAGAAAGTTATTTATACCAAACCTGTAATCTAATAGTCAAAGATCTAAAGACAGAGTTTGATCTCGAACAATAACAATAAATTTATAAAAAAACACAATTACTACACATATAGTATTATAACAGATCTTGTATCTAAATTAAACCATGTATGCTAAACCAAGAGTTTGAACTGGATTTGTACTGATGGGCTCAAATGTTCGATGTAGTTAAACCAATAATATTTTAAGTTTAAAATTAATCTACATTACAGATTATAAAAATCTTGACTAGATAGAAGTATTTTTATTTATCAATAAATATATATATACAACAAAAGCTTATATTTATTGTAATTAGATTATTAATAAATTTCATAGTAATAGTGAATTAAAAAATTATGAGCTATAAGTAATATTAAAGTTTAATTAGTAATAATAGAGACGTAAAGCAAAGCAAAACACTTAGGATTAACCAATATTTATTTTCTATGAATATGCAATCTCATCTGTACCTTACAGATATAGTTAAAGTTTCCTAGTATTCTAAAAAATTGGCGAGTATCTTGAATGAAAAATATTCTTTTTTGAGAAGATCATTTTTAAAGTTATGAGGTCGTATATTATCAGAGTTTGGATACAATTTTGAACTCATACTAAACTTCATTCGTTGCCTTCCGTAGCTGTTTTCTACTTAAATCAGTAACTGAGTTAACGTAACACAAAAAATCAAAAACTTCTGTAAAACTTACGATTTATTTACTGATTTCCTGATACTATCAGAGATAGTGTTGACGATCAGACAAAAGAGAATAACGATTAAATCAACTAAAAGAAATCGCTATCTGTTGTCATTTGACAAAATAGAGGATTATGGATATCAAAGACGGCTTCGTTGGGACAGTTGGCAATACACCATTAATTCGGTTAAAGAGTTTCAGCCAAGAAACTGGATGCGAGATTTTAGGGAAAGCCGAATTTCTCAATCCAGGGGGTTCCGTTAAAGATAGAGCCGCCTCATATATTATTAAAGGCGCAGAAGAAGAAGGCTTGCTTAAACCTGGGGGGACGGTAGTTGAAGGAACAGCCGGGAATACAGGGATAGGGTTAGCCCATATTTGCAATGCGAAAGGGTATAAATGTTTAATTGTGATTCCTGAAACTCAATCCCAGGAAAAGATTGATCTTCTCAGAATCTTGGGGGCTGAAGTTAAAACTGTCCCTGCAGTTCCTTACCGTGATCCCGACAATTATATTAAGGTTTCGGGAAGACTAGCTCAAGAACTGAACAATGCTATCTGGGCGAATCAATTCGACAATATAGCAAATCGCTTAGCTCATTACGAAACAACAGGTCCTGAAATTTGGGCGCAAACCGATGGAAAAATAGATGCTTGGGTATCTGCTACCGGAACTGGGGGAACCTATGCAGGGTCTGCCTTATTTTTTAAAGAGCAGAATCCTAACATTAAATGTATTGTTGCCGATCCTATGGGCAGCGGACTCTATAATTATGTAAAGACTGGGGAAATTAAACCTGAAGGAAATTCCATTACCGAAGGAATTGGTAATAGTCGCATAACCGCCAATATGGAGGGAGTTCCCATCGATGATGCCATCCAAATTAATGATCGTGAAGCTCTTCGAGTCGTCCATCAATTATTGTACCAAGATGGTTTATTCATGGGGGGGTCGGTTGGCATTAATGTAGGTGCGGCTATCGCTTTAGCCAAAGAGATGGGACCTGGACATACTATTGTAACAGTGTTGTGTGATGGAGGAGCCAGATATCAATCCCGTTTGTACAATCAAGATTGGTTAGAATCTAAAGAGCTAGTTGATTAAATTAAAGATGAGAATTTATTCAGCAAGAGTTGACCTATTTGAAACAATTCAAAGTTGATAAATAACTCAAGAATAATCATTACCAGTAAATTTAACAGAAGGATATTTCCTTTACCTAATAGAAAGGTAGCAAATTTCATGACAAAAACCGAAATGCTCGTTAGAATAAAAACCTTAACGAAATTTATTATGTCATGGTTTCCTCTGCGAGGAGTCTAAATATTAGTTGATGAATCACATCTTCTGAAGCCAATATTTTTAGTTAAGTTTGTCTGGAATCTTCATTAATTATTGATATGAATTCTTCCGAAATTACGGTTGGTTGCCAAGTTTTCTTGAGTGTTAGTCCTCCCTATCTAAAAACGGCTGATCCTATGCCCATGTTGCGTCCGGCTGATATTTTAGAAATTGGCTCCCAAGGCATTGTTATTGATCGCCGTCCTGGAGATTATTGGGGGGTTCGTTTTAGCAAAGGAGTTTTTTTAGTAGAAAGTCAGTACCTTAAAAAACTTGTCCCCTGAGCCAACTAGGTTGGATTAAAAAGAGAAAAGAATCATTGTACCCTTTTCTCTAAATCACTATTGACGAAATTGAACTTAATTTAAATCCCAACTGTCATCCCTGATAGAGAACTAGCAAAAATATCTTTGAGTAAAGCAACTTTATCAGTCGCTTCCCAAGGCAAATCAAGATCAGTTCGTCCAAAATGTCCATAAACTGCTACATCTTGATAGAAACGACCGCCTCGTTGTGAAGGAAATTCTCGCAGTCCGAAATATTGAAGAATGCCTGCAGGACGTAATTCAAAATGTTCTTTAACTACATCAAGAAGTTTATCTTCATCAACTTTAGCTGTGCCAAAAGTATCCACGAGGATGCTCACAGGGCGAGCAACTCCGATAGCATAACTCACTTGAACTTCACACTTATCTGCCAAACCAGCAGCGACGATATTTTTAGCCACATAACGACAAGCATAGGCCGCAGAGCGATCTACTTTGGTCGGATCCTTACCAGAGAAAGCACCGCCACCGTGACGAGAGTAACCGCCATAGGTATCAACAATGATCTTACGTCCCGTTAATCCAGCATCTCCTTGAGGACCTCCAATAACAAACTTACCCGTCGGGTTAACTAAAAAATGGAGGTCTTTACTAGGTTTAATCTGAATATCGTTTAAGACAGGTAGAATGACAGCTTCCCACAGATCGGATTTAATCTTTTTTTGAACCTTATCGTTGTCTGTGATCAAGTCAATATTTTCAGTATGTTGAGTGGAAACAAGAATGGTGTCAATCCCCACAGGTTTTCCATTTTCATAGATAATTGATACCTGGGTTTTACCATCAGGACGTAAATAAGATAGTTCTCTCATTTTACGTACCGCAGCTAAGCGACGAGAGATCCGATGGGCTAGACTAATTGGTAAAGGCATTAATTCAGAGGTTTCATTACAAGCAAACCCAAACATTAACCCCTGATCTCCAGCTCCAATGCTATCTAATTCGTCACTACTAAGAGATTGTCTCTGTTCATGAGCTTCCGTTACTCCTTGGGCAATATCAGGAGACTGTTCGTCTACAGCAACTAAAACGGAACAACTATCAGCAGAAAAACCATTGCTAGCATCAGTATAGCCAATTTCAGTGATTTTCTTACGAGCTAACTCGACAAAATCAACATGAGCTTTGGAGGTAATTTCCCCAGTAATTAAAACTAAGCCTGTGTTAACGACCACTTCTGCCGCTACGCGACTGCGATCATCATGGTTAAGCAAAGCATCTAGAATAGCATCTGAAATCTGGTCGCAGATTTTATCAGGGTGACCTTCGGTTACAGATTCGGAAGTAAACAGATAACGACAAGACAATTTTACTTACCCTCTTTTAGCAACAATAATGATAAAGATGACGTTTTATAGTCTACAACTATACATGAGAATTTACTAATTAGGATAATTGAATTTAATTAAGTTCGAGGATAGTAATATATGCCTTTTTTAAATGACTAGCTTGGTAATTATTCCGAAAGATTCCAATAGTTCCGGCAGCGTCTCCTTGCTGGTCCATAGTAATATAACCGTCATAATCTTCTATTATTAAAGTAAAAGTAGGATAAATTTTCAAACATTGACAAGCTTGGATAAATGATTGGAGATTAGGTTTGGTTTAGATTTTACTTGAACCTAGCATTAATTGAATATATCTAGATGTTTTATAAACCTTGATAAAGGTTTCTATGTTATAGATAGAATACGCTAATAAAATTACTAATTTTAGACCAGTCTATTAGAGAACTTTAATTCTTTCTGAGCTTTCTGTAAATAGGTTAGGATTAAGAGATTTTTTAGGTAAAGATTGATCAGCTTTTTGAAAAAGAAACTCTGGGATATTTCTATAAATTGAAACTAACTTGGTCAGGTTTCTGCAAAATTAAGTAACAACAGCAATTTTGTTTTCTTGACAATTGAAGCTGACAGCCATCAGTCCAGTGGAGTTAAAGATATAATTTTGGATACCAAAGACCACGAATAAGAAATCACCAAGCTATGGAATTCTAGCATCGATTAAACGGGCATGGCAAATACCTAATGCCCGAAAATAATTTTGAGGTTCGTCTAGAATCTCATCTTTATCAAAGATCAAGCTTGGATATTTTTAAATTGAATATGGCTACAGTTAACGGTTACTAAAGTTTTTTTGCTAGATTGATTCTCAGATGAGAGTAACTTTTTTGCCAAAATTAGACTTTGCGATTATTCTAGATAAAGCTTTGCTAATAAATTACTAAATGATTAAAGACGACAATATAAGTAAACGCGAGTTTGACGAGATTTTAAAAGACAGTTATTATCCTCAATGTTTAAGCAAGAATACGATATAGTTAATAATTTTATTAGATAAAGACTGCAAATGGTTAATCCTATAATATTTGTTGTAAAACGATAGTAAAAAATAGCCAATATTTTTACCTATTTAAATTTTAAAAAAGCTTCGTTAATGAGAAGAAATCTTCATCCCGGGAAAAAAGCAACAAAAAAATTATTTAAATGCATTAAATGTAAATTTTCAAGAGATATTTGTAATGGTTAAATGTTTCAACAAAAAAAGTTTTTACGTAAAAAAATATCATTATAATTTATCGTTTTTACTTTATATTTTATCAAATAAAAACAATTAATTAAAGTACTTGTTTGAGATAATCTTTTCAAGAGATATTCAACAATATATCCGTGGTCTATAAATAATTTATAAATTAAATCTTGCGTTAACTCACGAACAAATTTACGATATCCGTGTTGCATGGAGTTAACTTAAAAACCAATATTCACCGCAATCGTATACTGTTTAATTTAGTTTAAATCCTTAATCTCATCTCATAAAATTTGGGACCGATCTAACTAAATATAAGACATTTATATCTTTTAGCCGAATTCAGTATTAAACTGAAACTTAGGTAAAAATATTTACCATTACCATATCATTTAAATTGACTTTCTAGCATCTTTAAAAAGATAATTAATTTCCTTAAAATTTTTCACTGGAACTCCACAGAAATTTGAGAGCGCTATTAATTAAATCACTGTAAGTTTGGCACTAACTTTTTCCATCGTTTTTTCCAACGACTTGTCGGTTCTAAGTCACTACTGATTTGTTCTGTACGTCGTCGTTGACTAATTACTATAGCAGAATCTCGAAGACTCGGGTCGCGATAAGGAATAGCGGCACGAGTTTTTAAGTGTTCTCGTTCTTCTAAAGACAAAGGACATAAGTCTTGATAATTGAAACTTGCTACAGTTCCAGGCGACCGCCGCCCCACCCCCTTGGTGGGGGACACAGTTAACCCAGCTAACTGTAAAGCGGTTCTCACTGCGGCAGCACTTGAATAGGTTCCCAACCTCCCTTGCGATTGTAAACACCCTGATACAAGTTTAATAAATTCTAGAGTCCATAATTGGGGACATTTTGGAGGAGAAAAAGGGTCAAGAAAAATAGCGTCGGCTTTAAAACCAGACTGGTAAAGAATCTGGATAGTATTTCGAGCATCTCCTATCAATAGGTTAGCTCTTAATCTTGGTATTTGTATCTCATGATTTTTGGCGAGTTGTGTTAGGGAGTCTTCAATAAAAGAAGGCCATTGTTTAAGTAAATGGTAAACACCGGACTGATAAGGAACATCAACGTCAGATTCTAGAGCAATTAATTCGATGTGACATTTCCGATTAATTGACCAAATTCCCTCTAAAGCTGCTGCACTATTGTACCCGAGTCCATAGCAAATATCGAGAATTTTCAATGACTTGTGACGTTTTGCTTTCTCTTTGAGTTGACAAGGGTCGACAAATTTTTGTTCTGCCTCGAGTTTTGCTCCAGAATGGGAATGGAATAGTTCTTCAAATTCCTCAGAAAAGAAGGTATACGAACCGTCATCAGTGAGTTGGGGGATGAACATAGTTAAGGGAGGAAGTATTGGGAGATAAGGGAATAGTTTAACATCTGACTTTTAACTTCCGCGAAATCGACAAACTTCTAACTTAATAAACAGGGGTGTAGAATTAAATTCTAACTTCTGTAGTAAGTTGATTTAAGATTAAGTTTCTACTAACTTAGTGACTTTAAGTAATTTTCTAAAATGGAGGATAAATATAGGGGAGAGGGTATGGTCAAAAAAATACTGACTACGGAAAAAATACGCCGCATCATCACCCGTTTAGCTTCTCAAGTTATTGAAAAATCGGGGGATCTCTCTGAGTTAGTACTTTTGGGGATTTACACCCGAGGGGTGACTCTAGCTTATCTGATCGCTCAGCAAATTGAGATGTTAGAAGATGTTAAAGTCTCAGTAGGAGCTGTCGATGTGACATTTTATCGTGATGATCTCGATCGGATAAGAACTCGTACTCCTGCTAAAACTAAAATTCCTTTTGATTTAACGGGAAAAACGGTGGTCTTAGTAGATGATGTCCTTTATAAAGGACGAACAATTCGAGCGGCCTTAAATGCGGTGACGGAATACGGACGACCCGAAGTCATTAGGTTATTAGTTTTAGTGGACCGTGGCCATCGAGAATTACCTATTCATCCTGATTTTACAGGAAAAAAACTTCCCACAGCTTCTCAAGAACAGGTTAAAGTCTATCTGCAAGAGACTGACGGGAGGGATGCCGTAGAGTTAATTGGGTAATAAACTATCTCACAAACCAGACAAAAAGAAAGCATGATTGCTAGCTATTTTATTAGTTATTAACATATGTAGTATTTGTGGCTCTTCTAGATTGAGTATGATAAGTTGGGAACCAATAACTTCCAAAACTCTCCTTCGGGGTGTGTCCTATAACTCATTTTTTTTACAGAGATAAAGTTTTTAAAATACTGAAAACCTTGTAAAATAATACTTTGAACTTTTATTTGTCACTTTTTTGTTACAGCTAGTCTAGAAGAATCATATTTATTAATTTTTAGGGACTTAAGTTAAATTGTTATGAGTGCAGAAATTATTTGTGTGGGGACAGAATTGTTATTAGGAGATATCCTCAATACCAATGTTCAATTTTTAGCCAAAGAACTTGCCAGTTTAGGAATTCCTCACTTTTATCAAACCGTTGTTGGTGATAATTTAACCCGTCTACAAGATGTTATTAAAATTGCTAGTCAACGTGCTTCTATTTTAGTGTTTACAGGAGGGTTAGGTCCAACACCTGATGATCTGACTACGGAAACCATCGCGCAGGTGTTTGAGACTCCCTTGGTAGAACATCCCGAAATTATTAGAGATATTAGTCAAAAATTAGCTGCACAGGGGCGAACTATGGCAGAAAATAATCGTAAACAAGCTTTACTTCCTAAAGGAGCTGGTATTTTACCTAACCCTTCTGGAACTGCCCCTGGCCTTTTGTGGCAACCTCGTCCCAATTTAACCTTAATGACCTTTCCTGGGGTCCCTTCGGAAATGAAGCGTATGTGGAGCGAAACGGCCGTTTCTTATCTTAAAAGCCAAGGTTGGGGTAAAGAAATTATTTACAGTCGAATGTTATATTTTAGGGGCATTGGCGAATCAGATTTGTCCGCCAAAGTAGCTCACTTCTTCGAATTATCTAATCCTACAGTAGCCCCCTATGCTTCTTTAGGGGAAGTGCGTTTAAGAATATCTGCAAAAACTCGATCAGAAACCGAGGCAATCGCGCTGATTGAACCAATTGCCCAAAAAATACAGAAAATAGCTGGGTTAGACTATTATGGGTCAGATGATGATACCTTAGCTTTGGTAGTCGGAAATTTATTGAGGCAAGCAGGAGAAACGGCAAGTGTTGCTGAATCTTGTACAGGAGGCGGTTTAGGTGCGATGTTGACCACAGTTTCAGGAAGTTCTGACTATTTTCTCGGTGGAATTATTGCCTATACAAATCAAGTAAAAATCGATTTATTAGGGGTTAATTCCAAAGATTTAGAACAATATGGAGCTGTTAGCGAGGCAGTAGCGCAACAAATGGCCCTAGGGGTTAAAAAACGGTTAGGGACTTCCTGGGGAATAAGTCTTACAGGAATTGCCGGTCCTGGGGGAGGGACAGAAATTAAGCCTGTGGGATTGGTTTATGTTGGATTAGCTGATAATCAAGGAAGAGTGGAGAGTTTTAAATGTCAGTTTGGGACAATCCATGAACGTGATGCCATACGATTTTTAAGTAGTTATGCTGCTTTAGATCGATTACGTCGCAGATTGTTACTTAGAAATTAGTATAGAAAAAGCAAAAAAAGGGAGTGCCTAGAACACTCTCTATCATAGTTAAACTTTTGACGTAATCAAAGTTGATTCAAAGAATTTACTAAAGTTAGTCAAGACGGTGAATTCGGATACTTGTTGGATTTTGGATAAAATTCTGTAACTCTTAGGATTAATTTTAGCCATTTGGCCATAGGATTGACGAACCTTATCATTAACTGCAATTGTCTTTATATCATACAGACGAGTTTAGGAGAAAAGCAAATTCCAATGGCTAAAGCCAAGAAACGATTTGCAATTAAAATTTTACGGAGTTTGACATCATTGTATTTGGAGTGTTGATCAGTAAAACACAAATATTACTCAAATAAACGGCTTTTTGTTTATCCACATTCACAGATTGATTCTCGGTTAACCAACAAATAAGCTATACCATCTAGATCCATAGAGAAGTTATCGTAACATAGACAGAAAAGGAGATAAACAGGAGTTTAAATAAGTCCTACAGCAGAAAAAAACACTGTAACTGTACGGAAAATCAAGCTTTAAATGCCATTATAAGTAATACCAACAAAAACTGAAAAGTCACTAGTAAAGCCACCCATTTCAGGTCAAGCTGGATATGTTATGGCGTCAATGGCAAACAAGGTAAAGACTTTAAGCATTACTAGACTAATATTCTTCATTTCTTCAAGAATCATGGTATAGGTGCGATCATAGATTACACTTTCTAAGAAGAATAATGCCGCCGCAACGAGTCTGTGAGAAATCGATTGTAACATTACCCTACTCCCAATATTTATGAAGAAGACAATCCCTAGTGATACAAATGACATATGAGACACAGAGGAATAAGCTAAACGGCGTTTCATATTAGATTTGGCAGAGAAAGTAGGACAACTGTAAACAATATTTATCACTGCTAAAATCACTAAAATTGGAGCTAAATAGGCGTGAGCATCGAGTAACATTTCTAAGTTAAGATGAATTAATAACTCAATTGAGTAAGGCTAAGATAATTTCTTGATGATGGTTTTTAATCGCTATATTCAGGGCAGTATCCCCATCTTTGTCTTTAAGATTAACTTCAGACCCTGTTGCTATTAAAATTTCAACAATGGCTAAATGTCCTTTATCTGCTGCAATCATCAAAGCCGGACTGCCATCTTCATTAGTTTGATTATGATTAACATCTGCACCAGTTTCAATTAAGTCTTCAACAACGTCTAAATTATCAGCCGCCGCTGCTAACATCAAGGCACTAATCCCTGATGGAGGTCGTTGCTGATTGACCAAAGCCCCTTTGTGCCGCACACATCAACACACTTGTCTGATAAAAATCAATAGCATTGACTCGTGCGCCTTGAGCAAGTACGACTTTAACATCGTCTAAATTACCTTGGGGAGCCGCATTTACCAACTGAAAATCTAAGGACAAAACCATAGTATTTCTCTAAACTGATTCTTTTATCGTGCTCAAATTACATTAAACCGTAAACACTAAAACAAGAATCTTACCGGTCAGAGTAGACTAATGAACGACGAATCAAAGTAGATTTACTATTAATAATTTTGCTCATGCTTAAAGCAACATGCCACAAATACTAAGAGAGAAAAAGTCTTTAGATTACTTGTTTTAGTTACATCGTTATATATTTTCATATGAAACCATCTAGTAACAAGTAGATATTCAAACAAAAATAAGCCTGATAATGTTAAGTACTGAGTAGATTGTCTGTGAACGATCTACATTATTACTCAAGATCAATTAGAGATATATTTCCATGTCTGAACTTAGTTATGATGTTACTCTATTTCTTAGTCATGTTCTCAAATCCTTGCCTTTTCTTCTGTGGGGAATTATTGTTTCGAGTGGTTTGCTGGCTTTTGTTGATGAACATCAATTCGTAGCCAAGTTACCGCAAAATCGGATTCTAGGAGCTATTGTTGGCAGTAGTTTGGGAATAATGATTCCCGTAGGACAATACGGTAATATTCCTGTAACGCGGAGATTATTGTTACAAGGTGCTTCTGTTCCACTCTCTATCAGTTTTTTAATAGCTTCCCCAACTATTAATCCTTTTGTGATTTGGGTTAGTTGGGGAGTGCTTGGCAGTTATCCAAGACTTCTTTTCTTACGAATTTTGGGAGCCTGGCTTATTGGTATTATTTTGGGATTGATTTTTAGTGCTTATGCCGATAAACCGTCTGTAAAATCTACAAATCTATCTCCCTTGACAATGTACTCAACTTTACTTCACTCAGGCACTTTATTACGTTCGCGTAATACTGCCCCAACTCTCCATAGGACAGGGAGTTTAATTTATGAATATAAAGCTAATTCAGCAATTCCTGAGCATTTTTGGGGGCGATGCTCCTTGTTTTTGGATAATCTTATTAAGGAATTCCTTGAACTTGGTAGTATCCTCTTGTTGGGATGTGTGATCACTACCATGGCTCAAGTTTTTCTACCTCAAGCACAGTTACTAACATGGGGGCAAACTCCCGTAACTCAAATCCTAGTAATGTCTCTTTTTAGCTTAGTTCTATCCTTTAATTCTTTGTGGACCCCCTATTTTATCAATCCTCTGACTAATAAGTTTCTATATGGGTCAAACTTGGTTTTTTTGTTGTTAAGTTCTCTAATTAATCTTAAAAGTCTTAGCTTACTTTTCATGACAATACGCCCTAAAGCAGCAATTTATATACTAATTTTAACCGCGCAATTAATGATTTTATTGTGCTTTACCCTTAATTTTTATTTAAGCTAGACTAAAAAAACGGCATAAATTCTCGAATATATGGACAAAATTTACTTGACATTCTAGAGGTAGGGTTAAGTATTAAAAATTAATTTTTCGTCAATTAAAATACTAGATCAATAATTAAAGTTCAAAAAAAACTTTCCTAGTAGACAGCCTGTAAGGTTAAACAAAAAGTTCAAAGAAGAACATTCTCTACCAGTTTATGTCTGTCGTGCTAACTCACAATAGTAGCAGTCAGTCTAGACTCCTTAAAGTAAATAAAAGAAAGCAAGGCATCTAAATCAAGAATTCAGTGCAACTCTAAACAATCTCAAGCACAAGGGTAATTTTCTTAACCACTAAAATCAGGTTACTGTTGTTGTTTAGGTTTTTTAATCATTAAAGATCAAATAAATCGTTAAAATAGTAATAGCAAAACCTAATTTTTGGAAGTATGCAGGTCAAACGTCAAAACGTTAGCCTTCTTGTAGAAGATAGTGCAATGAGAGTCTATATTGCTCGTCCAGATCAGGAAGGAACTTTCCCGGGAATTCTATTTTATAGTGACATTTATCAGTTAGGAAGTCCTATCATCCGACTAGCCGATCATTTAGCGGGTTATGGTTTTGTGGTGGCTGCCCCAGAGATATATTACCGTCAGTTACCTATGGGGACTATCATTGAACCAACAGATCTTGGACGTATTCAAGGAAATGAGGCAGCCCGAAAAACCTCAATGAGTGAGTTTGACTCCGATGCCTGTGCTCTTATTGATTTTTTGAGTAATTACGAGGCCGTTTCCTCTCAACAAATTGGGACAATGGGTTTTTGTATTGGTGGACATCTGGCTTGTCGTGCAGCGTTCAACCCTTTGGTTAAGGCATCGGTTTATGTTTATCCTACTGGAATTCACAATGGTAAGTTGGGACGAGAAAAGGCAAATACCCTTGCAAGGATAGGAGATCTTCAAGGAGAAGCCTTACTAATTTTCGGAACTTTAGATTCTCATATTCCAGAAGATGGCAGAGTTATTATTAGGCAAACATTGGAAAAACAGAACATCCGCTATAAAATTTTGGAGTATCAAGCCAATCATACCTTTATGCGAGATGATGGTTATCGGTTTGATCCAGTGGCAACGGATGAAGTTTGGAAAGAAGTTATCGCATTTTTTCAGCCTATTCTGTCCTAAATCTTGATATTAGGTTCTTTTGTCTTAGAGATTTTTATTAAACAAGAAATATAAGTAGGGTGCGTCAGGTAAACTACAGTTTTTTGCTCAATTTCTCTTTTTCCACAACGTACCAAGATGGTTTTTCTAGTGTATTAGCATGACGTAATATACCCTACAGTTCTTGTCAAACATACTTTACAAAGAATCAGATTATTTGTAGCATAACCTCCAATGACACTTAGACTAGTACTGTATCTAAAAACTCTTAAGATACCTACTACCAACAAGTTGGTTATTCATTTCTTTCAATTATAATTGAAGGGTGTTGATAGGTGGCTTGAGAAGTATTTTAGTTGATTTCTGCTCAAGACTCAGATTTTAAACCAGTATAAAAAAGCCAATGAAGAGAATTAAGATAATCAATCTTTAAATCTAAAATATCACACATTATGGTTGGAAAACTGACTTAATAATATTTTTTATATCGAACATTCTAGACACTAAACTGTTTTGTCCACTTTTTTCTTCGACTGAGGGCTTATATTCAGTTACGTAAAAAACTTTCTCTTGATTTAAGCTAGAAAGGTAGGTTTGCCTTGCCTACTGCTATTTTTTAAAAAAATTATAGTACCGATTGTGGTGATTACTATTTAACATAAACGTTAACTTCTTCATATTTTGACTTATATATTAAAAATCATACAGATTTTTTAAATCTGCTAGAATTTATTTTTGTCAAAAAAGTTACAATAGAAAATATCAATCAAAGTAATTTAAATAAAACTCTAATTATTTAATTATAAAAACATAAAATAATTTTTATAAATTTGTTTGGAGATAAATATTTAGAATAAATTGTTTTTTTGTATTCTTATCATCAATACTTTTATTCAAGTAAATTTAATAATTCTTTTTCAGTCAATAAACTAACTCCTAGAATTCTAGCCTTATTTAGTTTTAATCCTCCGTTTTCTCCAACGACTAAATAATCAGTCTTACGACTAACTGAACCTGTGACTTTTCCTCCTTCTTTCTCAATCAAATCCTTTGCTTTGCTCCGTGTTAAATTTGATAATCTTCCCGTAATAGCAAAAATTTTATTTAGAAAAAATTTTCGTGTTGATACTGTTTGTGCTATTGAATTATAAGAAGTTTGCAACTGTATTCCTGTGTCTTCTAAGCGTTTGATTAACGTTGCATTTTCAGGTATATTAAACCAATCATAGATAGATTTAGCAATTTCTTTGCCTACTCCATAAACTGAACTCAAAGACGCTACTGATGCTTGGGATAACTGTTCCACAGTATAAAAATTATTAGCTAATAATTTGGCCGTAACATTACCCACATGGGGAATGCCCAACCCATAAAGAACTCGTGCCCAAGGTTGATTTTTACTATTATTAATAGCAGAAACTAAATTATAAGCAGATTTTTGACCTATGCGGTCTAAAATAGTTATGTTTTCAGGTGTTAAATAATATAAGTCAGCAATAGATTTAACTAACCCATTATTAACTAATAAAATGATAATTTTTTCCCCCAACCCTCGAATATCTAAGGCATCACGAGAAGTCCAGTGAACTAAACTCCCCCGTAAAATAGCTGGACAGGAGATATGAATACACCGTGTCACCGCTTCTCCCAGAGGACGGACTAACATTGAACCACATTCAGGACAATGACTAGGCATTTGATAGGGTTCGCTATGGAGGGGGCGTAATTCTGGTAAAACTCGTAGGACTTCAGGAATAATTTCTCCCGCTTTACGAATAATCACTGTATCTCCCACACGGATATTCAACTCAGTTATATGATCGCGATTATGTAACGTTGCACGTTGAACAATAGTTCCTCCCAAATGGACGGGCTCCATAATTGCCATAGGGGTAACAGCCCCCGTCCTTCCCACATTAACAATAATGTCCTTAACCATCGTGAGGGCTTCTTCGGCGGGATATTTGAGGGCGATTGCCCATCTGGGAAATTTTTTGGTAAATCCCAATTGTTTTTGTAGTCTAAAATTATTCAGTTTTACAACCACCCCGTCAGTCATATACGGCAAGTAGTGTCTGGCGGTTTCCCAATGACGAAAGTAATTAACAACGGCTTCTAAAGAGGGACATAATTGGCTGTAAGGGTTAACTAAAAACCCCTGATTCTTTAACCATTCTAAGGACTCCCATTGACTATTTAACGAGTTGTTTTGAGGCAGATGTAAAGTATAAGCGAAAAATTGCAACCGTCGTTGATTTACTACGTTTGGATCTAACTGTCTGAGGGTTCCGGCAACAGCATTACGGGGGTTAGCAAATGGGTTTTCTTTTACTTCTTCTCGTTCCACATTTAGGCGCTCAAATTCATCGAGGGGTAAAAAAGCTTCGCCACGAATTTCAACTATAGTAGAAGAACTATGTAAAGCTAATTTTAGTGGAATAGACCGAATAGTCCGCACATTTTGGGTAATATCCTCTCCTGTTTTTCCATCACCTCTGGTAATTCCTTTAATTAACAGTCCATTTTTGTAGGTTAAAGCTAACGCTACTCCATCAATTTTTAATTCACAAACATAGTCAATTTTTTCATTATTTTTGACTTTATAACGACTTTGCCAGCGGTTTTCCCACTTTTTGAATTCATCGAGGCTAAAAGCATTTTCTAGACTATAAAGAGGGATATCATGGGGAACAGAAATAAATTGAGAAGTCGGTTTTTCTCCCACTCGTTGAGTAGGACTGTCGGGGGTAATTAATGACGGATGTTGACTTTCAATATTTTGTAGTTCTCGATAGAGTTGATCATAAACCGAGTCCTCTATAATAGGGTTATCGAGAACATAATAAGCATAATTAGCTTTTTGTAGTTGTTGTTGTAATTTCGCAACTCTCTGTTGTATTTCTGACATTACCACCTTAATTTTACCTCAAAATACGAAGATAAATGGCTCTTCTAGATCATGGATAATAATTCAGTCGCTAATAATTTCTAAAATTTTTATCATAACTGTATTCTATAACTCCAAAAACTTGATATTTAGCTTTTTTTTGTATAAATTTTGTTATATTCAGTCTACAAAAGTGAGAAAAATAAAAGGTAAATGAACAAAATTTATTCACTCAAGCTAGTATTTAGTCGGTGGCAAATAAAAAAGTATTCCTCAATTACTAACTAACCCCACGCAATTGCCAGTTGTTCTTCCTCTCCTATAAAAAAAAGTACTTATTCGTCCAGACTTTTCAATGACCATATTTTATATTTTAAGCTAAAAGACAACAGTTGATTAATTTAATGATTATTTTCCTATTTTCTACAATTAAGAAATGAAAGTTTGGAGCAAGGCAACGCTTTAGGCGGAATCAAAGACTTATCAGTAGTACGTGGTATCGTTTATATCATCGTTCGTTCGTCACCGGAACACAGCTACTGCCTTGAGCGGAAGAAAACAAAGCAGTTATGAAAAAGTAAATAACCGCTTTATTATTTTAAATTTTTATTGAAAAAGTCAATTGTTTCTTAGTAAGATTGACTTCTATAACTTCAACCTCCTATTATCTATCAATTATTTACTAAGACTGATGTATGAATAATATATACTGCCATCATAACCGATACTTATAGTAGTCTTATCGATCAACTTCAGTTTTGCTGATCTTTGAACTAGTACTAAATAAGCTTCGAAGCAATCGCTCATCAAGACTAATTTATTTCCCCTGAGCAGACTTGTATTTTCTAATCTATCTTTACCTTCTAATTTTGGTTTAGTTGGGTGGGCAATTGATTATTAATCTAGGTCTCTTAGTTTGCGATATAAGGGATAGGGATATTGGGAGATGGTTGAAAACTTACCTGAGAATCTGGTCTAAAATAGCCCTTAGACAAAATATTTCCCTAATTATTGAAGTTTTTTGAACGCGACCACGAATATTTTTGAAGACGGGATAATTTTGATCAACTTCTTGAGCATTAGTATCTTCTAAATAGAAAAAATGAGTATAATAAACATAAATAATCAAATTTATTTTTTTAAAGGTTTATAGATGGTTTTTTATTATATTTTAAGCCATGGTAATTTTCAATCAATTCAACGATAGTTCAAGAAGAAGTTTGGGCAAGATAAAAGACTGCAATATTTTTTTTATGTTAATCTATAATGATGATGTATATTAAATAATGTGAGTTTTAACTAAGTCAAAATACGGATAGTTCAACATTTATATAAAAAAATGCTAATAATCAAGACTGCAATAGTTATTTAAAAACAGTAGCAAGCCAAACTAGTCTACCTTCTGAGCTTAAATTAATGGGAGTTTTTAAAAGCAACTAAATATAGCTATATTTACTAATTTTGGGTCTATATTCCGTTGATGACAAGTAATTCTTTGAAGTCCTTAATTGATATAAATTTTTAAATAGTTTATTAGCAATGTGTCCTTGGTCCCTAGATGATTTGTTAATCAAATCTTGCTTTAACTTACGAACAGATTGATAGTCGTATGTGTTGCCTAAAGCTAATTTTAAAGTCAATATTCACTGTGATCGTTTGTGATTTAATTGAGTTTAAATCCCTAATACCATATCATAGGACTTTAGATATATCTAATTAGAATTTTAAAAACTCAGTTTGCTCTACTGTAAACCAGATTCTATTCCGATAGAAGTAGAATCAGTCAAGCTAATCCTTGTAATTTATCCTTTGTGGGTTTACAAAAAACAGCACATTAATGCTACTGACTAGGGCATAAGTTACGCAAAATAATTATAGCAATTATAGCTAATGAAACCAGCAAATACTTTTTTGCAATGGGGAATAACTTGTAATATATAAAATTTTTTAAAGGTTTAATATACCGAACAAAAAAAAATTAATGGTTATAATTCTGCCCCTTTTTTAAGGAGAGAGTAATCTTGTTTTTCTATCGCATATAGCCTATATTTTTGGATTAAATATACAATTTATTGTAAAAAAAATTGATATAATATTCGAGTTCATACCTAGCAAATTAATTTTGCACTAAAATCCGAATGGATCTGTACTAACTTTAGCTAGGAAGTAATCTAATTCTTCAACAATTTGATTGCTAGTTTGGAAATAAGGATTGCGAGTACTCTAGATATGTCCCGCTCGAGCAGCAAAACTTACATATGTTAATTAATTTACCAGGGATAAATCTCGTCTTTCTAATTAACAAGCTATCCTCTGATAAAAAACTGTATAAATAAAGCTATCATAAACTATTGGTAAACAAAAACATTCGACAAGTATTTGTTGAATGTTTTTATCAAAGAAAACTCTAAATTGATGAAGGAACCAAGACTCCTAAAGCGTGCGGAACCACCCGAAACGCAGCCGGAGTTTTGCTAGTGATTTCTCCATCGGTATTAATGGAATGAGATTTACGGGTGTAAATTTCCATTGTTTCTCCTTCAATAGTTCGTACCCACGGTAATACCCCATGTTGTCCTTGGGGAAGTCGCCATAGCAGAGGAAATATTTGCCACCAATAGTTCAGTTCCAGGCTATAGAGATCTAATCTTTGATCATCGATAGTTGCATCCTTGGCGATAGCCATTCCTCCTCCATAAAATCGCCCGTTACCCACCGCAATCTGAATGGTTTTAACACGGACCGGTTTGTCATTGACCACAATTTCAGCATTAAAAGGACGAGTTTGTCCAATTACTTGTAACGCGGTTATGGCGTAGGCCAAAACGCCCCAACGGCGTTTCGCTCCTTTCGATAACTTGCCAGTTATCTCTACACTCAGCCCTAGACTTGCTACGTTAAAAAAATGTTTTCCATTGACGCAACCGAGATCAATATATTTAAGTTGACCTTGAGCAATAACTCGACACGCCGGCTCAACTGCCAGGGGAATTCTCAGGGTGCGAGCTAGATCATTAGCAGTTCCTAACGGTAGAATTCCCAAAGGCAGTTTCATATCCACTAAACTGTCCACTATTGCATTTAAGGTCCCATCTCCTCCCCCTACAATTACCAAATCTATACTATCTCTGTGACGGCGCACTAATTGGGGCATATACTCAGGACTTTTAACCGGAACAGTGATTAACTCAAAACCTAGATTATTTAAGACATCCACTGCATGAGCAAAGCTGTTTCGACCTTTGCGAGCATGGCGATTAATTAGCAGTAATGCCCGTTTTGTCATGAGTTAGGGCCGAGTTAGTGAATTATTAATAGTTTATAGTAATTCTATTCCCAGACGAATGCCTGAATCAGACAATGTATATCCAAGAACAGAAAGTGCACTCTACTCTAACACTGTTCAGTAGACAGTAATTTATACTACAATCTTATAAACTATCATTTTTGCATTAGTTATTTCGGGATATTTCCTCGACTAAAAATAACTTATTTTTAGACCTTGCTTAGAAGAGACTAATTCTTGTTATGAGCAAAATATGGAACTAGTTAAAAAGTGACCGTACCGACTTTTTTAAAAAGCTGGAGATTTTTATTTAAGTGTCATTGCGGTTAAAACTTGATTTAATTTTCCACTACAATAACCCTCTAAATCTAGGGTAACATAGATAAATCCATAGTTTTGAAATTGAGTAACTAATTGAGATAAATTAGTAGTAAGAACAAATTCTTTAATCTGATCTGGGGGTAATTCAATTTTAGCCGTATCTCCTTGGGAACGAACCCGAAGATTTTTGTAGCCTAACTTACGTAAGTAAATCTCTGCTCGTCCAACCCGTTGCAGTTTACTAACCGTAATTTTTTCTCCATAGGGAAAGCGGGAACTTAAGCAAGGTTGAGCGGGCTTGTTCCACCAAGGAAGCCCTAATTCTTTGGATAATTGCCGAACATCAGCTTTAGTGATACCTACTTCCGCAAGAGGTGATCGTGCCTCTCGTTCTTTAGCTGCTTGAATCCCAGGACGATAATCGTAAAGATCATCAGCATTTATCCCGTCGACTACGTAGGGATATCCTCGCTGTAAAGCTAGGGGTTTCAAAGTATTGTGGAGTTCACTTTTACAGAAATAGCAACGGTCAATGAGGTTGGTGGTATAATTAGGATCATCCATTTCGTGAGTTTCTACCAATTCATGGGCAATGCCAATGGCAGCTGCTTGGATTTTGGCATCTTCTAACTCTTCAGGAAGTAGAGAAGGAGAGACTGCCGTTATCGCCAATGTGCGTTCACCTAACACATCATAAGCAACCTTGGCAACTAAAGTACTATCAACACCTCCAGAATAGGCAATTAATACTCGTTCCATCTGACTAAAAATAGTTTTAATTTGTCTTAATTTTGCTTCAATTATCGTCATGATATTTTTACCGTTAAACTCTTTTCTATTCTCTAGATTAATTGGTAACTAGATAGTAAGGCAACTTTCTTTTTCAATTTCCGAAATTAAGGATGAGCTCTCCTTCATGAAGTTGAGCCAAATTATATGAAATGATTGATCCTAAACTTGTCCATTTATAACGATGACTCGAGTAATTTCTAATTTATTAGAAGAGTTAAATGGCTTTTTTATATCTTCTCTTTATAAAAGAAATGTCTGTATTAATGTAAAAGTCAATATAGTCTATACTATATTTCACTTTCATAGTTATTGAATTTTTTGGCATGCTTAACAGCATTAACATTACACAGTATATTTAGAAAATTTGTTTAATTTAACACCGAGCTACCATACGAAAACTAATATTATCCCCAATATCAATAGTTAAGGATAATCGGTCTTACTAAGACTAAACCGCAAAAGTAAAAACTACAAATTTTGATTTTCAATCATCGCCTTATAAAAGACAATAATGATTGTATAGAAAATGTTCTAATTATTTTTATTAAAATTAAATTGTACTAGGTTCAATATTTTCACTTAATTTATTCCTATAGTGTAAAATACTGAACTCGGTTGAATTAATAAAATTCTAGATTTAAAAAGACTTATCATTACAAGTTGTCAGATTTTAAATGAAATAGGAATAGTTTTATTGAGCGAAAAAATAGACATGACAGTAATTTATATTTATTGCAGTTTAACCACAAAGAAACTTTTTTAAAATAATCAATTAACTATTATATATTCGCATTGATCAGATAAAGCCGTCTATCTCAAGATATATCATTTTACGATGATCTATCTTGAGATACGTTTTCACTTTTACATAAGAGTCAGCTTTCTTAAAAGAAAAGAAAATATACTGAAAAACTTAAAGCAAAAATTATTGTAGAGATTGTAAATAATGGAATTTAAAATTTAGCCCTAAAAAGTTGGGTAAGTGAACAATAGATAGAAACAATGATCAAAGATTTAGATTGAAAATTATAGATAAAAAAGTTTCAGCACTTAAAATAGTTTTTTTTTGATAAAATTGCTGTGACTAAAAAAAAATAGAAATATCATACAGCATCAGTAGATTAAGGCAAAACAATAAGGGTAGAGATTACAAGAATAAAAAATTTAATAACTATTAAAATAGCTACAGGTGAAAATAAAATATTTTTTTCGCAAATTATATATAAGATTATTTATCTTAAGAATAACTATATTAATTAATATAATGTAAAAATCTAGTATTAGAGTAAATATTTTTACTAAAAAATTAAGTTAATATCTAATGAAATATTCGTTGTAATACATTACATCGAAAAAAGAAACTTAATAGCTGAATAATCTAGTTATAAATAATGAAAATACCAGAATTAAACACAAAATATTTTTTCACTTATCTTGATACTTAAAAAGTAAAAAATAAATTCACCTATTAGATTTAAAAACTTATTAATTATAATTAAAAAGTTGTATTTTTTAGATTTTAAACTAAAAAAATACCTATTTAAACTAAGTGGTATTAGAAGGTATTAACGATAAATTTAATCTGATTAAAACGAGAGTTTATGAATTAAGAAAACCTATAAAGTTACAAATTTATAGGTTTTAAAATCAGCATTTAACTAGTTGATTAGATATCACCTGCTACGCATAAATAGATAATTTTGTCCTTTAACTTTAACAACAAGATCTAGATAACTGGCAAAAACTCTACTTAAAAAGAGAATATAAATATATTTAGCTTTTATAGATTGAGTTTGATAAAATTCTTTTGCCAAAAATTATCAAAGTTGATTTTTCCATAAGCTTATTTTTTTAAAAATTTTATTTTTTGATTAATTACTTCTATTAGTACTTGGATATATGACTGTAAAAATAAGCTACAAATTTGTTAATATATCCACTTATTTTCTTAAAATTTTTTAGCCAATATTGATAAGTAGTTTATGTTCATTTTCAAAGTTTATCGAAAGCCTTATTACTCGTTATTGTAGCTATAAAAATGTTTTTTATTTCCTAAAATAAAAATACCTTCTTTTTATTTTCTCTATCTTAGCTTTTTTCTTGAGCAAAGAATATTTACTATAAATTGGACTGGCTAGGGTTTCTCTTTTTCTTTTATTATTAAGTTTTTTTGCTGCCCTCTTTTTAGATTTTTTTGGGGTGGACCTTTATTTAATCTGTTTTATGCCATGAAAACTGACCGCTATCATTTGATGCTTGGGAAGCATTTCTTTGATGATATTTTTATAGGATATCCACAATCTATACTAACTTATTCTATTTTGCTTAATAACTTTAAACCTAAACTAAAAAAATATCCTGCTATTACCTCTTTATTTCTTTTGTCTAAAAAGGCAATCGGTTTTCAACTTTATACATACACTAAGAATACCGCATAGTTTACTCTTTTGTTTGTCTAACTTGTGTCTATAGTTACAAAAAAAATCCCTAAATATTATTCTATGTTTTATCATAAAAAATATCACTAGATTAGTCAGTTTAACAAATTTATATAAATTCTTAACAACGAAAAAGAAATAACAAGCCATGGGGATTTATTCTAGTGTTACTAATGCTAATCACCTGCGTTAGTTTAAACGGATGGCAAATTCAGAGTGAGGATTTAAATCTTTTAGCAGAAACTTGATATAAATTCCTCTTTAGCGGGGATATCGTTTCATTAACTCTCGGACTTGTTCTGCATGGTAAGAACTACGGGTTAAAGGAGAAGATACTACCTGCAAAAATCCGATAGATTCGCCAAATTTTCGCCAGTCATCGAATTGAGTTGGGTTAATAAAGGTGTAAATGTCTAAATGTTTGGGAGAAGGTTGTAAATACTGTCCAAGACTGAGAATATCACAGTCAACCTGGCGTAAATCTACCATAACTTGACGGACTTCTTCATCGGTTTCCCCGAAACCTACCATCAGGCCAGATTTCGTATAAATTTGGGGGTTCAATTTTTTAGTCTGTTGCAGAAGTTGGAGTGATCGTTGATAATCCCCTTGGGGGCGAACTCGTCGATATAAACGGGGAATAGTTTCTGTATTGTGGTTAAGCACTTCCGGTTGCGCTTTTAGAATGATGGCTAAACTTTTCCAATCACCACATAGATCAGGGATAAGTACTTCAATAGTTATCTTTGGAGAAATATTCCGGATTTCTTCGACACAACGTACAAATTGAGAAGCACCCCCATCGGGCAAATCATCTCGGTTAACTGAGGTTATTACCACATGATTAAGGTTTAGACGTTTCACCGCCTCAGCCAATTTTAAGGGTTCAAGGGGATCTAAAGCTTCAGGTTTTTTCTCAAAGTCAATGTTACAATAAGGGCAAGCACGGGTACAAGCTGGTCCCATAATCAAAAAGGTGGCGGTCAGTGCGTTGAAACATTCCCCGATATTAGGACAAGATGCTTCTTCACAAACAGTATTCAGTTCCAGGTCTCGTAATATTTCCTTTACATTGCCAACTCGTTGCCATTGAGGGGCTTTCACTCTTAACCATTTTGGTTTAATCGTCACTTCCTATTTGCTCCTGTGATAGTACTATCTATATCAGTGTATCCCAAAGAATATGGTAGTATAGGTTGAGAAATCGATAGCCTACGGGATGTGGCGCAGCTTGGTAGCGCACTTCGTTCGGGACGAAGGGGCCGCTGGTTCGAATCCAGTCATCCCGATTTGTTATATGCGTTTTATAGATTAATTAAATGTCATTGTTCATAAATTGCTATCACTTCTTAACACTTTAGTGTTGTTACTTGTACGGAAGTTCCGCATTCATAGAAAACATTAGTAAAAAAACTTCAGCTGTTTTTCTTGAGACCTAGATAATTCATATAATTGTTTCAAGACTCTGTGATGGAATTCAGTTCCCTTCCAAAGGGGATATAATTCTCTATAATCAAAACAATTTCAATTCATAAATTCGGATTTTTCATATCGAGAAGTTATATAATAACGACAACTTCCGTTATTATATAAAATTCTTTAATACTTCTCCTATAAGATTCAGATCTTCTTGAATTTCTCTGAATAAATCTTTTAGATCATATTTTTCTCTGAGTAAGGGGCCATTAATACTACGATGATCAATTATCAACATCTCAGTAAAATGCAGAAAAATTTATATTTTAACTCTCATAGTCGAGAATGCTTGTATTTATCGAGACTGAATTTTTTTATTAGAGGTTTACTTTGAATTATTAAGATTTTTCTCCCGGTATATAGAAGTTATAACATTTTTATTTTAAAGTTTCGTCACAAGAGTAACAACCACAATTTTAGATCAATGCTACCTTAAAGATGAATTCAGCAAATAATTAGTTTAATGAATGGTTATCTCGAAGTTGAGGAGCTCTAATTTTAATAGAGAGGTCCTTTAAGATCATTTTCCCCGACATTGTCATAGACAGTACTGAAGGAGAAAGGTAATTGCGAGCTTCGCTCCGTCTATGTTATGAGAACTTATGAACAATTCCCATCCATCTTTTAATTGTACAAGTACGGAATTAGAAAAAGTAGCTATCAATCGATTTCGTAAACTTGTTAGATTATTACCTCCCCAATGCCGAATTTTTCGAGAATCTTGGGAGTTATCGACGGTTCTATGTCTAGATTGTGGTCAATGTCCTGATTTTCTCAACGAATTGTCCTTCTCTGAAAGGGAGATTATTCAAGCGATTAAAGAATTAGGATTAGCTAACACAGTCTTGTTTCGGATGGGAAATAAGTTAATCGGATGGAAAACAATCACCTCCTCACAATCAACTTAAGAGTTTTAGGAATATAAAATGGGGGAAGAGTTTGATTATTATTAATATGGTTTTGAAAAAGCCTTCAACTTTTTCATTGGAGAAGCACGAGCCGCTTTGGATTTCTTTCCGTCCAAGCCAGGATGAGTGTATTAGGAAATTTCGTTGGAATTGATATAGGGAAAAGTTCTATTCTCGGCACGTTTCATTTATAGATTTAATGAAACTGTTGTTCTTGTTGATATTAATGAAACAATAGATATTAAACAGATGAGCAAAATTTTTAGAAAGCCCTGAATTAACAAAGTTTATCGGCAAATCTTACGAGTTTACTCAATCTGAAATTTTTACGAATATGTCTGGTTTAAGCTAGTTCGGTATTGATGGCGATCACTCTGGTCTTTTTACAAGAACAGATTTAGAGATTGCAATAGAAATGCTTGGCAAATGAAGACTGCTTTACCTAGAAAATTTTTAACATCCACAATCTTCATATTTGGCTGCATCAGTTTACTGTTTTCTTTTATCTTCCATCCAGTCGATTATACTTTGTATAAAGATTTAATTTAATCTGCTAATCTGCAAATACTTTCTAACCTATATGAAGTTATTGATAGTATCAGTTATGTTTACAAAAACCTCTTTTCCAAACGATTTTAATTGTAGCGATAATATTAATTATCTTGTTTTTAATCGATATAAACTTTGTGAGTTATTAAAATAATTTATTCAAAAATAATAGCTCCAAGCTTCTTTATCTTATCAACAATTATTAATTAATGAGCAATAATCTAATCGATATAAATTAATGCATTTTTTTATGCAATAAAAAGTATTTTTTTTTTATTTCATTAAGAACAAGTTGATAATCAAATAAATTCAATAAGGATAAACATACAAAAAATTCCTTAAAATCTTCATGAAATTTTATTCTGCTTGTTCTACATAAAAATATAACAGATAACAAACTAAATAATTACAATCAATACGACGTTTAAGAATAAAAATACTTGTTGATTATTAAGGGTGAATTAAGAATTGTGCTCGACAACATAACTGATTATCTTCTAAACTTAAAGACTCAATTATCACATCTGGACCTAAATCTAATTCTAATTTATCTAAAGAATTATCAGTTAATTCCGATAGTCCTTCTATCTTAAGGAGGATTAATCGTAAACTTTGCGAGGAAATTAATTCTAATTGTCCCTCAATAATAATCTGTCTAGATACTTCATTTTTAGCGACTAACCCTTGTAACGCAAAACTTAACTGACTTAAGGTTACCCCCTGCCAGGTAATTTCATAATGGTCTAAAATCTGTCGAGGATCATTAACTCCTTGATATTCTAGTAAAGCGATCAATAATTCTTGAAAAGCATCACCCAATAAAGAAGAAGTTAAAGATGCTTGTAAATCGTTTTCAGTTAATTTAACTTCCCCCAAAATTTGGAGCGGCTCGAGTAATTGCAAAGGTTTTCTTTTAATCATTTGTCCAATATTGATGCGAATATTTTTACCTGTAACATCTGCTTGTCCTAAATGTAATCCTTGATAAATCACACCCTTCGTATTAAAAAGAATTTCTGGAATATACCCTCCCCAAATCTGGGAATCACTTCCTTGAATCTTCATTTGTAGGCTATCTACGTGGTCTAGTTGAGAACGCAGCCATAATTGGACTGCAGGAGAGATAACTTTACTAATAATATTGCTAGGTTGACGAATCCACATAATGATTGATTAAATCTCTTAGTACCGACTCCTTGTTATAACGCAATAACTCAGTTAAGGATAGCTAAATGAACAATTCCATCACCCTGATTAACCAAAGGATTTTGAGTATATCCAATTACGATCCCATTAGCACTGGCACGAACCTTGATGCTACTTTCGCCGAAAGCGTCGGCAATAATCCCCAATTTCTGCTTTTTCAGCACTTTTTCCCCTAACCCTACCTCTAAGCGAAAAATCCCACTACGGGATGCTCGTATCCACTTAGATTTATCCACTTCTATTGACGTAACTGGCGTTCGTAGCAGAGAAAACCGATACATTTTTAAATACTCCATAACTCGCTTAATTCCTTCTACTCCCATCCGAATAGCCTCTGCATCGAATCGTAAAGCTTCACCCCCTTCGTAAAGTAGGATTGGGATACCTCTTTTCGTTGCTGCTTGTCTTAGGGAACCATCACGAGTCATCGCATGTACGAGTAGGGGCGCGCCAAATGCCTGAGCGCAGCGACGGGTTTCTGAATCTTGAAGGTTAGCGCGAATCTGAGGAAGATTAGTCCTGTGCATAGAAGCAGTATGTAAATCGATCCCGTATGTACTCTGGCTAACAATCTCTTTCATAAATAGGTATGCTAAGCGTGAAGCAAGAGAACCACTTTTAGAGCCGGGAAATGAGCGATTGAGATCTCTTCTGTCGGGTAAATAGCGGGACTGTCCAATTAAACCGAAGACATTGACAATAGGTACAGCAATTAAGGTGCCGTGTAACAGTTTTGGCTTAACATTTGTAACCACTTGACGGATGATTTCTACCCCATTAAGTTCATCCCCATGAATAGCCGCACTGAGCCAAAGTTTTGGTCCTGAGTTTAAGCCATTGATTACTGTAATAGGGAGAGAAACCCAAGTTTGGGTAGGTAAGCGAGCAATAGGAAGTTCTAGACGACGACATTCTCCCGGCGAGATCGCCTCTCCTACAATTTCAATAATTTCTGACTTCAAATTTTCTGTCAATTTTTACCTCTTAATATTGGATGCGACCACGGTTTTTTCTCGAGGTGGCATTTTTTGCTAAAAATTCTATAATCTTTCCTGCTACGTCTATCTCTGTTGCTTTTTCAATTCCTTCTAATCCTGGAGAAGAATTTACTTCTATTACCACCGGACCACGATTAGAGTTAATCATATCTACCCCAGCAATTCTCAACCCCATTGCCCTAGCAGACCGTACGGCAGTATCCCGTTCTTCTGGGGTTAACTTAATTTTCTCGCCCTTTCCTCCTCGGTGTAGGTTTGAGCGAAATTCCCCGTCTATGCCTTGTCGTTTCATCGACGCAACTACTTTGTCCGCGACAACGAAACAGCGAGTATCTGCACCCCCAGCTTCTTTAATAAATTCCTGTACTAAGATATTGGCATCCAATTTCCGGAACGCTTCAATAACTGACTTAGCAGCTTGGTGAGTTTCAGCCAATACCACGCCAATTCCTTGGGTTCCTTCTAGCAATTTAATAACCAGAGGTGCGCCACCGACAATCTCAATTAAGCCGTCAACATCTGTAGTAGCATGAGCGAAACCCGTAACAGGTAATCTAACTCCTTCACGGGCAAGAATTTGTAAGCAACGGAGTTTGTCCCTAGAGCGGGCAATGGACTGGGATTCGTTGGCACTAAAGACTCCCATTATCTCAAACTGTCTTACCACTGCAGTTCCATAAAATGTCCTTGATGCACCAATGCGAGGAATAATTGCGTCAAAGTTTTCTAGAGGTTGACCTTGATAAACTACTGAAGGTTTTTGAGATGCAATGTTCATGTAACAACCTAGGTAATTAACAACATGCATTTCGTGTCCCCGTTCTTTTCCAGCTTCTATAAGACGCTTGGTAGAATAAAGAGAAGCATCTTGAGATAAAATGGCTATTCTCATATTGTTTTCCTCAGAAACTTTGCATAAATTATCTTTCTGTATACACCATAAGGCTTTCTCACATTGCCTTACAGCTCAACAGCACCCGAAAATCCATCATATCTTGATTAGTTAAGGTTAGTTCAATGAACCATTGCTAATATTGTTTTGATTACGACCCATGATTGAAGATATTCTGTCGAACTTCTGACTTTAATCTATATTAAAATAGTTCAACCCAGCTTCAGCACTGACAGTTCATTGCGTATTCCGTTGATAGCAATGGACTTTGAATAAAACCATGTATTTTAAATTTTGAGTAAAAATTTCAATAGCAAAAGTGTGGAGGGCAGACACTCAAATTCCTGTATCAATTTTTGCTTTAATTTTCCTAATCCTCAGTTCTGTTAAGGCTATTTGTTTACGCTAACCAATCACTGAGAATTAGTTTTCTTGGTAAACTATTAATGTTCCTCCTCGATAATCGGGTTGACTTAATTAGTAATTCTTGATTGTGAGAATGATAATGGTTTTAAATGTCATTTTTCAGGCAATCTGATGGTGGTTTGTGCCCAAACTAGTTTTCTCTACTTAACAACAACTGAATCTTACTTTAAATCTAGTATCAAATAATGACAGAAAATAGTCTAGAACGCCATGAATACTATAATGGAGAAATTATCATCATTTAGGTACCTTCAGAACACCATAGTATGATCGCTAGTAACTTAATTGATTTATTTAGTATTTTTGCTCAGAGATATAGATTTTCGTTTGTATAATAGTGATTTTCTAGTTTAGATTAAGAAATATCAATATAGGACTTATGCTAATTTGACTGTTATTAACAACTTCCCAGATTACTATAGTAATCTGGGAAGTTGTTAATCTTTTGTTCATTGTTTAAGTTTTATCTCCCTCTACTAAGGCTTATAATCAAGGAGAAAATTTCAAAAAATATCGCTTTTTATTTATAGACAATAAACATCTGCTACTTTAGATAAAGTCTTATGTTTAATAAACTTACAACCTGATTATTAATTAATAATCAGGTTGTAAGTTTATTACAAGTTTACTTTCTGTTTTAACAGAGGACCATACTCCGCAGGTTAGACAGCAATCTTCTTTTCTCTTAAACGTATTGCCGCATTCACTCTACAGTATAACCTGGTATCAATTAACGAGAATTTATCAAAGATAACTAATTGTTTTTTAGGACAAAAACTGTTAATTTAAAAAAATAAAATATTGAAATAATTAATATATAATAAAACTTTTATAATTAAAGCAGAATAAATTTATTATGTAGTGTTAGTTTATTTAGATAAAGAAATGAGTGCAGGAATTATAGAAACAAAAAAAATCAAAAAAGAAGAAAATATCCAAAAGTTTAAGAGAAAGAGGTTTCAACCAAGATTGAATAAATTAGTATGAATCTGAAAAAAATATAAAAATTGTGTTAATTAATTAACACTATAAGCTGAAGTATCTTAACCATATCTTATGGTTAAGATACTGATAAAATAACAAAGTCTTTTAGGTAAATTACCACCTTAAAGTAAGGTCATTACTACAGTAGCAGATAGATTTTACGTGATAAAAAAAGTTGATACTCAAGATAAATAATAGAAAAAATCTTTAAATAAGAGGTTAAATAGCTTACAATCACTAGTTAAAAATAAAAATATTTATCGGGATCAAATAAGAAAAAATATGTTTGAAATAAAAGTTAAAAACATTTTTAATCAAGCAAAAAACAAAATTATAATAGATGCATTAAACATAACTAGTCCTTTTATAAAGACACTAACTAAAAGATAAATTTAAAATATTTATTAGGTAGCCTAAGGCTGGACATTATGATGATTTAAGTAAGCTAATTTATTTGAAATAACTATGATAAAATTAGGCATTTAATTAAAAAAATATAAATATAAGACAAGAATAAATTGAGTAAATTAAGGTTTATTAAAATAAAATTATGAGCCTATAAATTTAGTTTTTATTTAAAAATAAAGCATATTAATTTACTATTTTATGAGTTAATTTTACATGACAACTACAGTAAGAGAATAGTTTTACTATTATATATACAAAAATAGAAAGATAAGCCTAATAGTTTGTTCGTCATGGTAAAGACTTAGATTAATTAGTAAATTTTTACTCTTATGAAAAAACATCATTTTTTGCTATAATATTTTTTTATATTATTCTTTTAGCTAATATTGTGATTTAAAAATCTATATCAATCTTTTTAATTTATGATTTATAGACTAGTTGGAATAGTAGTCATAAAACTACTATTTTAACTTCAATTACTATTTAAATTTTTAGCTTCTTTAGCTTATCAACTTAAAGTTTCGTTAAAAATCTGTACATTACTAGCAATTTTTAATCTTCGTTGTTCAATTATTCGGTCTTTGATAATTTGAATTAGTATTTTTTTCTATGAAACCGAAAAAATACTAATTCAGCAAATATGTGAACCAGATCATTTAATGATAATATTCTATACGTTATAAACTTATATTTCGTTATATTATCAGGTCTTTAATTTCTTTTTTTCATCGTAAAAATTAAGACATTAATATTTAATGACGTCGTTTTTTAAACGGACTATTCATAATGGACATAATTTATACAGATATTTAGACTATACTTATTTTTATCCTCTTCAACACAGAAGAGTGTCTTGTCCTCATCTAAAAAACTAAAAAATAAGTAATAAATTGATTTTTTCGAAAAAATCAATTTATTAAAGCATAATAAAAAAATTAATTTTTTGTTTATTTAAATATTTATTTACTAAATAATACGATTGAATCAAATATATACTAAGCCAATCATAACTATTCTATAGTCAAATATTTGAAATTTATCCTAGGTAATAAAAACTCAAAAATATGTTTTAATTTTTTTATTAAATAAAAAATACGGATATTAAATATCCTAGTATTAGTTAAATATAATTTCTTTTTTAACAAAAAATATAATTAGAAGTCAAAAGGATAATGTATTTAAACTAATTTGTCTTCATGACTAAAAATAATAAGTTTTCTCAGATTAAACGCACTCAGTTATAAAGGCTCATCTCTTTAGCTACAAGATAAACCACAGAGACGGTAAACTAAGAACTGGTCAAGATCATAGATAACAGAGAAAATTAAAACACCATGAAGATTTCGGTCAACTGGCTAAGGGAATTAGTAAATGTCACCCTCTCCCCTGAAGCATTAGCAGATATTTTAACCATAGCAGGATTGGAGGTCGAGCAAATAGAAGATCGTCGTCAATGGGCAGATGGAGTAGTGATTGGAAAAATTATTGATTGCCAACCCCATCCCAACGCAGATAAATTAAGTATCTGTCAAGTGGATATCGGTAAGGAAGCTTATTTAAATATTGTCTGCGGTGCACCTAATGTGGCATCTGATAGCATTGTTGCTGTGGCTACCATAGGAACCTATTTACCCAAAATTGACCTGAAAATTAAACCCGCAAAACTTCGAGGAGTTAAGTCTGAGGGAATGATCTGTTCCCTTGCTGAAGTTGGTTTATCGAATAAATCCGCTGGAATTCATATTTTTGAGGATAATATCCTAGAACTAGGGACCGATGCTCGTCCTTTGTTAGGATTGGATGATATTGTCTTTGATATTAGTCCTACTGCAAACCGCGCAGATGCGTTGAGTATGGTAGGGATTGCGCGGGAAGTTGCCGCATTAACAGGTGGAGAATTAAACTTGCCAAAATCTCCGAAAGTTTCCTTCCCTAAAAAGTCCTCATATTCTCTCAAAGTTAAAATATCAGACAGAAATGTTTGTTCTGCATATATAGGAACCGTCATTGAAAACGTGAGAATTGCACCGTCTCCTAAATGGTTGCAAAACAGACTTAAAGTAGCAGGAGTCCGTCCCATTAATAATGTGGTGGATGTGACAAATTTAATTTTGTTGGAATGGGGACAGCCTCTCCACGCATTTGATCGAGATAAACTGGAAACCGTTGCAGAAAAAATACCGTTAACGTTAGGGGTACGATTTGCAACAGAAAAAGAAACATTAAAAACACTAGACGAGCAAGAAAGAAATTTAAAATCTGCTAATTTAATTGTTACTGCTAATGATCAACCTGTTGCTTTAGCGGGAGTTATGGGAGGATACGAAACCAACGTGGACGATACCACTAAAAATGTCGTCCTTGAAGCGGCTTTATTTGATCAAGTGACAATTCGTCGTTCCTCTCGCTGCCAGAGTTTGCGTAGCGAGTCTTCTGCAAGATATGAAAGGGGGATTAATCAATCTGAGTTAGAAATAGCGTGTAATCTTGCGATCGCTCTGATTGCAGAGTTAGCAGAAGGAAACCCCGTTACTCAAGTGATAGAAGACAGTCGCCCCGATTTGTCAACTGAATCCATTATTCTAAGATTAGAACGGATACATAAGATTTTAGGTCCAATTAAAAAAAATGGTACAACTGCTAATGTGCCTGCAATAGATGTAGAGCGCATTCTAATCAATCTAGGATGTGATTTAACCCCCGTCAAAGACGGAAATAATGTTTGGAAAGTTTCGGTTCCTTCCTACCGTTATCAGGATTTAAAACGGGAGATTGACTTAATTGAAGAGGTAGCCCGTTTGTATGGTTACGATAATTTCTGTGATGAACTTCCTGATAAAACCGAACCTGGGGGACTCTCTTTTGAGTATCAGGTTCAACGTAAGGTTCGGGAGGTATTTCGTGCGGTAGGGTTGACGGAAGTTGTTCAATATTCATTAGTTAAACCTGAAAAAGCGGATATTATCATTACTAACCCTTTATTGGCTGAATACGCAGCGTTACGAACCAATCTACTTGATGGTTTAATTGATGCCTTTGCTTATAACCAGTCTCAAAGAAATGGTGCATTAAATGCTTTTGAAATTGGGCGAACTTTCCGTATAGTTGATGGAAAATATCGAGAATTAGACGAAGTTGGGGGAATTCTTGGCGGTGATATGTTCCCTCAAGGACGGTGGATTCGCAGTGGAAAGCCAGTCTTCATGAAGTGGTATGAAGCAAAAGGTATACTCGAAAGTGTTTTTGTCAGTTTAGGGTTAGACGTAACCTACCAACCCTATGATAGGGATGAAAGATTACATCCTGGACGGACTGCATCTTTATGGGTTGATAAAAAACAATTAGGAATTTTTGGACAATTGCATCCTCAATTACGACAAGAAAAGGATTTAATTGATGCGGTATATGCTTTCACGTTGAATTTTAACGTGTTGTTAGAAATGTTAGGACAAGAGGAGTTAATGAACCCTATTTTAAGTCCCTATTCTACCTATCCCGCAGTGGAACGAGATTTGGCTTTTTTTGCTTCTTTAAAAGTTTCCGTTACCGACTTAACTCAAGTGATAAACAAAGCGGGGGGGAAGTTACTTGCAGAGGTTGAATTATTCGATGAATATGAAGGTGAAAATGTTCCTAAAGGAGAACGAAGTCTAGCCTTTAGTCTAGTTTATCGTGCAGACAATCACACTTTAACTGATGGGGATGTTGAACCGGTTCACGACAAAATTCGCAACGCTTTAGTAAAAAAATTTGAGGTAACACTTCGCAGTTAAATAAGTCTAAATGTTGGGGCTCAACTATAGATGATAGGGGTCTTTATTTCTTAAGTTGACCCTATTAAAGACCAAAAATAATTACGATTTTCAATTAAACTTGGATAAATACTACTATTCTATAGTTAAAATTAAAGTCTAAAAAAATAACATCATAATAAACTACTAACATTGCTTGATGATTGATACTTTAAAATTAAATATTTACTACTATTGGTTTTGAACTATGAGCAGATTTTAAAGTAGAAAATAACAATATTACTTTATATTTAGAAAATATTAATAATATTGTTTGTTATTGTTAACTATTAGAAACTATTTTAGTTTTAGTAACTTATAGCAATAGACCATGATAATGACTTTTATATTAATTTAATTATTAACTTATGAGTAATTATTAATAAATAAGAATTTCTGGTTCATTAGGTAAACAATTTAACATATTATCTCAATGCCAAAATATTACTATCAAATAATTCATAAATATCTCTTTATCCGCTCATACTTCTTCTTATTTCATATAAAGATTATTAAATATATTAAATATATAAAATAAATAAAAAAATTAAAGTAACCAATAAATTTTATATAAAATTTAAAATAAAGAATCTGAATACTATAACAAAAAATGGTTATTTTTTAGATAAAATCTTTTATCTAAAAAAACTTAGCAATACTTCTAAAGTAAGTCAATTATTTCTATAAAAGTGTTAAATTTAAAATGATTTAACTATCTACAAAGAGTCTACTGTTTATGTCAATAAACATATTCATAAAATACTATGTAATTTAATTTAAAAAAAGTCTATTAGTAAATTTATTGAAGATTTATTGCGACTCTACGGTATTAAACTTTAGATACTTTTTAGCAGCGGCAGTATATAAACAAACAACAGAAACTAGAGTCTATTAAAGAGTCAAAATCTATGATAAAAAACAGTATGAAAGAATTATGTTCTAATTTGGATGTTCTCTCAAAATTAATTCAAGGAATTTGCTATAAAAATTTTAAAAAATAAAAAGGGGAGTTGACAATAACTCCCGCTTAAATTTTAAACGTTAGAATAGAGAGTGTTTCGCAAAATTGTATAACCTTTAATTAACTCTTTAATCCCGCGTCCTAAAGACCAATCTGTTTCAAATCCTGTATTAAGAATTCGAGCATTGGAAACGATATAATTTCGTTTGTCAGGGTCTTCCCCGATAGGGGCTTCTAAATAAACAAACTTAGGCAGATACTTTTGAATTTCTGCGCACAACTCTAACTTTGATAAGTTAGCATCATCGAGTCCCACATTATAGGATTTGCCCTTCATCGACTCAAAATTTTCGATCCCATGGATAAACACCTTAGCCACATCCCTAATATGGATATAATTTCGCTTAAAATGCCCTTCGAAAATCACCACAGCACGATCATAAAAAGCACGATAAACAAAATCATTGACTAGGAGATCTACCCGCATTCTAGGAGACATCCCAAATACCGTAGCTAACCGAAAAGTGATACTATTTCCCCTCTCTAAAACTGTCTTTTCTGCATCCACTTTGGTGGTGCCATAGAGGGAAATAGGACGCAAAGGAGATTCTTCGGTACAATACTTGCCTGATGTCCCAATACCGTAACCGCTATTAGTAACAGGCATCAAAATACGTTGTTCTGGACTTGCTAAATCACAGATTAGTTTAACTGCCTCATAATTAATGGTTTGGGTTCCTATCTGATCTCGGCCACATAGAGGCGCACCTACCAAGGCAGCTAAAGGAATGATAACATCTGTGTCCTGAAGCAACTCCTTGATAGTAGATTCATCACGACAATCGCCACGGACTATATTAAATGTATCGTATTGACAACAATTAGCCAGACTATTTTGCCGGAACATAAAATTGTCCAAAACTGTCACTTCATAGCCTTTTGCCAATAGAGTTGGGGTCAGAACTGACCCAATATAACCCGCACCTCCAGTGATTAATATTTTCATATCTGTTGATGTAATCCTATCTCTTGATTTTGTTGAACTGACGTTAGATAACAATCAATTGTCTCATCGGTGTTACCCGCAAAACGAATTTTACCGCTGATTTTGTTGAACTGACGTTAGATAACAATCAATTGTCTCATCGGTGTTACCCACAAAACGAATTTTACCGCTGATTTTGTTGAACTGACGTTAGATAACAATCAATTGTCTCATCGGTGTTACCCGCAAAACGAATTTTACCGCGATCTAACCAAATGGCGCGATCACAAGACTGTTGAATAAACTCCAATCCATGAGAAACCACCAAAATAGTAGTGTGATGGCCCCATAATTTATCCATTCGTCTTTGACATTTGTACTTAAAACTTTCATCTCCTACTGAAAGGACTTCATCAAGGATTAACACATCAGGTTCAATATCAGTGGCAATGGCAAACCCCAAGCGAGCTGTCATCCCCGATGAAAGTGATTTGACAGGAGCCCATGCGTATTCCTCTAACTCAGCAAAGTTTAAAATGGATGCGACCCGCTTCTTCATATCTTGGCGAGCGAATCCTAACATGACTCCATAAAGAATGACATTATCAGTTACGGATAATTCTGCATCAAAGCCAGCTCCTAGCTCAATTAAGGGAGCAATTTCTCCCTTAACTCTGACCTGCCCTGTAGACGGCTGCAAAATACCACAGATAACTTTAAGCATGGTGGATTTTCCAGAGCCATTAGCTCCAATAATGCCAACTTTTTCTCCCACTTTCACTGTTAAGCTAATTTGATCGAGAATCAACTTTCTTGAGGGTTGGCGATACTTACCCTCTAAGAAGGAGAGAACAGTTTTCTTCAAATCATAAGAGAACTCCTCTTGGGTTCTGCGGGATAAAGAAACTTGATCGAGTCTAATTACTTCCGTCATGTAACTTCTAGAGCAAGTCCATAAATTGGTTTTGCCAGGCACGAAAACAAGTCCACCCTAGCATTAAAAGGATAATTCCATTGAGAAATGAATGCCCAATTAACATCAAATCAGGCAAAGTCCCTGATAAGGAAATTTGACGAATACTTTCAATGATAGGAATTAAGGGATTTAGTAGTAAAAAGGATTTGACCTTAGCGGGAACGATTTCAGCCGGATAGAATACGGGCGAGCTGATCCAAAGGACAAAACAAATCAACTCATAAAAATAAGGCAAATCTCGAAAGAACACAAATAAAGCACTTACTAAAAATCCGACCCCCGTACAAACCAAACTTAAAGCAATTAGGGGAAATACTAACGCCACCACACTAACAGGGTTTCCATTAATTAGTAAGGTGACTATTGCTAATAAGGGTAATGGACCCATTACAAATTGAAAGGTATTAGCCACAATCATTGAGACAGGAAAAATCGAGACAGGAAGTTTGATTTTATTAAGTAAAGGTCCATTTCCAACCACACTGCCTAAAGCCTGATTGGTAGCAGCCGAGAAAAAGTTAATCACAATGAGACCTGTAAACGCCGCCAGAACATAGTTTAAGGTAGAATTGTTATAGTATTTGGAAAAAGCCGTCCCAAAAATTGCGGCATAAAGTCCTGTCATAATCAAGGGGTTAAGCAACGACCAATAGACCCCTAAAAACGAACCTCGATAACGTCCTTTTAAATTACGTTCAACCAAAATATGGAGCAGCTCTAGATATCGCCTTAAAGGCGACCATTTCGGGCCAGATTGTGCCGATAAGGTCATAATGGGAATCGAAATGATGAATCATGATTTAAAGGGGTATTGTATTCAATGTCAGGCACCTTTGTCGAGTCGTCTGTTAGTAGACGTCTAGATTTTAACTGATTTTTTAGGATGAACATAGGTCCGTATTCGGCTACACTAAGGAATGTTTCATTACTTTGATTAAAATATTAAGTGAACATGGAAATCGGGCAGAAAGTTCAAATTTACCGTCTTCGGGATCGAGTATCCAAAGATATCTTTAATAAACTAGGTCAACAAGGAACTGTTAAGGACTTTAAAATGACTGATGGTAGTGGCATTGGGGCAATTGTTCAGTTTGCCGATAAAACTGCGGTTTGGTTCTTTGAAGATGAACTAAAACCGGTTAAATAAGGAAAGAAGATTAATCAGGAATTCCCATGACTTTGATTTTGACTTTTCTAGGTAAGGGCGATAGTCATCAAAGTTCAGTGTCGATCGCAACTGCCCAAAAACTATCCAATTTAGGGTCACGAGTTCTCTTGGTGGGACAAAACCCTGGACCTACTTTGAGCACTTTACTTGAAACTCCTGTGAATATTTCCCCAACAGAAGTGTCGCCTAATTTGATGGCAGTTAAGTTATCCTCAACTTTTCTGTTAGAGAAAGGATGGGAAAAAGTTAAAGAATTAGAATCCCAATATTTGCGGTCGCCGACTCTGAAAAATGTCTATGGTCAAGAATTGGGTATTTTACCAGGAATGGATAGAGCCTTTTCCCTCAATGCCTTATGGGAATATTACCAAAGCGGCAAGTACGATGTTATTATCTACGACGGTGACAGCCCTCTAAGTACCCTACGGATGTTTGGAATTCCAGAAATCCTCAGTTGGTATCTGCGGCGATTTGATCAAGTATTGAAAGAATCAGATGTGGGCAAAACACTTTCCCCTTTTATTCAACCCATCATTAGTGCTATGTTAAATGTCTCTTGGACGGCTGATGATTTTACTAAAGAACCTACTAATCGCGCCAATGATATTTTAAAAAAATGGAAAAATGCTTTGGCTGATCCTAACCGTATAGCAACCTATTTAGTGACCACTGATGACGAATTGGCGATTGCTGAGATGAAATATTATTGGGGTTGTTCTCAACAGGTGGGGTTAATGGTTAAAGGGGTTTTGGTTAATCAAGGTCAACTTAGTGATTCTCTGTCCCAAGAATTTTCTCCTTTACCCGTGACAGCTATTTCCCGACCGACGGGAACAGATTTGCAATCCCTACAGGATGCTTTACCAGATTTCCTCGCTAATTCTATGCCCCCCCAACCTATTACGGTCGATGCGGTTTCTAGAGAAGTTCGGGTGTTTTTGCCAGGATTCAATAAAAATGAAGTTAAACTGACTCAATATGGTCCAGAAATTACTATTGAAGCAGGAGATCAACGACGAAATATTGACCTGCCTGTACCTTTACGCAGACAACCTGTTAGAAGTGCAAAATTTCAAAATCACTATTTGATTATTTCTTTCTAATTCCATGGGCGTATCTGGAATACGTCCTTAATTCAGTTTGTTAGGAATTCATCATTAAGTGCCATTGTATTGATTCATAATTGCTTATGTCTGAATTTTCTATATCTAAGACTGAAGATGGGAGAAAGAACACCAGTCAACTATTAGGGATGAAGGGGCAGCTCCGGGGGAAACATCGACTTGAAAATTACGACTGCAATTGATGAAACCCATCACCGGGATTCCCTGGTTTGGGGCATAATCTGTGGGACAGCTTCATCAAGAGGATATGTCTGGACGTTCGAAAATGTTCTTAAAATAGCCGCTTGCATGTTGCTTTCAGGACCATTGATGGCTGGCTACACTCAAACTACCAATGATTTTTATGACTGCGAAATCGATGTTATCAATGAACCCTATCGTCCCATTCCGTCAGGAGCAACTTTTGTTCCTCAAGTGGTCACTCAACTAAAATCCTAATGCTATTAGGGGTAGGACTACCCCTAGGATACGATTTAGATATCTGGGCAGGTGATGAGTTCCCAATAATGTTTTTTTGACCCTAGAAAGCGCACTTGTAGCTTATATCTACTCAGCCCCTCTCTTTAAGTTGAAATAAAATGGCTGGTTAGGGAATTATGCCCTTGGCGCAAGTTACATTGCTTTACCTTGGTGGGCTGGTCATGCTTTATTTAGAGAGTGAAATTGGACAATTGTGGTGCTAAGCGTGTTGTCTAGTTTTGCCGGTTTGGGCATTGCGGTCGTTAATGATTTTAAGAGTGTCGAGGGTAATCGTTAGCTAGGGCTAAAGTCTCTTCACACTTATGTTTAGTATCAATGCGGCTATGTTATTATCGTTGATAACTCCTCAAATTACCTTCCAAAATGTGTATTTTCTGATATATCCTTCGCCAAAAGATGTCAAATATCAATCTAGCGCACAACCATTTCTGGTTTTAGGAATGTTGGTTACTGGGTTAGAGCTAGGTCGTACAGGGGTTTAAGTGACTATATTTTCACTTGCCTTTGAGAACAAAGTCATACTAGAAAGTCTTCGCAATTTTATTGTTTCAGGTAGTCCCCACAGACAATTCCCGACCATTGGACTTTCTTTTGTTTAGTCCGTCGGTAGGAAAAGAAATCATCGGGTTCTTGATAAGTACAATGAGGAGCTATCGCTATTTGGTCTGTCTTAATCCCTAATTTGTATAACTGCAACTCGTTAACCCGTCGTACATCCAGTCGTACCCGTCCAGGTTTTGGATCAGGTAAAATTGGAGAGTCAAACATAGTGCGTAAAGCTTCTAGAATTTCCTGGGGACTGCTTGTCTCTTCTTTTTTGAATAGACTTGACCCTACTTCAGCTGCTACCTCTTCTGAGACTTGATAGACTTCTCCTGAGATGGCTGGACCCATGGCAATGCGGAGATTATCTAAGGCACTCCCAAAATGTTGAAAACAGGCAATAGCTTCAGGAACAATGCGCTGTGCAGTACCTCGCCATCCTGCATGAATAGCGGCTACTCGGTGAGTCTTAATATCTCCGACTAACACGGGGGTACAATCAGCACTAGCCACCCAAATAGCTTGATTTCTATCATCAGTGATTAATCCGTCAGCAGGAGGAAAGGTATCTTCTAGAGTCTCTGTTGTTATTTGTGTCTCAACTTCTGTTGGAGTTAACACCCGACGGCCATGAACCTGCTTAACCCGATAGGTTGTTGCTTTTGGGTGTAAAACTTTTGTTAAATCTTCAGGAAGACGGGGGAAAAACTGTTGGGTCAAAAATCCATGTTTCCAATTTTGGAGCAAGGTACAAGTCAAATAGGGGAGTCCATCCCATTGTTGCCATTGCCAAATGGGAGTTTGGGTTTGACGATTTAAGGAAGAAACCACAGCTATTACCTCAATTTTTGATCTTAAGTCAATTTTATCAAATGACAGAAGTTAGAACTGTTATATTGGGACTGGACATTTTCATGCCTATTAGTAAAGATAAACTACACAAAGAACTCATCCAACTATCAAGTACTTCTCATTTTTTACTTCAGAATCTCTATTGTTTCAAAAAAATTCCTTCTACCAATGAAATTCTCTGGGAATTTCTAGATCTGGAAGACAATCTGCCAGTTGTGGCGATCGCCTCTGAGCAAACGGCAGGACGGGGACAATGGGGACGCACTTGGCAATCTTCCCCTGGGGGACTCTATCTGTCTGTTGCTATTACTCCCCAAATTTTGGTTAAGGATGCTTTCCATCTAACCCTATTGAGTGCCTGGGGTATTGCTGACCTTTTACAGAAACATCAGATTTCCGTTAAATTAAAGTGGCCTAATGATCTCATTCTCGAAGGTCGAAAATTGGGGGGGATCAAAACCGAAATTCGTGTCCGCAATGGGTATATTACCCATTCAGTGATCGGAGTAGGAATCAATTGGTCTAACACTGTCCCCCCAACGGGGATTACTTTACAATCTTGGGGTAGAACTCAAAAATTTTGTTCTATTTCCAGTTTAGAAAAACTTGCGGCTATTACTCTTACCGGAATCTTTAATGGTTATCAATGCTATCTCGAGCAAGGCTGCGCTCACCTGTTGAACAACTATCTTAAATTGCTTGATAGCTTAGGGCATTCTGTAGAAGTTGAAGGTATCAAGGGAACAATCGTTAGTGTAACATCCCAAGGAGAATTGCAGGTGCGTTTACAATCTCCAGGAGCTAAAACACATATCAACCTACCCCCCAAGAGTATCTCTTTAGGTTATAGGGACATACTATCTAGAGGTAATGGTAGTTAGGCTAATAAATCTTGAAGAAGACACAGAAAAACTGTCATCTGCCGGGCTTAACTGACGTATTTATTATACGTCAGTTAAGCTAATCACTATCTAAGACTATCTGATAGGATTTTAATCTTTAGTGAGCGACATTACAGGTTAAAGGACAAGAAGCATAAACTGAACTATGGGACGGCTTGGCTTCGCCATGCAGCCATCTGAGCCAACTGACTTCTTGAGGATGAACCCCCTTCAATGTCAACATAGCTGCGGCTAAAAGAATAGCTAATAGGTTAGCTCCAATCAGAGAACCAGCTACGAGTAAAACTGCACTAACAGGTAACACAGACTGCAAAATTACCGACCCTAATGCTCCCACAGTTGCCATTAAGACAATCAAAGGAAATCCTACCACCAACAAACAAACTGTTAGAGTGAAACTCCATATCAAAAAACTTTTAACAAAAGTTAACGAATAATTTCTTCCAAAATTTGACTTTTGTGTAATTTCCATAAAACTTTCCTCCAGAGCAAATTAGTAAAACTATTTGAAATATAGTGCTTGAGATTTAGTATAGATAAATTGGAGGAAAGATGAGCATCTTGAAAAGAAAATTTACATTCTTAGGTGATTTTATGTGGTAGGTATTGAGATTTATTGCAAAAAAGCAATCTTGAAGTTTCAAAATATACAATTAATTGCGACCTTTGAATTCAGACAGGATTTAGTATGGAAGTTGATCTGCACTTCAAGTGATCGCTCTTTCATCTTTCATATAGAGGATTAACTCACTCAAGAGTTCCCTGAAAGAAAAGTTTTAAAAAATCATAGAGTATTTACATTTCTTAATGCAAGCTAGTTTCTTTCTAAGAAACTAAGAAGATACCTAAGTAAGTAGAGTGCCTGTTACAGGTTTAAAAATGATTGCTATGAACAGACCCCAAAGTATGTTAAACGGAGTTAGCAATAAGGACTCTGATTAACTAATGCCATCTATTCGTTTAAGGGTGTTCTTGAAGTTGTAGCAGCAAAGGATTTGAGTTGAGTAAAACTCAAAAAGTTCTTCAAAGAAGAAAAGATAGAGCGAGTGCGATTGGACTTATCAACAATGGGGTGAAGAAAATTACCATTCATCTATAATGAGCTTCCTCAACAGTGCGCACAATAATTCATCATAGGATGATGGGACACTCCACGAAGCTGTAGGAGAAATCCGTTGAGAATATCTAAATGAAACAAGTTTAATAGATGCGAGTTATTGAAAATCTAAAAATAGAAAAATAGTTTTAATCATAGACTAGCTTGTAAAATTTTCAAAAATAAAAAGATAATTTTTATTTCCCATAATTAAGAACGAATGGTAAAAAATGAAGTAGGATGAATACAAATTAGCGATGGTAGTTATAGCAGTCTTTGAATCGTGCTTAGAACGCAATTATTTAGCAGTAGGGATATTTTTTGACAAGAATCAGATAACTTAGAAAGTTGATTAACTACAAACTAAATATAAAACTATAAATTTTATTTAACTCGGCTAAAACTTGTGTCAGATTTACACTAACTAATAAAGACATAATAACTATTATTAGAGTAATCTCTATTTATCTCCGAATACTTAGATATAGCAGTGTTAATTTTATCCTCAATCTGATAGCTATATCCTTCTCAAAAAGATACAAAAAATTTAATTTATTTATTATTTATTGGTTATATCATCTATATGTTTTTATCTAACTGAATATATCATTAACTATTTAGTAAAAATTTTTTCCTTTTATTGCTTGTTGTAAAATACTCATAAACTCAAGGTTTATTTTCTCATATTTATAATCTTTATGACTAATCTCGTAAATAGTTTGCCAGTTAATAACTATTATTTCTTCTCTTTGCTTATAATTTTATTTTTTGTATTTTAACCTATTTTTTTCTGCACTATCATATCCATATTCTAAAATATCTAAATTTTTTGGACATCTATTTTTAATTTAAAATTAACTAAGATACAAAGTCTAATTTATTATTAAGTTGTTTTTTGTAACTGGCTGAATTTAATATTACGTAATGATGGGAATACTTTATAACAACACTGTAGTGAAAACCCTAGGATTAATTCTTCTATATACAGCTGAAGAACGCAAAGCTATAGGGATAGCGATGGCGGAGTCTTTAGGGGCTATTTTTATAAAAAATTATATCGAATAATCGAGAGAAAACCAGCCGTTTACCATGATATTTTGCTCAATACAGAAACCATCAAAGACTATAATATCATTCAAGGGAAATATAACAAAATTACGGAATTAATGAAGGATGAATGACATGGCAACATGACTAGTGGCATGGCTACCAGTAGTTAGTTTTTGTTTCATTTCTATCAAGAAAGGTGAATCACTGAAGATATAGCCTTAGAGGACGCCTCCATTCCTAATTAAATAGTCATAATGTTATGCGTTAAAATGTTGAGCAATACCTACTCAACAAAGCAATAATGAAGATAAAAAATCATCTATTCGTATAGAATAGAATTATTAATATACTAATATCTTCATCATTGCTTTGTTGTCAAAACTTAACAATTTTGAACCAGGAACTTATAAATCTATGATGACTTCTGTGGTTCCAATAGAATTTTTTAAAGGCATTGCTCTTTTCACCCCCGGCGGAGATCTAGTTTATTGTCGTGATCGCACGAAGCAAGTTAAATGGCACTCTCATTTATGTGTAGCTTTGCAGGAATTATTACATTTACCTGAACCTCCTCATTTTTTAATTCCTGGTTATACAGCTACCATTGATTGTTGGTTTTCTAAGACGGACGACAAGGTTAAAACCGTTGCTGAACTTTATCCACCCTTAAGACGATATCAACCCCTATTGAATTCCATATTTGGGATTACTGACCTAACTTGGCAGACAGTAACCTGGCAAGAGGAAGCTTGTAATCCAATTATCTTAGAAACCTATCGAGACGAATTTCCTCAACTGTGGGACAATCATGATTTAATTGTGTCTTGGGACCATTATCGCAACCAAGAGTTCCAACATCAGTTAGTTTTTTCTGGATCAGATGAAACAGATTATACAAAAATTCATCAAGGATATATTTTGCGTCTTTTTGTAGCAGGAAATAGCACCACGACAAAACAAATCTTAGAAATTATTCATAGGTTGCTTGAAAAGGAATTAGAACATCCCTACACTCTTAAAGTTATTGATATTTCTAAACACCCAGACCAAGCCGAAACTCATCATATCTCAGCCACACCAACTCTTATTCGTGTTTGGCCTAAACCAGTAAGGCGCATTATTGGAGAGTTAGAAGAGCCCTCTAGAATATTACAACTTATTTCAAATATTTAATACTTAACTATTTTTAGATAAGCTCCCCTACTGTATAGGTGGATGAGGTTTTTAGTAGCGCTATACTCTCAATTGAAGGTAAAGTAGGGGCTGATGGTCGTTAGCCCCTACTTTGCCTTCATAGAAATGGATAATTAATCCGTGAGTTATTTGAGTTATTGGGCAAAAACGACTTTAGGTTGACTCCAACGACCCACTGTATTGCCCATTAGGGATAACTCCTGCATCAAGCGGTCAAATCTTTCTGGGGTTAAAGATTGAGGACCATCAGATAAAGCTTTAGCCGGGTTAGGATGAACTTCAATCATCAAAGAGTCCGTCCCTGCCGCGATCGCGGCAGCCGCCATAGATGGCACATAATCTGATTTTCCAGTTCCATGACTTGGATCAATCATTATCGGCAAATGGGTTAAAGACCGTAACACCGGAATGGCTGAGAAATCTAAAGTATTACGGGTATATTTCTGATCAAAAGTACGAATTCCTCGTTCACAAAGAATAAGATTACTATTTCCTTCTGCTAATACATACTCAGCTGCCATTAACCAATCATCGATAGTAGCTGCCATTCCCCGCTTCAATAACACAGGTTTATTCTGAGAGCCCACTTTTTTCAGGAGAGCAAAGTTCTGCATATTTCTAGCTCCAACTTGCACAATATCAGCGACTTCGGCAACCTTATCTACATCGGCGGTGTCCATGACTTCGGTAATGATTCCGAGTCCACTAGCTTCTCGAGCAGCTGCCAATAATCCTAGGGCATTTTCTCCATGACCTTGAAAGGCATAAGGAGAAGTACGAGGTTTATAAGCTCCTCCTCGCAAAAACTTCGCTCCTGCGTCCTTAACTTGCATGGCAGTTCCGATGATCATTTCTTCATTTTCTACAGAACACGGACCGGCAACCACTACGACAGGATGATTTTTACCAAAGGGTACTATTTCATTAGGGGTATTAACCAACACTTCACTATAATGTCCATGGCGAAATTCGAGACTCGCCCGTTTGAAAGGTTTACCGACTCGTAACACCTGTTGAATCCAAAGACTCAATTCTTCAATGCGAGAAAGTTCAAGAGTAGCTGTTTCTCCCACCAAGCCAATCACAACTTGTTGAGTACCTGTAATTTTTTCGGGGGTCAAGTTGATCTGTTTTACCTCTTCAATAATGCGTTCAATTTCAGCTTCTGGAGAACCTGATTTCATAACAATAATCATGGTTTTATTCCTCTAAGTGTCAGTAAATATTTCCTTTTCGGTGCTTTAATCAATGTTAATTTAGTAAATAATTTATCGCATTGCACGAAGTACATTTACGCTCTCGTGCTAAAGGCAAAAGGAGCCTAATCACCTCAGTGATCACTACGACACTATAGATTATAGATGTGTCACAATTCCTCAAGGTTTCGCTATTGTTGAAAGCTCGTACAAAACCCACCCCATTTGGCATCAATTTAAATACAACTATATTCCAACTGCGCCAACTACTGCGGCGGGAATATCGAGCCGATTATGACTGACAAGCCAAGAAAAAATTAAAAATGAGGAAATTCCTACAGTCTTAGGAATTTCAGAAAAAAAGCCGTTCATCACATCATCCGTCAACTGACATTATCAAGAATTGCCTTGAAGCTGGCATTTTTAGGATTTCATGGAGAGTTAGTGGGATATCTAGGCGAAGAAGTTGAACCCAGAGTTGAGGGAGTTTCAAAAAGTTTCTTCTGTTTTTGGCGAGATTCAAAGGGTAGAGAATTTTGGGAAGATTTAGAAGCCATAGGTCTTTTCGAAACTAAAGAAAGTCGTTCAATGGGAAGTCATGAAGCATGTCTTTAAAACAGTTTAAAGACATGCTTATTGTCCTTTAGTCTTCTAAAAGATGCTTGATAAGTCATAAAGAGAGCTTAATCTAGCGACGGATTCCTAAGTTTTTAATTAGAGCTTGATAACGGTTTGTATCTTTGCTGTTAATGTAGGCAAGCAACCGTCTACGACGACCAATCATTTTTAGGAGTCCTCGACGGGAAGCATGATCCTTAGGATTTTTTTGTAGATGTCCAGTTAATTGACTAATTCGCTTCGTTAGTAAAGCAACTTGTAAATCAGGAGAACCTGTATCAGTCTCATGGACCTGGTAGGAGCTCATCAGCTCCTGTTTTTCACTAGCTGTTAAACTCATCGCACAGAAATATTTATGAAGGTTGTAGTTGCAGTCTATTATAGTACCATTTATTTCTAGAATTCCGTAAATGTCCAACCACTGAGATCGGGGAAAAGAGTTGGATATCCTTAACGATTACTATAAATAACTAGGACGAGAATGGGATAAAACTGAATGAAGATTGACAATTTGACCAATGAGAGCGATTGCTGGAGCTCCGATTTGTGTTTGTTGAATCTGCTCGATAATGGTTCCTAATGTCCCGATTAATTCTGTTTGTTCGGGTCGAGTTCCCCAACGAATCAAGGCAATTGGGGTGTCAGAACCTAAACCTCCTGCTTGTAATCGCTCCACAATCTGGGGCAAGTTATGGATGCCCATATAGATTACGATTGTTTCTGAACCTTGAGCAATAGCGGACCAATTCACTTGAGGACGATACTTTCCCACCGCTTCATGTCCAGTGACAAAGGTGACTGAAGAACTATACTTCCGATGAGTCACAGGCATTCCTCCATAAGCCGGTGCAGCAACCCCGGCGGTAATTCCAGGAACTACCTCAACAGGAACCCCACCTTGAATTAAATCTTCCATTTCTTCCCCTCCTCGACCAAAAATAAAAGGATCACCCCCTTTTAGTCTCACCACAACTGCATGGGTATAGGCTTTTTCAATTAATAGACGGGTCGTTTCTTCTTGTAATTTTGAGTGGCGACCCCGCCGTTTTCCCGCATGGATTTTCTCAGCGTGATCGCTAATCATAGCCAGGATCGGAGGACTAACCAGTGCATCATAAACAACAACATCAGCTTGTTCAAGGAGGGCTTTTCCTTTAAGGGTTATTAGTCCGGGATCACCAGGACCCGCTCCGACTAAGTACACTTTTCCTAAACAAGGTTGGCGGGGGCTGTTAGTCATTCTTTTAAATTCTTGTGTATTTAAATAAAATATTGGGGAAATCAACCTAGATGTGCCTGAATTATCTCTATAATTAATCTGGATAATTCAGGGGTAGCTCCCAAAGGACTGCCCATCTTAAGTTTTATCTGAGGTACAGTTAACTGTAATTGTTTAACTTGTTGGGCAATGGCTGTGGTGATTCTCCCGGCAAACAGAAAATAAGGTCCGATAGTGATACTTTTCTTTCCTTGCTAGAATGTTAACTAAGTCAGTTAAACTCAGTGAGACAGACTAATAAGCTGGCAGTGCTTGTAAATGAATGGTGAGCGATAGCTTCAATGGGTTGATTGCCTCTTCCATAGCGACTTCCATGAGCTATCATAATTTTACAAACGGTGGCAGCCTCCTCGAATTGACGGAATAGGAAGAAGGTTAACTTACAATGGCTACCAAGATAGGGCATCACTTCTAAGTTCATGGTTTTCCCTAAACGCTGTTAGGCGATCGCCACTTCTTTAGGTATATCTTCCCTAACGTGAACCACGGGCAGTAAAAACAATGGGATAATCTTAAGATTTTGAATGCCTTGGATTTTAGCCTTCTCTTCTAATTGTTGAATCCTATGACTCAAGGACACGGAAGTTAGTTCTAAAGGAGCAGTTTCGATAAGCGGTGAGGAGACGGATTGGAGTTGCTCTGTTGATCTTCCCACAGATGTTTTAACTGTCCTATTTTTAGTCGAGAAAGACAGAGAAGTCCTTATTAGTTGTCTTAGACTTAAGTGTTTGTTGTTTAACTATACAAACCAGTCGTTCGGCAGCAATATGAGGACGGGGAGCTCGGCTACCGTGAGTAACAAGAAGATAAGCTGAGGTCATTATGGATTTATATAAACGAAGAAACTTCCCGTAATTATCTTGAATAATCACAGCAGTTAATTTTCTGATTTAAGTCAACATTTTGTAAATAAATCTTATTATTTAGCGTAACTAAAAATTTGTAGAAATGGCTTGGACTGGACAGGCAGGGAGACATTGTTCACAAACGATACAGCGTGATCGCTTAAAAGTTAAATGAAATGTCTGAGGCTCGAGGGTTAAAGCTTGGGTAGGACAGACTCCAGTACATAGTCCACAGTCTACACAACTGTCTTGATCAATAACAATTTCCCGACTAGCTAAAGAAACTTCGATTTCTTGTGCTCTTATCCATTCGAGCGCTGCTTCGATTACATCAATATCCCCTAACAATTCTAAAACTAATTTTCCTACTTGATTAGGGGCAACTTGGGCGCGAATAATGTTAGCCGCAATGTTAAAATCTTTAGCGAGACGGTAAGTCACTGGCATCTGAACTGTTCGCCGGGGAAATGTCAGGGTCACTCGTTTTTTCATTATATATTTGGGCGATTTGGGTGTCTTTATCGATTTCCTTAATTTATAATCTCATTTTCTCGAATAAAAATAACCTTTGACCAAGTTTTTAGGCTATCTGAATCTGTCTTTAATTTTTATTTATTCGCGTAATCTCATCATAGCTCAACCGATTAAATAACGAGCTATTTAGAAAGAAAAGAATCATTCATCAGTTAAGTTATCTAAAAAAACTATGTTTGAAATAAATAATGTCGGTCGAGTTAAGAATTTCTTAATTGCTTTTGCTGGGATTGCTCTTAGTACAGCTATTTTTTTTGGTTTTCAAACTCAAACTAATTCTGTGTCTTTAGAAGCGCAAGCTGAACAGTCTATTCCCCTGACAGTAGCTTATAACAATGGGAAGCCCACATTGACTGAATTCTACGCTAACTGGTGTAGCAGTTGTCAAGCCATGGCTCCATATTTAGCAGAAATAAAACAAAAATATGCTGATTCTGTCAATTTTGTCATGCTTAACGTAGACAATAACAAATGGTTACCTGAAATTCTCCGCTATCGGGTCAATGGAATTCCCCATTTTGTTTTTCTTAATGGTAAAGGAGAGGCGATTGCCCAAACGATTGGAGAACAACCGTCATCAGTGATGAAAGCTAATTTAGATGCTCTTCTTGCTCATCAAACCCTACCCTATGCGGCCTCTACTGGTCAAACATCAATTTTCAATGCTCCTGTTAATACCCCTTCATCAGGTCAAAGTGATTCCCGTAGTCATACAGCGCAGGTACACTAAGAAGTTATCAGCTTAGAAGTTAACAGTAGAGTATGACAATTATTGTTGAATATAACTATGACGTAGGGTTATTATCTTCTCTAGGCAACGAAAGGAAGGACCGCTCAGACATCGATAGCTGTCTTCTATCAAAAATTTATTACCGGTGATGGTGACTGTATACGACCACGATGATAATAATTTTTAGATTTCCAGGTACTGAAGTAATGGTAACAGTAATTGATGACCGACCATTATTCAAGATTTTATTGAAATTTCAAGTTATCCTTTCTCCTGATGAAATTAGAGAAAGACAAGTAAAATCAAAGACACAAGTGAATAATTAATCAAGGATGGATTTGATAGATAGAATCAAAAATATAAAAAGATTGATTTAAAAACTATTTAGAAGGTGATTCGAAAAGATATTTTTAAAAATCATAAAAATATGGCAATAGTATAGCTATTTTGATAAAAATATATTGCTTAAAGTTAGCTAAACCTGCTATAAATATAGACTTCTCTAGAAATAGAACTTATAATGTGGACTTTAACTTTTAAGAAAAAATAATACTAACTCAAGCACAAGTATAATTTTGTTTGACTTGAATTTAGCCAAAGATTTTAAAAAAAAATTAGTAAATATTCTATCCTAATATTTTTGTCTTAAAAGAGACCAGTATCCACTAGGTAAATTAATAAGTTGAATTGAGCAAAACGATAGATTGGACTTAATTTAGTTTGTTATATTCTTGACAATATTGTTATTTAAGCTTAGTTTTCAAAGAAGTTGTTTTAAAATTAATCATTTGCAAACATCTTTTAAGAATTCTGGCTTTTCTAGCTTAGCTATGACAAAATAACAATAAATAAAAGCTGAAAGTTTTGCTTTGCCAGATTCTCTTGTGACTAGAGAATCTATTTATGATAAGTTCTTTGAGAGTTGTTAGCTAACATGTTATAACACTAAGTCTAAAAAGGACAAAATTATAATAAAACCGTGTATTTTACCCCTAGACTTTGATTCAAATAACAATAATTACCTTTAAGATAGTTCGGGTTTTCTCGATAAACTTGATAAGTATAATCTCACAGAACTTAAAGTAATAAGCTTTTATCCTAAAAAGGAGTTTAATCAGTAATTTAAAAAAGAATAAAAGTCAATAAAATTAATATAAAAACTGAAGTTAGTATACAATTTTTTCAATACATATATTAATCCATCTTAGATTCAACTAAAATCTAGAAAAAACATTAAAGATCTCGAGATTTTCTGTTACTTTTTCTAGACTCAAGGGACAGTAATACATAGAAATTACTGTTATTTCACTCCTTTTCAAACTCCTTAAATAAGTAGCAGCATCTAATGATGGGGAAAAGTAACCGAACGCAATCACTAAGGTCAAGATGTTTTCAGCAAGGAAAAGACAGCAAAAGTAAAAGACTACAGGGTCTTATAGTGTCTTTATTCTTAAGTGTTCTCTGTGGAAAATCAGTTTTATCAACTGTACCAGTGATCGCCGCATCACCTCGTGACCCCGATGAAACCATAAGCTGTGATTTACTGATTGTTGGAGGAGGACTCGCAGGGGCAGCCACCGCCTATGAATCCTTATTAGGGGGACGGACAGTATGTTTGACGGACATTTCCGACTGGGTAGGAGGACAAATATCATCTCAGGGAAACTCCGCCCTCGATGAAGGCAAAAAACAGCGATCATTGCAGCTTTTTCCTAAGGGATATCAACAGCTACGAAAGGCGATCACTAGTGGTTATGGAACCCTCAACCCTGGAGACTGTTGGGTAAGTGAAAGCTGTTTTCTCCCCAAGGATGGCCATAACATAATGTACCGACAGTTAAAAGAAGCTGAACGACTAGGAAGAGGACACCTCAGATGGTTCCCTGCAACAGTTATTAAAGACTTAGAATTGAGTAAAGATGGAAAACAGATCCAACAAGCAGTCGCTATTCAACACAAAAATGTGATCGGAACTCCTCCCCTCAACCATGAACCCCTATCTGCTATCATAGACGACGCTTATAGCTATCAAAATTCCCAACGGTTAACTAAAAAAATTGTTCGTTTTCTTCCTAAATCTCAGAATCCATCCCAGAAAGCTAATTGGTTTGTCATCGAAGCTACAGAAACAGGAGAAATTGTTGCTTTAGCAGACGTTCCCTATCGGGTTGGGTTAGATCCTCGTACCCATCTCAACCCTTCAGCCCCTAACGAGAAAGGTGATCCTTATTGTACACAAGGGTTTACCTATACCTTTGCTATGGAACACACCAAGGAACCTCAGCCTCAATATAAACCAACCTTTTATGAGCAGTATGCTCCCTATTACGGTTATGATTCCAATCGAAAACTAGCTTACTTCGATTTAATCTTTACTTATCGACGCATTTGGAGTCCCGAAAAAGGAAAACCCATTCGCGCTGGACGGATGACTGTTAACCGTCCCACCCCAGGAGATATATCTATGCAAAATTGGTTATGGGGTAATGATTATCGCCCTGGAACTCGTCATGATAACTTAGTTTATACTCGTGATCAATTACAAGACAGTGGACAACTACAACCTGGAGAATGGAAAGGGGGTTTACGTCAAGAAACCCTGAGAAAAGGGGAAGAATTAGCCAAAGGTTTTTACTACTGGTTGGTAGCAGGAACTACTGACTCACGCCTCGGATATGGAGTAAAAAAAACCCATCCTAACCATCGATTTTTAAAGGGGTTAGATTCCCCTATGGGGACTGTCCATGGGTTATCTAAATACCCTTATATCCGGGAAGGAAGGCGCATTATCGGGAGACCCTCTATCGATCACGAAGAGGGGTTCAGTATTAACGAAATTGATATTTCTACAAAAGATTATTGGCAAGATTTTTACCGAACTAACTTACCTCGTCCCATGTATAAAAATGTTCGAGACACCATTGCCAAGCTAGAATCAAAAATGGCAAATATTAGTACTATTCCTTCTTATTTAGTTACTCAGCGTACCCATGCCACAGTTTATGACGATTCAGTAGGAATTGTCAATTACATGATTGATTTCCATCCTTGTATGGCATTTTCTCCCCCCGAAAAACCTAGTAACCGCGAGCGCCAAGACGTACGCATTGCCCACGGAGGATCTCATCCCGCTCAAATTCCCCTACGAGCAATGATTCCCCAAAAAATAGATAATTTGATTGTGGCTGGAAAGAGTATTGCTACAAGCCATATTGCGGCAGCAGCTTATCGTGTACATGGATTTGAATGGTCTGTAGGGGCAGCTGCTGGAAATTTAGCCAATTTAGCTTTAGAACGCAACACTTTACCTTATGAGTTTGTAGACAATTTACCTAATCATGAACCTTTGTTAGAGGAATTGCGCCAAAGACTTGAAATGAAAGGAAATCCTACTACTTTTCCTCAAACTTTGTTGTCTGATGCTCATCAGAATAGATAGTTAGCTCTTTAGTCTTTTAGTTGGCATTGCTAACCAAAAGACTAAAATAAAATCTTTTAAAATCCTATTAACTGTTGGGATTTTTTACTACAATGTCGATGTTTCAAGTTTTTTAAGTTGAATTGAAGTTTATCAAAAAATAAAGTAGTGGACAAGGCAATGCTGTCGTGTTGTTTTTTGTTGGAAAAATTTTATCCTACCTCTAACTTAACTATTGTCGGCACAGGACGATGAAAAATCTAATTATTCTGCATCTGGGAGAATAATTATCATAAAATAGAGTCATCAGATCAAAATAGAATGGAATTATTGTAATTCAAGTATAATACCTTGAAATAGATATATTAGACTTAATTTGCTGATAATTCGTGAAAGAGCAAGGTTTCCATCTACTTATCCCCAAACTCGTAGCCCTCTTAAGTTTACAATCGAGTCCAAACAATAATTTAATTCTCCTTCTTTAGGTAATTTTTACTTTCTAGGAATAATGCGAGTTAGCCTAATCTTGAGCCGGGACATCTACTTAAAGAACGATCACGGACTTAAAAATGATTAAATAACCCAAGACAACTCACACAAAAAAGCATTGAAGATATATCTTCAATAGAAGAAGCCTAGTCAATGGAACTATTTTGGTATCAAATTCATACAGTTGTTCTGAATGTTCAGTCCTACTCGTCTCCATTCACCCCATGAACACAGCTTATTCTATTGCTCTTTATGAGCTAGTCATTTTTGAGCTGGGCAATATTGTTTTTAACTCAATATGGCGACAAGGAATGATTGTTCTTCCCTTCATGACCCCTTAAGACGTTGCTAGCTCCTGGGGTTACTAGAGTGTCACTCAAGAAACTGAGATTCTGGTTTCTGGTCTTTCGGAGGAGTGAGTCCAGTCCAACATCGTGATTATCGGGTTTACCGAGTCTGGCTGCTATTTGGCACTGGGTTTTCTAGGACCTGAATTATTTGTACCTATCTATATTGGCAAATTCACCGCCTTAAACTGACTCAAAATGTTTACGGTTTGCTTGTTTTTATCTGGGTTACTTTGCTTTGGTTTCGAAACATTTTACTTCACTAGATTCTAGGGTCTTGGAATGTGAATATTATCCCCTTATAGATTAACTGGTCATGCCCAACTTATCGTCCTACGGACTTTAACTCTTTCAAACTAGGAAGAAACTTCAGTAGTTCTTTCTAGAAGTATTACCGTCGTTTTCTTTTCCACCTTCGTTGTAGAGGAAACCGTCCCAAATTTAATTTTTAAATTTTTTGGGCTTATCCGTCATCAATGAGATAAGGGTTGCTTCTCAAGAATAAATTTATTTTCGTGTCGAATTCAACCTGGCAATTGGAGATAGCCTAAAAAAAGCTTAATCAAAAATCTTTAAAAAATTGGCGTTTTATGATTACATTGGGAAGAGTTTAGCTAAAAACAGTTTATTCGGTGCTGGAGCTGGAGCTGGAGCTATAGATAATAGATAGTGCAGATGGAATTGCTCAAGCTTGCCTCGGACACCCCGTATTCACCGATAAAGAAGGTCGGGAATTGACCGTTTGTCAGATACCTAACTTCTTTGAAATCTTTCCAATTGTTCTTACTCGCGAGTAAGAATCAAAGCTAAGTATTCAACGAAATGACTAAGTAACTACTTTCTACAGCGATGCACTAGAGAGCTTCATCAACCTTCACTTAAGTGAAATAACTTGCACCCAAAACTCTCAGTTCCGATATTTTTTTAACCATCGGCTTGATTGGCCTTTGCCCATGTAGCCTTTGCCCTTCCATCCTTCTTGGATTACATCTGGCATGGTTCTCGTACCTTGTACTGAGACGTTGTTTTTACGGAAATCGATACTGACCTCGAAGAATAAGTAGGATAGGGTTTATTTTTTAAAGTGGGTGACTCGAGTATAAGAACTATAAAAGAAAGTACTTAAAATTTTATCTTAAGAAGTAAAGTTTAATAATCGCTAAACGTTAAAAAATCCTCAACTTTTTTGATACACTGGGAACGCAAGCAATTTTAGGTAATCAATTAAATGGAAAGCGCTGTTTATTATGGTTCTTGCTATGGCTTTAGCTGTATTGTTTTTCACTATCGCCTTTCGAGAACCCCCTTGTATTGAAAAATAAATTTTGATTATCTATTCTATTAGAATCAACTGCTGTTAATATACCCCCAAGCCCCTGTTTTTTTCCCTTCTACAGAAGATAGATAAATGGATCAGCATAGCTCGTTTTGCTTAGATTGTTCATTTGTTACTGTACTGTTGGCTAGCTTATTGTTAATTCAATATCCGTTATTACGGACAGTTCCATGCAATGTCCTTACTGTCAACACATCAATAGTCGTGTTTTAGAATCTCGCTCCTCTGAAGGGGGACAAAGTATTCGTCGTCGTCGTGAGTGTTTAAGTTGCAAACATCGTTTTACAACTTACGAACGAGTAGAGTTCGTTCCTATCATTGTTGTCAAACATGACGGAAAAAAAGAATCCTTCGATCATTCTAAATTGTTGCGAGGGATGGTACGAGCTTGTGAGAAGACAGGAATCTCCCATCAGAGACTAGAGTCGATTGTTGATGAGATCGAGGCTCAATTGCAGCAGCGTCCCCGACGGGAAGTAACTAGCCAAGAAGTTGGCCAATTAGTGTTAGATTACCTTCGTCAAGAAAATGAAGTAGCATATATTCGCTTTGCATCTGTTTATGGTCGCTTTCAAGGCATTAAAGATTTTGTGGCCACTCTCAAACAATTTCGGGAACAAAAATCCCAGTCAGAAACCCTTTGGTCAGAGAACAGTCATAACACTTCCGATAAAGAAACTTCCTCATCTTCCATTATGACTCCCTCTTAGAAGCCGGTTAAATAAAAACAATGCTAAGATTGAAGATGTACCGTAAGGAGTGCGGAAACTTACGCTCATGGGAGGTGTTTATGCCAGGGCGACTAGCTAAAAAATAGTACGTCGAGCATGACATCACTTCGATAAATGGTGAGTTATATCAAACCATTACGAGGTGAGCCTGAGAAGCTTCAGACACAGCGTCCGCATTGCGGAGCCTTCGGCTGTGCTAACTTCTGGAGCACTTCAGAATCAGGGGTCTATTTCTATAAATATTAATAGATTAGACCGACTTCATCGTCTAATCGTTCTCAAGGCATAAGTCTAAGAGAGCTGTATTGGCAAAAAGATGTCCTGTCAGAGCCATTTTTTTCCACTCAATCTATAAGGTATAGTGATGATCTGGTCAGTGTAGACTTTCATTACTCTTTAAAAATTATGATGAAAGTAATCCCCAATAGCTCAATAAATATTCGGGGTTGGGGGTGTTATAGTTCATCCTGTTCGAGTAAAACCGACAAAACAAAAGCGTCTCATATTTGAAGATGTTTTTATCAACTATAAGTCTTTAAAAGTTAGAAACTGTACACTAAAACAAAAACTAACACTTATTGGAGATCAGGTATAGGATAACCTAAGGTACATGGTAACTCAGAAAACAACAGCTACTCAAGATATTGGCTTCACCCACGAGGATTTTGCAGCACTTCTCGATAAATACGACTACCATTTTAATCCCGGGGATATTGTTCCTGGGACAGTTTTCAGTATGGAACCGAGAGGCGCGCTCATCGATATTGGTGCGAAAACTGCTGCTTACATCCCCATTCAAGAAATGTCGATCAACCGAGTTGACGATCCTGAAGACGTTCTTCAATCAAATGAAACACGGGAATTTTTCATCCTAACTGATGAAAACGAAGATGGACAATTAACTCTTTCTATCCGTCGGATTGAGTATATGCGAGCTTGGGAAAGGGTTCGCCAACTACAAGCCGAAGATGCTACCGTGCGCTCTAATGTTTTTGCTACAAACCGAGGGGGCGCGTTAGTACGCATTGAGGGGTTACGAGGATTTATCCCAGGCTCTCACATCAGCACCCGCGAAGCTAAGGAAGATTTGGTTGGTGAAGACCTGCCATTAAAGTTTTTAGAAGTCGATGAAGAGCGCAACCGTCTGGTATTAAGCCATCGTCGTGCACTGGTTGAGCGTAAGATGAACGGTTTAGAAGTGGGTCAAGTGGTAGTTGGCTCAGTTCGTGGAATCAAACCTTATGGGGCATTTATCGACATTGGGGGAGTCAGTGGGCTGCTGCACATTTCTGAAATTTCCCATGATCATATCGATACCCCCCACAGCGTCTTTGGGGTCAATGATTCACTCAAAGTCATGATCATTGACTTAGATGCAGAAAGGGGGCGAATTTCTTTATCGACCAAACAACTTGAACCCGAACCTGGTGATATGCTGAAAGACCGGGATTTAGTTTTTGAAAAAGCAGAAGAAATGGCTGAGAAATATCGTCAAAAACTCATAGCTGAAGCGGAGGGAAAAATACAACCTGAGGCTCAAGAGGAGGATTTAGATATTCCGTCAGCTTTAGAATCAGAAGAGGAATTAGCCACTACTGTAAGTGAGCAGTAATTAAAATTATATTTGGGCTCAACACTAGTGAACGAGGGGAAATCCCCTCTTTTTTTAGCAAAAAAAATATAAGTTTTTAGGATTTGAAGTATAGAATTTGGTAAAAGAAAACGCCCAAACAGAAAAGTGTCCCTACTAGGGATGTGAATTTGATGAAATTGAAGCATAATATTGTTATTCTCAATATTAAAGTTGAAATCTGACGAGGTTGATGATTGTCTAAAATGGTAACCGTCAACAATCGAAACTAAAATTTTCGTTAAAAAAACGTGAGTTTGACAATAATATAAGAAAAAAGGAAACAGCAACTCCATACTAGAAGCAGTTTTTTTTATCTTAATCGAGTGGTAAAAGTTTATTTTATGTCGTTGACTTCGTGATTTATTGACTTATATACTGAGAATGAAAACTATATTTTTAAGTTTTTTAGAACTCATGTTTTCTAAGTTCTAAATCCTTGCTGTATTTCTACTTAAATTTCATCCACGATAAGAGTTATGTATTAACGAATAATATTAAATATTATCTGTCGGAATAGATAAAGCAATCACTATACACTAGAATGATTTAAATTTTTTTAAAAAAAACAGAATACATTAAGATATAAGAAATATTTTATTTAAAAACTATCAAATGAAGTGGAGATAAACTCTTTAGATCAGTGGTTACAGTATTAATGTTGAAATTTGGTGATTCAATGCTAAATATGTATAAAGTAGAGTTTAAATTAATCTTAGCTGTTTATCTCTTTAATAGTAATTTTTATGACTGTCTTTTATTCTCAAAAATTCCTCTGTTCTATCAGTTTTCTATATTTTTAACGATCACTTGATATTTTTAGACAGCCCATAAAAGTTAGGGTGAATTTACGCAACCAGGTCAACTATTACCTTTTCTGACTCAATTAGAGCATCTCCAAGAGTAATTGTAAAAATTCAAACGCTACTCCCACTTAACTCACTTCATTACCCTAGAATTAATCATAAATATCCTAAGATAAAGTCTGGATCAAATTTAAGTATGAGCAAACTGTAAGGGTTAGTCTTCAAATAGTTCTCCACCCACCATTCCCAGTAACTGCTAGCAGTTACTGGGAATGGTGGGTCTTTAAATAAACAAGACTCGGTGATCTCATTGAGAAATGCACAGCAAAAATAGATGGATAATCTCTATGCAAACGTCCCCAAATAAACCAAGAAGGGTTAATAATATATATTTAACTGTTGTTCGGGGAATGGAATGCTTAAGTCACTAAAACAAAAAAACTTCCTTTTTGCTGGTTTAGGAATTCTAGGAATCACAATTGTTGGAAGCATTTTCCTGGTTCCTAAAATAGTAGAATGGTTCGAGCACAGGCAACAAACACAGATTGAAGAAGCTCTCAAAGAAGATCCTAATAAACCCTCTATTGTTCTGACTTTAGCTGAGATTTCCTCAGAACAAAGACAGCAAAAACTGCAAAAAATTGCTGAGTCTGATACTCTCTCTTTGGAACGCAGTCGCGGTCGTTATTTATTGGCGATTGATTTACTTCGAAAGTATGAAGGTGGCCCAGCTTTACGTAAACTTGAAGGATTAGACAAAGAATATCCTGTACTAATTCCTTATATCCTCCTCAAACGGGGACGAGGGTATGAACTCACTAATGAAATAGATAAAGCTCAAAAAACCTGGAAAATACTGGTTGAAACCTATCCTGATATTTTAGTTGCCGCAGAAGCACTCTACAAATTAGGAAAATATGATCCCCAATATTGGGAGCAGGCAATTGAAAAATTTCCTCAACATCCTAGTACTCAAAAGATTATCCGTCAGCGTTTTCAAGAAAACCCAGAACAACTTCAATTGTTGATTCTATTGGCTAAGTATGATGCCAACACCCCTAAGACTAACCCTATCCGTGATCGTCTAGTTCAATACTATGCTAGTCAATTAACTCCCCAAAACTGGCAAGTGATCGCTGATGGCTATTGGACAACTAACGACTATAATAAAGCCGCCCAAGCTTACAAAAAAGCCCCGGCCACTCCTGAAAATCTCTATCGCATTGCTAGGGGACAACAGATTCAACCCAACAATGATAGTAAAAATGAGGTAAAGGCAGGCTATCAACGCTTATTATTAGAGTTTCCTAAAGCACCGGAAACAGCAACAGCCCTGAAACGACTCGCCAGACTATCTCAATCTGAAACTGCAATTGGCTACTTTGACCAAATTATTAAACAATTTCCTGATGAAGCGGGCGATGCTTTAATAGAAAAGGCTAAGTTATTAGATGAGATAGGGCGCAAAGCTGAGGCAGCTAAAAGTCGAGAAACCTTACTAGTTAAACATCCCAAGTCCGACGCAACCGCTAAATATCGTTGGAGTGTGGCGAAAACAGCTGCTGAGCGAGGAGATGTCCTCAAAGCCTGGACTTGGGCGCAACCTATCACAACTAATAATCCTAACAGTTCCCTCGCTCCCAAAGCGGCCTTTTGGGTAGGTAAATGGGCGCAACAGTTAGGGCGATCACAGGATGCTAAAACGGCTTTTGAACATGCTATTTCCCATCATCCTCAATCTTACTATGCTTGGCGATCAGCAGTTCAGTTAGGCTGGAATGTGGGAAATTTTAATACCATACGTCACACTTTACCCACCGTCGCTAAACCTGATATCCGTTCGGTTCCTCCGGCGGGATCGGACATTTTCAAAGAACTATATCGTCTAGGACAAGATGAGGATGCTATCACGTTATTTAAAGCGGAAATGAATGATCGCTCTGAATTAAGTGTTAATGAATCTTTTACTGATGCTTTACTGAAACTCGTACAAGGAAAAAACCTACAAGGAATTAATCAAATTTGGAGTCTTCAAAATAAAGACGGACCTGAATCAAAAAAACAATTGCAAAAACTTAGAGAAACCCCCGAATATTGGCACGCACTTTTTCCTTTTCCTTTCTATCAAACTATTATTGATTGGTCTCAACAACGTAAAATCAATCCTTTGTTAATCACCTCTTTAATCCGTCAAGAATCCCGTTTTGAACCAGAAATTACCTCGCCAGTGGGAGCAAAAGGATTAATGCAAGTGATGCCAACAACAGGTGAATGGGTAGCTAATAAAATAGCTTTAAAAAACTATTTCTTGAGCAATCCTAACGACAATGTTAATTTAGGAACCTGGTATTTAAACTACACTCATGAGACCTATAGTAATAATTCGTTATTAGCTATTGCTAGTTACAATGCAGGTCCTGGCAATGTTTCAAAATGGAGAAGAAGATATCAGGTTAGTGATCCTGATGTATTTGTAGAAAAAATACCCTTCCAAGAAACAAAAAGTTATGTAGAATCTGTATTTGGCAATTACTGGAATTATCTTCGAATTTATAATCCTGAGATCGCCAAATTGTTAGCTCAGAAAACTCAGAGAAAGTTTCTTGAAAAATAAAAGAATTTTATTTTTCAAGAAACTTTCTCTGAGTTAATCTTAATACATTTAGTTTGGTATTTTACTACTAAAATGCACCTAGCTTTTTTAAATTTTTATGTGTTATGGAAATAACAGCTCTTCTGGATTGGAGCTAATAAATTAGTAGCTAATAACTTCCAAAACTGTTATCATAAATTTTTGGTAAAGATATAATTTTCAAGATTATATAAATTTTGTAAAGTGCAATTTTCTACTTTTGTTTACTATAAAATTAACGAATAGTAACAATAATTTACCTGACGTACTTTATTCGTTAAATAATTTTCTAAAAAAAAGCTTTTTTACTATTAAAATAGCAAGTTTTATCTATACTTTCTCAAAGTAGTTTACTAAGAGACTTGGTACAAGGAAAAACCGGAGATCGGAGATAAGAGGAAGATAAAATGAGATGAGCATGTATAGTGAAAAAAAAATCTATAGATAGTATAAAAATACTATCTATAGAATTCTACATAGTTTTATTTTGAGATACTAGTTAACTAAAGTTATCTTTAATTCTTTTTAATACATATTCGTAATATTATATGTGGCAGTTTATTTAACTTTGATTGAATTGATTAGTTTAATTTGTATGGTTTGGTTTTGAGTAATAACTAAAACTTGTTTATGATGATTTAAAAATTTCTCAGCTGTTATTTCTAATGGTTTAATATCTGCTTGTTTTAAACAATTACAATAATTAATTATTTCTTTATTCTTTCATATTAAAGACTTTCTATATCTGGAGCACAATCATAAATAAATACTAAAAAATGTTAGTTTTCATTGCTTATCATTCATAAAAAAATATAAATTTGATAGGTTTCTCATATTATTTATTAGAAATAAATAGAAAGTAGTTTTTAATTTTTAAATGCTATTAGTAAAAAAAATAGTAATTAAATCATAATTATCTTATTAAAGTTTATTTTTCTCATTGTTAATATAAATTTTTTGTTACTTGACATTTAATTGCCTAATCTTAATATTTAAGCTGTAATTGTTGATTCTATATTTTTTATTATTTATAATATAACTAAGGATTAGGTTTGATAATAGAAATACATAAAAATTTACAAGTATAAATTCCAAAAAATACCAATGAGTTAAAAACTTATAGACAAAGATAAATGAGATAATAATCAAAAAAAAATGTAAAAATTAAATTTAAAAAATATTTAATAAAATATTGTTTAATCTTACATGTTATTCTACTAGAATAGTAACAACTCAAACAAAGCTAATGAAAGTCCATTTATCGAATGAAAAATAACTCACTTAGTTATTAAACGTTATTTTTTAGCATTAAAATAGTTATGTTTAATCAGTTAACTTATAGTTAAAAACTATAAAAAAACTTGAATATCTTATAATACCTTTTAATCTTTTATTAAGTTAAATATAGTGAAGGTAAAAGAGCTAATTAATAGGAATTATTAATTAGCTAGATGATTATCTTGTCAGATTAATTTAAGCTCAATATTATAGCAGTTAAATTTAGCATATTAATTATTAATACAATATATTTAGCCATTATTTTAGATTCAATACATATTATATTTAGTGTAATTTGTTAATACATAACTTCTATGTTATGTTTCTCTATTACTAGTAATTTTTCAAAAAAATTGATAAAGGTATAATTATTAAGGTTACTTTTTATAGCTCAGAATATGAATCTTTAAAGAATTTTATTTGAAATATATTTTTTTATGATGGAAAAAATATTTTCTAATATAGCTAGCTATTATCGTCTTGCGTGATTGGTGAGCTAGACAATGATGTTATTGTGCTGTTTTTAGAAAACTCACAACAGAAAATTTACAGAAATCAGTCTTATTGATTCTATTTTTATGTAAGTCTGCCATCTATTTTAGAGTAAGGTATACTGAGTTTTTAAATACTTAGTTATATGGAACAAAAGTCGTCTAAAATAATATTAGTAATTTAGACCAGATATCATTATATATTACTGAGAAAATTTATTAATCCTTGAGTTAATTAAAGGCGACGGAGATAACCGTAAACTTGTTAGTTATTCGCAATTTTTTTTCACTTAAAAACAAAATTCAGTTAAACTAATTAATAATATTTGACCCAGTAAGTGTTTTTTTCTTGAAACAGTTAACGACTAGCGTAGAAGTATCTCTAAGATTAAATATCCAATAAATTAAAGTTTTTCACACTGTTTTATTAACCTTTTTTTTAAGCTACAAAATTATATTTTTTTTAAAAAAAACTTAGGTAAAGAGAAATAGTTAAAAGATAATATATTTTCGATTTTTTTGTTTTGATAAATAATTTTAGTTTTAATTATTGGTAGTTACCATCCTAGATAATTGTCAACTTTAGATATTAAAAATAACAACTATGTTTCTGATTCTTGTCGAAGCTTACATTACAATTGGTCAACAATTTAACAAAATGCCGATAACTCTCAATTCAGATGATATGATAGAGGACTCTAAAACCCAGTTATCATGATTTCACTCACAAACAACTGAATCAGTGACACCTAAAATCGATATGACCGCTGTTCCTCCTTCTCCTGATGAAATTATTGATGCCCTCAAAAACCCTATAGAATTTAACTTCCAGCTCCCTAATCCTGAAGACGAAGCTATTGCGGAGATGGACTTTCAGCAACAGCTAGATGCCGTCTGGACTGTTTGTGAGCGCTTTGACTTACAAACCGACATTTGGCGAGGGCGTATTTTACGGGCTATCCGTGATCGTGAAAAAAAAAGTGGAGACGGACGAGGGACGGGATTTCTCAATTGGCTTAAACAAAGAGAAATCACTAAAAGTCAAGCTTATGCTCTCATTCAACTTGCTAATAGTGCAGATACCCTGTTGGCAGAAGGACAGCTGAATCCAAATTCCATCAATAATTTTAGTAAACGGGCATTTATCGAAACAGCTAAATCCGATCCTGAAGTGCAAAAATTAGTTAGTGAAGCTGCCCAAAATGGTGATCACATCACCCGACGAGAAGTTAAACAACTTTCTGATCAATGGACAGCTATGAGTTCGGAATTACTTCCAGATAAAGTTAAAGAGAAAGCTTCTGAGGGAATTATACCAGCCCGTAATTTAGTTCCTCTAGTTAAAGAGATGGAAAAGTTGCCCGATAGCCACCTCAACGTAATTCAAAAAGAAGTTGCCGAAAGTCCCGATGTTGATACTGTTAAACTTCTCACTTCAGAAGCACGAAATTTGGCAAAATATCTCGATGCGGCAGCAAAAGTACAAACTTTTAAAAATCGCTCAATTGACCTTGAAATGGCGTTAGAAGAGGCGTTAAGATTAGATTGTTTGACTACGACTGCTGATTTGGTTAAACAAGCCACCCAACTTGAACAAGCCGTAGCGAAACTTTATACTACTTGGAAGCGGGTAGGGAGTCTGGCTGATAGGCTATATGTAGATACGGGAGCAGGTAATCCTAATTTACGAGCAATGTTAACTTGCCTGGAATCTTTAAACAGTGAAGTTATTGAAGTGCAACTAGATAGTACGGGGGAAAAAATAGTCCGTTTGAAAATAATGACTGAATGATAGCAGTTAACCCTCATATTCTTCTCAATGAGTCACATAAGCGTACAGCGCGGGCTTCCTAAACTCACAATAGAACCTAAAAATCTGAGTTTTTAGCATTTCTCTGATCAAAATAGAGATACTTTGTAGAATAGTTGAGGTAAACAACTAATTTCGGCAAAAAAGCACGCAATTTTCATTACTGTTGAAACTTAATAACATTAATTTTATGACTAAATAATACAGTTTGTCCCAAAATGTCACGAGTCAAGACCTATAAACTAGAGAGAAGACACACAGACAAAGTTAGGGTAAACTCAAAATGGTCGTTATTCAAGGAATTAGTTGATGCGGTGAAACAATACTTAGCGTAGTTAAAAAAGAAACGTTATTTATTAAAAAATCCTAATCTTTTATGAAACAATCAACAACTTATCAAGCCAATCATCGAAAGTTGTTGCAGTTAATGCAGCAAGCGCAAATATCTAACTTTAGTCAGTTGGCCAAAATTTCCGATGTTTCCCAATGGGAATTAAATCGCCTTTTAGTGGGTTTACTGCCTAAAATGTCTATTGAAAATCTATTAAGATTATCTAAAGTGTTAAAAGTTCCCATCGAACAACTACTGAGTGAATTTTGTAGAGATCAATCTTTGTTGAAGTCCTTAATCCCTTCTCAACTTGAAAGTAAAGCTCTTAATTTATCAAATTTAGAGAAAGTTAGGCAAGAATATCAACAACTACAACAGCAATTGAATGAACAAAGAAAAACTCTAGAAGAAGACTTTCAAAAATCTAGTTTAGAAGCTCTAGAATCTTGGCTTTTACAATGGCCAACAGCAGCAATGATTGCTCAAAAAAATCCTCAACTCTCTGCTGTGAAACTATTGCCTCTAGTTAAACCAATTATCGAGTTACTTAAACAATGGAATGTTGAAACAATTGCAGTAGCAGGAGAAAAAGTACCTTATGATCCTCTGTGTCATCAATTATTAGAAGGAAGTGGTTATGTTGAACCTGGAGAAACTGTCATCATTCGTTATATTGGCTATCGTCATGGGAAAAATTTGCTGTATAAGGCAAAAGTGAGTCCAGTTAAGAAAGTGCCAGCCAGTTAAAAAACATTAGCAATTTAAGTTTTTTGTAACAAAAAGTAATCAACTACGTTTATTGAATCTTAAATAGGGAATAAATTTGTCAAGTTTACATAACATTTAAAGACAAAATGGTGATTCCGTCACATTTGATACTAATCTTGGTAGACAAATTTTTCTATTCTTATGGTCAAGAAGTAGTGTAAGCATCGTTGTGATCGCTCTTCTGAGTTAAATTATTGATATTAATCTATGGCTTCCCAAGCAATCCTCCGTCTCCTCGAACAATATCCGCAACTCGGACCGTTCATTGAAGAAGGTCGTTTTTTGATTGGTTATACCAATGGTAGTGCTAATGGGAAGCAAGTTCCTGTTTTTCTTTTGCGCTCTCCCTGGACTCACTTTTGTATTCAAGCAACAGCTTGTGATTCACTGATTTCTGGAGCAGTTTTAGTCGTGACAGAGGACTCTCAATGGAGTCCTGGAAGCAACTGGAAAGCCTATAACTTCACCATGGACAGCCCATCGCCGAAGAGTTCTCGTAGAAACCTGAGACCAAAACGCAGTTCCTCTAGCAAGTCTGTCCCTCCATTAGCAGCAATGGCCGTAGAAATAGCAACCGAAGAAACGAAAAAATCTCCTGTCTTATGTCAGGTTGTTCGTTAGTGTATCAAAGGGTTTGAGGTGGGGCGGATAATCGTAGACTTTGACACTCTTCGAGAACGCCCCTGCTCGCATACTCGAAATCTTAACAAATTCTGGGCAATTGCTCTCCGCTTAACATATCAACAATACGACTGGACCCAATTTTACTTTCTAAGGTGACTAACCCCATGCCTGATCCTCTTCCTGTAACTTGCCCAATAATGCAGGGATATTGCTGATGTGATCTCATAATTTCCATAGCAGTGTCTACAGAGTCTTGAGGAATAAACGCTACAAATCGACCTTCATTAGCCACATAGAGAGGATCAAATCCTAATATTTCACACGCCCCCTGGACATCTTCACGTACCGGAATAGCGTTTTCTTGAATGTTAAGAATAACCCCTGCACCCATTGCAATTTCATTTAGGGCACTGGCTAGACCGCCACGGGTGAGATCTCGTAGGCAATGAATGTTTGCCTTGGCCTCTAACATAGCTAAAATAACAGAATTTAGAGGAGCGCAGTCACTTTCAATGGTCGTTTCAAATTCCAGCCCCTCTCGTACTGCCATAATCGCGATACCATGGCGGCCTAAATCTCCACTGATTAGGATAGCATCTCCTGGTTGAACACTTTGAGCTGCAATTGTTTGATCATGTTCGATTATACCGATTCCTGCAGTATTTATAAATACCCCGTCTCCTTTCCCTCGATCAACTACTTTAGTATCTCCAGTGATGATTTTAACTTGAGCAATTTGAGCAGAATTTTGTAGGGACTGAACAACATTCCAAAGGATTTCCATCGGCAGTCCTTCTTCTAAGATAAACCCCACGCTAATATAAAGAGGACGCGCCCCACTCATAGCTAAATCATTGACAGTTCCGTTAATAGCTAAACTACCAATATCTCCCCCGGGAAAAAAGAGAGGATGAATAACGTAGGAGTCGGTAGTAAAAGCAATTTTATTAGCGTTTAAATCCAAAACAGCAGAATCATGTGGAGGAGTATTTTGAGTAGGATTAAAGACAGGAAAAATCATTTTTTCGAGCAACTGCCGCATCAATTTCCCTCCTCCTCCATGAGCAAGTAAGACTTGAGGATATTGATCTAAGGGTATCGGACAAGTTAGGTTAAAATCAGTCATAAGTGATTGAGAAATCGGTAATCAGAAATTAAGACAAAACGTCAAATATGACGTACTACTTTGCAAGTAAATTTATTACCAAAATAAGCTATAAAAATTAACTCTCGATTTTAGTGAAGGTTAGACAGGTTAGTGCTCAACTCAATTGATTAGGTGCTTTTAGCCTAGCTGTGCCAACATTGTAATAAACAAAGTTCAGAATAAGAGTTTTGCAAGTTATTAGCTACTAATTTAGTAGACCCAGTCTAAGTATAGCACTACGCAAAAAGATTAGGATACTTTTCTAGTCATAAAAGAAGTAATAAAATACTAAAATAAGTGCTATACTTCGTGCCAATACCTTATAGTTATTATCTACGCCAAAAAGTTATTTAAGCCGTACAAATAGAATACTAAAAAACAGGATATGTTATTTATTTGGGATTAGTCCTAATACTTTAAATCTATGGTTAAAACAGTAAGTAACAAAAGATTAAAAAGAAATTTCATAAACTAGAATGATAAATATTTAAAAGAAAATTACTAATAATAGAAAGCTATCAGAGATAAAGTATTATTTTTTAATAAAAAAATATTTATATGGTAATAGTTTTATATGACAAATATTCTAGGTTATAAAATAAAAATACTATTCAGATTGATATTTTATAAATAAAAAATATTTTTTTATTTATTAATAGGTTGTAATAAAGATTTATTTATTAATAGGTTGTAATAAAGATTTATTTGAAAATAGGTTGTAATAAAGATTTATTTGAAGTTTAATTGTCTCCAAACTTAACTCCCCAATGGGAACCAGAAGATATCATTATTTGATATAAAACTAATTTTTATAGAAAAACCCTATTAGAGAAATAATATAATAAACTCGACGTAAAATACGATATTTTCTACATAACTCTCCAAATTTAAACACAATTAAGAATTAATGGTTTGTTGTAAAAACTTAAATCCAAAAATACTACCTGAAGTTAAAGCCGTTAGAGAATGTGTAGAGACTACTTTCAAAGTTTACCCAATATTTTTGTGTCGTGCTATAGCTTGGACATAAATAAGCAGTATTATACTGATGTATATTTTAGATTTAAAAGTGATAACTACAAACATAGTTAGTCATAAGAACTCTAATTAACTAATGTATGTAGTTTATTAGAAATAAAAAAAATATTTAGATATAGATTAACTTTAAAGAGTTGCAAAGATGATAGTTATATTCTTATTTTCCAGAATTGAATAGAATTAGGGAGGAATAGCCAAGAACAAAAGAAGATAAATATGAATTAGCTATGTCAGTGGGAAAAATCATCGAGTTACGCTTAGGATCAAATAGTCTATAAATAGAAAGATTGTTTATTAAGAATTAGAAGCCAAGGAATTGATAAACTAAATACCAAACAAAAAAGTCTAAATATTATTTAACCATGTTAAAAATTAGGATTAAATCTAAACTAACTAATTTCTCTATTATTGTCGAGCTTTATTTTAGCTTTCTTTACAAGAAGGATTTTATTCTCTAACTATGAGTTGACAGCTTACTTGCCTCTTTAATGATTATTAATATAATAGTATTTGTCTATATTCAACGACTTTAAATAGCCATCAATTTAATATTAAAAATTTGTAAATATCGAATATAATCTAAAATTGAGAACAAGTTTTTTTTAAAAAAATATTAGATGTTTTCGAAGAAATATATGGAAATATATTTAGATAATTTTGTTACAAAAAATTTTAAAAAATTAGATAAACATTCTATATATGTTGATACATGATTATTTCTTAATATAAAAAAATATTTTTATCTCCTATTTTTTTATATTAAACAGTCATTAAATACGCAAACTAAAATTTATTTTTTATATTTTTTAAACTTAACCTCATATTCTTTTATGAATAATGTAAGATCTGAAAATAAGTTTTTTTAGGGGATGGATCAATTCCAGTATTAACTTTTATTACTTTCTCTTTTGAATTTTTTATCTTACGTACTCTTTTGAAAGTTAATTTCACTTTACTCTCTTTTTATTTGACTTTCTATTCGGTTGTATTTGAACATCATATATCTGCTCTTGTTATTGTTTTATAATATTTTTTTATTGCGCGTTAAGTTTGATGTTTAGCGATATTCTAATTGTGTTATCCTGTGTCTTGAACAGACCATTATTTGAGAATAGCAATTTTCAAATAATTTTTCTATCGTTCAACTTTAATTAGAGTACACTTAAACAAACTTAACTATTCTTATAGTGAATAAATTCAGATCGCTTTTATCCCACTGATGTCCTTGAATTGTGTGAAAGAGTTAAATTTATATTTTGAATCCAGTATTGTCTGTTTTCTATTCAAACCTCTCGATTCTATAATCGACTTATCTGGTGATAACTTCAATCGCAATTAATATTTACAATAATTTATTCATTTATATTTCCTGTAAAAAGGAAAACAATTTAAATTGCATTAATAGTTTATTAGGAATTTAAACAATTATTTTTATTAACATAAAAATCTATAAAAATAGCTGACCTAAAATTACCAAAAACAAAAAAAAATTAACGTATGCAAATAAGTATATAAAGAATACATAATCAACTGTATTTAGATTAATCTAAAATAGAATATTTGACAATTAATCTACATATAAAATATATTTTCATATCTACTTATTGGAGATTCTGAGAACAGAATAAAGAATTGCATGATAAACTTCATAGAAAGTTCTATTATTGGTTATTGGCGCAAAAGATAAAGTTAATAATTCTTTAAGACCTCCTTTGTTTTAAACATGTAATTTTTTGTGATTACTACTATGGAATTTTTAGGGTAAAGCAAAAAAATAGATTATTTTATTACATCGAATCACTATTGAGGTTTAATTATTATTGAGCTTAGTCTTGTAAGATGGGCATTATTTTGATTAACCCATCTTATTATGTTTTGCCTACCCTACTCTCGTTACTTCCTTTGTTCGAGTGTTCTCTACCACACTAAGTACACTACAATAAAAAAAGTTAATATTATCCGTTTAGTCTAGAAACTATGTCAGTATTGGCAGCGATCGCAGTTTTAGCGTTGTTAATTGTCGTCCACGAATTAGGTCATTTTGCCGCCGCAAGATTCCAAGGAATCAGAGTTAACCGCTTTTCTATCGGTTTTGGTCCAAGTCTTGTAAAGTATAGGGGAACTGAAACTGAGTACGCTATCCGTGCTTTTCCGTTGGGGGGATATGTAGGATTTCCCGATGATGATCTCGATGGTGAAATTCCCCTAGATGACCCCAATTTACTTCGTAACCGTCCCCTATTTGATCGGGCCATTGTCATCAGTGCAGGGGTAATTGCCAATCTTATTTTGGCTTATTTTCTTCTGGTGGCGCAAGTTGCTACTGTTGGTATCCAAGATATTCAATCTGGACTAGTTGTTCCTACTATTGAACCCGCATCCGCAGCAATGGAAGCAGGAATGAAATCGGGAGACATTATCCTTAAGGTTAACAATATTCCCTTAGATGAATTCCCCGAAGCGACTGACTTCTTTATCGAGAAAATCCAAAACTCTCCTAATCAACCTCTTCATTTTACAATTGAACGGGATGCCGAAACTTTATCTGTTACCGTTACCCCAAAGTCTAATGACCAAGGTCAAGGAAAAATTGGGGTAGGACTAGTTCCTAATATACACTTGAAAAAGTCTCAAGGACTTCTTGATGCGTTTACTTACAGTGCAGATGCTTTTCAAAATTTAGTGACTCTAACTGCTAAAGGATTTTGGCAACTTGTGAGTAATTTCCAAGAAAATGCTAAACAGGTAGCCGGTCCAGTTAAAATTGTCGAGTATGGTGCTAATATTGCCCAAAATAATGCGGGAAATCTATTCCAATTTGGCGCGCTAATTAGTATTAACTTAGCTGTTATCAACATTTTACCTTTACCTGCTCTTGATGGCGGTCAATTAATCTTTTTAATGCTAGAAGGACTACGAGGAAAACCCTTACCTAATAGATTGCAAGAAGGCATCATGCAAACAGGGTTAGTGTTACTGCTTAGTTTAGGACTATTCCTTGTTGTTCGCGATACTGTTAACTTAGCCTTTTTCTAAGAGTTATTTCAACGAGTTTGATTGTATGTAATTTTTTAGATAAAAATATGAGCATTGAGCACAAGGGGAAAAACAAAAAACAGCGAGCATTAATGATATTAAATCTTCTGAAACAGCTGTATCCTAATGCGACTTGTAGCTTGGTTTATGGCTCTCCTGTGCAGCTTTTAGTTGCTACGATTTTATCGGCACAATGTACTGATAAAAGAGTCAATAAAGTTACCCCAGATTTATTTTTGAAGTTTCCTGATGCATCATCCTTAGCTCAGGCAAATCGAGAAGAATTAGAAACATTGATACGTCCGACAGGATTTTATCGAAATAAAGCTAAAAATATTCAGTGTTCTTGTCAGAAAATCGTTAAAGAATTTGACGGGAAAGTTCCTCAAGAAATAGAAAAGTTGCTGAGTCTACCAGGAGTTGCTCGCAAAACTGCAAACGTAGTTTTATCACACGGATTTGGACTTAATCAAGGAGTTACAGTAGACACCCACGTTAAACGTTTAAGTAGACGTTTAAAATTAACAAAAGAGACTAATCCTGTAAAAATTGAAAGAGATTTAATCAAACTATTGCCTCAACCTGATTGGGAAAATTTTTCAATTCGCATGATTTACCATGGTCGGGCAACTTGTCATGCTAGAAAACCAAATTGTCTTGATTGTGAATTGGCCCATTTATGTCCTTCTGTCGTAGATGGATAGATTTAATTAAGATTAACTATTAGCATAGTTGATATTTAATCCTCAAAATTATTGTAGTCAATTGTCAGATTCTCCAGTGTATAATCATAATTTTGCTCTTACCACAACTAGTCTACATAAATTAAGGGCATGACGATTTATTGCAAAAATAAATTTTTTCTAAAAAGGGTTAATTACTCTATAAGTTTAGTAGGAGAATAGATAAATTTTAGGGTGAGGGATAAGATTGTCATTTCACCTCACTTATGTTAAACAATTAAGCTAATTTTAGTCTAAAAAATTACTTCTCAGTCCTTTACTTGTCTAGCTTTTAAGAGTACAATAGGAGGCCTTGTCTTTCAAGGCGTCAAGTAAACGGTAGCGTTGTCGGAGGAATAAATTTGTGACTCAGCGTACCCTAGGAGGAACCAATCGAAAGCAAAAGAGAAAATCAGGCTTTCGCGTGCGAATGCGAACTCAAAACGGTCGTAATGTGATTCAAGCTAGAAGAAAAAAAGGACGATACCGGTTATCTGTTTAATCCTTGTCAGCCTTATTACAAACAAAGTGTTCAACATGGGTTATCGTGTAAGTCATTTCTAACCCAATTCTAACCAGGTAATATAGTGGGATTGCCTAAAGTCCATCGGCTAAAGAGACCCAAAGACTTCCAAGCTGTTTATAAACGGGGCCAACTTTATAAAGGTTCTCATTTTTTGATGCGAGTACTATCAAGAAAACATCAAACTATGATCCCGCTCCCAACTCAGTTTGGTATTTCTATTAGCCAAAAAATTAGTAAAAAAGCGGTAGTTCGCAACCGTCTTAAGCGACAGATAAAAACAGTAATTCGCTCCTTGCTTCCCATAATTTCTCCCGGATTAGAAGTAGTAATTACAGTGCGGCATAATCAAAGTGAGTGCAATTATGAGTATTTTCTGCGAGAATTAAAGCAGTTGTTCATCAAATCTAATATTGTCTATGAACATACGAAAGAATACCCTTTATAAGGGATGTCCTCATATTGGGGACTTAATTATTAGTGTTTTCCTGAGATTTGCAGTTATTTGCTTACCTCTTACGGAGAGGGCTGTACTCAGAGCAATTTGGTTGCGTTACTGCATTACAAATCATCAGATTTATGTCACAGATGGTTGGATGAGATACGTTCATACCGACATTGTCTATGACGAAATTGTCAAAATGGTTAAAATACCACGAGAAACAATCGAACTATGGGACGATATTGTTTCCGAGGTAAAAATCGTCTGGAGTTGAAAGCAGTTCCTAACTTCCGTAAGGCTTATGACTATATGGCTGAAAAAGTTGTGACTAAGACAGGAAACCCTGTTGGAGCAATTATCAGCAGATAGATTTTAAAATTAGACCAGGTTAGAGGCTCCTTAACCTCTTCTTTTATTACCAATATTCGGTAAAGTAAACTACAGATAACTCTACAGCGAGACCGCTTGGATTAAGACGAATGGACTTTGGTGTCGGATTTATTTCCACAAACATTATGCTGCCAATCCTGGATTTCTTCTACAGGATTGTGCCTAGCTACGGTTTTGCGATTATTGCCTTAACCCTAGTAATTCGCTTTGGACTTTACCCCTTGAGTGCAGGGCAAATTCGCAATATGCGAAAAATGAAGATTACTCAGCCTCTAATGAAAGAGCGACAAGAAGAAATTCAGCGACGCTACAAAGACGATCCTGCGAAACAACAAGAAGAAATGGGAAAGGTGATGCAGGAGTTTGGCAATCCTTTGGCGGGTTGTTTACCCTTGTTGCTACAAATGCCCATTCTCTTTGCTCTATTTGCTACCTTACGGGGGTCGCCCTTTGCTGACATTAACTATACAGTTGATCTTCAAATTCTCCCTAGCGAACAAATTGAGCGTGTTGTCCCTCAACCTTTTACGACAAAACCTAGTAACATCTATATTAGCGATGGTCTTCATTACCCCATCACGGCTTTACTCCCTGGAGGGACTAAATTAGCAGTTGGGGAAAAGACTAGAGTTCAATTTCAAACGACTGAAGGTCAGTCCCTTATGAAATTGGTCGCTGAAACCCCTGAAAGTGATATTAAGCCCACCTTTGAAGTCATAAAAGGCTCAGAACGAGTTAAAATAAACGAAGATGGAACAATAGAGGCCTTAGCCCCTGGGGAAGTAACTATCGAAGCCACTATTCCAGGGATTGCTGCCAAGACAGGTTTCTTATTTATTGAAGCCTTAGGACGAGTTGGTGTTATGGGGGATGATGGAACTATCAACTTGGACATCCTGGCCATGGTTTTGTTCTTTGGTATTAGTATTTATCTAAATCAAGAATTATCCGGTTCTTCAGGCGGAGGAGCGCAACAGCAACAGGCAGTAAATAAAATTACTCCCGTGATTTTTAGTGGGATGTTTCTCTTCTTTCCTTTGCCAGCAGGGGTGTTGATGTATATTGTTGTGGCCAATGTTTTCCAGACCCTACAGACGGTCATTTTGATGAGGGAACCTCTACCAGAGAACCTACAAAAATTGGTTGCACAGCAAGAAAAGGCTGAGAAAATCGAAAAGGTTGAAACAATCCAAGAAGCTCTTCCCTTCGAGAAAAAAAGATCTAAAAAGAAAACGTCTTAATTTGCTAGTTAACAATAGGTTACAAGTTGTCAAGATGGAGAGAGAAGTCCACTCAGGTAAAGCTTGGCTCGAAACCCTATTAACTTTAATGGGGTTAACAGCACAAGTTAAGGTTCAAGACAAGAAGAGTCACTCTGATGAGTCCTCCGAATCCTGGCTGACGATTGATCAAACTCAGCTAACTCCCCAACAGACTAATATCCTCTTAAAGGAACAGGGAGCAGGGATAGATGCGATTCAATATCTAGCTAATACTCTCATTAATTTGAATGTAGAATCCAGAGAACAACGGAGATATACGGTTGAGCTCAATGGCTATCGTCTCAAGCGTCAGGAAGAAATTTTCACCTGGACGCTTGAGGTGGTTCAACAGGTGCGACAGACGGGACAGGAGGTAGAAATGTCCCCCCTCTCATCAGCAGAACGCCGTCAAATCCACACTTTGTTGAAGGATGTGGAAGATATGGAGACAGAAAGTCGTGGACAAGAACCTAATAGGCGATTAGTGGTCAAACTTCGATAAGCCGTTTATTAGTTAATGATTTTTTAGATTCATCAGTCCGCAAAAGCGGACTTTGTTTTTGAATATATTTGTCTACTGCTGTATTTTCTGTTTTCAATCATCTCTATACTTATCTCTATCTCGAGAACTTTTGATTTTACCTTTGATGATAAACTGGAGTCTTTTTAACCGTAAATCCAGAGAAAATCCTCGATTAGTTTGTACCATAATAGTACCAGCGATACGATCATGAAATGCTTGATTTAACTCCTGATCTCCAAGGACTATTCCACAGTCGACTAATAAGGGCATTGTTAATAACAACATTGATAAACCATTACGGAAGCCCATCCTCAATCCGATCATTGCTAATAAAGATACAAGTCCTAAAATACCTTCTCGTTTAGCTAATTCAATTAATCCTGGAATTTTACTGAATTCGACATTAATCACTTTCATGTTAAACGCCCAACTTCCTAAACTTTGCCCCTGATTTTTTTCTACTAAAATAACCCGTAATGTTAGCCAACAAATAATAAAAATAAGTCCTTGTAAAATCCCTCTAAAAAATGAACCAATCAACCAAATAGTCACAAAATCCAGGACAAAAGCATAAGCCCTACGATCAATAGGAACTTTAGAAAACCTTCGATAAATAGCTGATTGATTATCGGAATACATAATTTAAAATAATTTAAAAAATTGATGTTTTATTAATTAATAAAAACAGAATTAAATGCTTTGACTTTTAAATCAATTCCTGTAATAGCTGTCCCTACAACAACACTATGGGCTCCATATTCTAAAGCTTTTTTTGCATCCTGAGGGTTGCTAACTCCCCCTTCGCAAATAATAGGAATATCTAATTGTTCAACCATTTCTTGCAATAAAGAATACCCAGGAGGAGACAAACTTTCTGTTTCTTTAGTATATCCGTAAAGTGTGGTTCCTACATAGTCTGCCCCTGCTTGACTCGAAGCGAGCGCATTTTTAATAGTATCTACATCAGCCATGACTAATGTCCCTAATTCTTGATGAATTTGCTTAATTAAATTCACCATGGTTTCCCCTTGAGGACGGTTTCGGAGGGTTGCATCAATAGCAATAATATCAGCCCCTGCGTCAGCAATTTCTAGCGCATCGGAAAAACAAGGAGTAATGTAAACATCATACCCTTGATAGTAACGTTTCCACAAACCAATAATTGGGATATTAGGCAATAATTTTCGAACAGCTTTAACATGGGATGGAGTATCAACTCTAATGCCTTTTGCTCCCTGATTAATAGAAGCCTTAGCTATGGCTGCTATAATTTCTGGGTCGTGTAAGGGAGAATTTATAGGAGACTGACAGGAGACAAGAAGACTAGACTGCGGTATTTTCATGGTTTGTTTTCTAGTTTATATTAATTTAATTGCCTTAGACTTCTTTTAGTTAGAAGTATGACTTTTTTGGTTTAACTTAAAAAACTTAAGTTATTTTATATGTTTGTCTTACTTAAGATTTTAAAAACTAAATTACAACTCAAACCCAGTAAACTACCGATAATTACTAATGTCAAATTTATCAACAAAATTACTGGTTAATTAAATTAACTTTAGAGAAATTTAAATTTTTATTAGATTTAAGTTGACAGTTATTATACAGAGTACATTTATAGGAGTATGGCAATAATTTAGAATAAGAGTAAGAAGAAGCTAGATTGTTTATCTATTGCTTTGATGAAAGATAATAGTAACTAAATAATTTTAAGGAATTTTAAATAAAAATAACAACTTACATGAACTTATTTTCCTCATTATTTTCAGTAGACATTAAAGCATTAATTCTTTTCAACAAAAGATTAGGTTGAATAGGTTTTAATAGATAATCATCGATTCCCCTTTGAGAAATATCTGTCCAATCTGTTGAGGATATTTGATGACTCAGTAACAGAACTTTAATTGATTTAGTATTGTGTAACTGTTTAAGGGTGTCGCTAATTTGATAAGCATCGGTCAAATCTTGATCTAGAATAACAGCAGTTGGCTCCAAAAGTTCAATAGTCTTAACTGCAGTAGCACTATCTATCAACCAGATAAATTGATAATTAGCTGCCGTTAATAGTTCTCCTACCAATGTGGCAATTTCTTCATTACTTTCAATCAAAACAATACTTCTATTACTTTTAAAAAGTAATAGATCACGCTTTAAATTTCCTGATGATTTGAGTTGGCGTTGGGGTTGATTAGGTAATCTAACCGTAAAGATTGATCCTTTTTTTAAAACAGATTCCACCTCAATTGTTCCTCCATGAAGTTCAACTAATTGTTTAGTTAAAGCTAACCCTAGTCCGGTTCCTCCATAAGTACGTTGCCGAGAAGTTTCCAACTGTTGAAATGATTCGAATAGGAGAGGAATTTTGTTTTTAGCAATTCCAATTCCCGTATCTTCTACTTGAAAACTCCCTTGATTTCCTGCCCGCCAAATCCTTAAGATAACCGTTCCTCCTTCCGATGTGAATTTTAAGGCATTATTCAATAAATGACAGAGAATTTGTTGTAGTCTTTCAGGATCGGCAAAAAACTGATTTTCTTCTTGACTTTCTACTTTGAATTCTAATACTAATTTAATATTTCTTTGGTTAGCTTCTTTTTTGAATTTTTGATAGGCAGTTTTAGCTATATTTTCTAAATTAGATTCTTGAATAGATAAAACATATTTACCAGCTTCTAGCTTAGAAAATTCTAGTATTTCATTAATTATTTCTAACAAATGTTTTCCACTATCTTGAATAGTCTGAAGATATTGTCTTTGCTTGTGTAAAGGGAACGATTTATTTTCTCCTGACCAATATAACAATGTTCCTGACAATCCAATGATACAGGTTAAGGGAGTCCGTAATTCATGGCTCATATTCCCTAAAAATTCACTTTTAGAATGGTTCGCTGCCTGGGATGATAACAAAGCATCTCGAAGTTCTTTTGTTCTTTCAATAACTCGCTGTTCAAAGGTTTTCTTTTGTTCTTGAACTTGGGCATACAATTGAGCTTGATAAATAGCGATTGCCAAATATTCTCCAATTTGTCCTAAAAAGTTTTTTTCACTATCAAACCACTGTCTTTTTTCAAAACATTGATGAGCGATTAGTAGTCCCCAAAGTGTCTCTTCAACAATAATAGGGGCAATTAATTCAGACTTTATCCAATATTTTTCAAAAAATTGTGTAAAACAAAATGATGAGGAGCAAGTTTGCTCTACGTCTTCTATAGCTATAATCGAACCTCGACTAGATTCTTCCCGATAACTAATAATATAGTAAAAATGATTATCTTCAGCAGTAACATTTAAAAGAGAGGGAATTTTAGTAAAAAGCTTAGATTCGTAGGTAACACATCCCAAATTTTGATTAGACTTAATATCTGATGAATACTCGGATTTGTCATAACCAAATTCATAAATAACTGACCGATCAACTTGAAGAAAACTTCTGAGTTCTCTAACTGCCGTTTCTAGAATACTTGATAAATCTAAATTTTGGCGAATTTTGGTAATAATTTGCTTTAGTAATCGTTCCTGGGCAATTTTCTGCCGCAGAGTATCCTCTAGTTTATAAAAACCAGAACCTCTATAAATTTTTTGAGAATCATTGATAGAATCTGGGGCTAAAATATTAAATAATTGAGTGATAAAAATCTTTTCTAGGAAACTTGATGAAATCTGTTGACTCAAAGAAAATTGCGTGAGAAGCTCGCATAAGATAAATGAGGGGGCAAGATTTTGTTTGAGATCATTAATAAAGTCTGCAATCACCTGTTGATCCCAAATAATACTTGCCTGATAACATAAGGCAGTGGTATCAAAGGTTCCCTGCAATAAAAGACTTAATTCAGAAGATATTAATAAGGAAAAATGTCCTTCTGCTAAACTCCTGTTAGGATTAGGAATTTCTGCTAGGATCATCTCCTGTGTAATTAATGTTCCCTTGATTTCCTCCATTGCTGCAAGTTGTCGCCAGAGAGAACCTAATTCCTCGAACACTCTAATGGATATAGTTCGGCGTAAGATAGAGTCTTGAAAACGAGTCATTAATCTTGGAGACAGTTAGAGACAACGCAGGTAAAACCCTTGATCCAGGATCTACCTAATTCACTACGCCATACCCGAAACCTAATAATTTTTAAAGATAAGGAGTTTAAATGCATCGAATTGCTGCTACCCCAGGAGGCTGGAATTCTGATAACGAAGGTGTAATCTTTGTTGAACAAAACCCAGCTCCGATTATTTTCCTTAGTGCAGCCGATACAGATATTCAAATCCTAGCCTATGCAATTAACCATTTACCGACTAATTTTCCCGTAATACGGGCTGTTAATTTTCTACAATTGCAACAACAATTGAGTATTGATAGCTATGCCGACACAGTATTGTCCCAAGCTAAGGTTATTGTTTTACGATTATTAGGGGGTCGCTCCTATTGGTCTTATGGATTAGAAGTTGTTAAAGAACTAGCAATTTCTCTAAAGATTCATCTTTTCATTCTACCAGGCGATGATCACCCTGATCCTGATTTAATGAGTCATTCCACAGTTTCTTTAAGTCACAGTAATCAATTATGGCGGTATTTAACTGAAGGGGGCATAGAAAATTGGGTAAATGCTTTAAAATTCATCTGTGATATTTATAAAAAAACATCCTATCATCCTCCCGCTCCCCAACCTGTTCCTAAGTTTGGTCTATACTCTTGGCAGTTTTCAGATAAGACTTCTCTTGATTCTTATCCAAAAACTGCCTTACTTTTTTATCGTTCTAATTATTTAGCAGGTAATTTACTAGTTATTGATAACCTTTGTCAAGCATTAGCCGAAAGCGGCTTAAATCCTTGTCCAATCTTTGTTTCTTCTTTACGAGATCTGGAGGTTCAGGAAAAACTAATTGACTATTTTAAACAACTTAAAAATCACCCAATTCAATTAATTCTAAATACTACCAGTTTCTCTTTAGCTAAGATAAATCCTGACTCAGGAAATATTGATAATTTAAATCTCTGGACAAAATTGAATCTTCCTGTCTTACAGGTAATTCTAAGTGGGGGAACTTTTGAACAGTGGAAATCGAGTTATCAAGGGTTAACTCCCCGTGATGTTGCGATGAATGTTGCCCTTCCTGAAGTGGATGGTAGAATTATAACTCGTGCAGTTTCTTTTAAATCAGTTCAAGCTTGGAATAAAGACTTAGAAACCGATGTTGTGATTTATCAACCTGTCAGTGATAGGATTAATTTTGTCGCTGACTTAACTAAAAATTGGATACGGTTAAAAACTACTCCTATTGCTGAAAGAAAAATCGCCTTAATTCTTGCTAATTATCCCAATAAAGATGGTCGAATTGCCAATGGAGTGGGGTTAGATACTCCGGCAAGTTGCCTCGAAACTTTGAAAGCATTGAAAAAAGCTGGATATAAGGTTACAGATATACCAGAAACAGGGGATAAATTAATTGAACGATTAACCGCTGGAATTACTAATGATCCTGAGGGAAAAGAATTAAGACCTATCTATCAATCCCTTTCTCAATCCGACTATTGTACTTATTTTAAAACCTTGCCTCATTCAGTTCAAACCCAGATAGAGCAACGTTGGCAAACTCTTTATAAATCCCAATCTATCTCATCTTTTCATCTTCCTGGTATTCAATTGGGAAACATCTTTGTTGGCATTCAACCTTCGAGGGGGTACGATTTAGACCCTAGTTTAAATTATCACGTTCCTGACTTAGAACCTACACCTCATTATTTGGCTTATTATTATTGGTTAAAACATCATTTTAATGCCTCAGCCATTATTCATTTCGGTAAACATGGTAACCTGGAATGGCTACCTGGAAAGAGTCTAGCTCTTTCTGCTAATTGTTATCCCGAAATAACTCTAGGAACGCTCCCTAACTTTTATCCATTTATTGTTAATGATCCGGGAGAAGGGTCTCAAGCAAAACGTCGTTCCCAGGCTGTTATTTTAGATCATTTAACTCCCCCTTTAACTCGCGCTGAACTCTATGGAGACTTAGAAAAACTTGAAACTCTAATTGATGAATATTATGAAGCTCAAACCCTCGATCCCTCTCGCTTAAAAATTATCAGTGCTCGCATCACCGAACTGATTAACGAAACTCATCTCAATCAAGATCTAGGCATTGAGTTAAGTACCAATACGTTAAGCCAATTTCTAACCCTTGCTGACGGCTATTTATGTGAATTAAAAGAAGCCCAAATTCGAGATGGTCTACACATTTTTGGACAATGTCCCCAACGCCCTCAACTCACAGAATTAACCCTAGCCATTGCCCGTTTTCCTGACCTCAATCGTCTAGGATTAACTACAGCTATCGCTCAAGACTTAAAGCTAAATTTCTTTCCCCTAAGCACTTCTCCCACAACCCCATTTTATCCTCCTCCTTTTTCTTCCTCTGTGCCTCGAGATCTGTGCCTGAAACTAAAACAATGTCGTACTACTGGACAAGCTACAGAAGCTCTAGAAACCTACGCGAGCGAAATTATTGATTCTCTTATTCTCACTCCTCAAGCGTCTATTTCTTGTCCCCTCAACGCCACTCGAACCGAACTCCAATGGATACAAACCCATCTCCTGCCATCCCTTCACCAAACCCCCCAAGAAATTACTAATCTTCTTAAAGGACTTAACGGCGAATACATTCCTAGTGGAGCTGCTGGCGCGCCAACCAGAGGACGGCCAGACGTTCTCCCCACCGGTCGTAACTTCTACTCAGTCGATATCCGTGCTATTCCGACTGAAACGGCTTACAATGTTGGAAGAAAAGCTGCAGAAATAGTTATTGAACGCTACACTCAAGAAAATGGAGAATATCCCAAAACTTTAGCGATTTCTATCTGGGGAACTTCTACTATGCGAACCGGAGGAGATGATGTAGCGCAAGTGTTTGCTTTATTGGGTGTTCAACCAATTTGGGATGGGTTATCTCGTCGGGTTGTAGGCTATGAAATCCTTAGTCCATCAGTGTTAGGACGACCACGTGTAGATGTAACGGTTCGGGTATCAGGCTTTTTCAGAGATAGCTTCCCAAACCTGCTACAACTGATGTACAATGCGGTGAGCGGAGTGTCAGACCTAAAAGAAGAAAAAGATATTAATCCCTTAGCTGCCCAGGTTAAAGAAGATAGAGTTTTTTGGGAAAAAAAAGGGTTGACTAAAGATAAAGCCAAACTAAAAGCTCAATATCGAATATTTAGCTCAAAACCTGGAGCATATGGGGCAGGATTACAAGGATTAATTGAAGCTCAAAATTGGAAAGACGACGCAGATTTAGCAAAAGCCTATTTGAATTGGAGTTGCTATGGTTATGATAAAGATGGCATCGGTCATAGGGTTCCAGAAGTATTTGAAAAACGCTTAAAACAGTTACAGATTGTCTTACATAATCAAGATAATCGGGAACATGACTTATTAGACTCTGATGATTATTATCAATTTCAAGGAGGACTGACTGTTACTGTTAGATCATTAACCAATAAAAATCCTGAGATATATTTTGGAGATAATTCTATCTCATCTAATCCTAAAGTTAGGTTATTAAAAGAAGAAATAGCTAGAGTTTACCGTTCTCGTGTTATTAATCCTAAATGGATTGCCGGTGTGATGCGTCATGGCTACAAAGGAGCATTTGAAATGGCAGCAACGGTTGACTATTTATTTGCTTATGACGCCACGGCGAGGTGTGTAGAAGATTTTATGTATGAAGGGGTTGCCCAAGCTTATTTATTAAATGAAACGGTTCAACAGTTTATTTATACAAAAAACCCTTGGGTTTTACGAGACATGGCAGAAAGGTTATTAGAAGCTAATTTAAGGGGATTATGGCAAACTGTTGAGATAGAAACTTTAAAAAAATTACGGGATATTGTCCATTATGCAGAAGGGGCGATTGAACAAATCTAGGGACAATTAAAATTTTAAAAATTCTCTTAACCCTTACGTCTTTTTTCTATATTTATTCGTTTAACTGAATCCATCTACTTAATTAACTCTTGTGTCAACATAAGAAAAATAATAATTAGTCTCATGGGATCTGGGGAGAACGCAACCTCTACTGATTTAAAAAATATCTATCAATTAGGAAAATTAATTGCTCAACAGGTATAAGTATTATTAACAGGAGGAAGAAATGTCGTGGTCATAAATGGAGCTAATCAAGGAACCAAAGGACTGAGCAGTCTAACCATCGAAATTCTTTCTTTTAAATAAGGCCAACAATATTGCAGCTGTAGTTTATATGACAATTGTGACTGACTTAGCGAATGCTCGGAATAATATTAATGTTCTTTTTTCAGACGTAGTAATTGCCTCTGGCGTAAAATTAGGAACAATTTCTGAGGTAGTGTTAGCCCTAAAAAAGGGAAAATACGTAATTTCGTTAAGTGACCATCTTCTAAGTCAGCAATTTTTTATCAGCTTATCAAAGGAACTTAATTTTGATTGCCTCAAGTTCTAAAAGAGTGATTAAATTAACTCACTAGCTCATTGAGAATCTCTAATAAAGTTGTGGGGAAGTAAACCTAATCTCATTACATTAGAGGTTCTCATTAAATTAGGGGGCAAAAGGGGCATCTAGACGTGAATTTAGTCGGTGTCTACTAAAAAGAAGAGATTGGGATTCTTTTTGTCAGTTGCTCTCAACTAGATGTAACATTGTGCACAATCTATAAAATAAAAAACCAATAAATTATGCCAGATTAATTATGCTGTCAGTTATCAATCAAAATTTGTATCAACTTATTGTATACACTCCCCAGCCTAATTCTTGTCTACTTTTGAGCTCCCTAGTGTTGCTCATGTCATTCAGTCCTCTCCCTAAAGTCTAAAATTCAGTCAAAATGGGAGAAATATTGAAAAAATTTCATGTTAGCCAGTTCCAGTCGTACCAGAAATCTTTTTATTGGTGAATTTCGTGGGCGAGACGATATTTTTAAAACTTTACAAACAATTCAACTCAATCAATTCGCAAAAACCGCTCAGTCGGTTCACTTTTGATAATTGGTAGGGGAACTATAATCATGCGATCGCAATCTCCACTCTGTTCTGAACCTATTAATTTAAGAAAACATGATATTCAGCCACAGATAAAATAGCAAGAATTAAGTCATTAATTATAATGATAGTGTCGGTAATAAATAATTATCAAGGAATCCTCAATGATTGGACTTGAAGAAGTTGAAACTATGATTAAAGAGCAGCTCCCCGATGCTCAAGTAGTAATTAGAGATGTAAAAGGGGGAGGAGATCATTTAGAAGCCTTAGTTGTTTCGGCTGAATTTGAAGGAAAGACTAGAGTCAAGCAACATCAATTAGTGTATAGCGCACTCCAAGAGGCCCTAAACTCAGAAGCTATTCACGCCCTAGCCTTAAAAACTTATACCCCTCAAACTTGGGAAACGGCACAATCACTTGTCTAACTTAGAGTCTAAGCTAGAATAAACGGCAATTAGGACTAACTTAGGACTAACTTCCATTGTTTCATCTCATCATCGATTTGCTATTTATATCTTCGCCGTCAAAATCTATCATTATATTTTTGGAGTGTTTATGACACCAGAACTCAAGAATCGTCTTGATCAGTTAATCAACAGCCACAAAATCTTAGTTTTTATGAAGGGAGCTAAGTTGATGCCCCAGTGCGGATTTTCTAACAATGTTGTTCAAATTCTTAATACTCTAGGGGTTTTCTATGAGACAGTTGATGTTCTAGCAGACGATGACATTCGCCAAGGAATTAAAGAATATTCTAATTGGCCAACTATTCCTCAAGTTTATATCAATGGGGAGTTTGTTGGCGGTTGTGACATTATGATTGAAATGTACCAAAATGGTGAATTGCAGCAAATGGTTGAATTAGCATTAGCTCCATAAATCAAAAACTAAGGGGAAGGAAAATTTATAACAACCTCTTTCTCCTCAGTTTTAGATTTATGGAATTAATAGTAATCGGGTTTGGTTTGTAGTGACACTCCAAAATTAGAAGGGTCGCGTAAAAAATGTCGCGCCTCTTCCTCTAAACGGTAAACCAAGTGAGTTTCGAGGGCACTAGAATGAAGTAGACAGGCTAGATATCCATCCATGTAAGATTGGACTTCGTCAAAGCGACGACCTCGATGCCACAAGTCCACCATGCTATCAGTTAGCTTTTGATAATAACGAATCACTTGAGTATCTTGAAGCATGAAGAAATGACATAGAGAGGGTTAATAGGATAGGGATTTAGTAAACATCGGAGAAAGTCCATCAATTTTTGTTGGTATTATCGAGGACTTTCTTCAATTTATCGTTGATCTCATTGTAACCGCTTTATTTTTTTAATTTCCCTGTTAGTTAAATATGTATCCTGCTATAAAAAAAATAACCTTGAGTAATTCTTAAGAATTTCTTAGGGACCGGATGGAGATGTCGTAACAGATGTTACATATTCTTGACATTGGCTCTGTTAGCCTAATGGTGTTTATTTTATAGGGAATCAAACTAAGGTGAATCTGATTTATATTGCTATCGTTGAGGGAAATCCTCATCTGCGATCGCTTTTGGGTTGGCACTTACAGCAAGCGGGTTATATGGCTCAGCAATGCGCAAATCTCCAACAAGCTCGTAATGCTTTTGTCCATCGCTTGCCGTCCTTAGTTATCCTCGACTCCGATTTGCCTGATGGAGATGGCATGGAATTATGTCAATGGTTACATAATCAAAGACAATCCCTCATTCTAATTCTATCTGCTCGTACTAGTGAAAAAGATATTGTCAAAGGACTTAACGCCGGAGCCGATGATTATCTCACCAAGCCCTTTGGTATGCAAGAGTTTATGGCACGGGTTGAAGCCCTAATCAGACGTTTGCGGGTGGCTTCTGCTCCCCTGTATCTCGACTATGGGGATTTGAAAATTGATTTAGTTCAACGTCGAGTCCAGTACCGAGGAGATTTTGTTGACCTAACTCCCCAGGAATTCAGTTTGTTGTATGTTCTAGCTCAAGCAGAAGGAAATCCCTTGAGTCGTTCAGAACTACTGCAACGAGCTTGGCCTGAAGCTATTGATAATCCGCGAACAATTGATACCCATGTTCTTTCCCTACGAAAGAAAATTGAAACTGATCCTCGACAACCGAGTCTCATTCAAACGGTTCGTAACGTTGGCTATCGGTTCAATCCAGAAGTACTTCACGACTCCTCGTCGACCTCCCCGACGGCACTACCGATTGGCACACAAGTAAATCTACACAGTCATAACTCAACAAGTTCTAATCAAACCAATCCTAGCCTATCCAATACATCTTCAATGAAGTAAGACAGAAGACAAAAGTTTTTTTTATTTCCCTTGTATCTCTACACTTCTTTACAAGGAATTACTAACTCATTTCGATTTGTCGGACAACGGTTAAAGCTGAATAGCTAACTCCTGCGGTTCCTTCCCCTGGATGAGTAGAATCTCCCACTAACCAAAGATTATTTAACGGAGTTCGGGTTGCGAGTCCAAAAGGTCCAAAAGTAGAGACACGTTGACCAACACCCCCAACAATACCTTTATCTCTAGCAGTAAATCGAGCAAATGTGCAAGGTGTCGCGGCTTCTTGGTGAATAAGAGTATTTGGAGTAAGATAAAAATAGGAACTTAAACGGGCAATCGCTTCTGAGGTATATTGTCGTTTTAGAGCCTGATAGGCTTCTGGGGTTTTATTAAACCAAATTTGAGGGTCAGTAAAGGATGAAGCAATGATAGTGGCTTTTCCATTGGGGGCACGTCCATCTCCTGGTTCACTGACTGAAATAAACAAAGAATTATTTTCACTAATGGGTTGATTATCCTCATAAAGAAATTGTAAATGGGGGGAACATTTATCTGGAATTGCCCGACGATCAACACCTAAATAAACCACAAATGCCCCTGATGGTCGAGGTAGTTTTTTTGCACGGTTTTTATAAAGTTTCCAGAAGAAAGACGGGGAAATATCTAATAATTTGATTAGATTTTGAATCGTAACATTAGCAACGACATGATCAGCCGTTTCCATCCTGGTTTCTCCAGTTTTCTGATGACGGATAGTGACCTGTTTAACGTGATTATTCTGGGGGTGAATTTGTTCTATACTGTAGCCAAGTCTAAGTTTTCCTCCATATTTTTCCAATGCTTCTACTAGGCAATCACTTAACACTTGCATACTACCCTGAAAATGATACAAGCCTTGCGGAGCTTGAGAAACCGCTAAAGCAGTAGCTGCATATAACAAAGCAGTTTCATCAGCATTCACCTGCGAATAAAGCTTTAATTGCAAGTCCAGAAAGGTTTTAAGGCGTTGATCATTGGCTAACCCATATAAGCGTAAGGCATCCCCCACTGTCATAAAAGCAAAGGGAACAGTAGCAAAAGTGTCTAACCGCAATGCGGAAATTAACTGCCAGAGATCCCAGATGTTACGAGGAGGTAGTATTGGATCTCGTCCTTGAAAGTTCCAACTAGCACGAAATAATTTAGCCATTAATTGCCAAAAAGGTTCACTCCCTGGGAATTGTTGTTGTCTTTCGTTCTGCCATTTCTTAGAATCTCGCCATACTCGAATGGGTTCAGTTTCCCGCGGTAAAAACACGGCACAAGCTGGATCGCACGGAGTAGCGGGGGGAATATCTACCCCCAATTCAGCAAAAATTCGTTGATGAATGCCTCCAGGTTCTAACCCTGCCACTTGAGTCGCCCCCACATCAAAGTTAAACCCCCGCCGTTTGAACGTGGATGCGCACCCCCCAGGAACCTTTGCTTGTTCATAGACAGTTACATCATAACCCCGACAGGCGAGTAATGCCCCTACAGTTAATCCCCCAATTCCAGCACCGATAACAATAATGGAGTGTGGCATGGTTACTTAATTTATATATTTTTAATATTATTTTTTGATTATTGTAGCGTTTTCATCCGATGGGCAAACTATAATCAATTGATATATCGAAGTTCATCTCACGTCTTTGCCTAAATTAATCGCTAAATTGGAACTTCTTTTACCTGTCTGGTATCCCCTAAGCTTCGTCCTAATTTATTTAGTAACTATAATCAGTTTAGCTGAAGGAATGAACCGTTCAACGGGTGCTGATGCTGAGTTAACTCGTAAAGTCGTTCACATTGGCTCTGGTAATGTCATTTTAATTGCTTGGTGGTTTAAACTGCCGCCATGGATATTGTTAGTTGCCTCATTCATTGCTAGCTTCCTTGCGCTGATTTCCTATTTTTTTCCGATTCTTCCTAGCATTAATAGTGTAGGGCGTAAAAGCTTAGGAACATTTTTTTATGCGGTAAGTATTGGTATTTTAACTTATTGGTTTTGGATAATAAATAAACCTCAATATACTGTTATTGGCATTTTAATAATGGCCTGGGGAGATGGAATGGCAGCAATTATTGGTAAAAGATTTGGTCGACACCCTTATCAAATTTTACAAATTAAAAAAAGTTGGGAAGGCTCACTAACTATGATGGGCGTGAGTTTTTTGATTACCAGTATTATTTTATTTTTTACAGGGGAGTCTATTAATATAATCCTTATAACTTCTTTACTAGTTTCTGTTATAGCGACAGGGTTAGAAGTATTTTCTAAATGGGGAATTGATAATTTAACAGTTCCTTTAGGTAGTGCCATTGTTGCTTTTTATTTGACATGAGTTCGACGATATTTCAAAACACAGTTGTTATTCTCAATATTTAAGTGATATGAGTTAACATACAACAAATTTAACGATTATATTAAATAATGACCGCCAAAAATCAAGACTACAATAGTTATCAGAGAACAGCATGAAGCGAGGCTTACCCATTTTTACCATAAATTGAGAAAATCTTTTTAAGATAGGTTAAGTATAAGCAATCAGTCGGGCACAATAGCTTGATCAGAAAATAGTTAGTCTAGATCTAAAGATATGACAGAATTATTACAGATATTGAGAGTGCCTCTCTGAGCGATTATTTGAAAACCCAATTCTTTCAATACTTATCAAAATTTAATTAATGTCTAAATAATTTTAGAGCAATTAAAGACTTAGTAAAGTAAGTTTTATTAATTACCTGTTCTTTTTATATATAAATCAAGGTCTTTATATATAAAAAATATTGCTGACATGATGTTAGCATCGATAGCAGCATCTACAGATTATTTTATAACCAACAATAATAATTGTTGTGATAAAAAGAGCTTAAGAGAATTAATTTTAGATGTGTTGCCCAATACTCATAATAAGACAACAACTATTAGGAGGTAGGTTGGGAATGAGTTTTTGATAAACACTAATACTAATACTTTTATCCGTACCGTAACCCCCCCTACCTGGATTAACTATAATCTACTAAATTAACTGTTTAACTAACGCTTCTCCTACAATTTTAGCTTCTTCTTCTGTCATTCCCGACGTTAACGGGGGACAAATATGATTAGGACACCAATATTCAGCACTAGGGAAACTTTGACCGTCACAAACTCCTTTAAAAATTGGTTGTAAATGACAGGGAATTTCGTAAACTGTTCCCCCTAAAAATATATTTTCTTCGGCTAATGCGTACTTAATTTTCTGAGCTGCTTTTCCGCCAGGAACATGAACAATTAATTTATATTGACTGGCATTATCCATGTGATCTGTAGACACAAATTTGAGCCCTGCTTCCCGTAAAGAGGCAGTAATTAACTGATAACATTTTTGCCGTCTAGCTAACATTTGAGGCAATTTAGCCAGGTGAATTCGACCTAAAACCGCGTGAATTTCTGTCATACGGGTACTATTACCAAAGTCTGTATGTAATCCTCCAAAGTCCATTCCCCGTTTCCCTTGGTTTCGTAACGATCTCGCAATATAGTCTTCTTCCTCATCATTGAGAGTGATCATCCCCCCTTCAAAAGTTGTCATTACTTTTGTAGGAAAAAATGAAAACGCGGCGCCATCTCCTAAATTTCCGGCCTTCACCCCATTAATTTGACTTCCGTGAGCGTGGGCTGTATCTTCAAGGACAAAAAGTCCTTTTTGACGACAATATTCAACAATATAAGAAAATTCTGGAGAAATAACTCCACCAATATGCACCCAAAGTACCCCAGAAATCTTAGGAGTTGCCCCTTTTCTCACAGCCTCTTGTATCATCTGTAAAGATGGGGCAAAAGTTGTTTCGTCCATATCGAGGTATTGAACCTGTCCTCCTATACGAAGAATAGCAGCGACAGTGGCGAAGTTAGTATTGGTTGGAACTAATAAAGTAGTGTTTTCAGCTTTTTTGAGACGCAGGAGAATTTCTAATCCTGAAGAACCACTATTAACGGCAATCGCGTATTTTGTTCCCACATATCTAGCAAAGGCTTTTTCAAATTCTAAAGTATTCTCCCCTAAGACTAGTTTACCGGATTTAAGAATTGTTTTAGATTGTTCGGCGAAGAACTCAATTTCATCTTCTGTAATATCAAAATAAAAGGGTTTAATGGGTTGTTTTGTCATGTTGCTAATAGAAATTACACTAACTCAGTTAATTCTAAACCCAAGATTAGGAATTGGAAGAGAGAAAAAAAGGAAAATTAAGGAGAAATTTAAACTTCCAACTTAGCTACTTCTTAAAAGACTGCCCCAGCTCTTGGATCATAGTTAAAGACATGAGGTAAGACAATGGTTAAGCTACAAAGTAGAATTTCCAACAGCACAAAACTTTTTTTTAGAAAAAGTTTTTGTGTTTTTATAGAGTACAGTTAAAATAACAACTTTAGAAGTTATTAACTAATAAATCATCACACCAAGTTTAAAATAACCAAGATTATTTATAAAATTTATCAAATTATTTAGCTTTTCTTTAAATGCTCGAATAAGCATAACAAGCTTCCACTGTTATTTTGTCGGGTTTGTGTCTACTGTGTTTTCCACCAGTATTGCCTTTAGTCTCCATTTTTATTTCATAGAGTTGTAGCCCAGACATAACTTCTGTAATCATACACGTAGCAAATTTTTTTTCTTGCAATAGCCGACACATACAATGTATTTTACGATTCTTTTATGGAAGTTTTTATTTAAATAGATGAGTCTAAAAAGACCTAAAAAATGAAGGGATACTCTAATGATAGACTTCCACTAAAATTATAGAAGCTAAGAATAATACCAATTAACCTAATAACTAATAAAGTATTTTTAAGTCAGTTATAGTTTCGTTAACTATTTTCTTGGACCTTAGAAAGCAACAGAAAGTATAGAACTATTCTCTTATGACTAAAGAAACCCTCTTTAAATTAAAGCAGAACAACTTAATATCGTATAATAATTGCAATAATTTCCAGAATAAAATAGGGATACTACTCTACAAGAACTAAATACTCACTTGCACAAGTCAAGAGACGTTACAGTTAGTGGACCTACTATGTTTTGTTTAGTCCAAATACTTAGGTTAATAAAAAAAGAATACTTCATACTCTGAAAATTTACATATATAGGAATCAAGCTTTGAGATAAAAATATAGAATAACACTTAGACAACTTAAACTTTTAGTCCTAAGTTTTTAGTGACAAAACTAGAGTCCATCTAGCCATGACTTATGATTGTGTCGGAGAGATCAAAGAAACCCGAGCTTATAAAAAATGTCCTAATAATCGAGAACAAATATTATGTCAATTGGAGCGTTTTCTCCATCGAGTTTTTTAGCAGCTTTTACTTTTAAACGATGAACAAATAGAAAAGATCTTTTTATTTATGAAATAGAAATGCTAATCCTCTAACTGTGGATAGTTAGAGGATTGTGTGGTCATAGATAATTGATAAGCTCATAAAGCAACAAAAGGTAGATAACTGATGGTATGTATATATAGGGAAAAAACTTGTATTATATTTCCTTATTTTTCTAATTTAAATCTAATCAAAACCTGTTGTTCACAACAAATAATATCTGCGTCTTTGAAAATATTTTAATTCTATAAATTTTAATAGTGCTATCAATAGAATAATTAAATCATTACTGTCAATATAAGCTATCTAATTGAAACCAGCTCTCAGACAAGATAAGTGTACTTTTTTTTAGTCAGTGGTTCCAAACAAACTTGTAAAAAAAAATGCGCCTTACATCTAAGAAATTTAAATTAAATTTATATTGCTTTCAATCGGTATTTTTTAATTTTTTATATCCTCTTAGATATTAATAAATAATATTTTTGTTCTTGTTATCGTTTTAGAGAAAATTATTAGGTAAGCTGATGCGTGTGACATCTATTAACAGTTTTTTTCTGTTTTATTAAAAATTAGAAGCTAATTTTTGAGTAGTCATTGTTTTCTAAATTAGAATTTGACATAAAAATTAAGATTCTATTATGAGTCTAAATTACAGACGAAATTAATCTATAAAAACTTATAGAGGTGATAAAAGTCATTGTCTATATTTTTTGAAACTTATTATGTTTCAGGCTAATTTTTTAAAAATAAGGTAAGTTCAACGACGGTCTATCCCCGAAGTAAGTTAGAATCAGAGGCGGAAGCCGTAATACCACTAAGGGTCAGACAAAGGGCAAAAGGCTTGGATATATACGAGTTTATTACTTTTAGCTACTCCCTAATCTTCATGCGTGGTGTTATGTATCCCAAGCAATGGGACTATCAACATACAAAACTAAGAATCGACCAATGGAGATCAAAACCGTTCAATCTGCTTACTACGGAGACATTAACTTCCGAACACCTCCCCCAGATTTAGAATCCTTAATACTAAAAGAACGTATTATTTATCTGGGAATGCCTCTATTTTCTTCTGATGACGTAAAACAACAACTCGGAATTGATGTCACTCAATTGATTATCGCTGAATTGTTGTATTTACAGTTTGATGATCCAGATAAGCCCATTTACTTTTACATCAACTCTACGGGTACTTCTTGGTATACCGGAGACGCTATTGGTTTTGAGACAGAAGCCTTTGCTATTTGCGATACCATGAATTATGTTAAACCTCCCATCCACACCATTTGTATTGGCCAGGCTATGGGAACGGCAGCGATGATCCTCTCAGCAGGAACTAAAGGTTGTCGAGCAAGTCTCCCCCATTCTACCATTGTTCTCAATCAAAACCGCTCAGGAGCTAGGGGTCAGGCTACCGATATTCAAATTCGGGCAAAAGAAGTGTTGTCTAACAAACAAACCATGTTAGAGATTCTTTCTAAAAATACGGGGCAACCTGTAGAGAAAATCGCCAAAGATACTGATCGCACTTTCTATTTAACCCCTGAGTCCGCGAAAGAATATGGCTTAATTGACCGAGTCTTAGAAAGTTCTAAAGAATTGCCTAAACCTTTAGCTACTGTTTAGTAAATTGTTGTTCACCTTTACCTTTGAATTAATCGCTTATGCCCCTTGGTGTTCCTAGTGTTCCATATCGTCTTCCTGGTAGTCAATACGAACGGTGGATTGACATTTATACCCGTTTAAGTCAGGAAAGAATTGTTTTTCTCGGTCAGGAAGTGACCGACAGTTTAGCGAATCGCATCGTCGCCTTTTTGTTATACCTCGATTCAGAAGATTCTGGTAAACCAATTTATTTGTATATAAACTCTCCCGGGGGGTCCGTCACCGCAGGTATGGCTATTTACGACACAATGAAATACATTAAATCTGATGTGATTACCATTTGTGTTGGGTTAGCCGCTTCGATGGGAGCGTTTTTATTGGCTTCTGGAACTTCAGGAAAACGTTTAGCCCTTCCCCATGCTCGCATTATGATACACCAACCTATGGGGGGAACAGGAAGACGACAAGCTACAGATATTGAAATTGAAGCCAATGAAATCTTGCGAATTCGTCGTCAACTCAATCAAATTTTAGCCAATGAAACTCAACAAACTCTTGAGAAAATAGAGAAAGACACAGACCGAGATTATTATATGTCAGCAGAAGAAGCTAAAGTATATGGTCTGATTGATAAAGTCATTGATGAACGTACGGTTTAATTAATTGGTTACGTTTGTCATTATTCTGTTCCCTCATGATAGTTACTATTTTGGGGGACATTGAAATCTAAGAATGCTGTTATTATCCTCAATATCTAAGTTAACTTACGACTAAGTTTGCTCTTTATTAGGTGAGATTAAATGAGTAAAAAATAGAAAAGTAGTTAGAAAAGAGAGATTCAAGAATGCCTTCTAGAATAGGAGCAGAAATATTATGTTTAAATGCGGGAGGATGGAAATTTAAATAAATTACAGATTGGGTGAATCTTTGCAATGATAATTTACTTATTCTTGCTCGATTCAAACTATAATTTCTGTTTTAAGTAGAGATTTTGAAGAGTCTTAGTCTATTTTTATAGATGTATCATTATTTACTGTAATTGTTAATGTTTAAAATTCTCAATAACGGAAATATATAAAATTTTTATTTACTGTATGAGCATGAGAAAGAATCTAAAATAAATTAGTTTGATTAGATATATTGCATTTATTTAAAATAATAATACTTGTTTTAAAAATTAAATCTATATCAAATCCTCTATCAATTTCAATCGTTTATAGAGTGCCATAGCTAGATCATCTATTCTAAGTAAAAATCACAACATCCACACGACCAGCAACAACTTGTATTGAGATCAAGCTTCAGGGTTAATATTAAAACCGAGTTATCATTCAATCATTAATGTAATGTTGTGTGTATCTTAAAGTTACACAAGAAAAACACAATCTCAAGTCCTAACAGATAAACTGCTACAGTTTAAGGAGGAAACCCTTGTGTTTTGGGTTAAAATGCAATCACAACTTATCAAGTCCCTTTGTCTCTCGTTCCTTATACTCTTCCTTAATTGGGGATTAATTGGCTGTAAAGATCGTCTAGAAACATCCCAATCTTTATTGGAACCGCTTTCTAAAGCTATCGTCACCAACAAATTGGCAGAAGTAGCTCCTCCTCCCGTTATCCAAGAATTATACAAAATCCTAGACCAATATCAGCCTCAAGTTGATATTATTAGCCCCGAAAATGATCGCGTTTTTTCTGAGCCTAGCATTGTTGTTAAACTCGATGTGAAAGACTACCCCCTCTTCAAAGATCCTGACTTAGGAGTTGGACCCCATCTTCATCTAATTCTCGACAATGAACCTTCTCAAGCAATTTACACTCTCGATGAACCGATTATTTTGGCGAATTTAACTCCAGGAACGCATACACTGCGGGTGTTTGCCTCAAGGCCTTGGCATGAAAGCTTCAAAAATGATGGAGCCTATGACCAGACTACATTTCATGTTCTAACTAAAACGGGAGAAAACGCTCCAGATATGTCTCTTCCCCTCCTCACCTACAATCGTCCTAGGGGAATTTATGGCGCACAGCCAATTATGTTAGATTTTTACCTAACCAATGCCCCGTTACATTTAGTAGCAAAAGAAAATGCCGATGATAAAGTGGTTGACTGGCGTATTAGAGTAACCATTAACGGAGAAAGTTTTTTAGTTGATACATGGAAAGCTATTTATATTCAAGGGTTTGAGGAAGGAATGAACTGGGTCCAATTAGAATTTCTTGATGAACAAGGAAATCTAGTTAATAATGCCTTCAACAATACAGTTAGACTCATTACATATAAACCTAACGGTCAAGATACTCTGTCTAAATTAGTTCGAGGAGAACTCTCAGCTGAACTTATCCGATCTATTGTTTATCCCAACTATAAGGCTAAGATTACTCCTACACCTCTAGTTGAAGAAGCTCTTACACAGGATGTAGAACCTTCTGACAGAGAAATCACACCTTCGTCCGAAGGGATTTTATCAACCCTAGAAGAAACGACAATAACCTCAGACTACTCTGTTACTAGTCCTGAAGCACCGGGAAAGTTTTCTGGAGTTTCTCTTGAAAAGAGGAAGCTATCACGTAGTCAAGAAGCGACCATTGAAGAGGGAAAAATAGAGTCCAACGCAAAAACTGACGAAAAAGAATTATTGAACTCTCGGGAGAAAATCACTCGTATGTCCTCTGATGGTGTATTTTCTCTAGGGAAAATACCTCAATGGCGTAAGATCGCCTCAACTTTCTTTGGACAAGTCAGCAATCATATCTCTCAATGTTTGGAAATCCTCAGAACTAGATTAAATTCTTAAAGATTAGACAAACTGTCCAGTAATCCCAGGATTGATACCAAAGACTTATAAATTTATCTTTAAATTTTAAGGTCTATCCTAAGGAACTGAATTATGCTGATAGGCGTCTACGGATAATTTGCCCATAAAATTTATTTGGAGTGAGGTTATCGTGTTTTTTAAACAGTCCCATTTATTAGCAGGATTAGCAGTAGCTGCCATGTCAGCTTTATCTATTGTTCCTGTACAAGCAGAACCCACTAAGGGCGAAATTTTGATTAGTCAATTGCGCGGTCATGAACTAGAAGATCCCATCGAAGTTTATCAACAAGACTGGGTTAAGTTCAAGTTTGAAGACTATGCTATTGGACGTATCCGGGGTGTGACTGGTGATGTAGCTCAAATACAGACTATATCTCCTCCCTATGTTAAAATTGGGGACGATGAAGTGTGGCGTATCACTACTCGTCTCCCTAAGCGCTGGCCAACCTTGGTGGCTGGCTCTGACGTCATCATGAAAATAGTTGATAACAAATGGGTTATCCTCAGTGAGGATGTAGAGGAATTCGAATTGCTCTATGATTATGCCATGCCCGCATGGGTTTCTCGTCTAGACTTAAGAGAAGTAGCCCTCATTGAAAGGACCGACATCGACTGGGATCGTCCTGATGTTAGCTTACCTCCCTTGGCGCCTAACACTGAAGTAGAAATGGATCCTATTCGGGGTATGTGGTAGTAGTTTGTGCTGACAGAAGTTAGAGTATTTGGTGACAAGAACAAAACATAACTGCAATCAATAGCGTTACTCTATCAAGACGAGATCGGGTAACGTTATGATTTTATTGACGGTCCGAGTTAACTTTAAGTTTCCTAGCTGTTCTGAGACTTGAAGATTTATAAGAGGTTTTTTCTTTCTTCAATCGCCATTCTGTGAGCGGGAAACTCTTCGTAACTAGCTAAAGTTTCGGCAGTTTGTTTAATTTTGTCAAAGCCTTCAGACGTTAAATAAGCTAATGTCGAGCGTTTGACAAAATCAAACACGGACACCGCCGAATAAGACCGGGCAAAGCCTCCCGTGGGCAATACGGCATTAACGCCAATGGCATAGGTAGCGGCCGAAGAGGGAGTATATTTCCCTAATAAAATTTCCCCAGCATTATTGATTTTTCCTAGTAAACTGAGGGGATCTGACACCAATACTTCTAAATGTTCAGGGGCATAATCATTAATAAACTGAATTGATTCTTCTAAACTTGAAGTTAATACAATTCCCCCATAAGAAGCTAATCCATTTTCACAAAATTCTCTGCGCCATTGAGGAAGTTTTTTAAGGTATTTTAAGATAAATTTCTGGGCTTTTTGAGCAACCGTTTCACTGTGGGTAACTAATAATGCTGCCGAGTCCGAACCATGTTCGGCTTCAATTAGTAAGTCCACCGCGGCTAATTGAGGATCGGTAGTTTCATCAGCTAAGATGATGCTTTCACTCGGTCCTGCAGGAAGTCCCACATCTACTCTACCAACTAAAATTCGTTTAGCGGCCGCTCCGTAAATGCTGCACGGTCCGATAAGTTTATCGACTTTAGGGACAGTTTCAGTCCCCAAGGCAATCGCCCCCAATGCTTGGATTCCACCGAGTTTATAGACATCCTTAACCCCGGCCATTTCGGCCACCAATAGGGAAATGGGTTCCACGTTCCCTTGTTTATCCGGAGGAGTACAAACTACAATTTTTTTGACCCCTGCTACCATCGCCGGAATAGTCAACATCAACATAATTGAGGGGAACGCCCCACGACCCCTAGGAACATATAATCCTACCCTAGGAATGGGGGTTATTTTTTCTCCCGCAAAAATGCCCTTATCAATTTCAGCTAGATGTATCGGTTCTGGCATTTGTCCTTGATGAACAGCTTTAATGTTGCGAAATGACTGTTCAACAGCGGTTTTAACGTCTGGTTCAACTAACTCCCGTGCTTGGGCAAATTCCGCTTCTGTCACTTTAATGTTGTCTACCGATGCCTCTGAATAGTCGAACTTACGGGCATATTTAATCACTCCGGCATCTCCAGTTTGGATGATCGCATCAATTACCTGCTTAGCAATAGGCAGCATCTGATCGACATCAACTTCTGCTCGTCGGTGCAAGACAGCAAGTTCTTCGGAGGTTAATTGAGCAAGTTTAATAATTCTGACCATGATCGCTACTCCTAAATGTTGCGTCATCTCTTTAATTATAAGCTCTGATTATATCTTCAGCTTTTAGGACTTATATCAGTAGTTTTATCAACGTTATCATTTATCGTTCGCTAGAAAGACTTTCTTTTCTTTACTCTTCATACCATTATCTAAAATGTTATAGTCGTTGTCATCAACTAGGAAAACCTAAAAATATTCCAGTGTTAGAATAATTATAATGATCAAGACCTTGTAGTTGATGTCGGACTTCTATTATATTAAGCGCATTATATGTTGGTAGGAGTAGTGACCAGACTAGTGTTTTTTCGGCTCTTTTTGTAGTTTTACTAAACCTATGTAGGTTACTCGATTTTGAGTAGCTAGTTAATCACCCTCTCCTTAATTGATTTGGTGCCATGATCTTGTCTAGAATTTTAACGGAATCAAGGTTAGTGCTGAGGTTAAAATTTGAAGTTGTTTGGGGTTGGTAAGCTGTAAATATTCTCTAACTGAATGACAGAAATTGGTAGGGCTGTATTAAAAATTTAGATTATGCTGAACTAATGATTTAGTATTAACGAATGAAGTGTTAACCCCAAAGTTTTATGATTTTAAAATTGACAGAATTTTAACTATACAAATCTATAAGTTCTACTTTCAATTAACTTTATTTTTTTGTCATTAATACTTGTTTTCTTTGAGCTATTCCTGAGTCGAAATAGGCAATGCTCTCCGTAATCCAATACCTGATTGTTTTAAGTCCTTTTAGCTACGATACTAGTCATCTAATTCCTATAGTCCTGATATCTAGTGTGAGTTTTTCTTGTAAATTTTCTCAGGTACTCTTTTCTTTTTAGCTGATACCTTGTCAGAAGGATTAGCTGCGTTTTATCCACCTGTTTTAATTGGGATTTTTATTCTTTACTTAAATTTTTTTTAAACTAAATAAATCTGATTTTATCTAATTTTTAATATAATTTATTTATCAATATCTTTAAATCGTTTAATTCCTCATTTAAGTATTTTCTTTGGATGAGCTAATTAAGCATTAACTTGTTTTATCACATGAAGTCTATCTGCTATTAATAACATTTTAGAGAGTTTTCCAAGACTTATACTAATCTTTCCTATCTTGCTCAAAACTATTTTTTCCTAACTTCTAGTTATTTTACTGTACTTATTAACATCTATAAACACCAACATAATAACTTTTTTGTACTCTAACCACAACAACTACATCAATTACCAACTGTTTTAATGTCTGAGTTCTTTCTATCTGCAATTCTTAACTTAAATCTTTGAGAATCATTCCTATTCCCTGTTCACTCACTTCATTGATTCCATAAGTATCAATCAAACTTTTTATTTATATTTTTTATTTTAAAATGACAAGTCCAGTAAAACTAAAGTTTGGTCATTACCTGCAATTAATATTGTGTTAATTATAGTGTTAAAACTATTGAAAATGAGAGATGGAGACACATACAAAAAAAAATAATGAGGAGTTAATTAAGCTGAAAATATTTACTGTTATCAGGGAGTCTGGCTTTAGTTTTCAGGTTATTAAGCTCTCGTCAGAAACTATTTTTCCTTGAACCCACCTCGGTATCAGGGGCAATTTTAGCCATATCTTGGAAAGATGTGATTGTATTATCGGCAATGGGGCGAAAACCAGGAGAAAATTACCATTTATTCAAAATGGTTCTCCTAAACAGTTCGCACAACAGTTTGTCGATGAAACAAACTTAGAACAATGGGATTATTAAGATGCTTCGCGAAGTAGGAGAATAAAGAAAAGTGTTTTTAAACCCTGCCAAACCCGCACCAAGATAGTCTCGTTTATTTATATCTAACTACTCATTATTTCGTTATAGTTAAAGATTAACTTCTAAAGACTAATGACTCCTGATAAAATAAGCTCTGTATCTTGAATTACAGTAAGGACTGTTAATTATCGTTGGAAAGCTGAGTTAATGCAGTGAAGGTTATGTGCAACAAATGTTAGTTGTGTATGATACATCGAGTCGTGTGATTGAAAACGGCTTTGTTATTATTAAGTTTACCTGAAGAAGATTAAATCTACGGTAGATCACAACTTTATTAGTTAATTTAATTACTGAAATTTATATGTCTCTATTAGACTGGTTTGCTAACCGAGAAAAATCTGAACCCATTATTCAAAAAACACAAGAACGGGAAATTGCTGATGGATTATGGACTAAATGTGTTGCTTGTGATGCTCTTACTTATACGAAAGATCTTCAAGCCAATCAACTCGTTTGTGTTGAGTGTGGTCATCATATGCGGGTAGACAGTGACGAACGGATTGCTCAGTTAATCGATGATGGAACCTGGAAACCCCTTAATGAAAATCTAAGACCCACTGATCCCCTAAAGTTTTTTGATCGCAAACCCTATAGTGATCGACTCAAAGATACTCAGGAAAAAACAGGACTGATTGATGCAGTACAAACAGGAACAGGATTAGTCGATGGTTTACCCCTAGCTCTCGGTGTAATGGATTTTCGATTTATGGGGGGAAGTATGGGTTCAGTAGTTGGGGAGAAACTTTGTCGTTTGGTTGAATATGCTACCCAAGAACGATTACCCGTTGTCATTGTCTGTGCTTCAGGAGGGGCACGGATGCAAGAAGGAATGTTAAGCTTAATGCAGATGGCGAAAATTTCTGGAGCCCTAGCATTGTATAGGGACAAACAATTACTGTACATTCCAGTGTTAACCCATCCTACTACTGGGGGAGTCACGGCAAGTTTTGCTATGTTAGGGGATGTTATTTTAGCTGAACCCAAAGCAACCATTGGCTTTGCTGGACGACGGGTTATTGAACAAACCTTACGAGAAAAACTCCCTGAAGGCTTCCAAACCTCTGAGTATTTGCTCAAACATGGCTTTGTTGATGCGATTGTTCCCCGTACTCAATTAAAGAAAGTCTTAGCTCAGTTAATTAGTCTTCATCAGCCTTTTTTCCCTGTCCTTCCTCCATTGAAGGGAGAAACATTGCACCCAGAATCGGAGCTGTCACTCAAAGTTGATAGGCAATAAATTTCCTAGGAGATGAACACAATCTATAAGAACACTCTTCAGAGAAGATGGTAAACTGTTGTATCAGGCACAAATTATCAAGATCAAATGGTTTAAAAAGCATCAAGATCTGGTATTTTTACCGAAAATTGGCAAAATAATTTATTGAGTCAGTATGAAAGTTCTGGTTATTGGCGGCGACGGTTACTGCGGTTGGGCAACCGCGTTGTATCTTTCCAAGAAAGGATATGAGGTTGGGATTCTCGATAATTTAAGTCGGCGATATTGGGATAGTAAATTAGGGGTAGATACCTTGACTCCCATTGCCCCAATTCAAAAGCGTGTCCAACGCTGGAAGGATTTGACAGGGAATGGCATCGATCTGTTTGTGGGCGACATTACCGATTATGGTTTCCTGAGTAAAACTTTATGCCAGTTTGAACCAGAGGCGATCGTTCATTTTGGAGAACAGCGATCAGCCCCTTATTCGATGATTGATCGTGAACATGCGGTTTTCACTCAAGTGAACAATGTAGTAGGAACCTTAAATATCCTCTACGCAATCAAAGAAGATTTTCCCGAATGTCACCTCGTCAAACTGGGAACCATGGGAGAATATGGAACGCCAAATATTGATATCGAAGAAGGGTATATTACCGTCGAACATAATGGACGCAAGGATACACTACCCTATCCTAAACAACCGGGTAGTTTCTATCATTTAAGTAAAGTCCACGATAGCCATAACATTCACTTTGCCTGTAAGATTTGGGGCTTAAGAGCGACTGATTTGAACCAAGGGGTTGTTTACGGCGTTCTTACCGATGAAACGAGGATGGATGAGACGTTCATCAACCGTCTTGATTACGATGGAGTGTTTGGGACAGCGTTGAACCGTTTCTGTATTCAAGCAGCTATTGGTCATCCTTTGACGGTTTATGGAAAGGGGGGACAAACCAGGGGATTTTTGGATATTCGGGACACGGTACGTTGTGTAGAGATTGCGATCGCTAACCCGGCTGATGCCGGTCAATTCCGAGTATTTAACCAGTTTACTGAATTGTTCAGTATTATGGATTTAGCCCTAATGGTTAAAAAGGCTGGTAACTCCCTAGAGTTGAATGTAGAGATTAATAATTTAGAAAACCCTAGGGTCGAATTAGAAGAACACTATTTCAACGCTAAAAACACTAATTTACTCGATCTCGGATTGCAACCCTATTACTTGTCTGATTCTCTCCTGGATTCTTTGCTGAACTTCGCTCAGAAGTATAAAGGCCGGGTTGATGAAGAACAAATCTTGCCCAGGGTGTCTTGGCATAGAAAATAAGAACAATCGATTTAACAACCTACATAAGGTGGGCAATGTCCACCTTATGTAGGTTGTTAAGAAAATTCAATTCTATTAAACTTCTTCAACCACACGATGCAACATCTTATCCTCAACTGCTACTTCTTCATATTGGTGTCATTGGGTCAATAACTCTCTAACAGTTTCTTTGGACTTTTCTTTAGCAAAAGCTTTGTCAGCTTCCACTGCTTAATTGATCATTTTTTCATAAATATTATTCATCTGTTAGATGTTTCTCGTCCATCAGTTCTCTGACTTTCTCTTTGGTTCTTATAATCTACTTCACCCCATCGTTGATTAACTCAGCTAATAGTGGCGCAACGTATTTCTAGAAACTTCCTAGCACAGTTGACAGAAAATTTTAGAAAGTTGAGACTTGAAAGCTCTCGGTGGTGCTCCTGGTGAATTATAAAATTGGTTTTGTTGCAAAAAGTAGTCTATCAATAATCATTCAGTAAGTAAGCTCAAACAAACATAAAATAGAAGAGTAGTTTAAAAAGAGCGATCACTAAATACTAGCTTTTCTAAAAATTTGGCTGATAGAATTAGAAAAACAGATACCATTAAAATTGAATTGTAATCCGGAAACTCTCTCCAGAACGAGAATTAAAACCAGAATTTCATGTCTAAGATACAAGAGGATAAAAAGTTAAAGAAATTGCATATTGGGTAGAACTATTAGAAAAACAATTCCCAGACACATTTTTCAAGGAATAGAAAACAATCACTTAATAATAAGCAACAACTATCTAAAATTTTAAAAAAAGAGGGAAGAGTAAAATTAACTTACGGGAGAATCTGTAAGATTTTTTGAAAAAGAGCCCAAAGAATTACACTCTGGTAACTTTGAGCAACAAGCTACAAAATCTCCTGTTTATGAATTTTTTTAAAAATTATACACTATCTACTCATATTGTCCATTCTCCACTTATTTAAAAGTCTATATTTTGGTCATTTTGCGACCTTTCTCCGTCCCTTAGGGTGTATTGACTAATGTACAGGACCCTAAACTCTTGTCGTTGTTTAAACCCGATCTTCGGTGGATTATGCGACTACTAATTTAGTCTAAAGTAGCACAAATGATTATTACCCTTCTCTAATATCATTATTAAACATTAAATCTAAATAATAAAACATCTCCTTCCTTAACCTCATACTCTTTCCCTTCACTACGAACTAACCCTTTTTCTTTAGCTGCTGTCATAGTTCCACAGGTTACTAGGTCATTGTAAGCGACCGTTTCAGCTCTAATAAATCCCTTTTCAAAATCAGTATGAATGATTCCTGCTGCTTGAGGCGCTTTCATCCCAGCGCGAATTGTCCAAGCGCGAGTTTCTTGAGGTCCCGTGGTTAAATAGGTTCGTAATCGTAATAACTCGTAGGTGGCTTTAATTAAGGATTGCAGTCCACCTTCTGTTACTCCTAATGATTCTAAATAGTCGGCTTTTTCTTCACCAGGAATCTCTACTAATTCTGATTCTACCTGAGCCGAAACAATAACGACTTTGGCATTTTGCTCTTTCGCTGTTTTTTCAACTTGTTTAACCCAGTCATTTCCCGTAGCTAGGTCATCCTCAGAAACATTAGCGACATAAATAATAGGTTTTCTTGTTAATAATCCCAAGGATTTAATAAACTCTTCTTCTTCTTCCGTTAAGTCTACGTGACGCACCCCAACTGCTTTATTAAGTGCGGCAATAATCTTCTCTAAAGTATATATTTCGTTTTCTCCGTCTCTCTTCCCTTTAACTTGTTTCCGAACTCGTTCTAAGCGTTTTTCCGTTTGGTATAAGTCGGCTAAAGCTAATTCCAAGTTGATGACTTCGATATCTCTAGTAGGATCAACTGAACCCGATATATGAATAATATCATCATCATCAAAACAACGAACTACATGGACAATAGCATCTACTTCTCGTATGTTAGCTAAGAATTGATTTCCCAAACCTTCCCCCTGACTAGCCCCTTTTACTAAACCAGCAATATCTACAAATTCAATTTGGGTGGGAACAATTTTTTCAGATTTAGATAACTTGCCTAATACTTCCAAACGTTCATCGGGAACTGCGACAACCCCTACATTCGGTTCAATAGTACAAAAAGGAAAGTTTGCTGCGTCTGCTTTAGCGTTAATAACTAAGGCGTTAAATAGGGTTGACTTACCAACATTAGGAAGTCCAACGATTCCAGCTTTTAGCATAAATTAATTATGTAATGAACAATAATCTATTGAGTAGTTATATATGCTTATAACATAAAAAACAATCACTATAATACCTTAATAGATTTCTTCTTGTCTAGAAGATCAAGCTTATGAATGAGTCATTCAATAGGTTACTCATTTGTCATTTTTATACCTTCTTTAGACTAGCTGTAAAAACATAATAATAAACAAAAGTTTAAAAACTTGCTTTACAAAGTTTTTAATATAAAAAAAATAGTTATTATATACTTTTGAATTATAGAATATAGTCAAAGTAAAACTTCTATAGATTATCAATCACTTTTGGACTAAAAATATATTTTAATTAGCTCTTTTTTAAGAGTAAATTAAAACATGTGTTAACAAGTAAGTATAAATCGAGCTTTTTTCAAAAAATTTATAGTAGCAAATTTAGAAAAGTAAAATTTTGTAGAGTTAGTTCTTTCTGGTATAAGCAATTTTTAACCAATTCTAAGTTTCCAAATTTAATTTTTAAAATTCACCGTAAATATTTAGCTTCGGGATTGGAATAACTATCGCAACTATTATAAAATTCTTAAAAAAGATAGGTTAATAAATAACCCAAGGTGAGAAATGTTCTTTGAACGACATTGAGTTGAATCTATGGAAGTCTAACTGCTTTATTAAAAGCTAAAGTATAGTGGAGTAAGATTGGGAAGAGTTAATAAATAAATTTAGAAATATTATCTATTTAATAGATTTAATTGAGTTTAATCAATGCCAAAATATTTTAATAGTTAAAATGATCCCAATTAATTGAATACGATAGAAATAATTAAGCTAAAATGAAGTATAAGTTCTATACAGCCGATGTGTTTACTGATCAAATCTTTGGAGGAAATCAGTTAGCTGTTTTTCCGAATTCTCAAGGGTTAACCACTCATAAGATGCAAAAAATTGCCGCAGAATTCAAATTTTCGGAAACGGTCTTTGTTTTTCCGCCCCAAACTTCTCAAGGAACCAGAAAACTCAGGATTTTTACTCCTACAACCGAACTTTATTTTGCTGGACATCCCACCATAGGAACTGCCTATGTTTTAAGCTTTATTGGAGAGATTGCCATTTCTCAAGAAAAGCAGACTCTTCTTTTAGAAGAAGGGATAGGATTAATATCTGTTTCAATACAAATTGAAAGGGGAAAACCAGTTTATACAGAATTGAAAGCTGCCCAACTTCCAACGTTTAATAACAATTCCCCCTCAGTAATCGAATTAGCCTCAATTTTAGGGTTAAAAATTGTTGATTTTCGAGACGATAAATATTTTATCCAAGGAGTCTCTTGTGGAGTTCCTTTTTTATTTGTTCCCCTTCATAACCGAGAAGCATTAGGACATATTCAATTTAACCGTGATTGCTGGCAACATATTTTGGCAAATCATTGGGCCCCTTCTGTCTACGTTTTTTGTTTTGATCCTGAAAGGGAAGGATCTGATCTGCGAGCACGGATGTTTGCTCCTTCCATGGGAATTCTCGAAGATCCTGCCACTGGATCAGCAGCAGCAGCGTTAGGAGGCTATTTAGCTATTCGAGAGGAGATTCCTGATACAACCTTAAAGTGGAGAGTGGAACAGGGTTTTGAGATGGGAAGGCCGAGTATTTTGGAGATAATTGCCAAAAAAAAACAAGGACAAATTAGAGAAATTAAGGTTGGAGGATCGTCGGTTTTAGTGAGTGAGGGCTCAATGGAAATTCCTGATTTCTAAAGTATGATTTTAGGGTAAACAATACTTCTCTTACTTGAGATTAAGGCTTAAAAACTTCATCTTCAATGTCTATCCACTATTCTCCTAAATTTATTAAAATTTGATGTAATTCAACAGATTTATTGTGATTTTTTTTGATAGATAAACTTAGTTTACTTTTTTATAAGTAGGTGAAATAAAATAAGTATAAAACGCAAAGGTTTTTAAAAAAAATTATCGCTAAGTGCCAGTCTTTCTAAAAATTAGGCTAACAGAATTAGATACAAAAATTAATCTATGTCGTCAAGAAAAATAAGCCAGAGAAATAAAAAAGCACGTCTTAGTTTATGTGTAGAATCTAATAAGTTGTATTTATATACAAGTCAAAAAACAGAAATTAATTCCGTAGAGTAAAACAAAGAAAAAATCATTCTATATGATGAGAGATAATATTAAAACTGAATAAAAGGTTTAATTATACTTGTTTTAGCATAGGGAATATATTCTAAATTCCTAGTTCTTTGATGAAATTTAACAATTATTAGACTTTCCTCCTTTAATAAGGTGAAATGATTTTCACCTCTTTCCCTGAACATAATCTTACCCTTTTAGATAAAATCAGACAAGTTCTGTTATTTATTAACTTAACCTTGTACTAGATTCATAAATATAATATTATCTTTGCATACTGATATTATTTTAGCCCAAATTAAACCAATAATTTTTCTAGTCAGTTGAACCCTACCAGAGAGTTTATCTTGAGAAAAAATTATAGTGAGGAAATAATAGCCTTCGGCGATATCTATACATTATTTGTCAAATGGTTTTCTATTTTCTGAAAATTAGGAATAAGGAACAAGGAACAGTTAAGAAAAAAATAGAAAACCATACTATACGTTGAATATAATCAGTTTTATCAAGGAAAACAGGAATTATATGAAGTGATACCTATTTAGTCTTATATCTAAATGGTTTAAATGCACAACATTATTTATGATATTAGGATTTTGTCAATAAGGTTAGTATAGAAGCATTGTAATCATCATCACCAATTATCTCCCGTCAAGACCATTAAGCGTCCTGCCAGATGATTAACTTTTAATGTAAAGTGAGACTCCAAGAAATAAAGTTTAAAATTAAACTTGGAATGCCATTCATTGTAATAATTTTATTTTATGTCAGATCAGCTAATTTCGATTGCTACCCATTATCACGAACGAACTAAGTACTATCCTGAAACCATTGCTACCAAAAATAAAGGATTAGATTCGTCAAAACAACCCTCGGTTTTTAAACAATATAAAGTTGGTAACTTGTATGATCTTACGACCTATTTCTCAGAAAAATACCCTCAAGATGAATTAGCCCGACAATGGCGACGTTTATCTCGTTTACTCACTTGTAGTTATGGCTTGACGGCTAAAGTTGCTACCATGGGAACCCCTTTATATTTAAGGACCGTCCCTTCAGCTGGAGGACTCTACCCTGCGGAAGTCTATCTGATTTCTCGGGGAACTTCTTTTTTTCCTTCAGGTTTGTATAACTACCAATCTAACACTCACTCCCTCATTCATTTTTGGGAAAATGATGTTTGGTCTGATTTACAAGAGGCCTGTTTTGAAGATTTAAGCTTAAAAGATACCCAACTAGCCATAATCACAACAGCGGTTTTTGAGCGGTCAGCTTGGCGATATGAGGATCGAGCTTATCGCAGAATAATGCTAGATACAGGACACTTGTTAGGTAATATTGAATTAGCTTGTGCTATCAATCAATATCGTCCTCATTTGATTGGGGGATTTGTAGATCAGATGATTAACCGCATATTATATCTTGAGCCTGATCAAGAAGCTGCTATTACAGTTATTTCCCTTCAGGATATATCCAACGGTAATCAAATTCTCTTTAATCTACCAAAAAAAACTATTTTTTCCTCAGAAATTCATACTGATTATCCCCCTATTGATGACGGGAAATTACTTTCTTATTTCCATCAAGCAACTGAAATTAGAGACGCAGAACCGTCTCCATCTTTAACCTCGAATCTATCAAATTTAGAAGATAAATATAATTTTCCGTTTTGTTTGAAAGTTTCTACTCAAACATCACCTCTTGACTGGAATAATGATCTAATTAACTTAGAAAACACTATTTTAAAACGGAGATCTACTCGTGCCTATACAGGAGAAAATTTAACCCTAAATGAACTTAAATCCCTACTAAATTTTACCTATCAATCTCAAGATTATAAAAAAATAAATTTAGACCCTAATCCTGACTATTTTGATTTGGAATTGATCGAAACGTTTATTGCTGTTTCTGGGGTTACGGGTTTAGAAGAAGGGTGTTACTATTATGCGCCAAAAGCGCAAGAATTAAGACAAATTCGCTTTAAAAACTTTCGACAAGAACTACATTATTTATGTTTAGGACAGGATCTAGGACGGGATGCGGGGTCCTTAGTTTTTCATACAGCTGATCTTCAAAAAGCTGTTGCTAAATATGGTGATCGTGCTTATCGTTATTTACATTTAGATGCAGGACATCTTGGACAAAGACTAAACTTAGCCGCTATTTATCTAGATTTAGGGGTGAGTGGAATAGGAGGATTTTTTGATGATCAAGTCAATGAAGTCTTAGGAATTCCCCCCGAGGAAGTGGTCCTTTATATTACTACTTTAGGACGTCCAAAACGGAGGAACCAATCTTGAAAGGAAAAAATAGACAGAAGTTAGAATAATTTCTTTCCTGTCTTCCTGCCTCTACTTCAATCCTAAATTATGGATTTAGGATTGCGGACAGTATATCCCCCACTAACAGGAGGGATAAAAATAATTTCATATCCATCTTTAAGTAAATAATTAAAGTTAGTTAATTTAAAATTAACGCTAAATTCAGCGATAAAACAGAAATATTGATACCATAACTATGCCCAGGCTCCTGTGTATTCGTGGAAAATTTACAGCTCACAAAGTTGCAAAAGTTAGATAACTGATAGAATTCCCAGAAATAAGTAGGACTCATATTTTTATTTCCTTATTCCTCTGCTTTTTACCACGTTGAAAACTGTCGGTCGAAAATTAAGGAATATTTTCAAACTCAAGAATACCTAAATTCTAGAGACCTTAATATAAGGTATCAATGAAGCAAGCAATTGATTTAGCAATCGGTAAAGTATATAATCAGTTAGTTTACCTACTGTTTTCAGTGTAATATACCTAATTTCAAATTATTGCTAATAACTCACATTAAGGTAGAGTTTAAGTATTTAATATTCTTCAAATAAGATTAACTATTTTATAACCTAAAAACTTCTATCTTTATTAATTAAGTAAGGACGATCAAATATTATTGATTTTTATAGAACCAAGAAGATTTTTACTCATGTTTACCAAACTAAGTTAACTTTTTTTATTAAAAAACATTGATTGTAAATTTACCAAAATTAATTCATAAAATAAACTTAGTTAGTTTACTAAAATTTATTCTTACTTGAAAAAAATTAGTAATTAATACTAGCAAAAATATTATCTAATAATATAGCATTATTAATGAATACCTTGAATAAGTTTTTCATAAGCTCTCTTTAATCTATAAATAAAAAAGTAAATATAATACAGCTTTTAATAAATTATTACTAATTAAAATTACCGAATAATAATACCAATATAAACAGATGTTAATTAATTAACATCTGTTTATATAAACCAAGTAATTTAGTCTATATTTAGTTGATTTGCTTAAAAAAGTTTATAATTTCTTTGATAATGCCCCAACCTTAGTTTATATGATTTTTTATTCTTACTTTTAATGTAAGCTTCTTATCGACTATTATTGAAGGATCATTACTGAAAAATACAAATATATCAAAAATTGATGAAAAACAATGGCACCAACTGAGTCTTTTAAATCTATCGTTAATGAAGCTAATTATTATTTGAATAATAATAAAAAATGTGCTATTAATACAGTAACAAAAATTACTACTTAAGAAGTGATGAATAGCCAATTAAAATTAATCTAAATGGGAGTAATAATATTGCAGTTAATTCTTTTATTTTATCTATTAAAATAGATTTATCAATAATTAGTAAGTATTGGTTAAATAATATTTTGTTCTAGAAAAAGTATTTTTTGTAGTATAAATTATAGAGAACGCGGATAGTAATAATAGATTAAATGATATGATAGCTCAATTATATAAAAGAAAGTTTTATCAGCTTGAATTAGAAAAACAGTTTAAAAGCATTGTTAATTCAGTAAATAATCATGATTCATCCAAGTTATCAATGGGAAAAATTATGCAAAAAATTGCAGAACAATTTCTGGGATCAACTTATAAAGCAGGTTTGTTAGAAACATTTGAAAAAGAACAATTATTTATTTCATTCAACAAATTTGATTGTGTTTTGTTTGTGGAAACTGTTTTAGCCATTACTCGTAATATTACTTTAAATGATAGGGGATATCAAACCTTTACTAAACATCTACAAGAGCAACGTTATATTAATGGTTTTATGAATGATTATTGTAGTCGACTACATTACTTTTCGGATTGGATCAATGATAATCAAAAACGAGGGAATGTTAAAAATATTACGGCGGAGTTAGGGGGGATTAAATTTGATAAAAAGCTTTATTTTATGAGTCAAAATAAAATCTTATATCCTAAGTTAGCAACTAATAAAAATAACTATGAATGTATTGTAGAAAGGGAAAATAAAATCAACAAGATAGTTTTAACCTATATCCCTAATAATAAAGTAAAACAAATTTATTCTCAACTAAACCCAGGAGATATTATTAGTGTTGCTACTAATATTGATGGTTTAGATGTTACCCACACTGGTTTAATTTATCAAACTATAGAAGGAAATATCAGTTTTATTCATGCTTCTCCTGCTGGACAAGTCACCCTTGCTAAGGATTTACAATCCTATGTGATAAACGTTAAAAATTCTGTTGGAATTATAGTTGCTAGACCGGTTGATATTAGATTGAAACCCAAAAAAACTGAAAACCATATTTATGGTAGACCATAGAATAACCAGATATACTCAGTTATCTTTTTAGATAATCCAATTTTTATTTCAGTAGTTTACTACTGTCTTGATGATTCACTTTATTCTAGGATTATTTCCAGTCATAGTAGACTATTAAGGAACAATACTTTAAGCGTATAAATTTTAATATTTTTTTTTAAATAAAATCAGGATTTTACTATGAGTAATAGTTCTATTTGCAATGCGGTTTAAAAAATAAACCTAAAAAATATATTTTTACTATAAATTCATCTCAATAGTTCCCAAATTTTAAAAAAATTTGATGGATGGTTTCTTTTTTTTTTATTAGAAATATTTTTTGATTTTATTAGCAATAATTGTGAGCACTCTCTATGGAATAGAGCTTTAATTATCAATTATATTAACTAAATACTCTTGTATGGTAGGCAAGGTTGTAGTAATTCTATGACTATTCAAGATAGCTATCGCATTTCCCTACCCTAGTGTCTTAAGGTTTTTTAAAGAAAAATTCTCTAAAGAGAGAATAGTTGTTAGCTATTTATTGTGAAAATCTAAGCTAGATAAAATGAGGCCGATAAAACTTGGATAAAAATACTTTTCTTTTGGAGTAACTTAGTGACCTTCCTCTAATTATACTGTCTGTTTGTAACTACCTCTAATAAGAGATATCCAAAAATAACTAATAATAAATGTTTAGGGAAAAATGAAAAGGATTTTGTTTAAAAAAAAGGCTTTAGATTAATTAAAATTTTTAAAGATTGATCATTACTATATAATCCGCAACAAATTACAGAAAAGGTTCGCAATAAAAGTAAGTAACAATCTAAATTTACCCGGATTTTTAGCTAACATAGCCTGTGCAATCTTTTCATGCTTAAAATTACTATTACAAAACACAACTTGTTCTCTTTTTATCCAAGCAATTACCTCCAAAGATTTTTATCAATGGGTTGAAGTTTATTATAATAATCGCTTTTATTTTTATTTTTTTCCCGTTCTTATAATTATGTAAATGATTCACCAGAGAAAGGAATAACAAAAGTTTAGTTGAAGTCATTATTATTCTAGGATATAGTTATTAACTATATTTTAAAAAGTTTTAAGCTTAGGATATCAGTTAATATTAGGGTTGTTTTGATTGTTTTTCTAAAATTTATAAAAGTTCTGATAATTATGTTTTATTAATAACTATAAAATTTTATTTTATCTATAGTAATTAAGTATAAATAAGTCCCAAGAAGATTAAAGCGATATTTTTTTTCTATGATCGCTTTTTAGTTTTATTTTTTTTATTGATAAATAACTTGTTATAGTTAACATGTAGTATAAAAAATATTCTATTATAATCGAGAGTTAATCATGCTAATTATGACTCTTATAAACTATCTGTGACAAAATTATAATGAAAAGAGACTGAGAATCTCCTTTCGGAAGATCTCCAAGATTTCAAAAAATTTCTATATAAATTAGATTTTTGGAGTTACAGAACAGAATAAGAATAAGGATTTTGAAGGTTATTATCTACTAGTTAATTAAACTTAGGATAGAATATACTTCACTCTGAGTTAAAATACTCAATTCTCAATTATTTCTATTATCTTTTAATTTTTTCAGTTAACAGTTTTAAATTTTAAATTTCTTCTGTTTTGTAAATATTTGTTGTTCTTAGTTGATTTCATAATTGTTGCAGATTTCTAGCTGGGTCTTGAATAATATGATGGCGGTTAGAAATTTGAGCTTGACGGAGATCTTCTCCGGTTTTTTAAAATTTAAGATCATGTTTTAAACTACTCAAAGAAATTTTATTTTTTACTTATAGGGGTTAATAATTTAATTTTTAAATGGAAAATAGCAATTTTATTTAGAAAAAATTTGACTAATTTTATCTTCCTTTCGAGGAGCTTATGTAACAAAAATGTAAACTATCTGCATAGCAATTAAACAGTCTAAACAAACCTAATTTTTACTAAAGTTTTGATTAATTTGTTGTTGTAATTGTTTTGACTGAGTTATTTCACTTTTTTAAGTTGTTTATTGAACTATCGTTTAAAGATTTATTGTGGCTCAGGTTATTTGGGTTTTAACCTTGTTGCTGAAAGCACAGTAATAATCACTTAACTAGAAGCAACAACCATATGAGTAATTATTAGAAAGGGAAACCCAGTAACTAAAGCAATTCCATTAGTATAAGAAAGTAATGGGGTAATAGAAACGATTAGTTATTTTAACTATAGAATACTAGCTGAAATTATTTGAATCTTTTATTTTCTTAAAAGAACTTAGTTAAATTTTGTATTTTTTTTTAAGACAATTAAATTTTTAAAAATATCTTAAATATTTAATATGAAATCATACAAACTTTTAGCTAGAGCTAAAGCTATTTTTTTAAATGAGCTTCAATAATTATTGAAGCTCATTTAAAAAAATCTTAGAGCCTGAATACTCTCAATTCGTTAAAATAATTGGAATATTAATAAGATCACAACATAGTAAAAAGTAACAGAAAAAGAGAAGAGATAAAAAAAGCCCACACTACGATTGCAGTGCGGGAGCTGCTTGATGTTTACTAAATTAAGGTGTTAATGCCTAAAATAATCTAAGATGATTAGGCTTCATCGTACGCTTCAATGTCGAGTAGATATAGATATGGTTCAGCCAATTCTTGGCATTGAAAAGCGACCGCTCTCAGTAAATGCCAGTCGTTGAGGGCGTCAAAGGGGTTACTATAATCATCCTGTTCTAATCGCTTAGCTAAATCCGCGACCTCCTCTTTCGTTAACGCCGAAATGTCTGGCCGCCTTGCATTTAAAACTGTCATTGCGCACCTCCTGAGCAATCCGCACTCTGAATTTTATAGCAGTCGAAGTGTAGGCTAGGATAGACTCTTTATTCTAAACTCCAACAACAAGTAGAGTTCCACCTGTAAACTTGGTGTAGGAATCTAAATAATCCTTGACTCTAATGACTTTTGCTATGCGTCTTTCCTCATTCTACTGTGATCTGAGAAATCTTCCCATAAATTCAATTAAGAAATTTTGGTATCTTGATTAAAGTTAAATCTCATTTTTTTTTCAAGGTCCTTATTCGACTAAGGTTTTAGAGATTTATAGAGATCCATTTCTATTTAAGGCATCGGGGAATATTTTAATATTTTTTAATAATTACTATCAGGCAATTAACACTATAGCACCCACTGATTTTAACTCAAAATAATCTGTTATGTAAACATCTCAAATAAAGTTTTATTGTCAATAATCAGCTTAGCAAAAGTATTTAATTATATAAATTTTGTTATGGTAGATTTTGTTGATAATAAAATTTTGTAAAAATATTGAATTTTACAAAATTTATATTGATAGGACGAAATGTTTAACTTAGTTTAATGAACAAAGTTATTGGGTTTGTAACCCCAACTATTTTCATTGTCAAACTCTAAAATAGATAATAGTTTTATTCTTTAAAAAAATAGACCAAACAACAACTTATATGTACTGTTTATATGTACTGTGGCTCGACTACCAATAAACTTCATTAAAATAATGAATAAACTATGATAGATTTTTTTGGGGTAAAGAAAACTATTTTCATCAAGATAGAGCGTTGTAAAACAACATGCAATCAATGTGTAGATATAATGAAAAAATAGTTAAGTTGACTTAAAACAAAAGAAAAAATACTTAAATATTTAAGATTAAGATTCTTGAAAAAGTCTTAAATAGTGACAGGAAGAATATAGCCCTGAAAAGTAAGTAAGTTATAAAAAAATAGAAACAATTATTAAAAATATAGGTAAATAACTATAAATAGAAAACCTTCAGATATGAAAACGGTAAGCAATTGGTAGAATTACTATGCTTAAAAAATAAATATTAGATTTAAATAAAGAAGTGAGCTTAGAAATCATAGAAACAAGAATTTACGAAGAAATAGTCAAATAGCTTAAATTCTAGAAGAAAAAGATTTTGACTAGGTTAGTATACATCTTAGGAAGCTCTATAATAATGTTGTCAATCAATTGCCATAGGCAGGAGTAGTGGCAAATAAATTTAATACTAAATTTGGTTTGAAAACCTACTCATAATAAAAGGTAAACAAATATGGTGCGCCAGGGCTAAAAATAGTAATGTATCTGCGTATTTGTCAAGCTATTAACGGGAAAAATTTTATGGGATTAAACTACAAGAGTGAATAGAAAATAGCTAAATTTAGTTGAGGAATATTTGGATAAAGATATAATTTTTTCAGGAATTATCTAAAAAATATTTGCCAATTTACTCTCCAGAATTAGAGCAAACATAGAAATGACGAATATTAGTATATGAGCCTTGAATTCGTAAAAATTACAACATATTTGATGAAATAAAATAGGTCTTGCTAAACCATTGTAATTTTTACAGGAAAATCAAAGAAAGAATTAAAATTTAAATCATTATTTTGGGTTAAACTTCCTATGCTCTTTTCAGAGGGTATAGTTATTGGATTTAATACCATCTGATGAAACAAGTTATGTTTGATTAGATCATCGGAAAAAAAGTTTTAAATGATAAGCTAAAACACTTAAAAAATTCAGTTTTTTTTAAAAATTTAGGTTACAATAAAAAAAATGTGTTCTTGCAAAAAAATAGTAAAATAAAGAATAAAAAACTAAATTAAATTAGATATATTAAATTTGATTGGTTCTTTTAAGAAATAAATTAATTCAAAGAACAAGTCTAAAATAGATGTTGTGACTATTAAAATAACTGATTACTATCAAAAAGTTTATTTGGCATATCTGATTGTATACAATTAAAGTTGTAGTCACAAAATATTATTTATTTTTATTAAATTAAAATTTAAGAGGGAGTATTAGCTACTTTTTTTTACTTATTATGTTTTTTAAAGATCTATTTTAATTATTGACAAGTTTTTAAAATTTTTCGTATTGACTAAAATCTAATAATAAATTCGATAAAGTTGATTCAGTTTATGCTGCTTTTAGTTATGCAGAAAAAGTTCATTAATAAAATCTTTAAGCAATCTTTATTGAGTAATACTAATAATTAACAAGGTATTAATATTTTCTTGTGATAATCTTTATGCAGAAAACTTAATGTATCTACCAACGGGCGAGTTTTCTTAAAAGTTGGCAGCAAGATTTTTAATCTTAAACATAGTTAATAAATCTCCTGCTTAACCTATTTTATCTCCTGATTCAATAGGGTGAAGACTTACAAATACTAAACTAGAAATCTTTAATAATTTAAGCAAATTGTTAACTGATTTTTATTAAACTTTGTCGGCTTTTAATTTTTGTTGCTAAAGCAGAAATTTTTAACCACTGTAACTTAGATGAAGTAGATTTAAGAGCAATATTTTTTTATAATCTAAGAGCTATTTGTTCTTCAAAAAATTTAGAAAAATTCTAAAATTTTTTATTATTTTACAATCAACTAATTTACACAATTTCAACTGATTTTATTTTATCTAATTAATCAGATTTTCTGTCCATGACGTTAAGGGATAACTTTATGGTAAATAAATTTTTTATATTAACCGTATAATATTAATTATTTTAAAATATTTTAGATTAAAATTCTAGAAAATAGACTATAAATTTTTATAAAAATAACCATTTAAAAGCGATGAATTATAACTATTATTTTCTGAATCAAGGGAAATAATCAAGAATAAATTTAACAAACGAATTTGTAGCTTAATGAAAGTTTTTATAATAGCAACCACATATTCTAAAAATATTTTTTAGAATATGTGGTTTCAGGACATTAATAGGACAATCTACTCTATATATATAATTTGCCTTACTTGAGAAGAGATAGGCGATCACTGTAATGAACGGCTAAATTAATATCATGTAAAACAGTAATCATGGTTAACTTGCAATCGTGTTGAAGTCTCTTGAGTAATTCTAATAATTGAGATTGAGAGTGAATCTCCAAATAAGTTGTCGATTCATCTAAATAATTAGACCAGAGATTTTGTGCCCATGTTAAAGATAAAAATATCTATTGTTCTTCTTTTCCTGATAACTTAGTAATGGGGAAATTATAAAATTTTTTTTGATTACGTTTCTTCAATGATTTTGTTCACTATTTATCTATTTTTTAGATTCAATTAAAGTTGATAGAAAATTTATCCTAAGTTAATTAATTGGGGTAAATTTAAACTAGCATAAATGAGTTTTTCAAGGTAAGATGGCTATATTTTAAACAATGAAATTAGAGGAAAATATTTCTAAGGGCGTCAATAAGAGACTAGTTTTTTAAAAAAAGTTTTATTTGCTGAGCCATTTGATCCTATTTAACTTAGTTATTCTCCTCTTTTCAGAATCCAATTCACGTCACCAATTACTCATTTTAATTCATAAGCTATTAATTAAGATACTGGAAGATTAATTGACATCATTTAAGCTCTCAATTATCAGTAAAAACTGACAACTGGAGATACATTAGTTGAAGATAATAAAAGCAATTACTAGTTTTGAGTAAATATCTAATTTTTAGTGGTACAGATCTTATTAATAACCGCCTCTACAACAATATCGGGAGTAGATGCTCCAGAAGTAACACCAACAATAATAGAACCGTCTTGGAGCCAGTTTTCCTTCAGTTCTAAGTCTCTACCTAAAGGTTTATGTTCAATGGCATTGTTCGGTTTTATACGAGTGGCATCATCAATATGATACGATGGAATTTGTCGTTCGATAGCGATTTCTTGCAAATGAGTGGTGTTAGAAGAATTAAACCCTCCAATGACTACCATTAAGTCTAACTTTTCTTTAACTAATTTTAACATAGCATCTTGACGTTCTTGAGTGGCGTTACAGATTGTATTGAAACTCATGAAATGGTCATTTAAAGTAGCTAGTCCATATTTTTTAATAATTGTTTTTTCAAAAATTTCACTAATTTGTTCTGTTTCACTTTTTAACATAGTTGTCTGATTAGCAATCCCCAACTTTTCTAAATCATAATCAGGATTAAATCCTGGTGAATGGGCATTCTTAAACTTATCTAAAAAATCTTTTTTGTTTCCTCTATTAAGGATATAATCGCAGACATAGTTAGCTTCTTCTAAATTTAAGACGACTAAATAATTCTTTGCAAATGAACTAGTAGCAACAGTCTCTTCATGAAGATATTTTCCGTGAATTATAGAAGTATAATGACGTTTTTTGTGTTTTTCTACAGAATTCCAAACTTTAGAAACCCAAGGACAAGTAGTATCTACAATGGTGCAACCTTTATCATTTAAAAGTTGCATTTCGGTAACACTTGCTCCAAAAGCTGGCAAGATAACTACATCTCCTTTTTTAACTATAGAAAAGTCTTTATGATTATTAATCACTTCGATAAAACCTACGTTCATTTCTAAAAGTCGTTGATTAACAGAAGGATTATGAATAATTTCATTGGTAATCCAAATACGTTGATTAGGAAAATGTTGACGGGTTTCATAAGCCATTGCAACAGCCCGTTCAACCCCCCAACAAAATCCAAATGCTTTTGCTAGGTGAATCGTTACTTTTCCCTCTTGCCATCGATAGTTATTTTGACGGATTTGTTGAATCAAAGAACTTTGGTACTCTGCACTCAGAATATTCATGATTTCTGACCTATGGCCAAATCCTTTACGATGGTAGTGTTCTGACTGTTGCAATAAACGTTTAAAGACTTTAGTATCCATAAGGCTTGAACTATATTTTCTGAAAAAAAGTGTGATTTTAGTTTAAGCGGACATTTGCAAAATAGCTTTATTTTTTTCAATAGAAGCCTCGATCATTCCAATAAATCTGATACAAGTAATGATTATTAATTATTTTGGATTTAAATTGGTTAATTAGTGAGCAATTTTTATAATTCGTCTAAAAAAAATTCTGGCGCGGATTAAACGTTTCTCTTTCGCGAATTTTTTGATAGAGTTCTAACTCTTCTTCGTTAACTTCTGAGGGAATAGCAATCTGAATTTCTACTAATTGGTCTCCTCGACTACCATTGCCATCAGGATATCCTTTATTAGCTAAACGTAAGCGTTGACCTGAACGGACTCCTTTAGGAACCGTCATTTTAACCAACCCATCAATGGTGGGAATCTCGATGGCTTCCCCCAGAATAGCTTCACTAGGAGTAACGGGAATACGACAAAAAATATCCATTCCTTGCAACGTAAAATACGGATGAGTTGCTAAAGAAATTTTTAAATAAAGATCTCCTCCATCGAGTCCCTGTCCTTTGAGGCGAATTTTTTGCCCATCAATCATTCCTGAGGGCATTTCTACTTCTAATGATCGCCCATCTTCAAGGCGAATACGTTCACGTCCACCCTGATAAGCCTTTTCTAGGGGTAAATTTAACTTAGCTTCTACATCCCGACGTTCTGAATGAGAAGGCCTAACGACTTTAATCCGTTTGCTGTTTCCTGGGCTAAAATTTTTAAACTTCCAGAAATCGGAGTCTTGACGATAATAACTATTATTACCATTATCGTTGCGGGGGATTGTATCGCGTCCACGACTAGAACGAAGTTTCTCTTTGCCAAAAAGTTGTAAATCGTATTCAGCGCGCTTGGTCTGATCCGAGAGGGTATTATAGGCTTCATTTATATCTTTAAACTTCTCCTCAGCAGTCTTATCCCCTGGATTAACATCAGGATGGTACTGTCGTGCCAATTTCCGAAAGGACTTCTTCACTTCCTCGCTAGTAGCATTTTTTGGGATCCCTAGAATAGCATAATGGTTGCGGACTTGCTGCATATAATCAGTTATCAATAAATACGGTAGGCATTAAACAGTTAAGTTCAAAAAAAACTCAGTAGCGAATGACTTATCGACCAATTTAGAACCAATCATCGTCCTCTTCGTCCCAATTATTCTCAGCAGGAATAAGATGAGACTTATCGCGGGCATAATATCTTTCGGACTCAGTTTTAGGATATCGTTTATCTGACGGGAATGGCTTATGACTCGATGGAGAACGATAGGAACGATTTGCCCTCCAATTTTCATAATCGTCATAGTTATCGTAGCGGGGTGCTCGATAGTCTTGACGTTCATCATAACGAGAAGAACCATGATCATCTCGATAGGTGGTTCGACGACGGGGAGTATGGGGAAGATCATCTTCAGGTTTTCCTGTCAATGTCTTACGAATGGAGTTTAAAAAGCCCTCATCTTCCTCGTCATATTGTAGACGAACTTCTCGGTTAAGTTCATAGAGTACATCTTGCAGATCAGCTTGGGCGCGATCAAGACGGCGTTCATCGTCTTTATTAAGACTATCAATAATTTCAGCATTTAAAGACTCAATTTGACGGCGATAGGAACTGGTAAATTGAGTCCCGAAATCGAGAGTAACTTCCTTAAGTCGCCGTAATGCTTGATCGGTTAAGGCTTTAGCACGATTGCGTTTTTCCACTCGTTCCCGTCGTTGGCGATCGCCTTCAGCAAATTGGGCTGCTTCTTGAATCATTCTATTAACTTCTGCATCATTGAGAGTGGAAGTTCCTTGAACGGTAATTGTTTGTTCCCGTCCGGTGGTACGATCACGGGCCATCACCTGTAAAATTCCATTAGCATCAATATCAAATGCCACTTGAATTTGGGGAATTCCTCTAGCGGCTGGTGGAATCCCACTTAATTTAAACCTTCCCAAAGATTTATTATCCTTAGCCATTTCCCGTTCTCCTTGAACTACATGAATTTCCACCATGGTCTGATTATTTTCTCCAGTAGAAAAGGTATCCGAACGTCTGACCGGAATTGTAGTGTTACGAGGAATTAATTTTTTAGCAACACCACCGATGGTTTCTAACCCTAAAGATAGAGGAGTCACATCAAGTAGCAAGATGTTCTTAACTTGCCCCTCCAAAATGCCTGATTGAATGGCTGCTCCTACTGCCACCACTTCATCAGGGTTAACATTTTCGTTAGGTTCTTTATCAATAAAACTTCGTACCAACCCTTTAATCATGGGCATTCGAGTTGCCCCCCCAACTAATACCACCTCATCGATTTGAACAGGGGTTAACTGTGCATCATTGAGGGCACGTTTTATAGGACGACGGAGACGACTTACTAAGTCTCCACAAAGAGCTTCAAATTCAGAGCGAGTCAAACGGGTTTCAATGTGTTTAGGACCATCTTCAGTGGCGGTGATAAAGGGTAGATTAATGTCGGTTGCACTAACCCCTGACAGTTCAATTTTGGCCTTTTCTGCGGCTTCTGTTAGGCGTTGCAATGCTTGTCTATCCTTGCAGAGGTCCACTCCTTCTTGTTCAACAAATTTCTCGGTTAACCAGTCGACAATACGTTTATCAAAGTCATTGCCTCCTAATTGAGTATCCCCACTAGTTGCTCTAACTTCGAGTACTCCATCCCCCACTTCGAGGACAGAGACATCAAAAGTTCCTCCTCCTAAGTCAAAGACTAAGATTTTTTGCGATCGCTGTTTATCCAACCCGTAGGCTAAAGAGGCCGCCGTCGGTTCATTGAGGATACGGTGAACTTCTAAGCCAGCAATGCGCCCAGCATTTTTAGTCGCTTGACGTTGAGAGTCATTAAAATAAGCCGGAACGGTAATCACTGCTCCTGTGACCAGTTCTCCTAAATAACGTTCAGCTTCCTCTGCTAATTTCCGTAGAATCATCGCAGAGATTTCTTCGGGGGCAAATTCTTTTCTGAGGCGAGGACAGCGAATTTTGATATTATCGTTGTCGTCTCGACGAATGGTATAGGGAACTTGTTTCGATTCAGATTCGAGCTCGTCATATCGACGACCCATAAACCGTTTTACTCCAAAAAAGGTGTTTTGAGGGTTGAGAACAGCCTGTCTTCTAGCCAATTGCCCAACGACCAATTCTCCATCTTTATTAAAACCCACTACTGAAGGGGTTGTCCGCATCCCTTCTGAACTAGCTATCACTACTGGCTTTCCGCCTTCCATGACGGCTACCACAGAGTTAGTTGTCCCCAGGTCAATGCCGACTACTTTTCCCATGCCTCTGTTTTTCTCCAGCTACTCCAATTAAGTCTTGAGTCTTTGTTTCTTCGAGAGTTGACCGCGTACGCTGAAAGCGTGCCACCGGCCACAGTGTCTCACTGACAATATTCTATCTCAATGTTGTGAGAGGTCTTCCGTTAAACCGTCTGAGGAGTTTAAGGGAATCGGTAACGGTTAAGGGGAGATATTCTAGAAGTCAAAGACCTGTGTAAAACTTCACATATCTTGACATCAATGTCTAGTAGTTATTCCTAAACCTTAATCAGTCAATATAGGTGGGGATAAGTCAACAAAAAATAGAGAAAAGTCTCACTAAGGAAGCACAAAGATTAAAACAAAAAAGTAGGGAATTCTCACCGCATTCTTAGATAAAATAAGTTTGTTCGGTCAAAAACTATGTCTTTCCTAAAACTTAATTACTAATTTAGAAGAACTAAATTGAAGTTTTTTGTATCTCTTCTAGACCAGCTGTGACAACAGCATAATAAATAAAGGTCGACAGTCCTGTTTTAGAATTTTGGAACACAGTCATAAGTAAAAGTTATTGCTCGAGAAAATAAAAGAATGTCGTTGCACTTTATATTCACCTTCATCAGTTAGATATAAATTTTTCTTCCGGTTGCTATTATATGAATTTAGTCTCAGAAAGATTTTTGTAATATTGACAAGAACAATAATACAATTTTTTGCAGTATTTTAAGCCTCAATACCATTACGAAAATAACATATGTTTTTTTGGATGACTGGTAGTTTTTTGAAAAAAATAATAAATTATAATTGCTATCTTTACCGTTATACAAAATTAATTATAAAGATAGAAGTAGAAGCCAGTTATTTATTTTAGACTTATACTTAATCTAAACTAACTGTAGTTTTTAAAGTTAAAAATACAGTTAGTTTAATAGCAAATTATCGCACAAATTAGTCTTCTTGAAGAAAATAAACTATAGAAACAATTCAAGAATAGCAATTATTAAATCATAGCTTGCTTAAAAAGCAAATAAACTAATTTTTAAAAGACTTTAAGGCTAACTTATAATTTGAAAAAATTTTTTTATAAAAAAACAAATTAGATTAAATTAATCTATTTAAAAAAATAAATAATAATTTATAGAGTGTTTATTTGATCAACATAATAATTATGTAGTTCTTTAAGAAGAGAAACAAAGAATATATCAAGTATCTTTAAAAATTTTTCTGAGAGGATGAGAAAAAACTTAATAGAATAAACAAAGAAATATTTAATTTTTTACAAAAATCTTGAACTTAACGTTTATTTGTAAACACTTATTTATCTACTTCTATAGATGTAAATTTTCAAGATAACTTAATGAAGTATTAAGTATTAAGTATTAAGTATTAAGTTATCTTGATTTGCTTGAGCAACAAGTAAGTATAACAAATTACCGACCTGAGCTTTAGATATACTTTGCTGTAATTTTTTATAAAAACGCTAAAATTACCTAAATCAAGTAGTTAAACTTATTAAAAATATTCTGTCTTACAATATCAGATAATACTTGATTCTATAAAATATGAATAGTGTTTATAATTAATCTTTATCGATAACTTAAAAATATATTCTGAGTTGATCAAACTACCAACTATTATTTAAATGCTGGTTAATAGGTGAGATTAATTAAATACCTGTTAAATATTTTAATAAGCTTTAAGTTTGTTTGATTTAAGTAGCTACTTGTCATTTTAAAAAAACTTCAAAAATAAGACTATTGTATATAGATATTACTGGCTTATTTTTGACATAAAATAATATTTTTTACAGTAATTTATTGAAATAAAAAATTAATATTTATCCTAAAAAAATAAAGTTATTTTAGTAGCAATTGATAGCAATAAACACTATTTTATTTTTTTGATATCAAGCTTTTTTACTGAGTTTCAAGAATTAATTTTTTTTATTCCTGATAAAATTTATATTTCCAATAATAATTGTTTATAAAAATTAATTTTTACTACTTAAAATTAAAAAATTAACAGATATAAATAGCTCTAAATTGTTAGTTAAATCTGGGCGGCGTTGTGGAAAATTTTATGAATAAAGACTCTAATCAACACCAATCTGAATTAACATAAATAAAAATTTAATCAAAAACTACTCTACAATCATCTCTTTCAGATTATGCTAAAGCTTCATCAACATCAAAAATTAATACTTTAAGTTTAGTAATTCATACATTTTAAACATAGAAAATCATGACTAATAATTCTGTTAAGTTGCATTGTTAATTGGTGAGATAAGTCAATAACTGTTAACCTTGACTACCGGCTTTTTAGAGGAGGTTATATCATGAGGGATAAGGATTGATAATCTTAGATCAAGAGACTCCCCTAAAGAATGTCCAGCGAAATTCAAAAAGAAATCGAAAAAGCCGTAGAAAAACGACGTAACTTTGCTATCATTTCCCACCCTGATGCAGGCAAAACTACCCTCACCGAAAAACTTCTACTGTACGGAGGGGCAATTCACCAAGCAGGAGCGGTCAAAGCTAGACGAGACCAACGTAAAGCTACCTCTGATTGGATGGAAATGGAAAAACAGAGAGGAATTTCAATTACCTCTACTGTCTTACAATTTGAGTATGGAGACTTTCAGATTAATCTACTAGATACTCCAGGTCATCAAGATTTTAGTGAGGATACCTATCGTACTCTAGCGGCAGCCGATAATGCTGTCATGTTGATTGACGCAGCAAAAGGGTTAGAACCTCAAACCCGTAAACTATTTGAAGTCTGTCGTTTGCGTGGACTTCCCATTTTCACTTTTATCAATAAACTTGACCGCCCCACAAGAGACCCGCTGGAATTGCTCGATGAGATTGAACAGGAATTAGGACTGCAAACCTACGCCGTGAACTGGCCGATTGGAACCGGCGATCTTTTCCGAGGGGTCTTTGACCGTCGTCAACAAACTATACACCTATTTCAACGTCGCGCACACGGTAGCCAACGTGCTCAGGAAACTGCCATTAAGCTTAGTGACCCTAAAGTTAAAGAACATCTTGACCAGGAGCTTTATTATCAGCTCAAAGAAGAATTAGAAATCCTTGAAGAATTAGGAGCCGATCTCGACTTGGAAACACTCCATTGCGGCCAAATGACTCCTGTATTCTTTGGCTCGGCCATGACTAACTTTGGAGTGCAATTATTTCTTGAAGCGTTCCTAGAATACGCCCTAAAACCTGAAGGACGGAATTCTTCTGTAGGAGTGGTAGAGCCCACCCATCCTGAATTTAGTGGATTTGTATTTAAATTACAAGCCAATTTGGACCCAAAACACCGTGACCGTGTGGCCTTTGTACGAGTCTGTACAGGAAAGTTTCAGAAAGATATGACCGTCAGCCATGCTAGGACGGGAAAAACCGTACGTCTGTCTCGTCCTCAGAAATTATTTGCACAAGATCGATCTTCTATCGAAGAAGCTTATAGTGGAGATGTTATTGGGTTGAATAATCCAGGAGTGTTTGCTATTGGGGACACAATTTATAATGGCAGAAAATTAGAATATGAAGGAATACCTTGTTTTTCTCCGGAAATATTCGCTTACCTTAAAAATCCTAACCCCTCTAAATTTAAGCAATTCCAAAAAGGCATTCAAGAATTACGCGAAGAAGGGGCGATCCAAATTATGTATTCCACCGATGACTTTAAAAGAGATCCGATCTTAGCTGCCGTAGGACAATTACAATTTGAAGTCGTCCAGTTTCGGATGCTCAGTGAATATGGGGTAGAAACTCAATTAGAACCTCTTCCCTATAGTATAGCCCGCTGGGTAACCGAAGGATGGAAAGCCCTAGAAAAAGCTGGAAGGATTTTTAATGCTCTTGTTGTCAAAGATAATTGGAGTCGTCCCGTATTACTTTTTAAAAACGAGTGGAATTTACAACAAGTTCAAGAGAATAAGCCAGAATTAGAATTGACTACTATTGCTCCTATAGGAGTAGGTATTCAACTGAGTTAAGGTCCAAGTTTTTGAGAAAAATTATGATTTATGATAGTTAAGTGAAAACATCTCTCTATAGAGTTTAATGGGATGAAAAGCTATAAATCAACCATAAACCGAGACAACTAGGGAAAGGTAAGAACGTTGTTTTTATCCTTTATATTGTGATCTCAGAGCAATTATTCAGTTATAATCAGCCTCAGTCAGAATTGTCAACAAAGGAACGATGAATAAAGAAGATCTAGTCAACATGATCGCTGCCAAAACTCGTATGACCAAAAAAGATACGAGTCATATTCTGGATGCACTCACAGAAACCATCATGGAAACCGTCGCTTCAGGAGATAAAGTTGTCTTAGTTGGGTTTGGAACCTTTGAACCAAGAGATCGCAAAGAGCGCAAAGGGATGAATCCTCAAACTGGACAATCTATCACCATTCCTGCTACCACCGTTCCTGCTTTCTCTGCGGGGAAAGTGTTTAAAGAACAAGTTGTTAATCCCGAAAAAGCGACTGACTTTTGCTAATTATAGGACTAACAGACCCAATGTACCGATCTAAAGTGATGTTCTTGGGTCTTATTATGTCTAGTTTTATATCCTCATCTTCCTTAAACACGGTGATTCTTAAAGCTCAAGATTTAGGCTTCTATTTATTAGCAACTATCTTTGCCCTCAATTTATTTTTTTGAAGTTGGAGATATTGCTACTACACCTTATACACCGCACCGCACCTCATCTTCATTTACACCTACAATTTAATCTTTTCTTCACCCCGTGAGCTATTGAAATCACGCTTTAGGAAGTTCCGAAAAAATCTATCTATATCGATAGTCTAACCTAAGATAGGTTTATCATTCAATATACTCAAATAGTGTAATTAGTTGAATATTCATAGTTTATTAATCAATTATCGAAAAATGCTTTACTCACTCTTAAATCGCTTTCAAGGAACCTTTATGGGGAGTTTAATTGGTGTAAATATTAGCCATACTTTCTCATTACATCCCTGGTTGCTTTTTCTAAGTAAAGCAATAACAAAACGGTTAACCAAAAAGGGAAGGCTATCACCTGAAGATTGGTAAGCCATTACCGGTGAGCAATCTTTTCTCACAAAGAATTGTAAGTCACCTAACACAAGGAGACTTGTATTGGGGACGTTATGATGGTCTTTTTCCATGACCCTCTTAGTCTATTAGGGGAGTAATTACATAGCTTACTTAGTTGTTAAATGGCAACTATCTCCAGAAACACTACAAGAAATGATGGGTTGGGGAGAATTACTTGCCTTTATTTTGACAGAAAACCTCGAGATTAAGAACATACTTTCTTGACAACTAATCTATTATTGTAACTAATCTAATTCTCGCTTGAGAGACTCCTTAAAACAAGCAGAGTTTTTATTGCAACTAAGAACTCTCCTAAAACAAGTAACTGACTATTTTCATCAACCAATACTTTTAAAATAATCAGCTTTACCCTTAGCAATTTATTGTTTTACAGTTACACCAGAAAATTTTTTAGTTGCGGTTCTTAGACCCACTCTAACCCAATTTTAAGTTGTTACCGCCGCCTTAGTAAAAGCATTAGCCGGAGCATACAAAAGTTGTTTTGTTTCGGTATTCCCCCCCACTGGCAGTTAGCTTTAAGAAGAAAAGGAAACAGTCAATTAATAAACCACATCATTCCTAGCCTATGGGCAATGTGGACTGGGAGCAACTCTCAAAGTAAAGTTAAGCCAAACTTTAACATTAGTGTTGTTAACTCGCCTTGGGTCAGGCAAAAACGCTCATTTGTGAAACTCGTTTCCCAAAAAGAATATTGGACCTTCTAAAGAAGACTATAATAAACTAGTAGCTAATAACTTCCAAGAATCTTAACCCAATTAAATTCTATAACTCCAAAAACCCAATCTATGATAAAAATAAAGTTTTTGGAATCTTAGAAGCCTTGCAAAGTGAGACCTTTATCCTTTGTCTATGTGTAATTTTTTTACAACTATTCTAGAAGAGTCATAATACCTAAAACTAAATCCATTTCCAGAGAGAAACAGTAAAGTAGTTAAAGACGTCGGTGATTCAATTGAGATTGTTTTGTCATGGCCGAATTTCAAGATAGATCTACCCTAGTTTAATTTAGTGGCGTATTTCTTAGGGCTCTCTATTACGCTCCTAATATCTTTTCAGCGACCTCACATACGATGAAAAAGCTTCATTTAACCCAAAGCCTAGATAAATGGCGTAAAAACTACCAAAATTTTAGGTTTTCGCTTTTTAGGAACATTGATGCTTCACCTATGCCCCACAAGTCTCAGTCAAACCATGCTCCTAATTTTTTTCAAAAATTGCATAGCTCATCATCCTTGAGAAAAATTCACCCACCCATGATGTGGGGATTAGCGATTATATCCTTGACTAGTGTAATTAGTTATCGTTTCTACAATCAACCAAAACTAGCTGTAGGAACTATTTCTCCAGTAACTATTATTGCTCCTGAGGACGGAACTTTTGAAGATCTCAAAACTACTGAGGAAAAACGAAAAGAAGTTCGAACTGGGATCATTCCTGTATTGCAACGGGATGTCAAATTAACCAGTCAGTTGGAATTGACTGTGAAGGAAGCGCTAGTTAGTATGCAACAATTACGAAACATAAGTAATCCTTTTCCTGTAGCTAGTGTTCAACAGCTTCCCTTGCCCACCCAACAAAATTTACGATCTTTTTCTGAACAAGATTGGCAAAAAGTTTTAAATGTGGCTCAAGCCCAGTTAATTCCTAATGATATTGACAACTTCTCTGAAAAAATATCCGAATTATCCCCCGATTTTAAAAAAATCTTAACTGAGCTAAAAGACTATCGGCAAACTACTACAGGAACAGAGTTCCAAACTTTTTTAGAAAAGATGAGCCAGGCTCGTCAACGGTATAGTAAGGCTAAATCAATTTTAGCTGGTGTTAAAAGTCCTTACTTATCACTAGAAATAGCTGTTGCCTTTCTCAATTTAGATGAGTCTACTTGGAAAAATACTCAAAAAGCACTACTCAACACCACTGAAAAAATTTTGATTCAAGGGATTCCAGCCGGAATGCCCAATAATCTTTTGCAAGATATTCTTAAAATACAATTTGATCCGTCAATACCTTTTTCTAGCAAGATAATGGGGCAAAAACTGCTCATGTCTGTATTTCAAAATCGACATAATTTAACGGTAGATAGAGAAGAAACTAAAAGACAAGCTGAACAAGCGGCTCAAGCCGTAGAACCGGTAATTGTTGAAATTCAACAGGGAGATGTCATTGTCAAAGCCAATGAAACGATCAGCCAAGCAGATTTTATCTTACTCGACAGCTTTGGGTTAAGTCGCCGGGGCATCAATTGGTTAGGATTAGGGATTTCTGTGATTCTAGTAGCAGGAGGAGTAACAGTTTTTTGCATGGTGACTCGTCATGTTCATCGTCCGATGCGTCGCCGCGATCATTTTTTACTCTGTTTATTAAGTTTAAGTACTCCCTTTCTGGCAATTTTTAACCTAGGTTATACTAATTTGCCGGCTATTGGATTATTAACAAGTAGTTTCTATGGCCCTACGTTAGCAGTTACTCAAGTTTTATTGTTAAGTGGTTTATCGACATTTACTGCAGGAACAGTAAATTGGAGTTATGTTTTAGCAGGAACTGCAGGAGGTTTATTGGCCGGGTTAATGGCTGGACGACTCCGTTCACGAGATGAATTAGCCCGTTTAGGGGGAGGGGTGGGCATGGTTCAAGGAGGCCTTTACTTTCCCATTTACTTAATTATCGCACCAGTGGCGGGGACAATTTGGTCAGCAGTGTTGCCAGGAGCAATTATTTATGGTCTATCTGGGTTTCTTTGGAGTGTCATGGCTTTAGGAATTTCTCCTTATCTAGAACGTTTGTTTGATTTGGTGACTCCCATTCGGTTAGTAGAATTGGCTAACCCTAATTGTCCTTTGCTCAAACGCTTATCGACCGAAACGCCCGGAACGTTTCAACATACTCTATTTGTGGCTTGTTTGGCCGAAGCAGCCGCTAGAGAACTTCATTGTAATGTCGAGTTGGTAAGGACGGGAACTCTATATCATGACATTGGGAAAATGCACGACCCTTTGGGATTCATTGAAAATCAAATGGGTGCGCCTAATAAACACGATGAAATCAATGATCCTTGGCAAAGTGTGGAAATCATAAAAAAGCACGTTACCGAAGGGTTAATCATGGCTCGTAAGTATGGTTTGCCACGAGTGATTCGGAATTTTATTCCTGAACACCAAGGAAAGTTGTTAATTTCGTATTTCTATTATCAGGCTAAACAACAGGCAGAAAAAGACGGAGAAAAACTAATTTGTGAAGAAGAGTTTCGCTATAAAGGTCCCATTCCTCAGTCACGAGAAACGGGGATTGTGATGTTGGCCGATGGCTGTGAAGCAGCGTTACGATCTTTGAAAGAAACTACCCCGGAAACCGCTTTGGCCATGATTCATAAAATTTTTAAAGCTCGATGGCGAGATAATCAATTGAAGGATTCAGGAATTAAATATGAGGAGCTACCTATCATTGCTGAGGTGTTTGTTAAGGTTTGGCAGCAATTCCATCATCAAAGAATTGTGTATCCTAAAGCTGCTTTAGAACCTCAGGGAAAGTGAACTGATAAGATTTTTTTGCTTACTCCATATGCTTTTGGTGTTATAACAAATCAATTGTTCAAAATTTTCACTAACAAAACATTAAAGTGATGTGTGTAAGGAGTCAAAAAACAAAACTCTGAATCTTCAACCCGCAGACCCTTAAAACCGGAAGAACAAAACCTGATGATGTTTTCTTGCCGATAGTTTGCTAAAGTAAAAATCAAGCTTATCTCTAAACCCAATAGCCCAATAATTACGATCAATGCCCTATGTCAGGTGACTACTACGAAATCCTTGGTGTCTCCCGTAATGCCAAGAAAGAAGAAATTAAACGTGCCTATCGCCGTCTAGCCCGCCAATACCATCCCGACATCAATAAAGAATCGGTAGCAGAAGAACGTTTCAAAGAGATTAACCGCGCTTACGAAGTCCTATCAGAATCAGAGACTCGTGCCAAATACGATCAATTTGGAGAAGCCGGAGTCAATAGTGCTGGAGCCTCCGGGTTTGACTATGGTGACATGGGGGGCTTCGCTGATATTTTTGAAACTATCTTTAGTGGTTTTGGTGGTGGAGTAGGAACCGGAACAACCCGTCGTGGCGGTGGTCCTAGCAGAGGAGATGATCTCCGACTTGATTTAAAACTCGGTTTTAGTGAGGCAGTATTTGGAGGCGAAAAAGAAATCCGCATTCCCCATCTAGAAAACTGTCAAGTTTGTAATGGTAGCGGAGCTAAACCAGGAACTGGATCTCGCACCTGTCCTACCTGTGACGGGCATGGACAGGTCCGAAGAGCAACCCGTACCCCTTTCGGAAGTTTTGCTCAAGTCTCCACCTGTCCTACTTGTAATGGGTCCGGAGAAGTTATTGAAGAAAAATGTGAAGTTTGTGGGGGTAGTGGTCGTAAACAAGAAACAAAAAAACTCAAAATTACGATCCCTGCTGGTGTTGATAACGGAACCCGTCTACGGGTAGCTAAAGAAGGGGATGCAGGAATGCGAGGAGGAACCCCAGGTGATCTCTATGTCTACCTGTTCGTAGAAGCTGACAAGGAGTTCACTCGTGAGGGAATGAATATCCACTCAGAAATTACCATCAGTTATCTACAAGCGATACTAGGTTGTACGCTCGAGATAAATACTGTTGACGGTCTCCAGGAGTTGAAAATTCCAGCCGGGGTTCAACCTAACACAGAACTGATGCTTGAAGATCGAGGGGTTCCTAAATTAGGCAACTCTTCCATTCGAGGGGATCACTTAATTACTGTGAAGATCTCAATTCCTACCCGCATTAATACGGAAGAACGAGAACTTCTCGAGCAACTAGCACACATTAAAGGTAAAAGTAATGGTAAGGGCGGTTTAGAAAACTTCTTAGGTAGCTTATTTCATAAATAGACTCATTAACCTGAGTTCGGTGTTGAGAGTTGGGAATTAGAAGTCATGATTTTTTCACAATTCAATTGTCTAATATCAAACTAAGCTCATGAAAAAAGCAAAAGGTAACGAGTGAACGGCCAACGGGGTATTCTAAAAATGAATCAAACAACTACCGAAATTCCTTTACTCGATTTACGAGGAACTCCATGTCCCATTAACTTTGTTCGCACTAAACTGAAATTACAACAAATGTCCCCTGGTTTATTACTAGAAGTATGGCTTGATCCAGGGGAACCCATTGAACAAGTTCCCGATAGTCTGACCATAGAAGGCTATCATATTAAAACTATTGAATACCGTCAGGACTTTTTTTCCTTGAAAGTCTATCGTCTCTAGAGTGAGTCATTAATCTATAATCTATAGTCTATTATTTTGTGAGTGATTCCATCTATCGTAATGTTACTCCCCATTCGACTTTATCTCGACCTTTGGGGACAATAATTGCTGTGCAAGCAAATTTCTATCAGGTTCGCTTAGATCAACCATCTGAAGTGGTTAATTATGAATCATCTTTTTCTTTATTATGTACCCGACGAACTCGTTTAAGGAAAATTAATCAAAAGGTGATGGTAGGCGATCGTGTGGTCATCGAAGAACCCGACTATCAAGATAGACAGGGGGTGATCGCTCAAGTTCTTCCTCGTAAAACAGAACTTTCCAGGCCACCTGTAGCCAATGCTGACCAAATACTCGTAGTGTTTGCTTTAGAAAATCCTCCCCTCGATCCCTGGCAATTAAGTCGGTTTTTAGTGAAAGCCGAATCAACATCTTTATCCTTATGTTTGTGTTTGAACAAGTTAGATTTAATCGTCGAAGATAAACGAAAAAAATGGCAAAACCGTATTGAACAATGGGGCTATAACCCTTCTTTTGTTAGTATGATAAATTATCAAGGTTTAGAGGACTTAAACACTCGTCTACAAGGCAAGATAACTATCCTAGCAGGTCCTTCAGGGGTCGGTAAATCTAGTTTGATTAACACTTTAATTCCAGAAGTTGACCAAAGAGTAGCCAAAGTTTCAGGAAAACTCCACAAAGGTCGTCATACTACCAGTCATGTCGAATTGTTCGAACTTCCGGGGGGAGGATTTTTAGCAGATACTCCTGGCTTTAATCAGCCTGATCTTGACTGTTGTCCGCAGGAATTAGTTTTATATTTTCCTGAAGCAAAACGGCAACTTAAGACAGGTAATTGTCAATTCAATGACTGTTTACATCGGGGAGAACCTGATTGTATCATTAATGATGATTGGGAACGATACGAACATTATTCAACTTTTCTGAAAGAAGCCATTAACAGAAAAGAAACTAAAAACAAAATAGGAGAGCAAGAATCGAATTTAAAGTTAAAAATAAAAACTTCGGGACAGGAACATTATGAACCTAAGTTAGAAAGCAAAAAATACCGCCTTCGTTCCCGTCGAGACAAGCACCAGACCTTACAGGGATTATATAATCAGCAAAGCTTAGCAGAAATTGCTCACAGAGACGAAGACTTATAAAAACGTACACGGACAAAAAGGATATAAAGAATATAAATACTGGTTCGATTGCTATTTTTTGATTGGGTAATCTCCTTTATTTTTCACTCTTTTATAGAGTTTATATTTTATCTGGTTTGTTAATTGATAACTGCTAAGCTAGGAGAGTTATTTTTTCTAAAAAGTAAATAAATTGTTACGAATTATTATATGAGTCATAAAAACTAGATTTAACAAGCTTGAAAACCATCATTATTTTTTGTTATAAACTTCCAAAACCTCTTATAAATAAATCAAAAAATAAATACAAGAGATAAAGAAGTAGAAAATTTTAGAAAGACGTCAAACTTAATTTGAAGACTAAACAACGATTTAAAAAATCAAAAACTAAGAATTAAGAGTTAAAAGCAATAACTTAGAAGTTTCCTGAAAGCAGATTAAAAATCTAGTAGTCAAAGTGACTGAAGAGACTTCTAAATGTAATTTTTTAGATGTATTGAAGTAAATTACTTTATAACGAACGTAAAATCGGCTGGAAGACAATAAAAACATGGAGCCTCAAAAAAATCGCAGTCAACCGGCAACCTTTGAAAGACACAGCATAAGTTGCTCAAGATAGCAAATAAACTATCTGGCTTGCGCGATATCTTTAATTTTATAAAAATGGGAATTTTGCGTTGCGTGTGTTATTCGGTAAATTTTATATTAGAATTTTGTATTAAAAATTGAGTTAGTAAATCAAGTAATGAGGTATGGTAAATGAGGCGAAATAATGAAAATGAGGTTTATTCTGTAAGAAAGTCACCTGAAGGTAACTGAATCCTTACAGAATAAACCTCAATTCATGAAACCTTGTCCTCAAAAGATTTTAGAGTCAGGGTCGTGGTAGCAATGAGCTACTGCAATAAGAGACTGAACAAGCATTACTAATAACTGCGATCTAGATAGAGTAACCATGGCAAAAGTTCTTGTATCCGATACCATTGACAAAGCAGGAATCGATATCTTATCTCAAGTGGCGCAAGTAGATATCAAAACTGGACTTCCTCCAGAAGAATTGGTCAGAATCATTCCTGAGTATAATGCCTTAATGCTTCGTTCAGGAACCCAAGTTACCCAAGCCATTATTGAAGCAGGAATCCAACTCAAAATTATCGGACGTGCCGGGGTTGGGGTTGATAATATCGATGTTAAGGCAGCTACTCGTCAAGGCATTGTGGTGGTTAACTCCCCAGAAGGGAATACTATCGCAGCCGCTGAACACGCCTTAGCCATGATGTTATCCCTATCTCGACACATTCCTGAAGCAAATCGGTCGGTTAAAGCTAAGAAATGGGATCGAAAAAGGTTTATTGGGGCTGAAGTTTACAAAAAAACCTTAGGGGTTGTGGGGTTAGGGAAAATTGGTTCGCATGTGGTTAATGTCGCGAAATCCATGGGCATGAAATTATTGGCATTTGATCCTTTTATTTCTAAAGAACGCGCTGATCAATTGGGTTGTACTCTGGTGGATCTGGATTTACTTTTTGCTGAATCCGACTATATTACTCTCCATATTCCTAAAACTCCAGAAACTACCCATTTAATCTCTACAGAAGCATTCAACAAAATGAAATCTACAGCTCGCTTGATTAATTGTGCCCGCGGGGGAATTATTGATGAGCCTGCCTTGGCTGAAGCAATTGCCAATAAAAAAATTGCTGGAGCCGCCCTAGATGTCTTTGAAGAAGAACCCCTCGGAGAATCTGAACTACGAAAGTTTGATAATGTGCTTTTAACCCCTCATTTAGGAGCTTCCACCGCCGAAGCACAGGTGAATGTATCTATTGATGTAGCTGAGCAAATTCGAGATGTGTTGTTGGGACTACCTGCCCGTTCAGCCGTTAATATCCCTGGACTGACTCCTGATGTCATGGAAAAATTGCGCCCCTACTTACAACTGGCCGAAACCTTAGGAAATTTGGTTGGACAATTGGCAGGAGGACGCATTGAACGGTTAACAGTAAGGCTTCAAGGAGAATTAGCAACCAATAAAAGTCAGCCCCTTATCATTGCTTCTATAAAAGGGCTGCTATCCCGAGCTCTACGCGAACGAGTTAATTATGTTAATGCGGCAATCGAAGCCAAAGAACGAGGAATCAGAATTATTGAAACTCGTGATGCAACAATTCGGGACTATTCTGATTCTCTCCACCTAGCAGCCCAAGGATCGATGGGAGAACATTCCGTAACAGGGGCTTTACTCAGTGACGGAGAAATTCGGATTACTGATGTGGATGGTTTCCCAATTAACGTTCCCCCCAGTAACTATATGTTATTCACTGTACACCGCGATATGCCAGGGATTATCGGTAAAATTGGTTCTCTGCTTGGTAGTTTTAATGTCAATATTGCCAGTATGCAAGTAGGACGAAAAATTGTTCGTGGGGATGCGGTGATGGCTTTGAGTCTTGATGATCCCCTTCCTGATGGGTTACTGACAGAAATTACTAAAGTAGCTGGCATTCGAGATGCCTACACGGTTAAATTATAGTGTTGACACTCTCCATAGAAAATTTCTGTTTTGCTAAAAAATCCTCTAGTAACGCTTAAGATATCGATAATTTACTATTTCTCAGTCACTAACTTAACTCTTTAATGTCAATGAGCTGGTGGGAAATTAGCATTCTTTGTCACGCAAATTTAGAAGAGTATATTTTTTGGAGGTTAGAGCAATTTGGCTGTTCGGGCACTGCTAAAAGTATTAAGGGAAAATCCTATTTGATTTACGCTTATATTCCTGAAATACAAGAAGTTTCTCCGGATTTAGCCGCTCTATCCCTATGTCTACAAGAGGATGCTTTGCTTTCAGGATTTCCTCCACCATTAACCAGTTGGAAGTTGATTGATGAAGAAGACTGGGCTAGTAGCTGGAAGGAACATTGGCAACCCACAAAAGTAGGTGATCACTTTCTGATTTATCCGGCTTGGTTAACCCCCCCCCAAGAAAATGATCGTTTCATTCTACGCCTTGATCCAGGAGCAGCTTTTGGAACAGGAACCCATGCCACCACCCAATTATGTCTAGAATCTTTAGAAATGTACTTGTTAGATTCAACCAGGGAAACCATTGTTGCTGATATTGGCTCTGGATCTGGTATTCTCTCGATTGGGGCGATTTTGCTGGGAGCAGCTAAGCTTTATGCTGTGGATATCGACCCCTTGGCAATAAATGCTGCCCGTCATAATCGCCATCTCAATCAAATTCATCCGTCTATTTTAGTGATTAACCAAGGTAGTGTTCAAGAAATTTTAAATTTAGTTCCCGAAGGCGTAGATGGTATTTTATGTAACATTCTAGCCGAAGTTATCATTGAGCTAATTCCTCAACTGACGGCTTTAGCTAAACCTAACGCTTGGGGCATTTTCAGTGGTATTTTACTTGATCAATCTCAAGTTATCGTTGATATCCTCGAACAGTATGGTTGGGTTGTGACTACTATTTGCAAACAACAAGAATGGTGTTGTATTCAAATTCTTCGACGAAGTTAGTTGAAATATGGAGAACAATAATAGGCATTAATGGAAGATTATTTGAGATAATTCTTGTCTGTCTCATTTATCTTCCGTTATATTTGTTTCTACTGGCTCTGTGTCCCTGAAATTTACAAATCAATCTGGTTTGACCAGACGGATTTAACTATTTAAATGATTATTAACAACTTGCCATTTATCTGGACTTTTCAGCGAAAATATGGCAACTAGATAATCTTTTCCCTGATAACTAACTCCATAACCCTAAAAAACAATTAAGCTTGAGTTGAGACAGCCAATTTTCTAACTATTGATTGATATTGTCTGTCTTATCATAAGTAAGCTCCTGTCTCAGTTTAAGGGAGGTGTCCGTCAATAAGACTAATTGATCATTGGGAATCTCCGCATTATGATTAATTCGATAGAGAGTTTGAGCACTGGCTTCACAAGCTTGTAACGGTAGCCAATGCTGAGAATAATCATTGCTCAGGCTATTGCTCGAAAATTTTTCAATACCCCTACAACTTCACTCAATATCAAAACTTACATTACTCAATTTCCGTTGACCAGACAAATTTGGACCAGACCGATTAGAATAAGAAAGCTATCTAATTTCTCACTCAATAATCACGAACTATGGCAGTTCCAAAAAAGAAAACCTCTAATCTCAAGCGCGATCAACGCAAAGCACATTGGAAGAAACAAGCAGCCAAAGAAGCCGAAAAAGCTTTGTCTTTAGGTAAATCCGTCCTTTCAGGACGTTCTACCTTTGTCTATCCCCAAGACGAAGACGACGACGAATAATAAGATGTTAAAGGCACTCGACCGTCTATATCTTTTCTAGAGTTCGAACTTCTAAAAAAGATTTCCCTATCCTAGTCGTGTGCCTTGTTTTTTTCTATATATGGCATAGTTCTCCTAATTTTACTAATTAAAAATCTTTTTAATCCGAAAAGACTCTCAAGAAAACGATGGCGTTCCCGTTATTAGAAATGGTTACCTGATTTGTTGCTCCAAATTGTTATGACTAAAATGAAATATTAAAAGTTTTGCGATATCATATGATTATGAGTCTTTATTAAACCTATAACGTGAAGCTTAAAAATACAAAGATAGAATTTTATTTTCAATAGCAAGCGTATTAAAAGTCATAATTATTCTATGGATAATACTCGAGTGAATTTTATGTTTCAATTGGATTATATTAAGCTCAATGCTTTAACTTAATTGATACTTATGGCATCTGAAAAACTTTATTAGAATAAGGAACAAATTATTAAAGATTTGTCTTGGATAGAGAAAACTTTCTCTTTTAAGATTAATTGTCGTTAAATTTAGAGAAAAACTTAGACTAAAGTTCAGGATTATTGAAATTAGTTAATTAATATCGAAAAGCTTATTTATTAATCCAGATCAGTGGAATGATTAGGAGTTGTATTGAAGAAATCATGACTTATTTTTATTTAAGGATAGTGAAAGTTATTAATAATAAATTAAATCTAATTATAAAGAAGAGCTTATGAATTTAGAAAATGCGTCAACTTTTAATTTTAAAATCTCTTTATTTTGCATTCTACTTATAAATTATAAATTATAAGTTCGGCATAGCCGATCCAAGTAGTTACCCTGTAGAATCAACCCTGATAAAAAGAAATATTTTTTAAAAAAATTTACTAGTACTGTGATTTTGGACGAAAAAATATCGTGTTTAATACGTAAAAAAATTTTTGTCTTTATTTTAGAAATAGATTATTTCTGATTAAAAATCTTTTCCTAAAAAATAGGGCTATTTCCATAGTTTAAATACACAAAAGTTTTAGAATGATTGTAAAATTGATACTAAATATCAACCAACATATTATCTCTCATTTCAGTTTATTGATATCTATTGAATAGATTAACCTGATACCATTGTAGTAGTTTTGACAATTAAGTAAAAACCAAATGTAGTAAATATTTATAAATCAGAATAACTAGTAATTTGACTTTTTTATAGATTAAGATACTAGTCAGTCAACAAAATTTTATTTGAGATAACTCTTAAATAAGACAGTACTTAATTTCTACTTAAGTTAATTGTCAAATAAACCCAAATATTCTAATTATTTCCCGGCATTTTCAGTAGTTTTTTAGATAAATAGTTACTCAAGTTAAAACTCAAGCTATCCATTAAAACAAGGTTAAAACTTCATTTACTAAGAGGTTGTTGAACTTTAACATAACTATGATCGTAAAAAAGTTAAACAACTCAAACTAGTTAGATTACTTTTCTGATCTAGACAGAAAAAGATTCTATTTATTAAAAAAGTTATAGAATTAATATCTTTTATTCAAGGACAAATAAAGTCCGAATGATAAAAAAAAGATAAGACAGAAGACTTTAAAAAGCATTTTTATTGCTCAGGAAAGATGTATCAAGTAAAAAATGAGTAATGAAGTTTTCAATAAACTTCTAGAATAGAGGTAAACTGTTTATTCTAGGAGTTTATCGAAGAGTTGCCAGCGAACAAGCATATGAATTGATAGTTTGTAGCTTATTTCGACACAGGTAGATCTTTTTAAGTAGCTTAACCCAATTATTTTTACTTAATGTAAAAGTCATTGAGCCGAAGAATTTAACTTTTGGCTTTTAACTTATTACGTTGAGGATCACCTAAATATGGTTTAATTTGCTGAGTTAATGAAACATCAGTCAGTTGCCAATGATCAGCTAAACGCTGTAACAATCGATCCTGTTCAACTCGAAAGAGATCAATATTGTAGCCATGATTAATGATAGAAAACCAAACTTGACCCCGCTCTTTCGTAGATATCACCCCTGCTAAGGCACTTACTTGAGCTAAGGTTCCGGTTTTAACCGTCACTCCATCTGGAAGATTACGCCATTTTACCGTTCCAGTGGTATCTCGTCCAGCCATTGGGAAAATATCTGTGACATTGAGGGAATTTTCTTTCAACTTCTTTTGAATACCAATTAACATAGCTACAGATGCTTGAGGAGAAATGCGGTTTTCGAGTCCCAATCCGGATCCATTAATCAATTGAATTTCTTTGAAGGGAACATTAGCTGCTCTGGCGGCTTTCTGCGCTACTATTTTTGCTCCTCCCACCGATTGTGCTAGGCTCTCAGCCATGGCATTATTACTGTAAAGATTCATTTGTTTGAGGAGTTCAGCCAAAGTTAAAGACTGGTGAAGGATTAGTAATTGAGAACCTTCTGGGAGATTAGATTGAACTTTAACCGCACCCGTGATCGCTACTTGGGGAAGAGGAGTATTGGCGTAGAAGTGTTGAACAAAAGTATCAACACTTCTACGCCAACGAGATTTATCTAAGCCTACTTTGAGTAGTTCCCCTGAGATTTGTGGATCAGATTTAAAATTCATCGAAAAATTGTTAACAATGATTAAATTACCTATGACTTTACGAATTCCCAATTTGTTTAAGTGATTACCCAGCGTGATTGCTTCTTCCCAAACAAATAAAGGATCACCGCTTCCTTGAATGACCAAATCTCCTATTAAGACTCCATCTTTGAAAGAACCTACCGTATAAATTAGGGTTTCAAAACGATGATCTATTTCCCAAGTTTCCAAAGCAGCAATAGAGGTGGCAATTTTAGTCAGAGACGCGGCAGGCAAAGGAAGATTAGACTGATTTTGTCCTAGATAAGCCCAATCTGATTGAATCCAAACCCCTTGTTTGTCTAGAGAGAAACCTAGGGCTTTGATGTTTTGGAGATAGTCGGCCACAATTTTTTCTACTATAGGATCAGGATTGGTGGGAACATCAAAAATTTTTGCCTGTTGCCAGGCAGCCACCATGATAGGTTCTAACGGTTTTAGGTTAGGCCTCAAAACATTTATCAACAAATTAGCAATAGCCAAAGCGAATAGTTCTTGCATTCTGAAATCACCTCACGTCATGCGATAATCTGGATAATGTTATTTTTCTTGATCTTTCTTTTTTTATCATTATTTGTTTAGCCTGTTGTGAAATTGCGAATTCTTTCTGTTCGGATTTTTCAGGGCTTCTGTTAAAATTTTGAAGGTTTCTATCACTTTGATTCAATGGCAGCAACCCCCGCAAGAATTGCAGTAGACGCTATGGGAGGGGATCACGCCCCTGGTGAAATCGTCGCTGGAGCGATCCGAGCTTCCGAAGAGCTAGATGTGACCGTTTTGTTGGTTGGCGATCACCAACAAATCCAAAACTCCCTAAAACACCATGTTCATGCCCCTAATATCGAAATTGTCGAGGCCGATGGGGTGATCGCTATGGACGAAGGACTTAAGGGACTTAGACGTAAGCCCAAAGCATCCATTAACGTAGTCATGGATTTAGTTAAACAAAACCGTGCTGATGCGGTGGTTTCGGCGGGACATTCAGGGGCTGCCATGGCGGCAGCTTCTCTCCGTTTAGGCCGCATAAAAGGCATTGATCGTCCCGCAATTGGGGCTGTCTTCCCCACTCTACTAGCAGGTAAATCCGTGATTATTTTAGATGTAGGGGCTAATGTGGATTGTCGTCCCAAATATTTAGAACAATTTGCCCTGATGGGGACTATTTACAGCCAATATGTAATGGGAGTTGACCAACCCAAGGTGGGTTTACTCAATATCGGCGAGGAATCTAGCAAGGGCAATGATTTAGCTTTAAGAACTTATGAATTACTAGAAAAAAACAAAGACATCCCCTTTGTCGGTAATGCTGAAGGAAGAGATGTCCTCTCGGGACAGTTTGACGTAATCGTCTGTGATGGTTTTGTTGGGAACGTTCTGCTAAAATTTGCAGAAGCTGTTGGAGAAATCCTCCTACAAATTATGCGCGAGGAATTACCTCAAGGATGGCGTGGAAAAATCGGCGGTCAAATCCTTAAGCCAAACTTGAAAAAGCTGAAACAGCGTGTCGATCATGCTGAACAAGGGGGTGCATTATTGTTTGGAGTCGCCGGGATTTGTATTGTTAGTCATGGTAGCTCCCAAGCTCCATCAATTTTTAATGCGATTCGCTTGGCAAAAGAAGCCATTAATCACCGAGTTATTGAGCGTATTCAAGCTGATACGTCGACTTATATTAATAAAATAGTGGATAGCTCAGCTATAGTAAACAGTGAACCGTGATACTGACACTAAAAAACTTTTAGGGGAGTATTCTCCCCGATAATCACGAATATTTCAGGGAGACCTAAGGAGAAAATCGTTGAACGCATCAGGAGCTAAAATTGCAATTACGGGCTGTGGTTCATTCACACCAACCCAGGTGATTACTAATGATGACCTTGGTCATCTTGTTGATACCTCCGATGAGTGGATTCGGACACGTACCGGAATCGGCCGTCGGCATTTAGCTTCGCCAGATACATCCCTTAGTGATATCTCGGCTCAAGCAGCTCAAGGAGCAATTACTATGGCTGGTCTGACTCCTAGAGATATTGACCTAATTATCTTAGCGACTTCTACCCCTGATGACTTATTCGGAAGTGCGGCTAAAGTACAACAATTATTAGGAGCTTCTAATGCGGTAGCTTTTGATTTGACAGCTGCGTGTTCGGGCTTTGTTTTCGCCTTAATCACGGCCGCTCAATTTATTCGGACTGGGGTTTATCAACGAGTAGTAGTGATTGGGGCTGATATTCTTTCCCGTTGGATAGACTGGTCAGATCGTAACACCTGTGTTCTATTTGGCGATGGAGCAGGCGCAGTTGTTTGTCAAGCAAATCTTCATGAAGATCGCTTGTTAGGGTTTGATATGTATAGTAATGGACAGCAACATCATTCTCTTAATCTTTCCTACGAAGGACAAGAGAAAACCCTTAAAGATGAAATTACTATCAGTCAAGGGACTTACCATCCTATCACCATGAACGGACGAGAAATTTACCGTTTTGCTGTAGCTAAAGTGCCAGAAGTTATTGAAAGGGCCCTATTTCGTGCTAACATTTCCAGTGACGATATTGACTGGCTAATCCTACACCAAGCCAATCAGCGTATTATGTGTGCGGTGGCTCAACGGCTCAAGATTCCCCCAGAAAAGATCATTGCTAACCTAGAAGAATGCGGTAACACGTCAGCCGCATCCATCCCCATTGCCCTTGATGAAGCTGTCAGAGACGGTAAAATTAAAACGGGGGATGTAATCGCTAGTTCTGGCTTTGGGGCAGGTTTAACCTGGGGTGCAGTGATTTTTCGCTGGGGCATTTAATCACCTTTAATTAATTTTTGAAGATTTATTGAAAATAACAAATGAAAACAGCGTGGGTATTTCCGGGACAAGGATCACAAATCGTTGGGATGGGAGTAGATTTACAAGAAACTTTCATCGGCAAAACTAAATTTGAACAGGCACAGCAGATTCTGGGTTGGTCTGTGGTGGAAAAATGTCAGGAAAATGAGGAAGAATTATCTCGTACTCTCTATACTCAGCCTTGTTTGTATGTGATTGAAAGCATTTTAAGCGATTTACTTCGAGAGAAAGGTCAAACACCAGATTTGGTTGCAGGGCATAGTTTAGGGGAATATTCGGCTTTGTATGCGGCGAAAGTGTTCGATTTTGCTACCGGATTACAATTGGTTCAACGTCGCGCCCAGTTAATGGATACAGTCACTGGGGGAAAAATGGCCGCCTTGATGAAGTTTGATCAAAGTCAATTAGAACAGGTGATCGCAGCTAATCCTAATGTCGTATTAGCTAATGATAATAGTGATCAACAGGTGGTTATTTCGGGAACCCCTGAAGCAGTCAAGGAAGTTCTCTCTCAGATTAAGGCTAAACGAGCCGTTCTGCTTAAAGTGTCTGGGGCATTTCATTCTCCGTTAATGAGAACAGTGGCCCAACAATTCGAGACGTTATTGACTGCTTATGAATTTACTGATGCTCAAATTCCGGTGCTTTCTAATGTTGATCCTACTCCTACTCAGTCAGGAACAGTCTTAAGAGCTCATTTGACTCAACAGATGACCAGTTCTGTTCGTTGGCGAGAGACAATGTTTCAATTGCGTAAAGAAGAAATTAGTCAGGGGATTGAGGTTGGTCCAGGAAAGGTACTAACGGGCTTAATTAAGCGCACTTGTCCCGATCTTAAGTTGGCTAATGTTAGTGGAATCAAAGATTTAGTCTGACTAAATAATTAATCAATGGAGAAGTAGTTGAACTAAACTACGGCTAAATTCTTTTATCAGAGCAATTCTAATTTGACCTTTTTGATTCGTTTGCCATACTTGACCGCTATTTATAGCCAGACAGGTTAACTAACTTTTTCTATGAATCCAGGTATTTATACAAATGCAATGGACTAAATTAATAAGTTTACAATTTTAGCTCTCCTAGATTAAGTCTGAAGAAGTTGCTGGGAAAAATATCAGTTTCATAAGGCTATCCCTCTAAAATTATCAAAGTTAGTTAAGCCATGCGCTTATTTTTGTGATTAATTCAATCTTTTGATTAATCTCTTTTACTACTGCTTGAGAAATTCGATCTTTGAAAAAGGTTTTAAACACTTCAATGTCTAGAATGTTCAATCTGAGAGATATTTTACCTTTATCGTAAACCGTTTCAATCAAAGAACGTTTACAACGTGTAATTTTATTAATTGTTTTTGCCGAGTTTTACTTCATTATTCTGTCGATGGTGAGGAATTAACTGAAGTCCTTGTTTATAGGTCCTTTTAAAGGGTTATTGAGTAATATATCCTTGGTTTTAAAATGATTTAACAGCTTAATCTTTTGCTAACATAGAAACAATTTTTTGGTTATTATGTATTATCTATAATTGACTTAAAATCCAATAATTATCACCGTTAGTTTATCATTAAATGCAGCTTAAATTTATAATACTACATTACGATTTTTTTCTTTATAAATGTGTAAATTGAGGAACAAAATTGTCATTATGTTTAAATTCTTGATATAAGTCATCTAAATAATACAATACTTCGGCAATATCAAGACTAAAGTCTGTACTCATAACACTAGAACTGAACAAATACTTTTTCTGGAAAATAGCTGTTGCTTTCCCCTTCCTCTATAAATTTCTATTAAACTTATCTCCAAAAAAGATAAAATATCTTATGGTTTACTAACTTTTTATATACTCTCTATTCTATCTAACTTTCACTAAAAATTTACCAAACTTTCAGAAATTATCTTTAAAAGAAGAATCGTGAAACAGCATTTTTTTAGACGGAACAAAAAGGCTTTAGTTGTTGCAACAATATTTGAGCTTTTTGAGTGATGACCTCCCAATTTTTATTATCAATAGCCTTCTTAGGAAATAATTGACCCGATAACCCTACTGCAATCGCCCCTGCTTGAATAAAGTCCGCAGCATTGTCGAGGGTTACGCCACCAGTGGGAATAAGGGGAATAAAGCCCAAAGGACCTTGTAGCCCTTCAATGTAAGAGACTCCTCCTATCGCTTGTACAGGAAAGACTTTAACGCAACTAGCTCCTAATTGCCAAGCGGTGGTAATTTCCGTAGGAGATAAAGCGCCAGGAATTATAGGAATCTCGGCGTTAATGGCGTTTTGAATTAATGTAGGGTTGACGTGGGGGGTAAAGCAAAATTTAACCTTAGCTGCAATCGCCTCTTGTAGCTGTTCGAGGTTTAGAACTGTCCCTGTTCCAATGGTACAGTTAGGTAATTCCTCGCAAATTTGGCGAATTAGTTGGACAGGTCTTTCACTATTCCAGGTAATTTCAATTAGACGAATTCCACCAGCAGATACGGCTTTAGCCATGTCTAAGCCAAGATTTAAATTGTCAGTGCGGATGACTGCAATAACCCGATGTTGTCTGAGCAAATTTTGCCAAGCCAGTGAAGGGTTTCTAGAAGAGTCTGAAGAGATCAAATTTTTATTTTAGAGATAATTAATTTTCCTAATCTAGTTTAACCATTACGCACACTTAACACAAGAAAAATATCTAAATTAGAATGAATACCCAGATCAAAATTTTGTCAGATTTTTCTCAAAAAATCTTTTATATCCCAAAAGAATATCTCAAATTAGAATGGAATGCGGTCCTACTAAATCTGTAATGTAAAAGTTAAAGATACAAAGACAAAACTTAATCTTTAATAACAGGCGTATCAACAACCATAATTATTATTTAGGCGATACTATACTATATAGCCAGAAAGCGGCGGAACAATGAGGAGTTAGATTAGAGAAATTATTACCTATTTTTATCAGAGAACAAGCCAAGGAATCATAAAAGAGATTAATAATAAATTGAAGTTGATTAAAAGGAGAGCTTATGGATTCAAAAATCTCGTCAATTTTTAACTACGATTTTTTTTAACTTGGTATTTTACCTGATTGGTTAGGTAGAGTTGAAAAAGCTAACTACAAAAGTAAATTTAAAAAATAAAAACTAATACTTCGCTCCTTAAATCAGTTATCTATTTAAGAGTTTTTGTAAAATATGTATAAATTAATATTTTGCAAATAAATATTTTAGTTAGTCACTATAATTATTTATACTACTTGCAAGTGAGATAAAAAATAATTGTATAGTTTAAAATGTCACTTATTTTAACTGAAATATCTAAGATAAGGTTTCTTTAAAAAATATAATATTATGTTTTAGAGCACTCTAAAATAGACTAGATATCAATAACTTGATATTACCAAATAAATCCAAGCAACTAAATTGAGTTTCTCTGACTTAAAAAAAATTTTTTCAAAATACTTACTATAATTTAAATTATGTTTTTTCTTGTTAATGATGTCTATAATGAGTTGGGGAGAGATTAATAATAACATTTGAAAATTTAATTAAAATTTATATCTTTAACTTTTACATAGATATCTATTGATAAATATTTTGTACTTATATCGATTAGATTAATATTTTTCTTGGATTGACTTATGAACTTATCTGAAAACTTTTTTGTTTATTTTTATCCTACTTTAGATAGATAATTAAAAATTTGTATACTTATATCAGAAGTAACTATTAGTAAGTCTAGTCAATAAAATATCTAATTCCACTTATTTTTATCTAAAAAAGTGACAATTTATGCGTCATTTAAATTTACTGTTTTTGCTTTATTTTAAAAATAAAATATAAAAAATATTTGTTTGAATTACCGTAGGAAATATTTACTTATTTTTAAATATAATCATGTATTTTTACCATAGTTATTCTAAACATGATTGTATAAAAAATACATTTTGTAAATTTTAGCAAAAGTCAACGAAATATCTAAAATAGATGATGGATATCAATTGAATCAATTAATTCTTTTAAAGAAGACAATTTGATAACTAAATAAACTCTTATATAAACTTGTTAATTTTAGCCATCAAAGACAATTTGATCAGTATTTTACACAAAAAAATACTTTTTAATTAAAAATTAAGCTTTAGTATTATTGATTTATCTTTTTGTTTTCTAAGCATCTTTTTGATTATTATAAAACTTTTTAAGTATGCTAATATTATCAATATAATCACTATCGATAGTTGTAAATTGACAAATTATTTTAAATTTATATTTAAAATAATTAACGGCTAAAATGATTATTTTTTAGTATTGATACTTCAATTTTAAATATAAATAAAGTTATTTTTAATATTTTTTTGATTTAATTTTAATTAAACAGCAATTTTTTAGTACTTTATAAGTTCTAATTTTATAAAAATTTATAGAACAATATAAAGTAAGTTTAGCTTGTTTTCAAAATTAAAACTATAAATTTATTAAATCCATATAATTACTTCAAGAAATGGAGTTCTATTCAAAAATTGAACTAACCTTTAAATTAACTAACTTGAATTATATTTACTTTATTTAAATCTTAATTATCTTCAAAAGATAAATCTAAAATTAAACTATTTTTTTTTAAAATATCTTTTGCGTCTTCTTCTATGTCTAAGCTTTAGACTTAAAAGTAATTAAGGTTATTTTTATTTAAAAAATAACTATTTTTATGGCACAAGTTAAACAGATAAAGCTAAATCTAAAACATTTTAAAAAATATTCATGAATAGCATTCTTATAGGGTTTTTATTTTTTTATTAAGTTTACAGTCAAAAGAACCTAATACTCTTAAAGGATCGGAATAAAACAAAAACAATAGCTTAATTACTTTAGGTTTTTATATCTAAAATCTAAATAAAAATGGATAATTAATCTTCATTGAAGTACTTTAATTGGTGTATTTTTAATACTTAAGGTTCCACTGATAAGGTTAATATAAATTTTTGTTTAACTTCATTGAATCAATCAACAGGTTTATACTTTTCTCTTAGTAAAGAACAGTTCAAACTGTCATAATACAAATCGTTAAACATCTACGATAAACGATTAGTAGTAACAATAAACTATCTTTTTATCTTCTTTTAAACGACTAATAGTAAATCGATTAACTAAAGACTTCAGGATATTAATTTATCTTTTAAAGTTAACTAGTAAATTTTAATTAGTGACTTCTAGTTTACTATCGTTAAGTCTTTGAATAATGAAATAAATTTCTCCTTACCAAATAACAATAGAGATTCCTAAAATAATAGAAATTCAACCACCCAATGATAAGGGAGTAGTTTTAACTACTCGTCTTCCCCATTGAATGATCACAATTTAACCAATAAAAATAATGGTAGTAACAGCAATAAAAACTAGATGACTTTTTAATCGAATAAAACATGATATCTCTTGATAATTATTATCTAAATCCACGCTTCTATTAGCAGCTATTCCTTTATGAATTTATTATTCGCTAATTTTTACATTCAGAATAAGAAAAATTAGTTATTTTAATTTTAAATACTATTTAAAATGACAGTACTTATAGCATAATTAATTCTTAATTGTGGTTATCGCAGCTGCGACTAAATCAAAAAAAAAGATAGTACCATAAGATTTTGACTTCTTAAACCATCAATGTTTGACTTTTATAATTACGATAGTGATAGTAAGCAGCACAAGTCCCTTCCGAGGATACCATGGGTGCGCCCAATGGATGTTCTGGAGTGCATTCTTTCCCAAAGGCAGGACAATGGTGGGGGTTTTTACGGCCTTGCATAATTTCTCCACTAATACAAATAGAAGAGACATAAGAGGGTTTGATTAAAGATAATTCCTCGGCGAACCGTTTTAAGGCGTCAAAACTTGCATATTTTCCCCTCAACCCTAAGCCACTTTGATCAATCTCCCCAATACCTCGCCATTGTCGAGGAACTACCTCAAATACTTCTTGAATAATTTGTTTTGCAATAGAATTGCCCTGTTGCTTCACGGAACGGACATATTGATTCTCACAGTACGCCTGTCCTGATTCTAACTGTTGCAGACATAGATAAATTCCTTGAAGAACATCAACGGGTTCAAACCCTGTTATCACGATAGGAACGCCGTATTTTTGGGAAATATGGTTATATTCTTCATATCCCATTACTGTGCAAACATGACCAGCGGCTAAAAACCCCTGTATTTGGGATTTAGGTGACCCTAAAATAGTTTCCATGGCAGGAGGGACCAAGACATGAGACACCAATAAAGAAAGATTGGTTATTGCGTGTTGTGCAGCTTGATAAACAACCATGGCGGTTGCAGGGGTAGTGGTTTCAAACCCGACAGCAAAAAAGACTACCTGTTTGTTGGGATTTTTCTGGGAAAGTTTCAGACAATCTAAAGGAGAATATACAATGCGAACATCGCCCCCCCTCGCTTTGACGGTGAGCAAATCTTCATCAGTTCCAGGGACTCGCAACATGTCCCCAAAGGAACAGAAAATTACATCCTGAAGAGCGGCAATTTTTAAGGCAGAATCAATCAATTGAATGGGGGTTACACATACAGGACAACCTGGTCCATGGATCAAGGTAATTTTTGAGGGTAAAAGTTCGTCAATTCCATATTTCACAATAGAATGGGTTTGTCCACCACAGATTTCCATTATCCTCCAATTTTTGGTGGTTATCTGGGAAATTTTCCTGGAATATTGTTGAGCTAAGTTAGCATCGCGGTATTCGTCAACAAATTTCATAGTTGATTGATTTTTGATTAATTAATGATGAGTGAGATTTGAATAACATTCTTTAATTTTTAAAAAGCCATATGCATCTCCCATGCTAGTCAAGACTTCTATACAGTGTTGAATAAATTTAGTTTTTCTTTAGATATCAAGTATTAAGGTTTAGTTGAATAATTAAATTATATTATTTAAAATTTGCCAAATAATTCTGGTAACTTCTCTAGCAATTCATACATCTAATTTAACCTTTTCTTCCAGAGAAATATCTTGAATTATATTGTTTTTCATGAAATATGTTTTTTAAACTGAATCTTTTTCTAAATTCCATGGTTGATCTAATTGGTTTTACCGGTCAGGAATGGTTATCTATTTTTTAAATAAATAATGAGTTGCAAATAAATATGAATAAAGATAATCATTTTCTATTCTATACTTCGAGACGCATAAAGTTATTTTAATTTTTTTTAGATTGCTATCGTTGCTAGCAAGTATCTTGAATAAGTTATCATTTAACTCATTATCCAGATAATAGTTATTGTCTAGAATCATTGATATTGGTCAACTTAGCTTCTTTTGAAGACTTAAAGATGATTAAACAAAAAATATTGATTGTATGAGTCAAATTATAAGCAAAAGTACTATTTTACTCATAAAAACTAGGTTACTTATAATTCGTACAAAAAATATTTCTTAAATAGAAGAATTAACTAACTATGGTAGACAAAAAAGAAATATCATGATAGATGCTCATATCTCGAGCTCGTTTATCGGAAAATCAACAAGCTTATCTTCTAGAATAAGTCTAAAACAGAAAAGTTCTAGAAAAATGGTAATAAGTAGTATGATAGCATATTTAATGTCTAGACTTAGATTATATTAAATGCAATATTAGAACTTAATTTATACCTATAAGATCAAGTGCTAGACTTAGAATTTATATCTAATGTAAAAATAATTAAAAATATCTCAAATAAGGAGATTAACAATTTAACAAAAATAGATAGAATAAGTGAACAATAAATAAAAATAATACTCAAAAGTCTAAGTTAAAGTTTACAAGTAAAAACATCTTAATTATTAAAATAACTTATGATAAGACTACTCTAGCTAAAAAATAAAAATTTTATTAAATAAAATTTTTTAGGCAAAGAAATAAGTATGTAAATTATAAAAATTAAAAATCCTAAAGGAATACTAGAATAACCAGTAACTTGATGAAAAGAGGTATTTATAAAGCACAAAAAAAGTTAGTATAGGACTTTAAAAAATCTGCAATTATATTGCAAATAAATTTTTGATATAAATTGAAATAATTATATATTTAATATAATAATATATCTGATTTTATATCAGATGGTCATAAATGAATTTTCAAACAATAAGATAAAGATTTTAATATTTTTTACTTAAAAAACTATCGAATTTAAATAAGAGAAAATTTGATATTATCAGAGATATATGAAATTTAAGAACAAATAAAAAGATAAACTAAGTTAAATGGACAAAATTTTAACATTTTTCTTAAAAAGGCTCTAATTAAAAGAGGAATTTAGAATAGCTTTTTTGAAAAACTAAGACTGAGTATAAGGACTCTTAAAGTTAGTTAATTGCTGTAAGAAATTTTATTTATTAGAGCTAGATGCTAAACACTGATACGTCGGATTATCAAATCATTGTCTATATTGATTTAGAAACGACTCAGGGAACAGTAGAAAGTATTAACAATGAGTTAGAAAAGTTATAAATATAATAAAATTTATCGGAGAAAAAACTATATTTTTCTTTCTATATTTCTCTGATTTTAATCCTATTCAAAACTGTTGATCAAAATTGAAATAATATTTATAGGACCAAAGATCGCCAAATTCCAGAAGTCTTCATAAAGCTATCAATAAATATACGTACTATCAATATCCCATTATAACTATTATTTTATCTTTGATACTCTGTCATTTTTTAAGTAATGACGCCATCAGAGATAAAAAAATTACGATAAAATAGTTAGGAGTAATCCTATTTTATCTGCGAGTATGTGCACATATTTAGCATAGGGTCGAGTCGGGACAAGATATACATTAAATGAACTTTAAGGTTAACGATCCTAAGTAATAGTTATTAACTCATTAATTAGAAATTCTTTTTTTTGTCTAACTTGAAACGTGCAGGAAGAATACCATATGTACTCATTTACCATGAAACGAGTATAAAGTCTTTATGCGCCTAACTCCTAATATTTTGAATTGAGTTGAGGTGTTGAATATGAAAATTTTAGAAAAAGCAGTAATAGTAAGAGGGGCTTCCCGTAATATTAGACGAGTGAGCGCTCTTGAATTGGTTTACCATGATTTCAGACGTCTATTATTGGTAGTCCGCAATGCTAAAAATTGGCTCTAGTAGCCGCTGATATTGAAAGGATAGGAGTAAAAAGTGTTATTTTCCTCTTAGACCTTACTTGACTGACTGCCGTGAATCAAAACTATTAGTCAAGCCTGATGAAAATATGGACCGATTGAGCTCAAAATTTTTTTTGATAACTCGATTATCTCAAGTTAAAAATGAATTAGCTATTAGTTTAATGGAAACCCATGACATTATTCAGTTTGCAGCTCGATGATATAACCCAATAAAATTTTCGAGTTTAATAGGAAAATTGCCGCTCCACTATGGCAACTGCTCCGAAAACTAAATTCACTCTTTCGGGCTTTACTTAAGCTTTACGAGAAGAACTAGTTCCCTATAATATTCGAGTACTTATTTTGCCTCCTTCTCTCACCTATGCGGATATGGTCGGGAAGTTAAAATTGTTTTGCTCGATGAGACCTGTCTCCTTCTATCAGGTTGTCTAAACCTTAGTTAAAGAACCACAAAAAGACTAACCAAAAATTCTTGTGGGATAGTAAAGTGGCTTAGCGCTCTGGTGTCGACAGTTAGCCATTGGCTAATCGAAAGAAGTACCATCATAGCTGCTCCTTTGTCTGAGTCACCACAAATACGGTCAGTTCAAAAGGTTTTAACTGACCAAGTAACAAAAATTGATTTGTGATTACACTCTCTTAATTCCTAAGTAGATTTTAAAAGGGATTGTGTTAATGAAATGGGGGATTAATTTCCCTGAGCTACACAAGTTTTTAATTTCGTTAAATAAGTGTTAAATAAAAACGAATTGTCTCGTAATTGAGTTTTATTCTAGTTTCTGAGAATGACTCTATACAATTCCTAAGGTCATCAAGGTACTCTTGAGAAATTTAGTTACATCCCCGATTATACCGTCACTGTATCATGAAACACATCAAATTCCTGAAACCCTGTAAATAAGTGTAAAGAAGACTTTATTATCGGAGAGAAACTTTGATAGAACTCAAAGATTTTATATTTATTCTTAAAATTTTTAAGTAAAGTTAAATAATCGAAGTTCATGAAGAAATTGGACAACTATTGAAGTTATCCAATACTTTTCTAAGCTTTCCGAGAATAATACTCAACTACTAACAATTCATTAATTTGTAAAGCTATCCATTCCCGTTCAATAATTCCATTAACTTTTCCTGTCAAAGTATTTTTATCAAAATCTAAATGACTTGGAAGGTTAGCCAGACCAGGGTATTCCATATTCGCTGCCACTAAGCGACGAGAACGATCCTGATTACGAACTGAGATTACTTCCCCGGGACGGCACTGATAACTAGCAATATCAACAACTTGGCCATTAACGGTAACATGACCGTGAGAGACTAACTGACGGGCTCCTGGAATTGTTCCCGCCATCCCTAAGCGAAACACTGTATTATCAAGGCGCATTTCTAGCAATTCCAGAAGTTTTTGACCTGTAGAACCTGTGGCTTTACGAGCTTTTTTCACATAGCGTACTAGCTGACCTTCTGTTACGCCATAGTTAAAGCGCAGTTTTTGTTTTTCCTCGAGACGAATAGCGTATTCTGAACGCTTTCTACGTGCCTGTCCGTGTTGTCCTGGGGGATAAGCACGACGGGGGTTTTTGCGACTTAAACCAGGGAGTTCTCCTAGTCGCCGTACAACTCTTAAGCGAGGCCCTCTATAACGAGACATAGAACAGATGTTCTCCTAAAATGCACATTTACTCCAAAATAGTCATTATACACGATTTCTAGTGATTTTTGGGAGTTAAGAATTAACATTGAGGTAGTTAACCATAAAGATTAATTTTAAAAGACAACTAAACTCTTTAATTTAAAAGCAGTAATTTTTAAAATTAACTTAGTTTATATTACTAAATTCTATTATTGTTTACAAGTTTTGTCAAATTACTATTATGGGAAAAAAAATAAAATTTTTAGTATTATTCCTTAATTTTTTTAAAAAAATATATGTATTAAATCTTAAATACCAAAGAAGAGTCCGATGGATAATGTAATCTATTTTATCTCCTAACTATCTCCAATTTTTTTATTATTGAATGATAACTTAACCTGTTTATTTAAAATTGGATAGTTGCACTAACTTTATTTTCTTATAAATAGCTTTTATTCGATTTTTAAAAAATCGAATAAAATGGCAATAATAACATTATTACCTAAAAAATGATAGAAAAAATCAGCCTTTTACTTGCGACTAATCTGTAATATTTAAATTTTAATTATTTCTGCGAAGTACAAGTATAACTATGAATAACTATGAAGGTTATAGAACTATCTTAAACTTAATAACTATTGTGATTGAAAACTCAATTTATAATATTAATTTACCAATTAAAAGATAGCTATTGACTAATCGAGTTCACCATAAATAAATATATAGGAGAAGCCAATAAATCTTATCCTACTTTTTTTTAAAAAAAATTGTATCTTTAATTATCATCAAATAATATTCGAACAAAGATTTACTTTTTACTTAAAAAACTAAATCTTTACCTTAAACTAAATGAATAATGCCCGCACTACCATAATTATTACAAATTCTGAGAGTAACTGAGATAATCACGTTTACCAATTTATATACCGCAATGAAGAAAAATATAATAAGCGATTATAATGTGAAAGTAAATATTAGGCATAATAAAGTGAAGAGAAAATTATTGCTCATTAAAAGTCAAAGTTTTTCCCCAATAGATCAATATATTTATTTTTTGTATAGTCAATCTGTTTAGGGGTAAAGGTGGTGAGATCAGTAATTGTATCTTAAATTTGCGCAATCAACTCTGGAAAAGTTGTCTAGTTGTCCTCTGTTGTGGGTGTTTTTCCCTCCGCAGGTCTTACTATTCCTTTTCTGGCAATATTCATAGACAATTACTAATTAAAACTGCCAGTTAATTTTTAAACTTTAGCATAGGCTTCTCCATAGTCTCAAAAAATTTACCAAGTTATTAAGACTGTAAATTATCGAAATAAACCAGCTTGATACATGAAAAGCGTCATTATAAATACTTCAAAGTTTAAAACTAAAAATAATAATTTTTCTAAATAAGTAATATCTATTATTTAGAATATTTTAATATTAACTATGATTATTAATCTCTAAAGATAACTCATAAATTTTATGACGGTTAAAAGAGGTTAATTCTGCCAGATGACGACTCGCTTGTGATCGCGTCATTCCTACGTCCAACAATTGTCTTAACTCTTTCTTTAATTGTTCTTCTGTTAATCTTAATTTAAAGTCTGCCTGACACCCTGCTATAATCAGAGTAAATTCTCCTTTGAGGTGTCGTGAATCTCGAAAACGATTGATTGCTTCTCCTAGGGTTCCTCGCCATAGTTCCTCATATAATTTCGTTAATTCTCTAGCTACTGTGATTAAACGATTTTCTCCAAAAACTGCCCCTAAATCGGTTAAAGTTTGTAATAGACGATGGGGGGACTCGTAAAAAATCAGGGTACGAGTTTCCGTTTTTAAAAACGTTAAACGCTCACCCCTAATTTTGCTTTTCGTGGAAAGAAACCCTTCAAAAACAAAACGATCCGTAGGTAGACCCGAAACAGATAGGGCTATGATGGCAGCATTTGCTCCAGAAATCGGAATAGTAGCGATATTTTTATCAATACAAGCTTTAATTAATTCATACCCTGGATCAGAAATACCTGGCATTCCTGCATCAGTGACTAAAGCAATAGTTTTTCCGCATTGTAGATAGCTAATTAACTCATCTTGACGAGACAATCGATTATGTTGATGATAACTTATCTGAGGAGTGTTAACTTGGAAGTAATGTAGAAGTTTTCCCGTGTGACGGGTATCTTCTGCGGCGATCAAATTTACTGATTTTAGAATACGGATCGCCCTTAGAGTCATATCTTCCAAATTGCCGATGGGAGTTCCGACAACATAAAGGGTTCCTGTTTGTATGATTTCATTGCTCATTTTTACGACTCATGAATGGATTATTTATCGGTTTAACAACGCTAGACTTAATCTATCTTACCGATCACTTTCCCCACAGTAATGAGAAAATTGTAGCCATTGATGAAACAATTTCTGCGGGTGGACCGGCAACGAATGCGGCTATCACTTTTAGATATTTTGGTAATCAAGCAACCTTATTAAGTGTGATTGGGAATCATCCCATTAGTCAATTAATCTATGCTGAATTAAAGGATTATTCAATCAATATTTTTGATTTAAATCCTTATCAACAAAAAGCTTTATCTACTTCTTCAATTATTGTTAATAAAACGACAGGAGAACGAGCTGTTGTTTCAATAAATGCTACCAAATCTAAAGCAATTGTCAATAATGGACTTTTTTTAAAAAAATTACAGGATGTTGATATTATTCTAGTAGATGGGCATCAAATACCTACAAGTATCATAATTGCCAAAGAAGCGCAACGCTTAAAGATTCCCGTTATTTTGGATGGAGGAAGCTGGAAACCTGGATTAACCAAGGTTCTTCCTTACGTAGATTATGCAATTTGCTCTGAAAATTTTTATCCCCCTAATTGTTTTAATTCTATCGATGTATTTCATTATTTGAAAGGTATTAGAATTCCTCATATTGCTATTACTAAAGGAGCAGATCCAGTTCAATATTGGACTAAAGAAGAGTCGGGAAATGTTGAAGTTTCAAGAATAAAAGCTGTTGATACATTAGGAGCTGGAGACATTTTTCATGGAGCTTTTTGTCATTTTATTCTAAAACATAATTTCAAGGATTCTATAGCAAAAGCTTCTCAAGTTGCCTCCATTGCTTGTCAGTATTTTGGAACTCGTCAATGGATGTCTAAAATAGTTAATAATTAATAGTTGTTTGATTGAGATTCAAACTAATCTCTATTAATTTAAATTTTTTTAACAACTATTTTTTTACAGTTGTTGTTTATTGTCATATTTGGTAGTTATAATTTTATCTTTATGGTATGAGATAAAAAATCCTTCTAAAGTTGAAGAAAGAGAAGCAAAGGGGCGTTTCTCCTATTTAGAGGGAATTACCATGAAGAGAATTTTTAATATATTGATGAGCATGATGGCTCTGGTTTGTGTGATTACTATAGCTAATGCTCAAACTGTTCGCCAATCAAATTTAGAAGAGAGAGCTGCTAGTCAAAATTTAGGGTACAATAGTGCCTATCAATCAGGAACCATTGTTGGAATTATTTCAGGTCCTTATGGCAGTGTTTTATTTGTAAAGCTTGAGGATAATACAAAATTGAGATTTCATCATCCAGGGACATCAATTGATCGAGGTGATCGCATTCTTGTTTTCAAGAAAAATGGTGAGTATTTTCTTCTTGAATCAGCAACCCCAGAATAAATAAGAGGTGAGCTAAAATTTATTGTTAAATGCGTTCTAGCTAAGAATATAAAAAAAGTAATTAATGCTTTTTGGCGTCCAACACAGATAAACTGTAGCATAGCGTAACGTACAATCTGTATTGTGTTAAGAACATTGATAGGCTTATCAAAGCTTTGTAGAGTGAACATTACCTAGGTTAGGGTAATATCTTAATCTTTCTTAAGACTACTATATAAAAGGGAACGGTCAATATATTTTTGAAATATTGAGTTTATAGTCTCTTAAAAAGACATAAAATTTTTAAAAAAAGTCTAAGAAAGCGGCTTTTTAAATAAACAATAGCCAGGAAAATGGAAAGATTTCTAATCCATTTATTATTTTTATAATAATAAGTAGGCTTACTTTTTAAGTAAACTAACATCTATTAATTAATCTATTTTAACTACTTTTATATTTGACACTTATTGAAATTTATCTACTTAATTTTATACTAATACATTCTAATTGATTTCGACAAGAGTTTAGATCAAAAATATTATTTCCGATTGATTGTTCACAAGTAACTTGCTGATTGTTAAGTGTATTTTCTGTTTATATAATTACTGTTCAACTAATAGCAGAGACTTATTGGGTTTATTAGTCGTCAAACTTACCGTACCAGCACCGACTACATTGACCGTACTAGCTTAAGTTAATAAAATTTGAAAACTAATAAGCCCAATAATGCTAAAAGCGACATTAAACCTGACGTAAAAAATTGTATTTTTCTTTATTATTCTGCAATTTTCCGTAACTTTTTTGCTAATCTTACTAACCATAGAGAATTTATTCTTTAAGTGTTGCTTAAACAAGCATCAGTTAAGTTTTTTTTTAAGAAAATTAACAAAAAAATAAGGGATCTTTTAGACTAACGTATACTAAATTAATAGCTAATAAGTTTCAGAATTTTTATTTTGATTAAATTCTATAAATTCCATAAACTCGATTCTTATCAAGATTAAGTTTTTGTTTGTTATGATGTTGTCATAGCTAGTCTAGAAAAGCTAGAATAATTGAAGTTAATTACTATCTAAAACCCTTAAGAAGGTTGGTTCAAAGTACCTTTTCGCATCTATTAATCTAAATCTTGCGATCTTCCTTTTCTAGGGATATCAGTAAAATCACTCTGTATACTTAAAAACTCCCATAGGCTGAACAGTTGTCTTTAAAAAAAGATGTAAAAACAAATATTTAGCTAGATTTAAGGTACTACTTAAATATTAATACTGATTAGTTCGTAAAAAATAACACCACACATCCTTATGTTTGGAGAATACTCAAAATTAGTTTTAACCCTCTTCGATAGATGACATTTAACCTTATTTCTAATACACTGTTAATACAAAAATAAACTTTCATCTTTCAATAATACCACCTCCTAATACAATTTCTCCATCATATAAAACTGCGGCTTGACCTGGAGTAATCCCAAATTGATGATCATAAAAAGCTAATTTAATACGATGATTATCCAATGGAATAACATCAACTGGAACTGCAGAAGAACGATAGCGAATTTGAGTTTCTACCTGAATAGGAGAAGAAGGTTCGGGAATTGAAATCCAATTCATTCTATTTACAGTACAGCCAGAAGCTCCTGCCTGTCCACGATTAGCAACAATAACTCGATTCATTACGGGATCGAGTTTTATGACATATAATGGCTCAGCTGCCGCAATTCCTAAGCCCTTACGTTGTCCAACAGTATAGTGATGAACTCCTTGATGTTTTCCTAATACTTTGCCGTCGAGACTAACAATATCTCCCTCTTTTTGAGTAATATGTTGATCTAGAAAAGTTTTCATAGATCCATAAGTCTCAATTAAACATAAATCCTGACTTTCAGATTTACTTGCGGTTTTCAAATTGAATTCATTAGCAATCTTTCTGGTTTCTTCCTTGGTTTGATTTCCCAAAGGAAAAAGAGTTCCCGCTAACATTTCTTGGGAAAGATCATAGAGAAAATAAGACTGATCTTTATTACAATCAACTGCTCGTAATAATTGATAACGTTGATTAATTTCATCGTAGCGAATACGTGCATAATGACCCGTGGCGATGCGATTACACTCTAATTTCTGTTTGGCATACTCTAACATTGGTCCAAATTTGACCAACTTATTACATTGGGAACAGGGAAGAGGCGTTATCCCTGACTCATAACCTGATACTAAATAATCAACAATATTAGCTTGAAATACGTCACGACTATCAACAATATGGTGGGGAATACTCAACTGTTCGCAAATCAAAGCTGCATCCACCATTCCCTCTGAACAACATTGTCCTTTTCCTTTCATTAACCATAGGGTTAGCCCAATAACTTCATAACCTTGATGCTGAAGACTAGCAGCCGCAACAGAACTATCAACACCCCCTGACAAACCAACCAGAACTCTGTCCATCACACTTTCGTTTTTCGTAACCTTACTTTATTCAGGATAACTCATTACCTACGACTGTTAGCTTATGATTTTTAATTGTTATCTGATAAATCTAGTGTACAGAGTGAATGTTTAATATCAAATACTTCATCTCTACTATTTGAAGTATTTGATATTAAAAGTATTAATTATAATGGTAATAGCTATTCTAGACTAAGCATAAAAAATCAGGAGGCAATAAACTTCCAAGTCTTTATTCTGACTGTATTCTATAACTCTGAAGATTTAATTAAACTTAATTGAAAACTTTACTGTATAGTAAAAAAAAAATTTTTTTCTGAATTAAGTGTAGTATAGCAGAAGACAATAATGTAAGTTTCAATTGTTTGTCGTATATTAATGCATTAAATGCTTCTATTTATAGATAAGTAAAAGTTATTTTTTTATCTAAAATAGTAAAAATTAAATAAATTTTTTTTTATTTAATATGCAATCTAATTTATTACTTAATTTTATTGACATTGAAAGTATAAAAGTGGCTAATTATCATTTTAACAGTTAAAAATTGATCTTAATAGCACTCAATAGTTTCACCAATGAAGTTAATTTCAATTGCTCGTATAGAGTGAGAGATATTCTCTTAAGTAATTACTAAGTATTTTTTAAATAAATAGCTGTTAGTTTAGATATACTCAATACCATAAAGCGTTCAGTAAATAACCATTTTTTTAAAAAAAAGAATATTGTATATAGAATAACTAGCCTTAAAAATAATTTGGGTAGTCTTAGAAACTAATGCTAAAGACACTGCTTGAAAAGATAGTATCGAATTTATTTAAAATCTCAGAAAATAAAAAAGTTATAAGTTAATCAACTTACTCATCTTGTTCAAGAAAGAAAGATTCGATTTATTTATAAAATTTGAGTGAAAAACTAGCAAATTATATAAAATTATTTACGTTGATTTTATTTATTAATTTTTAATAAATAAATACTTTTTAATACTTATGCTTTTTTTTTATAAAAAAAATTTTTCTATTATGGAATAGATTAATGAAGTCTCATCCAGCTAAATAAAGTTTTTAAAATTATCAGGAGAAAGACTTATAATATAAAAAATATAAAAGGTTATAAGTGGAACCAAGACTAATATTTACCTTGGTAAGATAAAAATATATTGACAAATAAAAAAAATAACTTTCTAAAAGAAGTTTTTCGACAAAAAGTAGGGTATAGAATGTATTTCTAGTCTAGAATATTGCACAATAAATATTGACAATAGACAGAAATATATTATTAATATTTTTTAAAGAGTTATTGAGATATTTAAGTAAATTAATTACCAAAATTATAGCTTATTTTTAATATTTGCTATCCCAATGAATACTAGGAAAGATAAATCAGAAGATTAAGTTAATTATAAGACAAGCTTATAGCTAAACTAACTTTGATAATCTTAGAAGAAAAGTTTGATTAACCGGGCATTTTTCTCATTAACTATATTACCCTCAATCTAGGAGAGTAAAATTGTAAAACGACTGAATTAAAAATTTTCGGTAAATCACTTGAATGTAATGGCGTTACCATTATTTTATTTTTGATTAAAAATCAGAAATAATAGCACATCAGTTCAAGATTTACGCAAAAGTGCGATCTCTCAAGGCGCACTGAAGGTGAACGCAACCTTAAAGACTAGCCCGAAATTCCCTCTGTCCATTATGATCCAAAGGGATGAGGCCGGAGCGAATGGCCGGATAGTTCCTTAAGCCTAACTCTTAGGTGTTTTTTTCTCACCATAAATCTATGGATTTTTCTAGTAACATTGCCAGTCAACTTAATGCCGAAACAATTCTGCCAGAAGGAATTGTTATCATTACTCTCCTCTTTATTTTAGTAGGAGATCTCATTTTTGGTCGTAGTTCGAGGACCTGGCTACCATATGCTGCCATGGTTGGGTTATTTACTTCGCTTATCACCCTTTGTTTGGTTTGGGACACTGCTACTCCCATAAGTTTTTTAGGGTCATTTAACGGAGATAACCTCAGTATTGTTTTTCGGGCTATTATTGCCCTGTCTACTTTAGTAACTGTTCTGATGTCAGTTCGTTACGTAGAACAAACAAAGACATCTTTGGCTGAATTTATCGTCATCATGTTAACCTCTACCCTAGGAGGAATGTTTTTATGTGGGGCTAATGAGTTGGTGATGATTTTTATTTCCCTAGAAATGTTAAGTATCTCCTCTTATGTAATGGCCGGGTACATGAAACGAGACCCTCGTTCCAATGAAGCCGCTTTGAAATACTTTTTAATTGGGGCTTCTAGTTCAGCTATTTTTCTGTATGGGCTTTCTCTTCTTTATGGTTTATCCGGAGGAGAAACTAACCTCAATGCGATTGCTACTAACATTACCAATGTCAGCGGAGAACAGTCTTTAGGGATAATCATTGCTTTAGTCTTCGTCATTGCCGGAATTGCCTTTAAAATTTCTGCCGTTCCTTTTCATCAATGGACTCCCGATGTTTATGAAGGTTCTCCCACTCCCGTTGTCGCCTTTCTTTCTGTAGGTTCTAAAGCCGCAGGATTTGCCCTTGCGATTCGTCTATTAGTGACTACTTTTGCTGTGGTTGAAGAACAATGGCATTTGATCTTTACTGCCTTAGCTATCCTTAGTATGTTACTGGGAAATATGGTAGCTTTAACCCAAACCAGTATGAAGCGGATGTTAGCTTATTCTTCCATTGGCCAAGCAGGTTTTATCATGATTGGCTTAGTGTCAGGTACGGATAAAGGATACTCTAGCATGCTGTTCTATTTGCTAGTTTATCTATTCATGAACTTGGGGGCATTTACGGGAGTTATTCTCTTTTCCCTACGAACTGGAACTGATAAAATTAGCGAATATGCCGGGCTTTATCAAAAAGATCCCTTACTAACTTTAGGGTTAAGTATTTGTTTACTTTCCTTAGGTGGAATTCCTCCGTTAGCTGGCTTTTTTGGAAAAATTTACATTTTCTGGGCAGGTTGGCAAGCGGAACTTTATGGGTTAGTTATCCTCGCTTTAGTTGCTAGTGTAATTTCTATCTATTACTACATTCGCGTGGTGAAAATGATGGTGGTGAAAGAACCTCAAGAAATGTCCGATGCCGTAAAAAATTATCCCAAAATCTGCTGGAATTTATCAGGGATGCGTCCCCTACAAGTAGGGTTAGTTTTAAGTATGATTGCCACTTCTTTGGCTGGAATCTTAGCGAATCCTTTGTTAACTTTGATTGATAATTCGGTGGCTAGCACCCCAATTTTACAATCGTTCACTATCCATAACCAAATCTTTCAACCTGAAACTACATCAAATTTAACTCACCAATAATTGCCGGTAGCAGGTGGGGTGGGCATTGCCCACCTTATCATTATGACCGTCTAGATTCCCTCTATTATGAACAATAGTCCATAATTTTATTTTTTTTTACTATATTCAAGTTATTTCCAAAGGTCTTTGTCTGATGATAAGCTTTTTATGGGAAAATTTTACTGGTATTTTTCAAGTCGAAGACTATAGGTAACCTGTTGAGAAGATTCTCGCAGATTAGCATTAAAAACTAATTTTTCTGTAACAAATTTTCTTTAGGAGAACGAAAGATTATTTATATTGTGTGAGTTAAAACATAGATAATCAATGGGTAAGGTCTTAATATCTGTTAGTATTTAGGCGTAATTTTTGATGACTTGTTACTATAAGTTCGACTAATTTTTATTCAATAAAAACCTGTGTTGGTATTATTTATTTTCATTGAAAAATATATAATATTTTTAAATCTATAACTAGTTTATAGAACATAGTTTCTCCGACTACTAAAGTTAAAAGCTATTAATAAACTTGAGTTAATTCTAAAATACTAGTTACTTGTCTTTCCATAGTTCACTCAATGATCGAATTTATTTTTAACATTTCTGAACTAAAGTGTAGCGTTTATAACTTTTGTGAGGTAGACTCTAATGTGTTTATCAATGCCTACTTACTAAGAATAGAGAGTTATAGTCTTTCATCAATAGGGGAACTATTATTGAAGTTGGTAACAGATGATAAGCAAAAAAACTACCTTTAATCAAAACTTAAATAAACTGTATTGAGTCAGAATCAAGAGAAATCTTTACACTGAAATACTATAGCCTAGAACGACTCACCGACTACTAATAAGGATAAACAACGAATGAAAAAGCTCTATGAAGGAAAAGCCAAGATTATTTATACTACCGATGATCCAGAAATTCTTCTTACTCAATTCAAAGATGATGTAACAGCCTTTAATTCCTCAAAAAAAGGCACTATACAGGGAAAAGGAGAAATTAACTGTCAAATTTCCTCAGCTTTATTCAAATGGCTAGAATCTAAGGATATTGCTACCCATTTTATTGATCAACCTGCTCATCGTGAAATGCACATCCGTGCTGTCAAAATTTTCCCAATTGAAGTAGTTGTTAGAAATATTGCTGCGGGGAGTCTGTGCCGACAAACAGGCTTAATCGAAGGTAAAATCTTACCCTTTCCACTGGTGGAATTTTATTTAAAAAACGACGAACTTGGAGATCCATTATTAACCCTTGATCGTCTACTGCTACTGGAATTAGCCTCCCCAAAACAACTTGAAAAACTTCAGTCAATAGCCTTGAGAATCAATCAATATTTGACAGAGTTTTTTGCTAGTTGCCAGATTACATTAGTAGATTTCAAATTAGAATTTGGTTTAGATCCTCAAGGAAACCTCCTTCTAGCTGATGAAATTAGTCCTGATACCTGTCGTTTGTGGGATCAACAAACAAAAAATCTCCGAGATAGAGTTTTGGATAAAGATCGATTTCGGCACGACTTAGGAAGAGTGGAAGCAGCCTATCAGCAGGTTCAACAAAGGGTTTTAGAAAAATTAGATATCAGATAAAGTCCCTGACATTGGAACCTTTGCGAGTAGCTCTGGTCACTAGATTCGATAATTTAGCTCGGTTGCTTAGGCACTCTGTCAGCTATTATGAGTCAATAACAACAATATAAATACAATAAACAACGCTGTAGCTTGATTGGGTGTGTGGAAGTGTCAAACGAGATTAAAAAATTACGGTTATCTCCTATGGTGGTAGTTTCTTTCGTGACTGCCACTGTGTTAAACTTGGCCCAGTCTATTAGGGGAGAAACTATAGTCCCTTTAATTGAAAGAACTATCGAAGAGGAAAATTCAGAGACTATAGTGGGCATGATGGACTCTAATTCCATCATACTGGGGAAAGCTGCACTAGCATCTACGTCGGTTTCTATATTGGAAGACGTTACTGAAAGCGATAGAACCTCTCTGACAGATTTAAAGGCTCATTATTCAGCTGTTTCCCAAGAAACTCCGGCATTAATAATGCCTGTAACCTCAGGATATTTAGACTTTCAGATTTCATCAGCCTTAGAACAGGAAACTCCTTTGGTTTCCAAGTTAAAGAAGGTGATTGCGGCAGATTTAACTTCTTCAACGGATATTCAAGGGCAAATTAAAGTATCTGAGATGAAATTACCCGAAACGGAGGACTTACCAACCTCACAGGAAATCCCAACTCCTATTGAACCATCCTCGTCAGATAGTCCTTTAATTGAAGAAGTATCAGGGGAAGAACCTAAGGTTTTAGTGGTAGAAGTTTTAGTTAGTGGCGTTGATGAAGACCTAGGAAATCTAGTCTATAACACTGTTCAAACTAGGCCAGGACGAACAGCTACTCGCTCTCTGCTGCAAGAGGATGTCAATGCAATTTATGCCACTGGATTCTTTTCTAATGTTAAAGTTACCCCTGCCGATACACCTTTAGGGGTACGCATTACCTTCGATGTGCAACCTAACCCAACTCTGAGTGAAGTCATCGTAGAAACAGGTACAGATAAGGAAGCTAGAGCATTACCACCTGAAGTTGTTGAGGATATTTTTGGGGAGCAGTATAGAACAATTCTTAACCTACGAGAATTACAAAACGGCATCCAAAAACTTAATGAATGGTATTCTGAACAAGGCTATGATCTAGCCCAGGTTATTGGTTCTCCTAAAGTTGGGGATGATGGAATTGTAACCCTAGTGGTATCTGAAGGGGTAATTCAAGACGTACAAGTGAGATTTTTCGATGCAGAAGATGAACCCATTAATGGTCGAACACGCTCTTTTATTGTGACTCGTGAGATGCAACTCGAACCAGGGAATGTTTTTAACCGCAGAATCGCTCAAACTGATTTGCAAAGAGTATTTAGTTTAGGGTTGTTTGAAGATGTCAGAATTTCTTTTAGCCCTGGAGAAGATCCGCGAGAAGTTATTGTTAATGTGGATGTAGTAGAAGGAAATACTGGATCTCTAGCTGCAGGAGCTGGGATTAGTTCCACTAGCGGACTGTTTGGAACAGTCAGTTATCAAGAGCAAAACCTAGGAGGAAATAACCAAACTATTGGGGGTGAGGTTCAAGTTGGAGAACGGGAATTACTCTTTGATGTCAATTTCACCGATCCTTGGATTGCTGGTGATCCTTTTCGTACGGCTTATACGGTTAATGGATTTCGTAGACGGACTATTTCTCTAGTCTTTGATGGAGATGATTCTTCGATTAGAACCCTCAACGACTTTGATAGTCCACGAGTAGTTCGGACTGGGGGTGGGGTAACTTTTGTACGGCCTTTAGCGGATGATGCCTTCAGTGTACCCGATTGGCGAACATCCCTAGGCTTTAACTATCAACGGGTTCAAGTGGAAAATGCGGAGGGTGATATTGCGCCTTTGTCAGCCCCTCTTAATGGTTTTCCCTCTCAACCCTTAGCCTTTAGTGATGAGGGAAAGGATGACCTGTTTACTATCAGTTTTGGAGCTTCTCAGGACTTTCGTAACAATCCATTACGTCCTACGAGTGGTCATCTGTTACGATTAGGAGTCGAACAAACTATACCCGTAGGTTCAGGCAGTATTTTCTTTACCCGATTACGAGGAAGCTATAGTCACTATATCCCTGTAGATTTTATCGATTTAGGCTTTATTGATGAGGATCAACCAAAACCTCAAGCATTAGCCTTTAATTTCCAAGCCGGAACAGTTTTCGAGGATTTACCTCCTTATGAAGCCTTTGTTATTGGGGGAAGTAACTCGGTGCGTGGTTACGATGAAGGAGAATTAGGAAATGGACGTAGTTATTTCCAAGCAACAGCAGAATACCGCTTTCCTATAATTCCAGCAGTTGGAGCAGCCGTCTTTGTTGACTATGGGACAACAATTAAGTCTCAACGCTCAGTAAGAGGATTTCCAGGCACAATTCGAGGATTGCCTAGTGATGGTTATGGTTACGGCCTTGGTGTTCGTATTCAATCGCCAGTTGGACCAATTCGGGTTGACTATGGGGTTAATAATGAGGGAGATTCTCGCCTTCACTTTGGTATTGGGGAAAGGTTTTAATGAAAAACCAGATTTTATTATTTTTCTTAATTTTCCCCTCGATTTTTCTTAAATTACTTCAAATCACTTTAATTGGAGGGCAAGATTATCGTCTTGATTCGGTGAAAGTTAAACAACTTGCTTTTCGGATTGATGGAGTTTTTCTTCGTAAAAATGTTAAATAAAACTCTTCCAATTTATTTCTGTAAAGTTTGATTTAGAACTAACAATATATTTTATAGACGGTTGGTACTTCGCCGATTTTTTTACTATAAGTAAAACCAATATAAATAATAATTAGCAAAAGAATGTAATTGCTCCTAATCGTCGGATATACAACTAAGATTTAATGATATAGGGACTGATTATAATCTGGTTGATCTACTTTAATTTTTTAAAAAAATTAAAGTAGATCAACCAATTTTATATTTGGTTAGCTACGGTACGATTAATTACAAGTCCAAAAACGCAATTAATAACGAACGTCGGCTCATTTATTCAAAGAGTTGAGGAAAACCCTAACTAACTTCAAGTTTTTTTCAATTAATAGCAATTAATAGAACGATTCTTTTTTAGAAATTACCCCGTTTGACTTGTCAGGAGGTAGAGGGCATAGCATCTTTAGTGTAGATGTATTGAAATAAACTCCATGCTTTTAAAATATACATGAAGAAGGACTATGAGAAAGAAAATTAGCCGCTAAGATAACTTCTATTCTCTGTGTTTACTCAAATCAGGATTAACGGTCTCACAAGTAGCTGAAGTATTAAAATTAGAGATTAAATAAGTAACATAGATTATATTTGAACAAATAGTAATTGATGATTGTCTATTCTTTATCCCTTAATAGCAGTGAGGATAATTATGAGTTCTACGGTTAAAGAAGTTATTACAGTATCAGGAGTTGGGTTACATTCTGGGGTGGAAACTCAAGTAAGTATTTTACCTGCACCTTCAGGAGAAGGTCGCTATTTTGTTAGGGTAGATTTACCAGAAAATCCTATAATTCGTGCTGAGGTAGCTTCAGTTAGTCAGACGACTTTATCAACAGAATTAGGTAAAGGAAAGGTAGCCATTCGTACGGTCGAACATCTTCTATCCGCATTAATTGCCATTGGGCTTGAAGATGCCCGTATTGAAATTGATGGGCCAGAAGTACCGTTATTGGATGGATCTGCTAAAGAATGGTTTAAAGCGATGATTCAGGGGGGTGTTAGTCCTTCTTCCCTGTCCGCCGGTTCTCCCTTATTAGAACCGGTTTGGATTAGGGATGGAGATGCTTTTGTAGCTGCTGTACCTGCCTCTGAGATTCGCTTTACCTATGGAATTGATTTTCCTTACTCTGCTATTGGCAATCAGTGGTACAGTTGGAATCCTAGGATAGAATCCTTTGAAGAGGCAATCGCCCCTGCTAGAACTTTTGGTTTTGCTGATCAAATTGAAAAACTACAAAAGGCAGGTTTAATTCAGGGAGGGAGTTTAGAAAATGCCTTGGTGTGTGATCACGAAAAATGGTTGAATCTCCCTTTGAGATTTGAGAATGAACCTGCCCGTCATAAATTATTAGATTTAATTGGGGATTTGAGTTTATTAGGAACCATTCCTCAAGGGCATTTTTTAGCCTACAAAGCAAGTCATAAGCTTCATGTTCAATTAGCTATGGCGATCCAAGAAAAGTTAAATTTTTGCAAGTAAACATTAATTGACCTGATAAATAATCAAGGACTTAATTTATATTAATGTTTTAATAGCTTAATTATTTACGAAAAAAGAAAGAAAGTTTATCATAGAGAAAAAGCGGAGTTATTATCAGCTCTAGGTTTGTTCCTACTGTCACTAGTACTCTGTTTTGTATAGCTATGAACGGTTACCATACAGTTCGTATTAACCATCCTCAAGAAAGAAAAAAATATACCTTAGAAGTCCTCGATAATCACTAAATTCTTCATAACGTGGAAGAACAAGGAGAGCATTTGCTTTTTTGTGTAGAAATGGGGCTTGTACTGCCTGTGTTGTAGATATTTTATCAGGACAAGTCTATTAACTTGAAGCTGTGGAATTATCTCCAAAATTGAAATACAAAGGTTATGTTTTATTGTGTGTGAGTTATGCTTGATATGGCTTAGAAATAGAAACTCAAAATAAAGATGAAGTTTATGATATTCAATTTGAATAACATTTTAGAAAAGGAAAAAAAAATTATATTTTTTATGTATAATAATTAAATTAATAAATGATAAGCAATTATCTCCTCAATTTTTGGGAAAAAATAGAGATAATTAAATAATCGTTCATTGTTAACTATTAATCATGCATAAACTAAGTCAAAACGAACTAGAAATACTCTTAGAGGTTGCCACAGAAGCGGTGATGAATGCTGGAGTAATTTTACAAGATCTTTGGGGTAAATTAGAAAAAATTGAGGAAAAAGGTCGTCCTGGAGATTTAGTAACCGAAGCTGATAAAACAGCGGAAGCAGCTATCTTAAATATTCTACGTCGTCGAGTTCCTCAACATAAAATTTTAGCCGAAGAATCTGGTCTCTTAGGAGTAGCTGAGAGTGATTATCTTTGGGTAATTGATCCTCTCGATGGAACCACCAATTATGCCCATGGCTATCCTATTTACGCCGTATCTGTCGGGTTATTGATAGAGGGAATTCCCCAAGTGGGAGCCATCTATGATCCCTTTAGAAAGGAGTTATTTAGAGCCTCCAAAGGATTAGGAGCCACCCTTAATTATCGTCCTATTCGAGTTTCCAAAACCACAGAATTAAGTAATAGTTTGCTAGTCACAGGATTTCCTTATGATCGCCGAGAGACTCAAGATACTAACTATCCTGAATTTTGTTACTTAACTCATATAACTCAAGGGGTGCGCCGTGCAGGATCAGCCGCCCTTGACTTAGCCAATGTAGCTTGTGGCCGTCTCGATGGGTATTGGGAAAGAGGATTAAAACCTTGGGATATTAGCGCAGGAATTATCATTTTAGAAGAAGCAGGGGGAAAAATCTCTGCTTATGATGAGAGTACTTTAATTCTTAAGTCAGGGAGATTATTAGCTACTAACGGGCATATTCATCATGTTTTGAGTCAAGCTTTAGATGGAGCATTGCCCTGGCTACAGAATTTTTATCAAGTAAAATCACTATAGTTGAGCACTAGATGGTTCTAATTATACAGCTAGAAATTTGGTATTTGAAGATACAGTAGAAACAACATAAGAAAAAAGAGAAGTTTCAGTCACTGAAGGGGTGCGCTGTGAATTTGGTGTGAGCTTTTCTATTTAATAAGGACTATTTAAATACGATCTCATCGACCACTATTACGATACAATTCTTGGACTTCCGATGGATTTAAATATCAAGCAAATTAGCCAACGTTACCTGAAAGTTACTTTATGTTTATATTTTTGTCTTCGTTCTGATACCTGTAAAGGTAAAACAGGAAAAAGCTAGAAAATAAGTTGTTATAAAAACTAAGTTAATCTTGCCTAGAAAACGCTCTGGAAAAGCCAGCTCAAATGGTCTGTATTTAGCTAGATATATTGAGCAGTATTTTACCTTAGGGACTAAAACTACCTACAAATTGTTTCAAGTTACATTGACTCAAAACACTCATTTATTTTCTCTAAAAGTTAATTAAGTCCTTAACTTATGAACAATATCAGGACTTGGATTAAACATTGGTAAAAACTGTCTAACTTAATGAATTAAATTTAGTTTATCTAAATAATGAATACGGTAAAGAAAAAAAATAGGATTAAATCTTCTCCTACACTGCCTAGATCTAGAATACCCGAAACAACCGCTAGAGATTGAAAAAACTCTTATTTTTGTTGTTTATTCTGTTATTCGACGGGCACGTTGATATCTTGAGCCTCAAGAATATAATATCCCAAGCCATTATAGAATTACGAGAAGCCCTGAAAACTGAACTAAGTAATTCAGTATGTCATGGAGCATTAGAATTGGCTTCTTTTGAAGAAAAATGACTCATCATATCCAAGGTTTATATCGCAAGTCAACTCTAAACAATTGGTGGGTATTTAAGCTAAAAAATCTCTTGCTCAACTGATGAGCAATGACAAAAATCAATCTTCTGATAAATCAATTGAGGGAGAATTTTTTGACTCTTTGTTTTGGACAAAAAAGTAGTTCCTACTCCACTAGTAAAAGGCAATGCTACGCTAGGCTAAAAGACAGGGCTTTAACCTCCCCTTTATGTGGCAAAACAATACAAAGCAAGCAACAGGCAAAAGAAAACTATGATTCATCAACCACCCGCAGGAGCAAGAGACTTACTTCCCCTCGAAGTTGTACAAAAGGCTTGGATTAATGATCTTCTTCAACAAGTCTTTGGACAATGGGGATATCAACGTGTTGTCACTTCTACCATTGAATGGTTAGAAACATTGATAGCCGGAGGAGCTATTGATCCTTCAACGGTGATTCAACTACAGGATAGTTCTGCCGGGCAATTAGGATTGCGTCCAGAACTAACTGCCTCGATTGCCAGGACTGCTGTTACTCGCATGGCTGATACTACTTATCCCCAACGCCTCTGTTATCGTGCAAATGTTTTTCGAGATCCTCCGGTGGGTCATCACGGAAAACAATTAGAGTTTTATCAAGCCGGGGTAGAATTGCTTTTTTCGGGAGGAGTGTTAGCGGATGCGGAAATCTTACTATTAGTCGCTGATTGTCTTGAACAGTTAGGAACTCCCTATTGGCATTTGATTTTAGGAGAAGCCAGTTTGACGAGATCGCTTCTTGAACCCTTTCCAGGTACCCTCAAAAGTCAAGTGCGTCAATGTTTGGCTAAACTTGACTATGTCACCTTAGAAAATCTTGACTACCCTTCTATTGACTTACAACAGCGAGGAAAATTATTGTTTGATTTACGGGGAACTCCTGCTCAGGTACTCGAAAAAGTTGTCCAATTAGAGTTGAATCAGGCTGGACAAAAAAGTGTTAATAATTTAAAATCCTTGGTTGAACTAATTGAAACAAGCTGGCCAAAGCCTTTTCCATTTACCTTGGATTTAAGTTTAATTCAAACTTTTGATTACTATACAGGAATTGTGTTTAAAGCTGTGGGAAAAAGCAACAACCAATTACAAATCTTAGGTCAGGGAGGACGCTATGACAAACTTCTTGGGGTTTACCATCCTCAACAAACATCAGCTCCAGGTATTGGATTTTCTTTCAATCTTGAAGACTTATACACTTATTTATTAACCACTGTTATTTTGCCACAAACTCTTCCTGTGATTGATTTTCTCGTGATTGCTCAAACTTCCCGCGCCCAATCAATGGCCTTGAATTATGCTCAAAAACTTAGACAGTCCTCAGAAAAGTTAAGAGTAGCCCTAGAATTGGGGGGACGTTCTACCGAAGAAATTCGTAATTATGCGCTAAAAAGTCACGTGAAAACTCTCGTTTGGATGACCGAAAAAGGAGAAGTAAACATTGAAACTCTGAACAATTAAACTGAAAATTAACTCTGATTTCGGTGATTACTTTTTAAGTTTATTATTAAGAATAAACTACATATTTACCCCAAAAAACTCGTCGAAATGTTAGCTAAACGAATTTTACCTTGTCTCGATGTTAGTGCAGGTCGCGTGGTCAAAGGCGTTAATTTCATTAATCTCCAAGATGCTGGAGATCCTGTGGAATTAGCCAAAGTTTACAATGATGCGGGGGCTGATGAATTAATCTTTCTCGACATTACTGCCACTCATGAGGGACGAGACACCATTATTGATGTCGTTTATCGTACTGCCGAAGCTATTTTTATTCCTTTAACCGTTGGGGGTGGCATTCAAACCATAGAAAATATCAAAAATCTGTTAAGGGCCGGAGCCGATAAAATTAGCATTAATTCCGCCGCTGTTCGTAAGCCAGATTTTATCAACCGTGCTAGCGATCGCTTTGGTAAACAGTGTATTGTAGTTGCTATTGATGCTAGACGGCGTAAATATCCTGATAATGACGGCTGGGAGGTCTATGTGCGGGGAGGACGAGAAGGTACGGGGATAGATGCTATCGAGTGGGCACAAGACGTAGAAAGACGGGGTGCAGGGGAGTTGTTGGTAACCAGTATGGATGCGGATGGAACTCAGACTGGATATGATCTGGAATTAATTCGCACTATCGCTGAACGGGTAGAAATTCCAGTAATTGCCTCTGGAGGAGCGGGAAATTGTCAACATATCTATGAATCCTTCTCTAAAGGTCGTGCTGAAGCTGCTTTATTAGCTTCTTTACTTCATTGCGGTAAGTTAACCATCGGTGAAGTAAAAGAATACTTACGTGATCGCCAAGTTCCCGTTAGAGGCACATAGATAATAGATACTACTTAACTCAAACAAAATTGTTAGTTAAGATTAGCCAAGTGTTAAAACTTATTAAAAATATAGAAGAATCTTAAAAACTTAAATTCGGATGATAAAGACAGATGACTATTTTTTTTGTTAAGGAAAATAAAGACGTTGCAACAGCTCAAGGAGCTAACCTAAGAGAAAGGGCTCTGCAAAATCAGATTGATCTCTATACTTTAAAGGGAAAACTCATTAATTGTGGGGGTTATGGTCAATGTGAGACTTGTATCGTAGAAATTGTTGAAGGTATAGAAAATTTGTCACCAAGAACAAAGCTTGAATAGCGCGCACTTAAGAAAAAACCCAATAATTATCGCTTATCCTGTCAAACATTGGTTAATGAATCAGTTAAAGTTAAAACTAAATCCTGCTCATCTCCTTTAGGTGTACCTTTGAGCAATAAAAAGAAGTACAGTGAGAGGTAACTATGGGTGGGGAACACAAGGAACAAACATTAACTGCCAACTAACAGAGCAACTTTTTACTTAATAGTCTTCATAACTTCCATCTATCGAGGTTCAATAATTTCTTGAGAATGCCTGAGTAAAGTGATTCCAAGTGCTTGTTTCTATAGGCAATAAGATATGTTATAGTTCATTCAGTTCAGGTGAGATTAACTGATGAAGTGCGTGATCTTTGATGATACTTTTATAAATTATTAACGGGTTTCTACTGCTAAACAAGATTGTGAAATTATATCAGTCTCTACAACAGAATAAAATGATTTTCCAAAAGTAGTCAATTTTTATTTAAAGAAACAAAAGAAGGGGATACATTTTAGTTAATACTTTTGGCGTTATCGCTATTAACCTATTCTATTCATTTTAGCTTCTACTGTATTTTTACTAATTCTCTATGTACAAACCTGTAACGAAATAGAAAGTTAAATCCATTTAAATCCTTAGAAGTAAAACAGTTATCTAAATTTTTTTTTGCGTTTGCAACAAAAGTTATTAGGTATGAATAAGCATCTCTACTTATGGGAAAAATGTTATAAATCTCGAACTTTACTCTGCTATATTCATAAGTAATTCATCATCAATGTATAACGAGATTAAGATATATCAGCTAATATCATCCGAATGATCTATTTTTAAAATTTTAAATGGATTTAAATCGTTGATTCATCTATATTTGTTCTTTATCTCATAGTGGTTTTCATTTAGATATATTAAAGTTAATAAACGAAAAAATTTTAATAGTCGATATCAGCTTAAGCGTAAAAATATGGTTTTTTAAAAAAAATTACAGGTTTGAGTTTACAGTTCATCTATTGGTCGTTTTTAACAATGAGATTGTAGAAGCTCTACGAGCATCTTACTGGTTGAGCTAATAATGAAACAATATATTCCAGCAGTAAGCAATAAAATTGTTAGTATCTCAAATACTAATAGATATTTTCATGTATTCTTTTATACTACACAATTAACTTTAAGGCGTTTTAACATGGCTTTCCTAGCTTGTTCTGCGAGAGAATCGTCAAGAGGGTCTAAGGAAATTTCAGCTTGATATTTTTCTTGTAAAGCTGTTTGAATTAACCAGTCAGCAATAAAAGGATTTTTAGGTAACAAAGGTCCGTGGCAATAAGTAGCGATCACATGACGATAAAAAGCTCCTTCATAACCATCTTCCCCGTTATTCCCATACCCTTTAATCACTTTTCCTAAAGGTTTAACTTTTCCTAAATAAGTCCGTCCTCCATGATTCTCAAACCCGATGATAATCGGAGGTTTCCCTAATTCTTTCCTTAAAGCTTCTGCTAGGGGACTAGAAGTGATTTCAAAGACAATATCACCAATACAACGAGACACATTCGCCCCTGAATGTTTACTAACTAAATCCAGTAAACCTAAGCCCTCAATGCGTCGTCCTAAAGCAGGTTCATAGTAATGACCCAAAAGTTGAGGAGAACCGCAGGTAAACACTCCAGGGGTTCCTTCTTCAACTTTATCCTTAAAAGCCTCAGCTTTAGCTCCTCGTAAATCTCGCATCACGATCTCTTGTTGACGATCTTGCGCCCCACCTCCGACAATGATATCGATCTCTTTGAATATCGAGGCTTCTGTTTCCTGAGTGATAGGGACAATAGTAACATTGAGTCCACGCCATTGACAACGACGTTGAAGACAGATGACGTTACCGCGATCACCATAGGTACTCATTAAGGTGGGATAGAGCCAACCAATCCGTAATTCTTGAGTTTTAAACATAGTTTAAGGCAGAAGTTATTAAAGCATTCTATCCTAGTTCTCTGAGCCTATTCACTTTTTGGTTTATTCCTTGCGCGCTCTCTTTATTTTTAATTAAACAAGTCAACTAATCGTCTATCTATATGTTAGAAAGCTAATGAAGATAGAAGATAACTAAATACTATTGAGAGATGTACACGTGGCTACGTTTACTCGTTCCTTATTCATCAACTCTCGATGGAGAAAAATCCTCAAAGCTTCTCTGAGTTTCTTCGTATTATTCTCACACCATCTATCCACTGAACTTTCCATTACGGGATTGGACAGAATTTTACTTAAAGTAAACTAGTCTTTCAGTTAACTTTGTCCTTTATTTAAAGAGACTTTACATCTAAGAATCGTCAACTTAAAGATTTATTCTTCGATGTAGAAGAAATGAGTAGTCAGATATAAATGAACAACATTATATTAAGAACTATTAAGGTCGTGGATGAACTATCAATTAATACTGAAAGAATTAGAAAATTTTCTAGAATAAGAAGCTCAAACAAAGCTCAAGATTAACTAGAGACATTAGTTAGCATAAATTTGACACTAATTTTTAACTTTTTTGAACAAGATTGAGATTTTTCTGTTTAGCTTCCGTGCGGGAAGTCCCGCGTTATCAATAAATAAGTAGGATGTATCGAACCGACGGGGAATAACTGCAATATTGCGGTTTCAGGATGAAAGCCGCTCAGTACTTAACGACTAAGCTAGACTAGAATTAGTCTAATAGACACTCGAAGACACGCCAAGAAATTAAAGGGCAAATCTTATTACTCTAGCTGGTAGGTATACGTGCCCACGGACTATGTCGGGCAATCAACAATTCTAAGGAATTCGAAACAGACTTGAAAACTTTTTTTTCTATGGATAGTTAGTAGTGATGACTGTGGAAATATCTCGACGGAAGTAGAAAAATAGCAACATTTCCATTCTATTTAAAAGAGCTCAGTGAAACAGAAACATCCTATGCTAGACCAGAAAGTGCTATGCGCTTGTGCGACTCCTAAGGAAGAGTATTTCTAGAGGAATCTCAAAAAGAAGTGAAAAATTCAATATGAATATGATCGCCTGATTCAATACCTAATTGTGCAGCATGCCCCCCCCCGTAATTCAATCACCATATCGATATCAGTGTTAAGAATAGGTCCGTAGGTAGAACAGGGGTCTCCTTGTTGACAAGGGGGAACATTAGTAACCACCTGTTTGACCTCTCCATTAAATAGGAAAATCATGTCTAGGGAGAAGTTAACATTCTTCATCTAGAACCTTACCGGTCTTGCAGGCTTAAAAACAAAGAGCATTCCTCGATTATCTGCTAAATCCTCCCGATACATTAATCCGATACTTTGTTGTTCCGGAGTTTTAGCAACTTCTAATTCAATCACTTGTTCATTGATCATTGCCTTGGCTTCCACAGAGAGGCTTTGACCTTGAGTTTGGGCCATTATTTCTAGTATCCTCTCAACCTTACTAGACTAGGATTCAGTCTGCGCTGGAAAAGAATATTCAAAAGATGAAATAGCAATAATAATAGTTGAGGTTAAGGAAATCAATAATTTCATTGCAAGTCTCATCTTACATCAGTGTTTAGAAACAATTACAGTTAAAGATGACACAAGAAATACAAAGTAGAACTTTTCCTCTTGTATCTATTTGTTTTGACTATCCTTCTCGTAGAACATAGCCAACACCGCGAACAGTGTGGATTAATCGTTTTTTATTTTTACTCTCTATTTTTAAGCGTAAATAACGAATATAAACTTCGATTACATTAGATTCGCCTTGAAAATCATATCCCCAAACATTTTCTAGAATTTTATCTCGGGTTAATATTTCTTTAGGGTGAGACATGAGGTATTTAAGTAATTCAAATTCCTTCATTGTCAAATCAATGGCTGTTTCATCTATAAAAAGTTGGCGGCTGTTCAAATCCAAGATTAAATTATCAAATTGAAGTCTTTCGGTAACTGTTTCAGTAGTATTCAAATAAAAATGGACTAACCTAAGCAGGTTTTCAGTATGATAGGCTGTCAATATATAGTCATCGGCTCCTACCTCTAAACAAGCCACTCTTTCTTCAACGCTTTCTTGCTCAAGCACCATAATAATCAACGCTTGGTTTTGAACCTTTCTCAACTGATGACATAAAGTCAACCCAGCTTTTTTTGAGCGGTGACGATCAATAACTATCATAGCCGGTTGTTGCTTTTCGACTTCGAGTAGGGCTTGATGAGCATCAGATACAATCACTGGAGTGTAACCAATTTCTATTAAATCAGCTTTCACGCGTTGACTAAAGTATTCTTCAAGTTGTACTAGTAAAATGCAAGGATTCATAGTAGTAGAGGTAATTACACTCATACAGTAATACCATTTTCATAAAAGACAGTTAGTTTAAGTTATTTGGTAAAAATTTCCGTTACAACTCGATCTTGAGCATTACCGCTGACAATAATTTTGTTATCATGTATAGTGCCTACGGCTTTTTCTCCAGTTAAATTAAAGTCGGGATCAGTTTGTTCGTAAATGACATTTCCCAAGGCTTCGATGATCTGAGTGTTAACATTCCAGGTAAGATCGTTTGAATATAGTTTGGCGGCATTAGCGGTGCTATTACCTTGAACGCCACCTCGAAGATAAGCGATACTATTAGTCATATCGACCTCGGCTTGATTGCCAGTGATGATAACTCCCTGTTGATAGTGAATTAATTTGACGGGTTTGCTTGAGGTGACTTGGCGTGCTTCGTATTTCCAAATAAATTCGTTGGTTGCTACTTGTACCGGAGGTTTAATTGATTTGAATTCAATATTATCTTTAACAATGACCTGTTTGGTGTTTAGGTTAATTTCAGCATGGTTAGCAACTAGCTTATCGGTGATGATTTTATCTTGGAAACGAACCATGTTAAGTAAACGATCACCAATTACCTTTTCTTCCGGAATCTTCCAGAGTAGATGTTCTGTTTTCAGTTGCATCCGAGGCTTTTTTGAAATAGCAATAATATTGCCTATAAATTCAAGTTTCTGCTTAGTAGCATAATACTTACCCTCCTTGGCAGAAGCGGTAAGTTGAGGATTGGAGCCCCGCAGATTTTTTCGTACCATGAGGACGGATTCTTGGGGTCTCCACTCCACTTCATCACTCTGCATTACCGCATTGTTACGAGGATCGACAGCAACAATGTTCTCTTTGAGATAAATTTCTTGTCCATCTCGATCAATTTCTCCCTGGTCAGCTTTAATGCGAAGGACAATTTTACCGTCTTGGAAAATATTGCCTTTTACGGCAGTTAATTGAGCCTTTTTACGATCAGGACTGTAGGCGGCCTCATCTACTTGAATTTTCCAAAGCATTTCTCCTTTCGCATTAGATTGCTCTAAGGTCGCGTTGTTGAGAACTAATTGACTTTCTGTATTAGCAGCTTCCTGCTGTGGGTTATCAGAATTACTTTGAGATTGATTGTTTCCTTTACAGGAAGTGATAGCTGAGAGGAGAAACAGCATTCCGACTGTTAAAACCCAATTGGGTTGGAGATGCCGCTTCTGAATAAAATTTGAGCTATCCATTTGGTTGAAGTTATTTGAGTCTGACTTACCTACCTTATCTTGGTTTATTGCTATCTAACATCCCTACCCCCGAAAAACTACCATAAGACATGTTCGGTTTGGGAGTTTTTTGAATGTCTTCTTTTATTTGGTCGAGATCAATATAACGATCAGCGACATTGATTAAACTATCACTAGTCATCGAACGTAAGCTAACAACCTCGATGCGCGCTCCTCGATAGCTAACGGAATCAGCTGCATAGGCTAAGTCTCCATCGCCACTGACGATTACGGAGGTATCATAAGCTCCGACTAAAGCCATGAGATCAACCGCAATTTCTACGTCTAAGTTGGCTTTTTTTGAGCCATCGGGTAATTGAACCAAGTCTTTAGCGATTACTCGGTAACCATTACGACGCATCCACAATAAAAACCCCTGTTGTTTTTCGTTGGTGCGATCAACTCCAGTATAAAAGAAAGCTCTTAATAACCGAGATCCTCCTGTCAGACGACACAGTAACTTTGTATAGTCAATTTCAATTCCTAATTGAAGAGCAGCATAAAATAAATTAGAGCCATCAATAAAAATAGCAACACGTCCTCTATTTTCTAATACCTGTTCTGACGTAAATATAGAATCGTCTTCAAATTCTTCAAACATTTGTCTTATTCCTGGTTGATTATGGAGAAGGTATGGTTTATGAAATGGGTTTGTTATTTCTGGCTTATATTTCATGAGATTTGTAAATTGGTAAAAGGTGTAATGGCAACTTTGTTTTCCTAGCACCCGGTTTAGCCAGATTTAGGTAGATTCTTCCTCGGGAAGGTTAAGCCTAACAAAAATAGGTTGGGGTTTAGTTAAGGTTTGACTAACTTCAATTTTTCCCCACTGACTATGTTGAGTGAAGGGAGCATTTTGATGGACGTGATCGCCGTCATTAAAATCAACAGATAATCCCAATTGTTGGTAGATTTTATTACTTAAATTAGGAATTATTGGGGACAATAAGTAAGCACTCAGGCGGACTGATTCTAACACAGCAGCCAGAATGGTTTCGACTTCCGCTTGTTTTCCTTGTTTGAATAAACTCCAGGGAGCTTGTTCATCAATGAATTTATTACTTGCTCGAATTAGACTAAAAATTTCTTCACAAACCTGATTGAACTTGATGGTTTCATAGGCTTGAGTTACTCTCAGCCCCAAATCTTGACCAGTAGTTTTTAAGGGACAGTCTAAAGGCAAATTAGCTACTCGAGGAACTATCCCTTCACAGTATTTTCTGGTCATCCCAAGAGTTCGGTTGAGTAAATTTCCTAAATCATTAGCTAAATCAGCATTGAGAACATTAACAAAACGGGTTTCATTGAAGTCTCCATCTCGTCCACATTCAATTTCTTTGAGAAAATAGTAACGTACAGCATCGGAGCCATAACGGTTTACTAAATCAAAAGGATTAAGTGTATTAGCTAAACTTTTACTCATTTTTTGACCATTTTTAGTCAGAAATCCATGACTAAAAATTTTTTTAGGCAAAGGTAATTTAGCTGACATCAACATGGCTGGCCAATATACTGCATGGAAGCGTAAAATATCTTTCCCAATTAAGTGAAGATTAATAGGCCACCATTTAGATAAGGCATTTTCTATGGTCGGTTCCTGATCAGGAGCAAGTAAAGCAGTCATATATCCTATAAGGGCATCAAACCAAACATAAATGGTATGATTAACATCGACTGGAACAGAAAAACCCCAACCAACATTAACACGGGAAATTGAGAAATCTTGCAACCCTTGATTAACAAACTTCAAGATTTCATTTCGGCGAGTTTCCGGCTCAATAAAATCATGATGTTCTTCATACAAAGTTTCGAGAGCTTCTTGATATTTGGACAGACGAAAGAAATAGTTTTCTTCGTCACGCCATTCAGCTTTTTTATTGGGATGAAGAGGACAAGACCCGTCTTCTCGTAATTCCCGTTTTTCTTTGAATTCCTCGCAAGCAACACAATACCATCCTTGTTGTTGAGCTAGGTAAATGTCGTTATTGTCGTAGACTCGTTGAAAAAATTCCTTGACAATCGCTTCATGACGTTGACTAGTAGTTCGGCTAAAGCGATCATATTGAATATTCAACTTTTGCCACAGATCTTTAAAACTTACCACAACCTGATCGCAATGTTGTTGCGGATCAAGACCTCTTTCTACTGCAGTGCGCTGGATTTTCTGCCCATGTTCGTCAGTTCCCGTGATAAACAGAACTGAGGAGCCTTTAAGTCGTTTAAAGCGTGCTATAGCATCAGCCACCATAGTTGTATAGGCGCTCCCCATGTGAGGCACGTCATTAACATAATACAAAGGAGTCGTCAAGGAAAATGTTTGTGGCTTTGTCTCGTCTGTGATCATTTAAACTTACACTTTAAAAATAAACGGCATTTACCTATACTATCGACACATTTTTCTTACCGTTATGTTTAACCTCACTCGGAATTTAGTTGTTGGTTATTTGTATCACTTTTAGTTCTAACCTAATAGAGGACTCTCTATAAATAAAAATAACCTTAAGCCAAAATTTTTATAGACAATTTTTCTGTTATTTCAGAATCTAGTCTACTTTAGGAGGTATCTTGTCATTTTTTCTCTAAGCTAACGTAATTTATCGTAATAGTTTCTCAGATTTTTCTGAAAATAATCAAGATTTTTTATTGATATTTTGAAAAATAATGATTTTTATCAAGTCAAATAGGTTGACTTCATTCACCTAAATTATTATCTTCTGCTTTATGTTTAAAAATTTTTTAATAACTGTAAAAATTCAAATAAGTGCAATTTTCTAGTAAAAAATAGATAATCTGATAACTTTGATGAAAGTTATCAGCTCATAAAGTTAGAAAGTAATTAGTTGCTGCTTAGGTTAAAAAGGTTACTTTTTCAAAATTTAGACATATATCTTTGGTTTTATTTACTGAAAATCGATCTCTTGTCATTATCAACAAACCGGGTAGATTTAATCCTTTTATAGTATGTAAGGTTCTCTATAAATATTTTTTGGATGACTATAACGCCATCGATGAACTTGATAGTTTATTATTGATCAATCTAATCATAGAAAAGCCATTTTTAATATTTTTTTGACCATTGTAGCGTTATATGTTCCTCAATAAGTTCGACTCAACTCGAGCAGAGTATGTAGTATGATGTCCAACTTTTTAGGAAAAATTCCTTTTTTATGATTGTAAGCTATCCACGCTAAGGAAGGATCGTTGAAATGTAACTTTTCTGGTCCATGGATTAAACTTCTGTGCTCAAGTGACGCAAATAAAGTTATGGCAGATTAGTAACTAATCTGGTTCAGACTATACTTCAAGGGGAAGAAAAAGCGATAGCTGAGTTTTCAAACAGAATTAAAGATTAGAAAATAGGAGTGGTCAAAATAAAACTACTTTCGTTAAAATTAGTCTTATTTTTTGTTAACAAGCATCTCAAGCACTTTTAATTACCCGTGTTTAGGTATAGGCTTCTAAGTCTCAGGCTAAATACTTAGCAATATTAGGACTAATTTCATGAGCCCAATAACAAGGTTGTTGAGTACCAGTTAATTGTTTTGAGCATTCTGTAATGACATGGTGTTGTAACGACTGATTGATTAACCCAAAGCTGAAATTGTGGGTCACTCACAGTGAGAAATTATGCCCTACCGTCGAAACCCTCTTGAAAAGAGGGAAGGTGAGTAATTTGAAAAGTAGCTAGACTTCTCTTAATTCCTCGTCCTTGTTCTAAACAAATAATGTAAATTCTCTGGCGTTGTAGGATTGTTCCTGTCGTTAACTGTTCAATTTTACTATCAATATATAAGGCATAATTTTGCTTGTTTGCTGGTTAACTTTATGAATTAATTCTATCTAGCACTAATCAGCTTGTACCTTAGCAATCTTTTTGAGGATATCTGCTTCTATGTTAAATTATTCCTAATCGAAAATAATAGCGATCAGGAATAACTTAACAATGGAAAATTTAAGAAGTAGCCTGACGTTCTTTAACTTCAGCAATCACTGCTTCGGCCACATTGTTAGGACAAGGTGCATAGTGAGAAAACTCCATAGAGAATTGACCCCGGCCCGAGGTCATTGTACGTAAGTCTCCAATATAGCCAAACATCTCACTTAAGGGGACATCGGACTTGATTCTAGCTCCCATAGAAGTTGAATTTTGAGACTTAATCATCCCTCGACGACGGTTAAGATCACCGATCACATCTCCCATATAATCTTCAGGAGTAAATACATCCACATTCATAATGGGTTCGAGGAGTTGGGGACCTGCTTTAGGAATTGATTGACGATAACCGGCCCGTGCAGCGATTTCAAAAGCGATCGAAGAGGAGTCAACAGGGTGGAATCCCCCGTCGGTTAACGTTACCTTAAGATCCACACAGGGAAAACCAGCTAGAATCCCTTTATTAATACTATTTTCAAATCCTTTTTGAACTGCCGGCCAAAATTCTCTAGGAACGTTACCTCCAGTTACCTTAGACTCGAAAGAAAAACCGCTACCAGATTCCCCTGGTCCAATAATATAGTCAATTTTTGCGAATTGACCCGACCCCCCAGATTGTTTTTTGTGGATATAGGTATCATTGATGGTTTTGGTAATAGACTCGCGGTAAGCGACTTGTGGTTTACCCACTTCGACTTCAACTCCATGGGTTCGTTTAAGGATGTCCACCTTGATGTCGAGGTGAAGTTCTCCCATCCCTTTCATGATAACTTCGCCGCTTTCTTTATCTGTTTCCACATAGAATGATGGGTCCTCTTGAACCATTTTGCTGAGTGCCATACCCATTTTTTCGTTGTCTCCTTTCTTTTTAGGAGAGACAGAAACGGAAATTACAGGGTCAGGGAAGACCATAGGTTCTAAAGTAGCTGGAAACCGAGGATCACAGAGTGTATGACCTGTTTGGACGTTTTTCATTCCTACAATTGCCACAATATCTCCAGCCTGTGCAGTTTCAATTTCTTCACGAGAATTAGCATGCATTTCTACCAAACGGCTAACCCTTTCGCTTTTTCCCGTGGCGGTGTTGAGTACGGTATCTCCTTTGGAAAGGGTTCCAGAATATAAACGAGTGAAGGTGAGTGCGCCAAAACGATCATCCATTATCTTGAAGGCTAAGGCCCGTAGGGGTTTTTCTGGATCGACAATAGCGAACTTCCCTGTTTCGTTACCTTCGATATCAACCTCAGGTTGAGGTTTAAGTTCGGTTGGGTTGGGGAGATAGTCAACTACAGCATCAAGAACTAACTGTACCCCTTTGTTTTTGAAGGAGGAACCGCAGTAGCTGGGGAAAAAGGCAAGGTCACGGGTTCCTTTACGGATACAGGCTTTAATTTCATCAATAGTTAGTTCTTCCCCTTCGAGATATTTTTCCATGATCTCGTCATCCTGTTCAACAGCCATTTCGATCAACTGTTCACGGTACAAGGTAACTTGATCAGCCATATCGGCGGGAACTTCTTGAATTTTATAATTTGTAGGATCTCCCGAATCGTCCCAAATCCAAGCCTTTTCAGTTAGTAAATCAACAACTCCACAGAATTCGCTTTCTATCCCAATGGGTAAAACCATAATTAAGGGTTTAGCTGCCAGAATATCTTCAACTTGCTTGATAACTGAAAAAAAATCGGCCCCTGTACGATCAAGTTTATTAACGTAAATAATTCGAGCGACTTTGGAATCATTAGCATAACGCCAATTGGTTTCTGACTGTGGTTCTACTCCACCTGAACCACAGAATACTCCAATCCCTCCATCAAGTACCTTCAGAGAGCGATAAACTTCGATAGTAAAGTCAACGTGACCTGGAGTATCAATAATATTGAGTTGGTGCTCTTTCCAAAAACAACTGGTAGCGGCAGATTGAATCGTGATTCCACGCTCCTGCTCTTGTTCCATGAAGTCTGTAGTGGCCGCGCCTTCATGAACTTCACCGATTTTGTGAATTTTTCCGGTTAGTTTAAGAATTCTTTCGGTGGTGGTAGTTTTTCCCGCATCGACGTGAGCGAAGATGCCAATGTTACGGTAACGAGTTAGGTCTTTGTGCATACTAGGTCTACAGGGTTTAGGTCTTACAAATGGTATTTAAGGGAAAATCGGCGTTTCCCTTATAGCCAGCGCAGAAGGCTGGAACTAAACCACTCGGAGCGTCATACATTTGAGTACTGTCTATGACGACACAAAATAATTGTTAAGCAATTTTACACTTAAATCACAGTGAAAGTTTGTTTCCTTTTTTAGTCGTTGTGACCATGTTCAAATTTATAGACATAAATAAAGTCGATTCAGCTTTTTAAGTAGGTAGTCTACAGTTACTAAAATAACTAGCGATCACAACCTGAAAACTCTAAGGGTGAATAGTACTTAACGCAGAATAGGTTTGGTCAATAGTTTGTTTAGAAAGCTTTAGAGCGACTTTGCGGGAGTTAAAAAGCAATTACAATAAGTAAGCAAGTTTCTGGGCTAAATATAAGCGGAAAAGAATGTGCAATTAATATTTTTTAGTTCATTAAACACAGAAACTACAGTCCTAAATATGGAAAGAGCTTTTGTTTAACTAACTCAGGTGGGGAAATTTTAATATAAGTAGCAGTTTTCCATTAGCAAAAAAAAGTTCAGATGATGCTTTCAAATGGTCGTTTATAGAGAAGAAAAAGTATAAGATTTTGTAGTACACTCTCAAAAGGAAAATTTTTACAGATCAATACACATGATTTTCTGCTACCAGAGTCAAAATACATAGGTTTCATTGTTTATCTGAATAAGGTGGGTATTGCCACTCTACCATTAGGATAATAATTCCCTGACATCAGCTACTTTTCCCTTAATAGCTGCGGCTACTACCATTGCTGGACTCATTAACAAGGTTCGTCCAGTAGATGAGCCCTGACGGCCTTTAAAATTACGGTTAGAGGAGGAGGCACTGATTTGATCTCCTTTTAACTTATCAGGGTTCATAGCCAAACACATCGAACATCCAGCCTCGCGCCATTCAAATCCAGCTTCAACAAAAATTTTATCAAGACCTTCAGCTTCTGCCTGGAGTTTCACCCGTTCTGAACCTGGAACTACAAAAGCTTTTACTCCTGGATAAACCCGGTGTCCTTCGGCAAATTTAGCCGCTTCTCTTAAGTCGCTAATACGACCATTAGTGCAACTCCCGATGAAGCAAACATCCACCTTAGTGCCTTTGATGGGGGTTCCTGGGGAAAGTTGCATATACTGATAAGCCTCTTGGGCGATCGCACATTCACTATCGGGTAAACTTTCAGGGGTAGGAATCTTTTCATCAATTCCAATTCCTTGACCTGGGGTAATTCCCCAAGTAATCGTCGGCTCAATCTCCGCCGCGTCAAATACCACAACATCATCATAGATTGCATCCTCATCAGATCGGATACTTTTCCACCATTGTACTGCCCTATTCCAATTGTTTCCTGTGGGGGCAAAATCTCTTCCTTTAAGGTAGTCAAAGGTCACCTGGTCGGGGTTTACATAGCCACATCTAGCCCCCCCTTCAATAGACATATTACACACTGTCATTCTTTCTTCCATGGACATGACCTCAAAGGTAGTTCCGGCGTATTCGTAGGCGTAACCCACCCCTCTTTTGACTCCCAATTTACGTATAATATGGAGGATCACATCTTTAGCATATACTCCAGAGCCTAAAGTCCCGTTAACTTCAATTTTGCGGACTTTTAGCTTAGACAGAGCTAGAGCCTGAGAAGCTAAGATATCCCTAACTTGAGAGGTTCCTACCCCAAAGGCAATTGCCCCAAAAGCTCCGTGGGTAGAGGTATGAGAGTCCCCACAGGCAATAGTCATCCCTGGTTGGGTTAACCCTTGTTCTGGTGCGACAACATGAACAATTCCTTGATTTCCTGAGCCAATAGCATAGAAGGAGATGCCATTTTCTTTAGAGTTGGTTTCTAACGCTTGAATCATCTCTTCGGCCAAATAGTCAGCGAAGGGACGAGATTGATTTTCTGTCGGGACAATGTGATCGACGGTAGCGACAGTGCGATCACGATACAATACTTCCAGCCCTCTTTCACGCAACATAGCGAATGCCTGGGGACTGGTGACTTCGTGAATTAGATGGAGTCCAATAAAGAGTTGAGTTTGTCCTGAGGGTAAAATTTGAACGGTGTGGGCATCCCAAACCTTGTCGAATAGGGTTCTTTGACTCATGTAGGTCTACTAATTTTTAGAAGATACATCGTTTACATATCACTTGTGTATAGTAGCGTTTTTTTCCCTCTAAAGCTTATCTTTTTTTTTAGTCATGTATTGAGTGTAACCTTTTTTATAGTAAGGGCTAATCTCCTTTTTTTTAAACTCTATTTAGAGTTTTTAAGATTGGAGTAATATAGTACTCTTTCTAAGACAAGCTGAACACAATTAGCTCATAAATATACTCCTAACTGTCAATAAATATGTTTATAACTAACTCTTAGTTAAATTTTACTCTAACCTTATCGAAGGTAAAGTGAAGTGTGATAACATCCTCTATATTGTTCTGAAATAACAGAACAATATAGGAAACGCTAACACTATTTAGTTAACTTTCGTAATGCTTCCCATAGTTTACTTCCTAATCTTTCTATCCAGGAAATAATCATATCAAGCCATCCTAATATATTCTCTAAGGGATGTTTAACATACCCCGTAGACTTAGCTTCGGTTTCAATCCAATTTGGTAGTATTTCTCTAAGATTATCTTGAGGTTTTGGTTTTTTTAAAGCGGGATGAGTAGACGAAATTCTACCAGAAAAATTTTGTCTTATTTTAACATTAGAGACAGATATAGCAACAGGTTTAAACTTCTTATTTTTTTTTCTTGTTTTTTGTTTACTCTGGCGTCTAAAATGTATTTTTAGGTCTTTCTTGAAAAATTTAGCCAAGTTAGTTTCTTCTTTGGAAGCTTGGGGTAAGTCCATAGGTGAATCAGTTAACTTTTTGAATGAGTTAGAAGTTTTTTCCCCTGAATAAAGATCATCCCAAGATAACCAGAGATCATCGATCTTTTCATTAGTCAATTTAGATTGATGTAAACCAAGGTTAGACGATAAAAAATTAGATTTAATAATTTCAATAGACTGTTTTTGTTTTAATTGAAAATTAAAATTTTTTTTGCGGACAAGGTAATCAATTGCCGCAAAAATTAGTTTCCTAATTTGAAAAGGGTTGTTTATCTCTTCTCTTAAAGACAAGTTTATCCATTGCTGTAGCTTTTTTCCAATTTTTTTAACTGGTTTTACATTAGAATTAATGGTTTTATGTTGAAATAATTCAGATCTATTTTGTAGAGAAGACAATCTTTTTGACCTACTTCTTGAAGAGACATTAATTGATTGATTAGTTTCAGAGAATAATTGTTTTAATTGAGAATTTCCATAAAAGTAGTCTGTTGCTTTTTGAGTAACGTTTTTCAAGTATTTAAGATTCAAATGAGATGATTGGTTCACTGCACTGCTGACTGTCCGATGCTCAACTCTAACTCTTATAAAAGATTCCCCAAATAGATTAAGTCTTGTTGCTATTGGACTTGTTTGCATCCATCGCATTCCCTGCCAAAACCAGCGTATTGGAGGTAAGACATTTTGGGGGTTAGTGGAAAAGCTAGAGATTAAACCAGGAGTTTTGCGAGATTGAGTTAGTTTGAAGCGACGATTATACCAATAGTTAGCAGTTTCTACCTGAATAAGCTTTTGAATAATTTTTTGTTGACTGGGGGAAAGAAGATCAACAGTCTGATTGTTTGACTTGACTAACACTAGATAACAGCTATCTAAAACACTAGCAATTCCTTGAATCGTGAACTTCTGAGTCAAATTACCACTGTCAGTTTGTGTCTGTGTAACTTCTTCCAGCAATAGGAATTCAGAAGAGGCTAACCAAGGTTCAATTTTTTGTAAAACTTTATTTAGGGGACGATCACTATTCAAGGGAAAAGAAGAAATTTCCCCAGAAGATAAAGAAATTCGTTCAACAGTCTGTCCCAATTGCCGTCGAACTGTTCGGCCTGCTTGCACAAACAAGTAGAATGGATAAACAAGAATTTGTGTTCCCCACTCAGCCGTAACCCTTAGACGTCGGACAATATGGACTAAACGATCACGTAATTCTAAGGACTGACGATTCACAAAATTGAAAAGTTTACTTTTATATGGACGACTGGGGGAAAAAGGCATAGGCATTTTGAGTCGCTAACCTCAGTTGCTTTTTCATTATGCCTGAAAGTTGCGGTCAAGGAACTCTGTTAAAGCAAAATTTGATCAGTATTTATGCACATCAGAAAAAATTTAGAGACAATTGCTAATTGATTAAGCATTAGTTTGAGGAACTTCTGCGGGTTCAGTTACGGTTACCTCTAGGTTCAAAAAATTTTTGTATAGCCATCCTACTAACATTGCTCCCACAATAGGTGTGACCTAAAACAACAACAATTGCGAGATTAAGGCAGGGTTGCGGCAAAATAAAGCTATCCTTGTACGGCATCCTAGGTTAGCGGAGATATTTGTTTAACGAATGTTGATTAGTTAGATGAAGTATAGTGAGAGCTAACTTAAATAGTAGGAGGAGCTAATCTAGCCAAAGCGAGGAGATAAGTTGCACCTAGAAACAATGATGACTCTTTCAGACCAGCTGTGACCAAATCATAATAAACACAAGCTAAAAATCTTACCTTACAATCTTCCTAAGATTCTAAAAACTTAATTCTTATAAAAGTCAAATTTTTAGAGTGACAGAATACGGTCAAAATAAGAGTTTTGGAAGTTCTCAGCTACTGGATTCATCATGACAAATTCAGAAGAATCAGATTTAATTTTTCAGGCAAATTATTTACTCTGCTTAATTATTCACGATTAAATATATAGACAAGAGACCGACTAAAAATCTTTACTTTGAATTAACTAACAAAGTTATAGGATTCTTATACTTCATGAAAATACAAGGAAGATTGATTAACAATATTCTTTCTTATTTCTCTGTTACTCATTTGCTATCTATCCTTAATACTTAAAATCTAAGGTAGTAATTACCTCCCCAACAGCTACTTATTTATCTTTAATTTCTAGAATTTTTACAACTTTAATCAATTTCATTAATCAAAGTCGGACATTACAACCATAAGATAAAATTAAAGCTACTTCTTTTAAGGCTACGCTATTTATAGGAACAAGTTCATAAATGTTAAACTCAGCTTCCAGTTCAAAATTTCCTCATCATTAAACCTAAATTTTTGAGAAATAAACTGGTAAATAGCACTTTTGAGTCATTAGTTATTATCTACGGGTTTTTAAAAATAAGGTGGCTAACAGTCATTAATTTCCGATCTTAAAATAGTTCTCTAAGTCAATAACCTTTGTCAATAATTTATCATTTCGAAAATCTCTTTAAGAAGAGATTTTGATGATTGTCTCATTTTTAAGTTATCCAAGAAAGAATTTATTGTATGAAAGTTAAAGATAAAACCAATGAAGAATCACTAAATCACAGTTAGCAATTGAGGGGGATTTTATCCGACCCGACAGTGGAGGGAGGCACTACTAGGTATTACACTCAAGGTCGAAGTTAAACAAGGAAAGTTAACGGGAGTGATTAGATCCGATAGAGCGTAAAAAGTTTCCGGAAAAAAGCGATATCAGAATTTATTTCAGTTAATCATAGAATAGTTTATTTAGTATGTTTTGAGAATTAGTTACAACCGAAGAAACTATCTTAGTAGTTAATCATAATCTCGAAAAGATTATTAAAAATTTTAATGACTTAAGTTTATTAAATTGTCTTTTGTTTGCTTCTGTAAACCGCCCATGAATACTCCTAAAATATCTTAATCAAGATCTCCAACTAGTTTATGGTGGAAAGGTCCTATTCTTGAATTTTGAAGCTACTTAAACAGTGAGTAGTCAGAAATTTAGAACTAGTTGATAACCTTCTTGAAAAATTTAAGATAAAAGACAAAAAAATTGGTGTTAATGCTATTTAAAAAATAAACTCTCTAAAAAATAAACCTTGATTATTAGTACCCTTTCTTTAAAAAAGGGTACTAATTTTTACCTATTGGATAAATTATCAAAAACAAAATTTTCGTTATATTTTTTCTGAATTATACTAGGACTAAACTATTTATTTATAAATAGTGAGATTTTAGATCTTATTTTAGCGACTTCTTTATATAAAAAACTGCCTTAATTGTGTTATTTTTACATTGAAAATTACTGTTTTAATCCTAGTTAATAATTATTTAATATTCTTATCTACTATTCTATAGATTTTATCTAAAATCATCAACCTTAAAAAAGGTTGACTAAAAAACTGTAGATAGCAACAAGTATGTTTAATTTTTTTAGCTAAAAAATTTTATAAGTACCCCTTTAAATTTAAGTTTCTTGGAATATTATTTAAGAATAAAAATAAAGATATTCTTTTTTTTGTAAAATTTTTACTTGAGTAATCTTCATTAAAGATTGACACTTTTTACATTTAACTAATCCAGCCAAAAAACAAGGTGCACTAGCTATTTGTCGTGATAACTATTTATTTAACTAAAATAAAATGTCTATTTAAACAGCTTATTAACGTCTAATTTTTATTAGATAGATACTAAGAATAACCTTTTTTTCATAAATTAAATTCAATCTACAAATCGGATAAGTTGGTTAATTATGACAGGTTGATACAGATATTTTTTCTGTACCTCTTTTCTAAGATATCAAACTATTCCTCTTGACGCACTAAATAATATGACGAATACAACAATAGAAAGTCATCAAAAAAAACTTTAATTACTGGTGTCTTGCTTTTATCAAAAATTTAAAGATTTTTTTCGGTAACATTCATAAAAAGTTCTTCCTAGAGGATGTAAAGCATTAATTCGGTTCTTTGCGGTTTCTTTTTGGAGTTAACGACGATTTTAATTTTGATTAATTTTCTAAAAAGGTTTTACCAAATTATCCCAGATCCTAATACAGTCTTTAGTCTTTAGTTAAGAGGATGCATAACTTTATTCTGTCGTAATGACTTCAATACTTAAATATTCTAGTTGAGTTAAGCACTCGCTCACTTCTTCAAACGCCCCTCCTAATTCCTATGAACAACGAATAGATGAGTAGTCTGGTGTTTTTTCTTGGCGATCTTTCTTTAATTAATTTCTGTAATTATTGCGCTGGACTAAGTCTTGATAAATTCTTTACACTTCTACCCCCAAATTAACTGATTAAATGAAGATAGATAATGATTTCTACAAAGTAAGAGTAAGAGTAAATTTGTCGTGTTATCTCTGTTTTCCAGAAGTTGGATTTCTATTCAGTGAAGGATTTTTAGGTGAATAAGATGAAGAGCGTGTTGATGAATTTGTATGTAGTTGTTGGCGACCATTACGAATAACATTAAGCATACTATTAAGTTCTTGTTCTAGCTGTGTCAGCACCCTATCAGTATAATTATCGGCATCCTCTTGAAGTTTTTGAGATTCTGCAAAACTTTGCTGACGCAATTTTTGCATTTCCGCCGTTGTTAATTGGCGTAACTGTTCCATTTCTGCCACAGTTTGTTTCTGTATTGTTTCGCAGTCTTGCTGAACCTGTTGCCGTAGTTGATTAGCCTCTTGTTGCGCCTGTTGGATGATTCGTGTCTCATCCAAGATTTGCGCTGCTTGTTGCTTAGCTGATTGAATAACTTGTTGTACATAAGCTTCCGCTTCTGTTAAAAGTTGCTCTTCTTGATCGAGAACCATTAAAGCTTGGCGAATTGACTCAGGAAGTTTATCTCCAATGAGATCGAGTTGATCAATTAATTTTGCTTCATCAATCATTGTCCATCGTGTTAAAGGAATATGAAAACTTTCATAAATCATTTCCTGAAGACGAGCAAGTTCTCGTTGAATATCAAAATCAACTTCTCGGCGATTGGTCATAGCCTTATTTTGATGGTTGACCGTTTCATTACTGGATGATGGATTTCGGCGTAGCATAGAGATTAAGTTAATAGACTCTCAAAAAGTATAAATTATGATTGACTTTCACGATAGTACCGATAAATATCTCTAGCTACATTTTCAGGAACTAAATGGGAGATAGATCCGCCAAATTGTGCAATTTCTTTAACATTACTACTGCTTAAGAAACTATATTCAGTGGTTGTCGCTAAGAAGACGGTTTCTATTTCTTCAGAAAGTGTTTTATTGGTGTGGGCCATCTGGAGTTCTTTCTCAAAATCTGATAAAACTCTTAACCCTCTTAATAAAACCCCAGCGCTACGTAATCTAGCATAGTCTACTGTGAGTCCAGTAAAACTATCAACTTTAACATTAATTAAATGTTGGGTGCATTCACGAATTTGTCCAACGCGCTTTTCGACAGAAAATAACGAATGTTTATTAGGGTTGCATAACACAGCAACAATAATTTGCTCAAACAACTTTCCACCCCGTTCAATAATGTCAAGATGACCGAGGGTAATAGGATCAAAGCTGCCAGGATAAATTGCAATCACGAGATTTAGTTGATAAGAAAAATTAGGTCATTTTTCTGCCTAAAACTTCTCTTGATTAAGGTACGTAAGTCTACGATACAATTAAAACATAATCTGCTCTGTAAAGCCTTAGAAACTCAACTGTCTCAGCAACTTGTTGCTCGCTCCAGCTTAAGTGGTGATTAGTGGACCGATATTGTTAATATAGGCGATCGCCTATATTAAACAATATCGACGAATAAACCCAGCAACAAAACTATCCCCTGCTCTCGTTTACATTCACTCCAAAAGCATCTAGTTCGTTTACGAGCCTCTCTCAAACAATATTTACAGTTTTTTCTTCCTGCTGTGACTGATATTCCTGAAACTTGAGGCAATTGTCGAGCAATTTACTTGGAATTATCTGTGCTAAATAGCTATTAAATGTCTTCATCTGAACTTTTAATCAAATCAATCGGCTTACTGTAATAGGTCTTTAATCAGAAACATTGCCCTCTCTAAATTGAGATCAAAAATGGGTTACCAGTTGATATCAACAGTATTTTAATTTGTCAAATTTTAGCCAATATTAATGTTTTATATATAGTTTTTTAGCTAGATAGATAGGTTGCTCCTAATGTTCTCACAACCAAATAAAAAGGACAAGCCATATTCGCCGGTGCGTCCCCAGGATAGAAAATTTACCCTAAACAAAAAATCTTATCAGACATAATCGGTAATTGAGATAGATAATAGAAGACTTAAAATTTATTTAAATTATAACTTTTTTTCTATTTTTTTTTGAAAAAACTCCCCTTAACCTGGATGGTTAAAGGGAGTTTCCGATCTAATGAAATCCTTAATTGGGTTATTATTATTGAATAATAACCCAATTAATTTAGTAAGCTCCGTTATTTCTAGGGAAAACGACAACCTCAATGGTTTTAACCATCACCCAAAGATCCATTAACCAATTGCGGTAGTTTACATAATAAATATCAATTTGAACCCGTTGGGGATAAGGAATATCGTTGCGCCCTGAAACTTGCCATAAACCCGTAATTCCAGGACGAATTGTGAGAACCTTATCAATACGATTCCCGTATTTACAGAGTTCTTCAGGAACTAGAGGTCGCGGGCCGACGACACTCATATTCCCTTTAAGAACATTCCAGAATTGAGGAAATTCATCTAAACTAGTTAGACGCAAAAATTTCCCAATCCAAGTAATTCGCGGATCGTCTCTAAGTTTAAAGTTATTTTCAAACTCAGCCCGCATCTGAGGGGAGTTGGCCATCATCGACTCTAGAACCTCATCAGCATTATGAACCATAGTTCGGAACTTAATACAACCGAACTTCTTAAAATTTTTACCAGCCCTCTCCTGGATATAAAAAATAGGGCCAGGAGAACTGACGGCGATTAATAACCCTAAAATCAAATAGAGCGGAGAAAAGAAAATCAAAACAAAGAGAGAAAAACTAATATCAAAGACTCGCTTGGCAACATCTCCATCTAATAAAGTCTGTGACCATGACCTTTGATATCTTCTTTGGGACAACGAGGGAGTTAAACCTCGTCTCATCAAAGCTTGTAAGGCTTTGACAGAGATAAATTGGCTGTTAGCAGTCATCTTACTCCTTCACATCACATCACATCACACCACACATTCCCGATCATAAAGCCAGACGACCTAAATTATGGCAATTCTGCTCATAAAAATCAGGAACTTTTCTCAGAACTTTTTTGGATAAAGTCCTTCTCACAATCTTTTAAAAACGCTAAATAAGACATTTCAAAGATTTTCGGAGTAAATTTAGCTGCCTGTTGACGACAGCTTTCCAATTTAATCAGATGTTGAAACTTTTCAAAAGTTTCAATAGCTGTAACTAGATTTCCTGAAGTCTGGGAAGAAAAAAGGATTCCTGTTCCCTTTTGGGGATATTGACGAATATCGAGCACTGTTTCTAGCGCACCACCTCCTCCATAAGCAATAACTGGGGTTCCACAGGCTTGGGCTTCGACTAGGGCAATTCCAAAGTCTTCACAAGCAGCATAGACAAAGGCTTTGGCCTTAGCCATATATTGCTCAACGACCTGATTAGATTGATTCCCTAATACCTTAATATTGGACTTAGCCAATTGCCGAATTAAGGGAAGATCAGGACCGTCACCAATAATAACTAAAGGATAACCCAATTGATTAAATGCCCGCACTATCAATGAAATCTTTTTATAACTTACCAATCGGGAAACGCTCAGATAAAAATCTTCTTTGTGGGGAGTAAAATCAAACCGTTCAAGGTTTACAGGAGGATAAATAACTTTTGCTTGGCGACGATAGCAACGCCAGATTCGACGTGCCGTGTGATGAGAATTAGCAATAAAGTAATCAACTCGATTAGCACTGGCTACATCCCATTGACGCAGACGATGTAAAAGATAGCGGGTCATAAGACCGACAATTCCTTTTCCGGCAGGAGAATTTTGCAAATAATCAAAGGTTAAGTCCCAGGCATAGCGCATTGGCGTATGACAGTAACAAACATGAAGTTGGTTAGGACTGGTTAGAATTCCTTTAGCCACCGCATGGGACGATGACAAGACAACATCATAGTTCCGTAGATCAAACTGTTCTATGGCAATTGGCAACAAGGGTAAATACTTTTGTACCCCATTACGCGCTAGGGGAAAATGTTGTAGAAAAGTAGACCCTATTGAGCGTCCGTAGAGATAGCTTTGAGGATTAGTAGATTCAAAATCAATTAGGGCGTACAGATCTGCTTTAATGTGCTGTAAAATTTCTTCAACAACCAACTCTGACCCCCCCGTTGCTTTGGGGGTCAACCATTCGTGAACTAGGGCATATTTCATAACTGTTATCCCTTTTCTTAGGTAAGGACACAAAGGTAAGGGTCGTTAAGAGAAGATAAGACGAGTTTCAGGTGGTTCTATTAGTAAAAAGACGGAGGATTTTGGGGAGCGATCACAAGTTACTGAGTTGATCGCTATCGTTTCTAAAAAGGAGGAACAGTCAACTCAATTGCTTAAAACTCATCAGCTTCTTGATAACTATTAATTGATCCTGAATCATTATCCCGCTTGGACCCTAACAATTCTAGCCGATCCACTACAATTACTGGACTAGAACGATTCGCTCCAGTATTGCGATCAGTCCAAGTTTCAATGACTAACTCTCCTTGAATGCCAATCAATCCTCCTTTTCTTACGTAGTTGGCTGCTATTTCGGCTGGTTTGTTCCAAATCTTGAGTCTAAACCAGTCTGGCGTATCAGTCTTACTGCTGCGACGACCAACTGCTAAAGAAAGCTCACATAAAACTTTTCCTGAGTCAAAATACCTGACTTGTGGATCAGCACCTGCACGACCTACTAAATTGATAACGTTTAATCCCATTTATCTGTTAACTTTAACCAGTAATTTAGTGCGAAAATACCTCCATTGTAGAGGAAAATTATCTTAATGACTTTAATTAATCTAAATTCAAACTGATGATCATTGCCATTATGGAAAAAGTTTAGAGTCAAACTATCTTTTATAAACAATCAACAATTAGGGAACGAATTCATAAGGTCACTAATAAGCACGGGTCAAGACCGATAAATTATGCTTACAATTTGAGTGTTTATCACTATAAATTCATTAATTCAGCTAGACTTACCATTAAGAAACATAATTACGATTTCATTGATATCCTTAATTCTGGGGTCATTTTAAATTAGTCAGTCGGTTATTTAATATAGGAAGTGTAACAAAAAATGCCAAAATTTGGTTTTTTTAGTCGTTTTTCTCTGTCAAGAGATATGGGTATAGATTTAGGAACTGCCAATACTCTTATCTATGTTTCTGGTAAAGGGGTGGTGCTTGAAGAACCATCAGTAGTTGCTATTGATCAAGAACGAAAACTTTCTTTGGCAGTTGGGGAAGAAGCCAAAAAGATGCTAGGTCGTACACCAGGAAATATAATAGCTGTGCGTCCCCTGCGCGACGGTGTGATAGCTGACTTTTTAAGTGCTATGATCATGCTCAAAGAATTTATTAGTCGCGCCCACGAGGGAAGTCCCTTAGGAAATCCAAGAATGGTGATTGGAATTCCCAGTGGCATTACTGAGGTGGAACGTCGCGCAGTAATCGATGCCGCGAGAGAGGCTGGAGCTAGAGATGTGGGGTTAATAGAAGAACCGGTTGCAGCTGCCCTTGGTGCTGGTTTACCTGTTACCGAAGCTACGGGTAACATGATTGTAGACATTGGTGGGGGAACTACAGAGGTAGCGGTTTTAAGTTTACAAGGACGGGTGCTTAGTGAATCTGTTCGGGTGGCAGGAGATGAACTCACCGAGTCTATTATTAACTATATGAAAAAAGTTCATAATCTCGTGATAGGGGAACGTACCGCCGAAGAAATTAAAATTCGTTTAGCATCGGCCTATCCGCTACGACATGAAGATGAACCCATTATGGACGTTCGTGGGTTACACTTGATGTCTGGCTTACCACGAACCATAACGGTTAGAGGTGAAGAAATTAGAGAAAGTATGGCTGAACCTTTAGCAGTTATTGTCGATGCAGTGAAACGGACTTTAGAAAGGACTCCCCCAGAATTAGCGGCGGACATTATTGATCGAGGAATTATGTTAGCTGGTGGGGGAGCTTTACTCAGAGGTCTTGATACTCTTCTAAGCCATGAAACGGGTATTGTGACTCATGTAGCTGAAGATGCTCTACGCTGTGTTGTGAAGGGAACTGGAGAAGTTCTCAAAAACCCTAAAATTTTAGATCGAGTTTTGAGAGAAAGCTCTCGTCTAATGTAATAAACAACTTCTTAGGTAATTGCAAGCAATAATATGCTAATAGTGAGGCGTTGGTATGCTCGATATGGCTCAAAATTGACGTGGGCAGTGATAGCCTTAGGAATCGGCTGGTTTTTTCGACAAACACAGGGTGCACCTATCCTAGAACTATATTATTGGCTTAGTCGTCCTTTTGAGCCAGCCCCCCCTGTGTTACTACAAGAGCGACTCACTAACGCACGAATTCAAGAGTTGGAAATGCGTTTAGCTGAACTAGAACGACAAAATCAACAGTTACAAAAACTCCTGGGATACTTTGAGACACAATCTCAATCAGTAATTACTGCTCCCATTATTGGGCGTAGTACAGACGATTGGTGGAAACAAGTAATTTTAGGTCGAGGAAGTCGAGATGGAATTGAAGTTGGTTTTATTGTTACCGGTATTGGAGGTATCATCGGTCGAGTAGTGGATGTTACTCTCCATACTAGCCGAGTTTTATTAGTCAGCGATCCCACGAGTCGGGTTGGAGCTACGGTGAGTCGTAGTCGCACCATGGGGTTGGTGGAAGGGAAAGGCTCTCGAATAGTAGTGATGCGATTTTTTGAGAAAGTTCCCAAGGTCCATCCTGGTGATACTATTACTACTTCTCCAGTTAGTCGTCTTTTTCCAGGAGGTTTACCTATTGGACGGGTTGAGTCAGTGAATCTCGAAAGTAGTCCAGCTCCTCAGGCAACAATTAAATTAACGGCTCCAATTAATGATTTAGAATGGGCAATTGTCTATCCCTTTGACAGCAAATGATGTTTTGGTTTCGCTATTATTTGATAAATATTTTGGTGATTGGCGGGTCTATTACCCTATGTTTATTACTGTCTCCTACTCGTTTTCCTGGGACAGAGTTGTTAGGCATTGGTACTAATTGGGTGTTAATTTGGGTGGTAATTTGGAGTGTCAATCGGACTGTTTTTCAAGGGGTAATGGCAGGACTGTTGTTAGGATTAATTCAAGATGGATTGACAGGAGCTTATCCCTCCCATGTTTTTGGTCTAGTCTTAGTAGGATTTTTGACAGCTCGTTTACAAAAACAACGTTATCTTCAAGAAGACTTTATTTCGATTGCCTTGATTGTCTTTGTTATGGTTTTTTTAGTAGAAACCGTTACAGCAATTCAATATTTTGCGGGTAAAATACGTCCTTTAGAAGAAATTAGTAGGGACTATCGACAGTTGGTTTTGTCCTCAGCAATTTTGAGTAGTTTATGGGCTCCTGTGTTCTATTATCCTCTGAATTCCTGGTGGGAAAAAGCTCCTCATAAAACTCAATATAAAGTCAACAGCAAAAAATAAAAATTAAAGCTTTTCTAGACTGAAAATAATAAATTAGTAGCTAATAACTCCTATAATTTTAACTGTAAGTCTATTCTATAACTCCTATAACTCCAATAACTCAATCTTTATATGATTAGCTTTTTAACCCATTAAAAATTTTATAAATCAAGGCTTTTAGCTCTTATTTTTTAAAGTTTTGTCGCAGCTATGGCACTATATAAAAATATTAAGACAGTTTTTGATTAGTTCTGTTCTAATCAAATGTTTAAGTGAACGTTATCAGTTATGCCAGCGCCTTATAGTTAAGATTTACGATAAAAGGCGGTTATAAAAGTACAAACAGAACACAAAAATGGAGGCTATTGTTTATTTAGACTTAGTTATAATACTTTTGATTTATGCTTAAGAACGACAAAATAAGCAGTACATCATATAGCAATTACTCATAAATAAGAAAGACATCTTCAAAATGATAATCAACAAAAGTTGAAGTTATTTGTCCAACAAAATAATGCTAAAACTCAAATAAAGATGGCTCAATTATGAAAAAATAATATTACTCAATAAAATATAAGTTATACGTACGTACTAAGAAGTAGAAATAGCCAAAAATAAAACTTATAGGGATCAAGAAATAAATAAGTTAAAATGAGCACTTTTTAAAAAACTGGAAAAATATTTGTAGAAAAAATTATATTCTTGCACAGAGCAAATAATCTATATGGATATTATAGTCCTATAGAAAAAAGATACTTTTCTTATTTAAAAACAGGTAAAGTTATGATCATTGTAATCAGGTTTTTTTAGCCAGGATATCGAACTTTTAAATGATTTTATCCATTATAGTCGCCCATTGCAAATAAGTATTTACTAATCTAGTAGGCTACAATCACTTTGTGGAACTTGTGCCCTGAATAATAATTTGAATGTACTATTTTTCACACACCTGTAAAGGATAAATTAGAGGAACTAGTTTTATCTAAAGTACTCTAATAGAAGTTTTTTATCAAACTCACAGTAATGATACCGAGTTTTTGAAGGCTTAGTTGCATGAGATAAAAATTTTGTGTAGTAGCTGTTAGTAGTTTAAACCACATTTAATTATAAACGACTACAATAAATTATTGGTTTTTGAGTTAACTCAAGAACCATATCGACAGCAGATCAAGTAAAACCACGTGAAACTGATTGGTAAAATTTTACTTCTTAGGCTTTCTTTAGTTGCAACGATTAACGACTAACTTAAAAATATATCTCGCATTAAACATTTGAGATATTGAAGTTTTTAGAAGTATTTAGAATTGTTTTTTATAAGCTTTTTACTAGATTCTGGAAGAAAAGTAGTTTAGCCTTGTATTCTGCCGTTTTTTTATAACTATTAAAGTCTTGATTATTGGCAGTTATTATTTAAAATAATCATTAATTTTATCGTATTTTAACTTAGATATCGAGAATGACAACCGTGTTTTCAATCTAAGTAAACTCACATTTTATAGTGAATTTTAGATAAATTGCATTTTTTTTTGTAACGCACTAAAACGTCTTTTTGTGTATTATGCTACCCGGATATATCTTGCCGTTCTCTTAGCAATTAACTTTGCCAACACTTTTTTAAAAGTAAATTTTTTAAAGTAATTTGTCTACAATAATCTATCAACTCTGATAAAATATTTTTGCATAGCATAAATACTTAGTTTTTTTTTCCTATAAATTGGTTCTGATAGTCCTTATTCAAATTATATTTAATCTCTAACAAACTGATTACAGTTTACTTTCTTAATCTAATTAAATGAATCGAAGTCTTATTAATTAAGGAGCAAGATTATTTATTTAATTTAATCCAAAAATAGAAAAAATACGCTCAGAAATTGTAGATAGTAACCGAGCCATTTTAACCAACTTACAACAAAGAAAAACAAAAGTTAAAACGGTGAGTGAGTTAATTACGGATTTATTGTAGTACAATAATAAGAGTTATTATTAGACGATCTTTTACTCTATCTTTATAGTTTTTTAATTTAATAAATAGTCTAAGTGATTTATGGTCTTTTTCTATTAGTTATGATTAATATATAACTTCTATCTTTTTAGAAAATGAAAACTTAGTAAAATTTCTGATTATTTTATAGGATAATCTATCACACGACTAGGTTGATCAATGATTAGCTTAGATAATGATTGATCAACCTAATTAAATCGATATTAATGATTGTTCTCTAACATAATTTTCAATTAGACTACTCAAAATAAACAATTTTTTTGTTCCTTCTTATTTTATCTTTCAGCCTCAAATTGATAATTATTCAACGGTTACACTTTTAGCTAAATTACGAGGCTGGTCTACATCTAGCCCCCGTCTAGCAGCAATATGATAGGCTAGCAATTGTAAGGGAATAACTGCAATTATCGGGGATAATAATTCATCAACATGTGGAACAAGCAGCAAATCATCAAATGTTGATCGCGCTTCATTATTGTCAATAGATGTTACCCCAATTAACCTTGCATCTCTTGCCTTTGCCTCTTGTGCATTGGATAATATTTTATCATAAACTAGCCCAGGCATTGCAATCGCAACGACTGGAACTTTAGAATCTAACAAGGCAATAGGGCCATGTTTCATCTCTCCTGCGGGATATCCTGCTGCATGAATATAACTAATTTCTTTTAATTTTAAAGATCCTTCTAATGCAATAGGAAAATTAATGCTACGTCCTAAAAATATAAAGTCTTTAGTGTCAGCAAATTCATGGGCTAATTCTTCAATTTTCTTCTCTTGTTTTTCTAAAATAATCTCAATTTGAGATGGCAGTTCTCGTAAGCCCTTAATCAAGGTATTAATCTTGTCCACTGTTAAATAATGTTTACGATGAGCTAAGTGAATAGCTAAAAAATAAAACCCCATTAATTGAGCCGTAAAACTCTTGGTGGCCGCTACCCCAATTTCAATACCTGCTTGAGTATTTATAATACGATCTACCATGTGGGACAGGGTACTTTCGGGGCGGTTTGTAATCCCTAAAATTCGCGCGTCATAGGGATAAATTAACCCAATGCGTCGTTGTTTTTCCATTTCTAATGCGGCTAAAGTATCAGCAGTTTCCCCTGACTGGGTAACACCAATGGTTAAGGTATTTGCCATCATTGGCGCAGGAGAATAACGAAATTCTGAGGCATACTGTACCATCGTCGGAATTCCTGCAATTTGTTCGAGTAGATACTTTCCAACTAAACTAGCATTCCAACTAGTTCCACAAGCAACAATTTGAATATAATCCACGTTATCGCACAATTCAGATGCTGATCCTAAATCAATGGGACTTAAATTGTCACCATTTTGGGTATACCAATCACTGTGTAAATAGGTTTCTAAACAACTTCTAACCACCGAAGGTTGTTCATGAATTTCCTTTAACATAAAGTGGCGAAACCCTTGTTTTTCCACCGTAGTTACTGTCCAGTCAAGAGTTCTAGGAAGCTTTTTTAGGCGTTGTAAGGTGGAATCATAGATTTCTACGCCGAGGGGAGTTAAACGGGCAATTTCCCCATTTTCCATCGACAAAACCGCATGGGTATGAGGAACTAAGGCAGTGACATCAGAAGCACAGAAAAATTCTCCTTGACCAAAGCCAATAATGAGGGGAGCTTGATTTCGCGCCAAAATTAATTCATCAGGATAGTCGGCACAAATAACGGCAATGGCGAAAGACCCTCTGAGACGATGAATGGTTTTTTGAACAGCAGTAAGTAAATTATCATAGTCCGAAGTTTTAGGGAGAAATTGAGCAATTAAATGAGGAATGACTTCTGTGTCAGTTTCGGAGAGAAATTCATAACCCTGACTGATTAATTCTTCACGCAAATCTCGATAATTTTCAATAATACCATTCTGCACCACAGCTATCTGCTTGGTTGCATCCATGTGAGGATGGGCATTATATTCTTCAGGTTTACCATGAGTCGCCCAACGGGTGTGTCCAATACCAACTTGAGAGGGGTTAACATCCCGTCCTAATTTTTCGCGCAGATTATACAATTTTCCCTTAGCTCGTACGCAATGAATGTTTCCTTCTAGAAGAGTAGCTATTCCTGCTGAGTCATAACCTCGATATTCTAATCTTTCTAAACCGCTCATTAAAATATCCGTTGCGGTTTGAGTTCCGATATAGCCAACAATTCCACACATAAGTTTAAACTAGAAATTGATTAATCCTATCAATTATCAGTGATTAAGTTGATTATGACTATTGATTTTTAGAGGTTGTTAAAGGTTAATAAACCTTAACTTCTACTTTCAGTCACAAACTAAAAGTCACTCTACTAAATTAGTAATGATTTAATAGACGCACTGAACTAAGATCTTGTTTCACCTTAAATCCAGTTTGGTGACAGTTTAAGGCTAAAATTGATTATAATTCTAAGATTCAACCAAAATTTATCTAGATCTTGTTATGAATTGAATTTGATCCTTTTCGTTTAAAAGAATTCCTTTCGCAATACCGCGATTAGATTACCATTGAACCAGGTATTCCTCTGGGCTGGATTATGATGGGCATCAGTGTTTAAAAATTATCGGTTTCTGAACGGGGGGGGGTTACCGAGCCTGCGGGGTTCAAAAAGAGATTTCCCGCGGCATCATTAGGATAAATACAATTAATTTCCGGTTTAGTCTCAAGAGAACCTGTAAACCCAAAAGTATTCATTCGATTTTTACAGTCTTTCACCTGTTCCCCTGTAATCAATCTTTGTTGTTCAAGTAAACTCATATTAGCGCGGCGTAATACACATCCTGGTTGCATTGCCGGTTGAGTGACAAAGACACTGAAGGGGTTAAGGGTAATAAAAACCCGCATATCAGTGACAATAGCACTAGCTCCAAATTGAACGCAAAGTTCAGCGTCAGGCACACTTTTGTCAATGACTTCCCGTGAGGCAACATTTTGGGGGTCAAAACTTGCGGTGGAACTAACTCCAATACCAACGCCAATTCCTAAGATAAAAATTCCCCCTAATAAGGCGACATTAGCGTAATTAAATTTGGAATCAGAAGTTTCTGGAGAAGAATAACGAGGTGGTCTAGAACCGGAATGATAATCGCGAGGTCTACGTGCCATAAATAGAAATTATGATGATTTCTTATTCAGAAAAACTAACTAAAAGAGACATAATGAAATAAAACACAGACTTTGATAACTTGATTGTATTCTCATATGAAAGAACATGATGATTCTAAAATGACTTAAACTAGAGCTAGATTAAAGATAAATGTTCTCTAGTTGAAGATCGCTCATTGTTCATGATAACTAAAAAGAACCTCTTGTTTTTACTATTGCTATTTATCCCCTTATCTTTTGCTGCTAATTATTTTCACTGGGGCTCTAAAGTAGTTTTTATCACTGCTGCTTTAGCCATTGTCCCATTAGCTGCTTTTATCGGGGAAGCAACAGAAGAGATCGCAGTAGTTGCTGGTCCAAATTTAGGAGGATTACTCAATGCCACTTTTGGGAATGCCACTGAGCTAATTTTAGCATTAATTGCCCTCAAAGAGGGATTAATTAGTGTGGTGAAAGCCACTATCATAGGTTCAATTATTAGTAATTTATTGTTAGTTGTAGGCTTTGCCATGTTATTTGGAGGACTTCGCTACAAAGAACAGGAATTTCAACCTGTGGCTGCCCGATTAAATGCATCCTCAATGAATTTAGCAATAGTCGCTATTCTTTTACCGACAGCCGTTCAATATACTTCCACAGGAATTGAAGAACAAACCCTACAAAATCTTTCAGTTGCTGTAGCTATCGTTTTAATTATTGTTTATATTTTAACTCTAATTTTTTCCATGAAAACCCATGTCTATCTTTATGATGTGGGAATACTGGAAATGGAAGATAGAGACATATCAGAATCTAGTGAGGAATACTCCCAAAAAGTTAATGTAGGACAGTGGTGGTTTCTCTTATTGTTAATAACTTTTGTGGTTGCTATTGAATCGGAATTATTGGTTAATTCCCTAGAAGAAGCTACAGAATCTTTAGGACTAACCTCTTTATTTACTGGGGTCATATTACTTCCCATTGTGGGTAACGCGGCAGAACATACTACGGCAGTGATGGTTGCCATTAAAGATAAGATGGATCTATCAATGGCTATTGCAGTAGGTTCAAGCTTACAAATTGCACTATTTGTTGCTCCAGTGTTGGTGATTTTAGGATGGATTTTAGGGAAACCGATGGATCTTGGTTTTAATTCTTTTGAATTGGTAGCTGTTGCTGTCGCCGTTTTAATTACTAATTCTATTAGTTCTGATGGTCGGTCTAATTGGTTAGAAGGAACCCTGTTATTAGCGACTTATATGGTGATTGGATTAGCGTTTTATTTCCATCCTGTGGTTGATGGATTTTAAACTGAGAAAAACATGAAAAAATTAAGAACGAACAACATGGAACTCCTATTGTGTCCCTAAAAGGAACTAAAATTCGAGTAGAAGTTTAGTGTTTTAATAAAGTTGCAAATACTGCTACAGCTACAATTCTGTCTAGTAACGACTCAGAAAAAGTTAATCTTGATAGGAAGCTTGTAATAGGGAAACTGTTGCAGAAGCGATCACTCCAACTGTTCTAAGAATTTCCTTGTAGAAAAGCGTGATTCCCTAAACTCCGACTACTTTATACATGACAAAGGATGTAATTATGATAAATAAATCAGAAAAAACTTGACAGATAACCACTCCATTAATAAATTTAATGAACGTTAACTAACAAAATTGATTCGCCACATTCAGTTTTATGAACGTAAGTTCGACGAGATTTAAAAACACTTTTGTTATTCTCAACAACTAAAAAAATAACGCTTTCAACGACTAACTCCGTTTCAATTTTGCTCCCAATTCCCACTTAATTCGATTTAGAATAGAGGACTGATCTAAAGATGATAGGATGCTTTTAACCACTGTCTTTGGACCTTCAGGACCCCAGGAAGCCCCATTAGCTAAATAACGTTTTGTTACCTGTCCAAGAGCATAACACGACGCCCCGGCAACACCACCTTGAGTAATAGCCACAGAAAAATATGGTAGCAAAGAAATACCTCCCGTGATTGGTGTAGCCAGTCCTAATAAACTTTTAAGAGAACTCAAGCCAAAAGAAGCCACAAATTCACTTCCAGTAATACCCCCCATACTTACCCCAATTTTTTGCAGCAAAGCGATTGCTCCTTGTTGAGTCATATCTACTCCATATAATCGAGACAAGGACAAAATCATCGCCACATCCACCACTGCCCCTGTCAATAAATCGACTACCGTCACAGGGTTAAGAGCAATCGCTACAGCTTTAGCCATCACTGCCTTCTGAATTAATTGATTAGCTGCCTCTCCTCGGATTACCAGCTTTCGTTTCACAATTTGTTCATTGACTTCTGAGGCATACAGCATTGTATTTAGAGCTACTAGAGACTTTCCCTCTCGATGCAAAATTTCAAGAATTTTTAATTTAAGGGCTTCAACTTGCGGTTTTCCTCGCCTCCGTTGCTTTTTTAAGCTCCCTTCCTGATTTCTTATCATTTCCGTCACTAGAGGAGAAGCAGCAACCATCACAATTTCATCGGGAGATAACAACTCTTTTACCCTATCATCCCGAATTTTTTGATAAATTGCCAAGCGATCAGCTTCAGGATACTGATCAATTTTGTTAAAAGCTAAAATCATCGGTTTTCCCACTTCCCGTAACTGACATAAGGTCTCGTATTCCACATTAGTCATGTCTCCGGCGATAATAAATAGGATTAAATCTACCTGCCTAGCTATCTCATGAGCTAATGCTTCACGGTTTTTACCACCCACTTCATCAATTCCAGGAGTATCAATTAACTGTATTTGGGAATTTTCCCACCCTGACAATTTCAGTCTTTGAACTTCCTTATGGGTGTCATCCGAGTTTAATTGCCAGTTAGCATTATCAACAGTTTTTGTTACCCCATGTAAGGGTCCTGTTTCAAAAATTGCTTGACCTAAAAGGGAGTTTAAAACCGAAGACTTTCCCCGTCCCACCATCCCAAAAGCAGCTATTTGTACCACAGATTGATCTAATTTTTCTAACATTGCCGTTAGATGATTTAATTCGGTTTCTAATTCCACTTCTTCAGATGTGGTTAAGTCGAGATGATTAACTAGCCCTCTCATTGTATTTTGAGCTTTTTTATAGTTAATTTCCTCCTGAATCGCTTTAAAACTAAGAATTGTTTGCTCTAAGTCATCAGAATTCCAATAATTGTCAAAGTTGGGTTGAGACATTGTGGTTAGAAAAGTTAGGGTCAAGAATTTACCATTTCCTTATTCAATTATGATTAACTAAATTTCCGATTAAGGTGAATTCTTAGTTCGTTAGATTCAGTTCTATTGCTTAAACCTAAAGAAGATTTTTGTTTCTATTACAGGTTAGATTAACAGCTTGTTCTGAAGAACCCACCAGTCAAATCAGCTAAACGCAGCATCCTCTGTTGGGTTAGAATGGTACGATAAGCTAGACAATTACCCTTGGTGTCCCATCTCCTTGTAGGGTGAGCAGAAATTTGGGACATACATAATCAACCAAAATAGCTATTGCATTTACTTATCCTAGGGTCTATTAATTTGTTTTTATGTATTTGTCTTTTTAGGAATTCCATTTAACCTTAAAATATCATCTACAGTTGTACAGTAATTTTCTAATCCAAAGGTTGCTGGAGTTACAGGTGCTTTATAAACAAAATGGCGATAATTAATTGAGAAGCGATCCCAATCCTCCATCTTTAATCGAAAAATAGCAGTAAAGAGATTTATTAAGGCAATATTCAAAGGAATGCGAAAATAGATTCTTTTATTAAGGTAAGTACAAATTTGAGTAATTGCTTCATCAACTGTAATTGCCTTGTTTCCTAACACTAACTGTTTAATCTTAGACTCACTAGAGGGATGCTCAACTAAATATTTAATAACTTGAGCGATGTCTTTAGCATGAATATAATGAAAACTTCCATCCGCTTTAAACCAACGAATTAAGTCAATCCATTTGACGACATCAGAAAATCCCCCAGATAAATGAGAAAAAGGTTTATTTTCTTCGCCTCCAAATACCAATGTAGGAAAAACAGTAGTGATTTTTTTTGCAATGGGTAAATAAGGAAGTTTAGTATAACAGGTGTGTTTAGTGCTAATATAATTAGTACCTAATTCCCCAGCTTCAGCAAGAAGCTGATTATTTTTATCTAAAATACTTGCGGTAGAAAAATAAATAATTTGTTCACATATTTCAATATCAAATGAGTTAATTAATTCCAACATCCTAACAACATTAATCTCATAAGATTCTTGAATCCCTCCCCAACTGGTTGCAGCTAAAATAGCAATATTAATAGTTTTTAGTAATTCCTTGAATTTACCAACACTTTCTAAATCTCCTCTTAAAAGATGAATATTAGGACGAGCCTTGTAATCCACTTGTAGTTTTTCGGGATTTCTGACTAACAAAAAAAGCTCATGAGCCGTTTCTTGGATTAAAGCTTCTGTGATGTAATGACCAATACAACCACTCGCACCTGTCAAAAAAATTCGTTTCATTGGTATCATTTTGTGATCGACCGTTAACCTTGAGGGAAAAGAAATTTACAATCCCCCTCACCAGTGTCAATTGATTTTGACACTCCCACAAAAAAAATAGAATCTTCTTAAACTATGTCTCTGCTAGACCGAATCCACAAACATTAAACATTTTGGTTTAAAATCCACCGACTGCTCTACAGCAGACTGCATACTCAATGTACACTCTTTTCAGATCGTTTAACAGCCCGGATTAACCAGACCTGCCACTACTGTTGCTTTATCCAACTGGGCACAGCAGCCCCAAGGGACTATCTATCTTGAGAAAACGTCTACAGAATAAACCCACCAGCTATCTTAAGCACAGAACCTTACGAATTTTTGGTTAAAAAACACTGATAAGGACCTTGAGTGCACCACCGTATTCCGATAGTAGCACAGTTTTTACTCCGTCTAAAGACAGTTAAACTAAGTCTCATGACTAGAGTACGTAGACCTTGTTTGCACAAACTTTAATAGGGGATAGACAAATTTATCAATTAAACTGGAACAGCTGATAACTTATCGACTTGCTTAGCAGTTTCAAAGAAGTAACGCACATTATCTTCAGGGGTTCCAACTAAAACGCCATGGCCTAAATTCAAAATATGTCCAACTTTTCCGGCTTTACGAACTGTATCAAGGATACGACTATGGATAAATTCTTTAGATCCAAATAAAACCCCAGGATCAATATTGCCCTGCACTTTAATATTAGACCCTAACCGTTGTCTAGCTTCAGCCATATCCACAGTCCAATCTATACTGACCACATCTACCCTTGACTTTACCATCCGCTCAAGAACTCCTGCACTGCCGCTCACATAAAGAATAAGAGGTGTATCAGGATGGGTTTGTTTTACTTGACGTATTACCTCCTGTTGATAGGGGAGAGCGAATACTTCATAATCTTGGGGGGTTAATTGTCCTGCCCAAGAATCGAACAATTGCACTACCTGCGCTCCACAGTCGATTTGATAACGAATATAGATGGCAATCGCATTAGCTATTTTACTCAAGAATTGATGGAGGATAGACGGTCTAGAAAAAGCTATAGCTTTGATAATCGCATAACTTTTAGAACTTTTTCCTTCAATGGCATAAGCGGCTAAAGTCCAAGGCCCACCTACAAATCCCAAAACCGTTGATTGATTACCCACTTCTTGTCGTAGGGCTTGCAAAATGGTTTTAATAAAAGGTAGAGAGGTTTCAGGATCAAAGGGATGGAGGTTATCAATCTGTTCTTGAGTCCGAATTGGAGAATCAATTATCGGTCCCTTACTTTCAGGAATCTCAAAGGGAATACCCAATCCAGGGAGAGGGGTTAAAATATCAGAGAACATGATGACCCCATCAGGTCGAAATGCTCGCCAGGGTTGTAGGGAAATTTCAATCGCTAACTCAGCATTTTCTGATCTATCACGAAAACTAGGATATTTATCCCGTAAGTCCCGATAAACTTTCATATAACGTCCTGCCTGTCGCATCATCCAAACAGGGGGACGTCCTAACACTTCGCCCCGCGCTGCACGGAGCAAATACGGTATTTCTGTTGCTTGAGTCATCGCAGCTTCCCTAATAATTTTGGTGCACCTGTCAGCTTATCATCCAAAGACGAGGTCTCTGTAGTGACGATTTACGAATATTAACCTTTAAATTTATTGGATCTCCTGGATTAGCTGTGATAGGATCATTGTGATGGATGACTGATAGCAATAAAAGACCAAAAATCTCTTATTGAGAATCTTCCGAAATTGTAACGACTTAACTTTTATTTAAATAAAGTTAAGTTCGAGTTTTTGAAGTGACAGTGTGCACTCAGGATAATTAAGTTAAGAAATGATTAGCTACTGATTTGCGATGCACAGTATAGAAGAACTAACTCGTCCTTGGTTTATGTTGTGTACTTTTGACCTTTAACATTTTCTGTCAATTGTCTTACGAAATTAGTTGTTGTAGCTATTAATTATTTTTACTCACAAGAATATTTTACTTTATTAGTAACTACATAATTGATATGCATCTAAATAAAATTAAAAAGTTTATAATACTAGCAAAAAATATATTACGAAAAAAGTATGTTAATGTGTTCTTAGGTATTCTCCTTATTTGTCTTATTACATTACCTGTTAAGGCTCAAGTTTTTATTTTTCCTGATTTGACGAATACCAATAATTGGTTGCCTCAGTCTGAGAAGAATGCTGAGGTATCTGTTTGTATTAGACTGGATGGAATTTGTCTGTTTCAAGTAACTGCACCACAAGAGAATGTTTCTGAAAGAGTTGGTCTTATTCAAGACCGCTTGAAAGAAATTAGTCATCTTTATTTTTCTCAAAAAGATCCCGAAGCTATAATTGAAAGAAAAACGATAAACAAGCTTCCTAATATTAGTGTAACTATTGATGGACAAGAAATCCGCCTGATGACTGTTACAGCTTTAGATATGAAGAATGAAGGAGTTGACATAGCAACGAAGGCTAACTTTATAATTGAGCAATTAGAACAGGGATTAAAACGTGGTAAGAAAGAGCGAGAAAGCATTTACTTAGTTAAAAAAGGGCTTATATCGGCGGCTATTGTGGGGTCACTGCTAATTATTAATCTTCTTCTATCTCGCCTAATAAAACAGTTGAGTTCTTCTAAAGATAGAGTTTCTAAATCTAGAAGTGGTCAGCCAATTTCTACTCTTTTAATTCGGCGAGAACAATGGAATATTAAAGAAGTTCAATACCGACTTTTACAGATTACTCAAGGAGGAATATGGTTCGCCGGAATGTTAGTAATTATAGGACTATTCCCCTATACACGTATTGGAAAAATATGGCTGATTACTTTTTTGAGAATCCCAATTAGAATAGGAATAGTAAGTTTAGTAACTTATTTAATAATTCGTATAAGTTATGCTCTCATTGATAAATTCAGTTCTATTTTATTTAATCAAGATTTACTAGCTGTAGCCGTCGAATCGAATCAAAGATTACACTTACGATTGACAACAATTTCTCTTGTTTCTCGCAGTATTATTACTATTATTTTAATGGTAATAGGAATTCTTGTCGCTTTATCAGCGATTGGAATTAACATTGCTCCCTTATTAGCAGGGGTTGGAATTTTGGGTGTAGGCGTTTCTTTAGCCTCTCAAAACTTAATTAGGGATGCAATTAATGGTTTTTTCATTATTATTGAAGATCAATATGCAATAGGAGATGTTATTGAGGTTGGAGATTTTTCTGGGTTGGTAGAAAATATTAATTTAAGAATTACTCAACTTCGTGATCCAGCAGGGAGATTGGTTACTGTTCCTAATAGTGAAGTTAGAATTGTTGCTAATCTTTCTAGCAAGTGGTCGAGGGCTGATTTAATGATACCAGTTGCTTATGAAACTGATATAGATCAAGCATTAAAGGTAGTTGATGAAGTTGCTCAAGACATGACTCAAGATAAGTTTTGGAAAACCGATATTTTAGATAATCCTGAGATTTTAGGAGTAGATAATTTTGAAGAATGGGGATTAATTATTAGAGTTTGGATTAAAACCAGACCCCTTAAACAATGGAATGTTTCACGGGAGTTTCGCCGTCGTTTAAAAGTAGCTTTTGATAGCCAAGGCCTACCCCTTCCTATACGTCAACAAAAACTTTGGTTGACTCATGATTCTTCTGATAAAAATAGTCGTCCACCTGCTTAGTTAAGCTTAAATAAATAATCTTATCTTGACTTGTTATGTCAAGATTTTAATACTAAAACAAGTTCTATTGTCAATAATGAGTTAATCAAAAGCCATAATTTTTACTTGAATAATATGCTAGTAAGTTTTATATCTGAACTTAAAATACATCACTTAAATAGAAGAATAATTCAAAACAATTTTCAAAAAAAATCAAAACTAGATATCGGGGCTACTAAAATTAGTTGATTGATATCAAAAAGCTGTGGAATGATTATTGTCTATTTTTACCAAAGAATAATGGAAAATATTGAGGATAAATTGAAGTAAATTAAAAGAAGAGCCTATGGATTTAGTAATTTCGCTAATTTTAAAATTTTAAGTTTATTGATTTGACATTTTATTAGTTAATTCCACATGATCAATTCAGTATAATCAAATCTAGTCCCCTTATTGTCCAATATCTTTAGTCATTATTTGACAATCTTGAGGTAGACCCATATATAGTGTTTTATCTATCTATTCTAAAGAATTCACACTTAACTTAATTTTTTCATACATAACTCTTAAAGTCAACCAATTAGTAGAAACCATTGCAAAGACTCCAATCACCTATACTTAATTAGTTACCGTTATCGTTATTTTCCAGGTCTTAATAAGAAGACTTAATATACAGTGGATTTTGAATTAATAAGACTGTCATTAATCTCTTGACCATCAAAGTTGTTGAGAAACATTATTAGCTATCTTTTAAAGCCCAGCCTAAAAATTTTACCTTAACAAAAAGCGATCATCTCTAATCCATAAAGACAACACTAAGTCACTAACCTAGAAATGGCCTTTGTAACGGGGATTTAATTTAGCCCCGCCCCAAAAACTATTCGCCACAAAGGGCGAGATTTTAAAAGCGACCAATACAACTTTTAAAATTGAATTAAAGGAATTCTTCGTGTCGGACGTTCCACATCTCCTAAATGGGAATCATGTTCTTCTAAGGTGATATCGAGAGCTTCTGTTTTAGCTTTGTAGACGGTTCGGTCAAATTGATATTGAGTCAGTTCTCCACGAGTGCCCTCGGCAGCTGCATATCGCCCGCCAACACCCCCCAACCATTCTTCGGGGGTTTTTGACTCAGTTCCGTCTAAATCTTGAATAGTTCCGGTATGAATTTCGAGGGGTCTAGGGTCAGTAATAATCTCCTCTTGAGCAAGCGTAGAGATGGAACTTGATATTGCTCCTATTCCCAAAACAAGTATCCCCATGCAAATTTTTATTGAGTGAGTTAAACTCTTACAAAGATCCATATTTTTTACCTAATGTTTATAAAAAACTCCTCAGCGACTTTACTCGCCTAGCTCCTCAAGATACTTCTTTTAAACACCACACCTAAATAAGATTCCTAAGTTTAACCGCCTCTGTCTCTCTCAACTTTAGAATAAAAAGAAATCAAGAAGGCTGCTATCAAAGTCTTTCAAACACTTTCATTGTCCTCGACAATAAATTGTAGATCTATTAAGAGAAACAAAAACTTTCTGTTTTTCCTTCTTAGGGGTTATGCAATAGATACGAAGATAAACCCGAGAGAGATTTTACATATCCAGTGTCTTTACCCCTCACCCCACCATGCTTTGACACATTCTATCAATCTCCTTAAAAAGATTAACTACTAGCTTCTGGGGGGCTTTTAATTGACTGGTTTAATGCTTCCGCTTGAAGATGAGCGAGTGTTTTGTGCTGCTTCCATAGGGGTAAACTCAATATGGTCGAGCAGAGTAGTCAAAAATACAAAAAGCAAAAATGGTAAGGATAATACTAAAGCAAGTCCCACCATGGCCAAAGTATAAATTTGACGAGTGCCACTCCACAACCCTAAATTACCAACTAAGGTGAGGACAATAACAATTAACCAAATGATAATCTGACCGTAAATGTCCTCAAGGGTACACACCACGCGATAATTTTGAGCTTCTTTATCCATTATTGAAATCCGATGCAAATCTTCTCTTGATGTTCTACTCCACGTTAATGCTAGGATTTGGATTTAGCTTACTATTTAAAGATTTTTATAAAATCTTGCAATATCCCTTTACAATTTTTAGTTTATATGTTCAGAGAACATGACTTAATATTGCTAATGCTTTCAAGTTAAAAACAAAAGTTAATTTTGATAGTTGTCCAAGATCAATTCTGATGAAATTCAGGATTTTTAGGGAAAATCCTCAAATGTCATAATAGGCTATAAGGCAAAAGCTAATGATAAATGCTAGGAGGTTATTTTTTTTATGCCAGGAGACTCAATTATCGAAAATCGGAACTATACTCTGATTATCGACAAAAGTGCCAGTATGGCTACCTCTGATGACCCCAATGGCAAGACTCGTTGGGAAATTGCTCAGGGGACTACTTACGCCTTGGCTAAGAAATGTGCAGAAATCGATCCTGATGGGATCACAGTTTATGTTTTCTCCGGTTGTTTCAGAAGATACAACAATGTGACCCCAGATAAGGTTACTAAAATTTATGAAGAAAACGAACCGATGGGACAAACAAACTTGGCTACAGTTCTCCAAAATGGACTTGATAACTATTTTGAGCGTAAAGCGGCAGGTAAAACCCAACCTAATGGGGAAACTTTTCTTGTCATCACCGATGGGGAACCTACTGATCGCAAAGCGGTTATTCGACTTATTGTCGAGGCATCCCAGAAAATTGATCGTGGGGAAGAATTAGCCATTTCTCTAATTCAAGTTGGTCGTGATAAAAAAGTAACCACATTCTTCAAAGCGTTAGATGATGAACTAGGAACAGCAGGGGCTAAGTTTGATATTGTCAATACAGTAACGGTGGATGATATGAAATATATGTCCTTAACTGATGTGCTACTTAATGCCATCATCGATTAGGCTATTTGAGTTAAAAATAAAGGGTTCATTATTAACATAGAAAATCTATAAACAATGATGAACTCTTTTCGCGAGAAAATCAAAAGAATAAAGAACTTCTAAACTAAGTAGATTAAATTAATAGCTAATAACTTCCAAAATTTTTATTTAAAACTATGTTTCATAGTTTTAAATAGATTGACTTTTATGATATGAATATAGAGGGGTTTAAATTTTAAATTTTTTATAAACAAATACTTTTAGCTTTTTTGTTATTACTTTGTAACAGTTAGGCTAGAATAATTAAAATTAATTTTATGGCAATTTTTATAGGAATTAGACTTTTCATTAATAACTGAAAAAGAGACGCGATCACTCGGGTCTCCTGTTTGATTTTTAAAGTTGCTTGAAACTGATTACAGTTGAGGGATAAACTTTTCCTTTTCAGGAACTTCAGTATATTCAGCCACAATTTGCCTAAACTCTTTACCATCAATGGTTTCTTTTTCGATTAACAATTCTACCAAGCGATCAATTACTTCGCGATTATCTCGAATGATTTGCCGTGCTAATTGATGTCCCTTTTTAGCAAGAGTCCGAACTTGATGATCAATTCGCATGGCCACTTCCTCAGAATATTCTGAACGGTTCATCAACCCACCTCCCAGGAACACCTCTCCAGAAGAACTCTCCAAAGAGATAGGTCCTAAGTCACTCATTCCAAAACGAGTCACCATTTGCCGTGCCATCTCGGAAACCTGCTGTAAATCGCCACCAGCACCAGTGGTTGTTTCATCATAGCCAAAGACTTCTTCTTCTGCGGCACGACCTCCTAACGTTCCAGCAATACGCGCCATGAGCTGTGCTTTGGTGGTCAACCCTTGTTCTTCAGCAGGGGTAAACCAGGTCAACCCTTGCGCTTGACCACGGGGGATTAAAGTTACTTTCTGAACAGGATCATGGTCTTTAACTAAAGTTCCGACAATCGCATGACCCACTTCATGGTAGGCAATAAGTCGTTTACTCTTACTATCGACGAGGGGAGTTCCCTCCATCCCAGCTACGACGCGATCAACTGCATCGTCAATTTCTAACAAGGTAATTGTTTCCTTTCGACGACGAGCAGTTAAAATGGCAGCTTCATTAAGTAAGTTGGCTAAATCTGCCCCACTAAAGCCAGGGGTGCGACGAGCGATCGCCTCAATAGACACATCGGGATCAAGTTTTTTATTGCGGGCGTGAACTTCTAGGATTTCAATTCGCCCTTTGAAGTCAGGGGCATCTACAATGACCTGACGGTCAAAACGACCTGGACGCATCAAGGCAGAATCAAGGACATCAGGACGGTTGGTGGCTGCAATGATAATAATCCCTGTATTGCCTTCAAACCCGTCCATTTCTGTTAGTAATTGGTTTAGAGTCTGTTCCCGTTCATCGTTACCACCACCGATACCTGCACCCCGTTGACGACCAACAGCATCGATTTCATCAATAAAGATTAAACAAGGGGCATTTTCCTTGGCTTTTTTGAATAAATCACGGACGCGAGAAGCACCCACTCCGACAAACATTTCCACAAATTCTGAACCAGAAATACTGAAGAAAGGAACTCCTGCTTCCCCTGCAATTGCCTTTGCCAACAAAGTTTTCCCAGTTCCAGGAGGTCCAATTAGGAGAACACCTTTCGGAATTCGTGCGCCGACTGCTGTAAACCGTTCAGGTTGTTTGAGAAAGGTAACAACCTCTTGTAATTCTTCTTTAGCTTCGTCGATACCGGCTACATCATCGAACATTATGTCGGTTTTAGCTTCCATTTGGAAACGAGCACGGGATTTTCCAAAGCTCATTGCCTGACCTGGGCCTCCTGGCAAATTATTAGACCGACGAAAGAGGAAGAATAATGCTCCAATCAAGAGAATGGGAAACAGTAAGTTCCCTAAAAATCCCCATAAAGCCCCTTCATTACGAATTGGATGAGATTCGAGAGCAACATCTGCTTTCCTTAGTTTGGCTATCAAATCAGGAGTATTAATAGGCAAATCCACCCGTGACTGCTGTATTCTATTTTCTAATTCAGGATCAACTGCTTGAACAATTGCAGTTCTTCCCCCTTCATAAAGGTCAACTTCAAGAATACGACCCGAATCTAGATATTCTAAGAATCTTCCGTAGGTCATACGAGCATTAGCGGTATTGCTTCCCATATTGGTCTCGAAGGAAAAAAATGTTCCTTGCCAAAGAAAAAATCCTACTACTAAAAGTGGTAGACTCCAGAGCAATAGGGTTCTCCAAGAAATTTTCATAGGTTAGTGTTTCTCTTAATGGTTAATCAAAAAAATTGTGTCAGTCAGCCGTGTAATATTCCACTTTTATCAAGTTTTCTGACAAAAATAATGCTAATGTGTGTAAATTTTTAATTCATCTTAGCTAAATTTAACGTCATCCTCGGATTTTTGACAACTGTAATTGGAACAGAGAAAGAAAGTAGAAGTTGAAAGTTGGAGTTTTTGTTGTCACTCCGCTTCCACTTTCCCCCTCTCCTTTCCTTTCACCTACTTTTTCTTATCCTCATCTGCTTGAGCTTTCGAGGCAGTTAGAATGTCCCAGGCAGCTTTAGCAGCTTCATTAAGGCGATCACCAAAACTGGTGACTTCTCTAACAATCGAATCCCAGTCTTTTTCAATTTCTTTTTGAATTTGCCTTATAGCATCTTCAATTTGTTCCGGTTCAAATAGTTGTCGACGCTCGATATCTTGGCGGGCCTTACGAACTGCTTCTAAATAATTATCTATGGCAAATTCTCCTGCTTTTTTGACTTCAGAAAAGGCTTTGGTTTTAATAGCTTTAATTAACGCTTCAGTTTCATCTTGTATTGGTCGGGCAGGGGGTTTATTTGAGGTTGTCCGGTCGGCTTTAATGATTTCGACATCTACCTGTTCAATATCATTTTCTCGGGAAACATTGGGTTTGTTTGTCATTATAATTTCCCCTCCTACGGGTTAGAGTAAAAAAATTGAGTAAGTTACCCAAAATATAGGTTAACTTTGTCACAATTACTATTCTACGGAAATCTTAGATCCTAATGTTGAAGGATAGATTGAGAATGAATTAGTGAAGAATTAACTTGAAAACGAGCTGATCTACTAACCATGGCTCACAAGCTAGGTTGCTGTCCATTGGTAATTCCCGACCTAAGTTTTCTAACCGTTCTTAGGATCAGGCTAAAGTCCTAGGATTTCGAGTTAATTACACTAAACCTACATCAACTTCAAACTCTTTGGTGTGTGAAACTACTACTCAAATCACACCCAATACTGTTTACAGAGCAGGAATCTTGTTATAGCTGATAGGTTATGCCCAATGAGCAGCTAAGGCTATACAATCACTGTAATTGTTCTCGAAAAATTCTGTTTTTATTTTACCTAGGAATTTGGAATTAGAAGTTGGGAGTTTGTAAAATTAGATTAATGCTAATGTATTTTAACATCAAATCATCACTTGTGAGCAACTTTTTATCTTAAGTGGATTTAGATAAATATAAAGAAAGTAATTTTACATTTCTATATTTAAGTAATTTAAGTTTCACTTAAATTACTTAAATATTTTTTTAAAAAAAACTAATTTAAAGGAAAAATTACTCAACTAACTTACATTAAACATATTAAAAAAATAAACTTTTATATAAAGTTAGTTACCTTCTATCATATTTATCTCCATAATAGAAGTTGGCATGAGAAATAAATATATTTTCTCGTTCCTTAAGCCCGACTTTACCTAAACTACTTAATACGTACTTAGTCAAAAAATTTAATAATTACTGATCTATTCTTTCATATTTAAAATATTTTTTGAATCTTCTCCACCTAATTTATCTATAAACTACAAAATTTACTTTCTTTTAAGAGTATCTATTGACATAAAATAATTCTAATTATTACTTATTTTTTATATTTATAAAATATTTAAATTCCCTCTTTTTTGTTTTGTAAAATTATTTTTATATTTTAATCATTAGATATCTATAAAATACTAAAATTCATGGGTTAAACCATGTTTTGACAAAAAGAATATCTTGATAGTCTTATTATTTTTTGAATAAAACGGTCTTCCCAGATCTGCCGAGAATAAATTTTTATTTTTCTTTCTTTTTTAAAAGTTTTCAATAATTATCGCCTATTATCAGTTTTTTCATCTTTTCTGAGGGCTATTCAAGATATTTTATATTTTATTCAACTTTTGGGATACTCCCATAATCCTTCTCTTCCTCTAATAATCCATCTAGGAATTGCTTTTCTTCTTATATTGACCAAAAGTTTAACCAAGCTTGCAATTTTTTAAACTTTCGTGTCTCTTGTCTTTAAACATAAGATTTTTGTTCTTGTTTTCATTTGTATCACGATGACTTACTCTGGTGACATCTTGTTCAAAAATTATCCCTTCACTTAAATCAGTAGTCAGATAACAGATAGTTATGCCAATAATCTCTACTCCTATTTCATGAAAACTATGTTACAGGTAAAGTTATTAATTAATATTAATAATTTCTGGAAATTTAGTAATAAACTATATGATTACAATTTGTATATTTTCCTCTAAAAAATAAGTTGATATGGTATTTTACCAGTAGTTGTAATTGTCTTAATTCTTATTTAATTTTCTTATTTTAAATAAAAAATAAGAAAATTAACCTTAAATCATAAGCGATTACTGAATAACTTAGCATTATTGCTAATAATCAAGAAAAGATTAGCACAATTGTTTTTCACATGCCATCTTCATAATTAATCAAGTAAACAACCATTTTGACGGTTGACCTAAAGAGTAAGGTGAGAAATACTATAAAAAAATGAATTTACAGAACAGCTTCCACTAGTCCAGTAGTAGAAATAAGGGAAAAAAAGCTCGGTGATGCGATAGGTAATATTAAATCTGTTAAGTTGCCACAAGAAGTAATACAGCTTCAAAATCCGTATGTTGTCCACATAAATAATATTACTTTCATGATTAAAACTAAAATTAGCAACTGTAGAAACTAACCTTTATTGATTAGGATAATAAATCAATAAAGTTATTGTTAGCTTTTATTGAATTAAACGAAACTCAAAAATTGAGAATAACTTGCCCGAATAGAAAACTGATTGAGATAAACTAGAGGTTGACTCGGATCAAAAGGTCGCCCATCTATGAAAGCGTTAGTAGGTTCAGATTTCATTGATTCACTAGGGATTTTAATATTTAGGGCTTCAGCTACTTCTTTATAGAGAGAAATAGGATAAATTCGCTCTAAGATTCTATCAGCATCTTTCGGATAAATAGTAGTTTCCAGTTGATTCCAGCGAATCATTTGGGTTAGCAACCATACAGCATGAGAACGCCAAGGATAATTAGCATGATCGGGTATCTTAAGATAGGGGGTATCTTGATAGTGAAAAATAGTAAAGTCGGGAATCTCTACTAATTTACTGTTAGGGGTGTTATTGGTATAAGCATACTTCCCATTTAAAGTTGGTTCAATTAAAGTCCTATCCAAGTTTAAATATTGACTTTGAGCTAATATTTCAGTCATTTCTCTGTGATGACGCTGGTGCTCGCAATATTGACAAGCTTCTAATAACCCAGCCATTAAAGATCGTGCAGTAACAGGATGTCTTCTCACCCAACCATCCATAGCGGCTAAGATCTTATTAGGATGTCCTCGCCAAATTTCTCGACTAATATTGATGATGAATCCTGTATTTTCAATAATTGCAGAGCGCGTCCATGGAGCTGAAATACTATAGCCTTCTATCATTTGTGCTTGTAATTTATATATCAATTGGTTGGACTGAAATTCTAATAATCTTACCTCACGATCAGGATCAACTCCCATAGCTGCTAACCAATAACGTAATAAATAGGCATCCATTGAAATTGAGGAATCTATAGCAAAACGAGTCTGTCCATTACCTCGAATATATCGGCGAAAACTTCTTTCAAAATCCCTAAAATCATTATAATTTAGGGAGGGACGTAAGCCTTTTTCCCAAGCTTTCTTAGTAAGGGTAATGGCACTACCATTCAAATTAAGATTCATCAGGGAAATCAGGGGAGCTTTTTGTTTCCCTAACTGTGCAGACATAGGTAAGGCAAAGGGAGCTTGTGCGGCATCTAATTGCCAGCTTAATAAACCCTTTTCGATTGCTTCCCAGGAGGATCGACGTTTAAGTGTAACTTCTAAGCCATAACGCTTAAAAAACCCCTTTTCTTGGGCAATAATCAAGGGAGCAGCATCAGTCGTCGGAACAAACCCTAGAATTAGGTTAGTTTTTTCCAATGAGCCAAATTTATTGTTGAGGTTTAATGAAGTTTCTGACGAACGAAGGAAATCTAGATTACCTTGAGCGCAAGCAGTTATTCCTAAACTAGCCGTTCCTAGGCTGCTATATTTAATGAATTGACGACGCTTCATAATGAAGGTTAATCGGAATAATCTAAAGTTTTCAGTGAATATTAAGGTAACATCTCTTTAGTTATTTTTCATCTGCTCTACAGTTCTTCTATGTATCCTTTAAAATACTACAATCTGCTTATTTAGATAATCACAAAAATCATTTTAATTGTCCTAGAATTTTTTGCCTTGTTTATGGATTTCTTTTGAAGAAAAATCTTCTCTATTTTAGTTACTTTTATTAAAGTAAGTTTCGATTCGTTTAAAGGTTATAAACTCTAATGTGTAGAAGACAATGCATAGAAAATAGTTTTTTTGAAAAATTCCAAAAAAACTCTAATTATTAGTAGAATTAGAACGCAATTATCAACAGTGATTTATTTAAACCTAATGGTTAATAGAGCAATAGAAAACTTAGTCATTTTTGGCTCAGTTCCAGCAGATTGCACCACATCGATTGACGCTGGACGGGCTAAATTAAAACCTGTTATTCTTGAATGTTTAAAAGTGGCAGGTATTCGTGGTGGACAAATAATGATCATCACGAGTTCTAACCGTAAAAGTATAAATAATTTCAGGGTTTTCTGAAAGTATTACCTGCCCCGAACTAATGAAATAGATGAGTACGAAAACAAAACGTCGGGGAACTCAATGTTATACTAAATATGTAGTAAAAATCCATTTAAGTCAGCGTCTTTTCAAGGTGCGTTCGACCGAAGGGAAAATATCAACCTATAGTCTAATCGTTGCTACAGGAGAAATCCCTAAACGCTGAGGAATTAGTAATGAAGAGAAGTTTTGGGGTTAGAGAATTTCTGTCTGTGTCATCTGTGATAGAGCAATCCCGATGTTTAGAAATCAAGAACTAACAATTGTGGGAGGTGAAGATACCGCAACAGAAAAAGCTCTTTATTTAACTAAGTGCGGCTCATTGATTCATATCCTAGTCCGTCGAAAGAATATGCGGGCTGGTGAAACTCTGCAAAATCGAGTTTTTAAGCATTTAAATATTATCATTCACTGGAATAAAGAAGTAGTAGGCGTGCTCCCTAATGATTCTTCCCTCGAAGGGACAACAATTCGTAACAATCAGACGAAAGAAAAGGTTGAAAGGTTATTTGATGCTATCTATCATATCCCTAATACAGACTTACTTAAAGAACGGTTAGAACTCAATGATGCTGGTTATCTTTTTGTTGAAACAGGAACAGTGCAAACCAATATTAAAAGGGTTTATGCGGTTGGAGACGACGCACAAAATCACGAATATCGCCAAGCAGTTACTGCCGCCGGAACATATTGTATTGCGGTATTAATTACACAACGATGGCTATCAGCACATAACCTAATTCAAGAAGATGAGATAACCCTAAAAAAGCAAGAAAACAAATATAAAAAAGGATCAGCTTCTGTTATTTATACAGCAGAGACTTTTAATATTAACGAAACTCGTTATATGGGAGGATATGTCCTGCAAAAATTATTCCATAAAAGAGAATGCTTGATTATGGCTAAATATATCTCTCCTAATTGCGGTCAATGTCATATTATAAAGCTGATTTCAAATAAGTTTATTGATGAATATGAAAGAGGAATATATTCTATTGAAGTTGACATCAAAATTAATCCTGAAATTGCTCAGAATGTTCAGGTCAGGGGAACTACTACTGTTCATTTTTTTAAAAATAAAGATTTACTCAAACACATTGATAAAATCAACCGCAAAAATATTAATAAATATTTGCCTGCCGAAGTTAAATGACTAAATGACAAATGATTTTTTTAATTTTGATATGCCAATAATTATAACTTTTTTTAGTGGAATATTAATGGGATTATCAACTGCTCCCATATCGGCTTTTTACTTAGCATGGTTAGCTTTAATTCCTCTATGGTTTTTTACAATTAAAACTCATAATTATATTAATCAATTCGAAGAGAAACCAACTCTAAAATCTTTTATTTTTAATAATAAAACCTGGATTGCTTTATTTTGGGGACTAGGTTATCATGGATTCAGTTTATTTTGGATTACGGGAATTCATCCGATGACTTGGATGAAATTTTCTTGGTTTACTAGTTTATTAATTGCTATTATTTGTTGGCTATTTATTACCCTTTGGGGAGCTGTATTGGTTGTTATTTGGTCATTGACTATTAGGTTTTTTGATCATCTAAAGTATAAAAATATTTGTCTTAAAAATACTTTAATTAATTCTTGCTTAAGAGTTGTTTTTGGTATTGCAATCTGGTGTTTATTGGAGTTAATTTGGAGTCAAGGACCTTTATGGTGGACTTCACTTTCATACACGCAAAGTCCTGATAATTTAGCTATTCTACAACTCAGTCAATTCTCCGGATTTTCGACTGTAACTGCGACTATTGTTGCTGTTAATGGATTAATTGCAGAAGGAATTGTTTTGCAGACTAATCAATCTCAACTATTTTTTTTGTATAAAAAAAAAAAATATAATTGCCTCAGATCTAATCTATATTATTGTCACTCTTTAACTCTTATTTTTATGTCAAAAATAGTGTTATTGAGTTCACATTTAATAGGATTATTTTTATATAATGTTCCAGTTTTAAAATCAGAAAAGAGTGCTATTAAAGTAGGTATTATTCAAGGTAATATTCCCAATACGATAAAACTTTATACTGAGGGTTTACAAAAATCGACTCATGCTTATACAAATGGCTATAAACTATTAGCTTATCAAGGAGTTGATTTAATCATAACGCCAGAAACTGCTTTACCCTTTAACTGGAATTATATTGTAATTAATAGTCCTTTATATTCAGAAATCTTGACACACAAAGTCCCTATTTTATTGGGAGCATTTGGCAGGAGAAACAACAGCTATACTAATAGCCTATTTTCAGTGACAGGAGAAGGAAAAATACTAAGCCGTTTTGATAAAGTAAAATTGGTTCCTTTGGGAGAATATATTCCTTTTGAATTTATTTTAGGCAAAGTTATTGATCGACTTTCTCCTTTAGACAGTCATTTAAAAGCAGGGGATAACGATCAAATTTTTAAGACTCCCTTTGGTCAAGCAATTGTAGGAATTTGCTATGAATCAGCCTTTAGTGAACATTTTCGTCGTCAAGCAAAAATAGGTGGAGAATTTATAATTACAGCATCCAATAATGCCCATTATAGTGCAGCAATGCCTGCCCAACATCATGCTCAAGATATAATTAGAGCCATTGAAACAGGTAAATGGATGGCAAGAGTAACTAACACCGGGTATTCTGGCATTATCAATCCTCGTGGTCAAACTTTATGGATATCTAATATTAACACTTATCAATTACATCAGGGAAAAATTTATCGTAGTCACAGCCGCACTTTATACGTCCAATGGGGTGATTGGTTAACCAAAATATTATTATTATTAGGGATAATATTGTTGTATTTTAAGATTAAATAATGATGATTAAATTTAAAGTATAATCGTTACAGCTAAACACTGAAATTTATGTATGACTACAACAATGTTTTAGTTTGTTGATAATCTAGATAAAAGCTTGCATTAATCGTGTTGCTAAATCAGGTTATGTTTTTGTTTAGACAAAGTTTGATCAACTAATACTTAACTTTTAAACAAAAAAAATACGTATAACGATGTATATTCTTTTTAATCTATACGAATATTTTATTGGACTTACTTAATATTATGATTAGAGATTAATTTATTTATCTTAACTTTGAATACCCATTTACTAAAAATTGTTCATTTTGTAAAAATATCTAATTAAAAACTTTTCAGGTTTTTTGTAAAAAATCGGTATAAGACTAATTTAAAAATTATAATAAACACTCTGATTTATGATTTAATCTTATTCCCTAAAAGGGGAATTGATACTTATAGTAGGAGAACATAAGAAGAATTAATTGCTAATGCTATAGTCATAGAAACTAGCTTATCTATGTTAAGTTTTTCTTAATAGTAAGTTTGAAGTTTGTTTTTAAATTATTTTTAGTGCTAAGATGTACTTTCTCCTTGAAAAAGGATATGATTCAATAATCAGGCATTATAAGACTTTAAGTAAGATAAGCTAGTAGACTTAAGAATGTAGATAGTACAAAAGTAAAGACTCTAAGATTAGTGGACAAAGCTCATAAAATTAACAATTGATTGTCATCATGAATCAGTTATTAATTTAATTAATTTCGTTTATGAGTATATATTTTAAGTTTTACACCAGAACATTTAGAAAACAATCTATTCAATAATATAATGACAATAATAGGAATAAAAAAAGTTACTAGATGTAGTGAACCTATTATTTCTTGAAGAACATCAAAATTTTAGTTAATTAAACTCTCTTTTTAAGAAATTACTAAATCATAGAAATTAGTTCTCAAAAGACTCTAAAAAACTTTAGTATAGTATTGTTGTCTCCGATAATTTAAACATATATAACGAGAGTCAATTCAAGCTTTTTTTATAGTTTATACTAGGATATAAAGTCTATATTTTGTATTAAAAAAATAGTTGATTTAATCAAAATTAAATAACTATTTATGATGGTTGACCTACTATTTTTTTTAAATGTACATTTAATAGAAGTATTAAATTATCTATTAAACTATAATTAGTAGTTAAGAATAAAGTAGTTTTGCTGAACCTATGATGTAAAAATTAAAAATATCGAAAAAAGTTAGTAATAATTCTACTATACAGATAATTTTATCGTCAATTTTATGTCTAAATTATTAGATAATTATTACTAACTATAATTTAATTTTTAAGCTTTAAAAAATTTATTACTACCCATTATTTAAAATTTAAATGAGATATAAATAGTTGGATTTATACTAATTTAAGCATCCAAAAACTATATTAAAATTTAAATAAAATTGCTGTCATTAAAGAACTAGACAGTCATTATGTAATTTTAGTATTTTTAGATAAAAGAGTAAGCATAGCAACCATGGGAATAAGAATGTCAAAAGAAATAGTAGAATAGCTAGAGACTTGGAAAAAAAGGTTTTTACCAAAATTGAATAAATTTGTATAGATCTTAGAAATTTCTGTAAACAAGTCATTAATCAATTAATCATACGTGTCGAAGTAGTAGCATATAAATTGAATATAACAAAACAATAAAATCATGAATATCCACTGACAACAATAGGAAAATAATCTAGAATAAAACGATGTTTAAAAATCTTACTTAACTCTATATTTTGTTTGCTTAAGCCAAAAATTAAGTAATTAAAAAGTAAAAGTTACTTATATCTAAGAATAGAGTACTTCCTTTTAAAAAGTATTTTATGTATAAAATATAAAAAATAGTGCGTTATCTAGAGAAATAAATATTAATTACAGTAGGCAATTTATCCACGAATATAATTGATTGAGAAGAGAAGCCCTTAAAAATTTTAAGGGGAAGAATTTTAAGTAGAGATATACAAATATGCACAGAACCTAAAATAGTTTGTTGAGTAGAAAAAATATTTTTTAAAAAAATTAGAATTAAATAACTTTAAAAAGTTTGGATAATCTTATTCAATTCTAGAAATAGAATATAGAAATTTATAGGTTTTAACCCAAAAGAAGTTAAAATATATAAAAAATATTTAAAAGCTAAAATTAAGTACATAGTTTTTGGTGAACTTAGAGTGGTTTTAAAGCAAATTAAAATAAAAGTTTAAAGTTCCATTGGGTAAAGATTAACTGTGATGAAAAGCCAGATCCATAAAGGTTATGTGTCTATATATTTGTCAACTGACTAACGGTAAAAAACTGATAAAGTTGAAGTCTAAGAATAAATAGAAGATTGCTGAATTTAGTTTATGAACATTGAGATAAAGATGTAGGGCTATCAAGAAAATATTTGCCAGCTTACTCTCAAGAATTAGAGCCAGTATAAAGGTTATGGATATTAGTAGATGAGCATTAGTTAAACTCCCTCTAATTTTTGAAAAGGATATGGCTATCAGATATAGTATAAAACAAGTTCATACTCCATTAGATGAGCAAATAAACTTGAACGAGACTATAAGTGACTCAAAAGTACTAGTCAGACAAAAAATATCATAGTTGAATAAGAGAAAATATCTCTTACCTAAAAATAAAGAAGATTAAAATAAAAAATAAAACTAAATTAGGTGTATAAAACATCACTAGTTTTCTAAAGAAACAATTTTTTAAAAAAATTAAAAATTTTAAATAAAAAATAAGACTGGGTCTCAGCACTATTTAGTATTACTTAATCCATTTGACTTAAAAATAGTGAAATTGAATAATTAGACCTCTGATTAAAGAAATTATTATTTATAATAGTCGAGGAACAGATTAAAAACCGGTTTAATATTTTATTCTTAAATTAAAGTTAATAAAAAAAACTTATAGATTGCCAAAATCTATTATTTTTTAATTCTTAGTTTTTTTTACTTAAAATAGCTCTAATTAATTCTATCCTACTAATTTGGTTTGACAAATAAAGTTTGCATAACTACTCTTCGTGATTTGAAGTAAATATTGTAAAAATTATTTCTCTATTTTTAGAATAAAAACAATTGAGAAGTTGTAGTCTTTTTAAGTAAATCATTCTTTAAAGAAAGACACTAGTTTAAGTAGCACTGTATCTCTTGACCTTTACAAAAAAATATCATCTAATATAGACAATTTAAAATGATAATTTTTTTTCTTGTAAAAAAAGAAAAAATTTTAAAAATAGTGGGGAATATAAGTTAGAACAAAAAAATGATATGGTTAATAAATATTGTTCCAGGTTGACAGCTACATTGTCTTTTATAGATACAGCATCTAGTGAAGTATTTAAATGCTTCTCAAGTTATATAAAATATAATTATGCTTGTTGTTACTCTTATTATAAAGGTCATAATCTTAAATGAATTTGCAGGTTTCGGCTATCTGGATGACCCTGGTGTTGAACGTTGTTACAATGACCGGATGTAGTAACCCATTAGGGACTCAAAGCAAGACTAAAGAAATTTTAAATATTACTGTAAGTATTGTTCCCCAGAAATATTTTGTCAGTAAAATTGGAGGTGATCGCGTCAAGATTAATGTTATGGTAAGACCTGGGGCCGACTTCCATAACTATGAACCAAAACCCGAACAATTACAAGCTTTGAGTCATGCTAAAGCTTACATTACTATCGGTATCCCATTTGAAAGAGCGTGGATAGATAAGATTTCAGGGGCGAATACTCAATTGCAAATTATCGACTCAGCTAAAGGAATAGAACGCCTCCCTATGATAAACCATCATCACCATGAATATCACCATGATAAATCAAAATCAAAAAGCGCGACAGAAACCCTAGATCCCCATATTTGGCTATCTCCAACATTAGCCAAGATTCAGGCTCAAAATATTTATCAAGGATTAACCAGGCTTGATCCTAATTATCAGGTAGAGTATTTAGAAAATTTAGAAATATTTCTACAAGAAATTGAGCAGTTAGGTAGTAAAATAAAAGAAAATCTTAGCCAAATAGAAAATAGAAAGTTTGTCGTATTTCATCCGGCCTGGGGTTACTTTGCTAATGAGTATAACTTGACTCAAATACCTGTAGAAGTAGGAGGTCAAGGACCAAGTCCTGCAGAGTTAGGAAAATTAGTCAAAGAAGCTAAAGAAGAAAAAATAAAAATTATTTTTGCTCAGCCAGAATTAAATACTAATCCTGCTACAATTATTGCCAAGGAAATCAATGGAGAAGTTTTATTAATTAGTCCCTTAGAAGCTAATTGGTCAGAAAATTTACTAAAAGTTTCTGAAATTCTTTCTAATGTTTTAGATTAAATTTATAAAGCACTACCACCAATTTGACTTTATGTCTACTGAAGTTATTAGTCTGAATCATGTCTGGGTCAAATATAATCAAACTTCTGTCTTAGAGGATATTAATTTTACGGTTTACGAAGGAGATTTTATCGGGTTAATTGGTCCAAATGGAGGAGGAAAGACAACCTTATTAAAACTAATATTAGGATTAATTTCTCCTTACCAAGGAAATGTTAGAATCATGGGAAAGCGAGTCGGCTTGGGACGACAATATATAGGTTATGTTCCTCAAGTCTTAGAATTTGATCGAGAGTTTCCCGTCAGGGTTGCTGATGTCGTCAGGATGGGAAGGTTAGGAAAACGTCGTCTATTACACAGATACAATGCTAAAGACGAAGCCATTGTTAATCATAGTTTAGAAAAAGTAGGAATAGTCGAATTGCGCAATCGTCCCATTGGCCAACTATCGGGAGGTCAACGTCAACGTGTTTATATTGCCCGCGCTTTAGCTTCAGAACCTCGTATTTTGTTGTTGGATGAACCTACGGCAAGTGTTGATTACAAAATAAAAAGCAGTATTTATAAGTTACTGAAAGAGATTAATCAATACATCACAATTTTGATGATATCCCATGATATAGAAGAAATTTCAACATACGTTAAAACTATAGGCTCTCTCAACCGCCGTTTACTCTATCACAGAGAGAACCAGCTCACCAGTGATATTATTGAACGGACTTATCAATGTCCTATTGATTTAATTGCCCATAGAGTCCCCCATCAGATTCTTTCTCAACATTCTTACTCCCTTTACATTAATGATTGAAAGTATTTTTGAATTATTTCAATTTGAATTCATGCGGAATGCTCTTTTAGTAGGGGTATTAGTTAGTATTGCTTGTGGTATCGTCGGTACATTTGTGGTTGTCAACCGTATTGTATTTATCAGTGGAGGAATTGCCCACGCAGCCTATGGTGGTATTGGGTTGGGTTATTTTTATGGCTTTAATCCTATTGTCGGGGCGATTATTTTTGCGTTGATGGCAGCTTTAGGAATGGGATGGATAGCCCAAAAAACTGAACAAAGGGCGGATACTTTGATTGGTGTCATGTGGGCAGTTGGTATGGCGATTGGGATTATTTTAGTGGATTTAACCCCAGGGTATAAAGCAGATTTAATGAGTTACTTATTTGGGAGTATTCTAACAGTATCCAAAGCAAATCTATTGATAGTAGTAGGTCTAAATACTATTATTATCTTGATAGTAACAATGTTTTACAAGGAATTATTAGCTATTTCTTTTGATCGTGTTTTTGCATTAACTCGTGATATTCCTGCGGATACTCTTTATCTGATATTAGTTGCCATGATTGCTTTAACTGTGGTAATGGTGATGCAGATTGTCGGATTGATTATGGTAATTGCATTATTAACAATTCCGGCAGCAATTGCAGAGCAATTTCTGCAAGATCTTAAACAAATAATGATAGTTGCGATTATCCTAGGAGGATTTTTTACCACCCTGGGATTGGGTTTATCTTATTACTTTAACTTAACTTCTGGGGCAACTATTATTCTAATATCTGGGATTACTTATTTACTCAGTTTAGTTATTAAACAATATAATAAAATTAAATTAACTTAACTTAACTTAAAATTCAGACAATAAATAATTATTCTTTCATTTGAATTAAATTAAGGTTTTACTTAGAATAAAAACTAATCCTTACATATATTTCTTCGCAAACATTCGATGACATTTTCAAAAAATTGGGAGAATATCTTGGTTCTCATATCTACTTATAGCACAGGAACTTAAGAAGTTAATACTCTATTGCAAGAACATGAAGTGAGCAAGATAATTCCAAACTATATGGTTAATATTATCCTTGAAGAATTAAATACGAACTGTGAGATATTTGGTTCAACAATATCTTTATTAAGAGTTAGAAGATTAAAAAGTTGAGTAGTTGTAAAATCATAGTCTACTCTTAGTCCCATGTTTATTAATTCATATATTCCTAATTTTTTTAAAAAATATTTAACTTAGTACAAATACTACTTTGAAAAAAATAAAATAGATAGAACAACAAATTTAAATTGAATTAAAAACATCAACTGAGATATCTGTGAATAAGAGTAATTTATTATAAAATCTATGAATATAAAATTATTTATACATTCTTTCAGATGAGATTTTCTTACATTTTCTTTGTTCCTTGGTTATTGAGTGTATTTAGCACAGTAACTTTTACTCTCGCAGCTTCTGTTCATGGAGCCGAGACGATATATTTACTATATAATGCCATTAATCTCTCAGTGAGGGTTAAATCCTTAGAAAAATTTGCTAAAGAAGGAAAAATAGATAAGAACTTGGCATTCTATTTAGATGTTGTCGGGGCTACAGAAGAAAAAAAAGTTTTATTTCGGGAGGCACTAATGACTCCAGTAGAGGTTAATCCCGTATTATTGTCTCGCTTTCTCCGCACCGATGAAGGGGAACGTCTCATGGATTATTTTGGAGACGTTATTAACATTCAAGGAGGGCGTAATGGTAAATATCCTCTGAGAGGTTCATTAGTCCAAGCAGCTTTTGAGCCTGAAGGATTAAGCTTAATTAATGTTCTAAAAAAACTCCCCGTTAATATGCAAATTGATATCAAAAAAACCTTACGTTTATCTCGACAAATTGAGGTAATTGTTCAGGATACTTATTTATTTAGTGAAGCGGTAGTTAACTTGTCAGAAATTGAAGCCCAAAACACTGCGCCTATCAATTTTTTCCAATTGATTGATATACGAGAACCAGGCCCTTTCGAAGTAGAAAAACCTAAACGTTGGATTTTGCGAAATAAAAGACGTAATATACAATGGGGAGGACAAAAATTTTATGTTGATGTCTATCGACCCCAAACAGAACGTGAGGGTAAAACCCCCGTAGTGATTATTTCTCATGGGTTAAGTTCTAGTCCCAAAGATTTTGCTAAACGGGCTGAACATTTAGCGTCTTATGGTTACGTGGTCGCCCTTCCCCAACATCCAGGGAGTGATATTCAACATCTTCAAGACTTGTTAGACGGTTATACTGGAGAAATATTTTATCTTGATGAATTTTTAAACCGTCCCCTAGATATTAGTCAGACTTTAGATGAATTAGAACGGCGTAATATTACTGAGTTTGGCGGAAAACTAAACATAGAAAATGTAGGAGTTTTCGGTCATTCTTTTGGCGGTTATACCGTCTTAGCTTTAGCGGGAGCAACCATAGATTTCAAAGGACTTAAAAAAGATTGTAATATAGAATTGGGTAAGTTAAATACAGCGTTATTACTTCAATGTCGAGCTTTAAAATTAGAGCGGAAAGATTACAATTTTCGAGATAAACGAATACAAGCAGTTTATGCAATTAATCCCGTTAATGCTAGTATTTTTGGAGAACAAGGATTAAATAATATTATAATTCCAACTTTTATTGGTGCTGGAAATTACGATCCAGCTACGCCTTTTGTATTTGAACAGGCTCGATCTTTTCCCTGGTTAACAACTAAAAATCGCTATCTTTTATTGCAAGAAGGTCAAGCTCATATTGATTTTTCTCAACTGGATGCAGGGTTAACAGATATAATTAAGACTCTTCCTGATTTAACTTTACCAAGTCCAGTTTTACTTGATAATTATACTAATGCAACGATGTTAGCCTTTTTTGAAATCTATATTGTCAATAATCAAGATTACAAACCTTATCTTCAATCCTCTTATATTAACTATATCAGTCAAAAACAAACCTTTCCTGCTCATTTAATTTCGGGAGATTCTACAGAAGGATTGCGTAAGTTTATTAAACAGTATAGATTGGACAACTTAGATATTAATTAAAATTAGTTGAGTGGAGTCAAAAAGCGTGTTTATTTTCCCCAGCTGTGGAAAACTAAGTATTAGAGCTGAGAAATTATCGTCTATTTTCTCTAAAGAACGAAACAAAGAATAGGAGAAAGTATCAATAATAAATTAAAATTGATTAAAAGGAGAGCTTATGGATCATGGATTTAGAAATTTTGTCAATCTTTAACTCTCAAATTTTTTGATTTGGTATTTCACTGGTTAATTTTACATAATAAGTTCTGTAAAGTCTTTGACATGTACTTCTTGAACACGCCCAATAGTCTCTTCTCAATTAACTAACCCATTGTTGTTTTCCAAAAGATTCTTCATAAAGAGCGTCCATAACTAAAGAAAAAATATTGACGCGATAAGTTATCCCTGCTTTTGATAGGCGTAAATCCTCATTAATATCCATTAATTTTCTTAAAATTGTTCCATAACCGAGATAACCACCTCCTCAGCTCAAGATAAATCAAATATATAAACCTTTTGCCAGGTAAATATATGCATCGATTTCGAAGTAAATAATCATGCTCTTCTAACTCACATTCCACTTCTGTCCATCTACAGACTACAATATAGTTACATAGATTATAAATTGGTTGTTGACGATGAAGCGATCTTTCTTGGATTGATTGATAGGCTTCTTTTTTTATAACATTGATCGATCTGCAAGAACATTGGGTTGAAGCAATGGAGGATGAAAAAAACTTCAAATTCTCATCCTAGTTTTCAATCGTGTTATACATTTCTTTAAATCCATGACTCTTTCTTTTAATTCGATTACCAAAATAGAAAGACATTTAAATATAGGATCACTCTATCCTATAATTTTCCCTTCCAAGACTTAGGGACTAGTTTGAGAAAATAATTCAAGTACAGACGAATTAGGAAGTTTTGTTCTTGAGACAGGCGAGGGACTTTCATTTTTAAGTAGCCGATACTGGTTCCAATATTAGTAATATCTATTCTTAACAATCTCTCAAAAGTGGCAACAATCTTTGATGATACTTGTGACTAATAAATTAATCATCGATTTTGCTACAAATATAATACAGGCTCTAGCAAGAGAGTGATGAAATATGCAATCACCACTCGTAAACTTACCTTAAATTTAATTTAAGAGACTGTTCGTAAAATTACTCTAGCGACTAAACTCTTTGGCTCAATTATTAAAAGAAGGAGAAATACAGTTTTCTATCTGTTCATACAATATTTGGCTGTCAATATTTTGACCAATTAATACGATTTGATTTTTGGGCTCTCCTTTCCATTCATCATCTTCTAAGGTAAACCGTTTACCACTAAGGTGAAAAATGTGACGTTTGGGACTTTCATCAAACCACAAAATACCTTTAGCACGAAAGACATTCTCAGGTAGTTGATTGTCTAGAAAGTCCTGAAATTTACGAACTGAAAAAGGTTTATCACTTTCAAAAGAAATAGATATAAATCCATCATTGTCTAAATGGTTAGAATGATCATGGTGGTGATGTTTGTTTTCGTGTTTGTGATTTTTTTTTGCTTCTTTAGAAGCAAAATATTTACTAGAATCAAATAAACCCACACTTAAAATCAAAGGTAAGGGGACTTCAGACTGTTGAGTGCGTACAATTCTGGCCGCTTCTTTAATATCTCGAATCCGAATTTCTAAAGAATCTACGTCTGATTTGTCCACCAGATCTGTCTTATTGAGAATAATAATATCTCCGTAAGCAATTTGACTATAGGCAGCTTGAGAATTGAATAAATCTAAACTAAAATTAGAACAATCTACCATTGTAATAATAGAGTCTAAGAGGGTCATATCTCTTAATTCTGTACCTAAAAATGTTAGAGCAACTGGTAAAGGATCAGCTATTCCAGTAGTTTCAACGATCAAATAATCAACTTTTTCAGGACGTTCTAAAACTTTATAAACTGCTTGAACTAGATCTTCATTGATAGTACAACAAATACAACCATTATTCAGCTCTACCATATTATCTTCAGTAGTAACAATAAGTTCATTGTCAATGCCAATTTCGCCAAATTCATTGACAAGAACTGCAGTTTTTAATCCTTCTTGATTAGTAAGAATATAGTTAAGAAGAGTTGTTTTTCCACTACCGAGAAATCCTGTAATAATAGTAACCGGTAAGCCATGTTTCGTTATATCCATGACTTCGGGAGTTCCTGACTGTTTATCAACTGTCCGCATAATCTTCTCCGTTTGCGAAACTTTAGGGCAAAGACCGCTACGCCAAAGGTATTCATGCTAAAGGTATAAAGTCAACTATTATAAGATTTGCTGCTTTCCCCAATGCTCTACCTTCGTGAGTAGTTCTATGGCTTTCTTGAGCAATTTTTTTATTAGTGAGACTAGTCACTTAATAATATCCAGTCTAACGCCATCTGCAAATCCGGAGCAATTTCCTATTGCTAAAAAGGATTAGTTTCTCAATTGATTTATGAAAGTTGTCATTTGTTCCTTGTCCTTGGTTGCTTGTAACAGAAATGTGGTCAAAATCCTATTCCTTGATTATTCCTGACAATTACTTTGATATCTTCTACTTCGACAGCGATCACCCTGTTATGTTTGATACAACGCCAAGTAGTTAATTGTTAGGGACTATAAAGTTTTTAGGAATATTATTTAGAGGGACGATTGATTACTATATCAAATCCGAATTTAACCTTGGGCACGACCAAATGCTCCCTATCAATTACCAGACACGTCAATATTATAAACGGATGCTCCATAACCGATGATCCCATCGCAATACACATTTTTGAACTCTCAATCTAAAACGCCCCTCGTTGGTGCATTGAGAACATCAATAGCTCAAAAAAATGTAGCTTTTCATTCACCTGGCCATAAACAAGGGCAAGGAATACCACAATCCTTAGAAAAGTTACTAGGAAAAACTGTATTTACTGCTGACTTACCAGAGTTACCCGAATTAGATAATTTGTTTGCTCCATCAGGAGTGATTCAAAAAGCACAGGAATTAGCAGCAGAGGCATTTGGTGCAGAAAATACCTGGTTTTTAGTGAATGGTTCAACTTGTGGTATTGTTGCAGCAATTTTAGCTACTTGTAATCCAGGGGATAAGATTATTTTACCCCGTAATATTCACCAATCAGCGATTGCGGGGTTAATTCTGTCGGGGGCGGTTCCAATTTTTCTTAATCCTTACTATGATCCTCTTTGGGATCTTTCCTATAGCATTACTCCAAATTCCTTAAAACAGGTGTTAGAAGAAAATTCTGATGTTAAGGCAGTTATGATAGTTTACCCCACCTACCATGGTATTTGTGGGGATATAAAATCGATCGCGGATCTAACCCATCGTCAGGGAATTCCTTTGCTGGTCGATGAGGCTCACGGGGGTCATTTTACCTTTCATCAAGACTTGCCGCCTTGTGCTTTATCAATGGGAGCCGATTTAACCGTACAATCGACCCATAAGGTGTTAGGAGCGATGACTCAGGCTGCTATGTTACATCTTCAAGGTACACGTATTGATCCCCAAAAAATTAGTCGTGCTTTACAGTTAATTGAGTCCACAAGTCCGAGTTATTTATTGTTAGCATCTTTGGATGCAGCAAGACAACAAATGGCATTATATGGAAAAGAATTATTGGATAAAACTCTTGAATTTTCTGAAAAAGCTAGGCAACAATTAAGTCAAATTCAAGGTTTATCTATTTTAGATTTTAAAGAACCTTTTGGCAGTTTTCATTATTTAGATACTACGCGATTAACAGTGAATGTTACAGCCTTGGGATTAAGTGGCTTTGAAGTGGATGAAATTTTTCATCAACAATTAGGAATAACGGCAGAATTACCCATGTTACGTCATTTAGCATTTATTATTTCTCTGGGTAATACAACAGATGATATCACTAAACTCATATCAGCTTTCCAAATCCTAAGTAACTCCTATTTTTCTCCCAATCTCCCCATACCCTCATCTCCCAATCTCCCCATACCCCAATCTTCTCATCCCCTCTTTTCCCCCCGTGAAACTTTTTTTGCTGTAACAGAAATGATTAATTTCAACTGTAGTATTGGCAGAATTAGTGGGGATTTAATTTGTCCTTATCCTCCAGGAATTCCCATCTTAATGCCAGGGGAAAAAATCACCGCTCAGACCTTAGAATATTTACAAACAGTGTTAGCTCTAGGAGCTAGTGTTATTGGCTGTAGCGATTCCAGTTTACAAAAATTAAAAGTATTGACTTAATGGAAAACATCAATTAAAAATGTTACAATCAGGAACTTGGTAAAATAATGTTGGCTTTTCTAAACTAGCTATGAAGACATTACAATCAAGTCAAAAACTGAAAGTCTTATTCTACAAGGGTTTCAAAATCTAAGACACTTAATTTTTATAAAAATTAAGCGTCTGGAGTTAAGGAATACACTCAGAATAAGAGACTTTCAGTTTTTGGTTGCTATCATACTTCAGTCTAGAAAGTCCATGATTTTCATCTTTATCTATTGAACAATTAAACAACACTTATGATTTGGCCGTTTAAACCTAGACCAACTAAACAAATTGCCCGTATTGAAGTTAATGGTGCTATTGTCTCAGAAACCCGTAAAAATGTTTTAAAAGCTTTAAAAATCGTCAAAGAAAAAAAATTCCCCGCTTTACTTCTCCGAATTGATTCCCCGGGGGGGACGGTAGCAGATTCCCAAGAGATTTACGAGGCACTCAAAAAATTAAGAAAAAAAGTCAAAGTAGTAGCAAGTTTTGGTAATATTTCTGCCTCTGGAGGCGTTTATATCGGGGTAGGAGCAGAGTATATTGTTGCTAACCCAGGAACTATCACTGGGAGTATTGGAGTTATTTTGCGAGGAAACAACCTCGAACGGTTCCTCGATAAAGTTGGGATTTCCTTTAAGGTAATTAAATCTGGTCCTTATAAAGACATTCTTTCTTTCGATCGGGAATTAACTGCAGAAGAACAGACTATTCTTCAAGAAATGATTGATGTGAGTTATCAACAATTTGTCAATACCGTTGCTCAAGGTCGTAATTTAGATGTAGAGAAAGTTAAAAGTTTTGCTGATGGACGTATTTTTACTGGACAACAGGCCTTAGAATTAGGAGTGGTTGATCGCCTAGGAACTGAAGAAGATGCCCGTCGCTGGGCGGCTGAATTAGCGGGACTCAATCCCGATCAAGCCCAATGTTATACGATTGAACAACCTAAACCTCTATGGAGCCGAATTTTATCTCGCAATAAAAGCAAATCTGGGTTAGGAGTAGCAATAGATTGGGTTAAATTTGAGTTAGTGACCAATGGCCAACCATTATGGTTATATCGACCCTAAACTCTAATGTTAAGCAAAAGTTTTCGGAGGGATTTGATTGTGAATTGCAAAGTGCGGGGCATTCGAGGAGCAACCACAGCATCAGACAATACCAAAGAAGCGATAAAGGATGCTGTGAATGAATTACTTGAGGTGATCGAAATTCGCAACCAACTTGATCCCGAAGACATAGTTAGTGCAACCTTTACCACTACCAAGGATCTTGATGCCATCTTTCCAGCGGCGATCGCCCGTCAACGTCCGAACTGGGATAATGTTCCTTTATTAGATTTGCAACAAATGCACGTGGAAGGAAGCTTACACAGATGTATTCGGCTCTTAATTCACTTCAACACCCCAAAGCCTCAAGTAGAAATATATCATTCTTATTTACGAGATGCTCGTAACCTTCGCCCCGACTGGAATTTTATGAAATTGAGATAATATTCCTTTATTTAGATTTGCAACAAATGCACGTGGAAGGAAGTTTACACAAATGTATTCAGCTCTTAATTCACTTCAACATCCCAAAACTTCAGGTGCAACTCTATCATTCCTATTCATGAGGGGAAAGCTTTACTCGTCACGTAAAGGCTACTTCTAACTTTCCCAATCGGAAGATAAAAGTTTAAGCTGTTAATATCAATAGGGATGAGCCTCATGTTATCCTAGAGCACAATAGCTTAGGCATTTTGTGGTTTTTCAGGAAAAACCCTAAGGTCCGGTTGAACTTTCTGTTAAAGAAACCATGAAAGAAAAAGATGCTAAAGTTCCTAATTTGATTAGTCCAAAAGTTTAGTGTTATTAAGTCTAAATATAGGTGACATTATTTATTTTGGGAAAGGACGAATCTTAAACTTGCAATGTAGCCAATGATATTTTTTGGTGGTGTAGACTATTCGCATATTCGAGTAAAAAATTTCTATTGCAAGTCGAAAGATCAAAAGATAGGAGTTATCATTTCTTTAGATATGTAATGAAAGGTAATCTTATCATCCGTTCAAAAAGCTCTTATATCTTAAAATCAGCTCATAAAACAGAATTTAATGAGTAACTTTCTAAATCATGAGGTCGTAAAGAGGGTCAGCATTAATGTCAAACTGGTAAACTACCTTTAAGTTTATGATGAGGTAGAATTGAAGTAATGGACGTGAAGCAAACAACAGTTAAACAACAACAGGAGCAAATTACCTATCCTAATTTACCTCTAGCAGTATATCGAGAATTAGCGGCTCATTTGCAACAAGTTGAGGGAGTTACCACTGAGTTAATTCCTCAACAGTCAGAACAGTTTGATTATACTCAAAGTCAAGTGGAAACCTTACTAGTTCAGTATCCTAGTTCCCTTAATATCCCAGAAAAACACCAGATCCAAAAAATTTTAGACTATTATGCTAAAGTTCATGGAGCCTATGAGCGGAAGTAGTTGAATAGCTACTTTAAAAAGTTTTTTACTCTTTGCTTCTTCATCTTAGAGCGAAAAAACATGAAGAAAGTTTATTGTAATTGTTTTTTCTTCGTTGAACAAAAGATATTAAACTAAATTATCAAATATCAAGTAGCTTTTGGTTGATAACTAGAGTCTTTTCTGGGTACGATAATTAGCAACAGATTCCACCAAACCTAGACCAATAAAATTAGTTAGTAATGCTGATCTACCATAACTTAACCAGGGCAAAGGAATTCCTGTAATAGGGGCTAAACCGACCGTCATACATATATTAACAACAACCTGAAATGCGATCATTGATAACATTCCAACAGCTAATAAAGACCCGAAGTTTTCTTTAGCCTGACAGGCAATAATTACTAAGCGAAAACAAATTAACCAAAAGGCAAATAAAACACAAATACTGCCAATAAAACCAAACTCTTCTCCGACTGCCGCAAAAATAAAATCCGTATGTTGTTCAGGAATAAAATTTAGTTGAGTTTGAGTTCCCTGATGCAGTCCTCGTCCCCACAATTCTCCCGAACCAATAGCAATGCGGGACTGAATTAACTGATAACCTCCACCAAGGGGATTTTTTTCTGGCTCTAAAAAAAGAGTTAAGCGATCCTTCTGGTAGTCTTGGAGTAATCTCCATAACACACCACTTAATTGCCCTGCTACTATATTAACAGCGACCGCCCCCATGGCAAAAACAAAACGCAGGGGTAAAGTAAACCAAGCAATTGACCCCATGATCACTGTCCAGATAATCCAACCCAGGGGCAATACGTTGACCAACATTGCAGAAACTAGGGGAGATAGAATTAAAATGAGCCATCCTGGGTGCATGTTTGCCCAATACAACATTCCTAAGGTAATTGCTGTAAAAACTAACCCTGTCCCTAAATCTGGCTGTAACATGATCAGCACCCAAGGAACTGCCGTTACCGCAAAAATTCTTAATACGGCTGGGATTGTTGTGGCTTGTCTTTCATGTAACAGAGCCCCTAAGGTAATAATTAGACCTACTTTAGCAAATTCTGAAGGTTGAATATTAAAGCTACCAATGCTAATCCAACTTTGCGCCCCGTTAGCCGCTACTCCAATGATAATCACCGCAATGAGAGAAATATTGGTGATAGCGTAGGTCACCCAATGTAACTGTATAAGAGGTTCATATCTCCAGCGAGCTAACGTCAAAGTGATCACTAACCCTATTATCCCAAAAACCCAATGTTGCCACCAATCTACCGATCCTTCTAGAAGTTCGGTACTGCGGATCATCAACCCTCCTAGACCGGTTAAACCCACAATTAAAAACATTAATAGCCAATCAACTTGGGCTAGGTTATATAACCACAAAGGTAAACGTCGTCTTTTAGCAAGTCTAGGCATCATTTAGGACAACTCCTCATTTGAAATAATTTTTTAACTTAGGTTAAAGCAGCTACCGATACCCTAGCAGCAATTTGTTGGGCAATTGCGGTTAATGCTTTAGCGGAAACCGATTCAGGGGCAGCTATAACAATCGGAATTCCTTGATCTCCTCCTTCACGTAAGGCAATTTCGAGAGGAATACAACCGAGTAAGGGAACATTTAATTCTCTAGAAGCCTTTTCACCCCCACCCGAACCAAATAGATCGTAAGTGCGATCAGGTAAGTCAGGGGGAATAAAATAGCTCATATTTTCCACCAATCCCAACACATTAACCCCTAATTGTTGGAACATTTTTAGCCCACGACGAGCATCTAACAAAGATACGGCTTGAGGAGTGGTAACAATGACAGCACCTGCCATAGGAACTGCTTGAGCGAGAGTTAATTGAGCGTCTCCAGTTCCTGGGGGCATATCTACCACTAAATAATCTAAAGCTCCCCAATTGAATTGATAGAGAAATTGACGGATAATGCTATTTAGCATTGGACCACGCCAGATAACAGGTTGATCAGGGTCAATTAAAAAGCCCATGGACACTATTTTGACCCCATAATTAAAGGCAGGCTCTAGGACTTCTCTGTGGTCCCCCTGTTCTACCTTGAATCCGGTGCTGGCTAATCCTAACATAATCGGAACATTGGGACCGTAAATGTCAGCATCGAGTAAACCGACTTTGGCTCCTGTTTGGGCTAAAGCAACAGCTATATTTACCGCAACGGTGCTTTTTCCCACGCCTCCTTTACCACTCGAAATAGCGATAATATTTTTGGTTCCAGCGACAGATTGTTGATTCGGTAACACTTTTTGTTGAGGGGTTTCGGAGGTTACTTCTACTTCAACAGTTTTTACTCCCGGTAATTGTTCAACGGCTTTTTTACAATCTTCAACGATAAATTCTCTTAAAGGACAAGCAGAAGTAGTCAAGACTAAAGTAAAACTGACTCGGGAGCCATCAATGACTACATTACGAATCATATTTAAGTCTACTAAACTTTTCTGAAGTTCAGGGTCCTGAACTGGACGTAAGACTTCTAAAATCGATTGGGTATCGAAAATTATCATTTTAAGTTCTCCTTGTAGAACAATCTTAAGGATTTTTTATACTGCACCTATGAAAATGTTAACGGTTTTAGGGACACAGATGTTCGATGAGAAGTAGGTGAGCTTAAATAAGTAGGGCTTGAAAGCACTAATTAAAAAGAAAAAATCTTGTCAGGGTTAAATAATAGTAAACATTTTTTATTTAAAAAATGAGAATATTCAAGTAAAGAATAAAAAACAAAGAAATAAAGTGTGTTAAACTTGACCAGTTCTCTCAAAAACGCACCAATTAAATAAAAGGGAAACTCATAACAATTTTTTAAAAATTTTATGGAATATAAAGACTATTAAAATTAGTTAATTGATGTAAAAAAGCAATATAACACTTAGACTGGATGTTATATTGGAAGAAATTATCGCCTATTTTTACCAAGTAACAGCAAGTAACAGTAGAAGGTATCAATAATAAATTGAAGTTGATTGAAACGAGAGCTTATCAATTTAGAAATTCCGTCAATTTTTAACTCCGAAGTTTTTTGACCTGGCTTGCTAGTTAATTTTATATCATCAGTTAGGTATAGCCAGATTAGTTAGTGTCATCTCTTCGTTTAAGGGTCTTTCTAAGAATTGGACTAGAAAAGAAATTTTGGTTAAGTAAAGCTCAAAAAATTCCTCAAAGAACACAAGATAAAGTTAGTGTGATAGATAAAGAAGATATATAAATTGGCGATAGCAGTTATAGGAGCCATCGAATCACGTTTAGTCCAAAAGAGTTTTGAAAGTTATTAACTAGTAATTTACTCTACTATTATTATGAATAACCGGTATTTCTTACCCAATAAGTGTCAAAATATCAATAATCTAGAGAAAAAAACATAATATTGGCTTAATCCTTTTTAAAATAAGTTAAATACCCTTTTCTTTAGATAAAACGAATACATTTCCTTCATTTCCTCTTCCTACTCGAAGATTATCATCCAAATAAGTAATTTCTAACCATCCCTGTTGTTCTTGACTTTCGATATTAAAATCTAGAGAAAAAAACTTTTTTCCTGCTTCAATATCTTTAATTAGCTGATTAGGTGATCGATATCCTAATAACCTTTGGGAACCAATAATATAACGTTCAAATTTAATATTAACTCGCCTGTCAGAGACGACTTCAAGCCTAGCTATAACACTCACTAATCCTTCTAAAAAAGGTACTCCAATAATTTCAGCAATATTGTAAAGTTTCCCGTCAGCCATGCGAAGACATTGATAAATTTCTCCTAATTGCAATACGGGAAGGCGATCAAGTCCTAAAATTTCCTTACTTGTGGTATAGAGTAACCGCCAATTCCCATCGAGTAATTCTTTTGCTTCTAAAGTTTGAGGAATGGGATTATGATCTTCAAGTTGTTCTAAGGCCGAAAGAACTCTTACCCGATCCATTTCCGTCGCTAATAACCCTCGATTTTTTCCGGCGATCACTTCTAATAGTCTTACTTTTTCATTCATTCTCAAATGTTTCCTCTAATTATTTTTTGGTAGGAAGTCATATTTTTGAAACTAAAAACTTTTCTCGCTGTCTTTTTAGAGTGACTTTTCAAGAGTTTATTTATCTTGGGTAGGTAAGTCAAACAACACTTGAGTCATATATTTATTAGCCCATTTTTTACCAAACGTTTTTTCTATAACTCGACGGGTTTTATCCTTTTGTTGTTGCTTTGTGCAATAGTAATACTGTCGGGCTAAGTTAGATATTTGTTGTTTACTAGAAACAGTTTGAGAATCTACCGCAGTCTGACAGTGAATCTTCAAAAATTCAGCTACACGAGACAAAAATTGAGTTTCTTCTTCTGGGTCAGTTGGAGAAATAAATAAACAATAGTCGGAGAAAATATCGCCCCATTCGGGTAATTGACGCGATTCAGAAAACTCCAAAACTGGTGATTTTGATAGGGCTTGGTGGTTTTCTGAAGTAAGAGTCAGTTCTCGGTTAGCGGTATCTAAATCTGCGATTGCCGCACTTACTCTTTCAGGACTTGCTGCGATATCACAACCGAACATAGGTAGAGAATAACTAGGATGAGGAAACATCACACAATGAAGAATATCCAATTCCTGTCCTATTTTTCCAAATTCTAAATGGAGTTTACGGAACTGAGGAGTTTGATAACATTGATTTTCAATCACCACTTCTTTTCCTCCAAGTTTTCCTTCCACATGTCCTAACCCGTCGGGTAATTCATAGGAGATTAGGGGGAAATATTGTTCCCAATGATATTGAATAACATCAGCGAGTAGTCGTATCAAGGGGTTGAATTGAGAGTGAACAGAAACGGGTGAAGTGTCTAACATACCGCTTATTAGCTAGGATTTTCGAATAATTAGCGATGAGTGCTACACAAGGCAAGATTTATTCAAGCAATTCTCCACTAGCATCAAACTCAATTGTTGTAGCCTTGGCTATTCTAACATTACGTTAAGACATTAATTCAGTGTTATCCTTTGAACTTCGGTGTTTTTCTAGCATAGAATATTACTAGTAGTTTATTGATTAAACCGAATTAATCGTTGTAGTATCTGGAGTTAATATGTTTGGATTAGGATGGACGGAAGTAGTCGTTATTATCGGTGTTGCTTTATTGATTTTTGGTCCTAAAAAAATTCCTAAAATTGGATCTACTTTGGGAAAAACTCTACGGGAATTTAAAGATGAAATTAATCCTTCTGGGAATGAGTATTTTGATGATAAAAATTGAGTACTATTGTTAACTAATAAATATTGAACACCCTAATTATAGGATAATCTGAAAAGTTAACTGGACTCAATCTCCTAATACTAGATTTACCTTAACAAGAGATGTATCCTCTAGATTTAAAAATGATATATTAATTTCGATAATTTATCGATTATAAATATAACTATTCGAGTTGTTCCTTTATTAAGGTAGATAAAAATAATTTAGACTAAACAAATATGTTCATCTCATTGTTGAGGAGTCAAAAGCATTGATAAATTAGTTTTTGTCGTCATTCAAACAAACTAATGCGACCTTGCTTGCATTAACATCCGTTAAGAACGATTACGACGTTGCTTACTAAAGTGTAACAGTTAACCTCCCCACGCCCCGTCAAAATAGATGGCACAATCGATGGAAGTTAATTAAGGAGAGTTAGAAGAGAAAGCTGCCGATTTAATCAACTTAATCAACCTATTGCCTCAAAAAAATACAAAAAAACGAGATCAAAAAAGTGATTAGCTATGTTCTGTCCATTGAACTCATTGCTGACAAAACTGAAGAAGTTGGTAAAAATTTATTGAATTAAGCTCAACGGACCAGTTAAAAAATAATTAGGTTTTTGTATGGTCTCCACCATCAATACAGACTTAGTGGTGATTGAAACGAAATTTGAAAGCAAGATCAATAAATTCATGATCAATTTTAATAAAAAAAAGAAATTCTAGGAGTAGATTTTCCCAATACTGAAGTCATTGAAGAGCTTGCTAAAATTATTATCAATGTAGTGGCTGCTAACGACTTTGTTGGTGTCGGGGGTATTTAGGTTCTACCCTAAAAACTGAGATTTGCTACTAGTAGACTTAAAACCGATTGGCAACAAATTCAGAAGGTAAATTGTTTGTTTGAATGCATTGTGAGGTGCGATCAGAGTCGAGTCTTGATAAGGTAAATGTGGTGATTGTGGAAACACAATTCCAGAAAGCGAATAAATGATTTTTCTTCATTTTTGATGAAAATAGCTGTATTCTCAGGATACATCTCACTTAATGATCATATTTCTTTATTATTGGATAGACCTAATCCATGCTAAACAAACCTGAAGTTCTCATTGAAGCCATAACCGCTAGAGAGATTTTAGACTCCCGTGGTCGCCCTACCATTGAAGCAGAAGTGTTTCTCGAAACAGGTGCATTTGGTATCGCCCAAGTCCCTAGTGGGGCATCAACCGGTAGTTTTGAAGCCCACGAATTACGGGATAATGACCCTAACCGCTATGGTGGTAAAGGGGTACTCAACGCTGTCCGTAATGTTAAAGAAAAAATTGCGCCCCAATTGTTGAACACTAACGCCTTTGATCAAACTTCTCTTGACCAGAAAATGATTGATTGTGATGGTTCTTCTAATAAAAAAGAATTAGGAGCTAATGCTATTCTCTCAGTTTCTTTAGCGACGGCTAAAGCAGCAGCGGCTGAATTACAGATACCTCTTTATCGCTATTTAGGCGGTCCTTTAGCCAATGTTATCCCCATCCCTATGATTAATGTTCTTAACGGGGGCTCTCATGCAAATAATAATGTTGACTTCCAAGAATTTATGGTGATGCCCATTGGGGCCGACTCCTTTAAGGAAGGGTTGCGTTGGGGGGCTGAAGTCTTCGCAACTCTGAGTCAAGTTCTCAAAGAACGTAACTTGTTGTCTGGCGTAGGGGATGAAGGTGGTTATGCTCCCGACCTTCAGTCTAATCAAGAAGCCTTAGATTTACTAATTGAAGCAATCGAACGGGCAGGGTATAAACCTGGAGAACAAATGGCTTTGGCTATGGATGTGGCTTCAAGCGAATTCTACAAAGATGGACAATATGTCTATGATGGGTCAGCCCATTCTTCTCAAGAATTCGTTAAGTATCTGGCTAAATTAGTGGATCAATATCCTATTATCTCCATTGAAGATGGTTTACAAGAAGAGGACTGGGACAACTGGAAACTTCATACTGAGTCTTTGGGTTCTCGCATTCAATTAGTGGGGGATGATTTGTTTGTCACTAACCGAACTCGTTTACAGAAAGGAATTAATATGGGGGTTGCTAATTCTATTTTGATTAAACTCAATCAAATTGGAACCCTCACCGAAACCCTAGAAACTATTGCTTTAGCGACTCGTAAACAGTATAGTTCAGTAATTAGTCATCGTTCAGGAGAAACCTCAGACACTACCATCGCTGACTTAGCTGTAGCCACTCGCGCTGGACAGATTAAGTCCGGTTCTTTGTGTCGCAGTGAACGGGTTGCTAAATATAACCGATTGTTACGAATTGAAGAAGAGTTAGGTGATTGCGCTCTTTATGCGCCTAAGGTAGGTTTAGGACCTCAATAAGGACTTAAATTACTTAGAGTTTGATTGATTTATTTTGCCCACCTCGAAAGGTGGGTTTGTTCTTTTTATAAGTTTTTATACTTAAAAGGCATACATGAAAAATACATTCAAGGTAAAACCCCGAACTCATAAAATTATAGGGTGTATTAACATAGCGCAATATACTCAAAACCTATTAAGTTAAGTGTGTTACAGCCTAAAAAAAGAAGAGAAATCCCCAAAAAACTGTATTTTGCTTAACGTTCTCTAATTAATGTTTTGCTTAAGTTAAGTCTCCTGATTCCTCACCTAGGTAGTTAATTAGCTTTACGTGACGCAGGGGGGGCTGGAGGCGAAAATTCAGCTTTAGAAGAAGTAGAAGTAGAACTGGACCTTCTAATAGCACTAGGGGCAGCGAGGTGATTAGAAACAGGGAGTTTAGTTTTGGAGGTAACTGCTGTTTGTGGGGGAAGACTCGATGGAGTAACTGACCGTTTTCTTATCTGAGTTGGAGCTACTTCTTGAGAACCAGTGTAGACGCGCTGACGGCGAGTTACGGTTTGTTTTCTGCTACGAGTACTGAGCATAGACCTTGAACGCGATGCTCCAGACTGTGTAGCCACTGTATATGATTTCTTTTTCGGGCTGATAGGTTCGGCTTTAATGGTTGGTTCACGTCCTTTGATATTGGGAACAAGTGGAAAAGACTCAATGGGGGTACCCTTGACGGCTTCCTCCATAAATTCTTTCCAAATGGCCGCAGCCGTGGTACTTGCTCCCCTGGTGGGACCGTTATTATCGTTCCCTAACCACACCCCGGCTGTTAACTGGGGAATATAGCCAATAAACCATAAATCTCTGGCTTTATCAGAGGTTCCCGTTTTTCCTGCTACCGGTCGCTTTCCTAATTGAGCAGAGGTTCCGGTTCCCCCAGTCACTACCTCCTGTAGCATAGAAGTCATAATTGCAGTGGTATCGGAGTCAATCACTTCTTTGGGAGGAAATGTAGCTTGATATAGAATCTGCCCGTGGCGATCAAGAATACGATCAATGCCGTGGGCGCGTTGATGGATACCGAAGTTGGCTAACGTTCCATAAGCACTGGTTAATTCGAGTAAATTAACTTCCCATGCTCCCAATGCTAAGGAATAGGTCGGTTTTAATTCCGATTCAATACCCATTTTTTTGGCAACTTCAATGATGGGGTTCCATCCCACTTTTACCAATGTTTGAACCGCTACCACATTTAATGAAGAGGCGAGAGCTTTGCGAATGGAAACGGGAACGCCGCTATAGCGATCACCATAATTCTCTGGTCGATAACCATCCACCACGTAAGGAGAGTTTTGGAAGGTTTGGTCAGGCGAAAGTCCAGCAGCGATCGCGGTAGCGTAAACAAAAGTTTTAAAGGTAGACCCTGGTTGACGTTGAGCTTGAGTCACCCGATTATATTGATGATTTTTGTAGTCTTTTCCCCCAACCATCGCTTTAATTTGTCCGTTACGCGGATCAACCGCCGTCAATGCTGCTTGTTTAAACCCTTGCCATCGACCATATTCTGTCACAGCCTTTTCAATAGCGGCTTCGGCAGCTTCTTGCCATTGATTATTGAGGGTGGTTTCTACCACAATTCCCCCTTGTTGCAACACCTCTTTAGAGAGATATTTCGGTAGTTGAAGTTGAATATAATCTGTGAAATAGGGAGCTTTTCCTAGTAGACGTTTGGGTTTACGGGGTTTGAGAAGAATGGGGTCAGCAATTGCTTCTTTTACTTGGGAAGCACTAATAAAGCCCTTAATTTTCATTCTTTGTAGTACGAGATTTCGACGTTCAATAGTGGCTGCCTTGTTCTGCATAGGAGAATAAACACTGGGAGCAGGTACAATTCCTGCTAGGGTCGCCGCTTCAGCTACAGTTAGTTGATCGATAGGTTTACTAAAATAGACCCAAGCTGCATCGGCAACCCCATAGGCTCCCGATCCTAAATAAACCAAATTGAGATAACGTTCTAAGATTTGGTCTTTAGTCAATTTTCCTTCTATTTTCTGAGCCAAGCGCATTTCCTTGATTTTTCGGATTATGTTGATTTCCTGGTTCAAGAAAACAATGCGTGCTAATTGTTGAGTGATCGTGCTTCCCCCTTCGACTACTTCTCCCGCCAGTAAATTAGAAAAAGCTGCACGAACAACTCCATGTATATCAACCCCTCGATGGTTCTTAAAACGATGATCTTCACTGGCAATAAATGCTTGAATAACGAGGTCAGGAATCTGCCAAATTTTTAGTTTTTCATGAGTAACTGGACCTAGTTCTTTAAGAACAATTCCATCAGATGATTTAATGATCAAGGTCTTAGGAGGAGCATAGGTGAGGACTTCTTCAACTGGTTCTGTGATGCTACTTTCAAGTTGATAGATGCCATATCCTAGGGCAATCACACCACTACTGGCTCCCAGTCCTATTCCAAACAACAGACAAAATTTTGGATTATGGCTTATGGAGACAATTCGTTTAACAGAATTAATAGAGGTTTGAGATACCTCTTGAAATAAGCTAACCAGTTGAGGTAAGGTCTTGGAGATTTTTACTGAGAAACTGATTTCAGGTTGATTCTTCTCTTGGCAAGACTCGATGTCATCAGAGTCATTACCTAGATTTTTATTTGTCCCTTTAGGGTTTTTTGATTTTGAGTGCAAAATCTGATTTATTTTCTCCCTAAACTTTAACCCTAACTGATTAAACACGCCTACTCCTCACCAAATCTTAATAACGAGTGTGATCTATCTAGATAATACATAATTTTTTACTTAATGGATAAGTTATTGTAATTCATTTCAATCTCTTGAGTTTAATTTATAATTTAATTTTATTTGCCACTTATTAAATTAGATGAATTTAATTGATTATGGGATTGTTTCGACTCTTTCAGGCTTACTACAAAAACAGTTTAAGTAAATAAAAGTTAAAAGTCTTACCTTCTTAAGTTCCTAATAAAACAATACTTATTTTGATAATAATTAAATTTTTGACATCATAGAATCCAGTAATAATAAAGGTGTTTAAATTTATTAGCTACTTTTTTTTAAAAAACAGTCTGGAAGATACATTATCTTATCGCCCTATCAAGATTAATTGCCAATAATAAACCTTATTATCGAAAAATTTTAATTTTTTTATCTACCATAAATATCTTCAAACTAATGAAGTTTTTTTATAGTATTTTTTAACTTTTATTTAAATTTAATCTCTGTTGTAGATACCAATTATACGCAAATAATGGGTATCGAAACAACGACAAAATTGCCCAGTTAGTTTTTCTATTTACCAAGCAATGTCTCCTTTGACTTCCATTAATTCACAGATTAATTTTACTAGATTACAGATATAAATTTCGTGATTTGTTCCTAAGTCAACAGAGTCTATATCACTATATAATTGAGTTCCCATCACAATTCCTCTTGCCGCATCTGTTGAGTATAGAAATTCTCTCGGAGGAGAACCATCACCCCAAGCATGAAGGGTTTTATTTCCTAGTCGTTGGGCTTCATATACCTTACGGATTAAAGCAGGAATAACATGAGAACTATGAGGATTAAAATTATCTTCAGATCCATACAAATTAACTGGAAGCAGATAAATTCCATTAAATGCATATTGCAAGCGATAGGATTGGAGTTTAACTAATAAGGCTTTTTTAGCAAAACCATAAGGAGCATTAGTTTCTTTGGGATAGCCATTACAAAGATCATCTTCTTTAAAAAGAACAGGTGTGAACTTCGGGTAAGCACAAATTGTTCCCACACAGATAAATTTTTATATTCCTACTTCATAAACAACGTGAATTAATTGAGTTCTCATTATCAAATGAGCGTAATATAATTCGGCAGTTTTTTCTCGATTTAAGCCAATTCCTCCCACATGGGCAGCCAAATGAATAATAATATCGTATTGATTAGCTACACGTTGACAATTTTTTAGAACCCATAAGTCTCAGTCTTGAGAACGGGGAATAGTAATTCTTTCAATATTAGCTCCCGCTTAGACTAATTGCTTGACAACTTGTTTGCCAAAAATATAGCACCGCCTGTCACTAAGATTCGCTTGTTTGTTAAATCTAACATGGGTCAATTCTACCTAGTATTTTGCTTGTTCAATTTTATTAACAATTTAAGGCTTAAGGTCGAGGGGAGGAAAATATCAGTTGTTATCTAAATAATGATGACAGATAAATAGCGTAGCCAAAATTTGGTTTTTTTATTCAAAGTTTATAATGAAGACTTACCATAGAAGCTCTAAAGGGCTTACCATGAGTTTATAACAGTACAAAGCGTAGATTATGACATTATTTATTGTGAAGTGGACAGTGTATAAGCATACAAGATTTAGTAATTGTATCAATACCCTAACCGCAATGCGCAGTGCTATACCTAGCATAACTCAATCACCATGAAGATCATCGTTAGTCCACGCTTAAGCCTGTAGATCGACAAATATAAACATTATCTTTAATTGGCAATGTTTGGTTTTTAGCGTTTCCATTGGGGCGACAAAGTCCCAATGGAAACGCTAAGTCTGCTTCTACTATCAAGTGGACCAATTCTTCGAAGGTGACAGAAGATTCCCACTCCAATTTTATTTTGGCTTTAGTTGTACCGCCGAGCAGTATATTGACTTCAGCCGGGCGGAGATAGCGTTCATCGAAAGAAATGTAATCTTCCCAGTTGAGGTGGACGTAACTAAAGGAAAGATCGAGGAATTCTCGGATAGAATGGGTTTCTCCTGTGGTTATGACATAATCTGGTTGTTCTTGTTGGAGCATTAACCACATGGCTTCAACATAATCTTTAGCGTAGCTCCAATCTCGCCTAGAGTAGAGATTTCCTAAAAAGAGTTCTTTCTGAGTTCCAGCGACAATACGGGTGATCTTTCGGGTAATCTTTCGGGTAACGAAAGTTTCTCCGCGACGGGGGATTCATGGTTTAACAAAATTCCATTACAGGCAAATAAATCGTAAGATTATCGATAATTTACAGTTTGCTAATGAGCGTAAATTTTGGCACATGCGTAGGGACTACAAGGATAAAATGGGGTATTTTCTTTTTTGGGAATCTCTTGAACCTTCCCAAACATTTCTGATGATCCTGCTTGGTAAAAGCGTACTTCAATTCCTGTGCGGTGTTGGTATTCTCGAATGGCTTCTCGAAGTCGTAAAGTCCCCATTCCTATAAATTATAGATCTCAATAGGTTTTACTTCTTCTAAAATTCGACGCAAGGTGGTACTATCAGTTAAATCTCCAGAATAGAGGAATAATCTTGCCTAAAAATTAGGGAAATCGATGTATATCGTATATGATCTATGCGATTAGTATCAAGTATTAAAAGTTGAAGTTCGTCGAATAATCTCATGAACTTCGTATCCCTGTTCTAATAAAAACTCACTTATATAAGAGCAATCTTGTCCAGTGATGCCTGTAATTAGAACGCGTTCAGGTTGAGTAATAGGTAAATAGTTGTATATCTTTTAAGTTTCAAGTTCAAAATTAAGTCGTCATCAATTATACTCATCGCTTTAATTTCTGTCTTTTTTATTTGAAAATCAACGTTTAGCGTAACAAAAAATTACGAACTATAGACTCCTTAGCTTTTCAACTTCTAAAATTTATAAAAAATAAAAACTAGTCAATTTTCTCAAAAAAAGGATAAAAGATCCCCATTTACTTTAATCAATAAATAGTCCTAAACTTCATAGGTTTTCTAATAAGAAATTTAGTTTAGTAAAATTTTTTGAGAAGTTCATTACGAGAGAGCTGTCTTGATTTTACAACAAGAAGCCAGTGAAATCATGGAGTATAATATGATATGTAGTCATAGTACTTTATGAAGAGATGGTATGCGAACTGAAACCGACAGTATAGGAGCTATTGATGTTCCAGATGACTGCTACTGGGGAGCGCAAACTCAGCGCTCACTCCACTATTTTGCTATTGGTAATGATATCATGCCTCCAGAAATGATTAGAGCTTTTGGTATTTTGAAAAAAGCAGCGGCTAAAGTTAATTATGATTTAGGAAAATTGCCATTTGACAAAGTTATATTAATTACACAAGCCGCAGATGAAGTTATTGCAGGAGACCTTGATTCTCACTTTCCTTTGAGTATTTGGCAGACAGGAAGTGGCACGCAAACCAACATGAATGCAAATGAAGTGATCGCAAACCGAGGGATTGAATTAGCGGGAGGTATTTTAGGGAGCAAAGACCCTATTCATCCTAATGATCATGTTAATATGTCCCAGTCTTCTAATGATACTTTTCCTACAGCGATGCACATTGCTATAGTGGAGAAAATTAATTATAATTTATTGCCAATGGTGATTAAATTGCGGGATGCTTTAGCAAGAAAAAAAAATAAATTTAATGACATTATAAAAATTGGTCGAACCCATCTTATGGATGCGGTTCCTTTAAGTTTAGGACAGGAATTTTCAGGCTATATTTCTCAACTTGACAAAAATATTGATCGCCTTCAACGAATTTTACCTGACCTCTATGAATTAGCCATCGGGGGAACGGCAGTTGGGACTGGGTTAAATACTCACCCAGATTTTGCCCAACGGGTGGCAGATGAAATCGCTCAATTAACCAATTTACCTTTTGTCTCCTCTCCCAATAAATTTGCCGCTTTAGCCGCCCATGATGCTATTGTGATGACCAGTGGAACCATTAAAACCTTAGCAGGTTCTTTGATGAAAATTGCCAATGATATTCGCTGGTTAGCATCGGGTCCTCGTTGTGGTTTAGGAGAATTAATATTACCGGCAAATGAACCGGGGTCTTCAATTATGCCAGGGAAAGTTAACCCCACGCAATGTGAAGCAATGACCATGGTTTGTGTACAAGTAATAGGTAATGATTCAGCTATAGGAATAGCAGGAAGTCAGGGAAATTTTGAACTAAATGTTTTTAAACCTATATTAATTTTTAATATTTTAAATTCTATTCGATTATTAGCCGATGTTTGTTCCTCTTTTACAGACCATTTGGTTTTAGGTATTGAACCTAACAGAAAACAAATTGAGGATTATTTAAACAATTCTCTAATGTTAGTAACTTCGCTAAATCCTCATATTGGCTATGATAATGCAGCAAAAGTCGCAAAGAAAGCTTATGTTGAACAAGTAACTTTAAAGGAAGCATGTGTGAGTTTGGGGTTTCTGTCTGCCGAAGAATTTGATTTTTTAGTTAGTCCTGAAGACATGGCTTATCCTTTGCATGATAAACCATAAACTATTATGTCTATGTCTGAATCTGAAAGTCTCAATAAAGTCTAAGAAATGATCGCTAAATACCTGCTCAAAAAAATGTAAAATTAGGTAACGAGTTTCACTTTCTCTAAGAAGTAAAATTACATCAAACTAATCCCTATATTAATAATAGTATTCTTCGTAATTTTCAAAGAAGCGATTAAATAAAACTTATTTAAATTAAGCTGTGTAAGCTTCAAGAAAGTAGTCGGACATAGAATAAATGACACTATGTTAAGAACTATTAGACAATTAGGTGGACTGTTAACTTGCACTAATAGAGATATTGATTGGCATGAATTTAACACTAATTTAAACCGATTTATTTATATTATTTAGAGGCAACTATTTATAAAAATATTTTATTAAGTTACCTGATTTAAACTATTTTTATCTTTGAATATATTTTCAGCAATTTTATGAGATTTTATTTAATGTAATTTCCCTTTTGTTCTATTTAATAGACTATAAATTAGCATAAACTATATATATAGTCTTTTTTTTTTATTTAAATTTTGCTTTATCTACTTTGTTTCTCTAGAATTTTTGTGCTTTTTTTATCGGATATTTATCAACTCCCATCATCACTTTTATTCTTTTTTATTTATGTCCCTTTTTATAAAAAATTGATTGATTATTCCAGAAGTTAATTTTACTTCTCTCTTTTTAAAAATTTAGATAATTGTTTGCTATCATAAGTTGTTTTATCCTTTTATTGGATCTCTTCAAAATATTTCGTATTTTCTTGTTTCCTAGTTTTTTGTTTTCCACTTATCGGAATACATTAAAATTCTTCTCTTCCTAGACTAATTCGTCTATAAATTGCACTTGGTAACAATTTCACCTAGTCTGCAATTTCTTTGCCTTTCGATCCTCTTGGGTGTCAATATAATATTTTGGCTATTATTTTTGTTCTGAAGAGAATTTTCGTATTGCTAGTCAACTTTGATAGTTTATCTACTTGACTTAAAGAAAATCCTTTTCTCCCCTGACTTTAAACATATCAGTTCATCACATACAATATTGTTCTTCGAGAAATTAAATTAATTAAAGAGAAAAAAAACATTATTATTTCTATGGAAAATTTAGATGTATTGGCAGAATATTAGATTTTTAAGGGATGACTACATATTTTTGCCTAAGCTAATATTTCAATTGAGCCGATTAAAGCATTTTGAATTTTATTTAATATTCAAGAGTTGACTAATAATAATAGTTGTATTTAGAAGAAGGTCAAAACTGCACATTTTTCTGCTTGAGAATTTGTTAGCAATATGTCAAGTAAGTTGATTTTCTTGTCGGAAAAGTCGTGGGACAGGCTGATCTATGGAGTAGGATAGGACTGTTAGCTTACATAAATCCACAAAAAAGAGACTCAAAAAGCTTATTATTGAATAGTGCCTTGGATGGTAGTTCGATTAAATCAGTAACTCTTCTTGATTTCTCAACGGCAGAATTGATAAGGCTTGAATTGGTGTTTAGCCATCCTCAGTAGGATTAATAATTTCAAAAGTATTTATTCTCGTATTTTCTTTATAATTGGGAATTACGTTGGAAGTAGAAGAGAAGGGTTACAATACATTCTACTTATCCTCTACTATCTATCCCCTTCTTTTCCCTCTGCCTAAAAAATGTATCTCAAAACCTTACATTTACATAATTTTCGGAATTATTTTGAGCAATCGGTTAAATTTGATCGACAAAAAACTATTTTGCTAGGAAATAATGCCCAAGGAAAGTCCAATATCCTTGAAGCAGTGGAATTATTAGCTACTCTCAAAAGTCATCGAACAAACCACGATCACGATTTAATTTTTGAAGGAAAGAAGATGGGGCAAATTTTGGGTAATGTTGAACGAACCTACGGTAAATCGGACCTCAGCATTATCCTACGTTCCCCAGGAAGACGAACCTTAGCTCTGAACCAGGAAAATCTACGTCGTCATCTGGAATTTTTGGGAAGTCTTAACGCGGTAGGGTTTTCGTCCTTAGACTTAGACCTAGTTAGGGGTTCACCTGATACTCGTCGCAGTTGGCTAGATACTCTATTAGTTCAACTAGAACCGGTTTATGCTCACATATTACACGAATACTATCAAGTTTTACGTCAACGTAATGCCGTACTAAAAAAATTACGAAAAAAAGTCGCTGATCAGGAAACATCTGCTGATTTAGAGTTCCAGATATCTCAATTGCACCTTTGGGATCGGCAGTTAGTAGAGACAGGTTCACGGGTAACAAGGCGAAGGGCTAGAGTAATAGAAAGATTAACCTCTTTAGCTAAAAATTGGCATAAAAATATCAGTGGAGGACAAGAAATATTAGAAATAACCTATCTACCTAATATTTGCTGTGATTCAGATGATTCAACTCAAATTAAAGAAGCATTTCTTGATAGAATGGAACAGCGTCGCATTGCAGAACAACAATTAGGGACAAGCTTAGTAGGACCTCATCGAGATGATGTGACATTTACAATTAACAAAACTCCTGCTAAATCTTCTGCTTCCCAAGGACAACAACGGACTCTTGTATTATCCTTAAAACTGTCAGAGCTCCAATTGATTGAAGAGGTGATAGGAGAACCGCCATTATTATTACTCGATGATGTATTGGCTGAACTTGATCCGAATCGACAAAACCAACTATTAGAAGCAATTCAAGGACGATTTCAAACCCTAATTACAACTACTTATTTACATTCTTTTAATGCTCAGTGGTTACAATCTTCCCAAATTCTTAAGGTAAAAGCTGGCAAGATTAATCTTTGTTAAAGTTTGTTAAAGGCTAATTTAGTAATCTTTTTAAGAAAATTAAATTATTAATAGATGCTCTTAAATTTCTCAAGTTATGTTAGGGATAACTCTCTCGTATATCTTACAGTTTTCACACTCCCCGACTTCTCCACCCTCTTCTTCTATTAAGATTTGTAAGATTTAATCTGTTTACCCCGTTTCCAGTATGACAGCCTGATATATATAGTAAGGATATAGATAGGTCACATCAGCTTGACTGAGGAATACGTTCTAGATCAACGATTAGCCTGCGGCTGCTTTTATTTAGGAGAAGTAATATGACAAATCAAATAGTTTATGAAATTGCCGCATTGATACTTGTTTTAGGAGCTTCTTGGGTTAACTATTGGCAACTCCGTCGTAGTAGCACGAAACGGGAATTAGAACTCGTTGACAAACAGAAACAGATCAACCAAGAGAAAGAAACTCTACATGAGCAGCTAACTCGTGCTGTTATGTCCAATAAAACGTTAACTCATGATAAAGAGCAAATCCAGCATCAACTTGATGAAGTTTCTTGTCAACTTACTCATTTGAGAGAGACTGTCAATCAAATGGAATTTGATAAGAGTAATTTAGCTAAAAATTTAGAGAAAAAACAGCAAGAAATTACCGCTGTAACCAAAGATTTAGATAAAAACAAAGAAAAACTTATATCTTTGGGAAAGGATCTTAAAGAATCAGAAAGATTAAAATGCCAATTACAAATTAAGCAACAAGAGCAAGTTTCTTCTCTCCAACAGCAACTTGAGAGTTTACGTAGAGAAAATGAGTACACAGTCAATACATTACAAAAAGAATTAGGGAACATTGCTACTTTACAACAAAAGATAGATAGTTTAACTCAAGAAAAGAAAAAACTTGAAGAGATTCTCAATAAAGAAAGTCAACTAGTAGTATCTCTAGAAAGGCAACTTCAGGGATTAGCTAAAGAAAAAGAAGCTTTAGAAGCTAGCCTACAACAAAAAATAGATAGTTTAACTCAAGAGAAAAAAACTTTTGAAGAAACCATAACTAAAGAACGTAAACAACTGGCTACTTTGCAAGAGCAAGCTAAAGAAAAAGAAGCTTTAGAAGCTACCCTAGAGCAAAGAATAGATAGTTTAAATAAAGAAAAAAAAACTTTTGAAGAAACTATAACCAAAGAACGTAAACGACTGGCTACTTTAGAAAAAAAAATTAAAGGGTTAGAAACACAACAATCGAGTCTTCAAGATAGTGTTGCTAAACCTTATAATATTCTATCTAAATCACAATCTATATTAGAAGATACTCAGGAAATTCAGGGAAAATCAACTACAGGAAATACACAAGAAAATGAAAAAAGCTTAAACCAAGAGAGTTTATTTGAGGGTAAAAAAATAGTTGTATTAGGCAATTTATCCCAAATGAATCGAGATGAAGCTAAGTCGTATATTCAAAAAGCAGGAGGAACTTTAAGCAGCTCTCCTAGTTTAAAAACTCACTATGTTGTTGTGGGAGAAACTCCTGGTGATAAACTAAGAAAAGCTCAAAAGTTTGGTATTTGTCAACTCTCGGAAACTGAATTTATCAAACTACTTGAATCGTCTGGAGTTTGTGTTGATGTCAACTCTAAATAGTTAGGCTTATCTGAATGAGATTATTGTCTATCTTACTTAATTAAATCCTTAGATAAAATATCCATATTTCAAGTTAAGCAACAATTTTCACAAGTGGTACTTTCATGGTGTGATCGTCGATGGACGATTTTTAATGAGAATGAAAAAATTGTTGATGGAAAAAGTCAGTAAATCATCTTGTATTTCTAATATTTAAGCAATTAGAGTTAAATTTATATTGTTTTAATCTACATTTCTTATGGTAACTTTTTTGATAAAGACTTTATAGAATCGCTTTCTTCCGACAATCTCATGGGCTTTTGTTCAATCTGACCTTAACTAAACTATTCATATATACTAAATAATTCTTAAAACTAATTACCATATATATTCCCTTATCTCTGCAGTATATAACTTAACCTCATCTGCAATTTATTGGATTTTCCATCCTCTTATTAAAAATAAAACTTCTGCTCTCGTTCTGAAGATAATTTCTGGGTTACGAGCTAACTTTAACAATTTTTGTTTTCTAATTGTATTAGCTGAACTTTTAGGCAAGCTGGCATTTAGTTATTGCTATGTTTTAACTACTTTTCTATTAGAGACTTTTTTCTTTTCATAGGAAAAATAACAGCTTAGTTGTAAAAAACAGTTTATGTTCAAGAGAAAGTAGACTTTTAGAGTTGGGCACATCCCAATCAATTCAATTATTTATATAGTGTTAATTTTAATACAAAGTTTATAAGTGAATCAATGTTTATAGATTAAGAGATGATGTTATGATGATTAGTATTTAAAATACTTAACATACGTGATTAATTTTTCGTCAAAAACCTTTAAGCGGTCGTCTTTTTTCTTCTTTTGTCAGTCCTTTACTTTGTAACAATACTCCAAATCCTCCTAACCCCATGGGATCAATTAATTGGTGAAGGGTATCCCGACGTTTAATCACGTCAAGAAAACCATACTTACCCGTGGACAATTCCAGCAGACGAGTGCCCAATCCTAATCCCATTAAAAATAGTCCTTGTTGAGTAAATTTTACAGTTTCTAAGTTTAATAATTCCCCTTGTTTTTCCAGAGCAGTAAAGTTAACATGAGATGTTATATCTTGCTGTCCAATGTTAACATAAGGATTATCATGATGACGGTGTTTATAATAGCATTTTAACGTTCCTTTATGGCGTTGAGGGTGATAATATTTACTAGCTACATGCCCATAATCTATTGTTAGTAGATAACCACGTTTTAACTTACTGCATATTTTTTTTAACCAATCTAAAGCCTTTAAATTGACTTCAGTACGGTAGTTTTCAGGATATTCATTAGTATTTAAATTAATATTAATTAATTCAAAATAATCAATAATTTTTGTAGTTGACAATTCTGAGATGACTTCTTTGATTTTTCCTTCCAACTGCGTTACATATATTTCTGTTATTTTTTTATTGTTAATAGTTATCAAATGAACTGGAAAAGCATCAATTAATTCATTGCTAAAAATACAACCAGTTAGAGACGAATCTTCAATTTCATCCCACGATTTCCAAATAACTTTATTTTCTTTATCAGTCATACTAAGAATACTTTCTTGCTTTTCAATTAATCTTCGTGCTTCTTCAACAATAATATAGTGGGTTACTTCATAGAAATCTGGATAATTATCATGTAAATACTTTAAAATATCAGCAGCACACCAACCACTTCCCGCACCTACTTCCACTAAATTAAAAGCTTTGGGAGAGCCTAACAATTTCCACATTTCCAAAAACTGCTCAGCTAGCAATTCTCCAAAATCTGATCCTAAAGAAGAAGCTGTAAAAAAATCTCCCTGAGTTCCAATTTGTGCTCGTCCAGAAGAATAATATCCTCCTTGGGGGTGATAAAGGGCTAGACTCATGTAATCAGCAAAAGTTATTTTTTGTTGGGGGGATTGTTCAATAGCTTCAATAATAAATTGCATAATCTCTAGAACAAATCTACTAAGTAAGATTGTTAGGTAATTTAGGTACACTAGGCTACTCTAACACGCTTAAAACATTAGCTATTAAATGCCTGTCAAATTTATTCAATACGCTGACGATTAACTCTTCAATAAGTTTTCCTAAACGAGAAGCGAATCGCACATCAATCAACCCTTAAAGGGTTGATTGATGTGCGATTCTATATTATCAATGATCCCCATCTAACGAGCAGTGAATTAAGCATAGAAATAACTATTAGCTTCTTTGGTAATTTGAGTGTGTTCTTAATTTTTAATAATCTCTTTAAGAGTGGCGATTGCTGACGATATTCTATACTGACGAGTGATGGAATCAATAATAATGTCTGAAGTCAGAACTTTGAGAACTGATACAGTTGGGACTACTTGGATAAGCCGTCAGTCTTTGCTCACTTACACCTAAATTATCAGGTTGTTTCCTTCCAAAATAGTTACAGTATCAGAGGCAACTACTCAAACAGTGATCTAAACAAATAAAATCCTAACACAACAACAATTATCAGTAGAACTGGATTTATCCTCCTTGACAATTCAGCCGTTGTAGATTTAGCCAAAGTCTTCCATAAGTTTGTCCCATTGACTTGGATTAACTTAACATTTAACAAGGGGACAATTGAAGAGAATAGTTTTTCAAAAACCCTAGTTATTAATTCCATCAAACACAAGGAGATTTGTGATGTTTCTCGACGAATTACAGCTTATTTTTCAAGAATTTTTACAGCATCCATTAGTATTTACTGGAGGGTTTGTATCTGGGAGTCTAAAACTAAAATTATCCGAAGATCCCTTGAAAGCCTGGTTAGGCAAACAAGGATTTACCGATTTTACCTATACAGATAGCACTTCCGATAACGGAAGTGGTCCCCAATCAATTTCTATCGATTAACTTCTTTAAATTATGCATCAGCAAGGTCACATTGAGAGACTGGCTGATGCATAATTTAAAGAAAAAATAGTCAACTTAAATAATTTTTCTCATGTTCTTCAAAGAATATTGAAATTTGACTACTCTAATTAATTGGTATCGACCCTGATTTGAATCCGATTAGTCAAAGCCAAAAAATATGACGTCGGTGAGGCTTCATAAACTACTGTGTTAAAATTTGTCGATAGGACTCCACTTTAATTTAAAAACCGGTGTTGACCTCTAGGAACTTATTTGAGACAAAAGAATTTTTTGGGTAGCCTTTAGGTCTACCGATTTATTTGTTTCAGGAACTCCTATTTGTATAGTCAAGCAATTGCGCCCTGCTACAGACAATCCCAATGTTTTCGAAATGGTTAAGCAATTATTTGAGCCCAAAGCCCAAAGCCCAAACATCAAGTAAAGTGGGCGTACATCAACGGACAGATAACCGCAGCTAGTTTTGGAAAAAATGTTGTGTATGGAGTAACCCAAAGAATGTTAAAGTCTTGAAGCCTTGACTTTAGAAACATCAACAGGAATTAACTCCACTAAGAAGAAGCACAATTGTCTTGTGCAGATTTTGGGAAAGTCAATTCAAGTTAGGTAAATATAGGAAGTGCGAATTTGAGCGAAACCCATTCCAGTTCTGTTAATTTAACAGAAGCCAATTTAGGTGAATCCAATCTCTATGGCACTAGTTCTAAGTGTACTAACCTCGCAGAGGCTAATGTATGCGGTCCTGATCTCATGTTTGCTCTAATTATTTAGGCTAGAGTCGAAATTACTAAGAACTAACTTACAGACGTCTATATAGTGAACCTGGATTTCAGTAGAGATCAGAGCCTATTGGTGTAGAAAACTTCAGATTAAACATTTGATAATTACTGTAAGTCAAAGTTATGCTCCATTACTTAATCTTTTAAGCATAACATTTTGGTTAAATTGCAAGATATTTAAGGGTAACAAGCTATAATAAAATTCCATTTAGGTTCCTGTTTGGAGGTCATCCCAAACAGAGGTTTTTGTTTGTAGTTTTATACTATCTTAATTATCAATTACAATGTCTTCCAATCAGCCCCTAAAAGAATCCAAATCCATCTCTACTTTAGAAGAAATTCGCACAACACGTCTTGAGAAAGTTGAGGAGTTAAAACGATTGAATTTAGTTCCCTACGCTTATAAATGGAAATCTACTAATACTGCGGTTGATTTACAGGATAAATATATTGCTCTTAAAGATGGGGAAGAAATTGACATAGAAGTGGCGATCGCAGGGAGGATTATTGCCCGTCGGGTATTTGGAAAACTAGCTTTTTTTAACCTGCAAGATGAAACAGGAACTATTCAATTATATTTAGATAAGAAACGAATTCAATCCTCTATGAAGGATTTTCCTGATGCGTTTAATAATCTCAAAAAATTAACAGATACTGGTGATATTTTAGGGGTAACAGGAAACTTAAAAAGAACTGAAAAGGGAGAACTATCTGTTAATGTTAATACCTATACAATTTTGACCAAGTCCTTGTTACCTTTACCCGATAAATGGCATGGATTGACAGATACAGAAAAACGCTATCGTCAACGCTATGTTGATTTGATTATTAATCCCCAGGTAAGACAGACTTTTCGCCGTCGTGCTCAAATTACCGCTTCGATCCGTCGCTATTTAGATAAAAAAGGATTTATTGAAATAGAAACTCCTGTATTACAAGGAGAAGCAGGGGGAGCGGAAGCTCGTCCTTTTGTTACTTATCATAATACCTTGGAGATGGATTTATACCTGAGAATTGCTACTGAATTACACCTTAAAAGGTTAATTATAGGAGGGTTTGAAAAGGTTTTTGAATTGGGAAGAATTTTTCGCAATGAAGGGATTTCAACCAAACATAATCCTGAATTTACTTCCATTGAAGTGTATCAAGCTTATGCTGACTACTTCGATATGATGGAACTAACTGTAAAAATTATTACCACTGCGGCACAAGACGTTTTAGGAACTTTAAAAATCACCTACCAAGGGGAAGAAATTGACTTATCTACTCCGTGGAGAAGAGTAACAATGCATGAAATTGTTAAAGAAAAAAGCGGACTGGATTTTAATCAATTTGAAACTTTTGAAGAAGCTAAAAAAGCTGTTAAAAAAGCTGGGATTGAAGTTCCTGATAATTGTCTTTCTTTAGGTAAATTACTCAATGAAACCTTTGAGCAAACGGTTGAAGAAACCTTGACTCAACCTACTTTTGTTCTTGATTTTCCAGTAGAAATTTCTCCTTTAGCTAAGCCTCATCGATCCCAGAAAGGGTTAGTAGAACGGTTTGAACTGTATATTGTGGGACGAGAATTAGCTAATAGTTTTTCTGAACTAACTGATCCTATTGATCAAAGACAAAGATTAGAAGAACAAGCTGCCCAAAAGGCCACAGGAGACCTAGAAGCACAAGGAGTTGATGAAGATTTCTTAACCGCCTTAGAATACGGAATGCCCCCCACAGGTGGACTAGGAATTGGCATAGATCGCTTAGTAATGCTATTAACTGATTCAGTCAGTATTCGGGATGTAATTGCTTTTCCTCTTTTAAAAACTCAAAGTGTTATGGTTAAATCTTGTGAATATAATGCTGATAAAAAAGTTGAAAATTAAATTTCCTAATGGAAGTATCTATCAATAAAACTTTGTCCATAAATCTTTTGGCTAAGAACTAAAAAACCACTTCAAATGACAATCCTTTAGTTTTTAAAAACTATTGCTCAATTCGGAGCTGATAGAGAGGTCTAAAATCATAAAATTAGGTTAATTTAAGTTTATTGTTAGTGGAACTTAAGCATTGATAGATGAACTTAAATATAATTTGTAAATTTGTACAGAAATATAAAGCGAGCGCTAAAAACAAAGCGCAGAAAACTGATAGGATAAAGACAATCGTCAGGATTAGTATGGCTGCCAAAACTTCTGCAAAACAATTAACTTTCAAGTATCATTTAACCTTCTATAGTTAATATTTAATCACTAAATTTTAATATTTAGTGTATCATTGTTTGCCTAAAATATTTGAGGATTTATCTCATAAAAACGTGAGCAGGTTTTGAAAAAGATAAAGTCATAAACCTGTTGATTTATTCGACAAAGTTAAACAAGATATTGAGTTTGTAGATAAGACTTCAAATATTGACAATGTAGTCATTGAATAAACTTGATAGTCATATCAATTTAATTTTTTCTACTAAATCCGTTATATAAAGATAAAAAGAAAACATTTTGTTTTCAATAATGGACTTATCAACAACTATTATTATATAGATACTATAGTAGTTAATTGTGTTTTAAAAACAACCACAATTTATTACTATAATCTTATTAATACCTAAAATATAAAATACTTTACTAAGGTTTATAAATGATATTTTAAATTCAGAAAAATTTACCATAACCTATGATAAGATTTTAAATAACTAATGATAGTTTTATTTGTTTTAAAATAGAATAGACATTAACTTGCATTTAAGTGGTTTAACCACCAGAAAACTTCATCAAAATAATGAGTTAACTCTTAAAGATTTGTCTTGGTTAAGAGAAATATATCTATCTAAAGGTTAATCGTCATCAAATCAAATATAATCAATGTGTAACGAAATTATAGAGTAGTTAAATTTTTTTTAAAAAACACATTTTGAAAGATTTAAGATAAATTTAAGACAAAAATCATTGAAGACATCTTAAATGGTGATATTAAAAATATAGCTGAAACAAATAGACTACAAAAAATAACAACGATTTTCAAAGATTAAAATTAAAAATTACAGAAGAAAACCAGCCGATATTCAAACAGTTCGCAATCCATAAAATTGCTTTTATTGAAAGATAAGGAAGTTCCTATGTAGTGTTAGTAAATTCACGTAAAGGAGTAAGCTTAAAAATGATAAAAACAAGAAAATACAAAAAAATGGTAAGATAGATAAAAGCTTACAAAAAGAGAATTTTGATAAAAATTGAAGATGTTAGTACAGATATTGGGGAACCATATAAGAAGATTATGAACAAATTAATGCTATAAACTGTAGTAATAGCAGATAGATTTCATGTTATGAAGCAAGTTAATACTAAACTATATAAACAAAAAAACTTAAATAAGAAACTAAAGATAGTAAAATACTAGTCTAGTCAAAAATAAAAAGCCAAATTAAACTAGTTGTATAAAACGTCACTATTTTTTTGAAAAATACTTCTCTTGACAGAGAAAATCATAACAATTTTTAGTAAAAAATAAGACTGAATATTATAATTATTTATTTATTTAATTGATGTTAATAAACTTATTAAGAAGGCTGAACTAGATAGTAGGATATACTAAAACTAATCTAAAGTTTTTTAAGTTTGATATAACTAACTTTTCTAGCCTATTTTTAAAAAAAAGAGCGGTTGTTCTATGGCTAACATAAGACAATCTTATATGATCATACATCTATTTTTTCGAGAGTGTGACGCAGTGAGAAATGTGAATCATCTGCTACAGACATTAAAAAAGTTTGTTCCAAAATAAGATTATCTAAATCTCTAAATACTTACTTTGTATATTGCCATGTCTTTAAAAAAGATTAAATATTCATGCTCGCTTTTGCTTTGGAAGATATTTTTTTAGTTAAATGACTGTATTAATTTTTACAAAAACATTAAATAGTTATATTATTTTTTATAAAAAAGTTTATGTTCCTAATCTGTAACATTTATCTATCCCCCCACTAGGCTAATCCGATTTGGGGGTTTATTATTAGGGTTGAATGTTTACTATTAAGGGTAAAGATGAGACAACCACTCAAGAGTATAACAGTAACCAAACCACAACTGACAAGAAACTCGGCTAATGTCCATCTATTTTCTAAACAAAAGCCCCCATCACAATCCATGGAAGACTGGAAACAAGTAGAATCACTCTTGGACAAAAGAACTCACACAGAAAACACATTTATTCGTGATTTTGTGAGTTATCTAGGTTTGTCTACTCTTTTTATCTTGCTCGGACTTTTAGTCGGTATTATTGGCTATCATTGGACTGCCAATTTAAGTTGGATCGATGCTATGGTGGAAGCGTCTATGATTCTCAGTGGAATGGGTCCTGTTAGTCCATTATTAACTAATAGTGCCAAGTTTTTTGCCTCACTTTATGCACTGTTCAGCGGGTTAATTTTTGTTTTAGCGATGGGGGTTGTTCTCTCTCCTCTTGTGTACAGTTTACTTAAACAATTGCGTTTAAATAAACCTGATTAGAGTTTTATTTTTAGTAATTCTTCATATCGTGTTTCCACTTGAGAAATTAATTCGTGTAAACTGAAATCATTTTCTAGCCTCTCCCACACTTGTAAGATATAGTTATCGGAAACTTCTTCCAAAGGATAGTCCCTTGGAGGGAGAAGGCTTAAGTATTGTTCTAATAATTGAATAGTTTTTTCTAACCATTTCCCTTTATTTTCTTCTTTTAATTGAGTGTAAACTATTTTGCCTTTCTCCAAGGCTTGTTTAATACGAGTTAATTTATTTTTTTCTTGTTGGATCATCCATTGCTGCATGTCAGGAGGATATTGATCAAATTTTTCTTTAATGTTCATACAATCAAAAGAGTGTTAGCCATATCCTAAAAATACATTGTGCCTTCTTATATCCTTTTGTAGATAACTTCATGATGCAATCATCTAGCATTATTAGCTCCTTAAATACTAAATACTTTTCTCCCAAAACCAAACATTTAAGCATCTCCAACTTAGAAATTTATCGATGGATGGACACGCGAAGTAAAAGCCTATGCCAAAACTGTTTCATTCTTGCACCCGCTGCAATTTCGTTAACGATATTAGCCTTCAAACTAATACAGGGGAAGCTATTCAAGAACTCCGATGTATTGCTTTCTTGTTATCTCGTATTTCTGAGATTGCTGTCATTAACAGTGATCACCTCTGTAATAGAGATGGCTCCCAGCAAAGCCCGCCGCACTGGTGAATTAAAATTTGCTCCCTTGACCGAAGTAGATTATGGCTATAGAACAAAATTCTACACTGTTTGAGTAATGAGACTAGGCTTACTTAGTCAATTAATATTCAGCGATAGCAAATTTGGGTTTGGGAAAATAAAGAACTACCATTAGTTTCAGGTGAAAAGGATATACTTCCTATTCTTGATAAGATATTAGACCTTACAGTGTCGGAGATAACTACTATCACTCGACAGCATTGAAATTGAGAGTATTCTATTTTTGGGAGACTTTTTCCTTGCGTTCAAACAGAAGATTGATGTTATTGTTGGTTAATAATATTTTCTACTCTCGACAGAAATAAATAGTACAAAGAAGATAGGTAGAATTGAAAGACTGACTATTTTGGCAATGCAATACTGCTCAACAGGACATTTTAATTACGATTGAATTTAAACTGATTAAATAAGTATGATTTATAAAAAAAAATCTATAGATACTATTTTAGATAAAGCTACAGAAGGGATTGATTTATTGCCAGAAGAAGGAATTATCTTATTAACTCAAATAGAGAAAGCGTCAGTTAATACTATCAGAGAAACAGCCGATAAACTGCGTCGACAACAAGTAGGAGATATTGTTACTTACGTGATAAATTGTAATATTAACTTTACTAATATTTGTGAACAACATTGTAATTTTTGTGCCTTTCGACGGGATGCAGGACAAAAGGGGGCATTCTGGCTAAGAACAGACCAAATTCTTGAAAAAGCTGCCTATGCTGTCAAAAAACAAGCGACAGAGATCTGTATACAGGGAGGGTTACATCCCCAAGCTAAATTAAATAAAACTTCCCTTGATTATTATTTAAAATTAGTGAACACGTTAAAACGAGAATTCCCCCAACTTCATTTACACGCCTTTTCTCCCCAAGAAATCCAATTTATTGCTAGAGAAGATGACATTAGTTACAGTGATGTCATTATTGCCCTGCGGGATGCAGGCTTAGGCTCTATGCCAGGAACTGCAGCCGAAGTCTTGGATGATAACGTAAGGCGTGTTATTTGCCCTGAAAAGATCAATACACAAACTTGGTTAGAAATTGTAAGCATTGCCCATCGTTTAGGAGTTCCTACTACGAGTACCATGTTATCTGGTCACATTGAAACCCCGCAACAACAAATACAACATTTAATTCATTTAAGAAACCTTCAAAAAATAGCTATCGAAAAGAGTTATCCTGCCAGAATTACAGAGTTTATTTTATTACCCTTTGTTGGAAAAGAAGCCCCTAAATCTCTAAAAAAAAGGGTGGGGAGAGATCAACCTATATTGGAAGATAATTTATTGTTAACAGCGGTAGCAAGAATTATGTTAGGAAACTGGATCTCTAACCATCAACCCAGTTGGGTTAAATTGGGGCTAAATGGGGCATTAAAAGCTTTGCAATGGGGCTGTAATGACATTGGAGGAACATTAATGGAAGAAAGTATTACCACGATGGCAGGAGCAAAAGGGGGAACTTACATGGAAGTTGAAATCTTACAGAAGGCGATCCAATCTATTCACCGTCCCTATCAACAAAGAGATACTATATACTCAGTCCCTTGATCAATCCCTAATAGGAATTAACAGCGGTTGAAATTGCGGAGATTCAGAAAACCTATAGTATAGGGGTTTCAAGGTTTAGTTCCGCCTTTTCCCCATTACTGTAGCATAATCTTTATAGTCTACACTGGTTAAAACTGCTAAAAGCGTCACTGTGTAAGATGCCCCTGGGGTTATAGCTAACTAGATAACTCTAAGCTATAACCCATAAAACTTTTAGTTAATCTTCTCTTAATCTGTATTTCTATATCTACCCCATAGCACAAAATTTCAATTTTAAAGTTGGAGCAATTTTAGCCTTTTCTAGATCGCGCCCGATGTCCAATATCTCGACGATAATATTTTCCTTCAAAGTCAATACAATCAACCCCTTGATAAACTTCAATAATAGCCTCACTAAGATTTTGTCTGATCGCTGTCACCCCCAAAACTCTTCCTCCATCTGTGATTAGGCGATCTCCTTCTAATGCCGTTCCTGCTTGGAACACTGTCACTCCCATCGCCTCCGCTTCTTGAATACCTGTAATTAGTTTCCCTTTCTCATACTTTCCAGGATACCCCCCAGAAACTGCCACTACGCAAACAGCCGTTCCTGAATGCCAACGTAGGGGGGGTAACTCTTCTAAACGCTGTTGCACACAAGCTAAAATCACTTGGTCTAAAGGAGTTTCCAACAAGGGTAACACTGCTTGGGTTTCAGGATCACCAAAACGACAATTATACTCTAATACTTTGGGTTCTCCTTGAGGCGATACCATTAACCCTGCATACAAGACACCTCGATAGTCTATCCCACGGTCGCGTAAAGCGTTTACAGTGGGCTGCAAAATTTCCTTATCGATCCGTTGTAATAAGTCTGATGTAGCGATTGGGGCTGGACAATAAGCCCCCATTCCCCCTGTATTAAGTCCTATATCCCCTTCTCCAATGCGCTTGTGGTCCTGGGCAGGTAGCAGGGAACGAACTGTTATTCCATCAGTTAGGGCTAATATAGAGACTTCTTCTCCGATTAAACATTCTTCTACCACAATCAGAGAAAATCCCGTTTTAAACAGGTCATCAACTGCAGCATAGGCTTCTGGGACTGTTTGGGCGACAATAACCCCTTTTCCAGCTGCCAATCCATCAGCTTTAACGACAATGGGGGTTCCTTGTTGATTAATATAAGCTTTAGCCGCGGCTGCATTAGTAAAAGTTTTTCCTTGGGCGATAGGAACTCCCGCTTCAGCCATGAGAGTTTTTGCCCAGGACTTACTTGACTCAATTTTTGCTCCGAGTCGGGTAGGACCAAAAACAGGGATACCTTTTTGTTGAAGGAGATCGCTAATTCCCAACGATAGGATGACTTCTGGTCCGACTACCACCAGATCAATTTGATTTTGACAGGCAACTTGGGCAATCTCGTCAATATTCTCTACGGCTAAGGGGATATTTTCACACCTTTCTAATAAGGCGGTTCCCCCATTTCCTGGAACACACCAACACCGTTCAACTCGAGGAGACTGTAACAGTTTCCATGCTAAGGCGTGTTCGCGCCCTCCATTACCAATAACTAAAACTTTCACCCTTTTTCCTTATCAAACTACGTTCAAGATACCATCGATAATAGTACAGAAGGATCAAACTAAGAAACCAATATTGTCTCTTTATTTTTATAGAGAAAGTAGATAACTCACTGAATGACGTCAACATCGATGGTGGTTACGCAGGAAGAATTGTCATGAACAGTTTGATCATTATGACGTTTTTGACCGTATCTCCAAAATAAGCTAGAAAGTTCATTCACTAATAGAAATATCAATAAGCCATCATCAATCCATCCTAAAATAGGGATTAAATCTGGTGAAATATCAATAGGACTTAATAGATAAATGAGAGTTCCGAGAATAATAAGCCGGCGAGACTGAGGACGTTTCATTGCATTTTGATACCAGTTATAGAAACCTTGAACTATATATTTCATAGTTGTTGACCTAAAATTTGCTTAATCTGATTGACTTAATCATAGCTTTACCTAAACTGGCTAGATTAATCAAGGGAAAATTTCCGTACCCAATATTAAGGTTGATCATCTAATACTCAATTGATAATTAATAATCAGGGTTAAAGTCGTAATTAATAGTTACGCATTAGCAAATTTTGTCAAAAAATATATTCCATCCAGAATGGATAAAGCGATCACTATAACATTGGACTAATTCGAGATTGTTCAATAATAGCTAAATCTCTGAATAAATAAAGGGTATAAATTTTAGTTTAATACTCTTAAATAAAGTCATGATCAACCTTGAAATCTAATCCTCTTTAGATTTGATAGAAAACATTATTCAAATTTTTAGCTTTGATTAACTCTAATTTAATAGAAGCTCGTGCAGGACTAAAAAAATTGGTAAATATCGCCCCATATTTTCTGACTATAAATTGATTAAAATTTCTGACCGGTCAGGAGTAAAAAATAATTGAATAGTTCTGCCAAACCTGCTATGTAGAAATCAAAGACGTGAATACACAATTTGATTGTCAAGAGTAAGCTTATCAAAAGCCTTAATTATTATAAGGACAGTATTCTAGTAAATTTTGTTCTTCGATTAAATTATGCTTAACTAAAGATTTCACTTTATTTATATCTCAAGTGTTAGATATTAAACTTAGTTAAATGAATGTTATTCCAAATTTAAAAATTTTTTTATTACCAATTATTATATTTTATACAAAATAAAAATAGGCTTACTTTTCGAGAAAATAGACTCTATAGCAATCTGTATTTATCATAGTTCTCTTATAAAAAAATTTATTTATATCATAAATTGACTTATAAGAGATTTTGTCCAGGCAGAGAAATTCTTGTTTTTTAAGATATGTCGTAGTCAAATAAAATATTATCAATATATAAAAAATTAAAATAAAAGTTTTTAAATGAATCTTAAATAGTAACACAAATAATATGTACAAAATACATAAATTGATTGAAAAATAAATAGAAACAATGATCAAAGATTTAAGTCAAGCATTGCCGATAAAAAAATATAAATCAAAACGCTTAATGATTGATAAGACTGCTGTCATCAAAAGACAAGCAAGTTATTATTTAGTCTTAATAGATTTATATAAATAATGAATTATCTGATTTAAAAAACTTTAACGAAAAGCTAAAGAGCTTAAAAATTTTAATCAAAAAGTTCAATTAGACTAAGTGTATAAAACCTAACCAGTCTTTTTAAGAATGTGCAAATTATTTTGTTTATAAAAAAGCTGTGGGAAAATTAAATAGGTTTTCGATAAATTATTACCTATTTTGATCAAAAGAAATTAAAGAATAGTAGAAGGTATTCATAGAAAAACGAAGTTTATTAAAATAAGAACTTATAAATTTAGAAATTTCGTTGATTTTAAAAGACTAGGGTTTATTGACTTAGCATTTTATTTGTTAATTCTAAATTATAAATTTGGTATAACAAAAAAATATTCATTCTAAAGCCACTATGATTATAATCACCAAAATCTGTAATTTCAAAAGTCTTTAAACTAAATATTTGACAATTATTAAAGTTATCTGTTAGTATTTTAGATACTTTTACTTCTGTCAATATTTTTACATAAAGAAAACTCGTTAATAGTAGATAGTCATAGACTAGAATCCATTGTAGGAGAGCAGCTTAGACTTTGAAATATATTAAAATAGCTAAAACAATTAAGGATCTTTTATAGTAGCTGTTACAAAATCATAATAAATAAAAACTGAAAATCTTACTCCATAAGATTTCTAATATCAAAAAACTTGATTTTTATAGAGATTAAATTTCTTAGAGTTAAAGAATACACTCAGAACAAAGGGTTTAGAAATTATTAAATGTCAACCCAATCATACTCAGTAGATAAGATTAAGAAGAAATAAAGTTACTCTAAAGAACTTTTAAGTTCTTTAGAGTAATATTCTCAGCTCATAGAATAATTTTTCTAAGTCCTCTAAAAGCCTAATGTTTTATGTTCGTATGTAACTGTTTCATTATTTTTATTTTAGAAACAGTCTTGCGCTGTTTGCGTATAAATCAACGTATAATCGTATTGTTTATAAACAATTTAGTCCAATAAAAATAATAACAAAGCTTGAAGTTATATTTTTTTTGCTTCTCCAGATGGGGATTAAAAGAATATTTGTCTTCATCCCCACTTTAAAACTACTTTATGGGCAATATTTACTTCTAACTTCCGTTTTTTCACTCAAACCTCTCTATCAGATGATCGCCTACCCGCAACGCATTAGCAATAATTGTTAATGCCGGGGGAACCCCTGAACTTGATGGAAAGAAACTACTATCAACAATATAAAGATTTTCAAGCTCATGAGCACGACAATTGAAGTTAAGAACAGAATGAGCCGGATCTTCCCCAAAGCGACAAGTACCACATTGGTTAGCAACTGCCTGTATAGTCACTTCCCCACGGGGGTAAACTGCTAGCTTCTCAAAAACAGAATTTCCCAGCTTATTTTCTCCCTTTTTTAATACATCTATCCAGCGATAAATTAGGCGATCATGCGCCTCAATATTATTCGGGGTGTATTCAACATATAGCCTATCCCCGCTGACTCTTACACGATTATTTGGCTCAGGCAAGGTTTCCGTATACATCCACCAACCGATAGATCGTTTCGCTAACTGTTTAAGTCCAAACCCAGGCATACCTTTCGCTAAAACAGATAAAATGGGAGGAGATTCGGCGAAAATAATATCTTGAAGCAGTCCTCCTGTATTCTCAATATGACCCATTGGGTAAGGGAAATTTTCGTCACCCCAGTAAAAGTCATTGATACTAACTGTTCTGAGAAATTTTCCCGAATTTGACTTGGCACTTAATTCTACTATCGCGGTTTGATGATGTTTCATCAAATTACGCCCCACCTGATCAGAACTATTCCCCAATCCGTTAGGATGCTTATGATTAGCAGAACGTAATAGTAAAGCAGATGAATTGATAGCACCGCACGCTAAAACGATTATATCTCCAAAAAATAGGTAAGATTGACCGCAAATTTTAGCTTCTACTGCTCTAACTGCTTCTCCTGAGGAATTAGTAAGTAAACAGACCACCTTAGCTGAGGTTTTAAGGGTCACATTGGAATGTTTCAATGCCGGCACAATACCAAAGACTTCCGAGTCTCCCGTAGGATCATCTTCTGTGGGAGTTAAACTCAGAGGTAATGTCGTGGGATGTAACCCTTGTTGGGTGATTGCATCAACAATCTTTTGAATTTGGGGTTCGTTTTCTATCGGGGGTAAAGGATAATCTGAACTACGAAAAGGTTCAGTAGGATCATCTCCTGTTCGGCCATGAACCATGTAAAGTTTTTCTGCTTCGGTATAATAGGGTTCAAAGTCACTATATTTTAGCCCCCAAGCGGGTGAAATTCCTTCTTGATGTTCCACATCTTCAAAGTCTTTTTCCCGCATTCTAACTAATGCCGCTCCGTAGATCTTTGTATTTCCACCAACGGCATAATTTGTCTGAGGAGAAAATGTCTCTCCATCCTTGTTATACCATCGTTCTGGCGCTCGATAACGTTCTTTTTTAAAAATATCAACGTTAGCTCTATTTTGTTCCTCTAGGGGCATAAAGTCTCCCCTTTCTAGAATTAAAATTCTTTTACCTGTAGGGGCTAGTTTATTAGCTAAAGTTCCTCCTCCTGCCCCCGTACCAACAATAATTACATCATAATGTTGATCATCAATAATCATAATTGCCTCTCTACTTATCTATTACCTATTACTTATTACCTATTACCTATTACCTATTGCCATAGATAAATTAAGATAAATAAAATAATCCAAATAACATCAACAAAGTGCCAAAACAAAGAGGTTGCCATAACGCCAAAATGTCCCCCTTCGTAATTCTTTGGGAAAAAGGAACGACCTAACATCAAAGTTTGTAAAATAACACCTGTGAGAACGTGCAACCCATGAAACCCTGTTAGGAGATAAAACATTCCCCCAAATACGCCAGAAGTGAACTGGAATTCTAGATTACTCCATTCAAGCGCTTGTCCAATCAAAAAGTAGCTTCCCATGGCTATAGTCATTAACAGAAAAAACCGAAAAGCCCAAAATCGACTGTTTTCTAAACACTTTTCAGCAAGATAGATAACGAAACTACTAGACACCAAAATCGCTGTATTAATAGCAGGTTCTTTAATCTCTAGGCCTGTCACTCCTGCCGGCAGCCAGTCAACCGCAGTAGTTTTGTAGACACAATATCCGACAAAAAAGCTAAGAAAAATAATACTCTCTGATAGAAGAAACACAACAAAGGCAAAGAGACTATTGCCTTCTGTATCGTGTTCATGTTCTCCTATTGCCCCATGCAATTGTTCTGAAGAAACTGAACTATCCATTGTACTCTCCAAATTCTCAAATCAGGGAATAAAAAACTAATAGAAACAATTAAAAACTATTAAATGTTAACTATTTACTACGTCCTATGATTGCTTCCTCATTAGCAACTAATGGATCTGACTTACCATAACCATAGGGACCAGAAACAATCACAGGAAGCTCTTCGAAATTTTCTATACTAGGGGGAGAGGAAATAATCCATTCTAACCCAATAGCACGCCAAGGATTATTCGAGGTGATCGGTCCTTGTATCCAAGAACTAACCATATTGACAATAAAAGGCAATGTAGACATTCCTAATAAAAATGCCCCAAGACTCGCTACCACATTCCAAAAGGTGTACTCAGGGTCATAAGAAGATACCCGACGTAACATTCCTTGTAACCCCAAAGGGTGCATAGGTAAAAAGTTTAAATTCGTACCAATAAAAGCTAACCAGAAGTGGACTTGACCCCAACTTTCACGATACATTCTCCCTGTCATTTTAGGAAACCAATGATAAATAGCGGCATACATTCCCATTGTGACTGTTCCATAGAGAACATAATGGAAATGTCCTACAACAAAATAAGTGTTATTTACATGAATATCCACGGGGACTGCTGACAACATAATACCCGTTAAGCCTGCAAAAATAAACATAACTAACGCCCCCAAAGCGAATAACATAGGGGTTTTGAGGCGTAATTTTCCTCCCCAGATAGTACCCACCCAAGCAAACACCTTAATTCCGGTGGGAACTGACACACACATGGTAGACAGCATAAACACCATCCGCATCCAACCTGGTGTTTCACTAACGTACATATGGTGTACCCAAACTAATCCACTAACCCCAGCAATGAGTAACGAAGAAATTGCAACAATTTTATACCCAAACAAAGGTTTACGGGAATAAACTGGGAAAATTTCTGAGAAGATACCAAAAATGGGCAGAATAATTACATAGACCGCCGGGTGGGAATAAAACCAGAAAAAGTGTTGAAATAAGATAGGGTTTCCTCCTCGAGAGGGGTCAAAAAAGCTGGTCCCTACGGTGACATCAAATAACAACATCACTGCCCCTGCGGTGAGAGCCGGTAAGCCAAATAATTGAATAATTTGCGCGCTAAAAACTGCCCAAACAAAAATTGGCATCCGAAAAAAGGTCATTCCAGGCGCGCGCATTTTGACCACAGTAGTTACAAAATTGACTGCCCCCATAATCGAGGAGATTCCAGAAATAGCCACTGCCAACAACCAAAGAACCTGTCCTGTAATCAACTGTCCCGTGGGGTTTTGAACACTAACCGGAGGGTAAGACCACCAACCTGCTTGGGCTGATCCACTAGGAACAAAAAAGCTGGCTAACATTAATATTCCCACCACGGGGACCATCCAAAAGGCGGCCGCATTGAGACGAGGAAAAGCCATGTCTTTTGCTCCTATCATAATAGGAACCAAATAGTTGGCTAACCCGACCAATGAGGGAAATGTCCACAAAAATAGCATGATAGTGCCATGCATGGTGAACATTCCGTTGTAAAAAGTGCGATCAACTAAATCTGCTTCTGGGGTAATTAATTCTCCCCTAATGACCATGGCGAAGATTCCACCAATAAGGAAGAAAAGAAAAGAAGTAACTAGGTATTGAATTCCAATGACTTTATGATCTGTACTAAAGCTAAAATATCTTCTCCAATTTCTCGCAGAGAGGTCGGGGGAGCTTTCTGTAACAATGTTTGCGTCTTTAATTTGGCGGTCTGTCATGTATTTTGTCCTGACATTGAATGCGGCTAATTATCATCATTATGATGCTGGTTACAAATACTCGATAAGAGGAAAAAAGTAAAGTATCGAGAGTATATTTCTAACTACAAACCCCGAATCCAGATTAGGTAGGATAATTGACTACTGGCGGTTCTGCTGGAACAATTGTCGGCCAGCCAGTTTTAAATGCTTTTTCTGTCTGTTGGACATATTCTGAGGCTGCAACATTGTTGGCGGGAGACGGTTTGCGTTCTGCTGCTTCAACTAACCACTTTTGGTAATCTTCAGGGGATTCTACCACTACATCTGTTTGCATCGTAGCAAAATAAGTTCCACTAAATTGAGAGTCTCTTAAGCGATATTTCCCTTCCTTAATGGGAGTAAATTCAAAGTCAGTGGTTTTGTTAGGAACGATATCTTGCTTAACTCGAAAAGCTGGAATGTATAAGCCATGCAGTACATCTTTTGATTTTAATGTTAAACGAACTTTCTGGTTTACAGGAAGATGCAATTCCGTACTGGTTACATCCTTTTCAGGATAACGAAATACCCAAGACCACTGTTCTGCAACCACTTCAATGGCTTGACTAGGTTCTGGAATAACAGTAGCAGTTTGTCCAGGAACAATTGGTAAGGAGTTCAGTTCCATTGAACCGCGAATAGCCATTTGATCGTAAACTTGATAGCTATATCCCGCTAACCAAAATACGAGAAGAATGGGGATCGAGGTCCAAACAATTTCTAGGACGACGTTTCCTTCAATGTGAGGTCCATCACTATAATCATATTTGGCTGCTCGTTGAAAGACAATGGAGTAGATGATTACTCCGGTAATTCCCAAGAAAATAAAAGTTGCTAAAGTTACGAGGAAAGCAAACAATTCGTCAATCAATAAAGATTCTGCCGAAGCTTGGGGAGGAAACCAAGAATAAGAAACTTTTCCCATCCAAAGACTAATCAATATTAAGACAATCGCATAAACAATCAAAAATAAGATATTGCGAACTCTCATAATTAATAAATACCAGAAAAACAACAGTAATCCTTAATCAATAGGAGTTTGACTCAAAAACGTCATAATTTTGACTGATAACCTTTGGTGAAGTTGACTTCTGAGGTTAATACCTGAGATTCTTGTCCTGATTTTAACAATTGATCAGCTGTATTGTGTACTCCAAATTCTGCAGCCATTTGTGCCCCTAAGGTTCCATGAAGGAATAGCAGAAATAACATAAAAACACCTACCCCTAAATAAACCCACTGCACTTGAATGGTTCTTTCTTTACGCCAGAGAAACCGTTGTAATCCTCTCCAGATAGTCATTCCAATCATGAAAGCAAGAAGAAATACTCCCCCTACCCCGTGCCACAACATGGTGTCCATTGCCCCAAGTCCCCAAGCACTTTCAACATCAGTGATGGGGTTGGCTAACATCATCTCGTAAAATCCGGCTGCTACAGTAAAAACAGTGATAATCGAAGCTGCTAACAGATTATACCAACCGACATCGAAGAAATTGCTACGAGTAGCGGGAATGGCAAGGAATCTAAACACAGGTTTTTGGAACCCAAACATTGCCCCTAGGGTATCAAAAATAATGGCAATTATAAACAATCCTATAGTCAAATGAACTAGATTAGGATGAATAGGGACTGAGTAAGGAAGTCCATTTGCTCCCAAATCAGCTATCAATGTATCAATTACTTCAGAATTCATTATTGTAAAACTCCTTCCTTAATGGCTTCAACGACAGGGACGGTATGGAGTCCATACACCCACACTAGTTCGTCTCCGAGATACACTTGAATACCAACAATTGCCACTAAAACTAATACCAATCCTAGATAGGGAACCGGCAGCTTTTCAGGGGTTTTTAAGCGAATTACATAACGCCACCCTGTAATGACCGCAATAATTCCTGATAATGACCAACCAATCAATGTATGAAGATGTAATACAGGTTTTACTGCTTCATAAGGTTGGGCTAAACCAGCCTCATATTGACCGAAAATAATGGCTATAAAAATAGAAGCGGTAGCAATTAACATATTCCACCAACTTACCTCGTATAAACGAGGATTATGAGTGAAGTAACCAATTACATCGCATAAAAAAGCAAACAAAACCATTGCAATAACAAAATGTACAACGATGGGATGAATGGTATCAGGATAGGGTAAATTATGGTCATTTAAAGGTGGAAGATAGTTAAACATAAACACTCTCTTGGTAGCTCTTCACCTGTCAGTACATTTCTTAAGTGGTTCAATAACGAAGTATATGAGATTTATCAAAAAATATTTGTATTTTTTATGACTTCTTAATATATGAGAAAGTAGTACACTGGTTGTTTTTTTGGGAATTGTTTAAATTTGCTTAAAGTACAGCCAAAATTTTGTATTTTAATCATTTAAAATATTTTTTTTACGTTAGTTTTACTAACAGAAGTTATTTATTGACAAATTACGTTAAATATGCACTTTCTAAGAAAGATAATGTAGTTATTTACTCTATATTTTTAATAACTCAAATCTGTTCAATAATGACTAGTTATTAAGATAGATAAAGGAACTAAATCTTAGTCTAAATCCTCTAAATATAGAGTGATTTTTCTTACCCCAAAGCTCTAATTATCTTTTGATTTAATATGATTTATTAATTAACTTTTTAATTTTTATTCAGTATAACTTGACAAAGACTAGTAAAGAACTATGCAATTAAATTTGCATCAACTTAACTTCTGTTAGTAAAACGTAAATCTACAAAAAAGAATTACTAGCTAAAATTGATAAATTAACTTAGACTTCGAGTATTTTAGTTTAAATTTTGCTGATACTTATCACAAAGTAAATCGACTTAATCGATAAATAATTACCCAAGTTATCCAAACATTTTAATTCAACATTATCTAGTTTATATCTTGAATATTAAGATTTGTTGACATTTTGCTGCAAATAAATCAAAATATTTGGGAATCAATTCAGTCTTCTAAGAATTAAATAGTATTAACATATACTTTAAGTTATTAAAAAATCAATTAAGCTATTATGTTAGAGCTGGCTACAAACCTAGCATTAAGCAACACTCCAAAAAGTCACTTCAATAGACTTCTTAATCTCCAATACATCTTAAATCAAGATTGTTCAAAGACGTGTCGGTTTTGTTTAAGTATCAGTATTTCTAAAATTTTTCCAGACTAACCCAACTAGAGAGACAAGAACTTATGGTTAATCAACAAACAAATAAAACTGACCTTCATCATGTTGTGATTATTGGTGGTGGTTTTGGTGGACTCTATGCTGCTCAAAAACTTGCCAAAGCCTCCGTCAAAGTCACCCTGATTGATAAACGGAACTTTCACGTTTTTCAACCGTTACTGTATCAAGTAGCTACGGGAGGATTATCTCCGGCTGATATTTCTTCTCCTTTACGGGCTTTGTTGAGTAAGAGCAAAAATACAGAAGTACTAATGGGAGAGGTATTCGGTATTGATGCAGAAAGGCAAACGGTGAAACTCCGTTACCGAGAAATTGAATATGATTCTCTGATTGTGGCTACAGGAGTAACCCATCAATACTTTGGCAATGACTGGGAAGAAAAAGCTCCTGGACTGAAAACTATTGAAAATGCCCTAGAAATTCGTCAGCGGATATTTATCGCCTTTGAGTCAGCTGAAAAAGAACCTAACCCTGAAAGAAGAAAAGACTGGTTAACTTTTGTCTTAGTAGGTGGTGGTCCGGCTGGAGTAGAATTGGCAGGATCCTTAGCCGAACTAGCTCATGGAACACTAAAAAAGGATTTCCGCAACATTGATACTTCCCAATCTGAAATCGTACTCTTACAAAGTCCTCAGTATATTCTACCTACCTATCCTCCTCATCTCTCCCTTAAAGCTCAGAAATCCTTAGAACGGTTAGGGGTAACAATCAAAACTGGTGCAAGAGTCATTGACATTAAGGGTCAGCTGGTCACTTACAGTCAGGGCGAAACCATCGAGCAAATTCGCACTCGCACAGTTCTGTGGACAGCAGGGATGAAAGCGTCCGCTATGGGCAAGACCTTAGCTAATTGTGCTGAGGCTCAACTAGATGAAGCCGGACGGGTTATAGTTGAACCTAACTTCAACTTATCCAAGTATCCCAATATCTTTGTAATTGGAGATTTGGCTCGTTATCCTGATGGAAAAGGCGGAATTTTACCTGGTATCGCTCCCGTTGCCATGCAAGAGGGAGAATATGTAGCGCGTCTTATCCGCAATGGGCTCCAAAGCCGTCCTTTATCTCCTTTCAAATATACTGACTGGGGAAGCTTAGCAGTGATTGGAAAACACCAGGCTGTTGTTGATATGGGTTGGTTGAAATTATCTGGTTTTCTCGCTTGGTTTGTCTGGGTATTTATCCATGTATTCTACCTACTTGAATTTGACAATAAATTAATTGTCATGATTCAGTGGGCGTGGAGTTATTTCACCGATAGCAAGGGTGCGCGTTTAATCACCACACCAGGAAAAAATCCTGAAATCAGGCTCGAGGATGATCATGAGACGATTGTTTATAAAACAGAAGCAGCCCAGCATGTAGAAGTTAATTAACTCGACTAAAATGTATAGGATGACGGTTGGTTATGTTCCTATCATAAGTAAATGGCTGGGTTATCTCTTTTGATAATGATCAAGGGTAGCTAGTGCCGCCTCAACAATTAAAATATAGCAAAGTTTAACATTTTCTCCGAGAAAAAAAACAAACAGCTCCAACCCCAGTAGTAATCAAAAGAGACTCCCAAGGATTGAAAGAACTATAGTGAGTATCCTTTTTTTCGGACTGACTAATCTTGTCAGGATCGACTCCTTTTTCGCTGACTGGAACTGTTAAAATATCTCCGTGGCCTTCCTGCTCAAATTCCACTTCCCAGTTGCCAGGAATAGAATTGTCGGGTAGGAAGGAAAAGCGGCCCTGTTCATCAGTTTTCCCCACTATCCAAGGTTTATTGGGATTATTCGGGGCATAAACTAAAACCTTAGCATTTTTGGCCGGTTCTCCATCACTATAAAATGACTGAAATTCTAATTCTTCTAAAAACACATAATTAGTCTGCATTGCATGGGCTAAGATTTTTACTGGTGTTCCTAAGATGCCCAAAGATACAGCAAGTAATAGTAATATTTTTTTCATGGCAGTTTTCTCCTTAGTCATTTATGCTGTTCAAACTATAGCAAACTCCTTATTTGGATAAAAGTTCTGGGTTTAGGAGTAGTTCACAAAAAATTTCTTACAATTAATGGATTGAGACTAAAGTTGGACGATAGGTCACTACTTCATGTCGCCTTTTCAACCGACTAAAGACGGCTCGTAAATTGTAGAAAGTAGTTTGTATCAGTCCGAGTTTCTAGTAAACTTTTCTCCGATTAAGACTAGGCATAGGGTTAACTGGGATCTAAACTAATTATTTCTTACTTCGGTGAAATAGTTAAGGGCAGCTTGATAATTCCCATTTTTAGGATAGGGACAACCACCATTACAATAGCTTATTTCATTAACCTTGTCTGAAACGATAGACTGGGTTAAATCATTAGCTATGTCTTCAATATTATTTAATTTTACACGAACTAAGGCACGATCATGATGAATGCTCGCTTTTTCTGTACTAGATTGTCAATAATCTTCTTGTAAAGCCTTTTCATAATCTATGAAAGAACATCTATATTTTTCAGCCAAAAAAACCGTCTTTCATTGAAAATAAGGTCGATAATTATCTTTATCTCGTTGAATAAATTCTTGATACTGAGCTAGTGCTTCATCATAATTACCTGTTCTATATTCATTAATTTTTCAATTTATATAAGTTTTTTTTCGTCAAAAAAAGATTAAATAACAAGATTAAATAAAGTTTAACCGCCTGATATTAGTTTAATTTAATGTTAGCTAAACATCGATTATTTTAGTTCACTTACTCCTAAAGTAAGCTCTAAATTAGTTACTTGAGTTAAATCGTTAAGAACTTGCTGATAATGGTAATTTCTTATATTTTATAGTCCCTGAGCTAATTGTTGGTATAGTTTAGATATCAGAGTTTTTTAAAAAATCGCTTTAATTAGTTTTTATATACAGAAAAATAAACCTATATAAACCAAGAATATCTTCAGTATTTTTCGTCTCTTATTGTAATTATTAACTTCGATTTAGATTAACTAATTTTAAGCAGAATTTATTTTTTATATTTCTTTTTTTAAAAAAAGAAATATAAAGTTATATTAAATTTTGTAAAATAATTCTGGATAAAATTAAGGAATAAATTACTCGTAAAAAAATTGATGTTAAATCAAAAATTCTCTATTTTCATTTTTAATCCAAGATAAGTTTTATGGTTATTGCCTACATGACTAGATTTTTGGCATTGCTCAAATTTTGGTTGAATTTTATGATTAAAATAATCAATAATGTAGATCTATTAGTCTAATAAACTCGTGAAACTTGGTCAGTGGCTTGGACTCTCTAGCTTAGTAATTTCCGGTTATATTCTCTGGGAAATCCGTCAACTTTTATTATTAGTATTTACAGCAGTTGTATTTGCTACTGCGCTTAACCGACTCGTTAAATGGTTAAGACAATTCCAGGTTAAAAGAATGGTTATCGAACGAAATATGGCTGTTGTGATTATCCTTTTAGTCATTTCTTTATTGACTAGTCTATTTTTTTTGTTAATTGTTCCACCTTTCATTGGACAATTTGATAAATTTCTAGAATTGAGCCCCATAGTTTGGGAAAAACTTCGAGAAAATTTAATTTTATTAGGACAAAAACAGTTTCGGTTAGATTGGCTTCTCCCTCCTTCTTCTCTGATAGATTTTATTGAGCAATTACAACCTTTATTTACCAAGATATTCAGCAATTTTTTTGCTTTTTTTTCCAACTCAGTAGCGGCTATTTTTCAATTATTTTTTGTCTTAGTATTAACAATCATGATAACAATCAATCCTCAAGAATATCGAAGTTTTTTGTTAAAAATTTCCCCATCTTTTTATCGTCGTCGAGTTGATGAAATTTTAAATCTATCAGAGATTGCTCTAGGGAATTGGCTAATGGGCATTACTATTAATTGTCTATTCATTGGTATTTTGAGTGGAGTTGGTTTATTAGTTTTACAGGTTAAGCTAGTATTAGTCCATGCATTGTTGGCTGGACTACTTAATTTTATCCCCAATATTGGGCCGGCTTCTAGCGTTATTTTCCCTGTTATGGTTGCTCTCTTAGACGATCCTTGGAAAATTTGGGCAATTTTAATCTGGTATTTTATCATTCAAAACATTGAAAGTTACTGGCTAACACCAACGATTATGGCTAAACAAGTTTCTCTATTACCTGCTGTTACTTTAATGGCACAGATTTTCTTTGCTCAATCTTTTGGCTTATTAGGATTGTTATTAGCTCTTCCCTTAACTGTTGTTGCTAAAACCTGGATTGATGAAATTTTATTTAAAGATATTTTAGATTCTTGGATATAAGAAATTTTTCAGTTGTTTCTCTAGTAGAATAAAAAAATGAATTCAAAAAGCTTGATATTTCTGAGTACCTTAACCTTACTTTTATCTTTTTCAACACCAGTAAAAGCACAATCTAAATCCATTTTGAACGAAATTGTTCGTACAGGGTTACTTAAAATTGGAATAAGGGAAGACGCAGTTCCTTTCGGTTATAGATATTTAAATAATAATCTCGCTGGAGTTTGTTTAGATTTTATCTATATTTTGAGAGAAAAGTTAAAAGACAAATTAAATAAAGAAGTTATCTTAGTGAGATTATATAAGTCAACTTTTTTAAATCGATTTGAACTAGTTAGTGATGGCATAATTCATTTAGAGTGTGGACCAAATGTAATTCGTGAAATTTATGGATTAAATGTTATATTCTCTAATCCTTTTCTCTCAACAGGGACTCAACTCCTAATCAATAAAAAAAAACAGAATGATATTAATTTAAATGGTAACTTAGTAGGAGTTAATATTGGAGTTCTTGATAATACAGGTAGTCAACAGTTAATAGAAGCAAAGTATCCAGCAGCTAATATTATAAAATTTCAAGGAATTACAGGAAGATTTCGAGGTATACAAGCTTTACAAGGAGAAAAAATTGATGCTTTTGCTAGTGATAGCATTCTGTTAATCGGTGAAGTTATTTTACAAGAATTAAATCTAGGAAAAGAGTATATTCTGGTCCCCAAAATGCCTTTTAATTGTAAAAAATATGGACTAATACTGCCGAATAACGACTCTCAGTGGCAAAAGTTTGTTAACTCAGTGATTACAGATAGTAACTTGAGCAAAATTTTTAAAAAGTGGTTTAGTGGGGTTCTTTATGAAATTGAGCTGATCGAAAATTTCTGCCATTCCCAGCTTAATTAAAATCACTAGTAAGCTAGGATTTTATAATCCTTCTATAGTTTGAACAAATATAAAAGTTTAAATATTATTAATTAGTTAAATTTATAATTAATCATTGTGACTAACTAATAATTTTCGGTTTATACCTAGCTTATCAAATAAGACTCCTGCACGGTTAATTGCATAACTAATACCTGATTTAATCAAATATTGTTCTGCTTTGCGTTTTAAAATTAATATTTTTCCTTCGTTAATACTATTAATCTTATGATTAAGATTCGTCCAACTTATTGAACAAACTAAAATGCTTTCTTTAATCCCCCCAATTAAAATTCAAATTGAGGACGCTTACCTTCTTTAAGAGGTACTTGTATTTTAGCAACAGCACTAGTTAAAGTAAGAAGAGAATGACATCCTTCAATGGTGGATTTTGACATTATTTAATCTAAATACTTTAAGATTAAATTTAAGTCTTCTTGTTGATAAAAACATTTACTTATTATCGAGTAATTTTAAGTTAGTTTTATATCTAGCTAGCATTTTATCTATCCTAGACAATACCGATGTAATTTGTAAATGTCCAATTCTCAGATGGGTAAATGTTTCTCATTCTTTTTAATAAATATTCAGAAGAGCGATCAATTAACTACTAATGAGCTCAATAATAAGATAAAACTTTAATCTTATAACCGATTAATCTCAAAGTTTTATTCAGACGAGAATATTAGCTATTAATTTTGATAAAGCAACAGATCTCGCTATTTATAAAATTTCAGGAGATAATAAGTTCTATTTGGAAAAATTTCAAATACTCAAAGAGTTTGATGGTTCCCAAAAACTCCTTGAAAGGTGTATCGATGGGCTAAGAAAAAATTTGAGTGGTTGGATCGCTTTACGTTTGCGTTCTCAATTTGAAATTGAGATTATCGATAGAATTGACTTAAATACAATTCATTAGCCACTTTTTTTTTGTTGTAGAAATGTCTCGTGATACTTATTTGGATAACTTATCCAAATAAGTATCACAAATTAAAAATTTTTAATTTTTTTATATCGTTGTTTAAATTCTCTTTGTTGTTGTTCATGATTCTTAATTGGTTGAGGATAACCACAACCACAACAATCCAGGGGAGAAATTTTTCCTGTTACTAAACATTCCGTATCAAGAGAGTTTAATTCAGGTAACCATTGGCGAATATATTCTCCATTAGGATCATATTTTTGTGCTTGACTTGCAGGATTAAAAATTCGCAATGGTTTGGGATCCATTCCAGTCGATGCACTCCATTGCCATCCCCCATTATTAGAAGCTAAGTCACCATCAATTAATTTTTGCATAAAGTATTTTTCTCCCCATTGCCAATTAATAATTAAGTCTTTAGTCAAAAAACTAGCCACAATCATTCTGCAACGGTTGTGCATCCATCCTGTTTCATTTAACTGTCTCATTGCCGCATCTACAATCGGATATCCTGTTTTTCCTTTACACCAAGATTGAAAATTATCTTCATTATTATCCCAAGGAAATACTTCAAATTCTTTTCGATAAGGTCCTTCTACTAATTCAGGGAAAAAGTATAAACAGTGTTGATAAAATTCTCTCCAAGCCAACTCTTTTTGCCAGGTCTCAATATTTTCTCTCGTTTCATCACTACAACTATTTTCATAAACACTAACTGTTGCTTGCCAAACAGTTCTAATCCCAATTGCGCCAAATTTGAGGGCAGCACTTAGTTGAGAAGTTCCTTCAATATCTGGAAAATTTCGAGTTTCTTGATAAGAATTAATTACGGAATTGGAAAAAAATTCTAATCTTTCTTTAGCTGCTGTTTCTCCTGGTGATAGAATTAAACGATTACTCCAGTTGAACCCTAGTTCTGCCGCCGATGGTAACTCAATTGTGCCGACTTTTTTTGCTTGTTCTAGTTCTATTTCAGTTAATCCTTCCAAGCTATCCAAAGGAGCAGGAATAGAAGATTTTTTTTGTTGTGATAATTTTTTCCAAAAAGGAGTATAAACTTTATAAGGATATCCTGATTGAGTCATTATTTCTTCAGGAGAATGTAATAGTTGATCCCAATAATTTTGAGATTTAATTCCTTTTTCATCTAGAGCTTCAATAACTTGTTTATCTCGTTTTCTGCTATAGGGTTCAATATCCAAATTCCAGAATACTGATTCAGCTTGAATACTTTCTGCTAAATGAGGGATGACTTGACTGGGTTGTCCTTGAATAAATAGTAGTTTACTACCTAATTTTTGGTATTTTTGTTCTAATTCTTTTAGACAACCTATCATATAAGTTATCCTTACAGGGGCAATATCATCCCCTTCTAAGATATTAGTATCGAAACAAAATACTCCAATTACCTTAGAGCTTTGCTGACGGGCTTTGGATAAGCCAATGTTATCAGAGATTCGTAAGTCTTTACGGTGCCAAAAAATAATTAAATTAGCCATTGATCTTATCTAAAAATAGTCGTGTCATAAAAAAATTGCTAATAGATTCAGCATCAATAGGTTTTCCTTTAAAGATAGCTATTTCAAATTCTGAAAACGTCATTAATACCACTTCAGTATGTTCCTCCTTATCTTGTTCGGGAAGGTGTTTTAACTTTTTTAAATCCTGTGGACAGAAAACATAAATATACTCATCAGAATAACCAGGAGTTAAAGGAAACTTACCTAAAAAATGCCATATCTTAGCATAATATACAATCTCTTCTTGAATTTCACGTTTAATAGTTTCTGATGTTTTTTCATCTAGTTCTAAGATTCCAGCGGTAAATTCTAACAATCGTCCTTCTACAGCAAAACGGTACTGCTTAACCAAGACCAGTTTACTCTTTGATGTGGTAGGAAAAGCCAACGCTCCTCCTCGATGACGAGTACATTTCCAATCGCCCTCAACCCTACTATGTAAACGTAGGGAATGAACACCAAAATTAAATTCGCGCTCCCGGTAAAATAGACGTTACCGTAGATATATAAGAGATTCATTGAAGACAGACATGAATTTGCATATCAGTTAGTTGGGTTGGTAAAGACTGACTCCAGAACAGTCTACCTCCTCAAGGAGCTGGACGATCTTCTTTTTGCTCACAGGATGCACCCAATTAGGAGAAATTTCTGCTAAAGGAATTAGGACAAACCCCCGTTGTATCATACGGGGATGAGGAATTTCGAGCGTATCAGTTTTTAGAATTAAATCTCCATATAATAGTAAATCTAAATCTAGGGTTCTTGGTCCCCATCTTTCTTGATGTACTCGTCCCCATTGTTGTTCAATATTGAGTAAGATTTCTAACAATTTATCAGGGACTAAATAGGTTTCTAGGATAGCACAACCATTTAGATAATTTGGTTGAGGAGGTCCGAAGGGGATAGTTTCATACCAATGGGAATAGGATTTAAGATAGACTTCTGATAATTGTTCAAAAATTTGGATAGTTTTTTCTAAAATATTGAGAGAATTTCCTAAATTACTCCCTAAAGCAATCGCACATTGAATCTTTTCCATTAATTTTTAATTTAAAAAATGTTAGGCAAAGCCAGGATATTGTAAACCACAATTTTAAGTCATTTTTGACAGGGAATTTAATTTACTTTTTTCGGTTAAGTCTAAATTATCTAGAATTAATAGATATCTATAAAACTCTTTGTTCAAAATAAATTTTTTTTTACTTTTTTAGCTAACTCTGTACAATCATACCTTCCCAGACTTTTTCAGAATTATCTGACAACTGCTGTTATATTTTAGGTATGTTAAGTGAATTGAGCTAAATCCCTCTTCTGATGTATCTACTGTTTATAGTCATGCATTATCCATACTTTCAGTAAATATGTCTTAAGGTTCTCAAACAACACAAAGAAGTTAAACACAAGATATTGGACTTATAGATAAAAATTTAAATGGCGATAGTACAGTCATTCAGAATTTTTTTATAGTAAATTATTTTAAATAAAAATAGAAAATATTTTACATTTTATTATATTTAGGCAAGTAAAGTTGAATTCATATTGTTTTAATGTAAATTAAAAGATAATTGCTTTGAACAATACATTACATTATTTAACTATCTTAGTTTAATCATATTTATATTGAAATGTCCTTACAACAATATTTAAATTTTTATTTAATGCTATTCACTTTCTATACTCTAAATCTAGAGGAAAAAAGATATAATTTTTTTTCTGCTTATTTTTTAGTTTTACTTTAACTAAACCACTTGCATGTACTGAGCCGTTATTCAATAATAACTACCGCATTTATTCCTTTATATTTATCATATTTTCTAGATTAATTTACTCTTTTTTAAATAGTTAAAATTTCTATATAATTGAATATTTTGAATTTAAATATTATTGTTTTTTTCTATTTTAGATTTAAAATTTAAAATAGAAAAATAAAAAATTTTTACGGGTTTTAAATAAAAATAGTAATTAACTAATTCAGTTAAATTCAGTTAACCCACGATAAAAAATTGTAAAATTAGTATCAACCGCAATGTTATTATTTTATCTGCCCCAGAAGTTGCTAAATTAGCCACTTGGATAATTACCTTAGTAGTAGACAAAGAATTGAAAGAAGTTGTATCAACCGTATCGGGGTTATTCTAGGTCATTTAAAATTCTATTCTTAACGATGTTTTCTACTAAATTATTAATCCTCATAGAAGTCAATCTAAAAGGTAAATAGTCGGGCATATGATGCCAGGAGATCTAATTGGCATTACCGTGATTTTTATTTTTATCAGACTGGGTTTATTGTCAAAATTGTAGCCTTTACTTTTAGCTTAAAAGTAGCTAGTTTTTTTTAGTTATTATCTTAATATAATTTAATCAACCAACTAACTAATAAGGAGTAATCTCAGGAATGATTGTTTGCTTAATTTTTGCCACTTTTTATATGAAGACAGTCAAATATTATGATATAACTCCTTATTTTTCTGGGATATTCTCTAAGAGAATTTGAACCTTAGAAATGGAGTTAAATCTAGCAGTAACTTTGATAGTTTTCACCTAACTTTCCTCCCACCGATAGGAGTTCAACAACTCCTATAAAATCTTATTATCACCTGAAATACCCCCTTTGCTTTATCCAAATATTAGCGAGGAAGAATCAGGTTAAGCTGTTCATCCTCTAAGTTAGGAGTGGAGATCGGAAAAAAAAAGGACTCATAAGAACTGTATTAAGTACTTTCATCAGGCTGAAAATATTATCAGTTTTAAATAAAATTAAATATATAATTATAGTTATCATTCTGATAAAATATAGGACTATGCCATAAATCAAACTGGTAGTAATGCTCCTTAGTCTCTCATTTTTAGCAGAAAACACTACATTATTAACCAGTATTAAACTCAGTCAGGCAGAAACTTACACAGCTTCTTCGGTTATTGGTGAGCAAAGAACCGAAGTCACTAAAATCATTTCTTAGCTAGAAGTTCCAGATTTTTTCCTATAAAAATTAATAATAATGTAAGATACAGATTTTTATATAAAAATTTCTTTTGTCAAATCTATATTTAGATAAATAATTCAATTTTTTTAAAAAACCTTATATATTTTTTATGCGAGTAAACGTATATATTGTATCCAGAATTTTTAAATTTAGTGGATTAAAATACTTATTAATTTTTTTAAAGAAATTAATTTTTATACATTTAACTAACTCTATTTCTTAATACTACTTTCCAGAACATATTTTTTATCAGTTGTTATCTTAAGTTTCTTGAAGAGAATATTTAAAATCGCAGTGATTGTCGCTACAATTCTTCTTACACTGACTCAATTGCCGAAACTGACTGCAATCTGCAGAACGAATATGGGACTAGTAGAAGTCCGGGCTTGAGCCATCCCTAGCACTATAAATCTTAAAAAAGTTTGTTGTAATTAAATATCTAAGTAAGTGCCTAAAAACACAACCGGTTCGGTTATAGTAAAAGTCAGTTTAGAGGGCAGAAAGTTTAACAAAAAAGCAAGATTTTGATAGAGCTAAAATAGTAGAATACTAGTTTCTTCAGATAACCTCAATAAGGTACTCCATAATGAGCTAATTTCAGTTTTGTCAAGAGCAAGGTGATACAAACAACCCTGCTATCTGACAGATTTCTGCAAACCATCCAGAGATCAGTCCTCGTTGCTAATTAATAAAATCAATCGCGTCATTACCCACCTGTTCTGTTACTACCCAAGTAACTCCTAAAACTGTTAAAATAATACCCAACTAAGCCAAAAGACAAAGGTATTTTCAAAGAACAATAAAAACTAAAATTGCGATGAAAGGGAGAGCAAAAGTCTCCATTAGTAAAGCTTATCTAAGTCCGAAACATTTTAAAGTAGTAAAATAAGTACTGTAACCAATCGTAATACCGATAATACTGCTTACCCATGATAGTCTTGTTGTTGGCAATCCAACATCGGAGAATCAATTGCCTTCTATGACAATTGTTAATAAGAACAAAGCTGCTAATAAGGCTGCACACTGTCCTCAACAGTCGATTAGATTAAAGAACTGTATCATTAAATTCTTAAATATTTTAATATTATAATTTTTATGTTAAAACATTCACTCCCATTAGTTTTTTATAGCGTTGTTCTAACTCTTTTTTCAAGGATGGCATTCCTCCTAGATGACTATCGGCTATAACAATCTTTTCCGCAGCAGTTCTAGCTAATACCAAAATCTCTTGATCTTCAACTAAACTTGCTAAAACAAAATCAGGTAATCCTGATTGACGGGTTCCCAAAACACTTCCCGGCCCGCGAAATCTTAAATCCATTTCTGATATAAAAAAACCATCTTGGGACTGTTCCAACACACTTAACCGTTGCCGTGCATCAGGAGTTTTACTACTACTCATTAACAAACAATAGGATTTATGGGAACCCCGTCCTACTCTTCCTCTTAATTGATGTAGTTGGGACAGTCCAAACCGTTCCGCATTTTCAATTAACATTACCGTTGCATTAGGTACATCAACACCCACTTCAATTACCGTTGTTGAAATAATAATTTGATTTTTATCATTTCTAAAATTAGTTAAAACTTCATCTTTTTCTACTGAATTCATACGGCCATGTAGTAATCCAATATTTAACGTAGGAAAGACAGTTTCGGATAATTTTTTATGTTCTTCTACTGCGGCACGAACATCTAAGTTTTCTGATTCTTCAATCATGGGAAGAATAATATAAGCTTGTCTTCCTTGAGCGACTTCTTGCCGAATCAAATCATAAGCTTTGGCGCGTTCTTTGCCAATCAATACTGTGGTTTCAATAGGCTGTCTTCCTGGAGGTAATTCATTAATTTGGCTAACATCTAAATCTCCATGTAAAGTTAATGATAATGTACGAGGAATGGGAGTAGCTGTCATAGTTAAAACATGAGGAGATTCACCTTTAGCTAATAATTTAGCCCGTTGATACACCCCGAATCGATGCTGTTCATCAATTACTACTAACCCCAATCTTTGAAAGATTACTTTGTCTTGAATGAGGGCGTGAGTTCCCACTAACAAAGGTAATTCTCCAGTTTGTAATTGACTATAAATCTCTTTTCTTTTAGCTATTTTTGTTGAGCCAGTTAGTAATTCAACAGGTAAATATAAAAGGTTAAACCAAGATACTAATTTTCGATAATGTTGTTTTGCTAATACTTCTGTTGGAGCCATCAAAGCAACTTGATAACCAGACTGAATAGCTGCTAATATGGAAAATACGGCAACAATTGTTTTTCCTGATCCTACATCTCCTTGTATCAAACGATTCATTGGAGTTGATAAATTTAAATCATCTAAAACTTCATTAATTACTCGTTTTTGTGCGCTGGTTAAACTAAAAGGTAATATTTTATTAAAGTCTTCTATTAATTTCCCTTTTGGGACAAAAAATGTCTTGTTTTTTATTTGTTTTTGTTCTTGACGACGTTGTAAAAACCCTACTTGTAAGTAAAAGAATTCATCAAAAACTAACCGTCTTCTGGCATGAGTCAAAAGATCAGTAGTTTGAGGAAAATGAATATTAGTGATCGCCTCTTTTAGTGTAATTAATCCGTATTGATTTCTTAAGGCTACGGGAAGGGGATCTCTAATTTGTTTGATTGCTCCTAAACAACTCACAATGACCCGTCTAATTAAGTCAGCAGGAACACCTCCTTTTAAGGGATATATTGGTAAAATACGCCCAATTTTTAAAGATTCTATGTTTGCCCCAAAACTATCTAAAACTTCAATTTCTGGGTTTTCTAAAGTAACGCCGTATTTATTCTTTTTAACTAATCCTGAAGCAGCAATAATAGAGCCTAAAGGGTAGAGTCGTTTTTGTTTTTCTTGCCAACTACGATTAGTAAAACTCATTCCCACAAAAAAGCGATTGAGTTGAATTTTTCCAGTATTATCTCGTACAATTAACTCAAAAATACTTAATTTTTTATTCTTGGGACTGGTAAAACAATTACACTTTCTTACACTTCCTACGATTGTTACTGTTTCCCCTGGATTAAGATGAGAAATGCTCACTTGACGGGCATAGTCAATATGATCGCGAGGATAATAAAACAGTATATCTTTAACAGTAAACAATCCTAGTTTTTTTAGCAATTCGCCTTTTTTGTAGCCTACTTCTACTAAAGTACTAAGGGATTGCTCTAAAGTTATTTTGTGGGGATAAGCTAGCTTTTGTGCCAGAGAAACAGTTCGTGGTAATTTAGGAGGTGGTGATTCAGAAGCAGTTTCTAACGAAAGTTTAAGTTCATGTAAAAACTGTCGAGTTTTGCTGATTAAACTCTGGCGTTGAGAAAGATATAATTGAGGATATTGAGCATATTTAACTGCAAAACCCTGCCAGCGACTATGATCACTAGCAGAAGTCCCTGGAGGAGGAGTTTTGTTAAAATTAAGGCATAAAAATTCACTAAAGCGATATTGATTTCCCTGAAGGTCAGTGTAACCGCTTTCTGCTTCAATTGAGAGAGATTTATCTAAGCGTATCCAATCTGATAGTTCCGTAGACATTGTTCTCTAAATAGTTTTTTAGAAAAATGGTTTTTAAAGAAATTGCACGTGATAATTAATTATTATATCTAGAGATGTTGGATTTAAGATATTGATTTAATTTTAAATATAAAAAAAATTAATATTAAATTTTTAAAAATACCTCTGTTCTTAAGATGAATTATTAAACTATAATGTAATATTTCTACTAAAAAATACTAAGAGAGTATATCTATTTTTTAGATTAAATTAAAATTTAACTTTTTTTATAAACTCGGAACATTATTTTAAATCTAAATAGATTCCCGAATTTTCTAAGTTTTATTAACTTAATCAAGAGTAGTTAATTGGAAAAAATCTCTAAAAATCAGTTATTATTGTAACAACAACTGTTCCAGAAAAGGGAAGAAAAAACTTTAAATTAATCAGATAATTAGCTATCCGAGTTGAACAAGAAAAAATAGAAATTGAGATTGATTTCACCACGTAATTTCTCCTTGTTAAGGGTGTAGTTTACTAACCTGACATTTCTTGGATGAAACAGAAAAAATAGGAAATAGTTCCTGTTTACCGACAACTAAAAATTTCTCAATTTTATACTGCTTTTACAATTAAGTTAAAATTATCAACGGATAGTCCAAGAAATTTTCTATTATTTCTTGAATAATTTTTGGACTATAACGCTATTCTAGAATAGTTACTTAATATTCAGAGAAAATCAATTCATTTTTGCTAAAAACATACTAACGTTTAATATTTTTTTAAATATTATAAAATCAAGACATAATCTTTGTTATCAGGAGTTTTGTTAAATTTGAAGATTATTTAGTAATAATCAAGAAAATTGCTTTAAGTCCTATTGATTGTTGATTTCCAAATTTAGCTTTGCGTTTTACTTTAAAAGGTTTAAATTTGAATAAAAGTAATTTATTATCTTTATAATCTATAAAATTTTATGTCAGATCTGAGTACTTTTTCTAAGAGAAGATTGGGAATAGTACTAACTCGTAGTGTTGGATTTATCTATTTATTCTGAATATGAATTATTCCGAACTTATAATATAAGAATTAAAAGTATAAATACAAAGTATTATTGGCAATAATTAAGCTTGTCAAAAGCTATAGTTATATAGCTAGCACCATAGCAGGTTTTGTGTCATAATTAAATCATGCTAGACTCGACAACTTTATTTTAATTAAATCAATAGCATTAAATGCTCGACTAAGTTCAATGAATAAGATTTCAATACGAAACAGCAATTTGTGTTTATTATAGTTTAACCATTAGAAAACTTTATGAAGATGATGAATTAATCATGAAAGATTCACTTTAGACAGAGAAAGCCATCTCTCTCGAGATTGATATTAGAAATTATAGAAACAAAAAAATCTAAAAGTTCTTTCAAAAATACACCAATCATAAGGATAAAGTTAAGAAAAATTTCTGGGAAAAACTCATACAGGATATCAGAGTTATTATAATTAACTGATTGGTGTAAAAAAGCTTGTCTATTATCCTAAAAAATCCATGAAATAATTGGGTGTTGGATTGGAGAAAGTATCAATAATAAATTGAAGTTGATTTAAAGGAGAACCTATGGATCCAAAAATTTTGTAAATTTCTAACTCAGAAGTTTCTTAACTTTGTATTTCACTAGTTGATTCTACACCATAAGTTCAGTAGAACCTGAAAAACGAATAATATCATCGTCTTCCAAATATTCCCCATTTTGCACTTCAATCATCACCAACGGAATCACTCCAGGATTTTCAATACGGTGACGAGTGTTCATGGGAACATAAGTAGATTCTTTTTGTTTGAGAAGTTTTTCTTGTCCATTACAAATAACCCTAGCAGTTCCTGAAACAACAATCCAATGTTCACTACGATGACAGTGCATCTGAGTGCTGATATGTTCACCAGGTTGAACTACAATGCGATTGATGCAGTAACCATTCCCCTTCTCTAAAATAGTTACAGTTCCCCATGGGGGCGTTCTAGTCATCATAGTTGCAGCTGCTTGAAATTTTGATATGTTACTCATGATTCTCCCCATAGTTTATCCATTGAATCACTTCCACGTTATTTGCAATAGGTTCGCAATAGAACTCAAACTTACCAACTTACCAACCGCTTTAATTATATCCCGTTACTGCAAAATACTAGTCCTCATTGGTTAGCCGTTTCAATTTAATCCTAGACAGTAAATTAAAAACCATAGAGGACCTCATCGAATATCTCCCCTAATAAGTATTAGGAAACATTTTGGTAAAAATTTAATTGTTAAACGAGTAAAAATTGAAACATCAGCATTAATCTTTAATTTTTTCTAGTTTTACTAACCGCTAATGAAAGATTTCATAGTAATTCAATGATTATCGGGTAATCGCCTTAGCCTTTATACTTCCTCAGAACAACAGAAGATCTCATTTTGACGTCCTCTGTTTCCAAGCCAATCAACTGGTCAATTATTAGTTATCTTCGAATGAACCTATGTTACGATCAGTTAGTTTAGTTCCCAACTCCCATAATCAAGCAATTGTAAGGGAATTAACTATAAGAAACTATTTAAGTTCACTTACCTACTAGATAGTCATGACTTTAACTCTTAAACTGTTTTATCCGTTATAGCTACAGCTCAAAGTAGCTGATTCCTCGTCGGTAAAGTAAGTTTCGCTTACAAAATAGGAGCTTTCTTTTTGTTGCCTACTCTAGATTTAGCAATCTGTAATCATCTGGCTCGCTAATTTATTTTTAAATAATTACGGAAGGTTTCAGAGACAACCAATTAAGATACCGTCTCTTCTTTTCTTAGTCAAAAGATTAAATTCAAGGATTTCGTGTAATCGCAATTATCTCTGCACTCATTATTATCGTTTTTCTAGGTTCTTATGCCGCAACCAAATTAGTAATAGAAAATAAGACTATAAATACCGTTGTTGACTATGATCAAACAATAACAACATTATATGAGCTAAGAATTGATCAAATATTACTTTTAAAAAATTTGTATTTCGGTCTAGACAAATTCACCACAGTCTACCCTTATAATGGGTTTCCTTTTACTGTTAATTCAAAATTAGTTATTTCTTATCTATCTTTGGAGTCATTCCCAACTTTCCAGTAGTTTCTCATTTAAATAAGCTAATCAAAAACTCTAAAAATTAAAATTATAGAGGGTAGCTTAGTTTTTTCAAGTAGTAGATAAGCAAAAATTATTAAGTCTCTAAGACGTTCACTCACTTTAAATATAAATTTTTAATATTTAAAGTGTAGTTGGAAACTTAGCTAAAAGTTAGAGTTTACTTTGTAACTATTCATTAATAGCTACTCCCGTCTATGTTCCTTTTTTCTCTCGAAAAAGAGTAAATGAACTCTCTGATTTTTGAATACAACGGTCTTTTTTAAACCTGCGGTTTAAAAAAGACCATTGTGTTAAGTATTCTTTAAAAGTGTTAATATCATTAGTTACTTCATAGGTGGTAATTCTAAAGGAATACACCCCATAAGTCCTTTGCGGAAATCATTCAATAACTGCCTACTTGCTCTTTCAATATCCCCTTGATAGCATTTATGACCTAAGATTTGAATGTACTCCTCCCCCGTCATGCCCAGGAGATCAATATGGTAACGTGATCGCAAAATTTCTTTAAAGTTTAACTCAACTAGAAAATCAACTAAAACACCCGCTACATGTTGATTATCGTAAGCTGCATTCCCAATATCCTCACAAATGGCTAATTTAACAGCATCTTTTTGATTTTCTAAGTTACTAGGGATGATTCCTGGTGCATCTAACAGTTCAATAGTATCAGAAATACGAACCCAACGCACTTGACGAGTTACCCCCACACTTCTAGCACTAGCGACGATTTTACGTCCCAAAAGACGATTAATTAAGGCAGATTTTCCCACATTTGGCAATCCAATAACAACTGCGCGAACTGGACGAGGTAGCATTCCGCGATCACGTCTTCGTCGGTTAATAGCTACTCCTATAGTCTGAGTAGCTTTATGGAGAGCTTTCACCCCTTTTCCCTGTTTTGCATTAGTGAAATAGGGCGTTTCCCCATGATGTTCAAACCAGGTTATCCACTGTTGACGGACAAATTCCGGTATCATATCTACGCGATTAAGCACAAGAATTCGAGGGTTTTCGCCTATCCACTGAGGAACTTGAGGATGGTGAGAAGCTAGAGGAATTCGCGCATCAAGAACTTCAAGAACAACATCAACTTTGTTCAATTGTTCTTTAAGTTGTCTTTCTGCTTTGGAAATATGACCAGGGTACCACTGAATTTTAGACATAGGTTTTTTGATTTCTAATTAGTAATTGATAATTTGTGGGAAGTCCCCTATATTTGAATATAATTGGTTCTATTTTTTTTGTATCGATTCAATTTTTCTATTTTCTTGAATTTAGAAGAGTCTTATTCCTTGGAATTTTATTGTTATAAATAAATTTAGGTATATTAAAATGCGTTAAAATTTCTATTTTAGAGGTTATCTTTTGCCGAACTTTCAATATGTATAGTTTTATGATACTGAGATAGTTTGTGAATAAATAGTTTTTCAATCTGTTAATCAAGTTTAGTTTTTAGTACTTTGGAGAAAACATAACCAGATTGTCGTTTAATTTAAATTTTTATTCATATTAATCGATGTTTAAAATAAAATATAAATTGACTTGAGTTTTAAAAAACTATTTAAAATAATTTGAATGAAATGTAAATTTTTTTAAAAATTCATAAATACCGTTGATTTGAATACAGAAACTAATAGCTAAAATTTTAACCTAAACTAATGTTTATAGTCGATAAAAAGTTGAACAAAGAAACTATTTTTTTTTACTGTTAAAAACGTTTATCTCAAAAATAGATTATACCATACATTTCTATAATTTTTTCTTTAAAAAAATAATTATAGAATCAGTTAATAAATCAACAGAATGATAGAAAAATGAATAATTTAACTTTCTAAATTAAGAGCTAATAATCCGATAGCTACATCAGCTAGTCTCACTAAACTAATTATCCTGATTTAAAATAATTAATAATATTTATGAGAATATTGTAAGCAACAATAATTATTAATTAACAAAAGCAAATAAATATAGAATATACGTCTAAAAAACTATCAAATTAATGATCAATTAAATAAAATTTTTATCTAACTATTTGACAAAAAAAATATAGATAACTATTTTCTAAACTAGGAATTGCAAAATATTGTTTCAAAAACAATAAATGCGTATTAAATTTAATAAACTATTATAATTGCTGCTAATAATAATATTTTATTAGTTATTAGTTACCACTAATCAATTTATCTAATCAAACCAGTAATATCCATAAATACTATTTAAAATACTCTGAGATAGAGTACTATCAATCTTATAAGACAAGAAGATATTTAGCATAAACAATGCCTCTTACTTAGGGAATAAAAGCTAAAAATATACAATATTTAAAATATTAACTAAACTGAATTCAACCTAAAAATTTTATAAAAAATTGAACTAAAATCTCTTTTTAAAAATAAAATTATAGGTCAAAAAATAAACAAGTTAGTCATCGGCAAATATTGTCAGCAAGATAGATTATAATTCCGTAAGCTGACCATAAAATTTTCAAATAATTATGATCTATATTGAGTAGAATTTAAGCTAACGCAAAAATTGTACTCAATTCTTTATATCATCTAAAATAATAATTAATTAATTGTAAATATTAACAGATAAAGTCAAAGATAATTTGTCTAAAAACGGAAAGTAATTGCTAAAAATAAAAATTAGAAAATTGAGCTATTAAATGAAAAGAGTTATTAAAATAGGAGATAGCTATCGGAACTATCATAAAAAAATCGACAGCTAAATACTATTTATATCTCTATATTTGGTATGTGATTGCTGAATCTAAATATTCAAGCTTTGGTTGTTTATCTGAGATATTTAAAGATTCATCTCATGAAAATACAAACTGTTTCTGGTTAAGGAGAAGTTCTAAACTTATTAGTTTATAGAATAAAGTTAAACTAGATGTTGGATTTTAAGTCCTATTTTTATCTAGTAATTACTTTTTTAAACTATTTCTCTATTGTAGCCTTCTTTAGATTTATCCACTTGATTATCTAATATGAAAAAAAATTACAGTTAATAGCTTAGTAGGAAAAAGTACTTTTAAAAAAAAGGTGCTTTTACTTGTGGCAATGTACTCTTAAAATTAGTTTAAAATCATACTTTTTATGCCAATATTTTTTATTTTGCTGAAAAAATAAGATAATTTAGTAATATTTTTTTATTCTATTAAATATCTTAAAATACTTTTAGTAGCAAAGAGTTTCTCCTGATATATATGTTTTTTAGTTCTAAATTTAGAGAGTAAACTGGCAAATATTTTCTAGTATTTTTTGAATAAATTTTACTCTTTTTTCTATGATTACATTTACAGTCAAATCTTATTAATTAAGTTTTTTTAGATTACTTTATATATTTTACTAAATATTTGTCAACTAAATTCAGCCATTATCTATTTACTGTTAAAGTTAAATTTTATAATATTTTTTTATATTAGTATTTTTTAAAATATAAAAATATAAATTGTTTGTAGTCTTAGCCTATCATAGCAGTTCTTTTTTCTCTGATGTAACTTATAATTTTACTTCTAATTAGCTTCCATTCTACTCTAAGTTTATTTTAAAAAAGTATATATTTATATTAACTTTTAAATGTTTTTTATTTTCTAAGTGTTTACTTCTGGTTTAAATATTTTTTCTAGACATCATACTTATTTAAATTGTTTCTCTTCTAAATAAGTATGTTTTTATAACCGGATTTAGTATGATAACCTTATAGCTTTAAATCTCGTGAGGAAAAAAGTAGATGGACAAAGGGAAACAAAGAATAATTTTACTGACAATTTTTTGTTTAGCTATCACTGGAGTTGGGGTAGTTTTAATTTGGAAAATTGATGTTGAAGAATTACAAGTTTGGCTTAATAAAATGGGAATTTTAGCTCCTATTATCTACATAACTCTCTACATTTTAGCAACTTTACTAATTTTACCTTCAACTCCCCTCAATTTAAGTGGTGGAGCATTATTTGGAATTGGGTGGGGAGTATTTTGGACAACGATTGCAGCCATGTTGGCAGCCATTTTATCTTTCGCCTTCACCCGTACCCTAGGAAGAAAATATGTCACGCGAAAACTTGCCAAAAAATGGGAAGTAATAGATGCAGAAATCCGTCAGGGTGGCTTATTTTATCTGTTTGCTATTCGCTTACTACCAATTATTCCCTATGGAATTGTTAATTTTACGGCAGGATTAACATCAATTAGATTTCAAGATTACTTGATTGGAACTATCTTGGGAATTATTCCAGGAATTTTGCCTTTTATCATGATAGGAGCTGGTTTTAAGTCTCTTAATCGAGGCAATATTTTGCCTCTACTGTGTGGTTTGACATTAACTGGAATGTTAATAGGGGTTTCAGCTTGGTATCGTCGTCGTCGTCAATTTCCACGTTTAAATAAAGCCAAACGTTAAAAGTTAAGATTTTCTTTGTGATTACATTAACTAGATATAGATAACTTTAGCAATAAAACTTATATTATTATGCACGATTTTATTCCTCCTAAAATACTTTATAACCTGTCTAACTTGGACAGATATTCAAGAGATGTTAAATCTAAAAAATATCGTTATGGTGTGATCTGGAGAAGCAGTCAGACAACATGGCGTCCATTTGCCCATGGTAGTAGATTATGCGATTGGAATGGGGGTTTTAGGGAAAGCAATTATAAAAATTAGAATCAGGAATTTCCACTTATGCTTTTCCCTGTTTATACTATTGTTTACTTGGTGAGTTCTTCATGTTGTTAAAGAGTTGTTAATTAAACGCAAATTATAGTATAGAATTTATGCAAAAAATGTAGAAACTAGTGTTCTACTTTTTTATTGCTGAACTAAGTAAAAATAGAAAAAAGAGTTAAAAAATATTCTCAAAGTTTACCTCAAAATAGTTTACTGACTATAAAAGGAAAACTACTCTTTACTTAGTTGACAAAAAAATTTACTCAAAGTGGAGTAATGGGTAATGTTAAGGTTACAGCGAAAGAAAAAAGTGATCCCTTATTGACATCTATCTTCGATGGCTAGGAAGGATTAATTAAAGATATTGGATCAAGGATATTGACAAATTCCGTTAACCAAAACTAAGTTAAAATAACATCTATGCAATCATTAGCTAAATTTACAAAGAAAATTCCATAATCTCGGCTATAAATCATTACAAATTAAGGATTCAACTCATGTTAAACACAATTAACTCTTTTCTTGGCCGTCATCCTGAAAAAATTAACGCTGACGTTGAAATTTATACTTGGCGAACCTGTCCTTTTTGTATTCGTGCAAAATTCCTTCTGTGGTGGAAAGGGGTTAACTTTACTGAATATAAAATTGATGGTAGCGAAGCAGCTAGAGATAAAATGTCTCAAAGATCTAACGGAAAGCGTAGTGTACCTCAGATATTTATTAATAATGAACATATTGGAGGCTGTGATGCGCTTTATGCCCTCAACGATACTGATAAATTAGATACTCTTTTAGCTGTCACCCTTTGAATTCATCCTATTAGGTGAAGCGGCAAGAGAACAAAAGCTGAGATATTGTGAGCATGTGGAAGATAAAAATCCCTGACTCTGATTATCTCATCGCCGCAAAACACGGGTGTAATAAAAGCTGGAAGTTACACAGTCTCTGTGCTTAGGTATGAAGAGCTTTGTGTTCGGTTCATGGTGTTACCGCTATTAAATAATGCTGTGATTCCGAGATGCCGCCCTGCAAATTTAGTTCTAAAGTTTTTAGATTTCCTCCTCGGATGGAACCAGTGACCTCATCCACCCTGTCCTAACGGATAGGGTGGCTTTTTATCTAGATAATTCAAGAAATAGAGATACAATAGGGATAATGGCAGTCTAAATATTAAAAATTGGCGAAGACACTAAGTATATATGTCTAAATTGAACTGGGAAATTGATTGTCTTGCAATAGTTATGTTAACCATTTTTTATTCTGACTATTCTCTCTGTTCTACAAATTTTTCAATCTCCATTTGTAATAATCGCTTTACACTTTCAGACTGACTATATCTATAGATTTAAGTTAATCTAATAATGTATAAATACCTCTAATAATTGTACATTTAGTTAATTTTAGATGGAATTAATTAATTTTTTATACGGACTCTAACCCATCAGATGAAATCTGATAACTATTTCCAATGTTTGTACTAAATCAAGTATCGGAAGAGCTGATTGTATCTCTCATAAATAATCTATCGTAGACATATCTATAGTAGAATCAAAGACTGAGGATTTCAATAAGTAAAATCTATTGTTATCGCATCATCCCTTTAATTTTAAATACCAAAACTTTTACCATGGCGAATTCAACTGTATTTTTTGATATTGAAATTGATGCCCATAAGACTGGCCGTATAGAATTTGAGCTTTTTACTGATATTGTCCCTAAAACCGCTGAGAATTTTCGTCAATTATGTACTAGAGAAGCCGGTTTTGGATACAAAAATAGTACTTTTCATCGCATCATTCCTAACTTCATGTGTCAAGGGGGTGATTTTACCCGAGGTGATGGCACAGGAGGTAAATCAATTTATGGTAGCTCCTTCAAGGATGAAAATTTTCAACTCAAGCATACTGAATCTGGAATTTTGTCTATGGCTAATGCTGGTCCTAATACCAATGGCTCTCAATTTTTTATTTGTACTGTTCCTTGTAACTGGCTAGATGGTAAACACGTCGTTTTTGGCAAAGTATCCAAAGGATATGAAATCGTAGAAATGATGGAAAAATTTGGAACTGATGGAGGACAGACAACAGCAAAAGTTGTTATTACTGATTGTGGTGAACTCTAACAAAAAAATATCAAATTAAAGTAGGGACGGAAGGTTCTTTGTCTCTGCAGTTAATATAGTGTTTCAAGGTTACCAGAAGTGATAAGGTAGGCGATTCCCACCTTATCACTTCTGGTAACCTTATTAAAGTATTACATTTTCGATATATAGATTATAATAACGGCCCAGGGCCATTAACGGAAAATAATGGCAGTAAAGGTGATAACGGATATAGAAATGACACGGAAACCCTGTTCCCGTGAACTCGACTTCCTCCCAGGTTCCCTCAACCGTTTGGCTAGCTAGTAAATAGTTAATACCCCGTTTTATAGCATCGGTGGCAAAAGTCCCTAATGCTTCCCCCGCGTCCAATAATCCAATTAAGGACCAAGCGGTCTGAGAGGCAGTACTAACTCCTATTCCTTTGAGGGAAGGGTCATTGTAACTCCAACAGGTTTCACCCCATCCTCCATCAGTATTTTGACAATTGATTAGCCAGTTAACGGCTTTTTCCATTTGGGGTTTATGGGTATCCGCAGCAATGACCCCTAAAGCAGATAATACTCCACTGGTTCCATAAATATAATTTACGCCCCATCTTCCAAACCAGCTACCATCAGCTTCTTGTTCTTTGTCTAAATAGGTTAAAGCTTTTTGGACGCGATCACCGTCCATTTCCAAGCCACAAGACCCTAACATTTCCAACACTCTGGCAGTGATATCAGCCGTATTGGGATCGATCATGGCTTTCAAGTCTGCATAGGGAATTTCATTGATCCAATTTTTATCATTATCCACATCAAAAGCTGCCCAACCCCCAGGTTTACATTGCATAGTTGCCATCCATTCCACACAACGATTAATAGCAGCTTGCTTGCGATTTTCGTCGGGCAATTTAACGCCATGTAAAGCCATAACTACTACCGCAGAATCATCGATATCTGGATAGAAACGGTTCCTAAATTCAAAAGACCAACCCCCCGGTTTTCCTTGGAAATTTTTAATCGCCCAATCTCCATAGTCAAGAACTTGTTGATTGAGTAGCCATTGACCTCCTTTAACTAAAGCTTGATGATCCGGTTTTAACCCTGATTTAACTAAAGATCTTAACGCCCAACCCGTATCCCAAACAGGAGACACACAAGCTTGAACACGATATGTTTCTTCTTCTTCAATGGAAAAACGAGCGATGGCTTCAAATCCTCTTTGAACACAGGGATCTGCTACATTATAATTGAGTATCCGAAAAGCAATTAATGAGTTGATCATTGGGGGTATAATTCCTCCCCAATCTCCGCTTTCTTGTTGATGGTTTAAAATCCATTGTTCTGAGGCTTGAAGACTTTTTTTATAGAAGGGAACTAAATTATTTTTTCTACTCCATTTAAAGACTTTATCTAATATCAGAAAAATATCCGACCAATTCTTATTACTAGGCAAAATATATTTTACATTTGTAATCTCCTCAGTATATAATTCATCGAGCGTAAAAGCTGGATCAATTTGTAAAACAGGCTTTTCATTAAAAACAATTAACAAGGGAACTGTACTTTCTCTCGCCCAACTAGACATCTCATAAATATTGAAGAAAAAATTATTAGGAAATAATATAATCCAAGGAGGAATAGAAGGAATTCCTCTCCAGTCATAACAGCCAACTAAAGCTAGATGAAACTTGGTAAAAATCCTTGTTTTACTAATACCACCCTTACTAAGAATAAAGTCCTTAGCTCGAATTAATGCAGGATCTTCTTGAGAAACTCCTAATAAACGCAAAGCCATATAGGCTTCAACAGAAGTACTAATTTCTCCACCGTCACCATAAAAAAGTTCCCATCCTCCCTGTTCATTTTGTTGACGACGGAGATAGGTTTCTACTTTATGAAGAGGAAGAATTGTGTCAGTTCCCCAAATTTTATGAAGTAGAACAGTTTCGGCTGTTAGAGTAATATTCGACTCAAGTTCCCCCCACCAATACCCGTCAGGATATTGTAAGGAAAGTAAATAGTCTTGGCTAGCCAAGATAGCCTTGCTAAGGTTGAATGGGTTAATCTCGACCGATGACACACTGCCTTGTATATGCATCTATATTCCGTTTCACTCCTCGATTGTCCCTCTAGATTATAGCTAGTTCAAGGTGGTCTTAAGTCACTATAGGTGGTTTGTCTAAAGTCAACTCAATACAGTCTACCTGATGGAAAATAGGCGATGATTTGTTCCGCTCCTTGTAAAAGCAGATCTGCTATCAGGAGCTGATTTGGTTCCTGAGATTTTAGAAAACTAAACATTTTGTACTACAAAGACAGATTGTCTCAAAAGTTATCTAAGGTCTTCGATAAATTTTTGTTGAAGATTTTTATGTAACTCTCAGAGAACTCGATACACTCACAATTAATAATTAGTTTCAATTTATGTCATTATCAACAAGTATTATGATCTATTTTTGGTTCAAAGCCTTTCACCTTATTGGTATTGTGGTTTGGTTTGCAGGATTATTTTATTTAGTCCGTTTGTTTGTCTACCATGTGGAGGCTTCTCAACAACCTGAACCTGCCCAAACAATCCTTAAAACTCAATACGAAATTATGGAAAAACGTCTCTATAAGATCATCACCACACCAGGAATGGTAATGACAGTAACTATGGCTATTGGTTTGATTTTTACAAAACCTGAAATCTTAAAGTTAGGATGGTTACATATTAAGTTAGCTTTCGTCGTTCTACTTTTAGCTTATCATTTCTTTTGTGGCTGGATTATGAAACAGTTAGAGAAAGGAGAATGTCAATGGACAAGTCAACAGTTTCGCGCTTTGAATGAAGCTCCGACCATATTATTGGTCATAATTATTTTACTAGCAGTTTTTAAAAAAAATTTACCATTAGACTTGACTACTTTGCTAGTTTTCACTCTTATTATCACAATAGCTGCTTCAATTCAACTTTATACGAAAAAACGTCATCGTAATCAAGAAAAAACACAGGAATAAATAAAAGCAAGGAAAACATAAATTTTTTAAGTTGTTGAAAAATAGTAAAAACTCTAGTGTCTAAAAAATTTTTACTTTTCATTTATGTTCTTAAGTTATTCTGATTGTTTTAACCTCTATAAATTATTAACTTGTGTAAGCATAAAAATACTTTTTTAGGAAAAAGTATTATCCTCCAAATTAAGCACAAGGGAAGTAAACAATATTTTCAATAAACAAAAGAATTAATTAGGGTCAGTCAGTTATGCTGACTCTAATCAGTAGAATATTTGTTATTTTTAGCATTTTATCTTTGAAAAAAATGAGGTTGAACTCGATGGTTTAGGATTTTTTTCTAGAAGTTACTTATGCTCAATATCTGAGTAAATTAGAAGGTCTAAAAAATTGGGGAAAAAGTTATCGTAAAATTGGTGTTTACCTTAGTTACTATCTAGTGAATTTTTCTAAATTCCTAGGAGTCTATACTCTTTATCGACTCATTAACTTGTCTTCTTGAGCGAGTTAGGCTCTAGATGATATAGATACCTTAACTGATTGATAAAATTTAATCTTGTAAGCCTTCTTTGATTGAAACAGTTGACGGATACTTGAAAATTAATTTTAGATTAAACATTCAAAAAATCGAAATGTTTTATTAACTTTTTTGTTCGGTTGATTGCTTATATCTATTTATCTAAAAAAATCTCTCTTTATTTAGGCTAAAAAGGTGAGTTAGCCTGACTTGCTGCTGTTTTCAAGCAACAATTGTAGTCTTGATTATTGGCAATTACTATTTGAGATAATTGTTGATTTTATCTCATGTTGACTTAGATAGTGAGAATAACAACCGTGTTTTAAGAAAACGTAACACTCATATTCTTATTAGAATAACTTGTTTGACAATATAGTTTATTATCGTGTCTTTCATTTATTTTTTAGAATTTTTTTTCTCACGTCTACTTCTACGTCTGAAGTATAAAGTTCAAAAAATAACTATATTTTCTATCAACAAGACAAGAACTAAAATAGTATAAATTTTTACTAGTTCCTAAACCGTGAACTCCGGGTGGTTCTGTTCCTTCTGGAATTTATGTTACGTTAGCTGAGATATAAAGAAAATCTAACAATCTTACATCTGGTCAGATTTTAGTCTTTTAGACAAATCAGGATTATCTATGACTTAAACTAAGCTTTTTGTCCTATTAGTTTCTAAACGGGAGACTTAGGGCTATAAATGAGTGGAAAGTATCGAACCAGAGGAGAATAACCGCTGCAATTTTTTAGCGTCGGGATGAAAGCGCACTCAGTACTTCAGTACTTTACGACGAAGCTAGAAAACCTGGAATAGAATAAGTCTAATCGATACATGGAAACAGACTGGGAAATACAAAAGACAAACTCCATCGCTCTAGCTAGTAGAGATATACGTCCCTAGCTTGAGCCAGCTACATAATTAATAACGTTAAAAAGATCAAAGCGAGTAGAAAAGTTTTTCTGGAGCTTAAAAAACAATGTATTTATAGCTGATGAATAGTCAGCGATGCTCACTGTGGAGGCATCTGAATGGGAATAGATAAATATTAATACTTTCTATATATTGAAATAATAACGTCTTATTGTGAGGTAGAGAAGCCCACGCTGTACGCCTGCGCGACTCGTGGAGAAAAGCATCACCTAGTTAGTGATAACTTTTGACTATCGATGGTTCCTGTCAAAGGAGAACTAGCACTAGCATACTCTTTGACAGGAATACGACCTCCTAAATAAGCTAAACGTCCGGCTTCAGTCGCCATCCCCATTGCCTTTGCCATCTCCACAGGATTTTTGGACAAGGCGATCGCACTATTAATTAACACTGCATCAGCTCCTAATTCCATCGCTTTTGCTGCTTCACTGGGAGTTCTTATTCCGGCATCTACTACTACGGGGACTTTCGCTTCTTGGATAATGATAGTGATGTTAGCTTCGTTGCGAATACCCTGACCCGAACCAATGGGGGAACCTAAGGGCATCACTGTAACACATCCTATCTCTTCAAGACGTTTGGCTAATAGAGGATCAGCGTTAATATAAGGAAGTACTGCAAACCCTTCTTTTACTAATATTTCAGCTGCTTGCAAAGTCCCGATGGGATCAGGTAGCAAATATTTAGTATCTGGGATCACTTCTAGCTTGACGAAGTTATTATCTTCTTGTCCCAATAATTTTGCTATTTCTCGTCCTAACCTAGCCACTCGGATAGCTTCTTGAGCTGTTCTACACCCTGCCGTATTGGGCAACATCCAGGTTTTACTCCAGTCTAAAGCTTCCGCTAGCCCTTCATGTCCAGGGGCTTTAGTTTGCACTCGTCTAACAGCGACGGTTACAATTTCGCAACCACTAGCAGCCACACTGTTTTGCATACTTGCAATGTTAGGATATTTCCCTGTTCCTGTCATTAAACGTGAGTGAAAGTTGCGTCCGGCAATTATCAAGTCATCGTTAGTAGGGGAAGAAAGTTCGCGATAGGATAATGCTCCGTTAGTTCCGTTGAGCGGAGTTGGAGGAGCTGGCTCAAAAGCTGTCATAATTGTAGGAGTAGGTAGACTGTAGAAGCGATCACTTCGAAAATTATCGAGAATAGGATCAGACTTCTGGTTAATAATCAAATTACTAATTAAGGAGGCAGTTATAGGAGCCAGTAAAATACCATTACGAGAATGTCCTGTTGCTAAGATGAGATTATCACAAGAACTTTGACCTAAAATTGGCAATTCATCTGGGGTTCCCGGACGGTAGCCCCACCAAAATTCCTGAATCGGCCAATTAGCTAATTCAGGATAAAGTCGAATCGCCCTAGTTAGTAAGGTCTCGATGCCTTGGGGGGTATTTTGAGGAGTCCAACTTACCTCTTCAGAGGTTGCGCCAATAATTAAACGACCATCACGTCGGGGGACAAGGTAGGTAGCTGGACCATATAACACCCGTTGTAAAGGAAAAGGTTCTTCGGGTTGTCGGGGCATGGTTACAGACAACATTTGTCCCTTTACTGGGCGCACAGGCAAAGGAAGAATTTGACTAGCCCAAGATCCAGTAGCGATCACGTAAGTCTCCGCCTTAATTTCTCCCTCAGTCGTTAAAACACTAGTCACCTTGCCTTGTTTTTGTTGAACAGTTTGAACAGTCACTCCATTGCGGACGTTAATGCCTAATTGCTGGGCTGCTTTGCCGAGAGCTCTCATCACTTTGCAGTTGTCTACTTGACCATCTTCGGGATACCACCATCCTCCGACGACATCATTTCCTAACCCTGGTTGATAGAAACGAATGGCGGTCTTGTCTAACCACTGAGCGGTAGCGGTATTGCGCAAATACTCGGAAGGAAGATCGTAGACAGGAGCTATAATACCGCAAGGATTGTATCCTAGATCGAGTCCAGTAAGGTCTTGAATTTTGCGAACCCATTCAGGGTATAACCAGCGAGACTTAATACATAAATTCAGAAAAGGGCCTGGAGTTATGGCTTCTGCATGGGGGGCCAACATTCCCGCAGCTGCTTGGCTTGCCGTTTGGGAAAAATTGCGGTTGAGGAGGGTGACAGACGCGCCTTTCAATCTAAGATCTACAGCGATGGACAAGCCAATAATGCCACCGCCAATGATAAGAATATTGTTGGTTGGGTTCATGTGTTATTCCATTTAACATTATAACGTAAAGCTATCGTTCTACGACAGAGCTTTTACCCAAATTTTCTGGTGAAAGGAAGGTGATTAACCTTTTCATTTCTGGACTGCTTGAATGAAATTGTTTCGCCTAAGTAGTTATACATAAATACGTAGCACTATGCTAACGTATGTTACAGCGTTAAAAACGATTACCACAGACAGCTCCTAAAGTATTTTAACAGAGTTAGCCATAAAAACTCTAGTTAGTTAATGTCGTCTTTTTCTTTAAAAATATTTCCAAAGTCAGAATAGAGAAGAACATTATTTAATCGGGAAGACTGCTATCTATACTAAGAACAGTCTGTACAACAATTCATCCATGGCATCAATTTGGATTGATAGTATTATAGAATACTCCGCAAAGCTGTAGAATAAATTTGTTTAAAAAAGCTTTAATCTAGCGTAAGCTATCACTTGTAGCTTATCTGAACGAAGGGAGCTAAAAAGAGTTGAGCAGACTCAGAAAAAATATTTATATTCTTATTCCACGAAATCGAACAGTATTAAAAACGAATGATGAATTAACCGATAGGATCTTGAAAGATAAACATGAATGAGCGACAGCAGTTATAAAAACTATCGAATCACGCCCGGAACAAAATGGTTCAGAAGTAGAAAGATCTCTTGTCAAGAATTCAGAAACCTCAAAGGAGTTTGTTAACTAAAAAATAAACATATATGGGGAGTGTTAATATAAAAGCATAAGTGGTGCTTTTAATAGTTTTTAAAACGTTTATAAATTTGTTTTAAAATTAATTTTTGCTGATAACAAACATGACATTTCTAATTTATCAGAACGTTGAAAAAAAATTATACTGACTTGGCTATAAACATCCTAGATATCCTTTACAGTCGGTGTTTGCGAGTTAAAAAAACTTTTTGAATAGTAGTAAGTGTCCCATAGGTAGGTGTTTACTAGATAAACAGCAATAAAATAATTTAAGAAAAATCATTTTATTGTTTATTCTTTTGTCGTAAATTGATACTTACTAGCGATCAAAGCCACGACAAACCACCACAAAGTATTAACTTGAGGACGATACCAAACTGTGTCGACTAACCCTTGAACCAAAAGACCAGCCATGGCCGCGGTCGACGCTATTAACCAAAAGCCTTGGGTATTGTATCCTAAACGTAACCGTTGCATTTGTTGAACCCCTTGATTAAGGATAACCACAATTAACCAAAGAAAAATTCCTAAGCCAATTAATCCCATTTCCACTGCTGTTTCCAGGAAGATAGAATAGGCACTTAAAGCACTATATTTAGGACTCATATAACGAGGATAAACAATATTAAAAGCCCCATTTCCTGGACCAATACCCGTTAGGGGATAATCTTTTATCATATCGATCACTCTCATCCAGACGTTCATCCGAAAATTATTACTACTGTCTTCACGTCCAGCGAAAATACTCATAACTCGTAACCGTAAAGGTTCTATCGTTATCACCGCAACCAAGATAAATCCTGTAAACCCTCCTAATACTAGAGTTAATAACCATTTTTGCCAAAAATTAGGCAAAAATTCCCAGAACCAGAGGAAAAGCAATAACATAAAGACGACTAACAAGGCTATCATGCCAATCCATCCGCCTCTGCTGCCTGTAAAATATAGACAAGCAGAATCAGTTAAAACCATGGTAACTGCTAGAGTTTTCGGCAACCAACCTCGCCAGACAAAAACTGCCCCAATACTCAAGGCGATTGCCGGAAATAAATAAGCAGAAAGTAAATTAGGATTACCTAAATAACTATAAACACGAGTTGCTTGCGCTAATTTAGAGGTAGGATCATTCCAGGTAGCTAACTGTTCAACTCCAAAAAGATTTTGTCTGACTCCATAGGAACTGACCACTAAGCCAATTAGTATAACAACAGTAATCAGCCAGTTAGTAAGACGAGATGATCGTAAAATTCGCGCACATATCCCAAAAAAGAAAATATACAAACTTAACTTAATTAACCCTGACAATGCAGTTGCTTTTACGGGAGAAAATACTACTGCAATAGCAGCAATTACCCAATACAACATTACCATCAGATGAATAGGAGTAACTCCTGGGGGTCCCTGATCAGATATGGTTAATATTCCCCAATACCCAGCTAAAGCTATTAACCAAACCCCAATTAGACCAGTGGTAATAAAAGGTCCAAAAACAAAGACAATACTAATCAGTAATGCACCAAGAGGCTCTCCCCATTTTAAAAGGAAACTTCCCTGTTGCCATTGACTCAGTAAACCGACAGTACGATATAAATAACTGCCACTAAGCCATTGATATGGAGAGAAATAGGAAAGAGTAAATTTATTCCAAACAGAATTCATAGATATTAACCAGTAATTACAGATTTTTTATTAGTTATCGAAAACTGAATTGACAATCATCAACTCTCTTAAAGGTTAAATACAAATCAAATATAATTAACTGACTGTTTAATTTAGTTTAATTATAACCAACTATAGGTTATTGGGGACGAAATCAGTATAATTTAAGTTTTAAAATATTAAAGTATAGTAATTTCTATCCGATAAAAGTTATTTTGCTTCTTATAAATGATGAAGATGATGATCGATTATTTTATGATTTAATAACGCTTTATGACTTCCTATCTCCACAATGGTTATCTTAAACAAGAAACATTATATATACTTCTCGAACGCCATATTAATTTAATATTTAAGCTACTTTAAGCTGAAAATTAAAATTAGCAAAAAAGACACTGAAAAAATTAGCTCTGGATAAGTCCATGTATAATTACTGATTTTTTTAAAAATTCAGGTAGAATTGCTAACTAAATTATTATCTTTAAAAAAAGATAGAGGAAGTATTAAATTTTCAGCAATAACTTAAAATAATATACTCATAAATAAATCACCTAATTATATCAATAACTAACTTAAAGTTAAATATTAAATTTAACTTTAAGTTAGTTATCTTTAAAAGGAATAAAAACCCTAACTAATAAAAAAATCAGAAATAATAGAGAGATATTAAATTAACTTCTGTAAAGGTATATATAAGGGTTAATTAGATATATTATTAATGATTTACTCGATTAGATAAAGAAACACTAAGTCTATTATCTCAAATAGACTAGAAGCTGTAATCCTGAAAATAGCAATAATTCTCGATTTGCGATAGTATTTAACGAGATTACACAGTGAAGTCACGGTGTTTTATTTTAAACTTTCTTTGTCTTCGCTTATTTCTTACCAGTTACTAATAGTAAATCAGTGAATATTAAGCCTTATCATAGCATTCCCATACAAGATTGCGGGGAACCGTTAGTTACTATTCCCCTTGAAAAATTTTCTATAGAATCACCCCATCCCTATAAAAAATTAGGAGCAATTTATAAAGAAAAATCTCCCTATTATTTACGTCAAGGGGTTTTGGATGCTTTGTTAAATGCTCAAAGTTATTTACATCAAGAATATCCAAGATGGAACATACAAATTTTTGATGCCTATCGACCTGTACAAGTGCAACAATTTATGGTCGATTATACCTTTAATCTAGTTATTAAAGAACAAAAGTTAATTCTAGAAAACTTAACCCTTCAACAACAACAAACTATCTGGGAAAAAGTATATCAAATTTGGGCAATTCCCAGTGATGACCGCGCGACTCCTCCTCCCCATAGTACCGGGGCTGCTATTGATATTACCTTAGTTAATAATCAAGAAAATTCTCTCAATATGGGGGGAGAGATTGATGAACTTTCAGAGCGCTCACACCCTAATTATTATATTAATAATAATTCTAAAACAGAAAGAACCTATCATCAGCGACGAGAAATTTTAAATAATATTATGAGTCAAGCAGGATTTTGTCGTCATCCTAGGGAATGGTGGCATTTTTCTTTAGGGGATCAAATGTGGGCTTGGCAAAAAGGTGAGTCTACAGCTCGTTATGGTAGGATTATATAATCCTAATGATTAGGTATTCTAGAGTTTTGATTATATCTTAACTTAAATCTTAAAGGTGTTAATTAAATCTTCTCAACAAAAACATTATATAGATATGTAAATTGATAAAAAAATAACTATTAGATGCTAAAAAAAGAAGACTAACCCCTTAATACTTAAATTTTAAAAATAAAAATAAATAAATAATCTTGAGAGAATTTTATCTATAAATGTAGATATTAATTCATTTTTTATGATAGCCACTACACTTTTTTATAACTGATATACTAGTTGTTCTTAACAAAAAATATTTCAATAAATTAGAATCTAATATGTATTTTAAAAATATAAAAACTATAATTCAAGCATTGATAATAGTGATTTAACTAATTCAGAGTTAATCTGAAAATATTAACGATAATTTAGCATACAAAAAAATAAGTTCTATTGAAAAGAAGATGACAGAAACTAACAAACTATTCCAAACATAAATCTGGATACTGATAGAAATTTGAACAACAGCAGTTAGCAGTAGATATGTTTACATCAGCAGTTTACTGGTTTGTGATCACAGATAAACCCGAACTATTACTGTCGACTTCAAGAAGATAGTTGATAGCAGAACATCTCCTTAATTACTAACCCAGGCTTAATATATTGATCTCCATATTTTAATCCCCAATGTAAATGAGAACCAGTAGTTCTGCCAGTAATCCCAACACGACCAATTCTTACCCCTGCTGGAATTTCTTGAGCTTGCCAAACGATAATTCCCCCATCTCGATCTATCAAATAACCTCCCTGAGGAGTGTTTTCGACTGCTCCCATCAAATGGCAGTAAATATGTTGCCACTGTCCTAATTGAATTTTAATCATTGTTCCACAAGCAGTATGATCGGATAAACTTATCACTCGACCTACCCACCAATTTCGCACATAACTACCCAAGGAGGCAGCCATATCTAACCCTCGATGAAATTGAGTTTCTCCAGTAATTGGAGATGTACGACAACCATATTTAGAGGTGTATGTTTGAAAGTTTTCTACTGGAAATGAGGTATATTGCCAAATATTTCTAGAAGTGACTGTTGAAACATATTGTGCTTGTAATGGAGACTGTCTTAATCCTTCAAAAGCTAAACAGGTTATAAACCCCATCGAGGTTAACAAAATAAGCCAAGACTGTCGGGAACGGAAGACCTTGAGCTTTCGCCTAACAAACTTGATGTTCTTGATTATGTCACTACTCGCACTCTATATTACTAAGATTTTTATTGTGATATCATCTTTGCATGATGATCGTTTTTATTACTAATCTAATCATTAATCACAGTAGTTTATTGAAAATAATCCTGAGTTATTGCAATGATTGCTGATGCTTGTGTATAGTATTTAGCTCTATCTTCTGTGAGAAAATGAGCTATTGAAGAATAAAATCACTGGCTTTGTCTTGCTGAATAATCGCTCTATCTCTCAAAAGAAAAATTCGAAAGCCCCAGCAAAATACAAAAATCCTAAAATGGTTTTTATACTTACCTATTTAGCATCACCCCTTTTTTATACATAGGAGAACTCTATTAGTGAAAAAATAAATGTTGATGTCTATGGCGTGTTGCTTTTTTTTCGTTGGGATGGAGCAGTATATAAAAAGTAAAGTTAATGGGGATGAAAATAATTATAGATTTCCTTAGCTAAAGCTTTACCAACACCGGGAACTTGTTGTAATTCTTCTATAGAAGCTTCCCGAATATAATCAATAGAATGAAAATAGGCTAACAAATGTTTTTGACGTTCAAATCCTAACCCTGGAATTTCATCTAATCGTGATCGCAGACTTTTTTTTAGCCTTTGTTGACGATGAAAACTAACAGCAAAACGGTGAGCTTCATCCCGTACTCTTCTTAACAAGAGAACTCCAGGTTGTTCCGAGTTAGTTGTTAATGGTTTAGACTCCCTAGGAAGAAAAATTTCTTCTTTTTGTTTAGCTAAACTTACTACCTTAAATTCTTCCATTAAGTTTAATTCTTCTAACACAGTTACAACAGCTGAAAGTTGGCCTTTTCCTCCATCAATCATAATTATATTGGGACGATCTTCACTGTCAGATTGATAATTACGAAAGCGGCGACAAATAACTTCAGCCATACTAGCAAAATCATCAGAATGACCAATTTTTACCGTAGGACTTTTGATTTTAAAATGCCGATAATGTTGTTTGGCAGGAATTCCATCAATAAAAACTACTTGTGAAGCAACCGCATTTGCCCCTTGAATATGGGAAATATCATAACCTTCAATACGTCGTGGTAACTCTGGTAAACCTAACACTTGCGTGAGATCTTCCATTGCCGTTAAATTTTGTTCTACTGTTCGTTGAGTCCGTTCTAACTCATAGTTTGCATTTCGTTCTACCATATCAATCAATTGGGCTTTTAATTGCCGTTGAGGAACAATAATAGATACTTTTTTCCCCTTGCGTTTACTTAACCATTTTTCCAAAATCTCCATTTCTGGCAACTTATATTGAACAATAATTTCAGTAGGGATTTCTACCCCATCCGCTTGCAGGTAATGTTCTTCACAAACCCGTTGTAAAATTGCTCCAGGAATTCCTGAATCAGCATCTGTAAAAAAACCTAACCTTCCTACTAAACGACCAGCACGAATTTGGAATAATTGAATACAACAATATTTAGCATCGCTGGACAAAGCAATAGCATCTCGTGAGATAGTATCATCAGGTAATGAAACTTTTTGATCTACTGTTAATGTATTTATTGCTTTAAGTTGATCCCGAATAGAAGCAGCTTTTTCGAAGTTTAATTTAACTACTTCTTTTTCCATTTGGTATTTAAGAATTGCTATTAATTCTGCAGTTCTCCCCTGAAAAATCATCGCTATCTTTTCCACAATTTTATTGTAATCTTCAGTAGAAACTAATCCTTGACAAACCCCGGGACATTTTCCAAGTTCATAGTTAAGACAAGGACGATCTTTAAAAAGAGGTTTGGGACGCTGACGTAAGGGAAAAACTTGTTTAACTAACCGTAAGGTATATCTTAATAAATAAGTGTCTACATAAGGACCATAATAGCGATCACGTTCCTTGTTTAATCGTCGTTTACGAGTAATAAAAATACGGGGATATTCCTCCGACCAAGTAATGCAAACGTAAGGATATTTCTTGTCATCTTTAAGGAGAACATTGAAATATGGTTGATGTTGTTTGATCAGGTTTGCTTCTAAAGCTAATGCTTCAGCTTCTGTATCAGTAACAATAAACTCAATATCGGTAACTTGTTGAAGCATCAAAGCAATGCGAGGAATGTGGGATTGGGATTTTTGGAAATAGGAACGAACCCGTGATCGCAGTTTTTTTGACTTTCCAATATAAAGAATATCTCCCTCTCCATTACGCATTAGATAGATCCCTGGTTCAGAAGGAAGTTCCTTCAAACGAGTTTCTAAGATATCATTATTTGATAGTAAGGGTACAACTGGGGACAATATGAACACTCCTTTTTTCTAAAAAAAGTTCGATAAAAAAGTAAAGTATTTATAATAAAAAGTAAAAATATAGTATTGCCATTTAAGTTTTGGAACCAAATATCTTAGTTTATATATTAAGTCCACAGTTACTGCTTCAGGCCTAAAAGACTGACTATAAAGCTGGATCATAATACACTATTTTAGCTAAAATATTGCCCATACAGCCTGATACTAATTTCCAAAAAAGTCCAACACCTACTGAAACTCGTTAATTTTCCATCAATGGTAAATTGTAAATCTCTAAGTAAAACTGGTATTCGCTACTTACTTTTAACTCTTATCGCCCTAGGAATGCTTTTTCCTCTCTTCTGGTTATTTAGTACTGCATTCAAATCTCCCGCAGAAGATATTTTTACCGTTTCCTGGCAATTGCTTCCCCAAAACCCCAGCTGGGATAATTTTCTATCAGTTTGGCAAACTTATCCTTTTGGACGCTATTTATTTAACAGTATTGTGGTTGCGATTTTAACCGTTAGCTTAAACCTATTATTTTGTTCTCTGGCTGCTTATCCCCTCGCTAGACTAGATTTTCGAGGACGAGATCTTTTATTTGTCGTCATTGTAGCCACCATTATGATTCCCTTCCAAATTGTGATGATTCCTTTGTATATCCTGACAGTACAATTGGGACTTCGTAACACTTATCTTGGAATTATTTTTCCAAATTTAGCCTCAGCATTTGGTATTTTTCTATTACGTCAAGCATTTCAAGGAGTCCCCAAAGAATTAGAAGAAGCTGCCCGTATTGATGGTTGTTCAGAATTGGACATTTGGTGGCATATTATGATTGCTGCGGTACGTCCAGCTTTAGTTACTTTAGCTATTTTTGTCTTTATTGGGGCTTGGAGTGACTTTTTATGGCCATTAATTATTCTTGATCGCCCTGAACATTATACTCTCCCTTTGGGCGTTGCTAAGTTAGCCAGTGCTTTAGATCTCGACTGGCGGTTAATTGCAGCCGGTTCAATCATTTCTATTGCCCCAGCCTTATTATTATTTGTGTTTTTGCAAAAATACATTATTCCCACTGATATAGGAAGTGGGGTTAAAGGATGATAGAGTAAGGCAATCTGTTATACATGTATCATTCCTAATTTTCAGTATTTATCTCCTATGTTGTAGAGGCTCAGCGACCTAATTGATTCGATACCTATGACTTAACGCATGGTACCGCGTAATTGTAGATTATCAGCTATATGGTTCGAGCAGGAAAACTTGCCGAGCAACTCCGCTAATGATAGAAATCTTCTCAATACGGCTTTAATCGTTAAAAATATTCTGCCTAATGAAGTATAACAACCTAAAAAGTTTCTAAAGAATACTGAGTCCTTGAAGTTCCACTGTGACCTAGATTAGCTAGATTAGTTAAATTAGTTAGATTAGTTAGAAAAAACTGACCAATATTTGTATTGAGAAACTATTTCTGGTAATGACTAAGTTTTTTTTAAACACTTCTTTCATGATAGCTTTATCTTCTGTGATTGATCAAAATTATGTGTAAGCTATTGAACTTACTCATGAAATTTAGACTAACAAAGTTTTGTCACAAATCAGGAAATCTTACTGGAAATAGGTAATATACTTTCTTCTGAAATACATTGAAATTAATCTTAAGTAAGGGAAAGCAAAATTTAGATAGTTAGCCTCTAATCTTACCCTATTATTTTATTCTGCAGACATATAAAAAGGTCTGTAAGTATATAGTTATTCAATATCAATCGACTAAAAAATTTATTTTGTTATTGATAATAACAAAGGGTTTCTTTAGAGCATGTAGCTTTACAAAAACTTTATAAAATAAAAAAAATTAACGATAATACTATTTTTTGATTCATAACTCAATAATTAAATATTCATAATCTCCAATCATTACATACTCAGGACACTTATAAAAATAATTATCGTTCGGTATTCCCTATACTAATAATTTTTACCGTTAAGAAGTCAGGCAATTATAAACTTACAGTGTATATTTTTAAATTTTTTTAATATCAATTTTTCTATAAAAAAAATACATTACAAATTCTTAGTCTACTCTCAGTATTTCTCATATCTATAAGACTAGAAATTACTTACTATTACTGTTGAATTCGATCAATTTCTACTTTATAAAAAAGGTAAGTAAAAATTACTAGCAGGATGTTTCAGTTTTAATTCTCCATTAACTAATTTACATTTTTTATTTCTATTATTATGACAGAATAGGCCCTCTCTAAAAAAATAAATTTATTTAACTTATTGATTCAAGTATCATAACAAATTTCTAATTTTTTGTAATTTATTATCTACATCTTTTACTATTTTAATTTAACTAAAATTAAGGTAATACTCATGAATATTCTTATTAATATATAAGAGAGACTAGTTCTTTTTAAGAGTTTAATCTCTAATTCTTTCTATGTTAATTTACAAACATTCTCCAAATGTTCGACAATTTTTGTGGCTATTCTTTTTTTTCCTATCATTTTTTGAGGTAACTCATTTTGAGTAACTAAATAAGCAATATGCCCCTGTTGACCTCCCATTTCTTCTCCTCGGTTAGCAATCACAACCTGATACCCTTTTTTAATTCTAGCACTAGCAAGTTCTATTAAAGTTTCATGACTCACTTGTTCTTGATATTTAAATGTCACCATATAGAGATCAGGAAACTTTCTTCTAACTTCTTCAATTACTTTGATGGTCGGAATCAGCTTAATACTTTTTAACTTTTCCTTACTAGGAATTTTGCCAGGCATAATTTTTTTCGGTTGATAGTCAGCAACTGCTGCCGAAAAAATTCCAAAGATATAGTTTTTATTGCTTAACTTTTTTATAACTAATTCTAAATAGTCTTGATAAGTTTTAGCAATTTGATATGGCAAGTAATCAGGGGGAGTGTAAGAGCTCTCTCCATGAATTAGAGTTATATCTGCCCCTTTCAAATATAATTCTTTAGCAATTGTTGCACCTAACTGTCCCGTAAAATGATTAGTTAAACGACGGATATTGTCAATGGGAACTGGTGTCGGTCCACCTGTAACTAAGATAGGGATATTTTTTAAAGGAGAATTATTAATTAGACGGCAAACTTCTACTACAATATTTCGTTCATCGGGTATATTATTTTTACCATAATTCTGCCTGGGCGGCATAATTTTTACCCCTAAATTATATAAAAATTTTAAAGATTCTGTTAAAATAGAGTTGTGTAAACTACCGTGCATAGTGGGAACAATCATGATTTTAGTTTTTCCTTGTTCCATGCGTCCTAAAGCAGATGCTAAGGTAGAGGTAATCACCCCATCGGCAATACCGTAACGCATTTTATTAATAGTATTATAGGTAGCAGGAGCTACAAGATAAGCGGCAAAGGGAGCGCGATCACTTAAATGTTCAGCAACTGATGTTAATTGAGTAACAATGGGGTTATTAGTGCTCCACTCTAGAGCATCCAAGGTAACATATCGAGTTGCTTCTTTGGAGACAAAAGCCGAAACATTAGCCCCTTCTCGACGCAAAGCACGTGCAATCAAAGGGGTTTTCATAGCAGCTATTCCACCAGTAATCAATAAGGCAATATTTTGTCCGAGGAGATTATTTCCCACCAGAGGAACATCATGATCTCCTAAGTTAGAAGATGAAGGTACACTAAAATCCCAGTCTTTCATACAATTATCAGTTATTCCGTATCATCAAATAATAACTCCTCCAAAATAGGCTGCATTTGCTGATCATCAGGAGAAACTAAAGATACTTGTCCAAGTAAGTCATATTTAGCCAAAAATAACAAAGGAGCAAGGGGAGTATAAACGGAATATTTTTGGTCTTTGTGATAGAATCCAGCCAAAAACTGTAATTCTTCTGAGTCTAAGGGTTCCTCTTCAGTATCTAATTCAAGGTTCAGAATACCATCATCTTCAATGGGAGGTAATTCTCCTTTAACCGTTAAAGTAAAAGCTGTAAAACTTAAAGCTAAATCTAATTCAGCTAAAACAGCCCTAGCATCAGGAAAAATTTCTTGGATTTCTACTTTGTCTTCTAAAAGAACAACATTAGTTTCTTCGTCTTCCTCCTCTGATTGCTCATCCCAGGACAAAATAACAACAGGAATATCGACAGGCATAAGAAGTATATAAGTTCCATCTTCTGCCTCCAGGGCGTTTTCTACATAACATTCTAAAGTGCGACCCTCGTTATCAGTCAGGGTAACACTATCAATTTCTTCTGGCTCGTTTTCTGGACTAAATTGGAACGAGGACATGGTCTTGAATAGGACTGTGATAGTTGATCAGAATATCACACAATGTCATTAGTTATTGACAAGAATTAACTTAGGTAGGTGTCTAACCAGCCAGTTTTATAAAGATATTTAAATCCCTCAATATCTGTCAAATTATACTGTAGCGGGGTAATGGTAATGTAATTGTGTTGAATTCCTTGGACATCTGTAGGAATATCTGATGGAAGATGAAGATGTTCGGGTTGTTCAATTTCAGTGACTAACTCCCCAGCCAACCAATAATAGCTTTTTCCCCTAGGATCAATACGCTGTTCAAATTGCTCTACATAGCGGCGTAACCCTTGACGGGTGATCATCACACCGGCGATCACATCTTGGGAGACTGGAGGAATATTCACATTTAAAAGGGTTGCTTTCGGTAATGGGTGACTAACTAATTGTTGGACTAAGGTACAAGCAAAATTAGCTCCCGGTTGAAATTCTTTTGAAGAAAAACTAGCTAAACTTATAGCAATACTGGGAATCCCTTCGATCACTCCCTCCATAGCCGCTGAAACCGTCCCCGAATACAATACATCAGTACCTAAATTAGATCCGTGATTAATTCCTGAAATGACTACATCAGGAAGGCTCTTGAACACAGCACTGAGAGCAAATTTAACGCAGTCTGAGGGCGTTCCTGAACAGGACCAAGCGACCACTTGAGGATGAAAAAGGTTTTCCACCACCTCGGCACGAATCGGGCGGTGAAGGGTTAACCCATGACCAGTTGCTGAGCGTTCGCGGTCAGGACAAACCACCGTTACCTCATTGCCTGCCTGGGATAGGGTATTTGCTAAGGTGCGAATACCCTGAGAGAAAATACCATCATCATTACAGATCAGTAATTTTAAAGGTTCCATGATCAAACTTGAAAGGGAGAAAAGAAAGGCAACAAGTAAAACTTGAGTACAACAAAGTTATGGCTTTTACACATGTTCTAACCTTAATGGGCAGTGTTACAGCACAACAATTGAGACATTTATCTTAACTATAATCTTCTCATCAAGTTTCAGTGTGATCATGATTTAAGTAAAATTGAAACAAGAGTAAGGACAAAACTTCGATACACTAAGGTGTAGATGTCAAAATATTTCTCAGATAAATTTTGACTGCTAACTTCTAACTTTATCCCCATGACTACAACTTCTAACACCTTAGAATTGGAATTACAAACTCTACAGGACGAAGCACAAGATGCGATCGCATCTATCACAGATTTGGAAGACCTCGAAAAACTTCGCATCAGTTATCTAGGGAAAAAAGGGCAACTTTCCATAATTTTGCGGGGTATGGGACAATTAAGTGAGGAAGAACGTCCTCGTGTTGGGTCCTTGGCTAATATAGTCAAAGAAACTTTACAAACTAATCTTGACCGACAACGTCAAACCCTACAAATTGCTCAGATTCAAGCTCAACTTGTTGTAGAAACCCTTGATGTAACTATGCCCGGGGTCAGTCGTCCTCTAGGTCGTATTCATCCTCTTAATAGCACTATTGATCAAGTGTTAGATATTTTTGTTGGTTTAGGGTACAGTGTAGCTACCGGGCCCCATTTAGAAACAGATTATTATAATTTTGAGGCGTTGAATATTCCCTCCGATCATCCTGCGCGGGATATGCAAGATACATTCTTTTTAGCTGATGGTCGTTTGTTACGAACCCATACCTCTCCTGTCCAAATTCGCTATATGGAGACTCATAAACCTCCCATCCGTATTGTGTCCCCTGGACGTGTCTATCGTCGGGATACCGTGGATGCAACCCATTCAGCAGTATTCCACCAAGTGGAGATTTTAACCGTAGACGAAGGGTTAACTTTTACTAATTTAAAAGGTACTATTAAAGAGTTTTTAAAACAGATGTTTGGGAAGGAATTACCTGTTAAATTCCGTGCTAGTTATTTTCCCTTTACGGAACCTTCAGCAGAAGTGGATGTACAGTGGCAAGGGAAATGGTTAGAGGTGATGGGATGCGGCATGGTTGCTCCTAATGTACTCAAAGCTGTAGGTTATGATCCGGAAGTTTATACAGGATTTGCTGCTGGTTTAGGAGTCGAAAGATTTGCTATGGTGTTACACAAAATTGATGATATTCGCCGTTTCTATAGTAGTGATATGCGGTTCTTATCGCAATTCTAATAGTAAATAATAAATAGTCGTCAATAGTATTTTTGAAATGATGATGTGCTTTGTCATTTTATTATGCTTTATTTTTTATAATTTATTATGTTTAAGTAAGTCGTTCTAAATAAATGTAAAAAAAACAAATTATTTTAATTTACAGCCCTATGTTTAGACAATTAAAGTTAAATTTATATTGCTTCGATTTGTATTTTTTAAAGTAACTCTTTTAAAGAATATTTTGTTTAACTGTCTCAGCTAAATCCTATTCATTTTTAAACATCTCTTCGAGAATTTCATAGACTTTTATTCAACGCTATTTCCTGTCCATGGAATATTTAGGTATATTCCTTTTTTTATTTGATTAAATAAGTTTAATTGATTCTACTAAATCTGTTATATAACAATTAAAAATATAAATATAAAGTTTTATCATCAATATATCTTTGATGATTTGATTATAACTATGGTTTATCACTAAACTAACGAAAATTTTTATTTGATATTTTTGAGATTATAAATATTCTATCAACTAGATAAATATCAAGATAGTCATTATATCATAGCCATTATCAATCACGAAAGACTTCATTAATTGAAAATAGCCAAATGGCATCAATTACCAAATATTGTTTAAAATAATCTAAGCAATTAATTATTTCTTCTAAATCACCCTGTACATACCCATTAGCATCATTAAAAGTTGAAGGATAAACCTAATAAATAACACGGCGATTCTATCAGTCTTGTCTATTGAGTTTAGTCATAATTTTTTGAATAGTAATTTTTAAATCTTACTACTTCTTGAGAGGATATATCACATCATTCCTTTAAAAAGTCCTTGGGGGCGAACTAAGAGAATGACAATCATAATTAATAAAGATACCCCTAATTTATATTCTGAACCTAGCCAGAGAATACTAACACTTAATTATCGAAACAATACCAACCACTAATCCACCAAGAATTGCCTCATAAGAGTTGCCAATTCTTCCTAAAATCACTGAAGCAAATATGGGTAAAATCAGGAACCATCCCATGGTCGGTTTAATGGTATAAATCAGTCTATATATAACTCCTCCCAAAGTAGTCAGCCCTCCCGTAATCACCCAAGTCCAGAGAACTACTTTTTCTACATTAATTCCTGATACCCTTGCTAAGTCTATATTATCGGCTACCGCTCGCATTGCTTTACCCAGTTTAGTCTTTTGTCAGAGAAAATGAAGAACTGTAACAGCCACAATAGCTAACCCCATCACTATTAGTCGATCTCGTTCAAATTTAATTCCTAAAAATTCTTAAGCAGGAACCAGAAGAAGTTTATAGCTTTGATTATTACCCCCCCAAATCATTACAATTCCGTTGCGAATAAACAATGCTAAGCCAATAGAAATAACAATCAAAGTGGTGGAGCGCGGCGATCACACATTGGTTTCCACAGTAGATATTCCGCGATGATCATAGCAACAATGCCGCCAATTTTAGCTACCCAAGTCAAATTAAACCCACAATATCATAAAATCAGCGTGGGTAAAGTTAGATAGCCGTAGAATTCCATGAGTGAGGGTTAAACATACTGCAGTGAGAGCAATAATACTTCCAATAACCAGTCCGTCAAAAATCAGTCAGGGTATTTCCATAGACTGCTGAATGGTGATTTACTCTGATTCCATATCATGTCATATTCAGGAAACTTGGTTGACATACTCGACTTTTTGAAGTATGTGGATTCTTTAAATATCACTGTTTTAGATTTATGGCTCAACGAGCTTCGCTTAAATTAAAATCTTCTTTTGTCTTCAACCCAGAGGCAATCCTCTCCTCAGACGTTTAACCAATTTCAGGAGCCTGTTCTTGTATATCCTATTATTACAGTTCATAACCAGAATACTTAGTACTTAGAGTTTTTACCTGCACAAGCTTTCGGACACAAAACTCCAGTTTTTAAAGTAATAGTAAAAGTCCAAAGACTACAACTTTTACTATCTAACCGCAAAAATTTGTAGAGGGTAAGAGTCAGCAACTAAATTTTTTGCTTGTTCTTTTACTTCTTTCAAGGTTGTAGAATCAAACGCTATTTTAGGAGAAGATTCTTCGAAGTCAATCAAGGTTTTAATACGCTGATAAGCTTGGTATGCAACAGTAGGGAAAAAAGAGAATTTACCAGGAAGAACGCATAAATAATTACTTTTAGGATTGGATTCAATCCAATAACTGTAACGCCTTTTTTGTTCTTCTTCACTAATAAATTCAGTTTTCATACATTCATAACTAAAAAGCTGACTACTATGTAGTTTTTCTTGACCAAAATAACGCTCTGCTAATTCTAGAATAGGCTCAATATCAATGTCTTCTGGTTCTTCATCTCTGATATAACCTGAATTAGCTAACATTGAGTAGATGAATTTTTGGTTGCCCTTTTCTCTTTGCTGAACAAAATGATTGAAATGAAAGCGGTTTTTTGTAGACATTCTGACAAAATTATTATTCGCTAAGGCTGGATAGGCTACCACCATGGCACTTCGACTCCGCTTTAGTCTAGCCCTTACCTGCAAGTCTGCTAAAAAGGATTCAAATCCTTCCCCAACTGCAAAAATAAACAACTTAGCTTTCAGTCTTTTAGGTAGTCCTTCTTTAGTTTTACAAATTAAACTTTTCAGACGAATTGGACCGTAGCGATCTATTAAGAGTTTATCAATGGTAACTCCCGTTTCAAACGTTACTCCCTGATATAGACAACTTGCCACTAAATCTCTGAGAATTATACTTGTGTTCATCGAACAATCTAGGGTGTGGAGAACTTCATAATTAGAGGGCTTTATTCCATAGGAATTATCAAATTGCGAACAAAGATTATGAATAGTTTCATTTGATTGGCGCAAAGAACAAAATATCCCTTCGTGATTTTCTACTTGGGCGTAACTGGGAGCAATACAACTATTATTATTTTTCCAATTATGTTGTTTTCCATAAGCAACTTCCAACCTACCTAAGACTCTATTTAGTTGAATATTAATCTGTACTGTATCACTTCTCAAACGAGATGAACTAATTTCTGGTGCATCAGCTTGGGGATGAATAATATGTACTGGTCGAGCATCAAACCATCCTTGGGAATTAGGGATAATAGTTGGACTGTAAAAATTAGAAGATTTCTCAGTTAAATTAATATTACAGTTTTCCGGAAAATAGGAACTATAAAGATTGATTATGTCTTCTACTCCATTGACACAATTGATAAAAGTTTGGGCATCGTCTTGACCAGAATATAAAGCCCCTGTATGAAACCATCCTTCCAATTTACCCGATGCTAAGTTACCCAATTTAAGAGATTTTTCTAAAACTTTAATAGTTAAATTACTATGACGAGAGAGAAATTCAGTTATAGCAATTCCAGCAATACCACCTCCAACAACAACGACATCAACATATTCTATTTTAGATGCTTGAATTGAATCCATAAGTTTATTTTACTAATCTAGTTTATACGACTGTTAACGGGTTCAGATAAGGCTTAAGAAATTGCTGTTAAAGTTTTCATATCTTTAACCATCCATTCATGAGTCAAAACTGGAGTTTAAATTTCATTACCTAGATTAATTTTAAAACTATTTGGCTCTTGAGGAGTTAAATTATTAGACAATAGGGAGTCTATATGACTGTAACATTGATTATTTCTAGACTTTTTGGGATATTGTGATTTAAATGAGTTAGCAATTCACTATTAGGACATATTGGTTTAATCCCTGAATTCACCAAAACGTTAGTGCCTAATGTTGCATTATTTTAGATGCAGAAATGTTAGGAAATTCTGCTTGCTTGACTCCTCCAAAGTATTGGAGATACATAGAGTGTCACCGCTACCCCATTCTAAATAGAATTAAATCTATAAATCTTTTCGGACTAAAAGCACTACTAAATAAATATAGTCTACTATTTATTTAGCTAAATGTTCTAGATGCTCATCCCCGTCATTGGGTTTTAAATTCAAAAAATATACTGACCACCTCATTTCTGTAAAATAGCCAGTTATAGTCTCAAATCTGGCCAAGGTATTATGTAGTTCATAAATTAGTAAAATAGGGTGACGTTAACGAAAGTTTTTTTGAAACGAAAATTAGATAATATAAGAAAATTATTGTTGTATATTTCAAATATATTAAAGTAGTAAAAATTTTTTAAAAAAATAAATATACTTTCTTAATTGTTTCTAAAATTGAAACTAATCTCTTATCAAGAGAGACATTTATAGGATTTACTCATAAAGTATGACTTTCTCCTAGTCTTACTTCTTCTCCCGATTTATCAGTAACAATTACTTGAATTGTGGCGCACTTTTTTGTGATTTTTATTTTCGAGCAGACTTTATCCCAATAGAAGTTCCTACAATTTATAATATTGTTGTGAGATTAATAGCGATTATTTTTGAACTTAAAGTTAGATTCTAAGAATAGATTAAATTAGATAATTCAAGGAAAGTGACTACAGTATCAATATGCTTCTAAGCTTTTTATATGATTTTAATTTTTTTTGACATAGTAATTTTCATAAAATAGGTAATTTTTTTTAAAATTTAGGTTGAAATTATTGATCAAGCAAACTTTAAACAGAGATATTTTTTATGGCTTCAAATAAAGACGAGTTAAACGATTAACTAAATTGAATTTTTTGAATAGTTTAGAGACTTTTTTAGAATACTTAGTTAAACATTAAATTTGTAATAATTTGAATCAGTTACTGGCTCTTTAATAGAAGTCAATAAGACTAATAAAAAAAATAAAAAAAAGTTTATTTAAGTACCACTAAAATAGTAAAAATATTATTTTTTTGTTCTCAATGCTATTCAGGTAAATAAGCAAATTTCCAGAACTAGCTATAATGTTAGAATACATTAATGATCATATCACTTCTACGATTAGTCTTATCAAGATGAACATCAAAAAACTATTCCTAAGCCCCACTAAAGTATGGATAATACTAGGACTAATTTGGTTGATCAGTAGTCTAAGTGATCATATCTGGCTAATTTTAGATCATTCTATTCCCCCTTGGGATCAAAGTAATCATTTAACTAAGTCTCTCCAATATCTTCACGCATTAGAGTCTCCACACTTTTTTGATAGTGAATGGTGGCGAAATTTTTGGATGATATCATCAAAGTATCCTCCGTTAACCTATATTATTGCTGCTTTATTTCAAAAGGTTTTTGGGGTTGGTAATGATACCGCATTAATTACTAATTTATTTTACAATAGTATCTTAATCTTAGCAGTTTATAGATTAGGTAAAATTCTATTTAATGATCAAATCGGCTTGTGGGGAGCTGGTTTATCGATGTTATTTCCTAGATTATATCAAAGCCGCCTACAATTTTTGATTGATACTCCATTAATGACATTGACAGTTCTGTGTTTTTGTTGTTTAACTATTTGGAAACTCCAGAAAATCTATCATAAACAATGGCTATGGGCAGTCATCTTTGGAATCTGTTGGGGATTGACATTATTAACCAAACAAAGTGTCATGTTTTTCTTGCTTACTCCTTTACTATGGTTAGCGATAAGCTACATTTTTCAATGTAAGTGGAAAAGAATATTACAATTAACTATTAGTTTTATCATATCTAGTCTAATTTGGTTTCCCTGGTATCGAACTAATTGGATTTATTTATTTAGTACAATTCGTAATTCTAATGCAATACCTGCCTCATATGAAGGAGATCCTCCTCTTAACACCCTAGCAGCTTGGACTTATTATTGGCAAGATTTACCTTCGGCAGTCACTTGGATATTACTAGTAGTTCCTTTAGTTGGTTTAATACTAAATGGATTAGGAAAATTTCCTAAAAGTAAACAAGAAATAGAAATAAGTAAACTGAGACAAGGAATTATTTGGTTAGCTATTTATTTTATAGGTTCATACTTAATTTGTTCAGCTATCTTCAACAAAGATACTCGCTATATCATGTCTTATTTGCCAATTTTGGCGATATTTTTGGCTTACGGTTTAATTCAGTGGAGAGGAAAATGGGAACCTGTTAGATGGACCACTTTAGGACTTGTCTTCGTGGTTATGTGTACCAATTTGTTTCCTATTCCTGGGACGGATAAACTTACTTTAATATTAAGTTCAGGAGGATTATTCCGTCCCTATCTTAATGAAGATATTCCCAATACTGAACTTATTAGAACTGTACAGGAAATAAGTCCTTATCAGATATCTAATTTGGGGGTGATTGTTAATACAGATTTTTTTAATCATAATACCCTTAATTATTATGGACAAGTCGCTAATTTTCAAGTTCATGGACGAGAATTGGGCAATAAAGAAGAAGATATACAACAAGACCAAAAATATTTTGATTGGTTTGTTACTAAAACGGGAGACAATGGATTTGCTAGAAAACCTCAATTAGCTTTGGCTCAAAAACTAGAAACTGATACTAACTTTTTAACTGTTAAAAATTGGAATCTATCTGATAAAAATATTTTGACTTTATACCATCGTCAACTTCCATCTGTAATCGTCAAAGAAAACTTAAATACGTCTAATAAAGTTAATTTAGATAAAATTAAAATACCCCAAAGAATTCCTTCAGGGTTTCCTATTCCTATTACTTATGAATGGTCAGGCTCTTGGAAAGAATTAAAATCAGGTTTGCTTTTATTAAACTGGGAACTTATAGAAAACAAAGAAAACCAAACTCAAAAATCAGTTAAGCTTTGGATACACGATCATGGAATTGGAGGAGGAATGTTGTTTGGAAATTATCCAGACGAACAAAACTTTAAGGTTATTGAAAATTTAGGAATGATGGTTCCTAAAGATTTGCCTTCAGGAGATTATCAATTAACAGGAATATATCTTAATCGCAATACTGGAGAAACTTATCCTATCGTTATTTCTGATGTTAATATTACCATCGATAATAATGCTTCTCCTATCTCTTCATTCCCATTAGATTTAGTCACAAGATTAAGACAACTTTCCTTAAATCTAGCTCAAGGAATAGAGGGACTTGACTCCATTTTTGAGCAAGTTGATCGGATTAACCAATATGATCCAATTCAAGATTATCTTAAACAAGCAGAAGAATCATTAACTTATCGCTTAAATCATCACCCAGGACAATATGAACTAGACTGGACTTATGGGTTAGTACTGTCCCATGTTTTACAAGAAAATCCTAAAGGTGCGATCACTGCTTTAAAACAACTAATTAAACTTAATCCCAATAACCCCTATCACCATGCCTATCTGGCGTTTGTTTATCTCTATGATTGGCAACCAAAAGTTGCAGAAACTTTGTTGAAATCTGCTCTTGAACTTGAACCTAATACTGAAGAATTACAAATGTTATACGGTATCGCAGCCATAATGCAGGGCAACCTTTTTAAGGGATGGCTTATATTGTCACCGTTACTTTAAATTGATTCAGATCAATCAAAATTAAGATATAACTAATAAATTATCTAGTTTTTTAGACTACACTAATATATTTTTTAAACTTGCTCATCAAATAACTATTTGATAGTAATTATCAAAACTTTTTTTATCGTTACTAGCTAGGTTTTCCAGAAAGCTATAGTTCTAAGTTCAATAATTTAGGTTTTGTATTTAAAGGAACTTGAATTATTGTAGAGTTTTTTATACAAAAAAACACTAAAAGTTGTGCTTTTTCTCTAAAAAATTGCTAAACCTAGAAATAGTAAATCTAAATATTTTTAGACGTTTTATTGATCTCTCCACTCTATTCTATATTTATAGATTTTTTGAGGATAAAGAGTGTTAAAGCCTTGAAGTAATAAAAATGACCAAGGTTGATCTATATAGAAAAGTAAAAACATCTAAATAAATTCCTAAAAATTTAAGAACTAACCCAAAGCCAAACAAATAAATGGTTTAAAGTGACTCAATCTATTTAATCTAAAAAAATAGCATATAAAAACTATTGACTTGTATAAGTAGCAGTAATAGAATCAAGCTGGAACTTACAAGCATTCATTCATCAACAATAAAAACAGGAATAATTAGTTTGGCTATACAAAAAATGATTATTGCATAAAATACGATAATCGTATAAAAATAATATTAATTCTTCTAAGAATCAATGTTATTTTTATATTTTTTTATCTTCTTCCAAACTCTTTTAACAAATAATTTAGTAACTTTTAACTTAGTTAAATTTTGAATATCATTACTATACTGAATCTTGCTGTCAAAAAATAAATTGATATCCTCTAAAATTAATGCTAATCGCTTAATAATATTTTCTGCTCGATATTCAGATAATATCTGTTCTAACAAAATCATCTTATCTGAAGAATTAATGGACTTTAGAATCCTTTGCACATCATAAATCCTTGAATATCCTGCAATTTTATAACAATTAAAACCAGGATCTAAATAATCGGATAATCCACCATTAACACTCGAAAATACCTGACAACCACAAGCTAAGGCTTCCAGTGGCTGTAATCCAAACCCTTCACTTATTCCTTGTTGTGCCCAATATTCTGCTGAATCATAAAGATACACTTTTGTCCGATTAAACAACTGACCCAAATCTTCAACATAAGAATCAAGGACAAAAACTTTACAATGTTTTTTCAACTCAGGAACTAACTGTTTAATTAAATATTCCGAGGATTTTCTGACTTGAACTAAAACATCAATATCCCGTTCAATATGTAAGTTAGTAAACTCATTAGAAATTTGATTGGGTAAATAATAAATCAAAGAATTAGGAGCTTTTTGCCCCCAATAACCCATGGTATTACGACTAACTGTTATGATGGGAATACTTGGCGGTAATATAAAATTATACCCGGCACTATGAGCATGATAAACAATGTGGTAATTCTTCAATTTGTTCGCTAAACTAGGAACATCAAAACCCCAACTTATTACAAAAATAACATCTTCAAGAGATTTTGCTGGGACAATATCATCAAGAAATAATGTTTCTGGTTCTCGTTGACGATAGGTAACCACTTGTGATTTGCAAATTTGTTGCGCTAGGTTAAAGGTCTTTAATTCAGCCCATAGCCCGCCACAAGCAAATTTATCCCCCGTCCCTGGAACTAAAAAATAGAGTGTTCTCATTGGTATTATTAATTGTTAAAATTGTTAGTTAAGAGTGAAGTTAAGAAGAAGGATATACATAAGAGTACGAGACCAAGTAATCGCACACTATTCAAAGTTGAACATAAGTCAAGGTAATTTGGAATAACAACAGCTTTCAGTTTTTTAGTTATCTCTCTTAAGATAAAGCATTTTGTTTATCGATATCTAACTATTTATCGTTTTTCTGAAGGCAATTGTTTTAAGATTGTTATGAGTTATGTATTGACAGATAAACTTATATATGAGATTTCTGAAAACAGAACATAAAACAATTACCAAAAATCGAGAGCGTAAAACTGTTAGAATAGAGGAGAAAGTCAAGACAGGATACAGCTATCAGAACTTTCACAAAAAAATTAACGGATAAGTCTCATTTAGAGCTATGTACTTGGGATTTTATTTCTTAAAACCAATATCTGAGTTGTGATAGTCTGTCCGAAATGTTTGACGATTTGTCTCATGACAGCATGAACTGTTTCTGACTAAGAGTAAAGTTATAAGTCTGTTAGTTTATTAAATTAAGTCAAACAAGATATTCATTTTATAGGTTTTTAAGTGTAGACAATACAGTCATTCAAATACTTTACAGTAATGTATACCTAAGGTAAATTGTTAGCTATTCTCAATTATAAAATAAATATAAAACTATTATATCAATTAGTATAATTGCTTTATTTTATTCCGAATAGTTTTGAGTCTTATTTACTCTAAATTTAGAGGTTCATTTAATAAAAGAGAAGGTAATTTTTAAAAAAATTAGTATTTTGAACTTATTGTATCATAAGTTTTAGTTTCAACTCTTTATCTAATTCATGTGCTCTAAAATAGTTGATTTCTTTCTAAAAAAAACTTTAGGTTGATTAGAAAATAGTAATTAAATTGACTAATAAGAATAGCTAAAAGTAGATGAGTCGTAATCAAAGAAAAAGAGTGCCAGTTGTGTTAAATATTAGATATAGAGAAAAATAGTAAAATTATTTATTTTAGATAATCTAAGAAAATCAAATTTTTTTTAAAAAAATCACTTATATGATTAAATTATATATTCCATTTAAACAATATAATTAAGATTCAAGAAAAGTATAGTTTTTGAAAGATTAAGAACAACTTATTAGGCTATTAAATGTTACCGCCAGATCCTAAAATAATTAGGTGTAATCAATAATTTTATATTATACTCATAAAATATAAGGCAATTATGATTACTGTTTGGGTTCTTCAAAAATTTTTATCAAGTTCTAATCAATGGAAGCTAAAGACTTAATTAATAATGAGTTTTTAAATTAAATGAGATTATCTATTCAAGTTAACAATGATTTTCTTTGTAAATATTTTAGCTACAGTTTAACCTTTTTATTTTTTCAATATTTGGTTATTATTGAACATTTCTCAGTTAGTGAACTATATAGTAAGTGATTTATTTATTCCAGACAATACATAACTCCTACTTGTTCTGAAAGTATTTACTAATCTCAAGTATTGTATGGTTAAATAAACAACTATAAAAAACTATCTTATTTAAATTTAGGAAGCTGCTAAACTTTTAGCCATTAGTACTAAGATGTTGAGACCAGTAAGATTAAGACTAAGTCTATTAGTACAGCTAGTGGCTAGTACAGATTTGATGTCAACAAATTATTGAGGACTCAAAGCAGTTCTAAACCAACGACTGTTGATTGTTTATTCAAGGATTTATGTAGAAACCAGCTACCAGAAGATTGAGCGACTCAAGTCATAAAGGTACAAAAATCTCACTTTTAAAATTATTGAAATTGTTAAGTTATCCAAAATATTTCTGAGATTAATAGGTCTAAATAAGCTAATTTATAGCAAGCAGGTTAAGCGTATAATTCTCACGCATCAGGATAGATTTCAATGAATTGAATCTTATTTAATTTTTACTGTGTGTGAAATTTTGGGCACACAAGTAATTATTTATGTATATTATGGACGAGTCTCTAGTTGAGAAAAAACTTGATTAAGACTTTAACGAAATACGTATCGCATTTAAAGCTAGACTTTATCGTACTCAAAACACTACAAATGCAAATAAGCAAATGTGAACTCCAATGTACAAAAAAACATTCAGAATGGAGACTCCCCTAAAAGTGGTGGACTTTATTTTTAAGAGCTTTAGTCACTGTGCAAACTAATCACACTGGGATTCTTAAGTTATACGTGGTCGACCTATTAATTTACTAAATATCGCTCAACAACTTTCACTAAATATTCAACCCACTCATGAGCATCTTTAGCACTTACTGACTCTACCATGACTCTAATTAAGGGTTCCGTCCCAGAAGCTCGAACTAAAACCCGACCAGCATTTCCCATCCCTATTTCTGCTTGGGTGATGGCTTCTCTTAAAGGAATACATTCTTGCCAAGAGTGACGCTGATCGCGGTTCTCCACACGAACATTACGTAAAATTTGGGGATAGGTTTGAAAACTGTTATCTACTAGGGTGGCTAAAGACTCCTCAGACTGACGAACTAAAGCTGCTAAGTGAAGGGCAGTTTGTACTCCATCTCCAGACACGCCATAATGATGACAAATGATGTGGCCTGACTGTTCACCCCCAAGCATCGCTCCAGTTTCCCACATTTTAGCTTGAACATAGCGATCACCCACGGATGTCCGCATAAATTGACCCCCTAAGTTTTCCCAAGCTCTTTCAAATCCTAGGTTAGCCATTACCGTTCCCACTAAAAGATTATTAGGCAGTTTGCCTTTTTGAAGAAGATATTTTCCCCACAGATATAGAATATAGTCACCATCAACTACCCTTCCTTGACCATCGACAGCCATTACCCTATCTGCATCTCCATCAAAAGCAAATCCTAAATCAGCTTGATGTTTCTTGATTGCCTGTTTAAGTAAATCAAGATGGGTTGAGCCACAATTAACATTAATGCAATCACCATTAGGGTAATCGTGTAAACATATTACCTGCGCCCCCAATGATTTAAAAGCCTGAACTGCTACATTCACCGAGGCTCCCCAAGCCAAATCTAAAACTACTCGCATTCCCTGTAAATCTAGATTTTGCGGGAGAGCACCCTGTAAAAATTGGCAATACTTATCCACTAAACCAGGCTGATAGTAGGTTTTTCCCCATTCTCGAGGATTATCTAATGATAAGGAGAGATTACCTCGTAACTCTTTTTCAATCTGTTGTGTTAACGTTTGACTTAGTTTTGTTCCTTCATGGTTAAAGAATTTAATTCCATTATCCTCAGGGGGGTTATGGCTTGCAGAGATCATAATTCCACCCATCGCGTCACTGGTGCGTGTCAGGTAAGAAACACAAGGAGTAGGACACAAACCTAATTGCCAGACTTCTAGCCCGGCAGAAGTCAACCCAGCAGCCATAGCCATGGCCAACATATCGCTAGAGTTTCGGGAATCTTGCCCAATAATCACCGGGCCTAAAGTTACCCGATTCATTTTTAAAACTTGTCCTGCCCGAAATCCAAGTTGAAGGACAAAAGAGGCGGTTAACAAGTCACCTGCCTTACCACGAATGCCATCGGTTCCAAATAAGGAGCTATTGGGGAGATGGGCAAATTGTCCCAGGAAACCTGGGTTTATGGTGGCACTGACACGGTCCATCAAACTGTTTCCATTACGAGATAGGGAACTTACCATCTTGTCTATTTCCTCACACAACACACTCACATTTAAAGAATACACCCTATTTGTCAATAAGGAAGGGTTTACTTTTTTTGATAAGTAAATTCAATCATTACCCTCTATAGAGAACGTTGATGACTGGTTTAATGTTCCCAAAATGAATTAAATGGTCAAAAGTTGTTACTTTTTATTTCGTTATCTATTGTGTCTATGCTCACGTCCTAAAATTTATACAAAAGTAAGAATACTGTTCCCGAAATGCCTGGGAATAAATTAACGGATTCATTTGTTGGGACTGAAGGTACATTATGGATTGCTACTGAAATCAGTTTACACATTTTGAAGACCCCAGAAGCAATTTGTGTTTTATTGGCCGACTTTACTAATATTGAGGCTGCTGGACAAGCAGTAGCCTCAATATTAGTGCAGACATTATTTCAGCCGGTATAGAAATTATTATTATGAATAACCTTTATATTAATGCGATAGAACGATAGATTAGCCACTAACTATTGTCCCAGGGATGTTGAAGTGATTTTGTTAGTGGAACTAAATAGGCTAAACGTAGAATCTGTTGTGAATAAAGAATTTATCGTCTAAATTTGTCGGAAAGATGGAGCTAAGGAAATAACCTTCACTAGCTAAATAATGTAGAAAGCAGTCTAAAATTTTGGAGAGGACAAAAAGTAGTCTTTGCTACAATAACTAGGATTAATCCTAGTTATCTTGTTCAAGATAGGGAAATTTTTCGGACTAAATTGGCAAAAATTTTGGGATAAATTGGTCAACCAGGAAAAAATAAGGATTATTAAATTGCTCATGTTTTTCATACTGAAGATAGCAACTTACATCTATCAATTCTTGATGATAATGCTGTAGCAGGAGCATGAAAAGAGGTAGAAGAATTAGGGGAAGAAATCCTTAATGTGTGAAGTCTGAAGGAAGTTGATGAGGAAAACACGGTATTGGAACCTATAAAAACTGTTATATGTCATATTTAATCAAACTGCTTTAGAAATTACGCGATAGATGTGCCAAGAAGCATCTAATCCTAAATAATTTCGCTAACTCTGGTCAAGGTTTTCCTATCCACTAAAATTATCAGGAAACAGCTAATGCTAAACTAGAAGCGTTTAAGGGGGTCAAATTCTACTAAAGAATTATTGGTTGATTATTCTCCTAACTCGCGGGTAGCTTCATCTTTGTCCAACTATTAACTTAATTCATATGCTGGGAAATTTTCAAGAAAGTCATTTACGCATCGCTGTTGATGTTAATGAAAGTACTATTGGGAATAGTTTACTAAAAACGAAAAATCTCCGTAAATGGCTCATTCCTCAAACCCTATCTTCTGAACTTCCTGATACCTTAGAAGCAGGGATAGTCTTTACTAGTTGGCTGGGATTCGTTTCCATCCACCATCAAGTAGAAATCGCTAATAAAAATAGCTTGCGATTACTACTAAGTCAAGGAATTGATGGTTATCATGAATGGGTTTGGGGCGATGGTTGGGTGCAATCTAGATTAGAAGGAATTTCTCTTTTACCTCTTAAATTAGGACAGACTTTTGATTTACTGAAATTACGTCAGTTTGTCCTAACTCAAGAACGAATTAAACTTAATAAAAAGGAGTCTTAATTATTGGAACCTGGTAATATTCCATATTGCTAAAATTAAAGTTTATCCCTTTTATACTTTGTTTTTTAGTTTTATTTAAAAAAAATGTAAAACTAGCTAGTAAACCGCTAATTTTTAAAAAATTAGAGACGAGATTTATGAATCTATAATATCTCTTTCTAATTAACTTCAATTTGTTATTAATATTTTCATTTTCTACTATTCCTTGGCTACAATAGGTAAGAATTTATTTTATTGCACGCTACCCAGTTGTTATACAGCTCTAGCAAATTAGTTTTTGGTTCTAATCAGCTAGTTACAATAGTCATTATATCTAGTCTGGAGTTTTTTAAAAAATCGTTTTATATCCCTCTTTAAATCAGTAGATTTTTTAAGGGAACTGGCAACGTTCTATATACTCTGTTTTATTTAACTTTTTATTTTTTACTTAAATCTCTTTCATTTTTATGCAAAATATATCTGCTCTTGCTTAGCTTAGGCACACCAGAATATTTTTTAACTAGTACTTTTGATATCTTTAACTTTTAATTTTAAATTTTTTTTAATTATTTAATTAATTAGTTACTTCTTTAATCGCATAAAATTTATCTAAAACTACTTCAGTTTGTGGCGGTATTTTGTTTACAACATTTTTGTATAGTTTTAAAAAAACTAAAATATGTATGATTATCTCGATTATTATTTTTGTTATAAAAATAGGCTTTAAGAAATATTTTTTGTCTACTTGTGCTATTATAGCAATTAATTTTCTATTATTTTGTTATAAATAAAAACTAAAAATTAATATTTGTATTATTCATAATCATTAGCTCAACTTTAACCTAAATACAATAGTTTAAAAAGTAAAAAGAGGTAAATATACACGCCATAAAGGAGGAAATAAATAATACAGGAAGGAAAAAATGCTAAGTAAAAGTAGACTTCAGAAGAAGATAACAGATGTTGTGTAAAAAACTACAAGAACATCTTAACGGAGATGAAATAAATCACTCGAAAAAGGAAAAGACATCATCTCTACTTCATTAGAAAATAGATTTATAAATTTGCCTTGATGATACTTCTCTAGAGTGTTAATTTAAAATCACTCTAGTATTTATTATCAATACAGTAATCAATTATTCTTTAGTTGGTTTTCTTGACTTAATCCTATCTATTATAATCAGTTAATTTTTTTTAGCACTCATTAAACTTTCAAAAAAAAATCATTTCAAATTTATGTCTTATTCTCGTACTTTCAGAAGAAAACATAAACTAATTTTACTGAGATTTACCATAGTTTCTTCTGGCAGTCCTGAATCCTGAACAGAACTGGCTTCAAAGTCAATCATAGCTATAGATAGTCAATAAAATTTTTAATAAAAGCCTAATTTATTTTAAATTAATTAACTAATTTTTTAAATTTTATTTAAAAAATTATTATTAGAGATTTTCCTTTGATACAAGTATAAAAAGCATGTTTATAACAGATATAATAATCTCAAAATCAGCTACAATGAATCGCCCCTCTAGCACCTCTGCCACAAAAACTAGAATGGCGATTAGCATAGTCTTTAGCATAACCTTGACAATAGAATTGGGAACGATAGAAGTCTTGAGCTAGGGTTATGGAGGAATAGGGTAGACTGATATCAGCAGCCACCATCAAGCTCACAGTTGATATTTGTCAAAGCCGTTTTGATATTCACATCATTTTCACAGAAGTAGATAGAAATAGTATGGAAATCGTATATAGTTTAGTTTTGATCGATTTAAAGATTAAAAAAACGACTGAAATATCGGGAGTCTTAGACCTAAGAAAATCTATAGCTTAGAATACAGATAAAATTGCTATAATCTCAGAAGACACTGAAATAGACAATATCCTTGATAAGTAAGTTAGTGCGAGTTGGGCTATGAGTAATCACTCTGACCGGATTATTATTTTCGACACAACTCTACGAGATGGAGAACAATCCCCCGGCGCAAGTTTAACGGTTGAAGAAAAACTAACCATCGCTCGAGCACTCGCACGACTTGGAGTTGACATCATTGAAGCCGGATTTCCCTATGCTAGTCCGGGGGACTTTGAAGCAGTTAAAAAAATTGCCCAAACTGTGGGAACCAAAACTGGACCTACTATCTGTGGATTAGCCAGAGCAACCAAGAAGGATATTCAAGCAGCTGGGGAAGCTCTTAAACCGGCTGTAAAAGCTCGTATACATACTTTTCTAGCTACCTCAGATATTCACCTCGAATATAAACTTAAAAAAACCCGCCAGGAAGTTTTAGCTATTGTTCCTGAAATGGTAGCTTACGCTAAAACCTTTGTGGATGATGTGGAATTTTCTCCCGAAGATGCAGTCCGAAGTGACCCTGAATTTTTGTATCAAGTCCTCAAAGAAGCGATCTCAGCCGGTGCAACTACCCTTAATATCCCTGATACAGTCGGTTATACAACTCCGAGTGAATTTGGTGCATTAATTGGCGGTATTAGAGAAAACGTCCCTAATATTGAGCAGGCTGTTATCTCTGTTCACGGACACAATGATCTAGGGTTAGCAGTAGCTAATTTTCTCGAAGCAGTTAAGAATGGAGCTAGACAGCTTGAATGTACCATTAATGGGATTGGAGAACGAGCTGGTAATGCTGCATTAGAAGAATTAGTGATGGCTTTGCACGTGCGCCGTCAATATTTTAATCCCTTCTTCGGTCGTTCCCCTGACTCGACTGAACCTCTGACCCAGATTCACACGAAAGAAATTTACCGCACATCTCGTCTCGTCTCCCGACTAACTGGAATGATAGTACAACCTAATAAGGCAATTGTGGGAACTAATGCTTTTGCCCATGAGTCGGGAATCCATCAAGATGGGGTACTCAAACACAAGTTAACCTATGAGATTATGGATGCAGAATCCATCGGGTTAACCCACAATCAAATTGTCTTAGGCAAGTTATCAGGACGTAATGCTTTCCGTAGTTGTTTGAAGGAATTAGGGTTTGAATTATCGGAGGCGGAGATTAATAAGGCTTTCTTACGGTTTAAAGAAGTGGCCGATAAAAAGAAGAAAATTACTGACTGGGACTTAGCAGCCATTATTAACGACGAAATTCGACAAGCCCCCGAATTGTTTCGTTTAGAATTAGTCCAGGTATCCTGTGGAGATCATGCAGTCCCCACAGCTACTGTTACCATAAGGACTCCGAATGGTCAGGAATTAACCGATGCAGCCATTGGGACCGGTCCTATAGATGCGATTTACAAAGCTATTAACCGTGTGGTTAATGTTCCCAATGAGTTAATAGAGTTTTCGGTGAAATCCGTTACTGCTGGAATTGATGCCATAGGGGAGGTTACAATTCGTTTAAGCCATGAAGATCGCATCTATTTAGGATATGCAGCCAATACTGATATTATCACTGCTTCGGCACGAGCTTATATTAGTGCCTTGAATCATCTTTATGCTGCAATTCAGCAGAAGTCACAAGTGACACTAACAAATTGAAATTAGATGTTGTTTGAAAAGAAAAACTACCCCGACTTTTAAAAATTCGGACTTTGCTTACCCCATATTTTTCTTATAAAGACGATATGATGTCCTCATATCAATTCTAAAGCAAATCATGATTAAAGCAAAAATAGGTATCCTAGGTGGTAGTGGTTTATACCAAATAGATGCTCTCCGAGATGTCCAAGAAGTCTACCTTGATACCCCCTTTGGTTCCCCTTCCGACGCTTACATTTTAGGAACTATTAAAGGAACTCCTGTAGCCTTTCTCGCCCGTCATGGACGAAATCATCATTTAATTCCCTCAGAATTGCCTTTTCGCGCAAATATCCACGGCATGAAGCAATTAGGAGTAGAATATCTTATCTCGGCTTCTGCTGTAGGATCACTCAAAGCTGAAATTAAACCCCGTGATTTGATTATTCCTGATCAATTCATTGATTGCACCCGTAACCGAATTTCTACCTTTTTCGGGGAAGGAATGGTCACTCATATCGGTTTTGGCCATCCCTTTTGTAACCGATTAGCCGCTGTGTTAGGGGATGCGGTGGAAAGTCTTAACTTACCTGACACTACCTTACACAGAGGGGGAACCTATGTTTGCATAGAAGGGCCAGCTTTTTCTACCATTGCTGAGTCCAACCTCTATCGCAGTTGGGGCGCGTCTATCATTGGAATGACTAATTTAACTGAAGCAAAACTCACTAGAGAAGCAGAAATTGCCTATGCCACTCTAGCATTAGTTACGGATTATGATTGCTGGCATTCGGATCATGATCATGTCACCGTTAAGATGGTCATTGACAATTTAAACCACAATGCTGTCAATGCCCAAAAGGTTATTGTAGAGACAGTAAGAAGGTTGAGTAAAAATCCTCCAGTATCCAAAGCTCATAATGCTCTGGAACATGCGGGGTTGACTCCTTGGGATAAGATTCCACCGAAAACTCAAGAAAAGTTAGCGGTATTAATCCAAAAATATTTACCGATAGACAATAGATTAATTTAGGTCTAAAACTTTTCTTTTGAGGGAAAAAACTGACTATCTTCTAATCCTCTGTCTTTTAAAGAGAGGTAATTGTTTTGTTGTTTATTATAAATTGTTGAAAGCACTACACTAATAAATTCCGACATTTTTAGCGCTCCCTATTCCCTATTGTCTGTACAAATGAAATTTGCTTTTATTATTGATTCTCTACCTCAATTAGATCCCGGTCACGATAGCACAGTAGCTATCATGGAAGCAGCCCAAACAGCCGGTCATGAAGTCTGGGTAACACAAGTGCATCAACTTAGTGTTATTGAAGGAAAGGCCTGGGCAATCTTATCTCAAGTTCAGTTAACTCCCGTTGAATTACAAGGTCAAAAATGGGTAGCGGTTCCCAATTGGTATCAAATCTTGGAGACAGTTTTAAAGTGTCTAGAAGACATGGATGTAGTTTTCATGAGGAAAGACCCCCCGGTTACCGTTCGCTATCTCTATGCTACCTACATTTTAGAGTTAATTAATTCTGAAAAAACTTTAGTGATTAATTCTCCTCAAGGATTACGCGAAGCTAATGAAAAAATGTACACTCTGCAATTTTATTCAAAAATGCCAGAAACCATTGTCAGTTTGGATAAGACAATTATTCGTAAGTTTGTAGAAGAGAAAAAATTAGCAATTCTCAAACCTTTAGGAGGGAAAGCAGGGGAAGGAATTTTACTGTTAGATTCTAGTGATCGCAATTTTAATTCTCTAATTGAAGTCAGTACTTTTTATGGGCAAGAAGCTGTGATGGTACAGCGTTTCATTCCTGAAGCAAAGGATGGGGATAAACGAATTATTCTCCTTGATGGTCAACCTATTGGGGCAGTTAATCGAATCCCGACAGGTAAAGAATTTCGGGGAAATATGGCTGTTGGTGGAAAAAGTGAAAAAACAGAAGTTACCTCCAGAGAATTAGAAATCTGTGAGGCTTTATGTCCAAAATTACGAAAAAATGGCTTATATTTTGTCGGAATTGATGTTATTGGCGGTTATTTAACAGAAGTAAACGTTACCAGTCCCACTGGTATTAGAGAGATTGATCGTCTCGATGAGACTAATTTAGGAAAAAAAGTCATTAATTGGCTAGAGAAGAAATAATTGTCAATCATCAATTATAAAATTTATGAAGACACTTTCAATGCCCACCTGAATAATCTATAATGCATAGCGTCATTGAGTGGATATCAGGAATCTGTTTGATTTGAACTTATAGAGAAGTGACTAAAGATCATTATTGTAGATGGCTATCTTTAGGAATGTTACCTACTTTATTAATTGCCATGTGTGCTTGTGCTTGGCATTTTTTTGAAAATATCCCATTTTCAAACTGATTAGTCACTTTACAAGCAGTTATAACAGTTGTTGGTAATTGTACTTTTTCTAGTGCTGTTTGGTGGATTTAACGTTGTTCTTGTCAAGATGTTATTAATTGATGATCATTAATAGTTTATTTATAATTTCGTTATTCTCCTATTTAGGATTTTTGTGGGTTTTTACTCGTGCTCAAAAACTGCAGAAGTTAGCTTTTATGTATTTCTAATATTTGTGGCTGTGACCATTACATCTGGAATTTATGCTACCACCAAATATGGTGAACTCTTTGCTAAAATTAGTTAATTACATGGTAGTGCAGAATCTTTTTTAAGTATTTATAATGTTTTAGTTATTTTTAAATTAGATTAAAAAAATATTAAGTATAGTATAAATAATCAAGTCAACAATTAATTTAATTGTAAGATTCAATTAATTATCATAAGGATGATAACAAAAAAAAATGATAAATTTTTGTAGTAAAATTTTTTCAAAGTTCTCTTTAGAGATTTTTTTAAACAATAACATTATTTTCTATGTACGTTTCCTCTTGGAAAAAATATCTAGATTCTGGATTACTGTTCGTGTGTTTGTTTTCTTAAAACCTTAATGTTCATAACAGCAGTATAACTATTTATCCTTGTTATAGTAGTCTCGAGTGGTTTGCTTCAAAATGAAGACCTTTCCTTATGTTCCATAACTGTTTAATTTGTACTGACTTCACCGACGGCTTACATCGCCTAGTTAACTTCATCTCCCCTCTAGCTAATAACGGACTCAAACGTATCGTATTTTTACACAGTATCTCGGTTTGGCAATCGGAAAAAATTGCCAGAGTTGACGAAGACAAAATTGCTAAGGCAAAAGAACTCCTCGCACCCTCCTTAGAAGAAGTTCCCGACGGTATAGAAGTTAAAGTTGAAGTTCTCTCGGGACAACCTAAAGACGTAATTTTACGATTAATTGACACCTATGACATCGATATTGTTCTCACAGGGATGCCCATTCGCAGTGCCATAGAAGCAAAAATCTTTGGGAGTCACACTCTAGAGTTAGTCAAATCAACCTCAACACCTTTAATGATTTTGCGTCCTCAGTTAATCTCCACTTATACTTGTGAAGAATTAGCCCTACGTTGTCAGCATATGTGGCGTTACTTGCTGATTCCCTACAATGGAGAAAAATCTGGGGAATATTTGCTTGGAGAAATTAAACATCACCTGAAAGACTATCCTGACAACTCTTGTGAACAATGCTTACTACTATGGGTGATTGATGATGGGGAACGCACGGAAGAAATTACAAAATATCACTACAGAGAAGCCCAGGAGAAACTAAACAGCGTCAAAGCAGAATTGGAAGAACTAAATTTAACCGTTAAAACTAAAGTTACTCAAGGAAACCCCTTAGTAGAAATACTCGATACTGCCTTAAACTTTGATATTAGCGCGATCGCCATCGCTTCCGATTATCGCAACACCATCTTAGAATGGACAAACCCCAGTTTAGCTAACGAGGTTCTTCGCCGTAGTTGGTTTCCAGTATTGTTTTTCTCCCCTAAAAAATAAAATTTCTCCTCTGTCCTCTTTTCCCTTTTGAGTCAGCAGTGCCTTGAAAAATGATAACAGTCCCATGAACGACAACCGCGAAAACCCAGCAATTAGCCGTCCCTTACCTGAGGCTATGTTAGAAGCTGCTTTAACTTTAAAATGGTGGGGATGGCGTAGCTTTTGGATGCAAATTGTCCTCGGTATTATCTCTCTGTTAGCTCTTGGAACGGGTTCATTAGGGGAAGGGGAAAAAAACCCCGGCACGGGATTTGGTATATTTTTCGCTATTTGTGGCCTGGTCGTCCTCGGAATTAGCGTTTATTTTTCTTTTCGTTACACCAAAATTGCTAATCTCTTGCAGAGTGCTGATCCAACCCGTCGTCCAAAACGAACCGATACCGTCCAAGTGATTCGGTGGGGGTTGATTATTAACCTGATCGGAATGCTATTGTCGTTAGTTGGCACTCAATCTGTTGTCGGTAATGTTTTATTAAAATCTGTGAGACAGACTGGGGCAGTAAGAGGAGGCGCAGGATGTTTGGTAGTAGCGGCGGATATTTTTAGTATTCAAGCTAATTCAACGGCAGTTACCGCTCATTTTATCGGAATTGGAATCTCTTTGTGGTTACTCAGTCGTATTACCAAATAGTACTTCGGGAAGAGTGAGTGTATTTTTCTTGATATCTAAATAAAATTAATTACCGTGTTGGCAATATCCACCAAAATGGCAATCATTGCCCATGTCATAGTTTTTGTCCAATAAATTATGAGTATCTACTTACATTATCCACTATGCAAAAAACTCGATTAAATACTCTATTTGATAATACTCAAACCCGTCTTAATCAACTATTTACTAATCCTTGGCGGCGCATTTCTTTAAGTTTAATGGGCCTTTTATTCGGTTTTTTTGTTGGTCAAGCTGTGTCTACAACTGCCGGACAAGAAGCCTATTGGGATATTACAATTGCTGGATTTCTAATTTTATTTACAGAAACTATTAGTCGTGTTGCCTATAGTCAGATACAACAGTTGAAAAAAAAACTATGGCTTGAAATTTTAAATATATTTAAAATTGGCTTTGTTTATAGTCTCTATTTTGAAGCTTTAAAACTTGCTTCATAATCATGAAATTTTTTCAAAATTTTAATTAAACGTAGTCACTATGTGAGAATTATCTAACCTCAAACGAGCACAAGCCTTTGATATTACCCCGGAAAATGAACTTAGAAAAATAGTTCTTCTAGACTAGCTATGACAAAATCATAATTAACAAAGATTGAAAGTTTCGCTTTGCAAGGTTTTTAATACCCAAAAAAGGTTAAAAAGACTTTGAGTTCGAAGTCTTTTGAGGAAATAAATAACGGGAAAAATAACTTTAGCTAAAGGTAGTCAATTTTTAGTTACATATTTTGATCAAAATTAACACAGTAGAAAAAAGGGATAGAACATAATTTTTAATTATTAATTAAGCTGATATTGTGTTATTTAAAAGGTGGTTTGTAGGGAAATAAGTAGTTGATTGCATAACACAAAATAATTGTTTTATAGAGAAATAGAAATAGGTGATCTAACAACTAAGTAATTTATAGACTATTTTTTTTTAATTACTATACTCATCATCATTTATTTAATCCTTAATTAAAACTCTAAACCAATCAATTTAGTAATCGAAATACAGGCTAACTATAGTTTTTTAAAAAACTATTAACCAACTGAAAACTATGCGCCCAAAAACTCAATAATAAACGTCTCTAATATTTGTGCTCTAAAATCTATTGTTTATTCCTTATTTTTAGCAACATTCTGTAAAATTATCAGAGGAGTCAATTTTTTTAAATGTTCCATTTGTTTCTGATTTTTAATAAAGAATGTTCCTGCAAAACCTAAAGAATTTACTGGAATAGATTCATAGCTTGCTTGTGAGCGCTCAATAATCATCATCCATTCTCGTGTAATTAAAAGATTATAGTCTACTGTTGGTTTCTCTTTGTGTAAAGGTAGATTAATAGCCATTAATAATTTATGATAATTTTCCAACATAATCAGAGCGTTTTGAAAATATTTGTTTTCAGGAGGAAGGTTAATTTTAGTTAAAGCATGGCTAAAGTTAAAACTAGACAAAAATTCAATATCACCTTGAAAATTAATCTTTTTTATTGTTGATTCAATTGGAATTTTTTCGACTTCAGAACTTAACGGAAAAGGAACTAATTGTAAATGTTTATGCTGTTGACTTGCTCCTGAAAGCGTGCCACTGTTATAGAATCCCAGTCCATCAATCTGCGATAAACACTGAGATAAAGCAGCAAAATCATTGAAGTCTAGCCAACTTTGTTGTTCTTCAAAAACACGAGTAGTAATTAGTAAATGGTAATCAAATACATTATATTTATTTAATAAACATAAATGAGTATCTGAAAGATTGGTGACAAATAAATCTTTTTCATAGGGAAGAAAAGGATCTACTTTCTTTTCTATCTTTTTATGTTGCTGAGTTTCTTTTTTCTGGAGATTTTCTTTTTGTGGAAAATCATCTAAAATTTTAACTAAAAATTTAATATTGGCGTCTTCTATGAATTCACAATTTGTTACAATGGACTGTAATGCACTACATTTAATAGCATGATTCGTCTGAGTGATGACTTTGTTCCATAAATCTGTAGATTCAAGCTTTTCTTTATCTAAGTTCATATTTGTAGCCATTATGTGTAAAATTACTGTGAAATTAGCATATAACTTAATTAGTTTCTTGTTTTCCCAATATCACGTTACTGGTGACACGATTTAACTGTTTATTCGTTAACCCACATAAAAACTAATTTTAGTAAATATACTAAGATAAGCGACCCTTTCTAAAGTTTTCTTTGAGCAAAGAAACAAAATACTGTACCCGTATCGAGTAGTAGAATATAAAAATATAATGGACATCTTGAGTAATTGTATATCACTTATCATTAAACTTTTGTCTACCCTACAAAATATTCAAACTAGTCCACAATTTTTTTCAACAAATAGTCTTTTAAATCTCTTCATGTCTTAATAACCAACTTAAATCATATTTTTTTTGTTCACAAATAGCTTGATAAATTATTTTTTCTTGAGCGTTACAAATTAAGAGTTGCCATTAAAACTGATGTTCTTGGTTTTGAAAAGAGGTTTTATAAAAATATGCCTGTCACGTTTTTAAAGTCATTGGATTGATTTAAAGTAAAACTATTTAATATTTTTTATCAAAAAAATAAATTTTCAGAGAAAACCATAGCATAAAGGCTTATAATAAACATAATAAAAATATAGATATTATAGTAATCTAAAAAAATGACTGAAAAGAATTTAATATCAGAAAGTCTAGATAATTGGATAGAAATTGGAACAATTGTTGCGCCGCAAGGATTACAAGGAGAATTAAGAGTCATTTCCAATTCAGATTTTTCAGAAAGATTTGAAAAACCAGGAACAAGATGGTTACAGTCTCCTCAAGGGTTGTATCCTCAAGAAGTTGAGTTAGTGAGAGGTAGGTATGTACCTGGAAAAAACCTATATATTATTGAATTAGCCCAAGTGAAAGATCGTACCCAAGCTGAGGCATTAAGGAATCACAAATTAGTAGTTCCTGGCAGTGATCGCCCAAAAATAGAAGAAGAAGAATATTATGTATCAGATCTGATTGATATAGAAGTTTATCATAAAAAAACAGGGGAATTAATTGGAAATGTTACTGGTATTTTATGCGCAGGTCATGATTTATTAGAAGTTAAACTGTATAAAAAAAATGTTCAAAAAGAACTAGAAATCTGTGAGTCTACTCCCCAAATAATACGTTGTCCAAGACAAAAAAATAAACAAAAAAATAAACAAAAAAAACCTAAAATAGATACTGTTTTAATCCCCTTCGTGTACGAAATTGTTCCTGTAGTTGACTTGAAAAATCAACGCATAGAAATTAATCCTCCAGTTGGATTATTGGAATTAAACCAATAACCTTTCATAACAAAGGATTATCAATTACTACTGGAGTTTTAAATAATCTCGTAAAGATTGAGTCATAACATCAACAGGAACAGGTTTTTGTAACCACAATTGTAGAGCGATTGCTCCTTGTCGGACTAGCATTTCCAAGCCATCAATGATTATTAACCCTTGTTGTTGTGCATTCTTGAGAAATTGAGTGGGATTAGGCGTATAAATCAGATCATAGACAATCGCATTTTCTGGCATTCTAGCAAAAAGCATCGACTCTATAGGAGAGTCATCAATGTTAGGAAACATTCCGATGGGAGTGGTATTAATTAATAGTTCAGTTTTCTCTATTATCTCTGATAATTCATCCCAGAAATAAACCCTTAAAGTGGCTGTAAATTGAGTATTTTTCCAACTTTGTGCAAACTGCCATAACTTATGTTGATCTCGCCCCACAACGTGAATTTGAAGACATCCTAATTGGGCTAATCCTACCGCTACCGCCCTAGCTGCACCTCCATTTCCTAGAATAATTGGAGTTATATTAGCCCAATCTCGTTGTAATGATTGAAGAGGGGATAAAAAGCCATCTATATCAGTGTTAGTCCCTTTCCATCCCGTTTCGGTGCACCAAACCGTGTTAACTGCACCTACCAATTTAGCCGTGGGAGTCGCTTCCGACAGGAGAGGAATAATTGCTTGCTTGTGAGGAGTAGTAACATTAAATCCTACAATTCCAATACTAGCAAATCCAGCAATTGCAGTGGTTAAATCTTTGGATTTTATAGGAAAAGGGACATAAATATAATCTACTCCTAAATGACTAATTGCTGCATTGTGTATGACTGGTGATAAGGAATGTTTTACTGGATTACCAATAATGCCGAGTAGTTTTGTTTTTCCGGTAATTATTGACATATTTTCTGATAAATAATTGTTTAGTTATTCCCGTTGAGTGTAGGCCAATTGTTACTTAAAATGATCCATTGTTCTAAACTTAGTTCTTCTGCGCGAGCTTCGGGATTAATATTTAATTGTTCTAAGAAGAAGATTAAGCTATCACCATCAATGATATTTTTTAAATTATTTCTTAACATTTTGCGACGATTAGCAAATCCAACTTTAACTAGTGTCTCTAATTGTTGGGGATTAGTAACAGGAGTTTTTAGAGATCTAGGGGTCAAACGAATTACCCCAGATTCGACTTTTGGGGGCGGATCAAAAGCTTTACTGGGAACATCACAAATATACTCACAATGAGCTAAATATTGCATCCCAACCGATAAAGCTCCGTAAGCTTTTGTTTTAGGTTTAGCTACAATACGTTGAGCAACTTCTTTTTGAATTAATAAAACGATTATATTATATGGAGGATAGTGGGGATGGGCAATGGTTCCAAGTAATCTTTCTAAGATGGGAGCAGTGATATTGTAGGGAATATTTGCTACTACCTTATTAAGGGGTTGAAATTTTGGAAATTGTTGTAATTGAGTGGTTAAATCTAGAGTTAATATATCTCCTTGTAATAATAAAAAATTCTTGATATTTCCTAACTGTTTGGCTAACCGTTGACATAAATCTCGATCCAATTCCACCGCTACGGTAGACTGAACATTTGGGATAAGACGACGGGTTAAAATTCCAGTTCCTGGACCAATTTCTAGGATTTGATCGCTATTTTGAAGTTTAGCAGCTTGTATTATTTTTGTTAAGACTTTTTCATCGCGTAACCAATGTTGTGCAAAACGTTTACGGGTTCTAGGCATTATTTAAAGTAAAAAGTAGAAATTTAGAACTTTTTGAGTCAAGAGGATAGCCAATTTCCATGTTGCGTGTTGCCTTATGATTTTAGAATAAATTTACTATTCATAATTTATATGACTGTCCTCAAATCAAAGAGACTCTATTTTACGACAGAATTAGGCCATGGACTGGGAAATCCTGGACCAGTGATCGCGGCTAATATTCTTGTTCTTTGTTTATTAGTATTCCCTTCCCTAAGGTAGAGAAAGCAGCGGTAATTGTGCTAATGATTGGTAAAATTCCAGATACTATAAATAATCTAATTTGAGGAGTTCTCAGTGATCGTACTTGTCTCCTCTAGGATTGTCATTTACCTTAGGTGTTAGAGTAAATTTCACCCTTCGCTTTCCCCCCCGATTCACAATCGCCCGTCTTTCATCCTAAAAAAAATATTACTGTTAATCAATGATCATTGTTTGTTTATTATGTATTAATCTAGATTTCGTTTAATACTCCTACACAGGGGTTAATTGACCCTAAACTGCCTTAACCTAAGTATTAATCCAAGATCACAATGAACACACAAGTTTAAATAGTTTTTCACTTACTTTTTCTATTGAGGACAGTATTTTCCATAAATATTTTTAATTGTAAATACAAAGATTTACAGAAGTAGCACAATGTGAACAGAGATATAATCTATGATTTTTCTCAACTATAAAGCGAGCGCTTGATTAGTCTGTAGTTCAGGAAGTTTAGGACAACATTATGTGTTATCTCTCAACGAATTTAGGATAAAAATAACAACTACTAAACAAGTTAAACCTCAAAGTTGTGAAATTCCTACTGTTCCTGAATGACTGGAGCATCGTATCATTGCAGGCTGTAAACAAACTTAGATTTTACAAAAAGCCTAAACTGAAAAGTATTGTGCTACTTTAATTAAGCATCGCCAATGAACGAATGAGTATTGAGACTACCTTAGGCACTTGTCAACTTACACCTCCACACCCGTTTGATTGTTCGTTCAGCTAAAGTAAACCTAAATCAATTACTGAGTTAACAGCTAAAAAATATTGTTTATCAACTCATCTGACTACCAGCGTATGCCTCTATAGATAGTCATCACTTTAGTAACAGAGACTCGGGGCTTTCTTCCCCTAGGATTTTACGTCCATTTTTTATATAACTTAAATACCCGTTATCGTTGTCTTACAATGTCTTCTTGGAAAAGGAAAAAAATGAGAAAGCTTTTAATTGTCATTAGTCTGGCTCTAGAAACCTAGGTGACTCTTGATTTATAAAATGAAGTAAACTTTACTTTTTGTTAAGAGACTAAAAATAATCAAAGATATTATGATAAATAATTTTATAATACCTTTTTGTAAAAAAATTAGCTTAATAGTTGATTGGTCAAATTTTGAAGTTAAATTGAAAACATCAGGACGGAACTACTCATGACTAATGTTCTCTGGCTTCAGGGTGGTGCCTGCAGTGGGAATACTATATCGTTTCTCAACGCAGAAGAGCCCACTCTCGTAGATCTAGCTACGGATTTTAATATTAACATTCTCTGGCATCCTTCTCTGGGACTAGAATTAGGGGATAGCTTGCAAAAACTCCTAAATGACTGTGTTAGTGGAAAAATCTCTGTTGATATACTTGTATTTGAAGGAACTGTTGTTAATGCCCCTCATGGAAGTGGAGAGTGGAATCGGTTTGCTGGCCGTCCTATGAAAAACTGGTTAGCAGACTTGTCCAAGGTTGCAGGGTTCGTAGTTGCAGTAGGGGACTGTGCCACCTATGGGGGTATTCCTGCTATGGACCCCAACCCTAGCGAGTCGGTTGGACTTCAATTTCTCAAGCGCAAAGAGGGGGGAGCTTTAGGAGCTGAATACCGTTCTCAAGCGGGCTTACCTGTCATTAATATCCCTGGTTGTCCAGCCCATCCAGACTGGATTTCTCAAATATTAGTGGCAGTGGCTGCAGGACGAGTAGGAGACATCACTCTCGATAAATTCCATCGTCCCGAAACTTTCTTTAAATCTTTTACCCAGACTGGTTGTACTCGTAATATGCATTTTAACTATAAATCGAGTACCCAGGAATTTGGACAGCGCACCGGATGTCTTTTCTATGACATGGGCTGTCGTGGACCCATGACTCATTCTCCTTGTAATAGAATCCTATGGAATAGAGTTTCCTCCAAAACTCGTATTGGAATGCCGTGTTTAGGATGTACCGAACCTGAGTTTCCTTTCTATGATTTGAAACCAGGAACAGTTTTTAAAACTAGAACAGTTATGGGCGTTCCTAAGGACTTACCCTCGCAAGTTAATAAGAAAGATTATGCTGTAATGACAGTTATGGCTAAAAATACTAGTCCGTCTTGGGCTAATGATGATATGTTCATTGTCTAAAATCTTCTTTAGAGTCGCTCTGTTATAACTGAATTAGTTAAATTTTCTCAGGAAGTAAATATGCCAATTAAAACATTAGAACTATCTCCTGTTGGAAGAGTTGAAGGAGATTTGGATATACGAGTAGATATTGAAGACGGAAAAGTAGTTAATGCCTGGACTAAGGCAGAGTTATTTCGGGGATTTGAAGTCATTTTAAAAGGAAAAGATCCTCAAGCCGGTTTGATTGTTACTCCTCGTATATGCGGAATTTGCGGTGCATCTCACCTCACTTGCGCTTCTTGGGCTTTGGACACAATCTGGGAAACTGAAGTTCCACGTAATGCTATTTTGGCTAGAAATTTAGGTCAATTAGTGGAAACTCTTCAAAGTCATCCCCGGCATTTTTATGCTCTTTATGCAATTGACTTAACCAACAAAAAATATAAGAATAGTCTTTTCTACGAAGAAGCCTGTAAACGTTTTAGTGCATTTACTGGAACATCGTATGAATTGGCCATCACCATCTCAGCTAAACCCGTAGAATTGTATGCCCTCTTTGGCGGACAATGGCCTCATTCTAGCTATATGGTTCCTGGAGGCGTGATGTGTGCGCCAACCTTAACGGATGTTACACGGGGTTGGGGTATTATGGAGTATTTCCGTACTAACTGGTTAGAACCAGTTTGGTTAGGATGTTCTTTAGAACGTTATGAAAGAATTAAAACCTACGAAGATTTCCTAGAATGGTTAGAGGAAAATCCCAATCATGCTAATTCTGACCTTGGTTTCTATTGGAGAATGGGCATAGACATTGGTTTAGATAAATATGGTAAAGGACCTGGACGTTATCTTACCTGGGGTTATCTCCCCCACGAAGATAGGTATCAAAAGCCCACCATCGAAAGTCGCAATGCTGCGGTCATCATGAAAGCAGGTGTCTATGATAGCCTCTCTGATACCCATCAGATGGTAGACCATACCTTTGCTCGTGAGAATACCAGTCATGCGTGGTATGAAGAAGGAACCTCTGATGTTCATCCATTCTATCGTCAAACTAGACCAAAAGAGAAGAACACAGGGAATTATGAAGATAAATATTCCTGGTCAACTGCGGTAAGTCACAAAGATTTAGGTCGGATGGAAGTGGGGGCTCTGGCACGTCAGTTAGTCGCAGGCGGTACACACGGAGAAAGCTTCCAACATTATGATGGATTAATTCTTGATATGTTCAAAAAGATGGGTGGACCTAGCATTCATTTACGAGAGTTTGCACGGATGCACGAATCTGTTAAACTGTATCGGGAAATAGAACGGTGCTTACGAGAATTTAAACTCAATGAACCCTGGTATATCAAGCCGACTTCCAAAGATGGTCGGGGTTGGGGTGGAACCGAAGCCAGTCGTGGTGCATTATGTCACTGGGTTGAAGTAGAAAGCGGTAAAATTAAGAACTATCAGGTCATTGCCCCTACTACTTGGAATGTAGGTCCCAGGGACGGTAAAAATGTCCGCGGACCTATTGAGGAAGCGTTGGTAGGTATTCCTATCGAAGACTCAGCAAACCCTGTTGAAGTTGGTCATGTAGCTCGTTCGTTTGATTCCTGTTTAGTATGTACGGTACACGCTCATGATGCGAAGACAGGGAAAGAATTAGCACGGTTTAGAACTGCTTAGTACAGGCTCACGCTCCAGTAAGCATTTTGGTACTTTAGAGCGCTCTAAAGTACCAAAATGCTACTGTCTATGTAGATCTAAGTTGACACCCCAATGATGAACATTATCCTAATAAATCCTACTGCGTCTATGCTGAATATTTCTATTTTTGAAAACTCTTATTTAGGAATAATATCTATCTGACTACTTTACTCCCAACTAACATAACAAACTTACTTGAAAGTGTATTTAAGAGAGTGACTATCCCCATGATTATACCTTATTTGGCGGTAGAATTCATTGTATCCCTTATTTATGACAATATCATATATATTATTAGTTTTACTCTGATGTCAACTAGGAGGTGTTGCTAGTGCAATGTAAAAGGCAACTTATCAGTTGTTCGACGGTGTAAATTTTTACAGAAAAATTCTTAAATACAAGAGAATTTAGGTGATTACTATGTCAATGTGTTAGGAGATTGTCCGGAAAGTTCGCAAAATTTTCTTGTAATTTTGACCTATTTTAGAGTTTTATTTGGTCCATCACTAAGACTAAATGAAATGGCGAAAACTCGTTTTCCATCTAAAAAATTAAGTTTTGAGAATCTTTATCCTTCCTCATGGGGAAACTTTAGCATGAGTTTATTAAGTAGAAGTTTAAAACGAGCTTTTTTTGACAAAAATGACTAGAAAAATCTATGAATAAACATTATATTCTTCTAGTCGGTAGATGACAGTAAGTTTTTCGATTGATTACTGTCTAGCACGTCTTAGACTAAACTTTGATGTTTTGTCCATACATAGGCTTTCACAGGGTAATGAATTTGATTATTGAACGAAGAGTGAGACGATACCCAGTAAGATTGAAACATACTCAACAGTTAGGATATTTGCGACCGTTAAGTTGAGTGAGTTTAAAAAAACAATAAGGAGAATAAGGACTTATGCGTGCAGTGATAATGGCTGGGGGATCAGGAACTCGGTTACGACCCCTAACTTGCGATCTGCCTAAGCCAATGGTTCCCATCCTAAATCGACCCATTGCCGAACATATCATTAATTTGTTAAAACGTAATAACATTCGAGAAGTCATTGCTACCCTCTACTATCTCCCGGATGTAATGCGGGACTACTTCCAAGATGGCAGTGATTTTGGGGTAGAAATGACCTACGCAGTAGAAGATGATCAACCTTTAGGAACAGCAGGTTGTGTCAAAAATATTGAAGAACTCCTTGATACTACCTTTGTAGTAATTAGTGGAGATTGTATCACAGACTTTGATCTCCAAAAGGCGATCACTTTTCATAAACAAAAAAAATCTAAAGCCACTCTAGTCCTCACCCGCGTTCCTAATCCAGTTGAATTTGGAGTAGTGATTCTCGATAAACACCAACGAATTAACCGTTTTTTAGAAAAACCCTCCACTAGCGAAATTTTTTCGGATACCGTCAACACTGGAACCTATATCCTCGAACCTGAAGTTCTACAATATCTTCCTGATAATGAAGAATCGGACTTTTCTAAAGATCTCTTTCCGCTCCTTCTCTCAAAAAGTGAACCCATATATGGGTTTATCGCCGAGGGATACTGGTGTGATGTTGGGAGTTTAGAAGCTTATCGACAAGCTCAATATGATGCTCTAGAAGGAAAAGTGATTTTAGATTTTGCCTATGAAGAGACATCCCCTGGATTTTGGTTAGGACAAAATAGTTATATCGACTCCACAGCTAAAATTACCCCCCCCATCCTTATCGGTCACAATTGTCGCATTGGTCCGGAGGTCGTTATAGAAAAAGGAAGTGTAATCGGCGATAATGTCACCGTTGGCGCAGGGGCAGACCTAAAACGTCCCATTCTATGGAATGGAGTTACAATTGGAGACGAATCTTATCTAGCTGCCTGTGTTATTGCTAGGGGAACACGGGTTGATCGGCGTGCCCAAATCCTAGAAGGGGCGGTGGTGGGCTCATTGTCCACGATTGGAGAAGAGGCCCAGATTAGCCCAAGTGTTCGCGTCTGGCCTAGCAAACGCATCGAATCGGGGGCTATATTGAATATCAATTTGATTTGGGGTAATATAGCCCATCGCAATTTATTTGGTCAAAGGGGTGTAACAGGACTAGCCAACATCGACATTACTCCTGAATTTGCTGTTAAATTGGGTGCAGCCTACGGTTCAACCTTAAAACTGGGTTCTCAGGTCGTTGTCTCCCGTGACCAGCGTAGTGTCTCTCGTATGGTCAGCCGTTCTTTGATTGCTGGGTTGATGTCTGTGGGTATTGACATTCAAAACCTAGAAGCGACAGCCATTCCCATTACCCGCATTCTAACCCCGAAATTAGAGGTTACTGGCGGAGTTCACCTACGGGCTCATCCAGATCGCCCTGATCATATCCTCATTGAATTTTTTGATGAACAGGGCATTAATATCTCTAAATCTAAGGAAAAGAAAATTGAAGGAGCCTATTTAAAAGAAGACCTACGACGGGTTGGAATCTCAGAGATTGGTGATATGTCTTACCCCACCCAAATTATTGAAAACTACCGCAATACTTTTGAAACCCAACTTAATGTGGAAGCACTTCGCCATAGTGGCTCAAAAGTTGTTATTGACTATGTTTACGGAGTTTCAGGAGCTATTCTACCCCAACTATTGACAAAATTTGGCTGTGATGTGGTGGTTCTCAATGCCAGCTTACGACAAACCTCAGTCTCTAACGAAGAACGAGAAGCCTTGTTACACCAACTAGGCCAAGTGGTAGAAGCAGTTACAGCTAATTTAGGAGTTCAGGTGTCTGCCAATGGGGAGCAATTTATCCTGGTGGATGAGTCAGGATTACCCATTCGCGGAGAATTGCTCACAGCATTAATGGTGAATACTATTTTTACAGCTTATCCTCGTAGTACTGTGGTGGTCCCGGTGGAAGTATCTAGTGCCGTCGAACAAATTGCCCGCCGCCATGATGGTAAGGTGATTCGCACTAAAGCCAACCCCACCGCTTTGATGGAAGCGTCTCAAACTAACCCTAATGTGTCTTTGGGAGGAAGTGGGGATATGGGTTTTATTTTTCCTCAACTACACCCAGGATTTGATGCAATGTTCGGTATTGCTAAATTAATAGAAATGTTGACTATTCAAGAGCGCTCATTGGCACAGATTCGAGCTGAATTGCCACGAGTATGCCATAAGTCTTATTCGGTTCGCTGTCCTTGGAAAGTCAAAGGATCTTTGATGCGTTATCTAGTAGAAACCCACTCCCCAGAACAGCTAAAATTGATTGACGGAGTGAAGGTTATTAATCCTCAAAATGATAGTTGGGTTCTTATTCTACCGGACGCAGGAGAACCTTTAGTCCATATTTTTGCTAATAGTGATGATCGTGAATGGGTAGATATGTCTCTCAAAGATTACCGTCAGAAAGTTCAAAGTTTTATTGAGCAAGAACAAGGAGAAATGATCAGTATGTAACCGATGAAAATAAATTCAATAAAAATTCACACTGATGATTAACGATAGTTAAGGAGTTGATTCGATGAATAGTTGTGTTTTAATGATTAAAGTAATCCGTCCCCCAGAATTACGTTATACTCAAGACGATAAAACCCCGATTGCTCAAATGTTAGTGGAGTTTACAGGGAGACGCCCGGAAGCTTTGGCTTCCAGCATAAAAGTGATTGGATGGGGTAGTTTAGCAACCCAAATGCAAAATACCTACAAAGAAGGTGACTGCCTGATTATTGAAGGTCGTCTTTCGATGAATACTGTTGACCGTCCTGAGGGATTTAAAGAAAAACGGGTTGAGTTAGTCGCTTCCCATATTTATTCCTTAGACACTTACTCCACTTCCCCAATCCCTTTTACTTCTGAGGATAATGTTGTTTCTAGAGATTCTTACCAATCTTCCGCCTATCCCGAATCGGTCCAGCCTGTCCCTACTCCTACCTTAACCACTTTTGATGGAGAAGAAGATCCAATTCCTTTTTAAGTATTGGCCAACTTCCTCAAAATCATTGAACTTAAGTTGGGCGTCGCCCACCAAAAGCCTAGAATTCTAATTCTTATAGCAACTCCATACTCTATGAAAACTTTGCGTGAGACTTTCTGATTTACATGAGACAGGACCAACGTCTGTCACTGCAAGGCAAAATCACTGTAACAACGCCTATTCAGCTTCGAGTTGTTCAATTAACCGGATGTTACTTTGTTGTTTGGTAACTTTTAAGCGGTATTTGAGAATCCGTAACATATTCGTGCGGTGAATTTGTTTAATGTTTTGTTGGTTGTTGTTGGTCACAATTTATTTTTTTCTGTCGTGAACATCTAAAGTAAATCAGTAGGGAGTCATTGGTGGGAATCAACAACTATTGATTCCCACATTAGTCATGAATTGACTGTTAAATATCCGTCCCTACTTCAGACGCTAGTCTGTATCGCATAGAAAGTTGGCGATTTTGCTGTTTTCGGCGATCCTGGCTGATCAGAAAACGCAACTGTTCCGCAACAGACAGCAACCTATCTTTGGACTTAAAACTAAGACAATTATTATGAGATTTCATGTCGCCTCCTTCAAATTCGTTGAATTATCGAATGAGGCGCGTTCCTTCAGAAGCTCTCACAACTCCTTACTTCCGTCTACCAAGTAGGCAGATGAACGATTTATCCTATTACCTAATAGCTTACCAACTTTTTCTAAAAAATGACTAACGTAAAGTGGATTCGAAAGAAACTCATGGACAGACAGGACGGTAACTTTATACTAAAAACAGTATTTATTAAAGTTTAGTGCTATTAATATAAGATTTTGTCTCGATACTTATCAAAATATTTTGTGATTTAGATGACTTTCATCAAAAATTTGGACAGAATAACAGTGCTGTTCTTCAATTAACAGTATTTTATTTATTGGAGAAGAATGCCGTTCTCATTTGAAAAGAGATGAAGTTACGAGCATTATAATCACTTTTCCTGGGTCAGGATACCAAACTTTTAAAGGATTTAGTTACGTTACGGGTTCTTCTCCATTGTGACAAAGTATTTCCTAATCTAATAAACTCCAATTGTTTTGTGGTGGCTGTATCCTAGACGATGGTGTCACCTTTCTGTTTTTTACAGACTTGCAAGGAAAAAATTACAGGAATTAGTATTGATTGACTCTACTCCGATACGAGTCGTTTATCAGGCTAGCAGTAGATCACACTAAGTTTTTAAAGGCTCAGCTAGATGGGACTAAGATTATGGTGGGACGGCATTTAGAACCCAAACTGTAATTTGCTCATAAACAACTTGCTTATACTTGATTTTAGATAAAAAACCTTATCTTAGATTCATGAAGGAAAAGTAAACTGGCCTCCTTTCTCTTATTTAAAATTTCGTCAAACTTACGTTGATTGGGGTAATTTATCCAGATATTTCATCACAGGAGTGATAGAGATGGAAGATTCCTGAATCAATCATTTATGGAGGTTCTAGTCTGTTATAGTCTTCGAGCCTGAAGTCGGAGACTTCTGATTTCTACGATCTAGCCACCAAGGAATAACAATCCAAGCTGTCAACAAAGCCAATGCAACAATACTCGATTGAGCCATGGACTCAACTAATTGGTGTAGGGGAATAATGCGTCCCACAAAAAAAGATGAAGTCACCATAAAAGATGCCCAAATCACAGCCCCACCAAAGTGACATAGCAAAAATTGACTATAGGACATTTTAATAATCCCCGCCATGGGTCCGGCAAAAATCCGCAACAACGCTACAAAGCGTCCAAAAAACATAGCACTCACCGCATTATTACCAAATAATGCCTTAGCTTCCTCTAATTTTGTTTGAGGAATTCTAAATAAACGCCCAAATACTAATAAAACTGCGCAACTTCCTAACCGACCAATCCAATAGCCAAAATTACTGCCGAGAACTACTCCTGCAGTGGCCATTCCTATCACTATCCAATAATTTAAATCTCCACTTCCAGCTAGGACTCCTCCGGTAATATTAATGGTTTCCCCAGGAATGGGAATTCCTATATTTTCTAAGGTGATGCCCATAAACACTGCCCAGTAACCATATTGACGCACAATTTATTATGTGTTAGCCAGCTACAGTAGCTCCACAGTCATTTATCTTTAGCCTTACAAAAGTCACTTTTACATTAAATATCTTGACGTACTTTTAAAAAAGTGTCAATTATAATTATTTGTACTGAACATTCAGTGTAATCCAACCTCAAAGATGGAGTAACAAGAAATTAACGATACATCACATAAACTTGAGAAGGCTTACAATCGAATTACCCAGTCTCATTTGGTAACCTACGACATGGATCAAAACTTTATAAAGCAATTGGTAGATAACTTATATAAAACGACGTTTAACAAACTAAAAGTCCTGACTTTTCCAAAAAAATGTTAGATTTTTTAAAAGTCTTGTTACTGGAAAAAAGTCGATGAAAGCTGTCAAAAAACCCTGTTGGTGTTGCTATCTGATGGACTAGCTAGGGTTTTGTGGATGTACTCAGCCACCCATCTCTTCTATCATTTGATCATCTCAATGAACTAACCCTGTGGAAACCTCCGAACTTATGATTTCCCAAAGTGAACCTCCAACAACAGTAATTCACGCAGTTCGTCAGAAAGCGTCGAACCTCATTGGAATAAAAACCTCTATTCTAGAAATCAAAGTATATGAAGCTAAAACTTGGCCAGATAGTTGCCTAGGACTAACAAGACCTGATGAATTTTGTACTCAAGCGTTGGTTGAAGGATGGAGGGTGGTCGTGACAAATGGGTCCAAAACTTGGGTTTATCGGACTAATGGAGATGGCAGGGTAATTCGTTTAGAATCTCAACCGTGATATTTCTCCCAACGAGTTGAGCAAGCATACGGCGCAAGCTTTTCTATCCCAAAAGTTAAGACTTTATTGCTTCATCGATCTTTCTCTAGATAGACAATGTTGCCTTCATCTACCCCACCTAGAGATCTCCGCAATGCGGATATCTCTCCTAGTTTTGTGCATACTGCTAGTTTATAATGGTGTGCTTCCAGCACAGAAGATCAATTATTCTAACAATCATTAGAACTTCCTGAAATTAACTTCTGTAGAAGGGTTGCCCTGATAATGTTATAGCAAATGGTACTCTCAACCTTTATTTAGCTTTCACTGCCTAACTTAAAAATCTATTAGGCGTTTCATAAGGAGCAATTATGACTAGTTTACTTGAACAATTACGTGAATTTACTATTGTTGTCGCTGATACAGGAGATATTCAAGCTATTGAAATCTTTACGCCCCGCGATGCTACCACTAACCCTTCATTGATTACTGCGGCAGCTCAAATGCCTCAATATCAGGGGATTGTGGATGATACCCTCAAACAAGCACGGACAAAATTAGGCAAAAATGCGTCAGCTTCTGATGTTGCCACTTTAGCTTTTGATCGCCTAGCAATTTCCTTTGGTTTGAAAATCCTCGAAATCATTCCTGGACGGGTGTCCACTGAAGTAGATGCTCGTCTATCTTATGATACCGAAGCAACCCTAGAAAAAGCTCGCTATTTAATTTCTGAGTATGAAGCTAATGGAGTCTCACGTGATCGTATCTTGATTAAAATTGCGTCTACTTGGGAAGGAATTAAAGCCGCAGAAGTCCTGGAAAAAGAAGGTATTCACTGTAACTTAACCCTGTTGTTTGGAATTCACCAGGCTATTGCTTGTGCAGAAGCAGGTATTACCCTGATTTCTCCTTTTGTAGGACGTATTCTTGACTGGTACAAAAAGGAAACTGGAACAGAGTATGCTCCCGCTGAAGATCCCGGAGTACTTTCTGTGACCAAAATCTATAACTATTACAAGAAATTTGGCTACAAAACTGAAGTGATGGGAGCAAGTTTCCGTAATATAGGAGAAATTTCTGAGTTAGCAGGCTGTGATTTATTGACTATTTCTCCCGAACTTTTGGAACAATTGCAGTCAACAGAAGCTGAATTACCTCGAAAACTAAATCCAAAAGTTGCAGCTGAAATGAAGATAGAGAAAATCTCTGTCGATAAAGCTAACTTTGACAAAATGCACCAAGAAAATAAGATGGCTTTTGATAAGCTTGATGAAGGAATTAAGGGTTTTACAAAGGCATTAGAAGCCTTAGAAGAGTTGTTAAAAAAACGCTTAGCCCGTCTTGAAGGTGAATAAAAAGTCTGTCATACTGCGGTTGATATTTTCTGTAATTATGATATTTAGAGGGAGATATTTTTGTTACCCGTAAGAAATGGACAATCGTCAGCTGTTTGTTTGATTTGAGTAAAAATCTGTTTTTGAAGTCTATTTAAATAGGGTGCGTTACAATCGAAGTAGCGCACCTTTGTTATTCCTAAAATTGCTCTATAGTTGATTTTAATACATTAAATTATAGGTAATATAGAATATTAGAAAGAAAAAATTATGATGTGATTTTAAATTATATAAATTACTAATTTTTGATAAATTTTTTTGTCGAGAAATAACAACCTAAATGTTTCAAATGAAACTAATTATGTTAATTCACAGAAAAAAGGTGTGATTAATCTCATTAGAGGAAGCTAAAACAAACCGATTGTATTGACAAGATTAGAGAAATACTTTGAAGTCAAAAATAATATTGATGTATCTAAAATATATGAAATACATGAAATATATGCAGATGTTTAATACAAAAATGTTCGGGCTGTATCGATAATATTTGAGTATTATTATAATTTGTTACTAGAAATTACTCTTCCTCAAGAGAGTCTCTCTTTAAGAGAATCTAAATTAGATAGTATATAATTAATGTATTACTAATTATATACTATATATAGTCCATTTGCCTTCTTTATTTGACAGAATTTCTACCATAAAGCTTTCCCATAAAAAATGGTCCTATGATACATAGCAATATGTTAATTTATTTTGTTTTCAACTTCATTTTTTCTTCTTATAGGTTAAGGTAGTTGACTAGATGTAGATAAGTAATCGCTATAGTATAATAACTCAGTCTCTTAATACCCCAGATTTATAAAACCGTAACTTTATGGTTGCTAACAATGCCCTACCTCCCCAAAATATTGAAGCAGAAGAATCCATTTTAGGCGGTATTTTACTGGATCGAAATGCCATGGAGCGGATAGTAGATTTAATTACCCCAGATGCTTTTTATGTTCCGGTTCATAAAAAAATCTATGAGGCAGCGTTGAAGCTTTACGTTCAAGGAAACCCCGTTGATTTGCTAACGATAAAAAGTTCCTTAGAAGATTATCAACTTCTCGAAAAAATAGGCGGCGTTGATAAATTAATGCAATTATTGGATCGTACAGTTTCAGCCGTCAATATCGACCGTTATAGCTCAATAGTAATGGAGAAATACCTACGCCGTCAATTAATTTCATCCGGTCATGAAATAGTAGAATTAGGATTTGAAACTACTAAGGAATTAGACCAAATTTTAGATGAGTCAGAAAAGAAAATTTTTAGGTTGACTCAAAAGCGTCCTCAAGAAGGATTAATTCCTATTGCTGATACTTTGGTACAAACCTACAGTGAATTAGAAAAACGTCATCAAAAAATATCTTTACCTGGAATTCAAACGGATTTTTATGACTTAGATGCTATGACAGGAGGGTTACAGCGTTCTGATTTAATTATTATTGCAGGACGGCCTTCTATGGGAAAATGTTTAGCAGCTAATTCAGAAATTGTTTTAGCTGACGGCAGTTTAGTAACAATAGAAGAAATTTATCATCGTCGTCAGGGTCAATTATTAACGTTAAATCAAGATTGGAAGTTTAAGATAACTGATCCATCTAACTTTATAGATGATGGTATCAAACCAGTATTTAGAGTGACCACTAAACTAGGACGTTATATTGAAACAACCTTAACCCACCCTTATTTAACTATTCAGGGGTGGCAGCAACTTTCACAACTAAAACTAGGTGATAAAATCGCCATTCCTCGAAAAATTAATATTTTTGGAACGAGAACACTTCCCAATCATCAAGTTAAATTATTAGCCTATTTAATAAGTGATGGTTGTTCAACCAAAGATTATCCTTTATTCACTAATAATAATCCTTTACTACAAAAAGATTTTGTTCAATCTGTCAGTAAGTTTAAAGGAGTAAAAGTAAGGCGCAAAACTTCACGACGGACAAGAACTTCAAGTTTTTATACAAGAGGAGATTTGGAATTTATTAGAATTCATCGTACAATCTTTACAAATTATCTTAAGAAAGTAACTAAATCTAATAATTTGTCTGATCAAAAATTAGCAAAATTATTAAGAATTCATCCTTCTTTGATCTATGATTGGAAGCATAAAAACTATGTTCTAAATACAAAAAATTTTGATAATCTATGTCAAATTTTAGAAGTTGATTTCCAGAAACTCGCTTATTATGAAATAGCTAGTATTAGCGATAATGGAAAAAATTCATTAAAGACTTGGTTACAAGAATTAGGTTTATGGGGTAAAAATGTTTACAATAAAACTATCCCGTCAATTATTTTTGAGTTACAGCCCCAACTATTGAGTTTGTTTCTTAATCGCTTGTTTGCTACTGATGGATGGATTTCTGTTGTTGAAAGTGGACAAGTTCAACTGGGTTATTGTTCATTAAGTGGAAGTTTAACTCGTCAAATCCAACATTTATTGCTAAGATTTGGTATACTTGCTAGTCTGAAAAAAAATTTTTCTAAATACAAAAGTCATTATAGAATAACCTGGCAAATTAATATTACTGATGCTCAATCAATTAAAATCTTTGTTGACGAGATAGGAATTTTTGGAAAAGAAAAAGTAATTGACTTAGCTAAAAAAGCTTTAGTAAGAAAAAAATATCAAACTAATTGCGACTTTATTCCAATGGAAATTTGGCAAGAAATAGCTTTTTCTAAAGAGAATAAAGTTTGGACAGATATAGAAAAAATAGCAGGGGTTAAAAGCTATGATAATCTTCGTTTTCATAAACGAGCATTGTCACGAAATAAACTCTTGAAATCAGCCCTAACTGTAGATGATTTATCTTTAGAGCCACTAGCACTAGCAACAAGTGAGGTTTATTGGGATGAAATTGCCTCAATTGAATATACTGGGAAACAACAAGTCTATGATTTAACTATTCCGGAAACTCATAATTTTGTTGCTAATGACATTTGTGTACATAACACAGCTTTCGGCTTAGCGATGACTGCTAATATTGCCAAAAATAGTAAACTACCTATAGCTATCTTTAGCTTAGAAATGTCAAAAGAACAACTTTCCTTAAGATTATTGGCCGCTGAGTCGAGAATTGAAGGAAATCGTTTGCGGACGGGAAGATTTGTCCAAAATGAATATGAACAGTTAAGTTTAGCCTTGGGTAATTTATCAGAAATGCCCATTTATATTGATGATACTGCTAATATAACCGTAATGCAGATTCGTTCTCAGATAAGACGTTTAAAAGCAGAACAAAAGGGAGACTTAGGGTTAGTTTTGATTGATTATTTGCAATTAATGGAAGGGGGAGGTAGTGAAAATAGAACTCAAGAATTATCTAAAATTACCCGTTCTTTAAAAGGGTTAGCCCGAGAGGTAAATGTTCCTGTTGTTGCTCTATCTCAGTTAAGTCGTGCTGTTGAAACAAGAAATAATAAACGTCCTATGATGTCAGATTTAAGAGAAAGTGGGGCAATTGAACAGGATGCTGATTTAATTATGATGTTATATCGCGATGAGTATTATAATGCTGACACTGCAGATAGGGGAATTGCAGAAATAATTATCACAAAACACCGAAATGGACCAACTGGTCCCATTAAACTTTTATTTCAGCCAGAATTTACTCAATTTCTCAATATGCAAAATAACTCGAATTATTGATTTTGTACTACAAAAAAATGTTAAGGCAGTTTTCTAATCAGACAAGAAATAATAAAATACTCAAGTGAGTACTATCAGTTATGCCGACACCTTATGGTTATAATTTACTCCAAAAAGTGGTTGAAACAGCATAAAAAACACACAATAAAATCAAGATATGTTGTTTATTCAAACTTAGTTACAATACTTCGAATTTATGGTTAAAAACGTTAAGAAAAACAGGATCTTACACAGCAATCACTCATGAATAAGTAGGACATAGTGAAGAACAAATATAATTTTAAGTTATTTGTTTACCAAAGTGATGTTAAAACTAAAATAGAGATCGCTCGATCATGGGGTAAAAATATTACTCAACAGTATATAAGTTATACGTACTAAACATCAATAATAACCTGAAAAAGCTTATGGATATTAAGAAATAAATAAATTTAAGTAATTTGTTTACAAACCTGAAATCAATTGTTAAAGGCAGAAGAATATCTGTAGATAAAGATCTATTTGATAATAGAGAAAATTATTCATATAGTTATGATCCTAAAGGAGAAAGATACTACGCCGTAAAATGTAGAAAGACAAGAGAAAAAGTTAGTTATATTAGTATTTTTTAAAAAAGAATTATTATTTAATCATAATTTTTTTTAAAAAAATGAGGAGACTAAACTTAAGTTCTAATGCTACAAACTAAGATCAAGATTAACTTAAAGAGCTAATTTTTTAGCCATCATTAACGCTAACTAACTATAAATTTATTGATTACACCTAATTACTTTAGGACTCGCTAGTCAATTTTAATAATCTAATAATCTAATGAGTTATTTATAACTTCAAAAATAGGCTAAGACTAACTTAAGTGAATTTAGTCTTGTTTAAAAACATATTTTAAAAATGACATTTTTAAAATATGTTTTTAATATCTGAACTTTTCTAGATTTTTTTAAAAAAATAGTCTTATTTTCCTATATCTACAGGTTTTTAACCGACTGGCACTCTCCTTTTTTCCTTGAAACTCATCAATTTTTAGCTATTTCTAGCATCAAACCTATATTCTTAGTCATGACATATATCTTAAAATATCTGAGATAAATATTTACAATCTAAAATCTGGTTAAGTACTTAAATACCAATTATAAAAGATTAAATAACATCTAACTGTTGATTCCTTGGTTATAGTTCGTTCCGACAACTATCCTCTCTTTTAACAATTTCCTCTATCTTATTAGTCTTTTACTCTTTATTTTTAGCAATCACTTTATGGTCTGTCTGACAATTAAATATATTTAAGTTCATCTAGTAATACGTAACTTCTAATTTTTTTTCTAAAAAAATTTTTTCAATAAGTTCATTTAAACTGTCATTTTCTAAGATTTCTATTGTTTTAGTTAAACACAACATTTAGGGAGAAAATAGGAGCAATTAAGGTGGTTTAATCAAGTTTCTCAACCTTATTCAATTTGACCAAAGGGGACGAAATACTTAAAATCTATTGCAAGGAATAACAATCGAACAAATTAGCTAAATGACGCAATTCTGTTACCACTTTTTGGGCTGAAGCAAAGCGTCGCCAAAACAACTTATATAATATCTTTTGAATAATTACTCTCAAATACTTAGGAATCTGAGCAGTAATAGTGATTAGTTAGTTAAGATGAATTAAGATTAAACTCCGAGGAAGTTCGGAAAAGGATATTTCTCTTACGATTGATTCATAAAATAAAATCACTACTAAAATAATGGTTATCATAAGTTTTTTTAGCAGCTATATGTTCAGAAGAGCCGATGTAACTTTCTCCTCTACTTGATTTTTCCGTTTCTTGAATAAGACAAGAAATACCAAAAATGCGAATTATTGCTGTCTATCCTTGAGCTGTCAAATTAAGTAAAATATTTTCTGGTTTAATATCACAATGAATTATTTGACGTTGATGGGCGTGTTCTGAACCTAATAAGATATCAATAATTCAGTTGAAGTGGTATTGTAAGCTTAGTTTTTCTTCTACATTCATTAAACCCTGTAAGGTTCTCCCTTCAAGTCCTGTGCTATAGTGTTTGAACGTCTGACAAGATACAATGTTAGTCTGGCGCAAACTAAACGGAAGAATTCTTCCAAAAATGTATGAGTAAAAAACATTAATTATGGATATTTTTAAGGGTGATAAATCTTTCGATTTAACGATTAACAGCACCATAAACATGACCAAATTGCCATTTTCCTATCTGTCTTAAAATATAATTGTGAAAACAATGAAACAAGATAGTTGTTAAGCATTCTATAGTTGACACTTGTAATTTTAATCAAACATAGGCTCTTGCTATTTTTAATAGTTGACCTGTTTAACCCATAACCATGACATTTTTTCGCCAATATATTGCTCCGTTTCTTATTGTCCTGATATTTGTCGTTGCCTTAGTGTTTGTGAGCATTCGTGCCTTTTTACCTTCGGATATGGCTGCCCCTGCTCCCATTGATGATCTAGTCCTTCTCATAGAAAGGGTTGATCTAAGCTAAAGTTTTTTTAACTGAGTTATCCACTGACTATCAATCAACAATGAGTTCTCTTAAGAAGAAGTAGTTGTTGGTTTATGTAGTTAACTTACCAGAAGTTTTTTCCCCAACAATCTGAATTTGAGTTATCTAAAAATTACTGTCAGTCAATATTTATCCTCCAAAATTACCCTATAGTGGGTTGTGGCAAATAGTTAAGAAAAAAAACCTTTTAACCCTGTTGTCTGAATATGGATGTGGAATTGGGTTGATAAAATGAGTGGCACTGTGGACAAATGTTCTTGAACTATATTCAGCAAGTGCAATACTTGAGCATTGTTTCTATTTTTTTTAAACTTACTTCGTTACTTTTGAGCACATTCTTAATATTTCTATTTGGAAACTCTTCGAAAATTTTTTTCTTAAATTTTCTAGGATATGTTTTTTTTAAAAAAAAAGCTGAACTCTTATTTCAACTTTTTTTATATTGATTTTGATCACATTTTATTTGACGACGATTAATCTTGGGATAGACTGCCTTCTGTGCTCAAGGTAAATCTCTGATAGTTAATTTATTATTTTGATGAAGTTTTCTGGTATTTGAATTACAGTAGATGCAAGTTACTGTTGAGTCTATTTTTTTAAAAAAATTAAACTATTCCTATCTCATCTAAAATTTAATAATGATCAATGGTGAGTTCTTCTAAACTTAGAATTTCATTGATAAAACTAAATTAAGCATTTGATACTTTAGGTATAAATTAAGTAAAAATGTTGAGTTTAGAATAATTTTCTTTAAATACAAGACCTGCTACAATGTTGTTTATAGACAAAGTATGGCATTTGAGAAGCCTTTTATTAACAATCAGACTTTATCTTTAGATTTTGAATTTTTACATGACAGATTTAGTAAGATCTTACATTTTTTAAAAAATTTTCTAAGTTTCTTGATCTGTTAAGAACTTCTTAAAGCAACAATAGGATCAAGTTTGGCTGCCCGTTGTGCTGGAATTACTCCAAAGCCTAAACCAATTCCCCCAGAAATAGCTAAAGATAGAAAAATAGTTTCGGAAGCAATGACAGGAGATAAGGGAAACATCACGCCAACTAACACCAAAATACTAACGCCTAACATAATCCCAATAACTCCTCCAGAAATGGCAATAATAACCGCTTCAATCAAAAACTGAATTAGAATATCTCCTTGGGTTGCACCTAATGCCTTCCGGAGTCCAATTTCCGGGGTGCGTTCGGTCACAGAAACTAACATAATATTCATTACGCCAATACCGCCAACAATCAAAGAAATACTTGCAATCCCCACTAACATAATTGTTAATCCTGAAGTAATGACTTTCACAATAGACATCATTTGTTTAGAAGTTCGGACTCCAAAATCATCTTCGGTCGTAATTTGATGTCTCAGGCGTAGTAAGTTTTCAATTTGGAATTTAGCAGCGCGAACAGTATCTGTACTCTTTGCCTCTATATGAATTACACTCAAAGCGACCCCATGAGGGGAAGTCTGCCCGACAATTTGGTTAGCCATAGTTGTTAAGGGAATTATAATACTTTCATCCTGGTTAATCCCAAAAAAAGACCCTTTAGGTTCCATTACTCCGACAATTTCAAAATTGATATTGTTAATACGAATTTTTTCCCCAATGGGATAACGTAAAAGAGATAAATTCTGAGCAATTTCTGAACCAATTACAGCTACTCGTTGATTACGTTGAAGATCAATTTGGTTAATAAACCGTCCCATTGCTATTGGAAAGTCTCGGACGGATGAATATTCAGAGTTCGTTCCAACAAGGGTTACATTAGTGTTTTGATTTCTATAAGAAATTAACTGACGTTGACTAATTTCTGGGGCGACTGCTTTGATGCTAGAAACTTGGGAAGCAATAGCTTGTGCATCTTCCCAAACAAGTGTTTTGGGAAGATTAAAGGTTGTTCGACGGCTTTTTTGATTACCCGGCATAACAAACAGAATATTAGGACCTAAAGACTTTAATTGTTCGTTGGCAAGTTTTTGTGATCCTTGTCCTAAACCAATAGTAGCAATCACGGAAGCATTACCCATAATAATCCCTAGCATGGTTAAGCTAGTTTGTAATTTATTAGCAGCTAACATAGCCACTGACATTTTAAAGATTTCTAAAATATTCATCTGAATAGTTAATACTTAAGCTTGACACAATACAATGTGTGAACTAATGATCAATATTGGAAGTCTCAAACCACTATTTTGGTCTTAACAAGTCATAACTCTGTTGCGGAGCAGAACCTAGTCACACTTAGAACTATGGTCATTAAGATTAAGATTTCTTGTCTTTCTTATTAGAAGGAATATCAATAAAAACTCGAGCTCCTGAATTTAACCCGGAAAGAATTTCAGTTTTTTCATTTAAAACCATGCCGATAGTAACAGGTTTAAATTGAGGGTTATTTTCTTGATCAGGAACCATGACTCCTATTTTTCCTTCTTGGGTAACGATTGCTATCGTGGGAACCACTAGAGCATTACTGAGTTGCTTTCCTAAAAAAGTAACATCTACATTCATTTTAGACTTAAGTTCATCTCGTCCTGTCACCAACCCGACAGTGACCTCAAAGGAAGTGACATTGCGGTCAATAATTGCTTCTGGGGCAATACGAACCACCTTTCCTTGAAACATTTTATCCGGATAGGCATCAGCAATTACTTTTACTGGTTGTCCTACTTCTAACATCCCCAAATCCATCTCTGGAACTTTGGCCACTACTTCTAACCCTCGCGCTAAAGCCAAAATGGAAGTAGATGCCGAGGTAGTTGGGGTGACAAATGCGCCAACATCAGCATATTTTCGGGTGATAATTCCGTCAAAAGGAGCGCGAATAGCTGTGTCTTGGAATTGAATCATCCTTCTTTCTAATTCTGCCTTAGCGGCAGTGACAGAAGCTTCTAGGCGACTGATTTCAGCCTCAGCCGTTTTTTTCCGTTCTTCAAAAGCAATTTTTGCTTCAGTAACAGCAGCTTGAGATCGGATGATGTCCTGTTGTAGTTGACTAATTTCTGGGTTAGCTGTATTTTGAGCTTGTTCGAGCCGTTGGGTAATTTCGAGCAAATTTGCTTCGGCATTATGATAGTCGCTAATCACTTCATCAAAACTGTCGTGGGTAATGGCCCCTTCTTTCATTAATTCTTCATTACGCTTGACACGCGAAGCTGCCAATTGAGTGCGAGAACGAGCAGCCAATATTTGTGCCTTAATTTGCTCAATATGTCTTGGGATTCTCTGTTGAGCTCGTGCTAGATTCGCTTGAGTTTCTTCAAGTTGAGCTTCAGCTTGAATAAGTCGGGTTTGAGCTTGGTTAATTTCACTAGGGATGGTAATTTTAGCTGCTTCGAGTTCAGCGACCGCTTTTTGAAAATTTGCTTGAGCTTGTTTTCCTTGGGCTTGAACCTCTGTATTTTCCATGACTGCGAGAACTTGCCCTTGTTTAACAGACATTCCTTGTTGTACCAATAATTTTAGTAGTCTCCCTGGATTTTTTGGACTAAGATTGACACTTTCAATAGGTTCTAGTGTTCCACTTGCTTCAATTTCTACTGCCAAGGTTTCCCGTTTGACCAGAACTGTTAAGTCATTCAGTTCAATTTCGGCAGTTGGGGTTTCAACTATTTTGTAGGTCATGCCGCCGACTAAGATGATGCCCCCAGTCATCAGGGCTAAAATCAGAGGGAGGGGACTGTTTAACTTACCAATTACAGGAACTTCCATAGGGACTACTAGTACAAAAACAAACGAAAGATAAAGAGTTGTTCCCACTATACTAACGTTTCTCCTATTCTTCTCCTTGATAACAGAACAAACCTTGCTCAAGAGACTTTTGGGCAATCAACTCTCAAGGACGGTTAATCACTAATTAACATTTTTTAAAAAAGTTAATTAGTGATTGTGTTTTTTTGTCCAAAGAAAAAGAGACATTCAAAAGAATATCTCTCTTTAGAAAATTATGTAAAATAGGGAACCTTGAGAGCTTAGGGAATTACATCATACCCATGCCGCCCATGCCGCCCATGCCGCCCATGCCGCCCATGCCGCCCATGCCGCCCATGCCGCCCATGCCGCCCATATCAGGGGCTGCGGGTGCTTCGGGTTCGGGTTTCTCGACCACTAACGCTTCAGTAGTCAATACCATACCGGCAATAGAAGCGGCATTTTGTAAAGCAGAGCGAACGACCTTGGCGGGGTCAAGGATACCAGCTTCAATCATATCCTCAAACTTGCCTGTGATAGCGTTATAACCGACATTAAACTCTGTATTGCGGATGTTCTCAACAATAACTGACCCTTCAAGTCCAGCGTTATCTACCAATTGACGCAGAGGGGCTTCCAAGGCTTTGATGAAGATGTTGGCTGCCACTTGCTCTTCGGGGTTGGTCAAAGTCGCCTTGAATTCAGCAATCTTATTAGCTAAGTGAATTAAGGTGGTTCCCCCCCCTGGAACAATGCCTTCTTCAACCGCAGCTTTAGTTGCGTTGAGAGCATCTTCAATACGAAGTTTGCGATCTTTTAGTTCCGTTTCAGTCGCAGCTCCTACCTTGATAACAGCTACACCTCCAGCTAATTTCGCAATTCGTTCTTGAAGTTTTTCGCTATCGTAGTCAGAGTCAGTTTCTTCTAGTTGTTTACGGAGTTGGGCTACCCGTTTCGCAACGGCAGCTTTGGCTTTATGTTCGCCACTAGCAACAATAACGGTGTTATCTTTTTCAATAGTCACCCTAGCGGCTTTTCCCAACATATCGATAGAAACCGAATCAAGACTTAATCCCACATCTTCAGAAATGACGCTACCACCAGTAAGAATTGCAAGATCTTGAAGGACGGCTTTACGGCGTTCCCCAAATGCAGGAGCTTTAACAGCTGCTACATTGAGAACTCCTCGAGCCTTATTAACTACCAAGGTAGCTAAGGCTTCCCCTTCTATGTCTTCTGCAATAATAAGTAGAGGACTCCCAGCGCGAGCAACATTTTCAAGGATGGGAACTAAATCGGCGATTGCACTGATTTTTTTGTCGGTAATCAGGATCAAAGGTTTTTCAAAGTCTACCAGTTGCCGTTCAGAATCACTGATGAAGTAGGGAGAAAGATAACCACGATCAATTTGCATCCCTTCTACCACTTCTAATTCGGTAGTTAGGGACTTAGATTCTTCCACAGTAATCACCCCATCAGTGGTGACTTTATCCATCGCTAAGGCTATCATCTTGCCGACTTCGACATCGTTACCAGCCGAGACAGTAGCTACTTGAGAGATCGCCTCTCCCTTGACTGGTTTAGCCACTAATTCAATTTCTTTGACAAGATAAGCCGTTGTCTTTTCGATGCCACGCCGTAAGGCAACCGGGTTGGCTCCAGCAATGACATTCTTCAACCCCTCCCGAATTAAGGCTTGAGCAATAACGATAGCAGTTGTGGTTCCGTCTCCGGCCACTTCCTTAGTTTTAGAGGCTACTTCTTGAAGAAGTCTAGCCCCTGTATTTTCTAAGGGATCTTCAAGTTCAATTTCTTTGGCGACGGTAATTCCATCGTTAACGATCTGGGGGACTCCAAATTTTTTTTCGAGGAGGACATTACGGCCTTTGGGACCCAAGGTAATGCGAACTGCATTAGCTAGGGCATTAACCCCTTTCTCTAATGCCCGTCTCGATTCATCGCTGAATGAAACAATTTTTGCCATGATTTTTTCTTAGGTACTTTGGTGACTCTCGATACTGAACAACTTCCCTGATTCAGAAAGCTTCAGGTGAGCTATGCCGCTGCGCTTACTTGTAAAATGTCAAAGGCACAGAGTTGGCTGTTTGTTTATACCAATACTTGTGCCAATGTTTTAACTTTAACGCGCAGTGCTCTACACTCAGAACTGATTTATAGTTGGAAACCTAAATTCTCTAGTTTGAATTGAACAAGGTTGTCCTGAGTGAATATTTTTCGGGACGGTCTGACCCTACTTATGTCAATTTAGCACTCAATAGGAGTGAGTGCTAACAATTCCGTCATTGAAATAATAATTGTCTGGATTTTCTGATAACTGGGGGAGGGATTTCCTCACCTTTACTGTAGAGATAACGGAACACGATGAGAGGGACAGCAATAGGGGAAAAAGAATTAATTTCTAAATATTCTTTAGCAAACTAGTAGCACGTCCCTTACCTTTGCGAAGAGACTGCCTAAATCTTCATTAAACTTTTCAAAATTTCAAGTGATGGTTTTTAACCCTTCAAGGAGTTTTCATATTTGTTTAGTTAGGGTTTGCTCTAATCTGAGATTTAAATAAGTCAATCACATTTCTTAAAATCTTTGGTGATCTCATCTTGAACAGACTCATCTTCGGGGTTGTTCGGAACAATCACTTGTGTATTAAAAACTTTAGAGAGACTAAACTTGAGACCTGAACAATTGAGTTATGTTAAACTACTGACGACCCTCAGCGGTTCTCGTGGCATGAATTTTCCCTTCTTGTTCCCAACAAAGAAAGGTTTCTGTATTTACCCTTAACAGTTTATTAGTTTCCATCATAAAAGTAAGATTATTCATCGTAATAATAAATTATTTCTCGAAAGACAATGGGCTAAATAAAAGATACTATCTCTTGAGTTTTTATTGCTATATTAATAGCAATAATTAAGTTAGTACTTAGTAAAGTATACCTAATTTAAATTTATGGACTATTTATCGTAACCTAGACTTGGTTGGTCTTCAAGAAGAGATAATTTTTTATTTTATAAAACAGAAAATTATAGAATATATAAAAATATTAAAAGTTGTTCTTATCCCAAAGATAGGTGAGGTAAAATACAGAAACCAACAACTACATTAACTATCAACTTTATATTCAAAAAACCAAAAATTAGACATGTAATTATTTATTATAAATCAACTAAGTAATTAGTCATGAATAATAATTTTTACTATCTTTTTTCTCAAAAATTAGCGTTTGTTTCATATATTTTATATATTTTTCAATAAAATTTTTTAATTAATTTTTGAGAGTTTATTGTTTAAATCTATAAGTTTTTACTTAAATCCTTCTTAATTGTTACTTTTCTAGAAAAGTCAGGAATAACAACTTCGGTTCCATAAAATTTACTACAAGTTTAACTAACCAATCTTGATGTGTTAAAACTATGCGTTTACTTAAATTATTGACTATAAATTAACTTAATGAGATGAATTAATCCTAAGTTATAATTACTATTTTTATCTAAACTTTAATTATTCAGTTATTACAGGTATTTTCAAAGTAATAGCGCTCTATGACTGAAAGCTCTACTTTTGAATAAAGAGAGACTTTCAATCGTAGAGATTCTCGAATATTAATTTGTACTAAACTTGTCAATTATATTGAAATACCTAATATCATTGATAAAATATTTTTACTATTTTTTGAAGAAATTATATATAATTTGTTTGACATCATTAAACTTTATAATAAAATATTCTTTTTAAAGAATTTTTGTTGATTTATATTTTTTATCTATTAATAATTAAATTAATTTAAACATCAATTTATTGACAGTAATTATTACTTTTATTAAAAATAGGCTTGGGACATTGTAAAAAAAAATAATTATATAGAAGGAAATAACATAGTAAAAAGATTAATTTGATTTAACATAAAGTTCTCCAAGAAAATTTACTTGTACTGAAGGGAAATTTCCTTTGGAATAAAAATAACTTTTTACGGCACTTATATGTAATCACTAGTCTTCTTTTAGTTTGTTTGAAATTATCTAAGGATTCATAAATAATCTATAAGGCTTTTAATAAATTAACATTCTATAATCTTTGATTATCTTCTAGACAAATATCTTCTCAATTACCTGTTAATAACTATCAAGTATTGGCAACAACCACATTAATCTGTCTGAATTTTTTCTGTAAAATAGATACTGATTCTTTTGAGTTTTACTCTTGGGTAACATCCCTTAAAATAATTAGTGTTCTTTCTTCTGAAAGAACAATTTAGTCAGCAATTTCCTGTGAGCGATATACTCGATAAGCTGATGACGCACTCTCTACTCCTTGAGTCGCAAATTTTTGAGTAAGAGCTGCCCCTATACTCGATGATGGTACGGTAATAAATACTAATTTTAAATTAAAATAAAACATGATTTTTTAGAAAAATTTGCGTTAAATTAATTATGTCTGAACTGATTTGGTTAGGAATTGATCCAGGATTAGCCATTCTAGGATGGGCAATTTTACAAGAAACAAAATCAAATCATCCTCTATTGATTGACTATGGGATTATTGAAACTCCAAAAACTTTATCAACCTCTCAGCGATTAGTAGAAATCGAACAAGATTTAGTGGAGTTAGTTCTAGAATTTAGCCCCCATAAAATTGCTATTGAAATGCCCTATTTTGACCGTAAAATTAAAGCTGCAGGTGGTGTAATGCAGGCTCTAGGAGTGATTAATTTAGTAAGTTATCGTGAAGTAAAAATCGAGCCTATCTTTCTCCATCAATCGAGTTGGAAATGTCATTTGGGAAATGGACGAGCTACTAAAAAAGAAGTGTCTTACATGGTGAGTCATTTATTTGGGTTAGAATTCCTTCCCATTGATGATAGTGTAGATGCAATCGCCATTGCCTATGCGGCTTTATGTGGACTAACCAATAATATTAAATGAAGACACGATGTTGCAGAGAAGGCATTTGTCTGCGTACCTGTTGAATGCGGGAAGGGTCAATTTCTGCGATCACCATTCCTTCTTCTTGTCCTGCATCGGCCAAAATTGTCCCCCAGGGATCGACAATACAAGCATGGCCATGAGTATACCGTCGTTCGTAATGATTTCCAGTTTGAGCAGGGGCGATCACGTAACAGGTATTTTCAATAGCTCTAGCTTGAAGTAATACCTTCCAGTGATCCTTGCCTGTAAAGGCGGTAAAGGCGGCGGGAATAAACAGAACATCAGCTCCCTGATGGGATAGGTGACGGTAAATTTCAGGAAAGCGAACATCGTAGCAAATAGAAAGGCCTAAATTGCCAAATTGCTCAGAAGGATAAATATTAGGCAAGTTTTGTCCCGCCATTACCGTACTTGACTCGCGATATGTATTGCCATCAGGAACATCTACATCGAACAGATGAACTTTCTGATAACGGGCGACTTCTATTCCAGAAGAATCCACTAAGATGGCAGTGTTGTAAGCTTTGGTAGAATCTCCTTCCACAGGCACGGGAAAACCTCCCCCCAAAATCGTGATTTGAAAGCGTTGTGCCATAGTCTTAAGAAATTTTTGAGATTTTTCGTTAACGACTTTCGCTTCCTTTAATTTTTCTTCTTCTTTACCCAAAAATGCAAAATTTTCTGGTAGTCCAATTAACTCAGCCCCCCGACGCACAGCCAATTCGATTAGTTCTTCGGCCTCAGCTAAGTTCTTTTGAAGATCAGGCTGACTGGTCATTTGAATAGCTGCAGCAAGATAGGATTTCATCAGTTCAATTAATAATATTGTAGATGCAACGTAGACTTCTATTTTAACTTTTAAAGTTTCTTATATCCAATCTTGATCTTCTTCTTGATCAAAATTGGAAGACTCTTGATCCTTACGATAAGGAGGAGTTAAAACGCGGTAACTAGCATCATAAACTTGCTCAACTGTTTTATTTTTTAACTCAAGAGTCTCCTGCTTTTTCGGGGGAGGTTTAACCGATTCTTGAAAGAGTGAACTGTCTTCAGAGTCACTGTCTTCAGAGTCGTGGCGTTCACGATATGTGTAGGAATAAATTGAGCCTTGATGAAAGGCTTTTCTAGGGGACTGTCGAGCCTCAAAACCTGCTGCTTGCTCCTCCTCTTCTTGTAGTTTTCGTTCTAATTTTTCACGAGTAAATGTGGGTTTTGTCGGTGGGTTTTCAATATCCCAACCATCTTCTTCCTCAAAGTCTTGTTCTATTTTTCCCCAATTCCTTTGAAACGGGTTTCCCCAACCGGGTTTTTTTGAAGAAGGGGAGGACTCTGAGAGTTGAGAGGATTGATGGGGAAAGGTAAAGTTTCTAGGAGAAAATTGATTGAGAAATTGTATTATTAAACTGGTTAAAATTCCAGAAATACTAAATAAAATTACCCAAATTCCCACTGGAAATGTTAGAGTAAATAAGGCAGTTTTAGCATTTATTCCTAGAAAATAAAGAGTTACAGCCTGTTGGTTTTGAATAAGAAAAACAACAGTTGCCACTAAAATTAATAACGGTAATAATAACTTCATCTGATATCATTGTTGAATAACAAGGTTACCGACCAGAAAGGTGAGCAAGAGCTTTACCCACCCTATCTTTAATATTATTTTATTTAATTTTAGTTTTTTTATTCTTCTTCATCAGTTTTGGAAACAGCAAAACCAAGAGAACCTAATTCAAGTTTTTCTCGAACTTGCTGCTCGATAGTTTCCGCAACTTTGAGATTCTCTTCAAGGTACTTAACCGCATTTTCTCGTCCCTGGGAGATGTTATCTCCATTGTAGCTGTACCATGCCCCTTTACGACTTATGACATCAGTTTGTTCAGCTAAATCTAGCATACAGCCCATGCGAGAAATTCCCTTACCAAAGATAATATCAAACTCAGCTATACGAAAAGGAGGGGCAACTTTATTTTTGGCGACTTTAACTTTAGCTCGAATCCCGTACTCTCCTTCATTACCTTTTTTGAGAGTTTGAATACGGCGAATATCTAAACGGACTGAGGCATAAAATTTCAGAGCGTTTCCTCCTGTAGTAACTTCAGGACTACCATAGGTAACTCCTATCTTTTGACGTAGTTGGTTCAGAAAAATGACGACACAGCCTGATTTTCCAATATTTCCGGCAACTTTTCGTAAAGCTTTACTCATAAGGCGAGCTTGTAACCCCACCTGGGTGTCCCCCATTTCTCCTTCAATTTCAGCACGGGGAACTAAGGCGGCTACAGAATCTATCACGACTACATCAACCGCAGAGGATCTAACCAATTGATCAACAATTTCTAAGGCTGATTCTCCGGTATCAGGTTGAGCAACGAGCAAATTTTTAATATCTACCCCTAACGCATGGGAATAGGTGGGATCAAGGGCGTGTTCTGCATCGACGAAAGCCGCTACCCCTCCGGCTTTTTGGACTTCGGCAATCGCATGGAGAGCGAGAGTAGTTTTCCCAGAACTTTCAGGACCATAAATCTCAATTACTCGTCCTTGGGGGAATCCTCCTCCTAGAGCTAGATCTAAGGTTAATGCTCCACTGGGGATGGTTTCTACCCGCATCCGGGCTGCATCTCCTAGGCGCATGATAGAGCCTTTGCCAAAATTTCGTTCAATTTGATTGAGAACTAAGTCTAGGGCTTTTTCTTTATCAGGATTATTAGTTATAGTAGCCATTAACACCTCAAAAAGTTTTTAGACAAAAATTTATAGTACAAGAATATCCGTCCATTGTAGCTGTTTTTTCTGGCAGCTTACACTAAGTATGACAATTTCTTTCGTTGTAGTTTTTTAAAAAAAAGTGATATCGAAAATGATTATAATCTTGAAGTTATTGGGTAACAGAATAGAGCACAGATACTTTCAAAAACCTTTAATAGATTAAAACTGAATAAAGGACTAGCCATTTGCTGTTCTGTTGTTCAAATAGACTGTACTAAATTACCTTAGTTGGTTTAACCTACAAAAGTATAGAATTAATTATTCAGATAGTATTTATACTTACTAATTTATAAGGGTTAAGCTTATGTAATTCCCTTTTGTATACGATCTTTCATTTGAAACATAAAAATATATTTAATTTAGCGAAGTATTTTTCAGATGTATCAAATCTAAAAAATACTTTGTGCAAGGAAACGGAATAAAATATCACAGAGATATAAAAGTAGATAAACATTATCAGTCATAGGAATACATGAGTTTAAGATAAATTGAAAGACACGTTCATTAGCAATTTTTTTGTCCAAGATATATACAATAAATAAGTAGTGTAGGCAACGACTTTTATTGATGAGGAAACCAGATTTTATTTATTTGTATCAACCTGGATACTCTACTTAGGTTGTTTTCTAAGGTAGATAAAAGTTCTTTCCAGGAAGCTAATCTTCTAAGTTAAAAAATACTTGTCTTGATTTTATCAGAGAGTAAATATACTAGCCTTAGTAAGGCATATAGAATTTTAGGTAAATGTCTATCAAAACTAAATATAATACTCTAGTCAATTATTTCTTTCTAAGGAAAGAGGTCAAATATAATTAAAAATATTTTTTATTTTCTAACGCAATATTTTTTAATATTAAATTAATTTATAGAATATATTGTAGTTCCTTTTTTATCGTTGTGAAGTTTTAATTTTGACTTACTACTTAAGAAATAAAAAATTACATTATTTAGTATTAAAAATATTACCCAATATCAATATTTATAAATATTGATTAATGTGACTAAACAAATGCTCTAATCAGTAAGATGAGTTTCCACAAAATTAAGTAAATATAATATACCGGTATAACTTTCCCTCAAATAAAACTTATAAAGTCTATAAGTATCAGTAAATAAAGTAAGCAGAACCGCCATAAATATGTTTCTCATATTTCCTTCTTAAATATACTTTTTGTTATTTTTTAAATAAACCTATTCAGGTAATCTATCATGATATTTTTACTTTAAATATATTTTTAAAAATTTTAACTATTAGAGAGGGTAATTAGTACAATTTTAAATTTTAATAAGGTTAAATATATCTTGGTTAAGTACTTAGCAAATATTGTTTTTTTAAAATAAAAATCAATCACAATAGAGGCTATAACAAAAGACAAAAAATAAAAACATAGGATATTTAGCTAAAATTTAAGCTGCTAACTGTTCACTAAATAAGTCAATCAGATAAAAGTACTCGGGGTATTTCTATTGTATTTTAGTTTTAACTTGTTTTAAAGCTTGCTTATTGAATTCTTTTATCTCTCAATAGAGAGAACTCTAAAATTTAGGGAAATGTTTAGAGATTATGCTAAAATGCCCTTATGAGAATTACTCTCGTAAGTTATTGATAAGAACTCTTAGCGAATTTAACTTTCTAGACCCTTTCTTTGGAACTACATCTATGTCTCAATATGAATAAAGCCAAACCCGGCTTAAAACACAAAATCATTAGATTCAAAGTCTACATGACACTAATCAGAACTAAAAGTTAAAAATACTGCATTTTCTTAATAAACGAGGATATTGTATGAATACACAAGAAATACTGAGCCGATATGCTGTTGGACAAAGAGATTTTAGAAACATTAATCTAATTGCTGCTAATTTGAGAAGTGTAAACTTAAGTGGGGCTAATTTAAGTGGTGCTGATCTCAGAGGAGCTAACTTAACCAATGCTAATTTAAGTTATGTCAATCTGACCCAGGCAACCTTAACGGGAGCTAATTTCACCTTAACCAATTTGACTTCAGCTAATCTTAGTGCAATTGACTTAAGTAATGTCAATCTAAGCAATGCTTACCTCAATGGTACTATTATGCCTAGTCAAATAAGTTCTACTTAAAATCTACCAATAATGTTAGTATTGACTCATCTCGACCTAGTAATCGTACATAGTTAACTGAGGACATAAATAATGACCCAAATAATTTTGGGAGAGCATGAAGGGATTGAATCAGCTCTACGTCGTTTTAAAAGACAGGTCAGTAAAGCTGGAATTTTTACTGATATGAAAAAACACCGTCATTTTGAAACGCCGACTGAAAAACGTAAACGGAAAGCAATAGAAAAACAGAAACAACGTAAAAGAAACTATTCTTAGAAAGATTCAATTAATTTTGAGTTTTTGATGGGAATATTATGCATTTTAACTAAAAAATTAACAAAAAAAGTGAGGATTCAATCTGGTCATTTTAACTTTTCTAAAACGTCTAATTTAGACTAGGTTGGACAGACGTAGACTTTCAATTGTCAAATTATTGGAAATGCAAGAGTTACTTCGAGGCATAAATATTTTCCTCATCGGAATGATGGGAATAGGAAAAACTACTGTGGGAAAACTTTTAGCACAAGAGTTAGGTTATCGTTTTTTTGATACGGACGTTTTAATTGAACGAGTGACACAACAACCTATTAACAAGATTTTTGCTTCCATAGGAGAGGAAAACTTTCGACAAATTGAAAGCCAAGTACTTATAGAAGTAGCCGCCTGTACCAAAAGTGTGATTGCAACGGGAGGGGGTATTGTCTTGAGATCTCAGAACTGGGGTCATCTTCGTCACGGTTTAATTATCTGGTTAGATGCTTCTGTAGAATTATTAACAGCTCGTTTAGCTAACGATCAAACCCGTCCCCTTTTACAAAAGACTGATTTAGCGAGTAAGTTAAACTCCTTATTAGAGCAGCGACGTTCTTTATATACTCAAGGAGATTTACGAATTTTCATCAATAAAAACGACACTCCCGAGATGCTTATTTCCAGAATTTTAGAAAAAATTCCGAGTAAAATTGTATCTAGTTTCAAAGTTTCTAAGAGTCAAAACTAAATATCAACTTTTATAATCTAACTCAGCAGTAGTAGGAAAAATTAATATTTTTTTTGACAAAAACTTTTTCAGTTTCTTCAATATTCAAAATTATGACATTTGCATCTAAATAACAAGCTCCTTCTCCAGGTTACAGGATTTATCAATCATGGATAACCGTAGATTTATTTTGAATTATGTTTATCTTCATAAAAACTTTCTTGATTTACTCATAACAAACTAACAGACATAGAATAAATTAAGATAGAAAATTGACCAGAATCAACCAATAAACCTACTTTATACTCTGAATAACAAGCCAAGAAAAATCTTAAATACTTGCCTTGTAAGCTTTCAATGTAGTCTTATTTTAGATAAAATTAGATGATAGCTAAAGCATCTTACAAACTTTCCTAGTAATTAATTCCCCAGCAAGTTTATGTCCTAATTGATTCCAATGTCCACTTCCTAAAGCAGTATTTTCAAATCCGTGTAAAAATTGATTATTTTTATCTGCATAGTACTGGAATTCTGGGGCTAGATTAAGCACATCAAATTTCTCTTTTTCTCCTAACGCCTTAATTCGTTTGTCAGGAGAGAATTGATCTGCCACTCTTCCTTTTTGAAAATATTTATCTCGTAGAGATTTATCAGGATAAACTTGTGCTGGATTACTCAATGTTACAGCTAGAAACTTAGCTTTTAGTGTTTCACTTTCTTGCCTAATCATTCTAACTAATTCTTCGGTAATATCCCAGGCTTTCTCCCAGTCTTCATCCTCATTTTCTAAGTAAAGTTCTGGCATAAAATCAAGAGATTTAATAATATTCAAACTATCATTATTTGGAGTTTCTTTAACCAAGAAACTATGGCGATTTTTAAAAGTAATTCTTGCTTTATTTATCATCTGTAATAAATAAGAATTATTAATAATAGAGAAAATTACCTTTCTCGTTAAACTACTACGCCATTGATAGGTTTTTGTTTCCTTTAAAGAAAAATCCATAAAAAACTTACCCTCTTGTTCAATTAAAAAAGGACTAAATCTATCATCAGAACTCAATACTTTTGAATTATTAACAATATCGTTCCCTGTGAAAATAGCTAGGATTATCATGTCAGGAGAATAGTGTTTAACCTGGTGTTTTAAAGTCATTAATTCTTGGGCGGTTCCATAGTCTCCCACCCCAAAATTGATGGACTCGACTATCCGATTATTAATACTGGGACAATTACGTAATTCCTGTTCAATAAATGACCAAAAAGTTTCCTCTAAATTTACTTGAATTGCTTCGGCAAAAGAGTCTCCTAAAATAGCAATTCTAAAAGTATTTTTTGATTTTTCTTTGGTATAGTATTTATCTCGTAATCCATCTTTATTTACCTTAACCCATGCTTTTCCTTCTTGAGTCCACCAACCAGAAACTCCTGGAATTAAAACGTGTCCTCTATATTCATCGACTTGATAAAAACTAGGATAGGAAACTCGGGCAATTCTTAACCCAATTTCACTTACACCTAAGGCAAAAACAATACCACATAATCCTAATAAAATATCTAATCCGAATTGTTTAAATTTAAACATAAATTCTAAGCAATTAAATAAACTTAGTTTGTTATCATTCTAGAATCTTTTTGAATAGATTTTTGAGTTTTATAGTCAAATAGATGAATTTTAGTTGGATTTAAAGACAACCAAAAACTTTGTCTATTTTTATTGATTTCAGCCCAATTATCAGAAGACAGACAAACTTTTATCAAAGAATTTGGATCAGTAACTAGGTGAAAAGAAATCGAAGTTTCATTGCCTAAATTTTCGATTGAATTCACTTTGACTTCTAAATTATTTGGTGAAGGAAACCCAAGAGTCAAATGTTCGGGTCTAATCCCTAAATATACTGTGGTTCGAATATATCTTTTAAGATAAGATTCCCAAAACTGCGGTAGTTTTAGAGAAAATTGGGGATGAGTAATCGTGGCAGGAGTATCAACTGTAACCTCGAGAAAATTCATAGGAGATGACCCAATAAATTCTGCCACAAAACGATTAGCAGGATGATTATAAAGTTCTAAAGGAGGGGCGAGTTGTTGAATTTCTCCATCATTTATGACCGCAATACGGTCGCCCATGGTCATTGCTTCAGTTTGATCGTGGGTGACATAAATGGTGGTAATGTTCATCTTTCGTTGTAGTTGAACAATTTCTGAACGCATCATTACCCGCAATGTAGTGTCTAAATTCGACAAGGGTTCATCCATCAAAAATACTTGCGGTTTACGGGAGATTGCGCGTCCTAAAGCCACCCGTTGTTTTTGTCCCCCTGATAACTCTTTAGGAAAGCGATCTAAGAGATGATCCAGTTCTAAAAGTTGAGCAACTTGGGAGACTTTTTCCTTAATAACTTGTTCTGTCGTAGAAAGATAACGCCAAGACTTAGGTAATAACCGTGTCAAGTTAACTAAAGCTGATTCTAGCCACTTAGGTAAGGATGAGATTGATTTTGTTGAGTTATCTCGGCTCATACGACGCAAACCAAAAGCAATATTATCATAGACATTGAGATGAGGATAAAGAGCATAATTTTGGAAGACCATGGCAATATCCCGTTGTTTTGGAGGAAGAGTGTTCATGACACGATCACCAATTTTAATATTGCCCCCCGTTGCTGTTTCCAGTCCACAAATAAGCCGTAATAATGTACTTTTTCCACAACCTGAAGGTCCAACAAGGACCATAAATTCCCCGTCGTTAACCGTCAAGTTAATATCTCGTAAAACGTTGGCTTGCTTACTTTTCGAAAGATTTGACTCAGTTTCTGAAGGGGTCGATTTGGCGGACCTAGGGAAGAAACTCTTATAAAGATGTTCTAAAATAACTTTAGCCACGTTAACCCGTTACAACAATTTTGATTCAAATTTTATCTTAATACCTGTCTAACCTGTCTAACCAAGAATATTTTTTGCTACTTTTCTTTCTTTTTTTGAAAGAAAAATAATTATGATTAAGTAGGTAGCTTTCAATAAACGTCAACAAAAAAATTGTTTAATATATCTATTTATAAGCAATTATTGAGCTCAATTTATGTTATTTTAATTTGTGTTTTTGGAGTTTGTGTTTTAACAAAAATTTTACTTAACTGCCTTAGTTAAATTATATTTAATTTCTGTTCCCATTCCTCCGGATAAATTTTTAAAATCCTTAGTTAATTTCGATGATTCTTGCTATTCCAATTTTTTAACCTAAATTATTAAGCAGGCTAATATCTAGCAATCATTATTTTTTAACCACTTTTCTAGTTTACACTTATTGGTTCTATCGAACTTAAAATTTTAAGGAAATATAAAGAGAAAGTTAGAGCATCAACAATAAGTTAATAAAAAGCCATGACTATTATGTATATAATATTTAGCTCTTGTCCTTAAATTATGCTAAACCCAATATCTTAACCAGTTTATATCTATGGGATAAAATACTAAATCTAGCTAGATTAACAAATAAAATTCTAAATTTAGAGTTAACCCATTAACTAATTTTAAGTGAGATAGGAACAATTGAATTATCTAAAAGAAATGTAACTAAAGGCAACTTGGACTTATTGTTGTTTAACAACCAGTAATTTTTGTTATAATAATGAAGTAACTATTAAAGATTTATTTTTAAAAAAAACTGTATATCTTGATCTTGTAAAGATTAATCGTTGTTAAATTTAGATGTAATCAATATGGAGACAAGCTTACAGAAGAGTTAAGCTTTCTTAAAAGGGCAAGAATATATTCCTTTTTAAAAGAGCATAAAATTCAGCATACCCCTATTAACCTCTGTTGTAACAGGGGATTTTTTCTACACTTCTGTTAGAAATTCCTTGCTCAGCCGAAACTGTTTACATTCTCAATGTTTCCATCAAAAAACTACAAAGCCGGACTCTTCGAAAGCTTTTAAGTCAGTTTCCGTATGCTCTACATCATCCTTGAGATAACTTTCTAAAATATTGGAAATCTTTATATAAGCACATTTATTGCTATATCTAACAACTCTCACCCGTTTAATCTGGTTTTCTGAATAAAAAGCCAAGGTTTTTTAACTACACTGTCCATTCAGATTCTCTTACTTTAGTAGACGGCACCATTCTACGTCTATACAATGTATTTAAGTAGGTCGCTTTCGATGTGTCCCCGTTGACTGTAGTGAGGGCATTCTGCGAAGATTTTAGGTAAACTAAGCTAAGTGTAAATATTTACTGTTGAACAATGACCATAGCTAACTTTCTAACAAACAATACTCTTTCAGTCGCCATGCTCTACCTAACTTTGAGCGTTCTCTATCTGTTGATTATTCCGGGAATAGTCTATTTTTATCTAAACAGTCGTTGGTATGTGGCTAGTTCGTTTGAACGAGTATTCATGTATTTTTTGATGTTTTTCTTTTTCCCAGGAATGTTGGTGTTGAGTCCTTTTTTGAATTTTCGACCTAAACGGCGTAATATAACAACTTAATTCCAGGAATCAACTTAAATTTAAAGATATAACACACCATGCGACGAATTGATGTTATTGCCATTGGAATTGCTGTTTTTGCCGCAGGTGGGGTAGCTTATCTATTTTTTGAGACTGTAGGATTTGATGGAATATCAGCTGGAATTTGGAGTCAGTCCTTATTGATAGTAGGTCTGCTTGGCTGGACGCTTACCTATCTGTTTAGAGTAATGGGTAAAAAAATGACCTACAATCAACAAGTTAAAGACTATGAAGATGCAGTCTTAGAAAAACGACTTGAAGCAATGAGCTCAGAAGAACTTGGTAAATTACAACAGGAAATGGCACAAGAACAATCAACGTCTGAATATTAATCAATAAGAATTGTATCTGACCTCTGTAAGGGTCAACACAGGTTTATCCCTTCTAACTTTCGACTTGGTAATCTACAATTATGACCTCGGTTTCTGATTGTTTCCAATCTCTACGCGATCACGGTCGATGTGCCTTAATTCCCTTTATCACAGCCGGTGATCCTGATTTAGACACTACTGTCCGAGCTTTACACCTTCTTGATAGTTTAGGAGCAGATTTAATTGAGTTAGGGGTTCCCTATGCCGATTCCTTGGCTGATGGACCTGTGATACAAGCAGCCGCTACCCGTGCCTTAGTCCATGGAATTAAATTACAAGATATCTTAGGAATTGTTAAACAAGTTTCCCCAGAAATTAAGGCTCCGATTGTTTTATTTACCTACTACAATCCTATTTTTTATCATGGAGTAGAAGCTTTCCTGAAACGAGTTAAAGAAGCTGGGGTCAAAGGTCTAGTTGTTCCTGATTTGCCTCTAGAAGAAGCTCAGAGCTTGTTAAACCTTGCAGCCGCGGAGGGCGTTGAAGTAACCCTATTAGTTGCTCCTAATAGTCCCATAGAACGGATTCAGGCAATTGCCCGTCAATCTCAGGGGTTTATCTATTTGGTGAGTGTGACTGGAGTAACGGGAGTGCGCTCACAAGTAGCCAGTAGGGTAGAAGAGTTAATCAATAGTTTACATAATGTTACTGACAAACCTATTGGGGTCGGTTTCGGTATCTCCGAAGTTAAACATGCAGTTCAGGTGAAAAATTGGGGGGCGGATGCAGTAATTGTAGGAAGTGCTATTGTCAAACGGTTATCTAAGGGAACTCCCGAAGAAGGATTAAGTTCGGTTGAAGAATTTTTTAGATCTTTAAAACAAGAGATCAATTAACCCAAACTTGTCTGACCGTTGAAACATATTGAGTATCTAGTGAGATCTCTATGGTAGGGTGTCACGTTGAAAATTAATTGTTAAAAATTCTTATGTCATCTTCCCAAAAAAGAATCTTATTTATTAGTAATGGACATGGAGAGGATAACCACTCCTCTTATGTGATTGAAACATTACTCGAACTTTGTCCGGACCTAGAGATAGCAGCAATGCCTATTGTCGGAGAAGGAAATGCCTATCGTCGGTTGAATATTCCGATTATTGGACCTACTCAAAATATGCCCTCTGGAGGATTTTCCTATATTAACCGTTGGCGTTTTCTTACAGACCTCCGAGCCGGATTGATTGGGTTAGCCTGGAGGCAATTAAAAGCAGTTTGGGAATATGCCTCCACTTGTGACTTAATTATGGCAACAGGGGATACTGTATCCCAAGGCTTTGCCTATTCTACAGGATATCCCTACGTTTCTTTTATTTCCTGTCTGTCGAGTCTTTATGAAGGGAAATTATATATTGGTCCGTTTATTGGGCATTTCCTGCGATCACCAAAATGTTTAGCGGTGGTGACTAGAGATCCTTATACCGCTCAAGATCTTAAACGACAAGGAATCACTAAAGCCAAATTCGGCGGAATTCCTTCTCTAGATAAACTCATCCCTACGGGAAAAGATCTACATCTTAACCCCAACATTCCCACTATCGCCTTACTTCCAGGATCAAGACTTCCTGAAGCAGAACGTAATTTTAAATTGCAATTGAGCCTTGTTCTAGAAATTATTAAAGTGATGTCCACCGATCACATTCAATTTCGAGCAGCGTTGGTCCCCAAACTAATGAACCAATTAGCCGAAATAGCCAACAATGAAGGATGGGAACACAAAGAAGGTCAATTAACTTATCAGTCTGATCACGGAATAGCCGAAGTCAGGTGTTATTCTGACGCTTTTAGCGATATTCTACACAATTGTACCCTAATGTTAGGAATGGCAGGGTTAGCAGTAGATCAAGGGATAGCCTTAGGAAAACCTGTCATTCAAGTCCCAGGAGAGGGACCCCAATTTACTTATGAATTTGCCGAGGCGCAAACCAGACTCATTGGTAGTTGTGCCCAAACTATTGGGACCGGACCTGCTACTTTAGAAACCCTTCGTGAAGCAGCCAAACGAATAGCGGAAACAGTAGAGGATAAGGAGTATTTAGCCACCTGTTTTCAAAAAGGACAAAAACGCTTTGGTCCGCCTGGAGCATCTGTCAGAATTGCTAAACTTTTATTGAATCATATTGAGGATAAAAAATAAATAATATTCAGTTATAAAAATATATCGAGAAAAAGGATAGAACGATCATATTTTGCTTACCTTGCTGATTTGGCTTTATAGAAATTTAAACAATTCCTAAATAAGTTTTTTAACACGTTAATATTAATTATTTTATATGATAGGTTTAGTAAAATTACTAATCTAAAGTTTTAGAGATTGTTATCCACTAATCTAGTATTCTAAGTCTAGAATAGCTAAAATTGTTGGTCTATTGTTAATTCCTTTGTATCTATTTTTAAGTGTTGAGCAGGTTCTTGATGAGGGCAATAGTCCTCATCTATAAAAAAAGTGCATAAGTATAAACTGTTGGCAATCTAAATGACTAATTAAAACTGCATGGGAACATTGAATAATTTATTATTAAAACAGATAAACCAAGCTAGATAAATTTATATATATTGGTCAAATTAATTAAAAAAATATGTTACAATACCACACTAGTTTGGTAAACTAGTGTGGTATTTTATTTATTAGAGGTCAATGACCATTGATCTTAACAGCAAAAAAATTAGCTAACTTTACTGATATGTTGAAGATCCTAACTGTCTAATAATAGCTAAATTTTAAAAAAATAATTATTAATAATGACTATCAAAAAACGATCAAATTGGTGGCGAATACTTCCATATTTATGGACACAATGGGCATTAATTGTCAAAGGACTATTCTGTATTTTAGGTTTTGTTTTTATCACCCTTTGTTTGCCCTATCTTGCCGGTAAAGTAGCTCTATTTATTGGTCAAGGAGATGTAGAAAAAGTTGCCTATTGGTTGGGGTTAGGAACCTTGGCATTTTTAATCCGGGGAATCTTTCAATATGGGCAAAATATTTTCATGATCGATGCTGCCCTTATTATGAGTTTAAACTTACGAAAAGGAGTATATACTCATCTCCATAGACTAGGACTAGATTTTTTTGAAACGGCAAAAACTGGAGACTTAACCTATCGCTTAACAGAAGATATTGATCGGGTTGGAGAAATTATTGATAAACTATCCCATCAATTCATTTCTAATTTTCTCCAATTGATTGTTATTCCTGCTTATATGTTTTATTTGAACTGGCAGTTAACTATTGCCAGTTTCGTTTTGTCTCCCTTAATGGCTATTTTGGTCAGTCGTTTTGGGGAAAAATTATTGCTATTATCCCGTCGTAGTCAAAACCAAGTTTCTAATCTTTCGGCTTTGTTGACAGAAGTTTTTAGTGGTATTCAAATCGTTAAAGCATTTGTCGCCCAAGACTATGAAGTTAACCGATTTTTCCAAGAAGCAGAACGTAATCGTCAATCTAAATATCATGCAGAACAACTCAAGGCATTTCAATATCCAATCGTCGGGTTTCTCGAAGCAATTAGTATTATGTTGCTTTTCTTGATTGGAGGCTGGCAGATTTCACAAGGAAATCTAAAATCTGAGGAATTTGTTAGTTATTTGGCGGCTGTTGCTTTATTGCTGCATCCAATTGACTTAATGACCAGTAATTACAATGAATTTAAACAGGCCGAAGCATCAATAGATCGTATTTTCGAATTAGTTGACTGTAAACCCAGTGTTATTGAGAGTCCTGATGGGTTAACTTTACCCCAGGTGACCGGAAGAGTAGAATATTCCCAGGTCAGTTTTGCCTATCAACCTGGCCAACCCGTTTTGCGAGGACTATCTTTATTAGCTGAACCGGGTCAAATTCTTGCCTTAGTGGGGTCTTCTGGGGCTGGCAAGACGACTTTACTCAATTTATTACCACGTTTTTATGACCCCCAAAAGGGTCAAATTTTGATCGATGGAGTAGACATTAGAAATGTTACTTTAACTAGTCTCCGTCGTCAAATTGGTGTTGTTCCCCAAGAAACTACTTTATTTTCGGGAACAATTGCTCAAAATATCGCCTATGGACAAGAAGAGTTAGCTCAACAGTCCATCGAAAAAGCAGCTAAAATTGCTAACGCGGACTCATTTATTAGCAAATTACCCCAAGGCTATCAAACTTGGGTAGGAGAACGGGGGGTTAACTTGTCAGGGGGACAACGACAACGAATTGCGATCGCTCGTGCTGTTCTGCCCAATCCCCGTATTATGATACTAGACGAAGCTACCTCTGCCTTGGATTCTGAATCCGAAGCGTTAGTACAAGAAGCCTTAGAACGGGTGATGGAAAACCGCACTGTTTTTGTGATTGCCCATCGTTTAAGTACCATCCGTCGCGCTGATTGTATTTTAGTTTTAGAAAAAGGACAAGTCATTGAGTTTGGAACTCATAGTGAGTTGTTGGTTAAAGAAGGCCGTTATGCTAAATTCTATAAAAAACAATATGCAAAAGGAAAGGAAGATTTTTAGTTGATAGGTTTAGGAAAGATGACAAGTTTTGTAGAGTCTTACAGGTTTTCACAAGATATTTATATTACAGGTTTCAAGATTCTTAATACCAATTTTCTAAAATCTAGCCACACATTTCCGTAGTGGTTAACCTTTGTCAATCTTTACAAAGTACACGTCTGTAGTTCGAGTCAATAAAGATAGTTTTATATAAACTCTATTGGAGAAAAAAACCAATGTCTAAAGTTTTAGACATTGGCAATTATAATCTATGGATTGAACAAACAATAAATTTCTTATAAAGAGAAACAATTTAAATTATATAGATTGGGATGATCTAATCGGCTCTACCTAGCCTATCGTGTAAAATCATCAATGTTAAAGTCTTGAAAGCCTTATTTAAAAATTATTTAAGTGTCTCAAAGTTTACTTTTTATTAAAATTATTGCAAAATCAAAGTATATTAGAATTTAACTTAATTTTTCCTGATCTAACTTCAGTAGAATCATTTAATAGAGAAATTAAGCATATATAGAGAACAATGATAGATGTGCTTCAATAAGTTCTTTAACATGTTTGATAGGATAACTTGATAAATTATTTGATTAGAAATTAGAAAAAGAAAAAAGAGGAAATCATTGTAATTCTTCACACTGAAATTCAGAATCTATCAGAAGATAGTACCCGGTTAAAACCAGAATTAGAAAAAATTTATCCTAAGTTCATTAAGTTGCCGTTAAATCAGTATATAAACTGTGTTACCTATCTGTAGATACTGATATTTTCTTAGACTAAGTATTTAGATGATAATCAATTCCCACCCAAATAATAACTAGGTATTTTTTAATTTTATTTTCTGTTTCCCGTTAACTGTTCCCTTTTATTAGAATCTTTGGTTCATAACTAAATTAGCCGTTGTTGATAGCAATCAAACGGTAAAGGATAAGTTGTAGGAGTTAGGCATTGACAAGTTAACTTAAATATAGTTTTTTTTATAAAAAAGTAATTGCTAAAAATAAAGAACATAAAATTGATAAAACAGAGAGGATTATCAAGATAAAAGATAGCTATCAAAATTTTTACGTCGTTGAATCGCTCAATCCCAATGTTCAAGCTGTAGCCGTTTGTTCAATATCTTTAACGATTTGTTTCATGACGGCATGAGTCTGTTCCGGCGAAAGGAAGGTTAGGAACCTGGAACCTGTTGATTCATTTAATGAAGTTAAATAAGATGTTGACATTATAGGTAGAATTTTAAGTATGGATGATTCAATTGTTAAAAAACTTTATAGGAATGCAATCTTTAGTAAATTTACCGGCTATTTTGGGTTAGAGAATAAACATAAAAATATCAAATCCAATATATAATGATTGCTTTATTTATTCCAGATCAAATATATTTGATATATTTTTTTAATGTGTAACTCCTAATTTTAATTAGGCTTTATCAAAAGATAGCTTGAAAATTGAACATGTTCTAAAACCCACCGCTTGTTATCGCTTACTTTCAAATGATTCAAATATGCCATTTTACGATCACCAGCCGCCTTGATTATCTTAAGTGTCAATTTTTTAAAGTTTTCTAATATAAAATATTTTATCAACTTAGTTACATTTTATAAAAATTTTTTTAAAAATCAGAATTTTAGCCCAATCATAAGATTTTATTTGCGTTAAATAATGCCTTTTTATTTTGAAAAAATTTAAAGTTGTTCTGACCAAATTAACAACTAAAAACTTTTATTATTTTATTTATCTTGTTTAACTTTTTTGTAGTATTTTAATTATATTTTTTAGGGAAAGAGATTAAATAGTTGTGACTAAATTTAACAGCTCGATAGACATTATCTTTTATTAGACTAATTGGTAAATTACTCTGGTTATTAAATTGCCACAATTTAAGTATGCTTGATTTAGCATATATATCTTGATGACCTCGAAAAGTTCGAACAATTTCTAACGCTAAATTATAACAAGTAAAAATTATCAAGTCTACTTTTCTTTTATTATAACTTTAGCTCGATTTTTAAATCATAAACAGTCGTAGGTTTCAAGTTCTAATTACATAACTTTTTAAAAAGTTGTTAAATCTAAGGAATAAAATTTAATATTTGAGGCTTTCTCATTTTTTTTTATTATTAATCATAAAAAATTTACTACTTTGCATATTTAGGTATAGGAGTCACAATTACTAATAATGCAGAATATTTATATATATTTTTTAGACTTTATTGTTTTGCTGTGTTTTAAAAACTTTATTTATTTTTTTTATAATTTACATTCTTTAGATTCTTTAAAAACTAAGAAATATTTTTAAGTGGTTTATTTTTCTATTCTATTTAAATGATATTATCTATTTTAGGAAGGATTCATTTATTCTCTCTGATTAAGAACCTATATTCCTATCAAAATTCTTGACTTACTTAAAATAAAAAAGCAAATTTAAGTCTGTATTGGTATACTGTTGTATATTTAAACCACTCATTTACTTTTTTACTATAAGGGTTCTATTTTTATGTCTAAGCTCCTGTCTTTCTACTCTTATACAGTCTCAACTAGCGATTTAAATAACAAAACGAATAGCTTAGAATGTAAAAGTTAACAGTAAAGGCTTTAGTTTTGAAAAAACAAAGATTTTAATCACAACATTATTTATTATAAGCTTAGTCGTATTTGTATCCACTACTTAGCAAGGACAATAACTATATAAAAAACAAAAAAATGAAAGGTAAAAAAACTTGATACTATAATCATAGTAGCTTTCGAATTCTAATTGGATTTCTTCTAGAAGGACTTACTTCTGGAATTAGTTATAAAGCACAACCTTAAAATATTTTTATTGTTAGTTATCCAAAATGTGGAACCACCTGGACTCAATATATTGTCTGGTTAATACATTATAATAGATAACCTTTGTCCATATTAAAAACTATCTCAGAAGTTAGTCCTCACTTATAAAAAGTAGGTAAAAAAGCTATTCTTAGATTTCCCTATTAACCTAAAGCATTTATATAGCTCATAATCCTTTTAATTGTGTGTTATCTTTATATAGCCAGACAAAAAGTCTGATGACACATTATGATTTTGCAGAGAGAACCTTTGATAACTCTTTTGAATATTTTATTGATGAAAAAATAGACTTTGGAGATTATTTTTGTTATGTAGTTACTTGGTACTTTTATAAAAATAATAAAAGTGTTATGTTTTAACTTATAAAATAATGAAATTTAAGACTAAAAGCACAATGATAAAAATTGCTAATTTTTTTGAACAAAAATTTAGTAACACAATCCAAGATCTGTTGGTCTCAAATTAAATTATTAATCAAAGTAGTTTTGAAAACATAAGTAAAAATTAGCAACGTTAGTTAAGTAAACGACCTAAAAATATACCTCCATTTATTTGTAATGGAAAAGTATGAGATTAAATTTGTTTTTTACAACAGATAAAAATATTAAAAGATAAATTTTAACAAAGAACTGCAGGAATAGGAGCAGAAACACTCTGGAGATATATTGAATCTACATACTTCAAATTAGAATCTATTACTTCAAGATCTGACCAAGTGAGGTTAGCATTACCTATTAAACAACTTGACTTTTTTCTACAAAATATAATTTTATAATTGACGTTTTAATTATTACTTAAACAGTCTTTTAAAGCATAAGCAATTTGCTGTTGTTCTTCAAAAGAAATCTCGGGAAACATCGGTAAAGATAAGACTTCACGTACAGTTTTTTCTGTTACTGGAAATGCACCAATTTCATAACCCAACCCTTGGTAAACCTTCTGTAAGTGTAAAGGAATGGGGTAATAAATCATCGAAATAACCCCCTTTTTCTGTAATTTTTTCTGAAGGTAATCACGGAAGACTTCAGTTTCTCCTCTTTTATTTTCGACTAAAATAGTGTACTGGTTCCAAACATGATACCCTCCGAATAACTCTTGAGGTAGTTGAATTCCTAAGATGAATTTGAGCAATTCATGATATCGTTGCGCCACTGCTCGCCGTTGTTGGTTCCAACGATCTAGATAACGTAATTTAACTTGTAAAATTGCGGCTTGAATAGTATCAAGACGGCTATTTATTCCGATTAAATCATGATTGTAACGTTGACGGCTACCATGTTCCTTAATAGTACGAATAGTATCGGCGATCGCATGATCATTCGTGGTGATAGCTCCACCATCTCCACAGGTTCCTAAATTTTTCGTAGGAAAGAAACTAAAACAGCCAATATGTCCAATATTTCCTACTCTTTTCTCCTTCCATCTCGCCCCTGTTGCTTGGGCGCAGTCTTCAATTACATAAAGATTGTGACGTTGAGCAATGTCCATAAGTTGAGTCATGCCAACGGGTTGACCAAATAGATGAACCGGAATAATGGCTTTTGTTTTGGGGGTAATTGCCTTTTCTAAGAGATCTATATTTAGATTGAAAGTCGTGCGATCAATATCTACAAAGACTGGAGTAGCCCCAGTCATAGAGATGGTTTCTGCAGTAGCAATAAAGGTAAACGGGGAGGTGACCACTTCATCCCCAAGTCCAATATTAAAGGCGCGTAGAGCCAAATAAAGAGCATCGCTTCCCGAATTACAGCTTACACAATGAGAAGTTCCCACATATTTGCTAAATTGTCGCTCAAAACCACTAACAGCATCACCACCAATATAACGACCCGAGCGAACCACATCGAGGACAGCTAAGTCCACTTCTTCACCAATTAGCTTGTATTGACGGATTAAATCGACTGGGGGAATTGTATTCACTCGTACCTACCCGGAATTTATATCTTATGAAAACAAATTTTTTACTTAAAAGCAATCAATCTTATCTATCTTGAAGTTTGATTTAAATGCTGTCGTAATTCTCACAGAGGGCTACTGGTGTTGGGTTGATAGGCTATCTCAAAACGTAAAGTGATTATATCCTGAAGGTTAATGCCTGAGAAATATTAATTTTGAGATTGAAAGTAACATTCTATTAACTGCCATTGATACATTGAAGGTCCATTTCTGCGAAATAGCCAGTGACATTAATGTCTAGCACTCAATCAGAAGGCGAATCTAATCGCTAATTTTAAACATTCTATAGCAAATACAGTGTGCCAACTTTTGCTATAAAAGCAATAATAAGGTTTGATCTTATTTTCTTCTGACAATTTGATGGTCACTGGAGTCAAAACATCGTGTTCTTATTGGGTATGTTTGAGAGGCGGGGCAATAATTTTAGCTATTCAATGGACATTTCGTCTAGGTTTAGGATAAGAGCTCCATTAGTAGAATTTCTCCTTTATGGCACTTTAGGTGAGAAATTTAATTCTCTTCCCTTTGTTAGCATAAGTCTCGATGTTTCTGCCAAGTTGTAAGTAATTTGATCTATTGATTCTAGTGAGAGTTGAATATTTCCCCATGAGACGAGAGCAAACATGAGTTAATCAGTCACGAACCATACCAAATTGACTCTACTTGTTGTGCAATTTCTGACAACCGTTGCTGTCGATTTTTTGGACTTAAAGTCATTTCAGTTTTCTCCAGCAAGACCGTAACATGACCTATTTTCCTTCCTGGGCGAACATTAGTTTTTCCATACCAATAAACGTAAGAACCGGAAATTTCTGAGAGTTTCTGCCGTTTTTCTAGATAATCTTGCCTTGAATATTCATAACCTAATAAATTTACCATCACAGCTCCTAAACAGTTTAACTCAGTTGACCCCAATGATAGTCCTGACAATGCCCGTAACTGCATCTCAAATTGAGATATTTCACAAGCATCGAGGGTGTAATGTCCTGAATTGTGGGTACGGGGGGAAATTTCATTAACCAAAACCTGACTTTGAGGAGTTAAAAACAGTTCGATACCAAAAATTCCCACCACTTCCAATCGAGTCAATAAATTAATGGCTATCTGTTTTACTTCTGTTTGAACTTCTGTTGAAATATCTCCAGAGGCGAGCACCCATCTACAGACTTGATCAGGTTGGTAAGTTTCTACCAGAGGATAAACCGCTACCTCTCCAGTGACATTACGAGCAGCCATGACGGCTAATTCCCGTTCAAATGTAACAAACTCTTCTACCATGACTTCTATTCCCTCCAAATTTTTGGCAGTGGTTTCTAGCTCCTCTGGGGTTTTAACAATAAAAGTCCCCTGACCGTTGTAACCATGACGACGAACTTTCAGCACGACCGGAAAGGAAAAGTCGAGAGATGATAGGTTTTCTAGAGTGGTAAATTTCGGAACAGGTAAGCCAATGTGTTGTAGATAAGATCTTTGCTGATATTTATCCAATAATGGAGTAAGAACCCCCAAACTAGGACAAAAACGGACCCCTTTTTCTTCTAAAGGTCGGAGGACCTCGAGATCAATAAACTCATTTTCAAACGTAATTACATCACAATGAGCCGCTAGTTCGATGGTAGCTGCTCTATCATTAATAGGGGCAAAAATGACCTCTGTTGCAATAGACACGGCAGGATCGTCCTTGTGGGACGTTTGAATGATCAAATCAAAACCCAACCGTTGAGCAGCTTTAGCCATCATCCAGGCTAACTGACCTCCTCCAATAACACCAACGCGTTTCACTGTCATTTGAGCCATGAATTAACTATCGACAACCTAGGGATTCACAGGTACTTATTCCCATTTTAGAATTGATTCCGTCAACGCGGTCGCACAGTTGTTCTGTTACCTGTCGATTGTCTAAAACTGCTAGGCTAAAGTTAGCACTGTTAGTTAAATCAACCCCATGAGGATCGGTTTCAATTAATTTTGTACCATTAAAAACTACTCCATGTAAATCAGCATCCCTAAAATTCGCGTTGGTCAAATCTACATGAGTAAATTGTGCCGTCTTTAGGGTACTATCCCGAAAAATCTTTACTAATTACTAATTAACTGTACATCTCCAAAACTAGCTACCGCGCCAGTCACTACCGAAGAACTGACTGTTAGGATAGAAAATGAACTCACAAGAAATACAAATGAGAAGGAAAATAGTACCAATCGCAGGAAATATTTTATTAACTCAATCGCTAATAACATACCGAAATCGTCGTCTTTGATTGTAAAGGAAATTTGGATCTCCTTACTTTGGAAATTAATAGAAATCAACGGCTTGTTGACCCTTACACCTAGTAAAAATTCTACTTATTTTCATTAGGGTCTCTAACGATTTTTGCCATAGAACAAATTCATGGTTCTCACCGTCAACACTTGGGGAGGGGTGGCGTCGGGAGGATAAAGAAAATCAACTTCGACTTCTCGTCTTTCTCCTGGTTCGAGGTTAATTCTGACTAAAGCATCTCCCTGTTGTCCTCGTCTTTGAACTAAATGAAAATAACGCTCTTGGAATTGACCATTTCGGGTTGCATAGGCAACCTTTACAGTTCCTCGGAAAAATACCTGACCTTGGGGACGATAGGCAAATACTAGGCGATCAGCATGTTCATTTTGTTTAAAAGGAGTTTGGAGAGAAATTTCAACGGTTTGCCTCTCAGAGCTCCTATTAGTTACTGGGAGAATTAAATTGTAATGGACTCCATAATTCCCATGAGCGCGGTAGGCAGTGTCGGGATATCGAACGACCATTGGCGCACTTTGAATTTGCTTTGTTCCGTGAGTTCCCGTAGTGACTGTACTTAAGGGATAAGAGAAAGCTTTTCCTCGCTGAGGAATACTCAGATGAATTTTATTGGGTTGATCGGTCAGTCGTGCTACCCATTCAGACCCCACAGAAATACCAGCCACTCGTCCGTAAATTGTGTCTTCTCCTAAATCTTGATCCATTGGTGTCGGAGGAAGATCCCTAGGAGTAACTAATTTTCCAGTGGTAACTAAATATCGCCATTCGTTAAGGGTTGGTTTTCTGTAGATTATTTTCTTCGGTTTATTTTTGTCCTCATCCTGACTAATTTCGAAGCGAGGAACTTCGTATAAAGCTAAATTAGCCATGTAGACAGGGCCGTTACTGTAGAGACGCATAAAAGTTGAACGACCATTGCTTGGACTAATGGGTAACGTAAATAACATCCGGCTCTCGCTCGGTCTCAGTATTATACGGGTAGGAAATTTATTATGATTAACTCCTCGTAAAATATCGCTCATTAATCGAGAACCTGGACCAGAAAAAACCTGTCCTGATGGATCTTCGACCAAAGAAGGTAGATTTATAAACGGGGCATCAGGAGAGGTACGATAACTCGCCCCCTGCAAAACTTTAATGATGATTGTTTGGGAAGTAGGGTTGTGAACCAGCAGTCCCTGATAAAGAGTTCTTTGTGCGTAAGTGGGCCGAGAGATATGGTGGGTAAAAACGTCAAAGCGTCCTTTTAGCGGTTTATTTAAGTGGGCGTTAGAAAATTTTTTTCCACTTGACGGGAACGTTGACAACAGAATACCTTCAGTTTCGATAACTTCAGGACTGTTGCTATTAAAAACTAACACATCGTTAAGTTTTCCTGGAAGAGTCCGAACTTCCTGAGGTTGGGCAATAAAATCTGGGCTAGCCTCCCGAAATGTTAACGGGTAAATAGTTTGAGCCACTATGAGTGATGATAGAAAGGACAGCATAGGCTGAGAACAGCAGGTCTAAAAATTTGATTCTAGCTTTCCTTAAGATTGCCGTCTTTAACTCAAGATTGTCAATCCCCGGTTAAAGTTATAATTTTCTACAAATACTGACCTATCACATTCATCCTTTATGGCTTTCACATCAACACTTAGCAATGGGAATAAAAATCGATTAAGATCTTGTCTTTAGATGAGTAAGCGCCCAAGCAATCAGTAAATGGTATTTTAAAATTTTCTATTATTTCTCCTAGTCAAGAATTAGTCAAATCTATTATCTTTAATAGAATTAATGAACAGATAAAAAGAGCTAAGTCTAATATCCTATTTTTTTATTAGAATAAATAAATAAAACTTGAAATAATACTTTTAACTAAACAAAAAAAATTTAAAATGGTAAAAAAACTTTATAAATAACTGAATTTTTAAAATTACATGTCAAACTAAATCTTCTATGCTCTTTCAGGCTGAACATAATAACTAGTAACTTCTAGAACCTAGTTCTTATAAAGAGAAAGTTTTTTAAATATCGGAAATCTTAACCTTATAAGGCAATACTTTCCACTTTTGTTGATTGTGATGTTATCACAACTTATTCTAGGAAAGTTATTTTCTATGATTTATCATCCATAACTAATATCATACAACTATGAGCAATGATATCCCCCATAAGGAACTATTACGCTATTTTTAAAGTCTGCACAACTCCAGTATTGTCAAACAACATAATCTTGACCGATAGTTCTTAAAACTATCAAAGAATAAAAACTAGTTTTAACTACCATAGAGGTGTTATGGTCTGGGTTAATCGAAACTCCAAACAGACTGTGTTACGTTATATCATTCCTATTTTCGATCCCGATGTTCGACACTGGTCAGAAGAAGCCCGCTTTTTACGCTGGCTAACCTTCTTGTGGATATCCCTAGGCTTAATTATCCTGTTTTCCGCTTCCTATGCCGTCGCTGAAGCCGAAACAGGGAATGGATGGTACTATATGATCCGTCAGTTAATCTGGACTTGGACTGGATTACAAGGGTTTAATATAATTGTGCGATTACCTCTACAATATTTATTTAAACTGTCCCCTTGGTGTTTATTTTTAGTATTAGGATTGATCCTGTCAACTCATGTTCCTGGTTTGGGAGAAAATATCAACGGTGCCACTCGTTGGATAAAATTAGGTCCAATTTTGATTCAACCATCAGAATTAATGAAACCTTTTTTAGTCTTACAAAGTTCCCTAATTTTTGGACAATGGGAACGGCTGCCCTGGCGAATTCGTTGGCAATGGTTAATCGCCTTTGCAGTTATTTTAGCTTCAATTTTATTACAACCTAATTTAAGTACTACTGCTTTATGTGGAATGAGTCTTTGGCTAATTGCTGTCGCGTCAGGAATTCCGGCAATTTATTTAACCTCAACTGCTTTAGGGGGGGCTTTGACTGCCTTTATTAGTATTAGTTTACGAGAGTACCAACGGGAACGGGTCACAGCATTTCTTAATCCTTGGGAAGACCCTATGGGGAATGGCTATCAATTAGTACAAAGTTTAATGGCAGTCGGTTCAGGGGGAACATTTGGCACAGGATATGGGATGTCTCAACAAAAACTTTTCTATTTACCTATCCAATATACTGACTTTATCTTTTCAGTTTTCGCAGAAGAATTTGGCTTTGTGGGAGGAATTATTTTGTTATTATTTCTATTTAGCTATGCGACTTTTGCCCTACGAATTGCCATGAAATGCCGTCATCGAGTCAAACGACTAGTAGCTATTGGAGTCATGGTCATAATGGTGGGACAAGCCTTACTTAACATTGGTGTAGCAACAGGTGCTTTGCCCACAACGGGTTTACCCTTTCCTTTTTTTAGCTATGGAGGAAGTTCGAGTTTAGCAAGTTTAACTTTAGCCGCTTTATTAATTAGAGTAGCTAGGGAAAATAATGAAGCTCCCGTTGTTACTTTATCCGTTCCCAGCAAACTTGTTATGTAAAAATTAAAAATATCAATACACAATTAATTCTTAATAAAAATCTCCTCAAAACTCTAATTATTTAATTAAAAAATATTCCAGTAGTTTTTATGTTTAAATTGAATTATGTTCAACTCAATATCTATACTTAATTTATATTTATGGCATTAAATTATTAACTAAGTTTAACTAATGAAATTTCCCATCTATAAGGAATTGTTATTATCAATTATCAGATTTTAGATAAGATAGTGATAGTCTGATTTCTCAGACAAATAGACTGTGACAGCAGCTTGTATTTATTGTAGTTCAAGCACCGGGAAACTTGATTAAAATAATAAATCAACTATTAGATATTCGCCTTCGGTTGAAAAAGTAGTCTATTTCAAGATTAATTTTCGTTAAATGAGATGTAATTAATATAAAAAAATCTATATAAGAGTTAAGATGCTTAAAAAAAGAATATCTTCTCAAAGATTTGAAGTAAAAATGATTGAAGAGGTATTTGAATAGTGACCTGAAAATCAAATCAATGAATAAGCAATAAAAGTAATATTTAAAGATTTAAATTAAAAATTGCAGATATAAAAAATATGAAAACGGTTAATAATTGATGAAATTACTGCAATTAAAATATAAGAAAGTTATTGTGTAGTGTTAGTAGATTTAGATAAGCGTGTTAAGCCTAGGAATTATAGAAATAAGAAAATTTTAAAGAAGAGTAAAATAGCTAGAATACCGGGAATTAATGCCAAAAATCTAAGTATTTGTAGATATTTTTTGTGTATTGAAATAAGTTAATATTCAATTAGATGATAAAACTAAAGCCTTAAGTAAAAAGTCACTATATTTCTTATGTCTTCAGCATTTTTTTTAAAAAATATGGTTGTTATTCTCAATAAATTTTAGACTTCTTTCAAGAAAACTAAAATTATGTAATTAGTCTCAAAAAACTCATTTATTATACCCAAAATTTATGAACTAATTGGGATATTTGACTAGAAAATAGATATTTTTTGAAAAAACTCAAGGAGTAGTAAAAGATATTACTAACAAAAAAATCTATAATTTTTTAGTGTAGAATTTTACTAACTAGTTCTAAATCATAAATTCAGCATTACTCTTCATCTAAAAAATAAACTTTAATTTAAAATCTATTTGATAGATTTTAAAAATATGCAGGAGCGATTTTTTGCCAACAATTCAAAAATTAGTATGAATTACCCTAAATTATTAGGAATAAAACCCTATAAAATGTGAATTTATTTTTAAAATTTTAAAAATAAATTCACATTTAAATTTAAATAATTATTTTTACTTTTTACTAAAAACAATTAAAATGTTTGCTGGGTAATTGACTTCGGGTAATTATCGTAATACCTTGTTTGTTTAAAAAATATAGGTTATAAGTATACTTGTCTACAGCAAAACCAGCAATCTCTACAAGATTGCTGTTGCTATCTTTTGCTCCAATCTATCTGCCAGAATCCTCTCTATAAGATCTCAAATATTGAGAAGATTAAACTCATGTCCTGTACTAGTACAATCAAACTAAACACGCTAAATAATTCATTGTTAAAGTCAGATAGGTAAGCGTAAAATTAGATAATTTATTGCCAAAATTCTATATTTTTTCCCCTTATCTCCCTTACTTAGTTAATTTTTAAGGCAGTGCAAGATTTCAGTTAAACGGAAAAGATTAAAATGGATGGACAGTCCCAAAGCAAGCAGAGTTAAATTATTGTGGAGATCACCTTTTTAGGAACCAGTTCTGGTGTGCCGACGCGATCACGGAACGTATCAAGTCTTGCTTTACGTCTGCCCCAAAGGGCAGAAGTCTGGCTGTTCGACTGTGGGGAGGGAACTCAACATCAACTTTTACGCAGTGATCTCAAAATTTCCCAAATCACCAGAATTTTCGTCACCCATATGCACGGCGATCACATCTATGGGTTAATGGGACTGTTAGCTAGTTGTGGTTTAGCAGGAAATGCCCAAGACATCGAAATTTATGGGCCACCAGACTTAGTAGTCTACTTGAAAGCTTGTGCTAAGTATTCCCAGATAAAACTCTCTCATCGAGTACGGGTTTATCAAGTAAGCCCTGGTGTCATATACGAAGATGATCAATTTATCGTTCGTTGTGGGTTACTCAAACACCGTGTTCCAGCCTATGGTTATCGTATTGAAGAAAAAGATCGTCCAGGTCGCTTTGACATAGAAAAAGCAACTGCTTTAGGAATTCCTCCAGGACCGATTTACGGTCAGCTCAAACGAGGTGAACTTGTCACTTTACCCGATGGTCGTCATATTCGAGGAAAAGACCTGTGTGGAGATAAAGAAACCGGTCGTAAAATTATTTATTGCACTGATACAGTCTTTTGTGATGAGGCTGTAGCCTTAGCGCAAGGGGGAGATGTCTTAATCCATGAAGCAACATTTGCCCACCAAGATGCTCAATTAGCCTTTGACCGTCTTCATTCTACCTCAACCATGGCAGCACAAGTCGCCTTAATGGCTGGCGTTAAACACTTAATTATGACCCATTTTAGTCCTCGTTATGCCCCTGGTAATGTATTACAATTATTTGATCTACTAACAGAAGCTAAGGCAATCTTTCCCAATACTCTTCTTGCCCGTGATTTTATGACCTATGAAATCCCCAGAAGGAGACCATCTTAAGAAGCATTGGAAAAAACTCGGTAGTTAACAATAGCTAATGAGTATAGATGCTATGACAACAATATTAATTATTTGAAAATAAGGCTAATACTCCCTTGACGCTTAAGGGAGTACTAATAACCCTATTTTAAGGGTATTTCCTTAAGAATTAGCAAATCCTAACAAACACTTTGTATGGACGATCACCGCCACTGTTACCGTTTCGTCTCGAACTCGATAAATTACGCGATAAGTATAGGCCAACTTGTCACGAATTGTTAAATTGTCCCCTTCGGAAATAATTGTTCCGGCTAGGGGACATTCCTGAAGACGGTGGGTAATGTCTAGGATTTGACGGACGACGGCCGCCGCATAAGAGGGCGAGTCGCGGGCTATATATGTGGCAATTGCATCGACATCCTCAATTGCTTTGGAAGACCAAATTACTCGATAAGCCATTTGTTTAGAAGACCCTCAACTTCCTCCTGTTGTAAGGTAGTTCCCTGATCGGCAACGTATAATCCTTGACGCACTTTTTCAAGTACGTATAAATGATACTGGATATCTTCAATTGAACAATCATCTGGTAATTGATTCAAGATCGATTGGATTTTCTCTTTAACAGTATTCATGGTCGAAGATAATTAAAATTGATAGGATTAAGAACTTATTGAAAACCTATATATACCTTTCATTCTAGCTAGAGGAGGAGAATTTGAAATATTGGGATAAGACAACAGAAATACACGAAGTAGGGCAAAAATATCTCATTTTAGCTATAGCGACAAACAGTTGTGATAGGATCGCAGGGCTAAGATGTTGCTTAGCCTAATTTGTATTTTTGTTGCTGACTCCTATGCAAATCCGAAGACGTTCTCCTAATCCTGCCATAGATGTTGATGTTTGCCGTTATCAAGTTCATATTCCCGATGAGCAACCGCGACACATTCTTGAAAAAATTGTTTGGTATAAAGAAAAAGAAGTTGATCGTCTAAGACAACGTTTACCCCTGTTAGAGTTGCGCAAATTAGTGAAAGACTTACCCCCCCCGAAGGATTTTTTAGCCGCTATCACTTCGGCAAAAACCCAACCAGCTTTAATTGCAGAACTCAAAAAAGCTTCCCCTAGTAGAGGAGTGCTCCGTGAAGATTTTGATCCGGTAGCGATCGCTCAATCTTATGCTAGAGGAGGAGCGAGTTGTTTGTCAGTACTAACCGACAATAAATTTTTTCAAGGAAGCTTTGATAACCTTGCCCTAGTGCGTAAAACAGTCAATTTGCCTCTAATGTGTAAAGAGTTTATTCTCTATCCCTATCAAATTTACCTTGCTCGTACCAATGGAGCTGATAGCGTGTTACTGATTGCCGCTATTTTAAATGATAGTGATCTTACCTACTTTGTGAAAATTGCCAAATCCTTAGGTATGGCTTCTCTAATTGAAGTTCACTCCCTAGAGGAATTGGATCGAGCCTTAGGCGTTGAAGGCGTATCCTTGATTGGAATTAACAACCGTAACTTAGAGACCTTTGAGGTAGACCTTAACATCACTAGAAAATTATTAGCTGCTCGACGGGACACAATTAAAAAACGAGGAATTAAAATTATTAGCGAGTCAGGATTGCATACTTGTGATGACCTCAAATTTGTTCAGGAAGCCGGGGCTGATGGAGTATTAATTGGGGAATCTTTAGTGAAACAACCTGATATCACCGAGGCTATCACTCAATTATTTTCTTGAATAAAGTGACTAGTATAGGTAATATAGATAGTTTTAACAACAAATTCAGAATAATTCCTAGGGACTAATCATCAATATTTGCAAAAATTATCATGAGTCGCTGGAATTTTACCGTGTTATACTTTTTGCTTAAATCAAGACCATCGATGATAATTGATAACTTGTAACTAGACATGAAGTCTCTTTTCCCTCCTAAAAAAATAAACCTGAATTAAACCTTAAAAATAACCAAAGCCATCAGCTTAACTTTTTAGGGTGAATAAGAATGGAGTAGACTGACTATTTGGAAGAATTTCAACCCGAAACAGGAGCCAGAATTCATGGAAGATAAGCATATGTTAATGATCCCAGGACCAACCCCTGTACCCGAAAAGGTTTTGCTAGCTATGGCCAAACATCCCATCGGTCATCGCAGTAGTGGTTTCGGTGAAATTATTGCAGAAATTACTGAAAACCTTAAATGGTTACATCAAACCCAGAGTGATGTCTTGATGTTAACTGTTAGCGGAACTGGGGCGATGGAAGCAGGGATTATTAATTTTTTGAGTCCTGGCGATCGTGTATTAGTTGGTAATAATGGAAAGTTTGGTGAACGGTGGGGGAAAATTAGTCGAGTGTTTGGGTTAGAAGTAGAAGAAATTACTGCCGAATGGGGCAAACCTCTAGATTCTGAAGCCTTTCGCAAAAAATTGGAAGCTGACAGTCAAAAACACATTAAAGCGGTTATTATAACTCATTCAGAAACCTCAACAGGGGTAATCAATCCCTTAGAAACTATTAATAAATATGTCAAAAATCACGGGGAAGCTTTAATTATCGTCGATGCTGTAACCAGTTTAGGTGCTGTCAACGTTCCTGTTGATGACTGGGGCTTAGATGTGGTCAGTTCTGGTTCCCAAAAAGGTTATATGATCCCTCCGGGGTTGGGTTTCGTGTGTGTTAGTCAAAAAGCCTGGAAAGCTTACGAAACTGCAAATCTTCCTAAGTTTTATCTAGATTTAGGGGCGTATAGAAAAGCAACATATAAAAATAGCTCCCCTTTTACCCCTCCGGTTAACTTAATGTATGGATTACAAGTGGCTTTAGAAATGATGAAAGCCGAAGGGTTAAAAGAAATGTTTACCCGTCATCGTCGTTTAACTGAGGCGACTCGCGCAGGGGTTAAGGCCTTAGGGCTGCCTTTGTTAGCCGATGATGAGGCGGCGAGCACCGCCGTAACGGCTGTTATGTCGACAGGAGTTACAGCTGAAGCTATTCGATCAACGATTAAAAAGCAATTTGATATTTCTCTAGCGGGAGGACAGGATCACCTTAAAGGGAAAATTTTCCGCATCGGTCACTTAGGTTTTGTCAGTGAGCGAGATATTTTAACAGTGATCGCTGCTTTGGAATCTGTCTTAATTACCCTAGGTAGTCAAAAAGCGGCCCCAGGAGTAGGAGTCGCTGCTGCTTCTAAGATTTTAGGGTAATCGGTCTTGAAGTTCTAGTCCCCCTTTTTTAGGGGGATTTAGTCTGTAAGCTTGTAAGCAGAAAAAGCTCCTGGCTAGGAAATTCATCAGAGCACCATACTTTGAAGCACTAGGCTAAGCAAGATATTCTAAACCCCGAAAATTACTACGGTTATCACGTCCTTCACCTTTAATACCATCAAATTGATATGAATAGGCTATCTCTGTGTCGATTCTAATACACTAGATACTGCTCATAAAGTTTACTGATACTGTAATCTCGGTTGGCTTCTATAAATCAATTGATTAAGCTTGTCTTTTCTTTGACTGTGTTAACTCTGCCTCAATGTTAACCTCTTTTATAAGGAAAAACCGTATCATCAATATTCGAGGTTCCGCCTACTATAAATCTAATGTTTTATTTAACTTTATTGCATAAATCAATAAGTTTATAATTTTCTTTCGGAGATAAACAGTTTATGCTCTTATGAGGTAAATCCTCAAACATTTCGGATTAATGGTTGCAGCCTTAATGTTAGGATTTGACAATCACTTTATTCTCCGCTTGCATGTACTTCATATTTGAGTTGATCTGTCAATGCATAACTCCTGGTTTTTTCTCCTTCATAAAGGACTAGATATTTCTTCATGGATGATGAGCATGTTGATTAGTAAATAAAAAGGTCTTAACTGCCCACTTTCACTTCTTAAACATAAGAAGTGAAAGTGGGCATTATTTCAAGTTCCTGGAATGCTAACAACTCATAGTCATGAGAACTTATAGCAGTTTTTATTTGGATGGATTAAAGTGAAAAAACTAAAACAATGAAATTAAATTTTATAGATATTTTTACTAAAAAAATAGAAACTAACAATAAGACCAATCAATCGACCCCACAACTAGCAGAAAGTTTTTAAATCAGTTATGGTTTTGTCAATTGTCTCCTCAGACATTAGAAAGCAACAAAAAGCATAGAGTAATTCTACTATAGCCTAGAAAACCTCTCTTTAATTGGGACAGAACAACTTAACATTTTAAAAAAATTATCAAAATAAGATAATGATATTTCTCTACAAAAACTAAGTACTCGCTTACATAAAAAATAGGTATGACTATTAATATTCTGACCATGTGTCGTTTCGTCCAAAAACTTAAGTCAACCCAGAAAAATACTTCATACTTTGGAAGCTTACACAGATATGGGTCAAACTTCGAGACTGGGATATTAAACAGCACTTGGACAACTCAAACTTTCAGTCCTAGTTTTGATTGACGAAACTGAAGTTGAGCTAGCTATCACTCGTCAGTGTGCCAGAGCAACTAAAGGGAAAATAACCCAATATATCGAGTAAAAAATATTACATTAATTGGATCGCTTGTAACATCGTGTTTTGTGGCTACTTTTACTTTTAAACGATGGAAAAATAGCGTTTCTTAATTTCTGTTACACAAGTGCTGATACCACAACTGTAGCTAGGAGCTTGTGTGGTCGTAGATAACTAACCGGCTTATAAAGTCACAAAAGTTAGAAAAGTTAGAAAACTGATAAAATCTATAGGAGCAAAAATTATACTTTTATTTCCTTTGGTCAAAAATAAAAGAAGATTTACAAACTCAAGAATCCCCGAATTCTAGAGGTCTCAATCAAGCGACTGATTTAGTAATCGATGAAGACATAATTGGCTGGTTTATGTATTACTGCTAGTATAAGCTACCCAATTTAAACCTGCTATAAAACAGCCAAGAAAAGGTAACTGCCGTAACCAATCTGTAATGATGATGAAGTTGTTTCTGAGTGAGAATCTATCAGATGTAAATAAGGGAATTATGTCTCATTTTAGTTAATCCTCTCTTGTTCACAGGCATTATAATCCTTTACCCAAACCTATTATGGCTTTCTCTGAAATTTTATGACGGTGTACTGCCTTCACTTCCAGGCTCCTATATTTGCTCTTATACCTACTGCTTGAGATATATGTAATAAACCTTCTTGTTCTAATTTCTTACCTAAGCCAGTTAAAATTTGTGGAATAATCCAGGGTCCTTGATAAATCCATCCGGTGTATATTTGTAATAAACTAGCTCCAGCTGTAATTTTATCCCAGGCATCTTCTGGGGTAAAAATCCCCCCGACTCCAATAATGGGCAATTTTCCTTGAGTTTGTTGGTAAATAAAACGGATGATTTCTGTTGAGAGATCACGGATAGGGAGTCCACTAATTCCCCCTGCTTCTTCTTGAATTTTATTTCCTGTTTCTGGGAGAATGTTAGTGGTTAATCCTTCTCGTTTAATAGTAGTGTTCGTTGCGACAATTCCAGATAATTTATGAGCTTGGGCCAATTCAATAATCGTTACAATCATTTCCCTATCTAAGTCTGGTGCAATTTTGACAAAGAGGGGTTTCTGCTGTTCATTTGCGTTTTGTAACTCCTGTAAAATAGTCTTAAGTTGTTCCCTTTCTTGAAGTTCTCGCAATCGTGGGGTATTGGGAGAACTTACATTAACTACAAAATAATCAGCCTTATTTTCAAGGTAACGAAAACTTTCTACATAATCCTTAGCAGCCTTTTCTAGGGGGGTGATTTTAGAGTTACATAGATTAATTCCAATGGGGATAGTACGGGGGTTACGCTGCCAAATTTTTTCCAAGGTTTGAGCGATCTTTTCGGCTCCTAGATTATTCGCTCCAAGGCGGTTTAAAACCGCTTTATCAAGGGGTAAACGAAATAAACGTGGATGGGGATTTCCTGATTGAGGGTGGAGGGTAACAGCTCCTAATTCCGCTAACCCAAAGCCTAAATGACTCCATATTGCTGCTGCTATTCCGTTTTTATCACATCCTGCAGCCAATCCTACGGGGTTATCAAAAGTTAGTCCCCATAATGTTTGTTTTAGACGAGGATCGTAGACACAAAAGGACTTATCAAGTTGGGAAATTAACCAACGTCCTCCTAGAGTATTACGAGTACGATCAACTATATTTAAGGTTTTTAAAAGTTGTAAATGTGCGCTCTCTGGGTTATTTTGGACTGCCGTTAATAAAAGAGGATAAAAAGGTTTAACTAAATTAAACATGTGAATAATCAACGGATATAGGTTGAATTAAGTTAAAAGAAACTAAACACCAGCATAACGTTTTTCTCGAGTAAAAACTTGTTAATTATCATTTATTAATAAAATTGTTTTGTCTGAATTAATTAAAAATATTTACTGATTAAAGCGGTTAAATTATTTTTTAATAACCTCGGTAGGACTATTTTGAACTTTCAGATTGTACTTGAGAATTTTAAAGTTTATTAAAAATAAAAATATTAATAGCTGCAAATTAATTACTTTTTTATGTAAATTTTTATTTGTACATATATTTTGCTAAATATACTTAATCGACTTTCTTGGTTTTAACAACTTATTCAATAGTTTTTTCTTCTGAAAAAAGATGCTTAGGAAGATATTGATTTTAAATAATATGAAACAGAACCTTTTTTATTCTATAACAAATAGTATTTGACTCAATCAAAGCAAAATTTTATTTTCTGTGCTATTCTGATGTTCCTATTTTCTAAAAGTTTAAGTTAATTACTTGGCTTTTTATTGTATATCTCAAGTAAATTAGTCTATATTATTCTCCTCAGTCTTTGATTGATAACCCTTAGAGCATACACTAAAAAGGAATTTAATTTCACTAGATTTGGTAGCATTAAACCCTCTCCAAAGGTCTGTCTAACGAAAAATTACTTATATTATTGGTATTGGCTATTAACTCTCTTTCGGAACAAATTCCTATTATTAATTAACTTGTTTTATCTAGACATTAATATTCTGTTCGCTTGTGCCTATTTAAGTCCGGTGATGCTATCGTTAATGTCTAGATCGAGTCTTTTAAAGATGCTTTTTTTCTAGTAGTCAAATTCTATTTACAGTAGATTATAGTTAAATATATACTAAAACTCTCTACGCTCAATTGTTAGTAACAATAGAAATTTGAGTAGATTTGTTGTTAGTCACTATTTTTAGAAAATTAATATTTGCTTACTTTTCTCGACCAACGGACAGAGTTTTGTTCAGTCAAGTGGTGGTAATTTGTCTTTTTCATGGAGTTCTACCTTGATGTTTCGGGCTTCAAATCAGACGGCAAAATCAAAGAAACAAATTCACCTTAGTTTAGTCAGGGATAAAGTTTCCCCTGAATAGATACCACTTATGATTTAAACTTCTTACGAGCACAAACTCTAATCTTTGGATTAAATTGGCGAGTTATCCATCCTATCGATAAAACCAGCCCTATCTATAGAACATTTCCAGAGTCTCTTGAACAAATAGAAGAAAAAATTTAGGTGGCTCTAACAGAATTTTATGAAACCTTTTCCTAGACTATTCACGTTTGCTATTTCTATTTTAGTGACTAAATTTACTCAAATACGCGTTCTATGGATATTTTTTCCCTCAATAGGTCAATATCAAATTCATATTATTCGTCTTAATGATGTGACTACCTTACCTTCTGAATTAGGAGAATGACGGGTTAGGTATTCAAACAGAATTCCCTACCCACACTCTTGTCACTAGACACTACAAAGGTGCCACCTGAATTTCAACTTCTGCGATGACTTCGGGGTGTAGTTTTACTGTCGCTTTGTAAAATCCAATTTGACTAATTTCAGGTAAAGTAATCCCACGACGATCCACTTCTTGATTCGTGACTGCCTGAATTGCCTCAGCCACTTCTTGGGTGGTGACAGTGCCGAAAATAGCTTGTCCTTCCCCAACTTGTTTACGGATAATAAAACGTCCAATAGTTGCTAGGGCTGTTTTATGGGCTTCAGCTGCTTGTTTTTCAGCTAGCAGGCGTTGTCTTTCTTTTTCTTTGCGTTGTTCTACCTGTCTGAGAATACCTGATGTTGCTATAACCCCCAGTCCTTTAGGGATTAGATAATTGCGAGCATATCCTGGGGCAACTTCTACGAGAGCTCCTGTGTCTCCTAATTTATTGATAGATTGATTCAATACAATCTGAACGCGTTTAGCCATGGGTTCCTCTATGTCTTGAGCAAATTTTGTTTAGTAACTATAATCAATGATTGTAAAACTAATTAGTTATTCCTTACAAGTTAGAAGCTAATGTTGAAGATGAATTTATTATAATCTCTCACGAACATCAAATTCCTCCTTTAATTACCAAGTAATTGTATACTTAAAAAAGTTTTGATAATCTAACCCCCTTAACAAGTTATGCTATTTCGTCAACTCTTTGATGGGGAATCTTCAACCTACACTTATCTCATCGCTGATCGCACGACAAAAGAAGCGTTACTGGTTGATCCAGTATTTGAACAAATTGAACGCGATTGCCAACTTTTAGAAGAACTAGGATTAATCCTCAAATACTGTTTAGAAACCCACATTCATGCTGATCACATTACAGGAACAGGAAAGCTAAGAGAAATGACAGGATGTCTGGGAATTATTCCCGAAAATTCCAGAATTACCTGCGCCGATCGGTTTTTGAAAGACCACGAAATCTTACAACTCGGAGAAATTAGTATAGAGGCGATCGCCACCCCTGGTCACACGGATAGTCATCTAGCACACTTAGTTAATAAAACTCACTTATTGACAGGTGATGCTTTATTTATTCGGGGATGTGGACGCACCGACTTTCAAAGTGGAGATGCAGCAACCCTTTATGACTCAGTCACTCAGCGACTCTTTACTTTATCTGATGATATCTTAGTTTATCCTGGTCACGACTATCGAGGTCACACGGTTTCTACTATTGGAGAGGAAAAGAAATGGAACCCTCGCTTTGGAGGACGGGATAAAACCAACTTTATTACCTTTATGAATAATCTTAATTTACCCAATCCTAAAAAGATAATGGAAGCTATACCCGCTAATAAAAATTGTGGAAAAATTTAAAAAAAAATTAGGTTTTAAAATCACTCTAAAAAAGGTAGTCAACAAAAAAATATCTTACTAAGAGATAATTGATTTACTTGGTTGAAAGCTTGCCTTGTAATCAATTGTTATCTTCATCGTCAGAATAAACATTTTATTTCGAGAGAAATATTTCTAATAATAAGTCCATCGTTCAAAAAAACAATAATTATTCTAATACGGTGTTTATCTGTAAACTTGAGTCTTAATATTCCTGTAGTCGCTGATATTTAGAAAATAAAAAATCCACTAAAGATGATTATCTATAAATAATTACAAAATTGAAAAGATACAACGAATCATCCTTAATCAGTGGTATTTTATAAATAAATTAAGGGGATGATCAACATGAAATTAATCTTATGTTACTGAAATTTTCTGATTTAAGTAAATTGAACTATCCCCAAGACTCAAAAAACATTACTCGTCCCAATCTTAATTTTTAATGCTTCTGATGTTTTTGTGAATAAGGTTCAATCTTCTACTCCTAATTTAAGACAGTGTAATGTTAGTCCATTGCTTAATTAAGTTAGCAAATAATAATTATTATTTGCTAGAATTACTGATAACAGGAGACAGATTAGCCACCCGAAGAACTTTCTATTTTTTTTCTGTAAAGGTAGTAATTCTTGACTAAAAAAAGTAGAGTTGACTCACTGTCAAATTATATCTGTTTCAGCAAAAGAATAAAAAACTTATCGAATGGAGGAAGTTATTAAAATACAGAGGTAAGTATCCGAACTCTTTAATCGAACCTTGAAAGAAAAAATTTTATGCATTATAGGTTATTCTCCATTGCAATTGCAAAAAAGCATTGCATTGTATAAATCTAGTAAATTATAATCATTTTGTTGAACTTAATACCTTAGAAAATGACGTTACTGTAATGTTCGTCGCCGAATAAGAAAAGAGAAATCACAAGGACTAATTCTTTCGAATCTACTGCGATAGATGTCTGTTGCCGAGTTTGCAGTACAGTAGAGTCCACCGAGTTTCTCGTGGCTTGGTTCGATAGGTCTAGAATTCTATGAGATGACATTAGGGATTTAAACTACCTTTAATGATAAACGACCGCGGTAAATTATGGACTTTTCAGTTAAGTTCAAGTAATACAGATAACCGTAAACTGATTTCCAGATTAAGGTGAGGTTTAATTGGCCAATTATTGGGAGACGGAAAATATCTTATTTTAAGAACTCTTTAAAAAACTCTATTAACAAGGACTTCAATTAATGACTCGTCATTAATTGGAGATGAAGCAAAAGTTAGTAAGACCGAGTGATAAAATATTATCGCGTAAGCGTTCTTTTAGTTGAAACGATTAACGACCAACTTAAAAATATCTCTCAGATTGAACATTCGAGAAATTGAAGTATTTGGAACTGTTTTGTTAACCTTTGTTCTCGACTGATCTCTTATGTTCATTTACTTAAAAAACCTTCTCTCAACTTAGAGTTCAAAGATAAGCTAACCTTGTTTTCTGCTGTTTTTAAACAACCATTGTAGTCTAGATTGTTGGCGGTTATTATTTTAGATAATCATTAACCTCGTCGTATTTTGACTTAGATATTGAAAATAACAACCATATTTTCAAATTTCGTCGAACTTACGTTATTTAACGTAAGCATAAATGAGGTTAGGGTGAGGAGGGAGACTCTAATTGTTGCCTTATGTCTTTTGTTTCCTAATCGTTAATTATATGAAAATATAACTGTTGATATGTTGATACAAATCATTGGACATCTGCTGGCTGGTTGTATTGGGATTAGTCTAGGACTATTAGGGGGAGGAGGCTCAGTTCTTACTCTGCCCATTTTAGTCTATGTTATGAGAATTCCTCCCAAAAGTGCGATTGCCATGACCTTAATTATTGTAGGGATCGTCAGCATTATCGGGGCAATTCCCCACTGGCGTAAAGGGAATGTGAATCTTAAAAAAGCATTTTTATTTGGGAAAGCTACCATGTTAGGGGCTTTTTTGGGAGCTAATTTAGCTATTCTTCCTTTTATTACAGAAACAATCCAACTGCTACTATTTGCTATAATGATGATCTTAGCGGCCGTTTTGATCATTCGAAAAAATATCTTACCCCCTTCATCTCTTTTTAAAGAAAATACTGACTCTAATCAAAAGATTCACCTCGTCTATCGATATAGTTGGCTTTGGTTGGTCTTAGAAGGGTTCGGCATCGGGATTTTGATCGGACTAGTGGGAGTTGGGGGAGGATTTGTTATCGTTCCAGCCTTAGTTTTGTTAGGGAATACCCAGATAAAAGAGGCTATTGGAACCTCCTTGGTAATTATTGCCTTAAATGGAATAGCTGGATTTCTAGGATACGTGGGGAAAGTTCCTCTTGATTGGAGTTTAATAGCCTCATTTACCCTAGTAGCAAGTTTCGGAACCTTTTTCGGGGCGTATTTATCTCAATATGTTCAAGCCAAGCAACTAGAAAAAGGATTTGGTTATTTTTTAATTGTCGTAGCAGTCTTTATTCTCATCCAACAATGGGGTGTTTTACCCCGTTGATTGCCTTTAGGTGAAACCCAAACTAAAATTATGATACAAGTGGTGAACTCTAATATTTGGGATCGCTACAATCAGAGATAACATCCTTGTAATAGTATAGTTAATTAACATAAGTATAGTTAATTAACATAAAAAATCCTATGACATCCTACGTAGCTTCATCTGCCAGAGCAGAAATGAGTGAACTTCGACGGCTTAAAACCTTATTACCACCGGAATTGCAAAGTTGGGTCATGGTCGAAGGTAGCACTGAAGTCAATCCTTCTCTGCTTCGCTGTGAAGAACTTGGAAAAGATGAAGTTGAAATACAAGTTGATCTGACTCAATGGGAAAACTTCTCCATTGACCAGCGTAATCTACTCTTTTGGCATGAAGTTGCCAGAATTCAAAATGACACAATTCCCAGAGAAGGGTGGGAAATGGCTGCTCTGGCTATTGGTTTAGGGGGAGCGGTTGGCGAACTTTGGGTACAAGATGGTTTACTACTCTTATTAGCTCTTGCTTTATGCGGAATTTCTGGCTATCGACTCTGGCAGAAAAATAACGGTGAACGGAAACTCCGAGAATCCCTTGATGGAGATGAAAAAGCAATTATCCTAGCCACCCGTTTCGGGTATTCCCTACCCAATGCCTATAAAAGTCTTGGTAGTGCTTTAAAAACTCTCATTGAGCAAACCCCAAACCGTCGCCAACGGAAACGATATGAAACTCGTCTCCAAGCTCTCAGAAAAAGTGCAGCCAAGGCAAAAGCTAAAATGCAGCAAAACCCAGTTCAACGTCCTCCTCTTTAATAAAAGATTATTAACACCATTAAGAGTTTTGTGTTAACAGTTTGACAACGAAGAAAAGAAATTAAGCCAATTCCTACCTTCATAATTTGCCAAAGACGTAAAATTAAGTGATGTCTGACTTGTAATTTTAAATTTTCATATATGACTCGCCAGATACTAGAATTAAAGTTTCCAATTGTTGTTGTTGACAATCAGCCAATGATGCAGATACCCCTGAGACTGACAGTTCTAGAAGCAGTAGTATTTAACGACATTTGTCATCAATGGCTTGATAATAGCCCCGTTACCCGACAATTAATCCTCAATTTTACTCAGACTCAATTCATTAGATAGTAGTGGGGTTGGAGCATTAGTTCACGACTTTAAAGTAGCAAAAAATTATAACTTTGAAATGATTTGACATCATCTCCATCCCCCTATTATGCTAGTTTTATCCATGACAGGACTCGATGAAGTTCTTCCTGATTATCTAAATCCTGGATATAAGAAAAATGACGATATCCTCGACGAATAATCTACAGCTTCTCAAAACCCATTCTTCAGTCAGTTCTCGGATTAAACGCTCCATTGATATTTTTGGTAGTCTAGTAGAATGGGGCATTACTGGGGTATTATTAATTCCCATTCTTATTGCCATTGAACTCGATAGTCCAGGAGCAATCTTTTCCAAACAAACTCGTTGTAGATGGATGAAAAAATGCTTTAAAATAATAAAATTTTACGCTATATATAGACGCAGAAGCCGAAAACCACAAAATTTATAACGAAGCACAGAAAGCGATTTTGAAAAAAATGAATGTACGAAATTTGGAAAACTTTTACGCTCCATTAGTTTGTATGAATTGCCACAGTTTTGTGGTGTTCTTGAAGAAAATATAAGTCCAGTGGGTTCTTGACCTCCAACCTCCAATTTCTGGTGAAATAGGTCTTTATGAAATTCCTCAGTGACAATGGTTAAACGTTAAGCCAGAAATGACGGAAAAATGACAAGTTTATGGGTGATCGCAGGTGAAAGTTTTTAAAGATGTGATTGAACTAGATTTACGTTGCCAGGCAAATTGAAGCTACTGCTATGATTGAATTTTTTTTCAGAACAATTTTAATTTAATATTTGACCATTAATCAATCAGCTTCGATCAAAAATTATAACCAAATTTAAAATTTTTTTCAAAACAAACTTAGTTTAAAGAAATAATTGAGTATCATTGGTGTAAAAAAACTTTGTAGAAATGTAAATTAGTTTTAGCCAAAGGGTTTACTAATACAATTATTAACGCTCATCACAATTTTCTCTCCAATCTTAACCATTGTAATAAAAATCTATCTGTTTTTTAATTGTCTAGAAATTAAAATTTGGGATTTGGAGTTAATTTTTAACTTAGAAAAAAAATTAGTAGAGATTGAGCAAAATACAGTAAATTCTCTAGATCTAAAAGGAGAAGAGGACACGGACCATTTTTAATGAGAAAATTAAATGATAACTTACAATGTTTTCACATTGCTGATCAGCGCAATTACTTGATTATGAGAAAAATCTTAGTCTCTTTTAGACCGAGTATTATGAATTAGCAGTTAAGTAGTACTTTCAACTTTTTTTATTAGAATTTTGTCGTGACTAGTCTAGAAGAGGTAAAACATTTAAAACAACCGTGACTCGTTCACAATCAACCGATAACAGTTATCGATACTATTTAGATTTTTAAGCAGAAGTGTTAAGCGCAGTTCTCACCAAAAATCTATTGATTTAGATGGAGTTAGGAGAACTGAAAAATAAACTGCAACGTATATTGACAATAAGAAGTCACAACTTTGATACTATCTCTTTATAGAATGATGAATCTTATTTTGTTGCTTATTGTGGTTGTGTCCCTACTTCAGTGACCCATTGTTTCAAGGTAACTACTACTTCCTCAATAGCTATCTCTCGGGAGTTTTTCTTTGCCCGTTCTACCACTTCTACCTTACCATATTTGAGTGATCGCCCTGTCACAATACGATAGGGAATACCAATTAATTCCGCATCCTTAAATTTAACTCCGGCCCGTTCATTTCTGTCATCTAAGAGGGTTTCTACCCCTGCTTGATTTAACTCATTATAAAGTTTCTCAGCCACTTCTATCTGTTTGTAATCATTAATATTGGGAATAACTACGATTACATGGTAAGGGGCGATTGCCACTGGCCAAATAATTCCATCCTTATCATAAGACTGTTCCACAGCCGCTTGAGCTAGACGAGAAACTCCCACTCCGTAACATCCCATAACTAAGGGCTGTTCTTCTCCTTTTTCATTGGTAAAGGTTGCCCCCATTGCTCGGGAATATTTTGTTCCTAATTGGAAAATATGTCCGACTTCAATTCCTCTAGCAGTTTTTAGAGTTTGTTTGGGATTATGAACCGCGCGATCACCGAGCATAGCTGTTCTTACATCTACTACTACTTTTGGCGACTTAAACTCTTTATCCCAATTAGCCCCTATTTGATGATATCCATTCTCATTAGCCCCCGTGATGAAGTTTTTTAACTCTATAACAGTTTTATCCACTATTCTCAAGAATTTAGGGGCGTAATCTTTGTTATTGTCGATATAATCGTCCTCTAGATCGGGAGCAATATATCCTAATGGTAAAGGTTTAGTCGCCCATTTTTGTTGTGATGTTTTATTAGAAGTTCCTAAATCTAAAACTGCACTTCCTTGATATTGAGGAGCAAATGTTGCTAATTCATTTCTTAACTTGACTTCGTTTACTTCGTGATCTCCACGAATTGCAACTAATACTATAACAGTCTTTCCACTATCATACAAAACCTCATAGAGGACATTTTTGACTATCATTGTGGAGGAGCATTTCAAGAATTTACAGAGTTTCTCTATAGTATCGGTTGCTGGAGTTTCTCGTCTCTCTGATTTAGTAAAAGGAGACTTTTCCTCATCAAGAGGCAAAGAGACCGCTTTTTCCACATTAGCTGCATATTTTCCATCTTCGGTATAGAAGATTGTATCTTCCCCTGCTTCAGCAAGAATCATAAACTCCTGAGAGGCTGAGCCCCCGATCGCTCCTGAATCTGCTTGTACAGCTCTAAAAGCCAAACCACAACGACGAATTATGTTCCGATAAGCTTGGTCCATAGCTTCGTAAGTTTTTTGAAGACTTTCAGGAGAAGTGTGGAAGGAATAGGCATCCTTCATAATAAATTCCCGTCCCCGCATTAACCCAAAACGGGGGCGAATTTCGTCACGAAACTTAGTTTGAATTTGGTATAAATTGACAGGTAATTGACGATAGGAATGGATCATGTCCTTAGCAAGAGTAGTGATCACTTCCTCATGGGTTGGTCCCAGTCCTAATTGGATGCGTCGTCTATCGACCAAAGAAAACATAATCCCTTCTGCTTTAGTATAGGTTTCCCATCGACCTGACTCTCGCCATAAGTCTGCCGGTTGCAGTTGAGGAAGTAAACATTCTTGAGCGTTGACAAGGTTCATTTCTTCACGGACAATCCGGGATACCTTTTGTAAAACCCGCCACATCAGTGGTAAATAAGTATAAATTCCACTACCCATGCGACGGATGTATCCCGCTCTCAATAGCAGTTTATGACTAGGAATTTCTGCTTCGGCAGGATCTTCTCTTAGAGTGACAAAAAGCATTTGAGACAGTCGCATGTCCAGTTTCCTCTTATTGACCCAGGATTCATTATGGCATCTTTTGTTGATCTTCAAATCTTGCAAAAAGACTTCTGTTAAGTCTATCTTAGCTTTATTCGTTTGTTCTTAATAAGAAAGAAGACGAAGAATAAATATTACCCCAGGTTATTGTATAATCAAAAGTTTAACCGAATCATTCACGAATATCCTCGATTAGGAGTTGATTAATTTGTCAACATGGGTCGAGTAGACAATTAGCAGTCTGTTATTAAATTTTATCAAAAAATTTAACTTTTTAAAAAATTAAACTAACTTAAGGCACCATTTAATTGGTATATTGGACACGAATAATATGACAACTCATTCAATTGGTTTAATACTTTAGGTGATTGGCTAATTTAGTTTATACCAAAAATATAAATCTTATTTCTTTAAAGCGTTTAATTATTTATTAAACTTTCTAGTTTTTGTATGTCATTGTCTTGTTCCTATTTTGAGGAAGACTTCAATCTTCAGCTAAAAATTACCAGATATTGAGTTCCAATTAACAGTAACTTGTTTAAAAAATTTTCTAACTTTTGATTAACAAAAAAGACAATAAGATAGAGAAAAGGTGTGCAATACCTATGCTTCTGTCCCTTTTACTATTGAACAATAGACAAATAAAAAATTTTTTCTTATTTCTAAAATAGAAGTACTGATACCACAAATCTGACCATAAGCTTGTTTGGTTATAGAGAATTTACTGTATTACAAAATTTAGAAAAGTAATGAAATCTATAGGGGACAAGTCGCATTTTTATCTTCTTATTCTCCTGATTTAAACTCCATTAAAAACTGTTATTCAAAAAATGAAAAATATTTCCGCACTCAAAAATCCTAAAATTATAGAAATTTCAATAAATCAAGCTATCAATAAAGCGATAATGGTAAAACCAGTTCTGTGATATCTTCCAATATCATTTAGGGGATATCACAGAACTGAAATAATAGTTAATTATTCATTATTTAAATATTTAGCTACCGTTTGTACATCTTTATCCCCTCGTCCCGAACAATTTATAATAATACGAGGACTACCTTCCAATTGAAGACAAAGAGTTTCCAAATAGGCAATTGCGTGAGAAGTTTCTAAAGCGGGAATAATCCCTTCTAATTGAGACAACTGTTGAAAAGCTGCTACTGCCTCCGCATCGGTAACACTATAATATTCCGCACGATGGCTATCTTTAAGATAACTATGTTCCGGACCAACCCCAGGATAATCTAATCCAGCACTGATAGAATGGGCTTCAATCACTTGGCCATCTTCATCTTGTAAGAGATAACTCATTGCTCCATGTAAGACTCCCGGACGACCTGTTGTTAAGGTTGCAGCGTGTTTTCCAGACACAATACTCTCCCCCGCGGCTTCGATTCCAATTAACCGGACAGAAGGGTCATCGAGGAACTCATAAAATAGTCCTATAGCATTAGAACCCCCTCCTACACAAGCTAAAAGAATATCAGGTAAACCGCCCCATTTTTCTAAACTTTGGCGACGGGTTTCTTGTCCGATAATTTGATGAAAATCACGCACTATCATAGGATAGGGATGGGGACCAGCTACTGATCCAAGAATGTAATGCGTTGTTTCTACATTTGTTACCCAATCTCTAATAGCTTGTGAGGTAGCATCTTTAAGAGTTCCTGTTCCCACTTCAACAGGTTTTACAGTAGCCCCCAACCAATTCATGCGACAAACATTCAATTTTTGACGTTCCATGTCGTGAACGCCCATGTAAATCATGCATTCCAGACCAAAACGGGCGCAAACAGTGGCCGTCGCCACTCCATGTTGACCTGCCCCTGTTTCAGCGATAATGCGCTTTTTATTCATTCTTTTGGCTAACAGCACTTGTCCCAGGGCATTATTAATTTTATGCGCTCCAGTATGGTTTAAATCTTCTCGTTTGAGGTAAATTTGAGGACCATTACCATCAGAATGACTATAACGAGTAGTTAAGCGTTCAGCAAAGTAGAGAGGACTAGGTCTTCCTACATAGTCTCGTAACAATTGATTTAATTCTTCTCGAAAATTGGGATCATCTTTGTAGTGACTGTAGGCAGTTTCTAGTTCGCTTAAGGCTGGCATTAAGGTTTCGGGAACATACTTTCCACCATAACTGCCAAAACGTCCTAAAGTATCAGGATATTGGCGTTGCGTGGCTGAAGTGGTAGAAATGGGGGTTATGGTCATTACAGTTTCGTGATCTATAAATCTGTTCAAAATTGTGACACTCTCGATGTTAATTCTATCGAATTTAACAGGGAATTTTTTCTTTACTTTCTACCTCAACTCAATTAAATGTTAAATCTATTTAAAAGTTTTCCGAAAACATATCATGAATCAAACCCATAGGTTTAGATGATATTCGTAATAGTAAAATAAAAGATATTGTTGGGGATAATCTGACCGGGGTCGATTTGTCAGGAGTTAATTTAGTTGTTGAAGTTTACCTATCCAAAGGTAGTTTACAAGGAGCTAATGTGAACAATATCGACTATCGTAATGCTAATTTGTACAGAACAATTTTCTTAGATATTGAAGGGAGTAATCTAAGTTTAGCTATGACTTTTTTTGCAGGAACTTTACTTAGACACTTAAATTTAATAGAAGTCTATTTTTGCGGTCGTGACTTGCAAAGCGCATCTTTAGTGGAAACAACACTATAAGATGCCGATTTTAGCTATGATAACTTATCAAGAGCCGATTTACCCCAAGCTGACATAAGAAAAAGAAATTTTTCAAGGCATTTTCTCTATTACAGGGCACCCAGGTAGAACATGCTGACTTAGAAGGTATTGGATCACAACAACTTTATCTCAAAAGTACTCTTTTACAGTTAACCATCAACTATAAAATTTGAATCTTACAAGACTCTCATACTTAAATCCAACCAGGGTGAGCGCGTAATGGGTGCACTACTTGAAATATAATCAACCCCCGTTTCTGCTATAGATCGAATGGTTGTTAAGCTAACATTACCCGAGGCTTCAATTTTTACTTTAACGTTTTTATTGCGGATAAGTTGCACCGCCTGTTTCATTAAGGCCAATTCCATATTATCCAACATAATGATATCAGCAGCACCCTCCAGGGCTTGGTTTACTTCTTCTAGAGTGGTAGTCTCTACTTCTATAGTGAGAGGGTAAGGTGTAGTCCGGCGAATACTATCAATAGCTGCTTTAATACCCCCTGCTGCTTTGATGTGATTATCTTTGATCATTACTGCATCATCTAACCCCATACGATGATTAACTGCTCCTCCCACTCGAGTGGCATACTTTTCTAAAATTCTTAAGCCAGGGGTTGTTTTCCGAGTGTCTACCAATTGAGTGGGAAGGTCTGCGATCACCTCTGTGTATTTTTGAGTAGCTGTGGCAATTCCACTTAGGCGCATTGCTAAATTTAAGGCGACCCTTTCTCCCATCAACAGCACATCCAAAGGTCCGTTAAACGTAGTAATCACTTGTGACGGTTGTACCGGGTTTCCTTCGGCAATTGCATAATTGACTTGAACTTGATCGCTCAATAGTTCAAATACCCTAGCGGCTATGGGCATCCCTGCAATAACTCCTGTTTCTTTAGCTAACCATTGCGCTTGTCCCCATTGTTGTAAAGATAAACCTTGAGCGGTGCGGTCGCCTCGCCCCACATCTTCTCGTAACCATGTGTTAATTAATGGATCTAAAATTAGCCGATGGGGTAAAATGTTCATTATCTAAATTGGTAATTGAGACTAAGAGAAAGAGAGAGTGATAGGAGAGATCAATTGACAGTTTTTATAGACTTAGACTATACCAAAGTTTAAAATACACAACGGCTCAGTACAGTAACATCAATAATAACTCAATTATTTTTCTTAAAATTATTAGTAATCGATTTTCCTAAAATCACTTTACAATCAACTTGGAGTAATTGACAAGGACATTCTACCAATTTATCATTAATTTTCTATAAATAGATAAGCAAAAATAAAATAAGAAAAACTGAGTCTAAAACAGTTACTAAGTGAATAGCTCTAAATAAACATCAAAAACAATATTTTATCTCTCTATAGTTACTTAATTATGTTCATTTTCGAATACTTATTCTAGAATTTTATATTTTTTTGATACTATTTCCCTGCTACTATATTTAGTTCTGGATTATAAGTTAACAAAGAAACTAGATATAATTCTTTTTTTATTATTTCAGTTTTATTTGATCTTAACCAATTAATTATATAAGTTAAGTTGTTCTTAAAAGTTATTATTCTTTATTCTTTTATCTTCACTGTATTTTTTATTTTCACATACTTCCTTTCCTTAAAAAATTTTATGGGTTTATTTTTTTGTTTAAAAATTGTGTTTATTAATTAATAATATTTATATTATTCAAAATTTACGCCAACTTCTTCGACTTTAATTAAAATCCTTTTTCTCTTTAATCACAGCAATTTCATTGAATATCAACTATTTCAATTCCAGATATATCATTATCTATTAAGTATTTTCTTTGTTTATTGTTTATTCTATGTATTCTTTTTATACATATTCTTTTTATAAATATTTAAAATTGCTTTTATATTTTGGAATCTATCTTCTTTTTGATAATTTAATTCTACTCTATATCTATTAGACCTACTGTTCCATAAGTAAAAATTACGTTAAATAGCTAAATATAACATGATTTAATTTGCATGCCAATTATATGTAATTATTTACCTGATAACGATAGCTTTTAATTAACAATTAAACTTTATTTTTATCTCTTTAATTTTTATACAAAAAGCTCTGCATAATGTTTTTTTCTTATACTTTTTGGAAAATTGCCCCATTTATCTCTTCCTTTGACAATTCATATAAAAAATATTTTTTTAAATTTTATTTACAGATAGTGTTATCAAATTGATAATTTATTTAACTTTCTATCCTCTTGCACTTAAATATACTATTTCTAATTTTTTTTGTGTTTTGAAAGGAATTCATGAATTGTGAGTCAACTTTGATAGTTCTTGCTTTCCTCAATTCTTTTGCCTGAACTTTTAGGTAGGTTAACATCGAGTAATCGCTGTTTTTAAACTAGTTTATATTTTTTACTTATTTAAACTAACTTTTTTAGTAGATGAATTAACATAGCTCTTCTAGACTATATGGGAAAAGAAATATAATAAAAAAACTTAAAGTTTACAGGATTATAAAGACTTTTTTCTATACAAAAATTGGAGTTATAGAGTGCAGTCGGAATAAAAGTCTTGGAAGTTATCAGTTGTCAATCTAACATCCTCAGTCTAGAATAGCTATTTATAGCGGTTTCCTATTTTTAATAATGAATAGCTGTTACTACCAATTTAATATACAACATAGAAAGTTGCATACTTAGAATAGTCTTAGGCAATGAATTTAGGAAAATTTAAAACATAATTTATGGATAGGAAATTATAATACAATGTTCATTGTAAACAGAATGTGGATCATCTCGTGAATAACATTAGGAACAGGAGTAGTTTCATCGTATAGCATAAACGGGTAACGAAAGTGAACCTTCATGGTGGCATACATTTTTGATGAAAACAGATAATTATGCTCGTTGATGTTGTTTACTAATTATCTAAAGATGACTATACTCGGCGATTGTGGTGGTCGTTTTATAGTTTTTTGAATTTTGATAAATTTGCTTGTCGGTTTCTGGTTATTAGAATCAGGGAATAATCTTCCGAATATAAAATTTTAAGGTGATTTTCTGATTGATATCTGATATGTCTGTTAATCAAACTAGATAGGCAAAATTTATGTTGTATCAAGCCCATCTTAGATTTAAGATGCTGATTTTTTCACGAATTATAATTCTGCAGAAAGTGCTATGTCCTATACAATTGCCAACAGTTGTCCAAGCTGTACCCCCTGTCAAATAAAATGTCCTACTGGGGCAATTCAAATCAAGGATGGAGAGTATCTGATTGATCAGGGACTATGTAACAATTGTGAAGGCTATTTTTCAGAACCTCAATGTATTGTCCAATGTCCCATCAGTAGTCCTCTTCCTGTTCAGGCAAAAAAAGGTAGGTATAAAAGTGTTTCGAGAATAGCAACCTCTGATGAACTTTTTGTCAATGGAAATAATACTCCGTTTGCATCATCAATGGTCATTTGGGAAGGATGCAATGTGTTAACTAGTGCGGCGGTTTTACCTTGGGAAAAAGACGATCATGGAACACTATATTATCAACGAGAGGTTAAACAAGGTCGTGGGACAATGATTTTTCGATTAAATGATACTTTAGAATCAGCTTCTTCTGAAGAGTGTAACTATGTATCTAATGTTTCTAACTTAAAAACGATTGATATTCGTTCGGCAAGTTTACATCTTATTTTTTCAGCTTATGCAACTACATTAGATAAACCTTGGGAGCAAGAGTTTATTATTAGTGATCAACAAATTGAAGATTATTTAGGTTTAGATAAACGTAAAGATCTTAGTAAAGCGACAAAGCTATCTTTAATTAAAGCATTAGTACAACAATCAAGCCAACTTAGAGTAACAGTTGATTGGCCAAAACAAGGAAAAGTTGAGGGATTTACGGTTCCTGAAAGTCCCCTATGGCATATTTTAGATATTCAACATCATTTTCAGCAAGACGACTCGGGATGTCAACATTTAATTGGACTAACTTTTGCCATAAAACCAGGACTGTGGGCAAAGTATTTTTTGAATAAACAAGGTTATAAGCGACGGATTGCTTTTTATCAATATGGGTCATTACCTAAGTTTCTTTTAACGACAGTCATGAGTATCTGGCAGCAACATCAAGGAGCAGTTCGGATTATGTTGTGGTTACTATTTAAAAGTAAAATGGGCCGAAAACAATGTTTAACAGTTTCTACCTTAATGCGAGTGGCTTATGGTCAAGGAAAAATCAACCAGTCAAACTTGCAACGGGAACAACGAAAGCGACTCATTCGTTCTTTCGAAAGTGACCTCGAAGTGCTTAACCATTATGGTATTAAAGCTGTTTTTGATCCTGTTTCCTATCCTGAAACCATTCAACCGATGTGGGTAAAATTGGCGGATTTACCTGATGATGCTGATGAAGCCTTAGACTTTTGGATTAATGACGGTTCTCAAGAGAATCGCGTTACTGATGCCGGTCGTCGTGGAAAATGGAATCAGTTAATGAAAGCGCGCATTCGTAACTTTGAATTACCCCCGGAGTGGGAAGAACAACTGGCTAAATTTGAGCGTAAAAAACAACAACTTACCAACAGGAAAAGTCGTTCTAAAAAATTATCTAATCTCACGGCTGAACAAATTTTAACTGCCAGGCAGCGTCAAGGAATGAGTCAAAGGGCATTAGCAGAGAAATTGGGGAAAAGTCAAAGTTGGATTCGAGATTTAGAAAGGGGACGGTTTTCTGCAAAACCTGAAGATAGAGCGATCCTACAGAACGTTTTAGGATTAAGGTAAAATTCTAAACAATTAACAGATATATAAGATGGTTTTTACCAGAGAATGAAAGTGTTGGTTTTATTATTCTACTTTATAGATATAAAGTAAAATAATAGTGCCGTCAGAAATTTATTGAGTGTATTCACGATGGTGAACCCAGAAAGGGAACGAAAAATAGACCCTATTTGTAAATAGGTTGCCCACTAAAAATGGTAACTGAAGTTTTTTCAGAGACGTTCGGTTCGATGTTATTACAAATTGATGGCTCAAAAATAATCAATGAAAAACCCCACCGTGCGAATTCATGGGATTATCTGAGAATATTGTTTGTCTAGGATGTCTATGAAGCTATCACCGGTGGTGGTTTAGCAAAAATTATCTGTCCGGCAGAAGTTTGTGCCGCAAAAGTTACAATAACTTGTATTTCACCCCTACATACTCCTTCCCTTCTTCTACGACTACCATTATCCCATCTTCGAGATATCTTATATCCTACTCAAGGAGTAGGTTCTTTTCCTTATTTAAGTATCTTAAGTTTGATGGTGTCTCGTGGAAGATAAATAGGGCGAATAGCTTGAGCAATATCATTAATGTTTGGGAATAACCATTTTTTGTAAATTGGCTATTTTACTTTGATTATAGTCACTTGTTAGCAATATTCCCTGAATTTTATGAACTAGACGGACTAATTGAGTATTAATGGTAGTAATCTCCTCATAATCTGCTAGATAAATAATAATCCGCTGAGAAAATGCCTCTTGTATTCGGTTGAGGATATCTAACCCTCGCCGTCCCCGAACCCTTTTTTGAGCATTACTGCCATCGGCTAGTTGTTGTAATTCCTGTAAAACAAATCGGGGAACTAGCAACTGTCCTTCAATAAATCCGGTTTTGAGAAGTTATTCGATACGACTGTCAATGATATAACTGGTGTCGAGAACCTTAGTAGAGGTTGGTTTGAACGTCCCTTCGTCTACTAACATAGTTTCAATGCTATTGGAGTTAATCAGTCGTAGAAAGAGAAACTGCGTCCATGGGTATCGGCTAAACTAATACGCATGGAAGAGAAGACAACACTCCCTAACATCCTAACCATTGGTTTGATGAAGAGCAATTGTCTGGGAATAGGAAGTAGAAAGATAGGGGCTAACAAGAGGTTAGCAATTAATAACCCAATGACTAGCTCCACAGCCCGTGTCAAAATGACTTCAATAGGGGTACTACTAATTCTATTTTCTAAACGACGATATGTGGTTTGAGCGACTAAGCCAGAGGCTAGTCCAATAATTGAAGTAAAACCAACTATTAACCAGCGGAAGGTTTCCAAGTTAGAGACTTGCTCTCGAACAACAACATATGGTAACAAATCAATGCTATCAAAACCGATTCCAGCGGCTACTAGGATAAATATGAGGATGAGGATAATAATGAGATGAAGAATAAGTCTTATCCTACATCAATATTTAGGAAGTTTAGGCAAAAAAATCAAGATATTTTCCTGATTTTGTATGGTACTGGACTAATCTATCCATTATATCTTCTCACATTCGGACTTATTCTTCTTAGTTTTAACCTTAATAAGTCTAAAAAAATCAGCCAAATTATTAAAGGTTTTCTCTAAAATTTTCCATCAGACTCTTTTAAATAGTTAAACAAATGAAATTAAGTAATCTTCCTAAAGCAGCTTATATCCATATTCCTTTTTGTCGTTGTCGTTGCTACTATTGTGATTTTCCAATATCGGTGTTAGGAAATAAAATCGATATTGAAAAATCTTCTTCTATTTCTGAATACGTGGAAGTATTATGTCGAGAAATTACCGCTACTCCATCTCAAAATAGTCTTCTGGAAACAGTTTTTTTCGGAGGAGGAACTCCATCTTTATTATCTCCATTTTATTTGGAAAAGATTTTATTAACTTTAGATAAACATTTAGGTATTATTTCTAATGTAGAAATTTCTTTGGAGATAGATCCTGGAACTTTTAGTCTTAAACAATTACAAAATTATCAAATTGTAGGGGTCAATAGAATTAGTTTGGGTTGTCAAGGCTTTCAAGATAATTTATTAGAAATTTCTGGAAGAACTCATCGAATTGATGATATTTTTAGAGCTGTAGATTGGATTAATCAAGTTAACTTTAAAAATTTTAGCCTTGATCTAATATCAGGGTTGCCTCATCAAACTTTAGAAGATTGGCGAATTTCTTTAGAAACTGCGATAAAAATTGACCCATACCATTTATCTTGTTATGATTTAGTTCTTGAACCTGTTACAGTTTTTGGGAAACGATATCAACCTGGAAAAAGTCCATTACCTACTGATGAGACAACTGCAACAATGTACCGTCTTGGTCAACAATTATTGACTGAAGCAGGATATCAACATTATGAAATTTCTAATTATGCTAAGCTAGGTTACCAGTGTCGTCATAACCGCGTTTACTGGGAAAATAAGCCTTACTATGGCTTTGGAATGGGAGCAGCAAGTTACACAAATCAACAACGGTTTACTCGTCCTCGTACACGAAAATATTATTATTCATGGGTAAATCAGTTGTCACAATCAGGCGGCTTTATTGATTGTCCTAAATTATCTAATAGAGATATTCTACTGGAAAGTTTAATGCTAAAATTAAGGTTATCTGAAGGTATAAATTTATCTTTAATAAAAGCAGATTTTGGGGAAGAAATAACTAATAGAATAGTAGCCTGTCTGTCTCCTTATTACCAACAGAATTTAATTAGTTTAATTGACGATCAAGATAATAAAATAGTACTAAACAATATCAAAACAGTACCAGAAAATACTAAGTTAAAATTAACTGATCCTGAAGGATTTCTATTCTCTAATACTATTTTAGCAACTTTATTTTTTAATTTAAAAGATAGCCTTGATTAATAAGTTACCATCTTTATCACTTAAGTGTACTATTATCAACAAACCAGGAGACTTTGTTGTAGTTTATAATTTAACCATTAATGGTATAGCAGTTGAGCTTAATATATTTGGTGATAATTCAGTCATAATTTTTGATACTATATAAACAGAGATTCACAAGTTACGGAGAGAAGAAACCTTGTTAGACGAACAAGCTAAGAAAACCATGTTGCGCAAAATTCCTCACGGACTTTATATCTGTGGTGTCAAAGATGGAGAAGAATTAAATGGATTTACTGCAAGTTGGGTAATGCAAGGTTCATTTGAGCCTCCTTTGGTAATTAATTGCGTCAAAAATGATTCTGGTTCTCACAAAATACTTAAAAAAAGTGGTGTTTTTGCCTTGAGTTTCCTTGAAGATGGACAAAAAGAATTAGCAGCTAAATTTTTTAAACCTAAACGTCGTGTTGGAAATAAACTTGAAGACGTAGAATTTATTGAGGGAACTGAAACCGGATGTCCTATCATTAAAGATTCTCTTGGTTATGTGGAATGTAAAGTGGTTGGTTTTGTCGAAAAAGGAGATCATACCGTCTTTGTTGGAGAGGTTATTAGTGCAGGAATTTATCGTGAAGGAAAACCATTATTATTAGAAAGTACGGGTTGGCAATATGGTGGTTAAATCAGTTCTAAGTAAACAGCAATTAACAAGCAATCAATAAGTTTATTGATTATCTACTTTTTTAAAAGTTATTTCATCGATTTCCTTTTGTTGCTATTCTTAGCAGTTGAAATGTTTTAAAGAAAATATTAAAGAGTCAAATGCCATTAATCAAGATAAAATCATCTGTTTCCAAAACCAGCTCATCTGTTGTGGAAAACTTATTAACAAGTCTTTCATTAAAGCTCGCTAAGCATTTTTGTAAACCAGAAGCTTATGTAATGACTGCTTTTGAGCCTGATGTACAAATGACTTTTGGAGGAACTTTTGATCCCGTTTGTTATGTAGAAATTAAAAATATTGGAAAAATGACTCCAGAACAAACTAAATCTATGAGTAAAGATTTTTGTCAGGAAATACAAGATAAATTAGGAGTGCCTACAAATCGTATTTACATTGAGTTTACTAATGCTGAAAGACCTATGTGGGGATGGAATGGAGAAACTTTTTAAAAGTTATTAATTACCTTGATTGATTTCAGGACAGAGTAATAACGTTAATGTTATTACTCTGTCCTGAAAAACAATAGTTATCTTGAGAATTACTTAGATTATTTTTATACCAAATATTTAAAGTTTATCGTCGCTTTCATGTTAGAATAAACCACTGTAACCCTACATGGTGGAAGGTCTTATAAGATAGTCTTTAGATAAAAATTAGGTTTCTGAAAGATATAAAAATTAATTAATTTAGAATTTAGTAAATCTAGTAGTTTAGATGAAATGTAATATACATTAGGTAGTTTTGATCTCCATTTTACTGGAATCACTTGGTGTAAAAATATCTTAAAAAATTGTGATATTGGTTAATTAAATTAGTTAAAATCAGAGAAAGTAATTAAAAACTAGAATAGAATATTGGCAAGAGTTAAAAGTGCTTCTTTAATTGAAAGTGGTGCCATGAAAGTTAAGATAGAAGTAGACATAGCAGGGGAACTTCCCTCTATCAACATTATCGGGTTGCTTGACACCGTCGTTCAAAAATTCCTGGGTTTCCTCTTCCGTGCGCAAAATTATTATCAATCTAACCCCAGGAGACCTTCGTAAAGAAGTCTCTCGTTTTTTGCTTACACGTTAATGTGGCAATGTTAGCTATCCTATAACAAATAGGAGTCTCTTTATTAAGAGAGCATTTTTTTTTAAGAGAAGTCTTGATGGCAGTTGGCCTACCATTGCAGGGTGTTACCCGTCGCTACAGCTGCCAAACAGATATATCAGGAGTTAGTGATTCTCACAGACAACGCACAGAAAGCAGCTATGATTAAACCTCAGTTCGACGAGATTTAAAAACACGGTTGTTATTCTCAATGTCTCAGTCAAAATGTGACGAGATTAACGATTATCTGAAATAGCAACTGCCAACAATCAAGACTAAAATTTTTGTCTAAAAACGATAGTAGGTGAGGCTAAAAGGTCATTTAGCCTTAAATCAATGGAAGATTTTTTAGGTAAAGAGAGATAAGTCATCAGTTAAGGACAAAAGTTAACAAAATAAAACCATTGATAGAATAAAGTAAAAGAGTCAAGATTTAACGTTGAGTAGTTCATTAGAGATTATTGTAATTGGAGGGGGAGCAGCCGGATTTTTTGCCGCTATCACCTGCGCCCAAACTCATCTCCATAGTCGCGTAACTTTACTAGAATCAACTTCCAAAGTATTAACGAAAGTTCGTATTTCTGGGGGAGGACGTTGTAATGTTACTCACCACTGTTTTGATCCAGCACAATTAGTCACTTATTATCCCAGAGGAGGTAGGGAATTACGAGGGGCATTTGCTCGCTTTCAACCTAAAGATATGATTGAGTGGTTTGCATCTCAGGGAGTGGCTTTAAAAACGGAAACTGATGGTCGCGTTTTTCCTGTTACTGATACTTCAGAAACTATTATTGATTGTTTAATCAAAATAGCTAAGAAAGTGAAAGTTAATATTGATATTAACTCAGAAGTTATTAATTTAACCAAGAAAGATAATTCTTTTAAAGTGGAGTTGAAAACAGGAAATATTTTAGAATGTAATCGCGTTTTAATTGCAACAGGAAGTAATATGACTGGCTATCAGTTGGCAAAATCTTTAGGGCATAAAATTATCTCACCTCTTCCATCTTTATTTACCTTTAAAGTCAAAGATTTTCGTTTTCAAGGATTAGAAGGAATCGGTTTAGCTCAAGTAGGATTAAAGTTGTTAGGAACAGAAAAAAAACAGCAATGTCAACAATCAGGCTCGCTTTTGATTACCCATTGGGGTATTAGTGGATTTGGAGTTCTTAGATTATCTGCATTTGGTGCAAAAATATTACATCAAAAAAGATACAATATGTTTTTACTAATTAATTTTTTATTCCCTGATGACTTTGAAAAAGTCAAACAACGACTATTAGTTATTAAATCACAAAATCAAAAATCAAATAAGCAAATTTCTAGTTTTTCTCCTTTGGATTTACCTAAAAGACTGTGGCAAAAACTACTAGAACATGCTGCTATTGATTGCAAAAAAAATTGGTCAGAATTATCTCAAAAGGAAATAATCAAGTTAGCAAAAGAACTAGCTCAAGGACAATATGAAATTCTAGACAAGGGAGTTTTTAAAGAAGAATTTGTTACTTGTGGAGGCGTTAACTTAAAAGAAATTAATTTTAAAACGATGGAGAGCAAAGTTTGCCGTCATTTATACCTGGCTGGAGAAGTTTTAGATATTGATGGGGTGACAGGAGGATTTAATTTACAAAGTGCCTGGACTACTGGTTGGTTAGCAGGAAAAGCAATAGGAAATAAATGATGATCTAAGCAACGATCTCTGATCGATTATTTCAAGAAAAAACGGCGAAAATTAAAAGAGTATTTTAATGTAACTTTTTTTCTTGAACTTAAGCGAGAGTCAGCTTAAATAGATAATTTTTTTATAAAAAATTATCTATTACTTCTTATCTATTGTTAAGTTCTTTTTAGATAAATGACTTGATAATGTACTAATGGTAGCTTCTTTCATAAAAAGATACTATTGATATCAACATATTTTATTGAGTTACCAACTGTTCTCTATTGTTTCGAGCAAACGACAGCGCAGTATAAGCACCATATTATCAACAACAAATACTGCCCAAAGATGACGTCCCACTTGGAAAGCAACCATCAAATTTCTGGCTATTCTGTGTTTTTTTTAAGGACTCAATTGAAATCAAAAAAATATAACAATACCAACAGTCTAAAATAAACGTTCCTACAGCCTAAACAAAAGTATAACTAACCACAAAATCATTATAACACTATACACGAGTATAGCTAACGCTAAGAATATACTAGCTAGATTAAGAATATTGATTTCTGAATCATAGGCTGACAACACAGTAGCTAAGGTACTTGTGCACAACGTCACCACTATTATTTATTACAAATAAATCAAAACAAATTTTGTCCAAAAAATAAAGTAAACATCGTTACCATAATTAACAGTATTAGACTTCCTACTAAACCATGAGTAATTGCTGTTTGTTGAGCAATATGCTGTAAATAATCATCAAAATTTAGCTAAAGTTGCCCTAAACATTCAACCATTGACAATGGGCAAATTATTGAATCATAATTCTGTAGTGACTCCTAACAATAAAGAGATTACGACTATACAAAAGTAAGAGAGTTTCCTCTAAAGCTAACAGGAGAAAATAACGCACAAATTATCGCATGTGGCCAAATCCTGCCGCCCTTTCAAGAAAGAAACCAAAATATTAAGCAGTAATAATTACTTGAATACGACGATCTACCGAGAGTTGTAATAACCCTTGATAAATTGTTGACAATGTCCTTGATCCGATTATGTTATTTAACAAAAAAACTGTTCCAAATAAAATGTAAAAAATGTAGCAGACGATAACAGATCCATCAATAGTTGTTGCCATGATTTAGAGTGAGGGAATCCGCCATATTAATGTTAATGCCGCATTGACCACTGTAATTAATTAAACTAACGAAGTTCCTTTTTGTTCTGACCATCTCTGAATTACGCGAAAAATAAAGACACACAACACGCGGCGAGGACAACAATCGTCTAATTGTGTAAAAACAGTTCCTGGATAGTTCACATAAACTTCCCAATCCGGGGAAAAACCATCTTATAGACTAAAAATAACAAGTGTTTGAAAAAATCTCAACTTTTAATCTGACTTTGTTAAACTCTCAGGCTCAATCCAATAAATGAATTATCCATTGAATTGAGCCTGAGAGACCTTTTTTTATAAAGTACATCTTAAGGATAAGATCTAGAGCATATTATATTGTGCTAATAAGCCAAAACTTGAGGGCAGTTGACTTCTGAATCCATCAGAATTCGTGGAAGTCGATATTTAAACCCACAAAGAATTTCCCAGGAAATAGTTCCTGAAGCGTTTGCCCAATCGTCTGCTGTAATTTCTTCTGTTCTATCTTTGCCAATTAAAGTGACTATTTCTCCGACTTGAATATCTGTGATAGAACTAACATCTAACATTAACTGATCCATAGTAATTGCCCCAATTTGGCGGACTCGTTTACCTCGAATCAAAACTTCTAAATTGTTAGAAAGGTTACGGGGAACTCCGTCTGCATAACCAATACCCACAACAGCAATACTCATCGGATGATTGCTGATAAATTGATACCCATAACTAACCCCTGTTCCTGAGGGAATTGTTTTGACCTGAGTTATTTTGGCTTTAACTTGTAGTACAGGTTTTAAGGTGGTGATCAAACGCAAATGAGGAGCAGGATATAATCCATATAAAGCTAATCCAACTCGAACTAAATCGTAGTGTAAATTCTGGTTAATTAAAGTTGCTGCTGAATTGGCTAAATGTAGAGGGGGTAATTTAAATAAATGGGTTTTTAATTGAGAGATTACCTTTTCAAACCGTTGGTGCTGTTTTTGCATCACTGTGGTATCAGGATTATCCGCCGTAGCGAGATGGGAATATAAACTAGCAATTTTGAGATAAGGCAACCGACTTACTAACCCCACAAATTCTCTTGCTTGATGCCAAGGTGTCCCTAGACGAGACATTCCTGTGTCGAGTTTAAGATGAACGGGTAAGGACTCTTCCAGTTGACTCAGAGTATCAGAAAAAACTAAAGCTTGCTGGGAGTTACAAAGAGTAGGTTGTAATTGCCAGTGAGCGAGCACGGCGATTTCTTTAGGGGTATTAATTGCTCCTAAAATCAAGATCGGGGCTGTAATTCCTGCTTCTCGAAGTTCAATTCCTTCTGCTAGGGTAGCCGTCGCTAAACTATTAGCCCCCGCTTGTAAGGCTATCTGGGCGACTTTGATAGCACCGTGTCCATAAGCATCAGCCTTAACCACAGCCATTAACGATGTTTTTGGTGATAACAATCCTTTAATTTCCTTGACATTGTGAATTAAGGCTTCTGCATTAATTTCTACCCAAGCTCGTTGACGGATAATTTCTGATAGATAGTAATCGTGGCGATTTCTTTTAGTAATCTCATACGCTGATTCTTTACTCAACATCAACCCTCACTCCACACATACTCAACTCTTGAATCCATTGAGCTCTTCCTCGAAGCTCTTGATAGAATTAGAAATATGCCTAATCTAACAAAAGTTTCTGAAAAGTCAAGGAATTAATCTATCTCAAAAGATTTTTACACAACTTGAAAGTTTGTGTATATCAATCTAGACTAACAGAAACTTCAGAAAAGATTGAATCAATGCTAGCCCTAACGTATAAACTAATATCAGACAGGCAGTCAATTAAAGTTAAAATTTAAAATCAGAGTACATCGTCCCTTCTGAAGTTCCCTATCTTAGTTATCATAAACAATCTCAGAGGCTAATAAAAACTTAAAAACCAATAAGATTCTCAATACAGGTAGTGCTCGAGTTCTGACACAAGTTTTAAAAGTTTTAAACCAGGCTTTTGTCGACATGTAGTCCAGAAAATTATACCTTCCTTTTGACAAACATAAATATAGAATGCGTTCCTATTATAATCCCCAGATATTTGAAAATTGTGTCAAAGTTAATCAGATTAAGTTTCCTTAATTAAGATTGGTAAAGTTGAGAAAGTTTAGAAAATTACAAGATGGATTTAAATTAAGATAGGCTCGCATTTTAGGGGAGCGTTTGGGTATCTTGTAATTTTTCCAATGCAATTATTAGAAATTGTTTTTTTTTAGATAAATTCTTTGCTATCAGTGATAGTGAACTTGTGGACAGACTACAATTTCTAAACAAACTACACCGCAAGATAAGATAGCTACAACTTAAATTAATAAATAAGCAAAAAGGGTCTAATAATCGTTATAAGTTAAATAAAAAGATAGCTAGATTGTATCTGCGTATTTTCGATATTCGTAAAAATTGGCATTTTAAGTTAGTTCCCCACCTCTGTGAGCAAGCCCAATCCGTATTCATTGAAAATATTGATCTTCGAGCATGGGGTAAAAGGATACTTTCTAAAGACTGTCTTAAAAATAGTTTTAAACGAGCTGTAACTATCCTTAAGTTGGTTGCATGGAAACGAGATGTTTTTATTGATGAAATTGATAAAAATCTTACCTCACAAATACACAGAGACAAGCATGTGGCCGCAGCTTAAATTATTAGCATGGTGTAGATAAGGATATGGACCAGGATATACATATCATATTAGGAAGTGCTTTATTGAAGACAGTCCGACGAGGCTTTGCCTAGTCAAAAATCTAAGAAGCAGAAACCCTTAAATGTCAATTTAAGAATCTCCAGTCACAGCGTAGCTTGACGGCAAGACTATGCAAAAGACAGGATTAACCCTCAACCATTTATTAATCAATGACACAAACTCTGGTTGTTAAAATTGGGACATCGAGTTTAACTCAATCCGCAAGTGGACAATTAGCCTTGTCCACCATTGCTGCTTTAGTGGAAACCTTAACCCAGTTGCAACAATTGGGCTATCAGGTTGTATTAGTCTCTTCTGGGGCTGTAGGGGTAGGATGTGTTCGTCTGAATTTGAAAGAACGCCCAAAAAAAATAGCTTTTAAACAGGCAATCGCGGCTGTTGGTCAAGGTCGTCTCATCCGCATCTATGATGACCTATTTACTACCATCGGACAGCCTATTGCTCAAGTTTTGCTAACACGACGGGAACTAATAGAACGTAGCTGTTATGTTAATGCCTCTAATACTTTTCGAGCACTATTCGAGTTGGGAGTGATCCCTATTGTTAACGAAAATGATACAGTGGCTACTGAAGAGTTAAAATTTGGCGACAATGATACCCTATCAGCTCTTGTAGCTAGTGTCATCCATGCCGATTGGTTATTTTTACTAACAGATGTTGATCGACTTTATTCGGCCGATCCTCGACTAGTTCAGGATGCTCAACCAATTACTCTGGTCAATGCCGAAGAAATTGCTCAACTAAAAGTCGATGCAGGGAATAAAGGGTCTCAATGGGGAACAGGAGGAATGGAAACCAAACTAACAGCTGTACGACTGGCTACTAGTGCAGGAGTGAGAACCGTGATTACTCATGGACAAAATCCAAGTGACTTGCTCAAAATTTTGCGAGGGAAGACAATTGGAACTCAATTTGAACCACAAACGTGCAGTGAAAACGCGCGTAAACGCTGGATTGCTTACGGGTTAGTTCCTAGTGGACAACTTTATCTCGATCAAGGGGCAATTGAGGCTATTTGTCACCAAGGAAAGTCCTTGTTAGCGGCAGGTATTATCAAAGTTGAGGGACGATTTGAAGCATCTGATGCAATTCAATTATGCGATAAACAAGGACAAGAACTAGCCAGGGGAATTGTTAATTACAGCAGTTTGGAAGTAAAAAAGATTAAAGGACATCACTCTGATAAAATTGCTGGAATTTTGGGTTATGAAGGTCCACAAACCATGGTGCATCGAGATAATTTGGTTATCCAAGAGAGTTGGAAATTTGAGAAACCTAATGTCACTCCTCAATCTTGAAATTAGAAAAAACCTATGGGGTGGGCAATGCCCACCGGGCTTTAATGTACTTAAAAGAGTGACTTAATGTTGGAAAAACTGACGACTATAAACCTCATTTTCCTTTTCAGTTTCAATTTTTAGATTAGAACGCGGATAGGAAATACACAAAGGGGAGTATCCTTCTCCTTGAAGTTCGGAAGATATCCCCATCCCCTCACCTTGCTCTACCATTCCTTCCAGCAATTATGCAGCACAGGTAGTACAAACTCCTGCACTACAAAATATAGGTAAATCTAGTCCTGTTTCTTGAGTTACATCGAGAATTTTTCGATCCTCAGCAACTTCAATGGTATAGGTATTGCCTTGGTGATTAATTTCAACAGTATAGATGTTGTCCATAAATTATTGCGTCGCAATACTTCCCTTAGTCTAATGTATCCCTCGTAGAGAGGTTGGAGACAATTGTTAAGCAACTCAGCTCAATCTAAAGCTTACCGGTAATTTAAGCTATCAATCAACTTATTGAGAGAAATTAGAGCATTATGCTCCGTAATATAGAGGTTTTTAGATTTATCTTATTAAGTTAATCATGATTGTATTTTAGGGCATTTGATTTGAATTGAACGCAATGTCCCTTTCGATAATGAGATTGCAAGTTCTCACTTAATTAGGACTCCATTGTTAGGATTTTTTGGAGATCACATCGACTTTTTCCTTAAGCCCGTAAAATTTCTCCGTCAAATGTCCATTGTCCCTGCTAAGAATTATCTTCAAAGGTTTCTTTTCCTTGATAAAAGCGATATCTAGCTAAAAAGCTTAAGATGAAAATACCACCACACAACGAGAATTAATCCTAGACAGGTATTTAAGCTAGAATTCAACTCTAATACTAGTGATGCTATGGTTTTTCCATAATTCAGAGAGAGCATTTAAAATTGATTAATCTTTTGAACTTGATTTAGTATAAAAATACTACAAACAAAAACAATTCATAAGGAGTTGATCACCACAAAATGCCAAAAATATTTTTGTTGAGTAAATCATCCTTCTTCATTGATAATGAAGTGTAGGTGACAAATGACCAGGAAAATTGGACAACTAACGCAGAGGAATCATCGTGCGATTATCCAAAGGGCTCGAAATTGAAATGTACACTGGGACATCCGATGGGCAAATTGTGGGATTGTCTGAGCGTATTGTTAAAGACTTAGAAGGATTTGTTCGAGAACCTGATTCACGCAACGTAGAGTACACCACAGCCCCATTGTCTTCCTATGATCGCCTATTGTGTGCTACCCTTCAACCCCGACACAACCTAAGGAAATATCTACAACGCATTGGCAATTTCACCTTGATTCCGGGAAGTACCCTTTCATTAGGAAACAGCGATTACTTCTGTCGGTCCGATCTCCATAATCCCTACCATAGTTATATTGAGGAAACCTATGGAACCAAAGTTGTGACTGCTAGTATTCATATTAATATTGGAATTAATGATCCGGAAACTTTAATTCGAGCTTGTCGCCTCATTCGCTTAGAAGCTCCTCTATATTTGGCATTAAGTGCATCGTCCCCTTTCCTTGATGGGCAGGTCACTGGCTATCATTCTACCCGTTGGCATTTGTTTCCCCAGACTCCGGAGCATGTCCCTTTGTTTAAAAGTCACGGTCACTTTGTTTCCTGGACAGAAGAACAGTTAGCTCGCCAAACCATGCAGAATATACGCCATCTCTGGACATCAGTGCGTCCTAATGGAGATAATCGGCCCTATAATCTTAATCGCTTGGAATTGAGAATTTGTGACCTGATAGTTGAACCGATCGCTTTGTTGTCAGTTGTGGCATTCTTAGAAGCTCGTTTAATTCAACTTATTGATGAGCCCAATCTTGACCCCCTAATTCATAGCCAATTATCCCCGGACGAATTGTTGACTATTACTGCCGATAATGAAAAGGTAGTCGCCAAAGACAGCTTAACTGCCCAACTAACCCACTGGCAAGATGGCCGCAGGATAGACGCACAAAGTTGGATTCAAGAATTGTATCAAGAAATATTACCAACGGCCAAACAGAGAGGCTTTAGTTGCTTTCTTAACCCCGTGAAAAGAATTTTGCGCGATGGTAACTTAGCACAACAATGGCTCAGGAAATATCAGTCTGGTTGTCCCATTTCTTTAATTTTAGCTCAAGAGATCGAAGCCGTTGCCAAACTCGAACAAGAGTTAGAAGATAAATTATGTCAATCTTTGCTAGTTGCCTAAACATAAATTTTAGTTATATATGCATTTTTTGGGTTTATCAAAACTAATGTTTGTGAATATTGAAAATTAAATATTAATTTAAATTAAATAAAAAATATATATTTTTATGCCCAGAATCATTCTAGTAAACCCGCAAATACCACCAAATACTGGTAATATTGCCAGAACTTGTGCAGCTACGGACACAGAATTACATTTAGTCGGTCCATTAGGATTTGAGTTAAGTGATCGTTATTTAAAAAGGGCGGGTTTAGATTACTGGCCCTATGTCAATCTTAACTACCACAACAGTTTAAAAGATTTTTTAGCCTGGCATGAGCAACAGGGGGGGCGTTTACTTTGCTTTAGCGTTCGGGGTTGTCGTTCTTATCTTGAATGGACATTTCAAGATAGTGATTGGCTGTTATTTGGGAGCGAAACCGAAGGACTACCCCAATCTCTTCTAGCTAATTGCCAAGAAACCCTATATATTCCGATGAGTAACTCTCAAGTGCGTAGTTTAAACTTGTCAGTAAGCGTCACCATTGGTCTATTTGAAGCACGACGACAATTGAAGATGGTTTAAGTGATTAATAAACAATCCATATTTATTCTCTGAAAATGCCAGGGAAATCAATTTTATGGAATTAGGAAATCGAGCGTGTTGTCTTCATTAACTCAAAACACCCTAAACCAGAGCTTTTAATCGTTAGAGAATACTCCATAGACAATACTCCATCACGAAACCTTCAATTAACTTCTATCGTCTACAGACTTGCATCAGACAAAAAGATTAGATGTAATAGTCCCTCATTGAAATGCGAATCAGACTATACTTATCTAAAATAAATCAGCAAAGAAAATAAGTTGATTTTAATGTTTCATCAATAAAATGATATCTGAGTATATTGACTTATTAATATATCTCTATTAAGATATTCCCCTGTAAAATCAAGTATCTATTCCGTTTCTGAAATTCGACCGGATCTATAGATTTTTAATAATGGCTCGTTCCTAACATTAGGAGGTTTTTTTGAAAAATACATTTACACGCAAAGCAACGCCCATATCTTCGTGCATTGCTGACTATTCCGATACATCAGTTATCCCTCTAACCGAGCTTCCATTAGGCAGTTTAACTCCCACTCCCAATAACAATTGTGGTCAAGTACGTCGCTCTACGGCCATGATTGGACTGGCCATTTCTATGGGAGCTACAGGATTGTTACTGACTCAAAATAAAGTAGCAGTAGCAGCAGCAGCTAACTCATTAACTGCTACTACTACTCTTTCAAATTTATCAGCCTCGTTGAGCTCAACTAACGCCACTAGCTCCTCTAAAAGTCAATTAGCTCCTCTAAATCTTAAGCACAAAGTTAAGATCGGAGAATCTATCAGGCAACTAGCCCAAGAGTATCAAGTGGAAGCAGCAGCGCTCGCTACCCTCAATAAACTCTCTGTTGAAGCCGACTTAGTTTCTGGGCAAATTTTAAAAATTCCTTCCCTAGAAGAATCTCAGCTTCAGGTTTCATCACGTCAACTTGGAACAGTACTCTCCGAGTCCCAAGAATTACCCTCCAAACCTGTCAATACTTCTCTCGATCACCTTAGAGAAACTCGTAAACGTTTACAAGATAGTTTGGCTGAGTTAAAAACGGAGAAGTCTAACCTAAAGTCTAATATTAGTTCCTTGCTAGCCGATGTCTCTGATGTGAGTCAACCCTTAAGACCTATTAGCAGTAAACTTCAAGAGAATAGGTCCATCAGAGAAACGGCAATTCGAGCGATTACCTCCCAGAAGACTGAGTCAGTTTCGGCTTCGAGTCTAAGCACGCCTGTAAATACTGCCGGTTCTCTGTCTTCTAGTTTTTCAAGTAAGAATGTTTCTTCTACTTCCACACTAGAAAAAACTGGTAAAAATTCCTCTTCGGCGTTGTCCTCTTTTACGAAACTTCCTTCAGTTCCCTTGTCCCAGATGGAACAAGAAGAAATTCCTCAATTTAATGAGCCTATTCCGATTCCAGTTTCTACACCTGAAAACGATCTAGCCTCAATCGATGTTCTTCCTCCCTACTCTTCAACCCTTAGCAAATCAAATTTTGAACCATCTAAAATTGAGATATCTGTAGAATCAACCTCAACTGAGCAAGCTCGGATTGTTCCTAAATCACAAATAAAATTAGTTCAAACTAAAAAATCCTATCGTGTTCAACCTGGAGACACTCTTAATAGTATTGCTCGTCATCATGGCTTAACCCTTTCAGAGTTAATTCGAGCTAATAGCATTACTAATCCAAATTTGATTAAGGTTCATCAGAGTTTGGTTCTTCCTGAATCTGTAACACAGGCACAATATAAAAATCGACCTCATATTCTTCAATCTCAAAATTTAATAGCCTCATCTCCTAGTCGATTTTCTGATTCTCCCCTTCCAGTTTCTGTGAGTGTGCTATCATCAGCTTCTTCGGAGGAGGTTGATCGATGGGAGAAACAGTCGTCTGAAAATGAAGATCTCGAAATGTTCGAGATTTCTGTTAATTCTAGTCCAGATTCCTATACCGAACAACTGAAAACAGATATTGCTAACCTTGAACAGGAATATGCAGTTGACACTGAAGCTAGCAGAATTAAAACAGAGCCTGATAATCCAAGAAAATCCAAAACTCCTGTGTTAGGACAAACTTTAAATCCTGAGTGGACCAGTAATCGCCGTAATTACCCTTCTTCTCAACAGCAAGTTGCCCAACAGCTACCTAAATTCCGTTCTCGGTTAATGGGGGCTGCTCCTAACGATGCAGAACAATATAATGACGCTTTCCGTATTCCCGTGGGGACAAATGTCGGACCTGAATTACCGCCTTTATCCATTCCTGATAATTATCTTCCTCATGCCCCTATGCAGTTTACTGGCTATATTTGGCCAAGTAAAGGGGTGTTGACTTCCGGCTATGGCCGACGCTGGGGCAGAATGCATAGAGGAATCGATATTGCGGCTCCCATTGGTACTCCTATCATTGCCGCAGCCCCAGGTGAGGTGATTACAGCCGGATGGAATTCGGGAGGCTACGGAAAATTAGTTAAAGTTCGTCACCCTGACGGTAGTATTACTCTCTATGCCCATAATAACCGTCTGTTAGTCCGTCGTGGACAAAAGGTAGAGCAAGGGCAGCAAATTGCTGAAATGGGGAGTACAGGATACAGTACCGGTCCTCACCTTCATTTTGAAGTTCATCCGAGTGGCACAGGAGCGGTTAATCCTGTAGCCTTGTTACCCAAGAAAAGAAAGTAATCAATAGATTTTTTCAGTTTAATCCCTTCTCAGGGGAAGGTTAGACTTCCTCTGATTTTTTATTTACTTTGGTTAATCTCGTTATTTTGTGTTATGCTAACCATGATAAAAAGGGTACGGCTCAGTAGCTCAGTAGGTTAGAGCAGGGGACTCATAAGCCCAAGGTCGGCAGTTCAAATCTGCCTTGAGCCATTGATAAAGTTAAAAGTTTAATAGTTGATTCTGATAGAAGCTACTTAGTGAGAACTTCTCTGCGTGTTTTGTTAAATAATTAGAGAGGCACAATCAATCGTGTTCTACTTAACCAGTTATGTGAAATTATTAATACTAACGTCTTGAAAGTCTTATATGGGAATTATTTAAGTTTCTATCCTAATACCTAATAGTTTTCTTGTTATTAGCATTATTGTCAAATCAAGCTATCTTAGGGCTTAGGACTAAGAATGTTTGTGCCCTTCTCAAATTGTATGATTGATGTTTTTTAGATTAACTACTCTGAGTAATAATTGGATGAATTGGCTTAACTAAATTATATTTATCTTAAAATATACTTCCGCAAATTATATGAGCTTCAATTTTATTATATTCCCTTTTATTATAAATAATTCTAGATCATCAATTGCTAGAAAAAATAGATACATTTTTTGTCTACTCAGTGTCATCTACCTCTTCATCTAAAAATTTCCTACTTTTTTAGTTTCTTTTTTTTTGGACACTGTAGTTTCAAGATAGCACTCAAAAGAGTTTTAGTTCGGGTACGGTAAAGCTTACTTTGACAAATAAATATTAACCATTTGTTTCCTAACTCAAATAATTTATTTTCAGTACGATAACCCAGAAAGTTTAGCTACAACTAGTCAAAATAAAGACCTACGGATAACTTAACAATAGAAATCTCTTACATCAACACAACTAGAAAAACTTAAGCAGTCTTCATTAGAAGTCAAAAAATAATCTAAGCTAAACTGGTAATGAATTTATAATCTACTAAGTTCTCAAGAGTAATCAGCATAGTCATGAGTAAACAAGGAGGACAAAGCCAACCACTCCGATCACTGGAAGATGCCCTTAATCTTTGTCAGGCACTGGGAATGCGGGTCAGTCGTCAACGTCGCTTCATCCTAGAATTACTCTGGAAAGCTAAGGGACACTTGTCTGCTAGGGAAATTTACGAGTATCTCTCCCAAGAGGGTAAAGAGATTGGCCACACCTCAGTCTATCAAAATCTAGAGGCTCTTTCAAAGCAAGGGATCATTGAATGTATTGAACGAGCTGACGGCAGGCTATACGGTCATATCAGTGACTCTCACAGTCATGTTAACTGCCTAGATACACAACAAATCATGGACATCTATCTAAAATTACCCCCGGAATTACTTGAACAAGTGGAACAGCAAACAGGGGTGAAAATAACTGACTATCGAATCGACTTTTTTGGTTATAAGCAATAGGACAAACCTGGATTAAACTAGAGATAGTGTTATCATTTTTTCTTAAGCATCGTGAGCGATCGCCCGATTAATCTACTACTAATTGATAATGATGCTATTTTTCGCTTAGGACTCTCTAATGTCTTAAGGAACTATTCCGATTTCCGTGTTGTCGTTCAAACCGATTTCTCTCAACCTATCCGAGAAACCCTAATAAAACAGTCAGTAGATCTAATCATCTTAGATCCTGATACCCCCAATAACGTCTCAGAGGGGTGGAGGTTTCTCGAAGAGATTAAACAAACCTATCGCACTCTTAAAATATGTTTGTTAAGTCATTTGACTGACCCATTGTCACTACAAACGGCTAAACAAGCTGGTGTTGAGGGTTATTGTCCAAAAGGGATAACGATAGAACGTTTGATCGAACAACTGCAGAAAATAGCTCAAGGTCAGACAGCTTGGCCGACCCTAGCTGTCCCCTCGTCTAATGTAACTCTGGAACAACCTAAATCTCCTCAGACATGGCTTTTACAGGGTAAACAATTAGGATTAAAACAAATTAATAAAACCATTACACAAATTAATCTACGGCTTGACCAAAACCAATTATCGTGGGTTGACAAAGAATTTTTGAAAGGGAAAAGACGAGAATTATTAGCTGCAAAATGGTTAATTAATAGATTAATTCCCATCGATGTTGCTATGGCTGCACCAACCTCACAATCAAAGCTTTCCTCAAGAGGTTCTCAAAATCAGAACGATACTCCTGGATTCTCAGCTAAGTCCTCAACAAACATCCTAGGGGTAAAATCGCTCAATAACCTAGCAATTTTCAAGAATACCCTTGAAAAATTAGCGATCAACTCCGATAATTTAACATCAATTTCTCTAGAAATAGATATTCTCCAAGCTGATAAAAAAGAAGAGTTAATGACCATTGTTATTCATCAGTTGGGGAGAAGCTTAGAAGACTTGGAGTTTATTACAGCAGATGCTTCAGAATTACCGAAGGATACCGCCATGATCACCCAAAAAATTTGGCAGGAATCAGCAGTTAATTTTTTAGGGAAGTATTGTGTATTACAACCTCTAATAACTTTAGATGAAATTAAAAATATTATCGACAATAATATCAGTTTAGTCCAAGGAGAATTTCTAAGAAAAATATATTATTTCGATGAATTGCTAAAATATTTACTTTTTGATAAAGGACTAATAATTGAGGATGTTTCATCCTGTGCTAAAAGCACTGAAGTTTGCCATCAAGCTGAAATTTTTCTTGAAAACTTTATTATTCAAACAGCTAATGGGATTGTGTTTTTGATTTTAAATAATTTCTCAGATATCGAAGTAATAAGCCGAAAATTATATTTAGACAAAATTGATTCTTCTAGAAAAATTGCTAAATTTCGTAATAACTTGTCTTGGGCTTATCGTCAAGAACAATTTTGGGAAGAACCGCGCAATATTTTTGAAAGTAAATACCGACTATTATTCTGGAGTAAAAAAGGAATTGAAGCCACCTTTATTCACGCCTCACGACAACATGAACTTAAACAGCTTAAAGGAATTCGTTGGGCAGTTACCATTATTCTAGAATCTCGTGATGCCTTTGCTCCCGTATTGCGTTCTATGGTCAGATTGATTGGTAATGGTTTAGTTTATCTACTCACTCAGGTTATTGGTAGAGGATTAGGACTAATTGTTCGTGGAATTATTCAAGGAATTAGCAATAGTCTACAAGAAACTCGCTACGGAAAAAATCGGGAACGACGAGACTCTTAAACCTAAGGGGGAAGAAGGAAAAAATTATGGAGGATAACAGCTGGCATCTGACTGTTAACGAGCCCAGTACCTTAACGGTTGTCTCTTGTCAATTCTTTGACATCATCTCATCGTTCATAATAAAAATAAAATAACTTCTTGGCTGAACTTAGTTATGGACAACTATTCTTAAGTTGACCTCAGAGCAAAATCTAACTCAACAAACTATGATAAAGAAAAATACAGTAGCCCCCAAGGCTAAACAATCAAAGAAACATAAAATCTCCTTAAAAGTATGGGATCGGTTTGTTACTAGTTTGATGCTCATTCAATCATTACTAATAGCCACACCCAGTTGGGGACAAACGAAAACAGAGACTAAAGCTGATCAAGGCAGCTACACCGAATTAATTGAGAAAATTGAATCGGATCAAGTCGCCAACGTGGAAATTGATCCCAAACAACAAAAAGCTAAAGTGACATTGAAAGACCCAGATAAGAAAGGGCAACATCAAGAAATTCCCATATTTAAAAATCATCTTAATACTGAATTGATTGCTAAACTTCGAGATAACGAAGTGCCATTTGCAATTCGTCCATCCGCCGATAACTCAGCTGCAATCGGATTAGTTACCAATTTAATCGTTCTTTTTTTATTATTTGCAATTTTTCTAGTAATTCTACGACGTTCAGCCAGTATGTCTGGTCAAGCTATGAACTTTGGAAAATCACGCGCCCGTTTCCAGATGGAAGCCAAAACAGGAATTACCTTTGACGCGGTAGCTGGTATTGACGAAGCTAAAGAGGAATTACAAGAAGTAGTGACTTTCCTCAAACAACCTGAAAAATTTACGGCAATAGGCGCAAAAATCCCTAAAGGGGTACTGTTAGTCGGACCTCCCGGAACTGGCAAAACTTTGCTCGCTAAAGCTATTGCAGGAGAAGCAGCTGTTCCCTTCTTTAGTATATCAGGCTCAGAATTTGTAGAGATGTTTGTCGGTGTCGGGGCTTCACGGGTACGAGATTTATTTAAAAAAGCTAAAGAAAACGCCCCTTGTCTTATTTTTATTGACGAAATTGATGCGGTAGGTCGTCAACGAGGAGTAGGTTATGGAGGAGGAAATGATGAAAGGGAACAAACCCTTAACCAATTATTAACAGAAATGGATGGCTTTGAGGGTAATCAGGGAATTATTGTAATTGCAGCGACCAACCGTTCTCATGTCCTCGATAAAGCATTGTTACGCCCTGGACGTTTTGACCGACAGTTAATGGTGGATTATCCTGATTTTAAAGGTCGTCAAGGCATTTTGGAAGTTCACGCCAGGGATAAAAAAGTTAATGAAAAAGTTTCCTTAGAAGCGATCGCCCGACGGACTCCAGGGTTTACAGGAGCAGATTTGGCCAATGTCCTCAACGAAGCGGCAATTTTTACAGCACGGCGACGCAAAGAAGCCATTACCATGACAGAAATTAACGATGCTATTGATCGGGTCGTGGCTGGAATGGAAGGAACTCCTTTAGTCGATAGTAAGAGTAAACGGTTAATTGCCTATCATGAAGTGGGTCATGCGATCGTAGGAACTTTATGTGGTAGCCACGATCCCGTGGAAAAAGTTACTTTAATTCCCAGAGGACAAGTCAAAGGTTTAACTTGGTTTACTCCAGATGAAGAATATAGACTAACTACCAGAAATCAATTGTTGGCCAGAATTGCCGCTTTATTGGGGGGTAGATCTGCTGAAGAAATAATTTTCGGTGAGGATGAAGTCACAACTGGAGCTGGGAACGATATTGAAAAAGTGACTGACTTGGCCCGACAAATGGTAACTCGCTTCGGAATGTCTGAGTTAGGATTAGTTGCTTTAGAAAATGATGAGCACAATGAATCTGATTATTCTCAGGAGATTGCAGATAAAATTGACTATCAAGTACGATATATTGTAGATCATTGCCATGATAAAGCTCAAAAGATAATTCAAGAGAATCGTACTGCCATTGATCACTTAGTAGACATTTTAATTGACCAAGAGACCATTGAAGGAGAACAATTCCGCCAATTATTAGAAAAATTTGAAATTTCTTTCCAACAGCCCTTAGGATTTCCAGTTAAATGGTTATAAATCCGTAGAGTTATAGAATTTAATATCTCTGTCCGTAAGCTTCTAAAACTATATTAAAATTACTTTTTCAATAGTAATAAGTTAGTAAATTAACTATGACTTATGAATTTAGACGTTTTAAACCTTCCGATATTTTAGAGCGGATCTAAATCGATAGTTTTCGTAAAGTAATTATTTCTTTGATTTAAATAGAGACAATAATAATTGTTATTGATTTTACAAATGTTACTTTTATGGAAAGTATAGGTTTGGAAGCATTAATAATGTTGACAAAGAGAGCAAAAATGTCAAGTCAAAAAATATTTCTCTGTTCAATCAACTAACAAATTTAAATTTTATTTGAACTAACTAGTATTGATTAGATTTTTGAAATATTTTCTAGTCAAGGAGAATTAGATTAAAGCATTAGGGAGCTATTAGATTTAGTGTAATAAGTCAGCAGAAAAAGTACTAGTCTGATAAAACTATCTTTCTAAGATTGTCAAAGTTAGTCAAGCTACAAGCTTGTCTTTTAATTAATTTGATTTTTTAATTGATCGCTCCTGCTAATCTTCGGAAGTTTGAATGTTACAATTATGTTCATATATCTACATATTATCTGAGAACTTTTCGGAAAATATTTGTAAGCAGTTTCTATTCATTCTAGAAATTTATTGAGAGCCTCATCACTTATTGTTTGAGGTTTAAAGATATTTCTTATCTCCTCTTTTATTTGATAGATATTCTCTAAGACTGATGACATTTTTTTAATTTACTCTATCTTAGCTTTCTTTCTTCTTGAATAAGGGATATTTACTATGGATTATGCCAGCTAGTTTTTTATCTATTTTTCTTTTATCTTTAAGTTTTTATGCATATCTTTTGTTAGTCTTTACACTACTATTTTGGCATGAGAAAGTATTTCTTTGATAACCCTCTTTATAGCAAATCGACAAATCTATACAACTCTACCAAACTTAGGATAGTAAAAATCTACCAAACCTTAACATAGTCTGATTGAGCTGATTGAGCAATGATTCTAATAACAAGCAAACTATTAGAAACTTAAACAATTTTTAAATCAGGTTTTCAAGACATTAATATCGATGATTTTATCTGACAGGTTTAGTAGAACTATCTATGCTCATCTATTCTATTTGGATCAACACCTATGAACTCAGACTGTAGAAATAGTTTACTATTACCTCTTTCTTTTTTTAAAAAAAGCTATTAATTTTGAATTTTCTATCTATATTAACTAAAATTACTGCGTATTTTTTTTACTCTTTTAAGATAAGTTATTTCATAAATTCCTAACTTTTTGATTTTTTTGATCTTTTTTAAAAGCGGCATTTTTTCGTTAGTTTCTAAAATTTATTGAGGAATTTTTAAAGTTAGTCTTATCTGTATAGGATTTTCTCTTTTTAACAAAATCTAGTCCTTTTATGGTATTGAGTACATTTAAACTGGTAACAATTTACTTAGAGAAATACCAAAAATATTTCTGACTTTATACAAGTGATCTTTTTGAGTTATATCAAGATTAAATCCTGACTTATACAATAATAACTAGTCATTTTTGCACCGTCGATATTAATCACCTGAGTAATAAGATTAAGTCATGGATTAAATAGTATATTTATTAAATCGTAATTTAATGTCTAAAATCGGTAGATTTCAATGTATTGCTACAAGTATTTAATATACTAAATTAGCAGATTAAATCTATATTTAAATTTCTACTATTTTGAGAATCTTACTACCATAATCGTTGATAGCTATTCTGGCTTTTTTAGATTAATCTGATTAATTAGTATCAATGGTTTTTAGAAATATAATTTAAATTATATTTTTAATGATTTTATCGTAGTTACTCTAGAATAGCAAAAAAATCTCCTGATTAATCTAAATTAAACTTGACTTTGATGATTATTAAAGATATAAATATTTTTCCCCTTCTATTTTGACTGGTGAATAGCTTGTCAGCCAATTGACTAATACTAAAACTTATTATTATCTATTATCATTTTCAATTAAAATAATTTGATTTAAGTCACATCCCAGAAGCTTATTACTTTAATATAGACTGAGATTTATTATCCCTTATCACTACTCATGGGGAAGGTATATTCTTAATAATTAGCATAAATTGACACTTTACCTAAAAAAATGTAGTGATTGCTTATGAAGAACTACAGTTTGTTTTTACTGCCCTTTTTTAGCAGTAGTTATTTTTATAAATTCAGGAGATAACAATGGCTATCGAGAGGAACACAAGCAGATTAATTTCCTTCAGCTTTAGTAGGTGTCACTACTGCATAATTATGTCCAGTATGATGGAGCAATTGGTGTTCTTATTTAGTAGCTTAAGAAGAATTCTAGACAATTATGTCTTTGAAGTTCTCTCAATAGTTAAAGACCTAGACTTAACTGAAAATCCTTCTAAAGAAGCATTTTTCTCGTTGACTTGTATCCTAAAGACTTCTTCTTTCTATTTAAGATATCCATCACAACAAAGGGAGAAACTTTTAAGGTAAGATTTTAATTAAGTAAAATTGCTTAACTGGACTATTAAGCTAAAAAAAATTTTTTATTTCTAAATAATCTTAGGTTTTAATTTCATGGATGCTACGAATATTTGTCTTTTTCAGAAAGAGCGTGTTTCTATATTTATTGATGGTAATAATATGTTTTATGCTCAACAAAAAAACAGCTGGTTTTTTGACCCGAGGAGAGTTCTCGAATATTTTACTAAAGATCCTATCGTTAGTTTAGTAAATGCTTTTTGGTACACTGGTTTAAAAGATTCTCAAGATCAAAGAGGATTTCGAGACGCTTTAATAAGTTTAGGATATACAGTCAGAACCAAAATTCTTAAAGAATATTATGATGATATATCCGGTCGTTATTCACAAAAAGCGAATCTTGATATTGAAATTGTAGTTGATATGTTTAATACAGTAGATCAATATGATCGAGTGATTCTTTTTAGTGGTGATGGAGATTTTGAACGAGCAATTGAACTATTACGTTCTAAGAGTACTCATATTACAGTTGTTTCTACGGAGGGCATGATTGCTAGGGAATTGAGAAATGCTACTGATCGCTATATTGATCTTAATGATATTCGCCAAGATATTGAAAAGCTCGATTTTCAAAGTTAAAAAACGCTAACATCACATTGTCTGATGGGGAAGGACTGATGGTCCGTAATCCCCTATCTTAGCTAGATTGCTTCAAGATTGCTTTCTCCGGTACGAATACGGATAATTTGATCCACGGGAGAAACAAAGATTTTCCCATCTCCAATTTCCCCGGTGCGCGCTGCGGCGACCAATTTTTTGATCACCATATCTACCTGAGGATCTTCGACGACAATTTCTATCTTAAGTTTTTGGAGAAACTCCACCGTGTATTCTGACCCACGATACCGTTCCGTTTGACCTTTTTGTCGTCCAAATCCCCGCACCTCTGAAACCGTCATTCCAACAATGCCTGCATTGACGAGAGCAATTCTAACGTCATCTAATTTAAAAGGGCGAATGATCGCTTCTACTTTTTTCAAATTAATTACTCCTTATGAAAAGATATCTCTTCGCTTTTAGTTATAATGCCAGTTCTTACGCTTATGTTATCTAGAATCTGAAAATTTTTCTAAAAGCTACTGCCTCTGAAGTCTTGAAAAAAAAGTTAAAGGTAGTGGTAAGTTGCTTTTTCTCAAAAGTATTCATGAGGAATATCTTTGAAAAAAAGCAACTGAATCTATTGAATCTATCTTTTTCAAACTTAAGATTGAATTACCTAGATTTTACTTGAATTTGTAGTATTTCATAGATATTTTCAGATAAATCTTGAAAAGTCTTTCCTGAAAATTCAGCAATTTGCTCAACTACTACTTCTAACACATCACGATTATGAACTAAAGCCAATTTAACATAACCTTCTCCCTGTTTTCCAAAGCCTACTCCCAGAGAAACTGCAACTCCCGTTTTTAATACTAACTGCTAACAAAATTCAATTTATTTATTCTGCCATGCTTCTGGTAATTTTGCCCAAACATACATGGTTGCTTTAGGAGATTCAACTAACCAATTAATATTATTTAGTGCTTTGATAAAAGCATCGTGGCGTTTTTGGAATTCAGCAACAGTTTGTTTGACGGTTTCTTGAGGTTCTTCTAGAGCGGCAATTGCCCTTTTTAAAATTCCTCGGTATTGATATCAATAATTGCTTTGATCTTTCTTAATGCTGCAACAAGTTCAGCATTGACAATAGCAAACCAATAGCAAACCTAATTCGAAATCCACCCATATTGGATGACTTAGAAAAGGTAAAAAACTCAATTGAACTAAATTTATTAGGATCTGCTTCTAAAATAGAAGGTGGTAATTTTATCCCATCAAACACAATATCGGCGTAAGGAAAATCATGAACTAAAACTAAATAATGTTGCTGACAAAATTTAACTGTTTTCTCAAAAAAGGACAAAGAAGCCATTGCCGTCGTAGGATTATCGAGATAATTTAACACCATCAAACGAGCTCTAGCTAAAACAGAAGTAAGAATATCTGTTAAAGTAGGTAGAAATTGGTTTTTTGCCAACAAGGCAAGGGTATTGTATAAAATTGTCCCCCTGTTAAATGGACACTCCCTGCGGAGAAAGGGTAGCCAGGATTAGGCAATAAGGCTATTTTCTGAGGGTTAAGGAGCGTTAGAGTCCAATGACCTGTTCCATGCCGCAACAGGTAGCTGTGGGTCGTGGGGTCGCGCAAAGATTTTTCGATAGCAGCAATTGCCGCATCTAGAGCTTGCAAATCAGACGATCCCAAGAATAAATCTATGATAGTTTTACCTGTCGATATTGCCTCGGCTTTCGCCTGATCCATATTGGCAAAGACATTCCTTAGTTATTCAATGACTTGTTCAAACAGTTTAGTAAACATTTGTTAATCATTAACTATTCATTATTAACTGCTCACTATCTAACTTAAATGAGGATCTAAAATTTCCTCAATAAGTTTTTGTTTGGTGATAGCCCCTTCATGGGAAGCTAAAAGTTCTTTGTCTTTATAGAGTCTCAAAGCTGGAACCCCTTCTACTTTACACTCAGCAGTTGCTTTAGGGTTAGAATCAACTTCTAATTTAACCACTTTTAGGCGATCACTATAAGTTTTGGCGATCGCACTAATAGAGGGAGAAACTAATTGACATGGACCACACCAAGAAGCCCAAAAATAAACTAGAACAGGTTGCTTAGCGTAAAAAACTTCTTCTTCAAATTTGGTATCAGTAATTTCGAGGACACTATTCATAATTGTTTTTTTAATTGGCCATCTAATAATTGAGTTACCAGTTATCTAGGTTACAGGTTGGCCAGTTATTATGCTTATTTTTCGTTCAGATAAATCCGGAAATAGAACAAGCTAAATTTAGCAAGTTTAGGGGGACGTAATAAATATACGTCCCTAAAAATTGAAATAAGGTTTTTCGTGACGTATTTTGAATTTCTCCTTTAAAGATTATCCAATTGTTTCCGTAAGTCTTCTAATTCTGCATCCACCGCTGAATCTTTTCGAGATGATTTGGTATTAGAGGCTTCAGGTAATTTTTGCGGTTCAGGAATCCCACTAATTTGAGCTTTGAGCATAGCTAATTCGTCATCTACACCACTTCCAGACTCTAATTTAGCAAATTGTTCTTCAATACCAGTATCGCCTAACTCCCCAATGGCTTGGGAACGAGCTTCCATATCCAATACTTTGGATTCCATGCGCTCAAAGGCTGCCATCGAACCGCTAGTATTAACGCTACTCAAAGTTTGTTGAATTTCTACGTTAGCTTTAGCAGCTTTAGACCGAGCGATCAGCATATTTTTCTTAGTTTTGGCTTCAGAAATTTTACTTTCTAAAGCCACTAAATTACGCTTGAGGATACTTACTTGAGCATTTTGTTGTTCCAGCTGTTGTTTAAGACTCACGGAAGTATCGGTATAAGTTTTTTTACGGACTAGAGCTTCTCTAGCTAGACTCTCATCCCCTTTAGACAGGGCAAGTTTGGCCCGTTGTTCCCATTTGTTCGCTTCTGATAGATCCTGATTATATCGTTGCTCAGTACGTTTTTGTTCGGCAATAGTATGGGCGACAGCTTGGCGCACTTGTATCAGGTCTTCTCCCATATCATTGATGGTTTGTTCTAAGACTTTTTCCGGGTCTTCTGCTTTGCTGACGAGATCGTTTAAGTTGGCTCGGACAACTCGGCTTAGGCGATCGAATAATCCCATGATGCTGTTTATCCTCCGGTGCGTGTACTAGGGTAAGTAAAATTTAAAAGTTAAGATTGCTTTCTTCTGCCACTGAAATATGGCTTGTCCATTTCTAGTTTGGCATATGAATGGTTACGGAGGAAGAGTGAGGGAGTCGGAGAAAGAAAACCACTTTGAAATACTCCTGAACAAAATTTATCTCTGTTTCTCAAAAATTACGTCTTAGAATTGATCGAGCTTAGCATTAATTCCATCTATTTCTGAGGGAGATGCTGCTGATGATTGGTTAGACTGGCGTGAGGTCAGTTTTTTGGATTTGAGGTTGACAATTTCTGTATCGATTATTTTATCCGTTTCTAATGCCATGAATTGCTTTTCTAAGGGATCAGTACTCAGACTTTGGGTTATTTGTGACTCAGCTTCGAGTTCCAGAATCCTCGATTCTATCTGTTCAAAAATACTGGTAGAACTGCCTGAGTTTGGATTTCCAACAATTTCTTGTAATTTTTGGGAAGCTATCGCTGATCGCAGTCTAGCTACATTAATGCTTTTTTTTGCTTTAGTTTCAACATATTTCCGTTCTAGAGTTCGTAAATCTTGCTTAACCTTATCAACTACCTGGTTTTGTTGTTCTAGTTGATTTTCTATTTCTTGAGCCTGTGTTTGGTAAGATTGGCGGTTAATGAGTGCTTCCCTTGCTAGGGGTTCATTTCCTTTCTCAATAGCCATTGTTGCCCGTTCATACCATTTGTCTGCCACATTTTGGTAGTGAGCTAACTGGCGTTGTGCACTTTTGTTAATGGCGATTGCTTCTGCTAATGCTCGTCGCATGGCGATCAATTCCTGTTCTATTTGGACAATCGCTGTCTCTAAAACTTTTTCGGGATCCTCTTCTTCTTTTATTAAGCTATTAATCTGTGATCGCACAACTCGACTAATTCTTTCTAACCATTCCATAACTATCCTCAATTTCCTCAATCCACCTATCCATGTTAACTTGAGTTCGGTTTGAGAAGGAGAGACGGAGAAGTTGGGTATAGCCAGAGCATTCTTGTACTCCCTGACTGATGAAACAATAAAACAGTGGAATTTATTTCTACGCTTGTCTACCTGACCTATCACTCAAGAAAAGTTGTCTGATTAGATTAATGATTCAGAGATTGTGTTAATATTCTCTGAATCATTAATCTAATTGAGTTTAGTTCCCTGCTGCTCTTTCTCTAGAAAGAGTAATGGTCTATTGTTACTCCCTAAAATTATAATTTTTATCTCACAAACTACATTAATGCAAAAGAATAAAAGACAAGTAGCAGTTCAAAAATTTTATAACATAGGACATATCGCTGCTGGAATATAATTATTTAACGCAGTGATATATCTACCATGAAGATGATTAACAACTGGATGAATAAATTGTATATTATTTAAATAAATTTAAATTTATTTTTTCTTTCTATCTTAAAATCTATTATTTATAAATCAAAGGAAAAAATTCTAAAGTAATTACCATTTTATTCATCTTTTAGGGTTGTTGTCTTAGTTAATTCTTAATAAGTAAAAAATATTATAATTGTTTTTTTTGTAGACGATAACTGCTTCAGTCCTATAAAATAGGAAATAATTATACCCTTTAATAATATTGACTATTTTAAGTTTGATAGATGAATTATATTTTAGGTATGGCATGCTACTCTAAAAAACTAAAATTATCGTAGTATGTTATTACTAAATACGATTTAATTCTTGTTTGACAAACCAGAACAACTAAGTAGATTAAGAAAAACAACAATTTAGACAAAAAATATTGGAGCTAGATGAAATTTAATTCATCATCAAAATTAATTGTCTCTAGATTTTTGTGATATTAGTGATTATGAGAACTATACTAATCGATAACTACGATTCTTACACTTTCAATCTTTATCAAATGATTGCACAGGTGAATGGAGAACCTCCAATTGTTATACACAATGATCAATTAACTTGTTCTGAACTACAAGCTTTATCATTTGATAATGTAGTCATTTCTCCTGGACCTGGTCGTCCAGAAAACCCAAAAGATTTTGGAATTTGTCAACAAGTTATTGAAAAAATAGAAGTTCCCTTACTGGGTGTCTGCTTAGGTCATCAGGGAATTGGTTATGTCTTTGGAGGCCAAGTCACATATGCTCCTGAAGCAATGCATGGACGCCTAAGTCGAGTCTATCATAACGAATCTGAAATATTTGCGGAGATTCCTCAAAACTTCTGTGTTGTTCGTTACCATTCTTTGGTCGTCTCCCCAGCATTACCCGAGAGTCTAGAAACAACTGCTTGGACAGAAGATGGGATTGTCATGGGGTTACGCCACCGATCAAGACCAATTTGGGGTGTACAGTTCCATCCTGAGTCTATTAGTACTGAGTATGGATATATCTTGTTAGAAAACTTTAAAAATATTACTAAGCAGTGTTCTCCCCAAAAAAATAGAAAACAAAGTCTGATAGATCAAAAATTTTCCATTGTTCCCTCTGGTCATCTCCATCAATTCGATAATTTTGATTATCGAGTTTATAGTCGTCAACTCAATGTTGATCGAGAGCCTGAACAAGTATTTGTTCATCTATTTGGCGACGAGTCCCTTGCTTTCTGGCTCGACAGTAGTCTAGCCGATCCAAGTCTTTCACGTTTCTCTTTTATGGGAGACGCTAGCGGTCCCAACAGTCGATTAGTTCAATATAATGTTCAGACTCGAGAAGTATTTGTTACTCAAGGAAATAAATCGAGTGTGTATAAAGAGGGCATATTAGACTATCTCAAGCGAGAACTTGAATTGCTTAACTATCGCTGTGATGGTCTACCTTTTGATTTTAATTGCGGTTTTGCTGGTTACTTTGGTTATGAAATCAAAGCCGAATGTGGAAGTACATTAGAGAACCCTTCATCATTGCCTGATTCTAGCTTTATTTTAGCTGATCGATTAATTGTCTTCGATCATCAAGAACTGACAACTTATGTGTTGTGTCTAACGAAAAAGGAGCAAAAAGGTGAGGCTGAAGCTTGGTTCGACACTGTAGAGCAACAACTGTCCACATTGCCGGTTTTAGAACCACCTGCCATCAAAAACAGTGACAAACCAGTCACTTTTCACTTTAGCCGCTCATACCAAACCTACTTAGACAATATCCAAGATTGTCTCCATAAAATTTCTCAAGGAGAAAGCTATGAAGTCTGTTTAACTAATAAGCTCTCTACTGATAGTCAACCTGATCCTCTAACACTTTATCGAATATTACGTAAAATTAATCCAGCACCTTACTCAGCATTTTTCCGGTTTAAAGATCTCGTTGTTCTTAGTTCCTCTCCAGAGCGTTTCCTCAAAATTGATCGTAATAATAAAGTTGAATCTAAGCCAATTAAAGGAACAAAAGCCAGGGGAGTCAATATTCAAGAAGATCAGGAAATACGGGAAAGTTTAAAAAATGGGGAAAAAGATCGTGCTGAAAACTTAATGATTGTGGACTTGCTACGAAATGATCTAGGACCCGTATGTGAAATAGGTAGCGTTCATGTCCCGAAACTAATGGATGTCGAAACTTATGCCACTGTACATCAATTAGTCAGTACTGTTTGCGGCTACCTTCGTCAAGATCTCAGAGCTACTGATTGTATCCGCGTAGCTTTTCCTGGTGGCTCAATGACCGGTGCTCCAAAAATGAGAACCATGGAAATTATTGATAAACTTGAAGGAGAAGCAAGGGGTATTTACTCAGGGGCAATTGGTTTTCTAGGACTAAATGGCACGGCAGATTTGAACATTGTCATACGTACAATTGTAATGACCCCAGTTGAAACGACTATCGGCGTAGGAGGAGCAATTGTTGCTCTGTCGGATCCTCAAATGGAATTTGATGAAATACTCCTCAAGGCACAGGCCCTAATTCGGGCTATTTTACTCACAGTCCATGGAGAGATCAATCCTAATCTCTATCACATCGTCGACACCCCATTAGTTAAACCGGCTGTTAAAGTTAAAGAGCCAGTTGAATATGTTCTGAACAATAAATTTTTATAAATTCCTTTTTTTAGTAACTATCTATGGTTTTTTTTAAAAAAAATCCGTATTCCACTACATAAATACATTGAACACAATGAGTCTTTGAAAGACAATGAGAAATAATAATAGTGGTTCTCTTCTAAGTTCTCTTTCCTGGAAAATGAGCGATAACAGCATAAATTTAATTACCAACAGTAGAGGTAGTTTTGGATCAAATCAGAGTCGATATTTTTTTACAATCGTCCTCGTAACAATAATTTGCACGTCTACTCAGAGCTATCTACTTTGCTTAAATTGAGTTTTTTATAAGGGGTTGACATTAATCTCCACAAGTTCAGTGAAATAAAACGACAGGTAATATTAGGAGTATCAAAGACGATATTTATATCAATTTTAAAAAAAGTTGCTCTACTACAGCTCAATCTACATCTAAATAGTTGGAACATTTAAAAGCATGAAGCTAGTTCCTATGATAGTTAAGACTCATGAAAATCCTGAGTTCTTTGAAGGTCAATATTACGGTATGTTTAGAAGTATGTAAAATTTGTTATTATCTATCATTGGATCCATAATAACATGATAGTTTCGTAAGATGGTCAATCAAGCAAATCACATACTGTAATCTTAGGAAGGTATATTGAAAGTGGAAACGACTTCGACAAATACAGAAGCCATGCAGGAAAACATACAGGATTCTGTGGCTCAACTGCAACTGCAACTATACATGGCATTGCATTCTCGTAATCTTGTTCCCTCTTTAACGCCAATTGAAGATCTTCACTACCAACTATTGCGAGAAACCCAAGCAACAATTGAAAAGTTGGCATCTCGCCAAACTCGCTAACAGTTGACTTTTTTAAAACCGCCTTCATTATAATCTATGTAAATGGGATGATGCTAGGAGTACCTGGTGAATTCAGAAGGTGACGTCAATTATGTCTTTAGCGCAAATCAGAATTATTTTAGTTGAACCTGCTGGCCCATTGAATGTGGGAGCAGTGGCGCGAGTCATGAAAAATATGGGGTTACAACAGCTAATTTTAGTTAGTCCTCAATGTGATCCTTTCGGGAAAGAAGCGCGATTAATGGCTGTTCATGCTCTAAACATTTTAGAACAAGTTCAAGAAGTAGGCAGTTTACCTGAAGCATTGCAAGGATGTCAGCAGACGATAGCTACTACAACCCGCCCTCGTAGCCTTCCGATTCCTCTAGAAACTCCCCGTCAAGTCCTCCCTTGGTTATTAAACTCTAACCTCCCTAGTGCCTTGATTTTTGGACCAGAAGATCGGGGATTAAGTAATGAAGAACTCAATTACGCCCAACGTTTCCTGTGTATTCCAGCTAGCCCAACCTATCCATCTTTAAATCTTGCTCAGTCCGTTGCTATCTGCGCATATGAACTCTACCAAGCTTCCCAAATCTCCCTAAAATTTACTTCAAACTCTTTAACAAAACTGGCATCTTTTGATGTACTCGAAGGCTATTATCAACATCTCGAAACGGTTTTATTAAAGATGGGTTATCTTTTTCCCCATACGGCTAAGGCTAAAATGGAAAAACTCCGCTGTCTTTATAACCGCTCCAATTTAAGTGCTGAAGAAGTAGCTTTACTGAGAGGAATTCTTGGACAGATTAATTCCATATGGCAACATTTACCCGACAATCACAGTCATAAAAGTCAATCGTCTCGATCAGATTTACACTGACTGACGTCCCAAGTATTATTTTAACTTGTCTCTTCTTCGATTTTAATTGCAAGGATTTTTAGACTATGCCCCGTCGAATGATTAATTCCTCCTATAATCTCAAAAGTAGTGCAATTAATAACGACTCTTACGGTCGTTCGACCAATGGCAAAAGTAGTTCTTCTCGTCAACAGATAAACAGTGTTTCTGAGGTAGGGGGTTCAACCAAACGACTTCCTCGCCGAAAGGTGTCAACCTTAACGGTTTCTAGTAAGCTTCTTGACCGGCGCGCTAAAAATTCTCCTTCCAATTCGATAACCGTCGTGTTTTTGTATATTTTTCGTTTAGGTATTATGGGAGTAGGAGTAAGTGCGATTACAGGAACAATTTTAACCGTATTTGAGCCGACCAGTTTATTTGCCACCTACTTTAATTCTCCCCAACTGACCGCTTCTGAAGAATCTGTACAATTTGAAGAAAAAATCCCTACAGCGACTATTGACAATACAACAAATATTCGCCCCGGGCAAGAATTAACTCATCTCAAAACTAAATTAGAAAAGGTAGCCAGCCAAGAGAAATATGCTAAAGTCCAACCTCGAGGCTGGTTTATCGATTTAGATAACGGTAACTATGTTAATTTTAATGGAGATACTTCCCTCTCTGCTGCTAGTACCATTAAAATTCCTGTTCTTGTCGCTTTTTTCGAAGAGTTAGATGCCGGAAGAATTCATCTAGACGAAATGCTAACCATGGACAAGGAAATTATCACTGGAGGGTCAGGAAGTATGCAGTATCAGAAACCTGGAACTAAGTTTAGTGCCTTGGAAGTTGCCACAAAAATGATTGTTATCAGCGATAATACAGCTACGGATATGTTAGTCCGTCGTCTGGGAGGTAAAGAAGTTCTCAATAAACGTTTTAAGGAATGGGGATTAACCAATACAGAGATTAATAATCATTTACCTGATTTAGAAGGGACTAACACCACCAGTCCCAAAGATTTAGTAGAATTATTAGCCCGCGTTGAACGGGGGGATTTATTGACGGTACGATCACGTGATCGTCTGTTGGGAATTATGCAAAAAACACGTACTCAAACCTTATTACCTCAAGGACTGGAACAGAATGCGATTATTTCTCATAAAACAGGGGATATTGGTACGATTTTAGGAGATGCTGGTATCATTGATATTCCTACCGGTAAGCGTTATATTGGGGCTGTCTTTGCAGAACGTTCTTACAATGATGTCATGGGGAGAATGATCATTCAAGATTTCTCTCGCACCGTTTATCAACATTTTAAATGGTATCAACCTGATCCAAGTATTAAACCTTAAAAACTGGCTCAAGCAGTTCAAGAAACGACTGTTGAAGCTGAAAGAAAACTAAAAGTAAAAGAAGGGGATATACCCAAGGGTCATTGTAAGCCCATTTCAGTAGAGACTCAAAAACTGTTAGGGTCTATTTTGGGGACTTCTTAAGTTTAATTCTCAAGAAGAGACGAGTAACCGTCACTTGGGAATAATTTGGATTAATCAATATAATTTAGCCAATTCGTATCTATTCCTTATTCTCTTGACAATCGACGATTTTATCTTCAATTATTTCAGTAATAGACCCTTCTAGACGATGGAGACGAATTTGCAATAAACGAGGAGGTTCAACCGTGACAACTGTAAATTCTAAATTGTCATAGAATAAAGTTTCCCCTATAGAGGGAATTTTCTGCCATTGATAGAGTAAGAATCCTCCCAAGGTTTGATATTCATCCGTTAGCGGTAACTCCAAGTCTAAAACTTTATTAAGTTCTTCGAGATTGATTTGAGCTTTCACTAGAAATGTTTGCTCATCCAACATCTGTAGAGAAATATCTTCTGTCCGAGTTTCTTCTAAATCACTATCAAGAATTTCTGCAATTAAATCTTGAAGAGTAATTAATCCAGAAGTTCCTCCAAATTCATCCACGACAATCACTATTTTTAACTGTGATCTCTGCATTACAGATAGTAATTCATCTAATGGCATGGATTCAGAGACGAATTTAATTGGTTTGAGCCAACGACGCAAAGAAGATTCTTTTGTTAATTCTCCTTGAGCCAACGGAGGAGCTAAATCTTTAAAATCAATAAAGCCTAACACATCATCAAGGGAATCTCCTTTAACCGGATAACGAGAATGACCAGTAATAGCGACTTCTTCGAGTAAATCCCCAAAAGTTGCTTCCTCAGAAATAGCAATTAATTGAGTACGAGGAACCATTACCTCAACAGCCATTACCTCGCCAAATTCAAAAACATTTTTCAGTAGTGCTCGTTCTTTCGCTTCTAAACCAGTTGATTCTCCTTCGGTGGCAATAATCAATTGAAGTTCTTCTGAGGTCACTTGATTGTATCGTCTTTCCCTCATGTATTTAATCCCAACACTATATAATAAATAGCGAGTTGATTGATTTAAAATCCAGATAAAAGGATTAAAGATTTGGGCAATTACCCCAATGGGAGGACCTAAAAATCGAGCTAACTTTTCTGAATAAATCAAGGCAACAGATTTAGGACATAGTTCTCCCAACACAATTTGTAGATAAGCAACTAGCAAAAAAGCAACTGGGATAGCAAGACTATAGGATATGGATTGGGTCAGTTTAGGAGAAAATGGTAGATTCCTCAAAAGAGGATTGACCAAAACTGCCATGGTTCCTTCTCCAATCCAACCGAGAGCTAAACTAGAAAGAGTAATTCCTAATTGAGTAGTTGAGAGAAGACGATCAATACTACGTTGTAGAGATTGGACAGTTTGAGCCTGAAGATCACCAGCTTCGACTAATTGACTAATGCGTGACCGCCGTACCGACACCATGGCAAATTCGGCGGTAACAAAAAAGGCATTGATGGCAATCAGTAAGAATACTAATAAAAGACGTAGTAAGATTTCACTAACACTCAAACTATTCATTGAAAAATAAAGCTTGTAACCATTATTAATAACCTCTAAATTTCGCAAATTAAATCTTTACCGAATTGTTGTCTGAGGCTAGTAATTTATCATTTTGAACAAACTATGAAGCCTTAAACTCTCTTTGAGAGAAAACATTTCTATTATAGATCTTAAAACCCAATTTATATAATTAGATCAATCAGTAGTCGCTTAACTCCCTATTCCTTCCTTCGAGAGACTTACATCTTGCTGATGAGTAGTAATTGAGTCAACAAAATTCTCCTTTAATTCTAGGCAATTAAATTGTGGGAACTATAGTAAAGATGGGGAAAAAGTCCACTAAATTGCAAACTCTTCCGAGTTCTCTGATTAAGAAGTACCTGTGGTCATTGTCTTTATTGTCACAAAGTATTGAAAAAACCTTTTTGATGAAACGTAATTTGTCAGATATCAACTTGACGAGAATGAACAGTCCGAAGACTATTCTAACTTAATAAGCTATCTCATTGCTGTGTTCAGTACAATTTTATTCGATATCGTTGCTACTGCATGACAGGAGAGGCGAAACTCCTTTAAACGTAATACTTGTTTTTAACCTAAGACAAAATTCAATTAAAAAATTACTTGGAGAGCGAGCATGTTTTACTCAATAACTCTTTGAAAAACTTTATTAATAACGCCACGTTCAAAAGGTCTTCGAAAACCCTAAGAGGACCACCAGTTAATAAATTTGCGAGGAGATTTTTAAGAATCATGCCTCCTCAATTGGATAAATTACAAAAATATCAGATTTTCAAGAGAAAGACTGATATTTTTTGATTTTTTTCTCTACAATTTGCAGTTAACCACGATTTTAATATTCAACAGTTAAGAACTATCTAGGATAGAAGTCGAATGCAAGTAGGGTCAACAGTTGTGACTTCCTACTTTCTACTTAGGTAAAAAAATAAGACTAGACTTGTCTTACCTTATATTTTAAAAGGAATGATCTATTCCCAGACTATTCTTAACTCAGGAAAAATCAACCCGACGTTGCGGGATTATAATTTTTGATTGTGATAGTGACAGGATTAACATTCCAAATTTCTTTGCAATATTCCCTGATCGTGCGATCACTAGAAAATTTACCCATTCGCGCTGAATTTAAAATAGACATATCTGTCCACTTTTCATGATCACGGTAAGCATAACTAACGGCTTCTTGAGCATCAATATAAGACTGATAATCAGCCATCAACATATAGGGATCATGGCACATCAAAGGACCAACAATGGGTTGGAATAATTCTCCATCTCCATGACTAAAGTAGCCACTGGCAATGCGGTCAATAACACCCTGTAATTCTTCATTATTACGATAATAATCCATGGGGTTGTATCCATTAGCCTTAAGATCGTAAACTTCTTCAGCCGTTAAACCAAACAAGAAGAAGTTTTCAGCTCCAGCTGCTTCACGAATTTCGATGTTCGCTCCGTCTAAAGTTCCGATGGTTAATGCTCCATTCATAGCAAACTTCATGTTACCCGTTCCAGAAGCTTCTTTGCCGGCAGTGGAAATCTGTTCAGATAAGTCAGCGGCTGGATAAATCCGTTGACCCAGAGAAACATTAAAGTTAGGCAAGAAGACAACTTTTAATCGGCCCCGAACATCGGGATCTTTGTTAACAACTTCGGCAACGGCGTTGATTAATTTAATAACCAACTTAGCTAAAAAGTAGCCAGGGGCGGCTTTACCCCCAAAAATGAAGGTTCGAGGAAGAATATCAATATGAGGATTCTGTTTGATGCGATTGTATAGGGCAATAATATGTAAAACCATTAAATGTTGCCGCTTGTACTCATGAATTCGCTTAACTTGAACATCAAACAGGGAATTAGGATCAACTTGGATATTTCTGTTTTTGAGGATATAAGCTGCTAAGCTACGTTTATTGCCTTGTTTAATTTCACGCCAACGATGACGAAAGTCAGGATCATGAACAACAGCCTCTATGTTGCGCATTTCATCCAAATTCTTGAGCCAACCATCCCCAATTTTTTCATTAATCAAAGTAGCTAGTTCTGGGTTAGATAGTAAAATCCAACGGCGTGGTGTCACTCCATTGGTTTTATTATAGAATTTCTCAGGCCAGAGTTTAGCAAAGTCTTTTAGGGTATCTCTTTTCAAAAGTTCTGTATGTAAGGCTGCTACCCCATTGATTGCATGAGAACCAACACAAGCCAAATTAGCCATACGAATTAGCTTTTCTTCCTTTTCTTCGACCAAAGATAGACTAGATATTAACTGCTCATCTCCAGGGAACCATGTTTTGACATCTTCAAGAAAACGATAGTTGATTTCGTAAATAATTTCTAGATGTCGGGGGAGAAGACTAGCAAATAATCCTGCGGGCCAGCGTTCTAAGGCTTCTGGTAACAGAGTATGGTTAGTATAAGCGAGGGTTTTTTGGGTTATATCCCAAGCTTTTTCCCAAGAATAATTGTGTTTATCCATTAACAACCGCATTAATTCAGCCACGGACACAGCAGGGTGAGTATCATTCAGTTGGACTGCAACCTTTTCATGGAAATCATCTAAGCTATTGTGGGTCCTTAGATGAATACGGATTAAGTCCTGTAAGGAAGCAGAAACAAAGAAGTATTGCTGCGCCAAACGGAGTTGTCGGCCTTCGGGAGTATTATCATTAGGATATAGAACCTTAGAAATGGTCTCTGCATCCATTTTTTCGGCTACTGCTTGGTCGTATTGTCCGGCGTTGAAGGCATCAAAATTAAAGGCTTCACTGGCTTCTGCTTTCCACAAACGTAGGGGGTTGACAGTGTTGGTTTGATACCCTGGAACGGGTGTGTCATAGGGAACGGCAAGGATAGTACGGGCTGGGATCCATACCATTCTCATGTTACCTGCCTCATCGTGAACCATTTCGGTATGGCCCCCTAACTTAACCTCTACGCTCTCAGTGGGATGGGGTAATTCCCAAGGATTGCCAAATCGTAGCCAATTATCAGGAATTTCTGCTTGCCAGCCATCTCTGAGGGTTTGATGGAAAATTCCGAATTCGTAACGAATTCCGTAGCCAATAGCTGGAATTTCTAGAGAAGCCAGAGAATCAAGAAAACAAGCAGCTAAACGACCTAAACCTCCGTTACCTAGTCCAGGATCTGGTTCTTGCTCAACAATTTCGTCGAAATCAAGACCTAATTCCTCGACGATTTGACGCATCTTATCATATATATCTAGGTTGATTAGGTTATTTCCTAGATGACGACCCATGAGGAATTCAGCCGAGAAATAAGATACAATTTTTACTTTTTCTTTTTTATAAGTTTCTATGGTTTTAAGGAAGCGATGCAGGAGGCGATCTCGGACGGTATAAGCGATAGCTACATAATAATTATACAAAGAGGCATTGGAGCGATCAATGCCTTGGAGGTAGAAAAGATTGTCTAGGAAAGCACGTTTTAGCGTTTCCGCACTCATTCCAGTGCGATCATCTTCCACTTTAATATTTGACTGAGGGGTGAAAGTATCCATATTATGTTATTCTAGTAAGTTTTCTCCATGCATTGATTATCCTGAGTCAGTTTAACAGGATGATACCGGTACAGATTAGGCAATTACTAGCCAGCATAAGTGATTATTATTGAAACTACATTTTTTTTGTTAAGTTTTGTTGACAAACTTGTTTTAAAAAAAAGACCAAAGATTAATGATCAATGGTTTTGAACGAGTGAACTATCTTTATCTAATTGCAAATATATAGAAACTTGATATATGGCAAGTTTTTATATAAAAGATGATATTTCTAAGTTGGATATTTTCATTTAAAATATAAAAAAATTAAGTTAATTTTTCATAAATTTAATAATAATTTTCTAAAAAAATCTAGACTTTCAAGAAGTAATATATACTTAAAGCTGACTAACTAAGTGCTAGTTTTAATATTAAAACTAGCACTTAGTTAGTCACTTAGTTAGTCACTTAGTTAGTCACTTAGTTAGTCACTTAGTTAGTCACTTAGTTAGTCACTTAGTTAGTTATTGATATTATGAAAGTTAAAAGTCAATAAGATGATCACTACACTCTATTGCAAAAAAAATAAATATCTTGAATAAATAATATTTTTTGATGAATTTTTAATCAAATATTGACTAATTTTTAAAAAATTTATTAGCAACTAGCTGTTGACTTAAAGAATAATAAATCAATCAATTATCTCCTCATAATCATTTAATAATATTAATAGTTATTTATTGTCTTCTTAGTTATTAAATTTTGATAATTCCATCTTTAAAAGATTAAAATTAAATACAATTAATCTTTAATAACCTTGAAAATAACCGTAAAATATAACTAATAAATTCTCTTACACTAAAACTAATATCAGTATAATATTTTTATATACAAACAACTGTTACAGCAGAAATAGTAAACAAATAAAACTAAGAATCAAAATAGTTCTTAGCTCGATTTTAGAATATGGAAAAACAAAAAAATAATTTAATTTATCATAAAGTAGTTACTAATTTTCGAAATACCTAAGTAAAGTAGATTGTAAAATTAAAGATGTTTTAAAACTTATAAACTATGAACTATGAACTAGTATCCGTAATGCTGTATTGTTTAAAGTTATTATTTTTACAAATAAATTTATTTAAAATACGCGATATATTTAAGCTAAATTAGTCAATCAATCTATGGTTATCTTCAAGACAAGTAAAAATAATGAACTATAATAAGTATTATCAATGTTAAATAATTTAATTACATTAGCTAAATAAACGATTTATTAATAATAATTAATAAATTAAATGTCAAATAAATTGGATTAAATTAAGTTTAAAGAACTACTAGTTAAAGTTGATAAATTTATATATTAAATAATAGCTAAAAAATAATTCATTCAAGAATAAAAATAAGCATTAAGGCTTATATAACAATACTTTCAATCAATCTATCTACTAATTTTATAGAAGAATATTTGCTATTTATTTTAAATAAAACTATATTTCTGCTAAAAACTTATATTTTATAATCTCTCATTCTAAATGATATTAATGTATATAAAAAATTGATTGAATAACAAAAAAATAAGCAATTGTTCGAAAAGTCTATAAACATTTTTTATATTTTTATATAAATAAAAAAAGCCAAGAATAAATAAAATTATAATAATTAACATCTATTGTTACAAAAATGGCTATAGTAAGATATGAGCATTTTCGTTCCGAATACTGGATAAGTATTCTTAGGAAGATTTAAGTCTACTCCAAAAATGTTTAGGTAAAAAATAAATGCTTACCACTTATTAAAGTAAATATTGTCTGAATAATAATTCCAATCGATATTATCAATAATATTATTAATTTTTTTGATAATTTAATCAGCAAAAAGTACCATTTAATTTAAAAAGATAATCGGTGCTTATCAAAATTAAAAATTTTTGTTAATTTGTCTATGTTAATACTTTGGTTTTTCAATGGAAAAACAATATTATTAATTTTTTTAGTCTTAAATTAATGTTATAATTGGGTTTTTTCTTGAAGTTATTAAAAATATTATGCTTAACATTGTATTTTTCCTTTAGATCAACTTCTAGTGATTCTACAATGTTAAAGTTAGTTTAGTATAAATCTAATAATTAAGTAAAAAGTTAATAATGGATTTTTTTAACTTATTGATAACCAATATTTTATCAACAATTTCGTGAGCTTTGATTTTATGCTATTATATTTAGTTCTGGACTATTTTATAGTTTACTGAAAAAATATTAAATATCTTAGTGCTACGCTCTATTGTTATTTGACTACAATTAGAATAATAATGCTTTAACTCAAGACTTCAGATAAATAGTCTGCTGTTGATTCTACTAAGGGAATTGTATTCTCGTAAACCATACGAGTTGGACCGATAACGCCAACACTTCCTACTGGGATATTTCTTTGCTTATAGATAGCAGAAATTAAAGTACAAGGATGCATTGACTCTAAGGGATTTTCTGAACCAATTCTAATAGTAACTCGTTGAGTTGTTAGAGATTTAACTTCAGGAACTTCAAAAATTAATGGTAATAGTTGATCTTGTTGTTCTTCTAATAAATAGAGGAGAGTTTGTACTTGTTTTAATTGAGAAAATTCTGGTTGGTGTAATACTTCTGAAAGCCCATGTATTATAATTGGAGTTGAAATAGATGATTTTAAATAGTCTGATATCTGTTGCAATAGAGTTTTTAAAAAACCGGTATAATGAATAAGTTTTTTGTCGATATCACGCCAATTTAAAGTTACCAAATTCAAAAGACTTTTACCTTTTAAATGGCTATTTAAAAAGTTAGAGATAATTTGTAGTTCTTGTGCTAACCACCTCTCATCATTAAGATCCTCATTGAGGACAGATTTAGGAACGTCAACTAGAATAGATTGAGTTTGATAACTATCTGTAACAATTATGAGAATAACTTGGTTTGACGAAGCAGGTATTAACTGTAAATAACGTAATTGATTAAGAGAACTTTGAGGAAGTGTAATTAGGGCGATATAGCCACTAAAATTCGCCAGGATTTGAGTTGACTTTTGCAACAACATCTCACAGTTAAAGGTCTCTTTTTGTAATTTTTTGTTTAAATATTTTTCAATTTTCTGTCTAATGTAGTTGTCAGGTGTAATTAAATTATCAACGTAGATTCGATAACCACAGTCGGAAGGAATTCGACCAGCAGAAGTGTGAGGTTGATAAAGAAAACCAGCCTTTTCTAATTTTCCTAAAGCCTTTCTAATAGTAGCTGAACTTTCACTAAAATCGTATTCTTGAACTAAAGTTTTTGAGCCTACTGGTTCAGCTGTAGCAATATAATGTTGGATAGTTGTCCGTAGAATATTTTGATAACGTTTAGTTAAAGTGGATTTAACAATCATAATAATAAAGACTAAAATTTAATGAAAGAACTTATATTAATCAACAAATGCAAATATCTCCTAGCATAGGAAATCACTGTGAGAATCCCTTATACTAAAATAGTGTTACTAAACAGGCTCTTTTAGACTAACTGAAACAAAATTATAAAAAAAGTGGAAAGTCTTTTGAACAAAGTTTACGGGTCTATAAAAACTTAATTTCTATAAAGAAAAAGTTTTTGTAGTCACTGGATAAAGTTAGAACAAGAGTTTTGGAAGTTATCAGCTACCTATTGATCATATTGAGTCCGGAAGAAATGTCAAACAAAAATCTTTTAAACAGTGTTTAGCTCATAGTAATTTTTTAAAAATATTAGTAATGAGGGATGGTTGGATCGACGTAGAGAGCATAGGCATCAATACCACCAATAATATTCTTAACATTAGTAAAACTATTATTCAGTAGCCAATAGCACATTTGAGTTGAACGCATACCATGATGACAAATAACGAAGGTTTCTGCATGAGGATTAAAATCTGTTGCTATCTTATCTGACCATCGCCCAAATTCACTTAAAGAAAGCACTTTAAACCCTTCAATATAAGCGATTATAACTTCATGTGGTTCTCGGACATCTATCAATTGCAATTCATCTTTGGCTTGAGCTAGTCGTTCAGCTAGTTCTGTGACAGTGATTTGAGGAATGGATAAATTTTGAGGCATATAAACAAAGTCGTCCTAAAAAATTGAAAAATTGTTCGATAGCCCAGCTTAACAGTTTTGAGCAAAAGAGGGAAAAAAATTACTTTGCGATGTTTCGTTCAAGATTAGGGTTTTCTTAAAAATTTTGTCGTCAAATGACGACTACAATCAAAGGTAGTCATTAATCACAAACGATGAATTATTGTGAAGCTTCGTTATTTCTTTATTATCCTAGCTATTAGTGTCTTCATACTCTTGTCTGGAGCTAGTAGTAGTCTCTATTGGATCTTCGGACAAGGCCCTCTCAAGCTCTTGCCAGGAGGCATTCTCAGGGAACCAATAACAGCGGTTTTTATCCCGAAACAAGCTCCAGTTATGGTGTCGTTACTTGTCAATCCTGATCGTCTGGAATCCTTAGCTCAGTATATTTCTTTTCCTCAAAATAGGCGGAAGTCGCATAAAGAATTCCTTTCCCTTGAAAAACAACTTTTGTCCACAACAGGACTCGATTATCAAACTCAGATTCGGCCTTGGTTAGGGGAAGAAATTACCTTAGCTGTAACTTCCCTGGACTTTGATCATAACTCAGACAATGGGGTTCAACCTGGTTATTTATTAGCTGTCACCACTAAAGATAAAGAGTTAGCCAAAGTATTTCTTCAGAGTTCCTATTCTAAAGATGCGATCTCTGGAACCTCAGATCTGATCTTTGAATCCTATAAAGGGGTCAATTTAATTTATCAACGTCACCGTGATAATCCTGTTAATATTCGTCTTTCTGCTACAGCTATCCTAGACAATTTTGTGTTATTTGCCAATGATATCCAAATCTTGAGAGATGCTATTAATAGTGCTCAAGTTAGAACATTAAACCTGAAAAATTCTCCTAACTATCAAGAAGCATTAAAAACAATTACTGAACCTCGCATTGGCATCGTTTATGCTAATTTTCCAGCTTTATCTGCTTGGTTAGGCAATTTACCCATTCCTGAAATTCCCGAAATAACTCAAACTTTAACAGTCGCCTTTTCTGTCAAATCTAAAGGGTTAGTTGCCCAAACAGCATTAATTGGGGGATCAGAACAAGGAGAAGAACCTCCAGCCTTATCCAAACCTGTGGGTGCATTAGCTTATGTACCTGTTAACAGCATTTTGACAGCTGCGGGAACCAATTTAAATCAATTGTGGAGTCAAATTGAGACAGGGCTAGCGAACGAAAGTCCCCTACAACAGTTATTAAATCGTATCTTAGTCTCTGTTCAAGAACCTTTAGGATTAGATTTCTCTGAAAAAGTTTTTCCGTTTATTCAAGGAGAATTTAGCCTAGCTCTCATTCCTAGTTTGGATAGAGGTGAACCTCATGGGATTTTTATAGCCAAAAAAGTACCAGATGTTAGTTTTTCTGAGTGGGTAGAAGACTTTGATAAGTTAGCACAGGAACAGGGATATAGTGTGGGAGATCTACCATTATTAAATAATACTGTAACTGTTTGGACAAAACTTAACACATCAACGGGAAATAAGGATAATTTAACTTCTTTGGAAACAAGAGTTAGTGGCGTACATACAGATGTGGATGATTATGTGATTTTTGCTACTTCAATTGAAGCTATGTCTCAGGCACTTTCAACTCCAGAAATAACTTTAATTCATAGTAGTAAATTACAACAAGCTATTGAAGCAATATCCCCTGAAAATGACGGTTATTTTTATGTAGACTGGAGTCAAGGGAAAAAAATATTAGAACATAAATTTCCGATTGTTAAAGTCGTTGAATTATCTATTAAACCTCTACTAAACAATCTGCAGTCTCTCACAGTAAGTAGTCAAGGAAAAGAAAATGGTATTCGCCGTGCAACTATCTTTTTCAATTTAGGTGTTCGTTAAATTGAACGAAGATAGTTGAAAGTTAATAGCTAATTTAATAGTTGTTGGGAGGTGTTAACATTTGTTTACTCCTAACTTAAATTTTAAATTTTTATATTTCTTGACTAATCACTCTTTACACTTTAGGCAATCATTTCTTTATTTTTGCTGATTGCCTAAAGCGCAAAAAAAATAAGGTAGATGCAATATTATATTTATCAAAGTGTATTTCTTAGGAAATTAAATCCAAATTCTAGTTTACATATCCTCACTGTCTTTAACATAATATCCAATGATATTCTCATCTAGTTATGGTTAAAACTAGATATACTTCCCAATAATCTGTTTTTAATCTCAGTTTAGGTAAACCATCACGGCTCAGTTGGACATCTGGGGAATTCTAATGACTTTTCGGACGGTTCATATTTTTTTTATACCAGGTCTTAAGGGCGATAATAGCCATAGAGGTTATGAGTGAAGACAATGAGTTACTAAATAAATACTTACACCGTTGAAGTAAAAAATTAAATATATAAGTACTTATTTATGAAGTCTGGGGATGAGGATGTCAACCAATACTTCAAATTAACAGTATTAGTTGACATCCTCACCCCATTTATTAGCTAAATAGCAAAGAACACAGAAGCTTAAAGTCATTAATTTTTGTAGAGAGGATTAAGTTGACATAGAAGAGCAATACTCAGGATAACCCGCTTCAATACTTTAACATCATCAGCGAAGAGATACTAAGAAAGTATAAGACGACACAGACGATAGGATAATTGGAGATTATAAATCTCTTTATGACTGAGCTAACTTAGTAAAGATGGCAACCTATCAGACAAGGATAAATTAATAGAAATTGAAGGAATAATTAAACTCTTATTAACCGTTATTAGAAGTATTTTTCATTAGATTTCTAATAATAAAATACTTGATTGTGTAGTCAGTCAAATTAATCACTTTCAGCTCTAGCTTTGTTTAAAAACTTTCATTCTTTAAAAAGTTGTTTGACTATTAGGTAATAATTATAAATTCAAGTCTTTATTTTAGTTATATTAATTAAGCTAAGGAATTAGCAGAAGCTTAAAATCCTCAAATTTTTTCTAAATTCAACCTAATTTAGATGAGTAAAATCATTAGAATGTACTCAAGAATTTCTACTATCAACTACAACGAATAATTCTTTAGTCTACTCTAAATTGTCATAAAAATGAATCTTTCTACTAGTTATTCAAGAGTTGAGAAAAATCCGTGTTTTCTTGCTAATAGAATCACCTCGATTTTTCTATGTTGTGAGTAAAATTGCTAAATTGTAAGTTATTTTAACCTTAATATTAAGGAATATATTTAATAATTTATTATTTATAAATCTCACAAAAAAATCAAGAATACAAGCTTAAAATATTAAGCTTGGTTAAATTATAATTGACTTGGGCATTAGCTGTTGATGATAATTTCTCCAGTTCCTTCTACAACTTTACCGATCTGATAAGATGGAATTCCTTGGTGTTCAAAAAAATTGAGGGTTAATGTAGTCTGTTGGGATGGTACAATCACCACAAAACCGATTCCCATATTAAACGTTTCCAATAGACTCGACTGGGAGATGTCGCCAGACTGAGCTATCCAGCGAAAAATTGGTGGAATTTCCCAGCTTTGGGGATTGATAACGACGGATTGCCCTTTATTTAAACAACGAGGTAGATTTTCTGGTAGTCCTCCTCCTGTAATGTGTGCCATAGCGTGAATATCTATTCCTGAGTTTAATGCTTCGAGAATTGGTTTCACATAGAGTCGGGTGGGGGTTAAGAGAACTTCTCCTAAGGTTTGTCCGTCGAATATTTCACGGCCATCGCTCCAATTAAGTCCATTGAGCTCTACTATTTTACGAATCAGACTAAAGCCATTACTGTGTACGCCACTACTGGCAAGTCCGATGGCAATATCCCCAATCTTGACTTTAGAACCATCAAGAATCTTATTTTTTTCTACAATTCCCACACAAAACCCCGCTACATCATATTCTCCAACCTGGTAAAAACCTGGCATTTCCGCAGTTTCTCCCCCTAATAAAGCACAATGACTCAAACGACATCCTTCAACAATTCCCTGAACGACATCGCCCAGTTGTTGTAGATTTAGCTTCTCAGTAGCTAAATAGTCTAGAAAAAATAAAGGTTCGGCACCACAGGTTAAGACATCATTAACACACATGGCCACTAAGTCAATACCAATGGTGCGATGTTGGCCTAGTGCTTGGGCTATTTTTAGTTTAGTTCCTACACCGTCGGTTCCTGAGACCAGGACAGGATTTTGATAGTCTTGAGGTAACTCGAAGTATCCCCCAAACCCACCAAGTTTCCCTAATACTTCCTTCCGATAGGTACTTTCAACTCCCTGGCGAATTTTTTCAACGAAGGATCGTCCTACTTGTATATCTACCCCTGCTTCTCGATAATCCATAGATATCTTGTAACGGTTTCCCGAATTATATCTTAAACTGTATTTATCCACTTTTGTTTATTCTTTATTTTTGCTCCAAAAGGGTTAACTAGATTTGGATGATTTCTTTAAGTCCAGAAAAGGGGTGATGAACGATTTATCGTATCATAGTTTTCAAAACTTATTCATAATTACGCAGATAAATATTTTTTTGATATCTTTCAAGGTTATTTGAGGACTTTTATTAAAAAGTACATTACATCCTACTGAATATAGGAATACTCTCTTTTTTAAAAGCGGCATTATTGATATTTTTCTATCAAATAGAAAATAAATTGTTCATAATTTATACGATTCAAAATATACATTAAATGCTTACTAATAAACTAGAGTTAATTTCAGTTAGAATATTGAGATTACTGTATTTCCTAAATTTTGCTATAGCAAAAGAATCAAAAATGACAGCAGGCAGAATACTTTTTTGTTGTAATTTTCTTTAATTTGGATGTGAACCTTCTAAAAAGGTTTCCTTGTCCATCAAGGTATTATTATTTTGCTAAGAAGTGATTATTTTAATTCTAAAGTTTCACAAAATTTATCAATATTTCATATTAAATTTTGAATCTAATTTAGTAAAACACTGTTAATAGTAATGCCCAGGTCAATTTAGCTTAGCTTGTCTTTATTAGTTCGGAACAAAAGAAGAAACCCCATGTTCGTCCAAAACAGACTATTAGGAACATGAGCTAATCTCCACAAGTATCGATCTTGTCCCATCGTGCAGTGACGTCAATTAAGTCGATTAAAGGGATCATCTAATCTATCATTCATTAGCCAATAACCATAAAAGCTTCTTAAACTTTTTCAGCGGTGCAGTCTCCTTTTAGAATATTTCTCTGGGTAAACAAAAGCAAATTATTTTATATCTCTATATTTAAGTAATTAGAGTTTGATTTATCTTGTTTTAATTGATATTTATTCTGTCAATTTTTTTAAAAAAACTTTATCTAACTGTTTTAATTAAATATTTATATTCAAATATTATTTAGATAGTTTTATGAGCTTGTATTTAATATAATTATCGCAATAAATAAGTTACTATCAATAAGGCTATCATAGAATTACTAAAAAAATTTTCGTATTAAACATGAAATAAACTTGTTTAACAGAGTTTATTGGTAATAATTTTAATCAACTAATATTATCTTCTTATTTCAGAATTTTTCTAAAGTCTGAGCAGAAAATAAATTTATTTGAGTTAAGTCAAAAGCAAACATTTTAAAAAAAAATAGAGATGGTACAATTATATTATCAGTAATAGGATGAAAGATAAAATAAATTTTAATTGATTGAAAATTGGCTTTTCAACAGTTTGTATAACTTTTTATTGATAGAATAAATAATGAATTACACTTTAATTTCTGGTTAGTCATCACTTAATCACCAAGTTTAATTTTCTGATTTTGCTAAATCATATTTTTCTTAAATTTCTCAACCTTTTATTTTGTAATAAAACAAGGTAAAATGATCAGTCAATTGAAAGTTTTCTCGAGCTAAAACATAGTATTTCTCAAAAGCTACCCCAAGATAATCAGGATTGTAAAATCTCAAAAATATTTAGGGTAAAATAAAACAGAGACGTTTTCAGCAAACGTCTCCCCCAAATTACTCAACTCAATTCTAATCTCTAACTAAACTGTTCTTCTATTTCTAGATCAAATAGCATCTGCAGGGATTGAAGACAACGTTTTCGAGCTTCAATATCTTGTTGAGCTCGCAATTGTACCATTGGTTCATGGAGAATTTTATTAACGATTCCTCGTGTTAAAGCTTCAATTACTTCTTGATGTTTCTCAGCAAATTCAGTTCCCAAACGAGATAGAGCTTTTTCTAATTCTTGTTCTCGAATACTTTCTATTTTGGTTCGCAGAGAATTGATAGTGGGAACTGTCTCTAAAGAACGCAACCACAGCTCAAAAGCTTTTATTTCTTCTTCAAGAGGTCTTTCAGCTTCTTGCGCCATCTGACGACGGCTTTCATGATTTTGAGCCACTACTGCTTTTAAATCATCCACATTGTAGGATTCAATAATATCCATCTCTTGGACATCGGCAGCTACATTACGGGGAACTGAGATATCTAACAACATTAAGAAATGATTGGGATCTAATGCTTCGGTAAGATTTTTCCTACATAAAATAGGTTCTGTGGCTCCTGTGCTCGTAAAAACAATATGGGAAGCAGCCACTACTTGCATCGTTTCATTAAGAGGTTTTAAGGTAAGAGGTGCTTGAGAAAATCTATTAGCTAAATCTTGGGCACGTCGTTGGGAACGGTTGACAACAGTAATATCCGTTGCCCCTTTAGCCAAAAGATGTTGCACCAACAAACGAGCCATTTTTCCTGCGCCAATAATTGTTACTCGACGATTGGCAAAATCCTTAGCTTTAGTTTGGGCTAATTCTACGGCGGCAGAACTAATAGAAACAGCTCCAGTTCCGATATTGGTTTCGCTGCGAACCCGTTTACCAGCAATTATAGCTTGCTTAAAGAGACGATCAAGCAATCGCCCAATACCTTTATATTTCTTAGCTAATTTGTGGGTAGTTTTCACTTGGGCTAAGATTTGTCCTTCTCCTAAGACTAAACTTTCTAGACCCGCAGAGACTCGTAGCAGATGACGTACTGCATCCTGATGGAGCAAAATGAATAGGTATTGTCGTAGAGAATTTAACGATAAATGACCCACTTCAGATAGAAATTGGTTAATTTCTACTACCCCTTTTTCGGTATCAGTAACCACTGCATAAATTTCTAAACGATTGCAGGTGCTAATAATCGCTACTTCGTCAATGTGGAGATAGCTTCTTAAATGGACAATCGCTTCTTCGAGTTTGGCTTCTTGAATACTCAACTTTTCGCGGATTTCGACAGGGGCTGTTTTATAGCTTAAACCCACAACGGCAATATTCATGTGTTCTCCTACAAACATTCGATCTTGCACTGTTAAGCAATGAAAAATCTAATAATTTAAGTTCTGCTCTCTTTGATTTGGATAATTTATATCTAAATAGCCACTATAGCTAATATTTATTGAAATAAACCTTATAAAATTTAAAACAGAAACTAGAAGCTTCGGCATCGGGAGCCCCAAAAATTTCTACTCAAAAGCCTTACCATTCCCGACTCCTATACGGACACTACTCCTAAGTGATGGAATCTAAAATTGTTTGCCCTTCTGGTCGTTTGCTCCTCACATTTTATTTCTATTTTAACTGAGGCGATCTAGTGAAGATTAATGGATTTAGGTTTGTTAAATAAATGAACAGTATCGATAAAACGAACTATCTTAGACTGACTAGAGATAACTAAACTGTGAGTCCTAGCTTCTCGCTGGAAGAGATAAACCCCTTTCATTAAAATCCCTGGGGTAATTCCACAAGCAGCAAAAAGAACAGTTTCACTTCAGGACAACTCATCAGTATTGTATATCCGAATCATGATCTTCGATGTTCATTTCTTTTGAGTCATACCAGGTTTTTTTCATTGCTTTCGCTAATTAAACCAGTTTTAACCACTGTGGGATTATAGACTAACTGTCCTTGAAAATACCCATCTAAACAACGCATGGCTGTGGCTGAAATAATCCCCTCGGGGTTGCTCCTATCCCCAAGTATGAATATTGGTTTCTTTGTAAGCACACGAAGATGAGTTGTACACACAATCTAGTGTGGCTAATTTCTTGAATTAATTCTTTGTGGCGAGGGCTATCCATCACAATGACAACTAATTTCTCAATGCTGCAATCTAAGCATTCAGCCAAGATATTAAGATTATCGGTGGCAGACTTGACTTATTTAGATATACATGACTTTTAGCCGTTCCCTCTGCAGCTAAAGGTCATGTCGAAGTCAGGAGCAGCAAATAATCCACTTTTTTTAGATGAAGTCATTCATGGCAAAAATTATCATAGAACCATTCTGTCCGTAGGCAATTAAGTTTATTTCTTCACAAGGATCAATAGCAATGTCAACTTCAAGGAGTTCTTCTGAAATTAAATGCCTTAGTATGTTCTTGGGTACAGATTTCGACTTCTTCTTCAATGTTATTTCCTTCCCCTTCTCCAAAGGAGATACAACCACGTATATGAATTTTGTTTATGCGTTCGCGCATTGCTTCAACAGCTACATAATCAGCAATGTTTTTTCATTTTTTCCCATCCATAGATTTCTTTCTCCCAACTGCTGATTCAGTTTGCTTTCCCGGTCTATAAACCTCAGTTAAAAGTCTATCAGAATGGAAATTTTATTAAAATTTTACTCCTAAGAGGTTGTGTTATGTTTTGTAGTGTTGATTAACATAAGTCAAAATCAAAATTAATAGAAAGACAGTGAGAGAATAGATCTATGATAAGTGGGTGAACTTAGATAAATTTAAAACAAAAAAAGTTAAGAGAGAATGATTGCTAGATAGCAGCCTACCCAAAAATTTAGCCAACAGAATTACGATGAAATACTATAAAAGTTGACTCGCAATAAAAAAATACTCCACAACTAAAACAAAAATAGAAATATAAATTTTAAATGCAAGAGAATGAAAACTAAGAAAAATTGTAAGTTGAATGAATTTATCCGAAAATCCCATTAGCCATTAGATAATACCAAAATAATGATACAAAATTAACTAATACGACGTTAGGTTAAAACCTTTGTTAACTAATTCTATAAATCTATAAATTTTTGTTTTAATTAACTTCAATATTAATATCTTCTACTGTTACTTAAGTTATCCCTTATCAAAAATATAAAATATTTTTTTTGCTCTAAGTTTTGGACTAGTTATCCTACATTTTTTTAGTTCTAATAAATAATTTTTGAAATACCAGTAAATTAATTTAAATAGTTCTAGTACTTCATTCTGAATCTTTTTTTTATTTAATCGGCATATTTTGAGTTAACTAGTTATAGTTTATACACTTAATTCCCTTTAACTGTCTATTTTTTATTTTTTCTTTGAATTCATTTGGGGTGAATATATTTATTTTCATTTAAGTCTGATATTTTTTTATTTACTAGTCTTTTTAAGCTATTTAGCTTTTTAGCTTAAGAGGTTTTATAGGATTTTTTTATTAATTATTGACTTATTGGATAAAATTTCCTACTAGTACTTTACTCTGTCGCATTAATTTATCCACAATATTTTTATAGAGCTTCTCATATAACTAACTTTTTTAAGCTTAATCACAACTTCTTTCGCCTAAGCTATCAGCTATTTTAATTATTGAAAAAATTATTATTTTTATGATTTATATCTCTACTTTTTAGACAAATAGACTTATCTTGTCTAAGAGCTTTTAAATCTTTATAACTATGATTTTTAATGAAACTAAATTGTTTAGATTATATTTTTTTTCTGTAATTGGCAATCTAAATATTAGATTATTGTTTCTATTTCTTGTTTGCCTAACATTCTTATTGCGATATTCTTAATGCTACCATTTAAGATTAATTTATTTGTTTTTAGGTTTTTTACTCTTCTTTCAATATATTTATACATTGATTATATGTCATTTGACAACTATCTATCTAAAGAGAGATAGCCTTCTTCATCCAAAGCAAATTTTCTATAGTTAGTTTGTTATTGTAATAAAGTGTTTTAGTTGTTAAACTACAATAAATATAAAGTTGTTATTTAATCCATTTTTTCGATAAATCGAACTATTCTTATTGAAAATTTAATAATAGGTAATGGTTAGTTGTTCTAAATTTAGAATTTCATTGATTAAACTGAGTTTAGCGTTTGATGCTATTCTCCATCTATTAAATTTAGTTATAGATTATAGGTGAGTATAAAACATTGGTATTATCTTTTTTCTCTCATCTTATAAACTTTATTTTAACGAAACTAATTGTCTGCACTAAGTCATTATCAATCAACGATAATCGTCTTTATTTCTATGTTTTCACTACTTTTGCACGTTTTTAAGTTTTATCTATCTCTTTATGCAAAAAACTCATGCTTTTTACGAATTCCTACCGTAGTTAATTTTACTTTTCTCTCTTTTTTAAATTTTAGATGATTTTTATTGGTTATAAGTCATTTTATGTTTTTATGAGAACTCTTCAAGATATTTGATATTCTCCTTCTTTCGAGTTCTTTTTATTCCATTTCTTGGATAATTCCATAATATTTCTCTTTCTTAAATAATCTATCTAGAAATGATATGATATTTTCTAATTTTAATTTCTCTTTGTTCATTAACTTTAACGAGTATCAACTTTTATAGTAATGTCTGTTAATTCAAAGTTATTAATTTTAATCCTCAATTAACTTTTAAACTAAAAAACTAGCCAGAAAATAGATCAAGAACCTTAAAATTTAGCCATCTCATGTCCCGTACTATCACCTACAGTCCCGCTTATACTCTTGTTGTTACCCATGAATGTTTTAACCGTTGTGCCTATTGCAATTTTAGAGTTGCTCCTGGTCAAGATTCGTGGTTAAGTATTCCCCAAGCATGGCAAATTTTACAATCTCTTCAAGGAAAAAATGTGTGTGAAATACTCATTCTTAGCGGAGAAATTCATCCCCAGTCTCCAAAAAGACAATCTTGGTTACAGAGAATTTATAAGCTATGTCAATTGGCTTTATCTCTAGGATTTTTACCCCATACTAACGTCGGACCATTAAGTTTTACTGAGATGAAAATCCTCAAATCTGTAAATGTATCGATGGGGTTAATGTTAGAACAAATCACTCCTAAATTGTTAAAAACTGTTCATCGTCACGCTCCTAGTAAAGTTCCTCAATTACGCTTAAAACACTTGGAATGGGCCGGACAATTAAAAGTTCCCTTTACTACAGGACTTTTATTAGGAATTGGGGAAAATTCTGATGATTGGTGGGAAACATTAGGAGCGATCACCCGAGTTCATCAAAAATGGGGTCACATTCAAGAAGTTATTTTACAACCTCATAGTCTTGGACATCAACAAACTTTTTTAACTTCTTCTTTTAATCTTTCTCAACTACCAGAAATAATAGCCAAAGCAAGACAAATTTTACCTAACACTATTACTTTGCAAATTCCTCCTAATTTAATCTTAGAACCTTCTTTTTTACTTGATTGTTTAGAAGCAGGAGCTAAAGATTTAGGTGGAATTAGCCTAAAAGATGAAGTTAATCCAAATTATCCTCATTTAATCCATAAAGAATTAGTTAAACTCCTCCAATCTAAAAAATGGAATTTAGTTCCTCGTCTTCCTATTTATCCCCAATACGATTGTTGGTTACCTTTACCATTAAAGCAAGCCGTAAAAAGCCAGAGAACCCAGCAGAATAGAATAAACTAAACTTCAGTAAATGAACAACATTCAGAAACTTATACATTCTCAACTCAAAAGCTTGCCCCCATTAATAAATGAAGGCAAGCTTTTGTTTAAAAATAAATCCTGGCATCGAGCTATTGTCCCGGTGGGCTACCCCACAAGTATCTTTGCCGCTACCGCGTTTCACAGACGAGTTCGGGATGGAATCGCAGTGGGACCACGGTGCTAGAGACACCAAGAAGTGGAATGACTGGTGAAAACACCTTCAAGACTGCACAAAATGAGAAAGAAAAAATCAAAATCTTAAAACAACGTAGAAGATAAGGTCAAGCCCTCGATCTGTTAGTATGCCTCGGCTTCATTTATTACTAAATGTCCACCTAGCACCTATAAACGGGTAGTCTTCCCGTGATCTTACCAGGTTGACCCTGTGAGAGCACTCATCTTGAGGTGGGCTTCCCACTTAGATGCTTTCAGCGGTTATCCGCTCCGCACTTGGCTACCCTGCGTTTACCGTTGGCACGATAACAGGTACACCAGCGGTGCGTCCTTCCCGGTCCTCTCGTACTAAGGAAGGCTCCTCTCAATGCTCTTACGCCTACACCGGATATGGACCGAACTGTCTCACGACGTTCTGAACCCAGCTCACGTACCGCTTTAATGGGCGAACAGCCCAACCCTTGGGACGTACTTCCGCCCCAGGTTGCGATGAGCCGACATCGAGGTGCCAAACCTCCCCGTCGATGTGAACTCTTGGGGGAGATCAGCCTGTTATCCCTAGAGTAACTTTTATCCGTTGAGCGACGGCCCTTCCACGCGGTACCGTCGGATCACTAAGGCCGACTTTCGTCTCTGCTTGACTTGTAAGTCTCGCAGTCAAGCTCCCTTATGCCTTTGCACTCTACGGCTGATTTCCAACCAGCCTGAGGGAACCTTTGCGCGCCTCCGTTATCTTTTAGGAGGCGACCGCCCCAGTCAAACTGCCCACCTGAAACTGTTCTTTCCCCGGTTGACGGGTTAAAGTTAGAATTCTAGCTTTTCTAGAGTGGTATCTCACCGTTGGCTCCACCTGACCCACAAGCCAGATTTCAAAGCCTCCCACCTATTCTGCGCAAGAAAAGCCCGAATTCAATTCCAGGCTACAGTAAAGCTTCATAGGGTCTTTCTGTCCAAGTGCAGGTAGTCCGTATCTTCACAGACAATCCTATTTCGCCGAGCCTCTCTCCGAGACAGTGCCCAGATCGTTACGCCTTTCGTGCGGGTCGGAACTTACCCGACAAGGAATTTCGCTACCTTAGGACCGTTATAGTTACGGCCGCCGTTCACCGGGGCTTCAGTCGCTAGCTTCGGTTACCCTAACCAACTTCCTTAACCTTCCGGCACTGGGCAGGCGTCAGCCCCCATACTGCGTCTTGCGACTTGGCGGAGACCTGTGTTTTTGGTAAACAGTCGCCTGGGCCTCTTCACTGCGACCACCTTGCGGTGGTACCCCTTCTCCCGAAGTTACGGGGTCATTTTGCCGAGTTCCTTAGAGAGAGTTATCTCGCGCCCCTTAGTATTCTCAACCTCCCTACCTGTGTCGGTTTCGGGTACAGGTAATTAGAAATTAACGTGGTTCGGGCTTTTCTGGGAAGCATGACATCGGTCACTTCCTCTCCGTAGAGAGTCGGACTCGCAACTCAGCTCAGGACGTTTTCTCCGTCCCTCAACGCCTCGTATACTTACACCGGTAACCATTATCCGGCTGACTTAGCCTTCTCCGTCCCCCGCCACAATTTCTAATCAGTACGGGAATGTTAACCCGTTGTCCATCGACTACGCTTTTCAGCCTCGCCTTAGGTCCTGACTAACCCTCCGCGGACGAGCCTTCCGGAGGAACCCTTAGGGTTTCGGGGTATATGATTCTCACATATATTTTCGCTACTCAAGCCGACATTCTCACTTCTATGCTGTCCACACCTGCTTGCCGCTAGTGCTTCACCCTACATAGAACGCTCCCCTACCACAGTTTCCTGTCCACAGCTTCGGTAGAATACTTAGCCCCGTTCATTTTCGGTGCAGGAGCGCTTGACCAGTGAGCTATTACGCACTCTTTTAAGGATTGCTGCTTCTAGGCAAACCTCCTGGTTGTTTGTGCACTCCCACCTCCTTTATCACTCAGTATTCATTTGGGGACCTTAGCTGGTGGTCTGGGCTGTTTCCCTTTCGACGATGAAGCTTATCCCCCACCGTCTCACTGGCTGATGCATAACGGGTATTCTGAGTTTATCTCACCTTGGTACCGCTCTCGCAGCCCGCAGCGAAATAGTGCTTTACCCCCCGCTATGGTACACAACCGCTGCGCCTAAACGCATTTCGGGGAGAACCAGCTAGCTCCGGGTTCGATTGGCATTTCACCCCTAACCACAGCTCATCCGCTGATTTTTCAACATCAGTCGGTTCGGACCTCCACTTAGTGTTACCCAAGCTTCATCCTGGCCATGGTTAGATCACCCGGGTTCGGGTCTACAAATTGTGACTAGCGCCCTATTCGGACTCGCTTTCGCTTTGGCTTCAGGTATTTTCCCTTAACCTGCCACAACCTGTAAGTCGCCGGCTCATTCTTCAACAGGCACACGGTCAGACGTTAAATCGTCCTCCCATTGCTTGTAGGCTAACGGTTTCATGTTCTATTTCACTCCCCTTACTGGGGTTCTTTTCACCTTTCCCTCGCGGTACTATTTCACTATCGGTCACACAGGAGTATTTAGCCTTACGAAGTGGTCTTCGTGGATTCATACGGGATTTCTCGTGCCCCGTACTACTCGGGATTCAGCTAGGCTGTTCAAGTTTTTAACTACAGGACTTTCACCTTCTTTGGTGCAGTTTTCAGCTACTTCGTCTAACCGTTACAGTCCACATTGCTGTCCCACAACCCCATCAGCCGAAGCCGATGGTTTAGGCTGTTCCCTTTTCGCTCGCCGCTACTAGGGGAATCGCTTTTGCTTTCTTTTCCTCGGGTTACTAAGATGTTTCAGTTGGCCCGGTTGGCTCGCACCACCCTATGTATTCAGGTGGCCGTATTTAAGGTTGCCCTATTCGGATATCTCCGGCTCAATGCTTGTTTCCAGCTCCCCGGAGCGTTTCGTCGGTAACTACGTCCTTCATCGCCTCTGTGTACCTAGGTATCCACCGTTAGCCCTTTGTAGCTTGACCATTTCAACATGGTTATCACTTAGACTTTTTTATTCGGTTAACGCTTTCTTACTCTATTAACTAGAATGTAAGAAAATGCTGACCGCTTTCTCATTTTTATGCAGTTTTCAAGGTGCTTGACTGGATTTCAACTGTCCAGCAGTCTGTCTTACTTTTCCAAGCAAGACTCGGTGCTGAACCTATTGTTTAAGGCTGCTCTATTAAGATATATGTTGTATATCGTGTTAGGTGGGCCATCCTGGACTTGAACCAGGGACCTCACCCTTATCAGGGGTGCGCTCTAACCACCTGAGCTAATAGCCCTTATTCCGAACCAATTCCAGTTTAGAAGCTAAATTTAAGCAGGCTTTCCTTGCACGACCTTGGGATTAGTTCTAAGGAAAGGCACTATTGTTAGGCTCCAGACTTACGTCTTTTACCTCTTACCTTTTTCCTTGAACTGAGGTCTCCCTATAAGGAGGTGATCCAGCCACACCTTCCGGTACGGCTACCTTGTTACGACTTCACCCCAGTCACCAGCCCTGCCTTAGGAGTCCCCCTCCAAAAGGTTAGGGTAACTACTTCGGGCGTGACCAGCTTCCATGGTGTGACGGGCGGTGTGTACAAGGCCCGGGAACGAATTCACCGCAGTATGCTGACCTGCGATTACTAGCGATTCCTCCTTCATGCAGGCGAGTTGCAGCCTGCAATCTGAACTGAGGCTGGGTTTGATGAGATTCGCTTGCCCTCGCGGGGTTGCTGCCCTTTGTCCCAACCATTGTAGTACGTGTGTCGCCCAGAGCGTAAGGGGCATGCTGACTTGACGTCATCCTCACCTTCCTCCGGTTTGTCACCGGCAGTCTCCTTAGAGTTCCCAACTTAATGATGGCAACTAAGAACGAGGGTTGCGCTCGTTGCGGGACTTAACCCAACATCTCACGACACGAGCTGACGACAGCCATGCACCACCTGTGTTCGCGTTCCCGAAGGCACCCTCGACTTTCATCAAGGTTCGCGACATGTCAAGCCCTGGTAAGGTTCTTCGCGTTGCATCGAATTAAACCACATACTCCACCGCTTGTGCGGGCCCCCGTCAATTCCTTTGAGTTTCACACTTGCGTGCGTACTCCCCAGGCGGGAAACTTAACGCGTTAGCTTCGGCACGGCTTGGGTCGATACAAGCCACACCTAGTTTCCATCGTTTACGGCTAGGACTACAGGGGTATCTAATCCCTTTCGCTACCCTAGCTTTCGTCCCTGAGTGTCAGTTCCGGCCCAGTAGCGCGCTTTCGCCACCGATGTTCTTCCCAATATCTACGCATTTCACCGCTACACTGGGAATTCCCGCTACCCCTACCGGACTCTAGTTTCTCAGTTTCCACTGCCCTTCCAGAGTTAAGCTCTAGTATTTGACAGCAGACTTGAGTAACCACCTGCGGACGCTTTACGCCCAATAATTCCGGATAACGCTTGCATCCTCCGTATTACCGCGGCTGCTGGCACGGAGTTAGCCGATGCTTATTCCTCAGGTACCGTCAGATCTTCTTCCCTGAGAAAAGAGGTTTACAACCCAAGAGCCTTCCTCCCTCACGCGGTATTGCTCCGTCAGGCTTTCGCCCATTGCGGAAAATTCCCCACTGCTGCCTCCCGTAGGAGTCTGGGCCGTGTCTCAGTCCCAGTGTGGCTGCTCATCCTCTCAGACCAGCTACTGATCGATGCCTTGGTGAGCTCTTACCTCACCAACTAGCTAATCAGACGCGAGCTCTTCTCCTGGCAATAAATCTTTCACCTTACGGCACATTGGGTATTAGCAGCCGTTTCCAACTGTTATCCCCAACCAAGAGGTAGATTCTCACGCGTTACTCACCCGTCCGCCACTAGCTCCGAAGAGCTCGTTCGACTTGCATGTGTTAGGCATACCGCCAGCGTTCATCCTGAGCCAGGATCAAACTCTCCATAGTGTTTGATCTGACTTTTAGCCGATGTTCTCTAACTAAGTTAGTTTCTCGGCTTTTTCTAACGTTATCCTACTGTTTCTCTTACTTAGTAGACAGAAGAAACAATAAGACATATAATTGTCTTAAATAACAAGGGGCTTACTTAAAGCTGTTAGCTTCTAAACTATGAATTTTTCAAGGTTCGATGCGTCGAGGAGAGT